>OY730475.1:0-2251689 GCA_963422715.1 Dehalococcoidia bacterium | reverse complement strand
CCTACAATCACCGCAGTGGCTGGTGAGAGCGGGAGTGGAAAAACTACTTTGGCTCGACTCTTGCTCGGAGTTATCAACCCGACGCAGGGCTCAGTCATGTATGACGGCTTGGACTTGTCTAAGATGTCTAGCTCCCAGCGGCGTGGCTTCAGACGGGAAGTGCAGCCCATCTTCCAAGATCCGTTTGAGGTCTACAACCCTTTCTACAAAGCCGATCATCTCCTACACGTCGCGATCGACAAGTTCAAATTGGCGGAATCTAAAGAAGAGCGAGTACAGCTCATCAATGAGTCACTGGAAACCGTGGGATTGCGCCCGGAAGAGATGCTTGGACGTTATCCGCATCAGCTGAGCGGCGGCCAGCGCCAACGCATGATGGTAGCTCGCGCGCTGCTGCTCAAGCCGCGCGTCATACTGGCAGATGAACCCGTATCCATGGTCGATGCGTCGCTGAGAGCCACGATACTGGAGAGCATTCGAACCTTGAACCGCGACTTGGGAATCTCCGTGGTATATGTTACCCACGATCTCACCACCGCTTACCAGATATGCGACGAGATCATCATCATGTACAAAGGCTCGGTCGTGGAACAGGGGACTGTGGAGCGAGTCATCAAGGATCCTAAGCACCCCTATACCCAGTTGCTAGTTGAATCGATCCCTCAGATGCGCTCTGGAGGCGGATGGGAAGAGGGTGTTGATGCCTTGCTATCTATAGACGAAGCAAGCGAGACTACTGGTTGCAAGTTCTCTGATCGATGTCTGCACGCCATGGAACGGTGTGATGAAGCTGTGCCATCCCTCTATCAGACCGATGCTGACCGCGCCGCAAAGTGTTTCCTGTATGATGAATCGCCTATAGCCACTGCTGAATGGCTCACATCTTTCAGATCTTGAGATCTTGTTTACTTTCCAACCTATACGATAGCGGAACCAATTCCACTGAATGTCTAATCTATCTGCCCCCAACATCGTCTATATACAGTCCGATCAGCACAATCCAGCCGTCATCGGAGCCTACGGCGACCCTATAGTTGAAACGCCAAACCTGGATCGTCTAGCGTCGCGAGGCACGATTTTCACCGCGGCTTACTGCGGATCTCCCATTTGCGTGCCCTCTCGCACCGCGCTGGTCACGGGACGATACCCATATGAAACTGAAATTTGGACAAATGATCAGATACTGAGCTCTGCGGTGCCAACATACGCTCATGCGCTGGGCGCGGCCGGATACGACCCGGTGCAGATAGGAAGAATGCACTATAACGGGCCGGATCAGCTGCACGGCTTCTCGCGCCGATATGTCGGTGATCATAGCCCGAACCATCCCGGCAGTCCGCGCGCAGTAGACCACGGCATGTTGCATGGCACTGCCGGCCCGGCTAGAGTAAGCTTGGAACTATCGGGAAAGGGGCAAAGCGCGTATGAAGTGCATGATGAATATGTGGTGCAGTCGGCAGTAAATTTCATCAACAATAAAGGAATTGCACGACGCGCCGGACAAGACGAATCGCCGCTATGCCTTTCCATCGGAATGATGTTGCCGCATCAACCGTTTGTGGCACGGCCAGACGATTATGACAAATATTCGGGACGAGTAACGATGCCCGCTGTTCCCGCGGAACCGATCGCTCAGTGCCATCCTTACATACGCTGGTGGCGCGAAAGGACCGGCATTGTAGAAGTTTCTGAGGCCGAAATCTTGCGCGCTCGCATCGCGTATTGGGCTTTGTGCGACCGCACCGATCAGCTCATCGGCGATGTATTGGGCGCGTTGGAAGAGAATGGCTTCATGGATGACACTATTATCATCTATACCTCCGACCACGGCGAGCAGGTGGGTGAGCACGGGCTTTGGTGGAAGCAGACTTTCTATGAGGATGCGGCGCGAGTGCCGGCGATAGTCTCTTGGCCGGGAAGATTGCCCGCCGGAAAAGTCATAGATCGTCCTATCGATCAGTTCGATCTCGCCGCGACTATGCTCGATGCAGCTGACGCTCCTCAGCTGCCAAGGTCACATGCCCAGAGCGTTATTCCGCTGATCGAAAATCCTGATACAGCACCATGGAAAGAGGCAGTCTATAGCGAGTACTGCATGAATGACTCAGCGGTCGGAAACGCAGAATCACCCAATCTCGGCGGTGCCGATATCCACGCCCGGCCGGGAGGGGTGCAGAATCGCATGGTGCGTTCTGGCGGCTGGAAACTCAACTACTATCACGGTTTTGAACCCCAGCTATTCAATCTTGCCGAAGACCCACACGAACTGCAAGATCGCAACGGTGATCCGAGTTGCAAGAGCATCAGAGACGAGATGATGGATCGGGTTCTCGACGGATGGGATCCGAACTGGGTGCGTGAGCGCATGAGAATACTGAAGTCAGAGCAGGAGTTGATGGTGCAGTGGGCGCGCAACGTGGATCCTCCGGACACTCATCGCTGGGACTTGCGGCCGGAGATGGATTATCTCACGAAAAGTTGATCTTGATCACCAGCTGTCGCCATTAGCGCGCCCATTCGTTATTCCTACGCATTCTGTTTCAGGCATGAGAGAGTATATGCGAGCGCCCTTGGCCAGCTCGATTGCATAGATGGCCGCCGCCGGGGCTGATACCGATTGCTGCTATTGCATCACCTGGAACATGATACCCATGATGACTGAAACTAAGGCTGTAGTCGCGCCGATAGTTATAAGCGCCATGCGTAAGATGCTCATCTCAAGTTCGGCCTTCATCTGACGCATATCGGCCTTGATTTCAGTAACGTCCCTCTTGGTAGCCAGATCGCCCTGGTGCACGGCTTTGCTGAAAGTGGATACCATGGCTTCGGCCTGCTTCTCATCGAAGCCAGACTCAGTCAGCTGCTTCACTGCTAGATGAGTATCGAAAGTGATGGTAGCCATGCTGATATCTTACTAATGATACCGATGGCGTGGAAATTGCCGACCTGTCTATGTGCATGCGTGCACTTTCATCACGCAACATGGACGCAATGAAATGCGTCCGGCGTTCCTTTAGCACCTTAATATAATCGGATTCTGCTATGAACACGTGTCGCGCGCGATCAGCAGTTCCTCTCTAATTCATTCCAGCATCGCCGGTACTTAATCGGCTTGTAAACGCCAGGTATATAAGTGGTAAACCATCTACACACTCGCTTGATTTTGGTAGTGCAGTGTTTCGTCTCGAAATCTTGATCATAGCTTATCTACTCAAGAGACGCCAGATCACTCATCCTGATGGTTCGATGGACGAAGTATCTCTGCTTCGAGTATCCTGGCATCGGGCTATTTCATACTTGTCGATGATGATGCCGCTCGCTATCATGATCCTTCTTACAGCATGCGCCGAATCTACTCGTCAACCAGATTTGGCCGTTTCAGCAACTTATGGCATTGAAATGCCGCCAACCTCGGAAGAATCAGCCAGCGACAATGAACCGAGTTTCGATGAAGATAGACGCAAACGCGGCGGCATGATGCGCCTTTTCACTAACTACTGCACAATTCCGGATCCGGCGATTGATCGTGCGTCCGCGGGACTGAATTTCTTGACTACTCCGTTGGTCTGGGAGATACACGCGGGCTTGATGCGAGTCGTAGATGATCCGGCGGCAACGTCTCGCCCCGAGCTTGCGGCTAGCTATTCGTTGAAAGATGATGGACGCCGCTATGAGTTCGTGGACCTTAAGTTCAGCGACGGCAGTCCGTTGACAGCGAAATGGAGCTGGACGCGGGCACTGGCGATGTCAACAGGGGCCAGCCGAGCGAACGAGGTTCTAGGAAGCATAGAGGGCGCAGAAGATGTCGCGCTTGAGCTGAGCGATGATCTGATCGGTATAGAAGTGGTGGATGACCGAACCGTATCGGTAGCCTTAACGCGCGCGACGCCTGATTTCCCGGCACTGCTGGGCGATCCTATAGCATCGGTGTTGAAACGTGGGAATGTCTTGACTTGGGGCATGAAATGGAACAATGCAGATTCAACCGTGGAAATCGAACGGACATTCAATCACGACACTCTCCCAGTCGGAGCCGGGCCGTTCCAGCTTATAGAGTATCGATCTTCTGGCAACGACAGGTGCGCGCTCAAACGGAACGAACACCATTGGGACTGCGCTTCTTATCTGCTGGATGGAGTGGTCTACGCCACTGATGTTCTGTCGGATCACTCTGAATCGCCGGATGATTTCGAGGCCATTGAAAACACCGCCTTCGAGAATGGAATAATCGACTACGCTTATGTCTATCCAGATGTTGCTGAGCGCGTTCGATCTGGTGACGAAATGATCTATGGAAAGTTGCAACCCATCGACCGTGAACCGTTTATCGGCTTCTTGGCATTCAACCCGTCGTTGCCGCCGTATGATGATCTTCACTTTCGCCGCGCGCTGGTGGCATCTGCGAATGTCAGCAGGATATTTCAGGATGCATCTATACCCGTAGCGCGTCGATTGTTGCCGTCCAGCATGAGAAGCGAAGATATCTCCATAGAATCGCTGGGGTACGACCTCAAAACGCACAGGATGAGCTATCCCTTTCCACTTATGCCCACGATATATATAACTTTACTCTTAGGCACGTGACTGACGAGCTAGGCTTTTACACTGACTCAGTGATCAACCTCTTGAACGGCTGGCGAGAGGCGCTTGGACTCTCGGTTGAATACGAAGTTGATTTTGATGCCTATTGGGAAGCAGTCGAAGAAGGTAGCCGAGAGATTGACTTTACGGTGATGTCGCCACTTTATCCGCATCCGAACGCGGTTCTGCGCCGTTTCAACTCGGTGTTCGGCGAGCAACCGTCCTCAAGCGAGTTGCGCGTCATCCGGAGCATGATGGAAGATGCCGCCAGAGAACCCGATGCGGCAAGACGATTCCAAATTTACCATCAGGTTGAGGCGCGTATAGTGGATCGTGCTTTGGCTTTGCCGCTATTCGCGATTGAAGATTTCACCGATATACGTGTGCAGCCATGGGTGCATGACCTACACATTCCTAAGTATCCGGGTTCCATGTTCAAAGGCGTTTGGATGGACGACAGTGCGCCAGAGCGTATTTTGCCCGAATAGATGCATCGTCTAATAGGGTTGTCCGTGCGGTCGATTTAGCCCATCAGAGAGCTAGGAGGCTATTAGTCGAGTTGACGCAGATTGGGATCGAAACGGTCTCGCATCCAATCGCCCAGGAAGTTGCCAGCCATTACCACTAAAAAGATAGCGATGCCGGGTATGGCCGAGAGCCACCACGAGTCGCCGATGTATTCGCGTCCGCTGGCCACCATCGCGCCCCAAGCTGGCGTGGGCGGCGGGATACCAACCCCTAGATAGCTTAGCGTCGCTTCAGTGAGTATGATGCCTCCGATGCCCAGCGTAGCGCTGACTACCACGATGTTTAGCACTCCCGGCAGAATGTGGCGATACAGTATGTGGGGAGGCGATGCTCCGGCGATCTTCGCGAAAGCCACGTAGTCGGCCTCGCGCAGGCTGAGCGTTTGCGCCCGCACTAAGCGAACCGCGCCCGGCCAAGACAGCAATGCAAGCAGTGCGACTAGTATCTTGAAATCCTGCCCGAATATGCTCACCACTATCAGCGCGAACATGATGAAGGGCAGCGCGGCCCAAACATCCACGATACGCATTATCACTTCGTCTATATGTCCGCCGAAGTAGCCGGCGATCAGGCCTAGAGCGGTGCCTACCGTGACCCCCACCGAAAGCGATGCCAGCATCACTAGCGCTGATATACGCGCGCCGTGAATGACGCGGCTTAGAATATCGCGCCCCACGAAATCACTTCCCAATATGTAGTATTGCCCAGATTTTCCGTTGCTTAACGGTGCCGTGTTGCGATCGCTCAGCGAGCTCACATACGGGTCATTTGGGGCGATGATATCTGCGAATGTAGCGCAGAACAGCAATGTGAATATGATGACCGCGGGAATGATCGGCCAACGGCGTAAAACGTAAAATCCGTATCCAAACCACCCCAGAACATCCCGACGGTTTACCTCCCGAGGGGAAATTGTGGCATCGCGCGCGTCTCTAACTTCAGATTCAGTAGTCATGACGCCGATTATCCGTATCTGATCCTAGGGTCTAGAAAAGCGTAGATGATATCCATCGCCAAAACCACCGCCACGTATAGCACCATCGTGAGGAATGTGATGGCAGATATCAGCGGAAAGTCGTTGCCCTGCACCGCCTGAACGGCTACGCGCCCCAAGCCGGGCCATGAGAATACGGTCTCAATGACGGTGGTGCCGTTGATGAAGCCGATGAGTATCAGTCCAGAAAGCGTGAGTGGAGGTATCAGCGCGTTGCGGAAAGTGTGTTTCCAGATGATGCGGTTCGCATCCACTCCTTTAGCGCGTGCAAACTTGACGTATTCAGATTCCAGCACGTCTAGCACTGCGGAGCGAGTGATGCGCAGATAGGCCGCGGCTGGCAGCCAGCCTAATGCTATCGCCGGGAGGATATAGTGCTGCACCGAGAATCCATCTCCCCGAGTGCCGGACGGCAGCCATTCCAACACGCCGGAGAAGAGCAGGATCGCCATGATGCCTACCCAGAATACCGGCGCGGCCTGTCCTATAAGCGCCAATCCTCTGGCGAAATAGTCTAATGGGCGCCCTCTATGCACTGCCGAAAGGACGCCTAATGGCACTCCCAGCAACGTTCCGAATATCCAGGCGACAAGCCCTAGCTGTATCGATGCCCAGAATCTCTCTTGCACCACTGTTATCACCGGACGCTGATGCAACAGGCTATCGCCGAACTCGCCTCTCATGTATCTCGCGACCCAAATCACATATTGAAACACTACGTTCTGGTCTAGAGCCAATTCGGCGCGCAATTTCTCTCGCGTCTCTTCGGCCAGGGCACCGCCGTATTCATCCAGAAATAAATCCAGCGGATCACCGGAGAGACGCGACAGAGCAAAGATGATCATCATCGCGCCCAGCACCGCGATGATCGCGTAGATGAACCTTAATGCCAGGAATTTCCGCATTGGCTAATCTTCGGTCGGATATTAACAGCAGACGCCTCCTCTAGCCGAACGACATAGCAGTGTGTGCTATAGCCATCCGTTAAGAAAAGACGTCTCTGTTGATTCATGCACTCAATGCTTAAAGCCAGAGAGCGGTCAGTTGTTTAACGAGTTGCAAGGGCATGATTGTACGGATGCTTTTGCTTCACGCTAATAAACTATGGCGACCACTCAACTTCTTCAAGATTGAACCAGCCGCATCCTCCGATACACATCTGAGGCGGAATCGGCCAGCTCTTGATGTTGTCACCGTCGAAAGTGTTGAACGCCGGTTGCTCTGATACGCCTACTGCGATGGCCGATTCACGAGTGTAGTCGAAAGACTCTACTGCCAGCTCGACACGCTTTCGCTTATCAAGCTCACTCTTCATCTGCTCGAACAGCTCGTCCCAACGAGGGGTGAGACTGCCGGCGCAAATGGTTCCGCCCAGTTTATGAGTAGTCGATTCGTTAGATTTTGGCAAGTCCACGCTTAGCGCCGAGAAGCTGTCGCCACAAGTGCGGTACTGAAGCTGGTTGTACGATAGATTCACCAGTTTCGGACGATGCTCGGAATAAGGCGATAGATCCAGACTGACATTGATGTTCAGAGTGGCGAGCCATTCGGCCGCAATCGCGGTGGCGATCTCTTCGTGGGTGCCAACCCCAGTCCAGAGCGTCAGCTCGAAACCATCGCTATGTCCGGCTTCTTCCATCAGTTTCTTGGCCGCGTCGCGGTCGAATTCCCATGCCCAGCCATGAGACTCTGCCATATCTGCCCAAGTCTGTGAATTGACTGATAGCTGAGTGATGTGGTTTTCCCAACCCAATCCGTCCAAGATGGCATCGTTGATGCCCGCGCGGTCAATGGTCATAGCCAGGGCGTGACGGACCTTCTGCGCCGATATCATAGATTCGTCGTTGCCCCATTCACCGATCCAGGGCAAAGAGGTATCGTATCCTTTGCGATCGAGTTCGGCACCGTCGATGATGCCATTGGTGACCCAGTAGTTGCCGCCGAAATAGATTCCGTTCATGCGTGCCGCGGTCGGTTGTGCCGCGAAGCCGGCTTCTTGCAGGCTGGGGATATCCTTCAGCGAGACATTCGCCGCATGTGCCTGTCCCGTTTCCAGCATCGTCTTGCGGACGGCGGCTTCTGGGACTGCGAGAATCTCTACTCGCGCCATCTCAGGGACTTTGCGCCAATGTTCGCTCAGCGCGTTCAACACTGCGCGGTCATCAGACTTCCAAGTCTCAAATTCGAACGGGCCAGTGCCTATGAATTGATCTACCATGCCCTCAGGTCCGAACTCGTCAAACACCTTTTTGCTGTGCACACCCATGCTTTGCCAGTATGGGCTGAGGTTGCGCCGTAGCACGCCGATCTCCCAAACGTTCACATGCATTCGCACCTTGGACGGGTCGATCACCTCAAAGTCTTTGGCCATACCTCTGAAATCACCGGCTTGGTCATGCCGAGAGTCGCGGTTAGTGTTTGGGTTGGCATTATTAAAACTCCAAGCAACGTCCTCGGCTGTCATTTCGCCGTATCCGCCATGGAAGTTTACGCCGCGCCGAATATCGAAATCTACCCAAGACTGATCGTCGGCAACTGTCCAATCGGTTGCTAGCCGAGGGATCACGTTGGCTTCGTTGTCTAGAAACAACAGGGTTTCATACGCACCCATTCGGAATTTCTGATTTCCGCACCCGGGCACGCACCCGGCAGGATATCCGACAGGGACACCAACGCTACCTTCAGCTATAACCATAGTCCCTTGTGGATTGCCAGATATCAGTTGCGCCGCGGGCACCTCTACCTGTACCTGTTCTTTGACGATGACGGTCTGGACGACCGGCACCTCTTCACGCTCGGTCACGACCACCGTCTGAACGACCGGCACCTCTTCGCGCTCGGTCACGACCACCGTCTGAACGACCGGCACCTCTTCGCGCTCGGTCACAACCACTGTCTGGACCACCGGCACCTCTTCGCGCTCGGTCACGACCACCGTCTGCACAACTGGCACTTCCACCTGCTCTCTTACAACGACAGTCTCTACTACCGTTTCGCCGCAAGCAACCCAAAACGCCACTGAGGATGCTGCAAGCAACAGTATCCATGCAGACGCCCTGGTATAGCGTCTCGTTAATGGCAGGTTACGCAACACATTTTTATTCATACATTCTCTCCTAAATCAACAATATCTTCAGGCCAGATAAAGCAGCCCAAGAAGAATAACTATATTCATGACCAGTGGTCGTTCATTACCACCGATCGCTGCTCAAAATATACACCAGAATTGAGTTTATGCAAGAAATACGCATCATTTAAACCGTCAGGATATGGATTCTGATACTGTACATATGGGAGCACCTTTATCACAGCTCCCCCACGCGCACCTTGTGAAAATAGTCCCAGTCCCAGACTGCGCCCCAGCCCGGACGATTAGGTGGCGAGACGAAGCCATCGCGCGGTATCGGCGGGTTCAGAAGCCCGATCTCACGCCCCAGCTCGTCTCTGCTACCCCCGGGGAAATACTCGTAGTACGAAGCGTTCTGGATGGCGCACATCAGATTCACGTGGATCAAGCCGAACAGCCCTCCCGGACCATTCATCTCTACGTTCGCGCCGTGCGATTCAGCATGATCCGCTACGTCTAGAAGCGCAGTAGTTCCATGCCGAGCGTTTACCCGCACCAGATCGCACGCGCCTTGTTCCAGCCACACCTTGCTGATCTCCGGCTCATGCATCAGCGTCTCTAGCGCCAAGATAGGCATCTCCAATTCTTCACAGAGTCTACGCAGACCGTTGAAATCGCGATCCGGCAACGCCTCCTCGAACCATCGGTATCCATGCTCCTGTAGTGCTTTGCCCGCCTTGATGGCGTCCTTCAGCTCGTACTTGGCACCGGCAGCATCATGCATGATGTCAATATCGTCTCCGCACAGCTTTCGTATCTCGCCGAACCGTCTGATATTTTCATCTACTGACCGACTTAGATGATCCTTGACCGCGGTGAACCCTTGTGCCAGAGCGTATTCGACATCGGATTTGGCTTGCTCCAAAGTACCGCCGCTGCGATAGTTGTAGTAGGCAGGGGCACGATCGCGAACCGTGCCTATTAGCTCATGAATCGGCTTGCTTGCCGCTTTTCCCGCAATGTCCCACAAACAGTTGTCGAATGCTCCGAACCATCCTGGCATCGTAAACATATGTCTACTCGCCGCTCGGATTTTGGAGTTTAATCTTGCGCGGTTTAACGGATCTTCCCTGATGGCTAGATGTCTGAGATGCTCTAAATCTAGATGGCGCATAGCAGTGTAGCGCGCATCCCCGACCGTGCAGATGCCCTCGATCCCTTCGTCGGTGCCCACGTGCAACACATGACATTCATCGGGATGGGGACGAGTTTGAACGGAGCGCCATGCTTCGCGCCCATTCTGTGTATGGAGACGCAGGTTGAAGAATGGCGTCTGAGTCGGCAGTTGAAATACCGAGATTCTGATATCAGTGATTTTCAATGATCGATTGCATCATGCCGTGCAGGCTGTGACCGAGATGGGAATGGCATGATAAGAATCAGACAGATGTCTATAGATTGATCCGGTTGAATCATGCGCGCTGCTTGAGTCTCGGGTTGGCCCATTCATCCAAGCCGATAGAGGCGATGAACATCCCTGAGAACAAAATGATGAAGATCACTATCGGCGGTCCCCACCACCACCACATGCCTCTGATCACGGCATTGTAGGAATTCTGCCAGTAAAGGATGTTGCCGAGAGTCGAGACGTGGGTCGCTCCTAAGCCGAGGAACTCAAGCCCTAACGCCGCTAGTATGGCTCCGATCAGCGATGAGACGAATGATGCCAGCAGGAAGGGCATGAGATTGGGCATCAGTTCGAAGAATACGATGTAGATGCCTTTTTCGCCGGATAGACGAGCGATCTCCACATATTGTCGCTCTCTCAACGAGAGCACTTGCGCGCGAATGACGCGCGCGGTGCCCATCCAGGCGAAGAGCGCGATAACCACTGCCAAAAGTTCCAGCGACACTACATCGACTATGCTGGCCAGCACTATCAGCACGAGCAGGCCCGGTATCACCAGCATGATATCCGTGAAGGTGCGCAACACTGCGTCTATCCACCCACCGTAGTAGCCAGCGATGAATCCGATGCTGGCGCCGAAGAATACTCCGAGCGCGCCGGCCAATATGCCTACTCGCAAAGACTCCGGAGTCGCGTCTATCAGCCAAGCCAGCATGTCGCGGCCATTAGGATCCGTGCCTAGCCAATGCTTCGCTGAGGGAGATTGCCCAAGCGCATCTCTGAAAGAGCCTACTTCAGCATTTTCCAGATCTACAAACAACGGGCCAGCAGATCCGAACAAGACTATCAACATCACCATCGACAACCCGATGGTGATCTTCATATTGTCGCGAGCGAATCTCAAGGTTCCCGCGACAGCGCCGACTAATCGCCTGCTTACTGAATCGGTCGACTCGGATTGCTGTTGAGTTGCGTCCATGTTTATTTTGCCCCTGATGCCGTGAATGCGAATCTGGGTTCAACTACTCTTGTAAGTTATGCGCGGGTCGATGAATGGATAGATCAGATCCATGATGAAGAGGGCGAATGCGATGGCAAAGATCAGCACTAAAGTGATGCCTTGAATCATGAAGTAGTCGCTTTCGCCGATAGCGTTTCTGAGCAACAAGCCTAGACCGGGATAGTTGAAGATCACTTCTACCAGCACCTGTCCCGAGACTACCCCTGCCAACGCGAGGGCGAATGCGGTAGATTGCGGCAGCAAGACGTTGCGCACCGCGTAGCCGAAGAAGAGACGACGCTCTTTCAGACCTTTAGCATCTCCCAGCACCATGTAATCCTCACCCCCTGTCGTCACCATCATGGCGCGCATGCCAAGTCCCCAAACTCCGATGCTCACTAGGATTATTGAAGCGGCAGGCAAGATGGCATGCTCAACTAGCTGAACTAGTGTCTCAATGTTCCAACTCATGATGAAGCCAGGATCCACGCCGAACCCTAGCGGCAATAGCTTCCAGTTCAAGGCCAATACGAACTGGAGGATTAGACCGAGCAGGAAGAAGGGGATCGCGGCTGCAACCATAAGGATGGGAAGCGTGATCTTTACCGCCAGGATGGCATATGCGGCGCTGCCGGAACTGCGCCAAGCGATAAGTGCGCCGATCAATGAGCCGATCATCACCGCCAAAATAGTCGTCACGCCGATGAGACCGATCGACCATGGCATGGCGGCGGAGATTTTGTCGGACACGGTGGCAGGATAGTTCGTCATCGAGTATCCTAAATCTCCCCGTATTAGGTTGGAAAGATAGGTGGCATACTGAACGTGCCACGGGCCGTCAAGCTGGAACTTATCTCGGTAAGCCTGAACGATTGGTCCGATGTCGCCTCCAGTGTTGCCGGCCTGGGCTTCAAGAGCCAGCACTTTGGCTTGGATGGGGTCGCCAGGCGCCAGACGAGTAAGTAGAAAGATCAGTGTTACGCCGACAAAGACAACCAGCAGAAAGATTCCGAAGCGGCGTGCGATGTAGGTTATGGTCATTGTTGAGGTAGATACGGTGATGTGTTGCCAGTTAATTTAACCCTCATCCACTGATTAGTCAAGATACTTGTGGAATGACCCGCCCTATAGCTATCAGCGATCCCCACATCTCCTTTGCCTGAACATCGTATCAGTTACACCAACGCGTGGATAAGTGCTAAAAACGGTGCCAACGGACGTATAGTACCCGTCTAACAACCGTAATTCTTATCCGTAACGCCGCCGAAAAGGGATGGTGGCTTACTAAGCGTGCTACCGATGCTCTGCTCTCGGCGCGTTTGAGAGAGTTGCCGCAATACACCAGCCAGACGTCGCACAGCATTCGTATCCTCAACCGCGAAGGCAAGGTGTTTGAATCGTTGCGTCAACGCTACATAGGCAATATGGCAGAACTGTATGGGGGCTGTTTCTATGAGAACAACTGCGAAGCGGTGATGTGATTGTGATGCAGATCAACGTCGTCGCAGATTACATCAGACACACGCAAGCAGCCGCAGCCGGATAGAGTTCGATTCTTCTGCTCTGGCACGCGAGTATGCCCGCGAATCATTGACCAGATTTGAGACAGAAAAGTGTAGCAAGCCCTTGCTATGCCGGCTAGAGCCGAAAATACGTTCGCCTCTAATACTGTATTCACACGACTGTATTCACACGAAATCTACTCTCAGAGTAAGTGCCCAACATGCCCAGTTTTCAGCCTACAGAGGGTTGACATTTCTGTTAAAGTTGCGTTAACTTGTGAATGTTATTTGCATTAATTGCCGTCTGAGTATTGCGGGTTTTGGCGACCTAAGCATTTCAGTAACGAAAATTTATCGGAAAGCAAGATCGGTTTTAGCGATCAGACTGCTTAAAGTTGGAGGTTCAGTGAAGATATGTCAATAAGAAGATATCGATGGATGTTGGCGGCTATTGCTGTGTTGTCGGTCTTTGTCGTTGCCCTAGCATGTGGCGGAGATACTGAGACGGTGGTGGAGACAGTAGTCGTCGAAAAGGCGGTCGAAGTAAAGGTTGTGGAGACGGTCCTAGTTGACAAGCCGGTTGAGATAGAACGGAAGGTCATCGAGACGGTTGAAGTGGAGAAAGAGAAAATCGTCGAAAAAACGGTGGAAGTTACGCCGACGCCGGACCCAGGCGCGCTCAAGGAAGTGCCGCGCAACCGCACTCTCGTCATCACTCACTGGAGCGACGCCTACCGCACCCAGCACGATAATGTGGAGAACTTTAACTGGTGGTTGCCAGGTAACACTCATGCCCGCCATGCTTCCGAAAAGGGACTGCTTGAGTTTCTCTTTTACACCAACCTCAATGAGGGGAATATCATTCCATGGCTCGGGGAATCGTTCAAATACAACGACACGTTGGATGTGATCGACGTCAAAATCAGAGAAGGCGCCAAGTGGTCTGACGGTGTGCCGTTTACCGCAAATGATGTGAAGTTCACGGTAGATATGGTTATCGCAAGTGCGCCGGAACTTTCACGCTCTACCTACTGGAAAGACATGATCAAAGAGGTGGTAGTGCATGATGACTACAACCTGACAATGCATCTCAACCGACCTGACCCGCGCTTCTTCCAAGTGCAGTTCGGTTTCGGATGGGAGAATCATACGCCTATAGTTCCCAAGCACGTCTGGGAAGATCAAGATCCCCTCACCTTCAACAATTACGATCCGGGTAAGGGATGGCCGCTCGGAACCGGTGCCTATCGACTGGCGCTTTCAACTCCGGAAGTCCAGATCTATGATCGCCGTGATAACTGGTGGGCATCCGAGATCGGATTCCAATCCCAGCCGAAAGTCGAGCGCATACAGTACATCCCCGTGGCAAACGACGATATAGCGTCGCAGCTATACATTTCCAACCAGCTAGATGTAGGGCCGCCGTTGCTGAAGGGTACCTTTGAGGCCGCCAAGAGCTTCAACGATTCGCTGAGATCTTGGAACTTTGAAGGCCCGATATGGGGCGCGCCAGACGGATGCAATTTCGTGCTGATACTTAACAACCAGAAGAAGCACTTCGCCAGTAGTGATGTCCGCTGGGCTATCAATCATGCCATCGACCGTGAAGAGATCACCAGCATCGCTTACGAGGGAGGCATCCCGTCTGTAGTGGTTCCCTTCTCGTCCTACGGCGTTAAGCAATATCTGCCGCTGATGCAAGACATCATCGACAAATACAATCCCGGCGAGCACAGCATGGAAAAGGTTGAACAGCGCATGACCGCCGCTGGCTATTCGAAGGACAATGCCGGCTTCTGGACTAAAGACGGCGAGAGGGTAGACATCACGCTTGAAATCCCGTCTTGGATCCGCCCGCAGGGGCCATTCCTCGAGAAGCAGCTGCAAGAAGCCGGCTTCAATGCCGTCTTTAAGCAAGGAGAGCCAGCCACTATCGGCGATCGGCTTACAATGGGTGAAACCGAAGTGGTTTGGGTGCAGTGCGGATCTATCAATGAGCCTTACGACACCTTTAAGTCGTATCACTCCAAGAACTCCGCGCCCCCTGGCGAAAACTATGCCGGCGCAGTGCAGGGCGGAAGATACGAGAATGAGCGCATGGACGAGATCCTCGACGAGATGGAGGCCATGCTCCACTCTCCGAACGACCCGCGCTATGTGGAACTCGCTCGAGAAGCCATGGATCTGTTCCTCAGAGATATGCCAGTGATTCACATCGCTGAAGAGTTGCATGTGATCGTTCATAACACCAGATACTGGAAGGGCTGGCCCGGCACTGAGGATCCATACGTAGCGCCTTACCCGCCGTGGAACGGCTGGTACCTGATCACCATGAACCTGGAGCCGACTGAGTAGTTCTCTGAACCAGAGAGCCTGATCATTGAACTGATGTAAGCGGGTTGCGGTGTGTTAAATGCCGTAGCTCGCTTTCCGATATTGAAATTATCTGGCTTTACCGCTTCATCAGATACAGACGATAAGTTTCAAGATGCTTCGAATCGCAGTAATCACAGCTGTGGTCATTCTCTTTGCCGCTCTATTGGCCTGTCAAAGAGATGATGATAATGTTTTGTCTCCCTCGTCAACCTTTGAACCGACAACGCAAAAGAGCCCCGACAAAACCTCCACGGACGTGTCGTCTACTCATACTCCCATCCCGACCGTACAGCCGATAGTTGTGGAAGGGATGGAACCCGTCATCCCCTTCACCAACGTCACCAGAGAGGTTTTGGGAGACAACGCTTTTGTGAACAATTGGCATCCGGGAGTGGTGTTCTTCGATTTTGACCGAGACGGCGACATCGACCTCTACGTCACCCAGGCCAATGGAGATTCAGAGTTGCCGGAAGCCGCCGGCGGCCCCAATCTGCTCTTCCGCAACAAGGGCGACGGCAGCTTCGCGGAGGTGGGCATTGAACTGGGCGCCGATCTTACACTGTCGAACAGCACCGCAGTAGCCGCTTGCGACTTTGACAATGATGGCTATCAAGACCTCTATGTAGCCGGCTATGGATTGACTGGAGACGAGTTAGATTATCGATCGGCTGAAGGCGACGATAAACTAACTAACGCCATCAAGGATCGAATGCTTAAAAACGTAGAGGGAGAGTTCTTTGAAGACATCACGGAGTCGGCCTTCGGCGAAAGCGTGAATCTACGCGCGGCCATCAGCATCGCATGTGGAGATGTCGACAACGACGGACTACTGGACGTTTTCGTCGGTAATCGCCTGGATCAAGACTTCATAAGGTTTGATGATCCGCGCCATCACGGGCATTACAACAAGCTATATCTCAATAACGGTGATATGACTTTCTCCGATATTACCGATTCGGCAGGATTGATCAGCCCAAACATCAAGATGATCGACCCGGATGGCGAGCCGCTTACATGGACCGATCCCGATACTGGCGAGGTGACTGTGGGATATGATCCTACTCTCAAAGATGCCCGCGGCAACAAGGTCGGAGACCCTACGGGACAGACGCTGGCAAGCCTTTTCTTCGACCACGACTCTGATGGCGACTTAGACCTATGGCTAGCAGATGACGGCGACGTGCTGAAGGTCTATCGCAACGATACTCGGGACGGTAAAGTTACTTTCACTTCCATCGGCCAGGAGATGGGCGTGGACAGCGTAGGCGCTTGGATGGGATTCGCAGTTGGCGATTACGATTCAGATCAAGACCTTGATCTTTTTGTCACGAATATCGGATTCCACTTCCTATTGCATCAAGTGCCTCCAGTGCCATCCGGCGACTGCGCTTATAGCCACAAACAAGGATGGGGAACGTGCTACCACTTCTTGTTGCGGAACGACGGTGTTGAAGAGCACTCAGAAGTCGGCACTATCGGCGTTTTCACCAATGTGGCGCCACAGACCGATGTCGCGCCAAGTAGAGCTTTGCCGCCAGAATCGCTAGACGAAGCCAATATCCTAAGCGTATGGGAAGATGCCGAACCGCCAGTGGGATTGTCGGCATACGACTTCGGATTCGGAACCGCATTCTTTGATTATGAAAATGACGGTGACCAAGACCTATACTGGTTGGGAGCAATGGGTGGACGCGGCGAAGGCCCGAACGGATTGAAGTACAAAGGCGCCGGACGCATGCTGAGAGGCGACGGTGCGGGCGGATTCGAAGACATCACTGTGGAAGCGCGCCTTCTGGATATCCAAGGCGTCAACTATGGGGTGTTGGACGCCGGACATCAAGATTTCAATCCTGATCGCCAGCGTATGGACACCAAGTTTCACGAAAACGGCAAGGGATTGGCCAAGTGCGATTTGAACGGCGATGGCGCGGTAGACCTGCTCGGAACTAATAGCAACGGCCCCGTATTCCTATCTGAGAAGACGATTGATTTCTTTCGCGGACCACTATTCTTATGGATGAGCAACGCCTCAGATAGAAACTGGATAACGCTCAGATTGAAGGGCCGACAAGGCATTGACGGTACCGGTAGCAACGCCGATGCCATCGGCGCGCGGGTGGCACTGACTGCTGATGTAGATGGCTTTGGAGAAGCAGAGACGCAAGTGCAGGACGTTCTGGGCAGCTCTACTTTCCTCAGCATGAACTGCCTCGACACTCATTTCGGACTTGGATCAGCTGAAAAAGTGAACCGCATCGAGATCAAATGGCCTAGCGGCAAGGTGCAGACCGTTGACGATGTAAGCGTGAATCAAGTGCTAGAGATCGTGGAACCGTCCATAAACTGATGCTTTCTGCATGAATTTGCCGCTTCATAACCTTGTGGAATGAGCTTCTCGTGAATCGCCCGCCCTAGTAGCATCACTTCAAGTAGCGTCTAAGCTCCCACTTAATATGCAGGTTACATTTCCAGCAAAGTCTCTATAGCATCTGTACTGCGTCTTGCAAAACCTCTTAAACGGTGGTGCCTTGCGGGTAAAGATTTTAGTCGCCGCGTGCACTCTTTTCTGCATCTGTATGATCGCCTGTTCAGAGCCACATGGCAATAGCGAAACCGCGGTTCTAGATGTAGAGATTCAGAACGCTCCTCAATCATCCGTTCATATTGCCCCTGTAGAAGCCAGCGCAAGCTCGGATGCGCCTCGTCGCGGCGGCGTGTTAATGATCGAAGCCCGGTCCTGTGGAATCCCGGACCCAGCCATAGACTCCGCAATCGCGTTTCGCTCCTTTGAAACTATCACGATAGTGAATGAAATCCATGCCAGGCTGACGAGGATCGTGGAAGAACCTTATATCCGAGTCAAGCCTGAGCTGGCAGAAAGATTCAAAGTGAGTCAAGACGGTCTGTTATATGAGTTCCAACTGCGATCGGACCTCAAGTTCAGCGATGGCAGCCCGTTGATGGCCTCGGATGTGAAGTGGAGCTGGGAACGCGCGCTCCGAAAGGCTACCGACACCAGCCGAGTCAATCATGTGCTAGGCGTTATCCGCGGGGCGGATGCAGTGCTTGACGGTGCTTCGTCAGACCTCCTCGGAGTAGAAGTGATCGACGATCGACAGTTCAGAGTTATGCTCAGTGAGCCGCATGCCGAGTTTCTGATGTTGCTAGCAGACCCAGTGGCATCAGTGTTGGAGCGTGAAAACGTGGCTGAATGGGATGATGTGTGGGAGAATGGCGAACTTGATCCGACGCATGAATACAGGTTAACTGGACTCAGGCCGCGTAGCCTTCCCATCGGTGCCGGTCCATTCATACTCACAGAGTACGCCCTACCGGAAGATACTGATGAAGGATCGTACAGCAACGCGCGATGCGTGATAGAGCGCAACGATTACTACTGGGGACGTCCAGCATTTCTAGACGCCGTGGCGGCGAATGTACTGCCCGATCTGTGGACCGACCCACGCAATACTATGATCAACCAGCAGAGGAGCCTGATTTCAGGGAAGATCGACTTAGGGATCGTGTGGGGAGATGTCGGTATTGACACCGTTGACGATGCGAGAACGTTTGCGCATGTGGAAATGGCTCAGGCACCGGGGATGTTGGCGATCGCGCTTAACCCGGCGCATCCGCCGCTCGATGATGTTCACTTTCGACGCGCGATCGCGAAGGCGAGCAACATCTCTTCGATGCGCTACGCGCAGGGTGTGACTAATCTGAATAGAATCGTGCCGCCGTCCATAGCCTTTGAGGATTCAACAGTGGAAGCCATGCCGTACGACCGAGAAGGCGCTCAGCATGAACTGAATGTATCTTCATATGAAGACCGGCTTGAGCAGTTTGACTTGTGGTTATCAGTAGATTGGACGGAATCTATGGATGATTACCGCTCAGTAACATCTGATTCATGGCGTGATCTGCTAGGGCTAGATATAGAGATTCGCGAATACGAAGGCAGTCCGCTGGATGAAGTGCATATGACAGTAATAGACTTCACTGCAAACTACCCCTCTCCGTACGGTTTCCTGCACGCGATCCTAGAAGCATTCGGAGACCAGAATCTGACGCCTGAACTAATCGATATTGGGAGGATGATATCCGAAGCGGCCGCTGAACCAGATGCCGCGGAGCGTCAACGACGATACGAGGCGATTGAGCAACACATGCTGGACCAGACGTTGGCAATTCCATTGCAAGCGTTAGTCCCGCACCGAGACCTGTGGATACAAGATTGGGTTCATGGTTTGCGTTATCCGAAATATCATGGATCGGCCTTTTATGATGCCTGGCTCAATGAAACTACGCCCGAGCGAACGTTGCGCTGAAGAGTGAATCTGCCTTAGTCTGCAGCTTCTGCGTATTTACACGATCTTTTCGCCTTCTGTCTCGCGCGCATCACTAAAATTGAGCGAAACCGAGATGAACGCGAGCGTCACTCAGGCATATATCATGCCCGCACTTTAGAGTCTTCTACCGGCTCAATGACTGGGTACTGGAACGATCCGCCGATATCGGGGTTGGTTGCTAGCGGTGAATCCTCGTGAAGGAAGCAACCGGCAAGCTGGTGGTCGTTCAGTTGGTACAGTGGCGGATTGGATGTAGTGCATTTGTCCATTGCAAACGGACAACGAGGTGCGAACTTGCAACCAGCATCAAGCGCAGCCATTTCTTCGCCTTGTTCCGCGCCAGAGATGTCGTCATCGCCCCAAGCCACTTTCGGATCCGGCTGCGGCACCGAATCGATCAGGAGCTGGGTATACGGATGATGCGGCTTTTGGATCACTTCATCCACGGTGCCCGCTTCGACCACCGAGCCTCGGTACATGACGATGATATTGTCGCACATCTGATACGCGGTTGTGAGGTCGTGTGTGATGTATATCACCGAGATGCCGAGATCTCGATTGAGGTCGCGGATGCTGCGCAGTATGGTCGCGCGCAGAGAGGCGTCTACCATGGAGACCGGCTCGTCGGCGAGGATGATGCGCGGCCTCAGTGCCAGCGCGCGTGCAACCATCAGCCTTTGCCGCTGACCGCCGCTCAATTGATGCGGATATCGTCCTAGCGTCTCTTCAGGTTGCAAGCCCACCATATGCAACGCTTCCTCGATGCGCGCTTGCTGCTCACTCCGACTAGCCGCGATCTTGAAGTTTCGTATCGGACGCTTCAGCACATGGTCGACGGTATAGAAGGGATTGTAAGATTCGAACGGATCTTGGAATATTGGCTGCACCTCGCGGCGGAATGTGATCCAGTCGCGACGCTTCATATTCAGAATGTCTTGCTCTTGGTAATAGACGGTACCGCTGGTAGGGGCTAAAACGCCTAGCAGCAGGCGCGCCAGAGTTGTTTTACCACTACCGCTCTCGCCCGCGATAGCAGTTATCGTGGGACGATCATCCGGAATCGCCAAAGTAACATCTTGAACTGCGACGGTGACGTTAGAGCGGTTGAACATGCCCCCGCCAAAGATCTTTGTTACGCGATTAAGTTCCAGGAGATTAGCCATTAGCAGAATCCGTTGCGTATAGATGACAAGCCGCGCGCCAATCATCGCCGATCTGAATATCAACCGGATCGGTGTTTCGGCATACATCCATCACTGAAGGGCAACGCGGACTGAATGAGCACCCCACCGGCGAATCTATCAACCTGGGCGGCATACCGGGAATCCCGATAAAATCCTTCTTCTCGCTGAAAGAAGGCAAACTTTCGATCAGTAGCTTGGTGTAAGGATGTCGAGGCTCAGTGAATATCTGTTCCACAGGCCCCATCTCCACCAGCTTGCCGGCGTACATGACGCCAATAGTGTTCGCGAACTGTGCCACCAATCCCATATCGTGTCCCACCAATATCACCGCCGCATCAATACCAGCTTGCAGTTTGCCAAGCGTGAGCATGATCTGACGCTGCACCACTACGTCCAGGGCGCTGGTAGGTTCGTCTGCCAGTATCACTTTGGGGCTTAAGCAGGTCGCGATTGCCAACACCGCTCGCTGTTTCATACCGCCGCTCAGTTCATGGGGGAACATGCGCGCTACTGAAGGCGCGAGACCCACACTTATCAGCAACTCTGACACTCGCTCTCGCAGTTCCGAGCGAGATAGTGCAGGATTGAGGCTAGATGCATCATCCTGGTGATCGACTATACCGTCGATGATCTGTTTCTCAATTCGAGTAACCGGGTTCAGAGAGTTCATAGCGCCTTGGGGCACTAGTGCGATATCGGCCAGACGAGCGCGACGCATCTCGTCTTCACTGGCTTGAAGCAAGTCGCGCCCGGAGAGAGTGATAGAACCGGAAACTATTCTTCCCGGCGGCCTGGTCATGCGCATCAGAGCCGTCGCCATCGTACTCTTGCCGCTGCCAGATTCGCCTACTAGCGCCAATCTCTCACCCGCGTTCAACTCGAACGATACGCCGTTCACGGCCTTAACCGTCCCGGATTGGGTCTCGTAGTAGACGTGCAGATCTTCTACTTTGAGCACCGGCTCAGCTGACCCGCTGGCGCGTGCCGAAGAAGGTTGTGCGTCAGCAACAGATGTCGTGGCTACAGTCATCGATGTTCAAGGGCTCAGCTTCGCAAATCTATGCAGAAATTTTATGCGAGTTCATTCACACTAGCGCAGTATACATGTAAATTAAGCATCTTATACGGCGTTCCCTTCAATCCACCCCCTAAAGTCTGCAACCTGCGAATGCGATAATATTGAGATTAACGATTTAGAACCTGATCGAGAAACTGAGCCAGCTTAAGATGAAACCAATCGCTATACCCAACGATCTAGTGGAGTGGCTAGTTATTATCGCCGGCGTTACTGCCGCTGGGTTACTAGGCGCCGGTGCGAAGTCTTGGATGGACAATGTCCTCTCCGATTCTGGTGCCTCAGGATGGTTGCCGGGCGTATGTGGCATTGCAGTGTTCGTTATTGTTGCAGCACCTGTCTATGCCTGGGCGGCATGGAGCGCCAGGGCACGGGAAAATACAGAGTCTGACGACCATGCGAAGTCAGATTCATCAGCTTGAAGTCGCGTCTGTGATCTATCTCAAGCGACGGTAAATGAAATCGAGGAGAATGATGGCAGAACTCGTGAATCGACAGTGGACGATGGCGCATCGACCGCTTGGAACCCCACAAGTAGACGATTTTGAGTTGGTCGAGCAGGAAACCGATATTCCGAGGCACGGTGAAGTTCTAGTTAGAACTCTGTACCTGTCGCTGGATCCATATATGCGCGGCCGAATGAGAGATCGGGCATCGTATGCCGCGGGAGTGCCGATCGGCGGTTTGACGGTCGGTGAAGTCGTAGGCAGAGTAGTGCTTAGCGAGGCTGATGATCTTGATGTGGGAGATGTAGTGGCCGGCAGTATTGGCTGGCAGGAGTATGGTATCGTCCCCGCGCATATGGCACGCAAGATCGACGAGTCTGCAGCTCCTATTTCTACCGCGCTAGGGGTATTGGGAATGCCGGGATTGACGGCATATCACGGTTTGTTGCAGGTCGGTAAGCCTATCCCTGGCGATACGGTGCTGGTGTCCGCGGCTTCTGGCGCCGTCGGTGCAGTAGTGGGTCAGATAGCCAAAATGGCCGGCTGTAGGGTAATTGGAACAGTAGGATCAAACGCGAAGTCCGACTACATTGTGGACGAGTTGGGATTTGACGGTGCCATCAACTATAAGACTGAAGATGTTGCGGATAGCTTGTCGGAGCTGGCTTCAGATGGCATTGACATCTACTTCGACAATGTGGGTGGACCGGTGACGGATGCGGCGATAGAGAATCTCGCATTGCGCGGCCGAGTGCTGGTATGTGGACAGATATCGCAATACAATCTGGAAACTCCAGAGATGGGGCCACGCAACCTCTGGAATCTCATCACGAAGCAGGCGCGCATCGAGGGATTTCTAGTTTTCAACTTCGCCAACGACCATGAAATCGCAAGAGCGCGACTCGCTAAGTGGGTTCAGGCGGGCAAGTTGAAGTATCGAGAAGATGTAGTAGAGGGCTTCGAAAACGCGCCGCAAGCCTTTATCGGCTTACTCAACGGCGCGAACTTCGGCAAGATGCTTGTCAAAGTCACTGAGTGATGAGTCGGACGGCTAGCTATTCAAGGGATAGTGGCATACTTCCACATCAGCTGGTCATGACGACGATTGTTGCGCTATTCGGACTAGGGTTCGCCGGCCATAGAGTCCGTCAGCAACTGCATTCGCGCCAATGATACTGACTAGTGCGTCTCGGGCGCGTCCATCAACAGTAGCTTTTGCGAAGCGATCTCTCCCAGCTCCACTTAACATCCCCAGAAGTTATCTTAGAACCATCGCTGAAGCGGATATTCTTTCTCAGCTGAAACGAGTATATGCGACCATTGGAATTCGATTCGAATTTGTCGACCAGGGTCATCTCTACTCGGAGGTGCGGCGTTTCCACAATGCGGGTTAAACCGGCGTGCGTCTCACAGCGATAAAGAGATGATATCGAAGGGCTGTAATTCAGAAAATTGACTAATGATCAGAACCGGTGACTGAGCGCTAAAAACTTAAGAGATTGAAACAATCCAAAGAGTCGAAGAGACTCTTGGGGCAGCTCAACTGTCGGCCATGATGCATACGCATTGACACGTTGCAATTATCAGTGCATAATACTGAGTGTTCAGGGGTTCACGAGCGGAAGTAGCTCAGTGGTAGAGCATCTCCTTGCCAAGGAGAAGGTCGCGGGTTCGAATCCCGTCTTCCGCTCCACTGTTTTTGTCAGTTGCCGTTCTCGGCATTCTGAACCTGGGCTATCTACTTGCTCCGCCCTCATTCAAGGTCAGGCATGATTCCGTTCGCGGCATTCATCGCGATCTGGCGTTGCTCTTCAGTGAATGAATCGTTGTTCGCCACCCAGATCAGATAGTCCGGATATTGCTCTGCCATATCGTACAGAGTATGCCCTTTATACTTCCCGAAATTGATTATCGGATCGCCCGCTTCCGACCACACGAATCTTCCCGCGGCATCGATGCTGTGCAACTGATCCTTGCCAGTGATCCAATCGTCCAGCGCGCGCGGCATCTCGGGGACATCTGAGCTGCTTTCCATCTGCCCTCGAATGATCTCTCGAACTGCGTTGATGCTTGTTTCGGGATTCGATGGCATCTCATAATTTCCACCTACATACCTCGCGTATGCGGCTGCCATGTCACGCGGCTCCAGCTTGTGAAACACCTCCATTGCGTCGACAATTGCAACTTCGTCACAGTCGGATGTGACTCCCGCGTTCCTAAACTCGTTCTCTAAGACGCGCAGGTGATACCGTCTGATGCCGAACCCGGCGAAATCGCATCCGGTGAGATATTCTGCCAGCGCACGAGCATATGATGTGAATTCAGGCGCGTCCGCAACTTGCTCGTCTGTGATCCCATGAATCTCAGAGGCGCCGGGCGATATCGGCATCATCGGATTGACCATGGCGATTCTGAAGCGCTCGCTTCCATCAGGCTCAATCCGCAGAGTGGCGATCCGCACAATGCGCGCGGTTCTAACGTCCAGTCCAGTAGTCTGGATATCAATGAATACTAGCGGACGCTCCAGAGTGAGGTTTCGTTTAGACGCGGGCTTATCGTCCATGATGCGTAAGCTTACTATACCGTCAGCTTGCGCATCATCATCGCCGTCAAACGCGCAACCTAATGGTTCTGACTGGAAGACCGTAAACGGAGGTATGGTGGGTGGTAGCCCCTAGGGGAGTCGAACCCCTGTTTCAGCCTTGAGAGGGCCGTGTCCTGGGCCGCTAGACGAAGGGGCCACCGAGTCTGCCATTGTCAATTATAACCCGTCTCTGTTGGCTGGCTGCCGATGCAGGATTCGAACCCGCGCTCCCAGATCCAGAGTCTGGTGTCCTACCACTAGACGAATCGGCACTGCGACATGCCAATTTTAGATTTTAACAGAATGTCTTGTCAAAGATGATCTTAGTGTGTTGCCGAGTTGATTAGGCCACTGGATCAATATCTTATTGTTCAGACGTTTAATCAGTGGATTGATAGCTATAGGTGCGAAAATGATGTTTAATTGTCATACAATTTTGGCAAACAGATTCGGCGTGGATCAATTTTAGGGAATATGACACACTGTTAGGAGGTGTGATTTGAGCTTTGAGATAACGCGGGTGAAGATATGGGCAGCTTCTGCGATGGTGCTGATGGTTGCTGTTTTGGGGTGTCAGGGTGACACTGTAGTGCAAACGGTAATTGTGAGGGAACAAGTTGAAGTTCCTGGCGAAACCGTGGTGGAGACTGTTCTCGTTGATAAAGAGGTAGTTGTAGAGAAGACAGTCGTGGAGACTGTGATCATTGAGAGAGAGGTTGAAGTAGAGAAGAAGTCTGAGCCGACTGCTATAGCTGCTCCACAGCCTTCGGGACAAGGGATTCCAGATAGCGACTCCGCGGCTGGGACCTTGACGATGATTCCAGAGGGCGTTGCCCCTGGCGTGGGCATCAACCGCTCTCAGGCTCCGGAGTCCCTGATGTACTGGGGTGTAACGGAACAGCTGTTCCGGCCGGAAGGCGATTCCCTGGTCGGTCCCTGGCTGGCCGAGAGTTGGGATATCAGCGCGGACGGTTCAACAGCCACAATTAAGATCCGTAGCGGCGTGCAGTTCCATGGCGGACACGGAGAGTTGACGGCACATGACGTGGCTTGGAGTTTGAATGACACCAATGCCGCAACTACGCCGGAGAGTATCCACGGACAGGCCGGCGACTTCGCCGCGTTCATGAATGCCGCCGAAGCGACCGATGACAATACTCTGGTTTTGAACTTCAACGCGCCCGAACCGCGCTGGACCACATTGCTCTTCAACCAGGCCGGTGATGCTTTCGGCATCTTTTCAAAGAAGCTCTTCGATGAAAAGGGCGCTGACTGGATGCGTGAAAACGTCATCGGCACCGGGCCTTATGAAGTTGTGGAGTGGCGGCAAGCTGACAGCGCCACATTAAACGCGGCAGCTTCTCACTGGGACAAGACCGCTGAGGCACAGACGCTGCGACTGATCGACGTGCCAGAGACGGTAGCGAGAATTGCCGCGCTACGATCCGGAGGAGCCGACTGGGCAGTATTGCCAGTGCGTGAGGTTTCCGCTCTAGTAGCTGATGGATTTAAGACCGTCACCACCGGCCGTCAGAGCGGAGTCCCGCTCAACATGGCTGGAAACTACTGGGAAAAGAATATGGTGAAGACCGGCGAAGAGATCAAACATGTGACGTTCGTGCATGACATTCCTTGGATCGGCAACCCGTGGAAACCGAATGACGGCAATAACCCGGCGGGCATCGACGACGTAGAGCAGGCTCGCATGGTACGAGAGGCGATTGCAATATCGATCGATCGTGCACTGGTGAACGAGTCGCTATACAACAACAACGCCTCTGAGTACCACATCGGAATGTTTCACGTGATCGACCAGGATTGGAACGATAAGTGGAAGATACCGTACGATCCGGCGCGTGCTAATCAGTTGCTGGATGATGCTGGATATCCGCGCGATGATGATGGTGTTCGATTCCAAATGCCGATCTACGCCTTTACTTCAGTTAGAGACTGGGCGGAGATCGCCGACACTGCAGCTGGCTTTATCAACGAACTGGGCATTGAGACGAATATTATCCGAGTGGCTTACTCGATAGTTCGTCCCAGCTTGGTGGCGAGAAGCACTACCACGCCTGCTACCCAGTGGTGCCGATCCGATCTCTGGAAGCCTTATGATTGGGTGACCGGGGAAGAGGAGACGAGCCTTACGCGCGGCGGCTTTGGCTGTCATATGGAGATACCGTTCGTCTTGGATACGGTGCAAAAGGTGGCGGCAGAGACCGATCCCGTGAAGCGCACGGAGTACAACATCGCGTTGGCAGACTACTTCCGAGAGCAGCACCTGAAAATTGGGATAGTTGCTTTGCCGTTCGTATCGATTTACAACCCGAATGCGATCGCCGAATGGAACATGCGTCCCGGCCCACAGGCGCCTCACACCTCGCCAGAGCTTATAGTTCCGGCAGCTCGCTGATAGAAGAACAAATCACTGGCACTGAGCGGAGTATGGGTTGGTTTTGCCCCTCAAAGCGAGATCGCCCATCACCGCTCAGATTCAGATATTGATACCACTGACGCTCAGTGCGTCGCAGATGAATCGTTGGCAGTATGTATTTTCTGGTGAATCGGGATTTTAGGTTATCAGCGATCGATAGCCAGATCATGGTTTAACTTCGATCTGTCGGTTGATATGGTATTGAGGCACTAAGGTTTGATCCGTTGCGAAAGTTCTTACTAAGACGTTTCTTCGCGGGGATTCTCTCTGTGCTAGCGGCAACCGCGATAGTATTCGGACTGTCGCGTGCGGCTGGCGATCCATTGTTGCTCTATGCCAAGCCAGGCGGCTACGGAGTTACTCCGGAGCAGGAAGAGGCTTTAAAGAAGAAGCTGCGACTTGATCGTCCGCTGATAGTGCAGTATCTGCTCTGGCTGACAGACCTGTTGCGCGGAGACTTTGGCAAGACGTTGCTTGCCGAACAGCAGGTTACTAAAGTAGTAGGGGAGAAAATGGGGGCTACGGTGCAGCTGGGGCTAGTTTCTTGGGTATTGGCTACTATAATGGGAGTTCCGCTTGGGGTTCTTTCGGCGACTCGACGCGGATCGGTTTGGGACTATATGGGAAGGGCGTTTGCGTTGCTAGGGCAGTCGTTGCCCACTTTCTGGCTGGGATTGATGCTCATACTCATATTCAATACACGACTTGATTGGCTTCCGTTCGGAACGCGCGGCGCCGGAGACGCTTTTGTGCTCTCTTGGGAGAATCTACGCTACTTCATCCTTCCCTCTTTCGCCATTGGATGGGGCGCGGCAGCGGTTTATCTGCGTCTCACTCGTTCAGCGATGCTGGAGGTGCTCGATTCGGAGTTCGTGAAGCTGGCGCGCGGAAAAGGAGTGGGCACTGCAAAGATCGTCTGGAAACACGCCTTCCGCAACGCCTTGATTCCGCCTCTGACGGTTTCAGCCTTGCTGATGGCAGGTCTCATCACTGGCAGCGTGGTGATCGAGGTAGTCTTTTCATGGCCCGGCCTCGGACGATTAGCGGTTCAGGCGGTGCAAGACAACGATTTTCCCATCCTGACGGCCGTCGTGCTATTCTTTGCCGTGGTTTTCGTATTCGTGAATTTCGTGACTGACATTCTGTATGCGGTGATAGATCCTCGCATTCGTTACTGATTGATTTTGATATCAGCTGAGATATAGAAATGGCAGCTAACAGTGGCGTTGCTGATGGCGCGACAGAACCGGTCCACAGCGTTTTTCGATTATCTTTATCTGGAATCTGGCACGCTTTGCGACGCTGGCCGATTGTGCCTAGCGTCATCCTGGCGACACTGATTTTCACCGGCGTTTTCGCCGATCAGATCGCTCCCAAAGATCCCATTAAACAGAGTCTGCATTTCCGCAACTCGCCTCCTAGATTCCTCGACGGTGACTTCTATGAGGCTAAGCTGGCATCGAATCCAACTCTGGACATTCCGTCTAATCATTACTTGCTGGGTGGAGATCACGTGGGTAGGGATGTCTTCAGTCGGATTATCCATGGCGCTCGTATATCGTTAGTCGTTACTTCAGTGGCGCTCTTTTCAGGCTTGATACTGGGAGTCACTATCGGCGTCGTGGCGGGATACTACGGCGGGATAGTGGATGAAGTGCTGATGCGAATGGTCGACGTGTGGTATTCAGTGCCGTTTCTGTTGCTGGCGATGGTAGCTGTGATTATCTTTGGGGCTAGCCTGAACCTCATCATTGTGTTGCTGATACTGCTGGCTTGGAGCGGATACGTCCGGAATCTGCGCGGCGAGGTGCTTAGCCTAAAGCATCGCGACTACATAGCATCGGCGCGTGTAGCGGGGGCTTCAACGCTTCGGATCATCATCCGCCATTTGCTTCCCGGTCTCATCAACACCATCTTCGTGATCGCCAGCCTGCGTGTCGGTCAGCTGATACTGGCGGAGGCATCGTTGAGCTTTCTAGGTGCCGGCATCCCGGGCCCGACCCCGGCTTGGGGCGTGCTGATTGCTGACGGCAGAGACTATGTAGAGGCGGCGTGGTGGCAGACGGTATTCCCCGGACTGGCACTTTTCCTAGTGGTGCTGGCCTTCAACTTCTTGGGTGATTGGGTGCGGGATCGATTAGACCCGCGGCTGAGGCAGCTGGATTAGAACATGGTGAGATCATAAGCGTCATAGGCCGCCGCGCCACTCTAAACCGAACTTCATCAGTTGCCGTTCTGAGCATCTCTCATGGTCATTCCCGGCGCAGCGATGAATCTAGAATCCTCTGTCATGACATTGATCAGCATCGTCGGCATGCAATGAAAGTGGCGGCGCGTTAATTTCCCCCGAATCCGTTGGCAGTGATGTTATGGCATAGCACGCTCATTGTAGCCCGGGTGGGTTTTGTCGAACCATACATCTTTGAAGATAGAGCCGTGATATTTTTGTACTTTCAGATCTCTTACCCAAGGTTGCGCCCTGATGTAGTAGCCGCCAGTTATCCAGGCGATAGGCAGTGCTAAACCATCCTCTAGGATTCTCTTCTCCACCTCGGAATACTTGCTCAATTGCTCTACAGAGTCGTTTTCAGTCGCCGCTTCTCGCAACAGTCTCTGCACCTGTAGCAGCTCTGAGGAGGAGTTGCTATCTCCGAACATATTGTTGAATTTGCCTAGCAAATCCTCTGGATGCGGGTACTTGAAAGTCCCGTCCGGGGTTCTAATTTGCACTTTGTTTTCCTGTAGCATCGCCTTGTATGTTACCGGCAAGCTGACATTATCCACATAGCCGCTTAAGTTTAGGGTTTCACTCCAATTGTTCATGATGTGCTTTAGATCAGTGTCATGCAGAGATCCCTCAGGCGGATCATGAAGCGATAGCTCCAGTTCGGATGCCTCATGATAATACTTGGAGTTTGACAGTTCATTTACGGCTTTATGGGCATCATAACCTGTGACAGCTGCCTCGGGATCGTGTCCGGAAATGTTAGGAGGTAGCAGGCTCTCTGCCTTCTTCCAACCGTTTTTCCGCTCGATGAGAGCTTGTACATCTAGTGCCAAAGCCAAAGCCCTACGAAAGTGGAGATCGTCATATGGCGGCAGAGAGCTATTGAAGGCCATGAAAATCGATGTCGGCGTCTCGGCAAAGATCAATTCACCGTAGATGTCGAGTTTCCCAGCTTCAACCGCTTGCGCGATATCGCCTCGCACCCTCGTGATGTCGATCCGATAAGTGTTGAACGCTTCGTCATGCATACGAAAGTATGATTCAGCATCGCGCCAAATGATATCCATCGCAAATTCAATGCCGTCTAGGTATGCCGGACGGCCGTGATAGTGCTCGTTGCGTTCCAAGATGCACTTTCCTAGTATGTACATATTCACTTATTCTGAAAGGTCCGGTTCCCACCGGCAACTCCAGGAATCGGTCCTGATCTACAATCCATTGCTCAATCTCCCACCCCAGTTTTCTACATTTTGGCGTTTCAATACGACTGCCGCAGGATCTGCGACGGCCATTAAGAACCCCATATTAGGTTTAGATAGGGTGACTCGCAGGATGCGGTCATCGATCGCCTCCACTCCTGCCAGTTCTTTCGTTCGCCCTTCTATGACCGCGTCTGTGCCTAGTATGTTACCCAGTGTCTCGCGTGCGCGTTCCGAGTTCAGATTGGGAGCCAACGCGCGTTCCCAACTCCACTTGAAGTCCGAAGCCGTGACCGGCCTACCGGCGCTGGACTTCAACCCTTTTTCAGGATGAACTCGTAGACTCTGCCACCGTCACGGACATCGTATCGTTGGGCGAGGTCTGGCTGGACGAAATTATTTGGATCATCTATGATTCTAGTGAGTTCCGAGTAGATCTCAGCGTATAGTGCCATAGATGATGAGTCGGTTCCAACGGCAGGATCAGGAACCATTGAGTTGGTTGATGGGACTCTGAGAAAACCGCCATGCCGCGGGGCATATTCGTTATCAGTCGTGCGTACTGGCACGGTTGCTTCAATCGCTACGGAATGAACAAAATTGGTGTTGCTGGAAGTAAGATCAAAGTCAGGATTCGCAGTGTCGCTAGTCTTGCATGCCGTAAGCGCAACGATGATTGATGTTGCTAATATGGATGCCAATACCACGTGATGCGTTATTAGCATATATGACCTGCAATTGAAACGACTAATTGTCACGATCAACCTAATCATACCGTCCGAATATATTTCCATAGTCGTCAACAATAATGATATCATTATCTTACAAATATAATCATGAAAGATAGTCGACCAACAAAATAGAGATCAAAATGTACAGAACATTAGTTATTATCGTTTTGAATCTAACCGTGAGTTTAGGTTTGACTGTTCGCGGTGCTACAGATGTCTTTGCCTATACTACTGGTCATGCTAACCACTATTGAAGAAAGAGAAGAAACTGCAAGCTATATTTCTGAAGGTCGTTGCTATAGTTCTGTCGAGTCGGAAAGCATGCTGTACCCGATGTTTAATCAACGCGACTCCTCAATCTTGACGGAAAACGATGAGCCGAGTATGCAATATAATACATTTTGTTGGAAGATATGAATAATCTGGAGATGGATCTATGTCTCGGGACCTACCGGTAACGGTTGGATTTTCGTATCTATTGAAGATGGATGGTACTGCTGACCGATCTATGTGTGAATGCGAGATGTACTCAGCTAATGGCTGACGGTTAACGCTTAGAGATGAACTCCAGCATCTCGGTAAGTTGATCGTGGCGAATGTAGCCTTGGTGTACGCTGACGATATTGTGAGTGCGATCGAGGAAGAATGTAGTAGGTGCAGCCGTTACTTGATATGCGATGTGGATCTCGCTATTGACATCAGGGAGCGCTGGATAGGTCGCTTCAATGTCTTGCATAAACGCCTCGCCCTCATCCGCACTGTCCAGGATAAGCGCTTGGACGCCAATGAATGCGACATCTCCGTCGCTAGGTTGGCCGTAGGTCTGATATGCATGCTCGAAATTGGGTATTTCAGCTCGACATGGAGGGCATGATGGATACCAGAAGTTGATGACGATAGGGCGGCCTTGTAACTCGCTTGTGTCAAAGTTTCCATGCGTGAAAGTTTCGGCGGAAAACCCCGGCGCATCGCCAGATCCGATGAACACCATGGCAGGTGTGAACTGCCGCATATCTACCCGCTCAGCGGGGTCTGTCGGTGCCTTAAACTCAGTATCGGAATCGGTCGCGGGTAGAGCTTCGCCCGCCGATTCTTGCGCCCGGGCAGTGTGTATGCTCGATTCGCTCTCCTCTACATATTCGACTAGCTTTTCACGGTTGATCGCGCCTTGCCACTTTCGGATTTGGTTATGATCGCGGTCCAGGAACACCGTCGTGGGAAAAGAGAAGATGTCGTATCCGATCTGCACTGCAGAGTCGGTGTCCGGCATCGCCGGAAACGATACGCCGATCTCTTGCAGCAGTTTCATGCCGTCGGCCGGAGTGTCGAGCCCGAGTTGTTGGATGGCGATGAATTGCACATCACGCCCGCTGGGAGCTCCATAGTCTTGATACACCTCTTCAAATATGGGCAATTCAGCGCGGCACGGCGGGCAAGAAGGGAACCAGAAGTTGATCACTATCGGCTTGCCATCCAGCTCTCGAGTGTCGAAACTGCCATGCCCCAAGGTTTCCCCGGCGAAGCCTTTGGCATCCCCATAGCCTCCGAACGCGCGAGTGTCATAGTTCTTGTTCTTGTGTAACTCTTCAGTTTCTTGGCTAGAGATTGAAGATGTTTGCACCTCTGCCGGTGTAGCGCTGGGAACGACAACATCCTCGTTTCCACATGACATCAGAATTATTGACAGTGAAACCACCGTCAGGGTTGCCGATCGGATAGCTCGCTCAGCGGATATGTTTTTGAATGGCATCATTGGCACTCATTACCGGATGCGATCGGAATCGACGCATCGGTCAGATGTCGCGACTGTTTCTTTTTCGGTGCGCAACCGAATATGTTGCAAGTTCTATTCGTATCGAAAGATTGATAGTTCAGGTTTTCATCTTAATCAGTTCTTCGCTAATAACCGATACCAGATTTTCAATAGGCACTCTGATTTGTTGCATCGTGTCCCGCTGGCGTATCGTAACAGCATCATCGGATTCGACGGTCGCAAAGTCGACTGTCACGCACAGCGGAGTTCCGATCTCGTCTTGTCGACGGTATCTTCTACCGATGCTTTGAGTCTCGTCATACTGCGAGCTGAAGTTTGTTCTAATAATGCCGTGCACCCTTTTTGCCGTCGGTGTCAGTCGATCGTTGCGGCTGAGCGGTAAAACTGCTACCTGATAAGGCGCGATGTCGGGATGCAGCCGTAGCACGATGCGCTTGGCATTGTTTACAAGCTCTTCGTCGTAAGCATCTACTATGAAGGCCAAAGCCGAGCGGTCGGCTCCCATCGCGGGCTCAACGACGTAAGGGACATAGCGGCGATTGTTGGGCTGATCGAAGTAGCTAAGGTCTTTGCCTGATTTTTCGATATGTGCTTTGAGGTCATAGTCGGTTCGGTTCGATATCGTTTCCAGCTCTCCCCATCCCCATGGGAATAGGAACTCGATATCGACGCTTGCCTTCGAGTAATGAGGCAATTCATCATCATCATGCTTTCGAACGCGTAATTTCTCCGGACGCAAGCCTAGTCCGCGGTACCAATCCATGGAGAAATCGATCCAATATCGATGCCATTCTTCGTCGGTGCCAGGTTCGCAGAAAAACTCCATCTCCATCTGATCGAACTCTCGGGTTCTAAAGGTGAAGTTTCCGGGCGTGATTTCGTTGCGGAAAGATTTGCCTTGCTGCGCGATCCCGAAGGGGATTCTCATACGCGACGACGTAACTACGCTGTCGAAATCCACGAACATGGCTTGTGCCGTTTCAGGCCGCAGGTAGATGATATTCTCCGATTCTTGAAGCGGCCCGATATGCGTTCGGAACATGAGATTGAACTGGCGCGGCTCACCAAGGTCGCCATCGCAATGAGGACAAACATCACTTTCCAGAGTATCGGAGCGATACCGGCGGTGGCAATCTACACACTCCACTAACGGGTCAGTGAAGCTGTCGAGATGCCCACTCGCCATCCATACGTTTGGGTGCATGAGTATAGAGGCGTCGATGCCCACAACGTCTTCGCGGTCGCGCACCATTGATTTCCACCATCGGTCTTTCACGTTCCGCTTCAGTTCTACGCCCGCAGGGCCATAGTCGTAGAGGCTCCCGATGCCACCGTATATCTCGCTGCTCGGAAAAATGAACCCGCGCCTTTTACAAAGGCTGACGATAGTTTCAAGTTCTACGTTGTCAAGGTTACGCATAGGTAGATACGGTCGTTTCCGTTCGAGTGATTGGTAATGGCTGATAGATCAAGTGTATTTCCTTGATGATCGGTGATTGGCGATCATTAGTCGGTGAAGATTGATTACAGAGTATCTCTTTCAAGCAAGTGAGACTTAAAAGGATCACGCTTTAGATCTGGATGTGGACGATTTCGTTTTGGATTTCGCCGGTCGTTTCAATATCCGATTCGCTGATGTAGATATCAATCTCTAGTCTGACTCCGAATTCGGGCAGATATATACCCGGTTCAATAGTAACGGCGATGCCTGGTATCAGGGTGCGAGTGTCGTGAGATTCCCAGTCGTCGAGATTGACGGCATTGGAGTGGACATCAACGCCCAGACTATGGCCGAGACGATGCACGAAATAATCGGCATATCCATCGACGCGAATAGATTCACGTGCGATGCGGTCGGCTTCCCAGCCTTGGACAGGCTTGCCTTGTCGATGCCTTTCACCGATGAAGTGCAACGCTCTATCGCGACCTCGCCGAACTGATTCAAATACTTCTTGCTGTTGGGGCGTAGGAGGCGCTCCGATCTTGGCTACCCATGTGATGTCGGCGTATACCGGTTCAGATGCGTCTTCTGCTTCGCCTTCCGCGTGGAACGGCGCTATCGATTCGGCTTTCGCCCAGGCATCGATGAGCAACCATCCATCGCGGCGTATCACAGCAGATGAATCTGGGCGCGGCTCGTAGTGAGGATCAGATGAATTAGCGTTGAATGCCACTACTGGCCCTTCATCGGCTATCAATCCCGCGCGGTCGAACTTCCCCCTGATGAACTCCGCCACATCGTGTTCAGAGATTTTCCAGCGCACATTTTCACCTGCGAATTGGAACGCTTCCTGCATCGTTTCTAGCAGCTCGCCCATGGCGTATCGGTGCGATGCCAGTTGAGCGGCGTTCCATCTTTCCGTCGCGAACTGGATGATATCCCCGGATGAAACCACTTGGCTTCCGAAAGAGCGTACCATCTCGACGCTTCCAGCATCTGCTCTTGCAACGCGCGGCAGTTCACACATCGGAGAGTAGTCCATCGCCACCTTCCCGCCCACCTTTGGGAGCAACCCGCGCAAAGTGCGAAGCATCTGATCGCGGTTCGAATAACTGATTATGCGGACCGACGAATCTTCAAAACGGTTGACATCTACTTCATGTGCCACCACCACGCGCCTGCTATCAGCTGGAATCCACAGCCAGACCGGACGGGTCAGATTCGGCGGACGGCTCCCTAACGCGGCAAAGAAGATAGGATTGGAGTAGCGATAGTCTTTGGTGAGCCAGCCGTGAATCTCATGTTGTTGCATTAAGCTACGAGCTGCATCAAGATCTGTAGGCATCTCTCTATGCGCTCATCTTTCCGGCTCAAGACCCAACTCAGGATAGATTTCTAATGCGTTGTGATAATCTTCAGGCGTGTTGAGATCTAGCCGCACGACCTGAGAGCAGAACTGCACCTCGTTCATTTCAGATTGGTGTCTCAACATCACTTCTCGAATGCCTTCTCGTTCTTCACTGATGGAACCGAGTTCGGCGCGTAGAGCTGGATTGAAAACTAGCGGATGCCCGCCGTGGCCTCGGTAGCGAGGAGACGTGATTAGGGCATCAGACGATAAGTGCGACTGCAACACTTGATCGATCACCCAACTCGGCCGCGGTTGATCCACCGCCAGCAACACGATTGCGGTGCAATCCTCTCTCAACGCCGAGATTCCAGCCTTGATAGAGGTGGTTTTACCCTCTAGATGGTTCGGATTGTAGACCGTCGACACTCGTTCTGAGGGCGAGACGGCGCGAGTCACAGCGTCCGACTGCGAGCCGGTGACTATGATCACATCATCAGAGCCAGCGGATACCAAGGATTGGATTTGTGCTTCTACCAGCGTCTTTCCAAACCACTCCAACAGGGGTTTTGGGATTCCCATGCGCGAAGATTGTCCGGCTGCGAGCAGTATCGCCTGAATAGTCATGCCGGTTTAGCGCTTTACGAAGTGGTCGCTCGGTTCAATTGCATATGCATATCTAGTCAGGCAGCCGCTGATTCTGAGATCGACTCAGTCTCACGGCTGGCGCGCTGTATGATTTTATCAAGCAACCTTTCTTGCAACTTCATGCTTCCACCGTTTCCACCCAGCCTGAAGGCTACTATTTCCGCCATTACGCTCAACGCAATCTCTTCCGGCGTTCGTCCTCGGATGTCGAGTCCTATAGGCGCGTTGACTCTTTGTAACTCTTGAATATCGAATCCCTTTCGCAACAGCTCCTCAAAAATGAGTATCGTCTTGCGGCGGCTTCCGAGCAACCCTACGTAACTTGCTGGGGTGCGAAGCGCGGCGGCGAGTGCGGCATCGTCGAACTGGTGTCCTCTTGTAGCGATTACGATGAACGAATTAGCATTGATCGGCAACTGGTCAAATCCATGCCGATAGTCGCCTACTTGGGTGATATCGGCTTCTGGGAAACGCTCTTGGCTTGAAAATTGCTCTCGGTCGTCAAAGACGAAGATTCGGAATCCTACGGATTTAGCTATCGGTGCGATAGCCTTGCTGACGTGTCCGCCGCCGACCAGCACAAGCGTTGGAGGAGTAGTGTAAGCCTCGATGTAACATTCGAAACCGTTTTCGAGTTTGAAATATTCGTTCTTGCCCATTGCCATAAGGGCGCGCGCTTTTTGCGTTGCCAAGCTTTCCAGCTCAAGGTCGCCTAGTGAGCCTGATCGCGTTCCGTTTTCTCGCACAAGCATCTTGGCGCCCACAGCCACCGAAGAATTTTCTGGCGCTGCAGTTATGTTGACGATAGCCATAGGCGGCCCGCCACGATACGCATCAACGGCCTTGGCCGCGAAACTTTGGTATGGGTCGACTTCCCGTATCGGATCGATGAGGAAGTACATGGTTCCCCCACATACGAGCCCATCCTGCGCTGCAAGCTCTTCATTCAGCTGATAGTCACGCAATTCAGCATCCCCGCCGCGTTTGAGAAGCTCCTGCGCCGCGAACCATATGTCGCCTTCTACACATCCTCCGCCTAAAGTTCCTACTCCGCTGCCGTCGTCGCGGACCAGCAGCTTGGCGCCGGGTTTTTGCGGAGTCGAGCCGGAAGTTCGAACTACGGTCGCTACTACCATCGGTTTCTGGCTATCGAGTTCTTCTACTGCGGTTTTGAATACTGCTTCCATGGTTAGATCTTACAAGTATGAGACGTACGAGGCACTGAGACTACATTCTCTTGTCATTTCAAGAAGACGATGCAAATAGGGAGTTAAAGCCTAGTTGCATCGCTAGCTAAATGATACTACTGAAACAATTAGTGCGTCTTTATGCGGTAGCCTCTTCATGCCGTTCTGAATAGAGGACAGAGAATTGAAGAAACTACCTGGTTCGCTTCTGGGCTGATTAGATTCCTCACCTGCGCTCGGAATAACACTGATGGCGCCCGCTCCAGACTGGCAACGGGGATGCGTTCGGAATGGCAGTGAGCGGCGCGTCCCTATTCTTGTATCAGTGTAGATATTGATGCGGGTCGGTCTTGAGGATGCTGAGGGTAAGGAGGTCGCTGACGATTCATTGGTCCAGCAACAGCATTAGGAGATGCCGGCAAACGTCGACTGCTATCTATCCTGCCGGGGTATGCTTATCTGTCGCTACTTTGAGCATTTCCAGGAGTAAGGGAGGCCATAGCATAAACGGTGCTACTGAGTCATCGCTCATATTGTTATACGTTGCTTCTGAGACTACGAACTACTACTACACCTACCGCGATCATGATTCCTAAGAAGATCAATCCGAATACGCCCGCGATTATATACATTGCCATGTTTAATTCTTCAGATGTGTCGATGCTTTCAGAATGGATGAGAATGTCTTCTGATAAATCAACATCCCAGACTAATACGCCGTCAACTACACGGTCGGCGTTATGCTCAACTATCTCGCCCGGCAAGCGAAGCTTCAGGGTAATGATCGGTATCGGGATGTTCATGCCCAGCATGCTATCGTCGCCTGTGAATTCCTCGATTCCCTCATTGATCTCACCTAGAAGGTTGCCTTGGAGCTTCTGATCAATGAGAAAGCTCCATCCAGTATCGTCTTCGTTGCGTTTGAAAACGATTTCTCCGAGCAAGTCCTGGTCCGGCAGGAAGTTGAACATGGAAATATCGTCAAGATTGCTTAAGTTGTAGGGGTCAAATGGCACCTTGGCTCTGATACCGGTGTACCCGGCTTCATTGTAGGGTTTAAGTTCAAAGTTGGTGCTTTCGTCCATTTCGGCACTCATATCGTCCATCATCTCGGATAGCATCTCATCGCTGCCCCCAGCCATGGAGATGATGAAGTCGCTGAATGCCACGATGGCTTCAATCTCAGCATCTCCGTCTTCTTCCACCGATATCATCACTTCATATTTGCACGCGCTCAGCAATATGACGGCGGACAAGAATGCTAGCAGCAGCATCGATATTCGTTTGATAGTGTTTCTCATCGGAGTTTCTCGGCAGTGAAGTTCGGAAGCGCGAATACGCACACACAGCGTTTGGACTTCATGTTACTGCATGGCGTTGGTTTCATAACCGCGCTAAAGCGACGCCGACCGATGAGACTGATAGTACTACCAGCCACGGCGGTGCCTTCCAAAAGGCGAGCAATCCAAAAGCTGCCAGCGCCAGCGCGAAATCGGAAGCGGTGTGAATTGCAGCCGTCCATACCGGATCGTAGAGAGCTGCGGCCAGGAATCCCACTACTGCGGCGTTGATGCTCGCGAAGGCGCCGTGGAGGGTGGGTATGGAGCGGATACGGCTCCAGAACGGGATGATGCCGATTACGAGAAGAAAAGAGGGTAGGAATATAGCGATGATGGCGATCAAGGCGCCGCTCCATCCTTCCGCGATTCCGCCCAGATACGCGGCAAAGGTGAAGAGTGGGCCTGGTACCGCCTGTACCGCTCCGTATCCGGCTATAAATTGATCGGTGGAAACCCAACCCGATTGCACTGATTCGGTTTGTAGCAGGGGCAGCACTACATGTCCGCCACCAAATACTAGAGAGCCGCTACGATACAACCCATCAAAGAGGTTTAGCCAGTTATTATCGATTGCATTGGCCGCTAACGGCAATCCCAAAAGCAGTGCCAGAAAGATGGCGATGCATCCAAAGGAGATAATAGGCCTGATAGTTGTGAGAGCAGAATATTCTTTGCTACTGAATAGATCGTTACCTGTTTTCACGAATCGCCACCCGATGACGCCGGCTACGATTATCGCCAGCAAGTAGCTAAGCGGGTGCTGCAAGAATAGCATGGCGATGGCGGTGATGATCGCGATGCTGGCGCGGGCGCGGTCTGGAGCCAAGCTTTTCGCCATTCCCCACAATGCAATCGCCACTACGGCGACTGCGACGGCCTTGAGGCCGCGCAGCCATTCGGCGGTTATTAGGTCTTGGAAGTGAACCGTGCCGTAAGCGAATAGCAGCATCGCGGCGGCTGAAGGCAATGTGAATCCCAGCCAGGCGCCGACGGCGCCTAAAATGCCCCTGCGCGTCAATCCGATAGCGATGCCGACTTGACTGCTGGTAGGCCCGGGCAGAAAGTGGCACAGCGCAACGATGTCGGCGTAAGTTCCTTCATCTATCCAGCGGCGTTTGGAGACATACTCTTCTCGGAAGTATCCTAGATGCGCGATCGGGCCACCAAAAGAGGTCAATCCCAGTTTCAGCGCAGTGATGAAGACACGGTATAAAGACACCATGAGGATTGCTTTATCGGGGCATCATCGTCTTGAGATGCTGATAGCCGATCAGGGATAAAGTGTAGAGAATCACACTCAGGATGTGGCGCGAAACTCTTCTAGAACATCCCATTTGGGTTCCAGCCCAAGCCCGGGACGATCAGGCGCGTAGACATAGCCGTCTCGGATATCCAGTTCGTGCTGCCATATCTTCCCGTGCATCGGATCCACAGTGTCGCGATAATATTCGAGTATGAGCCCGTTGGAAATGGCGGCCACCAGATGGATGTGCACGTATTGCGAGCCATGCGGTGCGATATCTAGGTCGTGAGACTGCGCTAGCGCAGCGACCTTCATGAACTCCGTGATGCCACCCATCACTAGGGCGTCGGGCTGGAGTATATCGACGGCTCGATGATTGATCAGGTCGCGGAATCCGTAGCGCGTATATTCATTTTCGCCGGCGGCTACTGGGATGCTTGTGGAGCGTGTTATTTCGCGTTGCCCGATATAGTCGTCCGGCTCCACCGGCTCTTCGAACCAGAAGAGGTCGTATTTTTCAGCCTTGCGCGCGAACTCTATGGCTTGGTAGTGTCGATAGGCGTTATTGGCATCCACCATCAGCCTAATGTCCGGCCCGATGGCTTCGCGGCATACTCTGACGCGTTCGATGTCGTCGTTGATGGACATGGCGCCTACTTTGATCTTCACGGCTCGGGCGCCAAGCTCCACATTGTCAAGCATCTCGGCCGCTAATTCTTTCAGTCCCTTGCCTTCTTCATAGTATCCGCCGGCTACGTAGGTGTCGACGCGCTGAGTGAAACCGCCCAGCAATTTGTAGATTGGCATATTAGCAGCTTTGCCTTTGATATCCCATAGCGCGATGTCGATGCCGCCCAGGATGCGGGTTGTGATGCCACGCCGGCCGACTAGCTTCGGACGCCACATCTCGTGCCAGATGCGCTCGTTGTCCAGCGGATCCATGCCGAGAAGCATTTTTCTGAAGTGAGACACTAACGCCGCGCCCACTTCCGGGCTGGCATCGATACCGCCGGCGAGTCCTATGCCGCTGATTTCAGGTTCGTCCGTCTCCACAACTACAATGTTGAGGAGATTGTGGGTGTAGGTGTATAGCCCATTAGTGATCGGCGTTTTCCGCGGCCACTTGAACATCTCCAGCCGAACATCGGTGATCTGCATGGTATAGTCCTATATCTTTTATAGCGATTGTGATCCATTTCGTGATGTGTAGACGGTTTTCTACCCTAACTTGCGATTTTAGCGCGATAAAGAAGGATGTTGGGTTTTATAATCATTGAAACCTAAAAGGTTCATGCGATGTGGATCTTGATCGTGGGCCCGTAGCTCAGTGGTTAGAGCGGTCGGCTCATAACCGATTGGTCGGGGGTTCGAGTCCCTCCGGGCCTACCAAATTATAGTGTGCAAGGTTAAGAGCTCTTTTTAAGGGGTTTGTGATGTGGTTAGACGCACCTATCAGAAGAGTATCCTCTATCTTTTTCATCGTATCTATGGCCTTGGTAATGGTATCGGCTTGCGGAGACTCGCAATCTGAAGCTACTTCAGATGCTGTTGCCGCACCTGCCACAGCCTCACAGCTGGTTCAGATAACCCTATCTGGTAGCGTTAAGGATCATTTTACCAGTGAGCCTATTGCAGGGGCTGAGATCACAGCTATGCAATATCTGGGGTCAGATTCGGAATCCCTCGGCGCGACTGCTACAGATGGCGCGGGCGCGTACAAGATGAAAGTTAACGCCTACCTAGGCCGGATAAACCTTAGAGCAGAATCGAGCAATTACGTTCCTCAGTCTGATGTCTTCACATTGACGGAAGGGGGCGATGTTTTCCCCGTTAGCCTTGTTATGGTTCCCATGGGCGCGGCCAAGATTTTCCAACCGTCGGAGGCAGTAGAGATATGGGACGAAGAGCAGGATCGTCCGCTGGTGAGCTTGAGCGCCAATAGTTTGGTGACGGTCAGCGGAGATGTTCCCGCCGGCGCAGCTGAGGCCAGGGTCACTGTGCTAGATCCGTCGGAGGATACTGGCTTGATGCCTGGTGATTTCATGGCCCGAAGCGCCAGTGGCGATGGATTGAATCCCATCGAGTCTTTCGGCGCATTGAACGTTAGGCTGGAGGATGATCAGGGCAGTCCACTGAATTTGGACGCTGGGCAAGAGGCAGTGATTTCGATTCCGTTGGCGACGAATATTGATCCTTTAACCGCGCCTTCAACGATGCCCTTGTACTACTGGTCTGATGAGGTGGGAGCTTGGATTCAGGAAGGCGGCGCGCGGCTCGAGGAAGTTGCACCTGGGAGATGGTCCTACGTGGGCGCAGTGAGCCATTTCACGACTTGGAACGCAGATATGCAATTCGACACTGTTGATATAAGCGGATGCGTGGAAGGCGGCGAGGAAATACCTAAGTTCCTTGCTGTGAAGACGATTGGGGTTGATTATATTGGGGATAGTCTGGCGCTTGTGGACGCCAAACGAAACTTCAAAGTCCCGGCGCGCGTTAATTCCAAAATCAACCTGGACCTCAAAGCTGAGCCTTTTTCTTCACGAATACTTAACACTACGACCGTTAGCATCGGAAATGAAGATATTGAGTTAGATGAATGCTTGGTCATTCCCTCAGGGCAAGCCCCAGAATCGCAAGAAGGGGACGAATGGAATTTGGACGGACTGAAGGCCTGGGCTACGAGCCGAGAGTGCCAAGCCGAGTTGCTGGGTGAAGCCTATTTGGGGAGAGGATTCTCGATATGCGCTCCCAAGGGTTGGGAGATTCAGAATTCGAGACTAGAATCAGAGAATCTGTATATCGATTCGGCGATGGAAGGCTTCGGCCTCGCGCCAATAGAAATGCTGTACTGGCTTATTGAAGCCTTTTTTGCCCCTGTACCCCCAGGAATCGATGGTGACCCCTTGTTAACCATGTGGATTTTGAGCGATTCTATTGAAGAGGGGATGAGCCTGATGGAGTACGTTGGAGAGGATACAGAGGCTGTGTCTGCCCAAGAAACGTCCGAATCGGACCTGTCCTATGCGCGAAGTGCTTTTATCACTCTGCAAGATGGCACTGAGGCATGGATCAGTGAGTCATCGACTGAGCAAGACGAATTCTTTATGGGTGCGAATCAATTGACGGTAATTGATATTGATGATGGCACGGTATTTACCGTCTCAGCTGTAGGCTATGACGCCGCTATCTGGAATAAACATGAAGTTGGCATCAATGCCTCATTGCGTAGCTTTAAGCTGGATTAGAGAAAGAATGAAAGCCCCTCTGAATTTGACTGGCAACATCTGTGCCAGGGTGGATCAGAGCACTTTATGCCGACGAACGACATTGCTGCATGGTACCCCTCCTGCCCTTTGCATATGGCAACGGTTCGAGAATTCATGACTAATAGAGTATCTCAATGGATGGCGACGGCAACTCTGACACCCGCATATCGGTGATGTTAGCTGATAGCCTTGGCTCTATGACAAGCTGCGCGAGGCGAGGTATATGATTCATTCGGACGGCTTCGGAAAAGACGGCTGTTGCGCGATGAAGAGGGCAATCATTCCGACGATGAATATCCCGATTATGACAGCGAATGCCGGATCGAAAGATCCCGTTCTATCGTGAATCTGCCCCGCCAATACTGGGCCTCCGGCGATGGAGATGATCTGGGCGAGCTGAAAAAGACCCATCAGCGCGCCATATTCGCGGAGTCCGAAAGTCTCCTGAACAACTAGCACGATCAATGCGCCTAAGCCGCCGAATCCCAAGCTGAATATGAATACTCCGGCCCATATCGCCGCCGTGCTGTTAACGGATAAAATCATTAGTGCGACCCCCACCGCTTGGAATCCGATGCTTAGCACCGTCATGCGGCGCGCGCTGAAACGTTCGCTGGCGCGTCCGAAGGCGATCTTTGAGATGATGCCCATGGTGGCGATGAATGTTACTGCGCTAGTCGCTGCGGCAGGCTCGAATCCGTTCTCTCCGAAATGCTGACGGAGCTGAGTCAATACTCCTTGATAGGTGAAAGTCGCCGCGGTCAATCCGATGATGGTGAGCCAGAACGCCGATGTTCCAATCGCCTCCTTCACAGACATCCCAGCGCGCGCTGCTTTCGTGCCTCTAGCGGATCTAGGACGTCTCGTGCGCCGCATCTCGGCTTCTACTCGGTGTGGCGATTCTTTAAGAAAAGCAATAACACAGATCGCTAACGCAGAGATGATGATCGCGAAAGCCACGTAAGCCAGTTGCCAGCTGATTAGGTTGATGATCACGGCGGCTAGTGGCGGCATGGTCATCCCGCCAAAGTTGTTGCCGGCCACTACGGCTCCAGTCATACGTCCAGTCGTGGTCGGAAACCACAGCGCCACAATCTTGCCGGCCGGCAGCACCGTGGCGCCCGGGAAGCCGGCGTACACGAACGCGCTCAGCGCATACCAGTGCCAAAGCTCAGTCATCAGCGGCCTGAGCAGAAACCCGAGTGCGATCAGTACGAGGGATACGAACATCACCGGCCGCACTCCGAAACGGTCGCTCCAGCTGCCTATGATCGGCGCCAGCAGACCGGATATGAAGGCGAACGATAGCGACAGGTTCAGCTGCGTCTGATTCCATCCGTAACGTTCTTGCAAAGGGCCCGCGAACTCGCCAAAGGAGTACTGAGTCATGCCGATAGCCAATCCGGTGGATAAGAACACCAGCAACGCGGCGATATAGCCGCGATAGATGCGCGTTACGCTGTTGAATGGCTTAATCATTAAAATTGTCTAATGAAGATCGTGTATCGGTGGTGAGCGGTAGTGGCGGTTAATGTCTAACAGGGTAGTTGCTTGAGTTGACCTAATGAGATCGCAATGACGACTGAAACAGCCAAATAGCCCTTGGCATTGAGCCGAGGCTATTTGGGATGGAGCGGAGAATTTCTAGCTAAAAGCTCCTGGTACTATAATCTGGATGGCGATGCATGATGTTCGGTTCATTAAGCAACTCTTGTAAACCAGAAAGGCTGGGAAAAACGCAATGCGGAAGAGCAAGATCAGGTCAGCGATAGAGAGTAGCTCGAAGCTTTATGCTGTAACTTTCACATTTCCCTCATCCACTCTAGCCGAGATGGCGGGCTATTCCGGCTTCGACGTATTGCATCTAGATATGGAGCATGGCGTTTTCGATTGGAACGATATTGAAGCGATGTGCCGCGCCGGGGAACTGCAGGGCATGACCTGCACCGCGCGTATCCCGAACTTTGAGACGGACACGATCCTGCGTGCTTTTGATCGTGGCTTGATGGGATTGCTTTGTCCACATGTAGATAACGCCGATCAGGCGGCTAGCATCGCTGACGCTGCGCGCTTCGCCCCCGATGGCGCTCGTAGCTTCGGCACTTCCAGGGGAAGGGAATATGGAATGGCGAGTGAAACAGCCGTTGAATATATGTCCAACTTCAATCGGCAAGTAACAGTCGCTATCCAGATTGAAACTGCCAATGCCGTTGACACCATAGATGAAATTCTAGCGGTTCCAGGCATCGATCTCATCACTTTCGGCCCACAGGACCTTGCACAATCACTGGGATACCCGGGCGAAGCGGACCATCCGGAGGTGCATTCTGCCATGGCGAAGGTGCGTGATGCAGTGCATGATGCTGGACGATTGATGTTGGAGGACGTTGAGCTTGGGATCAATCTGGTGCAATGGCTGCCGGGGCAGTGGAGATCATGGATGGACAATACCGCCGAGATTCCAAATATCTGAGACCTGACTCTGGCTAGCCGTGGACGCTATAGACGATGACGGTGTTTCTGCTCTGTTATTGAAGGTAATGCCAAATTCATGATGCAAGCTGGGATAAAAGCGTATCAGATTGCATGACACTGAGGTTCAGGGTCCGAATCCAGCCTCTTTCACACCTTCTTCTCAAACGTGTAAAATACCGATTGAATCTCACCCGGCGCGCGGCGCGCGTCTGATAGCTATCAAGAAAGACAGGAAACAGTGATGTCATCTAATGGATCCGCAACAGTTATATCCGATGCCAAGTTCGAGCCGGTGGCTCACTGGCCCAAACTGCCGATGGGAGTGTCTTTCTATGGCGATGCCACGTCAGTAGCCGTCGATTCCAAAGATAATGTATATGTATTCAATCGCGGGACCGATCCGATCTGCGTATTCAATTCGGATGGAGATCTTATCCGCACGATGCTGCATGGCACGGTGATTCGCCCGCATGGGATAGAGATCGACAATGAAGACAATATCTACGTGGTGGATGATGATGGCCACTTTGTGCGGAAATTCGATCAGGAGGGGGTAGAGCAATTCACTTTAGGCACGCCAGGAGAGCCGGCGGAGTGGCAGGGCGGCGGAATCTTCAATCGTCCGACTGATATCGCGATACATCCCGATAGTGGCGAACTGTTCGTATCAGATGGCTATGGCAATTCGCGCGTTCACAAGTTCAGCGCGGAGGGCAATCACATTCTCTCCTGGGGCGAGCCCGGCACTGGCGATGGGCAATTCAGCCTGCCACACAATATCTCGATGCTGGGAAAAGATCATGTCATAGTGGCAGACCGGGAAAATTTCCGACTCCAGATATTCACGACTGATGGCGAGTATGTGAATCAGTGGCACATCCATCATCCAATGTCGGTAACGCAGGGCAAGGGAAATGACGATCGCATCTACGTGGGCGAGATGATTCAGCCGCCGGTTCAGCGCGGAGTGCCGAACCTTGGCGCGCGGGTATCGGTTCTGACTTCCGATGGCGAGCTGTTGCATCGTCTGGGCGCACCGCAGCCGGGCATGGGGGCAGACCAATTCACGGCGCCGCACGGAATATCCACTGATTCGCAGGGCAATATATACGTAGCCGAAGTTGCGTACACCAACTTCTATTCGAGCCCCGAGAACAGCGGCATGGATGAACCCCCGCGCGGAGAGATCGTAAGCCTCAGGAAGTGGCGAAGGACTTGCTGAAAACGGTGTCTATTGTGTATTGTGAGCATGTGACAAAGCATGAAGTTATGTGCTATGCTTGCAAGCTTATAGAACAGATTATTTGCGGTGAAGCCTTCAATTTGCCTTCCGAATCTCCGTCGCGGCAATTGTTGCTTCTGCTGACCGGCATGGCGGCTCTTGGTGCTGATGCAACCATCATACTTGGACAAAGAAGTGGAGTATCTTCTGGATCACATGTATATAGGAAAGGAGTATTTATGGGGTTGAATCAAAACCATGCTTCGGATAGCGGGGAAAATAAGTCAAATGAAATGGAGAGAAAAGCAACTCCATGAGGCGAGACGACCAACTCGCTTCCTCTTCACAATCTTAATCGCCTCAGTCATTGTTATATCTGTTCCTGCGATTCTGGCCCGATATGATTCTGGCGGCCTGCAGGGACAATCAGATGATCCCGCTCTGGCGCCCGAGCCGGTTGCATCTTGCGGCAGCAGTCCGCTGGACGGCCGGACTCAGAAAGTCGTCGATGCAATAATGCAACGGATTTATCCGCGTTCCAAGACTTGCTCGGACGTGACCAATAGCGATCTGGCAACGATCACCGGAACCGGTCGGATGCTGTTTGTGCAGGAGGAAGAGTTGCGTACTCTGCGAGCCGGCGATTTCGCGGGGCTTGTGAATCTCACGTTCTTGAGAATAGACATCAACGAGCTGAAATCATTGCCTGTGGGAGTGTTCGACGGACTTGATAATCTGATAGAGCTACACATAGACAACAATCAGCTCACTGAGCTCCATAAAGAGATATTTATAGGTCTCTCCACGCTGAAATCTCTTTTTCTGAGCAGTAACCAGATCTCACAATTGCATCCTGAGGTATTCGATCCTCTAGTGTCTCTGGAACGCCTTGAAATAGTTGACAACGAATTAGAATCATTGCCGCCTGATATATTCGACAAACTAGTTAATCTGACACATTTATTTTTGGATGATAATGCCCTAAAGTCATTGCCGCCTGGTGTATTTGACGAACTCGATAATCTGCAAGTTTTAAGAATAGAAGACAATAAACTGAAATCATTGCCTAAAGGCATATTCGATCAATTAGTCAATCTAACTCACTTATATTTGAAAGGCAATGCCCTGAGATCACTGCCTAAAGGCATATTCGACAAACTTGATGCTCTGACGCGCTTGTATCTGTATGAAAATCGGATTACATCGTTGCGTAAAGGCACATTCAGTGGACTCGATAACGTGGAGTGGATTTATCTATACGATAATCACATAACATCAGTTCATGCTGAGGCCTTGGTCAAACTGCCGATGCTTTCAAGGCTGTATCTATACTATAATCCTTTATGCAGTATACCGAGTGGACAGGATCTATTAACATCGATCGGCTCCAACCCTATCATCAGCGTTCCACGTGCTATGTTGTATCCTTTGCTATTACCGTCGGATATGACTATTGTTGAGGGAAGCAGCGGCATCTACGAAATCGGACTGAGTTCCGCTCCCCATCCGGGTCTATCGCTAACCGTCCGTATTGACACTGATAATCCAGACGTTTCAATATCGCCGAACTCTCTGGTTTTTACGAATGCGAACTGGTATGTACCCTATGAAGTCACTGTATCGGTGGCTCATGACAGCGATCGGCAAGACGAAATCGCTACTGTGCGTAATTATACCGACCGTTCTGGATCCGATACGGCTTGCTTGGCAAAAGTCAATTTGCAGATCCAGGATGATGACGCGCCTACTCCCACTCCCACTGACACTCCGACGCCTACTCCCTCGCCCACTCCAGTCCCTGATCCGACGCCCACTGACACTCCGACGCCTACTCCTTCACCCACTCCAGTCCCTGATCCTGCACCTGATCCGACGCCCATTGACACTCCAGTTCCCGGGCAGATTTGCACGGAATCAGATAGCTACGATGTGCTGACGGTGCGCACTGGATTGCCATCGGGACCCGTCTATCTATATGATCCACCTCTCATACCCGTGTTGTCTGCGTCGAAGATAACAGTCAATGAGGGTTCTGGTGCAACCTATAGGGTCAGGCTGAAAAGTGCTCCGCATATCGGTAAACCGGCGATCGTAAGCATCGATACTGGGCACCCAGATATTTCATTGTCTCCTGGATCTTCGCAGTTGATCCAGATTATATTCACGCATTTGAATTGGAATATATATCATGAGGTGAGTCTTTCGATATCGGAAGATGCTGACTATGAGGATGAGGCTGCAGAGGTTCGCAACTATGTGACTGGCCAGCATGGGCAGTATTGCCTGAAGACGGTGGCTCTGAGCATAGAGGACAATGACGATGCGCCTGTTCCTAAACCGGCGCCTGATCCGACGCCCACTGACACTCCGACGTCTACTCCTTCACCCACTCCAGTCCCTGATCCTGTTCCTAAACCGGCGCCTGATCCGACGCCCACTGACACTCCGACGTCTACTCCTTCACCCACTCCAGTCCCTGATCCTGTTCCTAAACCGGCGCCTGATCCGACGCCCACTGACACTCCGACGTCTACTCCCTCACCCACGCGGGTCCCTGTTACTAAGCCTAAACCGGCGCCTGATCCGACGCCCACTGACACTCCGACGCCTACTCCTTCACTCACCCCTACGGCCACTGCGACTCCCACTCCCACTCCGACGCCTACGGCCACTGCGACTCCCACGCCTACGGCCACCGCGACTCCCACGCCTACGCCCACTGCGACTCCTGCGGCTACGATTCTCAGGATCGAGCCGGTAGTGAAAGAGATATCGATCTTGTCTGGAGATCGGGTTCGATTGTCAGTGGATGTCTATGGCAAAGACGGCATTCTAAACAACGACTTACTGGATAATGACTATATCCATTTGCGATGGTCTAGCAATGGTGGTGCAATAGAGCAGATCGAAGGCAGGGATGTGCTGTATAGGGCACCGGGATACCCGGGCACCTATTCTTTGAAGCTGATTGTCGATCCGGATTGGGCTTGCGTGGGCAAATTGCCTGGAGGGTCGGACGCGGATCGCGAGGCGCGTTGCTCGGCTGTGTTCATGATACGCGTCTTGGAGCGGGACACATCTCCGATGAAAAGATTAACGCCGGGGGACAAAGGCTGCCGCAATCCCGGAGGCGAACTACCTTCGCAGCTTACCGATTCCGAAGGCAGGGCATACGAAGTCTTCACGCCGGAAGAGGGCGGACTTTTCGAGAGTGAGATTGAGAATAAGAGCCATAGCTTCTCCGCCGGTCCCTGCTCGGTGAGAGACAACGATATCATCGGCGTGCGGATGGATGAATCGAATGAAGATGTCGCTACTATTGTGAAGACCGATCGTCTCAGATACGCGCTACAGTCCCCTGCATATACGCTTTCGGTTGTAGATGCTGCTACTGAACTTCTGGAGTCTTATATTCTGCAGAGGCCCGGCGAGGCGTGTGTTCCACTTCCTTCGGAGGCGCTAGGGAATATATTGAACGTCTCTCTCGCCGCAATAGACGATCACGGCGATTTGACCTATTTGTCCGGTAGAGTGAGGCTCCAGGACGATGCGCTATGGATTTGTGGGGCAATAAGCCGGTTGCCTTCGAAACTGATTGTGATTGGCGGTAAAGCAGCTCCGTCACCTGTTCCCATGATTGACCCAGAGGTAGTGGAACCGAATACTGGCGCTGTTGCACCATCATCTACGGCGCTGTTGCTACTGTTGCTAATCGGCGTGGCGGCTTTCGGCGCTGGCGCAACCATCATCATCTTCGGACGCAGGACGGATATTTCGGCACTGTAATCATTTAGCTATACAGAGTGCACCCACGGTTGAGCGATCGTGAGTGCTATTGGTGCAATGCATCACTCATCATCTAGGGCTATACTGAGCTTCAGCGTTGCCACTTTAGAACCCGTGAGGAAAAAGATAGATGCCGTACGAGCCAATGCCTTATTGGGCCAAACTGCCCCATCCGATGAACTTCAAAGAAGCCACCTCAGTAGCGGTCGATTCGCAGGATCGAGTCTATGTGTTCAATCGCGGTCCGTGGCCGATGATGATATTCGATTCTGACGGCAATTTCTTAGATACTTGGGGTGAAGGCGAGTTCGACCGTCCGCATGGTATCTTCATCGATGGCGAAGACAACCTGTTTATGGCTGATGACGAGGCGCACACAGTTGAGAAACGAACAGCCAGCGGTGAACTGATATTTCGTCTGGGGGAGCGTGGCAAGCCGGCGGCATGGCAGCAAGGGGATCCCTTCAATCGTCCCACAGATATAATCGTGTATCCGCCGAGCGGAGACTTCTTCGTCTCCGACGGTTATGGCAACTCGCGAGTCCATAAGTACGATTCAAGCGGGAATCATATCAAGTCGTGGGGCGCGCCGGGCGCGTTGGACGGACAGTTCAGCCTGCCACATAATATCTGCCTCCTCGGAGATGACCAAGTATTGGTGGCTGACCGTGAGAACTTTCGCTTGCAGATATTCTCACTGGATGGCGAGTATATAGGTCAGAAGCACATGCACCGTCCGATCGCGGTGGCAAACGATGCGGAAGGCAGGGTCTATGTGGCTGAAGCTGGGCCGCCCCCGGTGCAAGAGGGCGTGAAGAATCTTGGGCGTTGCGTGAAGATTCTCGACCAAGATCTAAATGAGATTGACAGCTTCGGAGACGAGCTGGGCGGAGAGGGCCATCACCAGTTGCTCGCACCGCACGGGCTGGCAATAGATTCGACCGGAGCCGTCTATGTGGCTGAAGTCTCTTACACCGCGTTCGGATCTCAGCAGAACCCGCCACGCGAAGTTGTGAGCCTTAGGAAATGGCGAAAGACTTCCTGATATAGCGTTAACAGCCGAATCATAAGCCGCGCGGTTATGAGTATGCGCCACACACCTAGACAGGCATCTCTGCTTACCTCTACATCTGATTGCGATGCTGCGGAACGGGGCATGAATAGCAACGTCAACGCGTTGCATAAAGAGGATGCCCCGATCCATGCTTGGTACCGATTTGTGCTTTCTTTTCCGCCGCATCTGGTTCGCAGATACATCGACAAATTCGACCTCGGTCCAGACAGTGTCATTCTGGATCCATTTTGTGGAACGGGTACGACTTTAGTTGAGGCTAAGAAAAATGGTATTCCGAGTATAGGGGTAGAGGCGTTGACTATGCCGGCATTCGCAGCAAAAACCAAGCTAGATTGGTTATGCGATTCCGACCAATTAAATCAGCATGCTGATCAGATCGCTCTGCAGGCTCTGGATCTCCTAGCACGGCAGGGCATTTCTGATGCGCCATCGCCATCAAACCTTTCCTGTGAAGACAAACGCCTGCTGTATCCTGATGCAGAGTCGGAGATCCTGCTGTTCAAAAACGCCATCAGTCCATTGCCTTTGCATAAGAGCATGGTTCTGATCAGTTCGTTAGAAAGATTATATGATCCAGATTTCGCGGCTTATGAGCAAATTGCACTCGCCTCGGCTCTAATGCATTCAATCTCAAACTTGAAGTTCGGACCAGAAGTGGGTATTGGCAAAGTGAAGAAAGATGCAGCGGTAGTATCTGAGTGGAAGGAGCGCGTCCATAGGATCGCGACGGATCTGCATCTTATTCCCAATTGCCATGTACCGTCTAAAGTGTATCAAGGCGATGCCCGCCGGGTCGAAACTGTTTTAGAGCCAGGCTCAGTGGATGCTGTAATAACGTCGCCCCCATATCCAAACGAAAAAGACTACACACGCACAGTGCGATTGGAATCAGTCTTGCTGGGATTTATGCGAAATCGCTCTCACTTGCGTGCCAGTAAGGAGAACATGCTTCGATCCAACACTAGGGGAGTCTTCAGCAGGGATACCGATGATAAATGTTTGCGACCTGATTCTGATATTAGGCGTCTTGCCTCTCGAATCGAAGAGAAGCGCATAGCTCTGGGAAAGACATCAGGTTTCGAGAGGCGCTATGCGCAGGTGGTGCTACAGTACTTCGGCGGTATGACAAGACACCTACGTTCACTGTCAAAAGTTCTTAAGCCTGGCGCGCGTCTGGCCTATGTAGTAGGGGATCAGGCTTCATACTTCCGCATCATGATACGGACAGGCGAGTTGCTGGCAGACATCGCCACTCAAGAGGGCTACCAGGTTGATGGAATAGAGCTTTTTCGAACCAGACACTCCACTGTGACGAAGCAGCATCTAAGGGAAGAAGTCTTACTCCTGAGTTGGGCAGGGTAATGGCTTCAGATGAGACTCGACTAAACGCCTATGCTCGAATCGTTGAGGATATTTTTCTAAGTAACTATCGCCGCGGAGATACTTCGGTCGCGTTTGAACGCAATGAGATTGCTTCAACCGCTAGGAGGCTTGGAATCAACACTCCTAGAAATTTAGGTGATGTGCTGTATTCATTTCGTTACCGGAGACAACTTCCGGACGCTATAACTTCGACGGCGCCACCAGATAAAGAGTGGGCAATCTTTCCGGCGGGCAGATCCGTTTATGAATTCAAACAGCTCAGATTCAGCGCTATTGCGCTTAATTCTCAATTGATCAGGGTAAAAATCCCAGACGCTACTCCCGGGGCAATCTCTATGTACGCTTTAAGCGATGAGCAAGTGCTACTGGCTGTACTCCGATATAACCGTTTAGTCGATATATTCACACGGTTAACCTGTTACTCGCTCCAGAACCATTTGCGAACTTCGATTCCGGTTTGGAATCCCATTAAACAACAAAATGAAAACACTCAGGTAGAAACCGATGAAATATATGTAGGAATAGATCGTTATGGAACGCATTACGCGATACCGATTGAAGCCAAGGGTGAGAGCGATTCCCTTAACGTAATTCAAATATGGCAGAATGCGAAAGTTTGCGTAGCCAAATTTCCAGACGTATCAATTCGATGTATAGCGGCAAAGGCAATCTCACATCATGGAATAGCACTTATCGAAGTCCAAGCCCACGACCTGGAAAATATAGCTATATTGAAAGAGACTCACTATCAGCTAGTGCATCCAGACCAGATGCGAGCGGAGGATATTCGGCGTTATCGCCAAGCTTGCGCTGATTAGTTTATGCGCCTCGCCGCCTATCTACCCATGCCGCTATCTGCGCGGTATGTTCTTCGTAGTGTAAAACCGCGCACTCATCGATAAGATGCCGCTTGGGGTGATCTTGCGCAAAGACCTCCGCCGGATGTTGGTCCAAGGTGTCCCGTAACCGTCGATGAGTCGAATCGAAACGCTCTACAGCCTTCCTCAGCTCCAAAACTTCAATCTCACCCATATCCGCGGTATTGAATGCATTCGGATCGCAAGAAAAAGTATGCGCGGTTATCAGCTCCTCGGATTGCAACTGCAAGATGAGAAGCTCGTCTCCTAAGCGGATGTGATGGATGAGATGGCAGACGGACCATTCTCCCCAAGCGCCTGGCTGAACGGCATCTTCAGCACGGATGGAATTGACGGTGTCCCTCAGACTGCGCCAAGCGTCGTGGATAGCAAGGATGATCAGACGCTTCTGATCTGCAGTGCCAAATTGATAATTCACTTAATGCAAAATGCGATGTCGAAGTCATTCAGCTGACGGCGCTTCCGACGCGACCAGCCCCACGACATTGCCTTCTGGGTCTTTGAAGTGCGCGAATGTAACCCAGCCGGGGATTTGAGTCACGGGTAGCACAGTCTCACCGCCAAGCTCTTCAGCCTTCGCCAGCGCCGCATGGATATCGTCTACTTCTATATAGATCGTCAGCAATGGTTTAAGGTCTTCTCGGACCACTCCAATGCCACCACCGATACCGTGGCCTTGCTCCTCCGCATCCAGTGTCGCGTACTGAATCTTTGGCTCTGGCTGACGAAGATTCCAGCCAAACAGGTCTTGATAGTACTGCCGCAGCGACTCGTAATCCCGTCCCAGGATCTCAAAATGCACTACTGAGTGTGGCATGTCATTCCCTAATCTACAGATGCCTATTGAACGGGATTTGATTCTACCCTCTTTCCAAGTCTGCCGAGAGCTGATGAACGCCATGCGTTGACTCTCCGGGCATATGATCTCCGCAAGCCTCGACGCACGGGATTCGGATTCAGCGCTCAGGCGCGGTTTCATCAAACCATACAGCTTTGAATTTAGAGCCGCCATACTTTGGCACCCGAAAGTCATGCACCCAAGGCTGCAGACGATGCATCAATTCGCCCCGGTGCCAGAACAGCGGCATCAGTAACGCGTTATCGATCAGGTACTGCTCGGCCGCGGTGTAAAGCTGGTTGCTAACCGCGACATCGGGTTCCGTGGCGGCTTCTCTTAGCATCTCTATAGCCACTGCGGCATCTTCGCTGATGCGATCCGGAGTGCCGAAATCAAGATCGACCTCATTCCAGATAGATGCCGGACTGGGAAACGACGCCGTAACTGTGATGCGCTTCATCTGAAGGTCGCCAGCATCGACAATCTTTTCGTAGTCGTCGGGCGAAATGGATCTATACTCCGCAGTGATACCCAGATGTTCTTCCCAGTCTGAAGCGATAGTCTCAAACTCATCCATGAAGTCTCCCGTAGCCCAAGTGTGGAATAGTACCTGATCATTGTCGGGAGACGCGCCGGAAGCGATAGCCATTTTCAACTCCTCGGCGGCTAGATCAGCGTCGAACCCGAGTAGCTCGACCGTAGCATCATCATTCTCGGAAAGGTCTGGAGTGATCACTCTTTTCGCCGGTTCGCGCCCCAGGCGCTCAGCCAGCAAACCCACATCTGCCGACAGCACTAGCGCGCGCCTGAAGTGGCTATTGTCCAATGTTGGCAAGGCACTGTTGAAAACCAAAAACTCAGTGACCGGCAAGGCATGATAGGGTTGCAATTTCGCAGCATCGTCGCCGAACTCATTTTCCAGCTTTGCAACATCTCTCGGACTGACGGTCATGGCATCGATCTTCAAGGCATCGAATGCCATGCCCTCAGCGATGACAAGATCGGAAATGTCTGGCGGCCCTAAATCGGTTATGAACTCTACTGCATCTAGCTTCGCCGACTCGCCGTAATAATGTTCATTGCGCGCTAGTTCCAGATTGCCGAGAAACTCGAATTTCTCCAGTTTGAACGGGCCGGTGCCAACTGGAAGCTTATCGGCAGTGAAGTCGGCTGCCAGTATCGCGGTAGGCTCTTCCCACTTATCCCAATCTACCTCCCAGTTCTCTACGTTGTCGCGCTTCAGCACGCTGGCGATCGGATGTGCAAGATAGGCTAGGAAGTTGCCGTCGGGCTGGATAAGTGTTAACTGAAACGTCCGTTCGTCAATCACCTTAAAGCCTGAAAGCTCTTTTGAGGTTCCATCGGCGACCGCGCGCGCCCGAGATCGCTGCCAATACTGATAAAGCATCGTCAGATCCAACTTCAGGACGCAAAGCGCGTTCCCAGCTCCACTTGAAGTCGGAAGCGGTGAGTGGCGATCCATCGCTGAACTTCAGCCCCTGCCGCAGTGTGAATTCATACATCATTCCGCCGTCGTGCTCAGTGTATCGTTCTGCAAGCTCAGGAGTGAACGGACGCCCGGGATTTTCAGTGAGTTTCATTAAGCCGCTATAGATCTCGGAGTAAAGATCGCGGGATGCGGGCGTGAATCCCACTGCCGGATCCAATATGACCAGATTTCCACGCATCGAGTATCTCATCCTGCCGCCGCTGCGTGATTGTTGTTGTACATAAGTTGGGGATGCGGCAACGGAACTCGTCGGCGTATCAACGGTTTGAATCGTTGCTTCAACAGCGGGGATAGCATTCAGCTTTGCCTCTTCTTCTCCCGAACAACCCGTCACAATGGCGATAGCAACACCGATAATCGCTAAGTGCCTGAACAGACGGATAGAAAGCTTAGCAGGGGATGGACTAGAAGATATTTCTAGCTGCTGATAGAAGGGAACATGTAAGCGAGATGGCATGGAAGTGAGCGGGATCTCTGCAACTAGCGTGCATCATGACAGGTTATGACATAACATGCAGTCATCCATATGTATAGCATAATCATATTCTCGAGGGAAGAGCCGTCATGACTATAGTAGGCGCTGGAGATTTCAGGTACGAAGTGTTGCCGCAGTGGCCGATGAAGATGCCCGAAAGCTGGAAGTTCGGCATGGCATCGGATGTGGCAGTAGATTCGCAGGACCATGTCTGGGTCTACAGCCGTGACCAGCATCCGATTACCTGGTGGACCACCGACGGAGAGCTAGTGGGTAGCTGGGGATGGGGCACCAAGGAAAGCTTCTTCCGCGAGCCGCATGGGATATTCATCGATACTGAAGACAACATTTGGCTCACCGAGAAGCAACGACATGTGGTGACGAAGCACAGTCAGTCGGGCGAGATTCTGATGGAGCTGGGCAATCGCGACTGGGCATCCGTGACGGTTACTTTTGATGGTCGGCATGGCGAGCCCTTCAACTCACCTGCCGGAGTGGCAGTCGGGATGGACGGCAAGATATTCGTCGCCGACGGCTATGGCAATCGTCGGGTGCATCGATTCTCGCCAGATGGTACGCTAGAGACTTCTTGGGGAGTGCCAGGCGATGGTCCCGGAGAGTTCGCACTGGTGCACAACATTGGAATCGACGAAAATGGCCGAATCTACGTTTGCGACCGCGAGAACAGCCGCATCCAGATTTTTGATGCTGACGGGAACTATATTGACCAATGGACTGATATGTCAGCACCAGGCGATATTCACTTCCGCGGCGACGGGTTGGCGTACGTAGGAGAGCAGGGCGGAAATCGTGCCGTATCTATCTGGTCTCTAGACGGTGAGTTAGTTACTCGATGGCATGGAGATGATGAAGCGAAGGTACTAGGCGCCGGACATGGCATCTGGACCGATTCGGAAGGTAGCATCTATGTGGCCGAGATCGGAACTCCGGAGATGGGTCAGCGAGTGCGAAAGTTCCAGAAACTTTAACCCTAATAGCTATGATGCCTCGCCCACAAGCGACGCTGTCGTAATTTGTGCGAGATCGCTCTAGATGGCTTTTTCAACTAGCTGGCGTAACAATGTCGCCAGCAGGAACACTACCATTCCGATTGCCAGCAAAGCATCATATCCAAGCATCCTAGACGCCAAACCGCGGGATTCTTGTTTGTCGTCTTTGGATCGACGCTGTCGCCATACGATGTAGAACATGCCGGTTGCCAGCGCCAGCTTGACTGCCAGAACGCTGACCCACGCGACGGTGGCGGCATCGCTCTGGACACGGTAAAACATCAATAGCAGCCCGCTGACTATGAGAGTGACGATAGAGATGTCCACGATTTCCCGATACGCGGGTCCAATGAGAGACATTGCCGGTCGCATCTGTGTCGGGGCTGCTAGTGCTAGCGGCTGTAGCGCGAAGGCATGGAGCACGCTCCCGCCGAGCCAGGCGATGGCGGCCACTCCGTGAGCATAAGTTACGATCAGCATCAACCATGCCGATAAATCTAGACTTGAAAACATAGTTAAACCTGCTCTGACCAAATGTGACCCTAAAGATTCTATGAAATCAAGTATACATGCCGGGATGTCGAAAGGGATTTTGGTTTTAGGCTCCCTGAATATGGATCTGGTGATTGAGACTGATCGTTTGCCAAATCCCGGCGAGACTATAGAGGGGAAACGGTTCTATAGCGCGCCGGGTGGTAAGGGCGCGAATCAGGCAGTCGCGGCGGCGCGCTTCGCAGAGCAGGAAAGAACTCCAGTCAAGATGATCGGACGAGTAGGCAGCGATTCATTCGGCAATGACTTGCGCGCATCCTTGAAACGCGAAGGCATTGATGACGATGATGTGACAGTAGATGAGCATACCGCTACCGGTGTCGCTGCCATATTCATCGATGCCTCAGGTGAGAATTACATCAGCGCCGTTTACGGCGCCAACGGACGATGCGGAGAAACTGAACTGAATGCGGTTGAGCAGGATCTCGAAGCTAGTGGAGTTTTGTTGGTACAGCAAGAGATTGCTCCCGCAGTTTCGTTTGCCGCGATGCAGATGGCGCGAGAGCGAGGCGTAAAGGTGATTCTGGAGCCGGATCCAGCACGACGACTGAAGGAGATGCCAGCTAATTTTTATTCCCAGTCCGACATACTTACCCCTAACGCGATAGAAGCAGAGGTCCTGAGCGGGATTTCGGTGCATGATTCGGATAGTGCAGAGCGCGCTGCGGACGCGATACGAAATCGATTCGGCAATGAAACGGTGATAGTGACGATGGCCGGATCGGGTGCTTATGTCGCCTCTGAAGATATGCGCGTATACCTGCCTGCCTTCAACGTCCGAACGGTGTCGAGCGTGGCCGCGGGCGATGCGTTTAACGGGACGTTGGGTGTGGCCCTTATAGAGGAATACGAGTTGGGAAATTCAATTGAGTTGGCGATGGCGGCTGGAGCCTTGGCGGTCTGTAAAGCCGGAGCGCAAGAATCGATGCCTGAACGAAAAGATGTGATCGAACTAGCAGAGCGCAAAAAACTAAAACCAAGAAGCTAGCAGTTACCAATCGGCCTGCTGGGTTTATCGTATCGGAGGCGGGCCGGAGATATCCCTGATACGGTCTACACCCGCTTCCTCCATCATTTTGAGCAGAGACCGATTTATAGCTCCAGCAAGTCCCGGACCTTCGTAAACCAACGCGGTGTAGAGCTGAGTTGCAGTTGCTCCGGAAGCGATGAGTCGCCATACATCTTCGGCTGAGGATACTCCGCCACAAGCTATTACTACCGCCTTTTTACCTAACAGCGCCGATATCTCGGCCGTCATACGGACTGTGTTTTCCAACAACGGTGCGCCGCTCATCCCGCCTTTTCCCGCCGCTAACCTCGAGTCTTCAATGGGAATGGTGTTGGCCACAACTACACCGTCTGCGCCTGCACTGACCGCGGTTTCGGCAAGCGCGAGTGCAAGCTTTCGAGCGTTTTTCTCAGTCGTCCACGGCGGTAGCTTTACGAGTAGAAGCCCGTTGTGGGAGATATTGATGCGGATGCTCTCGATGAGGCGGCGCAATCTAGCCGGGTCATGGAAAACGCGCAATCCAGCGGTGTTGGGGCTGCTAATGTTGATCTCGATCCCGGCTACGCGAGGGGATAGCTCTTGATAGCAGTGAACGATCTCATCTTCAATGGTTCCAGAGATACTTACGAATATGCGGTTTCGATTGTCGCCCATATACTTGATGCGCCGAGATACTCGATGCAATCCGTGGTTGGGAAATCCGAGAGAGTTGATTAACGCTTTTCTTTCGGGCACGCGCATCATTCTAGGCTTAGAGTTGCCTGGACGCTCGGACAAAGTCACTGTACCGCCGGTGGCGAATCCGAATCCGAGCTCTAGGAGAGAGGGGAGATTGATGCAGTTCTTATCGAATCCGGCGGCGATTCCGACCGGTGAAGGCAGTGACAGTCCCGGAAGCTTGATCCTGAGCCGACCATCTCCGATTTTGGACTGAGCCCCGATCACCTGCCATACCATCGGGATGCGTAAAGCCTGTTCTGCGACTAGGTGCACTCGTTCGGCATCGATGGTGAAGAGCATTGGGCGGATGAAATGCTTGTACACGTGAAAATCCAGAACTGATGCACCATAAACGCGGACCAGTTGCAATGGCGGCTCAGCATTAACGTACTCTCAGCGGCTTGACTTTACTGGCAATTTAGAATTTGGTATCTCTATCTAGGTTTAATCGTATTTACTATTAGGTTGTGAAGTGTGAACGAGAGGCATTGGATCATTAAGCGAACGGTTGAAAATGCAGCTTGATTTTGAAATTGGAGATTCGTCCCGGCCAGCCGGGCATGCATTGCTCTATTTCCGCGACACGAGCAACCGCGATACGGTTGGAACCACTTACATCATCATTTTGCCCGTGCCTTTGGATATCGCAAAATACATGCCTCCATTCCTAGCTGGGCAGGTCGCTGAAATGTCGTCCAATGATATCTCTTCGTTCGCCTTTCCACCGGCTCCCGAGCAGGCCGGCAGTTATGATGAGATCAGACGGATGGCAGAGCTGAGAGCAGACGATCTGGTCTATGGCGGAGAGATTCCGTTGTCTGATGGCTTTGAGACGATGGAACAGGTTAGCGAGGCTACAGCTGAGTATTGCAAGTTGTACCGCGACGCGTATGATCATCTCGACGCCGATGCTGATGGTGAAGAAGATTTAGATGATAGCCTTCACGATCTGATGTACGGATCTATGGATGAGGCCGATCTTTTAGCCGAACTGACTACTCAGCTCGGTCGGATGCGTTACGCAGTGGAAGGCAAGGATGATAAGACGGCTAACGCTACTCGCTCCAGCATTCGTGCCATTGGCAAGTATCTCCCCGATAACCGCGAAGTATCGAAGTTGATCGCAGCCGCTTCTCAAGACAATTCCGCCGCTTCAGAACTGGCGCAACTGTATCTTGAGCGCGCTTACTGTCTTTATCGTGAAGACTATATGCGGCTGAAGAAGATCGATTCTGACATTCAAGAACTGCAACGCAGAGTGTAGTTTTTCGGCTTCAGCATGGATCAGCGTGATGATTTAACCAGATCACGCTTTCAGTATTCCACGCACGTGAAGCTGTTGCTTCAGATACTCTATGCTCCGATTGCCCTTGATGGCGTTGCAGGTATGGCAGAGCAGCTGAAGATTATCTAGCTCCTCACGACCGCCCTTTGAACGCGGCGTCTTATGGTCGATTGTCAGAACGTGCAATGGCAGATCGTATTCGCAACCGGCGCACTTTTGTTGCTGACAGGCGTACAACAGTTCCTTATCGGCGCGCGGATCGGTGAAGCCACGGAGCGCTAGATCGGTCCTCCGCGGTGCCGTCGTCATTACATTCGGAGTCCAATTTTGCCATGCTGGATCATCTCCGTTCTCACTCATGGGTATCTGCAACTCGCGTTTCGCACGATCGGTGAGCACGGTTGCGGTTTGCGGCAATTTGTCGATGCCGATCCATCTGCGTCCCAGCTTTTCGGCGGCGATACATGCCGTGGCGCATCCGCAGAAGGGATCCAACACCATGTCGCCAGGATTGGAGCTGGCGTTGATGATTCGCTCCAGCAAAGCCACGGGCTTCTGCGTCTTCCAGCCGGTGCGTTCGTTAGCATGTGCTCCGATAGGCACTATGTCTGTGATGATGTCTTGGATGGCAATGCCTTGCCCTTCGTCTTCATATCGCTTCTGTCTCGGTATTTGCCCTTTAACAGGCCAATAGATCAGCCCTGCATCGTCAAGCAAGTCGAGTTTCTGCTGCGTAGTGAGATCATCTAAATCGACTCTATCGGGATAGGCATTTCTCAGCGCTCGTCTAGGAACTGCCCAGTGTCTTCCGGATTTACTAGGATCTATCCCGCGCCACTCTTTTCCCGAACTGCCTAATGTAGCTCCGGCCCCAGTCAGTGAAACGAGCTGATATCTGCCGCGTTCGTCTTTATATCGGTAGTAGTTTTCTAAGTATTCAGAAGGGTATTTTTGGTAAGTTCTGTTCCACTTGTAAGTTACAGATAAGGTGTAGAACAGAATTACGTCATGAATCGGTCCCATTTTTTTTGCCCCGCCGTGAGATCCGGTTCTCTTCCATATGACTTCATTCCTGAAATTGACGGAGCCGAATACAGTATCCATGATCGTTTTCAGATAGTGCGACGCGGTAGGGTCGCAGTGCAGGTAGATGCTACCGCTCGGTTTCAGAACGCGGTGCATCTCCATCAGACGCACGCTCATAAACGTCAGATAGCCGGCCATGCTCTCGCTGTGAGCGAGCTTGGCGCCGCTGATCAGATGGAAGATTGCCGGACGCCGATACTCTATCTCGTCCACCCATTCCTGCTTCATGTCATCCAAAGTCCACACATCGTCGAACTCAGCGCCTCTAGCCTCGCTGTCCAATGGCGCGGCATAGGTCTGATCAGATTTGAATGGCGGATCTAAATAGATCAGATCGATGGAATCGGAATTGATGCCGCGCAAGACGTCCAAGTTATCGCCAGTGAATATGGTGCGATTGGGAACGTTGTCGGCGTCAGACATGACAGGAGATTCGGTTCAATGTCAAATGAGCGTATGGAAAGTATATGGGTTACTCAGCGGAGTATCGATTCAGGATGTCACGCAGCTGATCGACGCTGAGGTTCCCTCCGCTGGCAATGAGAACCACACGCTTGCCTTTGATCCGCTCTTGAATCGATTGGGCAGCTGCCAGCGGCGCGGCACCGGCATGTTCAACCACCGATCGAGTGGTCCTTAGCATAGTGACGATCGCCTTCTGTATATTCGTTTCGCTTACTAGCACGAAATCGCTGAGATGTTTCCGAAGCATTCCGACAGGGTAATCGTATGCCGAAGCGGTGGCTAATCCTTCAGCAGCCGTTTCCATTGGCGCGGATACAGTTTCACCTTCAGATTTTTCCCATGAAAGCTGCACCGCAGGAGCGGCATCGGACTGCACGCCGACGATCTGAGTCTGCGGCGATAGCGCTTCGGTGACGATGGCAGCGCCGCAAGCCCCAGAGCCGGCTCCAATCGGTACGATGATGAAATCGACGTCATTCAGCTCTTGGTAGATCTCGAGGGTGTATGTAGCCACACCGGCTATCAGCAAGGGCTCATTGGCGGGATGGACGTAACGCATTCCCTCTTCACGGGCGAGAGTTTCAGAGTATTCCCGCGAGATGTCGAAGTATTCTCCTTGTTCGATGACAGTCGCGCCGAGATGTTTCATTGACTGGATCTTGACGGGATTAGCGGCTTCTGGCACCACGATTGTGCATCGGGCCCCGAATGCCTGAGCGGCGTATGCCATTGATTGTCCGTGATTGCCGGTGCTGGCAGTGACGAATCCGCGTCTGCGTTCTTCATCGGTGGTTTGAGACACCAGATTAATGCCGCCTCTTACTTTGAAGGCCCCGAGCTGCTGCATGTTTTCATGCTTGACCCAAACATCCGCATCTAGTAGATCGCAGAGTCCGGGCGTTCTGCGCAGGGGAGTGCGATGAATATGAGATGCGATTCGGCGCTTAGCCACAATAACGTCGCGGATGTTAGGTTCAAATAGATGAGTTGTGGGCATGCCATTTTCCGTATAAAGATAAACTGCGGACTCTGTAGATAGTGTACTGAACGGTGGAATATACTAATTCGCATCTAATTGAGCTTTCAATTTCGATCTGCGCAGTCTTTTTCTAAAAGTCCCTCTAAGTGGCTACCCCAGACACCGCCGACGGCGCATCTCAACCCGTTTCTCAGCGCCCTGCTGGCACCGCTTCCGAGCAAGCCGCGCCTCGTCGTAGATCGCTTCCCGGATCTTGGCTCAGCCGCACCTTCGAATCGCTCTCGAATCGCGAATATCGATTAATGTGGATCGGCATGTTCCTGTCAATGGGCGGATTCAATATGCTGATGCTGGCGCGTGGCATATTGATCTACGACATCACCGATCAGAACGCGGTGATCTCGGCGCTAGTGTCGATTGGATGGGCGCCTGGCCTGCTGACCGTATCGCTCTTCGGCGGGGTATTGGGAGACCGTATGGATCGCAAGATGCTGATCCAGCTCTCCCAGTTAGCCAACGCGAGTTTGGCTTGTATCGTCGGTTTCTTGATTTGGCAGGATCTCGTGCATTGGTGGCATATGATGGCGGTGTCAGTCACCCAGGGGTGTCTCTTCGCGTTGCAGGTTCCGGCCCGCACTGCAGCGATATCGCAGCTCGTTCCGAAAGAGAAGATCACGAATGCGATTGCATTGAACACTACCGCCATGACTCTAATGAGCCTAGCAGCACCAGCGGTAGGCGGTATATTGTACGAGCGGATCCAGCCCGAGGGAGTTTACTTCACGGTCACCGGTATGATGTGCGGAGCCTTGTTCTTCACCAGCTTACTGCCCAGTTTGAAGCCGCCCGGAAAAATCGTGAAAGAACCCACCCTGGAGAGCATAAAACACGGTTTCACATACATCTTGGAGCATCGATTAATCCTGTTGCTGTTGCTGCAAGCCGTGATTATTGCGATGCTTTCGATGCCGTTCCGCATGTTGGTGCCCGTATTCGCCAAAGAGCTTTACAATTCAGAGCCTAGCGAAGTGGGATGGTTGGCGATGATGGCGGGATTAGGAGGCATCATTGCATCGATCGGCGTGGCGAGCCTCAGACAGGGGCAGTACCGAGGCTGGGTGCTGTTGCTTTCTCCGATCATATCCGGAGTGGCTATGCTGTTGGTCGGATCGTTCCAAACATATTACGTCGGAATGGCATTCTTCATCGGCATCGGGTTCGGCGAGGCGATACGCTGGGCTTTAGGACAGGCGCTGGTCATTGAACTGTCCGACAACGCATATCGGGCTCGCATGACGAGCGTGACGATGATGACTTACGGCTTAGTGCCGATAGCAGGGTTGCCGATGGGTATGCTGGTAGAGAGTTTGGGTGTAACCATAACCGTCGTTGGAATGTCTTTAGCCCTGCTCGCGGTCGGGACGCTATTCCTGGCTATCAGTTCTTCCATCCGCAAGCTCTAGCTGCTAAAGCTCGCTGCAGATTCAAGCTTCGTGGTCCGATGCCGGGGCTTTCACTGGAACTCCGCTTGGCGAAGAATCATCGGCGCCTTGGTGATGCTAGCTCGGTCTCCATCGCCATTGCGTCTGCATGGTGTTAAACTTTCTATCCAATCAGCTTCACATGCCATCTGCACCTCATACTTCGTTTCTGATCGGCTCGCGTCTGCGAGTCAGGGGACGGAACATTTATCGCCGAACGTTCATGTCGCTGGACAACCCTGCGTATCGTTCGTTCTGGATCAGCTTGATCTTGATGATGGCCGGCGTGAATATGCAGATGCTGGCTCGCGGCCAGCTGGCGTGGGATCTTACTCATAGCATGAGGGATGTAGCGCTGGTAGGGGCTGGCTTCGCGCCGCCGATACTCCTTTTCTCGCTCTTCGGGGGTGCTTTGGCGGACCGATGGAACCGCAAGCTGATGGTGCAGTATGGACAGCTGATCATCGCCGGTGTGGCATTTATCGTGGGGATCACAATCGTGATGGATCTGATCCAGATCTGGATGCTTTTGGTGGCCGGTTTCGCTCAGGGAATGGTGTGGGCGTTTCTGATGCCGGCCCGGCAGGCGATAATCCCACAGCTGGTAACTAAGCGAGAAGTGACCAATGCCGTGGCGCTGAATGCCAGCGGAATGGCGATGATGACGCTGGCCGGTCCGGGAATAGGCGGATTGTCTTACGCGCTCTTGGATCCCGGACCTACATATTTCATCATCGCCTCAATGATGTTCATCTCATTCTTTCTCACTAGAAGGATACCGATGGAAGGTAATCATGAAGCTGCCTCCAAGAAGAGGCAAGCAGTCTTGGATTCGGTCTGGGATGGACTCAAATATTCGGCGCGCAACCGCACGATCCTTTTCCTGCTCCTGCTCGTAATGGCTACGACCATGTCTTCGATGTCGTTCCGATCGCTCATGCCAGCCTATGTAGATGTTCAGTTCGGCGGCGGTCCAGGGATGTTGGGCATCTTCATGAGCATGATCGGATTGGGAGCGTTGCTGGGATCCTTGTTCATAGCCGGCCTCTCGGTACGGGCTAGACGCGGCGTAGTGCTGCTGTTCGCGACCTCTCTTTCGGCGGCGGCGATCCTAGTCTCGGCTGTCTTCGGCATCCTATTGATTGCAGTGGCGGCGATGGTGCTGCTCGGATTGGGCGATTCTGGCAGACGATCGCTGAATGCCTCGTTGCTGATGGAAGAATCTGACGAGGAGCATCGCGGCAGAGTGATGGGGATCTATATGCTGAACTTCGGGCTGACCCCGATGGCCGCTATTCCGCTGGGCTATCTGGCGGAGGAGACCAGCATCCAGATCGCTTTCACCATTGCCGGCGCCGGCTTGGCAGTGGCGGTAGTGATGGCGACGGTGTTGACCGCTCGTATCAGAAGTCTGTGATACAGCAGGAACCGAATCGAGCTCGTTAACTCGCCGGCATCGATATTTGAAGGGCACATCTGAGTTCATCGGGAATTTTTTGCAAGGGCGATCCTAATACCTAGAGAGAGCGGATGACGAGGATTTCCATGCAGACAGCAAGCAATTTTAGAGACGGGTCAACGCTAAGATCTTTGAACTTCATGCGCGGGGATCATCTGCTCAGATCATTGCTTAAATTTCCCGGATGCCAATGCATTGACGCTGAGTCTATGAATCAGCCTGCGCTATCCTATAAATCGTAAAGGTAAGGACAGAGTTGATATGAATCGAATCTCACAGTCTAACTGCGTCTCTACTGCAGCTAGCTTGTTCTAGGGTGAGCATTCAATGCCCATTCGTGTAATGCCAGAAGCCCTCGCCTCCAGAGTGGCCGCCGGAGAGGTGGTGGAACGCCCCGCGTCCGTGGTCAAGGAGCTGGTAGAGAATTCGCTTGACGCCGGCGCGGGACGGATAGATATTGAGATAGAGGGCGGTGGAGTGCAACTGATCCGCGTAACGGATGATGGTCATGGCATTCCTGCAGATGAATTGGCTCTCGCCTTCGCGCGTTTCGCTACTAGCAAGGCAGATCAACACTCAGATCTTACCGCTATTTCAACGCTGGGATTTCGCGGCGAGGCGCTGCCGTCCATCGCATCCGTCGCCGACGTGACGATGCGTTCCAAGCATGTAGAGGCCGAACACGGCGCCGAGTGCAACGTGGCATTCGGATCGTCGGCGCAGGTGATACCATCCGGCACACCTAACGGAACTTCGGTTCAGGTCCGTCAACTCTTCCGCAACGTTCCCGTCAGACGCAAATTTCTAGGCTCCGTGTCTAGTGAGTCGGCTCGGGTAACGGCCTTAGTGTCGCAAATCGCTCTGATACGCAGCGACGTCAAGTTCAGGCTGCAGATAGGCGGAAATATCAGGATATCTACACCTGGCGATTTCGACGATGCGCGAACTTTAGCGCATATCCATCGAGTCGAGCATGCTGACAGCATAGTTTCTTTGCACGCCAATGCTGACGCCGCCTTCAGCGTTGCCGGAGCGGTAGGTTTGCCAAGCATCCATTACAGCCGGCGCACGCACATCACGGTAGCAGTAAACGAACGGTTGGTGCATAGCTACCGGATGGGCTACGCGGTAGAGCGAGCGTATCAGGGGTTCTTGCCTGACAAGCGCTTTCCGATGGCGCTCGTGAAGCTGAAGGCACCGCTGGAAGATGTAGACGTGAACGTTCATCCGGCTAAGACAGAAGTGCGCTTCAAGCGTGAGGGGCTTGCTTTCTCGGTGATTGAAAAGTCAGTCCGCGAAACCCTGAACCAACACGCTCCCGTAAGATCGTTTTCTTCGACTCGGGTAGTCTCTTCGCTTGCCGCTTCTCTTGAAGATGCATTCGCGCGCCGCCGAGCTAACTTCTCAGGAAAATCGTTCCCCGCAATCGAATCGGAACGGACTGTTGAATCGATGCCGGATGAAGATGCCGGAACTGCCTTATCCGGATCGAATCGGAGGCCTAAAAGCAAGCGACGCAGGAACCCGCCTCCATCACGGGCTGATTCTGAAGCTTCATCAAGTAGTGAAGGCACTCGCCATCACGATGTTTTGCCGCGACTGAAGGTATTGGGACAGGCGCAACAGACCTACATAATCGCCGCGGATGATAGTGGAGTGTTTCTCATTGATCAACACGCGGCGCATGAGCGGGTGAAGTTTGAGGAGATCCGTGCCAAACAGGCGGTGAAATCAATCGAGGCACAACCGTTGCTGGAGCCGTATCCGCTGGAGCTGAATCCGCATCAACTGACGACTTTCAGTTCAGGCGCGCAATGGATTGCGGATGCCGGATGGCATATTGAGCCTTTCGGCGGCGACTCGCTTTTGTTGCGCGCGGTGCCGCAGATGATAGCAGAGCGCACGGCTACGAACGCTGACGCGGCAGTGGAAGCTCTGATGCGAGTGCTAGACGATATGGCAGAGGAGGAACGTGGGAGCAAGAGCGAGAATATGGCGTGGGGAGATCGGCTGTTGGCGACGATGGCTTGTCATTCAGCAGTGCGCGCTGGTGACAACTTAACCCAAGAGGAGTGTGAACAGATAGTGCAGATCTTGCAGAAGTGCGAGCATCCGCAATCCTGTCCGCATGGCCGCCCCACGATGCTGTTGCTGAGCGGAGAGGCATTGGAACGCGAGTTCGGCCGAAGGTGAATCTATCGGCGGAATGAAAATGTAAATACAGCAGTGGGTTTTCAGACTGAGTGTTTAGCTGAACTCTTTGTGGTTTATGCGTGTAGAATCGGGATTAGCTAACGATCCAGACGTCGAATCGGTCAGAATTGAATCATTATCGCAGTCGTCAAAGTTGGGCTTTGAACCCGCTAATTGTTTGGAGTCGGATTCCGATATTCCTCTCGGCGATCAAGTTTGAGCACTCCATCTTCGCGTTGCCATTCGCAGTGGCCGCAGCCTTCATGACCTATGGCAGCGCGCCGGATTGGGTGAAATTCGGATGGGTGATGCTGGCGATGGTCGCTCTACGCACTTTCGCCATGGCTGCTAATCGGTTGCTAGACGCCAAGATCGATCGCTTAAATCCGCGCACCGCTGATCGTCCCACCGCGAGCGGTCTGGTGGGGCGATTGGAGATGGTGGTGTATATGTTGGTCGCGGCGGTTATATTCATATTCGCGTCCTTGCAGCTGGATCGCCTGGCCCTGATGCTATCGCCGATTCCGTTGCTGGTCGCTTTCGGGTATCCGTATCTCAAGCGTTTCACTTGGCTGGCGCATTTCGGCATTGGGGCAGTATATGTGATAGTGCCACCAGCGGTTCCCATCGCGATGACTGGTGCTTTGCCTCAAGAGTTCGTGTGGATGGGAATCGCCGCGTTTTTCTGGGTCTCGGGCTTTGACATTTTATACGCCATCTCTGATATCGAGTTTGATCGCGCGCATGGTCTGCACTCTATCCCTGCCCGGTTCGGATTGAAGCGCGCCATCTGGCTCGCGCGTGCATCTCACTTCATCGCCGTGGCAATGCTAGCCGTGGCCGTGAGTATAGCAGGGTTGTCGATACTTTCAGTGGCGGGAGTAGCTGCGGTGGCATTGCTTCTGGCCTACGAGAACTCATTGGTCTCGGAGCATGACATATCCAAGTTGAACCTGGCGTTCTTCACTATGAACGGCGTCATTGCCATCGTTTTCGCCGCGTTCATGGTGCTTGATCACATTATCTGAGTTCGGAGTCGCTTCGCGTGTCCAGATATGTCATCGGTATCTCAGGGGCTAGCGGCGCGCCCTACGCGAGAAGGGTGTTACAGGGGCTTCTTGCTGATCCTGAGCAGGATATTGACCTGGTGATCACCGAATCCGGCCGCAAAGTGCTACGAGTGGAGGATGATGTGCAGCTTTCTGGGAGCAGTGCGACGGACATCCATTCGCTTTCCGTATGGCTGGACACTGATCTTGAGTCGCGAGCGGGATTCGTGTTGCATGAAAGCGGTAACGTCGCGGCTGATATCGCCAGTGGCTCTTGCCCTGTAGATGGTATGGCAGTAGTGCCATGTTCTGGCGGCACCCTCTCGCGTATCGCCCACGGCTTATCGCAAGGCTTGCTGGAACGCGCGGCAGATGTATCTCTTAAGGAGCGCAGGCGATTGATTCTGGTGCCGCGCGAGACTCCGTTGAGCCTGGTGCATCTTCGTAACATGACCGCAGTTACAGAAGCCGGCGCCATAGTATTGCCGGCGTCGCCGGGCTTTTATCACCGTCCGGAGTCGGTCCAAGAATTGGTGGATATGATCGCCGGGCGCGTTCTGTATCACTTGGGCGTGGACACCGATCTGTTGCAAGCATGGAAAGGCGCTTAACTTCGGCAGCATTTGCCGCGCGATAGAATCATGTCCTTCACCGATATGCAAGAATTCATCCGCGAGCTGGAGCGGCGCGGACTGTTGAAGCGAGTGAGCGTAGAGGTGGATCCGGAGCTAGAGATTACAGAGATCGCTACTCGTATGGTGCGAGAAGAGGGTCCGGCCGTCGTGTTTGAGAGTGTGAGGGGTGCGCGCTATCCCCTGGCGATCAACTTGCTCGCTACCATGCAGCGCATCGAGATCGGTTTGGGACGGCATCCAAGTGAAATCGGCGACGAGATAGTAACGCTTGCAGAGCGTTTGAATCCTCCATCTCTATCCGCGCTTTGGCAGAATCGCTCCGGCGCATTGAATCTGCTCAATGCGCGTCCGAGTCGCAAGTTCAGCGCAAAGACGCAACAGGTAATCGAAACCGATCCTGACCTTGATTCCATGCCCATCATCAAGTGCTGGCCCGATGACGGCGGTCGTTTCATCACCTTGCCACTGGTGCGCAGCCGCGATCCGCGCACGGGCGCGCACAACATGGGTATCTACAGGATGCAGGTTTTTGAGAAGGCCGCTACTGGCATGCATATGCAGATCCAGAAAGGCGGGGCTTTTCATCACCGTGATGCTGAACGGCGTGCTGATCCCTTGGAAATGGCAGTGGTGATTGGAGCGGATCCGGCATCCATACTTTCGGCGGTGATTCCCTTGCCCGAAGGGATCGATGAAGCCGGCTTCGCGGGAGTGATGCGACGCAAACGCACTCCGATGACCACTGCCAAGACTGTGGACGTGCAGGTGCCGGCAAATGCAGAGTTCGTGCTGGAGGGAGTTCTAAATCCGGGAGAACGTCGTTTGGAGGGGCCTTTCGGAGATCACTTCGGACACTATTCCGATGCCAAAGAGTTTCCGGTGTTCCGTATCAAAGCCATTGCCCGAAAGCGCAATCCGATCTATCCGGCGACAGTGGTGGGTATTCCCCCACAAGAGGATCGATATCTCGGCGATGCGGCACAGCTGGCAACCAAACCGTTGATTCGCATCATGAGAAAAGAGGTTAGAGACCTATGGTCGTACTATGAAGCCGGTTTTCACAACCTGCTAGCAGTATCCGTGGATAAACGCTACGCCCGAGAGCAGATGAAAACCGCCTTCGGCATTCTGGGAGAGGGCCAGCTTTCACTGACTAAGACGCTGGTGCTGGTGCCGGCAGATGTGGACCCGTCGGATCCCAAGGCCGTGGCGAGGGCAGTGGCGCGAAACTTCAATCCGCAGACAGACTTCCGATTGTTGCACGGCACCGCGCAAGACACTTTGGATTTTACCGGAGATGCCTTTCAGCGCGGATCCAAGATGATTATCGACGCTACGAGATCGACAACGGAGCCCGACGCGAATGAGATAGAAGATAGCAGGATTGATCCTTCGGGATGGGGACGCTGCATAACGGACTATCGGATAGCCGCGGATAGGATATTAGTGGTGAAGGTCAGGAGCAAAACCCCGAATCCCAAATCGGTCTTGCGCGACCTGATCAGGTATGAAGGGATGGAATCGGCAAAAATAGCAGTGGCAGTGTCAGATGATATAGACATCCATGACGATGTATCGCTGATATGGGGGATATTCACGCGGTTCGATTGTGCCCGAGACGTAGCCTTCTCGACGCAACGCTTTGATGGCATCACCCCGGTCTACTCTGGCGTGATGAGCATCGATGCCACTTGGAAAGCGGGATATCCGGCCCCTTTGCAGATGGATCCGGATATCGTTAGAAAGGTAGATCGCAGATGGTTGGAATATTGGAAATGAAACGAGAGAACGGCGTTGCGTCGCCGCGACCAGCGCTTGAAACCGATGTTGCAGTGCCTGACATTCACATCTCAGATCCCACGCTTAATCCCATCTGGGAGAGGGTGCAACATAGTGAGCGCCTCTCCGCCGAGGACGGCGTAAGTATCCTAGAAACTCCTGATTTCACGGCGGTCGGACGGATGGCAGACTATGCCAAGCGTAAAGCCTCTGGCAATAAGGTGTACTTCGTTTTGAACCGCCACCTGAATCCCACCAACATCTGCGTATTGTCGTGCAAGTTTTGCGACTATGCCAAGAAGCCGGGCGATGAGGGCGCGTACGAGATGTCGATGGATGAGATCCTCAACCATCTGAACGATGACATCAAAGAGTTGCACGTCGTGGGCGGTCATCATCCTACTTGGACGTTCGAATTCTACGTGAATATGATCCGCGAGTTGCACCAGGCGCGTCCGGAAGTTCAGATCAAGGCTTTCACGGCCTCCGAGATTGACTACTTCTGGCGCCGCTGGAAAGTGCCTCCAGAAGAATCGCTCACTATCTTCAAGGAGGCCGGACTCTCTTCTATGCCCGGTGGAGGCGCCGAAGTATTCTCCGATCGCATCCACAAGTTGTTGTTGCCCGGCAAGGCGAAAGCGGATCGATGGCTAGAGATCCATCGCATCGCGCATAGCATGGGCATAAATAGCAACTGCACCATACTGTACGGACATGTTGAGACGATGCGCGAGCGCATCGACCACCTCATTATGTTGCGTGAGCTGCAAGATGAGACCGGTGGCTTTCTGGCGCTGATCCCACTCGAGTATCAGGTGGGATACACGAAACTGCGTCCTCGACATACACCGCCGATGGACGATCTCAAGATGCTCGCAGCTTCGCGCTTGATCCTAGATAACGTGATGGCGATTAAGAGCTACTGGGTTATGCTTGGCGAAGCGACTGCTGGGCTAGGCCTGAACTTCGGCGCGAATGACCTGGATGGGACGATCGGCAAAGAGCGCATCGCCCACGCCGCTCTCGCCGATTCACCGGCTGGTGTCGCGCGGCGCAAGCTGGTGGAATCGATTAGGGATGCAGGACGGATACCGGTAGAGCGTGACGCGTTGTACAACGAGATACAGGTTTACAACTGATGATGCAAGCGCGGATATGATAACTATAACCTGGCACGGAGTATGTGTTCTTGTTCTTAAGAGATAGAGTCGCCAGTGAGTTATCTGAGCTACTGTGGATTCCCACCTGCGCGGCAATGACAGAGCGGAAAGCGGGAATAACGGGGTGAATCTAACATGACATCAGTGCCGCATCCATTTCCATACCAAGGCAGTAAGCGCAGAATTGCTTCCAATATACTCGCGTATTTCCCAGCGAAATCGATTGTCTCATTGAGCCGTTCTGTGGCTCCGCGACGGTATCTTTGGCAACATCAGCTATGATTGTGGGAGACGGTATTGACGGCACAAGATTTCCGTGAAGTGGTGTTAAGTGCCAGCGTGGATGATCTGGTCTACTTAGATCCTCCGTACCAAGGAACCTTTAAGAAAAGAGATTCCAGATACTACGGAGGAGTGGAACATCGGGAACTAGTTGATGTTCTTGAGTGGATGAACGATCGCGATATATCCTACATCGTCAGCTATGATGGATGGACCGGTAATCGGCAACATGGCGTATTATCGCCTGATTCACTGGCACTCAGGCATATAAAAATCAACGCCGGTCGACCTACACAATCAACAACGTTGGGGAACTGTGAACTGACTGCGGACTCACTCTATCTCTCTCAAGCGCTTGTCAAAAAGCTGGAGCGGCGTGTAGTACCGCTTTTGATATAGGTTTGGCGAAAGTTGCATCGAGATGAACTGTCAGCTGGATTTATCCGATTGCTGGAAAGGGCAGTGGCTAAGCGTCCGCGCACCTTGATCAATCATATTCTTGAGCATGGTCATATAACTGCCGAGGAAATAAGCCGACTGTACGGGTATAGCCATCCTCCACGCGCTATGCGCGATGAGCGCGGGCTTGACATGATGTGGAGCGCGGATGAAGTTTCAGATTATGACGCCCTCCGACAATATTCCGAGAGAAAACGTCTAGATATGGCAGAATACGTAAAAACGCTTGTCCGTTCACACATCCGCGATGAAAGCGAAGAGGAATAGTTGAAGAACAGCGACCGCGTGCGCGGATCCATGGCTAAGCTACGGATCGGGCATATGCCGTATGTGAATTCCGCCGTTTTTTATCACGCTCTCTCGGATGACGATTGCTCAATGGTTTCTCTGCCGCCGCGCAACATGGCAGAGAAGATGAAGACGGGAAATTTAGATGCCGGACCGTTGCCGATCGCGGAGGTGCTTGGAATGGGGAGCAGTGTAGTTCCCATCAGCGACTTGGGAGTGGCAGTAGACGGTGCCGCGCACAGCGTTTTGCTGTTTTCAGATGTGCCGGCTCGTGATCTTGCCGGACGCCACGTGGCCGTGACCAGCCATACGTCTACTTCAGTGCAGCTCTTGCGGATACTTTTAGCTCAGTTTTGGAAGGTGACGGATGTGGACCTCGCTGGCCCCAGAAGCGATAGCGACGCGAATCTTCTCATCGGCGATCAGGCGTTGGCCGTCGCCCACCGTGTAACTGGATCCTCCTCCCGCATTCCGTTTGTCTACGATTTATCATTGGAGTGGCGACGCATGACCGGGCTTCCGTTCGTATTTGCCAGATGGGTCGCGCTAGCCGGCTCTGATACGGGTGAATTGACTCAGCGGCTGGAACAGGCTTATGAAATGGGTGTTAAGCACATTGATGAGATTGCGCGCGCGGCCTCTATCCCGAATATGTCGACTATCGATATCGCGAATTACATACGCAACTTCACCTATCGCCTGGGCGAGCGTGAAGCACAGGCAATCGATGAGTTCAGGTCCAGACTTTCAACATTGCCCCAGTGGTCGCCTCCAATCAGACCATATACTGAATCAAATGATGAACATCCGGTGGTGAGGCTATGATTTCAAAGCTCAGACGAAAAGTGATGGACGGCGGACGCGTGGATGCCGATGAGGCGCTTTACCTATTGCAGGACGCTGAGTTGCTCGATCTGGCTCCCATGGCGCAAAACGTGCGCAATCGCTACAACCCCGCAGATCGGGTGACGTATGTGATTGACACCAACTTGAACTACACGAACTTGTGCGATGCCTACTGCTCCTTCTGCGCCTTTTATCGCACCGATCCCGGAGACCCTTCTGCTTATACCTATACAGTGGATCAAATCATGGATAAAGTGGGACGCGCGGCAGAAAAGGGTGTAACGACGGTTTTGATGCAAGGCGGGCTGAATGATCAGATACCTTACGGCTACTATCTTGAAATGGTCCGTGAGACGGTACGACTATATCCGGGCGTGATGCCCCACTATTGGTCAGCCCCTGAGATTTGGCAGATGTGCGAAGCGGGCGGCAAACCGCCGCGGCAAGTGATGCAGGATCTATGGGATTCGGGACAGCGCACGATGCCAGGCGGCGGCTCTGAAATCTTGAGTAATAGCGTGAAGAAGATAGTGTCGCGGTTCGCGCCCAAAGACACTTGGCGACAGTGGACGGAGATCCATGAGGCGGCGCATGAAGTAGGGTTCAAGACTACCGCGACGATGATGTACGGGCACGTAGAATCGGATAGCGATGTTGTTGAGACTCTGCAGCATATCCGTGATGTTCAGGACCAGGCGCATGCAAATGGCAATGACGGTGGCTTCACTGCATTCATCCCCTGGTCTTACAAGCGCGAGAATACAGCGCTAGGCAAAAAGGTTGAGACTGAGGCGGGGCCGAATCGCTACATTCGGATCATCGCGCTCAGCCGCATATTCCTGGATAATGTTCCTCATATCCAGGCGTCTTGGTTCTCTGAAGGGCGTCGCACGGGGCAGATGGCGTTGCAGTTCGGCGCTGATGATTTCGGCGGCACGCTGTTCGATGAAAATGTTATGCTGGCGGCAGGCTTCTACAATCGGACCACGGAGGACGAGGTGAGGTCGTTGATCTCGGAAGCAGGGTTCAGACCGGCGCAACGATTGACGAACTATGAGCTAGTGCGTGAGTTTGAGCGGGAGATCTCAATGCCAGCCGCTTCACATGCCGCATGAAGTCGGTGATTAGAAAGCTGGTGAATATTCGTACTGAAGATTCCGCACACGACGGCAGAATGGAGAATAGTGGCGCTATAGCCGCGAATGTGCGCCCCTTATCGGATCGTGATCTTGATGCTGTGGCATCGGGGTTGAACCCAGGGCGCAGCTCATACGCCCACCGTCATCGTTTCAAACTGCAGCAAGAGGGGAGGCTGGTGTATCTCATCGCGTTCTACCGAGAATCCCCGATCGGGCACGGACAGTTGATCTGGGACGGTCCGACAGGCTCTCCTAAAGATCGTCTTAAAGATATCTGCCCCTATGTCGAGGATCTCTGGGTGGATGAGACTTTCCGTTCGCGTGGTATAGGTAGCCAAATCATATTTGAGATGGAGAGATCGGCGTTGCGCAGAGATTACTCTGCGATAGGGCTATCAGTGGGTGTTGATAATCATCGGGCGCTGAGTTTATACCGTCGCCTCGGTTTCAAGACGGTAGACATCGGCAGTTTCACTTTGTCTGGGACGGTCACCAATGCGCGTGGCGAAATGGGGTTCTGGAGTGAGGAATGTGTATATATGAATAAATCTATTCAATTGAGAGACGGAAGGTAGTTAGAACGATATGAGGTTGAAGAAAGAGATAGTTTTCGGTCATAGTCCGGACGCTGATGATGCTTTCATGTTCTATGCGCTGGCCAAGGAGCAGGTTCGGATTGACGGATATACCGTAGCACACCATATGGCTGATATTCAGTCTCTGAACATGTTGTCAGAGAGCGGCGAATTGCCAGTGACGGCGGTCTCCGCGGCGCAATATCCACACATCGCGGACAAGTATCGCATCATGTCATGTGGCGCGTCGGTTGGCAGAAATTATGGGCCAATGGTAGTGAAGATGAATGAAGATAAAGGTACCGACGATTTGAGCGGTTGCAGAGTAGCAGTGCCGGGCAGGTTCACCACTTCTTGGATGCTGTTCCAGATTTTCGGACCTGATGAATTCACCCCCCTGTTCGTGGATTTCGATGCGGTTGAAGATACGGTGCGCTCCGGACGTGCCGATGCGGGGATTCTGTTGCATGAAGGGCAGATACTATATGCCCAGCGCGGCTTCAAATCAGTTTTAGATCTGGGCCGCCGATGGTTCGAAGAGACTGGGTTGCCGATACCGCTCGGTCTGGACGTGGTGCGCCGCGACCTCGGCGATGAGCTTATCCAGACCATAGCCGATGCATTGAAGGCATCGATTATCTATGCCCGTGCCAACGAAGACAGCGCGCTGGATTATGCTCTGGGATTCGGGCGCGGCATATCGCGAGAGGAGGGCAGACGCTTCGTTAGGATGTACGTCAATAACGATACCGTAGACATGGGTTCCGAGGGGTTAGATTCGTTGCGCCGCCTGTTCGGGATAGCAGCAGAACGCGGAATCATAGCATCGATTCCTCAATTAGATGTTCTTCAGGCGCGGTAGAATTTTCAGGCCAACCGCTGGTTTCAGTCGCCGATATGCCGGAACTGGCTCTGTGCGACGCGTTCGAACTCTTTCATATTCCTTATAACAGCGCTTACCGCAGTGCCCGGGCGGGACATATCCAAAGCTATACCCCGACCTGATAGATGGTCTACGACTTCCTGGGCGCTGATCACCGGCTGAGCCCTTCCCAGTTCCAAGGCGCTTTCACGGATCCAGTCGCGTCTCTGCTGAGACTCAACTGAGTCTTGCGCGCTTGGCGCACTATTCAATTGCCGTTTTGATTTAGTCAACCCCGTAGGATTCAATGTGAAGACTACTCTCGGCGATTCGGGGTCAGGCACAATCCGTAAATCTTGCTCGGTTCGTTTGGCGCAATTTTGCAGTTGACCGCGAAGCTTAACAATATCCTCTCCATCCTCTGCGATGATGGCTTTGGCATCTCCAGGTTCAAGTTCGAATAGGATTTGGTAGATCGCTCGTGCCTCTGGGGTGCGGGCACGGTTTAAGAGACCGGCTTTACGTAATTCATCTGGATCCACTTCCTCAAGACGCAATGGCATTTACATGTTCCTCATCAGCTTGGCGGGTGATATAGATTTCACGGGTATATCTTAACACAGTGTTAAGAATATTCGTCTTGTTGACAGTGCCATCAGTCAGATACTTTTATTAATATTCGCCTGCACATCGGGTTATGTGCGCGGAGTTAAATTATCAGTCCGGCAGGTTCAAGTATAAGATGAATTAAAGGTGATTGAGAGTAAAGTTAAATCTAGAGAATTTATTCCGGCATAATCCTGGCAAATGATCACCTAAAATTCATAAGTTGCACTGAGCCTTAGGATGTGAATCTCTATGTTGCGAAAAATCACATGCATAGACCTGCTTGATATGAACCTTTGCAGGCGATGAAGAGATCATGAATGCAGAAGGGCAAGGCGGATCTTGGCCCCAAACCGCGCGCAAGAGCATATCTCAGGCACCGTTCACTTCGCTAGTGCTAGCGACCAATGCGGTTATATTTGTATTGCTGGAGCTGACTGGCGGTTCCGGATCCGTGTTGAACCTGTATCGCTGGTACGCCAAGTTTGGCCCGGCGATACAAGATGGGGATTGGCTAAGATTAGTAGCTCCGATTTTCTTGCACTCAGGGGTTTTCCACTTGTTGCTGAACTCGGCGGCGCTGCTGATATTCGGGCCAAGGCTGGAACAGGCGTTTGGCACACTGGCATTCGCGTCGATTTATCTGATTTCGGGGATCTTCGGAGTAGCCGCGAGCTATTTGATATCCCCGCACATAGGGGTTGGCGCGAGCGGCGCTATATTCGGTATCATCGGCGCATATGCCGTGTATCTGTACATTAACCGCGAACTGATGGGAGAAGAGGCCAGGCAGATGCTGATGAGCCTGCTGGTATTGATCGGTCTGAACGTACTTATGGGATTCGTAATTCCACGCATCGACCAGGCGGCGCATATCGGTGGTTTGGTAGCCGGGGCTTGTATGGCGGCGGCAGTAGCTCCAGTGATGGGAATCTCAATGCCGGGATCTGTATTTTTGTTTTACCGCGGGCATGCCTCTATGACTATCAAGCGCAAGAGTGTGCCGCGCATACTCTTGTCAGCCTCAGCCGGATTGATGCTGGCAATAGCTATCACAACATTTGTGTCGTTAACCGTGGAGTACGATCCGGAGACGCTGCAGATATATCGGCTGTATGAATTTATCAAACCCCGATAGTACGCGGGCTTCGAGAATCGATAGAGCTATAGGGTCTAATCGGCGAAGCACACTTCCGCGCGGCCGGATGGCTCTATTTACGCATGGAGCGCCAAGTGTCGCATAGAGGGAGGGCTATTAGCAGTATAATAGTGAGTATATAGAGGGGACGAGTGGATTTGACAGGGAGCGTACTGCTAAGTGGCGTGTAGTGGCGCCTGACCACGTTAAAACGGGCGAAAAATAACTGGCGAACGAGAAGTCGCCCTCGCCACGGCCTAAGTGCCTGGCGACGTCCTGCGGGTTTCAGCCTTGGAGATTCCTGTAAGGGCGCCGATAATCTGAGGTGCGGCCGTGCAACGCCGGTAGCACGGTCAAAGACTGACCGGTGACTGTGGCCCGATTCGGCTGCTGTCGGTAACGACGGGTTGCAGTATATTTAGCCGACGGCTACACACGTAGAGGCTTAGACGGGAAACTTTCTGGACGGGGAGTTCGACTCTCCCCCGTCTCCACCAGATTCGGTTGCGCGCGGGTGAGATGAAATGTACACGCCCGCGCCGCTCTTTTCACGTTACTAGCAGTTGCAACCCGCTGGTCGCCGTGTTTCGATCCATTAGGCCCTATCGTTGCTGTGTGCCACCACCTGTTCAAGCAATCGCTACTCCTTGCTTGCCAGCAATGAAAAGAGCTGTGGCAAGGAATCATTATGCGCGGGAAGACGCCAGTAGCCATCTCCCTCTTGCTGCATGTTAGGGAACGCTTTATAGCAACTGACCGGAAATTCGTGCAAGAATTCAAGCTTCATTCCGGCGTTAATGATGGCGTTCACTATCTCGCTCATGCTGTGTTGCCATTCGTAAGACTCAGTCGCTACGGTTTCAGTACCGGTGTACGTGTATCCGCCGCCTTGATAAAAAATGCCGTCGGGATCTGGAAAGTATGAGTGACGAAGCTGTAATTCCTGAATCCCATCTCCGTTCTCTTCATTCTCGAAAACATGCGAAAAGGGGTGCCCGTCCAGGATGTAGAAGATGCCATCAGGCTTGAGGAAGTTAGCCACCACCTTTGCCCATTCCGTTAGCTCCGGCAACCAGCACAGCACGCCGATAGCGGTGTATACGATATCGAAACGCTCGTGTAGGACTTCCGGCAGATCATATAGGTTAGAGCGGATGAAGCGCGCGGTTAGTCCCAGTTCATGGTTGAGCGATCGCGCGAGTTCGATGGCGCGGTCTGAGATGTCTACGCCAGTGGCATCGGCGCCTAGTCGCGCCCAGGACATGGTGTCCATTCCGAAATGGCACTGCAAGTGCAGTAGCGACTTTCCAGACGGGTCTCCAACTTCTCGCCGTTCAATATCGGTGAGTGTGATGCGTCCCTTTTTGAAGCCCTCTACGTTGTAGAACTCAGAAGCGGCATGGATGGGCGTGCGCTCATTCCAGTTCTGCCGAATCGCCTCTATGCGGTGATCCATGAAGTAATACTCCTGTCGGTCGGCGTTAGAAGAGTGATATCTATCGCATCGGTGATGGTGATCGGCAGGGTGATTATGCCGTATAGAATCGATTTTACACCGGACTATTTATCTACACTTCTGCCCCGGCAGCATCCGACGACTAAAGAAAAGATGAATGGGCTTGCCGCCAGCGCCGGTGTATCATAGATCGTCGGCATCTGCTGATTCAAATGTCATCCATCAAACGCGAAGAACGCTCCATCTGCATAGACGGTGAATCGGTTCGTTACACCTTGCAACGCAGCACGCGTCGCAAACGGACTGTTCAGTTGCAGGCGCATCCTGATGAGGGAATCAAGCTGTTAGCGCCGGCATCTATGCGGCAATCAGAACTTGAGGCTTTCGTCCGCTCCAAGCGGGAGTGGATGCTTAAGCGCTGGAAGGGTTTGGAAGCGGCTAAACACCGCCGCGATTGGGATAGCGGTGAGACGATTCTATTCCGAGGCGCGCTAATCCCTGTAGTGATCGGAGAACCTTACCAGCAGAGCGCCAGAAGAGCCCCCTTAGTCACGGTCATCCGGACACTCGATAGTAACGAACTGCAGATAAGAATCTCGACTGGAATAGATGAGGCTGAACGGTACGATGCCATCGGGCAAGCACTTATGGGATGGTATCGGCAAGAAGCCTTAGACTATCTTTTAGAGCGCATAAAGACTTGGGGGCAGATTACCGGGTTGCACCCCGCTCGCGTCCGCATCCGTAGCCCCAGGCAACGTTGGGCGAGCTGCAGCGTCAATCGCTCGATCAATCTGAACTGGCGCCTTATAACTCTTCCAGACGAGCTGAGCGACTATGTTTTGTTGCATGAACTGGTTCATCTGCGGGAGCTGAACCATTCCTCGAGTTTTTGGAACCTGCTGAGCGCGATTATGCCGGATTGTAAAGAGAGACGTAAAGCCCTTCGCAAATACTCCTCCTCATCAGAGCTGTGATGAGCGCGTTGAAGATGAAAAGTCTATCGCGCAGTTGGAAATGGATCCCGTTCGCTGATCTCAGCCTGATGATCCAGTTTGGACACCCCTCGAGCGCTCTTGCCTTGCCATAGACTCTTGAGATATGTGATTACCGCAATGATTTCTTCATGTTGCAATTGATCGCCGAAAGCCGGCATGGCGCTGGTGAAGTTCGGCAGATCCGGGCTTTCTAGATGCGCGCCGCCCAATTTCACGATGCGGTACAGAGTTCCATCACCGTGATGCCATGCATGAGCATCGCCATTCAATGGCGGCGCCGGCAAGGTGCCGTCGCTTTTGCGAAGATGCCAATTCGGTTGCCCTTCGGCATTGACGCTGTGGCAAGAGCTGCAGCTGGCGTTATAGATAACCGCGCCATGATCGACCGAGGCTGCTTCTGGATCCGCCCCATCATCTGAACCACATGCCAGAGTCGCTACGATCAGGGCTATCCATACCAGTTGGATAGCGAAATTGCGTTGATAGATCATTTTCGCCATTAGCTCCGGGATGCATTGATTCATCATTAACGATTCAATTCTTATTCGCGTTCAGTAGATTCTACGGAGCCAGCGCGATGGTGATTCCGCCGCTCGCGATAAGTACCGCTCCGGCTGCGCGCAAAAGGTTCACACGCTCTTTGAGCGCGAAGTAACCTAGAATCACACCGAATAGAACTGCCACCTCACGAAAAGGTCCAACGTAGCTAACAGGAGAGACCTGAAGAGCCGTCAGCACCATAGCATAAGCCGCGAATTGCAACAATCCGCCGAAGATGTGGACCTTCCAATGCTTCTGAAACTCTGAGATAAAAGCGGCGCGCCGCTCAAAGCGAGACATAAGCGCCATCATGCCCAATCCGCCTCCAAGTTGCAACCAGAACATGTAGAGCGCGGGCTGCACGTGCTGAACCCCTTGCTTGTCGACTACCGAATAGATCCCGATGACGATGCCAGTTGCCAGTGCCAGCGGAATAGAAGGTTTAGCGATCAGCTGACGCAACAGTGAGACACCGTCCGCATCTTGACCTTGAAGCACACCTCGTAAATAGCCTTGAATGCTAGAAAATCGTATGTCTGATAGCATCACGCATATGATTCCCGTCACTATTGAGGCCGCGCCGATGATTGCCGGCAACGACATCGTCTCGCCCAGGACGCTCACTCCCAGAATCGGAATTATCGATAGCCCTAATCCTCTCGCAATGGGATATACCACTGACAACTCGCCGGAAGCATAAGCGTATCCCAGCGAGCTGAAGTACCAGATGTGCAGCACGATCGTCGCGGCGATGAATCCCCATCCCACGGCGCTCGGAGTGTCAACCACCATCAAGTACACCGCGTAAGGCAGTACCAGCAAGGCTGATGCGATCGCCATCAGCGGCGTTGTCAGAGCCGGCCTAGTGGTGCTTCGCACCATCATGTTCCAGGCTGAGTGCGAGACCGCGGCTAGCAACACCAGGATTATTGAGAGAGATGTCAAATTCGTCAGGCCATCTAATGCGGGGTTGGTCTTTACTGACTCAGATCACGTTAGATTAAAATGCGCGTGTAGGAATGACCGGGCACTAGACACGGAGTTGAAATGCATTATCAAGACGAGCGCAACCACGGATGTCGCATCTCCGATGCCTGGACCTATCGCGGGCTAAAGACCGCAGTAATGGAGAACGAGATTCTTCGCATCAGCGTATTGGCAGATAAGGGCGCCGATATATTCGAGCTTGTATATAAGCCCACAGATACCGATTTCATGTGGCGCACCCCGTGGAGCGTTCGGAATCAAGCGCTTTGGACGCCTTCCACCGGGTGGGGTGAAGGGATATTCCACGACCTCTACATCGGCGGTTGGAACACGATTGCGCCCACCGGTGGATTTCCGCAAGATTACATGGGCGCTGAGATAGGGCAACACAACGAAACTAACCTTATGCCATGGGACGCGCAGATACTTGAAGATTCACCAGCGCGAGTAAGCGCTCGATTCTCGGTCCGCGCGGTTCGCACGCCGTTCTGGGTGGAAAAGACGCTTACACTGGAGCGCGATTCGCCGATCCTGACGGTTGAAGACACTCTGATCAATGAGGCCGAAGAGCCAGCGCCAGCTCAATGGGGACAACATATCGCACTCGGCGCACCGTTTCTGACCGACAGGTGCATCCTGGATATACCCGATGCCGACTTCATTGTGCCGGAGGCAGAAGGAGATGAACTGCCGACCGGCAACCGACTGAAGGCAGGACAGATCGGAAAGTGGCCTGAAGCGCAAGCGCTGGACGGCTCCGCAGTGGATCTGAGAAGGTTTCCGCCGAAATCAGAGCGTATGGTTGATTATCTATCGTTCAAAAACCTTCGAGGTGGATGGTATGCAGTTACCAACCCAGAGCGCGGTATCGGCATTGGCATCGCCTGGGACAAAGCCGTGTTCGAGTATTTGTGGTATTGGCAAGTTTTCGGTGGACACAGCGGATATCCTTGGTATCGACGCACCTATAACGTCGGACTGGAGCCGTTCACGAGTCTGCCCAGCGGAATTCCGGAGCCGGGCGACGAGAAGTCAACCTCTCTGATCTTTCAGCCAGGAGAAGCACGCAGTTCTACTGTGCGTGCAGTTGTGTATGAGGGCAGTAAAGGCGTGGAAGAGATTGCATCGGATGGCGCAGTGCGGCTTCGCTCATAAAGCCGATAGTGAGCTATATTGTTTTGCCGCATGGGTTCACACTGAATCGGTTTACGCGCTCTACATCTCGGCAAGCACCTCAGTGCCAGTGCTATGCGAATCGATCCAGTCCCAATCCAATGGAACGCCGATGCCGTTGCCTTGTGGAGCGTATACGTTTCCGTTTTCGTCTATCGTGTCTAAATCATCGGAGTAGCCGATGTATATCGGCGATTTCGTACTGCGCACGTTGGGGTGCACTAGCCCCAATTCGTAGAAGTTCGTGTTTCGCACCGTTGACATTAGATGCCGATGCACCGGGCCCGGCCCATGCGTTTCTACATCTAGCCCCACACTTTCACAGGCGTGAAAAATCTTAAGCGCCCCGGTTATGCCGCCATCTTCGTGCGCGCCGACTCTGACGTAATCAGTGCCATCGGCGATGACGAAGTTCATATGTTGCTCTGGCAGCCGGATATGTTCCGTCTGCAAGAGTGGGGTTTTGATCAGTTGTCGCAGCTTCCGATGCGCAAAGGTGGATACTCCGCCGTCCATGAATACGTCTTCCCACCAGAAGTAGTTGGCTTCATCGCACGCTCTCCCGAGTCGCAGCGCGTCGCCGAAGTTCTTTACTTCGTTGGCCGGATCGATCATGAGGTCCATTTCGTCTCCGACTTTTTCCCGTACTTTGAGCACGTTTTCAACCTCGCGCCGTATATTTTTTCCGGCCAGACCCCAACCGTGAATCTTGAAGGCGGGATATCCCATATTCTTGCACTCGAGTGCGAAATCTGCGAAGTCTTCGGGAGTGGTCAGGCCGCCGTTCTCGTCTCCATGCAAGGTAGATGCATAGGCCGGCAATGGCTTGCGCGTGCCTCCAAGCATTCGGTACAGCGGCTCTTCCATCAATTTTCCTGCGATGTCCCAAAGGCAGATATCTACTACTCCGAGTCCCAGCGCCGCGGTGTGGCGCAATCCGCGCTTCATGGCGTTGTAGTGCACTTCGCGCTCCATTGCATCTTTACCGATGAGATAGGGAGCTACGGTGCGAATATCGGCCAGGGCGTTGCTATTGGCGCCGGGATACTCTCCCGTAACTCCCTGATCGGTGTGGATGGTGAGCACTGCGCCGCCCTGATCGAACTTCGCGCCGGGCTCGTAGACCATATTGAAGGTGTTGTAGTCCTTGCCCACATCGTCGAGTACATGGTTGAAATACGTGACCTGTATCTTGGTGATCTTCGCGGCCGGTCTCATATCTGAATTCCCTCCTGTGCCTTTCGCTGCCTCGATATTCACATCCGACATTCTATGATGGTCGGTGATGCTTAGCTTACACGGCGAAGCGCATTAGATAATGCATATGGAGGTAAATGCGCGCGGATGATGAAGGACAGTTTGCTAAGCACATTAGCCAGAGATTACATTGCGTGTTGATAGAATTGGATTCAGACCCTGAACAAAAGACTCTCTGCGTTCTCGACTCAAAAGCAAATTGCAAATCGTTTGGCGTGCTGATTTTCATTAACCATATGACCGCAGAACGTGATTAGAGCGAGATGTTCAGCATCCCCTGGAGGTTTCAGTGACCGCTCAAGAACGACTTACCATATCCCGCGAATCAAAGCTTGAAGACAATGACTACAAGTGGGGCTTCACCACCGATGTAGAGATGGACTTGGCCCCGAAGGGTCTGAATCCGGAAATTGTCAGCCTCATCTCTAAAAAGAAGAACGAGCCGCAATGGATGCTGGATTGGAGGATGCGGGCGTTTGAGTATTGGCAAAGACTTGAATCCTCTGAAGGCGAGCCGCGCTGGGCAAAGCTTAGATATCCCGAGATCGATTACCAAGATATCTACTACTACGCCGCGCCTAAAGGCATTGAGGATGCGCCAAAGAGCCTGGATGAGGTGGATCCCGAGATGCTTGCGACCTTTGATAAACTGGGTATTCCGCTCCACGAACGCGAACGCCTGGCCGGAGTGGCAGTGGATGCAGTTTTCGATTCAGTTTCCGTCGCTACGACGTACGCCGACCAGCTGGAGGAGCAGGGCATCATATTTTGCTCCTTCACTGAAGCGGTGCAGAACCATCCCGAACTGGTGCAAAAATACCTCGGATCAATAGTTCCGTACTCCGACAACTTCTTCGCCGCCTTGAACTCCGCGGTATTCTCTGACGGATCATTTGCCTACATACCGCCGGGAGTGCGCTGTCCCATTGAGCTGATGACCTATTTCCGCATCAATACTGAAGGCTCGGGACAGTTCGAACGCACCCTGATCGTGGCCGACGAAGGCGCTTATGTCAGCTATCTAGAAGGGTGTACCGCACCGATCAGACGCACCAGTCAGCTGCATGCGGCAGTAGTGGAATTGGTTGCCCTCGACCGTGGCGAGATCAAATACTCCACTATCCAGAACTGGTATCCTGGCACTAAGGATGGCAAAGGAGGAGTTTACAACTTCGTCACCAAGCGCGGAATGGCAGGCAATGATGCCAAGATATCGTGGACACAGGTAGAGACTGGCTCAGCGATCACCTGGAAGTATCCATCAGTGATACTGCGTGGCGACAACTCAGTAGGCGAGTTCTACTCAGTGGCGCTCGCCAACAATTATCAGCAAGCCGACACCGGCACTAAGATGATTCATATGGGGCGAAACACCAAATCCACCATTGTCTCTAAAGGCATCTCAGCCGGACACGGCGAGAACACCTATCGCGGCGGCGTCAAGATACTTCCTCGTGCCGAGAATGCCACTAATCATACGCAGTGCGACTCGTTACTCATCGGCGACCAGTGCGGAGCACACACTGTACCCTACATCGAAGTGCGAAACCCTACGGCACGGCTGGAGCATGAAGCGAGCACCTCTAAAATCAGCGACGAGCAGAAGTTCTACCTGATGTCGCGCGGCCTCTCTGAAGAAGAAGCGAATCACATGATCATCACGGGCTGGAGCCGCGATGTCACCAAAGAATTGCCGTTCGAGTTCGCGCTTGAAGCCGGACAGTTGCTCAAGGTCAGCCTTGAAGGCGCAGTCGGCTAGCCCTCCCAGCCGATCCACTGGGGAGCCACAGGATGGAATCCATCGGCATATGCATCTTTGATATAGGGCCGACAATTGCGAGTTCAACTTTCTGACAAAATGCGAATCAATAAGGAATGCGATGCTGAAGATAGACGATTTACACGCCAAAATAGCCGCCGGCGACGAATTGATCCTGAAGGGAATCGATCTTGAAGTCAAACTCGGCGAAGTTCATGCCATCATGGGACCAAATGGCAGCGGTAAAAGCACTCTTGCCAATGTATTGATGGGAAAACCAGATTATGAAGTGACGGCAGGTGAGATCACCGTGGACGGGGAGAGCATCCTTGAAATGCCGCCGGACCAACGCGCACACATGGGAATCTTTCTGGCTATGCAGTACCCGTCGGAAGTGCCTGGCGTCCGGCCGTGGCAGTTCCTCAAAGCTGCCAAAGATGCCATCGACGAGGCGAATGGACGTTCCAAAATGAGTGTGCGCGCGTTTTCCCAGCTCTTTGATCAGAAGGTGGATGAAGTCGGCGTGAATCCAGACCTCGTCAAGCGTTCTCTCAATGAGGGCTTCTCCGGCGGTGAGAAGAAACGCAACGAAATGCTGCAGCTTCAGGTACTGCAGCCGCGCATTGCGATCATGGACGAAACCGACTCAGGCTTGGACATAGATGCGCTCCAAGCCGTGGCCAAGGGTATAAACCATATGCGTAGCCCGGAAAGGTGCTTTGTCATCGTTACTCACTACCAGAGACTCTTGCGCTTTGTTCGCCCCGATATAGTTCACGTACTCGTAGATGGACGAATAGTGCAAACCGGAGATGCCGACCTGGCTGTTGCGGTAGAGGCGAACGGTTACAGAGACTATCTATCCCAATGAAACAGAGCAACTCAGAACCGAATGCGAATGCGATCTCTACACACGCTGAGATGATGCTGAAGGGCAGAGCGAGTCATATCGATCAGTTCCGCTCCGACTGGGAACGTCTGCGGCAAGATAGATCTATTCCCATATATCAGCATCACACCCCTGAAGGAAGTCGCAGCTATGAGATTGAACAACGAAGGATTGATCGCTTTGAAGAGCTGAGAGGCGATGCCTTTAGAGAATTTGAACGCATCGGATTTCCAACTCGCCGCCGCGGCAATGAGCTCTGGAAATACACGGATCTGCGATCAATAGATCAGCAAAGGTTCCTATTCGGCATTCCCTCTGCATCAGTTACCAAGGATGAAATCGCCGCCAAGGCCCCGTGGTCAGACGAATGGATGAATATCGTCATAATAGACGGCCGATTATCATCTGATCTTTCAAATCTGGATTACAACACTTACGAGCTTATGGCTGCTGGTCCGCCAAACATAACCGTCGGTCCTCTATTGTGTCATCCGGTATACGAGTTCGAGGTGGAGCCATATTGCCTGGGCGATATCGCGGATTATCGTGAAAACGCATTCGTCGCTCTGAACACAGCGTTTCTATCGGATGGTATCGCGCTCTCTCTTAACGCTGACATGAAGGCCGAAGAGCGACCGATAAACCTGGTGTTCGTCACCACCGCGTCTTCCCATGAACCACGAGCCGTATATCCTAGAGCAAGGATATCTATGGATGAGGACAGTTCTGCCACGGTCATTGAGACTCACATCTCTCTTGCTAGTGCCCCTTACATCACCGCACCGGTACTAGAGGTCGAACTCGCAGAAGGGGCTAGCCTAAAGCACTATCGGCTGCAATTGGATGCTGAGCAAGCGTTTCACTTCGGCACCACACGCGTCAGACAAGCATCCGGCTCAGATTATCGCTCCGTATCTTTCGCTATCGGATCGGCGATAGGGCGCAACGATATACATTCATTGCTTGATGGCGAGAATGCTGAATGCGATTTGAAAGGTGTGTACATAACTACCAATCAACAGCATCAAGACAATGAGGTCAGCACCACACATACAAAGCCTGGCGGCACCAGCCGTCAGTACTACAAAGGGATACTAGCCGGCGATTCTCGGGCTGTATTCAGCGGCAAGATAGTGGTTGAGCGTGGCGCGCAGAAGACCGATGCCGACCAGAAAGACCTCAACCTGCTTCTCTCTCATGGCTGTGAAGTAGATACTAAGCCCTCGCTAGAGATATATGCTGACGATGTCAAGTGCGCTCATGGCGCTACGGCCGGACATGTAGATGAAGACACGCTGTTCTATCTGCAGTCGCGCGGCATCGATTACCAGGCCGCTCAAGCGATGCTGATCCGCGGCTTTGCAGCCGAAATCCTAGACGAATTCAAAGAACCCGATTTGCGCGCTAGTCTTGATCAACTGCTTGATGATATGATGCCTCAGCTTCAAGCCTCATCAGACACTATCGGCACTGCCTAGCCCATAGAGATCTTATACGATCTCATCATGAGCCGGCGATAGGCGTGATTTCGGCTTATACTCTTTTGAAGCTCTTAGGATCGAATCGTCGATTCAGCCTATCTAGTTGATTATCGATATGAACAACGTATCGGAACATATTGACCAGACTTATCGCTACGTAGTGGAGGACCATTCGCGCAATCCGCGCAACTGCGAACCGCTTCAATCCGTCGATGCTGAAGCCCGAATCGAGAATCCTTTTTGCGGAGATGAGGTTCTAGTGCAACTCAAGATCATTGACGATCGACTTTCGGAAATATGTGTGCAGGGCAGTGGATGCGTCATCTGCCAGGCCTCCGCGTCCATCATGAGTGAAACTATACAGGAGCGGCAGACGACGGATATCGTCTCCATCGCATCAAGTGCTAGGCGCATGTTTTCAAGCGAGGCCGATCTCTCCCAAACTGAAACGGAGCAACTGGGAGATGTTATGGCGTTGCAAGCGGTGCGTCGATTCCCGGTGCGCATCAAATGCGCTCTACTAGCCTGGGCGGCTCTGGAAGATGCGCTATCGGAAACGCAATAGCCGTCTCGTAGTGTGCTTATTGCATTATTGCAACCGCTAGTTGGCGCTGTTCTCCAGCCAGATACGTGTCGCCCAGAAACTGTCGGCACGATAAGTGTTGGGCGACACATTATTGAGATGCGGCCACCATAGCCAGTGCAATACCCTGGTTGCAGCCTTGAATCGATAAGCGCCAGCTAAGATCTTGCGCTGAAGCTCCAGCAACAGTTCTCGACGCTGGCCTCGATTCAGCTCCACAGTCTGCTTTTCGATCAATTCGTCTAATTCCAGTGAGGAATAACCAGTGGAATTCCAAGGCGCTTCAGAATGATAGACTGAAAACAGCAATGAAGAGACGCTCGACTGCGGCGGCGCAGCTCCCACATAAATGTCATACTGCCCGTTTATCCAAACTTCATCACCGAACTTCCGTGTCGGCACTCTCTCCACTTCGGCAGTGATTCCTATCTTGGTCAATGCCCGAGCCAATGATTGCGCGGTGTTGATGTAATCGTCCCCATATTCGCCTACGGTGACCATAATCGGAGTGCTAATATCGATGCTCTGATCCGCCATCAGCGACCTGGCTGCGTCAAGATCATTGAAATACGAGACGATTTCGGCATTTGGCAAAAGCCATGTTGAGTCTTGAAGCGGCAATCCGACGCTCAAGAACGCCTGCCCGCGATGGAGCTCATCTATGAGCTGCGCTGGATTCCACGCCTTCATAACTGCTTGCCGTACCTCAATGTTGTTGAACGGCGCTCTAGTGGTATTTATAGCTACCTCGATGCCGCTGGCCGTGTCGTGCGTAGTCCGCCAGCGTAGCTCCGGGAAACGATCTATAGCCGATGCTAGATGTTCGCGATTGAGCTGTCCCATGTCCGCCAAACCGACTCGCAACATCGTGCTCTGGGCATCAATCCCGGCAACAATGTGCACCTTTATACCTTCGGCCAGGGGCAGTTGAGGCAAGTGATAATCCGGATTGCGTCTAAAGGTCATGGAGTGGAAATTCTGCTCGCCTAGAATCCAGGGCCCGGTGCCCACTGTTGGCCCGCGTTTCAGATCTCCTTGCAACTCTACGGCTTCTGGCGACACTATTGCCGCCCGCCCGTCAGCTAGTTTGTCCCAAAGCTCCGAGTCCGGCAAGAAAGTCGATATGACGAGAGTAGATGCTCCCTCTGTCTCCAGCTTTGAAACGGTGTTCAGCAGGTGAGAGTTGGGGAGCGCTGGATCCTTGATCCGTTGCAGGCTGAACTGAACGTCTCGGCTGTTGAGCGAGCGTCCGTTGAGAGGATCAATGTTCTGCCATTTCACATCGTCTCTAATCGTGATGCGGAGGCTTCCATCGTCATCTAAGCTCCAATCGCTGCAGATATCGCAGGTGATCTCGTGCGATGACAGCGAAGTGGAAGGATCGTACTGCGTGCTCAAGCCAGCTGGCCCTGAACGGCCATCATCTGCGGGGTTCCATCGATATCTGAAAATGCGTGAATAGGCAATGCCAGGCCCCCACCCGGCCAGTATCGGTGATACTGAAGCATGAACATCATCATGGGGTGGTAAATTCGGAACCATCATGTTGATGATGCCGCCGCTCTCTCCATTGATTGGCGGTGCCGCAACCTTTTCCGGACCAAGAACGACCGGCGTGGCAGTAGCCATAACTATAGCCGTCGGAGTCGAGGTGTCAGGTACAGGAGTCGGAGTATCTGGAATCGGTGTCGCAGTAAATGTCGGGACAGAAGTAGCGGTATTAGTCGGAGTTGGAATCGGCGTCGATGTGGCAGTCGGATTCGGTGTTGGCGAGAGTGTAGGAGACGGTGTCGGGACGAGTGTAGGAGACGGTGTTATGCGGTTGCTATCGCGATTCGGCTCTGGTGTGGGCGTGTTAGTCGCTTCAGGCGTTGGTGTAGCTGTGGGTTCTGCAGTAGCAGTGAGTGACGGAAAGGTCGTCGGGGTTGGCTCTTCACTTTGACAAGCAAATCCTATAAGCATCACTGTCACAACAGATGCTGCGATCGTTAAACTGTTGATGCTGATGCGATAAGGAATCATTGCTGTGCTCGAAACCATTCTGCCGTTTTATCTAGACCTTCTTGCAAGGTAACAGCCGGTGTCCATCTCAATTCGCGCTCGGCCCGGGCGTTGTCTAAAGAGATTTTACGGATATCGCCGGCACGGACCGGGCGATAGGTTGGATCATCGGCATATCCAATCGAATCACTGATCATACTGAATATATCGTTCACAGAGACGCATTTGCCGGAGGATATATTGTAAGGACCTGGTGCTTCTCCTTGGCCTAAGGCTATCAAACCGGCTACGAAATCTGATACATAGAGAAAGTCGCGTTCGAATGTGCCGTCACCAAAGATCTGCACTCGCTCCTCGTTCAGCATTGCCTTGGTGAAGATAGCGATCACACCAGCTTCTCCATGGGGATTCTGTCGTGGCCCGTATATGTTCGCTGGACGCGCGATGGCATACGGCAGTTGGTAGAGGTGCGAATAGACGGGCAGGTAGTTTTCAAGGGCCAGCTTGGAAGCTCCATAGGGCGATAAGGGGACTGGCGAAAGAGTCTCGGATACTGGCATCTGTGATTCATCCGGCTCGCCATAGATAGCCCCGCCAGTCGATACGAATACTACTTTGGGGATTGAAGCGCATCTCCTGGCGCCTTCAAGGATGTTTATTCCGCCAGCGATGTTTATTCTCGCATCGAGCTGTGGATCCTTTACGGATACCGAGACGCTGGCCTGTGCCGCGAGGTGATAGATGATGTTCGGAGATATTTCAGCGATCAAATCTTGCGTTGAGGGATCACGTATGTCTTTTAGGTGAAGCTTCGCTGATCCAGAGCCGATATTGCGCTTATCACCAGTTCTGAGGTCGTCAATGATGTGGACTTGATATCCGAGCTCGGTCAGGGTGTCTGTGAGATGGCTACCGATGAAACCGGCTCCGCCAGTTACGACGGCTTCGAAGTTGCCGCCGTGAGTTCGATTGCTTCTAGTTTCCAAATGCCTGTCTCATGGTCGGGTTTTGGTGGCAACATAATGAAGCATCGTTTCGATGATGGCTCATCAGCGTTAAGTGCTTCTATTATCTCCATTATGCTTTAATGGATGCGTCAATGGTTTGAGCCGGCAGTGCAGTGCAACCATATTCAAACCCGACGCAGGTGAATCTGATTGGCTCGCCTTCATAACACAATCGTGCACTGACGATACGGCGAGTTTGGTGAATTTGGATGTTGTGAGAGCAAGAATCTGAGCGCATCTGCATGAACCATATGCCGCGGATAGAATCAATGGGATAATTGCTAACAAGGAGAGTGTTCCTATGAGAGAGATCAGATTAATCGCGTCCCGACACTCAGCTTTTTACAGTCCGCTCATATCCCTAATCGCCGGCGGATTTTTAGAGAAAGAAGGTTTGAGGGGTAGCTACTCCCCAGGCGTCGGATTGGTATCAGTGGATGAAGTTGCTGAAGGCCGGGCTGATGTCGGACAGTCTGCCGTGTCTGGCAGCTGGGGCGCTCTAGATGCCGGCAGCACCCCGAAAGTGGCGCACTTCGCACAGATCAACACGCGTGACGGATTCATAGTGGCGGCCCGGGAATCGGATCCCGATTTCCAGTGGCAGAAGCTGCTGGACAGTGAATTCTTATTCGTCCACGGCGGTCAGCCAGAAGCGATGCTTCGATACGGGTTGCACAAAGCGGGCATAGACCTTGCCGACATCCGGGGCATAGCCTCGGCTGGCGGCGATGAGATGATGCAACAGTGGCGCGACGGCGCGGGAGACTATTTCCATGAGCAAGGCGCCTTCCCGCAACAGCTTGAATATGAAGGGATCGGCAACATCGTCGGCTCTGTGGGCGACCTCGTGGGACCTACTGCTTTCAGCAGTCTTATCTGCCGATGGGATTGGCTTGACAGTGACGACGCTAAACGCGTTACCGCGGCCTATCGTGCTTCACGCGAGTGGGTCAATACTGCCGAGCCGATGGAGATCGCAATTGCTGAAAAGCCTTTCTTCCCTGATATTGCAGTAGAAGCCATCGCTGCCGCAGCCGAATATTATCAGAAGCTAGGAACCTGGGACGGAGACATCGCAATCCCTGAAGAGCTATACGAATCGGCACTTGATGTATTCGAATACTCTGATCTGGTAGGTGCGCGTCATCCTTACTCTGATGTGGCAGTACCGCCGCCTAATTAATCATCGAACCGAAGCCCAATGCCGCGCTCCTTTTCTACCATTCTGAATGGAGCAGAGCAGGCGTAGCCTCGATGAGGCGAGAATCCAGAAGCCTCAGCCATTTTCAGGGCTTGTCTTTATGACCCGTTTTTCGAAAGCTCCGCAATAACGTTCAGCAATGGTTCGCCTCGCGCCAGACGATCTATGTTCTCAGCCACCGTAGCCTGACGCCTCAGCAAGGTGCCATTCGTGGCTCCGGAGTGGTGCGGGGTCATGATGATGTTGTCCAACTCCCAGAAGGGTAAGTTAGAAGGTCGCGGCTGGTCGTCCGCGGCAGCTGGGTATCGATACCAAGTATCGATTGCGGCACCAGCTATCTGTTTATTCTTCAGTGCGGCGTAGAGAGCCGCTTCATCGATGACATGACCGCGTGCCGGATTTATGAGATACGCGGTGGGCTTCATGATCGATAGTTCGCGTGCTCCGATGATACCGGCCGTATGCTGGTTCAGAGGGGTGGAGACAAGAACGAAATCAGCTTCTGCCAGCACCTTGTCTTTAGCCTTCCCGCCGCCACCGATGTACTGAGCGCCATGAGCATCACCGCTAGCCGTACCTGTGCGTCCAGATGCCAGGACTTTCATCTCGTAAGCCGCGGCTAACTTTGCGACGCGACGCCCGATGTTTCCGAAACCGATTATGCCGAAGGTTCGCCCCAGCAACTCTCGATAAGCCCCGAATCTAGCCGGCCACAGGTCCCATGATCCTTGACGCATAGAAGCATCGGCATGGATGATGTTATGGTCCAGCATCACCGCTACTGCCATCACCCACTCCGCAATCGGCGCTTCATGGTGATAGGCATTCGCCACGACACATCCTGCTGGCACCGCGTCGGGGTCAATGCGGTCGTATCCGGCCGCAGGTATCAGTATCGCCTTGAGCGAATCGGCTTCGACGCCCATCTCCACGGTGAAGTCGGTGCCAATGAATACGTCAGCGCCACGTAGAATCTCCGGTGCCGGCTTGTCATCAAGATATACCGTCTTCACCCATTCGACAGGCACTGTAACCGGGAGCGAATCCTCCGTCGATCCGCTAGCCGAGGGCGAGTTCGTTACTACTCTGAGTTTTAGGGTCATGAGAGCAGATTCAGCATCTCGGCTTGCCAGAAGACCAGTTCCAGTTGTCAGCCGGCCACACATTGCGACCGCGGCGACTGCCTTGCCCCTTGCGCGATTCATCGTACCAATCAGCGACAGTTTCGCGCCACTTCTTGATATGTGGCGTGCCGACGTGGTAATCGAAGGCCGGCCTATTCACATAAACCTCGTATAGATATAGCTCCGTCGGGTCTTTTATGTTCTGGTACACGTCGAAGCGCAGGCAGCCCGGCTCTTCGTGTGTGGAGCCGATGCCGTCGAGAGTCACTGCCGCGATGAACTCATCCACTTTGTCTTCCTGCACATACTGCGGCGCATGGATGATATGCAAGGTTCCAGAGTTGAAGTGGGCGTCCTCTACTGCATCAGGCCGATGAGCATCCCATCTGGCATCGCCGCGCGGGTACACAGGACGGCAGAAAGAGACTTCAGGCTCCTCCGCAAACATGTCGGCTACTGCGTCGCGCCACTTCTCGAAATGCGGAGTAGTAGTGTGATGCTCGAATGCCGCTTCGTCGTTGTACACCTCGGTAAACGCGAATAGCGTCGGGGTTTCATCGTCTTGGATGATGTCGAATCTCATACAACCCGGCTCGTTCGAAACGGAGCCCATACCGTCGCCTTTAGAAGCCTGTATGAAGTCGTCGACTCGGTCCTCTTTGACCTTTAATCTAACCATTAAGATGTACATTCTTTCCTCCGTGCAAATTCAGTTTCAATATTAAGTATGGACGCTATGCAGTATATCGCGTGAAGCGCTGCTCTAGAGCACCGAACATCATCCTCGCCCCAGATAAAGCTGCTGGTTCGGAATCACTATCGCCTCCAGCATGTTTACGTCTTTCGGCAGTGTTGCCATCAGCAGTGCAGTGCGTCCTATGTCATCAACGCTGATCATCGGTTCTGGACCTTCATCGCGCCCTGACGCCGAGCGGTGATCCAGGCGCCTTTCTACGAGTACATTGCCGGGATGCAGCGCGCTGACTACGATGTTGCAATCGCGCCCTTCTATAGCCGCGGATTGAGTCAACCCCCATACGGCGTGTTTGCTAGTGGTATAGGCGGCCGAACTGTGCCGCGCTCGTTGTGCCGCGATGCTGCCGATGTTGATGATTCTGCCACCGCCTTGCGGACGCATGATTCTGAACGCCTCGCGTATGCAATAGAACATCCCCGTAACATTCGTGTTCATAACCCGTTGCCACTTCTCCGAGCTGAGCGATTCTATAGGATCCCCCTCGACGGAGCCGGAGTTATTGACGAGCACATCTAAGTGTCCTGTTTCAGCCATCACACTTTGGAACATCTCTTTAACGGATTTTTCATCGGTGATGTCGGCTTGCATCGGGATGAATCGCTCGTGTGTTGCCTCCCTTATCTCAGTTGCGGCGGCTTTTAGCCGTTCCATATTGCGTGAAGCGATGAATACAACCGCTCCGGCATTTGCAAACGCGCGCGCAATGCCTTTGCCGATTCCAGTTCCACCGCCAGTTATCAACGCTGTCTTGCCCATCATCGGCTCTTCACTCATTGGTCATGCTCCTCTGTGTCGTCTTTTTCGGTTTGGTTAGGTATGAGGTTACTAGAGCGACGGCCACAAATGCGGTGCCGGCATAGTATGCGTATCGCCATCCTTCCAGATATGCATTTCCGGCTTGCGGAGTATCACCCAGCTCACCCAGCGGAATATCGAATCCGCGGGCGGCCATGATACCCGATATCACTGCTGTAGCCGCGGCCTGACCAGTAACATTTCCCAGATTCCGCGTGAGGTTGATGATGGCGCTCACCAATCCATAAGATGATCGCGGGACCGAGCCCATAGTGGCACTGGCATTGGGCGCTGACCATAGCCCCATCGCCAGACCATTGATTAGCACCAAAAGGGCAATGCCTAAGATAGGAGTATCACCGTTCAGAGTCGAGAGTCCGATGCCGGTGAATATCAGCGCTGTGAACCCGGTCATCATGAATGGACGCACGCCGAAGCGATCCGATAGCCGTCCGCCGGCTTGGGCTCCGATTCCCATTCCAAGCGCGCTCAGAAACATGATGCCCCCGGCCGCCGCCTCTGATATCCCGCGGAAACTCACGAGAAACACCGGCATCAGGAATAGCGTCGCCGACGAACGCATGAAGGCGAAGTATCGGCTGGTTATTGCATAGCGGAAGACTCTGTTCCCAAATAGACGCAGGTCCACCATCGGGTGCTTGGTATGCAACTGCCACCAGATGAATGCGCAGAGGGCGACGATGCCAGCTGATGCGCCGCCCATTATTATCGGCGATCCCCAATCCAAACCGAGCGGATTCGTTATAGTGAGGATGATCAGCGCCGTAGCAGTAGCAGATAATCCGGCGCCCAACCAATCATAGGGAAGACGCTCGGAGCCTTGGAACGAGCCGATCTTGCGATCGTCGAGAATGTACCAGCCCCACATAAATGCGACAGCGGTGGGGATTGCCATAAATATGAACAGCGTCTGCCAGGGCAGAAACTGAAGCATCAAACCGGCCACAATCGGACCAGCCGCACCTCCGATTGCCACGGCTGTGGTCTGGCTGCCTAGCGCCTTGCCGCGCTCACGGGCGGGAAATACCGAGGTCACGATGGCGGTGGACACCGATTGTCCCATACTGCTGCCAATCGCCATTACGACGCGCATGGCGATAAGCACAGTCAGGTTAGGGGAGAGCGAACATGCTATCGCCCCAGTGGCGAAGAGCGCCATACCGATCAAATGGAATTTCTTGCGCCCGATCATGTCGGCCACCTTGCCCAGTGGCACCATCAGTGTGCTGACCGTCAGCGATTGCGCTATTACCACCAGCGCAACCTGCTTCAGCGTGACTCCGAAATCCGTTGCAATCGCGTCTAATGCCAGAAAGATGATGCTGAAACTCATCACCATCGTGACGAGCGATAGGCCTACCGCCCAGAACGCTTTCCACTTATAGTCCGAGTTTTCGGGGGAAGCCGGATCCCAGGCACCCTCGAATTGCTGGGCTCGATCAGACGCAGTCATGTAGATTCAGATGCTAACTGATACAAATAGAGCCCGCGAAGAATATCGTTTACGATTGGGATTCACTACGACTGCCAGGAGACCAAGTTCGTCTCGAATATACCTGATCGCGCTGGAAAAATCGGCATTATTAGGTATAACGACTGCCTGCTGGTAACCTTCTTTGAATCCATAGACTAGAAGACGTGTCGCCAGATTCACATCCGAGCCTTTCTCCTCAGTATCTTTGATTCGCACGTGCTTTGTGCCGTACTTCAATTGTCGTATCTTGGTGCACCCCCTGGAAATTCCAAAGCAGACGTTAAAATTCGGGAGAGTTTCTATAGCCCTTAGATAGATTAATTGCCTTTGCAAAGGAGTGGAATCGCCCTTGCGATCGTTGAGACGCGCGGTGAAGCAGTGGATCTGATTGATACTGTCTTGAGGAATGAGTATTTCAGCCCGTTTTCTCGGGTTCAGCCACTTGAACTCGGTACCTTTAATTTCTCGGTGGTAGAGATTGAAACCGTCAATGTAGACGTTGGGAAGCATGGGCGTTAAAGACAGAGACCACCCGATTCGGGCGGTCTCGACCGTACCTTCGAATCGATAGAGGCACGGGGAATTTTATGCAAGCGCACCGAGCTTATCAAGAGATCTGTAATGAGTTAAGGACAGTCTTATTCACTGCACATCCATGTTGCGCAACCGCCATATAGATAACGGCACCGTGATCGCCACTACCGCTATCGATGCAATTAGAGCATAGATATGACCAGGGACTTCTAGCGTGGCGCTTTGGAAAAGGTTCGGGTCTTCTATCCACCTCATGATGGAGATGTTGAACTTGCTTATGCTCAAGTACCTCAATCCTGGCAGGAGAGCTGCTAAAGCTGATTCCCAAGCGAAGATGTACACCAGACCGATTATGACGGCGCGAGTGGTTAACGTGCCGGCGAACGCGAATAGCGAAGAGTAGCAGATCACGCCGATCAGAATCGTGATCGATGCCGACAATGCGGTCAGGATGCTTCCGCCGGAGATGTTCAGTCCATTTCCAGATAGCGCTGTGATCGTCGCCGCGAAGGTAGTGACCGCCAAAGGCACTCCGCCGACAGAGACGGCGGCCATGATTTTCGGAAAGACGATCTTCCATCTCGGGATCGGCGCCAAGGTCAAGTTAGCCAGCGTTCTCTCTTCAATTTCATCCGAGAATAACGGGGTAGCGATAATGAGACAGATCAGCGGCATGATGGTGCTGGGAATTATGAGCTCGACGATTCCAGTTGCATCATCTATCACGGTGATCCAGATAGTTAATCCTTCAGTGAGCGCGAGTAGCCCGAACATTATCAACATCCGCCAGATACCGGTGATCTGACGAATCGACAGTGCGTATATGGTGGTGAATACCTGATCCATCAATTGTCCACCAAGTACTCGAAAACACTTTCCAGTGAATCATCTATCGGTTCTACTCGATTGAGGCGGATGTGGTGATTCTGGGCGATGTATGGCAACGCAGACTGCAACACTCCGACGTTTGAGCTGAGAACGATGCAAGACGCTTCGTCCGCTTCAAACTCTATCGAATCAATATCCGGCATCTTTGCCAGCTGCGATCCCATGAGGCGCGGCTCTGAGCAGACGATGCGTATCCTATATGGACGATCATCGAGGGCGGCGCGTATCGCGTGGTAGTCGCCTTCGGCTGCCAGCTTGCCGTTGATGATAAGCAAGACATTGTCGCAGACTTCCTCAACCTCTTCCAATATGTGGGACGAGATGATGATGGAGCAACCGGCCGAAGCGAGCTCACGGATAGTTTCATGGAAACTGATGCGCTGTTTCGGATCGGCGCCATTCAGAGGCTCGTCCAGCAGCAACAGGTCTGGTTGACCGACTAGCGATGCCGCCAAGCGAATTCGTTGCCTCATGCCTCTTGAATAAGTAGCTATCTTACGATCCTGAGCGAAAACCATATCAACAGTCTCGATGGAACGCTTGATGTGTCCCTCTTGATGAGCGACGTTTTTCAGCTTCGCCGCAAGCGAAACGTACTGTCGCCCGGTCATGAATTCATATGCGGATTCGTGTTCGCTCATGATGCCGATGCGGCTGTAAACAGCGTAATCTTGGCGAGGATCCTTGCCCAGCAATCGGACCTTGCCCTCAGATGGGTACGAAAGACCGGACATCAACCTCAGCAGTGTAGTTTTACCGGCGCCGTTCGGACCAAGTAAACCGGTAACTCCACTGCCGATGGAAAATGATATGTCGCTAAGTGCAACCACGTTGCCGAACCACTTGGAGACTGATTCCAAAGCTATGACTGGTTCAGGCGTGGCCGCGGTATCGTATTTGGGGGTTCCAGAGATCATCTCTCTACCTCTTGGATTGGTAGATCCGCCATGTTGCGACGGTGAATCCAACGATCAGGATCGCATACCAGATCAAGGGTATTGCCCTATTCAACGAGCTATCGCTGTCAGGCTCATTGAAAATGATGCCGCTCACGGTGCCGAAACTGAGCGATAGCGGATTGAGCAGCTGCAGCCAATCGAACAGTGTTTCAGATATCCCCGCTTCCGAAAGTATACCGAGCATAGCGGAGACGATGAGCAGAAACCCGATCGCTATAAGCGCCGCGACCATCCTTCGATCCGTCAACGATGAAGCTAGAAACACGAACGATGTAGAAAATATACCTATGACGAGTGCGCCGCCTATGAACTTGGGAATTACAACCCAGTTGTCTTGGAAATAGCCGGTCAGACTATCGACTCCGAACATAGTCCCTATCAGTAAAGCCAGCTGTGGTATAAGCAGCACGCCAACCATGACGATAAAGAAGGCACAATATTTAGAGGCTAGGTAGTCCAGCAAGGTCATCGGTCTTACCAGATATAGGTGCATCACGCGCTGTTTACGATCGGGGCACATCAGCTCAGATCCCATGACCGCGGCGAAGAGCATAGTGATGATCCCAGTAGCGTTTAAAAGATCGAAATGCGACGGCAGGTTCAACTCATCTTCAAGTCCTGATTCGCCTAGGGTTTGATCGGCAAATGCGGCGAGCACCGCGAATCCTAATCCCACTAGCATAGCAGGGGCGATGAACAGCCACGGCACAAACTTCGCCCAGCCACCGCGGCCCAGTCCTAGCGAGACCTTGATGCTGTCGATGAAGATCGCCCTCCGAGCATTGAATCTTCCTTCTCGTGGCCCGGTGTAGCGCTGATATCCGATATCGAATACACGCCCTCCCGGACGGGATGGTGATTCTTGAGCCATATCAGTTGCCTCGGAATATGTCTATCAACGCACGTTGCTGTGGCGCCATCCGACGCAATGGCGCATTAGATTCCACCAGCGCGTCGCGAACCGCGTCTAGCCTTTCGCCCGACAAATTCGGAATGATAACGCTGGAAGCTACAACCGAATGCCTGATCCCGCGTTTGCCGAGAGCTTCCGAGAACTGTTCACGATTAGCCGTTACTTCCACATAGAAGGTCTGAGTTTCCTCAGTCAGCTTTGCCACTTCAGCATCCTGTGCCACTCGTCCATTATCCAGCATGACGATACGGTCGCACGTTCTTTCAACGTCATGCATCAAGTGAGTTGAAAGCACCACGTTGATCCCGAACTCCAGATGGATCTTCCGCACCAGCGATATCATCTCCGTCCGTCCGTTCGGATCCAGTCCCGCGGTTGGTTCGTCTAGCAGTATCAGCACCGGGTCATGCACCAGAGATTGAGCCAGCTTCACTCGTTGTTTCATTCCAGTGGAGTATGTGGAGATCGGGCGATACCGCTCTTCGAACAGTCCCACGTGGCGGAGAGTATCCGCAGCTAGCGCGCGTGCGCGCCTTCGGGGTATTCCACTCACTTCTGCCATTAATGTCAGAAAGTACGAAGCCGATAGATTGTCGGGCAGGCAGTCATGTTCCGGCATGTATCCCAATCGAGTGCGCGTTTCAGCATTATTCGCATCAGACCCCATAATTTCTGCACGCCCGGAAGTAGCATCTGTCAGGCCCAAAAATATGCGTATCGCAGTGCTTTTTCCAGCGCCGTTAGGCCCTAACAGACCTGTAATTCCAGGATGAACTTCAAAAGTCGCATTATCTAAGGCTTGAACTGAACCGTACTGCTTGCTGAGATTATCGGCATTCAATAAAGGGGATGATGATTTAATCGTCATGTAAGTGCCATTTTATGCTCAGACAAGAGTCAAGCGGATCACTCAAGATCCAAATGATAGAACTCCATGGCCGTTCGGCCCATTATGAAATTCAACTGTTCGTCCGGCAAATTGCAGAGCATATCGCGCACTGCATCAGCCCAGCGGCTATATTCCGTAGCCTGAGTCGATACCGGCCAGTCTGAACCGAACATGATACGATCCGCCCCGAACATACCCACTATGTGATGCACATAGGGAGACATGTCATCGTTGCTCCAGCTTTCCAGGTCGGCTTCGGTAGTCATTCCCGATAGTTTGCACCTCATACCGTCGATGCTTGCCACCTCACGCATCAACGACAGCCATGGCTCAATCTCGCGTTGCTCGATGTTAGGTTTCGCAATATGGTCGATCACAGCTCTTAGATCAGGAACTGCATCCATGACGCGAGGCACAAAAGGCAGGTTCGGCGGGCGCACCAGAAAGTCAAAGCAAAGTCCTCGGCTAGCCACCTCTTTCAGACCTTTAATCGGCGCTTCATTCGCCAGCCAGCCGCGCTCTTCGTCCATCTCCCACAAATGCCTAACCCCTTTGAAATACGGGCTCCGTTGCAGATCGTCCAAGACATTGCCTACATGCGGATCCGTGAGATCGACCCACCCGACTATGCCAGCAACGTAGTCAGTGGCTTCGGCGATCTGCAACAGCCATTCGCTTTCCTCCACGGATGGATGCGCCTGCACGATCACCGTCTTATCCACGCCGCCTTTAGCTAGAAGAGGGCGCAACTCGTGTGGCCCATAATTGATGCGCAAGGGGCTGTTCGGCGGCATCCATTCGTAAGGGCGAAGACTGAGATCCCAGAAATGATGATGGCTATCTACAACGGTCATTCTGCATTCAATGCGGGCAATGAAGCCTTTAGGACTGGGACTGCCATATGTTCAGTTGACATCACCTCGCGATGGTCCCGATGGCCGGCTTACCACGGATCGCAGTCCCATGAGAGCCGGCAAAGTTGGCATCCGCGAACCACATCTCAGTGCCGCGCTTAGAGAACCCGTGCACAAAGGGATCATCTGCACCCATCACGACCCGATCTAGCTCAACGCCGGTCTGTTTGTCGTAAAGCGCTACAACATTGTCAGTGGTGTGCGCGCACCAGATGCCATCGTTGCCCTCCAGAGCCAGACCGTGCAAACGCTCCAACTCAACTTCGAATTTATGCAGGACTTTGAAATTGTCGCTCGGATCTACCAAGATGATGGCTTTAGGGCTGAATGCCGTCAACCACAGCAGATTCTCGTTGTGGTCCCATTCAATGCCGTGGATACCGCCGCCGTCTGGTGTTCGAAAGCGATCCACAGTCTCGCCAGTCACCGCGTTAAGCTTGTAGACGTAGCCCAGATGCGTATCCGTAGAGCGATAAGGACGTGATACCGTGGTGCCGTTCGACCCGGTCCAGATATGTCCGTCCTCGACGGTGATCCCGGAGCCATTCTCGGTGGCGGTGTAGATAGTGCGCAGCAGATTGCCAGCATCATCGATTACGTATACATTGTCAGTGAGTTGATCCATCACATAAAGCTCGTCATTGAACCACTGCAAACCGTTCGGCATCTCACACGGCGATGGGACGGTGCGTCCCACTATAGATTTTGTTACGGTCATCGTCATAGTTCGGATTCCATTTTTAGCTAAATGCTTCGGTATTTTGCTAGTAGTTTACTTCGGATCGATTAGGTTTGGGTACCGTCGCGATGTTACTTTCACTCTATTCATCAATCTTACAGAGAACGTGAAGTTTGACAATCCTGGGAAATTAAGATGCCAGCTCGCGTGTAAAGCAACATGCATTGCCAAGCCGAAAATTCCCAGATTCGGTTCATGGGCGCCATCGCTACAACTTACAGGGATTCCAGCGGGATGACTTTTAGAATATGCGCGGTCACTTTCCTTAACCCCTTGATTCAGGTTTTGAATCGGCATGATTCACTATGTGTTACAATAAAGTTTCGTGGAAGTAGTAGCACTCAAAAGACAACGGTTTTCTATTGCATCCATCATTTTTATTTCATCGAGCCGCTCCTCGCCTTCGCGCCGACTTAACGTGATTCAAAGTAGATGATGTGATTAACGTGGTGAATCTCTCAGACACAACATTAAGACGGACAGAGGCAGATATGTCAGCGGCATTCGGAAGAGGAACATTATATGACTATCCATCGCGCCGACGCGCCGACGCGCCGCAGAGTGATGATCTTTATCGATGGCAGCAACCTTTATCATGTGCTCAAGCAGAACATCGATAAGCATGATCTAGACTATCGGAAATTCACTAGCAAGCTCTGCGGAGACCGGGAACTTATTCGCACCTACTACTACAACATTCGGCAAGAATCTTCCGAAAACCCGCGCCTAGCCGAAAACCAAGACCGATTTCTGAACGCTCTCTACGAAACCGAGTACTTGGAGGTGAAACTCGGCATCTGGAAACCGCGCGGGCACACCATGGTCGAAAAGGGCGTCGATGTCATGATCGCCGCCGATCTCATTTCACATGCTTATGAAGACCACTATGATGTTGCCATTCTGGTTAGCGGAGATGCCGATTTCTATCCCGCACTGCAGGCCGTCAAAGATGTAGGCAAACAAGTAGAAGTAGCGGCGTTCGACAGCAATCTTTCATCTGAATCAGCACGCTTTGCAGATGTCGTTACCCGGTTCAGCAAGTCATACTTCAATGATCTGTGGATGTCTGGCGGCAAGAAAAATGAACTGACACAAGCCGCCGCTCGCCGACAGCTTGTAACCGATGAAGCCGCCTCGCCCAACGGCGAAGACAAGGGTGGAGCGGGCTTTAAGAATGCTCATCGCTCCAACGGGAATAACAGAGGGAATAACAGAAATGGAGTCGGATCCACGCGTCCATTCACCCGCCGCCGAGTATCGATCCTCAGCTCGCCAAAACCCGCAACGCCGACTTCAGATAACGCCCGGACCAGAGTCTCCCCACGTAGTTTCACATATCGCTCTGGCGGTCGTATAACCCCGCCTCAGGTTAGAAGAGCCGGACCAGGTTCCGGAGGAGAAAGCGAATCGGCCAATTCTTCCCGGAATGACGCCAAAAATGTTACCAGAGCAAGCTGGATCTCACGCATGCTCAGAGCTAAAAACTGAGGCGACAGTGCAACAGATAAGTGGCGAGCATAGCCATACCACTACCAATCTGCAGGCCGCTCGTTTTCATCCGTATCGAGCAACCGTATTTGCGAACGCGACTTGAATTCCATCGAGAAAATGTCGAAATCACCATCCACGTTAGATAAGAACAAAATGTGACTGCCGTTTCTGGACCAGCGTGGATTGGAGTCTTCTACCCGATTTTCAGTCAGCCTAGAAGTTATGCCATCATCTTTGACATCGATTGAATAGAGCTCACGATTGCCGTCTCTGGACGACACGTAGACGATGTGACGTCCGTTAGGCGACCATTCGAAATCGCTCTCTTCTCCCTTGGCTCTAGATATGTTCTCAGGCGCACTCGATTCGTCTTCATCGTTTAAAGTCAGAAGGTAGATTTCGCTGCTTCCGTCACTCATCGAACGGTTGAACGCTACACGCTTGCCGTCAGGGGAGAAGCGTGGATGCGAATCTTCATTGCTCGTTAAACGCTTCTCATCTACCCCTTTAACTGAACGCATGAAGATGCCGGCAGAGTCTCCAGCGGTCTCAATCCGAATCACGATCCATTCATTGTCGCCGGACCAATTGCCTAGCTCCAACATTCCCCTTGGCTCTGAAGTTACTAAGGTATTACTTTCATCTTTGAAGTCATAGACCCGTATCTCACTCTTCGATCCGTCGTCTGATTCTCTCTGATACGCGACCATCTGAGAATCTGGCGACCAGGAAAAGCGTTTCACTTTGTCGGACGGTTCAAGGATCGGTTTCGATCCGCCGTCTCGATCCCAGTACTTCAGTTCTCCGCCATTCTCTCCGGCGCGCGCGATGTATGCGATGCGGTTCAGGTTAGGCGCCCAGGCCGGAGCGCTCGTAACCTCGCTCGCCACCTCTTTCTCTTTACCGTCCTGGTCTAAAATGAACAGATATCCGTCCCTGTCCTCGGCTACATATACAACCGACTGCACCAGACCGCTGTCATCGCTTCCACAGGCCATAGCCGCTGCGACAGCAAGCGCTAAGCCACAGAAAAATCTGATGTAATTAGGTGTGAATCTCATATTTTTTGTAATCTCTTAAGAGGGTGCTTGAATTACCGAAGGCACAGCTTTGAATTCCGCACTAGTTACGATTCTGATCGTTTAACTGCTATCAATGCAATAAAAGCATTCTCAATTGCATTGAAATCTGAGTATAAAACTAACCGATAGACAGGTTCACATGAAGTTCGCCTTTTTTATGATGCCGATCCATACGCCAAACGAGAATCCTTCGCTCGCGTTTGATCGCGACATAGATCTCATCAACTACGCTGAGGAATTGGGCTTCGATGAGTACTTCATCGGTGAGCATCACTCCGCAGCCTGGGAAACGATGCCCGCTCCCGAGATGGCTCTGGCCAAAGCATCGGCCACCGCTAAGCGCATCACTCTCGGCACTGGCGTAGTATCGTTGCCGTTTCATCACCCTTTCCACATTGCCGAGAGATTTGCGTTCCTAGACCATTTGACTAGAGGACGAGTCGTTCTCGGCGTTGGCCCTAGCGGGCTTCCTACCGATGTTCAGCGTTTCGACATCCCGCCACAGAACTTGAACTCAATGATGCGAGAGTCGACCGACATCATAGTTAAGCTGCTCGAATCGCCGGATCCGATCACTTATGAAGGGCGATATTGGACTATACGCGACATGGCTCTTCAGCTGCGCTCTTATCAGCAGCCCCGGCTGAAGCTGGCCACTCCTTCGGTCGGTAGCAGACGGTCTATAGATTTCGCGGCGCAGTACGAGATGATGCTGCTTTCACTGGCCGGCGGTGGTCCACCAGATGCGGTTCCACTCTCTAAACAATGGGACGAGGTCTCTGATGCGGCTGCTAGGCATGGCACTGATCCATCCAAAGACGATTGGAGAGTTGTAACCTATGTCCACCTGGCAGATACGAGAGAAGAAGCTTTTCATCAGGCGCGAGCGGGAGCGATACGTGATGTGCATGAGTATTTCTATACGATAAATACCGCGCGTGGATGGACTGTGTCTCCGGACCAGCGTCCGGAAGATTTGACTTTCGAGCAGATAGTGGAGAGCCGACGCTGGATAGTGGGAACGCCTGAAGATGCCATTGAACAGATCGAGGCTTTGGAAGAAGAGACTGGCGGTCTCGGTGGTCTGATGCTGACCACCCACGAATGGATGCCGATGCATCGCATCAGATACTCACAGGAGCTTTTCGCGCGCTATGTGATGCCGCGCTTCAGGGGGCATACCGCGGATCTGGAGCGCGAATGGGAGCGTACCAAAGCCGATCGCAAAGCCGGCCGGATACCGAGCTTATTCACACGTGAGCCAGCTCCCGGCATCGATCAGCATAAGAGCAACCTCTATCTGCAACGATGAGTGCATCGCAGTATGGATTCAATGAAGCAAATGGCAAGCAGGAACAGTAGATTCTTCGAACGGCCGATCCTTAATTCACCCTATGAGACACCGAATCGCCACTGGGTGCTGGACGAGAATAGGCATCCGACCCAGCTGATAGCAAATGGTCGTCGGGAGGCTTCATTCATCACACCAGTGCCGCGACCGCTTAAAAGCGCGGAGCAGAGCGAGTTGACGATCCATGAAAGGCATGGGTTGTCGAATGCCGATCAGCAATACGATGTTACAGGATACATCAACGAGGTGCGCCGACGCGTTGATCGATGGCGCAACTTGCCGAGTGAACGCGACTGGGGAGTTACTCCCGAGACGGCGCGGCTGCTGAAACACTGGCGAGAGTTCGAGTATCTCTACGACAAGCCGTATGAAGACCGCAAGAAAGTGCGGGTCGCCGGACCGTTCACTGTGGAGAGCATCTCGCCGCATCGCATATTAGACGTGGATGAGACTGATGGTCTGCTAGACCGTATGGCTGATGGCGGCAGTGATTACGGCTACGACTTCTCTTCGATGATATTGGACAATCTGAAACGCTCCGGCATCCAACAAGCACATAAAGAGGACAAGATAGAGTTCATATCAGTGATGGAGTGGCCGGGTGATCTGATATGCGCGGAAGGCACCGTATCCGGTGAAGTAAACGGAGAAGAATCTTCAACGAGCAGTGCATTTCGTCGCGCGGGCATATTCGTGGGGCCAGAGTTCGGCACCGTCTCACGCTCGGACTTGGTTGAAGCCGCGCGTGAAGCTGCGGAAGCGAATTTCGATGCTTTGATTGCCTGCGCCTTCAGCTTTGACGCCCATACTTCGGAGCTGGAGCGACTGGGCAAGATGCCGGTATTGAAGGCACGCATGAATCCCGATCTGCATATGGCTACCGATTTGAAGAACACCGGCACCGGCAACCTGTTCGTGATATTCGGAGAGCCCGATGTTACCGTATCTAGCGTGGCAGACCGATCGTGGCAGGTTACAGTCAACGGCGTCGATGTATTCCATCCCGGCACTGGCGAGATCCGTAGCGACGGGCCGGAGGACATCGCCTGTTGGTTCATCGACACCGATTACGATGGCGAGAGCTTCTTCGTCCGTCATGCCTACTTCCTCGGCGCCGGGGATCCTTACAAATCTCTAAAGACTACTCTGAAGTCTGAAATAGACCCTGAAGCATGGGAATCGCTTCACAGCAATGTATCCCGTACGTTTCCCAGTCCCGACAGAGGCCGCATCGCGGTGAAGGTCATCAATCATCTGGGAGACGAGGTGATGAAAGTGTTTCGCCTGGGTAGTAGTTAGCTGACGGTCATTGTCCCCGGCGTTATACCAGTCGGTTCGAGAATGGCGGACGAGGCATCGCTTCTAATCGGCCGCGGGCGTAAGCGAGGCGCCGTCGCGGCTATGGATTCCCGACAGCGTGGGAATGATGGGGGCGTGGCGACTCTCCAATAGTCGCTCATTTCGCCTTCATCTCTCGGAGCGTGCATCGTAGGTAGCGTCGTCAAGTGGATCTTCGGCAAGCACGGGTGCGAGACTGTAGTTCGGCGATTCGAGCGGATCATCTTCCTCATGCATCGCCTGCGCCAGGTCGTAGGCTGCCTGCATGTGGTACCAAGTGGAGGCGCCGCCGCCGAAAGTTCGGTCGAGCTTAAGCGCCATTTGCGGTGAGATGCCAGCGCGGCCATTCACCAGCTGAGAAAGTTGCTTTCGGCTCACGCCCAATCTTTTGGCCGCTGCTGTGACCGAAAGCCCCAACGGCTCAATGCAGTCATGTAGAACGGAGAGGCCGGGATGCGGCGGGCTTTTCATGGTCATTGCAGTTCTCTTTTTTTGACTGTTAGATCAGTGATAATCGACTAGATCGACATCGGATGCGTGATTCCCGTCAAAGCGGAAAATCAGCCGCCAATTGCCCGAGATCGTCACCGACCAGTAACCCTGCAGCTTCCCGCGCAGAGGATGCAATCTGAACCCTGGCAGATTCATGTCGCTCGGATGGGATGCCATATCCAGACGTGCCAGAACTCGCTCGATTTTGGCGACTTGCGCCTGGCGTAACAGCCGGTGGTCGCCGTCTTCGTAGAGCCTGGCCAGCCCCTTGTGCTTGAAGGTTACGATCATATGTCAAAATAAAGTGTAACGCGTAACCACTTAAGTGTCAACATATGCCGTATGATTTGCCACCCCCTCGATGCAGCAATACCTAAGATGCGCTCATTTGATGTTTCATCGCCGGTGCCAGATGCCAATAGAATTAGCATCACATCGATTCAATCCCTGATGACGAGAATACACAAGCAGGTGCAAGTTGACTACGTTGAATCAGCTACTGGAGCAGGTAGACGCCTCGGCTGCAGAAATCGTCGAGCTTGAGCGACAGATGGTCAAGATCCCGACGGTCAACAGTGGCGTCATGCCTACGGGAGATGAGACGCCGCTGGCCGAGTTTGTCCGTGATTGGCTTCACGCCGAGGGCATTACAGAAACTCAGATTCTGGCGCGTGATCCCAAGCGTGGAAACATAGTAGCCGTTTATCCGGGCGATAAAGCGCGCACGCGGCTGATGTTCATGTCTCACACCGATGTCGTGCCGGTGGAAGACGAAACTAAGTGGTCTTGCCATCCCTTCGGTGCGGAAGTCTCCGGCGGGCGAGTGTATGGACGTGGCGCATCCGACTGCAAGGGATTGCTCACCGCGCAACTTATGGCAATGGCAATCTTGAAGCGCAACGATGTGAAGCTCAAGCATGGATTGCGGCTGGTGAGTGGCGCCGATGAGGAGCATGGCGGCAGATGGGGTTTCGGCTGGCTGGCTGACCATCATCCCGAAGCTTTGGAGTCCGTATATGCTGTGAACGAGGGTGGGGGAATGCCGGTTGAGAACGGCGGCGCATTGACTTATCTTCTTGGAACCGGAGAAAAGGGGCGGTTAGAAGTAAAAATCACTATTCGCGGCGAAAGCGCTCATGCTTCAGTGCCGTGGCTGGGCAAAAACGCATCCAACATCTTATGGCGCGTTCTGCAACGCATAGAGACTTACCAGCCCGAGATCGACACATCGCTGTCGATATTCAACTATCTCGGCATCTTCGGCATTGAAGAACGTCCGACGCTGGACAATATCGATCAGATCATCGCTGGGTTGGAAAGGGATTCTCCCCGCTTGGCATCTCTGCTTCGAGCTTTGTCGCGGATGGTATGGACGCCAACGATTGTAAGTGGCGGCATCAAATCGAATAGCGTGCCGGAAGACATCTCTCTCATCTGCGACGTGCGGACGCTGCCGTTCCAAGATGAGCGATATGTGCGGGAGCAGATCGATGCCACGCTAGGCGATATTGATGGTGTCTCGTATGAGATCGACTACATGTCAGTTCCCAACTCGTCTCCGTTCGACACTGAGCTGGCTGAGGCGATTAAGAGAGCGCAATCGCTTGCTGTATCGCGTGACGATATTCAATGGGTTCCGGCTATCAGCAATGGTTTCACCGATTCTCGCTTCACTCGTAATCTCGGCATCATAACCTACGGCTTTACCGGCGCACATCCGGATGATGATCCGATGCTTTCACGCGCTCATGGCACTGACGAATCAGTTGGAATCGCTTCTCTGATCAGCGGTGCTAAATGCATGATCGCGCTTGCCTGGGAGCTGTGCGAGGCTTATTCAGACGATGAAGATGAAGATTGATGCTAGCCCGCTGTTGAAGAGATGCTTAATCGTCTACGGGCATCTCCACTGATGGGCGCGCGGTCAATAAGAAGCGGTATCTGAAGAGCTGCTATTAGGTTCAAAGATCTAGAAATAGTGGAATCTCAACCCAATAAACTGTTTCCAAACGTACTGGTGTGGAGGTAGCGCTTATAATGCGTGGCATGGCAGAACGCAAACGTCCGAATATCTTGTTCCTCATGGCCGACCAGATGAAGTGGTCAGCCTTGAAGATGTACTCAGAGATCGGTATCCAAATGCCGGCTCTGGAGCGTTTGGCATCACAGGGCGTGATGTATCGCCATGCCATCACTCCGCATCCGCTTTGCGTGCCGGCACGGACATCTGTGATGACGGGCAGATATCCTCACTCGACTGGTTGCCGGCGTAACGAGACGCTGATGCCCGCACGCGAGATTCACGCTTTTCAGATCTGGAAGGATGCCGGTTACACGACGGGATTGATCGGCAAGAACCACTGCTACATCGAGCCGGAAGATCTGGCGCGGTTCGATGTGAGGTGCGAAATTTCTCATGCCGGACTTCCTGATGGAGACTATGCGGGTGCCAATCCAGGCAATCAGGGAATGAAGTGGTGCAGACCGATAGAAGCTATTGATGCCGCGCACCAGAATCGCAAGAATCTAAACGCAAATCGTCAGAGTCCACGCATCGCCTACGCGGTCAGCGATCATCCGATCGAAGACTACGGCACCAGCCTGATCACGGCACAGACCGAGGCATTCCTGGAACGATTCGCTGCCGACGAAAGTTTCAATGCCCAAGGCCGCTTCAACGATCAGTCGGAACCAGTTCCTTTTGCGCTTTGGGTTTCATACCCGGATCCGCATGAGCCGTATGAGGCGCCGAGAAGATACGCGGAGATGTTTCCGCCTGAAGACGTAGTGATGCCGCCATTCAGGGAAGGTGAGTTCGCAGACGACCACTTTGATGGCGGTATATCGGATGCGTCTTACCCCGCGAATGCTTCCGTCAGTCCCGCGCCCGAGGTGAATCGTGTGTTGCACAGAATGATGGGACTCGATCAAGACAAAGAAGAAGATATCCGCGGAGTCATATCTATCTACCAAGCTATGTGCAGGTTTGTGGATGACGGTATAGGGCGTATATTAGACAAGCTGGCGCAACTGGACATGATGGAAAACACCATTATCGTGTTCACTGCCGACCATGGCGACTTCATGGGTGAGCACAGCATGGTGGTGAAAGGCGGGGTTTTCTACGACTGCCTCACGCGTGTCCCGCTCATCGTCTCATATCCCGGTGGCAATGTTCCCAAGGGAGTTACGGATGAATCGATGGTCAACACCGTCGACATCTTGCCGACACTGCTTGAGTTGCAGGGATTGGGCAATTTCGACGGAATCCGCAATGCCTGGGCATCCTCAGCATGTACGGTGCCTGAAAGCTCAGCAGATGCGTCTACTTTGAACTCGCATGGTGCAGTGAAATCGCACCTATTGCACCGAATGCAGGGGAATCCATTGCCTACAGTCACAGCTGCGGAGCCTCGACAAGCCGCATTCTCGGAATATGGCGCTGGCGGACCGCCAGTTACTATGAAGCATCTGGAAGCGTTGCCCAAGCCTTGGGGATATCACAGCCTGATCCAGACTCTCTGGGGACGAGAAGCGCAGGGCAGACGCAAGATGGTGCGCACCAAAAACTGGAAATACGTCACCGATCCCATGGCACATGACGCCGGAACCGGCAAAGGCGCTGACCCGCAAGATGAGCTTTACAATCTTAGACGCGATCCATGGGAACTGTATAACGTGGCGCACGACCCAGATAATGCAAGTGTGATCTCAGAGCTGCGACGACTGCTAGCAAAGTGGATGATCGAAACCGAAGACTGCGAACCGGTGCCCTTGCCTTTGATGATCTCTAGAGCGGGCTAGTCTAGCCCCAGAATTCGTGTGCACAATAGCTAATCGATCTGTTCCTTAGCAAAGCCCTGCGGGTTAGAAGTTCAGAAAATGCCTTTAGGCTCCAGCCCCAGATAGTGCTGTCCAGCGGTGTCGTAATGCGTCATCCTGCCTTGTATCTGCTGGGTGATAGCATGCACATCTTGGAATCGCCGATGCACCGGGTTGGCGGTGAATATGGCATCCGATCCGCATATCGAGTATGCGGCGTCAACCACTTCAGCCGACTTTCGTATCGCATGAGTGCTGGCTAGTCTCACCATGATCCTTTGATCGGTGTTCAGCTCACCATGAACTGAAACCGCATTCCACATTGAGTCGGTGGCTTCTTGCAGAAAGGCGCGCGCCGAGTTCCAAATCGCTTCTGCTTCACCGATCGTCCGCTGCGTTGCGGTCTCTTCTCGCAGTGTCTGCGACTGCCCCTGTTGAGTTTTGCGTTGCGCAGTGGCGATCGCCGAATCTAATCCAGCCCGTGTGGCGCCCAGAGCCACAGTCGCGAATCCCGAGGCGAACATCGGCGTGGTGTCTATCAGATACAACATGCCTGGCTCACGAGACGGTTCTGAAGCTTCGTATGATAGGCACCCAGGAACACGAAGACCTACCGCCTCGAATCCTAGACTGCCGGTGCCGCGCAATCCTCCGACTTGCCACTCGTCTACGATGCGCACATCTTCAATGGGAATCAGAAATGTCCGCATCTCGTTCGGCTTCATCTGATTCTCGGTGTAAACGGGAGCCAACGCCGCTACCCAATTGGCGTGAGTTATCCCGCTGCTGAAGTTCCACCGACCAGACAAAACATAGTCGCCATTTCCGCTGGAGACAGCTCTATTCTGCGGCCCGGGCGGCCCATTGCTGACCACGGTCCTTTTATCGCCCCAAACTCTCTGCGCCGTAGCTTCTGATACTCTAACCGCATTAGTAGAGAAGACATTGTTCTGATTTATGCACCACGCTACGCTGGCATCCGCCTCGGCGAATATACGGATAATCTGCAGAAAATCCGGATGCGACAGCTCGGCGCCGCCCAGCGATGCCGGCAATAAGAGACGAAAGAAGCCCGCGTCAATGATCTCAGATGACACTTCTGTCGGAATGCGACGTTTATTTTCGATCTGATCTGCTACGGCGGCTACTAACTGTGCCAAACTGCGCGCAGTATCGATATAGGTCTGGATAGGCTTCACCCGCGTCGATCTTGGTGCCGCGCTACGCAAGATCGTCCGGAACTAAGACATCTTTCTCAAGCTCCAGCTGGACGCCAGGAAAGAAGTCGCGCCAAGGCTCGAACTGCTCCACAAAGAGTCGGCCGTCATCCATCGAGGGCAGATTCTTGATGGATCTACCAGGGTCGTATCCCATCGTCTTCGCCATTGCTTCTATCCCCCCGCGCCGAGTCTGTCGGACTCCGCCAACGTTGAACGTGCTGCCGTCATCGTCTTCGACCACGAGATCGAAGCCTCTTTTTCGTTGTTTCCAATAGAGTTTCATAGCCATCAAGAATCAGTTTAACTTTTATCCCTACCTATATGCACGCGCGCGATCCAATATCGCATTCGCAACTTCATACTTGCTCAGCAATGGAAGAGATTCAATATTCCCCTCAGCGTCGATGAGATCAACTCGATTCGTATCGGTTCCGAATCCACTCCCAGGCTCGCTAACATCGTTAGCCACGGTGAATGCCGCGCCCTTACGGCCCGTTTTCGTGATTGCTTTCTTTGCCGCGTCGCCAGTTTCAGCCGCAAATGCAACCTTCACCAGCTTCGGGCCAGTTGCCAATGGCATCCAGTCCTCGACAGATTCCAGCTCTAGCGATAGAACCTCGTCCGCGTTCTTCTTGATCTTCTGACCAGATAAATGACGGGGCTTGAAATCCGATATCGCCGCCGCCATAATTAACAGCTCAGATTGCATGGCCGCTGGCAATGTGGCATCTCGCATCTCATCCACAGTCTCTACCGATATCATGCGAACGCTACCTGGCTTTCGGAGTGCTGTGGGCGCAGTGATCAATGTGACGTCGGCGCCACGATCACGAGCCGCCTCGGCGATTGAGTATCCCATCTTGCCGCTAGAACGATTCGTTATCACCCTCACCGGATCCAGTGGTTCGCGTGTTCCACCAGCAGTTACCGCGACGCGCAATCCCGAGTAGTCGCCGTAGCGGACGCCTAACACGGCACGAACGCTATCCACAATATCATCCGGCTCGCTCATTCGTCCTAAACCATCGATGCCCGATGCCAACCGTCCGGTTTCGGGACCGATTATGCGTGCACCATCTCCTTTTATCGTATCGAGGTTCCGTTGGAGCGCGTGTGATCGAAACATATCTGCATCCATCGCCGGTGCAACCACTAAAGGCGCGCTTGACGCCGCTACTGTAGCCGTGATCACATCATCGGTTACACCAGTGGCTAGTTTGGCGATTGTGTTGGCAGTGGCTGGCGCAATCAAGATGCATTCAGCGTTTACGCCTAGAGAAACATGATCGATGCCTAGATCTGAATTACCGTCCCAAAGTGAAGTCACAACCGGATTATGCGTTATCCCTGCCAAGGTCGCGCTACCAATGAAACGAGTGGCATTATCAGTCATGCCGACGTTCACTTGCGCACCGAGCTTCACGAGACTGGACGCGATAGACGCCGATTTATACGCCGCTATAGAGCCGGTTATGCCTAGTACTATTCTTCTGTCGGCAAGAACGCCAGACGATGCGGCGTCTGATAAGTTCCCTGAGTTATTAGTCTCTAGCCTCATCCGAATCACTGTTCGCGTCTGACGGTGAATATGTCTTCGCGCCAATCCGACGGAGCATCGGAGTCATAACTCATGACAGTACGATGTATCTTCTTCACCTGGCTATCTGATAGCTGCACTGGCAGGTCCAATCCAATCTTCTCTTTCCCGCTAATGTTTACTAACAGTCGAGCTCCCAAAGAAGCGCGATAGAGATATCCATGATTACGGTATGCAACTGCCGACTGACGCAAGAAACGCGCCTTTACAGTGCAGCCATTCTTGCTGAGAAAGTCAACGCCGATGCGCGCGCGGTTCAACTTCATAGCCCCGTCTTCAATCCGATAGTGCGCCTCTAGATGCAGATAGTCGCTGACGAAAGGCAGGCAATTATCGGGATCGACTCCAGCACCGTGCCGAGGCCCAATGGTAAATTTAACGCCGGAAATCCGGTTCCCGCCATGTATCACCCCGATGCTGCAAAGATCATCATCCGCAATCGCTACATCAGTCAATTCGTCCGTAGGCCAAAAATCTTGGTTGCGCCAGACCCACATCACGCGCCGCCCACGAACCGCTATCCGATGATCGAGAATGCGGAACTGGTCGTTTTCGCTGATCCGATGCAGAGTGTATCCGTCTCGCTCTTCACGCTTATACTCCGTCAGGCGCGTCTTGGCGCGCGCTTTATTGACGTAATCGTCTACGATTTGTTCCAAAGTCATTGACGTTGCAGTTTCCATCCTAAGATGCTAACCGAGAAAACGCGTAAGGAATCATTTCAACCACATCTCTAGCCGTCATTCCATAGGCGCTCTTCTTTTTCCGAGACAGAACGCCGGCAAGAGCATGTACGTAGCACCCCAAGGTCGCCGCATCAAAGGGAGACACCGCGTTACTCAATCCAGCTACCAGTCCGGCCAGAACATCTCCCGTGCCGCCGCGCGCGAGTCCATCATTCGGCATAAGATTCATGCGGGTGAATCCCTCTGCATCTGAGATGAGAGTCACCGCTCCCTTAAGCACGGTCACGCATCCGAATCTATCTGATGATGCCTCCACCGCATATATTCGATCATCTTCGATCTCAGCGATGCTGCATTCCAGCAACCGTGCCATCTCACCCGGATGAGGCGTGATTATCAAATTACCGTCAAAGCTTTGCCACCATTCAGGAAGCTCCGCACACAAGTTCAAACCGTCCGCATCTATCACCACCGAGTTGCAGCCGCGCCAGCTATCTTTATCTGCTAGCATACGGCTCAAGAGTGAACGAACAGCATCAGATCGACCCAATCCCGGACCGATCAAGACGCTGTCGGACTGGGCGATCAAATCTTTTAGCTCTCTCCATGCCGCTGCATCATCAATCGTCCCAGACTTCGTTTTGGGCAAGGGGAAATAAGAAGATTCGGGTGCCAATACAGCCACTGCGTTGCAAACGATCTGAGGCGCCGCGAGAGATACTAGCCCGGCGCCAGACCTCAGACAGGCCATAGTCGACAATCCAGCGGCACCGATGTGATTCTTGGATCCGGCGATTATCAGCACCTGTCCAAAAGTACCCTTATGACCGATCCGAGTGCGATCGGGCAGAAGAGATTTCGCTAGTCGACGGTCTATCACTTCTCGCTTGATATGCGCGTTAAAGCTTTCCGGAAGCCCATAATCGACGAGCTCCATTGAAGCGCCGTATCCATCGCTTCCAAATCGGACTGCCGGGCCAAGTTTATGCAACCCGATAGACAGCGTTACGTCCGCCGGCAATGCGCTAGGGTCGAGTCGTCCGCTGTCCGGATCGGCTCCGCTTGGCATATCTACTGCCACTATCTTGGCCCCGCTAGCACCGCAAATTTCAAAGATGCTCTTAATCGGCTCCGCAATCGGACGCGAGATGCTGAAGCCGAACACTCCGTCGACAATGACATCGGCTGAGCGAGTGAGCTCTGAGAGACGATTGAGGCGCGGTTTCCGAGTAAGATCGCATAGTTCTACCCCGGCTGAAGTAGCTTCTAGAAACAAAGGATCGGTTTGATCGCGCGGCAAGCATAAACACGCGGTGCAGTAGGCCCCGGATGCAGCTAGATGCTTAGCCGCGATCAGGGCATCCCCGCCGTTGTTGCCTTTGCCAACTAAGATCACGACGTTGGAAAGGGCGGGATTTGAATCCAAATCGGCGATGATCCAATCAGCGATAGATTTGCCTACTCGCTCCATCAGCTGATGAACCGTAATCTCTCCGCAATCGAACCATGCCTGTTCGATCTCTAGCATTTCACTTGCCGTGACGGCCTTGCTGCCCTGAATCATGGCTTCCAGGCATCGTCTCGGGCCTCCATCGCCACTGATGCCACCGCGAACTCCTTTGAATGGGACAGGCTCAACGCGATGCGAGTGATCCCCATCTTGTCGGCACGCTCTTTCGCATTGCCGTGCAACACTGCCTCGGGCGGTCCGCCACGCTTGCGCATCACCTCCACCGATCTCCATGGCACCCCACGGACACCGGTGCCAAGCGCCTTCATAACGGCCTCCTTCGCGGCGAATCTGCTCGCTAGCTGAGGCGAACGATTACGCGCGTAACGCTGTTCCGCTGCTGTGTACACCTTTTCCAGAAAACGGCGCGGATATCGATCGCGAACCCCGGCTACGCGCGCTATCTCAATGATGTCTATGCCCGTGTATATCATTAGCTAAAATGAGAGAAAGCGATGTGGTCGCCTTCAACCCTTGGGTTTCCCGTATGAAAATGATAAATCAGCACGCCATACTATAGTTAGCGCATGCTTATTCAGATATGACCGCACAGATTTTAGACGGCAATGAGATCGCCATCGCAGTGCAACGTGAAGCCACGGCCGCCGTGGCCGATTTTCGATTGAAGAATCAAATCGTCCCCGGCCTAGCGGTGGCGCTGGTAGGGGACGATCCGGCATCTCACTCCTATGTGCGCCGAAAAGAGCGCGCATGTCAAGAAGTGGGAATCTACACCGAAACGATCTCCATACCATCGGATACCTCACAAGACAGGTTGCTCGCTGTCGTTTCCGAACTGAACTCCGATACTCGCGTCCATGGCATTCTGATTCAACTGCCTCTCCCTGCGCACATCGACCAGGATGCTGTCATCACGAGCATCGATCCGATCAAAGATGTCGATGGGCTTCATCCTCAGAACGCCGGATTGCTTCTCATGGGTAGACCGAGGTTCGTTCCCGCAACCCCTTTAGGAGTGCAACGCATCCTCACCGAATCGGCGATCGAAACGCAAGGCGCCCATGTTGTGATTCTGGGACGAAGCAGCCTAGTGGGAAGACCACTGTCAATACTTCTGACGCAACGCGGTCGTGGAGCAAACGCCACCGTAACCATTTGCCATACCGGCACGAAACAGCTGGCGGAACATACGCTGAACGCCGACATCGTAATCGCCGCCGCCGGCGTGCCGAACACGATTACCGCTGAGATGGTGAGAAAAGATGCCGTCGTCATAGATGTAGGAGTGTCGAGAGTGCATGACCCCAGCCGTAAGAGAGGATATCGGCTGACTGGTGATGTGGACTACGATGCAGTGGTCAAAAAAGCGGCTGCTATAACGCCCGTGCCGGGCGGAGTCGGGCCGATGACAGTGGCGATGTTGCTACACAACGTTCTGCTGGCAGCTAAATTGCAATGCCCGGCAATCAACCACGATTAACCCTTCGCCGCACCCGGCATTCTAACGGTGCGTCGTGTTCTATATTAGAAATAGATAATTAGTGTAGAATCTGCCGAGTGCCACCGCTTAGTTCGGAATGTGATACATCTGGCGGGATATAGGTGGCAGTCGGATTTCATCCTTAAATCAGAGGAGTCATGGACCTGGGTGAGAACTATCTAACAGCATCCGAATTTGCAACGGATCAGAAGACGAATCACCAGCCAAAGGTTTCAGGATCGTCATCAAACTCGTCTGATGCTTCACCTTCAACATCTGGACTGTCCATCTCTTCGCGCAGCCCGGCCCCGCACGATCTCATCAACCTCTATAGAAGCATGTATCGCATTCGTCGATTCGAGCAGACGTGCGGTCAATACTACGCATCGGAACACATTAGAGGATTTCTGCACCTGTACATCGGGCAGGAAGCTACTGGAGTAGGCTCGATATCGGCGTTGGAGCAGCAAGACTATGTGGTGACTCACTACCGCGACCATGGACACGCTCTAGCGCGGGGGATCGATACTAATCGCGTCATGGCGGAGATGTTTGGACGCGCTGCCGGCGTCAGCAAGGGCAAGGGCGGCTCCATGCACATCTTCGACGCCGCGAAAAGATTCATGGGCGGACACGCGATTGTAGGCGCCCAAATACCTCTTGCCGCCGGCATCGCGCTTGCTCAACAGTATCTTGAGACTAATGCCGTAACTATTGTCTATTTCGGGGACGGCGCTACAAACCAAGGCACTTTCCATGAAACTCTAAACCTGGCTTCGGTATGGGGATTGCCGATATTGTTTTTCATGGAGAACAACTTATATGGCATGGGATCCGCAGTCGGTCGCGTCAGAGTGCTCGGCAATGACTTTACCGATGCCATGGCAGCATACGATATCAATGCCATATCGGTAGATGGCATGGACGTCCTCGCAGTTCGCGAGGCAACGGAATCGGCGCTGCAAAGAATCCGGGCTCATGGAAGCCCGCTTTTCATCGAAGCCAAAACATTCCGATTCGTAGGACATTCCTATGCCGACCGTGGCGACCAGTACCGACCCCGATCTGAAATTGAAGAGTGGAAGAAGCGCGATCCCATTGTTACTTATCCGAAACACTTGGTGAAAAGCGGCATAGCAACCAAAATCGAGCTCTCTGAAGTGATTGAAGAGGTTAATGGGGAGATTGAAGCGGCAGTGAAGTTCGCGCTCCAGACCCCAGACCCCGATTTATCTGAGCTTTTAGAGGATATATATGCATGAAGAAATGCCGCTCTCACCATGTAGCTGCGCCGCGGGCGTATGATTCAATCCATGTCTGAGCTCACGTTCCGCGAAGCCATCACGATGGGACTCGTCGAAGCCATCGAGTCTGATGAACGAGTATTCATTATGGGAGAGGATATCGGCGAATACGGTGGCGCATACTCCGTGACGAGGGGATTCCTCGAAAAATACGGACCTAAGCGAGTTAAAGACACGCCTATCTCTGAAGCTGCATTTATCGGGGCCGGCGTGGGGGCTGCTACCGTCGGACTAAGGCCCATAGTTGAGCTTATGTCCATGAGTTTCGCGCTAGTCGGCTTCGATCAGATAGTCAACATGGCCGCCAACATCAGGTACATGTCAGGAGGGCAGCTTAGCGTTCCCATGGTCATCCGGGCGCCTACAGGTGCGGGGGTGCAGCTGGGTGCCACGCATTCACAAAGCTTTGAAACCTGGTTGGCAGAAGTGCCCGGCATGTACTGCGTATGTCCGTCTAACCCGAGCGACGCGCTTGGATTGCTCCGAACCGCGATCAAAGATGACAATCCGGTAGTGTTCGCCGAACACGCGCATCTTTACACATCGCGCGGAACCGTCCCGAGAGACTATTACGATATACCGCTCGGAGAAGCATCCGTAGCGCGGGCAGGGGATGATGTAACTCTAGTATCCTACGGATACGGTGTGAAGATATTGCATGAAGCGTCGGATACCCTGGAAGAGACGGGCGTCTCGGCTGAAGTCATCGATCTACGATCATTGCATCCGATGGATCTTGACGCCGTGGTCGCATCAGTGCAGAAAACCGGGCGTGCAGTTATGCTAGACACTGCTCGGCGACTTGGCGGCGTAATGGCTGAGCTCGTCGCTGAGACTCAGGAACGAGCTATGGATTGGCTCGACGCTCCCATTATACGAGTCGGTGCCAAAAACGTGCCCTGGCCATATAACCGAGCACTCGAGCAAGACGCATTGCCAAGCCCGCAGGATGTCGTAGATGCCGTGGGAAAAACCATTGCCTTCTAGTTGCGAACATCATCGGCGCCATGATCTTGATAGCTCTTAATTCACTCATTAACGCTACGGCCACAGGAGACATACATTGATTCACGAAGTCACGATGCCAGCCATGGGTGCCGACATGACCGAAGGCACAGTAATCAAGTGGCTCAAGAACGAAGGCGACGCAGTGTCTCGCGGAGATAGACTTGCCGAAATCGAAACCGATAAGACCGTGGTCGAGATGGAAGCATACGCGGATGGAGTTTTGCGTAGGATAGTGCTGGGAGACGGTGCGCGCGCGCCGGTAGGAACGCTATTGGCATATATCGCAGATCCTAGCGACCAGCTGCCTGATATCGATGAGACTAGCGATCCTGATTTAATTGCCGAAGAGGCATCCGAACCCGAACCTTCTGAAGCTCCTCCAACATCTCAGACCGCGCCAGAACCTACTGCCTCGCCGGCGGTGTCGGCGGCTCCTCCGCAAACAGAAGCTCCAGTGTCAGCAACCGGGAATCGTATCAAGGCGTCTCCACTGGCGCGCCGACTGGCAGCTGAAAAGGGATATGATCTTGCCGCCATACCTGGCACCGGACCAGGCGGCAGAGTTACGCGCGACGACGTTCTTAGCTTTAATCCGCAACCGGGCTTCGCGACCTCGGGCATCGCGGCTCCATCTTCGGCTACCGTTGATATTGACGGCTCCGATATAGAGCTTTCATCAATGCGCCAAGCCATCGCACGAGTTACTTTGCGCAGCAAGACTGAGGCTCCTCATTACTACGTCACCACCGCGATTGATATGAGTGAAGCAGTGAACTTCCGCACTCAGCTCAACCTAGAGCTAGGCGAAACCGGTGATCGAGTATCAGTGAACGACCTCATCGTCAAAGCCCTTGCCATGGCCCTAGTAGACCATCCTAAATGGAACACTTTCTTCCATGAAGACCGTCTGGTCGGCTCTGATAGCGTTAACATCGGCATCGCGATCGCGCTAGAATCCGGGCTCATAGTTCCTGCACTTATGGGCGTACAGAGCAAGTCCCTAATTGAAGTTTCACAGGCCGCAAAAGATCTCGGGAGACGAGCGCGCAATCAGGGCGGAACGCTCACCCAAGAAGAACTTACAAAAGGAACATTCGCGACGTCAAATCTAGGCATGTTCGGAATCGATACCTTCGCCGCAATCATAGTTCCGCCGCAATCCGGCATTCTCGCCGTCGGAGCTGTTAAGCCGGCTCCAGCAGTGCATAACGACCAAATAGTTATCCGACAGATGATGAACGCTACCGTATCCGCGGATCACCGCGTGGGAGACGGCGCTGAAGCGGCCATGCTTCTCAACGCCGTAAAAGAAAACCTCGAACGCCCGCTCCGATTAGTTCTTTAGCCCTTATAGCCAAACTCTCTGCTACAGTTCGTCATTCAGAGCCTGACCGAGCGTTATTCCGAATCAGATGGTAAACGCGGTGTCACCGGGGTTAGATACACCTATGAAGACTACTTGCAGACTCCAGATGATCAGCGATGCGAACTGCTCGACGGAGAACTGATCATGGTCCCGGCGCCGAATACTGGCCACCAGGATGTATCGGCACAGTTGTTGATGTTCGTTCAGGAACACGGATTAGGCACGGTGTTCCATGCTCCGTTCGACGTGGCGCTGTCAAACACCGATATGGTGCAGCCTGATCTGCTCTTAATCTCAAATGAGCGCGCCGACCTGTTCCTGGATGCGGACAGTATGAAAGGACCCCCAGATCTCGTGGTAGAGATACTTTCACCTTCTACCGCCGATAGAAACCGCGCCGTGAAGCGCGCGCTCTACGCCAGGCACGGAGTGAGTGAATACTGGATGGTGGATGCAGTAGCCCACACAGTGTTCGTCCTGCTCTTATCTGGGACTGATTTCGGTGAACCACATAGATACCGCAAGGAGGATACGCTTTCTTCTCCGACGCTGAAAGGCTTCCAGTTTCGCCTGATCGATGTTTTCTGAATCGCGTTGTTGCGCATCTTCCTTTAAAGTCAATCGCAAAGAGCGGATACCGCGTTGCATAGGCCGGCTATGTACGCAATAGAATCTTTCACCGATTCCGAGCATGAGATACTAAGGCGCTTCTTCACAAACAGCGATCGGCCCGTCTTCGCGCTCATCAATCTGCCAGAGATTGTAAAGGGAGCTTTATTCGCCCGATACAGTCGCACCCACAAATCTCTCCGTCGCATTTTCATCGACGAATATTACAATCAGCCCGAGATCGGTCTTGAGAGCCTCGCGCAGCAGATCGAGTATCAAGAAGATGAATCTTACATCGTTGCTAGACGTCGAGCCGAGGAACTTTACGACCGCGTTTTCATACAGTACGGGGATGATTCGGTTGCCCAACTCGGCGGCGCGCATATCGCGTGCGAACAGGCATCAGCGATTCTCGCCAAAGCCATTGAGCGCGGCCGATTGGCCGCATACTTGGAGCAAAGCACCAGGTACATCGCCTACGACCGCAAGATTGCAGACTCGGAACACGGTGAGCGCTACCGATACCAAGTCCCGCCCGAGATAATGCAAAGTTCGGTGGTAGATATATACAACGAGGCGATGACGGAACTCTTCGATACTTACTCCCGAATCGTGCGCGAGATGCGGAAATACTTTGAGGGTCGCTTTCCTAGAGGCTCTAATGAATCAAACCGCGCCTACTTCCGCGCCTTAAACGCGCGGGCATGTGATGCTGCACGCGGACTCTTGCCGGCCTCCACCATCTCGAATATTGGTGTCTTTGCCAGCGGACAAGCATACGAAGCTATGCTTATACGCATGAACGCTCACCCGCTTGCAGAAGCCCGCGAATACGCTCAAATGATGCTTGCCGAGCTTCGCAAAATCATTCCCGCATTCATGAAGAGGGTAGACGTAGAAGATCGTGGCGCTGCGTGGAGCCGATATTTCAGCGATATTCGCAGTGAAATGCAACCGGTTGCCGATGCGCTGACCGAATCCATCCCCGGCAATAAACGCGATTTCGATTATCAAAATGATGAAGTGAAGCTGATCGACTGGGATGACAACGCCGAGATACAGCTGGTAGCAGCAGCGCTATATCCATATGCGTCTCTATCTGAAGAAGAACTGCTTTCCATCGCCATCAAGATGAGCGATGAGGATAGATCGATTGCTCTGAAGAAGTACTTCGGCAATAGAACCAATCGAAGGCACAAGCCGGGACGAGCCCTGGAACGAATCGCATATCGTTTCGATATTTTGTCAGATTTCGGCAGCTTCAGAGACCTGCAACGGCACCGCATGATGACTATTGAGTGGCAGCGGCTTACCACTGACCATGGATACAGCACACCGCCAGAGATTGAAGCCGCCGGCGGGCAGATACTCACTGCTTGGCACGATGCTATCGCTAAGCTGAATGACCTCTATCAAACGTTGCGCGCTGAAGCCGGACCTGATGTAGCACAGTACGCAGTTCCATTCGCCCATCGAATCCGATACTCGATACAGCTAAACGCTCGGCAAGCGTTTCACATGCTGGAACTGCGCACTTCAGAGCAGGGGCATCCCGATTATCGCCGAATCTGTTACCGGATGTATGAACTTATCCGAGACAAGGCCAAACACGGCTTCATCACCGATGCTATGTCCTATATTGACAGTAAAAAATATGAACTTGGAAGACTCAAAGCCGAACAAAAACAATCGGATGGTGTGCAACTAGACTTCCAGCTAGATTGAACAACGGGGGCTTTTATCGCTGGGCGCCGCCGCCCGAAATCTCTCTCAGACCCAGGGATAGTGCGCGGGACCGCGAGTGACGCCGGAAACCTTCGCAAGCCACTCTTCCTGCGCGATATGATCCAGATGGCCCTTGCCTAAATTCACTCTCACCGTCGCATTGCCAGCCAGCTTGCTCGCCAGATTCCTGGAGTGGATTTCCTCTGAACTCCCACACGATATCAATACCTGCTTGGCGTCTATCCGTTCTGCAAACATCGTTGTCTCGTAGATCCTTAAGGTCGCGCGCGCCTCATCCCACTGATCGGGCTGGGATCTTCTGAAATCATTGAACTCGGCTAGCGGGTAGTCCGGATCTCCCTGCAAACGAGCATCCAGATCGGCGAAGATGAAACCGCCGGTCTGCAATGCATTCACATTTGCGGTGAAAGCAGCAGTCATCCAAGCCAGATCTCCGCCCGAAATCGCCATCTTTGTGCTATCGATGTTCGACTGTCGCAACAGTACGTTCACCGCAGTTATACAGTCGGCAACAATGCTTCTCCAACGGTATGAATCTGCGCTTGGCAGACCATCCGTCAATAGTCCAGGGTATGATGCCGAGTATCCAGAGTTCGCCAGGCGCTGTCCGCGATGACACAATGCCATCACCAGGTAACGCGTTCTCCGCTCATATGCTGGCACCCCTACCACACTGCCATAGCCAGGCGCCTGGAACAGTGGGATGTGAGGAGCATCCGACTTCGGAATGTGGAGATACGCGAACAACGGGTAACCATCGATACCGGCGAAACGCAATGAGTAAGCATCAGAAGTCTCATTGCTTCGTATCGGCAGGGCTTCAATAGCAACTTCACCGTCTGCCGCTTCACGCGCGGCGGCTAGTGTTTCATCCCAGTAACCACTCATTTAGACATCTTCTCGTTTCTTCAATTCCTATTCGGTTGCAAATGATCAGCCATAAAACCATTCATGACTATGTCATGACCAATTCCGCTTCCGGAATCATGTGCGCAATCTTCATACTTGTACAGGCGTTTGTTGCGGCTTCCGATCTGATTGAAGACCGCGAAACCGGTCTCGGGAGGGCATACATCGTCCATTAGGCCGATGTTCACGATGATGGGACACGATATTCGATCCACGAAGTTGTGGATATCGTGAAGGTCCAGAGTATCTCTCACTAATGATTTTCGTTCTGGGTGTAAACGCAGATAGTCGTTGATCTCTTCATAGGGGTAAGACCGTGTGAGTGATGCTGAATCCATCATAGAGCACAGGTATGGCGCACCAGCAGACGCGCAACGCACTTGATCCGATCGCAGAGATGAAACTAGAAGCGTAAGCGCGCCTCCCTGGCTACCGCCTTGCACTCCGATCCGAGAGGAATCCACTTCATCCAGACCGCTCAAAAAATCAAGTGCCCTCAGCGCATCCATGTAGAAGCCGCGATAGCCGTACTCGGTGCGCTTATCGATATTATGCGTCAACAGTCCCGGATAGCCCGGATTGAACACCGAATTGCTTCGCAACTTATTGCGTGGCGCTGCCGAGAACGCGGCATAGCCCATAGCGGCGAGGTCCGTCGGCAGTTTAGGCTCGCTTACATAACCGGGCACGAACAGATATCCCGGCAACTGTCCGCTGAAGCGCCGTGGTCGACAGTACCAGCCCGCGATCTCAAGACCGCCGTAGCTGTCGTAGCGTGCCTTGAAAACCTCCACCTCATCGTTTGAATGCCGCGGCACCGGCTCCAGCCGAGGATTCAAGGGCACCGATAGAGTAGCAGCCTCCGTCTCTTCCCAGTATTCATCGAAGTCCGAAGGACGTCTCACCGAGGAGTGAAATTTTGATGGGTCTCTGCTAGTCATAGCATCATCCTGCTCAATCGATCGTTAAACATCAGTCGCACTTTAGTAACGCCAATATGAAATGTTGCCGAAAGTATAGACTAAATCATGCCGTTCGCGCGTCTCAATGCTGAGAATCTCCCGACATTATCCAAGCCGGCAGAATCGCCAAGATGCATGCCATGGAAGCGTAACGAGCGAAGTTTGAGAAAACCCGGAGCCCCGTTCTAGCTCCCGCATCCGGATCATTCAGCAATTCTTCTAGTCCCGGCGCCCAAACCACGAATTGATCCGTTCCCACAGACGCGATTATCGCTAAACCTACAGTCATACCCACGTTGCGTGACAGTGACACAACGCCGGCTCCGAGGCCGCGATCCTCCGCTGAAACCTGCCGCAACGCGCTCTCGGCAATTGGCGCTATCACCAGGCCCAGACCAGCTCCGATGCAGACGAGATGAATAGTGATCGTCGGTTCGGATATACCAAGAGTCCAACCAGACAGCAGCCAGTAACCCACAGCCGATATCCCCAGACCAATCACTGTTGGCAGCTTAGTGCCGAACGTCTGCGTCACAAATCCACCGATAAGGGCGGCAACACCAAGAGCCACCGTCATTCGTAACAGCCATAGGCCCGCGTCCAGAGCCGAAAGACCGTATACCGTTCCTCCCATCAGCGGCACCGACACTAGCCCGATCATCAACGCGCTCCCCACCAATAGATGGGTTACATTCGCCCAGATGAAGCCTCTGATGTGGAAGATAGCTTTGGGAAACCCATGATCTTCGGGCTTCAATCTGGGCAACAATCGATTGGTCCATGATTTCATGGAGGGCGCATCAGGGCAGTGCACAAGTCTCATGCGCACCACCATCATTAACATCAGCACTACCGACAATGCCAGCCATGCAACCATAAGGAGATCTGAATGTGCAAGCCTGAACAGCCCCAGCGTCAGCGCAGTCAGCCCCAATCCGAATAGGATACTGCCGAGCCAATCTACAGTTACTGGATTAGAAACCCCTTTAGGCATCTGAGCTACCAATATCATCACTGCTATCCCCAGCGGTATGTTCAGCCAGAATATCCACTCCCACCCTATCCAATCGGCAACCGCGCCGCTCCAAAGCGGTCCCACCACTCCGCCAGCCTCTGCGCTGGCTCCAACCACGCCGTATGCTATAGCCTGTCTTCCGGGTGCGAGCAACAAACCCGCGGCCGAAAGGGATATCGGGATTACGGCGCCCGCGCCTAGCGATTGCACCACGCGCCATAGCAACATCCAGGGATAACCATCTATCCCAGACCAGCTCCAAGATGCCGACAATTCCGCGAAGCGCGGAGTGAACGCAACACCCAGCGATCCCACTATAAAGACTAATATGGCAACGTTAAATGCTCGCCGATATCCCCAGCGATCAGCTACGCGCCCCATCAGGGGCATAGTTGCAGAATAACCGACCAGGAAAGCGATGACGAGCCATGCCGCCCGATCGATCTGAGCCGCGGGGATCTTCAAGCTATGCATCACATCGGGCAGGATCGTTACGAGAACAGTCTGGTCATCCGCGGCAATGAATACGCCCAGGCAGAGCGGCGAAAATACCAGATAAGGCAGTGAAGCGCGACCGACCGCTCTCAATTCGCCTCGTGCCCAACAGAGAGCAGATGCCGCGCCATCATTCCGGCGGCTCAATCACGAAATCTTCTCCGTAGTGCTCCAAGCTCAATATCCGCAGAGTATCCGCCGAGTCGTGCGTCTGCATCGCACCTTTGATGCGCGCCGATCTCACCTCGAAAGTATCACCGTGAATCACCGCCTCGGCATCGCCGTAGACGCCCGGATTGACTTCACCCAACAAAGCCGCCAGCGATTCAGACCGTATAGGGGCTGCTAATGAATAGTCGCCGTTATTCAATACCTGCATCGTTGTGGCATCAGATTCAATAAGCTCTGAGATAAAGCGGTGAATCGCCTCGATTGGACGCAAAAAGCTGATTGAGCCGTCGCTTATCAACATCTTTTCCCACTCGCCCGTCAATGGATTAGTGATCCACGTATCATTCTCTATCAAAATCGCTTCTACCTCTACGTAGATGCGGCCGATGCCTGCCTCAGCGTCGATATGAAGCGAAGTCTCATTCACCTCACCCTCGACCACAGAAAGTTGCAGACCGCCTAGAGCCTCGGTGAATCCGTTTTCGTGTTCAAGACGAAACCACAAGCTGCCAGTGGACTCCACCTGCTGTGCCGCCCGATTCAAGATTTCATCCACTGTCAGCTCCGCCGGATCCCTAGTCATAGACGAAGGAGTGGGGATAGGGGTAGGTGACGGAGTAGAAGTAGAGGTGGCAGTGAATGTAGCGGTAGGAGTAGGCGGAGACGAAGTAGGTGTAGTTGCATCTTCGCCGTTACAAGAAAAGACTATAAGCATCGAAATCATCAAACTGCCCGCGAAAACCACCGATACTCCACCCTGCAAGGGCATCATGGATCTGAACAATCTCGAGTGTAGCCGCATGATATACATATTATCTTGCAGTGAATCTCCAGCAAATCATCGCCGCAGATTTCACAACTGGCATCATCATATTCAACTGCCGAGAGCATACCAAAAGCCTACTCGTCTTGCACCGCGATGGCAAATTGCAACCGGCCACCTTAGCAGTCAAGGTTTTTCCTACCTCGGCACGAACCTGTTGGCAGGCTCAGCCAAACCTGGGTCCGGCGGTGCATCAATCGCTTCGCGCGTTATATGCGCGCCATTGAAAGAGCTCAATGGCGATGGCAACGAGAAAATCACCGTGCTATAGCCGGCTTCGTTCATGTTGAATGATGCGGCGTATATTGGCGATTCATCTCCGATTAGGTAGAGGCGATACTCTTTCCCCGTCGGAGCTGGTGACATACCTCCCACCACTAGCGCCCCCAAGGGTTGATCGTGATGCTCCAAAAGATACACGTAGGCATCGCTAGAATGCAACGAATCGAGCGACCAGTCGGGAGTTTGATACTCGTTCCTTAAAGTCGCATAGGTCAAACTGATCTGATCGTTCATGGACGATCTTAAGGCTTCATTGACCGTTACCATCTCCTTAATCTCATCGGCTTGTGCCGACAGCTTAGCCTCGGCGCGCGAAAGCGAGGCTTCTGCCTGGCTCACCTCGTCTATCAGCCCCGACACGAGGGTTGTGGCGCTGCTGACTTCGCGCTCCATATACCTCATTTTCCGATTCAAAGCCGCGTTGTCAGAGCTCAGCTGAAATGCCAGCACCGAGACCAACACCAAGGCCGATAGCGACGTCGCCAGAGCTATACGCCCGGCACTCAAATAACCAGTGATGCGCTGCAAGGCTGTAGGACTCTGTTGCGAGACGCTTTCATCAAGCGCGCCTTCTATATGCTTGATGACGTTTGATAGCACGGTTGAATCTGATACGCTCGAATCGTTCACTTCCGCCTCGACCCTCTCCAGCAACCTATCCTTCAGCTTAGGAGCGGGGAAGCCATCTCCAACTCGCATCGAGACTAAAGATAATGTCTCGAGCATCTCCTCAAGCTCGGCGGCGGCGGCTTCATCTCTACAGACGAGTGCTTCAATCTCCAAGCGCTCATCTTTTTCAAGCGCACCCAGCGCGTAAGCCGCCAGGTTTTCACGGAGATTATCCGCGCCGATGCGATCCGCGCCATCTCTTTCTTTTTCTAGGGCATCCATTACTCGCCGTAGATCTCTTCTGCCAAGGCCTTGCGGAGCTTGATCAGCGCCAGACGCATCCGCGTCTTCACAGTGCCCAAGGGCTGGCCGGTCTTAGCCGCGATCTCAGTCTGTGTATAACCCTTGAAATACGAAAGCTCCACAACTCGTCGTTGCGGTGGGGGAAGCATGTGTATCGCGGCACGAACCTGGGCATACTCCGAATTCGAAACCACAGCCTCCGAAGGTGAAATCTCATTCGACTCTAGATCGTAATGCTCCGCAATGTCGCTGCTATGCCGATTCCTATCGCGACGCCTCTTGCGCAATTCGTCGATAGTGCGGTTATGGGCGATACGGAACAGCCAAGTCGTGAATTTTCCCTTTGTGGGCGTATAGCTCTGCGCGCGTCTCCACACTCGCAGAAACACATCCTGCGTCACCTCTTCTGAAGAGGCGGAATCGTTCAGCATCCTTGCCGCTAAACCGAATACCCGTCTGCCGTAGCGATCATAAAGAGCCGTAAAGGCATCGATGTTCCGCTCCGATATCTCTGCTGCCAGCTCTTGATCGGTGAGATTTTGATAATCTATCGTCGTCATATTCATAGTAGATGAACCTTGGCAACACGCCACGCCGACCGTTCATGCTTATGCGATGCCAACAGGCGCGTCGTGCGCCATAAAACCTGACTAATCCTTCTCGTAGCCAGAACCACGAACTGAATGCCTCGGCGGCACATTTTAATCCGTCAATCCAGTACCGTGTAAACACACTTGCGTTTATTGAATCAGATACGGAAGAACGGTATCTGATAGATCTCTTCCGGGTCGATCTTTTCACCAGATTCTGCGATTGGCCTTAAAGTTTCCAGTGCATCTATCTGCAAAGTGGTGTCGACGTCGGAAGGCATGAGTCGCACCATCTGCGCCAAAGCACGATAAGCATTTCTCACATTCCCGGATCTTCCCTGCAGTTGAGCTATATCGCCCATATTGCGCCAGTTGCCGGGCAGCAAGATCTGAATTCTTTCTGCCGCCGTGACAGCGCGTTCCATATCGCCGCATCGGGTGTGAATAAGCTTTATGTTGTTCAGCATCCGCGCCAGAATAGCTTTGTTGCTGGCCTCTGGAAGATAGGCTCGTTGCAACCGGTCCAGAGCCTTGGGGTCATTCGGTTGCAGAGCGCCATCGCGGCGTGTGGCTTGTAAACATTCCCAACGAGAATAGATACGCCCTTCACGGAAGGGATCAATATATATCAGCGAGGCGCCATGGCCGGCAATCACTAAGAAATGCCCAGACATATTCGCGCCGCGCAATTTGATTCCCAACCTCTTCGCAACCTCGATGTACAAAACTGAGAGCGTAATTGGAATCCCCAGCTTGCGATCCAGAACCTCGTTGAAGTGACTGTTGCGGATATCGTAGTAGTCTCTGGGATTGCCCTGAAAACCCATTTTATCGAACAGCAGATCGTTGATCGCGTATACCGCGCCGTAGAGGGAGCGTCGTTTCCAGTTCTGATACCTTAAACGCTCCGCGATCCCGCTCAAAATCCCCATGTAGCGACACACATCAACGTCTCCAGCATCTTCCGCAGCTATGTACAACGATGCCAGCGCGAGATTGATCTGTTCGGGATGCCTAGCAGTTATGCGGACGAAGTTTTCGCGCGGCGCTTGTGAATCTAGTGCCATGAGCAGTTGTAGACCGTCATTGACGGTAAGTCCAGCAATTTATGATATTCGGAATTGTAAACTCTCTTCAAGGTTCTCGTATCAACAGGTTGAACAGCACATCCTAATTGGTATAATTTTCGGCAATAGAGGCACTTGTAGCTTGCCGCCAACACGACCGGGGAGCCGGAATCACCAGGCTGAGAGGGCAGTTCTATGCTGCCGACCCATGAACCTGATCTGGATAATGCCAGCGGAGGAAATTCTAAATCGTTCCGTATTCAACCGTACCATTGAACTTATCATCCATCCCTGCGCGGCATCCGAGCTTGTATGGAATCAGATTTCCAGCTTCATTCTACGCGCCGTCTTTCTTCTCTACAGATACCGAAAAATCGCCGCTGAGCGTACTCCATAGCAGTTAAGACACTCCTATCATGCCGTTACTATCAGCAACGAATGTCTCAAAACGATTCCAGCTGTCAGACGGCGGGAGCGTGGCGGCTGTCGATGATGTATCGCTAGCTGCCGACGTAGGCGAATTCGTGGTGATCATCGGTCCCAGCGGATGCGGTAAAAGCACTCTCTTGAACATTATTGCCGGGCTGATGACTCCCGATGCCGGTGAAGTCGCACTCAACGGAGACGTCTCCGCGCCGAGGCTGGGCAAAGTCGCGTATATGCATCAAATCGACTTGTTATTGCCTTGGCGCACCGTGCTCGCCAACGCGACTCTAGGGCTAGAGATAGTCAACGTCCCGCGTGCGGAAGCCGAAGCAAGGGCAACCGATATCGCGCGCCGATTCGGCATTGGTGATTTTCTCAATCTATACCCTCTCAACCTGTCCGGCGGCATGAAGCAACGGGTAGCGCTGCTTAGAGCAGTGCTTCCAGAACGAGATACTTTACTGCTGGATGAACCCTTCAAGGCCCTAGATGCTATCACCCGCGCCGAATTGCAGATATGGCTGTCCGACGTTCTCGACCGATCTCAAAGAGCCACAGTCATGGTTACGCACGACGTTGAAGAGGCGCTTATGCTGGGCGACCGCGTCCTGGTCATGTCCGCGCGTCCTGGCAGCATCGCGATGGAACTAGATATCGATCTGCCGCGCCCACGCCCGCATGATGTAGTCGCCAACCCTCGTTTCGTAGAACTGAAGTGGCTGTTGCTCTCAACTTTGAAGCGGTATTCGACTGTCAACGGTTGAAGATGCCAGAAGAAAGCAAAACTTCCCTTGGAGGCGCCGTCTATCACTCCGCGCTGAATGACGAGCAACGTAAATTCATTGTTCGCCTTCGATCTTTCGTGGCTGATTGGGGATCTGCCATCGCGCTAGCCGCGGCCGGGCTTTTGGTTTGGGAAATCTCCGTCAAGCAGTTCAATGTGCAGGAGTGGCTTCTGCCGCCGGTTTCCCATATCTTCGCCGAACTATGGAGCGAACGCATGAAGTTGCTGTCCAACGCCTGGGTCACGGCGCAAGAGATACTGGTAGGCTTCGCAGTTTCCCTCACATTCGGATTCGCCATGGCAAGCGGAATGTTCTGGTCTAGGATGCTGGAGAGATCCATCTATCCATTCTTGATCGCATCACAGACCATCCCCGTATTCACGCTCGCGCCCATACTTATCATTTGGACCGGCACTGGTCTCGCGCCGAAGGTCATCATCATCGTGCTCTTCACATTTTTTCCCATCACCATCAGCCTGATGACGGGATTCAGGTCAGTAGATCCAGATATGGTGGCCATGTTCCGCACGCTCGGAGCCTCGCGCTCGCAACTGTTCACCAAGCTGCATCTCCCGTCTGCCATGCCATACCTATTCTCAGGTTTGAAGGTGGCTGCAGTAGTATCCGTGATCGGAGCTGTGATCGGAGAGTGGATAGGATCCGGAGCCGGGTTAGGATGGTTCATCAAGAGCGCCGGCGCACGCAATCAAACCGACACCGCATTCGCGGCGATATTTACCCTATCTATTATGGCGTCCATGATGTTTCTGCTGATAGCAGCGATTCAAGCACGGGTGTTGCGAAACTATCCCGGATCAGATGCGTGAGGAGTATCAAATTGAATAGAGTATATTGCTTGTCGAGAGCCATCACGTTGGCCACGATCATGGCTGCGCTAGCCGTTTTTGCGGGGTTGGCGTGTTTCGGTGGTGAAGAAGCTGAAAAGGAAACGGTTTCTATTGAGTTAGACTGGTTTCCCAACACTAACCACGCCGGCATTTTCGTGGCGCAAGACAAGGGTTTCTTCGAGGACGAGAACCTAGAGGTAGAAGCCATCACGCCGGCAGACCCAGCCCTCGTGGCTCAGCTCGTGGGCGCCGGACAGAGAGATTTCGGCGTTTTCTACCAGACCGATACACTTCTGGCACGCGAAGAAGGAGTGCCCGTGGTTGCAGTTCGATCAATAGTGCAGAGGCCCCTGAACTGCATCATGGCATTGAAATCATCCGGCATTACTCGGCCAGCAGATTTGAAGGGAAAGAAGATCGGATATCCGGGCATCGAGTGGAACATAAAGCTTCTAGAAACCATGCTCGCCAGTGACGGTCTATCGCTTGACGATGTTGAGGTAGTCGACGTCGGATGGTCGCTATGGGAGACGCTTGCTGGGGGCAGGGTAGATGCGCTTATCGGCGCGTACTGGTCGCACGAAAGGATCGTGCTTGAGGACAAAGGGTATCCGACCCAGGTGATATATGCCGAAGATTACGGAGTGCCTCAGTACTACGAAATGATGCTCATCACCTCGGATAAGATGATTGAAGAGAAGCCGGACGTGGTCAAGAGATTCGCACGCGCCTTCGTGAAGGGATACGAATGGTCGCGCGAAAACCCCGACGAAGCACTGGACATCCTGTTCCGTCTCAACCCGGATCAGCAAGAGACCGAGAACATTGAGCGCGTCGCCATCGAGACGCTTAGAGACTCATGGATAGCCGAAAACGGTCAAGTAGGCATTCTCACCGAAGCCCGTTGGAATGAAGTCGGCGACTTCATGAAGGGCAAGGGGATGATATCGGCGGACCTAGAAGTGTCAGAAGCCTGGGCAGCGGAGCTGCTGGAATAGGGGAGGTCACGAAACTCAGCCGAGAGGCATTCCAGCACTACTGAACTAAGTGCCGTTTACCGTCTTATAAGCGTTGTATAGACGGCTGTTAGAGCAAAGTATCGGCATCAACGATTGCACTGTGTTTCGATGAATTCCAAGACCTTGACGCTCCGATCCAAGTAGTCTCGAACTCTCGCGGGTGTGATGTTCGCCAACTGGCCGTGGGCGATATTGTTTCTATTGTTCATAATAGAGTCGATCGCATCCTTCGCAAGATGAGGATCATCTGATAAGAAGTCTGATAGTTCATTCCTCCACTCTCGATTAAACGCACCAGCGGTCTGGAGAAATCTCTCAGCTTTAGGGTTTGAAATCCGTCCTAGTTGCTTAGACACAAACCGGGCGACGTTTGGACTGGCCGACCTTTGGGCATACTCCGAGTAGACGGTTTGGAGGCTATGCTCCAAAAATCCTGCGGCGACCACACAGAGATATCGTCCCCAATGGCCCTGCAGTGTGATCCCCTCTGATGCGTCGCTAGTGCGATCAATTAGTTGCCGAAGCTGTTGCAACCTTTGAGTTATATCAATGCTACGCATCCGCGAATGCGGTTTTTGCTAGTCGTAGTCTGGTGTTTACAGAACTCTCTTGTGAAGTGCTCTTTGTAACAGCCGCCAAGTATTCATCATCTCGGATTAGTTGATCATGAACGTTTCGGACACACGCTCCATCAGGTATCCTGGCCGTTTGAATGCGGTTGGCTAGACCGACTGACATCGAGTCAAATATCGCCGCGTTGACTGCTCGACCATCTTTGACCCTAAAAGCCTCGCTTCCCTTGGATTTCGCGAACGATTTCACCGTATCTTCAAACAGGTTGGCAGTTTTTTGCATCCAGACATCAGATGGGTTCCGGTTGGTTTGAACGAATACGTTGAGGAATTCAGCCATCGATCTTTTGTACCTATTCCCTTCGTGTAGCATAGCCATGAATCTCAGTATCAGCTCTTGATCTTTCATGCGTTGACTGCGTTTACCGACGATCACGCGCCATTCGGGATTGTCATTGAGATCCCTCAATTTATCGATCAGGGCGCCCTGGTATATCGCGCATCTGATTTCTTGAGGATTAACCACGCGCCCACCGCTGTTTAAGCGCTTGAATATCTGATACATACTAGTATCGTCATCCTCAGGGGCATCCTGTCTGACAATAGTGGCATGGATCAATGAGTTATCTAAATCACGCCTTGATGTATCACTTAAATCGTCGTATGTGAGTCCGGTGAAATTCTCTACCACGTTTTTCAACTGGAATTTTTGTTTGCCATCCGGGAACTTCCTCTCATAGAAGCCTTGAAGAGAGCGAAGGCGTTGCTGGCCGTCGATAACGTAGTACTGCCTACTCTTAGAGTCTTGCCCCATGAAGATACCTGGCACCGGAAGACCCAATAACAAAGACTCAATGAAGCTTGAAGCATTGTTGACGTTCCAAACAAAGCTTCTCTGCCATTCTGGTATCTTGACGTCGCCTTGTTGCAAACGTCGTACCAGACCTGCAACATCGAAATCGACTCCGAAGCTAGTTATTGCGTAGCCGGCTTGAGGCGGCCAATCGTCATTTTCTGCGTCGTCTTCAATGGGATCTTCAAGTTCTTCACTAAGTGAACCGATATTTTCCGATAAGCTGATCAATATCTACTCCAATCACCCAATCTATTCACCTCTCAATATCTTCGCGCCGGATAAGCCAGATGCCCCGTCATCCCGCTGTTCTCAACCTTGTAGACATGCCCAGTCATAAACGTGACGAATAAAGTATCCAGCCTGTCGCCGCCGAAGGTGCAGTTGGTAGGACCGTCTTGCGGCGCGCGATGAGTCTCGCGCACCAGGCCGCTCGGCTCAAACACGTAGATCATCGGCCCCGGACCAGCCGAGTTGTGTCCAGCAGTGGCGATTATCTGACCGTTTATGTTCAGAGTCATGCCGTCTATGCCGCGCCCCGGTCCGAAATTGAACAGTACCTGATAATCCTCAAGAGTGCCATCTTCCTTTATCGGATATGCCCTTAACTCGCGCCTAGATGCTCGATGCGGCGGGCTTTCAGCCACAAACAAAGTTTTCTGGTCCGCAGAAAGCAATACACCGTTGGGGCGTTTCGTATTGAACGTCACTCGCTTCAAAGTCCAATTCCCGCCGAAGGTATGCTCAGCCATGTACACCGACTCGTGAGACAGATTGTTCGGCTTTTGCGAATAGTTCGGATCCGAGAAATAGATTCGTCCGCGGGCATCAATCGCCAGGTCGTTCGGCATGTTCAGGCGCGCTCCATTTAGATTGTCTGCAACTACAGATGGCGCGCTATCAGGATCGTTCGTATCAATCTCCACCACCCGATTCGCGCCGCCTTCACACGCGAAGAGACGGCCACTGCGATCAAACTGAAGACCGTTCGCCTGGTTAGTGTTATGGCGCCATATGGAATTCTTGCCCGTATTGGCGTCCCAACGCCAAGTCAGAGATGCCGCGCACTGCGAGTAGAGCAGACTATCGCCTTCCCAAACCGGACCTTCTGTGAGCGAGTCTTGCTGGGCTATTAGTTCCCAATTCCACAAATCTTTCATATCTCTCCTGCCAGTTAGAGCTTCAAATCGTTAAGCCACAGATCTAGAATCGAGCCGCTACAACGTCACACCATCACCTCGGATACAGCAAATACCCCGTCATTCCGGTATTGCGCGCCACCAGACAATGTCCCTCGATGGATGATACATACAAGTCTTCACCTACGAAAGTGCAGTTCGTGGGACGCATGGCCGAGGTCGGGTGTTGCTCAATGATCCGACCGTCCGGCTCGAACACCGTCACGTTCCCGCCCGGACCAGACACCTCGAAACCGGTGCATGCCACTATCAGACCATCCGACGATAGCGTCATCCCGTCGATCCCGCGATGCGGACCGAAATCATGTAGTATCTCGCAGTCACCTAGAGAGCCATCGTCATTCACCGGATAGGCTCTCAAGTCACGGCTCTCGTTGGCACGATAGTCTGACTGTGCCACGTAGAGCATCTTGTAATCGCGGGAGAAAATGAGTCCGTTCGGCTGAGTCGTGTCGAACGTTCGCCGCACACACTCCCAGCTGCCGTCTGCCCCACGCTCCGCCGATATAATCGCCGAGTAGTCGATCCCCACTTCAGGGCCTACATCGCCTACGCGATCAGAGAAGTAGATGGCGCCTGAAGGTGTGATCGCAAGATCATTCGGGCCGTTGAAGCGCCGACCGTATAAACGATCCACAATCGTTGACATCATGCCATCCGGATCGAAGCGCACAATTTTGCGTCCAGCGCTGGCACAGCCATATAGATTACCCTCAGCATCATAGTTCAGGCCATTGGTGCCTTCGGTATTCTCCGCGAACACGTCCACCAGACCGCTTTGGATGTCGAGCCGCATGATACGATTCATCGCGATGTTGCTGTAAAGCATATGCTGGCCCGTCCAGCAGTTGCCTTCAGTGATGGTGCCGATTACTGGCGCGGCATCTTCAAATTCCCAAGCCATATATCTCCTCCAAACGGGATATCCGTCATAAACAGCGATTCATTTGCTTGAAGCGATCATTGATCGCAACCTAGCTGGTCTGCCAGATGCAGAAAATCATTTGCCACAGCGTCGAAACGATGGACATTCAAAGGCATCTCTGCCGGCGATTGGGATCCATATTCAAAGGGACGATGCACGAATGCCGTTGCCAAGCCTTCTGCCTCAGCAGCTACCAAATCACCTTCATGTGCCGCCACCATCATCACCTCTTCCGGTCGCCTGCCTAACAGCCGAACTGCGCTTTTATACACTGCTGGCGATGGCTTATAAGCATTGACTACATCGGCCGATAGAATCGCGTCCCACGTCAATCCCGCGTATCTGGCCATATTCACGAGCAGAGCCAGATTGCCGTTCGAGAGTGTGGAAATAATGAACTTTGACCTTATGCGTTGCAAGCCGGCCACTGAATCTGGCCATGCGTCCAACCGGTGCCAAGCATGATTCAACTCTGATTTCTCGCGCTCAGGCATTGCACCAGACATTCCGAACTCTTCCAGCAGTTCATCCAAACGATGGCGATGGATCTCGTCCACCAGTTGCCATTCTCCCTCCCCACGGCTGAGCGCCCGGCAAGCGTCGCTATATCCTTGGCGCCATCGATTAGTGAAGCTACCCCAATCTCGGTCTATTATTCCATGCCGAGCTGCCACAGACTCAACCTGCGGAATCACCGATCCGCGCCAATCCACAACCGTCCCGAAAACATCGAAGACCAAAGCCTTAATGCTGGATAGCTCCGTCTTTTTAGCGTTACTAGTCATGTTTGCGTATTCTATATAGATATGACAAACACCAAAACACCTATCGTACTCACTATCGCAGGATCTGATTCCGGAGGCGGCGCGGGTATTCAGGCCGACCTCAAGACGTTCGCCGCGCTGGGCGTTTATGGCACCAGCGCCATAACCGCAGTCACGGCACAGAACACGCTCGGAGTCACCGCGGTAGCCGAAATTCCCATCACTGTGATATCAGAGCAGATCAACGCCGTGGCTAACGACATTGGGATCGATGCGGTGAAAACGGGAATGCTGTCTTCTGCCGTAATCGTGAAATGTGTTGCCGAGGCAATCGATAGATACGAAATCTCTACCGCAATCGTTGATCCCGTCATGATCTCAGCCACTGGCGCCCGGCTCCTAGATAAAGATGCGGTGGAAACTGTGAAACGCCTTCTCATACCCAGGGCAATGGCAGTTACACCCAATATACCGGAAGCAGAGGAACTGACCGGCTTCAAGATCCGCTCCGTTGACGACATGATACAGGCGGGCGAAGAGTTGATAGTTCTCGGCGCAAGCGCGGCAGTGATCAAGGGCGGGCATCTTGAAGACGGAACCGACGAAGTAACCGATATCCTGGTGGATATGAATGGGGTTTCCCGATTCAATATGCCACGCATCGATTCACAAAACAATCATGGCACCGGATGCACATTTGCTTCCGCAATCGCCGCGAACCTAGCCCTTGATATGGGCCTGGCATCGGCGGTCAGAGAAGCTCAGCGATTCGTATGGAACGCCATCGCGACGGCTCCCGACATTGGACGCGGCAACGGCCCGCTCAATCATATGTACCTGCAAAACCGACCCTAGAGATGGAGTTAATATCCTCAACATGCCGCGCTACATAACCGAACAGGAAGTAGACAAGCTACTCACCATGGGGATCGCCATGGAGGCCCTAGAAGAGGCTTTCAAGGCGCGCGCAGATGGCGATGCTTACAACATGCCGCGACGACGGCTTCCCACCGGATCTGGCACCTACAATTTCATGGCTGCCACATGGAAGAGCCATCGCATTGCCGGGCACAAATCATACCCCGGAGGCAGCGGCGGGATATCGTTTCACGTCATGCTGTACGACACCAGCGACAACCATCTGATAGCTGTTATCGAAGCCAACCGAATGGGACAGATCCGAACCGGCGCCGCTTCTGGCGTCGCTACCAAACACATGGCGAACGCCAGAGATGTCATCACTGTTGGCATCATCGGCAGTGGATATCAAGCCCAAACCCAGCTTGAAGCAATTGCGAATGCCCGCAAAGTAGGAAAAGCATACGTATACAGTCGATCCGAAACCAATCGCCAACGATATGCTCAGACGATGTCGGAAGAGATCGGCATTGAGGTCATCGCCGTCTCAACCCCACAAGAAGCGGCAGCCGCTGATGTAGTGTGCACCATCACATCGTCCGTCGGGCCGGCCCTCAAGGGTGAATGGCTTCAACCCGGCACTCATATTAACGCCGCCGGCAATAACTCCTGGATGAAACGCGAAATCGATACTCGCGCCATCGCAAGGTCCCAAACCGTCGCGGTCGACGACATCGAGCAAGCCAAGACAGAGTGTGGTGAATTGATGCGCGCAGCTGAAATCGGAAGGTTCTCATGGGACAGCGCCATACCCATTCACAACATCGTCGCGGGAAAGCAGCCAGGGCGCACCAGCGTCGACCAAATCACACTCTTCGAGTCACAAGGCATCGCGCTGGAGGACATCGCCGTATGCGAACGCATCTACCAGATGGCAACAGAACGGGGCGTCGGCAGGCAACTGTCTTAAGAACACATAGTCTCAGCTCAGTGCCACACTCATAAAGTTCGGCCCGTGCCATGGTAAAGCGAAGTGGAGCGATGCGATAGCAGGCAACAGATTCTCTTTAGCGCAGGAATAAAGATTCGGTTGTCCAAACGATCGATTCCGCGCCGGCACTCAGAATAGCGGTGCAGAGATAGCTCAGGTTTCCCGAAACAGCTCTTCTCCGCGTTGCAGTCTAACCGCGGTCTGGTAGGTCTGATTTGCAGCTCTTGGGGTAGGATAGTGAGCCGACAGGAATCTTGACATCCCGACTAGGACTTGTCGAGCCGCATCGGTCCCCTTGCGGCTCTCATACTGTTTGAAGCCCGCGTCCACTATCTGGAAGTGGTGAAAAGTCGAATCTTCCCTTAGCATAGCGTGGGCAAGCACTGGTAGCAACGCGTCAGAATCAGTTGCACCGCACGCATAGTCCGACACTAGACGCGCACACTCTTCAACTTTCTGATGAGCATCCATAGCGCCGAGGATCTGCATCTTTATCTCATCATCGTCGCTGACGCGCCGCGGCTCTGGAATGCGCTGGGCCGGCAGGTTGAGGAAGCGATCAAGATAGATACTCATAGCAGTGTCGAAAATCGCCCGCGCCAGTTCTATGGATGGCGCGCGTTTGAGTGCTTGATGAAGCGCGTTCGCCGCGGTTAAGGTGTTGTGAACAGTATCCCAATCGCCGAACTCATTGGAGGTATGGAAACGCGCCATTCGTAAAAACGCTGCATACGCTACAGCGCTGGCGACCTGCTCTAAATCAACTCCGCATCGCACGCTATCGACAAGCGCATTCAGGGTAGCAAGAGGATCGTCTTCAAGAATCACATCTACCAGGGCGTCATCGTCCTTCCCTGTTTTCCTGCCTCGCCGTTTTCCTTCGGCATAAGCATCGGGCAAGGATCGGCGAGCTTCAAACACTAAAGACGATAGATCGATTGGATGGCGCCATGAATTGAGCTCTTCGCTGCGCCGCGCAGTTACTATTCCATGCACGAGGCTAGTCAACACCGATCCAGCATGGCTCCACCCGATATGGTCGAGCAGCTCAAACGCCTTGTTGCAAAAATCCAGGGAGTGCCCAGAGTCTAAGTACAAGTGGTCTGTCACGGCGGCGAAAACCATATCAGAAATATCTTGGCGAGAATGTCCCAGCTCGATCGCGCTCCGCAAAGATCGCTCCGCCCCATCTTCATCGCGCACTTCCACGAAACTGCGGAACCAACTCTTGAAAACCTCCGGCCGAGTCTCGCCAGTCGGCAAAGGCTCCACGCTGAATCGAGGCGGGCGTCCAGAGCACTCCGATCCTACCAACCGAAGCCCGTGATACAGCGCGCGTGGGCGATCTTCGATATGGAGTCGGCTAAAAATGTTCGCGGTGCAGGTCAACATCGTCAAAGCGGGTCCCCAGCCTTGATCTGAGTAAGACGTTCCGAAGCGAGCCCCGATTGTAAGTGGAATCGTAAGGTCGGCCGCCACTGAGTTGAGACCAAGAACGGATTTCGAGATGACAAGTCGGATATTGTCTTTGAGACCATCTTCAAGGCGATTGGACCAGTGCTTCACCGAGTCTTGATCAGGTCGCGTCAGATCTACCCATACCGAGTCGCCGATTACCGCTACCGAGAAGGAACGGGCATCATCTGCGAAAGGATCGAATGTCCCGCCGCTTGACAGATCGAAACGAGCGTGATGCCAATGGCAGGTCAGAATGCCATCTTTAACCGTGCCGCGGTCCAGAGGGAATCCCATGTGCGGGCAACGATTGTCTAGCGCTGCGAATCCATCGCCTAATGCAAAGACCGCAATAGTGTGTCCATTACCAGTTACGACTGTGCAGCCCTTTTGCCGCACCTCCTCAACAGTCCCCGCTTTGATCCGTCTGTGCTGGTTTTCATTCACGTCGGTATTACTGCTGTTTTAACTGCGCGTCGCCTCACACAGTCGGCATCAGATCCGTCGGCTGTCGGAACTCGCCGGCGAGCCTGACTCTTAGCTGATTCGCGCGCGCGGCACCATCCTGAAGCTCAGATTTTGATACTCTAACCGCACAGGCCTTGAACTCAGGCGTTTCAGTTATGAAATCGAAAGCGTCTGAGGTTACATCGTTCGTCCGGGTCGAACGCGGAAACGCAAACGTCATGAATACTACCCCGCGCGGTGAACGATCCGTGATGCGTGCCGCCACTGATACGGCTCCGCGACGCGACTCAACATCAACCATATCACCGTCTGCAATTCCTAGCTCAGCGGCATCTACAGGGTTAACTTCAATCATCTCGTGCGGCACCAGCTTCTCGAAACCGCGGGCCCGTCCGGTCTGAGTGCCGGTGTGATAAGTAGAGCGACGGCGGCCAGTAGTCAAAAGGAGAGGGTACTCAGCATCAACCTCTTCAGCCGGAGGGATATGGTCGACAGGAGCGAAGAAGCCGGGGAAACCCGAGGCGAAATCATCGCCGTGCAGATATTCCGTCCCGGGATCATCCTCGTTGCCGCAAGGCCATTGAATCCCGCCCTCACGATCCAGCCGCTGATGTGACAATCCGCCGTAGATCGGTGACACTTGGCGCAATTCTTGAAACACCTCCGCAACGGATTCGAATCCCTGGGGACTTCCCATCCGCTCGAACAGCGAAAGCAAGATATCTACATCGGTGCGCGCCTCGCCTGGCGGCGGAACAGCAGGGCGTACGCGTTGCACTCGACGCTCGCTGTTGGCAAACGTCCCGTCTGATTCTGCAAATGAAGCCGCCGGCAACACCACATCAGCCAGCTGAGCCGTCTCCGTCAGAAAGATATCCTGCACCACCAGAAACTCCACTGACTTCAGCGCCGATTCCACATGATGCGCGTCCGGATCGGAGACTACGGTATTCTCACCCATCACATATACCGCGCGCACGTTGCCTCGCAACATCTGTTCCATCGCCGTTATCTTGGTGATGCCGCGCCGTCTCGGCAACGCGGTGCCCCAAACCTGCTCGAACTTCTCACGCACGCCAGGACGTTCCACTTTTTGATAGCCCGGCAGATCAGTCGGAATGCATCCGGCATCGCCCGCGCCCTGCACGTTGTTCTGACCGCGCAACGGGTTCACCCCGGCATTGCGATGCCCCAGCGTCCCACACAGCAGCCCCAGATTGCCCAACGACTGAACATTATGCGATCCGCATGAATGCTCGGTTATCCCCAGCGTGTAGCATATTGAGGCTTTCGGAGCGGCGGCGGCAAATTCGCGCGCGGTGGCTATGATCTCATCCGCGCTGACGCCGCAAATAGCTGCCGAGTACTCAGGTGTATATAACTGCACGTGACGCGCCAGCGCTTCAAAGCCTTCAGTCCGACGAGCCACAAATTCCCGATCGTACAGTCCCTCGTTTATGATCACATGCGCCATCGCGTTGTAGAAGGGGATATCAGTTCCCACGCGAATCTGAACGTGCCTTGTAGCCCACTTTGTAAGCTCTATCTTCCGCGGGTCCACTACCACCAGTTTCGCACCATTCTTCGCCGCACGCTTCATGCGCAATGAAATCACCGGATGCGATTCGGTAGTGTTAGAGCCCGTTACAAGCAGAAAATCAGAGCCCGCCAACTCTTCTATGGAGTTCGACATCGCTCCTCGCCCCACCATGACCGCCAGACCGGCGACCGTCGGAGCGTGTCAAGTGCGCGAACAGTTATCGATGTTGTTCGTTCCGATGGCGGTGCGCGCGAACTTCTGCATCAGATAGTTCGCTTCCGTGACGACGCGCGCCGATGCCCAGCAGACTATAGCATCCGCGCCATCCTCCGCGATCACATTCTTGAATCTCGAAGCAACAAGGTCCAATGCCTCGTCCCAGCTGGCGTGCCTGAAGCTGCCGTCCGCATCCTTAATCAGCGGATAGCGCAGACGATCTTCGCTACGCACAAAATCCCAAGACCCGAACTGTCCTTTCACACACAGCGAGCCACGGCTGGCAGCGCTGAAATCCGGCTCCGCGCCTACCACTTCGCCCTCATGGGTCAAAAGCTCGATGCCGCATCCCACTCCGCAGTACGGACACACCGTCTGCGTCCGATCCACTCCCGCGGCCGATATCTCCTGGCCTATCACTTTGCGATCTGTGAGTGCTCCGGTAGGGCAGGTGTTGATGCACTGTCCGCAGAAGGTGCATGGCGAATCTAACAGCTGATTGCCGAAAAATGTGAAGATGCTGGAATCCTGGCCACGGCCATCCACAGTGATGGCGCCGGCCTGCTCCCATTCATTGCACACGTTCGTGCAACGATAACAAGCGATGCAGTAGTCGTAATCGCGCTGGATGAAGGGATTGTCGTCATGCAACGCCTTCTCTCGCGCTTGCAGTCGAGGAAATGCATCCCAGCGCGCGGCATACTCTTCCACCGCACGATCAAACTCAGTTGCTCCAATTTTATTGCTATACGGATTATTCGCCGGCGAAGACATCTCAGAGAGCAACATCTCAAGCAACGTTTTCCGATAGTCGCGAAGCTTGTCAGTGTGAGTGCGGACCGACATCCCATCCGCAACGAAGGCCGTGCAAGAAGCCACCGGTTCCACTCGACCCTCGATTTCCACTTCCACCAAACACATTCGGCACGTACCTTGAGGGCCGACCCGCTCGTCATAACAGAGCGTCGGCACCTCGAATCCTGCCTCGCCAACGGCGTCTAGGACTCGATCGTTATCCCCGCATCGCACCGAAACGCCATTCACTTTAAGCTTCAGCCACTTCGTAGAGGGTGAAACTTCATTCACTCTTGTCGCTTCAACGCTCATGGAAAATATAGTCTAATACAGCACGCTTCATTTTCTCTGCATCAGATTCTAATCCAAGCCTCACACAATCCGTTCGCATCGCAACGCTTGCCTCATAGAGATAGTTTCAGCCCAAATTCGGGGCTGGACAGGCAGAAGCGCCATGATGCCGCCCACTCGGCATCGATCAATTGTTGTCGTTAACCGTTTCATCGCGCTTAGATTCGGCTCGTATCTCCCGTATCCGATGCGCTACGAACCAAACTCCCACAACTGCAATCACTCCTACTACAGGCAAGGTGAACGGCTTGGTGAACTCACGGATCTCCTCATAGTTATTGCCCAAAAGATAGCCCGCCCAAGCCAGCGCCAAGCACCAGGGAAACGCACCCACAAAAGTGAAGAGCACAAACTTGAACAGATTCATCCTTGCTATGCCGGCAGGAATCGATATGAAGTGGCGGACTACCGGAATCAGACGTCCCGCTAAGATCGTTATCTCGCCACGCTTCGAGAACCATTCATCAGCACGATCAATCTCCTTGCGCGTGATGAGGAGATAGCGCCCATAACGCTCGATCAAAGGGCGTCCGCCGGCACGTGCCACGTAATATTCGGCCACAGAGCCCAGCACACTGCCCACTCCGCCCCAGAAACCGGCTATCAATACCCATTCAACGCCCAAACCGCGATCCAATATCAAGCGCCACCCCGCCAAAGGCATCACGATTTCACTCGGAAGCGGAAAAGCTGTGCTTTCCAGAGCCATTAGAACAACCACGCCCGCCCAGCCGAACAAGTCATACACCTCACTGCTGAAGTCCAGCAGCCACTGCTCAACTGTCGATATCAGATCAAGTAATTCATTCAATACGCGCTCACTCTTGAAGTCAGACAATGATGAAGCGATAGCCGGTTCCACGCATTAGGCGCATGGTGACCAGTTCGATTCTATACGCCTCCGTATTTCCGCAGAAAACTCTATATGCGTCGCGGAAATGCTCAACTACCGTTCAACGCGAAGCAATGCATGAAGGCATGAAGCCGTGGTGGCGCAACAATACAGAGGAGAGGAAGAGAGCAGAGCGACTTAGATACCATCTCTAAGCGCCTAAAGCATCTGAGCAGATTTCCGCTTATCGCAACAAGCACATCGCTGAGATCGAATCTACAGCTTCCAGCGATAAGCGTTTTTAGAGTATCTGGCTACTTTGTTTTGAACTAATTCAGTTAACTTTCAACAAGATTCTAGTCGAGATTCATACTCAGCACGAACTTAAATCAAACCAGTTCAAGTAAATATTCCATACTAGTATAAAAATTAATCAAACTTGGATTATATTAGTGTTATATTGATTAACAATGAGGTTGAAACTTGTATCATCAAAATCAAGAGCATCCGTCAGAACTCACCGATTATTCGCGGTGGATGCTCTCGGTAGACAGCGAAAGAGTAAACAAATGGCAATCAGCAGAACCATCAGATCGACGAATCACGTGAAGCGTGCGGAAGCCCTGCTAGGCGGCCCGATGGAAGAGAAACTTAAGAACTATTTGAATCAGCCCGGCGTTACCATGAGTAGCTTCGCCGATGAGCTAGGAGTCCAGAAAGCCACTGTAAACTACTGGATGATGAGGCTTGGAATCAACTACGGTCGAGTAGCACATTACTATGAAGAGCAAGTGCGTGTCGTATCTCAACCCGAAGCCGATGTCATTGACGCGGTGGCGGCCAATGACGTTTCACTAGAAGACCTCAACAGCTTTGACCGTAAAGAAGCGTCACTAGTCGAACAGCTGGAGCAACGAGGTCTATCTGTCGACGATGTAGCCCAGCTCTCAGGCGAAGACCTCTTAATGATCCAAAAGCTCAAAAGCGTGGGGATATCGCAACAAGAGATGGCAGATATTGAACCGGCTATGATTGCGGCGGTAAGGCAGCTACGCCTGGAGGGAGTCCGAAGCGAAGATATCAATGGAATCTCAGCCGTGAAGGTCAAATGGCTGAAGCAAATGGAAGCTGCCGGCATCACCGAGAAGGAGCTTGCCACGATAAATCCGAGCATGATCTCAACGCTGAAGAGATTAGAGCTTCGGGGCATCTCGGTCAACGAACTGCGTAACATTGACGCTGCCAAACTCGATGCCTGGAGCCACGCCGAGCAGCGCGGGCTGTCTACCGAGCAAGTCGCAGAACTCACTCCCGACGATATCGCAATGCTGAAAAAAGCAAAAGAAGCCGGTTTAAACACCGTCAAAATAGACACCCTCGCAGGCCTTTTCACATAGATGGGTTAATAGCGCAAAGATAATACGCTGGTCAGGGATGCCTGAGCCAATGGCTTATGCTTCATATTAACGTGATTGCCTGGCGTCTCGCCCGTCTGCTAACTAAGCAGAGCGATAATCGAGTATCTTCATTCTCCGCACCGATATCGATCTTCAGCAACATGGATGGCAAGCAAAATATCGTATGATTGTTGATTGATCAGATTGACTGCCGCTACCTACAACAATCAAGGAGAGTCGCGCGTTGCGTTCCATTCCTGCGTTGCTTAAGGCCAAGAACTGCTACGCATGGCGTACTAAACTCGTCTTCGCACTGGGCCTGACCGCCATCACCGTCTTATCAGCAGGATGCACTGAGGTTCCATTGCCTACCGCCACGCCAGTGCCGTTCGAACCTACTCCAGCCGATCCCGGCACCCGCGCGCTGGTGCTGGCAGGCGGCTCCAACATCGATATTGCGGCTCTGACGAAACCGCGCGCGCTGCCTGAAGGCAACAGTTCGCGTGGGGAAAAGCTGTACAACACTCTCGGATGCACCGCTTGCCATACACTTGAAGATGACACGCTGGTGGGACCGGGATTCAGAGGCCTATACGAACGCGCCGCGACTCGTACCAGCCTGTCTGCCGACGATTACATCATCCAATCGTTGACCAAGCCATCAGCATTTGTAGTCGAAGGATTCGCTAACTCTATGCAATTGTTCGACTACCTTTCCGACCAGGAGCTCGCCGATATCATTTCCTTCCTGAAAACCGTCGAGTAGAATCCCCTGCGGGAAGCCCTCAGTTGCAGTGAATCGAGCCGAAAGCGTCTAGTTGCGAACTTTACGCTACTGCTCTTAAATATCGTCCGGCGAGGTGCTATCTCCGGCCGTAGACTCAGCCATGCTTGCTCGTGCGATCAGCGCGGCCTGGTAACCCGCGGAGAATCCCGCGTCGATGTTTACCACCGACACTCCTGCAGAGCATGAATTGAGCATCGTCAGCATAGCTGAGAAACCATCCAGTCCCGTCCCATAGCCAGTGCTGGTAGGCACTGCTATCACCGGCGCCTTTACCAGCCCGGCCACCACGCTAGGAAGGGCGCCGTCCATACCCGCCACTGCTACTATCACACGCGCACTCTCTAGCCTCTCCCTCTGTGCCAGCAATCGATGAATCCCGGCTACTCCAACATCATCGATGCGTTGCACTTCGCACAGCATCAGCTCGGCTATCAGCACCGCTTCATCTGCAACCGGTGAATCTGAAGTGCCCGCGGATACAATCACAATGCCAGATGGCATCCGTTCCAAGCCGCGCGCATCCGCCCAGATGGCGCCGCACGAATCTAGATACTCCGCGTTCGGCACTTCCGCGAGCACCGCGCGCCAGGCTTCAGGCGTTGAACGGGTAACTAACACTACTCCTGAACTGTCGTAGATGCGCTTAGCTATCACGGCCACTTGAAGCGGCGACTTCCCGCGGCCCATGATCACCTCCGGAAATCCGGTGCGGCGTTGACGGTCCAGATCTACGCGGGCAAAACTGAGGTCTGAATATGGCGCCATGCCAGCGGGAGCGGACGGATGGTCTGGGAGAGAGATCTTGAGCCTCACAATTTAGTGGATGGTGATTTAGGCTGTATCATTGATATCTCAAAACGCATATCACTTGCACGGACTTGACGCGAATGCCATGCGTTGCTCGGCGAGGGCATATATCGTGTTAGTAAATGTATAAACACAAAAGCTGAAGAGAGAACCGAACATGAAGGTCACATGCTTGCAGGACAATTTGGCCAAAGGGTTGAGCGTAGTGAGGAGGGCAGTGCCTTCACGCGCCACTCTACCTATCACTCAGAATATACTCGTCGAGACCGAAAATGCGAGAGTGAAACTCGCTGCCACCAATCTGGAACTATCTATAACCACTTGGATCGGCGCCCAGATCGAACAGACCGGCTCCATCGCTGTCCCGGCAAGGCCGTTGCTAGACCTCATCTCCACCTTCGACACTGGCCGAGTTGACATTGAGATGTCTGATGACCCGTACGGCATCAAGATCGAGGCTAGCACCCAGATGGCAAACGGGCAGACGGCAAAGACAAACTCTCAGCTACGAGGATCGGCAGCCAATGACTTCCCTCCATTCCCCAAAGTGGAAGGTGGGAACTCAGTCTTAATCGAAGCGGTAACGCTTCGAAATGCGCTTGACAGAGTTGTGTTCGCCGCCGCCAGCGACGACGCGAGACCGGTCTTGACCGGTGTCAAGATGGAAGTTAAAGAGGACCAAGTTACATTTGCCGCCGCCGATGGATATCGGCTCTCGGTCGAGTCGGCGCAACTCAGTGAGCCTTCGCGAAGCGAGTTCCAAGCCTTGATACCAGAGAAGACTCTTAACGAACTGCTGGGATTGCTGGCCGGCAGCACCGAACTCGTGCAGATCATGGTTTCGGAGAACAACTCTGAAGCTATGTTCAGAATCGGTGATGAAGTAGAGATCATCACCCAGCTCATTGCCGGGACTTATCCCGACTATCCGAACCTGATACCCAAAGAAGTTGATTCCACTATCAGAATACCGGTGGACGCCATGGATCGACTGGCCAGGCAAGCCCAGGTCATCGCTAGAGACGGCAGCGGTATCGTGAGGCTGGTAACCAACAACGACGTTGAGGAATCGATAAAATCTGGCACCCTCACCGTGTCGTCAAATGCCGAACACATTGGCGACAGCGAGGGAGTGATCGATGCCGATATCGAGGGCGAAGCGGGCAAGATCGCTTTCAATGTGAAGTATCTTGTCGACCTGGTGAACCATGCCCGTGGCGGTGCCTCTAACCTGCAATCGCCCGAGGGCGGTGAAGAGGTGGCGGAGCACCCAGAGATCATTATGGCTATCACTACTCCGTCCAGTCCGGCCCTGTTCCGACTCTCCGATCATCCGGGATTCTCTCACGTGGTTATGCCGATGTACGTGCAATGGTGAGCAGTGTCAGCTCTGCCTTACTGAAATACGCCTCATATTTTGCTATCGCTGCCGCGCTGATAGGCGTTGCCGTGCTTGCGTGTTCTTCTCAAGCCGGTTTCTCGGAACCCGCGTTGCAAGTTGCTTCGCCTGACCAGCAGAGGTTGGCGGCCACCGAAACTCCAGCTCCGCATTTCTCGCGCGACGACATATCATTCGCCGAAGCATTCGGTGGTGCCGCTTGGGAACGTCCGATTGATATCGCATTCCTGCCCGACGGCGAATCGGCGCTCATCGCGGAGCAGGTGGGTGATATCTACTTGGCACCCATCGATGGCTCCCGAGAGCCCGAACTCTTCATGTCGATAAGCGAAAGAGTGAGACGAAGCTCCAATGAAGAGGGATTGCTAAGCATCGCTCTCGATCCCAAATTCAGTGACAACCAGCGACTATGGCTCTACTATTCACCGCTGAAAGGGTTGCGGCATTCAACCCTATCGTGGGTGTCGATAGCCGAATATCAAGAAGACTGGAGCCGGGAACATATAGTCTTTGAATTGATCCAGCCGTTCCCGAACCACAATGGAGGAAAGATCGTCTTCGACCGAGCAGGGCGCTTATATCTCGGGCTTGGAGATGGCGGCTCGGCCGCTGACCCTAAGGGAAATGGACAAGACTTGTCGAACCACTACGGCACTATCATCCGCATCGATATTTCAAACTCCAGCGATGAAGCTCCCTACACCGTGCCATCAGACAATCCCTTCCTCGGGCCGGAGCATCAAGAGGTCCCCGACGAAATCTGGGCCTATGGGTTGCGAAATCCTTGGCGAATGTCGATGGATTACGAGACAGGGCAGCTGTGGATCGGAGATGTAGGGCAGAGCTATCGGGAAGAAGTGAATGTTGCCGACACCGCCGGAGGCGGTTACAACTTCGGATGGAGCCGCATGGAAGCCACCCAATGCTTCAAGCCCCGAAAAGGATGCGACCAGAGTGGCATCACAATGCCACTTTATGAATATCCTCCGCGCGGCGATAACTGCACCATCATCGGCGGCAACGTATACCGCGGCACGGAGATTCCGCAGCTCAAGGGGCAGTACTTGTTTGCCGACCATTGCCGTGGCGCTCTAATCGCCATCGATGCTGTGAAGCCTCGCCTTGATCCGGTAATACTAGGGGACATCGCGCCGCCCGGAGAGAAATACCCAGAGCCTAGCATCGTATCCTTCGGCGCTGATCTGAAGGGCGAGATCTACATCCTGAGATTCGATGGCCCCATCCTGAAGCTGATCCCAGCTCCAAAGAGAAGATAGTCGCCCAACGCGCTTCAGTATTCGCTGCCATCTCACCGCGGCCGATATCGATAGTTCCGTATCCCCGACGCCAACCACCATACCAACCCCACCACCGCCAGCGAAACGCCGCCGCCTAAGACCATAACCGGGCCGGCCCCGATAATGCCTCCGACGAATGAGACCTCCATCTGCCCGAGATGATTAGCGCCCATCGCGGCGAAGGAATGAGCGCTGCTAGCACGCCCGAGCATCGCATCTGGCGCCGTGAGCTGTACCAGCGCCTGACGCATAGTCATTCCTACCGCATCCGTCATCCCAAGCAACGCTACTATCAAGAGGCCAACCTCGAAGATGCGATTGAACCCGAATGCGAATAGCAACAGGGCATAGATAAGTGTTGCGAACAGCACTATCATCCCTTTGCGGCGCCAGCGTTCGGTGATGAATACGATCATGCTGCCTGCCACTCCGCCGGCAGCGTTGAACGACGTCAGCAATGCTGTCCCATCAGCCCCTCTTCCGAACAGTTCCTCCGAGAAAAACGGAAAGAGCATCCGGTAGAAACTAACCACTGTAACGCCGATGTCCAAGATATAAAGCCCGGGCAGGATCGGATGTTTTCCGACGAACTTGAGGCCCTCTAGTATCGTTGACCACATGACCAGTCTGTTGCCGCCTTCCGGCGCGCCGGAAACCCGAATCAGCAATGGGAACAACATGCTCAGCCCAACAATCACCGTCGTTACCAGCAGAGTGGGGCCGATGCCGAATTGGATGTACAGCGGCGCGAAAAGCAAGGGCGCAGCGATAGTCGCGATCTGCATAGTCGCCGTGGATACCGTCACCGCGTTGGTCAAGTGAGTGCGCGGCACCACGCGCGGAAGCATCGCCGGCCGAGCTGAATTTCCCAGCATATTCACAATGCCAGTAATTCCTGTGACCGTCCAGATGTGCCACGGCACCAGCAGATCCGAAAATGCCAGCAGCGTCAATATCAAAACCGAAACGAATGACACCGACTGCGTAAACGCCATCAAAAACTTGCGGTTCATCACATCAGCCAACGCGCCGCCGTAGATAACCACCGGCATCTGCAACAGACCCACGGCGCCTAATATCCCCAGCTGCGCCGGCGATTCGGTAACATCATAGATCCACTGGCTGGTGCCCAACATGCGCAGATTCATGCCCAGCATCATGGTCAACTGCGAAAGCCACAGAAGCACGAAGTTGTAGTGCTGAAAAGCGGACCACGGCATGATGCGCTCGGGATCAGGGCGGATTGAATCAGGAGAAGCGCTCAAGAGGAAATGAACAGACTATTCGGGATCGTAGAACAAACCACAGGTAAAATCACACGGATTTAACGCATGATACAACTAACCCATTTATTGCATAGCGCTAACAAGCAGATAAATAGAATGAGGACATCTCGCACCCTCTAATACTTCTGCACACCACCAACAGTCGCTGAGGAACTCCCACCACCTATCCCAGATACTCGTGGATAATGTGAACTTACTGAAGACGCGAGAGCAATGTCACGCGTTAATCTTTGCCAAGCCAACAGGAGGCAGAACAAATGAGTGAATTTAAGGGTAAAAGCGTCATCGTATCAGGAGGCGCGGTGGGAATCGGCGGCGGAGTTTCCGAAGCCTTCGCTACTGCCGGCGCCAGCGTTACCGTCATGGATGTAGACGACCGTGCAGGCAAAGACACAGTCGCGGGTATAGAAGCTGCTGGTGGAGTGGCGCAATACATTAGCGCCGATGCCGGAACATCTGCCGGGTGCAAATCGACCGTAGATGCCGCAGTGCAGGCCTACGGCGGCGTGAACATCGTCATCAACAACGTAGGAATCCAGCCTCCTAACACCTATGTTGATGCCGTTGACTTGCCGGAAGAGGAGTGGGACCGAATCATCAGCGTGAATCTCAAGAGTCGGTTCTTAATGGCAAAGTATGCCGTGCCGCATATGCGTGAAGCCGGCGGCGGCGTCATTATCAGCACTGCCAGTGTTCAAGGGCTGCTCTCGATGCCCTTCGTGCCCGCATACGCGGCTAGCAAGGGCGGCGACCTGTCGCTCACGCGCCAGATGGCGATCGACTTCGCTAATGACAACATCCGAGTGCTGTCCGTCAACCCGGGAACCATCAACACACCAATGGTTTGGAATGCGCTCCAAGGCACCGGCGATGATATTGAGCAGGGGTTGATCGATGCTGCCAAGACTCATCCCATCGGCCGCATTGGCAAGCCGGCGGACATTGCAAACGTCATGCTCTTCCTCGCCAGCGACAAAGCCTCCTTCATGACCGGCTCATACGTCAACGTGGATGGCGGTATGATGGCCGTCGGAGCCTGGGCCGGCACTGTCGGAGCCGATGGAAGCCAATGACAACCGCGCGGGTCGCGCTGATTAGCTTAAACACGAGATCATGAAGTTATCGCGACCGAAAATCGGCCCTACTTCAAAGCCTAATCGGAGCTTTGCGCGCCGGATGCTGTGGGTTGCTATAGTCATCGCCGGCATCGGCATCTTGAGCAACTCCGCGCGCGCGTCCGATTCTTCCATCTATGCCCAGGGAACAGAGATAGCCATCGTGTCGGTGGTGCAGCTGGACCGCCCAATCGATAGCGTGTCAGAACGCTATCTGCGACGAGAAATCGATGCTGCGCACGACGCTAGAGCAACTCTCGTCGTGATTGAACTAGACACTCCCGGCGGCATTCTAGACAACACTCGCGGCATGGTCAGAGCCATCATCAGCTCAGACATTCCGATAGCAGTGTACGTATCGCCATCGGGGGCCCATGCCGCCAGCGCCGGAACCTTCATCGCATCCGCCGCCAACATCATTGCCATGGCTCCCGCGACCGACATCGGAGCCGCATCTGTCGTCGGTGCACAGGGCGAAGAACTGGGTGAGACTCTAGCGAATAAAGCCAATGAAGATGCTGCCGCGCTGTTGCGTAGCATTGCTGCCCAGCGAGGACGCAACGCGCAAGCGCTGGAAGCCACCGTATTCAATGCCAAGGCATACTCTGAAGAAGAGGCCGTCGATATCGGCATCGCAGACGTCATAGCTGAGGATCTGGATGAGTTATTGGAATGGGCACATGGAAGAACTGTAAACACTCGACGCGGGGACATAGTTCTGGACCTAGCCGATTATCGAGTCACTCGTCATAGCTACACTTTTCTTGAGCGTGTCTTGGCGCTTGTATCCAATCCGAATGTCGCCTTCCTACTGATATCGCTGGGCGGGCTGGCGCTTGTCGTGGAGCTATGGTCTTTCGGAACCTGGATCCCAGGCTCCATCGGCATAGCGCTGCTGATAATAGGATTCGCTGGTGCTGGACAACTGCCGTTCCACTGGGCTGGAGTAGCACTCATCATCGTGGCGCTAGGGCTCTTCACTCTCGAGATATTCGTAGCCCCCGGCTTCGGTTTCTTCGGCATCGCAGGAGTGATTGCGTTGTTGCTGGGAGGTGTTTTCATGTTCCCGTCCTTTAGCGCTCCGCAGCTGCCGGGCACGCCGCAAGTGTCGGTGGACTGGTGGATGTTCTTGATCATAGGTGCGCCGTTGCTGCTCTTCACACTATGGCTGATACGGGAGCTGAAGCGCAGCGCCACCGATGAACACTATTTAAGCCCCAGCGCACCGGAAAGCATCATCGGAACCACTGGCATAGCCGTCTCGGATCTGAATCCTAAAGGGCAAGTTTACGTGGCCGGAGAGACCTGGTCCGCGTATTCCAACGACCGCCGTCACATACGGCAAGGTTCATCAGTGTCAATCGCCGCAGTTGAAGGCGTTACTACGCTGGTAGTGGAACCGGCATCAGAACCAGAGGAACCGGACGAAGACAGTTGAGCGCAACCGAGCCAGTGGCAAGAGCAGCTCGGGGCTTCGCGCCGATGCCTAGAAGTATGTTATTCTGCAATCAGGGCATTCCTCGCCGCGAAAGCCGGCTCAGGACGCGCTCTACGGCAAGGTCAAACATATACACCTAAAGGCGTGTAGGTCCTAATGCCAGAAAGGAAATTGCAATGCCCATCATCAACTTCGTACGAGATTATGAACGCGTAGCGCGATTCCGTTTCGGCACTTTTGAAGGGATGATGGGGCCGGGCATCGTAATATCAATCCCGATCGTGCACCAGATCCAGAAGATCGACACTCGCACCGCAGTCCTTGAAATCCCTCGCCAGACGAATATCACTAAGGACAACGCACCGATAGATATCGATTTCCTCGTCTATATGCGAGTCGATATTAATCAGGCGCATCTGGCCGTTTTGGAAGTAGAGCAGTTCATTCCGGCAGTTGTCGGGCTTGCCACTACAACGCTAAGAGCAGTAGTAGGGGATATCATCCTCGATGAGGTGCTATCGCAAAGAGAGCGCATCAACGAGCTCATCCGCACTCGGCTCGACCAGGAGACCGGCAAATGGGGCATCAAGGTCGCCAACGTTGAGATACGCGAGATCGAACCGCCGGCTGATATTCAGCAAGCGATGACGCAACAGATGTCGGCCGAACGGGTGCGCCGATCGATGGTCCTTGAAGCAGACGGGCAGCGAGAGGCGTCCATCACCGTCGCCGAGGGTGAGAAGCAAGCCGCAATTCTTCGCGCCGAGGGCGCAAAACAGTCTGAGATCTTGAAGGCCGAAGGCGATCAGCAAGCCGCCGTCTTGCGCGCCACCGGTTACGCCGAAGCTCTACAGAACATTCAAGACACCGCGCGTGGCATCGGCGGCAACACAATGACGTTGCAGTACATGGATGCTTTGAAAGAAATGGCATCCGGGGCCTCTACCAAGTTCGTGCTTCCCATGGAAATGACTCGGCTGATGGAAAATATCGGAGGCATGATCGGAGACTCAAGTCAATCCGATTGAGGCGGAGGCACCAATCTTCAGCTCCGCAGCCCGGTCTCTCACCGCCACCTGCACTTTACGCGGTTGCTAAGCATCGATTCAAGCTCTAACAGTAAAATTTTTACGCTAAAATTAGCTCCCGCTCCGAACTGAATCAAGCACCAGCATCGCCGCCTCAGATAGATATCTACATTGAACATAAAAATAGGCGCGCTGGGAGACTTTGCTTGCTTCTCACCCTCGACGACGGTGATGGACGCCTCTCGTTGCCCGTCTAATTCAAGGACCATCGATGATCGGCGTACCCGTTCGGCCGACATCTGTTGCGTCATCGCTTGCTGAATATCAGCCGACGGTCCGGTCTCGCGCATCTCAACGTTGGCGACCTTGATGCCCCATTTGCCGGCCTCCTGGTCGAGCCGAGTACAGATGAGCTCGTTGATGCGCTCTCTTTGCGATAGCACATCATCGAGGATGATGTCCCCTACTACTGCTCTTAGCGTTGCACAAGGTCTACCGATGCTCTAGATCGAGCCATTGCATCCAGATACAGACTCCATCCCATAACTGGAAAAGGTGAACTGCCGGTCTCCCTCATAGATAGGGAATAGATCAGTCATCTCGCTCCATGTTGACGCCATACTGACTTCCACATTCTCTGGGAATGAGAACTGCAAACGACATCTGTTGCGTCATCGCTTGCTGAATATCAGCCGACGGTTCGGTCTCGCGCATCTCAACGTTGGCGACCTTGATGCCCCATTTGCCGGCCTCCTGGTCGAGCCGAGTACAGATGAGCTCGTTGATGCGCTCTCTTTGCGATAGCACATCGTCGAGGATGATATCCCCTACTACTGCTCATAGCGTTGCACAAGGACTACCGATGCTCTAGATCAAGCAGTTGCATCCAGACACAGACTCCATCTCATAGCTGCCAACGGAGAACTGCCTATCTCCCTCATAGATAGGGAATAGATCAGCTATCTCGCTCCGTGTTAAAGCTATCCTGACTTTGACATTCTCTGGGAATGAGAACTGCAAACTCTCACCTCTCCGAAGCCCTGTATGAAGAAGCTATGGATTATAGGACGGTCAATGATCAGTGAACGCAAGCATCGTGCCGTCGCATCGATCCCGCAGGCAGACGCGCACGAACTTTCATCGCCAAGTCACGTCCGGCGATTAATCCATTTACATCCCACTTATAGTCGGATACTTGAGGGATGAGATTCGTTATGATTTCTTTTGCCGTATACTTGCCGTAAATACAGCAATTTCACAGCTGATACGCTGTTTAATGCCGTAAATTGCTTCGTTCGCAGTAAAATATAGAATGTTGCATTGATCTAATGCCAAAGACCGCACGCATATGGCAAAAATAGGAAGCTACGAATTCCCTGAAGTTTCAATTTCCGCTAGTGTAGAGCTGGCGCATCGAATACAGCTTGATCTGGGCGGCGAAGTAAGTAGAAACAACCTCGCTCACATGCTGGGCATGTCTCCAGCCGGAGGTGCATTTGCAACTCGTATCGGTGCTTTGCGGATCTGGGGGCTAGCATCCGGCCGGAGCATATTGCGGCTCACTGCAGACGGCGAACTGGCGGCATCGGGAAATGACATCGACGCACTGAGGCGCATCGCAAGGTCGGTGCCTATTTTTAACCTTCTTCACGACCGGCTGGGCAGTAACGCGATTGATCCTGGCATACTCATCGTCATCCTGCAAGATATCACAGGGGCTGATATCGCTGATATACGGGCGCGAATCAGACGCATAGAACGCATATTCGCAGAGAGCAGACGCTACATGCCCCCTGAGGAGCAATCAATGGAAGGTCCTACTGCCTTCCATAACGCGCCGTCGTTTCAAGATGCCGATTCCCAACCTATGCCGACGAATGAAACGCGTGAAGGGTGGATGCAACTGAAGTTTGACGATGGATCGCTATCTCTGGCGGAGACGCCGGAGAACATAGATGTGATGATCGGGATGCTGGCGGCGAGGAAACGCCGCTTATTGGACCGCTGATAAGCCTTGAAAGGCTTACCTTATCCACGGCTCCCTACAGATACTCTTTCACCTTGGCGGCCAGACGGATCGTCATTCCAGGAGTGGACGCCAACTCGGTCTCACTAGCTTCTCGAATAGCCTTAATGCTGCCGAAGCGTCGAATCAGCGCGCGTTTCCGAGACGGCCCGATGCCGGGCACCATATCAAGAGTAGATTTCAGCGATCTGCGGCCGCGGCGATGGCGATGATAGGTGATGGCGAAGCGGTGAGCTTCATCTCGGATCTGTTGCAACAAGAAGAGCGCCGGCGCGTGGCGCGGCAGTCGAATCGGCTCCGAGCTGTCAGGAACGAAAACCTCTTCTTCGCGTTTCGCCAGTGAGGCAAGGGGTATGTCTAGAGCGCCCAGATGAAGCATCGTCTCGAGAGCGGCAGAAAGCTGACCTTTGCCGCCATCTATAAGCACCAGATCCGGGTTCTGACTGAAGCTGTCTCTCTTCTCGGAGCCGGCTTCAGGAACAGTGCCTCCAGCAACGGTCGGTTCGCTTCTGAGCTTGTCGGAACTTTTCTGCAGACGCTTGAAACGGCGTGATATGACCTCGCGCATAGATGCGAAATCATCGTTGCCCGCGACTGTTTTGATGCGGAATTTACGGTACTGCGAAGAGTCGGGCGCGCCATTTAAGAAGACCGCCATGGAAGCCACCGACGATGATCCTTGAATGTGCGATACATCGTAGCACTCGATGCGGCGCGGAAGCGTTGGCAGGCTAAGTGCTTCTTGCAGCTCTTCCATCGCGTTCTCCATCAGATGCGAGTTAGATTGCCATTTGATCTTTAGCTGGGCCAATCCTTGTCGCGCGTTTTCGCGCGCCATCTCGACCAACCTTTTCTTCACGCCGCGCTGGGGAACGTCGATCGATACTGCGGAGCTACGCTTCTCCGAGATCAGTTCTTGCAGCAGGGCGGCATCATCCACTTCTATCTCGGTCAACAATCGTTTGGGTAAATGCGGATTCGATTCCAGGTAGAACTCGTGTATGAAACGTCCGATGATACGTGATTCGCTATCTTCCCCAGTCCCTTCCATAATGAAATGGTCTCTACCCACCATGTTTCCCTGACGAACGAAAAAGACATCGATCCAGCTCTCATTGTGCCCTCGTGCAAGAGCTATAACATCAAGCTCCTCATCTCCTAACCCCACTACTTTCTGGTCCTCGTAAACGATCTTAAGAGCCTGCAATCGGTCGCGCATCTCAGCCGCGCGTTCGAACTCGAGGTTCTCCGCGGCAGCAATCATCGTATTCTGGAGTTCCAACACCACTTTGTCCGTGTTGCCCTCCATGAAGGCGATGACTTGGCGGATCACATCTTCGTATTCAGCTTTGCTCGCCTGCCCGGTGCAGGGCGCTATGCAACGCTTGATGTAGTACTCCAGACATGGTCGCTCATCTTTGCCCGTTATCGGCTTGGTGCAAGTGCGATAAGGAAATAGCTTCTTGACCACGTCCAGCGTCCGACGCACAGAATTCGCCGAAGCATAGGGGCCGAAGTAGCGCGCGTTTCGGCGCTTCGATTGATGCCGCGTGAAGTAGACGCGAGGGAAATCATCTTCCAGATCTACCTTGATGTAAGGATACGTCTTGTCGTCCTTCAAACGAGCGTTGTAGCGCGGCTTATGCTCTTTGATAAGCGAATTTTCCAACAATAGAGCCTCGCGCTCCGATTCAGCTACTATGTACTCGAAATCGCGAATCCGATTAACTAGCTCATGCGTCTTGCCCAACAGCTTCGCGCCAGGGTTGAAGTAGGAGCGCAAACGGTTGCGAAGATTAACCGACTTGCCCACGTAGATAACGGCACCGTCTTGATTGAGCATCAAGTAGACGCCCGGAGAACGCGGAACCGCTGCCAGACGATTGGAAAAGCGATTCCTCGGCGAATCTTTGTCAGCAGATGAAACCACAATATACCTACGCCGGCCAGACCGCGCAGATACTGTCTCTCCAGCCATCCGCTTTAATAGCGATATCTAAGAATATTTCAAGCTCAAGGCACCCGAATGTCGGATGGTGACCGTCCAGCTTCACGTCTAGTTCTGCTTAAAGAACGAAGCTAAGCGCGACCAGCGCTACTGCTACGCCCGTGGCCAAGACACTCATCTTTCGCACCTCGCGTGGGAAGCTTCGAGCGTAGACCTCGGATCTGGTGCGACGCGGCATTCTAGTTGTGGCCGCGCGCGTGCTGCCGGTTACTCTCACCGCGCTGCTGATTGCCGGCGAAGGGGTAACAACAACACTCGCATCATCTGATTCGCCGTTATCCCCTCCGCCTTGTTTCGGTATATTGGGTTGTACAAAAACGTTGGGACGGCGGCCGCCTCGTTGCTTGCGGCTCGGTTTTCTAGGCATATCGCTACCCTTACATATCGATTCTGTATCTAGTCGAAGATCTAAGATTCTATCTGAAGCCTACTTAAGGCTTCCATTTTCCATCACTCGCACCGAGTCCACTGTCAGCTTAGCCGCGAAATCTAAGCCCACATCGGAAGTGTTCCACATGAAGTGATAAAGGAAGGGGTCAATTGGGCTGCTGTCAAAAGCCTTCTCAAAGTAACGGTGCTGAGCAATATCCGAATGTTCGATAAAATCGCGTGCTTCATCGATACTGATGTTTTCACGCTCAGATACTCGCTGCACACGATCTTCCATCCGTGCCACTACGCCTACCCTCAAAACCCTGGGATCATCGCGCAGAATAGCCGCTCCGCCGCGACTCAAGATCACGATATCGTCTTGTTCCGCGATATCCTTGATGACTTCACGCGTGGTATCGATGAAGCGCTTGTCGTCTATCTCCTCCGCGGTGGTGTCTGGCGTCTCCTCATACTCGCTGTACTGACGGGATATAAGGTCTTCCACGCCCGGTCCAAAGTAGGGATCACCACCCATACCAGCCACTGCTGAGCGTTCCAATACTCGCTGCACACGCATCGCCAATCGGTCCACCAACGATGGAACGCGTCGCTCCTGATCGACTAAGGCTCTCATCGTGGCGTTTACGCGCCGTGCGATCTGGGCCAGGATCAGCCGGTCCACAAAATCTATCTCCAGCTCTCTAGCAACTAGCCGGCCCAGCCCCGGAGCACCGGCGCCCACTCTACCTTCAACCGTGATGATCGGCATTCAACAACTCCATATAAAACTGATCTTCGTTCATTAGCATCTTAATCGCGTGACCACCAACGACAATATACCTTCTTGATTATCGCTTGAATTTAAGCGCCGCGACTGACTAAGCCCACACCAATTCACGATTAGCCCATATCCGAACGCTTCAAGCTGATTGTTTCTCATTGCATGCAGGTGAATGTACCATCGTCAATTAAAGCCGCATCGCTGAACGGGCGATGCACAACGCGACATATCCAAATCTTAATCTATGCTTTCTCACGACTTGACGACTCAACGTTGGCGCAACGCCTCACCAGCTTCATTCAAGCTGCATAAGCGCCCAGTCGTAGGCTATGACGGCGTGGTGGCATCTACCCACTCATTGGGATCATCGGCCGGTGCCGAGATGCTAGCTGCCGGCGGGAACGCGATCGACGCCGCGATCGCCACTCTCTTCACGCTCGCGGTAGTAGAGCCGGCCAAAGTCGGCATCTTCGGCGCCGGATTCTTCAACTTAAGGCTCGCAGATGGCAGAGCAATAGCCATCGACAATTATTCGCAGGCGCCCGGTGCCGCAAGCCCAACCATGTTCACGCCAGTCGCCAACCGATGGCCCCACTATATGCGAGTGCGTGGCGACCAGAATCGCGTCGGGGCATTGGCGGCTGGAGTGCCCGGAGCTTTGAAAGCATGGTGTGAAGTCCTCGACCAGTTCGGGACCATGACGCTCGCAGACGTTATGCAACCCGCGATCCGTTACGCTGAGAACGGCTTCCGCGCCAGTAAGCACTTATGCAACCTAGTCGATGAAAATGCGCAACTGATCAGATCATTCTCCGAAACCAGGAGAATATTCATGCCTTCGGGCGAGGCGCCTAGAATCGGAGAACGAATTGTTCAGCGAGACTTAGCACAGACTCTGAAGCGCATCGCGGAAGAAGGTTCAGAGCATCTCTACGATGGTGAACTCGGCGAGCGTATTGTCCAGTACTCTCAGGCGAACAACGGTATTCTTACCATGGATGACCTGCGCGCGTATCGCATTCGTCAAAGCGAACCTGTAGTCGGTTCTTATCGTGGATACGAGATAGCCGGACCGCCGCCGCCTGCTGCTGGAGGCGTGCATCTCATTGAGCTTCTCCACATCCTAGAGATGGAGGATATACGCCGAAAGGGGTTCGGATGCACTGAAACATTGCACTTTATGGCTGAGGCCATGCAACTGGCATTCGAAAGTCGAAACCGATATCTCGGCGATCCACACTTCAGAGAGATTCCAACTGATCGTCTGCTGTCTAAATTCCATGCCGAAGATCAGCTCAGTCGCATCTTGATGGATACAGCGATGAATCCGTTGCCATCACCTGCATTCTCAGACACACACGGCACATCCCACGTTACCTGCCTCGATCGCAGTGGCAACTTAGCGGCCTCCACTCAAACCATCAACCTCAGCTTCGGATCGAAATCCATAGTGCCTGGAACTGGAGTGATGCTGGATAACACTATGGCCAACTTCGATCCGCATCCCCATACTGCTAACTCCATTCAACCTTTCAAGCGAGTCGCCAGCAGCATGGCGCCGGTCATCGTGTCGAAGCATGGCCGACCGGCATTCGCGCTGGGGCTTCCCGGCGGAATGAGAATCTGGCCCACCGTCGCGCAAGGCATCATCAACATCATCGACCACCAAATGACGCCGCAGGAGGCAGTCGAGGCGCCACGCATCTGGACTCAGGGGCAAGAGGTAGAACTCGAACAGGGATTAGGCGATGATGCGGCTGGGGCTTTGCGAAGGTTAGGGCATGACGTGCAGATAGTCAACAAAATTGCCGGCAGCATGTGCTTGGTCGCGCTGAATGAAGACTCCACTTTCACAGGTTCGACTTGCTGGCGCTCCGACAGTGGCGCAGTAGCAGTAGGTGGCGGTAATGCCAGCCCGGGCATCACTCTTTCCTCATTTCCAATCGCCGACCAATCACCTGTGGATTAATCTCATACCAGCTATGCTGAATGTGGAATATATCCTGGAGCAACGCCGGCGGTGCTTCTCTCTTAAATGTGGCGCCTGCAGTAGAATTGCTTGCAGTCCCAGCGTTCGAAATGTGCATTGCCGTTGCGGCGGCATCTACCAGATCCAATATCGATCGGAGCAAGAAGCGGTCTGGGAAATGCCCTTGGCTGATGCTAGTAATCTCATCCGTTTAGGGCAAGACTTCACTTCAGGCATTAACCTGCAACGCATCGCCGATCATCTGGGCATTGAAGCCATCATCGCTAAGCTGGAGTGTGGCTCGCCTACCGGTTCGTTCAAAGATCGTGGCAGTGCGACACTGGTGTCGGCCGCCGTGGAAGAGGGCATCTCGGAATTCGTAGAGGATTCATCGGGCAACGCCGGCGCTTCAATGGCCGCATACGCCGCCGCGGCCGGCATCAAGGCGCACATATTCGCACCGTCTACCGCTGCCAAAGGCAAACTGGATCAGATACGCATCTTCGGCGCCGAATTGCATCTTATCGATGGCCCCAGACAAGCTGCTACCGATGCTGCCGCCGATTTCGCACGGAAGAACGGAATCCTTTATCTATCGCATGCTCTTAGCCCTTGGTTCGCAGAGGGGGTGAAGAAGATCGCGCATGAAGTGCAGACCGAAAACGCTACGAAGGTAACTGATTTCGTAGTTCCTGCCGGCAACGGCTCTTTGCTGATCGGCATTGATGCGGGCTATGAGCCATATCTGAAGCCACGCCTCCACTGCGTGCAGTCCGAGGCCGTCAGGCCGATAGCCTCTTTAGTGAATAGCGAACATTGGTCTACTTCTGATGCCGCCTCCACTGTAGCGTCGGGAATAGCAGTCTCAGCACCGCCGCGAGCCGAACAAGCGGCGCAAGCAGTGATTCGATCAGGCGGAGCCGCAGTCACAGTGTCCGATGAATCAATCCTTGAATGGCAGAGACGAATCGCAGAGATGGAAGGGATATTCTGCGAGGCCACCGCTACGGCCGCGTTTGCGGGGCTCGAGAAACTGGTAGCGTCAGAAATCGTGAGCGCCGAATCGATAGTGGTTGTGCCAATCACTGGTTCAGGGCTGAAGGAGCCTTTGGTCTGATACCGATTCCTGTCAGTTCTAGTCGTTTCCCCTGCAGGCTGTAGCGATCGATGATCCCGTAGGGTGTCGGAAGGGAAAGGATTAGTTTGCTACTATCCCGCCTCGTCGGGTATGTCTAGATGCGATAAATCCGGCAACTCTCCGCAAGTGGCGACCTCGCTGAATGTGCCGCCTGGAATCGAGACTGATATCAAGTGATTGCCGTCTACCAAATCGCGGATGTGGATGTTGTGTAGATCCGATCGCGATACACCTCCGATCGCAGGTTCTATAGTATCCACCCACTTGCCGACTGCATCGCAACGTCCCTCTCGAATGTTTACCTGTTGAATCACGCCCTCTCCTGGAATCACCGTGATATTAATATGTGTGCCCCGTCCTACTTGGCGCAGTACCCCTACCCCGCGCTGGGGGCTGCCTTGCAACATCACATCGAAAGCCACTTGCAGCGCGCCGTCTACTTCCGATTGCAAAACCGTCGGAGTCGCAGTAGCCGCTATCATGCCTGGGGTAGCGGTCGGCAGAACCCTTCCGGTCGGATCGGCATCTTCGTCGCAGCTGGCGCTGAAAAAGCCGGTTGCTATCAATAGCAGTGGCACAGCTAAAGCGGCAGGTGCGATTCTCCGCAATGAAACCTTATCTTTTCGCATAAACATGCCTAAAGATTCTAATCTCACGATATCACTTCTTCATATGCCGATTCGAACCCAGATACTGATCTTTCAAGAATCTCGTCCTCTACGCAGTAAGAGATTCTGAAATATCCTCCCATGCCGAATCCTGTGCCTGGAACCACTAGTACTAGCTTATTCTTCAACAACTCGACGAAACTGCGATCGTTTCGCAGCGGAGATCGCGGAAACAGATAGAATCCGCCATCCGGCAAGCGGCAACGGTAGCCGATCTTGGTAAGCGCGCCATGCATAAAGTCTCGCTTCCGCCGATATTGCGATACATCTACGGTAGATCCCTGCAACCTGGCGACTATTCGTTGCATTATCGCTGGCGCGTTCACGAAGCCCAATGTCCGGAGCATGAAAGTCGCCGCGTCCAAAAGGTCATACCTGCCAGGATCGCTTGGATTCACTGCCATATATCCGATTCGTTCGCCCGCCAATCCCAGATCTTTAGAGTGCGACGTAGCCAGGATAGTGCGCGGATGATGTTCAAGCACAAACGGATACGCGGTGTCGGTATATACCAGCTTGCGATACGGCTCGTCCGAAATTATGTAGATCTCCGTACTGTAGCTTGTTTCAGCGTCTCGCACTACGCGCGCCAGCTCTGCGATCACCTCACGGGGATATATGACCCCTGACGGATTGTTGGGAGAGTTGATCAACACTGCGCGAGTGCGTTCGTTCAGCAACTCCGATAGCGAGTCGAAGTCCGGCATGAAGTCAGACCTACAGTCCGCCTCGCGCACCACACCGTTGGCGTGTTGCACATAAAAGATGTACTCCGCGAAGTACGGCGCGATGATAATCACCTCATCTTCGGCATCCAGCAACGATTTCAGAGCCACATTGATGGCGCCTGCGGCGCCTACGGTCATCAGGATGTCGGTAGCCTGAAAAGGAATTCCTCCAGTTTCATCAGAAAGCGATTCGGCAACCGCCGCCCGCGTCTCCATGAAGCCGCCGTTAGGCATATAGCGATGCCAGCCCGCATCGGGTTCTTCAGCCACTTCTGCCAGCATCGCTTTGAACTCCGGCGGCGGCTCTAGCAATGGATTTCCCAGCGACAGGTCCGACACCTTGTCAGAGCCATGAACCCTCTTTAACTCCATCCCCTCTTCGAACATTCGCCGAATCCACGAGCTCTCAAGCATCTGTCGGCGCGCCATTTCACTTATCGCCAATGATCACATCTCCGCTTCTTTTGCAGCCTCATCTCGACAATTGCGAATCATCGCATAGAACTACCTTCTCTCAAGCACTGTTGCTTAGTGTCTACCGCTTCGTCGGCGATGGTTGCGCCGTCTTGCTGGACGCCCGACGCGATGCTTGGCGCGCCTGTCTTTTTCTTTGTTGCTATCCGTCTTGGAAGCTGGCGACAATAAACGCGATAGCCAGCCAGGGCCGCCGCTGCGATCGTTCACGACGAAAGTGCCGGCGATTTTATCGTGCCAGCCCTGACGATTGGGATCCCAAAGCAACCATGCCATGCCGATTCCAATTGCTGCTATGGATACGAATCTTCCCACCATCTCGCGCGGTATGGCAACGGCAACGCCTGGCTGCAGGCCTTCGCCGTCTACCACTTTTATGCCCGCTACCCACTTGCCAGGAGTGCGGCCGAAAATCCCGGTCGTAATCACGAAATATCCAAAGAAAATGAACACGTCGGCAATGGCTGCCTCACGGCTGAACACGCGCCCGCCAGCAATCGGAGCCACCAGATAGACTACCATCAGCAGAATGCCAATATCTATGGCGTAAGCATAGAGCCTACGTAGTGGACGCGCCAGGTCCGGCTTCGTGAGCAACGCCTGCGGCTCTTGAGGCGTTATCGAAGAACCGCCATCATTGAACTTCGCACTTGACATTCGGACTATCTCAAAAAACGATATTGACTTAACATTATCGATAAATATTGTTGAATGCTATCGTTGCTCGATTCTATAGTTCCAATTTCTATGCAGGATTTCGATTCGCTTGAGACTACAAAATAAGACCGCGCTTATAACCGGCGCTGCATCCGGCATCGGAGAAGCATGCGCCGAACTGTTCGCCAAAGAGGGCGCCCAAGTAGTAGCTGCCGATCTGGACCTGCCAGCCGCAGAAACAGTGGCCGAACGGATCCGAGGAAACGGAGGAGATGCTTTGGCCGCCAGCATCGATATCACGAAGCGCCAAGAGTGCATCGCACTAGTAGAGCAGTCCATCGCTCGCTATGGCAAGCTGGACATCCTAGTGAATAGCGCCGGCGTTACCCCACGCAAGGCACCGCCGGAATGGGACCTCGAGCAACGATGGGATTGGGTAGTGGAAGTCAATCTCAAGGGCTCCATGCTAATGTCCCATGCCGCCGTTCAAGCCATGAAACCCGTCCGCCACGGCTCCATCGTTAATCTGGCGTCTATCATCGGATTGGTAGGCTATGCCGAAGGTATCAGCGACGGTTTCAATCCCTATCCTCACTCTAAAGGCGGAGTAGTGCAAATGACACGCGACATGGGTGTGGCATTGGCCAAGAGCGGAATCCGAGTCAACGCGCTCTGTCCAGGATTCACATACACGAACCTCACCAAGTCGCTGACCGACGATGCTGATATGCGAATGAAGCTCGAATCTTTGCATCCGATGGGACGGTTGGGAGAGCCTATTGAAATCGCTTTCGCGGCTTTATATCTGGCTTCGGACGAATCATCGTTCGTAACCGCGTCCTGTTTAGCAGTTGACGGCGGCTATACCGCTCAGTGAAGAGAAAAAAACGATTAACGGCCGACTCCAAGGCAAAGTGGCATTGATCACCGGCGGCGCTTTAGGAATCGGCGCGGCATGCGGCGAACTGTTCGCGGCCCAAGGCGCAAGCATTGCCATTGCCGACATTAACCTTGATGCCGCAAAGGCGCTCGCATCGAAAATAGAAGCAGCTGGCTCTCAGGCGATCGCCATGCCTTTAGACGTGACCAGAGATATCCAGTGCGGAAATGCCGCGGATGAAACGCGCCGCAAATTCGGCAGCATTGATATTTTAGTCAACAGCGCCGGCGTCTCGGCAAGAAACATCGGCAACGATATGACCTTCGAGCAGCGATGGGACCGCGTCATAGATGTCAACCTGAAGGGATCGGTACTGATGGCACGCCACGCTGTACGGCATATGCAACAGCAAAAGAACGGTTCAATAGTCAACATCGCATCGATCCGAGGGCTGATAGGGTATCCAGATTTCATGACCGACGGCTTCCATCCCTATCCGCACTCTAAAGGCGGGGTAGTCAATATGACGCGCGACATGGCAGTGGGCTTGGCTAGATCCGGCATCAGAGTCAATGCCGTATGCCCAGGCTTTACCCACACTGACATGACTAATGCCGTGAGCAATGACCCAGAGCTATACAAACGCATAGTGGGATTACATCCGATAGGAAGGTTCGCCCAGCCGATCGAGATCGCCAGAGCCGCACTGTTCTTGGCCTCTGACGAAGCCTCGTTCGTGACCGGCGCCTGCCTAGTGATAGACGGCGGTTTCACTGCCCAGTGACAGCCGGGCACAAGAAACCTCACCGGTGAAAGCGTGTAATCGGAATATGGCTTTGCCCAAAGTAAATATGAAGCGAATCGAGTTGAAGACAGTAAAAAGACTTCCAGTTACGCACTGATTGCTTGCGATTCGACCGCCGCGCTCTGCAGACGCGATCCATTCAAGGATGATATTGCAACGGCTTCAATGTCCGATGGTTTCACATCCCATACTTCGCTTGCATCAGCGATGATCCATGGATCCGCCGCATAGACCACGCTCTCATCTTTGCCCGGGTAGGGCAGTAGATGCAGAACATGCCGAATGGCATTGATGCGCGCACGCATCTTATCGTCTGATTTCACCACGAACCAAGGCGCGACAGCAGTATGAGTGTGGTAGAACATCATCTCCTTCGCAGCAGTGTACTCATCCCAACGATCCCGCGATGCCAAATCTATCGGGCTCAGCTTCCACTGTTTCAGCGGATCCTTCTGCCGTCTTTTGAAGCGTCGCGCTTGCACCTTCTGGCTCACCGAGAAGTAGAGCTTGATGATACGGATGCCGCTGTTGACCCACATCGTCTCAATTAACGGCGTCTCGCGCAGAAAAGATTGATACTGCGATTCTGTGCAGAATCCCATAACCTTCTCAACGCCGGCACGGTTGTACCACGACCGGTCGAAGAGCGCCAGCTCTCCGGCCGTCGGAAGATGCCGCACATAGCGCTGGAAATACCACTCACCCTGTTCCTGCGGAGCCGGCTTCTCGAGTGCCACAACTTTGGCGGTGCGCGGATTCAAATGCTCCATGAAGCGGCGTATAGCGCCACCCTTACCTGCAGCATCACGCCCTTCAAACACGATCACCACCTTTTGCCCCGAATCGCGCACCCATGTCTGCATCTTCACCAGCTCAATCTGGAGCGGGAATTTGTGCCCGTAGTACTCATCAAAGCCCATCGATTTCTTATATGGATAGGTCGCGTGCATGAAACTTGCACGCCGCTCTTCTGTATCTATCTCGCTATAATCATCCGGTGCTTTGGCGCTTAATATCTTGGAGCGCGTCTCTGGATCTTCAAACGTGTCCCCATATTTGTGTCCATAATAACCATGAGCATGCGAAGACGTTATCTGTTTCCTTTTCTTCTTTTTTGCCATTATCGTTAACTCGGTGTCAAACATAACCAGCGCGATATGAATGAATATATCAGCATTTTTTCAGCCCGCGCGCAGGTTGACGCAACATCAGTCCAGCACGAAACGCTCGGTAGATAGCTCCAAAGGGGGGCGTTCCCCATCCAGTGCTATCCCCACCATCATCTCCGCAATCACTGGAGAGAGCAGAACCCCCTTATTGCCGGCTCCGTTCGCAACGTACAGTCCATCAATACCACCCGCCGGACCGATGATCGGCAGTCCATCACTAGAAACTGGACGCAGACAGGCGGTCGATGATCTTATCGGCATTGAAGCCAATGAAGGCAGATACTCACTCACTCCCGATAATATGTGCTCAATCCCTTCGCGGGTCGTTGAACGATCATATCCGCGTTCCCATTCGTATGTCCCGGCCCACACCAGTCCGTCAGGCTTGCGTCCCACATTGCGGCCGTTGAAGCTGACTCTGTGTTGCAAGTCATCTCCCGGGCATTCAATCCGCAGTATTTCACCCTTCACCGGGTGTATCGGCAGTTCCGGAATCCCGCGGATGCCCGATCCCCATGGTCCAGTGGCCGCGATCACAATTGGAGCTGAGTATCGGTCTCCGTCCGCGAGGACGACGCCCGAAATTCGTCCGCCAGATTCAAGCGCTTGCATAGCTTTGCCATTTACGAAACAAGCCCCGTGTTTCTCCGCATCTTCGGCGAGAGCTAACGAGTACGTCATGCTGTCCAATTCCCATTGACTGCGCGAGACGGACGCTCCCGTCATCCCCGGCGCAATGGCAGGCTCCATCCGATAGATATCATCGGCATCAATGAGCTCCGCATCGAATCCTTCTGACTTCATCCAGCGCACTTTCTGATTCAGCTCCTGCAGAGCGGCGGCATCTGATGCCAAGGTCATAGAGACGACGCGAGCTAGTTGCCAATCGAGAGATGTGTAGTCTCTAAGCTCGTCGTAAAGTTCCAAGTGTCTAGCTATCGCGCGCTTGTATATGGGCAACATCATACCCGGAACCCCGGCGCCGTAGTTGGCAGCAAGCCCGCCCCACGCGAAACCCGAAGCATTCGCCGCCACACCGTCCCTCTCTATAACTGCAACCTTGAGTCCCTTGATGCTGAAAGCGCGGGCAATGGCGCAACCGATGACTCCACCGCCGATGACGACGGCATCACATGAATTATCAAGCCTAATAACCATTTCAAGCCGATGCTACCTCGTTCATCACACGAAATACACTCCTACGAGGCAACCATACTCGCCTGATGCTATCACTCCACTCATCCCACTCCCAGCAATTACTGCTCTACAGCAGGCAGCATCACCGTGAAGGTAACACTCTTGCCGGCAACGCTGCTCGCGCTTACACTGCCGTTGTGGGCTTCTACCAGCCGCTTCACAATCGTCAGCCCCAGACCAGCGCCTCCAGTTGCACGGGTGCGAGAAGCGTCTATGCGATAGAACTGATCGAAGACGCGTTCTAGATCCTCCTCTGCAAGGCCGTTCCCGCTGTTAGACACTTCCAAGTGGACCTCACGGTCAGTATTGCACGAATCCGAATCAAGCCCTACGAATATCCTTCCGCCGTGAAGCGTATGCTGCAAGGCGTTATCCACCAGGTTTCTCACTACTTGTGCCATTCGAGTGCGATCGATCAATACGGCCGGCAAATCCTCTGCCATCTGGGTTTGGATATCTATCCCCGCTTCTTTAGCTCGCTGACGGAATGCATCAATCACGTTCTGTACTACCGGCCGTAGATCATCATGCGTCAGGTCTAATCTCAGTGCTCCGGCATCTGAGTTCGCGAGCAACTGCAAATCTTCCACCAGGCTCGAAAGGTGCAGTGTCTCATTATGCAGCGTCTCGATAGTATCCTTTTCGGCTTTCACCACACCATCTTTTATCCCTTCCAAGTATCCCCTGATGTTCGTTAGGGGAGTGCGGAGCTCATGCGCGACATCGGCCGTCATCCGTCGGCGCTTCGATTCGGCCGACTCCAATTGAGATGCCATCACGTTGAAAGTGCGCGCCAACTGTCCCAGCTCGTCCTTGCGGTTCTCACGCACTCGAAATCCGAAATCACCCCTTCCCAAAAGCACCGCGGCATGGGAGAGCTCTCGTATCGGGGATAGTGTACGCCGAGTGAACAGCGTAACAATCAAGATCCCAGCCAGTCCGCCCATGATGCCAGCGACAAGGATCGATTTCTGGAACGAACTGCGCAAAGCGCTCAACTGCGGCTCGACTGTCAGTTCAGTCAGCGCATCGTCAATCCTCTCATAAGCATCTCCATCCTCGTGCTGCTCATCCCAGGATCTCTGTTCTGATGCTATCGGGTAGCGAATGATTGGAGTGGCTACAATTGTGATCACGGATCTAGAAGTTTGCGCATTGAACAACCCTTTCTCGCCGAATCCGGCCCCGAAGAAGATAGGCCCCCGTCGGTGATCGAACGCCTCAGTGAAGACCAGCTTGCCGCTGACCGCGTTTCCCAGGTCGAGTGGCAGAGCTCTCATATCAATGTCATGCTCGAACCGTTCATCTTCAGTTTGATATGAACCGTCTGAATCGAGGGGATACTGATGGGAATCCGCAAGCACCTTCCCGTTGTGATCTATCAGCGCCACCCGCCAGGACAAGAGTCGACCCACTTGTTCCAAAGAGTACTGCACCTGCATCATATCTTCGTGCGCATCGTAAACATCTCGTACCAGTTCCCAGGTGCGATCTTCGCGGAAACGATCCAAATCATCCTGGTACTCCATCAGCGAAGCACTAGTAGATACCGCGGATGAAAGGCTCACCGCAAACAATATGGAGAATAGCACCGCCGCGAATCCCGCGGTCATGCGGAACTGAAGGGTGTGAGTCCAATCAGGAAGTTTCAAACCGATACCCCGCTCCATACACGGTTTTCAAGTGCCGCTGGCTACCGTTCGCAGTCTCGAGCTTGCGCCGCAAGTTCGAGACGTGCGTATCGATAGTGCGATCGATGCCTTCGAACTCATAGCCGATTGCACACTCAATGATCTGGTCCCGGCTCACAGTGCGTCCGTGAGTGTTCAAGAAATAGGTGAAAAGCCGATACTCAGTAGGCGTGAGATTCAGTTGTCTATCTCCCACCTTTGCCGTTCTACTTTTCAAGTCAACGCTGTAATCATCTACTGCGATTGAACCGTGGATATCCTCGATCAATCGTGGATCTCGTGTCGCGCGGCGTAGAACCGCCCGCACTCGCGCCATCAGCTCGCGCGGGCTGAATGGTTTAACAACATAGTCATCGGCGCCGAGATCTAGGCCGGCCAGACGATCATCTTCCTCCACTCGCGCGGTTACCATAATGATCGGAACATCTGAATCTTTCCGCAGCTCTTCACACAATCGAATCCCGTCAATGCCCGGCAGATTCAAATCCAGCAGAATAAGCGATACATCCGAGCTTCGAGCCAGTTCCAATCCCGATATCCCGTCTTCCGCGCTCAGCGCCTCATAGCCTTCATGCGCAAGATAAATACGAATCAATTGCGCAACCGAGGGATCATCTTCAATTACGATGACTTGCTCTGCGCGCTCTGCTGCGGTCATGAAGGGTCCTGACTGAATTCCGGAGATGTTTACTGCCCCAGAATTCGACGATGCCTGTTATGTATCAATAATTACCACAATTAGTATCAGCAGAATCTTCAGAAAATGGCAAGAAACCTAAGCAACACTTGACCATCTCCAATTCACTATAGAACCGACACGGCTATTAGAATCAGCTAAAAGTCTGGCGCGCTATGCAATGCGCGTCTCAAATAGCGCACCACCTACACAACGGCTCCTCTGCCGCACAGCATATCGATGAGCAATAGCGACAAAATAATGCGCGCGCCCGGATTCCAGGATCGAGTCGGATCCGAGCTGATGCTAATGGAATCCGCCATCAGCGAACTGCGCGCAAGATTCGCCAGCCGCGGCTATCTTCCGATAGAAACTCCACTCATCGAACATTCGGAACTGTTTCTGCGCATGTCCGGCGGGTTGCTCTCGACTCAGATCTTCGATTTCATCGGACCTGACGGCAGCACCGTCAGCATCCGGCCGGAACTTACCGCTCCCATCATAAGGCACTCCTTGCATGAATCATCTCCAACATTCCCGCAGAGATACCAATATGCGGCTCCGATAGTCCGATATTCGGAGCGGCCGTACGAAGATCCGCCGCGGGCATTGCCTCGCCGTCGACAGTTCACTCAGATAGGTGCCGAACTCATCGGTCCCGATCATCCAGCTGCCGACGGCGAAGTGATCGCGATGGCAACAGATGCCGCCGAGGAAATAACGCGCTTCGGCATTGCTATACGCATCGGACACGTCGGTGTTATCTGGTCATTGCTGGAACAGTTCCAGATCTCACAACGCGCGCGGCTATTCATAGCCAGTAACTTGGCTGCGTTGAAAGGCAACCCCGAGCAAACGCGCGCTGTGCAACAGCAAGCAGCGCGTCTGGGAATGCTCGCATCACTAGACCAAAGAGAAAAACAGCTGGAACTCATCCGAAAACTGCGCGCGCGCGCTATCTCTTTGCCACAAGATGACTCTCATAGCCTAAGATCAACACAGGAGATAGCGGAACGTCTGAAAAAGAACCTCTGCGAACCGCACGACCCTAAGGCATTCTCGGCCGCCATAGAGTTTATTTCACACATCGTCACCTTGTCCGCCGCGCCGGATGAAGCACTCGAACGAACTGAATCTATCATCCAGAAACACGGCCTCCAGGTAACCGAGGAAGTTAAGAACCTGTGCCGCGTGGTCGGCGCGACTATCGACGAAGGCGTGGAGGAAGGAAAGATCAGCGTCGATTTAGGATTTTCTACCGGCATCGAGTACTACACCGGCATGATCTTCAATGTCTCAGCCAGAAGAGCCGGCCAACAGGAACGTATCGGCGGCGGCGGCAGATACGACCGGCTGGCCAAAGCGTTAGGATCCGACACTGATATCCCAGCATTGGGGTTCGCGCTCAGCCTGGAAAAGATGCTGGAGTTTATAGAAGAAGAGCCGATTGCCAAGCCGAACTCCAATCTCATAGTGTTGGCTCCGACTGATGATTCGGCATCACCGGCCATCGCCGGACGCGCGGCCGAGCTTCGTTGCGCAGGATTCCAAGTAGCATCTATGTTCAAAGCCTTGACTTCAGCCCAAGCCGAGAGCATAAAGAAGCAGATGAGACCATCTAAAATCATGGCGGTCTCCGAAGACGGAGCGACCCGGGAGATTGTTCAGTGAGCGATCGGTTGCGATTAGCCATCCCGTCTACCGGCGCACTGCATGACGGGGCTGGAGAGCTGCTATCGGAATCGGAGGCCGCTGTAAGTCGATTGAACACTCGCCGATACACCGCAACAATCCCATCCATACCGGGTATCGATGTCATTTACCAGCGGCAATCCGATATCACCACCATAGTGGACATCGGAAACGCCGATATCGGGATAGCGGGGCTAGACCGCTATCTGGAATCGAGACTAGAAGACGGGGATAGCCTCATCGTAGCACCGGATCTCGAATATGGGCACTCAAAGCTGCTAATAGCGGTCCCGGATTCGTGGATTGATGTGATCTCGATATATGACCTCGCTGATTTAGCATTGGAGTTCCACGAAAGGGGCCGCGACCTGCGCATCGCCAGCAAGTATCATCGTTTGCTAAGGCGCTTTCTCCATCGCAACGGCATCAACTACTTTTCACTGGTCGGCATCAACGGAGCCTTGGAAGCCATGCCGAAGATCGGATACGCCGATATGATCGCTGATATTTCCGACACCGGAAACACCATGCGCGAGAACAACCTTCGTCCACTTGTCGGCGGCAGAGTCATCGATTCTAAAGCGGTGATGATCGGAAATGCCTCTCAGCTGGCACGTTCAGATGCCAAGTTAAACCTCACCCGCCAACTTCTGGAACGAATCGAAGCCCGGCTTCGCTCTAAAACCTACCGCCGAGTCACCGCCAACGTCCGAGGTGAAACTGAGGAGCAGGTTGCCGCTACGGTCTTGCGGTCGCGCAAACTATCCGGCATGGCAGGTCCCACCGTCGCTAAGGTATTCACAAATGATAGCGAGAGTTGGTTTTCCGTTCAAATCGTGGTCCGAAAGACGGAAGTGTTACCGGTGGTAGACCATCTGAGAGCACTCGGCGGAGTGGGTACTGCAGTATCAGACATCCAGTTCCTATACCAAGCCGAGTGTGAACTATTCCTCAAAATGCAAGAGAATCTACGCCTATACAGTAAGGGACGTAAACTGTGCTGAGAAGAATCCGCGGTGCAGCAGTAGCGGCTGAGGAGTTTCAATCTCGCCATCTTAGCGGTGCTGACGCCGATGTGCCGCGCTCCGATGGCGGCGGGATATATGAGCGGTCGCTCAATCCAGACGAGTTCGCGCAAAGAATCATCGATGATGTGCGGAACGGCGGCGACCAATTCCTGAAACGCGTCTCTAGAGTCATCGACGGCGTCGAAATAGACCGTTTCGAAGTGCCGCGCGACATTGTGGAATCAGCGCGATACAAGATCGATCATGAAGCCTGGGTCGCCCTTGGCGCCGCCGCGGAACGGGTTTTCAATTTCCAGCTGAACACGATGCCGAACTCATGGCGAGACGATGCCAAGGGGTATGGGGAACTCGTGCAACCGATTCAATCAGTCGGATGTTGCATACCCAGCGGCACGGCGCCACTTGCCTCAACCGTCATGATGACCGCGCTCGTGGCAAAAGCGGCCTCCGTCCCCTACGTTTCAGTTGTTGTTCCGCCACGCACAGATGGGCTACCGCATCAAGCCGTCCTTGCTGCATGCGACATCGCCGGTGTGGACCAGGTATTCGCCATTGGCGGTGCGCAAGGCGTGGCAGCGCTGGCGGTGGGAACGGAATCTATTCCTAGAGTCGACATGATATGCGGGCCCGGAAACATATGGGTTACCGCGGCCAAGCGAAATGCATTCGGCTTAACCGGCATCGACGGAATATACGGTCCCACGGAAACTATGGTCATCATTGATGATGAGGCAGATCCAGAGATAGCATCCGCCGATCTCCTGGCGCAGGCCGAACACGATCCTCTGGCGGTGCCGGTGCTAGTGGCACTCTCTGAAAAATCGGTTCAGAGAGTAGAGCAATGCCTAGCGCAACAATTGAGCCAGCTATCCCGAGCGTCTATCGCGCGCGCGGCGCTGCAGCAACAGGGTGTAGCGGTAATCGTCGATAGCATAGACGAGGCGTTAGAGACTGCTAAAGCCTTCGCGCCCGAGCATCTATGCTTGGCATTCAAGGGCGATAGAGAGAAATCGAAAATTGCGTTTCATGCTGGCGGAATATTCATCGGAGAACTCTCGGGTGAAATCATGGCCGACTACATCGCCGGTCCCAGCCACGTCATGCCAACGAGCAGTTCTGCTCGTTGGGCATCCGCGCTATCGGCGAGGAACTTTGTGCGCGTTACTCCATTCTTGGATCTGGACGAAGCCACTTTCATGCAACTCTCGACACACGCATCGACGCTTGCGAAACTAGAATCGCTGGATGCTCATTCACAAGCCGCAGAGATTCGGCGCCGAAAGCTAATCGGCGAGTGACCTTATAAAGTTCGCGGATACATTATGAACTATGGCCGATTTGCTTAACATGATGCGCTCCCATCTGGCTCAGCCACAGGCATACGTCGGCGGCATTCATTCCAGTCGACTCGGCGCGCACGATAACGAAACAATACCCAAAGTCATCAAGCTCAACGCCAACGAAAATCCATATCCGCCCCTGGAAGAGATAATTGCATCACTATCCGGGCTACCGATCCATGAATATCCTGATCAGCATCAGACGCGCATCAGGTGGACGATCAGCGAATATGTCCGCCGGCCCGTCCAGCAGATAATTGCCGGTTCCGGCAGCGATGAAATCATCGAACTGCTCATCAGGCTATTCATCGCCCCGGGGGAAGCAATGATCGACTGTCCGCCTACGTTCGGGATGTACGAGTTCTGTGCCCGCATCGCACAAGCCGAGCTTATCCCCGTGGAGCGAACCGAAGATTGGGAAATCGATATTCAGGCTACAGTAAAGGCAATTTCTAGACACCGCGCCAAGATGCTCTTCATCGCTTCGCCCAACAACCCAACCGGCAATCTGCTGCCTCAGGAGCATGCGCGCGTGCTATTGGAAACCGATATCGTCCTTGTGGTAGATGAGACCTATCACGAGTTCTGCGGCGAATCGCTAGCAGGTCTGTTAGACAGTTACAACAATCTGGTCCTGCTCCGATCATTCAGCAAGTGGGCGGGCATCGCCGGGCTGAGAATCGGATACGCTATCGCATCAGAGCTTATCATTCGCCATCTAATGGCAATCAAGCAGCCATTCAACGTCAACCTCGCCGCTGAAGCCGCCGCGCTGGCCGCTCTCAAACATCAAAACAAGCTGCAGGCACGCATCGAAACAATCATCCATGAACGCCAACGCATCGAAGCCATCATCAATACCCTACCCGGAATGCGCTACGCGCCTTCGCGCGCTAACTTCTTGCTCATAGAGTTTGAGAACCTGAGCGGTGCAGAGGCCGATCAGTTCCTCGCCGAACGCGGCGTCTTTATCAGGAGATTCTCATCTCCGCGGCTTGATAATGCTATTCGCATCAGCATTGGAACTCCAGAACAGAACGACGCTGTGATCGGTGCTCTGCAAGCGATCACATCGGCTTCAAACTAAATATGATCTCGCTTCATCCATTCACTAGCCAATAGTCCCAATAGAAAGGTCTCAGATGACTCAGCAACAGGAAAAAAAGCTACAGCACCTAAATGAAGATTGGCAGACGGCATTGGCGGTGGTGGCGCATCCTGACGACCTTGAGTATGGGGCTGCCAGCGCGGTGGCTAAGTGGACTTCGCAAGGCAAAAAAGTAGTCTACCTGCTCGCCACGCGCGGCGAGGCGGGAATAGACGGAATGGATCCACGTGAGACTAAGGAGCTACGGACCCAAGAAGAGATCGAGAGTGCGCAAGTGGTGGGAGTAGACGCAGTGGAGTTTCTAGACTATACGGATGGAGTAGTCGAGTATGGTCTGCCGTTGCGCCGCGACATTGCCCGCGCCATCCGAATCCATAAGCCCGAAGTTGTTATATCCATGAACTTCCACCTGAGATTCGGCGGCGAACTAGTCAATCAAGCCGACCATAGAGCAGTGGGGCTGGCAACTCTTGACGCGTGCCGAGACGCGGGAAATCGATGGATATTCCCTGAGCTGATGGAGGAAGATGGCCTGAAACCTTGGAACGGAGTCAAGATGCTCGCAGTAGGCGCATCTCCAAGCCCTACTCACGCCGTCGATGTGGGAGACTACGTCTACAAGGGCGTCGAATCTCTGCAGAAGCACGATGCATATATCAATGGCTTGGGCATTGACTTTGACCCCGAAGCATTTATCACCATGATCGCCAATGCAGTCGGCGAAGAGTTTGGATGCGACTATGCAGTAAGTTTTGAAGTTTTCGACCTTTGAGCATTGCTACTGTGGCACCGGCCCAGTATTGGGACAGCAGGCAAATCATAGTGGCATCTGAGAAAGGCGATAGAGTGTATAAATGCACGCTCTGGAGACCGGCCACTAAACGATCACTCGTTAAATGGACTTGATTTACATCGCCTTTTTCTTAGATTGACATACACCATTCAACAACCGAAACTCAGTGCCAGCCTTCGTGACGAGCCGGGCATGTTGCATGAGCAAAGCTTCAACATTGCGTTGGCTCACGCATTGAGAGCCCGCCGAAGCGCATGGCGGCGAGATGATGACGCGGTGCTGTGTGAGAGGTTGCACACACTTATCGAAAATGCTGCCGCGCGCCCGGACATACTAATTCAATCGCCACGTAGTTTCCCAGTAGCTATTGAGGTGGAGTTCGGTAAACCAGCAATTAATGATGCGCGTGGCCGCTTAGGCAAACGATCTGAGGCTAACATGTTGCCGATTCGTTCGGCGATCGCGGTTGGAGTTCCAGATGAACTGCGGAGCTGCTCAGATTATGAACTTGAACGTCAACTGCAGTCCGACGAAGAGATAGAACTGAGTTTCGTGTTGCTTGCGGGCGACGTGACCGAAGATTGGAATGATGTTGCAGACCAAGATGTTTACAGATGGTCGGAAATCGGATTCGTCACTGGGAATGTAAGCGATTTGGCAGCCCTCTGCGATGCAGCACCGGCACCGCCTTCGCTAGTGGAACGCCATTCAGAATTGATCGCCACCGAGATGGCAGGCTACGCAAATGCATTGAAGTCGGCCTTGTCAGATGATGCAGCGACGAAAATCGCTGAAACACTTGGACAGAAAAGCGTTGATCAAGGCTTAAGGCTGGCATGTTGCATTTGGATGACGTCTTTCAAATTACAGGACCTGCTTGCCAGAACCGATGCGATGGCCGAAGCCGGACTCAAATCCGTCAATGCAATGCGCCAAGCATCCAGTATGCCATTGCTGACTGTTTCAGATATTCGAGATGCTTGGACGATCATTTTGAATATCAACTATCGCTCGATATTCACTCCGGTGCTCAACGCCTTACATGCAGATATTCCCGCTCTGAACGGGGCCGAGATCTTAGACGGGCTCGCCAGAGTCGCGGAGAGAGTATCAGCGTTGCGGCTAGGGGACAGTGTCGATTTCGCTGGCGAGCTATTCCCTAAATTGATAGACGACCGAGAAGAGACAGCGGCGCACTACACCTTGCCAGAAACTGCTACGCTCCTGGCACATGCCGCATTGCAAAGAATCGGAGTCTCAGACTGGGCGAATAAGGATGAAGCGACCGCGCTGAGGATTGCAGATCTTGCCTGTGGCACTGGCACTTTACTAAGATCCGCCTACAGCCGTATCCGTCAGAAACACGAAGCAAAAGGCGGATCCGCGAACGAGTTGCATCGCCGAATGATGGAGGAAAGCATCACCGGTTTGGACGTAAACGCGCTCGCATCGCACATGACGGCAGCAGCGCTATCATCAGCAGAGATGGCGACCGAATATCAAACCGCAAATATCGGCGCAGTTGCAATCCCAAGCGGCAAGACCGGATCACTCGAACTCCTGATCAGTGATCAGATCACGGATGTCACCGGGGAAACTGCTAGAGCGGCGACTACCGATCGGGCAGAACCAACCAACTTCGAGGTTCCTAATGGCAGTCAAGACCTGGTAATCCAGAATCCGCCTTACCTGAGACCACGCGGCGGCCGCAAGCTCTTCGATATCGCAGGAATCACGGAACCGGAACGCCAGCGCAGCGTGAAGAGGTTAGGAAGCATCAGATCCGCTCTCCGACGCCAAGGCAACGAATTTATCAATGGCCAAGCCGGATTAGGCACTGATTTCTCCGCACTCGCACATATGAAGCTGAAGTCTGGTGGAGTCTTTGCCAGCGTATTGCCGCTTACTGCCGCGCACGCCAATACCTGGAGCGGGTTCCGAAAAGAGGTGGAATCGCACCACTCCAATATCACAGCCATAGCTGTCGCCTCCGACGAAACGGCCATGATGTCGGCCGACACGCACATGAACGAGATGTTGATCATATCCCGCAAGAACGGCGATTCAGACATCCCGGAAGAGTGCAAGCGCATCCTATCCGTTAATCTTCACCATGCGCCGCGCTTGACCGTGGAGGCATCGTACATCGCCCGAGCAATAAGTGAAGCCGAAAAGAGCGAAGACGACTACGGGACATTGGCAATTGCGAATGTCCCGGTGGGTTCATGGGTGCGGATGCCGATCATTCGCTACGGATTCCCCTGGTATGCCGTGAGTATGCGCGACCACAACTTGGCTAAAGTTATGGCAAACTTCATGGATGACAAGCTATATTCCCCCCGCGACATGTCTGCATCCCAGATAAAGCTGGAGGTAGTCTGCCTGGATCGGATAGCAGAAACGGGACCGACTCACGATTTAATTGGACATTTACGAGGTAAAGATCCGCGAGGTGCGTTTACCTTTGATCGCCTTAGACCCGGAGATGTCCCGGTTCTATCCTCGCTCTGGTCAGTAGAAACAAATGAACAGAGCCGGATAATAATTAAGCCTACTCATAATGGTGAGCCGGTGCATGGGCGTGAGCGGCTTCAGCGCGCAATGTTGGAGCAGCGTAGCGATTTATTCATATCTCGCAACCTCCGGATGACTTCACAGAGCTTGGCGGCGGCTCATACGCGTCATGAGAATATGGGCGGACCGACTTGGACAGGACTGATTCACTCCGACAATCGAGTCAAAAATGCTTTGTCAATCTGGTTGAACAGCACTCTGGGCCTACTTGTCCGATGGGGATACGCGCAAACTACTCAACCTGGACGCGCGCGCCTTCAAATAAAAGCCATCGACGGCTTACCGGTTCCAAACTTCATAGCTGATTCACCAGCTGGAGAACGCGCTCGACAAACCGCGCAACAACATTTCGATTCCCTCGCCCATCTTGAACTGCAACCCGCATCATATGCTTTCCGCGATTCCAATCGTCATCGGATAGACGCAGTGTCGCTCGAAATGCTGGGATTAAAGGATGATGAAAGAGCACATCGTGCAGTTGCTGATATACGCGCTCTCTGGTGCCTAGAACCGTCTGTGCATGGCAGCGATACAAGCATCATGCAAGCCATTGAGCACTCTCAATGATTGAATATCGCATCAGCCCGTGTTTACCAACACAATCGATTCTCTGCAAAACTGAAACATTCCTAATGTGGGACCTACGAGCAAGACGTTTTATCAAAATAGAATCTTGTTCATATCCAGGATGATGACAATTGATCAGAAAAAACATCGCCGTGTCTGAAAGAATTGCCGAAATAACACGCAAAACGGGCGAAACCGACATCTCAGTCCGCCTGAATCTAGACGGTCAGGGGAGAGCTGATATCAACACGCCAGTGGGCTTCATGAACCACATGCTCAACACTTTGACTAAGCACGGCATGATCGATGTTTCCGTTCGCGCGAGCGGGGACATCGAAACCGGCTCGCATCACACCGTCGAGGACACTGCCATTGTTCTGGGAAGGTGCATCGCTAGCGCGCTCGGAGACCGAAGAGGCATTGTTCGCATGTCGAGCAAATTCGCGCCGCTGGACGAAGCACTCTCTTTCGTCGCGCTTGATCTCAGCGGACGCGGCTATCCTGTCATCGACATGGGAGGGACGTCCAACATGGGCGATTTCTCCCCCGACATGGCTAGGCACTTCTTCGAATCTTTAGCCATCGAAGGCAGATTCAACCTGCATCTCACCGTTCAGCGTGGGAGCAATGAACACCATATGATCGAATCGGCTTTCAAAGCCTTCGCCAGAGCATTGCGTGAAGCGGCATCGATCGATCCTCGAGCAGAGGATATGATTCCAAGCGCTAAAGGCACTCTCACCGGCTGAGCGCGACGAATAAACAGGCATTATCCATACCAACCCATCCGATGCTCGCGCATTGAGCACTAGCGCAGGAGAGCAGGCTCAATGCTTGGATTCATCCCGAATCTGAAATCTCATATGCGTATTGCTCGATAACCGGATTCGCCAGCAGTTTATCGCACATCTCACGCACCTGAGAAGCGGCTTCGTCTCGATTTGCCGCCATCAGCTCAACGTCGAAATATTTGCCCACCCGCAAAGATACGACCTGATCCAAACCTATACGCGCCAGCGCGCGGGCTATAGTGTCCCCTTCAGGATCATTGACGGTGGATTTCAACGTGACTCGAATACGGGCGTGGAATGACTGGTTCATCTCATCGCCGGGCCTACTAAAGCTAATTGCCTGCCGCCATGCCGGCGATCTGAGGCTCGAAGCCGCGGTCGTAATAGGCATCGATGAACTCAAGGATGCGTGGTTCATCTATCTCGTCCAGCCTTAAATGATGACGCCAAGCCGTGAGAGTGATCGCGCTTTCCATATTCGGGTACGGCGAGATGATGAAACCGACGTAGCTCTTGTCCAAATCAGTCCACTCATCCGCGATGCGTTCAAACTCTTGCACAATGCGTTCGCACTCGTCTTGGCTACACTTCGTAGGGTCGTAATGCATGCCAATGCCGCCATGCTCCAAGTTGTGCACCAGCACCTGGTCGGGTAGAAAGTTGGTGTATGGGCCCCAACGCGCCGGTGCCGGCCGATAGTTTGTTGCTGCGCTGCCCAAGGTGTTCCAATGCGGGCCTGAAGTCGCTGGCGTAAAGCTGTAGGCGGTATTGGGTACTACACCGTCCTGAACATGCGTGCGCCCATCGTCCGGATCCTCGCTGACAGGCCCGCCGCTGTTGTATCCGCCGCGCTCGCCGCCCAAACGCTGCTCCTGAGACACGAATCCCTGCTGGAAGACCAGTGCGAAGATGATGAATACCGCAAATACGCTGCCGAAAGCAATCAGCACCGTGCGTCGTCTGCGTTTGCGTCGGTTGCTGCGGCTTCGCCTCTCAGCTCTGATTTCAGAACGCGACATTCCTCGCCTGTAATCCGGACGACTGGTCGCCACGCGTTTATTGCCAGTTACGTCTCTACTCATAAACAATCATTTTATGCAACTGCCGTATCTACACACATTTGTCGTGCCAAACTTTACACAATAACGCGTTGATGTCAACACGATAAGAAGCTCATCTCCATCCCTAGTCACCATGATTAGCTTGCAGTTCTCTGATCGGGTCGGTAAATACGGAAGCCGTGCTATCGCTACACATCATTGAAGGCATATCCGGTTAAACGATTAAAAGCTGATATATAGCGTTGCCGAGTCATCTCCATCACTTCACGCGGCACTGCCGGCGGCGGCGGTTTCAAGTTCCATCCAGTAGTCAATAGCCACTCTCTCAGGTGTTGCTTGTCGTAAGCCGACGGAAAAGAACCCGGCTGCCACTCTTCGAGGTCCCAGAAACGGCTCGAATCAGGCGTCAGCACCTCGTCAATAAGCGTCAGCTCGCCATCCACGAATCCAAACTCGAACTTGGTGTCGGCTAAGATCATCCCGCGCTGCAAGGCATGAGCACGCGCGCGCTCATAGATCTCGATGCTAATAACCTTTAGTCGAGAATATAGATCAGCCCCCACTAGTTCAATGGCCTCCGATTCGGTCAACGGAAGATCGTGGCCCGCCGAGGGCTTAGTCGATGGAGTGAAGGCTGGCTCCGACAGCTTATCTGCCGGGCGCAGACCGGATGGCATAGCTCGTCCGTTCAGCGTGCCACTCTTTTCATACTCCGACCAGCCGGAGCCAGCGAGGTAGCCTCGTACTACACACTCCATGTCTATTCGTTCAGCCTCCCGAATCAACATTGTCCTAGACCGCCATTCAGCAGGCAGATGCTTCAGCGCGCCAACCTTAGGAACATCTATCATCTCATCTGCGTCGCTTGCCATCGCGATCATGTGGTTGGGAACTAGATTCCCCAATGCTTCGCGGAACCAGAATGCCGACATCTGTGTTAGAAGCACGCCTTTATCCGGCACTGGATCGTGCATGATCACGTCGAATGCCGAGATGCGATCTGTCGCGATCATCATCAAGACTCCGGGCGCTACGCGATAAGTGTCGCGCACCTTGGCGCGATGCAGCAAGTTGGGTAAATCTGTAGTCATGACCGCGCCATGCATCATTCTGCGCTCTCAATGCCTGATCGGGCGAAAATATAATCCACTTCTCTGATGAAATACGAGTAGTCGAAAAGCTCCTTCAGTCGATCCTCGTGCAGGTGTTTTCGCACCAAATCATCGGATGCAACGACATCCTTGAAGCTGGAACCGGCCGAGAATGCCATCATCGCGCAACGCTGAACTGCATCGTAAGCGACATCGCGCTCGACGCCACACTCCACCAGCGCCAGCATCACGCGCGGCGAAAAAACCAAGCCGTGCGTCATTTCCATATTCTTCAGCATACGATCTGGATTCACCATCATGCCCGATATGATGCCAGTCATCAAATCCATAACATAGTCCAGAGCGAGCGAGGAATCGGCAAGTATCACTCGTTCGGCAGAGGAATGCGAGATATCACGCTCGTGCCACAGCGCCACATTTTCAAGCGCCGCCACTGAATTGCCCCGGATAACACGCGCCAATCCACAGATGCGCTCTGAAAGCTCGGGGTTGCGTTTGTGCGGCATCGAAGAAGAACCCTTGCTGACGTAGCCGGCTCTACCGAAAGGCTCCTCGACTTCTCCGATCTCGGTGCGCTGCAGCCCTCTGATCTCAATTGCCATCTTCTCTAATGAAGCCGCGATCAATGCTAATATCTGCACATATTCGGCGTGACGATCGCGCTGTACCACCTGATTTGAAACCTTCGCTGGTTTCAGTCCCAGTTTGGAACAGACCATCTCCTCGATGCCAGGCGGAATTCCCGCGAAGGTGCCTACCGGGCCCGAAAGCATGCCTACCGCTATTCGATCGCGCATTGCCAAAAGCCGCTCTCGGTTACGCCGCATCTCCGACCACCAGAGTGCCAGCTTAAGCCCGAAACTCATCGGCTCAGCGTGAATGCCGTGCGAACGTCCCATGCACAGAGTGTCCTTAAACTCCAAGGCGCGCGCGCGCAATGCTGAGCTCAAAGCGCCAAGATCGTTGAGTATCAGAGCCGTAGAATCGCGCAGCTGCATACTCAATGCAGTGTCTTTAACATCATTGGAAGTAAGGCCATAATGAATCCAGCGGCCCTCATCGCCGAGACTCTCGGCTATCGCACGGGTGAATGACACAATATCATGCCGCGTCTCATCGAAGTGTCGATCGTAAGCCGAATGCGAGAAAGAGGCTCTGCGGAGCTTAGACATATCGTCTTCATTGATGACCCCAAGTTCGCTCCAAGCCTCACATGCCGCGATCTCAACCTTAAGCCAAAGCTCGAACTGATGAGCATCAGACCAGATGCCACTCATCTCATCCCTGCAGTAGCGCGGAATCATCGGTTATCGGAAATGCCATTCGAAGTGTAGAATTCAAATGTTTCAATCATATGCGAGCAAATCGATTCGTAAACCTAGCGGATTCATCTCAGAGCGTTTCCAAACCATATTAAAGGCGTCAATCCGCCTCAATTGCAATATCAGAGCGGGCCCGAGCATTCTGAAACTGGATCTTTGAGACCATGCTATAGGCTTCGCGGCGAGCATCTGAAATGCTTTGGCTGGACGACGCCGTGGCCACCAAGACGCGTCCTCCGGCAGTGACTAGATATCCATCATCATTAGTCGTTGTGCCAGCATGAAATATCATCTTGTCGGCACCGGTTTCCAAGGCCCCTGATATTCGATAGCCAGTATCGTAAGCCTCTGGATAGTTCCCCGACACTATTACCACTCCTACGGCATAATCATTGTTCCAATTCGCTTCCATCTCACTCAGACGCCCTTCTGACACTGCTAGACACAAAGCTGCTAGATCAGATTCCAATCTCATCATCAACAGCTCGCACTCCGGATCGCCGAATCGGCAGTTGAACTCGATCACTTGTAGACCGCTATCGGTGAGCATCAATCCGCCATATAAAATCCCTTGGTAAGGGGATCCCTCTTCCACGAGCGCCCTCGCCATCGGCAACATGATATCTCGGCGAATATCATCCAGAGCGGAAGCAGAGCAGAGCATCGGTGAAGTGAAAGCCCCCATTCCCCCAGTATTCAATCCGGCATCTCCATCATAGGCACGCTTATAGTCGCGCACAGCGGCCACAGAAGATACATCATTCCCATCCACGAACGCAAACACGCTCAGCTCCGGACCCATAAGTCGATCCTCGATCACGATCTTATTGCCAGCATCTCCAAAGCCTCCCGCGTCCAGCGCATCTCTCACCGCCGCTTCAGCATCCTCGTAGCTCTCCGGAATCATCACTCCTTTCCCGGCCGCAAGCCCGTCAGCTTTCACAACCAAGGCCCCCTCCGGTTTCGCGCGGATATATTCGATAGCCAACCGCGAATCATTGAAGACTCGACTGTCGGGGCAGGGGATACCGTACCGATACATCAAATCATTCGCCCAGGCTTTAGATCCCTCGATACGTGCCGCCGCCGCCGTGGGGCCGAACACTCGTATCCCCTCGTTGCGCAGACGGTCCGCTACCCCATTCACCAGTGGAGCCTCAGGCCCTACTACCGCCAAATCAATCTTCTCATCTTTAGCCAGCTTCACTATGCAATCAATATCTTCATCATCCATATCAATCGATCGGCCCAGTTCAGAGATCCCGGGGTTTCCCGGCGCGGAGATGATTTCGGATACCAAAGGGCTCTGGGAGAGCTTCCAAGCCAGAGCATGTTCCCTGCCGCCGGATCCAATTACAAGCACTTTCATCTGCAACTATTCTCCCAGTGCGAAGCAGAGCCATCGATGCCGTTCATCATTCCCATTCAATCGTCCCCGGTGGTTTACTAGTCACATCTAGAACCACTCGATTCACTTGCGGCACTTCGTTCACGATTCGGTTCGATATCCGAGCAACCGTATCGTAGGGTAAGCGCGCCCAGTCGGCAGTCATCGCGTCTGAGCTTCGCACCGCGCGAATCGCCACCACATGTTGATAAGTCCTCGCATCTCCCATTACTCCGACGCTAAGAGTGTCTGTTAAAACCGCAAAGCTCTGCCACAGTCGATCGTAGAGCCCTGCCTTCTTGATCTCGTTCACCACTATCCAATCCGCGACGCGCAGGGTCTCCAGCTTCTCGTAGGTTACTTCGCCGATGATGCGTATCGCCAAACCCGGCCCGGGGAACGGCTGTCGATTCACCGATTGATCCGACAGACCCAGTGCGCGACCGGCCTCACGAACTTCATCCTTGAAGAGATGGCGCAAAGGTTCCACAAGGGTCAGCTTCATCCGTTCCGGCAATCCGCCCACATTGTGATGCGTCTTGATCTTATGCGCCGCGCTGCTTTCCGCCGATACGCTCTCAATCACATCCGGATATAAAGTGCCCTGGGCGAGAAAATCCACCTCTCCAATCTCATTCGCCTCTTCCTCAAAGATGCGGATGAAAACCTCGCCGATCCGTCGGCGCTTCTCTTCAGGGTCCTCAACCCCTTTCAGAGCGGATAAAAAACGTTCGCTACCGTCTACGAAGCGAAGATTTACTCTCAGTTGATTGGCGAATACATTCTGCACTCGCGTCGCTTCGCCCAGACGCATAAGACCGTTATCGACGAAGATGCAAGTGAGACGATTACCTATCGCGCGATGTATCAGCACCGCTGCGACGGCTGAATCGACGCCTCCAGATAGCGCGCATACTACCTTGCCGCTGCCCACCTGTTGGCGAATCCTCAAGATGGCATCGAGCACGAAATTCTTGGGCGTCCAACTGCCGGATGCGCCGCAGATTCCGATCACAAAGTTGCGCATCATCTGCTCGCCGTCCCTAGTATGTGTCACCTCCGGATGAAACTGGATGCCATATGCGTTCAAATCGCGATTCCCCATTGCCGCACATGGAGAGTTCTCGGAAAAGGCGATCGCATTGAACCCTGGAGGCATCTCTGAGATGCGATCGCCATGGCTCATCCACACTTGTGAAGCCGAATCAATGCCTTTGAAAAGATCATGTCCAACACCGTTGAGGTGCAGAACCGCATGACCATATTCACGCCTTCCACCATGCTCCACCCGGCCACCGAGCTGATGCGCCAACAGTTGCATGCCGTAACAGATGCCGAGTATTGGCACACCAGCTTCAAAAATCCAAGCCGGCGCCAGGGGTGAGCCTGATTCATACACGCTGTTCGGACCGCCGCTCAAGATGATTCCCTTCACATCTTGGCGTTCCAGAATCTCATCACCCACGTCGAAAGGAACGATCTCGCAATAAACCTTCGCCTCACGCACTCGCCGCGCGATAAGGCGGCTGTATTGCGATCCGAAATCGACTATGAGTATCGACTCGGTTCGCATAGGTACTTGCGGAGATTCACCGCTGAGACGATCACCCTCTGCGATCTCTAGATAAGTGCCCAGCTCAATATCATCCGATGTCGATATTCGATGTTGATCCATCTCTTGATTGAATTCGCTCATCAAAATAACCTTCGGCTACACTCAATTATCAATCAGCTTAAAGGCATCAAGTATCAATCATCTTAAAAACATCCAGCCATATGCCCGTCATTCTTAAAGTCCATCCATTTCATTCTGGAAATCCGTTCTGTCATTCTGAACGAAGTGAAGAATCCGCGCGCTAGATTCCTCGCTGCGCTCGGAATGACAATGGGCACAAGAGGGGAATGATAACGTCCATAATGTTAGGAATAGACGACGGGCAAAGGCTCCAAAGGAAAATAGGGGAGTCATCCTGCCACTTCCATAGTCATTGAAACTCCTGGCTGTTCAACAAAACCCGCATCGATCCGAGAACGAAAATAACCAACACAAGACTGGATGTAGCATTAGACAATAGTTTGAGCATAAACCGAATAGCAACGTTTAAATGTCTATATTGTCAGTAAAAAATATATCAGCCGCCGTCCAGGCTCTCCAGGCCGGCGGCGCGGTAGCATTTCCAACCGACACCTTTTACGCGCTGGGAGTCGACGCTAAGCATCCTCAAGCCATTGAAAAGGCGTTCAAAATCAAACGCCGTCAAGAAAGTCAGCCGATGCCGGTCTTAATCTCAGATCACAGCCAAGTAGCACAGATAGTAGCGAATTTCGGCGAATCGGCACGTCTTCTAGCACAGACTTTCTGGCCAGGACCACTTACCATCATTTTAGAAGCTGCTCCAGATGTGCCAGAGAGCATCAATGCCGGCTCGGGCGCCCTCGGCATCAGAATGCCCGCAAATAACACCGCGCTTGCTCTCATAGATGCATTCGGCAAACCCATCACCGGCACCAGCGCCAACATATCGGGGCAGAATCCAACGAAGGATGCGCGCTCAGTCGTCGCCGCATTGGGAAATGAAATTGACGTTGTAGTTGAGGGCAAGTGCGGTAATCTATCCGCACCGTCCACCGTCATCGACCTGACCGCCGATAATCCTAGCATTATCCGGATCGGCGCTATCAGTCCGGCTGATATTGCCTCATCCACTGGCATCGCGATCACATGATGCACAAAAGCAAATCGCCGCGTCGCCGAATCCTCCCGCATAAGGCAGAAGAAGAGCTTGAAAGCGAGCTGCAAAGCTTCATCGGCGGGCGCGACCTGGCGTTCTATCGGATGATGGAGTATCAGATGGGCTGGGACGATAATGCTGATGCCGAGGCACACATTCACCAACCGCGTCAACACGGAACGCTTATGCTTGCCGCTACTAAGGCGATCTGCAATGATCACGCTCCGGCGCTGAAGTACGCAGTATCTCTAGAGCTGATCAACAGTTTCGCCGCCATCCATGCCGATGTCCAAGACGGGAATACGGAGCGCATGGGACGTCCCTCCATATGGTGGAAATGGGGACCGTCTCAGGCCATCAATGCCGGCGACGGCATGCATGCCTTGGCTAGGCTATCGCTATTCAGGCTACATGAAGAAAGCGAGCCGATAGGGCGAATATCTAAAGCTCTTGCGATTGTGGATGCCGCCACGCTGAAAATGTGCGAAGGCGAGTATCTAGACGTCCTGTACCAAGAGCGTCCCCAAGTATCGGTTGAAGAATACATCGACATGGCGGCCCGAAGGGTAGGGGCGCTTTACGGCGCCGCGACCGAGATGTCTACTATATTCTCTAACGAAAGCCATGCGCAAGCCGAAGCCATGCGCAGTTTCGGCATCGGCATCGGCATCATGAAGCAGATAGCATCCGATTTCTCATCGTTTTTCTCCGAACAACAGCAACGCGACCCGGTTCAGCAGGGACGCATAATCGCCAAGAAGAAATCTTTGCCGCTAGCATTCCTATTTGATAATGTGGATGACCCCGGACTGAGGAGACGCGTCGGCGAAATCTACCTGCAACGCGTCATCGATCCCGCGCAAATAGCTGAGCTTTCGCAACTAGCCGAAGATGCCGGCGCTAAGGATTTCATGCTCAAGAAAATGGAAGCGATGCGCGCCGAAGCTAAAGCCACACTCCATCAAGCCGGCATCAGCGCCGACCACATCCCGGGCATGCTAGATCTGGCACGGCAAATATCCGACACCCATTCCATCTTATCCCGATGATTAAAGCACCGATGCCAAATGCAACATAAACGATAACGATCGCTTCCATCTTTAGTAGAATGCAACCCCGAATGGACCTGTACCGGATCGAAGAACTCGAACTCAGCGGCAAGCGAGCACTGTTGCGAGCCGATCTCAACGTTACTTTCAAACCGGGCACTGCGAAGATTGCAGATGAAAGCCGTATTCGCGCCTCATTGCCCACCATAAACCTGCTGCGCGATGGCAATGCCAAGACTATGGTATGTTCGCACCTCGGCAGGCCGGAGGGCAGGGCAGTTCCCGAACTGAAGATAGAAGCCGTGAGACGAAGATTGGCAGAACTGTTGGAATGCGAAATCTTATTCGCTGGCGGACCGGATGGTGATCATCCGGCACATATTATGGATGCAATGCCTGGCGGAGGGGTGGCAATCCTGGAAAATCTGAGATTCCACCCTGGTGAAGAGACTGACGATCCTGATTTTGCCACCCAGCTCGCAGGATTGGCAGACGTATTCATCAACGACGCCTTCGGCGCGTCGCATCGTTCCCATGCCTCTGTAGCTGGCATCCCGCGGCTTATAGGTGCCTATGCCGGACTCTTGATGCGGTCTGAGGTTGCGATGCTGGAACGCGCGCTGAGATCAGATGAAGCGCCGACAGTAGCCATCATCGGCGGTTCTAAAGCTCAAGACAAGCTGGGAGTCATCCAGAACCTCGCTAATTCCACCGACCATATATTGATCGGGGGCGGCATGGTAGCAGCATTTCAAGCCGCTCAAGGATATCCACATGGGGCTGCTACCATTTCTGAAGCCGAACTTGCCTCCGCCGAAACATTGATCAAGCACCCTGACATTAGATGCAAGCTGAGACTCCCGCAAGATATCGTTACTGCCTCGCAATTCTCTGCAAGCTCCCCTCACCAAAACTCAGATGCCGATTCGGTCTCAGAAGATGCTTACATTCTTGATATCGGACTTGAAACTATCCGAGACTATTGCGGCATCATTCGTCGAGCTGGGAAACTCATATGGAACGGTCCAATGGGCGTCTTTGAGTGGCAATCGTTCAGTGGCGGGACCTTCGCCATAGCCCAGGCGATCGCGGAGAACAGCAAGGCCTTCAGCATCGCCGGTGGCGGTTCTACTATAGAGGCTATTCAATCACTAGGATTAGGCGGAGCATTTACTCATGTTTCAACTGGTGGAGGAGCATCTTTGGAGTATCTCGAGGGAAAGATGCTTCCGGGAATCCAAGCGCTTAAACGCCGGGCGTATGAATCGGTTGACGCAATGACATCGCGCGCTTAAAGTGTATTGCTGAGTAGAGCAGAGCAGGAAGCAACGTTCTTTTTCAGGTTGTTCCATATCTAGTGAGGAGAGACCAAGCTGCGTACCCCAACCATCGCCGGCAACTGGAAGATGAATACCACCGCCGAACAAGGTGTAGCGCTCGCGCAAAGCGTGGCACGCTTCATCGGCACACTCGAAACGGTAGAGACCATACTCTGCCCTCCATTCGTTTCTATTCCGATGATCGCGAACGTCCTGCAAAACACGCGCATCAAGCTGGGGGCGCAGAACATGAATGAAAACTCTGAGGGTGCTTTAACGGGCGAGGTCTCGGCCAATATGCTCAGAGACTTCGCTTCGCATGTAATCTTAGGACATTCGGAGCGCAGAACGAACTACAGAGAGACTAATGAAGTCGTGGCGCAGAAAATCGATCTTGCTTGTGATCGTGGCCTTATCCCCATACTCTGCATCGGTGAAGACGCGGAACAGCGGCAGAATGGAAGAGCGGAGCGATTCATCCGTCAGCAACTTCGCCAGAGTCTGGGCAATCCAGAAAATATCTCGTCTACCGTCATCGCCTATGAACCGATATGGGCCATTGGCACCGGCATTTCAGCCTCTATTGAACAGATCGAATACATCGCCGCTTCAATCCGTGAAGAGATCGCGCATCTCTCTGACGAAGAGCACGCTCAACGCGTTCGGATACTGTACGGCGGTAGCGCCGGACCCGATAACATTCACGAGGTTGCGGGAAGCTCATATGTAGACGGCGCGCTGGTTGGTGGAGCCAGCCTAAACGCCGAGGCATTTGTATACATGGCACACGCGCTGGCGAAAGCAGCTAAGATATGAACATTCGACCAGCCCTAGCTGAGGAACGACCGCAAGGCGCTGTAAAACAGATGCGATGCCTAGTTACCGGCGGGTGCGGCTTCATAGGCTCTCATCTCGTCGATCGCCTCCTAGAATCGGGACACCAAGTTACCATTCTCGACGATCTCTCGGCCGGGAGCCAAGAGACCTTAAACCCCGACGCTAATCTGGTTGAAGGGTCGATCACCGATATGCACCTCCTGGACTCTGCGTCCGAGGGGGTGAACTGGATTTTCCACACCGCCGCTTGGGCTCGCATTCAACGATCCATCGACGATCCGATAGGCACTCACAACGTCAATGTGACTGGCACCTTGAACGTGCTGGATGTCGCCCGGATGAACAAGGTTGAAAGGGTGATCTACTCATCTTCTTCCAGCGTATATGGCGACCAAGCTTCACACATCATGCACGAAGAGATGGTACCCGCGCCTAAATCGCCTTACGCCGTTCAAAAGCTTATCGGGGAGCAATACTGCACTCTATATGCCCATATCTATGGCATGAAGGTATGCTCATTGCGTTACTTCAATGTCTACGGCCCTGGCCAACCGAGAGAGGGGGCATATGTGTTAGTCATCCCAGACTTCCTCAGGCTACGCGCCGAACAGAAGCCAATGACGGTTTACGGGGATGGCAATCAAACCCGATCCTATACCCACGTATCAGATGTTGCTAACGCTAATCTATTAGCTGCCGCCGCGGATCTGCCCAGTGGAGAAAACACCATCCTAAACATCGGTACCGACGTCGAAACATCGGTTAACGAGATCGCGGCTATCATCGGCGGCGAGACCGAGCATATAATCCCTAACCCGAGAGGCGAGTTCGAAGAATTGAGAAAATGTGCCGACTACTCCAAGTCAGCAGCGAAAATCGGTTGGCAACCTCAGACGCAACTCCGAGACGGGATCGCGGCACTGCTTTGAACCTCGTAGACACCGTCAGATAGCTGTTTCCACCATCCATGCATCGCGCACGCGATGCTTAGATTATTGCGACGCGTCCTGATTCAACAGTAGCCGGCTACGCGTCTTGCTCATTGCCTTCCAATGCCGATATACTCGAATCCCAGTTTTCTCATCTGCCGAGGATCAAGCGTATTACGTCCGTCAAAGAGCATTCGCGGTTGCTTCATGCCGCGGGCGATGACGGACCAATCCGACGATACTATCTCATCCCATTCCGTCGCGACTACCGTTGCCTGGGCATCTTCTATGGCTTCCGCGATAGACGGAACGATGCAAACCGAAGCTGGCAATCGGGGACGCGCATTCTTTGCCGCTTGTGGATCATACGCATAAACGGCAGCACCGGTGTCAGCTAAGGCAGTGATCAGATCAATCGAAGGCGCATCACGCACATCATCGGTTCCAGGCTTGAATGCCATCCCTAGCACGGCTATCTTAACGCCAGACAAGTCATCTTTGAATCGCTCTATCACGGCTCGTAAGGGCAGCATCCTCTGCCGATTGTTAATTTTAGCCACTGAATGAAGCAAAGCGGCATCCAATCCGTTAGCGCGTGAGAGGTGCTTTAGAGCATCAATATCCTTGGGCAGACATGAGCCGCCGAAACCGATGCCGGGAAAGATGCGAGAGCCGTGACGCGGATCTAGCGACAGAGCTTCACTGACATCCTCGATCGATGCTCCAACCTGATCGCATAGGTTGGCGATCTCGTTGATGAATGATATTCGCGTAGCGAGGAAAGCGTTAGACGCGCTCTTGATCATTTCTGCACTAGTGATGTCAGTCACCGTATACGGCGCCTCAAGCCCAACATGCATGCGCTTCACGACATCGATTCCGTGGCTATCGCCGATAGACGCGCCGATCACTATGTGGTGCGGATGCTGCCAATCATGCACTGCCCATCCTTCGCGCAGAAACTCCGGATTGGATACGTAGCTAAAGCCAGTCTCCTTCAATTCCCGTTCGATTATGCCCTGCCCAGTGCCGGGCGGCACGGTACTCTTCATCACCACTACTGGAGACCCTGATGGCGATGGCATCAGTTTGATCCAATCCAGCGCATCTCTCACTTGCTGCAGATCCGCAGAGCCATCAGGATTAGGCGGTGTCCCAGTAGCGATGACGACTGCTTCACAGTCAAGACGATCCACAGCTTCCCGATGCACAAACTCAAGATCGCCTTTGGAAATCCCAGATTTGACCAGTAATTCGAGGCCCGGCTCATAAATCGGACATCTGCCTGATCTCAACTCTTCAATTCGGACTTGATTGATGTCGAGTCCCACAACTCGATGCCCGGCATCAGCCAACCCTACAGCTACAACCGTCCCGACATATCCGAGCCCGACCACTGTTACTCTCAACTTAACGCTTGCTCCGTTATCCGAAATGAATATTTGCGCCAGAACACCACAAGTACCAAATTATAGACTAAGAACCCGGAGCGAACAGAGTTTTACTTTAAGCTTGTACTCCAAATCTAGCCGTCGTTATCGCTTTAAGCAACATTTTCTAACCTTCGAATCAGGCAGATGACGTTGAAATCGGCTCCATTGAAATTCAGTCGTGAAATGACATTGCTCTGGGCAGTGCGATCCGGGGTGCTCACAGTCTTAGCCGTGCCGCTAATCGTCACTAATGACACTTTCTACCCGTTTGTGGTCGGCAAAGCTATATTCGCCCGCTCCATCATCGAAGTTACACTTGCCGCTTGGGTAGCCCTCGTCATCCTTTATCCGAAGCGCCGTCCCGCCGCATCTTGGATACTAGCAGCATTCGGCTTATGGGTCCTCGTATCGCTCATCGCTAGTTTCACGAGTGTGAGCTTTATCCGTAGCATCTGGTCCACATACGAGCGCATGCAAGGCGTATTCGATCTGGCACACTGGTTCGCATTCGCGCTCATTGCCGCATCAGTTTTCCGAACCATCTCAGAGTGGCGAATCGTTTTTAGCGTCAGCGTCGCCATCTCCATCATCGTCACCGGGATGGGAATCCTGCATTACTACGGTCTTATCGAATCGAATACTCTAGAGGTCGGGTTGCATAACGGCAGACTAGGCTCGTTTTTAGGCAACCCAATATATCTAGGCGTTTACTCAATAGTGAACCTCATATTGGCGATCGGACTGTTGATCCACTCTCTGCAGCGACGAGAAAATCTTCTATCTGACACCGCCTCAAAGCAAGAGCATCACCCAATCCAACCTGACCTGCTAGACGAACGATCTCCTCTACATGGACAGATTCCTCATCGGAGCAAGGTATACAGCTACATCGCTAAGAATCTCTCATTCTCCCTCCGCGCATCGGCCTGGCTTCAACAAGGCTACCGGCTGTTCTTGTTATTCGTTGTCCTGTCTGCTGTAGCCGCCCTTATGCTTACTGGCAGTCGCGGTGCGATAGTAGGGCTTATCGTCGCTGCCATGCTCTTTGCACTCATTTATGGAGTTAGCGGGAAAAGGCCTATATTCCGCTACTTTTCATATGCTTTCATCGCCGTCTCCATATCTATTGCGGCTCTATTCATAAGCCTCAGGATCACTGGAGCATCGGACAACTGGTTTCCAAACCAGCCTATTGCACGCGTCTTTTCAACTGATTTAACAGATTCAAACGTCATTAACCGAATAGATAATGCTGGAATCGGTATGAAGGCTTATCTAGAAAAACCTATTCTTGGCTGGGGACCAGAAAATTTTCTAATCGCGTGGGGGCGCTATTTCTATGGCGAAGATAGCCAGATTAAATCTCACGACCAGGCACACAACAAAATCGTTGAGGTGCTAGCAACGACCGGTACCGTCGGAATAGCCAGCTACATCCTCATATGGCTAGCCTCCGCAATCGCGCTGGTGCGCGTCTACAGAAGGGCAAAAGATTACGATCAGCTTTTGATCCTGTCCGTCGCCGTTGCCTTGATTGCATACTTCGTGCAGAACCTGTTCCTCTTCGACACGCCAACGAGTTTAGCGCTGTTCTCTATGCTCGTCGCATTCGCCGCGAGCATAGGAGATCAGGTCAACAGAAACCATCAAGGGAACGCACACCTGCATCAAGAGAACAGTAGCGTTACGAAACACCGATCTAGCATCCAACCAAGGATCCAAAAGCCACTGCTTCAACAGCTGTCGGCAACGCTGAATCCAATGAGCAAGATAGGTCTGGTGATCATCTCCGCCGCATTGATTGTCGCATCGCTTACGCTATTCAATCTCCCATCCTATTCAGCGGCAAAGATGACACTTAACGTCTTGACATTTTCAGACTTCAACTCTGAATACGAAGAGCGCTTTGAGCGTTCTGTAGCTACCTTTCCCATGCTCGCCAACAGGCCTAGGATCGATATGATCAGGTTTGTTAAAACTCGTTTAGACCCATTAGAGGACCGTGAATTCAACCGCGCGGTTCAGCTGGTTTCCAACCACGTCTACCAAGCAACAAGCATCGAACCCCAGAATTGGCGTATCTATCTCGAAGCGGCAGAGTTCTATCAAAACGCTTCAAAGCGCTACCCTGAATACTTGGAGATGGCAAGAGAGCTCACAGATCGAGCAGTCATTGTGGCCCCCACCATTCCTTGGGTGACGGAACTCGCGAAGCGTCAAATGGAGCTGGAGAATGAGTCCCGTGAGAATTTGGGTGGATGATCACTTGGATCCGTTGCTCTGACTATGGAACTTCTCTAACAACGCCACCTCTGCAGAGGATCCGATATACATCGGAGTTCGGTGGTGCAGAACTGCCGGCTTTATCTCTCGTATCCTCCGCAAGCCGTCACTAGCTGCGCCTCCAGCCTCCTCAGCGACGAATGCTAGCGGCGCGCACTCGAACAGCAGTCTCAGCTTGCCGCTGGCACTCTTATCGTCCCTGGGATAAGCATAGATGCCGCCCTTGATCAAGTTGCGATGAAAATCAGCTACCAGTGCCCCAATGTAGCGGCCGGTATATCCCTTCGACTTCACGTGCGCCACCCACTCTTGGTCCGCCGTCATCCATCTAGACGAGTTGCCCTCGTTCGCAGAATAGACCTGAGACGATCCATGCGCTCTCATCGCATCTTCAACCAACATGAACTCCCCAAGCGATGGATCAAGAGTGAATAAATGCACTCCATCGCCAGCTGTATACACGAAGATCGTGGACGACCCGTACAGCACATAACCAGCCGCCAGCATCTCATCACCCGGCTTCAGCAGATCAAATTCAGAAACGGCCATTGAAACGTCGTCTCGCTTGTAAATCCCGAATATCGTTCCTATGGGTGCAGCGACATCAATGTTGCTAGAACCGTCGACCGGATCGAATGTTACTCCATATGCTGCATCATGAGGCGCACTCTTCGGCACTATCAGACTCTCGTTCTCTTCAGATGCCATCGTTGCGACCAGTCCGGTGGCTGACAATGCATCGATAACGGCGGCATCAGCTATCAAGTCAAGTTTCTGCTGCTCATCTCCGGTGAAATTGGCTGAACCGGCCGCGCCGAAGAAGTCTCTCAGCGCGCCCTGGTTGATCTCCGAAGAGATGAATTTCCCGGCTGAACCGATCCCGTTGAGCAACACTGCCAAGTGATACCGATCGTCGAAACCTCTTCCAGGATGCGACATCGCGAATTGAAACAGACTCTGGCGGGCTGATAGCATATCATTCGTTTCCTGATGGCGGGTGTGCTTTGAAGTGATTGAACTCTAAAGTCTATACGGCGCAGTTCAGAGTCGGCTTTCATCTATATCTTGAGCGTCATTGGCATTTCAACCGAAGGCCACTTTCCGCGTTGCGCGCAAGGTGAGTAGATTAAGCGATGACACATCGACTCTTGATGCCGTATCATTTGCTGAGGCAAGCACAATCACAATGCGTTAGAAGGGGAAGATTGGAAATCAATGAACAATGATCTAAACGGCATCGCCCGCGCAATGGTCGCGCGCGGCAAGGGTATCTTAGCTGCCGATGAATCTACTGGCACCATCGGAAGAAGGCTGGCATCGATCGGAGCTGAGAACACCGAGCCTAACCGTAGAGCCTGGCGGCAGTTGCTTTTCACTGCCAAAGGATACGGCGAGTACATTAGCGGCATCATACTGTATGACGAAACGTTGCGCCAGAGCACCGAGGACGGGCAGAAATTCGTCGATATCCTCAAAAATGAAGGCACTATTCCAGGCATCAAAGTTGATAAATCAACCAATCCGCTAGCCGGAGCGCCCGGGGAACTGATCACCGACGGACTAGACGGCTTGCGCGCGCGGTTGGAAGAATATCGTGAACTAGGCGCGCAATTCACTAAGTGGCGTGCAGTAATCACCATCGGAGACGGAATACCCTCTGATTACTGCATCAACATCAACGCTCACGCTCTGGCGCGCTATGCAGTCCTGTCTCAAGAAGCGGGACTGGTGCCGATCGTAGAACCAGAAGTGCTGATGGACGGCGATCACTCCATAGCAAAGTGCGCGGAAGTAACAGCGCGCACGTTGCAACGCGTCTTCAACGAGCTTAGCGAACAGCGAGTCGATCTCCGCGGCACCGTCCTGAAACCCAACATGGTGCTGAGCGGAAGCGACGCGACCGACCGTGCTGACGCGCAAGGCGTCGCCCGGGCGACGCTGGACTGTTTCGCCGAAACTATTCCCGCCGCAGTGCCGGGAATAGCCTTTCTTTCAGGAGGGCAGGGCGATGAGGAAGCGACTATGAACCTAAATGCCATCAACAAGCTGGCATCCGCCGAATCAGCCCCTTGGGAACTCACCTTTTCATACGGCAGAGGATTGCAAGCTACTCCTTTGAAGATCTGGAATGGCGACCCCGAAAATGTCCCCGCCGCGCAGAAAGCGTTCATTGAGCGTGCTGAATCCACAGCCGCTGCCCGCGACGGAAAGTACCTCTAACAGTGCCAGCAGACAACATCTCCCAAAAGGTTCACGCCTATACGGACCGTATCGTCGCGACGCGGCGATATCTACATGCGCGTCCCGAAACATCCTTCAACGAAATCGCAACCTCCGATTATATCGCTGAAAGGCTAGAGGCAGCCGGCTTCCAAGTGCGATGCGGCATCGGCGGCACCGGACTGATCGCTGAGTTGCAAGGTGAAAACCCTGGCAAGTCGCTCCTCATCAGAGCCGATATCGACGGGTTACCGATCGACGAAGCGACGGATCTGAAGTTCGCGTCGGCTAATGGCTCGATGCATGCCTGTGGTCATGATGGGCACATCGCAATGGCTCTTGGCGCGGCCGATATCATTTCCCAGTTAAGAAGCCAGCTGAACGGGAAAGTAACGTTCTTATTCCAACCTGCCGAAGAAATCGCTAAAGGCGCTTTGGCGATGATTGATGACGGTGTCATGGACTTGGTCGATGCTGATGCCATCATCGGAACACATCTGTGGAATCAGATCCCAACCGGATTCGTGGGAGTGAACCAAGGCACGGTTTTCGCCGGCGCAGATATGTTCAAGATCACAGTGCACGGATTCGGCGGACACGGCGCAATGCCGCATCTCACAGTGGATCCCGTGGCGGTCGCCGCCCAAATCATCAACGCCGCTCAGACTATTGTCTCTAGAGAGATACCCCCTCTTGAGATGGGAGTTGTTACCTTCGGCAGTATCAGCGGCGGTAGCGCTGCCAACGTCATCGCCGACACGGTCGAGATTCTGGGCACTATCAGGTCTTACAATCCAGATACTCATCGCACCATATCCGAGGCCTTGCAGCGCATCGCTCGCAACACGTCAGAAGCTATGCGCGCCACAGCCAGATACGAACGCTCAGCTGGCACTCCTCCGGTAGTGAACAACCCCACCGTCGCAATATGGATCTCAGGGCTCTCTATGCAGACTGTTGGTGAGGATGCGGTCGGTGAAATCACGCCCATCAGTGTAGGCGACGACATGGCCGAGTTTATGAACCGCATCCCTGGCGTGTATTTCATCTTGGGGGCGAAAAAGAGCGGTGCCGAAGGACATCACAATGCCAAGTTCGACTTTGACGAAGCCTGCCTGCCCATTGGCACTGAGATCTTCGTGCGCGCGGCATTGGATATGGATAACCTGCCAGCAACGAATCAAGCCGAAGCAGAATGACTTCACTGCGGCATCGCCAGAAATGACGGCTCAATGAAATTTAGCCGCCGGCAAAACTCTGCATGCTTGCAGTCGTGCGCCCAATCAATATACTGGTGCCGCGCCACCATCTACATTTATCGCAGCACCGGAGATGTAGCTGCCACGCGCTGAACACACGAATGCGATTACGTCCCCTGCCTCTTGAGCCTCGCCGATCCGACCTAGCGGCACGGCTTCTCCGAATGTATTCCAGTGATCATCCAGCGTATAAGAAGAGTCGTTAGCATTGATAGCCTCCCAACGGCGACGATGCTGTCGGCTCTTCAACACACCTACGCACACGGTGTTGACCCTGATACCATACTGTCCGAACTCTTTCGACCAGGCCTTAGTCAATGATATGCCGGCCGCTCGGGACAGTGCCGTGGGCTGAGTGCCGCCGGCTGCCGCCTTGCCGCCGGGAGTCGTGGTGTTGCATATCGCGCCGGCACCAGACTTCTTGAGATAGGGTAGGGCATAGCGAGTCATGTATATTGCACCCTTCACCTTTAGCGAGAAGTCTATATCCAACTGCTCGTTAGTCATAGCTTCGAAATTCGATGCCGATGAAGTGCCGGCATTGTTCACCAAGATGTCGATTCCGCCTAAACGATCTGCTGCCGCTTCCACTGCCGACTGCACCATATCCTCTCTTGAGACATCTGCTGGCGCCGCGATCACTTCGCTACCAGTTGCTGATGAGATCTCATCAGCCGCGGATTCAAGGTCGGCGCGTGTCCGAGATACCAATGCCACACTGGCGCCCTCTTGTGCGAATCTCATCGCCGCCGCCCGGCCTATGCCATCGCTAGCGCCGGTGACGATCGCGATCTTTCCATTCAGTCCTAGATCCATGGTTAAGCGGCCTCCGTCGAATCTTTACTCAGTTTTTTCAATCAGTCGACGCGGCATCATCAATGCCGCGAAATCAGTTCTTTGTTATACATTATCTTGATCCTTCCACGTGCGTACACTTATTTATGAAGAGCAGTGAGTATTGAGGTTACAAGCCAAAATGAACGTTGACATCACCGGAGAAAATCGGCGATGAACCATTCAAGTAATGGACTGCCTCCCGTAAGACCGTCTGTAGTGCCGCGGCGCATGATACTTGGACCTGGACCGAGCTCTGCCAATCCCAGAGTCCTACGAGCAATGTCGCAATCAATCATCGGATATCTTGACCCGGCCTATTTCGAGATTCTCTCCGAAGTCTCGTCTATGCTGTCTCGAATATTCATGACTGAACAGACCGCCATGGCAGTGGCAGGATCCGGATCAGCCGGCATGGAAGCCGGATTTTCAAGTCTGCTCGAACGCGGCGACAAAGCCATCATATGCGTTAATGGATTCTTCTGTGAGAGACAGATACTGATGTGTCAGCGGCTGGGCGTAGGTGTCGTCAGAGTAGATGCAGAATGGGGCAAGCCGGTGGCTCCAGAAGAACTGGACCGAGCCTTGACCGAGAACCCAGATGCCGCCCTGGTATCCGCCATTCACGCCGAAACATCCACCGGTGTGATACAAGACGTGGCAACACTTTCAGACATCGCGCATAATCATGGCGCGCTGTTCATGACCGACGTTGTAACATCGCTAGCCGGAACCCCGGTGCGTTTCGATGACTGGCGCATCGATTACGCATATGGAGGTTCCCAGAAATGCTTGGCCGCGCCGCCGGGCATCAGTCCAGTCGCCATTTCAGAACGTGCGTTGCATCGTATCCGACAGCGAGACACTCTTCCCAGCTCCTGGTACCTGGATCTGGCGCTCATCGCCGATTATTGGGGACCCGATCATATTCATCATCACACCAGCCCTGTGAGCATGATCTACGGCCTCAGAGAAGCACTTGAACTTGTGCTGGAAGAGGGCATCGAGACTCGATGGGAACGGCATCAGCGAGTCGCAGCTGCGCTCCGAGCCGGTTTGAAGGCCCTAGGATTGACATCGCCAGTCGCCGACGCCGATCGTCTCAATCAGTTGACGGTGGTGAATCTGCCCGACGATACTGATGATGTGAAGTTGCGCGGGATGCTGTTGGAAAACTATTCGATCGAAGTCGGCAGAGGACTCGGACATTTCGCAGGGCAGATCATTCGAGTAGGTCTGATGGGGGAGTCTTGCGTTCCCGCCAATGTGCTGGCATTGCTGAATGCTCTAGAAACGCTGTTGCCAAAATTGGGATGCGAAGTTCAAACCGGCGTCGCTGTATCGGCAGCCGCGCGCGAACTCACCGATTATCCCTCACCCGTCTATCGCATCTAGATCAATCGTAATCGCCGCCTGAAGCATAGGCCTCGTCCAACAGTTCGCAGGCATAAGCGACTCGCACCTCGGAGCCAGCTCGTTGCAGCGCGTTCTTCAGCTGTAAAGCGCATCCGGGATTTGCCGTCGCCACAATATCAGCGCCGCTAGCCATAATGTTACGCGCCTTGCGGTCGCCTAGCTGCCCGGACATCACGGGCTGGAACGCCGAATAAGTGCCGGCTGATCCGCAACACATCGCGGGCTCAGCCATATCCACCCGCTCCAGACCTGGTATAGATCTCAATACTTGACGAGGAGCATCAGAGATTCGCTGGGTAGACAAGAGATGACATGGATCCTGAAAAACGACGCGCTGATTCACCGCCGATCGCGGAGCGTCGATATCAACCTCAACCAACAATTCGTGTAGGTCGCGCGTTTTTCTAGCCAATGATTCGGCCGTGTCATGTTCCGGCATCAGTTCGCCGTATTCCTTCATGGTAGAGCCGCATCCCGCAGACGCCGAGACCACAAAGTCTGGATTAGAGGATAGAAGCGCTTCAATATTGTTAATGGCCATCTCACATGCTGATTTTCTCTCGCCGGCATAGAAATTGAGCGACCCGCAACAGCCCTGGGAATCTGGAATATGCACTTCCACTCCGTTATGCGCCAACACACGCACTGCAGCCTCGAGAGCGTTGGCATGCATCATCGTCATCACACAACCGGCGAGCATTGATACTCGAGCTTTAATAGGACCAGTTGGCTTGATGATCCTTCCATCTGCCCTGAAGAAATCAGATTCGATCTGGGGCATCGCGGCATCCAGGTTCTCACCGCTCGGCAATAGTCTTAGAAGATTCGTGCGTTTCACCGCAGCGCGCATCCCAGAACGTTGATAGACGCCTGTCAATCGACCGGCCATTCTCATCAGAAACGGCTTCTTCAAGATGCGATTGAACCCGATCTCCCGTGCCACCCTCTCTCGCCAGGGACGCTTCACTCGTTCCTTCATCTCCGCTCGGACAGACATCATGATGCGACCGTATGGCACCCCAGACGGACATGCCACCTCACAGGCGCGGCACTGCAAGCACAAGTCCCAGTGAGTCGTAACTTGAGGCGTCAGCTCAAGTCGGCCCTCATTCACCGCCTTCATCAATGTGAGCCGTCCGCGCGGCGACTCGGCCTCCAGCCCGGTTTCAAGATAAGTCGGGCAGGCATTCAGACAGAAGCCGCACTGCACACATTTATACAGATCAGATTCTTGCGGCGCATATTGGGTGGTAAAACCGCGAGGCTTAGGTTGCGGAGCGCTTTTCACTATCTCATAGTCTCTCTTGGGGTTGGAGCATCAAGAACTAGATCCGAAACGCATATCGTCCTCGATTCAAGACGCGATGCGGATCGAACTGATGCTTCATCCGTTTCATCAACGACTCTAAATTCTGATCGATCATGAAGACGTCGATCTCACGCTTAACATCCGTGGGGCAAGCTTCGATAAGTGCAGAACCCTTAAACTCCCGGACAATCTGGAGACATTGCGCAACCGCATCAGAAGCTACTTCCACTCCCGCGTTGTCTACGCTCAGCGTTACAGAGCCGTATCCGATATCTATCATGGCATTGAAATCCGCACCCGATGAAGTGCGGCTTGCGAATCTCTGCCATCGCTTCAGTACATTGATCGCATCAGACGGCTTGACTGCTATCTGCGCTCCGAAAATACGCGTTGACCCTTGCATTGAACCATCCAAGTAGCTCCAAATCTGAGCTTCAGATGCTGCCTCCAGCACTTCGCAACCAGCTGCTGGCACCGTGCCGGATAGGCCGATCAATTCGTCCGTCTGTCTCTCAATCGCGGCGCCAGAGCCAGCTATTTGCACCAAGATGAGAACATCGGCATCTTCGACAGCATCCATGTACCTGGTTGAAGAAAGCTCTCTAACAATCCCCGTAACTCTGCTGCCGGTGTACATCCTTGCTGCTTGAACATCTAGATTCGATGCCATAATATCAGCCGAGGCGTGATCGGCAACATCCGTTTGATTGAACCACAGGGCCACAGTTCGCACGCTCTTGGGAATTGGCACCAGCTTAAGCGCGACTTGTGTGATGATGCCTAAAGTGCCATAAGCACCGACTTGCAGACGATGCATGTCGTAACCTTGCACGTTCTTCACAACTCGCCCGCCGCTTTTAATGGCAATGCCGTCGCCGAGCACAATCCGCATTCCGATAATCCATTCTCGAATGGATCCGAAGCATGGGCGCAATAGACTAGGCGCATTGGCGGCGACTGAGCCCCCGATAGTGGCATGACGAGAATCAGGTGTCATGAAGGGCAGCCGCTGGTTGTGGGCCAACAGCTCACGGTTGATCTCCGCCACGGGCGTTCCCGCATCGCAGATCACCGTCATGTCGCCGGGAACATGCTCCATATGCGATTTGATGCCGTTAAGATCCAACGCTGCATCGTAGGCTTCGGGAACGTTTCCAATGCTGATCCGAGTACCGCCGGACCAGGGAATGGCGCACTCCTTGGCATGGTGCAACTCAGACAGCATTCCACTCAGTTCGGATTCAGATTCTGGCCTGAGCACGCGATCCGGAAGCATTCCATCAATCGCGTATCGGCTAAGTCGGGCTTCTTGCGGGATCGATTCCCTCATAGTTCGTCAAGGTAGTCAGGATGTTAAGAGTCTATGAATAGGGCGTGCTTCTGATATGGCATGGTACAAGACGAACCGAGAAGTCAGACCGCAACGGAATGTTATAGCGGTGAATCAGTCCAGGCACTGATCAGCTCTCAGCATAATCTCCATAGAAGCGATGCCGCACTCAAATGTAAGTTGTAAGCCCACGAACTATACTCCCTTTCATGTGCCATATCGCATTACGATGGCACGATAGCATCGTTTACATCGCCACACCCAAATGCATAATTCCGACGTTCCCAGGATTGTAGCCATCGTCGGCGCCACTGCCACCGGCAAATCCGATCTCGCTACGCGCATCGCGCAGAGATTCGACGGTGAGATCGTCAATGCCGATTCCAGGCTGGTGTATCGCGGCATGGATATTGGCACCGCAAAACCTGAGGCACAGGAACGCGACACGATCTCGCATCATCTGATCGACATCATCGATTCAGATCAGCCTTACAGCATAAGCGAATACCTTGAATCGGCGAGAGTGATCGTGCATGATATCCATCGCCGCGGCAGATTGCCCATCGTCGCCGGCGGGTCCGGACAGTACATCTGGGGGCTGATTGAAGGTTGGAAGCTGCCGCGAATCCCTCCCAATCCAGCACTGAGAGCCGAGCTTGAAAACCTGCTGATCACAGCTGGGATCCAACAGCTGCAAAAGCGACTCTACGCGCTGGATCACGATGCCCAGACTAAGATCGATATCCAGAATCCGCGCCGAGTCATCCGAGCCATTGAACTGGCATCAGCGACCGGCGACGCGCGTGGAGGGGCAGCTAAAGCGAAAAAATCGCCCTTCAACACCTTGATCATCGGGCTGCGAGCAAGGCGTGAAACGATACATCATAGAATCGAAAAACGGCTGGAAGGCATGATTGCGCGAGGATGGCTGAAAGAGGTTCATAAAATGATCGATAGCGGAATCAAGTCGGATGCGCCTTCAATGTATGCCATCGGGTATCGCCAAGTCGCCAGACACTTGAAAGGGGAAATAAAGCTCCCGCAGATGAAACGAGAGATTCTCAGTGCCACTCATAAGCTCGTTCTCTCTCAAAACAATTGGTTCAAACCCACCGACAAACGCATCCAATGGATTGACATAGATCTCCCCGACGCAGATCCGTTCCAAGAAGCCACGCGAAAAATCACTAGGTGGCTGAATCCGAGTCTCTGAGCATAGAATCGATTCGCCGATGGATATAAAGCAATGCTTGGAACCGCAAGAATGGCCATTGATTTCGTAAAACTACATGGATGTGGAAACGACTACATCGCGATAGACGGGCGAGCTCTGGACCGAGATTGGAACTCGCTAGCCGCGGAAATGAGTAAGCCGGCATTCGGAGTCGGCTCCGACGGGATCATACTGTTGCTCGATTCTAAAGTTGCACAGACGCGGATGAGAGTATTCAATCCCGATGGATCGGAAGCCGAAATGAGTGGAAACGGAATCCGACTGTTCGCCAAATTCGTCCTTGATTACGCACATGCATCACCCATCGACGGGGCTCTCACCGTGGAAACTATGGGTGGAATCAGAACTGTTTGGCCGACTATGCGGCACAGCAAGATGGAAGCTGCAAAAGTCGCTATGGGGCCGGCGATTTTCAACGCTGCTGAAATCCCGGTCAATACGGCTACTATTGGTGGCTGTAAGGAAGTCATCGACCAAGTAGTAGATATTGACGGACATCGTCTGTCGCTCACCTGCCTTGCTATCGGGAACCCGCACGCAGTCACGGTCATCGACACACCAGTAGAAGAGTTTCCACTGGCAGGAATCGGAGCGCTCGTCGAAAAGAATCCCATTTTCCCTCAGCGCATAAACTTTGAGGTGGTAAACATCATCTCTACCAGCCAGATTAGAGCCCGAATCTTTGAGCGCGGTGCAGGGGAGACCCTGTCTTCCGGCACTGGCAGCACTGCATCTGCATTCGCGTGCCGCAAACTGGGAATGATCAACGATAACGTGGATGTAATCTTAGACGGTGGAACTCTCAACATTTCATGGAACGAGATGGAAGAAGCCTTCCTTCAAGGTCCGGCCGTAGAAGTCTTCACCGGCACCTGGAACGACTGAATCGTCGCGCAACTTAAATACCGTCAATACAGAAAGAAACCTCCAGAAAATGCCTGAACTAGCGCAAAGAGTGCAGCAACTGCCACCATATCTCTTCGTTAACATCTCCCGCGCCATCGCGGAGAAGAAGGCACAGGGAATTGATGTCGTATCGTTCGGCATCGGCGATCCTGATATTCCTACTCCGGATAGAGTCTTAGACGCTCTTGATCGCGGCGCCCGCAAAGCGGCTAATCATCGCTATCCCGAGAGCGAGGGATTGCCCGAGTTCCGCAAAGCCGTTACTGAGTTCTACGACCGCAGGTTCGGAGTCAAGCTGGATCATCAGACCGAAGCTATAAATCTTATCGGGGCTAAAGAGGGCATCGCGCACGCCGCGCTGTGCTTCATAAACCCGGGCGATATATCGATTTCTCCTGACCCAGCGTATCCCGTATACCAGATCGGAACTTTGTTCGCTGGCGGCCAGACGCACTTCGTTCCGCTGAAGGAGCAGGACGATTATCTAGTCGATTTCACCGAGATACCATCCGATATCGCAAGGAAAGCGAAGACGCTATGGCTGAACTATCCGAATAATCCCACCGGCGCCGTAGCCGACCTATCTTTCTTCCGAGAAGCCGTAGCCTACGCTAAAGAGTTCGATCTCTACCTCCTGCATGATGCTTGCTACACTGAGGTTACTTTTGATGGCTATACCGCGCCGAGTCTTTTGCAAGCTGAAGGCGCTATGGATATTGGGATGGAGTTCCATTCGCTGTCGAAGACCGCCAATATGACCGGCTGGAGGATCGGCGCCGCAGTCGGAAATTCCGAAATGGTAGACGCTCTGATGAGAGTGAAATCCAACATCGATTCGGGACTTTCACAAGCGATTCAAGAGATGGGCATCGAAGCGCTGGAGCTGCCTCAAGAGTGGATTGATGACAATAATGCCATCTATCGTCGGCGCCGAGACCGCGTAGTTGCCGCGCTCAACGAAATCGGACTCGCCGCCACAGTTCCTAAAGCGACTCTGTACATTTGGACGCGAGTGCCCGATGGTTACACATCTGGCGAGTTCGCACAAAAGATGCTACAGGAACGCGATGTAGTGGTAACCCCGGGCGCAGCATACGGAAAGTCCGGCGAAGGATACATCAGACTCTCGCTAACCATCCCTGATGACCAGATCGACGAAGGCATAAGACGTATTTCAGGCTGGCAAATCTGAACCGCTTCCACCGGACAGACGTATAACGCTCCAAAACATATTTATATGCCTAGACGCTCAAGAATCTATCACACCGCGCCCAGTCGTGAAAGGGCATGTCTCGTCGCGGCTCAAGTCAGAGGGCAAAACCGAAGATGGAGTATGTTCGACTCCATCCAAGAGCTAGATTCTCTGACACGAACTGCGGGAGCCGTTCCGGTCGCCAGAATCACACAATCTCTGCGTAAACCCACACACTCCTACATCGGCACGGGGAAATTATCTGAACTACGGCATCTCGTACACCGCGAAAATATCCAAACCGTCATCTGTGATGATGAGCTCAATCCCACTCAGCAGCGAAATTTGGAAGATGCGCTGCAAGTCAAGGTGATTGACCGAACCGCGCTGATCCTTGATATCTTCGCCGACCGTGCGCGCACCAAAGAAGGCAAACTCCAAGTAGAACTCGCCCAGGTTGAGTATCTGATGCCGAGACTGGCAGGGCAATGGTCGCACCTTGAGAGGCTCGGCGGCGGAATCGGCACCAGAGGACCCGGTGAAACCCAGATTGAGACCGATCGCAGGCTGATGCGTAGAAGGGCACGAGAGCTCAGAAACTACATCGTGAAGGTAAGCGACCAGCGTAGTGCACAACGCCAACGAAGAACGCGCGGCAACGTCAAAACCATTGCGATAGTCGGATACACTAACGCCGGTAAATCGGCGCTTTTCAAGGTGCTCTCCGGCTCTGAAGTGGTGTCTCGAAGCCGACTGTTCGAGACGCTAGAAACCACCACGCGCCGAATCTATTTGCCATCTGGACGCAACGCAACGCTCAGCGACACGGTGGGCTTCATAAACAAACTGCCTCCGATACTGATCGAGGCCTTCAATGCCACATTGGAAGAAGCGATCTGGGCCGACATCCTGATCCACGTGGTAGACATCAGCAACCCTCACGCCGCAGAGCAATCTGAAACTGTTGAACACGTCCTGTCACAGCTTGGGCTTGCAGACACGCCACGAATCGAGGTTTTCAACAAACTGGACATCGTAGCCGATGTGCCAGACGGCATTGAACAATTGATGCCGCCAGATGCGATTACAACATCCGCGATGATGAATTGGGGTATCAACGAACTGCGTGAAGCTTTGGACCAAGCGTTGGCCAGAATCGAAGCCCAGCATGAGCCCGCTGGCACATCAGTGAACTGACAGCCAGAATCGTCTAAGGAGCGCAAGATGGCTTCGCCAAGTCTAGAGTGCTGTCTGAGGCGCTAAATGAATAGGCAAGCCGGTTGCACAATGAACTTCGCACTAGCATCGTTATGTAAAGTTGTAAGCACAGATGAAACTATCTGCATCAACCAGAACCAGCCGAGATGAATCAAACCGAAATATACATCACATTCGTATACTCAAAAAGTTGAGCCGATAAATCAGACGCCGCGCCTCACGCCATAAGATGCATCTAGCCCCATGAAATCTATCAAAACCAGCTATATCTATATAACCCGAAGCGATCTTGTAGCCGCTGTCGCGGTGATGGCAATCACCGCGTTGATGCTAGTGGGATGTCAGTCATACGCTGAACCGACCGATGTTGTGGAATCGCCGATTGTTGAGCAATCATCGCCAACTTCACAGCCAGAGGCAAGCTCAGAAAACGGCGATCCTGACACGCACTCTGATGAAGAGACGCATGCTGTCGGCACTGAAAGCGCTGAGGGTAATGGATACGATGACACGGGTTCCGGGGAATCACGGCCCCAGGTCCAGACGGCTCCTGAAACTCCATCTGCTGAGCCTGTTGCGACTAACCAAATCGAGATCCAGGTGATTCCTCAGCTGGAGCTGCCAGACGCGGTTCCCGAAGATGTCGCGATCATATGGGAAGCCTTTCAGTTCATCAATGACGAATATGTAGACTTTAGCAAACTTGATTCAAAGGCCATGTCCGAAGCCGCCATTAAGGCTTTCATCGAAACGATTGATGATCCACATATGGGGTATATACCGCCGGAGCGATATGAGCTGGATCGCTCTGATCTGGAAGGCTCTTTCGAAGGCATCGGCGCCTCTGTGCAGAGTGCGCCTGATGGCAATGGAGTGGTCATCGTGGCGCCGTTGCCGAATACGCCGGCGTTGAGAGCCGGCATCAAGGCGGGCGACCGCATCTTAAAGGTGGACGGCGAAGATGCTACCGGATGGACGGTGACGGAAGCGGTGCTGAAGATACGCGGCCCGCGCGGCGAGCCGGTAACGCTCACAGTGCTGCATGTAGGGGCTACCGAGCCGGTAGATATCACGATCATCCGCGATCGAGTAGAACAAGAATCTGTCAGATCACGCATGATTCCGGATACTCCGTACGGAGAGCTGAATATCGACTTGTTCACGGATGACACCCCGAAAGAGATTCGGGAACACATGGATAAACTCCTCATCGCTAACGCGGAAGGCATTGTGATTGACTTGCGCAACAATCCTGGTGGACTGTTGCAAGCGACGCTTGATGCTGCCAGTGAATTTATCAGCGAAGGCAAACTGGCATATGAAGAAGACCGTGACGGAAAACGCAGAGATTTCTATGCCCGTGGAGACGGCAGCTTCACCCGGGTGCCGATCGTGCTGCTGGTCAATGAATGGTCTGGCAGCGGCGCCGAACTGTTCGCGGGCGCCCTGCAAGATCACGGCCGAGCGGTGCTGATCGGGACCAAAACCTTCGGCAAGGGAAGCGTTAACATCACTAAACGGCTATCCAACGGCGGTGGTCTGAGCATCACTATTCGACGTTGGTTCACTCCAAATGGCAACGCGATTGAAGGAGTGGGGCTGGAACCAGATGTTAAGGTGGAGTACCCTGAAAATGTGAGTGAACGGGATATCGATTTCACAGATCCACAGCTGGATGCGGCGATAAAGCAGCTGGATTTTCAGACTCGGGTTACCACGTCGCGCTAGGAGATTTATCTCTGATCGGCTGAGGTTACGGTTATCAACTCGGATTGACAAGCGCGGTGCTTGGCTGTGAGATGCGGGTGTCTTCGCGGATAGGCGTTGAAGGTGGGAAACCGTTAACATTCACATATCTACGCAAGATTTCAGACGCATCGCTGATGCCCCAGCCTGGATGATTGAGAGCTACCTCTGCACTGCACTTGCCGGCCATGACGCGCGCTAAAAAGAAGAAAAAGAGCAATCTGGCAGCGTTCGCTTCTGGGGGGACTATCGCGACGAACCGACGCGCCAGATACGAGTATCACATCCTGGATGAGTTTGAAGCTGGGATTATGCTTAAGGGCTCGGAGATAAAGTCGATACGTAGCGGACGAGTGGATATCTCGGCGGGGTATGCACAGATACGCGATCGTGAGGCTTGGCTGATCAATGTGCATATTGCGCCTTATGAATATGCAGGGATGTATGGGCAGCACGATCCGCTACGCGATAGAAAGTTGCTGTTGAACCGCCGCGAGATCGATTTGCTACAGCGAAAAAGCGAACAAGAAAGGCTCACCATCGTGGTGTTGCGGATCTACATAGTGGGAGGTATAGCGAAGGCGGCTATCGCGCTGGCACGCGGCAAGCGGCTATCGGATCGTCGAGAAACGATTCGTCAGCGAGACGCTGATCGGGATATCGCGCGGGCGATGCGGGCGCGGTAACGAGTGTTCTGCATCTATTTTTAGCCTTAACCATCAGCAGAACCTGCATTCGAGCGGTTACAGCGCGCTTTATCATCCGGCATTGAGTGTCTAATGGTTGGGCACGGGAGCTGGCTGGGAGGCGATGAATCGGCTTGATGGGATGTATTTCACTGCACCGTTGCTGGCGCCGGGATGCCCTGGCGAGCCGTAGAGGGAGCATCCGGAGCATGATGATTGGACGCCGCAGGGGGTGGAAGCGGCGTTTGCAGCTGTAGAGGATGAGTTCCAGGAGGCTTTATCGTCCATGAGCAGGGATGCCCTGCTGGTGCGCCTTATCGAGCTAGGCTTTCTGGTTGGTGCATCTGCAAAACCGCCGTCGGTGCGATCCATGCGTTCTTGGTGGAACTCGCTGTCGAATCGGAGCTGCCGGGCCGGCTGGGGACGATGTCCGGGGAAGGTTACGAATGGCCATGCGCGCTTGCGCACGACGCCCATGTGCTGAAGGTCGCGCCAGCGTGTGATCTTGAATCGGCGTCGATTCTTGATGATGCGATCGACGCTGATGGGGCCTAGTCCTGGTGTGCGTATGAGTTGCTCGCGGGGCGCGGCGTTGAGATCGATGGGGAACATTTCGAGGTTTCCCAAGGCTATAGACTGCTTGGGATCCATTTCGAGGGGTAGGAATCCGCCGCGGTCGAAGGCGTTGGAGATTTCTTGGCTGGTGTAGCGGTAGACGCGTTTGAGCCAATCGAGCTGATAGAGGCGATTGGTGCGTTGCATGGGAGTGGCGGGATGCTCTTCAAGTGGTGTGTAGCGAACGGGACGGAATGGAGAGTAGTAGACGCGTTTGAGGTTCCAGTCGCTATATAGCTGAGTGATGCGGTTTAGGATATCGGCGTCGGTTTCGTTTGCGGCGCCGACCACGAACTGGGTGGCTTGTCCGATGGCGCCTTGTGTTGGTCCGCGCTTGAGCTGGTCGATCCATGCCATTGGCGCCATGATGTCGCGTTCATAGTGTTTCATCTTGCTGAGTTTGTCCATGTGATCGCCGGTGGCAGTCTCGAGGTTTACGGAGAGTCGAGTGCCGAGCTGGTGTGCGGCTTCGACGATGTTGCGTTCGGTGCCGGGCATGACTTTTAGATGGACGTATCCTTTGTATCCGTATCCGTTGCGTATTTTGTCGACTACTTTGACCATTCGTTCGGTGGTTTTGGATCCGGTGCCGGCGACGCCGGAGCTGAGGAATAGCCCGTCGACGGTTTGGCGTTCGACGAGGTCGATGAATGTGCGTGCAAGTTCGTCGACTTTGAATCCGAATCTTTTGCGTGGCACCCAGTGGCTATTGGGGCAGAAATGACAGTCCATCTTGCAGAAATCGGTGAACATGACCTGCATGAGATTGGTGTACTTGCCGTTAGGCAGGCGGGAACGATAGACGCCTGGTCCGGGGTTGTTGCGCGGTATTGAGTAAGGCGCGGCGGAATGAGATGGCTCGGTTCGGGGCAAGATGATGTCGTCGGTTGCCATGCGGCTTAGTTTTTCAAGTTTTCCCCATCGGTCCAATCGGCTTTTAAGTAACATGGCGTCGTTGCTCCGGTTGTTGCAGTGCAGTTATTTCAACATAAATACTATAATATATTTGTGTATTTTGGTGTAGGCGCTAATGACGGTGCGGGTGCGCGGGATGGTTGTTGCTGGAGTGAGATGGCTGTGAAATTTCGGTGGCTTCATAGGCTGTTGTGGAGGGGTGGGGTGGGTCATGCGCGTCATTCTAGATTCCTCGCGTGCGCTCAGAATGACAGTGGGGATAGCTTGGCGTATGGCATGTTGCGATGGCTATGACAGTTCTCCTGTGATGGTCAGTCGACCTTCTTCAATTTGTGGTGGGATGACAGTTGGGTTGTGAATCACGGCTGATGAAGTTGGCATGGTTTGGTTGGCGTTGCTGTTTGTTGTGATTGTTTTGTGGTTTTGGCGGAGGTCTTTGGTGGTTGATTTTGTGTTTCTGGGTTTTCATTGATCAGTTTGCGCCTTTCTTGTTGTGGTTGTGATTTAGGAGGAGCGGTTTGCGTTCGGCGTTCCGTTTTACGTGGCTGCCCTTGATGCCCGTTCGTCTTGTTTGCGAGTTCGACTTTCGGCTCGATTGCGCAGTTGTTTCGCAACTGGCGGTGGTGGCTTGAGTTTTGCAGGTCCGTCACAGACATTTTCCGATCGTTCCGCGGCATCCTTCCGTGTCGAGTCTCGCTACTCGTCTGTGGTTCAAGCATTCCGATTGCGGTTGTCGAAATATCCGGAGAGTGAATAGAGCTATGTGGATGCATTGAGTGTTTGGTTATGACGTTTTGCGTCGTTGGGCGAATGAGTTTCCATGAAGTTTTTTTCATCTGGAATGCGTCGTTGAAGTATCCGTGGTTGTCGTGCTGAGTTCCTACCATGAGCATTTTGGCGTTATGGGAGGCAGTTGACATTTCGGCGGCTTCGCAGATTTCGCTTTTGACGGCGTGTGCGGCGTCGATAACGGTGAGCATGTTTTGTTGGTGAATTCCAAGGAATCGCTGTGCGCTGTTGGTAGCGAATCCGAAAGCGCATCTTCGATGATCTAGGTACAGGGATTGAGCGTTGATTCGGCCGCCGATGAGATCTTGATGGGCATGATGAATGGCACGAATTTCGTGCCAAATCACCTGACGGACCTGTCGATCGGTAGGGGCGGTAGTGATGACGGTGGCCTTTTTATGGGCCATTAGCCACCAGATGACGATATGAGCGGCGATGAATGTTTTGCCGGATCCTGGGCAATCGTCCACTGCGACTTTATCGTGCTCAAGCATGGCGTAGATGATATCGATTTGCTTTTGGTTTGGCTTAGCGTGCAGGCATTCGGAGATGAATCGTACGGGGTCTCGGCGCCATTTTCGGCGTTGGAAGTAAGCGTATCGGTTGCGCTTCCATCGGATATCGCGCGAGTGTTCCGTGCCGGTTGTCCGATGCCACCACATGCTTTTACTCAATGCCTCCTTTCTGTCCATCCACACTTTCCATCGGCTTCGACTGCGTTCGGAATCTGCGGCTGCCGCCTGGCGTTTGCGCCGTTGGCGTTGCTCTTCGGTCTATGTTTAATGGTATTTATGTATCATATAAAATCAAGTGGCGTGATACTGGATGTGAGTGTGGTTCCGGCCGGCTTGGGAATGACGGGAGAGGGCTTGGGGATGCCGGAGTGGACGCCTGGTATGACAGGGCTAGATCGTTCGGTATGAGGGAGTGGGTTGCGTTTGGAATGACGAGGCAGCGTGTTTATGTGGTGATAAGTGGCTTGGGATGGTGTTTATGCATCGGATGAAATCAGAGGTTTTGGGTGTTGGGGATGAGAATCTGATAGCATACGACGCCGATGTCGTTTATGTCGATGGGTTTGATCGGTTTCGGAGGTTCGACGGGTTCGAGTCCGTATTCTTGGACCAGGCTGACGATGCGATGTGCGCAATCGTTTACTGTGATTCCACTGGGTTTGGGTTCTTCGTATTCTCGGCGCAATGCTGAGAGTGCGAGGATGACACGGCGGTTTCTGCCGACCGACAGTGCGGAGTCGGCGTTGTCGTATTCACGGCCTTGCGGCGCTTGTGGCAAGCGTAGGATTTCGATTGCCCAGCGCTGGCTTGCGGGGATGTTTGCCTGTAGCACTGCGGGATCGGCGAGTTGATTGTTTTCGTCGACGATGCTTTTGGCGACGATGTTGAATAGTTTGTCCATATCCCAATCGTTGGGGATGCTGCAGCCGGGATTGTCATCGGGGTCGATTCGGAGTAGCATTTCCAATTCTGTGATTTCGAGTATTTGGCCTGATTTTGAGATCATTCTCCAGTATCGTTCGTTATTGCGGGTTCGACAGGCGAGGAAGACGGCGGGTTGTTTGACGGCTGGGGATTTTGATATGAATGCGGCGCCGATTCCCCAAGGCAGTTCTTTGATGGTTTTGAGTTCGCCTTCGTTATGTGCTCTTTTGAGTTCGGTGCGGAATTTTTCGCCGGCGAAAGCGGCGCTGATTCGGCTCTGCTCTACCCTTTCGTCGATGAGATCGGGGTCTCCCTGTGCTAATTGGATAGTGAAATTCTTGAGGTCGGAGTAGATTCGTGATTTGGATTCGGAATTTTGGAGGACGGGGTTTTCCATGCCGATGGATGCATTTGCGGCTTGTATCTTAAGTTGCAATGCGGCTTCGAGCTGGAGCATTTCCTCGAGTTCGCCTTCTTGTGGAAGCAAGGTGTATAGATATGCGGTGTGGTGGGGGCTTTTGAGGCGTATGATGCGTCCGTTGCGCTGCACTACTCGCTGTGGGTTCCAGGGCATATCGAATGAGATTACAGCTTGCGCTTTTTGTAGGTTCTGGCCTTCGGATAGGATGTCGGTGCTGATGAGGACGTCAACTTCATCTTCAGTTGCTTGTGAGTTGTTTTCGGCTTCGGACTCGGCTGCCGGGCAGAATCGTTCGACGGCTCGAGCGCGCGCTTCCGGGTCGGCGTCGGCACCGGTGACGATGGAGCATTTGCGTTGGGCGATTATTTCGGGGTCTTTGTGTATGGCTTGTTGCAGGTATTCGACGGTGTCGCGGAAGGTGGAGAATATGGCTACTTTGTGAGCGGGTGTTTGTTGCATGATGGATTTGAGTGCGGTGAGTTTGGGATCGGGCTGATCTTTTAGCGCTTCTAGGCGGTTGCGCATCTGTTGGAGCAGCTGCTGATCTTTCTGGAGGTCGGTGATGAAGTCGTCGCGGAAGTGTTGTGCGGGTGTGATTTTGGCTTGGTCGGCGATTGTCTGCATCAGGTCGTCCTGAAAGATAGTGCCGTCTTCGGCGTCGGCAGTGATTTTTTTCAAGATGTCGGCACTAGGGACGATGCCTTGTTGATGTATAGCTTGCAAGATGGTGTTTATGTCGTTGAGGATGCGTTTGACGGTTTGGAGCGCGGAGTACCAAGATGATTCGAATCTTTTGAGTAGCATAGAGCGCATGAAGCCGGCGATGTAAGCTTCATTGGCTCTATCGGTGCCATCGCCTTGGATGAGATAGGCGGAAGGTCGATAGCGTGCCATAGTGAGAGCTTTGGCATTTAGTCCGACGTTGTCGGGGTTTAGGATTTGTGAGATTTGGCTTACGATGCCGGGGAATGCATGCTCCAATGCATATCGGCGCTCGTGTAGTTCGGGTTTCGGGAACTTGACTTCGGTGCCGTCTTGGAATCGTTCGTGGCGATAGTTTTGTTGTATGAATCTGCGGTCTCGGCGTACGGTGAGAGCGTCGATGAGTGGAAATAGCTTGGCTTCGGATATTCGTTCGGGTTGGGAGGCGCCGCTGTGGAAGAAGAATTGTCGGAGGCTGGGAATGCGTAGCGGCGCTTTTGCGAATGCATTGTCGTGGCGTGCGAATAGCAGGAATAGGTTGTGTAGATCCCAGAGAGTGTTGTTGACGGGAGTTGCGGTGAGCAGGAGGAGTTTCTTGGGGGTTCCGCTCATGAGTCGGTCGAGAGCGGCGTGCCAGGTATTGTTGGAGTTGCGGTAGGCGTGAGCTTCGTCGATGACGACGAGGCTGTACATGTCTTTTGGTAAATCGAGGACGCGGGTATGGGTGTTGTCGTTGGACAGTTGGCGGTCGTTTGCGAGTTGCTGATAGGAGATGATCTGGGTGCGTAAGTTCTCTTGGGCGAGTCGGTTTCGCCATAGGTTGTCTCGTAGCTGTGCGGGTGTGATGATGAGGACATGTTGGCGTTGTTGATGCATGAATTGTCGTACGAATTCGACTCCGATTTCGGTTTTACCCATTCCGACGCCGTCGGCGTATAGGACACCGTTGTATTGTTCGATGATGCGTTTTGCGCGCAGGTAGCCGTCGATTTGGAAATCGGTGAGTTTTCGGGACTGGTTTGTTTCGGGTTCGTCTTGGTTGTCATCGAGGTCGCCGTAGTATTCGAGCAGTGCGCGCAGGTATATGGTTCGGGGATCGGTTTCGGGGATATCTGGTAGCAACAGATCGAGTAGTTCGGTTTTGAAGTCGGTAGCTTCTATCCATAGATTTTGGTACCATTCAAGCGCCATATCGACTACGTTGGGCTGATATTGAACCATGCCGAGTTCGAGATTGCTTTGTAGTCCGGCGGCGGTGAGATTTGCGGATGAGACTATAGCGGCGCCTTTGGCACCGTTTTGCAGCTGGCTGAAGATGTATGCTTTTCCGTGTAGGAACCGCTGATGGTAGCGTTTGACTTTTGAGAGTGGGGATTGTATGAATTGGTGGATGCGTGTGAGTTTGGCGCGGCGTGCGGCGGGGAAGGCATCAAAGTTGCGCTCTCGGCGGAGAGATTGGACTGATTGTTGGAATCGGTCTTGCGGAGATATATTTTCGGGTGTGGTGTTGAATTGATCGTTCTGTGGGTAGGCGCCGATCATCAATCGGGTTTCGAGGTTGTTTTGTTGGGCGATGTTGGCGAGGCTGTGGAGTCCGTTGAGGTTGATGTATCCGGTGGCGATGCTTATTGGCATGTTGAATCGGGTTGCCAGGTTGTGCAAAGCATCTAGATGTGTGGCGTAGCGGTCGTTATCCAGGAGTTCGTAGTTATTCATTGGAGCTGGTTGAACTTGTCGATGACTAGCTGTCGGTAATGTGGAGTAACGGCTTTTTCGGTGAAGTCGGTGAATATGAAGCGCAGTTCATCGGCGTTGAGTCGGTAGGCGTGGGCAACTAGGGCATCGATTTCGGCGCGTTGGTCGTCTCGTTCGGCGTTGGTTTGGGGACCGTATTCGACGCCGGCTTGGGATGCGAATTGTGCGAATCGTTCGTCGACGCAAGAGAGTCTGGCGGCGAGTTTACCGATTCGTTCCCAGGGAGTGTTTTCAGGAGGCGGGAAGCATAGCATGTTTAGGATGAAGTAGTTGATATTCAGTTCCACGTACCGGCGTGCTTGCCAATCGAATGTGAGGGAGTTCATTACCCCTAGAACACTCGACTCATACAGTTTGTTCCAAGATTCAGTGAATACTAAATATGGAGCCTTATTGGTTAGAGGTATCATAGGAGGAACCAGACAAGCTATGACTGTACGACTTGCTCGCGAACTCGTAACGTCATGAAAGGCTATTCGGGCGAAATTAACCGGATGAGTACTAGGGTTACTCAAAGTTTTGTTGTTAAACATTCCCTTGAAAATCCTAGATCTAGATCGTTTGCTGTGAATGAACTCTAATGTATCTTTCCATCTACATAAACCAGCTGGTTCACGTCCATGAGGGTTGTATTGTCCAAATGTTCTGCCCTTCCATACGGGAGTATCACCTTGTCCTTCTGGAAGAAGGAATAAACTCCGCTGCTGCGTCTCGTGTAACTCCGCATAGGGAACTGGACGAGACGCAGCAGCGGAGTTTACGATTTGAAATTTCGATTTTGACTTAGTCAAAATCGAAATTTCAGAGTTTTGCAACTTTGCAAAACTCAAAAATTCAAACAATATACCTTGACGAATCTTGTACAATAAATCAACATGAATTTGAGTAGTCAATACCGGAACCATATATTTAGGCAATAAGGATATTCTCGGTATTTCAACCCCACCTTGAGAAACTACCTCTACAAATTCCCGCTCACTTTCAGATGGTCCTGTAACATAGATAGATGAATCTATGGAGTTGATTTTGCGAGATGCGGTTAATAATGCAATTCTATATTGTGGAGTAATATTGAAAGCCCAGCGCTTTGTGTTTCGAATAATGTCGATTCTGTCAACGGTGTTTTGCTCAAATAGCCATTTTCTGAAATTATTCCCTCCTTCAGTGGCAAAAGCAGATCTCGGCAACACTACACCGAGTCTTGCATTTTCTCGAAGTAAGTGTGTATATCGTTCACAGAAGAGTCGATATAAATCCTTATCGCCGACTCCTTGCAGTTTATATCCGCCGTCTATCGAAAAGAAACCTCGTATGCATTTCAGTCTTGATTGCTCCGAATCAAACTCTCCTCTCCAATCTGGATATTCTGCATCAAGCTCTCTGATCCTTTTTCGTCTATCGGCTAGATTAGGCAAACCGCGCAATCCAGGTTCGCGCAATGCGTAGAACGCTAGCTCCTCGACTGTAATTTCGTTCCACGGCGGGTTTCCGCATACGACGTCGAAGCCGGGGGTTTGTCGGTGGAAGATGTGTGGAAACTCGATGGGCCAGTGGAAGAATCGGTATTGATCTGCGGTCTGCTCTGCCCTATCGAGTGCTTGTGCGATATCGGACCCGTCTTGATAGCGGCCGGTAAGGACGTTGGCTACGTTGGCTAAAATTCCGCGTGCGCCTTTTGCGCCTAGTGGCTCTGCGGCCCAGAGGTTGAATACTCGGCGGAGTCCGGCGGTGGCGTCGCGGAGTTCGGTGTTCAGGTGCTGTGATTGTTTGACTTCTTCGGGGTTTAGGTCTGAGATTTCGGCTAGTTGCTGTTGGAGCTGCACTGCACTATCGAGTTCTTGTTTGACGGCGCTGCCGGCGAAGGTGGGTGCCTTGGGATCGATGTTGCCGACGATGCTGGGGTCGGCAACGCCGATGAGTGAGTCGCCGTGTTTGAGGTTGCTGCCGAGATAGGAGAGGGCTAGTCCGGGGACGAAGGAGGCGAGCCATAGGGTTACGTTGGCGATTTCGACGGCGAGTGGTGATAGATCGACGCCGTAGATGCATTTTTTGAGTACTAGTCGGCGCAGGAGGTCGACGTCTTCGATTTGTGGGAGAGGTGCGAGGGGGTTGTTGTGTGATGCTGTTGTTTCTGGTTGGTCGTCTGGTTTGCGCAGTTGGTTGAGCTGGGCTTCGATGCCGGGGAGTCCGTTGATTTCGGATATGAAGGTATCGATGCGGTCGGCGATGATGTCGAGTGCGACGGTGAGGAAGTGTCCGCTGCCCATTGCGGGGTCGAGGACGGAGAAGTTGAAGAGTTGCTGGGCGGCTTTTGAGGGATCGGTTTGGGCGGTTTTGCGGACTTTTAGGAGGTGATTTTCGAGTGCGGGTTTAAGTGAGTTGTTTAGGAGGTGTTCGACGAATTCGTGTCGGGTGTAGTATACGCCGCCGGATTTTTGTCCGCCTTTTTCGGTTTGATAGAAGAGTTCGGAGCGGGTGATGGTGGTTTTTTCGCCGCTGCGTTGGGGACGATAGAGGTCGCGCTTGGTGTCGTATGCGAGCGGTTCTTTGGCTCGGGAAAGTTTGAGTGATAGGAGGGATTCGTAGATGGCGCCGAGATGCCCGATTTGTAATCCGGCGTAGTCGAGTCCGTCGGCGTGTTGGGTATCGTCTTTGAAAGCCATGGCGTGTATGGCGGGGACGATATATTGGTCGGTGATTTGTGTTTTTTCGATTATTTCGGCGCCGGGGAATGCGTCTGGTGCGAATAGGCTTCCGTTGTATGCGGGGACGCCGATGGAGTTATCGCCGTTGCGGATCATTTTGAATAGTTTTTGCATTTGGTCCCAGCGGCGGGTGGAGCCTTTGGTGAGTTCCCATTGCTTCGCCCTGCACTCTTCGGCGAGTTGGCGTGCGCTGTGCGGTCGGTAGGCGTGAGATTGTATGGGTAGGTATCCGCGTGCTTCGACGTGGAGGAGGAACATGAATCGGAATACGATGGTGAGTACGGCTTCTTCGATTTGGCGCAGGTTTTGGCGTTGGCTGATGTCTTTTTGCTGTGTTTGTTCGAGATGTTGCCCGATGCCTTTGGCGAGTTGTGGCATTGCGATGTTGCGGATGCGTTCTTCAAGGCCTTTGCGGAGTTGCTCGCCCCAGTCGCGGGCGTCGTTCTCCCATTTTGTCATCCATCCTTGTTGCTTCATGGCGTTGGGCGCCAGTATTCCGAGGTAGATGCGATCTTGTGGTTGTAGCTCACGGGCGTCGATTTCGATGAATCGAGCGGTTGCGGAGCCGATTTTGGGTTTTGCCTGGAAGATTCGGAATCGGAGGTCGGATGCCAATATACCCCACTGGGTGTTGTAGGTGTGGCAATCTTTGATGAGGCTTCCTTCGGGCAGGGTTCCGTTCTTATCGATGCGTCCGAATTGTTCGGGGCTGCGCATGGGATGGAGGACTGCTATGGGGTTATTGTTGTGGCGTAGGATGTATCCGCTCTTGTCGATGGGTTGAATGTGGTATTCGAGGCGATTGAATAGATTGCGCCAATTGGTTGAGGGGCTGATGGTTCCGAGAGCTTCGATTGCGGATGTTAGGAGTTTTTTGTCGGCTGGTCTCTGCAGCAGCCTAGTGCGTATGTAGTGTGGAGTGAGCAGATCTTTGACGCGGATGCCGGGTATGACGGATGCTTCTAAGCGTTGCAGTTCGCGTTCTATGAAAGATGATGCTTCGCGGGTGGATTTGGACTGGATGGATTCGATGAGGGATATGATGCGGTTGAGGGATATGGTTCGGACGACTGGTTCGGAGCTTGGTCCGGCGATGCGTGCTCGGTCGTCATGCTGTTGTCTGGTGTTAGGAGGTGCGATGATAATGACGCTGACGGGGCGTTTGGCTTTGCGCTGTCGATGGATCTGGCGCAACTGTGCGTCGGAGATGGCTGGTTGTTGATATATGAGCAGAAGCTCTATAGGCAGGTTATTGGTCCAGAGTAGGCATTTAGAAGGGACTGATGTTTCTGGGTTCCATTGGGTTGGTTTTCCGAATGCGGCAGTGAGTTGCGTTTCGATATGTGATGGATCGGGAGTGAGCATGATTGGGATTGGGGCTAGTTTTGAGTGTGTCGCGGCTTCTTTTATAGGGTCATTCAGAGGAATTGCTGCGTGGCGCTGAACGGGTCGGACTGCCGTGGATCGTTTCTACGTCATTTGTGAGATTGATGACTAACCGTAGAGCAATGGAATACCCTCTATCGGTATTGGAAGCTGTAAACTGCCTAGAAAGCTGGTTTCGGTTTTCCTCATGTCATGCCCATCAATCCAGGCCATAACCACCTCATTCTTTTGCAGCGCAACCTGGAATCGGCTGGTGTTGGCGGGAACATGGCTACGGATGCCCACATCGCCGCGCTTGCCATGGAGTATCAGGCAGAATTGCATTCGAACGATGCTGACTTCAGCCGCTTCCCTGGGCTTCGATGGTGTAATCCGCTGGGATGAAGGTCGCGCTGAGTGATTTTTTCATGTGCCTGATGGTTCCGCTTCCCGATAGTCATCAGTAATTAGCCCTTCTTGCGGTTTTTGGGGACTAAAGTATCTGATCTAGGAAGGTTTTGGTGCGTGATTCTTGGGGATTGTCGAAGATATGATCCGGGGTACCGATCTCTACGAGCATGCCTTCGTCGAAGAAGGCGACGCGGTCTGCCACTTCTCGTGCGAATCCCATTTCGTGGGTTACGCAAAGCATAGTCATGCCGGTAGCGGCGAGTTCGCGCATGACGTCGAGGACTTCTTTGATCATTTCAGGGTCGAGTGCGGATGTAGGCTCGTCGAAGAGCATGATCTGAGGGCTCATGGCGAGAGCGCGTGCGATAGCGACTCTTTGCTGCTGGCCGCCGGAGAGTTCGGCAGGATACTTATGGGCTTGCTCGGGTATGCCGACTCGTTCGAGGAGCTGCCTGCCGATGGTATCGGCTTGGTCACGGGGCAAGTGGCGGACTCGTCTGGGAGCGAGAGTGATGTTGTTGATGACGGTGAGGTGTGGGAAGAGGTTGAACTGCTGGAATACCATGCCGACCTCGCGGCGGATGGCGTCTAGATTGCGTAGGTCGTTAGTCATCTCGATTCCGTCGATGACTATTCGTCCGGTCTGATGCTGTTCGATGCGGTTGATCATGCGGATGAATGTGGATTTGCCGGAGCCTGATGGTCCGCAGATGACGAGGACTTCGCCACGCTTGACGTTGAGTGAGATGTCGCGGACGGCGCAGAAGCTGCCGAACCATTTGTGGACGTTTTCGCAGATGATGATGTCATCGCGCTCTTCCAGTGGCAGTGCCATGATCGCCTCTTTGTCAGCGGATATCTGGGCTAGGCTCTGCGAATGGGTATCTGTTTGCGCCATGTACTAATCTCCTAAACCATTAATGCGCCTATATGAGGCTCGGTTTTCAGCGTCGACCTACTCCGAGGACACCCTCGATGCGGCGACTCACATAAGACATTGAGAAGGTGAAAATCCAGAAGACGAGGGCGACGAAGATATACATCTCGTGTCCGTTGTCGGTGAATTCAGTGTTGCCCTGCACGGTGACTCTTCCCATTTCGACGATGTCGAGCATGCCGATGATGAATACGAGGCTGGTATCTTTGAATAGCCCGATGAACTGCCCGACTATAGCGGGGATGACGTTGCGCAGTCCTTGGGGCAGAGTTATGAGCAGTGTGGTTTGCCAGTCGCGCAATCCAAGCGCGCGTGCGGCTTCGGTCTGTCCGGAATGAACGGCTGCCATGCCGCCACGCACATTTTCGGCCATGTAAGCGGAGCTGAAGAGGGTGATGGTTATGGCGGCGAGATAGAGGGTGTTTATCTTGATGTTTTCCGGGAAGGTTAGCGGCAGGATGTGTCGGGACATGAAGAGCAGGGTTATGAGGGGCACTCCTCTGATGATCTCGATGAAGGCGACGCATACGGCTTTTACGACGGGCAGTTTGCTGCGTCTGCCGAGCGCCAATGCGATGCCGATTGGAAGTGAGAATACGATGCCGATGAAGGCGAGGAAGAGGTTGAGCATCAGCCCGCCGATGTCTTGCGGGTTCACGGGCGACAGGCCTGGAGCTCCGCCGACTACGAGCAGTATGGAGATGATGAATACGGCGGCAGCAATGATGGCGATCCATTTGCCTTGCCGCAAGAGGGGGATTTTCTGGGCGCTTCGATAGCCGATCGCGATCGCGACGGGGGTGCATAGCAGAAGGATTCGGTTGTATAGCTCAGTATCGACTGAGAAGGCAGCGGCAGCGACGGCGATGATGGCTATTGCGATGGCGAAGTATCGAGTGGGTCCGTCCCAGACTCGCCAAGCCAGTCCGGCTATGAGACTCACTAGCAAGAGACATGCTATGGGTCGCCAGTATAGTTCTGATGGATACTGTCCGACGATGTAAAGCGGTATTCGGCTGGTTACTACTTCCCAGTCGGCGTCGATAATGACCCATGTCAAGGCGTTGAGTCCGGCCCATATGACTATTGCGCCGAGTATCACGGTGACGGCGCTGTTGAATGGGGAGCTGAAGAGGTTATTCCGTAGCCAGGCGAGCGGGCCTACCACTGAACTCGGCGGTGCGGGCATGTCAGTTCGAGTGGTCATCCGGCGATCAAGCTCCGGTGCCGGCGATGCGGGTGTAGCGGTTATAGAGATTGCCGACTAGCGAATAGAAGAGGCTCATGGTGAGGTAGGCTGCCATGACCATGGCGATGAGAGATACTGCGGGAGCGGTTTGGGTCATGGTGGTGGCGACGCTGACGAGGTCGGGATATCCGATGGCTGCGGCGAGGCTGGAGTTCTTGGTGAGATTCAGATATTGGCTGATCATGGGAGGGATTATGACGCGCAATGCTTGTGGAAATACTACGTGGCGCATGGTCATGATGCCGGACAGTCCTAACGATTGTGATGCTTCGGTCTGGCCGCGGTTTACGGATTGAATTCCGGCTCTGACTATCTCGGCGATGAAGGAAGAGGTGTAGATAACGAGTCCGACCAGTAGTGCGGTGAAGCTGCCGCTGAGGTTGGCGCCGCCGGCGATTCTGCCGAATCTTCCCTGCGGTTCAGGGACTTGGATGCTGAGGGGCGAGAACAGCATGATGGAGATAATGGATATGCTGACCGCGATCGATAATCCTGCCAAGACGGGATAGCTGGACTGTCCGGTTTCGTTCTCTCGGCGTTGCAATCGCTTGCCTACGGTTGCGGCAATGGCGATGCCGACTGCGGTAGCGATGAACCATGCCCAGAAGCCGCCCTGTGGAGTCACCCAAGGCAGGTAGAGCCCGCTGTTGTTGATATATAGAGCGTCGAGTAAGACATAGCCTTCGCGGACGTTGGGCAGGCTGAGGACGACCATGAACCAGAATAGAAGCTGCACCAGAAGGGGCACATTTCGGAACACTTCAATATATGCGAGCGCGATCTTGTTCAGTAGCCAGTTAGATGATAGTCTGGCGACTCCGACCATGATTCCGAGGATGGTGGCGATCAAAACTCCCAATCCGGCAGCTTTGACAGTGTTGAGCAGTGCGACTAGTATGCCATAGAGATAAGAATTCGCTGGTGAGTAATCGATGATTGATTCGCCGATGGGTATCTGCGCGGCGCGGTCCAGGAAGCTGAATCCGAAAGGTATGTCACGGTCGTCGATCTCGCGTGCGACATTGATGAAGAAGAATGAGACAATAGCGAGGACGACTGTTGCGGAGAGTATCTGAGCGGTCCAGCGCAACACGATTATATTGCGCCAGAACGGTATGCCTTGAATGTAGAGTATGTTGATCATTGGAGGTTCAACAGGTTAGGCTGCCAATGGCGTTCAGCTCTCGGGCGATCTTCGGTTGCAGATGTAAGATATTGCTGATCTGAGGTTTCAGTCCGCACATGCGTCGGGTGAATGCGAATCGCAGTAATCTTATCAGCAAGCCACGATGTGTAGCGAGCGATATCGGCGCAAGCTTAAAAATCGCGCTTCACACAAGGGGACGCGCGGCGGAGATATTCTGTCGACTCGTTGCTATGATTTTGTTCGATATGATAAGCGGAGGCGTCTAGTGCAACGGTCTGGGCCTAGCGGCGATATTGATCGATGCCGACAGTAGCAGTGCCTTCGCTAGTAGGCATGACGACGGTCTTTGCCTGCCTTGGTCGTCAGTCTCTCGTTCGCAAATACAAGCATACCGCCTATGCACTTTCACACTGCATTGCATGATGCGCGAAGATAATCCCTTTAGCACTGCTTTGGCCTTGATGCCTGTGTCGCGTCCTACGTCATCGGTTCTCTCTTTCATTGCGACAGCCTTCGGATCAGGCGTTTCACAGCGTCTTTCGTGAGTATCGGCGGTTTGGGGAGGAAGCCATCCTTTTCGTCATAATCTCCCGCCCCACCATACATACCGAACACTCTAGGAACTCTCATGCTATCTGCGCGCGTTTGGTTCTAGCATTCATGACAACCTTTTCGCATAAATATGATGGAGGATTGAACCGAAGCAAATCGATCAATTCCCTTAAATCCGCTTCCGAGGCACTGCGAACAGTGTATGCACTTTCACACTGCGCTGCATGATGCGGGAAAGAGTATTGTCACTGCGCAAAACTTCAGCCATCAAATCCACAGCGCCTGAAATATCAAATAAAAACGGACTCCCGGCAGTAGAACGATCAAGCCTCGGCCTTTTGTCGCAGATTTCGCCTCTCGTCACACTGTTCCATAACGCTCAGATTTTCCTCGATGGCATGGAATAACTTCTTCCTGCTCTTCGGTATACCGCCGATGCCGATTGACGGATCACGAGGGTTGGCAATAGTGCGATGCTTCATCAACCCGTAGGCAAGGCGCTTCATACCGTAGAATGTTTGTCGCGTCATAATGGACTCCGATCTATAGGCCAAGCTGGGCGCAGTAATACCCCTTCCCGAATGCCTATAAATCGGCACCGATATTCTGTCGTGTCGTTGCTATGATTTTGTTCTGCCGGATGATTAGAGATATATGTAACCCGTACTGCTTCAGCGCCTATGGCCGATATTGATCGATGCTGACAGTGGCGGTGCCTTCGCTGGTAGGCATGACGGCAGTCTTGGCGCGGTCGGCGCCAACGACTACAATCTGCCAGCGTTCCGCGCTTTCTAGGATTGGCATTTGAATATCCAGACGCTCCTTTTCGGTGAGTTGCTCAAGCCATTTCCACTGTTGCCCTACTCTAGCTTCTCCCTCGAGCGGCATGTACTGTATCATCTTGCCGAGGCTGTGATTGGCGTTGAAATGTATGAACTCTTTGGCCTCGCGCTTAGAAAATCCCTGAGCGCCGACGGGGCGAGCGACGTCCGGGGGCATCAGTATCAGGCGTTCCGCGCTGTGTCCGCCGCTACCGATGCCTCGGGTGCCGAAGATGGAGCCGTAGGCCAGGTTCTTGAGCAGGCCTTCAGCAGAGGTATTGCCCTGATCTTGGATGTCTAGCTCTCCATCAGTGATGAATATGCTGATGGTGCTTTCGTCAGAGTTGAAGCCTTGATCAACGTGGAATGGCTGCCAGGGGCTCATCGCTTCGTTCTCGGCGATGCAGTGAACGAATTTACGGGTGGTGCCGATGGTATCCATGTCCATCTGTCCGGGGTACCAGTAGCCGATATTCCGCAGGCAGAGTGAGAATGCCCTGCCGATGGTGATGTTGACTTGGTTGTCGCGTCCGGGTCCGAGTGCGGAGCGCGGGTTGATGCCGATCGCTTGTGCGATGGGGCCATTGACGATGAGCAGCGGTGCGTGGGGGCTGGTAGACATGAGCAAGGATTTTCCGCCATGTGAGCCGAGTTTAGAGAGGGCTTTGACCGCGGCGATGATGACGGGCATATGTTCCGGACGGGCGCCGGCCATGGCGGCATTCACGGCGATTTTTTCAACCGTTGCCAGTCCGAATCCAGGGGGCATGTCACACACCAGCTCATCGCGATTCATACTGGTGCCATTGATGAGGTCGTCGACGGCTTGCGGCGTGGGTGGATGTAGCAGCAGAGAATCGCCCCAGTCTCGCATAAGCCATTGTTCATTCATCTTGAGGATAGCGTCCCAGCGGTCGTCGCCCTCGAAGCGCTGGATGTTTTCTGTTGCGTCACGCTCGCGGCGTCCGTGTTTCTGATCTTCCGTCAGGGTGCTGATGATGTCGTCGATGGCGTCTTCCGTCTGGCTGATGCACTCTTCTACCGCCAGGTTGCGGTATATGCGGGGGACGATGACGAACTGTAGGTCGGGCATTCCGAAGGCGCGTGAGCTGGCGATGGCGTCTTCTTCGAAGCGTCCGGATACGATGGGGATGGCGGGTTTTCCCATCTTCTCGATCTGGATCATGTCGTGGCACATCCACGACGCGCAGGTCCCTCAGTCGGCGGTGGCGCCGATGACGACGTCGCACTCCTGGGCGGCTTGTTGGACGATCGGCGGTGGCGCGGGATAGTTGCCACCGGTATAGAAGTTCACGCTGAGATTGTGGAAGCGCTCTTGCAGTATTTCACCTGCGCGCTTGAGAGCGTAATCTCCGCCATGCGTTCCGCTCCAGAGCAACCCGACGGTGCGATTGTCGAGGGTCTCGGGGCGCTGATTGATCTTGAGCGAGTTGATCATGCCGCGTTGCGGTGCGACTGGATTGAGTGTCTCTAGCAGATACATGTAACGGTCCTTCTGATGAGATCAAGATAGGTTCTGGATAGATATTAACGCATTTATGGGGCTGGAGCTGCGAGTGGATTCTCGCCGGCGCGGAATGAGGGGGTAGGGCGCGCGAGGGCTGGGTATTTCGGTTGGAGGGGTATTTGGGGTTGAGTGCCGAAACGTATCAGGCAGGCGTTGCATTGAGCGCGGGCTAGAGGTTGGGCCAGATGAAGTGCCTGGCATTTTAGATTCCTCGCATTCGCTAGGAATGACAGCGAATGTTAGGCGCAGACTCGGAGGATTACAGTCTGCGCGGGAATGACAGAGGATATGGTAACCAGGCGCTTGCGGCAAGTGTGTGAACTCTTTTCGGACTGCTAATTGCTTTGATTAGCTGCCTCAAAAGCATCTGATCCGGGTATGCCTGTCAGCTGGGCGCTCAACTCCCAAAGGTCCGAAGCCAGAGCGAGATCATATGATTCGGATGAAGAGTGCGTTTGACGTTTGGCGATGAAGTAGGCGCCATTCACCGTTTCTACCTCTGGGGAAGATGCGAGATAGATTGAGGCTTCTGCGCCTTTGGAGGAACTTATTCCTCTCAAAGCCATAAAAAGGTTGGCGATCCGACCGATAAAGCCATTATTGGACATGAAGTTGGTACGCACTAATCCCGGATGCAAGGCGTTGACAGTGATTCCGCTTCCATCTAGTCGCCGCGCCAGTTCATAGGTGAATAATAGGTTGCATAGCTTTGAGCGTCGATAGGCCATCATGCCCTGATAGCGAGGTGGGTTCGGCAACTGATTGATTTGAAGATCATGGACGCCATGGTGCCAGGCTGAAGATACGTTCACGACGCGCGCGTTCGGCGCGGCGCGCATCAATTGCTCTAGTAGGAGATTGGTAAGTGAGTAATAACCAAGATGATTCAGGGCGAAGGTCATCTCTAATCCATCGGCAGAATCTTGACGACGGGTGAAACTGGCCCCGGCGTTGTTGAGGAGGACGTGGAGCTCCGGGCAGAGCTGGGCGATTTCCCTAGCCACGCGGCGCACTTCGGCCGGCGATGACATGTCAGCTAGGAGAGACTCGACTTTGGGATTGCCGGTTTCCTGTTGAACAGTGATCACGGCATTGTTGCACTTAGCGGCATTGCGTCCTAGCATCAGGACTCTAGCCCCCATTCGTGCCAACTCGCGCGCGGCTACGTATCCGATTCCGTCGCTGGCCCCGGTCACTACGCAGTTCTTACCCGCTATCGCTTTGCTGCTTGTAACGGCCGTCTTCATATATCAATGCTCTATATCTAATTGGAGCTATCCACTTAGCCTGCTAACGCGGGTAATCGCTCTCGTTTTCATGCAGCGTACAAGATTGCTGGTGCTGCATCAATTATTCAGACACTTGTACAATCATGTGGCTATCCTGACCGGTCGACCATCAGGGTCACGACCAGTTGGTTTCTTGCATGGATGGGATGTTTCCATTGGCTGGGCGCCAGGGCGCGGCATCGTCGCGCCAAGGATTGTGCCTCGCCCAATCCTCATCTATTTCCACTCCCAAGCCGGGGCCTTTAGGCAGGGGTAGAAACCCGTTACTCTGCTGTGGAAAATCGCCGCGACATGCGTCTTGGAACCAGGGGTGGATGCCACCTTCTTGGATCATGAAGTTGGGTACACAAGCGTCTAGATGCAGCGAGGCGACGGTGCATAATGGCCCATATGGATTGTGGGGCTGGAATCCGACGTAGTGTGCCTCGGCCATGGCGGCGATCTTTTTCAACTCGAGTATTCCGCCGGCCTGCACTATATCAGGCTGTATCATGGCGACGATCTGTCGGCTCAAGAGATCGGTGTAGTCCCATTTGGTGTAGAGACGCTCGCCAGTGGCGATGGGAATGCTGACGGCCTCGGCGACTCGTTGCAATGCATCGATGTTCTGGGGAGGAACCGGCTCTTCATATACGTAGGGGCGATACGGTTCGATGGCATTGCCGATACGTATGGCGTCGGATGGAGCGAGTCTTCCATGGACTTCTACTAGTAGTTCGACGTCATCGCCGACGGCTTCACGAACGGCTTGGAGTTTCTGGATTGCAAGTCTTTCGGCTTCAATGGGGATGAAGATGCCACGATGATCGAATGGATCTCCCTTGAGTGCGGTGATGCCTTGCTCGGTGAAGCTCAGCGCGCGTTCTGCTGCCGCTTGAGGAGTCAATCCGTCCCATCGTCCGTAGCACCATATGCGCTCGCGCATGGGTCCTCCGAGCAGTTCGTAGATGGGTGCGTTCAGAGCTTTTCCTTTAATGTCCCATAGTGCGATCTCGATGCCGCTGATGGCGGACATCTGCACTACTCCGCCGCGCACGTGGAAGTGGTGATAAAGGGTCTGCCAATGTTGCTCGATGCGTCCGGGGTCTTTGCCGATCAATAGTTGTCCGAACTCTTCTATCATGGTTGCGACGGCTAATGGTCCGGAGGTTGCTTCGCCCCATCCGGTGATGCCTTCATCGGTATCGATCTTGACGAAGATGTAGTTGCGTATGGCGGGGTGGACGCCTTGTGATACCGGCACTGGTGTTACAGCGGTTATCTTCATCTCGAATCTCCTCTAGGAAAGACTGAGCCTTGAGCTACTAAAACTTGGGGATAGCGTATCTCATCAGCTGCCTTTGCGCGCGCTGGTTTCTAATGGGCATTCGGTGATAGTTTATTGAAAGCGTCTGGGATGTGATGCCTCTGAATTGCGCCCTATCCATATTCAAAGCCAATGCCGAGGATTTTATGCATGGGGATGAATTCGTCATCATGGACCGAATCCAAGGGATTGGATCATTGTTCTTTACGGGACTGAACGGTATTAGGTTCATATAGCGTTGAGAGGGGTTATCATCTTTGGCATGGGTTTGAAGATTGGCTGAACAGGATTGAAAGATGAAGATACTGGTAACTTCTGCCGCGAGCCGAACTGGCGAGATAGCGGCCACTCAGCTGTTGCATTACGGATCTGAGGTGCATCTCACTGATACCATGGAAGGCGCGAGATGGACTCGGTGTGAACTGGATGATGACGCTGCCACTGATGATCTGGTATGTGGTATGGACGCTATTGTGAACGTGGGTTACGAGGGATACGCTTCGAGCGATGCTGGCGCGATGATCGACTACTACACGCGCCGGGTCTATAACCTGCTCTGGTCGGCATCTGATGCTGGTGTGCGGCGCGTGATCAATCTGAGCACGTTGAGGTTGATGGAATCGTACGAGGAGAATCTGGTCGTTACCGAGAATTGGCGCAGTCGGCCTTTGGCGAGCGATGTAGGATTGCTGTGCGCTCATTTGTGTGAGACGGTATGCAAGGAGTTCGCGCGCGATGGCAAAATCGTGGTCGCCAACCTGAGACTAGGCTGGCCGATCGTGAACGGCGGGCGCGATTCAGTCCGAGAGTCGGGTGGCCGTGCGGCACTTTCGGCGATAGATCTTGGCACTGCCATCGATAAGGCTCTCACTGCGGAGCTTGAGCCATGGCAAGATCTGCATCTGCAATCACCGTTGGAGTGTCAGCGCTATCTTACTGTGAAGGCTGAGCAACTGCTGGAGTTGCGATGATTGCATTTGGCATTGGCACTACGGGAAGGAATAGAATATGAAGGTGTTGATTCTGGGCGGCTGTGGAATGTTGGGTCCTTGGGTCGTTAAGGCGTTGAAGGATCGTCACGATATCCGGCTGACCGATATCTGCGATCCGGGGCCTGATTATGAAGGCGATTTCATCAAGCTTAGCGTAGACGATCTCGATGCGGTGGTGAATGCGGCGGATGGAATGGAAGCGATTGTGAATCTCTCGGTGTTGCGTCCGCACCGCAGGATCGCGTTCGATGTCAATACACGTGGCAACTACAACATGATGGTTGCGGCGCGTGAGCACCGAATAGAGAGGGTTATCAATACTGGTCCGCACTTCCAGCTGGTGGGAGAGCAGTATGAGGATTGGGATTTCGAGCTCAATCCGGATATGCCGCCTGCGTTCGGCACTCGTCTATATGCGCACACCAAGGGGCTTGGGCAGGAGATATGCCGGGTGTTCAGCGAGCAGTATGGGATCTATGTCATCACTATGCTCTACTACAATATGCGCCACACTTGGAACTGGGGGATGGGACATGGTGCGAGTGAAGCGGAGCATCATCGAGACATGACTCCCTTCACGACGGCCTGGAGTGATTGCGGCACGGCGATTAGAGCGGCGCTTGAAGTTCCGCTCTCCCAACTGCCGTCGCGCTGTGAGAGCTTCTTCACTTTTCCGGAGACGCCGCATCACAAGTTCAACAGCGAGAAAACGTTCCGCATCCTTGGATGGGAGCCGCGCTACAAATTGGAGTCGCTTTGGAACAAGGCGCCGCTCTCGCCGCCGGATCACCATCACGGCGCTTGGTAAGGCGTGACATAGAACCGGTTTATTGCTAGGCATCCGGTGCCGCGTTATCGGGAAGGGCAATCTATCGGGCTGGACGAAGGGTGTTGCCGATATTTGGAATCGGGTGTGAGTAGGGTTGCCCTCGGGATTGTAGGGAGTGCGGTCTATTTTGGAATATCATGATATTTTAAGATAGTGTTTTAATTTATCATGATATTTTAAGGTAGCTATTTGAATTGTCATGATATATTGAAGCCGATGTTCAAACGATCATTGCAACTTCCGCGCTCTGGCAGCGAAACTTTTTTCCTGTGGGGACCGCGTCAGACGGGAAAAAGCACGTTGCTGAAGAACCGATATCCCGAGGGGCGCTGGATCGATCTGCTGAAGAACGATGAGTTCCGTCGCTACTCGGCGCGTCCGGAGCTGTTGCGCCAGGAACTTGAAGCCGATGGCTGGGATCGTTCGCGTCAGATCGTGATCGACGAGGTTCAGAAGGTGCCGGGCTTGCTTGATGAAGCGCATTGGATGATTGAGAACCGTGGCTACTGTTTCACGCTTTGCGGATCGAGTGCGCGGAAAGTTAGGGGCGGCGCAGCAAATTTGCTTGGCGGACGTGCTGTACGCTACGAGCTGCGCGGATTGTCGGCCATTGAACTTGGAGCTGATTTCGACCTGGATCGGTTGCTGAATCATGGCTATCTGCCGAGGATATACGAAGCGCAGCGTCCGCGCAGAATGCTGGACGCTTATATCGATGACTATTTGAGACAAGAGATAGCGGCCGAGGGTTTGGTTCGCAACTTGCCTGCATTCTCTGATTTTCTAGAGGCTGCCGCGTTGAGTGATGGGGAGATCGTAAATTTCTCGAACATCGCGCGCGAATGCGGAGTTTCCAGCCCCACGGCGAAGAATCACTTCGGCATCTTAGAGGACACGCTACTGGGACGTTGGTTGCCGGCATATCGGAAACGCAAGAAGCGTCGGGTGCTAGTGGCACCGAAGTTCTACTTTTTCGACGTTGGTATCGTGAATCGCTTGGCCCGTCGCGGGCATCTATCGCGCGGATCGCAGCTCTACGGCAAGGCGTTCGAGAACTGGGTGTTCCACGAGCTGTCGGCCTTCATCAGTTATTGCGATGCTGACGTTGAGCTTGCTTTCTGGAGATTGCCGAGCGGTATCGAGGTTGATTTCGTGTCGTCGGATTTGAGAGTGGCGATAGAAGCTAAGTCGAGCGTGCGAATAACGCGCCTTCATCTCAAGGGGCTGAGAACACTGATCGATGAGCATCCTCAGGTGGAGCGGCGGATCGTGGTGTGCACCGAGCCGCGCCCGCGCCGCACTTCCGACGGGATTGACATCTTGCCGGTGGAGACGTTCGTGGAAAGACTGTGGAACGGTGATTTGATCGATTGATCTCAGCCGATCAGATCGCCCTCTTCGCTCATCACTGCCAGCAGGTTACCGTCTGGGTCTTTGAAGAATGCCATCCAGAGGGTGTAAGTATCGGTTTTGTGGATCACGTGCGGTTCTGATTCCAGCTCTACTCCGTGGCGTTTCAAGGCATCTGCGGCCGTGTGCGCCGAATCGACCTTGAAGTAGATGGTGGAGGCGCCTTGGCGACGGTTATCTTCTGGTTGCACGATGTATAGGCGCGTGCCGTGACAATCGAAAAATGCCATGGGGAATTTGCCTGGCACCTGGAAAAGAAAGGGTATGCCGAGGATATCGCGATAGAACTTCACTGCTCGGTCGACGTCAGAGACGGCGATGGAGACTTGGCCTATGCGGTCCAGTCCTAGGGGTTGCGGCGTGCCTTCATCAGACATTTCAAAGCTCTTTCATCTCGCTGATCAGTTCTTCTATTGAGGCTTTGGCATCACCGAACAGCATCATAGTGTTCTCGTTATGGAAGAGCTCGTTCTCAACGCCGGCGAATCCGGAGGCCAAGGATCGTTTCAGCACGATTGCGGAGCGTGCCTGATCGACATTCAGGATGGGCATTCCGTATATGGGGCTGAAGCGATCGGTGCGTGCGGCGGGGTTGGTGACGTCATTGGCACCGACTACGACGGCTACGTCGGTGCGTTTGAAGTCGGCGTTGATTTCATCCAGGTCTTTAAGTTCGTCATAGGGCACATCGGCCTCTGCGAGCAACACGTTCATATGGCCGGGCATGCGTCCGGCGACGGGATGTATGGCATAGCGCACTGTGGCGCCGCGGTTTTTGAGCATGTCGGCGAGTTCTCGCACCTGATGCTGAGCCTGAGCGACGGCCAATCCGTAGCCAGGCACGAAGACTACGGAGTTGGCATAACCCAGCACTATAGCCGCCTCTGGTGCATTCACAGCACGCACCGGACGATCGGTTGCGGATACGTTCGCGCTGTGAACGCCGGTCGAATCGGCGACTCCGAAACTCCCGAACATCACGTTTCCGAGCGATCGATTCATCGCCCGCGTCATGATGCGAGTGAGTATGAGTCCTGAAGCGCCGACCAATGATCCGGCAATGATGAGCATATTGTTCTCAAGCACGAAGCCGGTCGCTGCGGCTGCGAGCCCGGAGTATGAGTTGAGGAGCGCGATGACCACTGGCATATCGGCGCCGCCGATGGGTATCACAATGAGAACTCCGATCAGCAGTGCCAATGCCGCCATCGCTATCAGCGCGACCTCAAGGCTGGGATCCGCGATCAGAACCCCGGCGGCCGTGAGTGCAGCCAAAACTAGGGCTGCGTTTAGTACGTGCCGTCCGGGCAATAGGAGTGGTTGGGATGGCACTAATCCCTGTAACTTGCCGAAGGCGATGAGGCTTCCGGTGAGAGTCAATGATCCGATGATTACTGAAGCGGCGATAGTAACTGCGGCGACGGTATTGACTTCGTCGCCGGCATCGTTGGCCTGCAGGAGATCGGAGGCGGCTACGGTGGCTGAAGCGGCGCCGCCGAAACCGTTGAATACCGCCACCAGCTGCGGCATGGCGGTGAGCTGCACCAGTCGTGCCGCCAGGACGCCAACTATAGTCCCTAGAACAATCCCGGCGATTATCCACTCGTAGGTAATGATCTCTCGATCGAGCAGGGTGACGGTCACTGCGATCAACATTCCCAGCGCCGAGAGTCGATTGCCGGACCGCGCCGTCTCTGGGGATCGCAACCAGAGCAGGCCGGTGATGAAGAGCACGGAGGCTAAGATATAGGCTGCGCTGGTTAGGTTGAGGATGTCTTGGTCGGCCATCTATTTCTCGCTTCGATGGAACATCTTCAAAATGCGATCGGTGACGAGATATCCGCCGACGACGTTGATGGTTGCCAGTGCGACAGCTAGGACTCCCAGCACGATTCCAATCACTCCCTCGCCGGCTCCGGCAACTATGACCGCGCCGACGATGACGATGCCGGATATGGCGTTGGAGCCGGACATCAGAGGTGTGTGCAAAGTGGGAGGCACTCGGGTGATGGTCAAATATCCCACGAACAGGGCCAATACAAACACCGTCAAAGATACGAGCAGTATTTCTATCATCGATTCTACTCCGCGATCCTCAATTAGATATCGTGTGATCTCTTACTTCGCCGGCATGCGTGACGCACATGGCATCGATCACTTCGTCATCGAAATCGATGTTCAGCTTCAGGGTATCGTCAATGATCAGCTTCAACAGGGCTTCGATGTTGCGAGAGTACATTGAAGAAGCATGATACGGCATAGAAGCGGGAACATTGATCGGGCCATGCACTTGGACGCCATTGACGTCTACTACTTCTCCGGGTTGTGTAGCTTCAGTATTTCCGCCTGATTCGGCGGCTAGGTCGACGATAACGCTGCCGGCGCGCATCTTTGTGATTGCCTGCTGAGTGATGAGGGTCGGGGCTTTTCGTCCGGGAATAGCGGCGGTGGTGATGACGGCATCTGCACGCGCTATATGCGGGGAGAGGAAGTTTTGCTGGTCTTTGTTTTCATCTGCGGTCTGCGCGCGCGCGTATCCGCCTGCCGATTCGGCATCTTCAGCCCCTTCCGGAGCTATGAATCGGGCGCCTAGGCTGTTGACTTGCTCGGCGGCGGCGGCTCTGACATCATAGGCAAAAACGGAAGCTCCGAGGCGTTTGGCAGTGGCTATTGCCTGCAATCCAGCGACGCCGGCGCCGATCACCAGCACCTGCGCTGGGGGTATGGTGCCGGCGGCAGTCATCATCATGGGAAAGAACTTGCCGATGGAATGGGCAGCTATCAGCACTGCTTTGTAACCGGCTAGAGACGCTTGAGATGAAAGCACATCCATGCTCTGAGCGCGGGCGATGCGCGGGACCAGCTCCATGGCGAAGGCGGTCGATCCAGCTTCGGCAAGTGATTCTACGATTGCCTGATCGCGTCTGGCGTTGAGCACTCCGACGACGGCGGAAGCACTTCGCATGGAGGTGATTTCCGTAACTGATGGAGCGCCGACGTGGAGAAGCAGATCTGACTGTCGAACGATCTCATTTGAGGAATCCAAGATGCTTGCGCCGGCACCGGCGTAGTCGCGGTCGATGAATCCCGCGCGCCGCCCGGCACCGGAGTGAATCGCGATTTCATGCCCGGTCTCAGCTAGTTTCCGCACCGTATCCGGCGATACGGCGACACGGCTTTCGTGGGAAGCCGATTCGGTGTTGATCCCTATTTTCATGGACGCGATTCAGATGCTCACAGTGTAGATTGTCTGGTTAAAGTTACACCATTAAGTAACATGGTAAACGCAAGCGGAGCGTAGTCCGGCGCAAATCTTAATGCGCGGCGCACTTCCATAGAGAGGATAAGCACCAGATGTACCTGTTACGCCGAGTATACAAAGCTAAACCTATGCAAGCCAGAAAGGTCGCCTCGCTGGTACGCAAGCAGCAGGATATTTATGAATCGGTTGGGCGATCCGCAGGCACCGTGTACTTCAATCCCGGCACTGTGCCGGGCGATGTGAACACGGTGGCGCTGGAGTGGACGCAAGAGAATCTCGGCTCGCCGTTTCTATCGGACCCGCCGATACCGAAGGCGGCGATGCAGATAGGCGGCAAGATACGGGAGCTGATCGAATCGCAACACATCGAATTTTGGGAACTGATGACGGCGGTTAAGATGGATAGTGAGGCTTGAAGCGTTAAGCCGAGCCATCTGGCGTGCGTCCACGTTCAATCAAAGTATATTCGGCTCAGCATCGATCGTAGCTTCGCAATTGATGCCATAGTTCGGCCGGCAGTTCGAAATCTTCTGACTGTAAGTGGCAGAGATGGAGTTCCAGTTGTGTGGCGCGGTGGATCTCCAGTTGCACGCCGTGGCTCTGCTTCCAGCCGGGAAGCTGCAAAACGGCAAGCGTCTGACAGGCATCTAAAAAGCGCAAGCCGAATTCGTACCATCCGACTGGCGGCTCATAGCCCATCTGCGACAGGTGGGCGTTGTGGCTGAGGGGTGAAAAGATGTATCTCCCTGCCGCGATGAGCTGCGCGGCGATGAGATCGGTTGCTGCGAGGCGCGCGGATATAACTCGTTTGTCATCGTGACCGTACGGTGCAGATAGATATATCAATCCCGATTCTGGCACTAGCAGTTTTGATATGGGTGGCCTGTCAAGTTCGTGCATTGTGGAGTGGGGTTTAGCGCTTGAATGTTAGTGTGCCATCCATCATATGTATACAGATCGGGATCATTCTCGCCGGCGCGAGACGATATGGATTCTCGCCGGCGCAGCGCGGGAATGACGGGTAGGGACGGAGTAAGGATGCTGGAGGCCGGCGCACTGTACTATTCTGCATCCATCATCTGGATGCATACTGGGCCGGGTATGGAGATCATATATCCGCTGTGGGTGAGTTTTCCGCTCTTTGCATCGCGCTTGAAGGTTTGAATGGTGCCTGAATCTTGGTTCTCGGCTAAGATCCAAGCTCCGGAAGGGTCGATTTGGAAGTTGCGCGGAGTGTTGCCGCGTGTCGATTCGTGGCCGATGTAGTACAGCATCCGCGAGTCGCGATGATAGCCGTAGATAACGAGAGTATCGTGGCCGCGATTGGAACCATATATGTGCTTGCCGTCGGGCGACACGTGGATGTCGGCGGTGCTGTTACGGCCCTCGGAGTAAGTGGTTTCAGGGCGTACTGTGCTGACCCAGTGCGTCTCGGTTAAATTGCCGCTTCGGGGTTCGAAATCGTAGGCGCTGATGGTCATGCCGATCTCATTGATGGCGAATGCGGCATCGCCGTCGGGATGAAATGCGAAGTGGCGCGGACCCTCGCCGGGACGTGAATCGGTGGATGAATCTTCGTTCAGAATCAGCTTGCCATTATCCAAGTCGAGGCGATAGACGAGGACTTTGTCCATGCCGAGGTCGCATACGATCACGTGTCGATTGTCGGGGGATATGGTTACAGAGTGTGCGTGCGGCTCCAGCTGTCGGGACTCCACTACTGCACTGCCGCCTTGGTGCTGATGAAAATCGCAAGCCTCGCTGAGCGCGCCGTCGGCGGTGATGCGGAACAGCGCCACGCTACCGCCGTTGTAGTTGGCAACGATGAGATATTGGCCAGTGGCATCGACTACCAAGTGGCAGGGGCCGGTTCCGACCGTAGACTGCTCATTTACCTTTGTCAGGACGCCGTCTTCACCGATGCTGTATGCTAGCGCACCGCCGCTCTCATCGTTTCCGAATGAGTTGACCTCTGATACTGAGTACAAGAACTTGCGATTGGGATGCAGGGCGACGAAGGATGGATTGGGGCCGGAGTCGCGGGCTACAGAGGTCTGCACTACTTGTCCGGTGGCGGCGTTCAATTGGCAGGTGTAGATGCCTTCGGCACCGAGGCTGGTGTAGGTTCCGATGAAGATGATCTGGTCTTTGGGCGTGGTCATGGGTTGCTCTTCCCTTTCGCTGATCTGATTGACGTGGACTCATCAGTGGCTTCTGACGGCGGTTTATATATGAGTAGAATGATATGCCACTCTGGGCAGTGGTGTGGCAGGATGCTGTGGGTTCTTGCCTTCGCGGGAAGGAGGGGTGGATTCGATCTTGTATCTTTGATTCAGTGGATCGGTATCGATATCTGGGAAAGGCGGAGCCATGTCGGGTCAATTGTCGTTCGTGAGCGGCTCGCTCGCGGAGGGGACGTTCAACACTGCGCTGGCAGAAGCGTTGAAGCAGCGGCGGCATCACTGGCGCACTGATGATGAAGCGGTGGTTAGCGAGCGGAGCGATGTTATCTTGGGCGAACCGGCTTTACGGCCGGATATTGTGATTCAGCCGGCAAGAGGCAATCCGGTGGCGCTAGAGATCGAGATCGACAGCGATCCGATACCTGATGCTTCAGGTCGCATCGGCCTGGTAACGAAACGCTACGGACGAAGGCTACAGACGGCGATAGCGGTGCGTGCGCCGGCGGAGGTGAGAGGATGGCAGGATCATGCTGAGGCGCGAAGAATGCTCAATGAATCGAGGGGGGGGGCAAGGGCTTCGAGCTGGAGTATGCGGTAATTCAGGAGGGTGAATCAAAGGCTCGTACATATTGGCCGCAGAAAGGGATGCTACATGGGAATGTGGATGATCTGGCTGATATCTGCGAAGCGTATGCGACGCCGCCGCATGTAATCGCTAGTTTCGCGGCCCAAGTCGCGGCTGAGATAGCGGCGCAAGCGAATGGACTGATCGATGAGATAAGCGCCGAGGTAGCACATGGGATAATCGAGGCGATCGATCAGGAGAAGGTCAAACAAGGGATGCAGATGGCATGTTGCATCTGGATGACTACTTTGCGGCTACAAGATCTGTTGGCGGAGAATGGTGAGCTGAGGGAGAGGGGTCTGATGACGGTCGATGAGATGCGTAGCGTGGGTTTGGGAAGTAAGCTTCATCTGTCGGATGTGCGTGAGGCGTGGCAGATAGTTTGGAGTTATAACTATCGCTCGATTTTCGGTCCGGCGATTAATGCGCTGGTGGACACGCTTCCTGATGGTGCGGGTTCGGATATTCTGGACAATCTAGCGGACTTGGCGAAGCGAGTGAATGCGGAGCGGCTGGGGGATCATGTGGATTTCACGGGACAGCTGTTTCCCAAGCTGCTAGAGGATCGGAGTGAAACGGCGGCATTCTATACGTTACCTGAATCGGCGGCGATTCTGTCTCGGTTGGCGGTGGATCGCATTCCGGTCTCCGAGTGGTCGGATCTAGAGGAGGTGAAGCGGGTACGGGTGGCTGATTTCGCCTGTGGCACGGGAACGTTGCTGAGGGCGGCGTATCAACGGGTACGACGTAATTTTGAAACGGCCGGCGGCGAAGATGTACGTGCCCTGCACCACTCGATGATGCAGGAAAGCCTTACCGGCACTGATATCAACTCGCTGGCAGCGCACATGACTGCGGCATCACTGTCAACGATTGAGATCAAGCAAAAATACGAGAAGACTAATGTTGGTTCGGTGGCGGTGCGCGGTGGTAAGACGGGCGCGTTGGAGTTTCTCGCGGAGCAACAGATAACGAATGAAACCGGGTACAGCGAAGTTTCGGGGGCGGATCCTGGGGATTGGATGCAGATACATGCCACGGATGGCGAGTATGAGCTAGTGATACAGAATCCACCTTACACTCGCGCCCGGGGCGGTCGGAAGGTCTTTGACATTGCCGGGATAGATGAAACTGATCGTCGGCGCAGCCAGAAGAGGCTGACGCAGTTGAGGGGCTGGCTGAAGAGAGAGCATCGAATCGCTAATGGACAGGCGGGAATGGGTTCTGATTTCTCGGCGCTGGCAGACAAGAAGCTGCGAGTGGGCGGTATTTTTGCAAGCGTGTTGCCGTTGACTGCCGCGCATGCGGAGTCATGGTCTGGCTTCCGGGATCATTTCACGTCTAACTATTCATCGCTGACGGCGATTGCGTTCGCGAGTGATTCTCGGGAGTCGATGTCGGCGGACACAGGCTTGAACGAGATGCTGTTGGTGTGTGACAAAATTGATACAAATGTACGGGGGGGGGGGGGGCAGAGAAGGTTTTGTGTGTCAATCTCTCGCGGCGTGCATCTGCAGTTGGAGATGCTGGGGAGATTGCGCGGCAGATACAGGCGGTAGAAGCGTCCCAGCAAGATGCGGGTTCGCTACATATCGGTGGCGAGCGTATCGGCGAGTGGGTTCGCCAGCGGGTAAAGCCGGGCGGCTTTCCCTGGTATGCGCTGGGGATGCGTAGCCACTATCTGGCCTCTACGCTGGGCAGTTTGCTGGATGGTGAGTTGCGCTTCGCGCCGCAAGGTATAGACATTGAATTGCCATTGTCGATGACTGCTCTGGGGGAGGTTTTTGAGATTGGTCCGACGCATCATCTGATTGGTCACATAAGAGGTAAAGAAGCCATTGGTGCGTTTACGTTCGACCGCGCTGATCCGGGTGATATTCTGCTCTATCCGGCGATGTGGACGGCGGATTCGAATATGAAACGAAGATTGATTGTGCGACCTTCGTACGATGGCGAACCGGTGGTTGGACGCGAAGCCGAACAGCGCGCGATGCTTGGCAAAAGAAGCACTATGTTTATCTCGCGTGTTTTCAGCATGCTTTCTCACTCTCTTTTATCAGCAATGACACAGCAGAGTGCGTTTGGAGGACGATCATGGACTGCACTGGTCGGCAACGACGAATCGGTCAAACGCGCCGCGTTACTATGGCTGAACAGCATTCTAGCGCTGGTTAACGTTACTGCTTACGGACAAACAACTCATTCAGGTCGCGCCACGCTAGGAGTGAAAGCGATATCAGGGCTTCCGATACCGGATTTTTCTGCCAATACTGCCGCGGGTGAACGGGCGCGCGCGGTTGCGGATCGGGAGTTCGAGCGATTGTCGGAGTTGGAGCTGAGGCCGGCGTCTTATGCGTGGAACGATCCTAGTCGACACCAGATAGATGATGTGGCGCTGGAGATGCTGGGCATGGATACACCGGCGGCGCGTTCGGCTTTGGATCAGATTCGGCGACTATGGTGCCGCGAGCCTTCGGTGCATGGGGGTAATCGGAGGATCATGCGTGAATTGGGGATTGATGCTTAGGGATTCGGGATGGTGTTTACGAGTGTAGATGCGCTGTTGCGTTCGGAACTGGGAGCGGGCTCTCTACTGTCATTCCGAGCGCAGGCGATGAATCTAGAATACCGGGCATCTCAGCGAGCACTGGATCCCTGCCGTGGCGTGAATGACAGTTTTGGGCGCTCGGAATGATGGTGTGAAGACACTCAGAATGACAATAGGACGCTGTGATGCGATGCCCGATTGGTCATTCTGAGCGGGTGAAGGAGATGAAAGGCAGGTGTGTTCCCTATCTGAGGGGTGCGGCGTATAGCTGGCCGCCGTCTAGCCATAGGGCGTTGCGTCCGCGTGGTAGCTTGAGGGCATCCTCGCCGATGTTGCGGTCGTAGATTTCGCCGTAGTTGCCGACTTTCTTGACTACGTCTTGCATGAAGGTGTTTTCAAGCCCTATCGTCTCTTGTCCGAAGCTGCCCTCGGAGCCCAGCAGACGTTTCGCCTTGATGTCTTGGCCGGCGGCCTTGGCGTCGACGTTGGAGCTGTCGATGCCGTAAGCCTCGGCGTATATGAGCCCGGCCATGACATTTTTCACCAGGTCGAACCACTGCTCGTCGCCATGCGGGACGACTGGAGTGAGTGGCTCTTCGGAGATCGTCTCGGGCAAGATGACATGATCGTCGGGGCTGGCGAGGGCGCTGCGCAAGGCGGCAAGCTGTGAACGGTCAGTGGTGAAGACGTCGCACTGCCCGGATTCGTAAGCGTCGAGGACTACGTCGGTATCTTCAAAGATTTTGGGAGCATATTCAAGGTTGTTCTGGCGGAAGAAGTCGGCCATGTTCAGCTCGGTGGTGGTGCCGGCGGTTACGCATACGGCGGCGCCGCCAAGGTCGTAAGCGGAATCTACGTTGAGATTCTTCGGCACCATGAATCCCTGTCCGTCATAGAACATGGTGTAGGTGTAGTTGCCCCATTGGGCGTCTCGGGAAGTGGTCCAGGTGACGGTTCGGACCATAAGGTCGACTTCGCCGGACTGTATGGTTGGTCCGCGCTCGGCCGAGGTGATGTAGTTAATCTGTATGGCTTCGGGGTCGTTGAGCACAGCAGTGGCGACGGCTCGGCAGAGGTCGATGTCAAAACCCACATTGCGTCCGTCGGCGTCGAGATATCCATATCCGGGCACGTCGTTTCGGCTTGCGCAGATAAGCTTTCCTCGTTCTTTGACGGCTGCGAGTCGACTTCCGCTTGGTTGAGCTTCGGCACGAGCATTGGCTTCTTCTAACGCATCATTAGCGTCATTTAGCGCTGCTTGCGCGGCACTGGCGGTGGCGCGGGCGTCGGCCAATTCTTGTTCGGTTGCGTCATCATCGCTGGTGCATGCGGCAAGGGCAAGCATAGCGATCATCAGCAATATCAGTATTTTTAGTCTCATGGCATTCATTTTCCGATTTTGTGTTCAGGATGTTCCAGTTATAGATTATATGTCTCGCCGCACAATCATACCGGCATGGTGCGGCCAGTTTTGGCGCGTCCGTAGTCGGCGAACTCTTTGCTCGGGGCGCCCATCATGCGAACGCCGATAACGTCGATGAGATGATCTACGGTCTGTTCCATGGTCATATTTTCGTCGCGCCATCCGGAGTAGAATGCGACGCCGACTTTGTCGAGGGCGTTCTTGACGGTGTTGCGGGCGTGGTCCATGAAGTCTGGGTATGGAGGATCGTGTGCGTCTGGGTCTCCGAACGACATGCCCATGTCTCCGGGTCCCCACTCGGCGAATCCGATGCCGGGGACGGCGGCGGTTTCGTCGGCATTGGCGAGACAGTGTCGGTCTTCGATTTTGAGCCCTAGCAGTAGTTCGCCCTGCGGGTTGAGCGGCCAGGGGTCTGCTTTCTGAGTGTATTCGGGTGGGCTTAGATTCCATATTGCGGCTGGTGCGCCCTGCCCGCCCCCGCCGCGCAGACCTTCGGGTATTACGTCTCGCCCGAGGGTCTGGAAGGGATATCGGCTGGCAGCGACGAACCATTTAACGGCTTCGGGATCTCTTGCATGGGTGTGGAGCAGTCCGTGGACGCCGGTGCTTAGCACGTGGCGCATCTGCCAAGCGTTGTAGCGAACTTCTTCGACGGTGATGGCGTTGTGCGGCAATGTAGATACGACGGTGGGGGTGAGATGTCCGCTGGGAGTGGGGCCGCCGGCCTTGAGGCCTTTCATGAATTGAGCCAGCCCGCCGATGTCGAAGTGATGATGCTCAAAGTCTACCAATATCATGTCGGCCCAGGTCTGAGCCATATCCACGCCGGCTTGGTATGTCAATTCTGGCGTGTGGGTGGCGTATATGGGCTGTCCTTGCTCAAGCAGTTCGATGCACTTGTTGATTCGCATGTGATTGAGGTCTCCTCCAAATCTACAGTTAGCGTTGGGTTCATGGTATCGCAATATGAATGTGTATGTGTGGCTAATGTTGCTGCAACGTCTGGCATTTTAGATTCCTCGCCTGCGCTCGGAATGACAGTGAGGGTGAGGGATGTTCGTTTTTGAGTGGTGGCTGGGATGGTGTTTTTTGGGACTAGGTCAGTCGCCAGGGGATTTCTAGTTCTGAGGTGATGCTCTGGAACCACTCAATGACTTCGGGGTGGTAAGGGATGCCGTGCTGGCGGCGCTCAATCTCTTCTTCGTGCTCGGGCAGTCCGGCGTAGACGACTCGGCTCTGCCCTGCGGCTGGTGTGCAGTCTTGGAGCGACCGCATATATTCGTCCATATCGGACTTGAACTCTTCGAGATCGACGAATGCCTCAAGGTTGTAAGCGATGAAGTGATGCGATGCGCCGCGCCGTCGATGTGGACCGCCGCCGGAGCCGCCGAGGATTCCGCACAGCACTTCGATCATGACGGCGAGGGAGTAGCCCTTGTGTGCGCCGAGTTCGCGGGTGCCGCCGGCTGGGAGCATCATGTAGTCATCGGGTATTGCGCGTTCATCCATTATGGGCGTGCCGTTATCTTCAGCTATCCAGCCGGGCATGACGGGTACTCCGAGGCGTTTGGCGAGTACGATTTTATTGCCGGCGACGCTGCTCATGGAGGCGTCGAATATGAATGGCGGCTCGTGGCGCGTGGGTGCGGCGATGCCGAGTGGGTTCAAACCGACTAATCGTTCGGCGCCGTGCACTGGGGCTACGGATACTCCGCCGGTGGTCATGGCGATTCCGATCATGTCGCGCTCTAAAGCCATTGCGGCATGATAGGCGCAGGCACCGAAGTGTCTTCCGTTAACGGCGGTGATGCTGCCGATACCGTAAGTCTCCGCGCGATCCATGGCCATGCGCATGGCCATGGGCCCGATGACCAAGCCGTGTCCACCATCGGAATCTAGTGTTGCCGCGGCTGGGAGTTCGCGCACGATTCTGGGCTCTGGGGTTGGATTGATACCGCCTTGTGCGAATGAAGCCACATAGCTGCGAAGCATGTTGGAGACGCCATGCGATTCGATGCCGCGCGCATCGGCATAGAGCAAAACGTCTGCGGCTTGCACTGCATCTTCATCAGGCATTCCCAGCTTGCGGAAGATATCTTCCACTGTGGCCTGCATGGCTTCGATTCGCACTCGCACTGCGATCTCTTCGGGAACGTGGAAACGTTCAAGCATTGTTCACCCTCTATGGCGCTTGCGGGCAACCTGCCCGGTGGTTACGTAAACGCTTGCTACAAACGAATTACAACGATATCAGCGAAAATTATCAACGCGAAAGTATACATGCATCGGCATAGAATCGTGGCACGGCAGCTACAAATGCGATATATTCACGGCAAGCGCCCGCGCTGGTGCGCTCATGATTAATCCAAGCTATTAGGGGTATTGCAATGCCGATCGGCAAAGTATCTGTATTCACTCAATCGGGGTTGCCGTTCGAGATCGAGGAACTGCCGACTCCTGATGTGGAGCCGGGCGGCATTCTGATCCGTAACACGCATGCAGTTATCTGCGGCTCGGATCTGCATGGATGGCGCGGTGATTCTGATGCTCCGCCGCCGCCGAAGCGACGGGTTACGGGGCATGAGTTCACGGGGATCGTTCACTCCATCGGTAAGGGGGCAGAAACGGATTCGTTGCGTCGGCCGCTCAGCGAGGGTGATCGAGTGGCTTTTCCGTTTTTCAATCCGTGCAATCGCTGCTACTGGTGCATCCGTGGCGAGCATCACGCGTGTCCGCACCGCTCGCGCAAGAACCATATGGGATTAGATGAGCATCCGTATTGCGATGGGGGCATGGCGGATTATTACTATCTGCCGCCGGGACACTACATCTTCAAGGTGCCTGAAGAGTTACCGACGGATGCAGTGCCGCCGGTGAATTGCGCGCTTTCACAGGTGTTGTTCGGGCTGGAACGGGCGAAGATGGATTTCGGCGATAGCGTTGTGATCCAAGGGGCTGGCGGTTTGGGCATCTTTGCGACGGCTGTTGCGGCGGAGAAAGGGGCTTCGAAAGTGATCGTGGTGGATGGTCAGCAGCCGCGTCTCGATTTGGCGATGAAGTGCGGGGCCACGCATACCGTCTCTATCGCTGATTATCCCACCCCAGAGGCGCGCGTCGAAAGAGTGCGTGAACTCACGGCCGGCATCGGCGCGGATGTAGTTGTGGAAGTTGTGGGGCTGGCAGCCGCCTTGCTCGAAGGGCTGGATATGGTGCGCACCAATGGCAAATATGTAGACATCGGTAACATCGGGGGCGGCAGCGTTGAATTGATAACTCGCAAGGTGATCGGCAACCAGACGCAGTGGCTGGGCACCACTCATTACAACCCGTGGATCATCGAAGCGGCGTTGCAGTTCCTGGTGCGTGTGCAAGACCGAATGCCGGTCGCCGATGTGATTTCTCACAACTTCCCGCTGGAGCGGATCAATGAGGCGTTTGAGTTCGCAGAGTGGCATGGACGTGATGGCGGATCTGGTGCGAATCGCGTGGCTTTGAGGATGTGAGAGTGGATTCTCGCTGACGTGGGAATGACAATGCGGTTGGAGCTTGGGGTGAAAGTTTTTGGGGCTCATGATGCGCCAAGACGACGCCGGGCGATCAAGTGCGCGGTTCAACCAGATGATTGGTATCGTTCCAGAAGGCGATCTGCCAGCCGTCGTCGCGCCAAGTGGGCTTAGAGGTGATTGAGCTGATGCCGGTGTTGTCGGTCTTTAAGCGCCATTTGTCTATCAGGCGGAGCTTGCAGATATGGGCAGCGGCGGCCTTGACGGATCCGCCGTGGCTGAAGACCAATATATTGGCATCTTGGTGATGGCGGTCGATGATGTTGTCGATGGAGCTGGCGACTCTTTGCATATGCTCACGGTCGGTTTCGCCGCCTGGGAAACGCACGTCGGAGCCGATTTCAGGATCGAGCAGCTGGCGGAAAATCTCAGAGTGATCGACCTGCAGCTGTTGCCAAGGTTGGTTTTCGCACTGGCCGTAGAATTTTTCTCTGAGCGCGTGGGTCTTTTGCGCTTCTAGATCTGGTCGTAGTTTCAGCAGTGGCTCGGCGGTTTGAAGCGCGCGTGTGGAATCGCTGGAGTATACGGCGTCGATGCGCCAGGAGCGGAGTCTCTCGGCTAGGAGCTGGGCTTGTGCGAGTCCGCGGTCGTTAAGCGGCTGATCATAGTGTCCCTGCGCCAAATCAAGCGCATTGCCATCGGTCTCGCCGTGTCGGATCAGGAAGATTTTCGTGAAAGAGCGCACCTATCAAGTTATCCGATGCCGACGAGCGGTCTGATTGACTATTTAGCGGGGAACTCTTCACGGAGCTCTGCGAATAGTTTCGCCATGGGGCCGCAACCGATCGCCAGAGGGCTGGAGACGTTCATCATGGTGTATCCCTCGCCAATCCATCTGCGGCATACTTCTGGATCTTGGAATGTGGTGGCTAGATGCTTGCCGGTTCCTTTGACGCGTTGCGCCACATCGGCCATGATCTGCTCGACGCGGTCGTGATGTATCTGTCCGGGGATGCCGAGCGAGGCTGAGAGGTCGGTTGGGCCTACCAATAGCACTTCGAATCCTTCAAGCGCCAAAGTGTCGTCCACTTTTTCATAGGCTTCCATGCTCTCCATCTGGATGATGAGCAGTGTCTCGCTGTTGGCATGTTTGAGCACGTCGTTCTGATCGACGTTTAGGAACATGGCGAACCATGGCGCGATGCCGCGTTCACCGAGGGGCGGATATTTGGCGTATCTGATGGCATCGGCGGCTTCTTGAGGATTGTCGACTTGCGGCACCATGACTCCGACGGCACCGACGTCGTAAGCTTTCTTGATGTCGCCGGGGTCGTTCCAGGGCACTCTGATGACGGGAGCGCAACCTGCCATTCGTCCCTGAACGCAGATGGTGCCGATGCTCTCGGTGCCCCAGGGGCTGTGTTCCTGGTCTATCCATACCCAGTCCGGTTTGATGGAGTGGTAGATGGTGTGTGCTACGTGCGGCTCGCGAGAGAACATGCTGCTGCTAAGCACTGCTCCGCCGGCTTCTAGTTTAGCTCTTATGTCGCTGGGATACATATCTCTCTACGATCTCTTTCCGTGTTTGCCACATTCCAAGCGGGTGGGCCGGTATCAGCGGCTCTTTATCTATTGCGAATGTTATCAGATTCAGATGGCTAGCCGTATGGATTATTGACGCCAAATCTGGTGCCTTCACGGGATCATCAGAGCTCCAGACGCCCGTGAACTCTGCTCGGTTTCCAGTTTTATCAAAGTTGAATGGCAAATGTTAATGTTTATGGATATGCCGCGTGCTCTGCGCGGAGCGGAACTACATTGAAGAATAGAAAGCAGTGATAAACATGATTGTTGTGAGTACCGATGCGGTTCAAGGAAAGAAAATTAAAGAGGTTCTAGGAATGGTGCGCGGCAACGCGGTTCGCACCCGTGGCGTGGGACACGACATCATGGCTGGTTTGAAGAATATCACTGGCGGGAACGTCGGGGAATATGCGAATCTGCTGCGGGAGACGCGCGAGCAAGCGACGAACCAGATGATAAGCGAGGCTGAATCGATGGGAGCCGATGCTATCGTGTGCACGCGCTACACCACTTCCACGGTTGGACAGGGGTTCGCGGAGATTCTGTCTTACGGCACGGCGGTGAAGCTGAACTAAAACCTATTTAGGCGCTGCTCTGCCCCGGTTGAACGGAGCGGCGAAAGGAGAGGCCTACTTTATGAGCGACGAAGAGGAACAGGTTCTGCTTGCGACCACTGATTTCATACCCGGACGCGAAGTGTCGGATCATTTGGGTTTGGTGGTGGGCGCATTGAAGCTTGGAATGGGAGGCACTTCCAAGATCGAGGATATTTCAGCAAGCTCTACCGAACGGCTGAGCGCGGCGGCGCAGCAGCTCGGCGCTGACGCGGTGATCGGCTTGCGCTTCTCGACGGTGTCGGCGCAAGGCAGCGACCATAACTCTGGCATCTTCTGCTACGGCACGGCGGTGAAGCTGAAGTAGCGTTTTAAGATGAGATGCCGCCTGTAGCGCGCTGCATCGCGCAAGATTGTATAGGCGGAGCTCGAATTGATTATCCTGAGGAGTTTCAAATGGGCGAGGTTATGGTTCGTGAGAACCGAGTGATAAAGGCTATGAAAGAGGGTCGCAAGGCACTGGGATATCAGATGACTTTCCCGTCGGTTTGGGACATCGAGATCTTAGCGCGGTGCGATTTTGATTTTGTGTGGCTTGATGGCGAGCATGGTCCGTTCGGATATTCGGAGACGGAGCAGATGGTACGGGCCGTGGAGGCGGCGGGAGCGACTGCTATCGCGCGAGTGGAAAATGTGCACCATTCGACGGTTCTGCAGTATCTGGACCGGGGCGTGCAAGGAATATTGGGCCCACACATCGCAAGCGGCGAAGACGCGGAGATGCTGGCGGATGCGTGCTACTTCGGGCCGAGAGGCAACCGTTCATTCGGCGGGAATCGCGGCACTAATTACTCTTTCACTCCGGACGCGTGGGGCGACAAGCGAGCCTTCTACGCGTTAGCGAACGACAATATGCTGGTCGGCGCGCTGTTAGAGGATCAAGGCTCGATTGACAATATCGACGACATCCTGGCGGTAGAGGGCATCCACTATTTCGGCATCGGTATGAACGACTTTGCGCAAGGCATCGGATATCCCGGCCAGCCGGAGCATCCGGACGTAGTTGGCGCTGCAGATGAACTATCGGCATATATCCGCGGCAAAGGGCGATATATGAGCGATGACATTATGAGCGGGATATGGATCCATGAGTTACTGCTCAACTCTGCAAATGATTTCATAAGCCGAAACGCATCATGAAACATGCGCCTGGCGACAGCCGCTATCAATCGGACGGAATCGGGATGCTACTAGTCAGCCCAGCCATCAGACGCCGAGAACTATCCAGCGAGTATCGGACTCATGCATCGAGATGAAACCGCGACAGTATCTGCAGCTCTGATAGAAGAGCTGAAATCGATAGTTGGGAAGGAGTATGTGATTTGGGGTTCAGACGATCTGCTGCTGTATGAGTATGACGGGTCGATTGATCGCGGCAATCCTGGGGCCGTGGTTCTGCCGGGCAATGCCGATGAACTGGCTAGATGCGTGCGCGCGGCACATAAGCACGAGGCGCGGATAGTTCCGCGCGGCGCGGGCACTGGTCTCAGCGGCGGCGCGGTGCCTTTGGCGGGTTCGCTAGTGATGCCGGTTACGCGATTGAACAAGGTGCTTGAGATCGACGTTGGGAACCGAGTGGCGGTCGTAGAGCCGGGTCTGGTGAACATCGAACTATCTCAGGCGGTGGAGAGATACGGTCTTTACTACGCTCCGGATCCGTCATCTCAGCGCGCCTGCACCATCGGAGGCAATGTGGCGGAGAACGCGGGCGGTCCGCATTGTCTGGCGCTGGGGGTTACGACGAATCATGTGCTAGGCATGGAAGTGGTGCTTGCCAATGGGGATGTTATATGGCTGGGCGGCGAAACGCGCGAGACTTTCGGATACGATTTGCGCGGCATATTCATCGGCTCGGAGGGAACTTTGGGAATAACCAGCAAAATCGCAGTGAGGCTGATGAAGAAGCCGGAAGCGATACGGACGATGCTGGCGGCATTTACATCTCTAGACGATGCCTCACAGTCAGTAACTGACATTATCGCGGCTGGAATGGTGCCCGCGGCGGTTGAGATGATGGACCGGGTAACGATCGATGCCTGCGAACCGGTATATCATCCGGGCTACCCAGAAGACGCGGAGGCGGTGCTGATAGTGGAGATTGACGGTCGGCAGGAGATGGTAGATGAAGATTCGGATCGGGTGCGATCGATATGCGAATCGAATCGAGCATCGGAGGTGCGCGAAGCGGAAGATGAGGCTAAGCGCGCTGAGTTGTGGGCGACTCGCAAGGGCGCCATCGGAGCTTTCGGCACTATAGCTCCGAACTATTATCTTGTGGATGGAGTGGTTCCGCGCACCAAGCTGCGCGATGTGATGCGGCAGATAAGAGCGTTCGGCGAGGAGTTCAATCTCACCATCGGCAACGTGTTTCACGCCGGCGACGGCAATCTGCATCCCTGCATACTCTTTGATGGAAGGGACCGAGATCAAGTGCGCCGAGCGATCGAATGCGGCGAGCGAATCTTAGAGGCCTGCGTGTTAGCGGGTGGCGCGCTGAGCGGAGAGCACGGCATTGGCATTGAGAAGCAGGCCTACATGCCGTTGGTGTTCAGCGAAGACGACCTGGAGGCGATGTCGAGGCTGCGACTGGCGTTCGGAGCTGGGGATCGCTTCAACCCTGGCAAGGTTTTCCCGGGCGGCGCGGTGCACGGCAGCGCCTATGGAATCTCTGAACAGGCATTCAGATCGACGGCATCTGCTGTCCATCCCGCCTAGCGCGGATAGAGACGACGCGGCGCGTTTCGCAGCTATGCGATTAAACGCTAAGGGCTGGTAGATGCTTCTGATTTCCTGGAGCGGCTTCGGCTCTTGACGCGCCAGACTTCTAGGAGCGGCATGGACGGCTGAATGGGTTTTCGGTTTAGATGCGGGAGCCTGTTTTGGCGTATGGGATGGGATGGGAGCCGCCAGCTTCATTTGAATTAGACTGAACGGAGTAGAATCACCGCTAGCCGGAAGGAGAATGCCATCAGGGCCGGAGGTATCGGGGGTGGAATGCGGATGGGCGTGGATCAGGGCGTCTACGACCGTGCGAATCGCAAGCCGCTCGCAAAAGGAACTTTCAAGCGGATCATCGCTTTATACGCCAACTATAAGGGAACTCTGGCGACGGTGGCGGCGCTAGTGCTGGCGACTTCGGTTCTGGGGGTGGCAACTCCGTTGCTCATCCAGAAGCTGATCGATGAAGCGTTGCCGGATGAAAACCTATCTCTGCTGATAATTCTCATCAGCGGAATGATCGTAGCCGCCGCGCTCAGCGGGATTCTCAGCCTTATCCAATCGCGACTGAACGCCGCGGTGGGTTTCAAGGTTATGGAGGACATGCGGCATTCTCTCTACAGGCATCTTCTGCAACAGCCCATCTCTTTCTTCTCTTCGAGGCGCACGGGGGATATCCAGTCACGACTAGCGAATGACGTCTCCAGCACTCAGCTGGTGCTTACGGATACGGTTGTGAACATTCTCTCAAGCGTCACGGTGGTAGCCGCTGCGCTCGTGGCGATGCTCATCCTTTCTTGGGAGCTGACTATTGTGGCGGTATGCACTCTTCCAGTATTCGCATATCTTTCCAAGATAGTGGGTCAGAGACGGCGTCGATTGACGAGCCAAACGCAGCGCGCGCTGGCTGATCTCACGGCCAAGAGTGGGGAGACGCTCTTCGTTTCTGGTGTCATCGTGGCTAAGACTTTTGGCCGTGAGGAGCAACAGCGGAAGGAATTTCAAGAGACGAATCGAAGACTGACGGGGCTATCGATTCGTCAATATATGACGGGGCGAGGATTCTTCGTGCTGGTGCAGGCGTTCTTCACGATGGCACCGGCATTCATTTGGCTGATCGGCGGCATATTGATCATCGATGGCAGTGAGCGGGTTACACTCGGGGATATTGTGGCGTTCACGACGATTCAGGCTCGTCTGCTCTTCCCGATGGCGAATCTGCTGCAACGAGGCGTGGAGATATCAGGCTCATTAGCACTCTTCGAACGAATATTCGAGTATCTGGACATCAAACCTTCCATCACGGATCCGGTGAAGCCGACATATGTGGATCCGCAAGAAACGGTGGGCGAAGTTGAGTTTAAGAATGTCTCGTTCGCCTATCAACCGTCGGCGCTGGAGTCTTCCACGCTGATAAACGTTGGCAAGACCGTTGACTCGCCATCTGGCGTTAGAGCTGTCTCACCACCATCGGCGCCCGACATAGCTTCCGTGAGCATCGACAACGATGAAGCCGAAGTTCTGTTCTCGCTTGAGGGCATTGATTTCACTGCGAATGCCGGCGAACTCACTGCGCTGGTGGGGCCTAGCGGATCGGGCAAGACAACTATCGGATATCTGGCTTCTAGGCTCTATGATGCAGATAGCGGCGCGGTGAAGATCGATGGTGTGAACATTAAAGACATCACTCATGACAACCTCAGAAGGCTGGTGGGCGTAGTGTCTCAATCGCCGTTCTTGTTTCATGCCAGCGTGCGCGAAAATCTTCTCTACGGTCGACCTTCAGCAGCTTATGAGGAGATGATCGAGGCGGCACAAGCGGCGCAGATTCATGAGACTATCGATGCGATGCCTGAGGGATACGAGACGGTAGTTGGCGAGCACGGCTATCGGCTATCCGGAGGTGAGAGACAGCGATTGGCGATCGCGAGGGTGATCCTGGCGGACCCTAAAATCTTGTTGCTAGACGAAGCTACCAGCGCGCTGGACACGCTTTCAGAGCGTCTCATACAACAGGCGCTGACTAGATTGCGCGAAGGCAGAACGACTATCGCCATTGCGCATCGTCTTTCAACAGTGATCGCGGCGGAGCAGATCATTGTGGTTGAAGACGGCAAGATCAAGGAGCGCGGCGATCACCATAAGCTGATATCGGAATCGCCCTTGTATCAAAGGCTGTACAACGAGCAGTTCGTGGCGATACCGAACAGCATCAGCATCTGAGCGATCGTTGCGTTGCTCTGCTCTATTCAGGGACAGAGCGCGCCGCCGTCGCGCCAGACTCCGTTTATGAAGAGATAGGCGCCGCCGACTCTGACACTTTGCGAATAGACGCCGTCGACATAGGAATCGTAGGTGATATCAAAACGGTCGTCACGGCCTTTAGTAACTTTGACGTTGCGCGCGTCGAGGGTAGCAGCGGTCGTATCATAGCGTTCCAGCAACTGTTGCAAATCGTTCTTGAAACGGTCTAGATCGCGGCGGGTCCGATACTCGGGGCTGCATATCTGGTAAGCATGGTCCCACTTCAGCTCATTCAAATCCTGCACCTGCTTGCGAAACAGTTCCAAGATCTGAGCTTTGGACTCATCGGTAAAGGTAGGCGTAGGAGTAGGTGTAGGCATAGCTGATGGTTCGGCAGTGGGAGATGCCAAGCTGCCCACGGTGCCGCATGACATCACAAGAATGCATATCAGCGCCATCGGCGCGAGAATGGCGTTCAATCGTGGTCTTGGGATCTCAGTGTGCATCATGTTATCTTAGGCTCGCCATTTTCAATGATATAGACCGTTTCATGTTCCTCGGATGGCGTGCTGCTCAAAGCCCAACGCACATCCATCGTGAAACCGATATCGATTGCGATATAGGGGTGCTCTAAAATCAGTCCGTCGTAAATCTGCCGTCTGATGCGGTCATGCAATTTTACGTCCGAGGTCTGATCGGTATCGTCTGGAACGATGATGTAAACATGCACATAAAGATAGTGCCCTGCTTCGGTCATTCGGATATGCGTCTCGTAATGGGGGACGTCCGACAGCTTCGATTCCACTATGTGACCCACTCGTTCTTGGGCCTCTCGGGCTGGCGCCCTGCCCATGAGCTGATTCCAGTTCTTGCGAACGATCTGAACGGGTTGCGGCGCGGCGATGGCGGCGATGGCGAGCATGATGACTGGGTCTGCGTAGGGGGCTAAATCGGACCATTGGGAGCGTTCGATGAAGAAGGCGGCGATGAATGCCAGCCCTACGGCGCCGCTGATCATGGTGTCGACGCCCCAGTTCTGGGCATCTACTTGCACGATGGGCGATTTGGACTGGGTGTAGAATCGGCGCAGCACCAGGACGACGGCGATGCCTCCGATGACAGCCATTCCCGAATAGATCATACCGCCGGCGGCAGAGACTTCTTGTCCGCCCGTGATGAGGGTGTTCGCCGCCGTCCAGATGGCATAAAGCAGCGCGAAGGCGATCAAGAGTCCTTTGAAGAGGTTCAGCATCGGCTCGAAGATGGCGTAGCCGAAAGGATACTGGTCGTCGCGAGGCCGTTGCACAAGCCGAGAGACATAGAGTGTCAGCAACCCTGCCGCGGCACCGATCAAGGAGAATAGTCCGTCTAAGAAGACTGCGCCCGAGTGGCTGATGAGCGAGATGAAAATCCCGAGCAATCCGAACGCCGCGCTACCGGCGATGGAGATGATTATCGCCTTTCTCTCAATTCGCTCCGGAGTCATCTTGCTACCGAGTAGGATGGTGGGTAATACTTCATGGCAAAGTCGATCAGAACCAGACTCGCAATCCGACCGCGCTGCATAACCACATTATGAATCACAGTTTAGTAATCTGAACCTCTGCACCATGGTGTCATTTGCTGAAACCGATCATTTTCCGGACTTCATGATTTCTATGAACTCTTCGGTAGATACTGCAGCGTAGGTGATGGTCTCAATGGTTCCTCTTGCGCCAAGTTCCATGGCCAGACGATATATCTCGCCATCGTCTGGGGCCTCGATAATGGTGATGAAATCGTAGTTTCCCATCAATGCGTACTGTGCCACGAGCCTGCATCCGCGCTGTTCGACTTCGTGATTCACTTCCAAAATGCGTTCGGGGTGGCTTCGCACTCGGTCGCGTCCGCGTTCTGTGAGCTTTGAGAGCATAAGGTATGTTTTGCACTTCCATGCCGAGTCGCCGGACATCTTAAACCACCTTCATGAGTATTCTTTCCAGGCGCTATTCCATCTTAGAGCCGACGAAACGCGACAATGCGCGCGCTGTGGGATCAGTATGCACGTTCACTATAGACGGCGCTCCGGAATCGAGGGCGCGTTCCAGGGCCGGCCGGATCTCTTGAGGCTCTCTTACTTCTTCGCCATGTCCACCGAGTGAGATCGCGATTTCATGGAACTTGGTCCATCCCAACTCTCGTCCTGGCTTACGCACGCCTTCTACCCGGGCAGTCCAGCCTTCATTGTTGGAAACCACTATTACGATGGGAAGCCGGTGACGGACTGCAGTGTCGAAATCCTGGATATTCATACCCAGAGAGCCGTCGCCGTGGAGGGCGATGGACTGCTGGTCAGGCTTTGCGAGTTTCGCGCCGATGGCGAAAGGCAGGCCGACTCCCATGCAGCCGGTAACGCCGGAATTAAGCCTATGTCCGGGTAGATAGGTAGGTATAGATTGGCGGCCGTAATGCAGAATTTCATTGCCATCCACTGAAAGTATGGCGTCTCTATCCATCACCTCGCGCAGCTCTTTGCATAGGCGCAAAGGATGGATGGGCGAACGGTCTGAGTTCTCGAGCTGTGCGGCTTTTGCTTGGCGTATGGCATCGGCGTCTCTCAGGTATGCGTTCCACTGTGATTGGGCGAAGGACTTAATGCCTTGCCTAGAGGCTTCTCGGTTGAGCTGATTCAGCACGGCTTTGGCATCGCCCACGATGCCGATGTCCACGCTTCGGTTGTGCCCGATCTCAGCGCCGTGAATATCTATCTGAATGATCTTCGCGCGCTGGGAGATGCGCTTTCCGAAGGTCATGATCCAGTTGAATCTAGTGCCTATCACCAGTACGGCGTCGGCTTCTCGGAATGCGGTGGAACGCGCTGCGGGGAATGATGCGGCGTGATCTTCCGGAATGAGTCCGCGTGCGATGGGGGTGGTGTAGAACGGTATGCCGGTGCGATCGACGAGTTCTCTGAGCTCGTCCCAAGCTCCAGACCACCAGGCGCCGCTACCGGCTAGAATCAGCGGTCGATGGGCTTCTTTGAGAATATAGACGGCCTTTTTGATGGCCTCGGAATCGCCCTGTGCCCTTCCCGTGCTGAGGGAGCGGGATGGAGTTGCGGCTTTTGATTCTTCAAGTTGGGTGTAGAGGACGTCTTCGTTGCACTCGACGTATACGGGGCCGGGGCGGTCGCTGGCAGCGGCGCGAAAAGCGTTTGCTATCAGCTCTGGGAGACGCTCGGCATTGGTGGGGCGTATGACTGATTTCGATATGGGTGCGAATACGTTTGGGAGGTCTACTTCCTGGAATCCGCCGCGATAGATGTCGCGCAATGGGCCGGCGCCGCCGAGGGTTACCATGGGGGCACAATCGACAAAGGCGTTGTAGATCCCTGTTAGCAGGTTGAGTGTGCCGGGTCCGGAAGCTGAGGTCGTGACTCCTGGCTTGCGAGTGACGCGAGCATATGCGTGAGCGGCCATTGCTGCGGCCTGCTCGTGGCGAAAATCGACGATGCGAATACCCAGATCTTCGGCGTTGTTTACGATCTCATAGTTCGGACCGCCCATGAGATAGAAGAGGCAATCTACGCCCTCTTCTTTTAGAGTGCGCGCGATCAGGTAGCTGCCATCAACATTAGACATGACATTAAGGTTACACGCTGGTCAATCTCATTATCGTTGTTGCCACTCATCTTCCTTTAGTATGCCCAGCCGACAATCAGCTGACTGTAAGTTTCGCTCTGACAGTCTGGTCTCAAGCTTTCCGGGGCACAATTCCGAATAGATTCATCGGAGGGATCATGTTTCGGAATGCTGATGCTTCGTCTGGTTCTTCTCAGTGTTTGTAGATTGATGACGATTGTCAGGGTTATCTTCGTGTCGGCTCCACATGGAATGGGCGATTCCAACGCCCAGCGCGAAGCCGGCGGCAAGGAGGCCTATTGCCATAGACCAATCGGCAATAGCGATAATCGGCCCAACGAAGATTACGAGCCCGATGAGGATGCCCTTGATATAGGTCTGAGTCTTACTGTTCATGATCGCCTCCTGAAAGGGATTGGAAATCAATTGTATTCGCCATCAGTTTGCTTGCCTCTTGCTCGGAGTGGGCTGTAAGCAGATCGTCGGCGCCTTCTGTTATCGATCTCAGCATGGTTGAAGAGATCAGTTGGACTCCAGATCGGAAGTCTGCGATGGATATGTATTCTGGGGATAGGGTGCCGTCTTCTTCTCGGTTGTGCCAGGCGCCTAATGGATAGGAAGTTCCGGTGACGGAGTATCCGAAGGCCTTGAATGCGCTGGCCTCGCAACCGCCGGCGCTCATCAATGCGCGTTGCCATCTGAAGTTGGCATTGGCTGAGCGTTCAAGCTCGATCGCTGAGCTTCGCAATGCCAGTTCGGCATGATGGTCGAAAGTGGTTGCACGATCGCCGACTCGGATCACGATGCCGGAGCCTTGCGCGGCGGATTCGCTCTTCAGGCTAGTCTCAACGGATACGATGAAGAATCTTTTAGGGACTAAGCCGTCGGCGGCGGCCAGGCGGGCTCCGATCAGTCCGGTCTCTTCGGCGCGAGTAAAGAGCGCTGCCACTTGATTCATCGCTAGGCCCTCAGAACTCGCTTTGATCAGCGCGGCCAGGATCGTGGCGCACCCGGCCAGGTCATCCAGTGAGCGTGCGCGGATCAAATTCGAATCTACTTCAAAGTCGGGTAGGTCAAGAATCACTGCGCAGGGCAAATCCGGCGCTGATCCGTGAACTTCGATGCTGATATTCTCCCCGCGGGCAAAGCGACCGTCGGGCGAGATGCGCTTATCTTGGCAAGCGACTACGGTACCGGGGGTACGCTCTTCTTCCTTGCTGATAATCTGCACCTGAGTGCCGTTGTCGAATGCGGCGGGTGGCATTCCGCCATGGGAAACTGCCTGTATGGTTCCATCATCGTTGAGTCTGACAGCTTCGAATCCGGGATGGTCCATATGCGCTACGAACGCGAGTCCTAGCCCTCCCTGCTCACGCCATCCCGGGGTGCCGACGGCGAGGTTGCCCCAGCGGTCGGATTGGGCGTTCAACCCGTGTCGATGGCAGATCTTAAGTATCGTATCAGCGACTGGTCGTTCGTAGTATGAGACCGTCGGTCGACGGCAAAGCTGTTCTAGTATTTCCAGGGCATCCATATAAATATTTACTCTATTGTTGCAAGGTATGGTTCTAAGGCTATCGGCATCTCATTCAGCTTTGACGCGATATGGCCATAGCTTGTGGTTAAGCGGCATGTTAACCTCAATTCTTAACATCTTCACTGCTAGCGCCAATAGGAAACGATAAGGATCGCATCATGCCAAATGTTCTAGTTCTTTCGGGGCCTGCGTTGCCGTTGCTGAAAACTGCTGAGGAGATGAAGCCTTCTGACTATGATCTGCATATCTGCACGCCGGAGACGCCGCTGGCGGAGGCGCAACGGTTGGCTGGGGATGCTGATTTCATCTTGAGTTTCGGACATGGCGTGACGAAAGAGATTCTTTCGGCGGCTAAGCGGGCCAAGCTGGTGCAGCTATGTTCTGCCGGATATGACGGTGTGGATCTTGAGCTGGCGGGCGAGCTGGGTATTCCGGTGGCTAACAACGGGGGTGCGAATGCGGTGCCGGTGGCTGAGTTCGCAATGACGCTGATCTTGGCTTGCAACCGCTGGCTGCCGATGGCGCATGAGGATACGCGGGCAGATTCCTGGATGAGACCGTTGCTGGATGGCTACAGCTCGCATGAGCTGTTCGGGAAGACGGTTGGAATTGTGGGAGCCGGACGGATCGGCTCTACGTTGGCGCGTCTGTTGCGCGGATTCGAGACAGAAACGCTTTACTATGATGTAGTTTCGTCTGCCAAAGCCGAAGAGTACGGCGCGCGTCGAGTGGATCTAGACACATTGCTGATGGAATCTGATATCGTATCGTTGCACACCAGCTTAAACGCTTCTTCTCAGCGCTTGATCGGTGAGCGTGAGCTTTCGCTGATGAAGCCGACGTCCCTGCTGGTCAACACCTGCCGAGGTCCGGTAGTAGATGAAGTGGCATTGATCGATGCGTTGCGAGAGAAGCGGATCAGAGGCGCGGGTTTGGATGTTTTCGAAATCGAGCCAATAGAATCTGATAATTTGCTGCTGACTATGGATAATGTAGTAGTCGCTCCACATGTAGCCGGCAAGAGCAGCGAATCGTATCCGCGCCGAGTGGAGTTCGCGTTCAGCAATATGGCTAGAGTGTGGCGCGGAGAACCGGCGGAGAGCGTGGTTACGCCGGAGTAGCGAGAATCTGACTCATCAGTCCGGACGGCTCGTTCCGATAATAGATCGAAAATAGAAAGGCGAACAGCAAGGATGTCTGATTCCAAGATTCGTTTACTTTACCTAGGGCCGCAAGGCGGCGATACGCATGATGCCAGCTCGGTGGAGCAGCAGTCAAGAGCCGCCCGTAAGTACGGCGCTGAGTTCGTTCGATACTCTGGCAATAGCGAGGGCGAACTGATCGAGGCGCTGAAAGATGCTGATGCGGTTATCAATCAGGGTCATGGTTTCGATCCTTCTCTCTTCTCACATATGGGGAACAATGGGCGTTGCAAAGGTTTAGTCTCTTTCGGGCATGGCTATGATGGCATGGATCTGAATAGCGCTTCTGAGAACGGGGTGGTGCTATCGAACACGGCATCTTTCGGCACTGAAGAAGTGAGCAACCAGACGATGATGCATTTTCTGGTGTGCGCGCGCAAGTTTGTGCTACACGACAAGCTGGTTAAGAGCGGAGTTTGGACGCGTGAGCATCTGCCGCCGATGGGGCACATCCGAGGCGAGACTTTCGGCATCATCGGCATCGGCAACATTGGGCGCGCGGTGTCACGAAAGGCACGGGCCTTCGGATTGAATGTCATCGCCTATGACCCCTACGTCTCTTCATGGGATGCGCTGGAGTATGGGGTGGAGATGGTTAGTTCGTTAAATGAGATTGCGGCGCGGTCGGACTATGTTTCGGCTCATATTTTCCTGAACGACGCTACGTTCCACATGTTCAGCGACGATTTTTTCAGCGCCATGAAGCGCACTGCCTACTTCATCAATTGCTCTCGTGGCCCTACTGTGGATGAAGCGGCGCTGATCCGTGCGTTGCAGAACGGTGAGATCGCGGGTGCCGGGCTAGACGTTTTCGAGCAGGAGCCGGTGGGTGCGGACAATCCGTTGCTGAAGATGGACAATGTGAGCGTTACGAATCATTATGCCTCTTACAGCGAGGTAGCGTGGGAACGCGCGAATACTCAGCTGGGCGAAGAGGCTATCCGCATCGCTGATGGCTATTGGCCAATGTCGCTGATAAACCCGGAGGTGAAGCATAATTCGCCGCTGCGCAAGGATCCCATCACTTGGGAAGTGATGCTGGCGGGCCGAAACTCGTAAATAAGGCTGCCTATATGTCGGCTGATAAACTTGCTGGCAGAACGCGTGTCTGATGGCTATCCTGCCTCACATAGGTGTAAACTAATCACGCGTTTCAATGCAACTGGAAGGAATCCTGACAAAAGATGGCAGAGTACAAAGTTCTGATTATGGGGATCGACGAAAGCGATCCGCTGGATTATGAGCGATCTGAGATGTCGGACTTGGATGTTGAGTTCGTACGTGGCAACCCGCAATCAGAAGGCGAAGCGATGGAGCTGGTGCGTGATGCCGATGCGCTGATGATGCGCACGTCGCCATACGGTACGGAGCAGGTCATCAAGGCGGCGGAGAAGGCACAGGTGCTGGCGGTATATTCTCACGGTTTCAACCACATCGATGTTGATGCTTGCAGCGAGATGGGCATCATCGTTACTAATGGTGCGGGGATGTGTATGGAGGAAGTGTCGAACCAGGCGGTTACCATGATCCTATGTCTGAACCGTCAGCTGATTCAGTTCAACCAGCAAGTGAAAGCTGGTAATTGGGGACGCGGTAACTTACTGCCGATTGAACCTATAGACCAGCAAACGCTGGGCCTGGTGGGTCTTGGCAACATTGGACGGCAGGTGGCGAGAAAAATGTTCAACGGATGGCGGATGAAGGTGATTGCTTACGATCCTTATTGTCCGCCTTGGATCATGCAGGAATACGCAGTTGAACAGGTGTTTTCGTTGCCCGAGCTGTTTGAGCGTTCGGACTATATCTCGGTGCAGGTGCCGTTGAACAAAGAGACTCGGCATATGATTCGCAAGGAGCATTTTGAGTGCATGAAGCCGACGGCGTTCTTCGTGAATGTGTGTCGAGGGGCGGTGGTGAAGGAGTCGGACTTGATTCAGGCTCTCAGAGAAGAGAGGATGCGAGGCGCGGGCCTGGATGTGTTTGAACAAGAACCAGTAGATCCGAACAACCCGTTGCTAAAGATGGACAATGTGATCGTTGCCCCGCACTCTGCAGGAGCGTCTACTCGATCGGCATGGCTCAGTCGGCAACGGGCTTCACAGCAAGTAGCGGCGGTGCTGCGCGGGCAGTGGCCCACGGCCGGGCAGAACCCTGAAGTTGCGAGCAACATCGCGAATCGTTCTCGAATGCCGTCGTTGCCACCAGCTCTAGAGGCGTCTCCAGAGGTTCTTTCGAGCGCGGTGCTGCCGGGACAACAATAGAGACGCGACGCTGGGCTGGATTCATTCAGCCGCGCAGAAGATGGCGAAGCGGGCGGCATCGGTATCTCAACGACTCTATAGATAGACGCCGAAGAGCGTCAATATGCCGGTAGATGCCACGAATGCCGCGAACGGTAGAAGCGACATGGAACCCAGCTGTCTCACGAGCCACATGAATACTGCTACTGCGGCGTAAGACGAGACTAGCGATGTCGCAAGTCCGACGCTGATCGCGGTCCAGCCTGGGAATGTCTCGTCGGTGCCTATCATAGCGGACAAAGCGGAGAGTGCCATAGCTCCAACTATGACTGGTGCGGCGAGAAGGTAAGAGAAACGGATCGCGACGACGGCCGGCAATCCGCGGCTCAGTCCGACGGAGACTGTAGATGCGGATCGGGAGATTCCGGGCAGCAGGGCCATCGACTGCCCGGCGCCGATCGCCAGGGCGTCTATCCAGGTCAATCTTTGCGAACGCGCTGGTGTGCGCTTGCTGTTCAAACGCTGCGTTGATACCCAATGCCCCATCACCAAAAGTCCAGCGGTTACGATGAACATGCCGCCCACGATATTCGGGCTGCGAAGGGATTCGGAGGTGATGACGGGGTAGAGCGCGGCTCCGACTGTCAGTGCGGGCAAAGAGCCGATGGCCACTGACATTATGAGATGACGAGAAGGCATCGACATGACAGTTGAAAGACGACGCCTAGTATCCCCGACTGTGCGTCGCTGCTCTAGGATCTGAATGGACATGGCATCATCATCGCCGCCCAAGATGACGGTTCTTCTGCGCTGAGCCCGCTTCAGTATGAGCATCCAGTCGCGGCGGAAGAACAAGGCTAGTGCGAGCAACGATCCAAGATGCACCGAGGCGTCGAATCCGGCGCTAGGGGCTTCCCAGCCGAGAGCCCAGGCGGCGATGATCATGTAACCGCTGCTACTGATGGGCAGCAACTCGGTGATCCCTTGCAGGAGAGCCAGGGAAAAGGCATGGAAAAGAGGCATGATCTACTCTATGTAAATTATAAGCGTCGACCTCAGCATGTAGCGGCATCGCTCGGAGCTAGCGAATGGGGCATCATACTCGGTTGGTTAGCATTCACATGGGGTTGTGGACCGCCATCAGTGACGGAAGAAGCGGACTATAGACATGGTCTAGGCACTCTACGTTTAAGAAAAGGCTGAGGATCAAGCATGTATATGGCTCACTGCATGATAAATTGAAGCCATGAGTAAAAAGTCGACCATCGTTAAACGCATCGACACGTTGCGCAACCCGGCGTACTCCAAGATCATATGGGTGCGGATATACACCGATGATGGCCGCGTCGGATTGGGAGAGACATCATTCAGCCCGCAAACGGTGGAGGCTTGGATCCACGAAGAGGCGAGCGAATATTTGCTAGGCAAAGACGCTACGCAGCTGGATCTGCACTGGAATCGATTGAACGGATATGGCGGCAAGGTGATCGCGAGAGCTTCGGAGATGAGCGGTCTCTCAGCCGTGGACATGGGTCTTTGGGATCTGTATGCCCAGCGTGCCGACATTCCACTCTATGAAGCGCTGGGCGGTCTTTCTAGGCCATCGATACGGGTGTACAACACCTGCGCCGGATATTCATATGGCGTGAACAGAGTTGGCAGGCTTAAGACGGGAGATGTGGATTATAAGCCGCGAGAGATGTATGAAGATCAACATGCCTTTCTAACGGATGCGGGCGCCCTTGCGGACGATCTGCTCTCGCAGGGGTTCACGGCGATGAAGATCTGGCCTTTCGATCAAGTGGCTGATAAATCGCTGGGGCAATATATCTCGGGTGAAGATTTGGAGTTGTGTACGGAGCCTTTCAGACTCATTAGGGAAAAGGTGGGAAATCGCATCGATGTGATGCTGGAGATGCACTCGATATGGAATCTGCCTTCGGCGGTACGCATCGCTAAAGCGGTAGAACCTTACACTCCGTTCTGGTTCGAAGACCCGGTAGCGATGGATAACATCGACGCGCTGGCGCAGTTTCGCTGTTCGACGGATGTGGCAGTTACGGCATCGGAGACGGTGGCCACGCGCTGGGCCTTCCGCGAGATGTTCGAGAAGCGGGCGATGACGATCTGCATGTTCGACATCTCTTGGGTCGGAGGCATATCGGAAGCTAAACGGATTTCAGGGATGGCTGAGGCTTATCAGATGCCGATTGCACCGCACGATTGCGTAGGGCCGCTGACGTTCATGTTCTCGGTGCACCTGGCTCTGAATGCGCCGAATGCATTGATCCAAGAGACGGTGCGGGCTTTCAATGCTAGCTGGTATCGTGAAATCGTTACTCAGCTGCCGGTGATCGAAGATGGATATGCCCTGCCACCGCAAGGCATCGGGGCTTGCACTGAGCTGCTCGATTCTTTCGTCGAAGATTCTGCAACTACGATCCGATCGAGTTCGCTATGAGCGCGCGAAGCGGCGCGGATATAACCTGATCTAGAGCTAGTGAATTGCATTGACCAATTAAGTGAAGCGAGGAAATGATCGATAATGGCTTATAAAATCGCAGATCCGATACCGATGTTCGTTGCTCCGGGGCCGAAGCCGAATGGACTGCAGGCAGCGGCAGACGGGCTTTGGTATATCGACCAAGGGAACAACCGTGTTTACAAGCTGGACTGGCATTCAGGGGAGACTTTGTTTGAAGCGCCTACTGATACTGTTCATTCCAGCGGCATCACGCTGGACGATGATGGCCAGGTATGGATCGCGTCCACTTACTCGTGCGAGATCTTCGTGGTGGATCGCGAGACGGGCAAAACGATCGATAAATTCGAGTCGCCGGGTGCGGGCATCAACGCCACGCGCGAGCATTTCGATGAGTCGATGGGGCGTGCCGCGCAGCCGACCGGAGATCACGGTCTGGAGTGGAAAGATGGACACATCTACATCGCCTCGCCGCCATCTCAGTTCGTGCATGTAGTAGAAGCAGAGACGTGGAAAGAGGTGCACCGTTTCAAGGCGCCGGGATACCGTGTGCACGGCATTGCCTTCGCGGAGGAAGAGGGACAGATGTGGGTTTCTGACACTTCTTTCGGCGTTGTATGCCGACAACGCATCGAAGATGGCAGATGCTATGACGTTTTTCGAGTGCCGCATCCGGTGCAGGTGCATGGGATGACGATCAAAGACAACCGGCTGTGGTACGCGGATGATCGAGGGCCTATCGGTTGGCTCAGCGTTAGTATGGAGCCGGATTTCTAATCATGACTAAAGTTCTAGTTACCGGCGGCTCGGGAAAGATGGGTCGCGTCATTGTAAAAGAGCTGCTGGACAATGGATATGAAGTTGTCAGCGCCGATCGCTATGCACCGCCCTCGACGCCGGGGGGCTATGAGTTCTTGAAAGCAGATGTGACCCTTCCTGAAGACGCGGAACGGGTGATGGAGGGTTGCGACAAAGTGATTCACATGGCGGCGATACCGAATCCGCTGGTGGAGACGGAGCATGAGGTTCTGCGCGTGAACACGATGTCGAACTGGGCAGTGTTGGAAGCGGCCGAGAAATACAGCATTCGCAACATCGTTATGGCGTCGAGCATCAATGCCATCGGGGCCGCGTTCTCGAAGAACCGCGTGGCGCGTCCGTACTTCCCGCTAGACGAAGAACAGGGCACGCTCTGTCAAGATTCTTACGCGCTGAGCAAGTGGGTGGGCGAGATCATGGCTGATACTTTTATCCGCCGCAACCCGGGCCAGATGCAGATAGCATCGATGCGCTTCCACTGGCTGGCTACTCGTGCTGAACAGCGAGAACGTAAGAACGCTGAGAGCCCGAGCAAGAGCGATCCTATGCTGAGAAACGGCATGGATTTCTGGGGTTGGGCTGACATTGAAGAGGCCGCGGTAGCGTGTCGACTGGCGCTGGAAGTTGAGTGGGAGGGTCATGAAGCTTTCTTCATCAATGGTGCGGACACGTTCTTGGAGCTGCCGACGGAAGAGGCGATCGCTCAAGCTTACCCTGAAGCAGAGTTGCGCTCACCGTTGCCGGGCTTCACTTCGGCGATCAGCACGGCTAAGGCGGAGCGCATCTTGGGCTGGAAGCCGCAACGCACTTGGCGCGATGCGTGAAAGTCGGGCTGGTTGACAAATTCTGGCATTTGTGAACCACCATTAGCCAATGATCCGCCCCCCAATCACAGACTAAATGCTTTAGACGATGACGCTTCTTGCACACATTGATACCATTCAGTTCTGGCAGAGTCTGCCGGGCGGTCTCTTATCCATACCGCTGATATTGATGGTCTATGTAGTAGCTGGCCTCGCTGTATGGTGGCTATGGGTGAGAGATTAAGCATCAATCGGATCGAGTATTCAATTCGTGAGAGCAAGTTCAAGATACTTGCCTAATCCGACGATTTCTTTATTAAATTCAACAAACATTTCAACCTTTCTATTTCCCGTGCTATGACTTCCCAACAACATCCCGTCCCCGCTTCTAGAGCCAAAGACAAGGTATTGACCGTGCTGGGGCCGATAGAGCCGGGTAGAGTAGGTGTTTGCATGACGCATGAACATCTGCTCATCGATTTCCAGTGCGTGCTGGAAGAGCCCACTGAAGCTAGCCAGCGCAAGCTGATGGAAGAGAAGGTGAGCCTGGAGAATCTGTGGTGGGTGCGGCACTACTGGAATAGCAACAAAGACAATCTGCAGATGCTGGACGTAGACACTGCCATTGAAGAGGCACGGGAGTATAGCCTGGCTGGCGGCTCTACGATCGTGGATGTAACATCCATCGGGCTTGCTCGCGACCCGATCGCGCTGGCACAGATTTCTCGCGCCACGGGATTGAACGTGGTGATGGGAGGCGGATATTATGTGCATCTCACGCACAGCGATCATCTTCGTAACCGTGCCAGTGTGGATGAGGTGGCGGAAGGCATCATCCGGGATGTGGAAATCGGGGTAGGAGAAACTGGGATTCGCACAGGTATCATCGGCGAGATCGGATGTTCATGGCCGTGGGAAGAGTCGGAACAGAAGACTCTAGAGGCGGCGGTGATCGCGCAACGGGAGACTGGCGCCCCGCTGCTGATACACCCTGGTCGCGATGATCACGCTCCGATCGAACTGTTGAACGCGGTTGATAAATGGGGGGGCGACTTTTCGCACACTGTGATGGGACATATCGAGCGGACTATTTTCGACCGCGGGGCATTGGACGAAGTGGCGGACAGCGGAGTGTTCATGAATTACGATCTCTGGGGACATGAATCGACTTATTATCCGATGCGTCCGGACACGTATATGCCTTCAGATCAGCATCGCATCGAGCAGGTGGAACATCTCATCGCTGGGGGGCATGCTCCGCAACTGTTGCTGGCACACGACATCTGCTCTAAGCACCGTTTGAAGAGATACGGCGGGCATGGCTGGGACCACATCGTCGCGCGAGTGGTGCCTAGAATGCGGGCGCGCGGCATCACTCAGGAGACGATCAGCCTGATGCTGGTGGACAATCCAACTCGGATGCTCACGTTTAGCTGAGCCAATCATCTGCTCTCAAGCTAAAGAATGTGTGAAGATTAAAGATGCGGGCGAATCGTTGTTGATGGGCATAATCTAAGCCATGGTTTTGGATCAATCGAGGTATCTTCGCGTCGGAACTGAATGGTTTGATGCGTGAGCGCGCGCGGCTGGCTTTAAGCTCCGGTTGACTACCGTTGGTATTGTTGCTGCTTGCGCTTTCTACTCTCTTCGTGTTCGGTTGCCAGAATATGAGATTGATTTCATCTGCACTGGACAGTATCGCGAATCCATCGGCGTTGTTTGGCAAACGGAAATCCATTGAGACCGCTAGCGTCTTGAGCCGCGCGCAGCCTGATGTTGGTTTCTGGCTTCATTGACGAATGATGAAATGCGCGGTTCGGGGATCGCTATCCGGATCCGGCTTGAAAACGGTATCGAATCTTCTGTTGGCAAGCAGTAAAATGAGAGTATCAATCCCGTTACTGCGCCCCCGTAGCTCAACGGACAGAGCGAGAGACTTCTAATCTCTAGGTTGCGCGTTCGAATCGCGCCGGGGGTGCCACTGATCTCGGCTCTGGATCATGTGTGCGACTCCTGAACATAGCGTCTCAATCGCCACCGACTCTGCTGTTGCTCTGCCCGCCTCGGTGGTGCAAGAGCATGGGATATCGGTGGCGAAGATGGAGATCACGATCGGCGATGCTACATATCAGGACGGTTCGGAGCTGGATGCTTCAGACATTTATGAGCATCTTGCTACCGAGCCTGAAGCGCGAGTATCGGTCTCGGCACCTACCCCCCAGCAGTGGTTAGACGCGATTACAGAAGCGGTTGAAGCTGGAGCTGGAGCGGTGCTATGCATTACGGTATCGGCGCGGTTGAGCGCATCTTACGACTCGGCGCGAGTGGCGATGGCATTGGCTAAGGATGAAGCGCTTCAGGTTGAGCTATCAGCGCTTGATTCGAATACTGCTGGGGGCGCGCAGGCGCTTATCGTGCTTGAGGCTGCCAGACAGGCGAAGTCCAGCAACCTGCAAAGCGTGATTCGCAGTGCGAAAAATGTGAAGCGGAAAGTGCGCTTGGCAGGCGCATTGAACACTCTTGAACACATCCATCATAGCGGCAGAGTGCCGAAATCGGCTGTATGGACGGCGCAAAGGCTGAATCTAAAGCCGATCATTGCGTATGACTCACAAGGGATGCGTCTCCTCGCTAAACGATTCACTCGTCGGTCGGCGATCAATCGCATCATCCGAGAAGTTGAGCGTGATCTATACGAGAAGGCTCCCCAATCCCACATCAGCGTGATGCATGCCAACTCGCCTGAACAGGCTGAATATATGAAGTCAGAGCTGCTGAAAAAAGTGAGCCATCGTCCACAAGAGCTGATCACTACTCATTTGCATCCCTTCATGGGAGTGCATGCCGGACCCGGCGCTGTAGCAGCCGCCTGGTGGAGCTGATAAGTGGGGTGATCCAGTTCTCTATTCTGAGCGGTGTGAGGGCTATTAAACAGGGATGACGGGTAGTTATGGGCGCGGGGACGGTGTGGAGCGCGGAATGACAGGGGTGAGCAGTTGAGATGGCAGTGAAGACTGGGGATGAGGTTTGTCTGAAGCAGGATGAGCAGAATGTGAGGATTCAAGTAGAAGCAAAGCCATCTGCTAACGACAGATTACGAGGATTCTGCAGTTCATAGCTATTGCCCACATGATGGATATCCCCTTCCAGGTGGATGATCTGGCGTTTCTGGAATGCTGTGATGACGGTATCGTAAACTGACGAATCGAACTCTATTTTCAATTGCTTGGCACCTTGATCGGGCAAGAAACCTGAGATAGTTGCCTTGCCATCAAAATCTTCCGGGCCTCTTTCCAGCTTGACTACATGGGCCACTATGCTCTCGTCTAGAATCGGCTGACTACGGCGAAGCAATGACGCAGCTTCATTCAAGATTCCAGCCGAATCTTTGGAGAACTTGAAATGCGATGCTGGGACTTCGGATTGTCTTACTATCGCCCAGGCCATATCAATGGCTATCCCATCGCCATGATCAGTCAATGATGCCAGAGAAGTACATAGGTTGGCGCTTACTCCATCTGCAATTGCGTCATCGAAGTGATCGATAGTATCCTCGGCGATGGTCTTTGCAATTGCAGAGTCGGTGCGTTGCAAAGCCCGGGACAGTTCCTGGGTCACCTTCCTAGAGAAAGGAGTAAGATGGTTTTCGTGAAAAAAGTTTGCGTTAGCATTGAAAATCGCGGTTACCGGTGAATACAGCGTTAAGTTGCAGCCTTCGTAATACTCTGGCAGTGGATAGACTGCTTCTAGGTATTCCTTCACGTCGGCACTGATTTTGCCTCTATAGGCGGCTCGTTTTTTCTCCGTAGCCCGAGCCGCGGATGCCATCATATCGTATGCACTTGTGAGCAGTCCCCTGCTCTTATGGAGAGAAAGAATCTTCTTGCCGGCGCCGTTGATGTTGATAGAGCTTAGCTGGATTACGTCAGCGCTGGTGGCATTAAGCTCGTGAAAGACATCGATCTCTGAGCGTTCCTCCACTTCAGAAAGGATCGAAATTGCGCTTGCCATGCTCCGGTCATAATCGGCTACGGTATCGCGAGTTGGAACCAGGATGTCCCAAGTCTTACCGTTGGCTTCCTTCGAGTAGACAGTGGCTCGCCCACCTGCCCAGCTCCCTTCATCGTTCCAAGCGCGAGATTTCAGGTGGGAGCGCAACGACATTAGAGACACTGAAGCCAGCGCCCGGGAATCAAGGATCGCGACCTTCATAGCGGTTCTCCGTCGTCTACTCTTTGCATGAGTGTATCGAGTTGATCGCCGCTGAACACGTTGGACTTAGGGATTCCAATCTTGATGTTAGAAGTGTTAGACACCGCCGGACGTCCTTCTAATGAAATCCAGTAGGCGCAATAACGCAGGCAGAGCTCTTTATTGGTCTGATTCAGCCAAGATGAAATTTCACCTGGAATCAGCATCACTATCAATATGCGTGGCACCATGGTATCTGCACGCAGATCGTTTCATTCCGAGCGCTCCTCGTGTGCAACACCCTCCTGTCATTCAACCGGCCGTATTATTTCGTTCCGAGTTGCTCGGAATGACAAAGGGTAATGATGCCCCACCCAGAATGACGGTGTGAGGCGTATGGATCGCCTAGGCGGCTACGGCCATTGAAGGCGGTATGGGCTCAATCACGTCCCGAGTGAAGATGGGCACCATCCCGGAGCCAGACTGGTGGAAGAGTTCGATTGAGAATCTGGCCTGCTCTGAGGGGTTGTTGGGATTGACCGATGTTATGGAGACGCGTGAATCGATGTCTCGGGTTACGCTATATCCGCTATTCTTCGGAGTTTTGAAATCTTTGATTGTCATTTGGTTCTTCCTTTCCGTTGGAAGATTGATCTTTTGCATTGCAGATTGTTTCTGATTATTAGTTCTAGATCGTTTCATTGTGGGTTGCCTCGTAGGTGTCTGAAGCGGAGGGGTTGAGCTTGTGGTCTAGATTTAGACGCTAGCGTACTCGGCCACTTTATCGAAGGCGAATCGTCCTGCCCGGTCGCGGCGAATGTAGCCAACCGGATGCGTGGGGTCCATGGGGCATAGCACCTGCATATTCTCTTGCCAAGCCGTGAACAGGAGCTGCTCCTTCTGGGAATACGTCTCATGACGATTCATGCTGAATCCGATCTGCACTTCTGGCGCGATATGTCTGGGGGTTGGGAAGAGTAGAGCAGATACGAGCAACTTCTCAGAACCGGTTGTGACAATAACTGATGAGTATCCGGGGGTAACGCCACCATGACGCTCCATGGTGATGCAACTGCCGATCATCTCGGATTCTTCCTCAACTAATCGGATCTGAAGCCCCCTGCGCTCAATGATCTCCAGGTCTGATCGAATGTTGCGGTAGAGCGATTGGGTAAATCCATCCTGGTTCATCGCAGTGTCGTAATCCAGCTTGGAGATGACGTATTCGGCGTTGGGACATATGGGTTCTAGGTCGCCTTTATTGTTCTGAACGATGATATTGCTAGCGACAGTGTGGTGGAGGCTGGGTAGGATGACGCGATCGACTTTGCTCGGTTTTATCCCTTCGCGTTTCAAGCCTTTCTCCAGCTGATTGGATTTAGCTTCCAGGATCTCTCGCGTGAAGATGGGGTCGCGAAGGCCGATGCCGGTTCCGATTAACGAGACTGTGGAGCCGCCGTTCGGCTGATCAGGCACTTGCACCATCACAACGACGTTGGCGAGCCGGATCCTATTGTCCCGATTCACCGGTCTCTTCCCATTGGGGGTTAAGTTCCAGTCCACCCACTCCTTCCTACCGACGCCGGCATAAAGCTCGCCGCCGTCAAGACGGAAATACCCGGAGTTCAGGAAGGATACTTGCACTCTGCGGGGTTGCAGGTCGCGCGCCGACTTTGCGATTGAGGATGATACCATGCTAGCCTCCTTAATGTGCATGTAGCGAGGAATGGAACGCTCCAGCATTTAATAAGGTCGGCAAACCCGGTCATGAAAGGCTGGAGGTCGTTGCCTGATTCCCAATCATTGCCAATCAATTCTACATTTAATGAAATAAGTAAAAGAAAATGCGATGCTAAAAAATGAAAAAGTTAAATTATTTACGAAGAGTGTAATATTTCAGCCGTCAACCGCTCTTCAGCACCCATACGTGAAGATTCAATTGACTTCATGGTCATGGCAAGATGGTCGATTCATAGCCGAATCACCGATTTCCATTCTCCTATAGAATTTGATATTCATCAGAAAACTGGGACAGGAGTGACGAATGCTGAACGAAATTCAGGTCTTGCAAGGCAACATAACAGCCATCGAATCCGATGTGGCCATCATCAATCTCTTCGAGGGAGTGAAAAGCCCCGGCGGCGCGACGGGACAGGTTGATTCGGCGCTCGGAGGATTAATATCCGAGCTCATAAGCGACGGAGAGTCAACTGGAAAACTGGGCGAAACTACTGTCATTCACACTCCAAGCAGCGCTTATCCCGGATTCGCACCTTCTAGAGCCATGATAGTGGGGCTGGGCAAACGTGAGAGCTTCGATCTCAAAGCGATACGAAAGGCTAGCGCGGTTGCTATCAGCGCTGCACATAAGATCGCATCCAGGGCGGCTACCACGATCGTCCACGGCGCCGGTGTCGGAGGTATCGAGACTGGCTCGGCAACGATGGCGATGGCCGAGGGAGCAATCCTGGGGGCGTATTCTTTTAACAAGTACAAAGTCGGTTCATCGAACCGAGCATCTCGCCTGCACTCTCTAAAGATCGTGGAGCTCAATGCCGACAAATTGGATTTTGGTCGTGATGGATGCAGTATCGGGAAATTGAACGCGATGAGCCAGAACTTCGCCCGCGACCTGGTAAACGAGCCGGCGAATGTGCTCACTCCGAGCGCGATGGCCGAATCTGCGACTGAAGTTGCCACTGGCAACGGTATGGAGATTCGCATCTTGGAACTCGACGAATGTCGGGCGATGGGAATGAACGCTTTCGCTGGAGTGGCGCAAGGATCCAGCCAGCCGGCGAAATTCGTGCATATCACTTATCCTGGCGATCCTTCGGATCTAGCGAACAATGTGTGGCTGATCGGAAAGAGCATCACCTTTGATTCGGGCGGGCTCTCTCTTAAGGGCCCCGGCTCGATGGTCTCGATGAAGAGCGATATGGCGGGCGGCGCGGCGGTTCTGGGCGCGCTAAAGATAATCGGCGAGACTAAGCCGCGCATCAACGTCCATGCGGTGCTGCCGATCACGGAGAATATGCCCGGCGGCGCGGCGCAACGCCCTGGCGATATAGTAAAGTCGATGACGGGGAAGCATATCGAGATTGAAAATACCGATGCTGAGGGACGGCTCACAATTGCGGATGCGATAGGATACGCCCGCCGAAACGGAGCCGCGCGCATTGCTGATGTTGCCACTCTTACCGGGGCCGCGCGCATCGCGCTGGGGACCGGCAACTCGGCTGTATTCGGCAACGATCAAGGGCTGGTAGATACACTGCTAGCCGCGTCCAGAGATTGCGGCGAGGGGATGTGGCAGTTGCCGCTGGACGAAGTCTCGAAGCGACAGAACCGATCCAAGGCGGCAGATTTGAAGAACAGCGGTGGAGCGGCGGCCGGATCAATAACCGCAGCTCATTTCATAGCGGATTTTGTCGCCGAGACGCCCTGGGTGCACATCGACATCGCGTCGACTTCGATGGCTGTCTCTTCAGAGGGTATTTACACTTCTGCCGGAGCTACCGGGGTGTCGACGCGCACACTGGCACGGCTAGTGTCGATGCTTGCGCAATAGTGGTGCGCACTGGCTTGGATAGATCGGCGCTTGGCAATAGCTTCGACCAGAAACGGCATCGTTATTGAGAAGGCGAAAATGCTACGAACCGAACTGTCATAACACGATATCGGCACCGACTCGATGCGCGATCCGTCGTATATCGTCGCGTTGCGAATTCAAGATGGGAATGCCGTTCTTGAGGCGGTCCCGCATCGCTTCTTGCTCCGGATCGCCGGCGACCATTACGGCGCTTGCTCCAGCTTCCGGCGGAGTGCTGTGCAAGTCGCGTATCATGCAGTCCATCATTGATTTGAATTCGTCTACGGGTCTGAAAGATTCGATGTCGATGGCCATGGTCCAGGACATGTTCTCACCGCTGGAAAGAGTGGCCGAGTATCCGCCTCCGGAGAGAACTCCGCAAAGTATGTCTACCATCACTGCCAGTCCATATCCCTTGTGTGCGCCTTGCTCTCTGGTGTTGCCGAGCGGGTTCTGCGCCCAGTGCTCTCCCCGATTGTCGGGCGGCTGGACAATCGGTTCGCCTTCAGCTCCGACGGCCCAGCCCTCGGGGATAGGCACTCCTAAGCGTCGTGCCAATCCGATCTTTCCGCTTGCAACGGTGGAGGTGGCGATATCGAGCACGAAGTCGTTCTCTTCGCCGGATGGGGCTGCGAAGGCGATAGGATTCGTGCCTAGCATAGCGCGTCTGCCCAGCGCTGGTCTCACCGCGGGCGCTGCGCTCGTCATGGCGATTCCGATCATGTCCCGCTCTAGGGCGAGCATGGCATAATAGGCCACCATTCCGATGTGATGTCCGTCGCGAATCGTTGACATGCCCAGTCCATGCTTGGCGGCTTTGTCGATGGCGATTCGCATCCCTTCGTGCGCGGCGGGAAATCCAAGCCCGTCATCACAGGTCAGCAACGCGGTAGTGTTGGATTCGGACAGTACTCGGATATCCTGCGGGGAGTTGTAAGTGCCGTCCAGGATCAATTGTGCGTATCGAACCACATTGGGGATGCCGTGAGTATCTACCCCGCGCAAACTTGCGAGCGTCAGGGCATCGGCGGTCACGCGAGCATGTTCGGGCGGTGTGCCGACGGCTTCCAAGATGGCGACGATCTGCTTGCGCGCTTCATCTTCCGAGACTCTAATCGATTCGCCCTCTGGCAGATGAAGGAACTCAAGAACCATAGCCTATCCTATCTCATTACAGGTGAAACGATAATCTGAGTATCAGGATATCAACATTGATTGGGGCATGTGCACCAATTCGGCATTGATCTGACACTCCTCCTATGGTTATGGATCGCGGCTGTGCGGGCTGTTGATACGCGGCAATCATATGCGCGTCTGCGCGGGATGCATCTTGGAGGACCAGAATGCCGGATCGCCGGCGGATGGATAATCTACTGTTTCCACCACGCCTCTGGGATGCAAACCGCGCTGGATGCACTGAATATTGTTTCTCATTAATTCAACAATATTGAGTTTGTGGCGGCTGATATGATCCATATCTAGCCGATTGGAAAGAGATCGGTACTCGGCTAACCGTCCGCGCGCTAGAGCCTTGTGGATATCCTTAATGCTCACGACTCTCGGATCAGATGGGTTGATGATGAGTGTATCGTCTGAAACGAGCCTCAGCTCGCGAGCTGATAGCAATGGATCGGCGGTTGGTCCGTGATGCAGGGCGATGAATACGATGTTGCACTTGGATAGCAGTAGATCTAGAGTCATCCTTCGCACTTTGAGGTTGTCCATCAGCTGCTGGCGCGGGGTTCTTACGTCGGACGCATAGACGGTTATAGCTTTATCGGCTCGGATGCCAGAGATTATCTCGGCTCCCAGTGTTCCCAGGCCGATGACACCGATAGCGCTTTGGCGGATGTCGATGCTATGGCTTTGGAAAAAACGCCGCATCTCCGAGAGCGCCCAGTTCGCAACCGATCGGCTGAGCACAGGAGATGCGTTCAGCACTGTGAGATCATTTTCTTGGGTGAATTGCGATCCTGAACCACAATCTAACAGCTGGATGAAACGCACTTCACTCGGCAGTGGGCTCATCGACTCAGTGATGGCTTCGGTGGAAGCCACTATCATGTGCGCGTCATCAATGCCGGGCGCGTTGCGCGCTATGTCCGCTCTGATCAGCTCGTCCAAGGCTTCTGATATGTTGCTAGATAACGGATGCTGCTCAGGCAAGGCTACATGAACAGACAGCGGATGGTAGGTGTTTTTAGAGTCGAAAGTGGAGTGTTCGATCATTTTCTATAGATGGGGTTGACAATGAGTGTTTGTGAAGCTGCGGATATGCGTTGTCCGTTGTTCATACCTGGCAATCGCGGCGATATGCTGTTGAAGGCGCGCAGATATTCACCTTCAGCATACATTCCGGATCTTGAAGATTCGGTGCCGGCGTCTCATAAGTCAGAAGCATTGGAAATCGTGTGCTCTGCACTGCCCGATTTGGCTGCCACGGGACGCGCGGTGATTCCACGGGTGAACTCCTTGGCGACGGGACGAACAGAGACGGAGCTTGAGGCTATCGTCAGTATTGACATCGCGGGTATCAGCATTGGAAAAATAGGTTCGGCTGATGATATCAGAGAGGTGGATGGAATGCTGTCGAAACTGGAAGTTGAACGAGGACTGAGGATGGGACGCGTGGAGATACTGCCCTGGATAGAGAGCGCGTCGGCAATATTGATGGCGTACGATATCTGCGTTGCCAGCGATAGAGTGCGCTGGGTAGCGTTCGGCGCGGAAGACTACAGTGCGGATATGGGGATCGCGCGTGCGGTGGACATTGACGCCGACGATACGGGACGCGTGGATGAGTATGGAGAGGCGGGATTGCTCTACGCTCGGTCGGCGGTGGCGGTGGCCGCGCGCGCAGCTCGAGTCGTTGCACTGGACACTCCGTACGTCCGATTCCGAGACGAAGCAGGATTGCGCCGAGAGGCAGGTTTGGCGCGCCGACTGGGCTACGGAGGCAAATTCGCCATCCATCCCGCGCAGCTCGATGCCATCGAATCCGTATTCGCTCCCAGTGAGTCTGAGATACTGCGTGCCAGAAAGGTAGTAGAAGCGGCTGAAGCTGCAGCTCGCGATGGACGCGGGAGCATAGATTTTCAAGGCGAGATGGTGGACGAACCGGTTCTGGCACGCGCCAGGAATGTGTTGTTAGAAGCTAATCGTGATAAGTGAATCTAGGTGAGTTGGTTGCGATTAATCACTTGTTTGGAAACGGCCTTAGCTTCAATATCTCGCCAATCGAATAGCTGAGGCACGTATTGGACATCGGCCCATAACGGTTGCTGGTCGTCGAAGTGCGGGCTTGCGGAGCTGCCGGAAACGCCTAGCGGCACAATCCATCTGCTTTCAGACCAATCGGCGGGCGAATGCAAGTATCGGTTGACTGGACCCGAACCCGTCCTATGGTCGAACAACGGGCGCGAACCGGTGGCGAAGGGAACATCCCCATCTCCCGCAGTGCCGATTGCCGGAGCATCTAGCAGGTGGGCCTGATCCGGGAAGACGGCGGAGAGTGGATGCTTTTGGTGAGTTATATGCATCTCTCCCCATGCTGTGGCATCCACCGCGCCGTGAGTTTCGGTCATCTTTTCCGCGGCTGCGGAAAGGGCGTTCAAGATGAAATCGTCCAGCGACTCTCCATTGTTCAAGAAGATTTCTGCCTTGCAGTTGCGAAGCGCGGTGATGAAGGCGGGCATTAATTGACGTTTCAGATGGTTCAATGCTGAAAGGTCGGGATTCGTTGCGAACTCTTCTCGGTCAATCCGATAGCATCGTTCCATGAGGGCCAGTGTCACTTCATCATAAAACTCAGCGCATAGCGTTGCCGCGACGGAGTCGGCATCCAAGCTGCAGTCCCATGCTGAGAGGACGCGGTGAGCTGTTTTTAGATGCTTTGGAGCGTGTTTGGGTAATGCAAGCGATTTGATCCGGTCCACCATCGCTTGCGCGGGGATGCTCGTGGTGTCGGCATGAAATGCTGCCATATCAGATATTTCGAGTTTCTTGCCTTGCTGTTTCGCGGCTTTGATATGTGAGATGATTCTGCTGGCCCGGTAATCTGGTCCGAAAGTGGCGGTGAGGAAGTATGGATATTCTTCGCCGACTACGCGTTGGTTGCAGGTTACTGCCCATGATATTTCCGGGTTTCGGCTGCGCGGCAACTCAGCATCGGGAATGAAGCCGTCCCATTCGTGCTTGCCGTCCCAGCCGGGGACTGGTCCCCATCCGTTGATGTGTTTTCGGATGGGTATGCGTCCTTTGAGCGCGTATCCGAAGTTGCCGTGAATATCGGCATAGGGGTAGTTGTTTACTCGGTCGGTCCATCCAGCTAATGCTTGTTCAAATTCATCGGCGTTCTTTGCTTGCATGGCATTTAGAGCGGCATCAACCCATGGAGTAGGATCATTGGAGCCTGGATCAGCGAGCGCGATGCCGTATCCTGATTCAATGTCGTTGGTAATGATAGGTCCGTGATGGGTGCGGATTTTTTCGATCTTTAGTGGATCTGATCCTCGGATCTTGATCGTTTCAGTACTGTATTCGGTATCTTGCCACTGGTTTTTGAATGAATATCGGATCTGATTCGCTTGCCTTTCCAGCTTCTCCAAGTAAAGGTCTTGTGTATCTATGCCTCCGTGTGTCATTCCCCAAGCCACATATCGGTTGTGTGCGAAATGCATCACCATCGGCATACCGGGAATAGAGTGTCCGATGACATCGAATTCTTCGGTCGCGAGGTGCACCTGATAGTAGACGTTGGGCATTTCCAATAGGCGATGGGAATCGCCGCCTACCATGGGTAGGCCGGATTGCGTCAGCTCACCGGAAACTGCCCATCCATTTGATCCGCCGTCTAATTCTCTCCAGAGCGGATTGAGATTGACAATTGCGCGCAGTTCTTCCAGGATGTTTCGCGGCATCCCGCGATGCTTTGCTCCGGGCGGCACTGTGAGATACATTCCGTTCTGATATCCGGGCGATAGTTCTTGCACTCGTTCGATGCCGATTCTGGCTGCTAGCTCTGCGATCCATAGCTTAGCTTGAAACGATCCTTCAGCGCTATTGCGAACCTTATACACGGCGATGCAGTGCCAAGGCTGCCAACGCTCGGGCTGCGATTCTAGAAGCTGATACTCGAATGGCAGCGTATTATCAGAATCGATGAACGCATTCACTCCGTCCGCGTAGGCATCTAGTGCGGTTTTGGCATCTGGGCTGGCGAGTTCATAATCGGCGCGCGACACTCTCTCAAAGTCGCGGCGGCGCATGAGCTTGTCCTGCTCTAGAGCCGAATCTCCGAGATGCTCTGCGGCTCTCCCTAGGCATCTCAGGCGGTCGAAGTCCATCTGCCACAGACGATCTTGTGCGGTTACGAATCCTTGGGCGAAAAAGACGTCGTAAAGGTTGTTGGCACGGATATGCGGGATACCCCATGGGTCACGAAAGATAGTAGCGCAGGACTGGATGCTCGGATGCTGAACTGGGGATGCAGTGTCGGGGGCGCATCCGCTTGGGGATGAGAAAATGGGTTGCGTCATGTGAATTGCTCCCTAAAAAAAGAAGGTGGCGAAAGGTTTGTGTATGATGCTGTTTTGCTCTTGAAGAGATTGAGTGCGACGTCTTCGCTTCCCTGCTGGCGATTGTGGGATCCATCATCTATCCCATGGTCGATCACTGCGGCAAAGGCAGCTGGTTGGAAATTCAACCGCGCTACTCTTCCACAAGTATGGGGCGATCGAATCGACCTCTCAGCCAAATATCGCCGTTCAAGGCATCGATGCCCACGATTCCATATCCAAATGGAATCGTGTATGGGTTCGAATCGTGAGGCCAGTGAGCATCGATCTGGATGGCCCATATCTGTCGATTCAATCGGGGCGAATCTTCCGAGTAGAGGTCTGAATCGGTGAGTGTCTGCAGTTTTCGCAGATGCATTTCACCAACCCGTATCTGTGCCGTCTCATATCCGTAGTCATCGACGTCTTCAAGAATAGAGGCCAGCTGTTCTTTAGCGATCTCGATAGCTGCCAACTCCGATATGAGCGGCTCAGGATCCAGCGTCGGTTCGGCACTGGGGGTAGAGGCGCGGCTGTCGCACGAGAATAGCATCATGACGGAAGGGCAACATGCCAATAGTAGAACGATCCATAGGCTAAGGCGTGCGAATATCGCCTTGACGGTGCCGATCATGCGGTTCACTCATTCGATTCAACTTGAAACTGTGGTTGTGCTGGCGATTTTACGGACTATATCTTTGGTGGCTACAAGATGCTTGCCCAATCCCAGCTGCTTAGCGTCCATACCCATGGCAATGCCGAGCAGCTGCGGCAGATGAATGATTGGCAGATCAGCTTTATCGCCGCGGTTCTTGCGCCGCGCTTTGGGCTGGTAACCGTCGAGATTCAGGTGGCATAGGGGACATGGCGTAACCATGCCGTCGGCGCCTTTGTCACGGGCGTCTCCGGTGTGTTTAGATACCATGCGCAGAGAGTTTCGTTGATTGATCAATAAGATGGGAAATCCACAACACGCCGTTTTGCCGGGGAAATCGACGACATCGGCGCCTACGGCTTCGATGACGGTTTCGAGCGAGGTCTCGCGTTGCGGATTGGCGTCAAAGCCGAGTGCATCTGATGGCCGAACGATGTAGCATCCATAGAAGGGTGCGAAACTGATTCCTGAGAGTTCGCGAACAAATGTCTGCTTCAATTTTTCGATGCCGATATCCTCCACCAGCACCCATAGCAGATGCTTCACAACCGTGTTGCCGCTGTAGCTCAAGCCTTCATCGGCCAGATAGCCGTTTATTTCTTCCAGATAGTCGGGGTCCTTGCGGACTCTATGGTCTGCTTGTGCGATGACGCCCTGGCAGGTTGAACATATCGTGAGGATCGGCAATCCCATCTGCTCGGCCATGGCCAAGGTGCGGATGTTAAGGATATCGCCCAACTTCCGATCTTTCTCTTGCAATACCCCGGCACCGGTGCATGAAGCGCCAGTAAGTTCGGTCCACTGGATACCGAGCCGTTCCATGACTGCGACGGCAGAATCGAAGAGTTCGGGTCCGGCGCCGCGGGCGACGCATCCGGGATAGAAAGCGTAATTCATGGTTTGTGTTCGCTCTCTACCTTGTTGAACAAGGCGCGGATTTTGTGTGATTCATCAGCTTTATGCGGCTTTATAGGTGGCATCTTGCCGCGGATGAGAGATTTAACACCGATGCTGGCGAGATCCATGAGTCGCGGCACATTGGTGTATCCCGCGGATTCAACTGCTAGGCGCGCTTCGTCTAGTCGGCCGTGTTTCTTTAGGGATCGGTTGAACGATTCGGTGTGGCGGTATCCGCTGGTGTCGGTGTTTCCGTCATTGATTGCCATCTCACGCAGCTCCATGATGCGATCCATAGGTGCAACATCTTTAGGGCATACTTCGACGCATTTCAAGCAACGGGTGCAGTCCCAGATGCCGCCCTCGGCATCGTTGAGTTCTTTCAGGCGATCAGTGCGAGCGTCATCGCGCGGGTCTTCAACGAATCGCCAGGCTTTTGCCAGAGCTGCGGGGCCGATGAATTTGTCATCGACTTCCAAGACGGTGCAATCGGATACGCAGGCGCCGCACATAATGCAGTTCATCGCGGTGAGCAGGTTCTCCATCGCATCGTTAGCGGCGATGAACTCACCTTGGTCAGGCTCAGAGGCCGCTTTCAGATAAGGGTCGATCTGTCGGACCTTATCGAAGAACGGGTCGAGTGAAACCACGAGGTCTTTGATCAACCCTTGGTTGCCCATTGGCTCGATGATGATCTCTTTGCCGTCTGGGGCAATGTCGGCGATGCGCGTCTTGCATACCAGTTTAGCTTCGCCGTTCACCCTCATGCCGCAAGAGCCGCAGATAGATGCTCGGCAGGCGCATCGGAGCGCGAGTGTAGCATCGATGTTCTCTCGGATATGGATAAGCGCGTCAAGCACGGTAGAGCTTGGATGCATATCTAAACGAAATTGGTCCCAGCGGCTCTGCTCCTGGTCCATGGTTTCCGGGTCATATCGTCTGACTTTAAGATTTACATCCATATCAATATGCCCTCCTGACCGGTTCCCACTTGGTTATCGTAACATCCGCCGTTTCCACTCGAACGCCGGCCTCTCGATCGTCATCTGAGTATACGAGGGTATGTTTGAGCCAGTTTTCGTCGTCTCTTTCGGTAATATCAGTGCGGTAATGCGCGCCGCGGCTCTCTTTGCGTGCTAAAGCGCCGTGCACAATAGTTTTAGCCACATCGGCCATGAACTCCATCTCCAGGGTAAAGATCAGGTCGGTATTGAAGACCTTGCCCTTGTTTTGAACGGACATCTTTTCGACTCGGTCGGCTACTTCATCGATGGATGATTCGGCGCTTTCCATGGATGCTTGGTCTCTGAACACGCCTATGCCCTTAGTCATCTCCTCGGCCATGAAGTTACGGATTGTAGCCCATCCTTCTGCTGGCGGACGGTCGAGCAGGTAGCGTAATCGCGCTTCGGTGGCCTTGAGATGTTCTTGAGATCCGGACCCGTTTTCGACTGTTTCTATGAATTCAGCAGCATGCACCGCGGCTCTCCTGCCGAAGACGACGGTGTCGAGCAGTGAATTGGCCCCGAGTCGGTTTGCGCCATGAACGCTTACGTTGGCGCACTCCCCCGCGGCGTAGAGCCCGGGCATGGCAGTAGCGCCGTCGACATCGGTTTTGATGCCGCCCATAATGTAGTGGACGCCGGGACGGACTGGCACCGGCTCCTTGGCGAGGTCTATGCCAAGGAACTCGACTGCCACTTCTTGAAGATATCCCAATCTGTTTTCTATCAATTCCCTTCCCAAGTGTCGCAAATCGAGCAACACATTACCGTTGATGCCGCGCCCCTCGTTGATCTCGGTCTGTTCCGAGCGAGACACTACATCTCGGGAAGCGAGTTCAAGATATTCGGGGGCGTAGGTGTGCATGAATCGCTCACCTTGGGAGTTGAGCAGATAAGCGCCTTCGCCGCGGGCGCCTTCGGAGAGCAGGATACCGGTGCGATCGAGAGTGGTGGGATGGTACTGCACCATCTCCATATCCATCAAGGGGATGCCGACTCGCCAGGCGAGAGCAAGTCCGTCGCCGGTGCAGATGATGGCGTTGGTAGAGGGCTCAAATACTCTTCCCGCGCCGCCCGATGCCATGATGACGGCTTTAGCCCAGATGGCTTCTAATTTGCCGCTCTTGATGTCAAGTGCGATCACTCCTACGCAGCGTCCGTCTTCGACGATGAGATCGGTTACGAACCACTCTTCATAGACGTTCAGTCCTAGCTTTAGGGCTTGTTCGTATAAGACATGTAGTATTGCCGAGCCGGTGATGGCACCGACGAAGAAGGTTCTTGCAACTTTCTGTCCGCCGAATCTTCTGGTGCCTAGCCTGCCATCTTCGCCACGGCTGAATATCACGCCCATTCGTTCCAGCTCGATAACGGCTTCTCCAGCTTCGCTGGACATCACTTCAACGGCATCTTGGTCGGCGAGATAGTCGCTGCCTTTTATAGTGTCTAGCGCGTGTCCTTCCCAGTCGTCGCCACGATCAGTGAGCGGTGCGTTTATGCCGCCTTGAGCGGCGTTGGAGTGGCTGCGCACGGGGTGGACTTTGCTGATGACGGCTACATTCAAACCGAGCCGTGTTGCTTCTACTGCGGCACGCAGGCCGGCGAGGCCGGCGCCGATGATTAGAAGGTCGTGTCTATACATGCTCTTCTGCTTTCTGTGAGGCGGCGGCTGTTATATCATCCATTGCCATCGGCACTGAGATTCAAATCCACTGAGTCGCTTAGCAATCCCAACATGAGTGCGGCAATGGTGAGAGAATCTTTGATTAGTCGGCCTGATATCTGCAACACATCCGAACGCTTTAGCTCCAGAGCTAGTATAGATTCCAGTTTATCTTGCGGGAGAGGTGATTTTTCAAGTTCTTTGGCGACGAAGATGTGGCAACGCTCTTGACTGTAGCCGGGCGCGACCAATAATTCTCTCAGCGGCTCTAAATGTCGAGCGCGATAGCCGGTCTCTTCGCGCAGTTCACGCTGAGCGGTCTCGATTGGTGTCTCGCCCTGTTCACGAGTCCCGGAGGGCAGTTCTAAAGTGAATTGTCCTATCGCGGGACGCCACTGTCTCACCATCACAATTTCGTCGTTGTCGGTAAATGGAATCACCATCGCGGAGCCGGGATGTTCGATGATTTCGATATCTCCCGGCGCGCGGTCTGGCAGTTGCAGAGTATCGACGCGCAGAGTGAGCTTAGTTCCGCGATAGATTACTCGAGAATCTCGAAGCTGTGGACTATAGGGCTCAAATTGCACAGGGTTAAAATGGATAAGCTGTGGCCCTATCTGATCAGACATATACCCTCCACGATGAGATTCATATCGATGGGCAGATTTATTCTTCTAAGTCTGGTCATGTGATTTTATTAATCATCTCCTTCAAGCAGCTACATATCAGTGGTCTGATTATTAACTTCCGGTGATGCGAGCCGCCGCGCCGATGCGCATGCCAAGCCGATTCGATAATCCTTTCCAGAATGAGTTGCGCGGCTCTCGACGCAGGAAGCTGGCACGACGGTCGCCAGGCGCGATGCGGATTCTGTCGCCTTGGCGAATGGTCTGACTAATGAATCCGTCTACCGTGAGCTGGGGCGATGCCCAGGTTTCCAGAGTCAGACGGAGGGTGCGTGTAGAATCTAGTATCACGCCTCCGAATTGGCTCATATGGGCGGCGATCGGCTTTAAGATGTAGGCGGATAGCCCAGGGTCGATGACCGGCCCGCCGAGTTGCAACGAGTAGCCGGTGGAGCCGGTGGCGGTGGATACGATGACTCCGTCACCGCGGTAAGTGCATAGATCGATATCGTCGATTTTCGCTGAGACCTCAATCACTCTCAGTTCGCGGCCGCGGAAGATCGTAACGTCGTTGAGTGCGTAGATAGATCGGCTTTCGTCGGCGTTGAGAGTGGTTTTGAGCATGGTTCGATAGTCAATATGGCCGTTGCCATCTAGGTACCAACCGATCTTTCCGAGTGATTCGGAGGCATCTATCTCACTCATGAATCCCACTCTTCCCATGTTGACTCCGAGCACTGGGATATCGTGTGGCGATGCGGCGTGAACGGCACGCATGATAGTGCCATCGCCGCCGATGGCTACTATCAGATCGGTTTCCGGAAGCCGAAACTTGGATGCATCGTGGGTGATGGTCGCTTCAGTTGCCGCCCACCAATCATGCGAATGAGAGTGCTGTGCCATAATATCGTCGCCCAGTTTGGGGGCATCAGCGATCATGCTGTGATAGACGATGCATACCGCCCCAAAAGTATTCATATTCTCGCGTTGCGTTCTATTGGTTCGGCATCGAGTGGACGCTTACAGCGGCTGACGCGATGACGGTTGCACTTCAAAGAATGGATATCGAACGGTCAATGATTTGGAGGGCTAGCCAGGGCGCTACTCCTAAGGCAACGGCGCCAATGGCACCAATTCCTACCACGGCAATTTCATTGACGCTCAGCGATAGTTTATCGTCTGATGGGCTGTCGCCGAATATGATGGCGCCGATCAATCTGAGGTAGTAATAAGCTGCGATTACCGTGTTGATCAGCGCCACTCCCACCAGCCACAGCAATCCGCTTTCAAGTGCAGCGCCAAAGACCAAGGCTTTGGCGATGAACCCCACTGTGGGAGGCATCCCGAGCAAAGAGAGCAATCCCAGAATCCATAGGATCGAGATTATTGGCGCTCTTCGGATGAGGCCGTTGATGCCGGATATATCGGAAGTTTCCAAGCGATGGATAATGGCCATATATCCTAGGAACACTGCCAGGTTGCTGAACGCGTATCCAGCCAGGTAGTACATGATGCTCTGAGCGGCAGCGGAGTCGCTGGCCGCTAATGAGGGAGAGGATATTGCGGCGACTCCGACCATGATGTAGCCGGCTTGGGCGATTGTGGAGTAGGCGAGTATACGCTTAACGTTGCGTTGGGATAGTGCCATGAGGTTACCGACGGTCATGGTGATCGCGGCGATGATGGCAAATAGGAGCTGCCAATCATCGGTGGTTGAGACGCTATCGGCTATGGCGTATAGTATGCGCATTAAAATGGCGAAGGCGGAGGCCTTAGATGCTACTGAGAGAAAGGCGGCCACCGGAGCGGGCGCGCCTTGATACACGTCGGGGACCCACATCTGCCACGGCGCGATCGCCAGCTTGAAGCCGAAGCCGGCCACGATCAGCAGGAGTGAAAACATTATGGCTAGAGAGCCTAGCGGCGCTGATGAATCGATCGGCAATTCGGAGATGCGCGCCGCGATCTCTGAGAGCTGAGTGGTGCCGGTGTATCCGTATAGAAACACGAAGCCGAATAGCAGCACCGCGGTTGAAAGTGCGGATAGGATGAGGAACTTAGCGCCGGCTTCCACTGAGAAACCGTCTCTGCGCAATGCGGCTAGCGCCACCACCGGCAGAGCTGTGGTCTCTAAGGCTACGTAGATAGTTATCATTTCGCTGGCGCCCACCAGAAGCGTCATGCCAGTTGCCGAGCAGAGCATCAGGCCGAGAAATTCGCCTCGTGAGTCTTTGAACTGCCCGAGATAGCGTGCCGATGCGATGACTACTGCCGCGGTAGCGCCGATGATGAGGAATTGAAAAAACAGGGTGAAGCGATCGGCGGTGAAAGATCCGAATAGTATTGGATTCTCATCGGCATATCCCACCCATGAGAACCATAGGTTCAAGGTGGATAGAAGCGGGAGTAACATGCCAACGGCAACTATTGGGGCGAGCCAACTTTTGTGTCCCCAGCGGCGTCCTTTTGCCCAGCGTTCTCCCAGCACGGCGTCTGCGAAGAAGGCGAGCAAGGCGATTGCTGCCATTGCTATTACTGGGGACAGGGCCCAGAATTCTGCGCCTGTCAATTTCCTAAGATCCTCATGATGCCCGATTCAAACACGTCGACGATGCTCTTGGGCCATATTCCCACCACGAAGATGGGTATGGTGAGTGCGATGACTGGGACTAGGTCGAGCAGGCTAGCATCGGAAAGGCGCTCGTATTTATCTTGCGGTATACCTTCTGGCATGGGGCGTATTCCGAAGAATGCGCGTTGAATCATCCATAAAATGTAGCCGGCAGCAAGCACTACGCCGAATGCCGAAACTGCTGTTGCCCAGGGCCACGCCGTGAAGGCGCCCAAAAAGATCATCACTTCGGATACGAATCCGGATAGCGCGGGCAGTCCTAATGAAGCAAATCCGGCGATGAAGAAGAAGATGGCGATTATGGGCATCTGTTTCCAGAGTCCGCCCAAGTGGGGTATGTGTCTGGTATGAGTGCGCTCGTAAATGAGCCCGACCAGCAGGAATGCAAGTCCGGTTATGGTGCCATGAGTGAACATCTGCAATGCGGCGCCGTTGATGCCCCCCGGGGACACCTCGCTTTGCGAACTTCCCACTGCCGCGACTCCCAGCATGACGAAGCCCATGTGACTCACCGAGGAGTACGCTATCAAGCGTTTCAGATCGGTCTGACGCAAGGTTACGATAGCGCCGTAGATGATGCTGACGGTAGCTAGAATCGCCAACCAAAGGGCAGCGTCGTGCACGCTGAATCCGCCACTGTTCGGAAAGAAGCCGATATTGATTCTTATAAGGCCATAGCCGGCCATCTTCAGCAACACTCCGGCAAGCATGACGCTGACAGCAGTGGGAGCATCGGTATGTGCATCGGGCAACCAGTTATGCAATGGCCACAGCGGCAGTTTGACGGCGAAAGCGACGAGGAAAAACGCGAATACCAGGGATGCGGGAGCTATGAGATCAGTGCTCTTAATCAATTCTGGTATTCCGACGATGTCTAGCTCTGGAATCGATTGCATGGACATAGTGCCGATCGATTCTGAGAGAGAGACGGCAAGTATTCCCAGCAACAGGAAGGCTCCGCCGGCGAGGGTGAAAAGCACGAACTTCATGGCTGAGTAACGCGGCCTGCCAGTGCCCCAGATCGAGATGAGCATGTACATGGGTATCACTTCGAACTCGAAGAAGACGAAGAAGAGCAACAAATCCAAACTGACAAAGACACCCATCACTGCCGTCTGGAGCAACAACAGCCAGATGAAGTATTCAGCCACCCGGCGGGTAATGATTCTCGATGCGAATGCAGCCGCCATTCCAAGCAATCCGGTGAGGAGCACCAGGGGTGCGCTGAGTCCATCTACGCCCAGAAAATATGATGCGTTGAGGGTTTGGGTGGAGAGCCATTGGAAATGATCGACCATCTGGGTATCGCCGGCAACTGAATCGTATGCGATGAAGATGAAGAGGGTGAGGATGAAGGTGATGACAGAGCCAGAGATTGCGAACCATCGAACCATGGAATCGCTCGTCAATAGCCTATGCGAGAGCGTTCGCGAGAGCAGTATCATCAGCGCGAAGATCGCGGGGAGGAAAACCGTCAGAGTGAGTATGCCGTTGAATTCGTTCAACTTGCCATCTCCTCGGAGGGTATCAGCACTTTCTGGCGATGCGGGTTCATATCACTTTGAATATCAGCTTTTTGCTATGCGAAGATGATGAGATACAGTGCCACTGTCAATATGATGCCGGCTATGGATACAATTCCGTAGGTTTGCACCTGGCCGTCTTGCAGCTGCGTGATGCCTCGTCCCAAGCGCGACGTCCAGCGATAGATCTGGACATTCACGTTGTCTAACCCAGAAGCGTCAATGCGGTCTACGGCCTTTATCAGCTGTCCGTAGAAGACTTTCTGAACTATGAGTTTTTCATATAGCTCGTCGATGTAGTACTTGCGATACAGAAGCACGTAGACTGATCGCATCCGAGCCGTAATGTCAAAGGGCAAGATCATACCTCGAATGTAGATATAGAAGGCGAGTGCGATTCCGGAGAGTGCGACAAGTGTCGACACTGCCGCGGTAACGATGTCGAACTCGGGCTCGGATCCGGCCTGCACTTGGGCGTCATGATCGGGAAATACGGCTCTATTTTCGGCGACTAAGAAGGTAGAAAACGCGTGCTTCTCTATCGGCCCTAATCCGAATATCGGGTTGACGAAAAATCCGATGGCGATGGCGAGGACCGCCAATGTTACGAGCGGATAGGTCATCGCCGGCGGCGATTCGCCTAAGTGTACCTGCTCCAGTCCTTCAGGAGCGTCTCCGCCGGCGGCTAGAATGTCTTCGCGCTCTTTATCGCCACCGCCTCGGAACTCGCCGTGGAAGGTGATGAATACGGCTCTAAACATGTAAAAAGCGGTCATGAGTGCGGCGATCAATCCCATCGTCAGCGTGAACCATCCGATCGGGCTCTGCAAGTGCATGGCATGGGCTAAGATCTCATCTTTGGACCAGAATCCGGATAACGGAGCGATGCCGGCAAGGGATAGGCTGGCGATGACCATCACGGGGTAGGTGATCTTCATATGGTCGCGCAATCCGCCCAGATACTTCATGTTGAAGGTGCCGCCAGCGTGATGAACTGAACCGGCGGCCAGGAACAGTGCGGCCTTGAAAAAGGCGTGGGTGAAGAGATGGAATATGGCGGCGCCATAAGCTCCGATGCCGAGCGCGAACATCATATATCCGAGCTGGCTGACAGTGGAGTATGCTAGCACTCGCTTGATATCGGTAGCCACTAACGCCATGCTGGCCGCGAACACGGCGGTGAAGGCGCCGATGATTGCTATCAAAACGCCGAGGTCGGAGTGTTCGAACAGCGGGAAGAAGCGGGCGACGAGGAAGACGCCGGCGGTTACCATAGTGGCCGAGTGTATCAGCGCGGAGACTGATGTCGGACCTTCCATGGCGTCTGGCAGCCATGAGTGCAATGGGAATTGCGCCGACTTCCCTATTGCTCCCATCAGGAAGCCCAGCCCGATCCAGGTAGCGACGGAGGTAGCAACTAGGCCGGCGTTAATCGCTGAGTAAAGCGTTTCGATATCGAGCCAGGCAGGGTCTTGAGAATAGAGGTATAAGATGCCCAGCAGGAATCCGAAATCTCCTAAGCGCGTCATCAGGAATGCTTTCTTGGCGGCGGCGGCGGCAGACGGACGGTTGAGCCAGAATCCGATGAGCAGATACGAAGAGATGCCTACCAGCTCCCAGAATACGAAAAGCTGGATAACTCCGCTTGCGGTGACCAATCCGAGCATCGAGGCTGAGAAGAGGGCCATGTAGGCGAAGTAGCGGCTGTAGCCATCGTCTCCCTTCATATATGCCAGGCCGTAGATCTGGACGAGAAGGCTCACTCCGCTGACGACTACTAGCATGATCGCGGTAAGCGGGTCGAGAAGAATGCCGAACGTCACTTCCAATCCGGGGACTGAGATCCAGTCATGAGGCCGGAATCGATGAACGCCTTCGGATATGACGGCGACCAAGGCGCTGATAGAAAGCGTGAACGAGGCTGCCAATGCGGCTACGGTGATCCATCCGGAGAGTTCGGAACGCGGTCCGGTCGCGGTGAATCGAAATACGCTGTTAGTGGGCAGCCAACGGATGACTAGCCCATTGACCAGAGCTGCCAGAGCTGGAAATGCGATGATGAGCCAGATTGTAGATTCTGATGCCAATGCTCTACTAACTACAGCTTTCTGAGAATCTCATCGGCGACGTGCTCACGCCCTTTCGGCACCATCACTCGAAAAGGGACGTTTTCGCCCCAATCGAGGATATCTCCGATCGGTAGGAGCTTCGCTGGGAGCCCTTCACCGTCGAGCAGAGTTTTCCAGCTCTCTGCCACTATCAAGCTCTCGGTTCTCTTGTAGTCTACCCACATAATCGGTGTCGCTTAGTGTTTCATCTGTGTGGCATCAGCAAGTTCGACGCTTTGTCGGGCGCGATAGAAGGCGAAGACCAGCGCCAGGGCCAGGGCCGTCTCAGCAGCTGCGATTGCGATCACGAATACGGCGAATACGTGCCCCGAGAGCGCGGTGCGCAACGAATCAACAGTAACCGTTCCGCTGGAACTCAGCAACGCGGCCGGAGCGGTGAAGCGAGCGAAGGCGATGGTTGCGACCAAAACCCCGTTGAACATGAGCTCTAAAGACATGATGACAGCGATTATGTTGCGTCGCGACAGAACTCCAAAGAGTCCGATTGAGAAAAGAGTGGCTGCGACTACCAGTACGCTTTCCAGATTCAATTCTTCGCGTCTCCTCTCCGTTCTCTGATTATGACCAGCGCGCCGATGAGCGCTGCGATCAGAAGCAAACCCAAAGTCTCGAACGGGAGTAGATAGTTTCGGATCAGCAAGGCACCAATCGTGCCGGAGCTATCTACCATCACGCCAGTGTACGAGTCTTCTGATTCTGAGGAAGCGATGCGCACTATCCGTCTTCCGTTCTGTTCGTGTTCGGTATATTCGCCGACCAGCCCTGCCACCGCATCGGGATGCGTTACTTCTTCAATTCCAACCCATTCGGTGTTGTAGACGACGAATATTACGGCCGCCAGCAACAGCACTGATGCAGTTGCGGAGAGCAGCATGTTCTTAGAGAGGGCGCCGGCAATTGTGAGATCGCGTATGAACATCACCGCGAACGCGATCAAAATCGATATTGCGCCGACGTAGACGAGAATTTGCACGATGCCGATAAACTCTGCGTTGAGTATGAAGTAGATAGCTGCCACGCCGATAAACGAGAACGCGAGCGCGACGACTGAACGCACGAGGTCGCGCTGAGTAACTACCAGCACTGCCGCAACGATGGTTAAAACAGATGCCGCGTAGAATGCTACGGTAACGGTGCTGCTGGTTGAGAATGGTTCGTTCATCGTTCCTTCACCCAGCGCTGATCGAGCTCCCCAGCGGATGGGCTTTCATGCCGTCCGGCACGGTGGTGGTCTTCGATATGTTCGTCTTTAAACGGGTTATATTTCCGCTCTTCAAACTGGGGCCTGAACCATGAGCTGGGCTGTTTCAAGGCTTCTCTGAGTTCATCTATCGGGATGACTAGTGACGCCCGTTCGAATCGGCTGCGTTCGAATCGGCTGCCCATGTGCAACGCATCGTATGGACAGGCTTCAACGCAGAGGCCACAGAACATACAGCGCCCGATATCGATGTCGAACACGTCTATGGCATAGCTTTCACCTTGTTGAACATCAAAACCTCCGGGCGAGGTTACGATCTCGATGATGCCGAGTGGGCAGTATTTCGCGCAGGAGGCGCAACCGGTGCATCGATCCTCGTACCAGGTGAACTCGTTGCCTCTGAAGCGTTGGTTCTGGGGAACATTTACAGGAACGGAGTACATGCCGGCAAGAGCCTTGAGCGCGGTGCCGGGGGTTTTGGATACCATTCCCGGAATCGATTCGCCCTCGTTCTTGGCGGCGCCAGAGAGGCCTACTTTTCGATCTGGATACTGGATGGTGGAAGGTTTGCGGATGAAGTTCTTCATCGTTACCTTCATGGCTTTCAAAAGCCCGATTCCGATCATCTCACCGCTCCTTTTGACAGGGTCAGATCATCTGGCAGCTCATCTTCAGCCACTGGATAAGCGAGGGTGTGCACACCTTCATCGTCGCGCGCGTAATCGCTGGTGCCCAGCAGTTTAGAGATTGCCCATATTGAGACGAGGAATACTGCCCAGTTGATGCCGGCCATGATCCATAGCTGAGCGTAAGTGGGTTCTGGCCAGATCGCGATGAGGATGCCGGTAGCTACGATGTTGATGAGGGTAAGCTCGAAGAGGCCTTTCCATGCCAGAGACAAGATCTGGTCGATGCGGAGGCGGGGCCATGAGAATCTGAGCCAAATGATGGCCGCTAGCACGAGCATGGTTTTGGCGAAAAACCAGAAGTGTGACGGTATCGGGTCCCATCCGCGCCATCCGCCGAGGAAAACGGTGACGATGATCATGGCGGCAGCGATAGTGGCTAGAAACTCGGCGAGGAAGAAGATGCCGAACTTCATGCTGCTGTAATCGTTGAGGTATCCGGCGGCTAGCTCCGATTCAGCCTCGATAATGTCGAACGGAGTGCGGCTGGTCTCGGCTTGAGCGGCAATGACAAAGACGAAGAAACCGAGTGGCTGGACGATCAAGAACGGCACATCTTGGGCTTCCACTATCGCGCCGAGGGATAGCGAACCGGCAATCATAATCACTCCTAGCACAGCGAGGGCCATCGGTATCTCGTAGCTGATCAACATGGCTACAGATCGCATCCCGGCGAAGATGGATACTCGATTGCCGGAAGACCAGGCGGCAAGAACCACTGCCAAGCCGCTCATCGATGTAACTGCGATGACGAAGAGAAGTCCGATGTTCAGATCCAGCACGAAAGTTCCGGCTCCGAAGGGAATGACGGCGAGAACGAGGAATACGGGGAAAACCATGATGATGGGTGCGATGTTGAAGAGCAATCTATCGGCATCGTCGGGGACGATGTCTTCTTTGAAGAGGGTTTTGATAGCATCGGCGACTGAAGTGAAGATGCCGAATGGTCCCCATCGGTTCGGGCCGGTGCGGTTCTGGATGCGCCCGAGCATTCTTCTCTCGGCCCAAATGTATACGAGCACGGCTCCGAGCGCAAAGTTTATCACGGCAAAGATGATGATGAATGCAGTGATGGCGAATCCCAGCCATTCCAAGCCGGCAGGCAAGAATCCGCTGGAGTAGCCGCGGTCGGCGCAGGAAGCGCTGTCGCCGGCGAGATAGCAGTAGATGTTGCGGAACCACGAGTTGTCCAAGAAAGCGGTGTTCACCTATCCACTTCCCCCATATTGATATCCACGCTGCCGAAGCTGACGAACATATCTGCCAATAACTCGCCCACCAGCATATCGCGCAACAGTGTGAGATTGATGAGAGACGGCGCGCGGACGTGGCATCTATAAGGCGATATCGATCCGTCGCTGACGAGGTAGAAGCCCAATTCGCCTTTGGAATGTTCAATCGCTGCGTACGCGTCTCCCACTGGCGGCCGGACCAGCCAGGGCACATCATCGTGGTGCGGTCGCACTGGCCCGGGTTCGATGAGTCGTTCGCATTGGCGGATGATCTTTATCGACTCGCGCATCTCCTGAATCCGCACCCAGTAGCGGGCGAAGTTGTCTCCCGCGTGATGAAGCGGCCTCTCGAAAGATACCTGATCGTAAAAATCGTATGGGTCACGGTGGCGCAGATCCCAATCCACTCCGGCTGCGCGCAACATGGGGCCGGTGATCGAGGCGTTTATCATCTGCTCCGGCGTAAGAACCGATACACCCTTGGTCCGAGAGAAGATGATCTCATTGGCAGTAAGCAGTTCGTCAAGCTCGTCTAGACGCGCTGGCAGTTCGTCGAGCAATTTATCCATGGCTGGCCAGAACTCTTCTGGCGCATCCATGAAGACGCCACCGGGACGCAGATATGAGTTTGTGATGCGTGCGCCGCATAGCATCTCGAAGAGATCGAGTATCTTTTCTCGTTCTCGCATGGTGTATATCAGCGGCGTTCCCCAGGCGCCCAGGTCCTGGATGAGGAATCCCACGGCGACGAGATGGCTAGCGATGCGCTGCAGCTCAGCGGCGATCATCCTGAGCCAGACTCCGCGCGGCGACGGCTTGATGCTGCATAGCTTCTCTACCGAGAGCATGTAAGCCTGGTTGTTCAGCATTGAACCCACATAGTCCATGCGGTCGGTAAGGGTTACTACTTGTACGTAGGTGCGTTCTTCAGCCAATTTCTCAGAGCCGCGATGCAGATATCCGAATATCGGCTCTACGTCGACGATTTCTTCGCCGTCAAAAGTTACGCGCATCCGAAACACGCCATGAGTAGATGGATGCTGCGGGCCGAGATTGACGGTGATGGGCTCAGTGCGCAATTGAGTAGTCAATCGGTATTCCTCGATTCATATTCTTCGGACACCGATTCGGGGATTCTAAGCTGATCATCGTCGACGATGGACTGTTCATAAGTGGCAAAATCTTTGCGCAACGGGTGTCCGGGAAATCCTTCCCAAAGCATGATGCGCTTATGGTTGGGATGGCCTTGAAAAATGATGCCCATGAGGTCCCAAATCTCGCGTTCCTGCAGTTCAGCTCCGCGCCAAATATCGACGACGCTAGGAATTTCGGGGCTTTCGCGTCCGAAGCCGCACTTGGACTTGATTACTGCAGTGGCATTGCGCGGCAATGAGGTGAGATGGTAAACGACCTCGAAGTGGGAGATGAGATCTACTGCGGTAACGCTGCTGAGCAAGTCGAAACGGAACTGATGATCGTCGCGCAGGAGTTGCATGACGGTGGGGATATTATCGGGTGATATCCACACGTCGCTATCACTGGAATCGAGCGTTGCATCGGGATAGATGCGACGAATAGCGCCGGCCAAGGCGTGCCCTTGCCAGGTTTTGCTCATGAGGCTCCGGCCGGGTTTTGTGAGATGGAGTAGCGGCGTATTTTGTCGTGAAGCTGCATGATGCCGTAGAGCAATGCATCGGGACGCGGCGGGCAACCGGGGACGTAGACGTCTACCGGGACGATATGGTTGACGCCGGGAACTACGGAGTAGCTCTGATAGTAAGGGCCGCCGCTGGTGGCGCATACACCCATAGAGATAACCCACTTGGGTTCTGCCATCTGATCATAGAGTCGACGCAGGGGCACTGCCATTTTCCACGTTACGGTGCCGGCTACTATCATCAAGTCGGCTTGGCGTGGAGTGGCGCGGAAGGCTTCCATGCCGAAACGCGAGATGTCGAAGCGGCTCATCGCGGTGGCGATCATCTCGAAGGCGCAACAGGCGAGCCCGAACTGAAGCGGGAAGAGGGATGATTTACGCGCCCAGTTGAGGAGGTAGTCCACGGAAGTTACTATGGTGTTGCGAGAAACATCTTCAGATACGTGCAACAGGGGCTCTGGCAATGGCGATCGACGCTTCGCCTTCATGAGGTTCACTTCGTCGCCTTCATCGCGGTCCATGTCCCAAGTAACATTGAACAGTGGATTGCGCGGGTCATGCCCGGCCGGCACGCCGTAAGCGTCCTGGATATCGATAGCCGCGGGATCACTGGTCATAGGGTTTGGCCTCTAGTCCATTCCAGCGCGCCTTTGCGCCAAGCATATAGATAACCCAGAGTTACAACGGCAAGGAAGACAAGGACCGCTCCGAAGGCTATGAACCCGAACTGTTTGGAGAGGATGCCGTATTTTATTGCCCATGGGAAGAGCAATACTGTCTCAACGTCGAACACCACGAACAGTATCGCATAGTAGTAGTAGCGCATGTTGAACATGCTGGGGCGCGGGCTGAAGGGACGCATTCCGCTTTCGTATGCGGCACGCTTGATTTTGGAGGTCTGTGTAGGGCGCACTTTTACGAATTGCGCGGCGTAAGACATGGCGAGCATTCCGATTGGCACCGCCAGCGCGACGGCGATAAAGATGAACAATATCCCGTATTGCCGGAAATAATCTTCAAGCATCATATCGTGCCCGGTCTAGTAGCTTGTTCATGCATTTCGGATCGTTCAGCTTTGAATGTGTGTCATTCGGCGATTCAATATGGTAATGCAGTTAGATAATATCCGATAGCGGTCTGTTTCGCGCTAACTCTAACTATAGTGCGCCCGGGTTTCAGGGTCGTCTCAAATTGATCAGGAGGGCTTTCAATTAAAAGTGATCAGACCTCGTCCGGGGGCGCCGTTTTCCAGGTCTGCATAGGCTTCGTTGATCTTTGCCAAAGGATATTGGCGCAAGGCAAGGCCGTCGATATCTAGTTTTCCCGCGCGGTAGAAATCAATGAGCAGACGAAAAGTCTCGTGGGGGCTCGCCGAGCCGTAGTAGCTTCCCACTATATGCTTTTGATCTCGCACTATGTCTACGAGCGGGACGGCGGCATCCATTCCTTTGGGAGCCAGGCCGATGATGACGCAAGTTCCGCCCTTTCGAGTGGCGGCGTAAGCCTGCTCAGCGGTGGAGCTGTGCCCAAATGCATCCACTGCCATATCGGCTCCGCCATCAGTGAGTTCAATGATCTTTGCCGCGGCGTCTTCGGAGCGCGAGTCGATGGTGTCGGTGGCGCCGAATTTATAGGCGAACTCCAGCTTCGTATCTAGAATATCGACGGCGATGATTCTAGAAGCGTTCAGCAATCTTGCGCCTTGGATGACATTGAGCCCGACGCCTCCGCATCCGAACACGGCGACGGTCATTCCTGCTTTTGCCGAGGGTTGGTTAATGACGCCGCCTACACCGGTGGAGACTGAGCATCCGATAAGCGCTGCGACCGACATCGGTATGTCATCTGGTATCGGATAACAAGCTTGCCAGGGGCATACAATGCTTTCGGCGAAAACTCCCAGCTTAGCGAACTGATGGATCTCGATGGCATCTTCATCGAAGAGCCTGAACGATCCATCATACTGCTTGGTGCCGGTGATGCGGTTGGTGTCGCAGATGTTCTGCAGGCCGGTTCGGCAAGATCGGCAATGTCCGCAACTGGGCACGAAAGAGAGTATGCAACGATCGCCAGGCGAGATGCCGGTGACGTTTTCACCCACTTCTTCCACCATCCCCGCGCCTTCGTGCCCAAGAACGATGGGCATGGGGAAATCGGTCTCTCCCTTCATCACGTGATGATCGGAAGCGCATACTCCGGCAGCGGCGATGCGCACTTTCACCTCGCCATGCCGCGGCTGCAACTGCTCCAGCTCGCGTATCGGCATACGCTGATTAGGAGCATATAGAACTGCGGCTTTAACCATGTAGAAACCTAAGACAAAGCGCCTGTCGTCAAGTGCGGCTCAAATGTTCTCTCATCCGGGCCAGAAGCGCGGCACACGCTCCGCGATACATCCGATAGAGCGAATAGCGCGCGGCTCTTAGGATGATGCCGAGCCGCGAGTAGCTTTTGCAGGTGGCTGAGGTGGGTCAGTTCATCTGGATCAGGGCGTCGGATTGGATCATGTTGGCGACTTTAGCCTTCAGTTCCTTGACTTCCATGATATGAGGCGACTTGCCTTGGGACTGTTTGTCCCAGAGCACGTTTCCATCGACGGTTACCTTGAATGCGCCGGAGTGTCCGGGCACTAAGCTTATAGCCAGAGCTGGTCCCGCGGCTTGGAAAAGTTCGCTTGCCATGTATGCTGCAAGATTGGCGTATCCGCACGGCACACAGTATTCAATCTCGGCTTCCATCTTCCAGTGCTGAGCCATTTTGCATCTCCTTAGTTGTGCAGTAGCTGTTTGAGGACGGTTTAAGATCCTAACGTTCCTAACAAAGGTTATCAATTTCTTGTGAAATACGCAAAACAATTCCCATGCAATAATGAGGTATGGATTGAAACCATTGAGATTCTCAACGAAACACGATGTAGGCGAGGAGTGAGTCAATATGCCATCAAGAGTGAATTTGAAGCCGGTAGTGCGGGAAGATGTGGCACGCCTAGCGGCATGGCTGAGCGACAAGGAAGTCTCTGACAGTTGGTTTGGTCGCTACACCTATGGCGATGCCGCGCACTTGGGTTATGAACCGGAAGAGATGCTGAACGCCACTCAGGAAGAGTGGGACGAGGTTTTTCATGATCCGCATCATGAGCCGCACCGCGATATCTTCTCAATCTATACCGAACAGGGCGAACATATCGGCGAGGGGCAGCTTTCGATTGACGAGCCGCTGGGAGATGCGCAGGTTTCCGTATTGATTGGAGACAAGACGAAGTGGCATCTGGGCTACGGCACTGCGGCTGCGTTGGCAATGCTGGAACACATCTTTGACAATCTGGGGCTGTACCGGGCCTGGGTCGATGTTCCCAGCTACAACACCAGCGCACGCGGCATGTTCGAGCATATCGGATTCGAACATGAGGGCACCTTGCGCAAGAGCCGGCCGCACCACGGCGCGCGGCACGACTCGGTAATTCTAGGAATGCTGGTAGATGAGTATCACCAGCGCTTCCCAGATGGGGTGAGCAGCCACGTAATCGGTTGGGAGGGGCAGACTTAGCCGACGAAACCAGCGCCTATTGCAGGGCAAGCTCGCTGAAGCAGCGGGGATCCACAGTTTATGAATGCCCTGTAGCTGCGTTGTTCAGCTGCGGCGGCAAGAGATCAAGGTATTTATAGGCATTGCCGGTTACCAGCAACACTACTCGCTCAGCGGCGTCTAGCTGGCCGGTTTGGAGTAGCTTTTTCATCGCGGCCAGCGTCGCCCCGCCCTCTGGAGCCGGAAACATCCCTTCATGGCGCGCCATCTCGCGCATCGCGTTCAACATCTCATCATCGGTTACGGTCAGCGCTTCTCCGCCGCTCTCGCGCACGGCTCGGATAACCAGAAAATCGCCGACCGCTGCGGGCACTCTCATCCCGGCTGCCAGTGTGCTGGGGTTGGGGAATGGGGCTGCGAACTCTTTGCCGTCCCGATAAGCCGATGCGATAGGGGCGCATCCCTCAGCCTGCACACATATCATGCGTGGTCGCTTGGAGCCGATCCAGCCGAGCTGCTGCATCTCGTCGAGTGATTTCCATATCCCCACTAGGCCGGTGCCGCCGCCGGTGGGATATATGATCGCATCGGGAACGTGCCATCCTAGCTGCTCTACGATTTCGTATCCCATCGTTTTTTTGCCTTCGACGCGATACGGTTCGCGCAGTGTGGACAGGTCGAACAGGTCGAACTCATCGGCGGCGGCGGCTGATGCCTGTCCAGCGTCAGTGATGAAACCGTTGACGAGCGTTAGGCTGGCGCCAAAGGCTTGGCATTCCATCTGGTTCGCGATGGGAGCATCTTTGGGCATGAATACGTGGGCTTCCATTCCGGCTGCGGCGGCATAAGCGGACATGGCGCCGGCGGCATTTCCGGCTGATGGCAGGGTAAGTTTTCTGAGTCCTAATTCATAGGCTCTAGATACGGCGGCGCTTAAGCCACGCGCTTTGAACGACCCCGTGGGATTCGTGCCCTCGTCTTTGATGTATAGGGCATCCATCTGATAGCTTGAGCCGAGTCGTTGCGCGTGGATGAGGGGTGTGAATCCCTCGCCTAAAGTGATGATGTTGTTGGGTTCGGAAACGGGCATCGCCTCGTGATAGCGCCACATGTTGGCAGAGCGTGCGGGCATCGCCTCACGCGTCATCGTTTCGGCGCATGATTTCAAGTCGTAGCGGGCGAATAGGGGCTTGCCGTTCGCAGGATTGGTTCGATGCGGGTAGTCAGCTTCGAAACGCTCGCCGGTGAGTGTGCACTCGAGATGTGCGAGATAAGAATGTTTCATGGAGGGCAGATGATTCAAATCGTTCAATTAGGCAGTGTTACCTCAAGTCGCGCTTTAAGTATTCGATGGGGCGAGACTGAAGATGAGTAGCGATCGATTTCTTCGAACTGGGTGAGTATGTTGAGACCTTCGACCACTTTTCCGAAGACGGTGTAGCAGATGGTTTCCGGGTCTTTGCAGTTTTTCGGGCCGTTTTCGTCGAATGCATCCCACTCGGGTTTAGGAGCGAGGGCGATGGCAAATTCGGATGATGCCATATTCTCTCCGCGAGTGACCATAGAGACGATGCCCGGCGAATCGTGACGCGCTTGGAGATGATATTCAGATGGGATATAGTATCCGGCGGTGCCGCCGAAGGAGTCGACGATGGAGCCGGTGAACACTGCTGAGCCTGGTTTCACGGTGTGGAAGGCCAGCCCATCGTAGTAACCCTGATTCACGAGGTTGATGAAGTTATCGACGGTGATAGGAGCCAAGTGGTTATAGAGATCGATTCTTATCTCTCCGAGTCCAGTAGATAACACTACCGTGAAGGGGCCTGATTCCAGCTGGCCTGGGGAGGCGTATCGGTCTCGGGATATATTGCCGCTAGGAAGCGTTAAGGATGTGGATCCAAGGTCGCGCTCGAGTGGCGTCGGCAAGACTAGTTCCACCGGCCTCCAGTCAGCCATCGAAGGACGATATCTAGAACTCAATCCTTGACGCAGTCCGGAAGCGTCAGTATCAGATAGCCACATCCCGCTATTTTCATCGCCTGCAAACACAAATTCAGTGCCGTCCGGTGAGAGCGCCGCCATGATGATGCCATTGCCACCGGTATCGAGAGGGGTAACCTGAGATGAGTTCAAATCGTATAGAAACAAGGAAGCGGATTCGCCAACTGGGGAGCCTTTAAGCTCTGCCAAGAGCAGAAGGCTATGACCGTGGGGATGCCAATCCATGCCGAAGGCTCCTCGCAGTTCCAGGCCTTTGTCTGCGCTGGGGTCGTCAGCGTCTACTAAGTGGACGACGCTGTTGCCGTCCGCATCAACCGAGGTGAACATGATCCAGGCTCCGTCAGGCGAAAATATGGGGCGCAGATGCCGATGCTCGTCACTCTGACTGATGCGAATCATGTTGTCGCTATTAGAGTTCAAGGCGACTAGCTGCCCGTCGCGGTCGAAAGTCAGATCAGCAAGCTCTATCTGCCAAGCCCATCCGGTGGTTTGGACGAATGCGATTTTGGAGCCGTCGGGCGATATGGCGGGCATTATGGCACCGTCTTCGACTGCGGTGATCTGCCGCATGTCGTTGCGGAAGGGGTCGATATCGTAGATCTGGAATCGGCCGCCGATATCGTATGCGAATGCGATGCGAGAGCCATCCGGCCACCATGCCGGCGTAGCGCTTGAGTGATCTCCTGAAGCCATCTGTGGAGATAGAGGTATAAGTTCGCTAGTGGCAAGGTTGATCAGATATACAACTGTGTTTTGAGGGCCTGCGATCTCGACGGCGATGAAATCGGAGCTACGGCGCCGGACCTGAATATCGGTAGCAGTTTTGATCTCCTGGTCGTTTCCGGATGCTTGGGGCAAGATGCGAGCGATGATGGCATCGGGAAAATCGCCCTCTTCAAAGCCGGCTTTGAATACATTTCCGGATTGCAGCATGCCGCCGCTATTCACCTCGACATAGACATCGATATCGGTAATTTTGTTGCCGTGAGCATCTGATACGCGTAGATCGATGGGCGCCCCGCTACCCGCTGGAATCGAGTCATTGGGGTGAGTGAATTCGATAGAAACCGCGGCCGAGGGTTTCACGGTAATTGGGATGTAGCCGAATGTCTGGATCCCGTCTTTGAATCCGCGCGCTTCTATCGCGGTGTCGTCAAATTCAGCGGCCAGCGTGCCGGCGGTGAACAATCCTTCATCGGTGATGTATCCGGCATCGTCGTCATTGACCCGCCATTCCAGCTTGTCCAGCTCCAGCCCATGTCCGAAGCGATCGAATCCGCGCGCCGATAGCGGCACGGTATCCCCGGCGGTGATATCAGTCAATGATCCTTCTATCTCTATGCGGTCTAAGATTCCGGGTTCAATAGTGCCCCTGACGATATGTTGTATCTGCTTGCCGTCGTAGCTGGCCTGCACCAGCAACAAGGCTTCATCTACATCTGAAACCGATTCTCCGGGCGTGTAGAACCCGGTCTGGTCTATCGAATCGCCGCGGCGCAACACTTCCCAAGCTATTTCGGCTTCTTCAATGACGCGTCCCGCAACATCTAGAGCCGCCGCATTCAGATCCAAATCCCAAGTAACCCGCGTGAGCACGCTTTCCGGCTCTACTCTTATGCTGGTCAATGCGTCATATACCACCTCCACATCCAACTTCGTTTCAGCCGTTGTTCCGCCACGCTCTAATCTAGCGGTAACTCCGCTCGCCCAGAATCCGATCTCGGCGCCGGCGGTAAAGGCGCCATCGCTGTCGATCGACCCGGCACTAGGATCAGCCGACCATTCGATATCCGGATCTGGAATGCGATTTCCCAGTTCGTCATAGGCATCGGCTTGAAACAAGTATCTCTGTCCTGATCGGAGCGATACGGCTTCGGTGTCGACCACGATCCAGCCAGCCGCGCCGGGCTGCACGGTGACGGACTTCTGGGATCGAGAAGATTGAGAGCCTAGAGTCGCAGACAGTCTCACGGTGAATGATCCGGCGTCTAGATAAGTGTGCTCGGATTGAGCTCCGACGGCGGATGATCCGTCGCCGAAGTCCCAGCTGTAAGAGGCTTCTTCAACTGGATCATCAACATAAAATGAGACCGGCATCGGTGCCATCGCAGTGTCTGCGGCCATGCTGAAATCGCTGTTCAGCAACACTGGTGCGGGAGTCGGAACCGGGGTAGAGGTAGGATTCGGGGGCTCTGAAGTGCAGCTGAAAAGCGCGAAGGCTATCGCCAGCATCAATGCTGATATCACGGAAGCGCGGCGGCGCTTTCTGGGGATGGCGTGTGAGTCCATGCTGGTTTATACGGCGATTTGTTGATGCATGGATGTAAAGCCGGTCGGCGACGAATCTTCACTCCACCTAGTGGTGCGCGCTGACATGCGGGCGAAATGTGCTGTCCAGCGCTTTGATACTGCGCGCACTGAGAACCGCTTCTTGGTTTCTCGTTCGAGGGAAGTAACCTTTAGTCCCGGCATGCCGCAAGGGGTGATGCCGGAGTACCAGCCAAGATCGGTGGATACGTTTAGAGCCATGCCATGGATGGTTACTCCGCCGCTGATGCGGACTCCTATTGCGGCGATCTTTCGCGCGCAGGGCGAATGGTTTTCATGATCTGGTTCATTCTCATTGGTTCCGCCCACCCATACTCCGGTTTTACCGGCGATTCGATGGGCATTGACGCCATATTCGGAGACGGTGTGGATAATTGCATTTTCAAGCATACGGACATAGGCTACGGGCGTGATTCCCATCTCTTTAATATCAATGATGGGGTATGCGACTAGCTGTCCGGGTCCGTGATATGTAACTTCACCGCCGCGATCGGTTTCGATCACTTCGATGCCGAAGCGTGAACATGCGGCCTCATCAAGATAAATGTCATCCTTACTGCCGCGCCGCCCTATCGTATATACCGGATCATGTTCCAGCAGTAACATTGTATCGGGTATTGTTCCGGCTTTGCGCGCTTCCAAAAACCTGATTTGGGTCGAATAAGCATCGGAATACTTTATCCTCCCCATCCATGCAACGCGCATATCATCTTCGTGGTCTACGGTCATCGATTCGCCTCGAGCGAAATCGATTCCAGCCGATTCTTGATGTCGTTCAGAAACGCCATCGCCTCGGCCCCGTCGATGACTCGGTGGTCGAATGAAAGGCACATATTCATCATTGATCGTATCGCGATCACATCTTCGCCATCAGGGCCGGATACGACAGCAGGACGTTTCACGATCGATTCGGTGGTCAAGATGGCGGCCTGAGGGTAGTTGATTATCGCCCCTCCCCACACTGATCCTAAGGCGCCGGTATTGTTCAAGGTGAAAGTTCCACCCTGCACGTCATGAACTCCGAGTCGTCCGGTTCGTGCCGCTTCTACTAGGCGCGCCGTTTCGCTTACAGTGTCGTTGATGTTCAATCGGTCGGCATTTCGCAATACGGGGACTATCAACCCATCGGATGCGGCGACAGCGATGCCGATATTTACGTTGCCCTTCAGCACGATGCTGCCGTCATCCCAGCTCGCATTTAACGGGCGATGCGATTTCAAGGCGGCTGCGACATGCCACAGGATGATGTGCAGATAGGTGAGTCGGTTGCCGGTAGTTTCCGCTACTCGGCCCATCTCCGCGTTGCGATACTTCACCAGCCGCGTTACATCTACTTCAATCGCGGCCCAAGCGTGTGGTATTTCGCTCCTGCTCTGTGACATATTTTCAGCGATCATTCGGCGGATGGGGCTGGGCCGGATCAATTCATCTTGAGGCGGAGAATGATGGGCGGCGCGGGAAGCTATATAAGCTTCAAGGTCGCGCTTTGTTACCCGTTCGCCTTGACCACTGCCCTGCACCTCAGCCAGATCGATGCGGTGAAGCTTAGCCAAACGCAAGACTACTGGGGAGTATCGACGGTCGCGACTCTTATCTTGGGTGCGTTTTCTTTCGTATATGGGTGGTCGGCTTGGCTCATCGATTTGTGGCGGCTGAGGCTCGCTTTGCAGGCTAGTGTCGATGAATTCGCCTCCGGTTGGTCCCACATTGGCTCCAACTATCATGGAGCCGATACGGCTGGCAGTTTGGTCATTTGGCGAAGCATCGAGAAGCTTCGGGGTCGTATCGTCTGGAAGAATCGACTCTGACGACGTTTCGATCTCGGCAATGGGTGTTCCCATCTTGATGGTTTCACCTTCTGCAACCAGTGGTTTGATGAGAGTGCCATCGATGGGCGCCGGCACTTCCATGTTCACTTTATCGGTGATGACTTCAACTAATGGATCGTATCTTCGGATTGCGTCGCCTGGCGCAACGAGCCATTTCTGGATGACGGCTTCCGTAACTGATTCGCCGACTTGCGGCAGTTTAACGGTGATTTTCGCCATCTCTACAGCTCTGACAAATGCCGGATCGCAGTTGCGATCTTAGCTGGCGAAGGCATGAATTCAGCTTCTTGCAGTGGAGTGAACGGCATCGGCGGCAGTTCGGGCGGAGCCACTCTCATAACGGGAGCATCCAAATCGAAGAAGGCGTGCTGGGCGATGATGGCGCTGATTTCAGAAGATACACTGACGGCGGGGGTATCTTCTTGCACGATCAAGGCGCGCCCGGTGCGGGCGACTGATTCTAGGATCGGCTCAGAGTCGATTGGTCGCAGCGTCCGCAGGTCTATCACTTCAACTCCGATGCCGTCAGAGGCAGATACTGTTTCAGCGGCTTGCAGTGAGTAATGCAACATTAATCCGTATGTTATAAGTGTAAGGTCGCGTCCTGCTCGCTTGATGTCGGCTCGTCCTATCGGCTCGGTATATTCTTGGTCGGGAACTTCGCCGCGCACGAGGCGATAGGTTCTCTTATGCTCTAAGAAGATCACGGGGTCATCGGCGCGTATAGCGGATCTCAGCAGTCCGCGCGCATCGTACGGTGTAGCCGGTGCAACTACCTTCAGTCCGGGAGTGTGTGCGAATAGAACTTCAATGCTCTGCGAGTGGTACAGTCCGCCGCGCACTCCGCCGCCGTAAGGCACTCGCACGGTCATGGGGGCGAATTTCCTGCCGGCAGTGCCATAGCGCACCTTTGCCGCTTCACCGACCAGCTGATTGATGGCGGGCCAAACGAAATCTGCGAACTGGATCTCGGCGATGGGCCGCATACCGTTGACCGCGGCGCCTAGAGCGATGCCAGCGATGGATGATTCTGCCAGCGGGGTGTCGATGACTCGCTCTTCACCGAACTCGTCCGCCAAACCTCCAGTGGCAAGGAATACGCCGCCGCGCGGTCCGATGTCTTCACCCATGATGAAGATATCTGAGTCGCGCCGCATCTCTTCTCGAATCGTCTCTCGGATCGATTCTACGACGGTCATTTCAGGCACGGTCGATTTCCTCGCTATCATCGGCGAACAGCCCGTGGTACATCTCCGGTGCGGGCGGGAACGGCGTCGACTCGGCGATGTGAGTAGCATCATCTACTTCTCGGCGCGCCCAGTCCAGTATCTCGCGATTAATTTCGTCGTCGATGATACCGTGGCGGCGCAATATCGCTTCCGTGACGGGCAAGGGGTCGCGCTTCTTCATCTGTTCAATGTCTTCTGGGCTGCGGTATCGGGTGTGATCATCGTCGGTGGTGTGTGGCAGGAGTCTTTCGACTGTCAACTCGACCAGGCTGGCTCCGTTGCCTGATCTGGCTCTCGTGACAGCTTCGCTTACGGCTTCATAAGAGGCTATGATGTCGGTACCATCTACTTCAGTTCCGGGGATGTTGTACGCCGAGGCGCGCGCGGCGATAGATTCGATGGGCATTTGTTGTTTCAAGGGCACAGATATAGCGTATCGGTTATTTTCACATAGGAATACCACTGGCACTTTGTGGATGCCGGCGAAATTCATGGCTTCGTGACAGTCGCCCTGGCTGGCGGCGCCGTCGCCGAAGAAAACTATAGTTACGGCATCTCGCCGCTTCATCTTGTCTGCTAGCGCGACGCCTACGGCCTGAGGCAGCTGAGTGCCGACTACATTTGAGAACGAGAACAGATCGACGCGGGGGTGAGATCCGTGCAATGGGAACTGTCGGGCGTTGCTCATGATCTCCCCGTCGCGCGCGAGGAACTGCTTTAGCATCTCCACCGGAGTGGTTCCGAGGCAAAGCATCGCGGTAAGTTGCCGGTAATATATGAGGTATCGGTCGCGCGCGGGATCGGTCGCGAAGATGGTGCCTGCCTGTGCGGCTTCATGCCCCTGAGCTGAGGCTGCGATGGCTGCTTTGCCCTGCCGATTGAGCATCCATATCCGCTCATCCAAGGCGCGGCTCAAACGCATAGTGCGATACATCTGCAACAGGTCGCGGTTTGACAGCAGGCCATCAAAAACATGTCCAGGTGATGATGCGGCGATGGGGTCGGCGCCTATATTTGCCATTTTACTCATATGCGACGTTATACATTGATGAATAGTGCCGGCTCGCTTGCGGCATCCTTTAAGGACAAGAAATTACGACCGTCAGAGTATCGATAGAATCGGTATTTAATCTTAACTAAGGATGGTGATCATGAACAAACTCCTCGCCGTTGCGATGATGATTTTAGCGCTGGCGATGCTGGCATCACTTACTGCCTGTGCCGCGGATAGCGAGGCTCGGACGGTTACTGCCGGCGAAAACACACCTACTTCCGAGAAGGAGACCGAAATCATGATTGAAGACACTTATAGCAGCGATGCCACCTATACGGTGACGATTAAAACGAACAAGGGCGATATTGAGGCTGATCTTTATAACGATATCGCGGGGATTTACGTGAAGAATTTCGTGAATCTAGCGCGTTCCGGTTTCTACGACGGATCGTCTTGGCACCGGGTGATAGCCGGCTTCGTGATTCAGGGCGGCACCAACGCTGACGGCAAACAGGCTGAAGAGTTTGACGATGAGTTCCATCCGGACATGAAACACGATTCGGCGGGCATCTTGTCGATGGCGAACCGCGGTTTAAACACCAACACTTCGCAGTTCTTCATCACTCATGACGCTACTCCGCACCTGGATCCGTATGAAGATGGGGCGATGAAATCTTGTGAAGTATCGGGCACGTCATGCCACGCGGTGTTCGGCAAGGTAACTAGCGGCATGGACGTGGCACTGGCCATCGAGCAAGGCGACACTATGGAGAAGGTTGAGATTCACAATGAGTAACTGAGATATCCTCGAAGCGCTTTTTTCAACCGCTTGCCAGGGCTTCAGAAGCGGCGAGTGGGCCGTGCGGAAGAGGGTGCGTCAAAGGTCAACGGGTCTTGTGTGAAGCGCGCCATTTCCTCGCGCTGGGCGGCGGCGTTTTCTAGCTCCATGATGGGGGACAATCGCACATCCCCGGTCGCTTCTTCGTTGAGGAAGACGTAATCCTCAGCTGCGATTCGCAATTCGGCTCCATGGAGCAACAGCGTGGCTCCCTGAGCGATCGGATTCCCATTTATAGTCATCCTAATTGCGCCGTCAACTTCGGGACGGTATACGAACTCCACTTTGTTCCCGCGTCGGAAAACGAATCGACCGCCTCTGAGCGGTAGCGCTCTGAGTGCCGCGGCAGGAATGACGTTACCGTTAAAGAGTTTTTCAAGCATAGCGAATCGGAATCGGGACATATCGGCTACTAATTCATGTTTGCCAACACTGACCTTGTATATGTAGCCAAATGGCTTGGGACGCATCCAGAGGAAGATTGCTACCGCCAGAATCAAGGCTATGGCTGCTCCTACGGCAATCAAGATGGGCGTGTTGTAGTTGACGGCAATAGGCACTGAGAGCTCGATAGGGGCAGTAACAGGCGGGGCCTGGAACACGTAGTCGCGTTCCAGGTATTTCGTAGCTAGCGATACGGAGATGTCATAGTTGCCGTCTTGCTGAATATCTGCCAGCAGCGTGAACTGATAAGATTTGTCGTCCTGCAGAAAGGCGGGTTCGATCACCCACTCAACTGGAGTATCATCGGCTCGGTTCAAGACTGAGATTTGCAGGTCGTCCGGGGCCGCTAGGTATGGATATCCGCCAACTAATAATTCGATTTCAGCTATCAAAGCTCTTTCGGAAGCGGGTCCGCTATACTCTTGCAATTTGACGGTGGCTTCCGGAAATGGGTCGATTGAGAACATTCCTGAGCCTTGCACAGTAGCATCTACTTGCGGCCATCGCATGTTGAAGGTGACGCTTCGCATGCCTAGCTGATCTCTGGTCGGCATCAATGCTGAAAAAGCGCCGTCTTCGGCGCGTTCGTCGCCATCGCGTCCGGCATCATTCAATTTGAAGATTTCTTGAGTGCCGTCGGCGAGGGTGACGATAGCTTCAACTGTCGCTTGATCGTCGATATGCGGCAGGTCGCCGGCGCGAGCATTGACCTGCAATACCACATCGCTACTAGTGGGAAATGGCGGCGTGGGCTTCATCTGTAGAGTAATCGGGTTGTAAAAATAGCTGAGGAAAAGGATCTCCTCATCTTCGCCGGCGCTGGTCATCGACCAATTCCCGGCTTCTGGATCATCAATCAAATAGATCTTCGCAGAAGAGGATGAAGTGACTTTCACGTTCTGGTCGGATGAAACCAGTTCTTGTCCGTTTGGGCTGATCAGGGCGCTCTGTCGCTTGGGGTCATCAAAAACTATGCCTGCGACCAGAATGTCTGAGTGAGGGGGCACCTCGATGGAGCGTTTGAAAGGCTGCCCAGGAGATGTCGGCGCTGCTTCTTGGGCGCTGAACTCTATTCCCAGTTCAGTGGCGAAGAAGTTGGCGATACCCGCTTTGAAACCCAAGTCAAAGTACTTCCCGCCGGTTTCCTGGGCGATTCGTGCCAACACTTCTCGGTCTAAAGCCGGGGTAGTGGGTAATGAGACTACATCTATCTGGAGGCCGATGCTTATGAAGTACTGCACGAACACGGCGACGCTCTCAGGCGTAGTGTTCGCGGGGTCGTTGAATCTTCCTGAAGTCAGCAACACTAGCCGGCTGTTGTTTCCGGCCCCGAGCTGCCCCAAGTAGCTGCCGTATCTTGCAAGCATGCTGATGATTGCCGATTTCCTATCTTCTTGAGCCTCGTTTTCACGCAAATTTTGCGCCATGCTTGCGATCTGTGCTTCAGCGTCTTTCAAGTTCTGGTAAGTGCGCGGTTCGGATGGTGAATCGGTGTATTCGCCGATGGATACGATGCCGCTTTCCAACAGAGAGATGATGAAGGAGGCCGACATCTCCATAGTGTCGATGTCTCGTTCGTCTCTAATCAGGCCGTCGACTGCTAAAAGCGTAATACCATCTTGAATGTTTCGTTCGCTCTGGGCGTGGACATGCTGGTGTTGCGCGCTGAGAATGCAGGCAAGCGTTCCAAGGGCGAACAAGGTTATCAGCAGCGCGAGTAAAGCGCCTTTTCTAATACGATGATGCATATGCATGTTGCAGAATTATAATTCCGGAGCTTGGACGTAAAATCGGGCTATCTGATTCTATTAGATAGGTTGCATGCATTGGGTTGCGCTATATAGAATCTCAGCCGGCATTGGATGGCGATCGGACGCTGGTTTCTTAATTTGACACTGTCAAGCAATATTATCCGTAAATGCGGGGAATTAAGTGTTCTGGATCTTGGCGATAACGAGCTGATAAGGGGATGAAAATGAAAATCACTGGTGTGAGTTGCACCTTGTATCAGCATGGGATGACGCGGCGCATGGGCGATGCGAATTCACCGATGGGGCGAATGCGTGCCAGCGGTTGTCTTATAGAACTGCATACGGACACGGAACTCACGGGGATCGCGCTGGGCGGCGGATCGGCGCGTGGATTCATTCGCTCTTTGGTAGAAGGCGTGCTGATGGATCAGGATCCGCGCCAGGTGAAGGGGCTTTGGCAACGCATGATAGAGAAGCATTTCAAAGGCGGGCACGACGGCATCGTCAACGATGCCATAGCGGCGTTGGACATAGCGATGTGGGACTTAAAGGCCAAAGCCAACGATGAACCACTCTGGAAAACGCTCGGCGGCTTGGAGCGCCGCATCAACGCCTATGCGAGCGGATTAGACATGCCACTGTCGAATCACGAGCTTAAGCGATGGTACCGCGAGATGGCTTCGCAATACGGATTCACGGCGGGCAAGCTCAAGGTGGGGCTGGACCAAGATTCAGACATTGAGCGCATCGGCATCATGAAAGATGCGCTCAGCCTGCATACGGCTGAGCCGAGATTGATGATCGACGCCAATGAATATTGGTCGCCTAAGCAAGCGATCCGCAAAATTAGAGAGATCGAGCGTCAATTCACTCTCACGTGGGTGGAGGAGCCGGCGCGCAGATGGGATTTTTTGGGTCTGAGACGTATCTCAGATGCTATCCGCGCCCCGGTATGCGCGGGCGAAAACCTCGACACTCTGGGTGATTTTCTGCCTTACTTCCACAATCGTGCGGCAGACATTGTGCAGGTGTCTGCGGGTATGGGAGGAATAACTTGCGCGCTGCAACTGGCAGATGCGGCCTATGGATTCAATCTGCCGGTGACGCTGGGAGGATCGGCCGGGCATTTGCACGCGCATCTCGCCTCGTCAATGCCGAACTACACCAGCATCGAGATTGGCAACCCCACCGATGACAGTGGTATCTTCACCTTTGACACTCGCATCCAGGGTGGACAAGCGGTGTTAGGAGACGCGGCCGGTATCGGCATCGAGGTGGACCGAGAGGCTTTGCGAAAGTCTAGCGTGGAGCAGATAGCGCCTGGCAGCGGGCCGAGTCCTTTCGGCAGACGGCCGGGAGCTGGCTTATATGAAGTTCCGCCCACTGCTGAAGAGAAAGCTGAAGCGGCCCGGGGGACTTTAGGGCAGGCTGAGGGAAGATATGTGTACTAGGGTCTGCACTGCCAGCATTGCTGACTGAAATCATATTACGCATTAATCGCCAACATCAATCGCGTTGCCAAACCACGCCTTGCATGGAAATCCGAGACATGAAGATCACTGGATATCGAGTAGAAAATTACGAAATGAAGATGGATCGTGCCATCGGCGATGCTAACGGCCCGATGGGCGAAGATATCGCCGGCGGCGCGATTACTTGGATCGAGACGGACGAAGGCATATCTGGGGTGGCGCCGGGCGGTGGCGATGGGGTAAGCCGACTCTTCCATCTGATCGAGGGTGAAGATCCGCGCAGTGTGGTTGGATTGTGGATGCGGATGGTGGATTTCGTTTTCAAGGGCGGCAACGAGGGCGAGATGAATGGTGCGATCGGCGCGATCGATATCGCGCTATGGGATTTGAAGTCTAAGCTGGCGGACGAGCCGCTGTGGCAGACTCTAGGTGCGAGGCAGGGGCAAACCAAGGCCTATGCCAGCGGCATCGACATGTGTCTCGACGATGATGAAATCTTCACCTTCTATCGGCGCATGGCGGAACGCGGCATCGACTCTGGCAAGCTGAAGGTAGGGCTTGATATGGATGCTGACTTGCGGCGTTTAGGCATCATGCAAGAAGCGCTCAGCATAGCATCAGCACCGCCTCGGATCTTGATCGACAGCAACGAGTATTGGTCAGCGAAAGAGGCCGTGTCTCGGATCCGACGGATGGAGCGGGATTTCGACATCACCTGGGCGGAAGAGCCGGCCCGCAGATGGGATTTTGATGGTCTGCGCCAAGTCTCTCAAAACGTGTCAGCGGCGGTAGCTACGGGAGAGAATCTGAATCACATCGGAGACTTTTATCCGCTGATAGCTCAGCAAGCCGCGGACATCTTAAACATCAGCTCCGGGCACAGCGGCATCACTGGATGTCGGCAAGTGGCCAACATGGCGTATGCCTATGAACTGCCAGTAACGATGATGAACTGTCAGGCGAACTTTATGGCGCATCTGGCTGCGGCCCTGCCGAATCACATGATGATGGAAGTGGTGGATCCGGGACGCGAGCAATGCATCCGGTTCAATCACATAATTGAAGACGGCTATATAAAGCTCAGCGATGACCCCGGCATCGGGGTGGAGATCGATGAAGATGCGCTGGCTCGCCTGCAGCAGAACCCGCCGGAGCCTGATCGTCCGCGACGCAACCCATTTGCGCGTCGCGAGGGAGCGGGACGCTTTATAGCGCCGCCCTCTGCAGAGGAGGCTCCTTGGCTGATTCAAGAGTCGGCATGAAATTGGATCAGATGTGGTGACGATAATTGGCTCATCATCGCATCCGGGAGTATGGATCAGAAAGCGGTGAAGTCACCGCCTGGCCAGTACAAGAGCCATACCTTGCCAGCGATCTCTTCTGCCGGCACGAAACCCCAGTTGCGAGAGTCATTTGATTTGTTGCGGTTGTCTCCCATTACGAAGTAGTGTCCTTCGGGGACGGTGACGGGATATTCGAAGTAATATTTGGGGCTGGTGTAAGTGTCGAGGAAGACCGATTCTTTTCCGTTGATGAATAGTTCGCCTTTGTCGCTGATGTCGATCTCGTCGCCAGGAACGCCGATGACTCGCTTCACGATATGGTCGAATCCAGATTCTTGGGGCTGAAATACAATGATGTCTCCGCGTTGCGGCCCACCGAACAGGAAGCCGCGCTGCCCATATAGCGATAGCTCTCCGAGCCTGATGTTGCCGAGGCGGTTGACGAATACTCTCTGGTTTTCCCAGAGAGTCGGTTCCATACTCGGGCCTCGGACTGTGTAGTTGGTTGCGAGCATTCGCACCGCGATGAGAAGGACCGCGGTGGCGATGATGATTTCTGAGGCATCGCGAAGGATTCGGATCAGTAAGCCGTACATGCTGTCTACGATTATAGAGATTCAGGCACGCTGAATAGAGTTCTAATATGAACCCTGATGAACAGATACTGCTCAGCCTGGCGCGCGACGGCGACGTGGATGCTTTCAACCGTCTGGTATTGCTTCATCAGCGAGCGGTATTCGGCTTCACGCTAAGATTGGTACGCGACGAAGCATCGGCTAACGACATCGTTCAAGATGCCTTTATCGCCGCGTTTCGATCCATCAGCGCGTTGCGGAGCAGCAACGTTCGCGCTTGGCTGATGCGGATCGCGCGGAACAAAGCATACGATCACTTTCGCCGATTGAAGCGGCGGCGCGAGACATCGGTGGACGATGATGAGGGAGATTTCGTGAATCAGCTGGTATCTGAGATGCCGAAGCCGGAGGAGAGTGTACTTGCAGCAGAGTTGAGAGAGGCCATTGAGAGATGCATCGGTCGGCTTTCTGACGATCAGCGTGCCACAGTATTGCTGGTGGATGTGGAAGGAATGAGCTACGATGCAGCATCGGAAGCGACTGGCGCATCGGTTGGCACGGTGAAATCCAGGCTGAGCCGGGCGAGAAGACGAGTCCGAGACTGCTTGCGCCGAACCCCTGAGCTGTTGCCACGCGCGATGCGGGGAGATAAAAAATGAATCACGGGCAAGAAATGGAACAGATCGCGATTGGGTATCGTCTTTCAGATATGAGCCCGTTTGGCAACTGCATATGCATCTATGATTCTCCATCCGTAGCTTTCAGGAGAAATGAGCGGTGCTGAGCTTCCTGCAGCGATGGCGACGTCGGCCTGAAGCGTGGTCGGATGATGATCATATCCTGGCGTATCTTGAGGGACGCGAGAGTGAGACTGATATTGCAAGCCTCAATCTTGATTCGGAAGCGAAGGCTGAATTTAGAGCAGAGTTATCGTCTCTGCGCGAGACGGTTGCTCTTCTGCGATCTCTGGATGCTGTGGAGCCTAAGGGATCGTTCGTTCTGACCGCGGAGAATCTATCGCGGCGTGGCTATAACGATCGGCAAATCGAGTCGATTCTCGCGCCACGGCGAACTTCATCTTGGTCGCGAACGGGTATCGGTCGGGTGCCCGTTTATGTTCCAGCAGCGATATCGGTGATTGCGCTTCTAGGCGTTGCAATGTTGGCTATAGGAGATATCCGTGAGTATGTAAGTGACAATCTCTTGAGTCGGTCCGAGACGCAAATGGAGGTTGCAGTGCAGATAGAATCAGCAGGTGATCCTGGACGGCCCGGCATGCCGGTTTCCCCGAGCATGCCGAGTTTGAAGGCGACGGTGGCAGTGGAAAAGCAGGTGGTGGTAGAGAAAGAAGTGGTGGTAGAGATTGAAACGGTTGAATTGGAGAGAAAGTTGAGGGCCGTGGAAGCGGGACTACCCGATATACCGTATCTGGAGGAAGCCATGGAAAAAGAAGCAATGGTGGGGAGCGCCGGAACGGCGAGTGACGAGCTTCAGGAAGTGGCAGTGGAAAAACAGGTGGAAGTCGAGAAAGAAGTGATTTTAGAGGTTGATACGGTTGAATTGGAGAGAAAGTTGAGGGCCGGGGAAGCTGGACTACCCGATATACCGTATCTGGGGGAAGCCATGGGAAAAGAAGCAATGGTGGGGAGCGCCGGAACGGCGAGTGACGAGCTTCAGGAGATGGCCGTGGAAAAAGAGATCGTGGTAGAGAGCGAAGATGTTGCTACAGAACAAGAGTCTGAAGCGGGTATAGCAGCTCCTCGAGGCGTAGAGACTGATACGGTGGGAACCCGATTGCCTACTGTTCTCAAGCCGACTCAGGCTTCGCCATCACAAGGCTTAGCAACGCTGGAGACTGCTGAATCTGAGGACGCATTTGAGTCGAGAAAAGATTCGAATATGGGCGTCTCACAATATGCAGACCAGGATTATGCCGCCGAAGATGCCGCGGTTGAGGATAGGCGTGGATGGCGATTCCATCCCCTTTTATTCGTGTTTCTTGCGGGGTTATTTACGGCTATAGCTTTTTGGATCTTTGTAACCAGGATCAAGAGCATAAAATGAAGCAAGCGATGCATTGTGGAACTTAATCCTGATAGCGGTCGTCTATATATCAGGGGTGTTGATCATTTGAGGCGGATTGAATAGCTGCCGAAGGAGAATCTGATATGAAACTCGTGAATATCAATCGTCTATCTGTCATCGCGGCTTCAGCAGCCTTGCTAGCTGTTGTTTCGGCGATAGGGCTGTATGCATTGCCGAGAAGCGGATCGGAACCGGATGCGAGTGCGTTCGTGGTACAAGATTCGTTCGGGGATACCGGATCCGAAGCGCAACCCCGCGTTAGTTATGAAAGTTACGGAGAAGGTGAAAATCATCCTGTGGCTCAAGCGGCTGGTTGGCCTTTGGGCGAGATCAAGGTGACCGGCTCTGCGATCATCGCGGCTGATGCTGATGTGGGACATGTGAATATGGGTGTAGACGTGGTGGCGAGTACAGTTAAAGAGGCTCGGGCGCAGGCGGCAAAAGCGATGGACTCGGTAATGAGCGCCATCAAACTGGAAGGCATCACCGACGACGACATTTCGACCACGAGCTTCAACATACGTCCCGAGACGGTCTGGGTGGAGGAAAGAGTAGAGCTTGAGGGAGGCGCCACTGCTAATAAAGCAAGACCAGTGGTTGTGGGATACAACGTTGCGAACTATATCGATGTGACAGTGAAAAATACCGCTAAGATCGGCGATGTGATAGATGCCGCTGCCGAGGCGGGCGGGAACAGCCTCAATATCAGCAACATATACTTTTCGGTGAGCCAAGTAACAGCTTTGAAGGAGCAGCTTCATCGTGCGGCGGCGCTAGACGCGCGCTGGAAGGCGGAGCTATACGCCAAAAGCATGGGAGTTGTTCTGGGACAGCTTATCAGCTTGGAGGAAAATTACTCTTCGGCACTGCCTTCTAGATCGAAGAGAACCGCCAATGTATATTTGGAAGCGGCATATGCATCGACTCCCACTCCCATCAGCCCGGGCGAAGAATCGTTCAACGCTACAGTCACGGCATCATTTGCTATTTTGGGGCCCGACGCGGATGATGGCAGTTGATCCGAACTAGACCGGCTCCTGAATTGATGCATAGGAGAAACTCGCGCCGGCGTTGAGCATTAATAATATGCAGCGCCGGGAATGACCGGGTTAAGCTGGCAACATGATTCTGAGCGATAGAAGCATCAAGAAAGAGGTTGAGAGCGGGCGGATTATGATCTCGCCGTTTAGAGCAGAAGATATCCAGCCGGCGTCCATCGATCTGCACTTAGATGGGAGGTTGCTCGTATTTCGAAACTCGACGGCGCCGTTCATCGATCTGCGAAAAGAGATTCCTGATCTTACCGAGATGGTGACGATCGAAGACGATAATCCTTTCATCTTGCATCCTGGCGAGTTTGTTCTGGGGAATACGCTTGAGCGCATCAGACTGGCTAATGACATTGTGGCCCGGCTCGAGGGAAAGAGTTCGCTGGGACGAATCGGGCTTCTTATTCACTCTACTGCTGGGTTCGTGGATCCGGGCTTCGACGGCACTTTAACGCTGGAGCTCTCTAATGTATCTCGTCTGCCGTTGACGCTTTACCGCGGAATGCCGATCGGACAGATATCGTTTCAGTATCTCTCGACGCCGGCCGACAATCCGTATGGTTCGGTGCGATTGCGCAGCCGCTATCAGGGACAGGCAGAGCCGACAGCGTCGAGAGCCTATATCGATTTCGATCAGAGTGTGCGAGAAACATCGACTGACTGATTCCGCGCATCGATTCGTTCGATTGATGCGCGGCGTCAGCTTCGAGATTGAAAGTTCAATCGGCGGGCCAATTGAAGTCAGTTTCGAACTCTGGCTTCCCCTGCACTTTATCCTGTCTGATGCGATAGAGCTGTCCGCCGCGGTTGCTGGTCGAATGATATTTCGGCGGGTCGTCTGGTCCGATAGGATCATCGCTACCGAACGTGGCGGTAGTCACGTAGATGTCCGTGAGGTCTTCGCCGCCGAACATCACGGCGGAGGTCTGCACTGCTGGCAGTTCGATGCGGCTGATTTCAGCGCCGTCGGGATCGTATTGTATGATCTGCGCGCCACCCCAGCATGCGGACCAGATGTTGCCGTTGCCATCGACGGTCATGCCATCGGGAATACCTTCATGGGAAGGCAGCTTCACGATGGTTCGCTTGTTCGTGAGGTCGCCGGAATCGGGGGCATGGTCGTAAACGTAGATTTCGCCAGCGAGAGAATCGGTGTGATAGAAGGTGCGTAAATCGGGCGAGAACCCCATACCGTTGCTGATGCCCAATCCGTCAGCGATCACTTCGATCTGCCCGCTCGGTTTGAAGCGAAAGAGTTCGCCGCGGGGCGCGTCTTCAAAATATGATCCGGCATAGAAGCTGCCGTCGGGGCCGGCAGTTACGTCATTGAACTGCATTCGGTCGCGCATCTCTGGCTCATGATGCAGCCATTGCCAATCGGAGTCTGATCGCCACAGCATCACGCCTTCCCAGGTGCCGAATGTGAATCCGCCTTTAGCATTCACCGCGGCGCCGCCGACAAATATGCCGTGATGTATAGTGTGGTTTTGACCGGTGGCAGGATCGTAGCGAAAGTATCTTCCAGTGCGGATATCGGTCCAGTAGAGGCTTTTGGTGCGCGGGTCCCAGATTGGACCTTCGCCGACCAGAGCCTGCTCGTCGGCTATCATCTCGATGGCGATTTCAGACATTGTGCGCTCCTGTTGCGGCTAGTGATTTAGATTATTTCTAACATGTGGAGATGGCGCAGAGGATGACTAGGTTCACGGGTTGCTGGTTTAGGATTGAAAGCATGGTGTGTTCCGGGGGAGTGGCGGAATGGCAGACGCGCATGCCTTAGGAGCATGTGGTGAAAACCGTGCGGGTTCGAATCCCGCCTCCCCCACCAGTCTCGCGCCGCTTGAAGAGTCTTTCATTTAGATGATGCGGCTGACGGTTGATGTATCGTTTCGTAGCCATCGCGGATGATGATCTGCTTGAATCGATCGCTGGTGGAGCGCCAGTCGATGATGATGGTTAGATCAGAAGCTTCAAAGGCCTCTCTGAGCGATGCCATGACACTCCAATCCAGCTTCTGTTCTCCGACTATTGCGAGATCCAGGTCTGAGTATCTCCAGGCCTTGCCAGTGACTCTGGAGCCGAATGCTCGGACTTCACACTTTGGCACGTGCCGCTGCAATATGTCTCTGACGATCTTCAGGTGATCTGGCATAAGATCGATCATTTTCTGGCCTCTATAGCGTTCAGCAGGTTGCGCGCGTCGCGCAAGAACTGGGGAATGGCATCCAGCACCTCGTTCGCCGTCGCTTCGTCATAGATGTGCGATGTCTTGTTGCGAGATTCCGTATGTTGCCACCATGCTGCCACGTCGTCGATCAGGCCGTTCCGAGCGGCCAAACGATACACTTGTCGGCGGGATGGGCCTATCAGCTGATTCGGATTCACATTAGCATCAAGCCATCTCCGCATCAGAACATTGCATAGCTGGTATGTGAACTCAAAGTGTTGTACGAGTCCAGCGCGTATGACGTTTCGGCCGATCGCGCTGAGCTGGGGTTCGACAGCAAGCTGTCACCCTCATCCATAGCTAGGCTCAAGGCGCGAATAGATCTTCGCAACGGTTCTAGATCGAGATTCATGCCGAACGAATAGTAGCTATCTCCAATCATGTATGGCGACGGTGCAAAGATGCGGCCGGTCAATCATAGTGGTATCGTTGCTCGCGCCACGGATCGCCATACATGTGATATCCGTAAGCCTCCCAGAATCCGGGCGCGTCAGCATCGATGAATCGCAGGCCTCGGATCCACTTTGCCGATTTCCAGAAATAGAGATGCGGAACTAGCAGTCGGACGGGTCCGCCGTGCGCCGGCTCTAATGGCGCGCCATCAAAAGTGTGCGCGAGCATGGCCTTGCCGTCTAGGACGTCTTTAATCGGTAGATTGGTGGTGTATCCGCCGTCGCACCAAGCCATGACGAAGCCGGCGGGAGGCGCCTCCAGTCCGGCCGCGGATAGAAGGTCATCGATGGTAACGCCTTGCCAATCAGTGTCTAGCTTGGACCATTTAGTGACGCAGTGGATATCGGTGTGCAGGTCGGTCTGTGGCAATGCCATGAAGTCATCCCAGCTCCATGTGCCGAGAGTTTCGCCTTGATGCTCGATGGCGAAGTTCCAGGCGGCAGTGTCGATGCGCGGCGTTGGTCCCGCGGATAAGACTGGGAATCCACGCTCCAAGTACTGTCCCGGCGGCAATGGTCTGGTGTCGGGTTCGGATTTTTTGCGGAAAAAGCCGCGGTTGATGATACCCATTTCTTGATCTTGATCCTTGGAAGCGTGCACACAGAGGTTGATATAGGCATAATGTTATACGCATGAGAGAATGACGCGATCGTAGCCGCCCTAGCCGATGGCGATACGGTTGCTGGCGCGGCGAGAAGCAAACAGAAAGGCGTTATGGCGATGCGACTGAAAGGTAAGACGGTGATAGTTACCGGCGGCGGGACTGGCATCGGGGAGGCGATCTGCAAGCGGTTCGCGGCTGAGGGCGCGCAAGTGGTAGTTGCCGAGCTAGAAGATGAAAATGGGCGGTCGACATCGGCAGCGATCAATGCCGATGGCGGCTCGGCGCACTTTGTGCAGACTGACACTTCAGATTCCGATTCAGTGCGAAAGATGGTTGCGGAAGCTGTTGCGCGTTACGAGAAGATAGACATCTTGGTGAACAATGCCGCTACTTTCGTATTCGGAAAGGTAGAGGATGTAACGGATGCTGACTGGGCACGGGTTTTCGGCGTGAATGTGATCGGTTATGCGAACTGCGTGCGAGAGATTCTGCCGACTTTCAGAGTCGCCGGTGGAGGCACGGTAGTAAACATCGCCTCGGTCAGCGCTTTCATCGCGCAGCCAGAGTTCGTGCCTTACAATTCATCCAAAGGCGCGGTGGCGCAACTGACGCGCTGTTTGGCTATGGATCTGGCACCGGACAACATCCGCGTGAATGCCATCTGTCCGGGATCGATCAAGACTCGAGCGACTGATCTGCACATCGATTCGCTGGGGCTGGATCGCGAACAGTCGTACCTCGATTTCGGTCAGGATGCCTTGATGAAGCGCATGGGAGAGCCATCCGAGATCGCATCTGTAGCACTGTTCCTGGCTTCAGACGATGCTTCTTACATGACGGGCGCGCATGTGATAGTGGACGGCGGCATGTCGATCGGGTGATTGAAATACGATGCGACAGCCGGCCTCTAAATATCATGGAAGGGAACGTTCGGGCGGGTCTTCCATCCACACGTCGTAGAACATGGAGCCGCCAAACTTAGGCGGGCTAAAGTCGCGCACCCACGGCTGAAGATAGCCCTGGGTTGCAGTGAACATCGCCGCCGGAATCACTAGTGCCAGCTCTAACACTTGCCGCTCAAGCTCCTGATACTTCTGCACTCGCAAGGCATCATCTTCTTCGGCGGCCGCTGCTAACGACATTTCTCGCAATCGCGATACCTCTTCAGAGCTATCGCCGCCGGGAATGGCTGCTAGCAACGGATCGATAACCGCGGAAGAATGAGGATAGGCCGGTTTCAGATGGAAGGAAACTATCTGTGCCGTCCCGTTCTCCACCATCTGTAAGATTTCAAACGGCGGCATGAAGATCCGGTCGACTACGACTCCTAAGTGATCATGCCATCCTTAAAAGATGAGATCACCTATGGTTCCAGCGGGCACGACCCAGTTTGTAATGTACTCAAAAGCCGTTTGGAGAAATTGTTCTTCACATTCGCACGCCGCTAACTCTAGTCTCGCCATTTCGGGATCAAATGCTACTCGACGGATCGCGGAGTCCTCTGGTGCAAACCATTTAGGCAACAGTCTAGTGGAAGATTCGTCTCCAGATCTGAATTCGCGTGAAGCCGCAGTTAATGCCCTCCTAAATCTTAGCTGGTCAAAAGGCGGGACTGTCGGATTGAAAAGCAAGTACTCAATCTGTTGTATACCCTTCAGGGTTAATTTTTGTGCCGACGGATTTATGCTGGAGGCATTGTCAATACCTGCTGCAACATAGTCAATAAGACCTTGTGCAAACAATCCCGCTACTTGCCTGCCGGGCTCCCCAGGCGCGCTCCTGGGACCGTCAGACCTGAATACCACTCGGTCCAGATAGGCTTTCCGGGACCAGTAATGCTGGTTCCGCTCAAGCTCACACTCATCGGTCTGAAGGTTCAGCTTCGACAACTTGAAGGGACCTGCCCCCACCGGCAATCCAGATAGCAGGAAAGGCTGATTCCCGAGCGAGACGGTGCCGCTGTTGCTCCACCACACATCCCATTTCTCGACGTTCTCTCGCTTCAGAACGGATGCCGACTGGTCGGCCAAAAGCATCGGGAAATGCGCGACCGGACGGTTCAACCTAACCGAAAGCGTCCGGTCATCCACGGCATCCACTCCAGAGAGCTCATGAGCATCGCCACCGACTACTTCCTCAAATCCGACAATCGCGGCGAAAACGCGGTATTCGCTTTACTCCCGGGTCTAGCGAGCTGGACGGCTCGCTCCCAGCTCCACTTGAAATCAATCGCAGATATCGGACTGCCATCGCTGAACTTCAGGCCTTTGCGGAGCGTGAAGCGGTAGACAGTACGGTCAGCGCTCATGGAAAAGCTTTCTGCCAGCTCAAACTCAGTGATGTAGTTTCCGCCGTCTTCTCCGATGCTGGTAAGTCCGGCGTGAATCTCACTTGACATCGGACCGTCTGCCATGACCGGATCTATTGCCGGATCCGGCGCTCCGCAGGCTGGCACCGGATATACAAAGGCGCTGCCGGCTCTAAATCCCAGTGCCTCTTCAACATCTACAGCCGCATCCGGGTCAAGCGCTTCGTGAGAATCTGCAGGCTCCGCTTCCGGTCCGGCATCGGAGACCGGCTGCCCAGTGCTACAGCCTATCAAGAACAAAGATGCCGCGATCAGCAATAAAACCGAAATACAGCGTCGATGGAAGATCCGGCTGGAACCCCTGGACGCGTATCGCGCTGGATCGCTCCCTGTAACTCCCTCCAGCACTCTGGATGCTCCATGGACAGGTCAACGCTCAATTATTCGTGAATGCACCGTCTTCTCGGCGCAGCCTCGGCGACCAGCCACGCGGATCGACGATGGCGCGCTCGGCAGCTTCGATGTCGAACTCCACTCCCATGCCCGGCACATCCGGGCAGAACGAGTATCCGTCTTCCCAGCAGATCTGCTGGGGGAATAGATCGGTGGCGAAAGTTCCCGGCTGGCGCGGCATTTCCTGCACTCCGACATTGGTAGAAGCCATCGCTACTGAGACGCAGGCGGCGGCTGAGACTGGACCGAGTGGATTATGCGGCACAATATCGATGTAGTGCGTTTCGGCCCAGTGAGTGATCTTGAGCGTCTCGGTGATACCGCCGACTATGCAGAGATCGATGCGCGCGTAGTCGATCAGCTCTTCCTCGATCACTTCTCGGAAGGGCCATCTCGATGCCCACTGCTCTCCCGCTGCGATTGGCACGTTCATCTGGCGGCGCAGATTGCGGTATGAGCCGGGGTTCTCAGAGCGAATTGGGTCTTCAATGAAGAAGGGCTTGAATTGCTCCAGCTCACGGCACATCTGAACCACCTGAGCAGGGTCTAATCTGGTATGCACGTCCATGCAGATCTGGATATCAGGACCAACTGCGTCGCGCACAGCTCCCATCTGCTCGATTGCCATGCGCGCCGATGTTGTCGGCTCCAATATCGCAGTAGCCGGCTCTGCTGACTGATACTCTCCCACCAGGGGCGTAGTCGTGGGCTGTCCAAAGCGCACGAATTTCCAGCCTTCATCAACGGCGCGCTTAGAGTTCTCTACCAGCTCGTGAATCGTCGAGCCATCAGTGTGCGGATAGGAAACTACTTTGTCGCGCACCGGTCCGCCGAGCAGCTTGTAGAGGGGCATATTGACCGATTTCGCCTTGATGTCCCAGAGCGCGATGTCAATGGCACTGATGGCGCAGGCGTAGACTCGCTCTGCGGGGAAGAAATTGCCGCGGAACATCAGCTGCCAAAGCCGCTCGGTCTCCCACGGATCAGAGCCGATGACGACTTGCCCCAAGTGGTCGATGGCTTCGCCGATCGCCCGTCCCAATCTCGCGACGCCAACTTCGCCGAGGCCGCAGATGCCGGCATCGGTGTCGACGCGAACGATGTAGTAGAGGCGTCCCGATTCGTCTCGCACCGGGAACTTGCGTAGCTGAGTTACTTTCATCTCTGATGTCTCTCCTAGAGCGGGTTGCGGTTATGGGCCGAAAGTCATCTCGTTGTTGATGAGCGAACAGCTGGCGGCAGTTCCTAGTTTGCCACGTTTTTAGCTCTACTGCTCATAATCAGCCTTCTTTACAGCGTCATAGCGTCCAACGACTTGAATGATGATCATTACCAAACTGAAGGCTTATAGACCTGTTTCATGGGTCATCTGGGACTGTGTGAAAGAGTTTGATTTTCTGGTTGAAAAGCTGACCGATTCAGTCGAAACACATACATCGTAAAATGTTGCCTTATGAAGTTTGTGAATCTGGTTATCAAAACGCCCACATGGCAGATGATCGATGAGCGGTTCCGGGCTATTGCTGAGAGCCAGAGCGGGATCAAGCGTTTCTCCGGCCTGCGATGGGTGATTGGACTACCGCACTGGGTCTGGGCTTTGGCGGTGTGCGGCTTGTTCTTTGCGGTGGGCACTGTGGTTGTGGATGATTACGGCATCTCCTGGGATGAAAGTACTCAACGCGCTCTGGCCCGAACAACCGTGCAATATGTTCTGGGGCAAGATCCTGGATTGTCGACGCACTGGGACCGGTTCTACGGGGTAGGCTTCGAGATGCCGCTTTTCATACTGGAGAAATTGCTGGGACTGGAAGACAATCGCGACATCTATCTCCTGCGCCATATGCTGACGCATCTATTCTTCCTGGCGGGCGGCTTCTTCTGTTACCTGCTGGTGTACCAGATGTCCGGCAGCCGTCTGCTGGCTCTGCTCTCCATATTGATCTTTCTGCTACACCCGCGACTGTACGCGCACTCCTTCTTCAACACTAAAGATGTGCCATTTATGAGCATGTTCATGATTTCACTCTACTTCGTACACCGGGCCTTCCGCAAAGATACTCTAACCGCGTTTCTGGCCTGCGGCGTGGCAGTGGGGCTTCTCACCAACATGCGCATCATCGGGATCATGCTCTTCCCGGCGGTCCTCGCCATGCGCAGCTTGGATTTCTATTTCGCTTCTCTATGGGATGAACGGAAACGCCTTCTAACAAGCGCGGGAGTATTTGCCACTGCTACTTTGGTTACTCTGTACCTTACCTGGCCCTGGCTCTGGGGAGATCCGATCGGACGTTTCGCGGAGGCGTTCATGCGCATGCCCAAGTACCCTAATGCCATTACTATGGTCTTCCGTGGGGAGCTGATATCTTCGATCGAACCTCCTTGGGACTACCTTCCCACCTGGTTTGCGATCACTACGCCGCCGGTGACTCTGTTGCTGGGCGCTCTTGGCATCTTTGCTCTGGCTTACCACGCGGCAATTGCTCCGCGCGGAGTTATCCGCAATACCGATCTGCGCTTCGGATTGTTGCTGGTCGGTTGCTTCACGATTCCCGTGCTGGCGGCGATTCTGCTCGAATCCAATCTTTACAATGGCTGGCGGCAGATGTATTTCATCTATGCTCCCTTCTGCCTGCTAGCGGCTATAGGCATCCATTGGCTGGTATCTGTTTCGAGTCGCCTGAAAATGGGGGAGAGGGTACATTATTGGCTGGCAATAATCGGCTTGATTACCACTGTATTCGCCATGATTCAGCTTCATCCCTATCAGAGCGTTTATTTCAATTTTCTGGTGGATAAGGGTGATCCGGAGCAACTAAACAAGCAGTATGACATGGATTATTGGGGAGTTTCGGTGCGCGAAGGGCTGGAGCATTTGCTTGAGCGATATCCATCTTCAGTCCTATACGTGGCTGGACATGGCAATATGGACATCCTGAATTTATTGATTATCCCCGAGTCTGACCGAAACAGAATAGTGCCTGTCCCGGTGAAAGAAGCTGATTTCTACATCTCATTTCGAGACAGCAATCTCCAATTTCTCAACTATTACAGTGAGTTCCCAGCTATGAATAATGGCTCTGAACCTATCTTTGAACGCAAGGCTTACAACAGTGCCATCATGTCGATCTATGTTCGGGATCCTTCACTTTTAGATGTTGCTGGGGTTGAATCCAGTAACCGGCTACGATACGAGCGGATGATATCCGGCACGCCGATCATCAGTGCCAAATTCGATATTTATTTGAATGAAAATCATCTGATTTACGTCAAGGATCCCTGCGCGCCAACAGACGCAGAGGCACCCTTCTTCTTGCATATTTTGCCGGTCGACGTGAACGACTTGCCCGGATCGCGCCGAAGTATTGGCTTCGACAACTATGGCTTTCAATTCGCCCAGCGCGGCGCGCGCCAAGGCGAGCGATGTATGGCGATTGTTTCTCTGCCGGACGAATATGCCGTTGCCAGCATCGTCACTGGCCAGTGGATCTCTAAAGGAAATATCGAGGTTATTGCAATAGCTGCAACAAGGATATTCAATTTCGATAGATGGAACTCTGAAGCGTCGAGTGGAGATTATGGGCGAGTGATCTGGGAGGCAGAGGCGGGAATTAGAGAGTCTGAATCTCGACTTGCGCATCGAGGAAGATGAGCTGATATACGCGCCAAGGACCCCTGCGCGCCGGAAGACACTGAGGCTAGTTTCTTCACGCACACCTTCCTAAAGAAGTGAATGAACTGCCGCCGAAAACTAGAATTTGAAAACTATAGCTTCCGATTCGAACCGCGCGGAACGATTCGGGACGGAATATGCACGGCGTTCGTCTCAATCCCGGGAAGATACTTCATCACGGCCATACGCATTAGGCAATGGGATCAGAGCTAGGACAGAAATATTTCAAAAGCTACGGCGCCGCTCGACGGGCTATCCGTAGATAGCCCGTCAACGACGCCTTGATAAGTATGTCCCTCAGTGGCACGTCTGTGAAGTTGCACTCTCTACAGCATGAATCGCTAATGGAAGCCTAAGTGTATAGCCGCGCATGGAGAGCTACCAATTTGTGAAGGCGCCGTCGTTGCGTCTGAGCTGCGGCGTCCATCCTGTGGGATCTACCACGGCCTTCTCGGCGGCATCGATGTCGAACTCCACCCCTAAGCCGGGGACGTCGTTGCAGAAAGAGTAGCCGTCTTCCCATCCGATCTGCTGCGGGAAGAGGTCGGTGGCGAAAGTTCCGGGCTGGCGCGGCATTTCTTGCACTCCGACATTGGTAGATGCCATGCAGAGCGATACGCAGGCGGCGGCGGAGACGGGGCCCAGCGGGTTATGAGGCACGATGTTGATGTAGTGCGTCTCGGCCCAGTGAGTGATCTTCAGGGCCTCGGTGATGCCGCCAACGATGCAGAGATCGATGCGCGCGTAGTCGATGAGCTCTTCTTCGATGACCTGTCTGAAGGTCCACTTGGATACCCATTGCTCGCCCGCGGCTAGCGGCAGTGTTATCTGATTTCTGATGGTTCGGTAGGAGCTGGGGTTCTCGGAGCGGATAGGGTCTTCGATGAAGAAGGGTTTGAACTCTTCCATGTCGCGGCACATCTGGACGACGTGTGCGGTGTCGAGGCGTGTATGAACATCAAAGCAGAGCTGGATCTCAGGTCCCACGGCTTCTCGGACACGTCGCATCTGCTCGACGGCGAGGCGCATGGATTCGATTGGCTCCAATCGTGAGACGCCGGACTGCTCAAACTGGCCTGAAGTTTCGGGCTGTCCCCAGCGCACGAACTTCCAGCCCTCGTCTACTCGGCGCTTGGAGTTATCGACCAGTTCATCGACCGTCGCGCCTTGCGTATGCGGATATGAGACTACCTTGTTGCGGACCGGTCCGCCGAGCAGTTTGTATAGGGGCATATCGACGGACTTCGCCTTGATATCCCAGAGCGCGATGTCGATGGCGCTGATGGCACATCCATAGACGCGGTCGGCAGGAAAGAAATTACCGCGAAACATGAGCTGCCAGAGCCGCTCCGTCTCCCAGGGGTCGGAACCGATGACGGCTTGCGCGAGATGATCGATGGCTTCCATGATGGCTCGCCCGGCTTTCGCGGTGCCGACTTCGCCGAGGCCATGGATGCCGGCATCGGTGTCTATTCGCACGATGAAGTAGAGCTGTCCGGCGCGGTCTTGAACCGGGAAGCTGCGTATTTCTGTAACTTTCATGGCCTTGCTCCTGAGACTTACGATTACAGAGTGTATAGCATGTGGAGTGTGAGGAGCGGCTGTGGGTATGGGAAAGGACGCTTTATCTCACGCCATTCCCAGTTCGGCGCGTGCCTCATCTATGCTCATGATGCCGGAGGCGACTAGCGATGCCAGCCTGTTGGCGCGGTCGTCTGCTGACTCTTGAACTGCTTCGACGCTTGAGAGGTCGAAGCGCGCCTGTAGCTGATTCGGAAAATCAGAGAAGCTGGGCGCTAGATGCTGGTTCACGCCATCTTCCAGCATCTGCAGTTCGGGTATGATGGTATTGCGCCAGAGAAACTGTTCCATCGTGCGTACGTTGGCGAGGGTGGCATCCTCGAACTCGCTGAGAAAGACTTTAGGCACACCGAATGTGCGTGCGACCTCTTCGACGGACCACTCAAGAGTGGCCATGAACTCCATATCTTTATGGGTGGTGCCTAATCGCTTCAGGTCCATGCCGGCGGAGAGGATCAGCGGACGATGGGCATGATGCGGCTCTGATACTCGCTTGGCCCAAGCGTTGTAGATCTCTTCTGCCTGTTGGTCGTTGATAGGCACGTCAACCTTCAAGACGAGGTCTGATGGTGCGGCGGAGTTGATGAAGAATCGGCGATTGAATTTGAGCGCCTCGGCGCCCATGTCGATGGCGATGCGCGGGGGTGCCACAGATGACATTCCGGCGAAGGTGTTGATGGGGTTGAAGCGTCGGAACCAAAGCACGTCTTCGGGCAGGTAGGCGGTTCTGCCATTGATGCTTTCATGGATAAAGCCTCTGATGGATGCTTCATCTTCATCCGCGATTACTCGCACCTGATCAGAAGGCAATGGCCAAAGCTCTTGCGGCTTTCCGATTTCGTTGCGTTTCAGGGCTACAAATGCACTGCCCCACAATGCTAGTCGGCTCTCGATGGTGCGCCACAGTTCGGCGCGGCTCCATGCCGGATGGGGTTGATCGAGCAACTTCTGCAGGGGATGATCGATGCTAGCGGGCTGGAAATGGTCGGCATCTGGCGAGGGTCTAATCCACACCTTCAACTGCGGACGCGAGATGGCTTCGGCGAGCACTCTTACTGCCGCGTGCACGGGGGCAGAGATAGCGTAGTACTCACCGTATCGGGCATATGACCAGGCATCCGTGTATTCCCCATACATTAGGGGCGACATCTGGTCGAACAGCATTCGTTTCGATGCGTTGCCGCCTCGTGAGACGGACTGAGGTTGTCGGTTCGAGATGAAAGTTCTTGTTACTTTCTTGACGGTGTTTCGCCATCCGCGCCAGATAGTGTGTTGGGGTTTTATCATTGGCATCCTTCTTTCGTTTGTGCGATCTGGAGATTTGATTTCAAGCCGGGCGATATCGCGCGATGCTTCAATGGCGCGCCGGTTTATCGTCATTCCCGGTCTTGGGGGTATGGCTCAGCTCAATTCAGGGTGAAGGTGGCTACAGCGCCTCCCAGAATAGCGACCAACTGTGCGCTGACCAGAGTGATGATCCAGCGCAGGTCATTCTCGATTCGCCCTAGCCGGCTGGCGTGGTCTTTTTCCACCGTCTGGCGTAACCGTGCCAGCTGGTCTATCATGTCGGTCGGATAGCCGCTGAAACTGGGATCCTGTCGATCAGGCATCGGTTGCGACGCCTCAGCGCTTTCGGACGTTTCTTGGTGTTGATTCACCGATTCGAATCCTTTCAGACCAAGCTTGCTCATGTGCTCCTCCCATCCATACTTTCGTTTTGGGTCGAGAATCGGCTTCTCAACCCGATATTTGATTGCACTTACACTCGATATGGCGTTTATCGATCAGTGATCTTCAGAGCGCCAATCTTCGATAAGCGGCTAGCAGTTTAACGACGTCATTGCTGGCATCGTAGAAATCGGTTTTACTGCCGTTCTGTGCTATTCCACTGATGGCGCCATCTCTTCGTCGCCACCTGTCTACTGCCAGAAGGATGGTAGCTTCAGTAACTTCGGCTGGATACTGCAATACTCTGAGCGGAGCGCCATCTTGATGGTTGGCGGGCATAGTGCCGTTTAGTCCGCGCACGACGTTTAACACGTTGGCACCGACTTGCTTGACGAAGATCTGCTCTCGATCGACCAGTATGGTGTGTCCGGCCTGGAGCTGGGTATCGTCATCCACGATCATGGATCGTGAGGCTGCGGTCCATACTTTTCCGAAGTTGGATACTCTGGCGGCGGCATCGACGAAGTGGGCGCGGTATCCCCATTTGCCGGCGATCTGAACCTTGGCGCACCCGATGGTGAATTGTCCGCTGAAGCGCGTAGATGCTACTGCCTGGACGCGCTCAAAAGCTGATCCATGAGGTGATTCCGGATCTGCATTCAATGGATACAAGATGTAGTCGCTGCGGCTCCGTTGCGCCTCGTATACGCCATCGCCGTCGCGGTCTTCACACATCTGATTCACAACGATGAGGTCTGAGACGGTGAAACCGTTCACGTCGTAGACGTCAAAACTCTTGGCTGCGGTTTGCACATAGAATCGGCGCTGGCAGTGCCGGTCGATGAGTCGACTGGCGACGTGGAGCATGTGCCACATAGTTTGGTCGTAATCATCAGCTTGAACTGAGATTCGCTTCTTGAGTTCTTTGATCGGTGCATATACATTGATGATGCCTGCGGGCGCGGCTGCATCGGCCATTGTTATTTCTTTCCTTTCGGCAGGCACAAAGCTTGCCATTAATTGCATTTGGATATTGCGATCTATTTATCTGTTCGTATAGCCCTGCCGGGGACGAATATCTCACCGTCCCCGGAATATCGGTGCTATGTGGTCTCAGAGCGAGATGTTGTATGCGAGCGCGGTATGTGTCGCTGAGCTGCGGCTTCCGCTACGCTCGGCGAAGGCGACGCGCATGCTAACGACCATCAGGTTCTGCCGTTTCTGGATATCTCGCTCGGTCTCGATCAACAGCCGCCGGCGAAATCCAACCCGCCACTGATAGGTGTTCACGGCGAGAATGCGGCCTTTGTCAGATGAGTTGCCGGCGTCGGTTACTTTGCCGTCATCATCAGAGATTCGCATCTGTCCGGATACGATGAGCGGATGCCCGTATACCGATCCGAGCTGGCCGGTGAGCACGGTCGCTCTGGAGCCAACTTTCTCCATCGTCTCAACTTCGTCTAATCCGAGACTGTTGAGGAAGGTGCTGGCATCGGTGATGAATACCGATTCGCGTGGGTTGACGCCATATTTGCCTAGTTTCTTCAGCAGTTTGAGATAGGCGTCGGCACTTACCCGGCCGGATTGATTCACTAGCTGAGATGAATTGTCGACCAGCGGCAGATGCATCAATCCGTCGAATCCAACGAGCCAATGCGCCTTGCCGGCCGAACTCTCTGAGAGCGTGGCGCCATCCGCATTTATGTTGTTGCGCTTAGTGGCGTCGGCATTAAGCAGAACATCGTCTAGAGCTTCGGCGGCGTTACGCACGAGGAGTCTTCGCACTTCAGGAATCATGGCAATCACTGCGTCTTCTTCCAACGCTAGCGACCACGGGATTTCTGCCACCAATTCATAGGCGGTCATGGTCTGCTTTTTGGTAGCGGCGACCGAGGCTGTAGCGGCGGTGTTCTCAGTACCCGGGTACCAGTTGACATCTCCCAACTGCAACGGCACGTCGAAGGGGTTGGTAGGCATCTCGATGTGGCTGAACAAGCTTGCCACTCGAGTTTCGAGATGCACATCTTCCCATAGCCGCGAGGACATGGCGGTGGGGACCAGTTCATCGCCCTTTCCGGCAGTAAGGCTGTCCATAGCGGCTTTGATTCGGCTTTCCCATTGCGGTGTCGCTCCACTCGCCGATGCTGCGCCGCGTTGGATGCTGCGCGCGATGCCCAGATCGAGCGCGTCGAAGCCGGCGTATGGTCCGCCCTCCACGGTTCTGCTGGACGGTGCAGTTATGTTACCGTCGCTCAGCAACGATCGCTGTCGCGATGCCCGCTGATCGGAGACGAGCGATTCAATCGCCTGCCGCAAACGTATGCGCTCTTCCTGCGCCGGTTCTGCGCGCTCTTTGACGAACGCGGCGACGCTTGCCACTTCCTTCTTGAGAAGGTCGATATCAGATGTTGCCTCTGGCATAGAGCCAAGCTTCCTTTCTGCACCTGATGGGTGCACTGCATTTCGCCCGCGAATGCCACGAGCGCGGTTTCGCCTCCTCAATCAACAGAGAAGGGACATATAGAACCGGACCGTTCCAACTCAGTTAAGTTGCGAACGGCCGGCGCGTTAGCAACTTGAACGTTTGTTTACCGAAGGTCAAGTCAACCCGTCAGCCGCTTCCCATAGTTCAACTACCGAAGCGGCTATTGCCGGTAACGTCGATGCATCGGTAGCGTGATCATCGACGCCTAGGGACAGTGCTTCGGAGTGCATCGGCACTGGAGCGGCGCTGATTTCGAGCAGTTCCTGGCGTTTGAACAGATATCCGCCGCGTCCCTGGGAGGATTTGCGGGTCTGATATTCCAGGGGACGAAATCCGACTGATATTCCACGCATGAATCCAGATGCGAAGAGGTTGGCGATCTGACGCGCGAATGCAGTGGGCGCGAACTCTACCAGAGCTTGAAGCGAGTCATCTTGGATCCAAGTCCGCAAGCTACGGCCTATGGGAGGCATGGTCCGCTGATGGGCCCATAGAAAAACGGGATTGCGGCGATATCCTTCCAGTTCCCATCCTGATGATTCCAATATGTCTCCGATGCGGTCCTCGCTTCCCATAGACGCCGCGATCAAGATACGTTGCGCCGGTGGGGCTAGATCTGCCGGATCATGATGATCGGGCAATGGGAGCTTGGATATAGCAACGTCTTCGATGCTCTCTAACGAGCAAGTAGCCTCGGCTGGGATCCAGCGCATGAGGATTCGGCTCTGTGATGCGCTATCGCGTGCGCTGATCAATTGCGGTAGCGAATTTCCTATTGATGGCTGATTGACGTTCATGCTGGCATCCACTCTTTCCCTCGCTCGGTATCTGGGCGCATCGCAATCGCCACACCCAGAAAATCTTTGTTCATTTACAATATTGCAACAAAAGTTCTAAAAAATCAACTAGAGTCGCATGTAATTTCAGCTACCAGGTTTCATGCATAGATCGACTGGCGCGCCGAATCTGAGGCGTGAGCGATGGGATAGTCGACAGTTAGGCAGTCGCTCTGAACGCGTAAATGTGGGTTTGGCGCGCGGAGATGCGGCACGCTATCCGTGAGATGGCGATGGCACGCCCGGAGGGATTCGAACCCCCGACCCTCTGGTTCGAAGCCAGATGCTCTGTCCCCTGAGCTACGGGCGCGAGTTTAGGCATACATGTGAGCCGCAACCGTTTCATTCGCACTCGATGCCTAACTAAATGGTGCGAGGTGGGGTGGACGGAGGGATTCGAACCCTCGATCTTCAGGGCCACAACCTGACGTGTTAACCGCTACACTACGCCCACCACGGCGCGCTCTTGTCTCCGCGTCGCGATGCGTCTTCTGCGAAAAGTTCAATTTCAGCCACGATGGTGAAATGTGGCTCGATCAATACCTAATCGCTAAAGGGCGTCTCAACGCGGAGGATGCATGCTCTATTCTAGATTTTAATCTAAGCTACTCGCATGGAGCATCTTCAAGCTTAGCCTGGAGGTGAATTGCAATACGAAGATAAGGGATTTGAATCCGGCTGTGATGCTATGGGATGCGATCTTGAGGTTGGCATAAGCATGCATATGCCAACCAGCAATCTACCGCGCGATCACGGCCGATCAGATGCTGCAATATCGAGAACGAGTTAAATCATTTGCATTTGCGTGAATGGTCAGACAAAGCCTCCGCCAAAAACAGATCGCCCCTTTCGTTTAACACCGTGAGCACTTCGTCGGCATCACATTTCAAAGCTTCAGCGAGCCCATCGATTCCCCTATAGGCATCAATTCCTGTGAGTCGAGCGACTAGTTGCCATCCCTTCTCAAACTTCGAAGCATCTGTTACGCGCGCTTCGACTGACATATCAGTGCGATCGAAAATCAGCGTTATCCAATCGCCTAATTTCGCGCCCTTACTCTCTGCCACGAGGCGTACAGAGCCTAAATTAGGCCCCATATTAGAAGTATCAGGAAACGCGACAGTAACCGACAAACCGTCCGCGGCTGTGAAGACAAGCTCATCGTTCACCTTTACGTCAAGGATCGATCCAGCCGGCAAACTGAGGTGTCTGCCACTCCCCCTCAGCACATCATGATTGACTTCAATCAACAACCCCAGCCGTTCATGCTGAAGAGCAAACACGCCTTTAGTCCGGCGCAAATTAGTCTGGTTGTAACTCCACGGTTCATTAAGGCTACGTAACCTTATCCAACCATCGTCCATTACAAACATAGGGGCGTAGCAGTAGCTCAACGCCGATGTTTCAAGGACATTGAAGTCATTCGATAAAGACTTGATCACATTAATAACAGGCATCGGCTGGCCCGCGTCTTCCAGAATCGACCTGATCGTTCCAACGATGCCGCTATATTCCGGCATACCCCAAGAAGCCAGCGCCCATTCCTTTTTATTGGCGCGTGCGAATCTTGAATCATTAGAGATTCTGTAATTGAGGGTCCACACTGATCCATTCCATCCAATATGATTGATCAGTTCCTCAATTGTCGCTGCTCTACCGAGATCAAAGAGCGCAAACGCCAACTTATCCAGCGCGCCAACGTCCCAGCGCACGAGATGCCCGTTTAGCTCGCGAACTTTGCCATCCCTCGACAGCCAAGCCTCGTGACGCGATTCATCAAGACCCCATTCATCGAGCTTCATAGCCGCGAAGCTACGGTCTATGCAGTTGTGCTCGTCGGCCGAATCCAATATTAATCGCGTCGGTTCGGCTACCATTGCAGACTTCAGCACAATCCACTCCCCGGTTATCGCATATGGACCAGCAAGCCGCAATAAGAGTGAACGGTAATCTGTGTCCTGGTCCCGCCTAGCGTCATCAAGCATAGGCTCTATAGTGGAGAGCAACACAGCAACGCCAATGGTGTTCTGCAGGTTTTCCACTCTGCATCGAATCAATCGCCCATCTGCCGTGCGCATAAAGGATCTCAGCTGATTGAGTATATTATTCTCAATTTGACGCACCCTCTCGCGAGTAATCCCGAACTCATCACCCAAGGCTTGAAGAGTCACCGGTTTACTCTGGCACAATCGAAACCTCATCAAATCCCGATCTCTATTGCTTAATTGGTCTGACCAAGCATCGATCACAGAATAAATGTGAGGCGTTCGATCAACCGCATCCTCAAGCCTAGCTTTCGCAACCGCGTTACATTCCTCAATTTGAAGATGCTCATGCATCACGTGAAAATAGCACTTCTAACAGTTTCAGAATCGCTTTCCGCGAGAGCCCGCCCGCGGAGATAATCGTCAATTGGCGAAGACGCAGGAACGGAGGGATAAATCATGCGGCAACATTCGCCTCTGATTCGGCGCTCACCAACGTAATAGAGCAAGTATGGGACGATCTACAATCCATAGGTGCAGACTCGAAGAGAGTTGAAATAACTCTTCCAGAGTTCATTTACAGCGCCATTAGAAGCGCGCCTTCCGCTTTTTGAACTTTCTATAATCGCAGCTTACCCATCTAAGCAGACTCAACGCTCTCGATCATCGCTTGCACGCAAGATAACGTGCACCCAAGCCCATCTCTTGAAACCAGCTAAATACCCATCTAGGACCATGGAATCTTATTCCAGACTGCTCAGATACTCTGCCATCATGGCATCGGTTGGGGGATAGTAGCGTCCCGGCCGGACTCCTTCGGAGAGTATTTTCTGCTTGACGTAGGCCTCTACTCCTTCATGCTCTTCCACCCACTGCACGGCTTCTTCTGCGAACCATGAAGGAACCACAACGCATCCGTCATCATCCCCCACTATCACGTCCCCGGGACGCACTAGTGCTCCACCGCACTGGATGTCGCAATTCTCCTCTGCGGGATCAGCCCATGGTCGCCCGCCGTACGGCGATCGTTCCTGCGCATATACGGCAAAGCCGTAATCTTCATCTTCCAATACACCGAGATCGCGTATCGCGCCGTCAGTCACCAGTCCGTCAGCGCGATTCATCTTCAGTTGCAACAGCTTGACGTCGCCGGCAACTGCAGCCCACTGCTTGCCCATCAGGTCGGCCACTAAGGCGTCGCCGGGTCCGCAACGGGACATAGCTCGGTACTCTGGTGAATCTTCGCCGCGCTTCGTCTCGGCGTCTAGATCGGGGCGTGGCGGCAAGAATCGCAAGGTTCTAGCGCGTGCTGCCAGCCGTTTGCCGGGAGTGAAATTTCGCACGCCTTCCATGAAGGGCAATGGCACTCCGGCTACATTCGCCACGGCTGCCCAAGTGGTGGCGATGGGCAGCTTACGGAAGCGTGCCAATGTCTCATCCGATACTTCTACGGGAACATATGATCTCTGTGCGGTCATAGGATTTTGCACCACCTTTCATTCGTTTGGGGAATAGATGCTATGCCTACACAACTATATCCCACGCGCATCTCAGCTGAGCGCTAGTCAATTGTCTTATGGTCTATGGTTCCATAGTCTCGATCTGGGCGAAGTAAAGCGCGCCATCTTCGCGCCACAACCACTCGCAGAACTCTTGTCCGTCTTCGAATTCGTCAAGTGAAAACGGCGCGTCATCGCCCCAGTACAGCTCCACAATCTTAGCCTGATCCATGACATCGGCCAAGGAAGCGTTAAAAGCTCCTTGCGCTCCGAACAGACATCCTATCGGGAGGCTCTGAGCGATGCTTTTCACTAAGCGTTGCTGAGAAGACTGGGGCGTCACTCTCCCACAAGTCTTCGCGGCATCATCAGCATCCACGAAATATTCGGGATGGGCTTTGCCGACATCGTTTCCCTCCACCCGCTCGATGAGGGCTGACACGCGCCGCTCTGCTGCCAGCGAAGGTTGGATCAAGAACTCGATGCACCCTGAAACTAAGTGTGATGACCAGCCCAAATCAAATGGGCTGATATCTTCGGCTTGCTCCAGCTCTCCCACGCGTTCCATCAAGCCTTTGCCGTTAGGCGGTGAGATGGCCTGTGCAGTTGCCGCTACATCGGCTGGGTAGGTGGGAGTGGGCTCTAACAGCCGCAGTTGCTGGAACAGGTGTCGATTCCGCTACTGGCGATGGAGGTTGAGCCGTTTCTCCATCACAGCTGAATATTAGACCGGCCAATACAAATGGCAGCGTCCAGGCTACCGATTTCACATTGAGCAAGCGCTTAATAAGATTAATCATTTTCTTTCTACTCTCGCTCAGTAAACGCCGCTAGGATCGACTTAAGTGTCGGACGCACTCAATGTTATCTTTAGAAAGCACCTACTAAATCATTGACTCAACAGGGAGTAAATCAGTGGTATCCATGGAATCGCTAAACATCGGCATTATCGGCGCGGGCCGATTCGCGGATCAGCATATGATGGCATTTGCCGAGATACCGCAAGCTCAAGTGGCAGCATTCATGAGACGCTCCAAAGAGCCGCTAGAGGCGATGCAGCGGAAATGGAACGTGGCGAAGGGCTTTACTGACCATAAGGAGCTGATCTCGGATCCCGAGATCGATGCTATAGACATCATCACTCCTACCGATTCACATAAGCGATACGCCTTGGATGCTATCGCCGCCGGAAAGCATGTTCTGTGCGAGAAGCCGCTGGCTCTAAACGCTGCCGACTGCGAAGAGATGCTGCAAGCGGCGCGCGATGCTGGCGTGATACATGCCACAAACTTCAACCAGCGCGCCCGAACTGCCGCCGGCAGGATGAAGCGATACATCGATGACGGATACATTGGAACTCCGTACCATACCAGCATCTGGTGGGGCATGACGATGCAGGAAGATGCGCGGCCAGACGTGCTGTCGTGGCGTTTTCGCGCGGAACAAGGTGGCGGGACGGTTTACGAACTGATCCACGTCTTAGATATGGCGCGCTTTCTGAACGGCGAGGTTGAACGCATCTGCTCTTTGCTGAACACCGCTGAGGGGCGACGTGCCTTCGTGGACGTTTCAAAAGAGATCGCCGTTGAAGTCCCCGATTCGTCGGTCTTCTTGATGCAACACGTAAACGGCTCTTACACCGTTGCGCATACTAGCTTCGTAACGCGCGGAATCGGTCATCGCGAAGCCCCGCGCATCGATATCGCAGGGTCGAGCGGGCGCATTGTGTCTGACGGTCTGCACTCTTTGCTGGGAAACTCTGGACCGCACGGGCACTTGCAGGAGCTTGATCCTGGGGCGCCGCATCCAACGCCATACCATCAGTTCGTGGAAGCGGCTATCGCCGGGGATCAGTCGATGATAGATACCGGCTTCGAGGCCGGCCTGGAAGCCGCGCGTCTGGCCGATGCTGCTAGAGTGTCATGGCAAGAGAAGCGTTGGATCAATATCAATTAAGATGATTGGCGGTTGATCGTAACCAAAATATAAAACGCTAGGAGAGCCTTATTCCCATTGAATATTTGAAGCTGGGTCGCACCGGTGTAAAGGTTTCGAATCTATGCCTCGGTTCGGACAACTTCGGCAATCAGTTCGGATGCGATCAAGAAACATCGCATCGCCTAATAGCCCACGCTGTAGAGTCTGGAATCAATTTCATCGACACTTCAGATTCTTACTCGTTGGGAAACTCAGAGCGCGTCATAGGCAATTACTTCCGCGCTTCAGGCAAGCGAGACGAAATTGTTTTGGCAACGAAGTATCGGTCGCGAGTAGGCGAAGGTGCGAATGATATCGGTGCCTCTCGATACCACATCATCCGCACCGTAGAAGCCTCGCTCAAAAGACTCAAGACAGATCGAATCGATGTTCTGTACTGTCATTCATGGGATGCTGAGACTCCCATTGAAGAGACGCTACGCGCGGTGGATGATTTGGTGCATCAGGGCAAGGCGCTGTACCCTGCGGCGTCGAATTTTCCTACTTGGATGATGGCATCGGCGCTATGGACATCGGATATCCGCAATCTCTATCGCTTCGAAGCGATGCAAAGCGTCCTCAACATCCTGCAGCCCGGTCTCGCCAAAGAGATGATACCGTTCGCCGCGAAGCATGGCATCGCGGTAGTGCCGTACAGCCCTTTGGCGAGCGGTATGCTGAGCGGCAAACATCTAGAGAGCTACGCGCAAGATTCCAAATTCGGGGCGCGGGATGATGCGCGCGGCGGCACGCTCAAACGCCGCTACGGAGACGATGCCCGTATGAACGCGGTAGCAAGGATCAAATCAGTAGCCGAGTCATATCAGCAATCGATGATAAGACTGGCGCTGCAATTGGGTAGCCGAGACCCCGGGCGTTACCGCGCCGATCTTCGGCGCGCGCCGCATGGATCAGCTACAAGGGATTCTGGATGCCTGGAGCGATAAAGCACCGCCTGAAGCGATGCGTGAAGTGCGAACGATCGCGGATGAATTTGCTACTACGGCAGTGATGAACTATCCGCCCAATTCAGGGCAAGCGTTCGGCACTATGCCGCAATCGACGGTCGCGGCTTGATCGCGACTGATGATGGCATTGGAGAGTGATTATGGAGCATGTGAGACTAGGAAGAACCGGGCTGAAGGTCTCGGAGTATTGCATTGGCGCGGACAACTTCGGCGGTCAGACTGATGAACCGGAAGCGATGCGCATCATGGAGACGGCGTTCGATCATGGAGTGAATTTCATTGACACTGCGAACTCATATTGCGATGGAAGGTCGGAAGAGATCGTTGGGAAATTCATTCGCAATCGCCGTGCGCAAGTAGTGCTGGCAACTAAGGGCAACAGCCGCGTCGGCGACGGTCCGAACGATGTCGGAGTGAATCGCAAATACGTATTCCAAGCGATTGAAGATTCGTTGCGTCGGCTAGGCACCGACTATGTGGACCTTTACCAGATTCACTCTTTTCCTCACGAGGTGCCGGTCGATGAGTTTGTGCAAGCCTACAGCGATGTAGTGGCCGCGGGCAAAGCGCGCTACATCGGCGTCTCGAACTTCGCCGGTTATCAGCTAGTGGAGGCGCTGTGGCATGCGGATCGTCTGAATGCAAGGCGTTTCGACTGTGTTCAACCCAAATATAACCTGCTGGTCCGAGATCCGGAGCGCGAGCTATTCCCTGCTTGTGAAGAATTCGGCGTTGGCGTTATGGCATATTCGCCGCAAGCGGGTGGATTCTTGCTAGGAAAACATCGCAACTTCAAAGCCGAGGCGGGCTCCAGATTCTCCGACCAGTTCCGCGCGGCGCAGTGGTATCGGGATACTTACTGGTCGGAAACGATGTTCAATGCTATGGGGCGCATAGTGACAGTAGCCGATCGATACAGCATCACTGCCAACGCGCTAGCGTTACGCTGGGTAATCAGCAATCCAGCAGTAACCTCATGCATAGTCGGCGCGCGCACCATCGCCCAACTAAAATCGAACCTGGAGGCATGGGAAGCATCAGTGCCAGACGATGCGCTGCGAGACGCAACTGAGGCCAGCCAGACAACGATGACGACCTACGCGCAAGTATAAGAGAGATACGTCTGGGACGATGCGAGCTTAGACGGTATCTAAAGATGCGATATGAATCTTTGCCTTATCTTTTAGGGCTAGTATGAGGAATCGAGACCTGATTCAGCAGATGATTAGAGCACATAGCCCTACCTTGTTCTATCAATGAGCTACTCGTCATTCATCGCTTGCCACGAATCCGAATCAGCTCTGGTGCGATAAACTCGCTGATTGACTATCTATGCGCGGCTTGGATCCCATCCTAAGAAGCAAAAGGAGCATCCTGGAATGTCAGAAAACTTTGAAATCTACTCTGACGAGTTCCAATTGATTATCGGTGCCAACCCTGAGCTGGCGCTGCTTTCAAGTGACCTAGTTTTTGCAGAAGGCGTTTGTTGGTTGGCATCGCGAAACTATGTGATAGTGAGCGACTTTCCCAATAATCGCATCTTGAGATGGGATGAAATAGCCGGATTGAGAGTTTTCAGACAGCCTTCAGACTGTGCGAACGGCAATGCTGTAGATGCCGAAGGCAGGGTGTTGTCATGCCTCACGCGTGGGCGCAGCGTAGTGAGGCTGGAGCATGACGGATCGCTGGTTCCGATTGCAGAGCGATACCAGGGCAATCGATTCACTTCGCCTAACGATATCGTGGTGAAGTCCGACGGATCGATATGGTTCACCGATCCAGATTATGGATTTCTGCACCCGGAGTTCGGGCATGGAGATAAACCCGAACAAGACCGTAATCGCGTTTACCGGGCGGATGGAAAGACTTTGGCTGTGAGCATGGTGTCGGAAGATTTTGACAAGCCCAACGGCATCGCTTTCTCACCTGACGAATCGACTCTGTACGTAGGAGACACCGGCCGCACACACGGCGAATTCCGCAATCATCGCATCATGCGCTTCGACGTGACGCCGAGCGGTGAAGCGGTGGCAAACCCGAGCGTATTTGCAGAGATCGAGCCGGGCGTGCCCGACGGATTCCGATGCGATGTAGATGGAAATCTTTACGTCTCAGCTGGAGACGGCATACAGGTATTCAACCCTAGCGGCGATATGCTTGGCAAGATACTCACACCCGAAGTAGCAGCTAACTGCTCGTTCGGGATGTCGGACGGACAGCGACTCTTTATCGGGGCTACCTCTTCCCTATGGAGCATCGACTTGAACATCCAAGGCGCCTGAGAGACGCTTAGTCATAAGGGATGCATGTTGCACTGAAAGGATATGGAGAAATTGAAGCTTGCGGAGAAGATGACTTGGAGCGAACGGCGCCGATTCAGAGATTCTGACGAACTGCTCTCCGGCGCGGTAGTGATCCATCCCCGTTTCCGAGAGCTTATCGGCGGCGATGAAATTGAGCTGAAGCGACTTTATACCGGCGCCGAGTGGGCTGAAGGTCCGGCCTACCTTCCGGCAAGGGACGGACGCAATGGCTTTGTGGTTTTTTCGGACGTCCCTAATAATCGGATGCTCAAGTTTGATCTGGCGACGGGGGATACTACAGTTTTTCGGCAGCCCAGCCGCTTCAGCAACGGCAACGCGGTGGATCTTGAAGGGCGTTTGGTAACTTGCGAGCATCAGCGACATGCCATCAGCCGGCTGGAGCATGATGGAACGCTACGGTTGCTGGTGGATAGCTATGAGGGCAAGAAGCTGAACTCGCCTAACGACTTATGCGTCAAATCAGACGGTACGATATGGTTCACGGACCCGCCGTACGGCATTTTGACCGACCGCGAAGGCGACCGGCGCGATTCGGAGCTGGAAGGCAACTTCGTTTATCGGTTCAATCCAGAGACGGAAGAGCTGAAGGCCGTGATCGACCAGCTGGATCGGCCGAACGGCATCGCTTTCTCGCCGGATGAATCGGTTCTATATGTTGCCGACAGCGGAGAGCCTCGATCTCTCAACGCGTTCGACGTTTCGGAAGCAGGAGACGCCTTGTCTAACAGGCGCGTTTTCGCTGTGGTCCGACCGGGCATCGCTGACGGGTTCCGATGCGACTCGCTCGGGAACGTCTGGAGCAGCGCGCATGATGGCATCCACTGCTACTCTGCCGAAGGCATGCTGATGGGTAAAATCCTGGTGCCGGAGCAACGGACTGCAAACTGCGCCTTCGGCGATGAAGATCGCAAGACGCTCTATATCGCTGGCGACGTGTCGCTATATTCAGTGCGTCTGCAGATTGCGGGCGCGTAGATGATGGTATCAGAGCGTAGTGACGTGTAGAATCGCTATCTATGCTTAATTGATATCAGCATGAAGACCACTGAACGCTTCCCCAAAACCGTTGTCACAAGATAGCATCTCAAATCCCATCTGTGCCGGCAACGGTATCTCTCGGCAATCGATAAACGCGATTCGCTTCCTCTCGATTGACGCGGTTGAGAGTGTAAACAGCGGGCATCCTGGCGCCCCGATGGGACTCGCGCCGACTGCCTATACGCTTTGGACGAAGTTTCTGAAGCACTCTCCATCCAATCCCGAATGGATTGACCGCGACCGATTCGTGCTGTCCGCCGGCCATGCATCCATGCTCCTATACTCGATGCTGCATCTGACGGGATACGATCTGCCGATTGAAGAGATCAAGCGATTCCGATGCTGGGGAAGCAAAACCCCAGGACACCCTGAGCACGGATTGACGCCGGGAGTAGAAGCCACTACTGGCCCACTGGGGCAAGGATTCGGGAATGCGGTAGGCTTCGCGCTAGCCGAAAAAATACTCGGCGATGCTTACAATCGGCCGGGACATGAGATCGTAAATCATCGCACTTATGTAATCTGCTCCGACGGTGATTTGATGGAAGGGGTGGCATCTGAAGCCGCATCGCTGGCGGGAACCTTGCAGCTCGGCAAGCTCATCGTAATCTACGACGACAATGAAATCTCCATCGAAGGCGATACTGACAAGGCTTTTCGAGAAGATGTCGCTGCCCGATTCGAATCTTATGGCTTCCATCACACGGGAAGCGCAGATGGAAATGACCTAGAGGCAATTCAAGGCCTGCTGAGTGCATGTGATGACCAAAATCCGAAACCCAAACTAGTTACGATCAGATCGACAATTGGCTATGGAAGCCCGAACTTGGCTGGCACTGGCGCAGTGCACGGCAAAGCGATGGGCGCGGATGAAACCGCTGCCACTCGCAGGGCGCTGGGGTGGGAACATCCGCCTTTCGTAGTGCCTGCAGAAGTTTATACCCACATGCGAAAGGCGGTTAGCAAGGGCACCGAAGCCGAGCAAGAGTGGAAACGGCGATTCGAATCGTATCGCGCGCAGCATCCCGATCTAGCCCAGGCCTTGCTACGAGACATCTCGGGCGAACTTCCAAGGGGGTGGGACGTGAAACTGCACCGCCTCCTCGGAACTCAGCAATCGCCGATCGCTACTCGTGCTGTCTCCGGCAATGCGTTACATGCCATTACGCCGGAACTGCCGAGACTTATTGGGGGATCAGCGGATCTTGCCGAATCGAACAACACCGAAGTAGCGGGACGCGGCTCTTTCGCTCCTGAAAATACTTCTGGGCGTAACCTCCATTTCGGGGTGCGCGAGCACGCCATGGGCGCCATCAGCAACGGTGTGGCTCTGCACCGCGGGCTGATACCATATGCGGCTACGTTCCTGATATTCTCCGACTACATGCGCCCGGCTATAAGAGTAGGCGCGCTCTCCAACGCACCCTGCATCTGGATCTTCACGCATGACTCCATAGGGCTGGGCGAAGACGGTCCCACGCACCAGCCGATTTCGCAGCTGATGGCGTTACGCATGATCCCCAACCTGACCGTCATTCGTCCTGCCGATGCCGATGAGACGATCGAAGCCTGGCGAGTGGCGATCAAAAATCGAAGCGGACCGACTGCGCTCATCCTTACTCGACAGAACCTGCCGCAACTGACAGCCATCGGGAGTCAAGCCCGTGCAGAGAGCAACGTGGAGCGCGGAGCCTACACTGTGGTTGAATGCAGCGGCGAGCCTGAGATGATCATCATCGGCACTGGTTCGGAGACTCAATTGGCAGTAAATGCCACACTTAAACTGCAATCGGAAGACATTGCCGCACGTGCTGTGTCGATGCCGTCTTGGGAGTTATTCGCTTCCCAGCCGGAAGATTATAGAGAGAGCATCCTGCCGAAATCGGTTACTGCCAGAGTATCGGTGGAGGCTGGCGCGACTCTTGGCTGGGAGCGCTACACCGGGCTGGATGGTGCGCAGATAGGCATCGACACTTATGGGGCTTCGGCGCCTGGCGATGTCGCAATGGCTAAGTTCGGTTTCACTGTCGAGAGCGTAATCTCAACTGCACGATCGCTTTTGTAGCTATACATGGCAGAACGAAAGGCACTGTGGATCTCATCGGACGAGTTTATCTGAAGCATGATTTCCGGCATCGTTGAAGCAACAGAAAGACTCGCCTGGCAGTTATATCATTACTCGGAAACTAAATCGATTGATTTCCTGGCAGCGGCCTTTGCGACTGGCCGCCTGAAGCATACATTACATATGTGAAACGATGAGAGTAGCACTGGGCACAGACCATGCCGGGTTTCCGTTGCGGGAGAGCGTAACCGCGACTATCCGCGATGCTGGGCACGAAGCCGTTGATCTGGGCGCGCACGATTACGATGCGCAGGACGATTATCCGGACCGCGCGGCGCCGGTGGCTCGAGCTGTGCAATCCGGTCTTTCGGACCGTGGGATCATTCTCTGCGGGAGCGGAATCGGTGCTGCGATCACTGCCAACAAGTTCAAGCGCGTGCGCGCCAGCGTCTGCCATGACAGCTATTCAGCGCAACAAGGCGTAGAGCATGATGACATGAATGTGCTATGCCTTGGCGCCCGAGTCATCGGTGAGGCTATCGCCGAAAAGATCGTAAGAGCTTTTCTGAACGCCGAAATGGAAGCCGAAGAACGATACCATCGGCGTTTGCGCAAACTCACCGCGATTGAACGCGACAACTTTAGGTAAGCAAGATGAAGCTATCCAAATAGATCATATGACTCAATCCCCACTGATGCGCACCGAAAGAAAAATCTCTATGCCCGATCCCGAAAACACGATAAGTTTGACTGCCCGCGCTGGACAAGCCATATGGCTGGACCAGATCAGCCGTTCCATGATCGACAGGGGTGAGATCGATGAGTTAGTGGATTCGGGCGTGCGCGGCATCACTACTAATCCAACTATTTTCGACTCGGCAATTGCTGAAGGCGACGCCTACGACTTCCGTCTGGCGGAACTTGCCAAAACCTGCAGTTCCCCAGAGCAGATATTCGAAAGCATCGCGATTGAAGATGTGAAGGATGCCGCCAACATCTTGCGCCCCTTATACGATCGTTTGAACCGTCGCGACGGATTCGTGTCAATAGAAGTTAATCCGCATCTCGCCCACGACACTAGCCGCACGGTAACTGAGGCGCGTCGTATCTGGAAGGCCGTTGATCGACCGAACATCATGATCAAGGTGCCGGGGACTCCGGCAGGCGTTCCGGCGATCACGCAACTGATAGCTGACGGTATCAACGTGAACGTCACGCTGCTCTTTTCTATCGAGGCTTACAAAGCCGCTGCCAACGCATATCTAGATGGTCTCGAACTCTACTCGCGCAACGGCAAAGGCGCGGCAAACGCAGTTGCCTCAGTAGCTTCGTTCTTCGTCAGCCGTGTAGACACTCTCGTCGACGGTCGGTTGCCCGGTGACAGCCCATTGAGCGGCAAGATCGGCATCGCCAACGCCAAATTGGCATATGCAGAGTATAAGCGTTTATTCGCGCGCGGTCTTAACGATAAGAGTCGATTCTTCGCCTTGAACACCATCGGAGCGCAACCGCAGCGACCGCTATGGGCATCCACCAGCGTTAAGAATCCCATATATCCGCCTACTTACTATTTCGACAACCTGATAGGTCCGGAAACTGTAAACACGTTGCCACTCTCCGCCATCGCGGCGGTGATGGAATCGGGCACAGTCGCAGAGACTATCACTGCAGATGTCGATATCGCACATCTGCAGATGCGAGCCCTCGAGCAATCCGGCATCTCTTATCGCGATGTGACCGATCAGCTACTGGAAGAGGGCATCCAGAAATTCGTCGATTCTTGGGATTCGCTGATGGGACGCATCGAGAGCAAATCATCCGCGCTGGCGCAATCTTTATAGCCGCTCAATCTATCTATCTATCTAATTCCCCACTACGATTCCCAGGAAAATGCCTCATGCTTCTGAAATCCAGCTGAAAGATTATGCCGACGCTTTCGATATCGTAGCGCGAATCTGGGACCGTGACTACTCTATCTGGCCCGAAGCCGATGACGATGCGGACAACGATTGGCTAGGATGGCTGGAGTTGCCTTCAAAGCTGAGCCAAGGCGCTGGCATCGCTTCTCAAAGAGTGGTTGAATCGCTGAACTGGGCTACTAGCTGCACCGTGTTGGGAATGGGTGGAAGCAGCCTAACGCCGGAAACGCTGGCGTCGATGTTTCATCAACATGCCCCTCGTCTGCATGTTTTAGACACCGTTAATCCACGGGCTGTGAGAAATCATCTCAATCGGATAGAGCTGAGCACCGCACTATTCATAATCGCCAGCAAATCGGGCACTACCATCGAGCCACTGGCGCTGGAGCGCATTTTTCGAAAGGAATTGATGGTGGCTGGCATCAGCGACGCGTCCTCCCGGTTCATCGCTATCTCAGATTCCGAATCGCCGTTGGCGCAACGTGCCGCTGCCGGAGATTTTTTGCACCTTATTCAAACGCCTAGTAACGTAGGCGGCCGGTACTCAGCGCTCAGCGCCTTTGGCATGTTTCCGGCATCGATCTGCGGAATGCCGGTCGCCGAGATGGCCGAGCGAGCGGCAGATATGGCTGAACTTTGTCGAGAGAAGTCTCTCCACAATCCTGGACTGGCGCTGGGAAGCTTCATGGCACGCAATGCGTTGGCCGGCCGAGACAAAGTGACGATTCTGACGTCGTCATCCTTGCAGCGATTCGAGATGTGGCTGGAGCAGTTGCTCGCGGAATCGACCGGCAAGCATGGAAAAGGGTTGATACCAGTAGTTGGGGAACCCATATTGCCACGCGCTTGCTACGGCGATGATCGTCAATTCATCGCGATATCACTTGGATCAGAGGATGAAGCCGAGATCGACGCGTTTCAGGACCATCCCGTGTTTCGCATCAGTCTCCCGGATCGAGCGTCTATAGCCGCCGAATTCTTCAGATGGGAGTTCGCCACTGCAGTAGCCAGTTCCATCATCGGCGTCTATCCATTCGATCAGCCGGATGTGGAAGCGGCAAAGGCATCGGCAGGCGCGATCTTGGCATCTGATGAGACCTCCAACGCTATCAATCCTTCTGCATTGGGTGATGCCATCAACCGTTTGTTGCGAAAGCCTGCATCAGGCCGTTATATCGCCATCGCCGCCTATATGCCCGAAGCGATCGAGCTGACGGAAGCCTTCAGCAATCTCAGGCGAGCCATAACTCTAGGCACGGGTGTAGCGACCACTTTCGGATATGGTCCGCGCTATCTCCACTCAACTGGACAGTTGCACAAAGGCGGTCCCGATTCGGTGATGCTGATCGCGGTTACTCAAGACGATGAAGAATTCGATTTGGAAGTGCCCGGAGCTAACTATTCTCTCGCGCAGCTTTCGTTAGCACAAGCCGCAGGGGACGTGAAGGCGATGACTGATCGCGGGCGGTATGCCGAACTTGCGGCGACGAAACAAGATCCGATCCAAGAGATCCGCCAGATAGCATCAAGCATCTGAAGCAACCGTTATAGGCGCTACTGGATGCTTTGAAGATGCCCCTCACGACAACAGTAGATAAAGTGATGACCGTCCGAACTGATCTCAATTCGCCATCGATCCTGGTGGACGCTACTTGGGTTCCGCGTCTGATGCTGAATGATAGCATCAGCAATGCGGCAGAACGCGCGGAAGCGGTGCGGCTGATCGGCATCATCGCACGCGGATGGGAACTGGCGATAAAAGATGGGGGCGATGCTGATAAGACTTTGCTGTGCGCAGAACCGACTCTCGGAGAGGGTGCGCTATTCAAAGCGATTGCGTCGAATCGGCAAAGTATGATACCGCTACCGCTACAGGTTGAAAATTTCAACTCAATGGCGTTTCAAGAGCAGATAAATGCGCTATCGATGAAGTTTCGTCCCGCGGCTTTCTCCGTGCCGATAGCTATGGAAGCGGATAGACTGAGAAGTGAAGCTGAGCGACGCTCTCCGATAGATGTGTATGAATCGGTGCATAAAGGGGTGAAAGAGATTGGAATCGATATCATTTGGGACCTCAGGCGAGCCGAGCACGGAGCCGTCTCTTTCGAAGCCGATGTCATACAGATAATCCACACTATGCAAGATGCATCGCTAGAGCCGCGCGGCTGGATTGTCGATCTACCGGAAAGGTCGGAGACGATGGCAATCCTTACCAGCATGGCTCATATTGACGGACGTGAAGATGTCAGCATCGCTTTTGACCCATCCGGATACGAGACGCTGAATGAGACATCTGTCATGCGTAGCCAAGAAGAAAACGCGAAGATAGCATCAGATATTGCACGGACTCCGGGCAACACCCAGATATTATTCGGTGCTAAGGCACTGTTACTTCCGTTGCGGGGGTTACAAGAAAACCTGCTGAATGGAGACGAAGCCATAGCCGAAATTGCATCGCGCATTGCTCGTACCGCGCAGATATTCAATGATGCGACAATATCTTCATAAGGAGCTCGCATAATGCAGATAGGCATGGCCGGACTCGGCCGAATGGGCGGGAATATGGCACAGCGATTGCTGTCCCACGGACACGAAGTGCACGGCTTCGATCCTTCCACTGCAACCCTCGCTGAACTAGCCGCTAAAGGTGTGCTTGACGTGGCCTCTTTGCCCGAACTGGTAGCCATGCTAGATGCGCCGCGCACCGTCTGGGTGATGGTCCCCGCCGGCGAAATCACAGAAGCGACTGTACAGATTCTGTCCGAACTGCTAGATGAAGGCGACACTCTGATCGACGGTGGTAACTCTAATTACAAAGACACCATGCGTCGCGCTGAGGAGTTGGCAGCTAAGGGCATTGATATGCTGGACTGCGGAACCAGCGGCGGCGTATGGGGACTGAAAAACGGATATTGCTTGACCATCGGCGGCAAACGCGATGCCTACCAGCGCAATCGCCCTATATTCGAGGCACTTTCGCCGCCCGAAAATGACGGCAATCTGTATGTCGGCCCCAGCGGCTCCGGGCACTACGTGAAGATGATCCATAACGGCATCGAGTATGGCATGATGCAGGCTTATGCAGAGGGACTTGAACTGCTGGAAGCGAAGACGGAGTTCGATCTGGATTTGGCGGCGATCTGTGAGAATTGGCGATACGGCAGTGTGATCAGATCCTGGCTGCTGGATTTGACAGCCGATGCCTTAGCCGCAGACCCGAAACTGGAATCGCTTAGCTCGTATGTGGAAGATTCGGGTGAGGGGCGCTGGACGGTAGATTCTTCTGTTGAGCTGGCGGTGCCGGCACCGGTGATCGCGCTTGCGCTACAGATGCGATTCCGGTCTCGACAAGGAAATCCCATCGGCGGACGCGCCCTGGCCGCGATGCGCAACGCATTCGGTGGCCACAGTTTCAGAACTGCGGAGAAGTAAGTAACCCGAAGAGATTTTTCGCATATCTCTCAATGATTTCACCAATGAACTCCTCTAGCTTGTAAGTTGTTGCCAATGTCTACTCATTCTCTGCCGCCAAGCGTCTATGCTGATCTATCGTCGATGACGCCTAAAGAATTGCGGCTGGCACAGGAGGAGATCTGGACGTGGCTAGAGCTTGCCGAGAGCGCGCCGTTATCGGATGCTCCGAACGACGATCTAATGGAGCAAGTGCGCGATAAGCTGAACGCGATCATCGCCGAACGTAGAGCTCTACATAGCGATGAGCCGGCGCCTCGAGGCGGCTAAAGCCTTGCGGCATGGTATGCCTGGAATAAGTGTCTGCGGCAATGATTGGCATCATCACAGAGACCGTATTGCGAGTGGCATTTTAGTGAATGGAGGCACCGCCTGGCCTAACGTGCAATTTCCAAATAGCAGCTTCGACTATTTATTCACTATCTGGTTGAATGGCACACTCGGATTGTTGAGCTTCTGGTGGCACTCGAATCGGCAAATGCCTGGCCGGGCAAGGACTACTATTCGAGCCGTTGAGTATTTACCAGTCCTTGATTTCCGTGAACTGAGCCACGGACAGCTCGCTACAGCAAAACGAATATTTGAAGAGTTTCGAGACAAGGAGCTGAAACCCGCTTACCTCGCTGATGCTGATCCGAACCGCGCTCTGCTCGATCGACGCGTGATTTGCGATCTGCTGGGATTCGGCGAAGAAATATACGAAGCCGTTCGACACATGTCGGCAAAATGGCGCGCCGAACCATCGGTCTACGGCCGCAAGAAGCGTCCGCGCGGCGCGAAGTTAGTTCTCTGAACCGGCGCATCTCTGATAAACTTGACCGATAGAGACATGAATCTATCTCCAATAACTATTAACCGGAGAGCACTGCCATGCCCGATACTGCAAGCGCCCTTAGAAAAGAAGATGTCTACGAGGCTCTGAAGGATGTATACGACCCCGAGATACCAGTGAACGTGGTCGATCTGGGGCTCATCTACAACGTGGATGTAGAAGACAATGAAGTTTTTGTGGAGATGACTCTGACCGCGCAAGGCTGTGGTATGGGGCCTTATATCGCACAGCAAGCCGAGTGGCGAATCGCGGAGCTGGAGAACGTGGAAGATGTAGAGGTAGACCTGGTGTTCGAACCGCCTTGGAACCCGGATATGATCACTGAAGATGGCAAACGCCTGCTTGGGCTGGATTGATCGGCTGCCCGATCTAAGTTCATACTCGCCGCCCCGACGCATCTAATCTCATGACATCGCCAAGAAAATTGACTCCAGCCGAAGAGACGCGGCTGGCTCAAGCGCGTAGGCAGTTCCAAGAGCGCAAGCGAATCGCCGATTCCCTGAAATCTATCGGCAAGAAAATCGGCGTCTACAGCGGAAAAGGCGGCGTCGGTAAAACCACCATCGCGGTTAATCTCGCCGCCACTCTCGCCAAGAAGCAGTTCAACACCGCGCTGTTCGATTGCGATATCGACTGTCCGAACGTGACGCGTGTGTTACGGATATCAGAGGGTCCTGTGGAACAGAATGGCATGATGGTCCCCTCTTCACGCTTCGGAGTGAAGGTGATGTCGATGGCATTCTTCCAAGAGAATGAAGACGAAGCGATCATCTGGCGGGGGCCGATGATACACAATGCGATCAATCAGTTTCTGCAGATGACTGAGTGGGGCAATCCCGACTACATGGTCGTGGATCTGCCGCCCGGAACTTCAGACGCCCCATTGACTGTGATGCAGGTGCTGAACGTCGACGGCTTCGTGATTGTGAGCACACCACAAGAACTGGCGGCGCTAGACGCCAAGCGCTCCATCAACATGATCCGCAAGATGAATCTTGAAGTGTTGGGAGTAGTGGAGAATATGTCCGGCGGCATTTTCGGACAGGGCGCCGCTGAAGATATGGCTTATGAACTGGGCATCCCGTTTCTGGGATCAGTAGCTTTGCGTCAAGAGTATCTCGATGCACGGACGCCTCCGACTCTGACCAGCCCTGATGTTGCGGCCGAATTCGATGCCATCGCGGAACGAGTAACCGCTCAGCTGGTAGCTGATTGATCAGTCATCGTTTTTCGAGAGCAGTTGCACCGTTGCGCGCAGTGAGCGCGATGAATCAATCGTTTCCGGGCGTTCATCTCCGATCGGCGATGATGCCACCAAGCGGAACGTATCCGCCGCGCCTTTATGCATGAGCGGCGTGGCGCCGGAAGCTCCGAAGGTAGCCGCGATCTGCTCCATCTCCTCGATCCAGCGGAACGCTTTGGCGCCTAGCCCGTTCACTCCCTGCATCGCGCTCAGCACACGCTCTTGGCTGAACTCCAGCTCGGCGATGAACTCGTCATATATGCCCAGATTTTCGGCTGCTATAAGCGCGGAAGCGTGTAAGGAAGCCGTGCCTTTGCTGAGCGAGGCGTAACACATCTTTATCGCGGAGGCGCGTCCCGCTTCTCCGCCCATCAGCGGCACCGAGATGCCGCGTCCATCCAGCTGTCCCAGTATCGATTCGTGAGGGCCGGAGGCGTAAAAACGAGGCGGCTCTCCCCTGCCCGGCGGAGTGCCGATGATGCCAGCGTCGATGTAAAGTCCGCCGGCGGTTTCAATAATGTCGCGCATCTTAAGCGCCGTTGCCGGTGAAACTGGGTTGCAGTCGGCGAATGGAAGCGGCTTGCCCAATTCTGATATGATTGCTGCCGTCTCACGGGCGACATCTACTGCTCTTTCTGGCACCAGGATGGAAAGAAGGATGTCGCATCGTTCCACCAGTGTGTGTAGGCTACCGACATCTTCGATGCCAGCGATATGCGCCAGCTCTTTGGTGCGTTGGCTGCGTCCTTGCAGAGCGGTAAGGACTTGAAAGCCGTTCTGGTTAAGGGCGCGTCCTACGTTCGATCCCATATCACCGGGGCTGAGGATGCCGATCGTCTTAATTTCCAGGGATGATGTCATGGTTAATGTCTCTGTCGCTATTTATAGAAATTCTGATTTCATTTATGAAAACGTATTTTCAATCTATCTCTCAATATCTCACCCGGCTAGTGCTTCCAGATCTTCTTGATCATATATTTCATTCTTACGTCTAGCATCTTCAACATCTACGCGCGGAATTAAGTAATATCTAATTTCATTTTCCAATTCATCAGGAATAACTTCATCAATCTTTTTAGGATTATTCTTGTGAGTAAATGACTCTAGTCTCAAAATAGTCTCATTTTCTCTGATTCGTTTAATGCCTCCAATCGATGTCAAGGCAGATGCCATTCGGGTATCTTTCAAGCCGATACAAGAATAGGTTCGCTGATACATCTATCCTTGAAGATGCACCTTACGGACCTGTCCTGGTAGAAGCCGCGCCTGGGGAACGTGACTGCAGGGAGCGGATCGGGCTCTCAAAAAATCGGGGATGGCGGAAATGACAAAACACTCACTGAATCGACTGTTACCACAACATCCAAAGACGATGCAATACGCGCTCTAGCTATATGGAGCAATGATTAGCGCCTTAAGCCGGTAATACGATGCCCAGGATCAAGAAACTATTTGTCATAATTGACGCTCATTCCTTAAAGGCAGGCAGAATTCAATTGCGCGCGCCTCATCGCATTGGGACTAGTGCATAATAGAGATGCTCTATAATCTGTAGCGAGAAGATGGATGCCTACTGTATCGCCAAATAACATAATTCCATAGACGCTATTCTGTGCCACTATATAAGTTACTCTTAGCCCCTCTGTGTAAACTACTCAAAGCATTGAGATTAGCTGCCACCACGTTACGATGTATGCACCTCCAGGCTGTGTTGCGGCCGGCTCCTGTGTGCTGTCTGTTATTTGAGATTCAACCGCGCACCACTTTGGCTATCGACTCACCAACGAGCTCGGCTTCGCCCGGATTCAGTCCGAAAACATGGATCGTCAGCGGAGCATTGTTTGAAGTGCGAGTCCAGATCGGGGGATCTAGCCCTCTCAGCCGGTCTACCAGGCCTTCGTTATCGAATCCGACTACAGATTCGTCGACGCTGATATTTACGCCGAATGGCTGATGAGCGATAATGTTGTTGACGAGTTCGGCAGTTACTCCGGGAATACCCTGCAACGGACGAATAATAGCCAAGCTCTCAGCTTCTGCAGCTGCTAATCGTTGCTCATGGTCAATCCGGAACCACCTTTGCACCGCGGCTACTGCGCCCATGATCTCCTGACGGTCTACCTTGTGCGGGCGTCCAAGGCCTCTGATACGGCGCGACTCATATCCCACAAAGGAATGTCTGCCTATCGCTTCAATTATCTCTTCAGTGCCTAACGCTAGGCCGGTAGAGTGTGGCGCACCCATATATTTAGCAGCGATGCACTGGAAATCGGCGCCCATACGAACGTATCGGCCGAAGTTTTCCAACGGAAAGATCTGTCCGGCAGCGTCTACAGATACGTATAAGCCGGCATCTTTTCCGATCTCGATAACCTTCTCCAGTGGAACCACGTTCGGGTCTTTAGGGGCTTGCTCTACGACGGGAACATGGATAGCGCAGGTCTGTTCTGTTATAGCGGCGCGAATATCGTCTTCGCTAGTGCCGTTTTCGTTGCCGGCATCTACCAATTTAGCACCTGAGAACTCTAGGCAACGGTCGTACCAGTAACGCTCACGTCGCTGGATGACGATCTCGTTCTTCAAGCCGTCAGTATCGGGTAGCTGCTGTATAAGGTCGTCGTCTCCGCCCGCCATGTAGGCTGCGGAGGCTAGTGTCAATGCTGAGCCTGCGCCTGAAGTTACGTACGCGGCCGGAACGCCAGCCAACCTTGCGACTTCGTCTCCCGCTGCTTTCTCCAGTTCGATAAGCGGAATGAAGGCACTGTCCGCTGCATCCATCGCCGCCTTCACCTCAGGCACCGGCGTCGAGCCGCCCAGCAACGTCACGCTCCCGGTAGCATTGATGACTGGACGTGCACCCAGATCCTTGTATATCGCTCCCCATTCGGATGTGACCATCGTGATCTCTCCCTAACTGCGTTGCGGCAGTTCTAATTCCAGGCTGTGTGCGGACGTTCTGACCGCGCCGATTGCTTGTATTCTAACTGTTATCTTTACCTGCGTGGAGCAGATTGCCCATATCTTAAATCGCCGAGATTGTATTCTCAGCCGACCGAGGCGTCTAATCCGAACACAGCATGATAGACAATGGATGTTGCTATGGCTCATGAACAAACCACTTTGACGCTTCCAACCGGCGAATCGGTAGACGCCGATCTATGGCGTCCGCCAGAAAAAGATAATGCACTGCTGAGCAGTGCCGTCATTTTACTTTCGACTCCATCTGAACCGATTGACTGGGATATTTTCGCCGAATCGCTGTCAAGAGATCGACTCGTATATAGACTGCATGGTGTCAGTAGCTACCGTCTACTGCAAGCGCTATGGGCAATCGATGATTCGGCGGCGATGATATCACACGGACTGGCGGCCGGCAACGTGGCGATGCATACGGCTGATATCGCGGCCGGCGCGATATCAGCGCTCATTCTTGCTGATTATTATGCGCCAGATGGCATTGATTCGATATTGATTCGCGCATCTTGCCCGATCGTGCTGATCCGGGGACGTCAGAGCGAAATATCTAGCCATAGACAGATTGTGCGAACGCGCAACGCTATCGGAGAGAAGTGTGCGCTGATCGAGCTCGATAACTGCGGCGACCGCGTTGCCGAGTCCTGTCCTGGCGAGTTCGAGGCCGCGGTCAGATGGTCATTGAGGCGCCAATTGGTTACCGACTAAGGGCGCGGTTAATCACCTATAACGTAACGCGGTGAATCGATACGCTTCACTTCTACTTTCTTATGACGATCAAATGCCGGCCCGCGAATAGCAGTCCGATACCCGCCAGCAGCATGATTAACGTTACCGCCGCAGACGGTGCCGAACCGCCGGTGTCAGGGTCTTCAACCTCATTGTCGGTGCCATCAGGATTCACGGTAGGAACCGATGATGGAGTCGGGGTCGAAGTTGGTATCTTGCTAAAGTCAACCACCGTGATTTTTCCCGGATAATGGATCCGAATGCGTACCGTCGAGTCATCGGTCCAATTGTGATTCGCGACCGAAAGATCGCCGATACCGGTGATGCCTGGATGCTTATTGACGTTTAGCTCGCCCCGGCCTTCGGATATGCCGGCCATCTCCCCCCCCAAACATGGCACGGTGGCCAGGGTTTCATGGTTGTTCTCGCTCCCAGAGTCGTTCATCGTTCCCATAGCCTCTGAACTGACCATGGAACCAGAGACCACCTTTATTGGCGCAGTGGCGAGAACATAGCCATCATTGGTGCAGCTAAGTTGCGCCAATACGGAGATATCAGACCCTGACATAGCGTCAATATTCCAGGTGAAAGAGGCACCAGGCGCGATGGGAAGACCGGTTTCTAGTGGATACACTTCTATCACTCCCGGGTGCCGGCGCAAAGAAGCTATAAGGCGGTTGCGGTTGCCACTTTCAGAAAAGTCGTCGATGCCCTTAAGTGCGCCCGGACGGTTGATCACCAAGACATCCGTGTGACGATCGTGAACCACTAGAATCGGCGATCCAAGCGGCTGTCCCTTCGTGAGATTCTCAATCGTTACGCCTACTTCCCGCTTTGAAGCCGTTCTGGAACCTCGATTCGCTAAAATAATCTGCATCAGCTGCCCGTCCCATCCATACTCGGCACTTAGCTCCGCACTGCCCGCTATACCGGGATGCAACGCTATAGAACCTTCACCATCAGCTTCATCCAGCTTCGATTCTCCTTCGCCGCCCAGGCACGGAACGGTAAGTTTAGTCTCCGTATTCGGCTCCGTGCCAACGTCCAGAGCGTGTCCGGAAGACAATGCCGGCAAGGAACCGTCTTCTGCGATCAAAGCCGTGCCGAACACTACTCCGTCATTCGTGCAGCCGAGCTGCGCGATTACCGATACCAGATCGCCTGGCTCTGCCGTTACGCCCTGTATCGACACGCTGGCGCCGGGGCGGATCGAACCGCCGAAACGCGATACATGCTTCACGCCTCGCCGAGCCTTGAAAGTCTCCATCAAGGTCGGCTGTTTACCGCCCTCTGCAAACTCTTCTAGTCCCTCCAATCGGCTAGCCGTGGAAGGCATCAACACTGCATTATCGGTATGCACCACCACTAGCGTAGCCAGCAAGGGTTGCTTGTCGGTCATATTCCTCACCGTCAGTTGCAGACTGCGCGGCTGGGCATCGGCCACGTTTCTATTCAGCGGCAACACCGCAAGCGCGAGTAGCAACACCATAATAATGATCAAAAAACGAGTTGGGAGGGAATAGTTTGTATACATCTTCACATTTAAGAGGAAGTTGAAAATGATCCTTGGAAAAGACTCTCGCTCTTCGTGTACGACCGGAACTCACTATCAGATTAACAAAACATTTGTGAAACCGTCATTATTCCAGAATCTGTAGCCTTACGCAGACTCGTGACTCAGGGTTCAGCTCCGCATCAAGCGAATGACAAAGATGAGTGTATGCAATCTTATGTCGCTGTGGAGCAAGGCTCTGAGGGGATGACGGAGATGACGCGCAGAAATGAATCCCCACCTGCTTAGGCTCGCGGGCAAGTTCCGCTCACCATCTCTCTTAGGTCTATCTTCAGATCAATCGTCTTCAAGCGTCGAGGTGTCGCCTTCGGGCAGTCCGAGTTCACGAGCCTTTAGCAGCCGGCGCATGATCTTGCCCGATCGCGTCTTGGGCATAGTGTCGATGAAATCGATCTCGCGCGGAGCCACGCCCGCGGAGAGACGGTCTCTGGCGAAGCGCATCAGCTCTCTTCGCAATGCGGCATCAGCATCGTAACCTGGAATCAGAGTCACGAACGCCTTTACCACCTCCATCGCAATCGGATCGGGCTTGCCGATCACTCCAGCCTCAGCTACTGCCGGATGCTCGATAAGCGCGGACTCAACCTCGAACGGACCTACCAGATGCCCGGCGGTGTTGATGACATCATCGGCGCGCCCTTGGAACCAGAAATAGCCGTCTTCATCCCATGTAGCCCGATCGCCAGTGATGTACCAGCCCTTCTTAAAGCGAGAATTATACATCTCATCTTGCTTCCAGTAGGTGTACATCATTGATGGCCAACCCGGACGAACCGCCAGCATGCCCGCTTTGCCAGCCGGCAAAGGTTTGTAATCATCGCTCAACACTCCCATCGTGATGCCAGGGAACGGACGTCCCATCGAACCGGGGCGTATCGGCATCGACGCATAGTTGGCACACATGATGGCTCCAGTCTCTGTCTGCCACCAGTTGTCGTGAATCGGAAGTCCGTAGTTCTCGTGACCCCATACGACGGCCTCCGGGTTCAACGGCTCGCCCACGGAGCCGATGAAGCGCAACGACGACATATCGTGCTGTTTCACTGCCTCTCCCCCGGCGCGCATGAGCAACCGAACCGCGGTGGGCGCGGTGTACCAGACTGTAACTCTGTAATCCTGGATCAGCCTGTACCAGGCAGAGGCACTGAATCCACCCTCGTATATCAACTGCGTAACACCGTTAGTCCAAGGCGCCATCATGCCATAGGAAGTCCCGGTCACCCAGCCCGGATCGGCAGTGCAGAAATAGACATCGTCGAACTTCAGATCCAAAGCCCAATGTCCCGTTATCCACTGTTGCACCACCGCCTGATGCCGATGCAACACACCCTTCGGCTTGCCGGTAGAACCTGACGTATAGTGCATAATGGCAAAATCGTACTGCGACGTCTCTAGCAGCGAAAACGAAGCCGCATCCGCGTCAGCCATCAGCGCATAGTAGTCGAGATCGCCAGCTGCAGCAGCGAGTTCCGAGCGACCATCTTTATTCACGATGATCACGCTTTCCAGCGTCTCTATCTCCGGCAGTATGTCGGATATTTTCTCCCGCAGCTCTGGACTTGTGATCAAGTGCTTCGCGCCGGCATCCTGCATCCGATCTCGCACCGGATCCGGACCAAATGCCGAGAACAGCGGCGCGATGACTCCGCCCGCCTTTAAGATGCCCATCGCCGCGATGTAAAGCTCTGGCAACCGATCCATAAAGATGAAGACTCGATCTCCGAGTTTCAGTCCCAAATCTTTCATGACCACGCCGAAGCGATCCGACTCGCGTTTGAATTCAGCGTACGTGTAGCGCTCTTCCTCACCGTTCTTTCCCACCCATATCATGGCCAGCTTATCGCCATGCCCATGCGCCACATGGCGATCCACGGCCTCATAAGCATTATTGAGTCCCCCGCCAGGTAGCCAGTCGAGCTTCTCGAAAGCGTCATTCCACCAGTCAAATCCGGCGCGTGTCTTCTCATAATCCAACAGATTAGGCATCTGATCAGGATCCGTCACGATCGGTTTATCAATCTCTTTGAAAGCCATGGCTATGCCCTTCTGCTTGAAGATGTTTGATCATTTCATTCTGCGTCTGAAATCTTTTCCGCACGCGCTATATCTTAAACTCATAATCTGAAATCTGCATAGTACTCCCATGCCATTTCAGCCATCACCCCGTCATCCCATCATCCGTACTGTCATCACACTGTCATTCTGCCGCAACTGTCCGGACGCCGCCCGGAGTCGGCCCTTCGCCCCGTCCAGATTGACGTGAGTGGAGGGGCTATGTACACTAGAAACCATCATGCGCATAGCCATAGCAACTATCGTCTCTTTCGGCGCCATGTCGATCGCGCTGCTGCTGCTCTCACTGCTGGCTTCCGATCCGAACTCCAGCCCGGAGCCTGCGCGCGCAGGCTCCGGGCGCGGACGGTCCGGACGTCAGCGTGGACGCGCATGACGCTGGACCGGGGCCGAGCCCGACGCCGGAGCTGCGGGAAGAGGAGCTGGCGAACTTCAACGCGCAGGAGGGTCCGCCGCCTGACGATGATGCCGATGACGGATCTCCAGACCGCTCCAAGCGCAGCCTGGACCAGGAGTGCCGAGACTTCCCCGGGGCTTCCTTCTGCCCGCCGCCGCCGCCGACCCGTCTGCGCATCGTCGTCTCCGGAGACGACGACATCCGAGTGTCTTACGTCCGCAGCCAGTGGGACACCCGTTCCTCGCACCGCTACCGGTTCGAGCTGCATCAGGCTTCCAGCGAGAACGGCAGCTACTCTTCATACAAGTCGGTTCGAGACAGCTACTCCCCGGCGAACTTCTACAATGTCGCTGCCGGGCATTGGTACAAGGCGCGGGGCGTGCGCTGCGAGAACTCGGACTACACCGGCTGCGGCGACTGGTCGGCATTCACATCCCCCATCGAACTCGAAGACGAGCTGCCGCTGCCGCCGGCGCCCTCAGGCTTCAGCGCCCGGACATACAGCCGCACCGCGGTGAGACTATCCTGGAACTCGGTATCCGGAACCGACGGCTACGAGATGGACTATCGGCAGGGCGGCTCCGGAGCCTGGCGCGACGTGATAGGCTCCACCCGTCGCGCTTATCGCACCGTCACCGGGCTGAGCTGCGGGACCGGCTATCAGTTCCGCGTCCGCGCCAACGGCGATGGACGAACCTACTACGATGAGTGGGGAGCCTGGTCGGACACCGCGTCCGCGTCCACCCACAGCTGTCCGAGCGCCGATCCCGTCATCTCCATCTCCGGGCTGGCTTCATCTTTGCACAAGGGGCAGAGCGACTCTTTCACCGTCTCGGCGTCGGACCTCTCATCGTCATCTTCCTATAGAATCGAGTTGGAAGCCGAGGCCGGACTGGCCTTCGACGCCGGATGCACCGACACCGATTTCGAAGATTCAGTCCCAAGCGGCCGGACATCCTACTCCGTCAGCCCGACTGTATACGCCTGCGCCGCTGGAAGCCACGACGTGAATGCCAAGCTCAAGCGCGGATCGACGACCGAAGACAGGGATTCCGATGCGGTGCGGGTGACGGCGCCGTCGATATCCATCTCCGGTCTGGCATTATCGCTCGAGAAGGGCGGGCGCGACTCTTTCACCGTATCCGCTTCCGGGATGCGGTCGTCGCAGTCTTACGCCATCGCGCTGGAAGCCGATTCCGGACTCGCATTCGACGCCGGATGCACGGACGACGATCTTGAATACACCGTCCCCAGAGGAAGAACTTCATACTCTTTCAGACCGACGGTCTATGCCTGCTCAGCCGGCACGCATGATGTCGACGCAGAGCTGAAGCGCGGATCGACGGTCGAAGACACAGACTCCGACTGGGTGCGTGTGGCCGCGGCTCCCAATCCCGAGATATCAATCTCCGGTCTGGCATCGTCGCTCAAGAAGGGCGAGAGCGATGGCTTCACCGTATCGGCGTCGGATCTCTCATCCTCATCTTCCTACAGCATCGTTCTGGAAGCCGGCTCCGGCCTGGCCTTCGACGCCGCCTGCAATGACGACGATCTCGAATACTCAGTCCCCAGAGGAAGAGCATCATACTCGGCGTCTCCGACAGTATACGCCTGTTCGGCCGGCACGCATGGCATCGACGCCGAATTGAAGCGCGGATCGACATCGACGGTCGAAGACACTGCCTCGGCATCGATCGCTGTCCATGATCCTTCGATAATCGTGAAATGGCTGAAGCAGTCCCTGAAGAAGGGCGATAGCGACATCTTCACCATCGCCGCCGCCGGAATGGACCCCGGCAGTTCATACGAGATAAGCGTCCGCGCCGGCTCCGGCCTGGCGTTCGATGCCCAATGCTCGAAACGAACCTACGAGAAGAGCGTCCCCGCAGAAGAACAGCCTACGAAACCCATCCCACGATATACGCCTGCTCAGCCGGAAATCACGACGTGGACGCCGAATTGAAGCGCGGAGCGAACGTCGACGATGCCGCATCGGCTAGCGTATCCGTCTCCGCAGACATCCCCGGAACGCCCGTCGGACTCACCGCCAGGCCCGGAGACGGCAGCATCACGCTCTCATGGAACCCGCCCGCAGACGACGGCGGAAACCCGATCACTGAGTATCGCATCCGATACAAGCGCGACGGTGCCACCACCGCACAGAACCCGTATGTCCGGGTGCGCAAGCTGCTCGGCCCCAGCGTTCGCTCTCACGCCTTGACCGGACTCACGAACGCACAGGGCTACACCGTCCACGTCTGGGCCGTCAGCGCCAACGGCGAGGGGATCGAAAACCGCGCCGAGATCACCGGCGCAACGCCGGTGGCTACGAAAGCTCCGCAGACTCTAAATCCTCCCTCACGCGTCATCACGAACGGGCACTCGCCCGACAATGATGACGGCACGATCAATCCGAAACTTAAAGTGGCCTGGACCGCAGTTGTCGGAGCCGCGGCATACAAGCTCGAATACCGGAAGGAATGTTACAGACCGGTGCTTGCAGGAAAATTGATGGGGACTTCTCCTCATCCTTGTTGGCCCGAACAAGCGTTCGAATGGACATTCGTCGGACCGGGAACGCTTCGCGTCACGGATACTGATGCTACCACCTATGAACACGAGATAGCCGGACTAGATCTAGATAGGGCCTATCGGGTACGCGTCAAGGCGGTGAACGGCAGCGTAGAGTCCGAATGGTCGGAGCCAGCGATCGGATACGTATCTAATAAACGCCCTGAGAACGTCTTCACATTTCCGATCTATCTCAACTGGAACCCGCCGGCAGACGGATCACCGCCAGTGTACGAGTATGTGCTTTGCAATCCGATCGCCGGACCGGGCGAGCCCGAGACGCCGGCGACGGACAGCACTGATCTGATGACCATCAGCTCCGAACGCGCCCGCGAGATCCGTGAGGGCATCGCCCGCTGGCAGGAGCTCACTCGCTGGAAAGGCTTCTGGAAGAACGGAAGCGACTATCTGATCAAAGTGCGAGAGATAAACGCCAAATGCGGGATTGGAAACGATCGGGTCAAAAACAATCCGGCCGTCAGCGAAGTCAAGGTTCTTGACGAGGAAGCGATTAAGAAGCCTTGCATGGGTACACCCAGCGGATGCACTGAAGCGCCTGAATTCGCAAGGGAATATGATAATAATCGCATCGTCCCTCATCCCATATCGGTGTCGAGCGCAGACATATATCTCAAATCCACCCTCACCACGGCTGCTTCGGAAAAGCTGGCAAAGTGCAGCGGAACCAGCTTCGCGATCATTCACGAGGCGGGACATGCGCTGGCCATTTACGGCGAACGTAAAGAAGGATCGCAGCATCACTCATATGTAAAGCCTTCGATAATGGACGCATCATGGGTATTCCGCCCTTTAGATATATGCGATCCCACCTATTACGACATCGCCGCCATCGTGGCGGCATACCAAGGGAGGTTCACAATTGAAAACGAATGATCTGAAACGATCCCGCGTCCTACCGGTCGTAATCATGGCCATGCTGTCGATCGCGCTGATCTCAACGCACAGCCCGGGCATCGATGCGGAATCGCAAAGTCTCTCGCTCGGACATGAGCTTGACGCCGTTTCAAGCGCTGAAGCCGACATGATGCTGGGCGGCTATGCAACCGTCCGAAATGCAAGGCTTTTGCCTGCCGTCAATAGAGACTCTGAATCCGTTTTCTCATATCTCACTGGCCGAGAAGAGACATCTCTGGCTGAAACTGCCCCGCACACTTCAAACAATGCTCTGGAATCAGACGGCGCGGACGATTTCGCGCCACAATCGACATCCGGCGCCGCAAGCGCTTCCGATGCCTCGCGCATTTATCTGGAAAAAACCATACCGCCCTGCACGCTGGTCACAGTGCCGGGAAAGGATCCTTGCGAAACGCGAGAAGAGGTAGCCAGGATTATCGGGGAGCCAAGCCCCTTCCCTGTCTCGTACGAATTGAAACATTACTCGGACTACCTCGACAAGTCGACTTACGAGCCAGTGACTGCGCACATGGCGCTCAGGGGAACGGCGCTGCCAAACACCGTTCGATGCCTGCGTGAGGTGCCGGTCAAGGCTCATGACCACTCCACAGACACTGCCAATCACAGATTGATTCTCGAACACGATGGGGAACGAATAGAAGCGACCAAGTGCTTCATGGATGTGGCAGTGCAGGAGTACATCATCGGGAAGGGCGCTCCGACAGTGACATTGGAGATGTTCGATTCTTGGCTATCAGCCATGAGCGACCGTGGAACCATCGATTATGGGAGCTTCTTCGGATGGAATCATCTGCGCACTTATGAAGACCTTTTGGCAGTGCAGCTGGAGAAGCGGTACGCCGGATCCGAGCATCTGTTCTTCATCAGCCCCTCGGACGAGATATTGATAGAATCATGGGACGTGATAGCCGATTTCGACGTTGTGAGAAACGATCCGCCTTTCGATCTGCCTCCATGGTTAAAGCACTACGGAGGATGCGAGACCGACCTGTGCGCTCATGATCGTTTTATGAATACCATCTACGAATACCCCGAAATCATCTCTGGAATGCGTCGCCACCATCAAGCCCTAGTCGAAAAATACGGCGGCTTCATCAGTTCCGAACCCGGCATCGCGCGTCTCGTGCTCGACACCTACGACTTGGAAAACCACTTCCGGGCCGTCGGGGCATACGGATACACCGACATCGTTCCTGCTCCGCCTCCTCCGCTGCCCGGCATTCCCGTCGCATCGGTGGCGTCATACGATCTGACGGCTTCTGCGACCGCCGCTTCCGAAACGCCTCCTCGTCCAAAACGTTCCGCATCGCTCGCCGAGAGCGTATCGCTGAATTGGAGCCCCGTTCCAAGGGCGGTGAAGTACCGTTTGGAGGGACGCGAGGAAGGCGCCTATGACTGGATCGTTCACCGCGACGATCTCACAGAGCCCTCGCATACCGTCCACGGCTTGAAGTGCGGGACTCAGTATCACTTTCGATTCCGAGCGTTCGGAGATGACTGGGATATCTTTCAAGAAGATATGCTGCCACCGATTTGGACGCCTCCGTTCGGACCCGTATCAGCAACCACTGCGCCCTGCGTCAGAACGCCCTAGATCCCATCCCATGCTCAAAGCCACATCTTGACCGGACTGACCAATGGACAGGGCTACACCGTCCAAGTCTGGGCCGTCAACGCCAACGGCGAGGGATCACCGGTGCTTCGCCCCGTCCAGATCGACATGAGGGGGGGGGGATGTATGTATAATTCACACTATCATGCGTATAGCCATAGCAGCCATCGTCTCTTTCGGCGCCATGTCGATCGCGCTGCTGCTGCTCTCACTGCTGGCTTCCGATCCGAACTCCAGCATGGATCTGCGCGCGCAGGCTCCGGGCGCGGACGGTCCGGACGTCAGCGTGGACGCGCATGACGCTGGACCGGGGCCGAGCCCGACGCCGGAGCTCCGGGAAGAGGAGCTGGCGAACTTCAACGCGCAGGAGGGACCGCCGGCTGACGATGATGACGGATCTCCAGACCGCTCCAAGCGCAGCCTTGACCAGGAGTGCCGCGACTTCCCCGGGGCTTCCTTCTGCCCGCCGCCGCCGCCGACCCGTCTGCGCATCAGCGTCTCCGGAGACGACGACATCCGAGTGTCTTACGTCCGCAGCCAGTGGGACACCACCCGTTCCTCGCACCGCTACCGGTTCGAGCTGCATCAGGCTTCCAGCGAGAACGGCAGCTACTCTTCATACAAGTCGGTTCGAGACAGCTACTCCCCGGCGAACTTCTACAATGTCGCTGCCGGGCGCTGGTACAAGGCGCGGGGCGTGCGCTGCGAGAACTCCGACTACACCGGCTGCGGCGACTGGTCGGCATTCACGGATCCCATAGAACTCGCCGACGAACTGCCGCTGCCGCCGGCGCCCTCAGGCTTCAGCGCACGAGCCTCCAGCCGCACCGCCGTGAGACTATCCTGGAACTCGGTATCCGGAACCGACGGCTACGAGATGGACTACCGGCAGGGCGGCTCCGGAGCCTGGCGCGACGTGGCCGGCTCGACGCGCAATACCTATCGCACCGTCACCGGGCTGAGCTGCGGGACCGGCTATCAGTTCCGCGTCCGCGCCAACGGCGATGGACGGACCTACTACGACGAGTGGGGAGCCTGGTCGGACACCGCGTCCGCGTCCACCCACAGCTGTCCGAGCGCCGATCCGGTCATCTCCATCTCCGGACTGGCGTCGTCGCTGCACAAGGGGCAGAGCGACTCTTTCACCGTCTCGGCGTCGGATCTCTCATCGTCCAGATCCTACCGGATCGAGCTGGAAGCCGAGGCCGGACTGGCCTTCGACGCCGGATGCACAGACACCGATTTCGAATATCCAGTCCCCAGCGGCCGGACGTCCTACTCCGCATCTCCGACAGTCTACGCCTGCGCCGCTGGAAGCCACGATGTGAATGCCAGGCTCAAGCGCGGATCGGCGACTGAGGACTCGGATTCCGATTCGATCCGGGTGACCGCGCCGTCGATATCGATTTCCGGTCTAGCATCGTCGCTCGCCAAGGGGCAGCAGGACAGCTTCACCGTATCCGCTTCCGGGATGCGGTCGTCGCAGTCTTACACCGTCGCGCTGGAAGTCGATTCCGGACTGGCCTTCGACTCCGGATGCAGCGATGACGATCTTGAATATTCAGTCCCCAGAGGAAGAACTTCATACTCCTTCAGACCGACGGTCTATGCCTGCTCAGCCGGCACGCATGACGTCGACGCAGAGCTGAAGCGCGGATCGACGGTCGAAGACACAGACTCCGACTGGGTGCGTGTGGCCGCGGCTCCCAATCCCGAGATATCAATCTCCGGTCTGGCATCGTCGCTCAAGAAGGGCGAGAGCGATGGCTTCACCGTCTCGGCATCGGATCTATCATCGTCGTCTTCCTACACCATCGCCCTGGAAGCCGACTCCGGACTCGCGTTCAACGCCGCCTGCACCGACGACGATCTTACTTACACCGTCCCCAGCGGCCGGACATCCTACTCAGCGTCTCCGACCGTATACGCCTGCGCCGCCGGAAGCCACGATGTGAGTGCCGAATTGAAGCGAGGATCGACCACCGACGCTTCAGCATCCGGATCGGTTAATGTCTACCAGCCTGCAATCGCCGTGAAATGGCTGGAGCAGTCCCTGAAGAAAGGCGAGAGCGACATCTTCACCATCGCCGCCGCCGGAATGGACCCCGGCAGTTCATACGAGATAAGCGTCCGCGCCGAAGCCGGACTGGCGTTCGATGCCCAATGCTCGAAACGAACCTACGAGAAGAGCGTCCCCAGCAGAAGAACAGCCTACGAAACCCATACCACCATATACGCCTGCGCCGCCGGAAGCCACGATGTCAACGCCGAACTCAAGCGCGGAACGACAATCGACGCTTCAGCATCCGGATCGGTTAATGTCTACCAGCCTTCAATCGCCGTGAAATGGCTGAAGCAGTCCCTCAAGAAAGGCGAGAGCGACATCTTCACCATCGCCGCCGCCGGAATGGACCCCGGCAGTTCATACGAGATAAGCGTCCGCGCCGAAGCCGGCCTGGCGTTCGACGCCGCATGCTCGAAACGAACCTACGAGAAGAGCGTCCCCCGCAGAAGAACAGCCTACGAAACCCACCCCACCATATACGCCTGCTCGGCCGGAAATCACGACGTGGACGCCGAATTGAAGCGCGGATCGAACGTCGACGCTTCAGCATCGGCAACCGTATCCGTCTCCGTCTCCGCAGACATCCCCGGAAGTCCCGTCGGACTCACCGCCAGGCCCGGCGACGGCAAGCTGACCGTCTCATGGCAGCCGCCCGCAGACGACGGCGGAAGCCCGATCAGCAAATACTACATCCGCTACAAGCGCGACGGCGCCACCACCGCACAGAATCCGTATGTCCGGGTGAGCACGTTCCTCGGCCCCAGCGTTCACTCTCACGCCTTGACCGGACTCACGAACGCGCAGGGCTACACCGTCCAAGTCTGGGCCATCAACGCCAACGGCGAAGGCATCGCCAACCGCGCCGAGATCACCGGCGCAACGCCTATAGCGCCGCCATCGTCAACCGGCGGTTTCTGGACCGCGAACATCACATCAGGAGAAAGCGGTGGTGTATACGGTTACAGCAACGATCAGAGAAACAGTTTCGGTAGCATATCCAATCAAGGCTTCGAATGGATGGGACACGGATACGAAGTCGAATTCATCACCTGGAGTGTGGAAACAGAGAATCACGCAACATTATCCAGAATCAAGATAGGACTGTCTGGATGTCTCAAGACGGATGAATGGGAGAGTATATCCATCGGACCCGACACCTTAGGCGACGATTTCGACAGAGCAGAGCACTCGGACATCGAATGCGAAAAAAACCGGAGCATCCATCAAGTATTCGCCTTCTTAGTGGACACCAATCCATTCTCCACTATCGGATCAAACCTTGATATTAGGGTCAATTTGCGCCCTTCCAGGCCTTCAGGACTGCTGGCTAACGGATACTCACCGCAAGGACAAAGCGGCAGAATAAATGTGTCATGGCAGCTGGTGGATGGTGCCGACGGGTACGAATTGAGCTACCGGATAGAATGCCACCCACAGATTACTTACAACATCATAGAAGTCATATCTGCCGTGCCATGCGGGAGCGAGACGGACTTCAAATATGAGTTAGTGCCATCGAATCTATTGCAAGACAATATCAGCGGCAACGACTACTTCAAATATGAGATTCTCGGAGTAAGTCGCAATAACAGCAGTGTATACCGCATTAAAGTAAACGCCATCTCCCAGAGAAAGAAGTCCGCTCCGTCCTATGCCATAGCATACGTCTCTCATCAGCCGCCTCAGCAAAATCCCGACATGGGATACACAGTATTAGAGGACGGCGTTGAGAAGACTTTCATATTCGCATCTCTTGCCACGTTTCCGTTGAACGCGCGCTGGCAATCAAGCGCTACACGCAATGCGCCTATGTACCGATACGTCATCTGTAATCCGGTTGCCACTGGAACGACATTGTTAGACGACGATCTCATACTTCCCGCTATCACAATAAACCGCGCGAACGAGATAAAGATGGGTATTCTGGCGTGGCAAGATGCAACTAGACGCGTTGGATTCTGGAAGAACGGAGGTGAACACATGTTCATTATGGAGTTCCAAAGCGGAAACGCAGGATGCGGCCATCTGAAGCGGGATGTAGACGGCAGGATCGTAATTGCGGGAAATCCGGCTCTAAACGAAGTGTATGTGCTGACAGATGGACAATTAGACGACATATGCGGGGCCGATGCCTTGGCCTGCGCTAGCACCTATCCATCTGCTGCCACGAAAGTAACGGCCGTTCAAACCGCGGATATCTTCATGCGCCAATCGCTGTACGCAGAGGCGCCCAGGCGTGGCAGGTGCTCGCAGACATGGCGCACATCAGTTCACGAAGCTGGGCACGCGCTTGCGTTCTATGGAGGATTGAGGGGACAGTACGGACATTCAAGCGTCAGCCCGTCGATCATGCACGCGAGATACACCGTTACAAGCAGAGGCATCTGCAATCCGTCGTTCTACGACATCGGCGCTCTTGCCGCGGTCTATCAGAGCAGATAGCCACTCGCCGGGATAAATAGGAGAAATCAGACTATGCACGCAATTACGGTCTTGCTACCCAGCCTGTTATTGACGGCGATGACGCTCGGATACTTTGGTGCTGACAGACCACAGGCAACAGCCAACAATCATGAGTCTGCAGACCCGCCAGCGCATCATGTTTCAAAGCAAGCGCATGTGAACGAGCACCTGATACGCGATTCGGAAAGTGCACCCTCCAAAAAAGAATATCTCAAGGAGATCATCCCGCCGTGCACGTTAGTCGTGATACCGAAAAAAGATCCGTGCGAGGCAAGGCGTTTCGTAGGATTGGAAGTCGACACCCATACAATGGTCATTGATTACGACTATGAAAGAACGCACGCAGTTCTGCTAGACGAAGCAGTGGGATTCAGGGACCAAGGGAGCGAATCGTCGTATCGGTCAACAACTCACATCGCCTTCAGAGGCACCGGTCTGCCCGGCACTACACGCTGCCAAGAGTGGGGATGGTCCCGCCATCACTTCTTCGCCGATCCGGAAAAGCAGAAAAAGAGGATGGAAGCGACATATGCCGACCACGGACTGATCGGGTGCTTCACAGACTTCACAATCCAGGAATACCTAGCCGGCGAAGGCCCGACCAAGCTGACTGTCATGGTATACAAACGGTTCGTCACTGCTGGCGGCTTCGAAACCTTCTCGGCGCACGAGCACGCAGCACTGTCCCAGATCAAGCGGGCGTATGCAGGATCCGAGTGGGTGATGTATATCCGACCGTCAGATCTCTATCATCTGGAAGGATTCGAAATGATCGACGCCTGGGACGTGCAATTTGATCCCTCACGCCCCTTCGCCTCGGACAAATATGTTTCAGACATAGCGTTGCTGACTATGGATCAGCGAAGATACATAGAAGACGAATTCGGAAACCCCATCATCACCGAGAAGCATCGGGCAAGAGCGCGCCGCGAATATCCGAATTGGATATGCGAAGCAGATCTGTGCGCAGTTCAGTCCGTCGGCGTGGAAATAATGGAACTGCAGGAGTTCCAGAACGACACTCGGGCACGCTACCAGCGTCTCCTCACAATGTACAACGGCAGAATCAGGCCCGAGCCCTATTACGCATCCATTCTCCAGGACGCCAATAAATTACACTCATACTACAGCAACGTGATCCGGGCGTACGACCACCCGAGCATAACTCCAGCCGAGCCACTGCCAGCCCTCGGCATGCTCTCACCCGATTCACCAGAAATCGAGCGCGCATCTTCGCGCTCCAGACGCTCGACGGACCCTGACGCACCCGATTCTGTGGCTCTTAGCTGGAAGACTCTGCCGGGAGCACAGGCATACCGCATCGAGACGCGTGAAAGCGACGCGGACGATTGGAAGACATTCCAAGAGGACGTATCAGATCCTTCGCACGAAGTCCGTGGATTGAAGTGTGGAACCGGCTACCGATTCCGCGTCTCGGCTTACGGTTTCATCTACGGATCGCTAAAAGTAATCGGTGCACGGGGCCAGATATTATTGGACACGAAGATATCTACTCTAGGATGGGGACCGCCCTCCGAAGAGATATCAGCGACCACTGCGCCCTGCGTCAGAACGCCTTAGTTCGCATCCATACTCAAAGCCATACGGCGGGACCGGACTCATGAACGGACAGGGCTACACCGTCCACGTCTGCGCCGCCGGAAGCCACCGCATCGACGCCCAAGTCAAGCGCGGAACGACCGTCGACGACACCGCATCCGGATCCGTGCGCGTGGCCGCAAACATCCCTAGACGAGGCGCCGCCGCAACCCTCGCGCCGGGAACCCAGAACGGATCCATCGAGGTATCTTGGAAACCGCCGCACGACGGCGGCTCGACAATCACCGGATACCGAGTGCGCTACACGCCCCAATACCGGTCCAACCCGCAATGGAAGAACAGCGGATGGCTATCAGCAGACACTCGCACCCACACCGTGTCCGGACTCACATACGGACGCGGATACTACTTCAGCGTCCAAGCCCGGAACGCCGCCGGCGAAGGACAATGGTCCACATCCGCCATCGCCGTCGCACCAGGGCCCGCTCCCAGCCAGGTGCGCAAACTAGCCGCAACGCCCGGAAACGAGAGCATCGAACTCTCATGGCAGCCGCCGCCGGACGCTCAGGCGGGAGACATCGTCACCGGATATCTCATCCGACACAAGAGAAGCGGCGATGCATCATATGTAAACAGCGGCGCCTACATCAGCGGGACGCGACACACCGTGTCCGGACTGCGAAACGGAATCGAATATGACTTCCAAGTCCGAGCCGTCACCGCCGTCGCGCACGGCGCGCCCAGAACCATCCGCGCAACCCCCGACAAGTCGCCCGCAATATCGATCCGGTGGCTCGAGGCGTCCCTTCACAAGGGCGAGAGCGACCGCTTCACCGTATCCGTCTCCGGACTGTCTCCTACTCGCGATTACAAGATAGCGCTAGACGCCGGCTCCGGACTGGCGTTCGACGCCGCCTGCACGGATCGAGACCTGGAACGCGCCGTCCCGCGCGGCGAATCCGCGCACGAATTTCATCCCACAGCATATGCATGTTCGGTCGGAACCCACGCCGCGGAGGCACGGATCAAGCGCGGATCAGCAACCGATGACACCGTTGCCAGCTCCGTGAGTGTGACGCTTCTGCCCCCTCCAGATGGACTCAGGGCCAACGGCAACAGCATAGGCTATGTCAAGGGCGAGGGAGGATGGGCCATAGTGAGATGGGACGCCGTGCCAGGAGCTTCCGGGTACGAGGTTCGCTACGCCGAGGAATGCATCGACGATGAAGAAATCTGCGACCCGAATTCCAAGTCTTGGACGCAGCCCTTCATCGCGATCAATCCCGTGGTGCCAGAGACTGTGGCTAACGGACTGGATTTAGAAACGCTCTACCGGATCCAGCTGCGCACCCTGTCCGTCCGCGGCGCCCGGTCCGAATGGTCGGAACCGGTCTTCGCATACCCCACCGCCAGACCGCCTAAAGGACCAGTCGCAACTATGCCGTATTTCGGCTATTTGCCAGGTGGAGAATATTCTTTTGCCGTCTGCAAGAACACTATTCCCGATGTCAACAAATCGCAATGGATAGCAGATATCAGAAGCGGAATAGATTCGTGGGAAGAAACAGTGCGATGGAAGACTGGCTCAGGAAACAATATCGCTCAAAGTTCATACGAGCCTAACCACTTGTGCAAGAGAGAAGTGTCATCTACTCAAAGCGAAGTCAGATTCGTAGATATGAATATGCTCATAATGAAGTGCGGGGCTTTACATAACATTGTTTCAAAATGGACAGAGCGTCGTAGCATCGCTTGTATGCGTTCAGACACCATGACCAGTCTGTTCAGAACCACAATAGATGTCGCGACCATATATCTCTGGCGTGATGCTAATTGGAATCCAGGTCAAGATTTGACCACCGCGCCTTGCTCGAAACTACATATATATGCCATGCACGAAGCCGGACACGCCTTCGGATTCGGAGGTCTGCCGAATAAACATGCGAATGGCGGGAAAACCGTAATGCTGAGCACTGTGCCCCTCACATTTTGTGAACCTCAGCTCTATGACATAGTCGCCATGATGGCCTTGTATCAATCACGTTAATGGGTATATTATGTACGCTTCAATCCGAATTACAATCTTGCTCGTTTTTCTAACCGCTTCAGCTTGCGAAGCAGAGCCGATCAACCGGCAGATCACTGTTCCCGGTGATCATGTCCCAGTCCATGAACAGTACCTAGAGAAGCGAATCGATACCTGTATTCCACTGGAAGGATACGCTATCGATCCATGTCGTGAGATCATCGAATTTACTCCATCAGAAACGGGTATGTCATCGTCGGAGATGATCAGCGAATATGCACCCAGCATAAATGATTTACTGCGCGAGGTTCCCATTTTGGAAGTGACAACTCATATTATCGTCAGGGCTACTGTACTGCCTGAAACTACTCGGTGTGAGCCTGCCAAATTATCGACTTATTACTATACTCCCGCCGATGCATATGAAATGCTGGGGGATGATGTTAGATTATTGCTATGCTATACCGATATAAAGGTGAATGAATATCTGGTGGGAACAGGGCCGCCGATCCTCACGATCGTGATGGGGTCTGATTCATATTTCACCTATCAATTTTCGAACCGCCCGCAACACGAGTTCGAAGCGTTTTCGGAATTTATCAAATCCATAGTTCTCGCAGAGATAGAAGGAAGTGAAATAATTCTATTCCTGGGAACTTCGCATACTGCATCGGTAGAGGCATGGACCAGGTACGGATTCTGGGATGTTCAGCGACGTTCAGACGGGACTATCGTCGCGGTTTCTCCGTCGAAGCAACATTATGAACCGACACCTGACAATTTGGCTCGGTTGGAGATGCCGCTGGAAGAGTTCCGCAAGCAGATCGTCGCCGCACATGAGGCGCGCGCCGCCGCGACAGGCGGACGCATCGGACCAGCTTATTCTTCCGGCAGGACCAAGCGCAGCGCCGACGATCCTCCTTTGCCGCCGCTCATCACCGGCGCCAACGATCTGCACTCCTACTACAGGAACGAACTCCGAGCCTACGAAAACCTCACCGCAACGCCACAGCCCCCACCGCCCGTACCCGATCAGTAGTTCCGAGACGGCCGTCCATCGGCAACCGTCATTCCAGATCCCACACCGGCATCCATACTTTCATTCCCGTGCAGGCGGGAATCCAAACTGTCCAGACGCCGCACAGGATGCATTCTTCGCTCCGTCCAGAATGACAGTGCAGGGGTTCCATTCGAAATGACGGGAGGTTTGTTCAAAATGACAAGCAAGACCAGCGACCGCATATACTTCAACGCATGATGCGACCCACGATTACGACCTACGGGAACACCGACGCCTACATCAGCGGGACGCGACACACCGTGTCCGGACTGCGAAACGGAATCGAATATGACTTCCAAGTCCGAGCCGTCACCGCCGTCGCGCACGGCGCGCCCAGAACCATCCGCTCAACGCCTGACAAGTCGCCCACCGTAGCGATATCCGGACTGGAAACATTCATGTGGATCGGAGACAGCGAGACGTTCGATGCAACGGCATCATCCCTAGACCCTGCTCGCAGCTACACGCTAAAACTATCAACCGGTGCCAACAGCATCCTAAAGTTCAATTCCTGCGCTATGGGCGATGACTCATATCTCAGTCAGATCACGGCGAAATCAATTGCCCTGAAACTCCAGAACATTCTCGTCTTCGCCTGCGCTGTAGGAACAGACACTCTCACCGCGGAATTGATCGAAAACGGGAAAAGCATCGCAAGCGAAACTCGGTCCCTTGAAGTGTTGGCAGGCCATTTTTCCGTGACCGCTCCCGCTGGGCTGCATGTCAATGGTAACAGCAGAGGGCATAAGACAGGAAGGGCTGTAGTGAAATGGGAGCAAGTGCGCGAATCACATGCATACCAAATTCGCTATGGCGAAGAATGTTTCGGCAAAGATCTTCCCAGTATAGTATGCAACCAGATGGCAGATACTTGGTCCGTTCCTATTGAAATCAATTCTCTATTGTCACAAAAGATAATTGAAAATCTGGCGAAAGATGTCTTATATAGAATACAAATACGATCAGTATACGATCATGACATAACTTCGTCTTGGTCGCTTCCGATTTTTTTTCAAACAACGTCAGCCGCTTGGCCATCGAAGCCAACAGCGACAATTCCCTTCTACGGATATTGGGAGAAACATATCTATAGTTACACGATATGTAAAAACACCTTCCCAGCATCAACGCGTGACGCATGGATATCAGATATCGTAAACGGGATCAATAGCTGGCGAGAAAAAGTAAAGTGGGAAACACCATCAGGCAATATGATAGAGACTGTTCACGACGATCAGAATAAATGCAGGTTGAACTTTTCCTGGGGTCTAGGCGGTATAAATGAAGTAAGATATGTTGATGCTGGGACAATCGATAGGGAATGCGCTGGCTATCTGAGCCCCAACACTAGAGCATGCGCTCCATCATTGCTGACACTGTTGCCTCGCATTCCATTATTGCGGACGCTGTTGCCCGACATTCGAGCAATTAAGCGAGTGGTTATACTTTCGGCGACGATTACAATTGGAATCCAGGTATTAAATATGGCAATGCGAACTGTTCTAGAGCCCATCAATTCGCACTGCATGAATCGGGCCACGCGTTGTGGGTTGCTAAGGAGCACAGCACTATAGAACCTTCCGTGATGAATGCCGGGGTTTCACCTGACTATTGCTATCCTCAACCATACGATGTTGCGGGAATCATGTCTTTGTATCAATCCAGAGGTCTCAGGTAGAAATCACTCAAAATGAATAAATTCACTCTTGTTATTGTTTCAATGGCACTCATCAATATTCTTTACGCATGTAGCAACAACGTCTCGATCAAAGACGATTCTTCATCAGATGGATACCTGGAATCTGATCTCCCGGCTTGTGATCAGATCCTGATCGAAGGCATAGATCCATGTGAAAGGCGCGATCATATCGCACTTCCAGAATCTGCCCCTCAATCAATCTCAATAGATGACACGCCTCCATCCATTGCAGACACTCTCAATTTCAAGACTTACTCCACCTATGGCGAAGCTGCACCTCATATGGTGATAAGAGGAATACCATTGCCCGGCACTGCTCGCTGCGCATCATGGTCAATGGTCTTGCCCAGCTTCTTGCCACAGTCCGACATAGAATCAGTCAGTAACCTGCTACGACATTTGATGTGCCACATAGACGTTCAGGTCAATGAATATATCGTCGGCAATGGCCCTTCTTCGATAACAGCCGTTTTCTCCGCGATGCCATACTCGGCGGAATACCATGATGTGCTGTCTCAAGATGTCTGGGATGAAATAACACGATACAATCAAGATGACGTGACCGACTCTTTTGAGGCAAGAGAATGGATGATCTGGATAGGGCCTTCATATACGACATCATTGGAGGGTTGGGCGGTATACGAACGGTGGGATGTTCAACGACGTTCAGACGGGACTATCGTCGCGGTTTCTCCGTCGAAGCAACACTATGAACCGACACCTGACAATTTGGCTCGGTTGGAGATGCCGCTGGAAGAGTTCCGCAAGCAGATCGTCGCCGCACATGAGGCGCGCGTCGCCGAGACCGGCGGACGGATAGGCACGGACGATTCTTCCGGCAGGACCAAGCGCAGCGCCGACGATCCTCCTTTGCCGCCGCTCATCACCGACGCCAACGATCTGCACTCCTACTACAGGAACGAGCTTCGAGCCTACGACAATCTCACCGCAACGCCACAGCCCCCACCGCCCGTCCCCGATCAGTAGTTCCGAGACGGCCGTCCATCGGCAACCGTCATTCCAGATCCCACACCGGCGTCCATACTTTCATTCCCGTGCAGGCGGGAATCCAAACTGTCCAGACGCCGGACAGGATGCAGGATGGTTTCTTCGCTCCGTCCAGAATGACAGTGCAGGGGTTCCCTTCGGAATGACGGGAGGTTTGTTCAAAATGACAAGCAAGACCAACGACCGCATATACTTCAACGCATGATGCGACCCACGATTACGACCTACGGGAACACCGACGCCTACATCAGCGGAACCCGGCACACCGTGTCCGGACTGCGAAACGGAATCGAATATGACTTCCAAGTCCGAGCCGTCACCGCCGTCGCGCACGGCGCGCCCAGAACCATCCGCGCAACCCCCGACAGGTCGCCCGCAATATCGATCCGGGGGCTCGAAGGGTCCCTTCACAAGGGCGAGAGCGACCGCTTCACCGTATCCGTCTCCGGACTGTCTCCTACTCGCGATTACAAGATAGCGCTAGACGCCGGCTCCGGACTGGCGTTCGACGCCGCATGCACGGACCGAGACCTGGAACACGCCGTGCCGCGCGGCGAATCCGCGCACGAATTTCATCCCACAGCATATGCATGCGCGCCAGGAAGCAGCACTACACTCAGCGCAGTCCTGAAGCTCGACGGAAGAGAAGTGGCTAAGAAAGACGCAAATATAGCAATACTTTCACCTCCGGTACCTGATGGATTGCGAGCTAATGGACACAGCATAGATAACTCGCGAGGCCGCGCAGTAGTGAGATGGAACCGAGTAGACGCAGCGACAGGCTATGAGTTGCGATATGCAGACGAATGCATCGAAGATCAGGATATATGTAAGCCAACACCGGGTTCATGGATCAATTCAATCGCTGTAACAAATGCGAACACGATCGAAGAAATCATACTGAATTTACACATTGAAACGTTGTATCGCATCCAAATCAGAGCAGTTGTCAATAATATTAGGTCCGACTGGTCTGAATCTGTTTTTGTATATCCCACTTCGCAGCAGACTAAGGGTCCGATAGCCACTCAATCACTATACGCTCACTGGCGAATGCATCAATATAACTATATCATTTGTGAAGATACTTTCCCACAGAATAATAGATCGTTATGGGTATCAGAAATTGAAAACGGTATAGAGACTTGGGAAGCCAATGTAGTATGGGAAGATGATTTTGTGAATATCATAAGAACTGCCCGAAACACCATCAGTAAATGTGGACAGTATCCTGGTGCTCGTCAACAAAATGAAATACGCTATGTATCTCGTGGAAAGATAGTTGATATCTGTCACGCGTATCTGGATGTTATTCTTCCCACAACAACTCGCGCATGCGCGCCTTCTTCTACAATGGGGCCTCTCTCAAACGAATTTTCGGTTGCGAATATATTCTTTGATTCACATGGCGAATGGCTTCCTGGCACTGACTCCCATAATGCCCCGTGCTCAAAATTATTCAAATATAGCATCCATGAATCTGGTCATGCACTCGGACTCGGAAGGTTTCCGAATCACCATAGCTCTCTCAGCCAATCGGTGATGCAAGCCAATTTGAGCAGAGTTGCTTATTGTGTGCCTCAACCGTACGACGCAGTCGCCCTGATGGGACTTTATCAATCCCATTTAAGGCATCCTTGATACCCATACAGATGGAATTGAAATGACCATTCATCATACAATTACAATCATAATCACAGCATTATTCACTATCATACTCATCGCCGCCTGCAATTATTCAGAAAAGTCATATCTGCTTGAAGAGATCGATCCCTGTTCCAGGATACGTGGGAGCGATAAAGATCCATGCACTCGCATAGAAGAATTTCATGAGATTGATTTTAACTCTTCGATTGTCGACTATAGAGACCATCCTCCGTCAATTGATGAATTGCTTTCGAACGACGATTCACCTATGCTGACCATTCATTTGGTGGTCAGAGCTGCCACGTTGCCAGGCACTACTCGATGTTCTATATGGCCTGTTGTACGCCCTTATTATATGAATGACCCGCAAGAGCATGATTATCTGAACAACCTGCGTTTTCTGGAATGTCATACCAATATTAGCGTACATGAATATATGATAGGGTCTGGACCGCCTAAACTTACTGTCGTCACTTCAGGAAAGAGTTTCTTCGCTTCACATTATAAAGATAACGATTCAAAACTATATGAAACAGAAATCGAAGCCATCAGATCCAGCGTAGCATCTTCAACAGAGGGAAATGAATGGATACTCTTTATTTCTCCTTCCTATACTGCAGCAATCGAAGGGTGGAACGCTTTTGGATATTGGGATGTTCAGCGGCGTTCAGACGGGACTATCGTCGCTGTTTCTCCAATCAAGCAGCACTACGAACCGACGCCTGACAATTTAGCATTGTTGGAAATGCCGCTGGAAGAGTTCCGCAAGCAGATAGCCGCCGCGCATGAAGCGCGCGTCGCCGCGACCGGCGGACGCATCGGACCAGCTTATTCTTCCGGCAAGACCAAGCGAGACGCCGATGCTTCACCGATGCCCGAACTGCCGCCGCTCATCACCGACGCCAACGACCTGCACTCCTACTACAGGAACGAGCTCGGCGCCTACGAAAACCTCACCGCAACGCCACAGCTCCCACCGCCCGTACCCGATCAGTAGTTCCGAGACGGCCGTCCATCTGTGCGCACTATGTCATTTCGCACCGGCGCGTTGCTATACCACGATAAACTGCACCGCTATGTCAGACAAACTGCCCTATCGTTCCGTCTCTGTCATTATGAAACGAGACCCTCCTATGTCATTATGAAAGCTCCTCCCCGGTCATTCCGAGCGCAGCGAGGAATCTAAACTGCCCGGATATCTCATCGCGCAGCTTCTACACTTCGTTCAGGCTGACAAGGCGGGACCCTCGCAATGACAATCTGTCCAAGCTCGGATTGACATAAAGAGGGAGGGTATACACTAGACGCCATCATGCGCGCATAGCCATAATAGCCATGGTCTCTGCCAGCGTGCTGCTATTGCTCTCACTGCTGGCCTTGCTGCTGGCTTCCGATCCGAACTCCGGCGTCTCGCTGCAGGCGCAGGCTCCGGATGTCGGCGTGGACGCGCATGCCGCTGGCCTGGGACACAGCCCGTCGATCAGCGACATCATGGGGCCGCTCAACATCTCAGATACAAATCCGCAAAATAATCTATCGACTGACGATAAAAACGCCATGAAGTCCATCTACGAGCATCACGCCAGCCACTGAGAGAAAACCCATGCGAATGTCTAAGCGAAACCCAATGTCCCCGCACCACGATCATAGTTGCATTCTTGCTGGCCCTGGCATTGGCAATAGGGATATGGATGATCGCCTCGGCCACCGCGCGGCGCGTGCCTGAGAATGAGGTTGTCCGGTTGCAGGCGTCTCTCGCCGCCGCCGATGCCACGGCGCAGAGCGCCAGACTCGAGAAAGAGCGCGCCGAAGAAGCGCTGCAAAAGTACGAAGCGGAAAACCCTTACATGTTTCTTCCCACTGCCATACCGTCGGGTCCTATGTTTCTCGTGGAAAAGCATGAGGAGGTGTTTCCCAATATTGTGGAGTGGTATGACAGACTGTTGCTCAGGACCGATGCAGTCGTCAAGGCGCAACTCATCTCGCATCGAGAGCTTATCGAGACGCGGCCGAACATTGATACGACAAGTGGTTACATCTACAAACCTTGGCTGGAATTCAAGTTCGAAGTCTTCGATTACCTCAGAGGAAGCGGGGCCGACGAGATCATCGTGCGAGTCCCAGAGTGCCCAGTTTTGGGTTGCTGGTACCGCGATATCCAGAGCGCGATGATACAGGCCACGCGTCGCAATGAATTCTTAAGCGAATTCGACGATGCCCTTTGGGACGAACGGGAGTCGCTGCTGCTGCTGATAGATTCCTGCAGGGGTTACTACATATTCGGATCGCGAGGCGGCGGGTGGGGAGATTATTCGATCACTTCCGTCACCCATGACAGAAGCACCTGGTTGCCGATCGACGACAGTTCCGCATCCTCTCGACCCCCGCGTTCCGCCGCATCGGTCCGGTATCTCACGGATGCCCCTTCGATCATAGATAAGATGCTGATGTCAGTCCCCGGCGAAGTTGAATCGCTCCCGGCGCTGCCTCCGTCAAGCGCCATCTCGCTGGAAGAGATGCGGGCGTTGATCGCCGAAACCGATTCGATTATCAGTCGGGGCAAAGAATATGTAGGATGCGAGATCTGGAAAAGGCACCACGCGGACGAAGTGCGAGAAGGCGTGTACGACGACCGCACAGTGTCCCCGTATCCGGTGCGATTCGATTCCGGACAGCCTGCCGGACATATAGTGGAATCAAGTGGATTCTCCGGTGGCTTCGGCGGATACGACCGGGCCTTCATCACCGGACGCGACCAAGACCTCTTCGTCGCCGAGATCGACGATCCGGATAATGACGAAGTCACCGGCTACTACATCGCGGTCAAGTCCACTCGTCCTCTGCCGGCAGGCGAATACAAGTTTTTCTTCGACCGGCAACCATAACACCTGGATAATATGCGACTTCTACCCGATGGAACTTCATCAAGACGTGGAATGGATCGTGAGCGTCGTTTCGCCGGAAGGCGTTCTGCACGAGGCCTTCTTCGATCCGGCTCAAGGCGGCAGCGATAGCGTCGGCTTCAGCGAAGGCAGTTTCGGCACCCTCGAACCGGCGACGATCCAAATCGAAAGCGACCCCGTGGCGATCGAGAGCCTGACCTTTAGCGACGGCGTCGTGGAGATGAAGCTCTCCGATCTTCCCGAAGATCTTTCATATTTCTACTCGCTGGAGTTCATGGATCTGGAAGGCGTCGAGGCTTTGGTCTTGGATTTCAACAGCTATGACTTCAAGGGCATCGAGAACGGATCCCACTTCGTGAGATGGTGCGTCAAGGACGTGCCGTGGAGTTCCAGCTCCAAGATCATGCTCCGCATCAGACATGTGTCCACCAGCATGAACCTGCCTTCAGAAGAAGACCAATGCAAGCCCTGAGCATGGCCTTGCTAGGCCGAGCTTCAGCGGCGCAATCTCTGTTCAAGTCGCTAACCTTTCAAGCCTGATCTGAAGATGGTTGTGGCTGAACTGGATCATTCGCACTTCACAGTCCCGTGCTACCATTAATAACCAGACGTATACATGTTCAGAGCCGAATATCACTGATTCATCATGAAAGTACTATTCCTGCAAGACGCGCTTCCAACTGCACGCGCCGGCGACATTCGAGATGTCAAGAACGGATTCGCGCGCAACTTCCTCATTCCTCAAGGCGTTGCAGTGCTCGCCACCGCCCATGAACTCAGAGGCGCGGCGAAACTACGCGACGAAGCCGAAACTCGACGGCTCAAAGAGCTTGAAGAGTGGAGAGACATCGCTTCAGAACTGGAGCAAAACCCCATCGAACTCAATGTTCGCAGCGGTCCTACCGGAAGGCTCTACGGCTCAGTTACGAACAGCATCGTCGCTGCCAGGCTATCGGAACTGCTGGGAAGAAGCATCGAGCGCAAACGCGTCCGCGTCCAAGAGCAGATTAGAATCACCGGCGAGTATCGAGTGCCAGTGCGGTTCATGGATGAAGTTGAAGCCATCATCACTCTTAAAGTAGTATCCGACGATCAGACTGATGCGGCCTCGGAAGACGCCGCCGGTGAAGTGTCTTATGCGATCACGGATCAGATACTGGAAGGCGGCGAGATCGACATGCACGGCTGGGAAGAGCCGCCAGCCATCAACGCAGTAGCCGAGATCGCCGGGAAAATCGCATCGCGCGGCATTGACAAATTCGCCATCATCCATGGCAAAGGCGAAGGTACGCTGAGACAGGCGGTACGAGACCGATTGCAAGAACTGAAAGGCGAGAGCACTGTCAGCGACTGGGGACCGGGCAGAGAACAGGGCGATACCAGTGCCGATAACCTGGAAGCCATTTGCTGGTTCACGGTATAAACTTGATTCCGCGCACAAAACTCTCATAACTCTATACTGCGATGCCTGTTTCCACCTAGGCACGCGCAGTATCATCTAGATTATCTCCAGTGCGGTTAAACGCCGAGAAAATCTAACGATCAAGCATCGTCGAGGCTTAGATGCAGGAAGATCTGGCGCTTCAAGACTTACCGCCTCATAACATTGAAGCGGAAAATCATGTGATCGGCTCTCTACTGATCGACGGCGAATCCTTTGCTCGCGTAGAGCCTACCCTCAGCGCTGAACACTTCTTCGTTGAACAAAACCGATACATATATGAAGCCTGCCACGAGCTGTTCATGGAAGGCGTGGCGATCGATCAAGAGACGCTGCGCGATCAACTAGTCACAAACGAAAAGCTGGAAGCAGTTGGGGGCGATGCTCAGCTGAGCGCTCTTGTGGCAGCAGTGCCACATGCTCTGAACATCGTGGAATACGCGCGCATGGTGACGCGGACCTTCAAGCTCAGGCAACTCGGAAGGGCCGGAGAGTTGATCCGTGAAATTGGCATGGATTACTCGAACTCGCACAACGTAGACGCCGCCCTGAAACGAGCCGAAGACATCGTATTCAAGGTTGGACAAGACGCTGAACAAGCCGATTTCGTTCCTATTCGCGAAGCGCCTTCCATAAGTCAATTCTTCGCGCATCCATTCAGCAGCGGTGAAACGGCTGGAGAGTCTGAACCTATCCCCACTGGATTCGAGACTCTCGACGGGATTCTAGGCGGATTTCACCGATCGGACATGGTAGTTCTTGCTGCCAGACCGGGATTCGGCAAATCCACCATGGCTCTGAACACGGCACTCACCGCGGCGAAGGAAGGGCTCACGGTGGGCATCTTCAGCCTTGAGATGGGTATCAACCAGATCGCGCATCGCATGGCAGCAGCGCACTGCCGGCTCAATATCCAGAGCATCCGCAACAGCACTCTGAACAATGCCGAATTAGACCGTCTCAGCGATGCCTACGGATATCTCGGCGATCTAAAGATCTTCATCGACGACACCGCGTTGCAAACCGTAAGCGCAATGCGTAGCAAGGCACGCCGACTCAAGATGCAGTCCGGGCTTGATTTCATAATCGTTGACTATCTGCAACTCATAAACGGCTCATCCACAGTGCGAGAAGGCAACCGGGTGCAAGAAGTAAGTGAAATATCGCGTCATCTCAAAGCCATCGCACGCGATCTCAACGTGCCGGTGCTGGCTTGCTCACAGCTATCTAGAGCGGTCGAGCATCGCACCTCTAGAGAACCACGCCTCGCCGATCTTCGCGAGTCGGGCGCTATTGAGCAAGATGCTGACGTAGTGATGTTCATCCATCGAAACGATAAGAATATCAGCGAAGATGAGTGGAACCGCCGCAACCCTACTCAGGAGTATCCGCGTGGCCTGGCTGAGATCATCATCGCTAAACACCGACACGGTCCCACTGCAACCCTGGAAATGTCGGTCCGCGACGAATGGGGGCTGTTCCAGAGCATCCCCGAAGCAACTTATAGCTAGAATGATGCTGATGCCACTGAATCGGTTGAAATCATTTCCGCTCAGCGACAATTTTCCCGTTACCAGAGTGCCGAACGCGATCCTCGGTGAGCTGATAGCAGAGATAAAAGATGCCGATCTCATTTGTTTAATCCTCCGCGCGATATGGATGTTAGAGCGACAGCGCGGATATCCTAAGTCGATCGACTTTGACCGGCTGAGAAATGACCGCGTTTTGGCGCTGAGGTTCGAAAAGTCTGCCGATTTCGATGCGGCACTGCGGAGCTGTGTCGAGCTGGGAGTGTTTGCCGTTGCTCGTGAACAGCATCCACACACGATCATGTTGAACACCGTGTCGGCGCGGCGGCATGATCAAAGCGCGAAAACTGTATCCAAACCTGATGACAGCGTTGGCGGATGGGAAAACAAAGCCACATTTGCAGAAGACCTGCCAACGGATGATGCATTTCGTGCCTATGAAGAGAACATCGGCATATTATCGCCCATAATTCGCGAGAACATTACCGCCGCACTGCAAGACTTCACTGATGAAGATATCTCACAGGCAATTAGAATCGCCGTTGAGAACGAGGTGCGAAGCTGGTCGTTCGTCGCGGGCATACTACGCAGATGGGCACGAGACGGGGTTCCACATGACACCAGAGAACAATCCACCGATGAAACGAGACGCATTCCTGAGGATCAGCTCCGCAAATACCTGGACCAGCAACGGCAACGCATCTAATGCCGCTTCTCGTCAGACATCCGAACTAAATAGTCCGCCACCAGAGTGTGCAATATGCAAAGACTCGCTATGGGTAACCCTGAGATCGTCAGACCACGCTTCCGCTCCTGCCATCCAGCCCTGTCAATGCCAGACCGCATCCCGCGATCAAGCTGCGCGTCTCAGGACATACGCTGAGATCGATCATCTTGAACGAAAGACGTTTGAAAATCTAGATGCCGCGCGAGGTGGGCATGGAATAGATCCCAGACAACTACGGGATGCTATTGCGAGCGCGCAACGATACGCGAAAAATCCCAATGGATGGCTGGTGATCGAGGGGCCTTCCGGGTGTGGTAAGACTCATCTCGCAGTAGCGGTGATGAACGCATCGATCGAAAAGGGACTGCCGGCAAAATACGTCTCCGCACTCAATATCCCCGACATCGTAAGCATAAGCATCTACAACCAGCGAGATGACGAAACGGTCGACGGATTCGCTCCGCTAATGACGGCTCCTCTGCTGGTAATCGACGACCTAGGGGCACAACAATCAGCATCCTGGGTAGATAGCAGAATCGATCAGCTTCTCACTCATCGATTCAATCGCGGATTGCCTACAGTCATAGTGCTCGCGGTAGCGCGAGATCAGCTTCCCGAGCGCATTGCCATGAAGCTGCTAGCCTTGGACTTCTCAGTCTCGATAGTGATCTCCGCCCTAGACCAACTGGGGCGCGAATCCGGTTCTCGAATCCCGAAGACCATGCTGGAACGCATGACATTTGAAGCTTTCAACCATGAAGGTGGCGCCGCGGCAAACACCACGGAGCGAGAATCACTGAATATAGCACTTGCAACCGCTAAAGAATTCGCCGAAAATCCGAACAAATGGCTCTATCTACATGGACATACCGGCGTCGGCAAGACTCATCTCGCCATCGCCATCGCCAACGTGCGCATCGCCAGAAACCAACCGGTGACGTTCTGGACCACGCCTGACCTGCTAGATCGATTGAGACATACACAATCGAGAGACGGCAATCCCTCGTTTTACGAGCTCTTTGAAGAGGTTCGGAACTCAGAGATGCTGATCCTGGACGACTTCGGAGCGCAGAGCATGACTAACTGGGCATTGGAAAAGATGTACCAGCTCATGGCTTATCGTCACGACCGACTAATGCCGACTGTTGTAACTAGCCAATACATCATATGGGATGGCGCGGAAAATAAAAATATAGAACATATGCACGGAAAGCAACAATGGGAATCTCTGCGCTCGCGAATCCGAGATTCCAGTGTCGTCACTGAGCGGCTCATGGTGGCGCCGGACTACCGCAATCGACTCGCATAATGACAGGGACGGCGCGTCTATGCATTGATTATCCGCGGTGTTTCATCTAAACGTCCAGGCGCGCGGCAAGGGCAACATATAGTTGAAGACTTTGAAACTGAAGTGGCAGCCGGCTACCGTTCTAAATGTGAAACGGGAAACTCGCCGCGCCAAGACTTTTACCATCAGGCCCGAGAAGCCTTTCGCATTCATAGCCGGACAGCATGTCGATATCCGCTTGACAGCCCTCGATGGATACCAGGCCCAACGGTCTTACTCCATCGCCTCGGCACCAGATATTATTGCTCATATCGAAATCACCATCGAGGTTCTCGATAACGGCGAGGTTTCCCCTTACTTACATTCCGGAGTGGAGCCAGGCGATCGGATTGAGATACGCGGCCCCATCGGGGGTCCATTCACTTGGCAGCCCTCTACTCGATGCAACCTATTTCTGTTAGCGGCAGGCTCTGGAATCGTGCCTATCATGTCCATCATGCGCCATCGCGCTACGCTAACGGCCAGTGCGAGGGCTGCTGCACTGCTGCTCTACTCTTCTCGATCACAGCAAGATATTATCTATCGATCAGAGCTAGAGACCATGAATGCGAGTGATGATCGAATGAAGGTGATTCACACTCTAACTCAAAGCCAACCTCCTCATTGGAGTGGATATTGCCGCCGAGTAGACTCGGACATGGTGCGACAGGCGCTGATCCAGTTGAACCGCCTAGTCGATGCCGAAGCAAGATCAGAGCTTTACACCGTATCGTATATATGCGGAGCTTCAGACTTTGTAGAGAATAGCACTCGATTCACGGTGGAAGCCGGCATCCTGGCAACGCGCATCCACACCGAGAGATTCGGACCCACCGGCACTTGAGAAATAGCATGACCAACGTGTATCTTGATTCACGCATCAATCGTCAGGAGCATATGCAATGTCCCCTCCCAACTTCGTCTTGATCATGGCCGACGACATGGGCTATGGCGACTTCGGAGCCTTTAGCCAGGGCCGAGTCCACACTCCGTTTCTAGATGCTCTGCTAGAGGAAAGCATCTGTCTCTCACAGAACTATAGCGGCAGCCCTGTATGTTCGCCGTCGCGCGCCGCCCTGCTCACCGGACGATATCCGATCCGTACCGGCGCCGTTACTCCACAAGAGACTCTAGGATATGACCGTATCGCGCTGCGAGAAACCACGCTCGGCGATATCTTCAAGGCGAATGGATATGCTACCGGCATCGTTGGTAAGTGGCACAATGGCGCACTCGACAAGCGATATCACCCCAATGCGCGAGGATTCGACGAATTCGCGGGCTTCTCCGGCGGATGGGCAGACTATTGGCGGTACAATCTTGACCGCAACGGCACATCATATCCATCTGACGGAACTTACCTCACAGATGTCTTGAGCGACGAAGCCGTCAGCTTCATCGAACGCCATAAAAACCATCCCTTCTTCTTATATGTTCCATTTAACGCGCCGCACACTCCCTTGCACGCGCCGCAACAACTCGTTACGCGTTATATCGAGGCCGGCTTCAGCGTCGACGTGGCGATCGTATATGCCATGATCGAAGCTCTGGACAAGGGCGTAGAACGCATCTCAGAAGCACTTAGAAGCAACGGTCTCCTCGATAACACCGTCTTCATCTTCACGTGCGATAACGGTCCGGCGTTCGGAGTGCGTTGGGATCATGTTCCGCCAGGCGGTAGCGGCGACACCACGCGCTTCAATTGCGGACTCAACGGCGCCAAAGGATCAGTCCTAGAAGGCGGCGTGAGAGTTCCGGCTATCATCCGATGGCCGGACGGCCTAGATGCTGGCAAAGAGAACCATGAGTTAGTGCACTTCATCGATTGGATACCTACCTTTATGGAGATGGCTGAAGCGCGATTGCCTTACGAAACGCTTCCGTTGGATGGATCATCAGTCCTGCCTCAGTTGCGCGGCGACAGTCCGAGAATACAGCCGCGCAGATTTTGGCAGTTCAATGGATACTCTCCCATTGGCATCACAAACGCCGCCATGCGCGACGGCGACTGGAAGTTGGTGAGACCAGCGATCGACATTCCGTATGCCGCCGAGAAAGATCGTGAACTGGCTGAGCGATACGTATTGATGGACATCGCGTATAAGTATGAACCGCAGAAGGTTACTAGAATCTTCGACTGGCCGGAGCCCAACCGAATCGTTCCTGATCCGCTGGCGGCTGAACTGTACAACATCGCTGAAGATCCGCGAGAGCAACACAATCTAGCAGACCAATATCCACAGCGAACCAGTTCAATGCTGGCCCAGCTGGATGAATGGTTCCACGAAGTTGAAGCTGAGCGGAGGACGATCGCGGACAATCAACGGATCGGAATCTGATCGGTAACTAAGATTATCATTGAGTGTAGGTGCGGTGGGGCGCTTGGTAGCTAAGCCAACGTAGCTCAGTGGTAGAGCAGCAGTTTCGTAAACTGCAGGTCGTGGGTTCGATCCCCACCGTTGGCTCCATCGTTCTTCCTTCGTATCGAATCTTAGTGATGTCTACAGGGCTTTTCTGCATCATTACGCTATTGCAACGCTCTAAGGCACATCCATCAAATTCATATGCTTAGAAAATAATGCTAAACTTGCACTAACCTGCTACATTTAGCTGACTCGATCTGATCTTACTAGATTTGCCTTGAACCAGAACGACCATATCATGATCTCCGAGCGGCCGGAACTTAAGGACGCGCTGATGCTTGCCGCTTGGTCTGGTTGGTCTGATGCCGCGGAATCTGGAACTCGAGCGCTTAAGCACCTAGTGCGCGAACTGAATGCCGTTAAATTCGCCGAGATCGACGCTGAAGAGTTCTACGTCTTCACCGAACAGCGCCCCATCGTCCATAACACAGACGGTGGTAATAGAATCCTTCGCTGGCCGGCGAACGAGTTCTACTATTGGCGATCAGACAGTGCCGCATCGCCAGATATCGTGATCTTGATCGGGGAAGAGCCGAATCTCAAGTGGCGAACCTACACCGCCTCGGTATCGGACATCGCAACCGCAGTGGGAGTGTCTACTCTAGCCACTATCGGCGCTTTGCTCGATTCGGTGCCACATACCCGCCCGGCCCAAGTGTTGAGCACCACTGTGCACAACGATCTGGGCGCGCGCTACAGCCACATCAAGTACCCGAGGCCGAATTACGAAGGTCCATCCGGGATGACTTCCGCAACGATCGATGCCTTCGCGAAACGAAGCATCAAATCCGTATCGATATGGGGACATGCGCCACATTACCTGCAAGCCTCTCATAATCCGCCAGTCACACTCGCCATTATCGATGCGATCTGCGACCTAGCATCCATCAGCATAGACACCGAATCATTGAAAACCGAGGCCAAAGATTTCTTAGCGAAGATCCGCCAAGCGCTAGAGAAAAAGCCTGATGTTCTGCAATACATCACTACTCTAGAACAACGGTATGACGAAGAACTGGCTGCATCTCAAGACCCCGAACCGGCTGAAGTGATTGACGAACTTGATGCCTTTCTTCGCAATCGCAATCTGGATAGCTGAAAGACATGCCGCCCTATCCGCACTCGCGTCAACTATCGATAGCCCTGCTATCGCGCCATCTATAAATTAAGGAACATTCGCCATGAAACAGATAACTCTGATTGGGCTAGACCGAATCGGAGCCTCCATCGGGATGGCTCTGAGAGAGGAACACAGCAGAAAATATACCGTCATCGGATACGACTCGGACCAGGATCTGCACGCCCGCGCCACTAAAATTGGAGCCGTCGACAACGCTGAATGGAATTTAGACACTGCCGTCAGAGATGCCGATATAGTTGTTATCTCAACACCCGTCTCCGCGGCTTACGAGATGCTGGAGAACATCGCGCCATATTTGAAACTAGGGGCTACCGTCACTGACACGTGCAATACCAAGCGATCCATCTTGCACTGGGCCGAGGAGCTGTTGCCTGCTCGGGCCTCGTTCGTCGGCGGACATCCGCTAGTCAACAACAGCAACACGCAGAGCGACGAACCGTCACCGTATCTCTTCGTGCAATCGTCATACGCCGTCGTGCCGTTGCCCACAAGCTCTGAATCCGCGGTGCAAGATGTGAGGCAGCTATGTGGCGATCTGCGAGCAAAGCCGATCTATATGGATGCTGCTGAGCATGATAGCTTTTCTGCCGCGGTCGAGGGAGTGCCAGCTTTAGTCGCGGCTGCCGTTCTGAATGCTGCTTCCAACAGCCCATCTTGGCATGAAATCAGTAAATTCGTTGGCAAAGACTTCATATCTATGAGCCAACCGATGGCTAACGATCCGGCTTGGATCAATGGCATGGCAGTTACGAACCGAGATATGCTGACGCACTGGATAGACCAGATCACTCTTGATCTCGGGAAAATCAAAGTCGCTTTGCAAGATAATGAGGCACTGCAAAACGCTGAAGGTCCGCTTTCAGATTTGCTGGTCAATGGATGGGAGAATAGGCTCCGCCTGGAGCTCGGAATAGAGCCTGAGCCGCCCACCGGCGCTCCTAAGCCCGAGCCACTTCCAAGCAGCGGTGAAGCAACAATGTCGATATTCACTGGCCGGGCGATCTATCGGCTATTCCGAGATTCCAAAGGGAAGAAAGACCCTACGAAATACGATCGACGCAAGCTTTGATCTTGGCGCTGTGATCACACTCCACAGAACTGCGAAAATATGAATGTCACTGTCCAAAGTCCTCGGCGCATCAGATGCGAAATCATATCTCCTGGCGATAAATCGGTTTCTCATCGGGCGGCTATATTTAACTCCGTGGCAAATGGCGACGCGAAAGTAACCAACTTCTCGCCCGGACAAGACTGTAGCTCCACCGTGCAGATGCTCAGGGATCTTGGCGTTGAGATCGAGCGAACATCTGCCGCTGATCCTAAAGTGGGAGATGAACTGGTCATCAAGGGGCGCGGGAGCGACGGCCTGCAAAAACCAGACAACATTCTGGACGCCGGCAACAGCGGAACTGCGATGCGGCTGATGTGCGGCATACTCGCAGCAAGACCTTTCCAAGCCACTATGGCAGGGGATGAATCGTTGCAGTCCCGCCCGATGGAACGCATCATCAAGCCGCTGGAGATGATGGGCGCGGTGATAAAGGGACGCGAAAATAACACGCTCGCTCCGTTGCGATTCATGGGCGGCGAACTCAACGGCATCGAGTACGACATGCCAGTAGCTAGCGCTCAGCTCAAATCAGCCATCATACTAGCCGGCATCCGAGCCGAGGGTGAAACTCAAATCCATCAGCCGGAGATCTCTAGAGACCATACCGAGCGAATGCTCACTGCGATGGGGGCAGATGTCAATATCCAAGAGTTAGATGTAAGCGTGCGGAAATCCAATCTCGAATGTCGTGATGTCCAAGTGCCAGGCGATATCAGCAGCGCGGCATTTTGGATGGTAGCGGGAATTACTCATCCCAATGCCGAGATACTTATCTGCAACGTTGGCATTAATCCCACTCGAGCCGGCGTAATCACTGCGTTGCGCGACATGGGAGGGGAAATTGAGTTGCTGGATAAAAGAGACGTCGCCGGAGAACCCGTAGCTGATATCTCGGTCAGATCAAGCGAACTGCGCGGCACTGAGCTGGCCGGTGGCATCATCCCACTGCTGATCGACGAAGTACCTATCATCGCCGTAGCTGCTGCTATGGCCCAGGGTGAGACTATCATTCGGGATGCTGCGGAATTGCGAGTCAAAGAAACCGATCGCATCAGTGCCACCGTCAAATGGATGTCTGCCGCCGGGGTCCTTTGCGAAGCTACTGCAGATGGCATGGCAATCCAAGGCGCCGGCCGTATCTCAGGCGGAACCTTCCAGAGCGAAGAAGATCATCGCCTAGCCATGAGCCTCGGCATCGCGGGGCTGATCGCGGATGATCCGGTCACCATCGCTGATGCGGAATCAGCGAGCATCTCCTATCCGCACTTTTGGGAAGAAATCCACAGCTTAGGCGGCGTAGTTGCCTGAAACCAATCCATCTCCATTGATAGTCGTCATCTCAGGGCCTTCCGGCGCGGGGAAAGACGTCATCATTGAAAGAATGGCAGACCTCGGACACGATTTCCATTTCACAGTAACTGCAACCACGCGCAAGCCTCGACCCAACGAAACCGATGGCATCAATCATCACTTTATCTCTCAAGAAGAGTTCAAAAGGCTTATCGCAACCGACGAACTTTTGGAGTGGGCAATCGTATACGGCAATTATTATGGAACGCCTAAGCAACAAGTTCGAGACGCGCTGAAGAAAGGGCTGCATGTCATCTTGCGAGTGGATGTCCAGGGCGCGTTGCGAGTCAAAGAGATCGTGCCCGATTCGCTTCTCATTTTCATAAACGCGCCAGATCTGGATGTCTTGCGGCAACGACTGCTGAGACGGAACGTGAACAACGAGAAAGACATACGCATTCGACTGGAAGCGGCTCAGAGCGAGATGGGAAAAGCACGGATCTTCGACTTCCAGGTGATAAACCACGAAGGACTGCTAGATGCCGCCGTAGTGGAGGTAGTAAGTATCATCAGCCAAGAATCACGCTCTCGTCCATCGTCCCTATCGAAGATCTGAAATATATTCGCATAATATCGTTGTCATGAAGATAGTCATCGCGCCGCAAGAATTCAAGGAGTCGCTGAAGGGAATAGAGATTGCCCGCGCCATGCGCGAAGGCATCCAACGGGTGTGGCCAAATGCTGAAACCGAACTATTGCCAGTAGCAGACGGCGGCGACGGCACTCTACAATCTCTGGTGGATGCTTCGCAAGGACGGATCGAGATTCAAGAGGTGAATGATCCCCTCGGCAGGCCTATCAAAGCCGAATGGGGGGTGCTCGGGAATGACGACAACGTGGTCATCGAGATGGCGCGCGCATCAGGATTGGCATTGATCAGCCCGCAAGAACGGAACCCTCTAATTGCCTCAACCTATGGTGTAGGAGAGCTGATACTAGCCGCTCTAGACGCCGGACACAGACGCATCATCATCGGTATCGGTGGCAGTGCCACCAACGACGGCGGTTCGGGAATGGCGCAAGCGATTGGAGTGAGATTCCTAGACTCAAACGGAGAGCAACTGCCGCCCGGCGGCGCGGCTCTATCCCAGTTGCATACGATAGATACATCATCAATAGATCCACGACTAGCCGAAACTTACATTGACGTAGCTTGTGACGTCAACAATCCGCTATGCGGTGAAACTGGTGCTTCTGCCATTTTCGGCCCCCAAAAAGGCGCAACCCCTGACGATGTTGAATTCCTCGACCAGGCATTAGCCCGCTATGGCGAGATCATTGAGCGAGATACGGGGAGAAAGGTCGCGCATCTTCCTGGCGCCGGCGCCGCGGGAGGACTAGGCGCCGGATTGATGGCGTTCACTAACGCTCAGTTGCGGCCAGGCGCTGATATCGTGATCGATGCCCTACAGTTGCGGAAGAGACTGCAAAACGCGGCACTGGTTATAGTGGGCGAGGGACAGACCGATCGATCTACCGTCTTCAACAAGGCACCGGTAGCGGTAGCAAGTATCGCGGCTGAGCACAATACCCCCGTCATTGTCATCTCTGGCAGTCTCGGCGAGGGATATGAACTGGTTTTGGAACACGGCATAGATGCTGCCTTCAGCATTCTGCCCAGATGCATGACTGTGGAAGATGCCATTGCGGACACCGCCCGGCTAGTAGCCGACACGACCGAGCAGGTTGCTCGCGCTATCTCTCTATCTCTGCCCGAGTAGCGCGCATACATCTGGCTAGGCAGGTGATTCTTAGCCTTGTACCAGCACTATATGTGCCTCTATTGGTCCGTGTATGCCCTGCACTATCGTGGCTTCTATGTCGCCCGTTCGAGAGGGGCCAGATATCAGATTCATAGAGCCGTGCCGATTGCCGGACGCGAGATCCACGTGCTCCAGCAGAAAGAGTTCGTCTAGCGAGGGCAACACTTGTCCTCGGCGCATAACTGCGATATGCACCGGCGGTGCCAGCGAGGTTAACCTCGACACTGTCTTACGCGGATGTATGACTAGGGTGCCGGTCTCTGCGATCACATAATCGCCGCCGGTTATACCGACATCGGCCTTAAAGACCGCGCGACGATGCGTCTCTCGAGCATCTCTCTCATCCGAGGTCGAGAGACCATCTTTTATCGACATATCGCTCACTTCAACTCCCGCATCTCTCAATGCATCGTCAATATTGCCTGTGAGTAATATCTCGTGGCCAGATCTAAGAGCTGATGTCGCACCGATAGCATTGCAGATTGAAGCCACTGCTTTGCCCGCACTGTCGAGATCAGCGACCCGATGCACCTGCCATCCCGTCTTTTCTAGTGCCTCAGCGGCCTCAGCGAGCAGTTCCGCTGACCTTAGCGCGGCATCGGTGCGTATCTCCTCAGCGATGCCTGAAGGATCGGAACTATGATGATACTTGCTCGGAATCGATGACGGCGCCTCGGGCAATGAGCTCCGTCCTAGCGCGGCGCTGATCTCTGAGATAAAGCTTTGATGTTCCATAGCGGCGAGAATAGAAGTTTCACCTAGCTGGGCTGGTTATCGTTGTTCCGTTTTCGGCGTTTAGCGAACCTTTTGCCGAAACTTTCGGTTGCGGGGGCTGGAAAATCACGACTTTCAGTCCATCCCGAAACCGGCGGCGGAGATTTCTTCACCCATCCATCCTTAGTCGCGGGTAACATCAACCAACGCCCTAGTTTAGATGCGCCTTCAAATCGACTGCGTCCCATCATGCCACTACGCCAAACGCGCCATATCAAACGCTCAGCAACACCAGACGAACGCTCAGATGTGTCCAGCTCGCCTTCTGCGTTCCGCGCCCTCAGCTCCAGCAACATGCGCGGAATATTGATCTTCACCGGACAGGCTTCATGGCAAGCGCCGCAAAGAGTGGACGCAGATGGTAGCTTATCACCTTCTTTCAACCCGGTTAAAACCGGTGAAACTATCGCGCCGATGGGGCCGGGATAGACCCATCCATAAGCGTGTCCGCCAACTTTCCGATAAACTGGGCAGGCATTCATGCAGGCACCGCAGCGGATGCAGTTCAAAGCCTCGCGTAGATGCTCATCTCGCAACAGGCGATCCCGGCCGTTGTTCATGATGATGAGATGAAACTCTTCTGGACCGTCTTCTTCATCTTCCATCCGTGGGCCATTTACCATCGTCACATAAGCTGATATTCTCTGTCCGGTGGCCGAGCGAATCAAGATTCTGAGCATGGTGCTCAAGTCAGCAGCGGAGGGGACTATCTTTTCCATTCCCATGGCCGCTACATGTATGCGCGGCATAGATGTAGCCATGCGCCCATTGCCTTCGTTAGTCACCAGCACAATTGAACCCGTCTGAGCGACTGCGAAATTAACACCAGTGACAGACATATCGGCACGCTGGAACACCGCTCGCAACTGCTCGCGCGCCTGTCTAGTCAACTGCTCGGCATCATCTTTTCGCTCCCCGCCGGAACGCGCGGCCAGCAGATCGGCTACCTGGTCCTTAGATTTGTGTATCGCTGGCGCAATGATGTGATAGGGCGTCTCATTCGCGAGTTGGATGATGTATTCACCCAGATCGGTCTCTACAACTTCAATGTTCTGGTTCTCCAGCACATCATTCAACCCCATCTCTTCTGACACCATCGACTTGCTCTTGATCACAGTGCGGACGGCGTTCTTTCGCGCCAGTGAACTAACGTATCGGTTCGCGTCTTCAGCATCATGCGCGAAGAAGACCTTGCCGCCGTTCTTCTCCACATTTTCGGCTAGAAGCTCCAGGTAGTAGTCCAGATTCGCGATCGTATGATCCTTGATCGCCTTTCCCAGTGAACGTTCAGCTTCCCAGTTCGCGGTGTCAGACGCGGCATGGATACGCGCTTGATGAAATCCTCGATAAACAACCTCGTGAGACTGTTGCAACTGCCGATCGGCAATCGCCCTGGAAGCCGATTCGTTAAAATCAGCGGTCTTAATCTTCAACTCGCACCGTCTATCTGTTTAGCTCTCATGTTGTCCAACACTTCCGCGATATGTAACACCTGCACCTCAGAGCCGCGTCTTCTCAGTCCGCCCTGCATATGCAATATGCATCCCGTGTCGCCAGCTATCACCTTGCTGGCACCGGTCGCTGCGATGTGATCCAGCTTCTCATCCATCATTGCAGTGGATATCGTCGGCATCTTGACCGCGAATGCACCGCCGAAACCGCAACAAACCTCATCTCGCTCCATGGGGATCAGTTCCAATCCATCTACTTCCGCGAGTAGCTTCGTCGGCTGTTGATCCACATATAGCTCGCGCTGCAGATGACAACAGCGATGATATGTCGCGTCGGTATTCCAGCTAGCCCCCAGATCCTTCTTGCCCATCACATCGACTATAAACTCACTAAATTCATAAACGCGCGACTTCACTCGCTGCACCATCTTCAGAGTCTGAGGCTCGGCACGGAACAGTATCGGATAGAAGTTTCTAACCATCGCCACACACGATCCCGATGGGCACACTATCGGACCCTCAGTGGCATCGAACATCTCTACGAAACGCCTGGCAACTTCACGCGCGTCGCGCCTAAAACCGCTGTTGAATGCCGGCTGTCCGCAGCAAGTCTGATCAAACAGAAAATCTACTTTTAAGCCCAGAGATTCAAGGACGTTCACTGTGCTTTCACCCACTTGCGGCGCCAGTTGGTCGACCAAGCAGGTTACAAATAGATTCACGCGGCGCGGCATTTCCAATTCAGGTTCCTCTTGCATAATGCTTTTTTAGCATAATTCTTGCTAATGCCAGAAGCCGATCATCAACTGGTAAAATTGAAGCCAGATAAACTGATCGTTGAATACTACCCCACAACGCACCATGATAAATAGACCCTAGCGCGAGCTGGTCGTCATATTTCATTATCTACATGAGCAATTCGACGCAAGATGTGACTGTGGTGGGGGCCGGGCTGATCGGGCTTTCTACCGCGATGCAGCTACTGTCCATCAAGCCTGACATCAAGCTCACGATCATTGAAAAAGCCGCTTCAGCAGCATCGCAGCAGTCGGGCCACAACAGTGGAGTGATTCACTCCGGCATATACTACAAGCCGGGTTCTTTCAAGGCGCAATTCTGCGTGGAAGGCCGGGCCAGCATGACGCGCTTCTGCCAAGAGAACGAGATACCCACTTGGACTTGCGGCAAATTAATAGTTGCCACTGACGCGGCTGAAGAAGCACGATTGGATGATCTGCTTGAACGCGGCACTGCCAACCAGGTCGAGGGACTACGCATGGCAGGTCCCTCAGAGATGGCGGAGATCGAGCCGCACGCCGCGGGGACCAAAGCCCTATACGCGCCTAAGACCGGCATCGTGGATTTCCGGCTAGTTGCCCAAGCATACGAGGAGAAAGTGAAATCACGTGGCGGAGAGATCCAATTCGGAGCGAAGCTACAGAGCATACATCAATCCGAACGCCGCCGCTCAGATGCTGCCTATATACTACAAACTGCATCTGGCGAGATAGCGACTCGCAACCTCATCAATTGCGCCGGATTGCACTCTGACATCGTCGCCGCTATGACCGGCATCAATCCTGCAGTGAGGATAGTTCCGTTTCGAGGCGAGTACTACACGTTGCAAAAATCCAGTGAGCATCTAGTCAAAGGCCTGATATATCCAGCGCCTGATCCGCAGTTCCCTTTCTTAGGAGTGCATCTCACTCAAACTATGAAGGGATGGGTAGAAGCCGGACCTAACGCCGTCCTGGCATTCAAGCGGGAAGGATACCGCAAACGAGACTTCTCATTCCAGGACTTGGGCAGAACTGTCACGTTTCCTGGATTTTGGAAGATGGCGCTGAAAAACTGGAAAACTGGAATCTGGGAAACTAACCGCTCGTTGCGGAAGTCGGTCTTTCTAAATAGCCTGCAACGATTAATGCCAGAACTTACAATGTCCGACCTGGCCCCTGGCGGATCTGGAGTCAGAGCGCAGGCAGTGAGTCCAGATGGATCCCTGCTCGACGATTTTAGAATCGATCAGCGTGAAAATGCCATTCATGTGCTGAACGCGCCGTCTCCGGGGGCTACGTCATCGCTTGTGATCGGTCGCTACATCGCCGATATCGCAGAAGCTAGTTTCGCTATCTGATTCTATCTAGCTGTCCCATCCAGAACGCACCTGTGGTTCTCTGATATCAATCCGTTCGAAAATCAACTTCTAGTCTAGCTACGTATAGTAGAGATACTGGTTGATGGCGTTACATCATCCTTGGAACTGTGCGCCGGGTAACCAATTTCGTCGTCTTAACTGTTTCCCATCATTGCCTAGTCCACGCGTTTCTGGTATTGAACCCCGCCAGCATCTCTGCACGCAACGCCTCAGTTGATATTCGCCCGCTATCGCTGTTGCAAGCGACGCATGCCAAAGCGCGATTCCAACAATCGTCGTTGGTTCCGTCTCGTGCACTCGGCTCTATATGGTCAAGTTGAAGCTCGCGGCGGTCATTGGCTTTCTCAGTGCCGCAGTACCAGCAAGCCGTGCCCCATTGCGCCATCATCTCCATCTCGCTTCGTCCGAAAGCGGAGGCCTTAGATTACCGGTAAAGGTGGCGTTCTTCGCAAATTGAGGATCGATGCAAACCAGATCAACACTCTCAGTATCAAGCGATTTTAGGAACGACAAATTATCGCAGATGAAAAGCTACCGTCCAGTAAATCGGTATTCTTGATGCTTGCCGCAGCGCTGTTCGTTCTATTCATCGGCTTGCATCATATTCATGAGCGTTGTTACTGCTAACGAGAGCGGTACTCAGACGGGATTCGCGATTTATCGATTTTTCAGATCGACGCGTCTCAATGCCTCGCATCGTTATTCAATTTTTGACACATATGCAGATTGACACTAATCCGAAGCGGCACAAGATCCATCAAGAGCTTAACCGCACACCACTGATGTCAATCGCACTTCCAGCCCCATAAAGCTGCGCGACACATCATATCCCGAGCAACAATCTATCAGCCGATTCCAGATTTTCCTTTACCCGTCTCAGAAACTGCACCGCCTGCGAACCCTCAACTACTCGATGATCATAAGTAACCGCCAGATACATCATCGGACGCACCATAATTTCGTCTCCCATTGCTACCGGGCGCGGCACGATGTTGTGCATCCCTAAAATGCCTACTTGCGGCGAATTAAGGATCGGAGTAGACATCATGGATCCGAATACGCCGCCATTAGTGATCGTAAAGGTGCCACCCATTAGATCCTCCAGCGCGAACGATCCCGATTTCGCTTTGCCGGCGAACTCGGCTATGTCACGCTCCAACTCGGCAAATGATTTCTGATCTGCATTTCTCAGCACTGGCACTGCCAATCCCTGGTCGCTAGCTACTGCGATGCCAATATCGTAGTACTCCTTGTAGACGATCTCACGATCCTGCAATTCAGAGTTCAAAACCGGAAACGCCTTCAATCCGGCCACTGCCGCCTTGACGAAAAACGACATGAATCCCAGTTTCACTTCATGCGCCGCCATGAAAGCCTCGCCCTGCTCCGAACGCATCCGCATCACTTCATGCATATCAACTTCATTGAAGGTAGTCGTCATCACCGTCTCGGACTGAGCACGCGCCATATGGTGCGCCATCGTGAGTCGGCGTCTTGAAAGTCGTTCTCGCCGCACTGGTCGAGATTCTAGAATCTCACTCAGCTCACGCACCGAATCGGGTAACGAGGCTTTTACCGACGAAATTTCATCCGCTTCGATTGCTACTGCTTTAGCATCTGACGGCATCTCGTTCACAACCTGAGCTTCAGTCTGTGGATCAGATGCATGTAACTCAACGCTATCCGGTTCAGAAATGGAGGGAGCGACTGAAGAGTCGCCCATCTGGATCTCAATCAACTCCGAGCCATCGTCGGCTTCCACATCTACAAGTTCGGTAGCTTCATCCGCGTCAGCATCTAATGCGGCCTGTGAATCAACAGATTCGGCGGTGAGTGATGCCTTGTCGCTGACATGGTGACGTTCCAACCCAGCCACCTCACACAGTACGTCGCCCGGACGAACGATCTCGTCTTCTTTTTTCAATATTCGATTAATCTTGCCGGCTTCAGATGCGGAAAGTTCCTGAACGGCTTTGTCAGTGTGGAGTTCAACTATTACATCGCCGGGCTGCACCTCGTCGCCTTCGCGCTTGAACCACTTGCCGACGGAAGCCTCAAATATCGACTCGGCAAATTCTGGCGTTCTGATCGCTTGCATCAATGTGTTTCTCCTAAATCAAACTCAATCCGCATCCGCACTAATAATTGATCGCAATCAATCATCTGCATCTTGCCCTATAGCCGATCTTATCAATCGATCTTGCTGTAATCGGTGAAGCCAGTTGGAGCCCGATGCCGGGCTGGCGCTTGGCGGACGGCCTAAATACTCTACTGGCTGCCCAGTCATCTTCGTGATCGGATCTCTTACAAATCCCCAGGCGCCACGATTCATCGGCTCTTCCTGTAACCAGACAACCTCTTGGCGATTCGGGAATGCCGTCAGCGCATCGGCGAGCAAAGCATCAGGAAACGGATAAAGCTCTTCGATCACTATTACTCCGGCATCTTTAGATCTCCTCACTTCCGGATGCGACGCCAGATCCACGAATATCTTGCCGGAGCAGAGCACCACTCGATTCACCTCGTCCGGCGATGAATCCGAGAACACGAACTTGCGGATCGGACGGAACTCGCCTTCCGTGAGATCGTGCAAGGAACAAGACGCCATCGGATGCCGTAGCAAGCTCTTAGGCGTCATCACTATCAGCGGTTTGGCAGACTCGCGGTTCTTCAGCGATTCCGCTTCGGTCCTGAGCAGATGGAAGTACTGCGCCGATGTTGTAGGGTAAGCCACCCTGATATTTCTATGCGATGCCAGAGAGAGGAAACGCTCGATATAGGCATGCGAGTGATTCGGGCCTTGACCCTCATAGCCGTGCGGTAGCAACAGCGTAAGATTGGAGAGTTGATTCCACTTTTCGTAAGCCGAAACTATCATCTCATCGATTATGCTTTGTGCGTTATTAGCGAAATCTCCGAACTGCGCTTCCCAAATCACCAGCGTATTATCTGAGACCACGCTATACCCATGCTCAAAGCCCAGCGGCCCCGACTCTGAAAGCGGGCTGTTGTAGATCCAAAAGCTGGAACCGTCGATTTCGCTCAGCGAGCAGAAACGCTCGCCAGTATTCACATCTCGAACTACTGTATGACGCTGACTGAAGGTTCCACGCTCACAATCCTGCCCCGTTAGGCGCACTCCCACCCCGTCCTGCAGTATCGACCCGATAGCCAGTGACTCGGCATGCGCCCAATCTATGCGCGCATCATCACCGTCCAGTCCCTCTCGCCGCCGCTCCAAGACTCGCTTAATATTTGGATGCGGATTGAATCCTGACGGCAACGATGTAATCCGTTGGTTAAGTTCTATCAGTCGTTCGGCTGACACCACTGTCTTGGGATATTTAATATCAGGCACGGGTTCAGGATTCAACCCCAGATCAGACGGCGCATCGTGATGTTGCAGTTCCCCCGATTCTTCAATACCCCTAGTCACATCTCTCAGCTTATCCATGGTTAATAGCACCATGTCATCGGCTTCCGACTGTGTAACTATCTCCTCACTGATCAAGCGATCAGCCCACTGTTGGCGCAAAGTTGGATGCTCGGCGATGGCTTTGTACATCGTAGGTTGCGTGAAAGTGGGGTCATCGTTCTCGTTATGGCCGGATCGTCGGTATCCCACTAGATCAATGACGAAGTCTTTTCGGAACTTTACCCGATAAGCTACCGCCAATTTAGCCGCCAGAATGCAGGCTTCCAAATCGTCACCGTTCACGTGAACCACCGGGACTTCGTATCCGCGCGCGATATCTGATGCATACTGCCCAGAATAAGCTTCATATGGCTGGGTGGTGAAGCCGAGTTGATTGTTAGCTATGATATGAATCGCGCCGCCAACATCATATCCCTCGAGATTGGTTAGATTGAGCGATTCCGACACTAGTCCCTGGCCGGCGAAAGCGGCGTCGCCGTGAATCAGCAATCCCATGGCGGCCAATCCAGGATCCTTTGTTGGAGGTGAGTTGTCTTGCAGTGAACGCACCGCGCCAAGAACCACCGGCATAACCATCTCAAGATGGCTGGGATTAGGCAGCAACCATAAATGAATATCGGTATTGCCGTCCAGATCAATGTCTCGGCCCGCTCTAGAGCCCAGATGATACTTCACATCTGTCATCCAGCCCGAGGCTTCCATCTCTGCGAGATGCGCGAACCGCCCCTCCAAAAAACCCATCAGCAACTGTCGATACGGCTGTCCCAGCACGTGAGCCAACACATTCAATCTTCCGCGATGCGCCATCCCCATCACAATTTCATCCACCTCGAACGCGGACTGCAAGATGATCTGGTCGATCAGCGATATCAGCGCTTCGAGACCGTCAAGCCCGTACCAGCGCTTACCGGGGAAAGTAGCGTGCAAAAACTGCTCAAAAGTCTCGGCGCGAGTCAGTAGCTCCAGTAGATATCTCTTCTGCGTGTCGGACATGTACACCATCGAAGATTGACTCTCTACTTGGTTCAGCAACCACATCCGCTCCTCGACATTGTGGATGTGATCGAATTCATATCCGATAGAACCGCAGTAATGCCTCTTAAGTTCATTCAAAGCCTCGCCTATAGTGTTGACCGCGAGCCACGGCAAGATGCCGTCATGTGCAACGCCCAACCAGTCCGCAGGCTGCTCAAGAGTGGAATCCAAAACCCCGTAGCGCTCCGGATGCAGGTGGTCCACTCGAATCGGACGTATACCCAGGGGATCTATCGTCGCGGCATGGTGTCCGTCGCGTCTTATGGCATTGATCAGACGGCCTACTCGCAATGCCTGGCTCGATGACATTGAACCGTTCTCAGAGCCTTTACGCGTTGCGGCTCTAGGCGCGGAACGGTCTGAAAGCAACGTCTTTGAGGCTGTCTGGGAGTGGATCGCAGCGCTTGATCCATCGGCTACGATATTTTTCGAATCGGAGTTGTCAGATTCTTCGCCGCTCGGCTCTGACGCTTGGCGACCCTCAGCCACGAGATGCGTCAGATAGCCAACGTTCATGCTACCGAATCGCTTCAGCAATTCAGGTTCAATCAGCTCTGATTCGAAAGTATCCAACTGGAAAGACATCTCCGGTAGAAATGGGTTTCAATGTCAATCATGCTCGCGATGAAGAATCAGCATAAGGAAAGTGAATTACATTTTCACTATCGGCTTCAAAGTCGCATTGATCATAGCGAGTTATCGGAGCATATTTCGATGTTTAACGCATACGGCTCGGCGAGTGCCACATATCAGCGTTATCGCCAAGCGCGTCTTTGAGTTCCGCAGTGGCGGCTGAGAGCGCATCAATAGCATCCTCGTCTAGCACATAATCGAAGGCCGGTATATTCAAAGCCACTTCATCGGCGTTGCGCGCGCCCACCAGCAACGATGACACACCAGATTGATGCAAAAGCCAGGCCAGGGATATTTTGGCCGGATGCTCGCCCAGAGAAGCTGCAACATTGTTGATCCGGTTGATCGCCGCGAATGTCTTCGCCTCTTGCCCCTCCTCGCCGTGCACCGTCAACTCGCGCTTACTGCTGAAATGTCGAGAGCGAGCGAGTCCCGGCGGAACTTCGTCTGCCGAGTTATAGAGTCCTGCCAACAGTCCTTGTGCCAGCGGGCTGTAACAGATGATGCCCACTCCGCGATTAACGCACCTCGGGGCAATCTCAAACTCAATGGCGCGCCACAAAAGATTGTAAGGCAACTGGTCCGTTACTATCTCGCCACAATCCAGGATATCGCCCAGATCATCTACTCCGAAGTTGCATACCCCTAGCACTCGAATCTTGCCCGCATCGCGCAACTTAAACAGCGCAGACATCGTATCTTCAATTGAGACATCGTGATTGGGCCAATGGATCTGGTACAGATCTATGTAGTCGGTTTGGAGTCTTCTGAGACTACCGTCGCAATGCTCTTCTATCACCTTAGGATGCAGGCCTCGCGGGCCGACTTTGGTCGCTACCACTGCTGTCTCGCGCCGACCTTGCAGTGCCACGCCGAGAATCGCTTCGGAGTTCGAATCGTCATTGTAACCCTCGGCGGTATCGAAGAAGTTGACCCCATTATCCAGTGAAGAATGCACTGCGGCAATCGAATCGGCATCATCCTGCGTTCCCCAGACAGCGCCGCCGGCAAATGGCCAGCATCCCAACGCCATTCTGGAAACTTCAATCTCGCTGTGGCCTAATCGAGTGTATTGCATATCCGAGACCCAGGTTTCTTGCATCTCTTTGATGAAGGTGACGACAAATTTCCGTTCATACGGGCGAATTTACATCCTAAGCAAGAAGCATTGAACGCCATTCAATTGGCGGGAGTGCAAGGGAGTCGAACCCTCCGCGCACATCGAAGGAAGCACGCCAGCGGATTTGAAGTCCGTGAAGCCCACCGGGGCCCATCCACTCCCGAACGATCCATGCTTATGGCGCCAAGTTACGGCGCTGTGGGTTGATCCAGCTTTGCGATGAAGGTCAAAACGAAAAGCCTGGGACATGAGAATGCGCTTCCAGCCGGTGCGTGATATGGCTCGCACGCAGCATCAGTTGAGCACGCTTTCAAGGCGTTCTTTCAAAGCCTTTTCGGGAACTGCTCCTACAACCTGTTCTACCGGAACGCCATCTTGGAAAATGAGCAGAGTGGGAATGCTTCTGACGCCGTATTGGGTAGATAATCCGGGATTGACGTCTACGTCTACTTTGGCAACCTTGACTCTTCCGTCATAATCTGCTGCCAATTTCTCCACTACTGGTGCGACCATCTTGCACGGTCCGCACCACTCGGCCCAAAAATCCACTAATACCGGAACCTCGGAATCGATCACTTCAGATTGAAATTCGGCCTCATTGACTGCTATGGGATGCGCCATTGGGGGTAAAACCTTTCTCTCGCGAAAATGTCCGGCCTGGGTTACGTGAGTCGCTGGGCCAGACAGCGGGTAGCACTATCTATTTTACCACGATTCAAGTGCGACGATGCTACTATGCGCAGGGCAGTTGGCAAATGCGGGACCGGCGCTCTATCGGCGTTCACTCAGGCTCGCTCTAGAGTCACGCCTTTCATCGAGAGCTTAGGAACACCAGGCGAAGGGTCCGGGCTTTCACACTCTTCCATATAAGTGGCCAACTCGGCAAAGAGTGTTGTAATGCTCACCACGCTTCGCTGTGGCTGGCCTAAAACCGCGCGTCCCGTAGCCAAAACTGAGCCTGCATAGTCTTTAGCCACCAAAGTATCGCCTTCATTGATACCCGCGGCAACCGCATCTTCAACGTGGATCTCCAGCTCCTCGAGTCGTTCCACAGCGTTCAAATAGTTTCGCTCGACTAGAGTGATATCACGATCCGGCTGATGCAACACTCGGCCCGGCGCAAATAACAACCCGTTCCTCTGCGGCTGAGCCGCGAAGTTGGGGTGCAGCATCTCAAATGAATAGCGGAACTCATCGCTCTTGTCAGAGATTGATGCAAAAGCACTGCCCGACTCTAGAGTCTCATGGTTGAGCCCCGAATAGGCCGGCATCAAATCGGCTATCGTTTCAAACACCTCTGCGGAGGAACCGTACTCGAATCCGTCCACTCCCATGGCGTCAGCGATGCCGCAGAACACCTCCCATCCCGCCTTCTCGCCATGCTTCGGATCCCAAGCCTTCCGAACTAGTTGCACCCTAGATTCCAGATTAGTGAAACTAGACGTCTGTTCAGTGTAAGCTACGGCTGGAAATACAACATCGGCGCTTGATGTGATCTCGTTGTCGAACAGAGAAGATACCGCTAGAAACTCCAAAGAACGCAGTCCCTGCAAAGCATCGCCCAATTCACTCTCATCGAGGTGCAGTCCATCTGCCATCACCACCGCAGCTTTGATGCTTCCTTCACGCATGGCAGCGAAAATCGCGCGCGCATCCATCGCTTGATTGCTCGCCATTCCAGACGGACAAGCTTGCGACAAGATCGCCATGAGCTTAGAATCCGGTGCCAGCGGTGAACAGCCCACAAGTTCTGAGCCGCGCGTGTTGGCACCGTCATAGAGGGTGTACAACCCGCGCGCGCGGCTTTCGGCGCTACCGTTGAAGAGCCTCAGATTCATCACCGCATCAACTAATCGGCTGCGATGCTCAGGCGCAACAGTGTCGCCGCCCAGCAATACGCTCAAATCAGGATGAGAGCATAGAGCAGATGCTGCAGACAGTATCTCGTCAATCGATACGTCGCAGAATCGAGAGACTTTTGCCAAGTCATAATCCCATAGCAGTTGGCGGAACTCCTTGCCGTTGTCGACGCGCTGGTCAACAAAGTGGGCGTCATCTAACGAGCAATCCATTGCTCCTCGCGCTATTCCCATAATCAGCATATGCTCCGTACCGATGCGTGGACGCAGCCACACATCGGCATAGCGAGTCATTTCAGTCTCGCGCTGATCGATCACCACTAGTTTGGCGCCGTTTCGCACCGCTTTCTTGACTGGTACCGCCAAAACGTTCTGATCTTCTGATGGGTTGCCAGAAACTATCAATATCGACGAGGCGTCTTCCAGCTCCCAGGTGGCATGAAACATATCCGATGCATCCCATCGTTCCGTCATGCGGTCTCGTAACTCGCGCCTGAAGTTATGCCCGGTATCCACATGATTAGTGTTCAGCGCCGTCCGCGCGAACTGCTGGGCCACGAAGTTATCTTCGTTGCTGCCGCGCGGAGACGCGATCACTGCCACCTCATCAGGAGCATAGCCGGCAAGCCTATCTGCAGCCATAGCAAATGCATCGTTCCAGCTGATATTGTTCAGCACGCCACCGACTCTAGAGTAAGGATGCTTCAATCTATCTCGATGATTCGGATAGTCATATCCGAACTTGCCTTTGAAACATGCCTGTCCTAAATTAGGCTCTCCGTTTACATCACCTCGAAATCGAATCACTTTATCGAAACGATTCACCTCTGCTATCATCTGGCAACCCACCGAGCAGTTGGTGCATGTAGTCTCAACCTGGCGCTGCGCTTTCTCCCACTTGTATTCACGTTCCACCAAGGCGCCGGTAGGGCAAACATCGATGCAGGCGCCGCAAAACTCGCAACCCGATTCCATCAGCGAAGTGCCGTGTGAAGTGCCGACCAACGACACTCCGGAACGAGAAACCAGCGTGATCGCGGCATCTCCGCGCACCTCATCACACACTCGAACGCAACGCGCGCAGACGATGCATAGGTTGTAGTCGCGGTCATATAAAGGGTCATCAGCGTGTATCGGCAGGTTACGGCGGTTGTAGTTCAGGGGAGTTCGTAAATCAAGCTCCACCGCTCTAACGGTGTCTTTCAGCTCGCAACGCTCATTTTTCGGGCATATCGTGCATCGATCAGTAACATCCACATGCCGCTGACATACGTCCTGAGGTCCGCAAAGCTCGATTCGGTGGCAGGTGAGACATCCGTGCGGGTGTTCCGACATCAGCAATTCGATGATTCCGCGCCGCAACTCCCCCACTGATTCGTTCTTCGTTTCAACTACCATGTCCGGCATCGGGTTGCTGGTGCAAGATGCTACCGTCATCTTGCGGCCATTCGCTTCAGTCTCAACCACACAGGTGCGACAAGCTCCGTAGGGCTTCATATTCGGGAAGTAGCAGAGATAAGGAATGTAGATGCCGGCATCGAGCGCCGCCTGCAGTATCGTCTGGCCGGGCTTTGCCGGCAGACGTTGGCCGTCTATTGTGAAGTGAATCGTATCTGCCATCTTGATGTTCCAGGTTCTAGATGATCGGCATCAGGGACGCGTTCGGGTAGGCATGATCATTGAACCATCGCCGAAGGTCCCTGACTTCTCAAGCTCGCCATTGAAACGCTGTTTGAACTCTTCGCCGAAGTAGGTGATGGCAGAAGAGACGGGGTTGTAGCCGAGCTGACCGTGGCCGCAAAGAGATCCGATCTTCATATTGGCGCCGACTTTATCCATCAACTCTAAATCACCAGGTTTGGCGCTGTTTTTGCACAAACGATCCAGCACATCCAGCATGTGGGTGTTGCCCAAGCGACATGGGAAACATTTGCCGCATGATTCGAATTGGTTGAATGCCACCAGATTGCGGATCAGATCCACGATATCGGTATTCTCATCTCCCACTATGATGCCTCCGGAACCCAGGATCGCGCCGGCTTGAGCCATGGCATCGAAATCGATTTCGGTATCGAATGCCGAATCGCCCAGAACGCCGCCGAGCGGGCCGCCGGTCTGCAAGACCTTGATCCGTTCACTGCCTTCTGCCGGGCCGCCTCCGATATCCTCTAGAACTTGCCTAATCGTCATCCCCATGGCCACTTCATACATTCCCGGTCGCTGTATTTTGCCGGTGAGGCATATCAACGCGGTGCCCGAGGATGACTCGGTGCCGATAAGTTTGAACCGGTCTCCGCCGTCTGCTATTATGCTTGGCACATAAGCCAGTGTCTTGACATTATTGATATTTGTGGGTTTCTGCCAAAGTCCGGCTTGGGCTGGAAACGGCGGCTTGTAGCGCGGAGTAGAGCGCTTGCCTTCGATCGCTTCCATCATAGCCGTCTCTTCGCCGGCCACATAAGAATCGCCGGTCAGAGAGACTTCCATATCGAACGAAAAGTCACTCTCTAAAATATTTTTCCCCAGCAGGCCTAGCTCGTAAGCCTGGTCTATGGCACGGCGCGTCGCTTCAATAGGGAATTCATGCCCCTGCCTGATGAAGACGACACCATGAGTAGAATTGGTGGCGTAGCCGTTAATGATAAGGCCCTCGATCAGCAGATGCGGATCGCTCTCCAAGATTCCTTTATCGTTGAAGGCGCCGGGGTCACCCTCTTCACAGTTGCAAAGCACGTACTTCACTAGAGCGGTGCTAGGGGCCAGGAATGACCACTTCAATCCCGTCGGAAAGGCGGCGCCGCCGCGTCCGCGCAGTCCCGATTTCTTCACTTCTTCCAGCGTCTCTTCGGGAGACATGCCGAAAATCGCCTTGTTGAGGGCCGAATAGCCATCATGGGCGAGGTACTGATAGATGTCGTGAGGATCTGTGTTTCCGAAGTTTCGCGTCAGCACTCGGGTCTGCAATGCATTGGCAGGCAGAAGCTCCCATCTCTGCAGGTGCCTCGTATACTCGTCTGGATGGCCGGCGAATGCGAATGCCGATCCATGCAGAGGATCGTTGCTACGGTCGCCGATGAAGTGCGCGGCGATGGATGGTACCATATCTGCGGTGACATTCTTGTGCATCACTCGATTGCCACGGGGCACCAGCACGTCTACTGTTGGCTCCAGATACATCAATCCATGCGCGCCCACCTTTGAGAGCAGCAGTTCACCGGAGCCGTATTGAGAATAAGGCTTAAAGGCGTCGTAAACACTCTGCGCGCCGGCAGCTTGACCAGAAGCTCCGAATCCTACACGCACCCAAGGCATATCGCCGGCTACAAGTTCAGACCAGCGACGGCGCGCTTCAACGCGCAACTCGGCATAGGCGGTTCTCTCGTCGATCAGTTCCGGATGGTGTGGTTCAGTGCGCGTTACCATGTTGTAATTCCTGCTGGATACCGGTTATGAAATCACGCGCCGACTCTGGCGTCGCGCGCCCGGATAGAGCGTGGTTTCGCGCCATCACCGGCGCTTGCGCGCAAGCACCGAGACAAGTGCTGTAGCGCAAAGTTATCTTACCGTCCGAAGTGGTTTTCTCCGCTTCAACGCCCAGAGCGTCTTGCACCGATCTCAGCACCTCTTGAGCGCCCATCAGGTGGCAAGTGGGTCCCCAGCAAACATCGAGTGTTACTCGGCCCGGCGGAGTGAAGCGGAAATTGGTATAGAAAGAAGCCACGCTCCATACATCATTGATCGTGGCTTTGCAGAAAATGGCTGTCTCTTCTACTGCCTCATCGGGAATATAGTGAATCGCGTCTTGAACGGCTAGCAGAGACGACAGAACTGTGATGCTCTGTTGCCTATCGCCAGTTGAACGTTGACGTTCCAGCGCGGAACGAATCTGTCGACGTAACACGGTGTCGCTCTTGCTATTACTGTTGGTCAAGATCGATCCTCATCAATCGTGTCTCCAAAACCATTCGCCTCGGCACGGCAGAGCATCAAGACTCAAAATCGTAGCAGAACCAAGTTCCTAAATTGGGAGGCCATCAATTATCCTCGGCATCCGGCGAAGCGGACCCTTCTCTTGCTGCAGCATCCATATCTCGGGAAACGTCTCGTCTTGCAGTGGGCATCATCACAATCTGCTCCACAATCGTGCGCTGAGGCATCGCCGCGCAGAGATAGATGGCATCGGCTATATCCTGTGGCTGCATCATCGTTGAACGATCATCCGCATCTGGTGGGCGCGGACGATTCTCTAGGATTGGAGTATCTACCTCTCCAGGCATGATTGCACAGGCACGGATACCCTTCTGAGACAACTCCGTGTTCATGCCACGAATCATATTCAACGAAGCCGCCTTAGCCGCGCTATAAGGCGCGCCGCCCATCAATCCTGGATTCAGCGCCGCCAATGAAGAGACCGTGATCACTGTGCCGCCGCCTCGTTCAACCATATTGCCCAGCACAGACTGCGTAAGACGGTATACTCCATCCACATTCACTTTGAAGACCGATTCCCACTCTTCAGGGCCCACATACAGCATGGAACGCGCCCGGCTGCTGTGACCGGCGTTGTTGACCAATATATCCACCTGTCCGAACTCGTCGATCGTGTAACGGCCTAAATCCTCCGCATCATCGCCGTTCTCTAGGTCGGTAGTCTTGACCACTGCCTTTACACCTTTCGCCAAGACAAGCTCTGCCACTTCAATTAGCGGAGCCTCGCGGCGGCCTGCCAACACCATTGAAGCTCCGGCATCCGCGAAGAGCAACGCGGTGCAACGACCTATTCCGCTGCCGGCGCCCGTGATGATCGCTATCTTGTCCTTGAGCGATCCCATAAGGACCTATCTCCTAATGATCAATGATTGATTCTAAAGTGTGATGTTACAGAGCTAAGGTTAATTTATTTCTGAAGGCTTGACATAAATTGCAATAGCTGATGATCTTTCAACCTCGCCCTTCATTGAGAGGGCCAGACCGACCATCGGAAACGATGGTCATGCATCATCATCTCGGCCAGTTCGCGCCCCATGCGTATGCTGTAGTTCGTACCGCGATCCTCAGGGTATATCTGAGTTGTGTTGGCAAGATATATCCGCTCGAACGGAGTGTGGTGTGCCGGCCTCATTTGGCTGTAGTTCGTACCGACGATCGGCTGTGCGGCGCTTACGGCATTGTAATGAACATTCTTCACCCACGAATGCCTGAAATTGGGATTGAAGCGGTAAAGGTGACTCAAATGCTCATCTATCAGCTCTTGCTCCGAAATCTGAAACAGACGATCGGAACGGTCCAAGTAGTTCGTCAAGTAAAGAACGTGGCTGTTGTCGTACCACTCTTGTGGCAACATATTCGTATGCTCGATCATGCCCAGAAAAGAAACTTTGTCATCTGCGATGTTCGTCCAGTAGAATTCCGTCAACTGATATTTGAGCTCCAGAATCACTACCACCGCGGCCAGGTAGCGCGCTGCCGACAGGCGATCGGCGTAGTCTTTGGGCAGCCCGTTCAGTAGCTTCAGCATCTCGAACGAAGGCACCGTCGCCAGAACGCAATCGAACTTCTCGCGGCTCGGCTGCCATCGATGCTCTGATTGAACCCAAACTGAACCACTGCTGTCAAGCGGCGTGATCTCTGTAACTCGGTGCGAAAGCCTGATCTCTCCGTTCCTATTTCGGATCGCGGCGGCGAGCTTATCGAACAGCACGTCGAAACTGCCGGTCGGATATCCGAGGACCTCTTTAGCCAGCAATCCGCGCCGAGAAGCGAACCGCGTCTGGATCTTAGACCATAGCCAGGGCATTCCTATCTCATCGTGATAGCGGCCGAATTTGCCTCGCAGAAGCGGATTCCACAGGGCTTCATAGGCCTTTCTGCCCAGATGGGATTTCAGCCATTCGTCGGCCGTGGAATCTTCAAGATTCTCCCATCGCTTCAAGCTTTTAAGACGCAAGGTGAATAAACCTAATCTGATGCGTTCGAGCAATGGCAGAGCCTTGAAGCGAAGCAGATCGAACGCTGATGTTGTTCGATGCAGGTCGCCGTCAACATAGGTCCCCACATTAGAGGGATACCACTGCATGGCGTCAGCAATGCCCAGCTCTTCCATTAGCGTCAGAATCGCAGTGTCGTTCAAGAAGAGATGGTGATAACCGCGTTCCAGCGGATGGCCGCCCACTGAGATGGTGGATGCTTGGCCGCCTATGAAAGGCGCCGACTCGTATACCACTACCTGATGCCCATGGCGAGTCAGATCATAAGCCGCCGCCAATCCGGCTGCACCCGCGCCGACGATGCCTATTCTCATTGATTCCCATCCATGCTGTATGAAGATGATTCGATCTCAGCCGGCGCGGTTGCCTGCCGGTCGCGTCTGAGATGTCCTATCCCGCGCGCCAAACGGCCCAGGGACGTCCCATCTGCAAACAGAAAAGCCGCCCCGGCGATAGTTACTGGAGCCCATAACGCCATATGCACCGTCAAAGCATACCCGGCCGCAACATCATCGTTTAGGCCCAGGGCGACCAGAGACGCGGCGCCGAAAAAATGGAATGATCCCCAACCTCCGGCGCTGGAAGGAATCACTCCCGCCAGGTTCGCCATCGAGCCGAAAAACACTATTGCCAGCACGAACTGAATCTCGTTGTCAAACGCTGCTCGAATATCGAATCCCAGTGCAATCACATAGTACATCCCAATCTCTGCGGCCCAAATCAAAATGGAGATTGCGACTATTTTCAGCACCATCATTGGCGTTCTTGCCGCACTCAACCCCGAGAGCAGGTTCAACGCTATAGCCACAAGCCGATCTTTAATCGCCGAAGGGAGAAACCAAAGCGTCTTTGCCATAATAGTCGCCGTCTGATGGGCAGAAACGAATACGGTATAAGAGACCACTGCCAAAACCCCCAGCAAGGGCAACAATGCCAGAAAGGCGAAGAGTGGCATCCCTCCGGGCACCTGTTCAGCGACCAGAGGCAGCGCGGAGCCTACTAACGCCGCGCTGCCGATCAATGCGACCACCAGATAAAACATCAGGACTATCACATCGGATGCCCTCTCGAGCATTATCGTACCGACGCCTGCTGATACGCCCACCGTCTCGCGGAGGCTGAGATAGTAGGCGCGTACCAGCTCGCCCACGCGCACTGGAATCAGGTTGTTCGCCATATATCCCACTACCACTACCGGAAAGAGAGCGCGCGCAGTATTATTGCCGTCGATTTGGTTCAGTATCAACCTCCAGCGCACCGTTCGTAGCCACAATCCAACTGTATAAAGGATCAGACCGGGCACGATATATGCGTAGTTAGCGTTGCGCATCACTTCTACCAGCGTATCCAGATCCACGAACAGGAGGGCGAATACGGCCAAGAAAACAGCGCTGAAAGCTATTCCCGCCCAAAGTGTAACCCTATTTACCAAGTGAAATTGAACCTATTCAAATCCAGATGCTGAGCGCCCGCTCCGGTCCGATTCATCAGCGCAAGGGCGCCTTCGGAAGATAGTCGCTGAAATAAACATAGGAGCCCTGATACCCTATCGGCGTCGGCAATTTGCGATACAGCCAGTAATCCACTGGCTTGCGCCATTGAGAACGGTCCGTCAGCGCATCGAAAAACTGCGCCAGAGTCACCAGCTTATATCCCTCTGGAAACCACCAGCGGTGAATCATGTATCTTCCTTCGCCGAAGTGATCTGGAAGAACTGCCTCCACACTGTCTTTGTTCTTATCATTCACCACTAGCACCGTGTTGCGCGGGGAAACTGATGCATTCTCGCCATCTAGAGCCACGTACGACACTCCTGAATCGTAATTCCTCAGATACCAAGACCAGGGCCAGGCGTATCCGTCAAGAGTATCAATCGCGATGCTCAACCCCGGGGGAGCGACGCTATGGCCATTCTGATCAAGTTCATTGAACTCATCCGAACCGCTCAATTTATCTAACTTCTGGTCCCACACCAGTAGTTTCGCCACCTCGATCTCGCGCGCCGTCTCATGCAGATCAGGTGTCGTTTGCGTATACACTAGCATCTCTCTGGGCACGTCCCCGTTAACATATACTGCTACCGCCGAAGCCTTCACCGTGAATAGAAACATCAGCGCCGCCATCGACAAGCCCAAGATACTGGATGCCTGTTTGAAGCCATGTGCAGAAGCGTACTGATAGAAACTCAATAACAGAATGCCTAGTAACAATATCAAACCCCAAAGCTCCAGAAACTTCAGTAAATCTGAAGTATCGGAAAGGTTCAGATCAGAGCCTAAGTCGAAGATCGCCAAGCGCCACAGCACCACCAAAAACAGCGGCAGCAACGGAAACATCAACCAACCGCGATTGGATATCAACCGGTGCCAATCCACGAATTGAATCAGCTCTCCGATCGCCTTGCCGGCGAGTATCACGAAGGGCAGCGTTACATTCACCAGCAGCCACGGCATCATCTCCCCGGCAAATGAATATACCGCAAAGGTAGATAAACACCAGAAAACCAGGAACTGCGTGAACCGTGAGACCCTCAGTCTCATCGACATCCACAGCAACGCCACAATCCCCACCGACAGCAACGCTAGCAACGGAATCGGGGATGCATCTGCAACCGGAGTACGCTCGGGCCGAAAGTAAACGGCGAAGAATAGGACCAAAGCGATCAGCAATGCCACAATCCCAGTCAGCGCCAGGCCAATCGATGCCCTGCCGGAACGCAAGACATAGTAGACCACAAAACCGATCGATGCCAAAACCGGCAGGAACTCGTAGATCGATACCAGCATGAAGTAGTAGTGCCAAAGCTGATCGCCACGGTTCACCTCCTGCTGTGCAAGCCAGTAGCCTAGAGACTGCCAAACACCAGTCGGAATCCCCGAAAGGCTGGTCCCCATATTCGTCATCACCAACGCATATACGGCCCAGAATATGAGCAGCGCCATAAAGAATCTACGCCCTAGCGTCATCGCTCCGGCCACTGCGCCGGCGCTGAAAAGCAACACCGTGAAGAAGAGCGCTATCAGCGTCGCAACCAATCCATCCGGCGCTCCCGTAGCGACATTGGGCGTATTGTTCGGCGCTGATAGAGTAATGCCTATGAATCCCTGGAAAACACTTATCATAGGCGCTGCGAACGGCAGTGCTATGCCTGCCATCATCGCCAGAATTTCGCCCGGCTTGCCGATTTCTCGGAAGCTCTTGTAGCCGAGAATCACGCTGATGATTTCGTCCCGAGAACGATAAGCCAGATACAGCCCGAACACCGCGATCAGCATATATGCAGTCTCTTTAGTCGACATCGCTAAGGCCATAACCGCGGCGGCTACATACAGCCAAACGGCCCTTCGTCCATCCATGTATCGGAAAATCGCGACTACCAGGAGCAACGCGAAGACCGCCATATATATGTCGTTCCTGGCAAAGCGGCTGAAGTAGAAGAGCGCGGGCGAAAACGCCAGCATCAATGAAGCGGCGATCGCGCCCGGAACGCTCAGCTCCTTGCGCAGGAGCATCGGAATCAACACTAGCCCCGATCCGAACAGCGCCATCGACAGTCGCAATGTGAACTCGGAATCCCCGAACAGCACGAAAGTAGCAGCCACTATCTCGAACAGGAACATCCCGTGCATCAGCGGCGAATGAGCATATTCGCCCCCGGTTGATATCTTCCAGGCGAAGAATCCGTGCAGACTCTCATCGTGATGAACCGCTTGACCATCTAGATCGACTAGTCGCATCGCTACTGCTACCGCGAAGATGCTGCCAAAGATCAGATACTGCACCATCGGCGCAATAATGATCTGCTTAACCGCACGCGCGCTATGCGAAACGTTATCCGGCAAGCGCGTCCAGACTCCGTTCACCCATCGCCCGGGCGCTGAGTCGGGCAACTGCGCAGTTGAGGTCACGATGCTCTCATCATGATCCGTTGCGCTATCACTTAATTGAGAGTGATCAACGGTCAAAATCGTCTCGCAATCGGTAGATCGTCACGCGGCTATTCTCATATGCTCGGGTTGCAATCGAATCAAATTTACTGTCATCTAAATCAGTATATTTCTGACGCTCATCAGGCCCTACGATCACATATTCCACTTGATAGTGATTCAAAAGTCGCACCAACTCAGTCAATCCTTCCTCGTCTCCAGGAATGGTATAGATGCGCTGTATATCGGCTTCGCGCGGCTGCCATAGTTCGCCGCCGCCACGCCATTGATTCTCGTGCCCGGTCCAACCTAAAACCGATTGCGATCCAGTGAAGCCTGAATACCGCCCGAACTCAGAGTATCCGCCGCCCACGCCCTCCACTATCACATCGTCTTTATCCACATTCTCCCGAATCCATCTCAACGCTTCGCGCACCTCAGGCTGCCGCTCTTCCAGATAGGCCAAACCATCCAGCGTGGCTCTAGTAGAACTCTCGCCGGTCTTCGTGATGGAAGCCGCGATCGGATAGTAGAGAGAGAAAATCACCAGCAGCATCGCCACCATGAACACCGCTCGGATCGCTAGGCGCTTATATCGTCCGGCAGTCGACAAGGCGCGGAACATGTGGAACACTCCGTAGCCTCCGGCCAGGGAAAGCATGATCCAGGCTTGATAGTAAAACTTGAACACGGTGTTCATTCTATTGGCAAAGAAATCATGCAAGAAAAACAGTTCGGCGCCGAATAGCAACAGCAACGCATATAGCGCTGACAGCAGCGCAACATAACCGCCGCTGTCAGCGCTTCTGGAGCCGAGCCGGTACGCGCCCACGAATAAAACGATGAAAATCAATCCCATCGGACCGGTCAACACTAGTCGCGTATAGATATCCCACTCGTTCACGAAGCGTCCGCTCAGATAGTGAGATGCAAACCACAATAGATATCCGCCGATAACTATGGCGCCGGAAATTGCCCACGGCGCGAAGTCTATCCGTTTAAGCGGGTGCGCCCAGCCGTTCACTGCGGCTCCTCCTATGCCGGTATATTCGCGCTCGCGTGTGAGGGTATGCCAAGCGCGAGCGCATAGAAAAACTAGCGACAGCGATAACATGCCGCCCCAAACCGTCAGGAAATGCACCGCGCGCGTTCCATACTGCGCCGGCACCAGCGGCGGGAATTGAATCTGGCTGCGCAAAGTCATGAAGTAGTAGTTAGAGAAAAAGAGCGCTGCTGCCGCCAATATCAGCGCGATCGGCATTACTGCAACGACAAATGTTCTCACTCCGCCGCCGTGGCCATCTCCGCGGCTCTTCAGGTAAACCACGACTAACAGCACCACTAGGATCAGGGCTAAGTCCCAGGCATTGATGAAGCCAGATGCGCCTACCATCAAGATCAGAAGCAGCGCCGACATGCGATTCCTGAGCAGCCATCCAATTCCCCATCGATCAGACGAATACACTATGTTAGCAACCATTCCAACACTGAGCAGCACAAACGGAATCGACATCACATGCGGGTGCAAATCTCCGAGCAACAGGCTGAAAAACGGAAATTCTTGGATCGTGAAATCCAGCGATTGCGCCGACTCCAGGCCAGTGTCAAAGGTGTTGATGACACGCGACGACGACCACCACCACCAGAAACCCGCGGGGCGCCATCCGGCGCCGGGATCGCTCTTATCCACGCCATCGATGCCGAGCCATTCATAGAAACCATCGCTGCCGATGCCGGATAATGACAGCAACTCCCACAGGCCGTTCAAGTTAGACATCACCAGCAGGAACACTGCTGCTGCGGCGCCAGAACCCATCATCAAGATTCCACCGCCTCCGTCGCGTCTGATCAGATTGACCGTCAAAGAGTATATGGCAGTCGCTGACATTCCCGCTATCAAGGCAATCGACAGGTTAAATGCCACTTCAGCAGCTACGCTAGACATCTGCGCGATACCGCCGAACAGCCAATATCCAAAGTAGTAGTAAGAAACAGGATGACCGCTGAGCCAGAGGTCGCCCGGAGGGGCATAATCCGCAACTATCACAGCATTCAGCATCATCAGATCCATCGGCTTTTCAGTGCCTGAAATGTCAGGATCGTGCAGCTTATAGAACGCGAACAGAAGGAAGAAAATGAAGAAGACGGCTTCACTTACGACGAGATGAGCCCAGCGCAGCTTTACGAAACGCCATAACTCGTCCCGATGCCTAGACCAGAGCCAGTACCAGCCGCATGATGCTATCGCGACCGTAAATATCCACCACGACCACGCCGAGTTCGGCATCAGATGCAACAAGCTTGCCATCCACACCAACGCACCGACAATCAACATCCCCAGCGGACGCGCGAATCCGAAGCCGCGGTCTGCTAGGTTGGGAAACGCCGCATATAGCACCGGCGTCACGGCCAGTCCCATCAGTGATACTGCTAGCAGCCAGAATAAAAGATCAAGCATTGAGAAGCATAGTTGCGGTTATTGCATCACATGCAGCGCGAGGCAAGCGGTTCATGCATTAAGAACATTTTCGCAAACTTCAGGGCAACATCCTCTACAAACTTTGCAAGATTTCATCAATCGCCAATCATGCGGTGCGGCTAGATGCAGATGAACCTGACACTGTGTTTATGCTCCTCAGTTCGCCGGCAAGATCGAATCGGCAAACTCGCGCGCGTTGAACTCTGCCAGATCATCTATCTCTTCGCCGATTCCCACATACCAGATAGGCAAGGATGTTTCACCGCTGATCGCGATTGCGATACCGCCCTTGGCCGTGCTGTCCAGCTTGGTAAGCGCAACTCCGTCGCAATTTACCGCTTCATTGAAAAGTCTCGCCTGGGACAAACCATTTTGTCCCGTATTGCCATCCATCACTAGCAGCGCGCGCGTCTCATAGCCAACCGACTCTCGATTCAGGATGCGGCGCACCTTCTTCAGCTCTTCCATCAGATTGTTCGACGTCTGCAAGCGTCCTGCAGTGTCTATGATGACGAAATCTGAGCCGCTCGCCCGGGCCGAATGCAGCCCGTCATAAACTACTGAGCCGGGATCTGCTCCGGGCTCAGCCGAAACGAATGCACTGCCGCTACGATCAGCCCAGCTTCGCAACTGTTCGATGGCGCCAGCCCGGAAAGTGTCAGCCGCCACTATCGTAGTAGCACGCGACTCGGCTCGCGCGGCATGGGCCAGCTTCCCGAGGGTGGTCGTCTTTCCAGAACCGTTGACTCCAACCATCATCAATGCAACCGACCTGCCTCTCGGAATGCCGCTGCCAACTCCCGCTTCTTCCAAGATTCTCACTATCTCGGCACGCATTAGAGCCTTTACAGATTCGGGAGCTGACACTCCGTCGCGCCGCGACTGATCGCGCAGCTTTTCCACCAGCTCCATCGAAGTGTTGACTCCTACATCTGATACGATCAACGCTTCTTCAAGCTGGTCCCAAAACTCGAGATCGATCTTCTCGCGGCGGAAGACAGCGCCAACTACTTTCCGCCAAGAGCGTGCGGTGGTCGTGGACGATTCAGCCGTTTTCTTCTCTCGCTTCAGAAAACCAAACATCTCAAATCTTCAGTTAGACCTGCCTGCTAGGGCAACCATCGCGGCACGGTGTGCACGCGCGAAAAAATCGGCCACACGCGCCAAGAACGGTTGTGTCTCGCCCCGATTCTCTACTGCGCAGACTGCACCATTATGCACCTCCTTCTGCGAAGAATGTGCCGTTTCTGGTGTGGATCCCGGCTTAGATCCGTAACGCGATAAGGTGTTTGACGAATCTTGCGGCGTGCGAATAGATCTTTTCGTGATATCTTCCCTAAATTGGCGCATGGCTTGCGAGGCCGCGGCTTTCTGTGCCTTAGACTTGCTGTTGCCGCAGCCGTGTCCCACCTTTGAATCCGACAGCATGGCCCAGGCCTGGTATAGATTGCGCCCATCCGCGTTTTCCTTCACGATGCTAGTGCGATAACGCGGACTAGGAAAGCCATGGTGTTGCACAAGCTCTTGAAAAGCCGATTTCGGATCCTTCTTTACTCCATTCACAGCCACGTCGTCGATAATCTCGCCCAGCGTATCGCGCACGAATCGCACCGATTCGGTCATGCCACGATCCAAGTAGATAGCGCCTAGGATCGCCTCATACGCATCTTCCAACACCGAATCTCGCTCAGCCGCGCCATTGAGATGCTCGCCTCGGCCAAGAACTATATGCCCAGCCAGTCCCATCTCTCTCGCCACATGCGCCAGCGTCTCCTTACGCACTACGTGCGATCGTGCCAAAGAAAGTTTGCCTTGATCCGCGTCGGGGTTTTGACGATAAAACATGCCGGCAACAATGAGATCTAGCACTGCATCACCCAGAAATTCCAGGCGTTCGCTAGAAGCGATAGTCTCAGTGACGTCGGCTCTATCTTCCCATTCGTTGAGGAAAGACTCGTGAGTCAACGCCTGTTGTAAGAGCTCAAGGTCGCGAAATTGAAGCCCCAGCCGACTCTCCAGCTGACGCAGCTCAGACACGGTGTGCAACTGAGTCGGCAAATATCAAATCTCCACGCCGCGCGGCCAGGGCGGTTGCGGACGTTTCAACTCGCCGAAGTAAGGGCGATTAAGCGCCATCTTCAAGAAACCGTCGAACGCTGCCATCGACTCATCCTCAGGCGGAGTAAAGGTCTTTAGGAACGCCGCAGAGCCATCCTCGAAGATGAAAGTTGGAGTGCCGAAAATACCCTTCGAAACCGCATACTCGTGGTCTTGTCCGATCTCTCGAAGCCGATCTGCGGCATCGACATCCGATGCGAAACGGTTGACATCCAATCCGGCGCGTCGTGCTGCTTCGATGACTGCTTCGCGGGAACGGATATCGCCTCGCTCCACGAATTTGTACTCTTGCAAATCAGCCATGTAGTTCTCGTGGGCATCGAAACCTTGCATCCTTGCAGCGATACCGCCACGCAACGGCCAGAGCCCTCGGCTGTCATAGTTATCGTCCTGCTCCCAAGCCCTCCAAGATTCGCCACCCTGAGAATTCACCTGCTCCAAGGCGAAGCTTCTATATCGCAATTCCAGATCATCGCCCATCTCTCGCTTCACACGGGCGAGCCAAATGCCCGCCTGACGGACCCACGGTCACGTGTAATCTATGAAAACTTCTAGCCTAATCAAATCCTTTTGCATCATCATTAAATGTCTCTTTCTGCCGTTGAGCATATACATCCCGTACACTTAACCAAAACCGCTTCCGTCATAGATGCAGAATGATTCTATCAGCATCCCGCGGATCCAGTCATCTTTAACTATCCCGCCTCTCCGGATTATCGCAAGTCAGCGCCATCAAGCCATGCTCATCATTGAATTGTTCAAAAATAATCTCCCGTCGTGACCGTGCTAGGAAATATCTATCTTGCAACCCGTCATGAATCTCAAAAGTGCGCTTGGCACAGAATTGATGCGACTGTTAAAAGCGATTAGCGCCGTCGGAGCAAGAAGATCCGAGCCCGTCTACCTAGTCGGCGGCATGGTGCGAGATCTGGCCGCCAAACGATCCGTGAAGGATGTTCAGCCAGACATTACAGTGGTCGGAGATGAAGTGCGGTTCGCAGAGAAGCTGGTGGAACAAAGCGCCGAAGGATGCATCATCTCTGAATCTCGGCATCGCACCGTCAAGGCACGAGTATGGGATATCACTCTGGAAATCGCAACCGCTCGAACTGACAAATACTCGCCGTGGGGCGACCTGCCCAGAATCACCGCTGTAAACCACATCGAAGAGGATCTTCCCAGACGCGACTTCACTATGAACGCAATCGCCTTCTCTCTGAACGCTGACGACTTCGGAGCTATCATCGATCCGTTGCACGGAGTCGCAGACTGCAAGCGCGGCGTTATTAGAGTGATACATAAAAACTCGTTCCGTGAAGACCCTAGCCGGATGATGAGGGGAATGCGATTCGCCGCGCGCTACGGATATCGATTAGATCGTCAGACTGCATGCCTTATGGAGCGAGACGCCCCGCGACTCAAATCGATGACCATCTCTTCTCCGACGCGGGTATTCAACGAGTTCAGACTATGGTTTTCAGCACGCGAAAACACGGCGCAGATAGCAGCGCTTTCACGCGCAAACTCGATCCATCCGCAATTCATCCCGGAGCTGCACACAGACGAAGTTACGCTCGATGCGCTTAGGAACATGCCAGTGCGATCATCGGCGCTTTCTAAATTGGCGCTGCTTACCGCGAAAAGCTCTCCGCAATCTGTTGCCGATCTAGCGCAACGCCTTAACGTGCCCGCCGAATGGCGCGACACGATTCTAGATGCATCGACCCTATGGAGAAACAGATCTGGGATAGAAAACGAAGCAAGGAGTAACAGCGATATCGCTAAAGCGCTGGGGCATTACAGATCAGATGCTCTTCAGGCATGTGGATACCTGCTCAATGATAGGCTGGCACGAAATCGCATCCAACGATATTTAGATGAATGGAGCAAGCTGAAGCCGCATCTAAACGGCGATGACCTGATCGAAGCTGGAGTGCCGAAAGGCCCTCAAATCAGTGAAACGCTAAATGCGCTACGAAGCGGGCGAATCGATGGATGGATCAAAACTCGCCATGATGAAATAGAGTGGCTGAGCAAGAAGCTGGGCAGACCGCTCGAACCGTCCTAGAAACACGGTGGACGAAGCCTTATGCGCGGCTGAAATTTACCTGATTCCTAAACATATACAGCTGCGCTACAGAAGCCAGCTCTCCGAAACGATCACGCGCCCATTCGCCTATATCGTCGTTCTTGATGCTCTCAGGCAAACGATACAGACGAATCACCGCGCGGCGCATATGCACATCCACGGGAAAGGCTTCTAGCTTATCCAGGGAATATGCCGATACACAATCCGCTACCTTAGGGCCTACTCCTGGCAATCTCATCAGTTCCAACTTCGCATCTCGGTAATTGGCTCGTCTTAACTCATGCAACACGATCTCGCCTGTAGACACCATAGTCGCCGTCTGGGCGAGGTGCTTCGCGCGGTAGCCCAAACCCATAGAACGCAATCCTGACTCTCCGATTTCAGCCACCGATTCGGCTTGGGGGAACTCGAAATCATGTGTCGAACCGCCGATTCGCCGGCCAGTGGCGGCTATCGATGCCACCATCTGCTTGATGCGCGGCATATTGGAGTTCTGCGAACAGATAAATGCCGACAAACATTCCCAAGCATCCTGACGCAACACTCGAAGCAACGGACGACGATACAAATCGGCGCCGTAGCCCGGCTCGCCGCCCAGCGATTCGCGTAGCGTATCCGCGGATACGTCCGCGTTCAGATATCGGCGCACCGACGCGAGCTCTACGGCTTCATCAGAATCACTCGCAACCATCATCTCCACATCGCCGTCTACACTCGATAAAGAGATTGCTTCGGATGCGATTACGCCGCGGTAAGAATTAGCGTCTGATCGATGCCATCTGAAAGCCTGCCCGCCATCCAATGTCTGCTCCAGATCCACTTCACCTATTATCAGCCGCATTCGCCGATGCGAATCTGCCCTGTTAGGCACATCTCCTATTGTTTCTGTCAAACCGGCTCTCTCCGATGCCATTTATCGATGTACTCTCCAATGCGAGCTAGCGTTACGCGCCTCACCGTGCAGTTAGGTATCGATCTCTGAAACTCCCGCCCATAGCGTCGCGATATGATTCGTCGATCAAGGACGACGAACACCCCGCGATCGCGATGCGAACGTATTAGCCTGCCAAAACCTTGTCGGAACTTCATCACCGCTTCAGGAACTGAATAGTCGTTGAATCCATCCTCAAAGCGCTCCGAACGAGCAGCATGGATCGGATCAAAAGGCATCGGGAACGGAAGCCTAGTCATCACCAGCGCATTTATGGAAGCATCCTCTAAATCGACCCCTTCCCAAAGGCTCATCGAGCCCAGCGCGAGTGCTCGGTCTGAATCGTTCAGCAGACGCATCACTCGAGCTGGTGGGCCGTCCCTGCCTTGAGCGAACAGTCGCACCTCGGTTCTTTTCAATCTCTGCAACAGCTCTTCACGAGCATTGTTGAGCGCCGAATTGGATGTGAATAGGGCCAAGCTACGGCCTCCGCTCGCCACCGCCACGTCATAAAGCGCGTCTGTCACCATCGCCGCGTAACCGGGTCCGTTCGGATCAGGGATGTCTTCAGGCACCAGAATCAATGCTGCCTCATTGAAATTGAAGGGTGAATCGATGCTGAGGTCATCGGCGCTATCCTCAAAACCGATGGTGCTCTTGAAACGCTGGAAATCTCCATGCTCCGAAATGGACGCGCCAGTCAATATGTAGCTGCTATTGCCGTTGAATACGAAAGTTCGAAGCGCTTCTCCCACGTCCAGCGGCGCTCCCTGCAATATCACATCGCTGTTATCGCGTCGCGTATCCACTGATGTCCAATACACATAGTTTTCATCCGGACGGTCTATCAGCTGCGCCAAGCCGTCATAAGTCTTAGTGATGTTCTCTAAAACACTGTTAGCGTTGATGATCGTGGCATCTGATGAATCTTCTGGATCCGCGGCATCCAACAACAGCGAAAGATTAGCCCGAACTTTATCCAGTTCTTGACCGAACTGCGTCCATTCGCCTGCCACATCACGCCACTCTTTGAGCTGACGCGTTTTGCCCAGCACCCGCAGCTCGCGTGTGCCTTCTCTATGCACGGATTGCAGAGTGATGCCGCGTATCGCATTGAACAACCGAGAACCGATGCGCATCGCTTTACCGGCCGCCTCTATTACATTCTCCTGCGCCTGAGGAAACGGATTCAGCGCGTGCGTCTCGTCATCCATCGAAATGGCAAGCTGAGCCAATCGGTGCACTAAAGCGCTCTCTCCCGTCAGTCCTTTAAGATCTTCCATCAATAAAGATTCGCGAATCCAAAAGCCCATCATATGGGTAGCCGTGGCTTGCAGATGATGGGCTTCATCAACGATCAATACATCCGGCTCCGGTAATATTCGTCCGCCGTTCACTCGATCTAGAATCAACAGCGAATGATTGATGATCAGAATGTCGGCCGTTAGCGCCTCAGAACGGGCCTTGAGCATGAAACACGGCGGTCCCTGACAGGGATGGAACCGACCCGATCGGTCGCGGCTGGGCGGACAGCCTTCGGCCGAGTATCGGCTGAACACGGGAGCGTCACGCCCAAGCGACAGCTCAGCGCTGTCGCCGCTTTCGGTATTGTTCAACCAGGTCATGCATTGCGCCAGAACCCGAGCCTCTATCGGAGAATGGTTCGAATGCGAAACGGCATCGCGCCATCTGGTATAGCAGAGATAGTTAGACCGCCCCTTAAGCTGCGCTGCATTCAGGTCCGCATCTATCTCAGCGTTCAGAATAGAGCGCACCAACTCAAAATCTTTCTTCAGGATCTGTTCCTGTAGATTGATGGTGTTAGTAGAGATAACCACCTTCACGCCGTGCCGCGCGGCATGAAGCGCCGCCGGCAGCAGATACGCTATCGTCTTCCCGATACCAGTGCCAGCCTCAACGATCACCTTCTCGCGTTTGGCCATGGCTCGAGCCAGCCGTTCTGCCATCTGTTTCTGGCCCGAACGGGACTCATAGGAACCGAAATGCTTCGAGAGTAAGCCGCCAGATTCAAAAGCCGCGCCTACATCGTTCACGAACGTCTCCGTCTCAGCGTCAGATAGCGCTGAAGCAACTGCTGGTCCCTCATCCTCTAAATGCGTCGGATAATCTAAACTCAGACGCCCTGCTAAGGATTGTGGGGTTAATGCATCGGGTGATATCGACGATCCACCCGGCGCACTGATCTTCCCCGCAGCCACACCGCTTGCCAACCCGCCAATCAACCATCGGGGAGAGTTCGACAGCGTGTGCATCCGAGTCAAAACTCGGCGATCCATATCTTCGAACATCTTCAGCAACAGCAAGAAGAGGTCGCGGCTCGCCAACGCATCCGAAAAAGCTCGATGAGGCGCATCATGCACGATTCCGAAACGCTCAGACAGCCGCTCAAGCCCAAATTCGGGGGATCTCGGCAAAGCGACTCTCGCCATATCCACGGTGTCATATGGGGATAATGAAGTTGCTATGCCCTGTGCTTTCAAAAAACCAACGTCGAAGCCGATATTGTGTCCCACTAGACGATGTTCGCCGATAAACTCTTCCAGTTCGGAGCTGACTACTTCCCATCCCGGCGCGCTATCCACATCGCGCTGTTCAATCCCGGTGAGCGCGGTGATGAAAGACGAAATCTTGCGGCGCGGATTCACCAGTGACGCGTAGCTGCCCAAATTCTCATCGCCTCTGAACTTGCAGGCCCCGACATCGATGATCCGATCATGGCTCGGGTCCAGGCCTGTCGTCTCCAGGTCAAGCGCTATCAGCACTTCGTTGCGCGGGGTCGCAACATCAGATCTTATGTCGGTTTCGGAAATCAACTCAATATCAGGGGAGAAAAAATCTCTACTGCCTTAGATTATGACTTTACTCCGTCGCATAGAACCAGATTTCGGAAACATTAGTGCAACAGTCATTATCCGTAGGCAGTAGTTGCAGATGACAATCAGAATCGGTAGGCTTAAAATCCAGCGCCGCCAAGCGCCATATCCACATTTGACAGACTTGGGGCCAGTTCACCGCGATCTACCTGTCGCATCACTCTCACTATTGATGCTGTAACGGGAACATCGATGCCCGCCTGATTGGCCTTCCGCAACACTTCTCCATTCATGAAATCAATCTCCGAGGGTCGGCCGTTGCCAACGTCTTGTCCCATAGATGGATACCAATCGCCCGAACCACTGCCTGCGGAATCGGCTAAAATAGCATCAAGCTCCTCAAACACTGCGCCATCTTCTGATGCCTCGCTCCATCTTTCAGCAGATGCGCCGCCGAAAGGCACTACATCTAAGCCGAGCGCGATTCCCACTTTCGCCGTCTCTGATGCCAGACGAATCTGCAATTCTCGGCCTCTTGCGTACCCGCCAATAGCAGCCATGCCGTGCATGGTGATGCCCACTACTGGATTGCCCATGCTGTTCTGCCCTAGCTTCGCCCATCGCTCGCCCCACAAATTGGTAGTCGTTTTGCCGGCATCTATCGGGTCCAGCATCGATATCAGCTCGGATATTCTTTCTGTTTCGCGGCCGTCATGCTCGCCGGCGCGAAACACCACATGTCCCAAGTCTCTTCGGCGTTTAGCCCCCGCGCGCTGCGAAAAGCCCGGGCGGGCGAGACGGACCGCGATAGATGACATGATGAGCCCAACACACCGCTCCGCACCTACGGCGTGCGCCATATCATCATCTGGCAGGCAGTTCTGGGAGGATACGAAGTAGCCCCCTTCAGATACGAAACGATGCGCGAAGTGCGACGCCCATGCAGTGTCGTAAGCCTTCACTGCCATGAATGCGATATCGAATTTGGCATCTAGCGCCAGACGCTGAGCTTCGTGAAGATGAAAAGCCGGCGCCGATACGTCGAACGGCTGATGCGGCCCCTCGACTCTCAAGCCGTATCGGCGAATAGTGTCGACCTGATCTGCCCAGCTATCGGCGAAAACTACGTCATGCCCAGTGTGAGCCAGCCAGCCGCCTAAGTAGCTGCCTACCGCTCCCGCGCCGACTATAAGTATCCGTTTCTTATCTATTGACATATTCTGCAAATCCCTGTATGGCATCTCCATAGAGCATACAATCTTCATCATCGCGTCGGCGCATCGTTCATCCGCGCGGCATCGCGAATCCGAGCAAGTCCCGTGGGAATACCGAACGACTCGTCATAAAATTGATGCGTATCGTTCTCTAAACCCAAAGGAGCAAATTCATGACCGCAGTCAACATCGGCGATAAAGCCCCCGACTTCAACCTCCGGACTAACAGCGGCGATATGGCAACGCTGAGCGAGCAGCACGGATCCAATGTAGTTCTGGCTTTCTTTCCGGCCTCATTCACTGGTGTGTGCGAAACCGAGCTATGCACCTTCAGAGATTCGCTGGCATCTTTCAACGATATGAACTGCAAGGTTTTCGGAATCTCGGTCGATCCGCCTTTCTCCCAAGCCGAGTTCGCTTCGAAAAACGATCTCACCTTTCCGCTGCTCAGCGATTTCACCCGACAAACTGTCGCCGCCTATGGGGTTGAACTCCAAAATCTTGCCGGCATCGAAGGATACAACGTGGCTCAGCGCTCCGTATTCGTAGTCGATGGCGAGGGCGCAGTCCGATGGCGATGGGTCGCAGAATCACCGCTCAACGAACCGCCTTACGATGAAATTAAGGCCGCTGTGGCGGAGCTCTGAGCTCCATATCGTTGCACTCAATCGTTCGGAGGGGTTGTGTTGCCCTTGAAACCGGCTGTGACCCCGCCGTCGATCAGCAGTTCGGATCCCGTGACATAGGATGCCTCATCAGAGGCTAGAAAACAGATTCCATGCGCTATCTCTTGCGGCTTTCCCCATCGTCCCATAGGAACGCGTTCGATGCGCCATTCACGCTCGGAATCCACTTGATAGATATTGTTCGTGAATGGCGTATGCACCCAGCCGGGCAACACTGAATTGACTCGGATCCCGAATTTAGCCAGCTGAATCGCCGATGCGCGCGTGAAGTGCAACATCCCGGCGCGTGAAAAAGCGTACGCGGAGCCGTATTCACCCGCGAACTTGCCGGCCATCGATGAGAGATTCACAATGGAACCGCCGCCGCGCTCACGCATCGCCGGAACTGCGGCTCGAGCCCCTAGAAACACTCCCATGGCGCTGATCTCCATCACCCGCTTCCACTCCGTCACATCTACCTGGTAAAGAGTCTCACGATCTGAAAGCCCCGCGATATTAACCAAGATGTCTAAGCCGCCCAGCGTTGCAACCGTCTTTTCTACCGCCGCGGACCAATCATCCTCTGCTGTTACATCCAAGTGGCAGTATGCGGCTTCGTACCCCTCATCACGCATCATCGCCGCCGCGGACTCACCTGCTTCATCATTAACATCCGTCAGCATCACCTTGCCACCTTCGCGCAGCATCTGCCAAGCAGTGCAGCCGCCGAAACCCATCTGACGATCGAGCCGCGCTGCCGCGGCACCAGTCAGCAACGCTGTCTTTCCTTCAAACCTACAGTTATGCGCCATGAAATAAAACAAACTCTATTTTAGGCATTGATCCCGTGACATTGTCATAAAAATAACGATGTTTCGGCTAGGACATAGGTATCAGATGCGGTTCTGCAACGCGATCACCAGATTGGGCATTAGAAGACCGTAAATCACCACTGCCAACAAGGCCCAGAAAGCCACATGCTGCCACTTGTCGCGCATCGCGAATAGAACTGGGAGACCGGCGGCTATAATCCCCGCCATGACAAGCCCCAGATACGTGACGTTGGGAACCAGGCTGAATCCTTTGTCGCCCTCCATCAACGCGTCCGCTATCAGCGCCAGAATCACGCCGATCATAGTCCATAGCGATAACGCTCCGCCGGCGATTGCGACTACCAGATTCACTGCTCGCCCGCGTTCGATTCGTTTCAAGAGCACACGCGGCGGATTAAAGGTGAACAACACCGCTGAGTGTCCAGCGAATGTCATTCCCATAATCATGCCCCCAAGCATCCCGGCTAATATATCTAACGCTGGAGTCATTGAAACTAAACTTCTATCCTGGGCGCGCAGGCTACAGAGTATGCTGAACAAGGCATCCGACTCTGCATTAGGGCCGCCCACGCGGTTGCTATCTCTTTACTAGGCGACAGCGCGAACATGGCGGGTCCAGAGCCGGTCAGCATAATGTCTGAAGCGCCGAGCGATTGAAAAGCATTATATATATCGCGCCAATTTTCATATACCTGCAACGCCAGTACCTGAAACACATTGAACATAAAAGCGGATGGCGCATCACCGCCTTGCCTCATCCTAACTGCTAACTTGCGGCTCAAACTGCCGGAAGTCATCAGCCTCGAATCAATCATTCCGAACATCCGCGCCGTCTTGCTATTACCGGCTCCAGAGATTGAAGCCGAGGCATCGATCTTTGGAGCTGCGATCACGAATCGAGTTGCATCTAAACCTGGAAGCCGCTCTACTGTTTCGCCTATTCCACTTATCAGCGCCGTTCCGCCGTTCACCAAAAACGGCACATCTGCGCCTAGTGACGCGCCTACTTTCATCAGATCATCCGCTGTCATGCCCAGTTTCCACAGCCGATTCAATCCGCGCAGTGCGGCCGCTGCATCTGCAGAACCGCCACCCATCCCCGCCGCGACTGGGATCCGTTTCAAAAGCTCTATCTTGGCGCCTGAATGTATATCCGCGACGCGTTGAAGAACACGCGCCGCCTGCAAAGCCAAGTTATCGTCCCCGTTCAATCCTGGATCATCACACTCCAAACGCAATCGATCGTCAGGTGAAAATATCAGTCTGTCGCAAAGATCCACTGTCTGCGCTACAGAATAGATGTTGTGGTACCCATCTGCGCGTCGCGAAAGAACCTCTAGCGTAAGATTGATCTTGGCGTAGGCTGCTTCCACGACCCTGTCATCGGCGTGCTCCAACTTCGCAATTTCAGGGTGACTTTCATCAAATTTCATCGATTCTTGATTCTTCATACTTCCGCCAAGCGCTTAGCAATGACAGCCATTCGTCCAAAGAGAGCGTCGCCGGACGCCGCGTCGTATCGATGCCGACACTGGCAGCCATGGATTTCAAATCATCAACTGGAATCTTAAGCCCGTTGGCGAGAGAATTATGTATCTGTTTCCGCCGTCCCGTGAAACCGAAACGCGCCAATCTGAAAAGTTCCGCAACATCGCTTTTCGCCACTCTCGGATGGACGAAAGGGATGATTCGCAGCACCTGCGAATGAACTTCGGGGCGCGGATGAAAAGATTCTGGGGCAACGTCGAACAAGCGATCTGCAGAAGCGTAGATCTGAACTGCTATCGATAGCAGGCTCATGGCGCCGGGACGCGCGCGCATGTTTTGCGCCACCTCTCGCTGAAGCATAACGACCATATCATTCGGGCGCTGGTCGCGCTCTAGGAATCCGCGCACTATCGGCGTGCCGGCGTAATACGGCAGATTGGCGATCACCTTGTAGCCGCTATTCCCTTCCAGCCTTATGGCGTGGTGCAACTCAGGGGCGCGCGCGTCTCCGCAGATCACCCGTACCGAATCGCAATCGGCATATCGCGTCTGCAACTGCTGTGCCAATCCTGGATCGAGTTCTATCAATACTACGCGCCCTCCGACAGCATCGATGCGTGCAACGATAAGATCGGTGAGTGCGCCTTTGCCTGGTCCGACTTCTACCACGGTGTCCCCGGATCGGATATCAGCGGCATCCACTATGCGTCTCGCCACCGAGCGGTCGCGCAGAAAATGTTGGCCGAGCCTGCGTCGGGGCATTGCATCAAACCACTTGGATAGAAGCGTGTTACGCGGCCGTGCACCTCGCTTCGGCCAGTCTGCATACTTGAACCGCGCAACGACTCGAGCCCGATCGCCCTGCGGCACCCGAGGCGATCCGCTTACCGCTGCTTCATTCCTGACCTGACGGGGTTCACAGGACCTCGCTGCGCAGGAACCCGGCTCTCAGCATCGTTTACGACGATTCAGAGGCACGCAACACATAACCTAATCGAGGAATCCAGCCCTGCTGAGCGGATTGCAGGTAAAGGGCACCGCTAGCTCCCCGCTTGGCACGACCGCTACCTAAATCCTAAATCAAACTGTACTGTTATAGTTGCAAAACATCCCCAGCAAACTTACGTTCAATATCATCAGCCTAAAGCAGATAAAGCCTTAAAACCATCCAATTTATAAGTGTAGAATCTATTGATCAACCGGAACCAGGGCAATTGGCTTCCCTGAACCCACTATCAGTAACAGGAGCACACGAAACCATTGGTAGACATAAGAAACCGTGAGGGTGAGGGATTTGAAGCGATGCTACGCCGATTCACGAAGAGCGTGCAACACGAAGGCATCATTTCAGAAGCGCGAAGACGGAAGTCGTTTGAGCCGCCCAGCATGACACGCAAGAAGATGGCCGCGGCAAAAATACGTAAAAGTCGTAAAACCATGCTCAAGTACCGCTAAGATGAACTACCGATGATCGTTGCATAAATAAGGCGAAACGATTTGAAGTTCGGTATCGTCGTTTTCCCAGGCACATGGTCCGAGCACGACACGGCATACGCCATCGGCGACGTGCTTGGATATCGATACGAATATATTTGGCATCGAGACGGCTCTCTCAAAAAATGTGACGCAATATTGTTGCCCGGAGGATTCTCATACGGCGATTATCTCCGATGCGGAGCCATCGCACGATTCTCGCCCGTAATGAATGCCGTCATAGCCTTTGCACAAGACGGCGGCATCGTGTTCGGAAGCTGCAACGGATTCCAAATCTTATGTGAAGCCGGACTATTGCCCGGAGCACTGATCCGCAATGACTCTTTGCGATTCAGATGCAAGACAGTGAACCTCAGCGTGGAGAACCTGGACAGCCCATTCACGTCGCGCTACTCCCGGAAACGAAATGTCTCGATGCCCATCTCCCACGGTGAAGGCAACTACCAAGCCGACCGTGAAACCATTGCCATGCTGGAAGATCAGGGGCGCATCGCATTCAGATACGTAGACCATGACAACTTGGCAACTGCAGATGCCAATCCGAATGGCTCCATCAGCAACATCGCTGGTATCTTTAACGAAGATCGGAACGTTTTGGGCATGATGCCACACCCCGAGCGAGCATGTGAAAGCCTGCTCGGAAGCGAAGACGGCAACCTGCTATGGCAATCCATCGCCGATTTCATCGCTCGGCGAGGCACTGCCTAGCCATTTTACGGGATTTCACGCCTAGTGCCTGTCTCTGATGAAACATTGGCGGAGATAGCCCTCTCCCGAGCGGAGTATGCAGCTATCACTGACCGCTTGGGGCGAGAGCCGGGCGATCTTGAACTTGGAATGTTCGGCGCGCTCTGGAGCGAGCACTGCGGGTACAAACACACGAAACGCTTGTTGCGGACACTGCCGAGAAGCTCTGATCGTATGCTGGTATCGCCTGGCGCTGAGAACGCTGGCGTCATCGACGTCGGCGATGGTTATGCATTCGCCATCAAAATCGAATCACACAACCACCCCTCTGCCGTGGAGCCCTACCAAGGCGCGGCTACCGGCGTCGGTGGCATCGTACGCGATATCTTCGCCATGGGAGCTCGGCCGGTCGCGTTACTGAACTCGCTTCGATTCGGCACTCCCGAAAATGACCGCAACAAATATCTCGTCAACGGCGTGGTAGCCGGCATATCCGGCTACGGAAACTGTATCGGTGTGCCTAATGTCGGAGGTGAAATAAAGTTCGATGCGAGCTACTCTGGCAATCCGTTGGTAAACGCTATGTGCGTCGGGCTGATCTCCAACCGCAAGATCATCAGCGCGCGAGCTGAAGCCGATGGCGACTCGCTCATATTGGTGGGCGCCAAGACCGGGCGCGATGGAATACACGGCGCCTCCGGACTCGCGTCGCGCACTTTCGAAGAACAGGCCGAAATGCGAGCCGCGGTGCAGGTCGGCAATCCTTTCTTGGAGAAGGTGCTGATCGAGGCTTGCATGGAAGCCATTGAACTGCCGCAAGTGGTGGGCATGCAAGATTGCGGCGCCGCCGGAATCACCAGCGCCGCCATGGAGATGGCAGAGCGCAGCAATCTTGGCATCCAAATAGATGTCCGGACCGTGCCACAGCGCGAGAGCGGCATGAGCGCGTATGAAATCATGCTCTCTGAATCCCAAGAACGAATGTTGCTGGCAGTGAAACCAGGACGCGCATCTGAGCTGTTCGAAATCTTCGATAAATGGGACCTTGACGCTAGCGCCATCGGAGTATTCACTGCCGACGACCGAGCAATCATCCGTGATGGGGAACAGCTCATCTCCTCCACTCCAATATCAGCGCTGACCGATAGTCCTGAGTATCATCTCTCAGCCTTGAAGCCCGGATGGCTGGAGCAGCTGCAACAGTTCGATTTCGCCATGCTCCGCACTCCGAATATCGATCCGAACGATGCTCTCCTGAAACTGCTAGCATCCCCCAACATTGCCTCGAAGCACGCGATATGGCAACAGTACGATCACCAGGTGCAAAACAACACCGTCATTCGTCCGGGCGCAGATGCCGCGTTGATACGCATCAAAGGAAGCGCCAAAGCCATCGCCTTAGCTACCGACTGCAATGCCCGGCTCGCATATCTCGACCCGCGTGTCGGCACTGCCATCGCGGTTGCCGAGGCCTGCCGAAACCTTTCATGCGTGGGAGCAGAGCCCGTTGCACTCACTGACGGATTGAATTTTGGGGACCCTGAAAAGCCAGAGATTCAATTCCAACTAGTGGAAGCCATCGCTGGGATGAGTGAAGCCGCGAGCCATCTGAACGTGCCAGTGGTGAGCGGCAATGCCAGCCTGTACAACGAAGCCTCAGGCCAAGCAATACTGCCCACCCCCATCATTGGTGCGCTGGGAATAATCGAAGATGTGGAAAAGCACGTCGAACCAGCCTTTAAGCAAGAAGGCGACGCCATCATTCTGATCGGCGCCGATTCGCCATACGATTCAGTCCGAGGCGCTCCTGGCAGCGAAGCTCTAGCCGTGCTACATGGAATCGTCGCCGGACAGCCCGGCTTAGATCTCGAGCTTGAATCGGGAGTCCAGGCGCTATGCCGCACTCTGATAAGAGACGGCATCGCGAAATCGGCGCACGACTGCGCTGAGGGAGGGCTGGCGGTCGCAGTCGCGCAATCCGCCATACAGGGCGGAATCGGCGCTGAAGTGCAAATTGATCGTAATGTGCAACCGAATCATTGGGACTGGGCGCTCTTCGGCGAGTCGCAATCACGCATCATCATCACTACAGCCTGTGAGAACGTCGATAAAACCCTTAGCATCGCAAAGCGGTGCGATGTCCCGGCAGTGTTGATGGGAAACGTGGGCGGAGGCAGAATCAGATTCGCCGACTTGATCGATATCAAGCTTGACCGCGCTAGCGATGTCTGGCTGAACTCATTCGAAAAAGCACTTTCGGAATAAGAGATAGCGGCTCAAGCTGTTTAGCGGCTATCACCAAGACTGGATCCACACGCGAGCAAATCGCAAATCTGCATCAGTGCGACGCTGTGCTATCCGTCGACTAGTGTGCTCGCCTTTAGGCGCTTCCATATCTGATATCATTACGCTGATCAGATGCCGTTGACATTCAGTGAACGCTGAAGCGGCAGCCCGTAACATTGCCAGCAGAACCCTGCGAATACCCCGATGCCTCTATACGACTACAAATGCGACAACGGCCACGTCTTTGAAGAATTACAGAGATTCGCCGATGACCCTATAGAAAATTGCACCAATTGCGGTTCGCCGGCTAAGCGTCAGCTCTCAGTTCCGATGGTGCTGTACAAAGGCTCTGGCTTCTACACCACCGACTACGGACGCAACGGATCGGCGACTAATAACGGCAAGAAATCCGAAGAAAAAAGCGAAACGTCTTCTACTGATACTAAGTCCCAAAAATCTTCGAAAGAATCGTCTTCCAGCTCCAAAGAGTAGCAACTTACTGAAGATGCGATTCGTGATCCAGCGCGTAAGCGCCTCAAGAGTCACGGTAGATGGTGAGACCACTGGCGAGATCGGACGCGGGCTGACGATTCTAGTCGGTATTAACCATGTTGACGAACAAGCCGATATCGACTATCTAGTCGGCAAGACCGTCAATTTACGCATCTTCAGTCCGGTCGAAGGCGAGGTGGGATTCGATTTATCCCTAAAAGATGTGAGTGGCGGGGTTTTGCTGATAAGCCAATTCACACTCTACGCCGACACGCGCAAGGGACGGCGGCCGGGATTTACTCAAGCGGCTCCGTCCAACGTATCCGAACCCATATTCCGACGTGTGATCAAGGCCTTTGAAGCCACGGGAATCGACGTTCAGAATGGTATCTTCGGCGCCATGATGAACGTGGAACTTACCAACGAGGGACCAGCGACCTTCATTCTAGATTCTCAAGATCGGCACCGTGCCAGGCGAAAACCTTAGCAATCGTAACCCGGACATATGCACAAGCTCTCTTATGTGGAAGAGAGCTGCAAGAAGCGATTTGCCAAGATCAACTCGGCGCTACCAGCTTAATCCGATTGGAATTGAAGAGAAGCGGCGGGTGAGAAGAAAAATGCGTAAGCTAGCGGATGAAATCAGAGCTTCTTCGCATTCATCAGCATAAAGTACGGTCTGGTCGCATAAGACGATCAGAGCACATACACCTCTGATTTGCGACATCGGCGCGATCATAGCATATAGCCTCAACCTAGCTAGGTCTGATGTCTTTGGCTTTAACTTTAATCTGCCCAAGAATCTTTTCTGCCAGTTCCTTGAAATCGTCATATGAGCCTTTTACTGCCGTTGCATGCCCTCCGATAGCTCCGTCTGCCGCTGTTAAGTTGAAAATATAGGCTTGCGCGCCTCCTGAGCCATCGGCACCAGACTTCGATAATGCTTTACCGTCGCGAGGGAACGTTCATCTTCCATCGGTGTAGCCGGATGGCAATCGCCTTCATCTCCCAGCAAATTCCGAGCGTACTCCCCGGGCATACGGTTGACCCACTTATCGTATGCCTTCACAGGGCGATTCAATCGAACGCCATATTGCTGAACAACATAACCTATGGGCCGCATGTTGCCTAGAGGAATCGAAAACGCCGGGCTCTTCCAATTCTCTCTTCTCTTTAGCCACTCACCTCGCCATGTGCTGAGCGTAGGTCCCAAATTGCGAAGCCCTTGAAGTGAAAATAGATCCACGCCGAGTGGAACAACGATGTAATCTGTCGCCACCAGTGCAGAACGATTGATCGCGCCGAAATTAGGGCCTACATCAGCCAGGATTATAGAGGCATCTGCTTGATGGGCAGCATTTTGCATGACACTCGAAAATGCAGTCAAGATCCTGAACGGACGGTAAAGGTTGTTTGAACCGAGCGCGTTAGGCCACTCGGCGGACAATGTGTCCTCGAAGCCGGCTAGCGACAAGTCTCCAGGAAGCAGGCTTAATCCGGATGCGATCTGCTGAAGTTCGGGAGAAAGTAAATCGCCGACCTCCATCAAAGGCTTGACGCACTGAAATATGGTGCTGCAAGACGAAAATTCATCACCCGATGCATAAAAAGACTCCAGTCGTTCCTCATCCAGGAACATGCTCGTCAAATTAGCTTGCGGATCTAAGTCCGCAGCTACCACATTCAGGCCTAGGTCGGAATATATCCATGCCAGATGATAGACCAGCGATGTCTTGCCGACTCCCCCCTTGTTATTGAAAAAAGTCAGCACCGGAACTGAATCGTGCATCTCAAGCTTCCCATTGATTACTCGCGACTCTGATCGTTACCAGCACATGATCATCTAAAACATCAAATTCCAATTCAGGATGTCCGGCCTCTGCTAACAGTCTTCGCGCGGTCGGTATTCCAACTCCAAAACGCTGAACATATCCCAATGTCCGCATCGCCTCGGCGAGATTCGGATTGCGGTAGTCAGTTATTCCCGAGTCGCCGAAATTATCCGCACCCACCATGCCGAACGGACCGCCCGGACTTAATATCTCAATCCGATCATCGAACCAATGAACTCGTACCGGAGCATTAGTGGATTCATAGGTGCGGTGCATAACCGCGTTGCGTGTTATTTGTCTGATCGCATGAACGGGATAGAGGTGAGTTTTACGCTCAACCGGACCAGATGTCAAATCTACTATGGTCCGATTATGAGCGTCCAACTTTTCGTCCAGACGGCGGAGCAGATCAGCGACCGGACCTCGTATGTCTTGACTATCGGCAATCTCGTCCGTCAGTTGATCTCCATGCAATCTTAGAAACTGCACATATGCGCCGGGCAGAAAATCCTGTGGATTCTTTCCCAATACCAACAACCCCAAAACCGTCGGCGTAGGACTGGCGGACGATGAGATCATCTTAGTAACGGCTAGCTGTTCGACGATAGTACGATCATTCGATTCTAGAATCTCGCGCGCAAATGCGTGCTCAATATACTCATTGGTAAATTGAGGCAGATTCAGATCTGACACCTTAGCAGAAGGAACCGGATGCACATCGAAAGGAATATCTAGGTACTGACGCTTTTCATTCAGAATGCGTTCGTCCTGCTCTGTAGCAATGCCTCGTCTAGGCCCCACCCTGACGTGCACCCGGCCTTTGTAGCGGACCGGGGGTGAATATGAAGGCTGCACGATGACAGCCGCAAAAGCTGCTCCGCAAAGAGAACGCTTCTCTACAATCATTGAGGGTGGAGGAACAATATTCCCATCCGTTTTCATATCCGCCAGCTGACGAAGCAATTGATCTGAAATGCTTAAGTTCGATACGGCGCCGTCGTCTCGTATGCCCACAAAAATAACGCCCGGCTTGCGGTGATCGGGCAAATCGTTTGAAAACGCGCATATCGCCTCACGAATCGCTTCTAATACATCGCGAGTGATAGATTCTTTGAACTCCACACGGTCCGATTCGCCTTCGCTCATCAAAAGCGTCAACTCTTTATCCGACAGATTCAATAGCAGCTCCAGCAACTCAGTCAAATCTACCTTGTCGCTTACTCGACGATCGCCTACATATCAAGCAACGATAGCATCATCCATCACTTAACGGAACGCTCATGAATCTGCGTTCAATCAAAGACACATCTAAATCGACTGCCAGTCATTCAATCAACGAGAAATTCAAGAGAGATGTCGAATGCCGGCGGCGAATGTGTAAGCTCTCCTACTGAGATCAGATCCACGCCCGTTTCGGCAACCGCGCGCGCATTGGCTAGAGTAATGCCGCCTGATGCTTCCAGCACGGCGCGCCCGCTATTCCAATCTACTACCGACCGCATATCATCGATCGACATATTGTCTAGCATCACAATATCGGCGTCAGCCGCTATCGCTTCATGCGCTTCAGACACCGTTTCCACCTCAATCTCCAGCTTTATCGTGTGCGGCGCATGAGTTCGAGCATGGGCGACGATAGCTGTGATCGACATGCCTTGATTGCGCATCAACGCGATGTGGTTGTCTTTGATCAGCACTCCGTCCGCGAGTGAAAAACGGTGATTTTTGCCGCCGCCCATCTTCACGCCGTACTTATCGAACATCCTTAAACCAGGAACGGTCTTGCGAGTATCGACTATCACAGCGCCGGTGCCGGACACTGCGGCGACGTACCGTGCCGTCAGCGTAGCCACCCCGCTCATCCGCTGAATAAAGTTCAATGCCGTTCGCTCCGCGGTCAATATAGCTTCCGCCGAACCCTTTATCCGCGCGATCTTTTCACTGCTCTCCACACGAGTTCCGTCATCTATGAAGCGACAGATTTCTATATGGGGATCCAACGCTCGGAAAGCCGTCGCCGCGACTTCTATACCAGCCACTACGCCCGATGCCTTCGCGACCAAATCCGCTATCACTGCAACATCTCCACCCTCTACGGCGACTCGGGTGGTCACATCTGAATAGATGCTGTCTTCTTGAAAGGCGCGCGCCAGCGCGTCTCGGACGTAGTCTGGGGACAGACGCATCTACATCACCCTCACAATGCTACTGAGCCGCGTACTCCTCAAGCGCCTCGTCCGGAAAGTCGGCATTGCTGAATACTTTAGCTACGTCGTCCAAAGCCTCCAGTGCGTCGAGCAATCGCAGTGTCTGCATGGCCTGCGATTTATCAAGAGCTACTGTGCTGCTAGGGATCATCGCCAGCTCGGCCTGCTCAATCTCAATATGCGCCATCTCTTCCAGCTCGCCTTTAGCACGTGCGAATTGATCGAAAGCAAACGTCACACTCACGGTTTCATCCTGAATATCCACATCTTCAGCGCCGATATCCATCACTTCTAAAGCCACCTCTTCGGGGTCGCCTTCGCCCACCCTCAAATTGATCAAACCCTTCTGTTCGAAGTTCCAAGATACAGCACCGTTAGAAGCCAGATTCCCACCGCTTCGAGTTACTCTGGAACGGATCTCAGAGGTAGAGCGATTCCGATTGTCGGTAAGCGTCTGAATGATGATGCCGGTGCCGCCGGGAGCATAGGCTTCATATGTCAGCTCCTCAAGATCGGCACCGTCTGCACCCCTGCCGCTGCCCTTGGCGACCGCCCGCTCGATAGTATCTTTGGGCATGTTCTGCGCCTTGGCGTTGTCCATCGCCAGGCGCAATCTGAAGTTCATCTCCGGGTCCGGCGAGCCCTCCCGCGCGGCGACTGTGATCTCACGCGACAGTTTCGTGAAGAGTTGCCCGCGACGGGCATCTGCCGCGCCCTTCTTGTGCTTTATAGTGCTCCACTTTGAATGACCTGACATATCATCCCCTTCTATGAAGCGTAGTATCAAACTTTCCGAATGGTCAATCTACATCGAGAGTGACTCGAATATTAGACTTGGTCGCCGCGACGCGCAATAGCGACTGCATTGCATGCACTACGCGGCCGTTCCGACCGATGACTTTGCCCTTGTCCGATTCCGCGACACTCAGCTTCACAGTTAAACGATCATCACTCCACCTAGTTTCCACATGCACGGAATCGTCATCATCAACTAGCACGCGGGCGATGTAATCAATCATATCGCGCATCGCGCCTTCACCGTCCGAAGCATCAGCGACGCTTACAACACCGTCTACAGGTGTGTCCGAAGCATCGGCTGCTTGCTCCACAGTTTCGATCTCTTCTCGACTCTCTTCATGCATTAGATTTAACCTTTTCAAGAATGCCGCGCGTCTTCAGCATCCACTCGACGGCTTCCGAGGGTTGGGCGCCATTTCGCAACCACTTCAGGGCTTTTGCTTCATCAATATCCACGCGTGGAGGGTCTGGAAACGGGTCGTAAAACCCTATCTGTTCCAGAAACCGACCGCGTCCCGAGGTGCGTTGATCGGCAGCCACTATCCGATAATAAGGACGCCCGTGAGCGCCGATTCTCCTGAGTCTGAGACGAACCATAAAATCCTAATTCCTAGCGTAACGGCAGAGGCCTAACTTCGCTGTGCCAGCCACAAATTGCAACGAAAAACTATTTCGCAAGTTAGCATGATTCTAACCCATCAACGCTTCATCACACAAAACCGCAAAACACATGTCTGACAAGCAGCCCGCAAACATTTTTATCACCATACGATTCTTCGCCGGTGCACGCGAATGCGCCGGCATCGGCTCGCTATCGATCTCACTTCCATCAGGATCACGAATTGCCGACGCCATCAGAGCGGCTCAGCAACAAGCGCCGCGACCATTTTCACTGCCTGAAAACTACCTGGTCGCGCGCAACGGTCAATACTCCGAGCAGCATGAGATTCTGACTGGTAATGACGAAATCGCCATCATTCCTCCTGTCAGCGGTGGGGCTGACTCCATGCCACTCATCATCATCACCTCAAAACCGATCGCAATCGATCCGATAATCGATAAAACCAGAGCCGATTCTGATGGCGCAGTAGTAGTGTTCCAAGGCGTTACTCGCAACTGCAGCCAGGGACGACAAGTCATCAAGCTGGAGTACGAAGCATACTCTCCGATGGCCGAAAACACCATGATGGAAATCATCGATGAGATGCAAGAACGCTGGGATATCGGCTCCGTCGGGGTGGTGCACCGCATCGGCAGAGTAGATGTTGGAGAGACCAGCATGGCGCTGGTAGTCACCGCGCCTCATAGAGCGCCCGCATTTGAAGCGAGCCAATACTTCATCGATCGGTTAAAGCAGATCGTGCCGATCTGGAAAAAGGAGTACTTCGAAGGCGGCGAAGTGTGGATTGGCGCAACGCCGGGTTGAAGGCTCATGCTCCGCGCTTGAAATCAGATCCATCCGATTTTAGATTCATATCATGGGTTATTCTTCTATGTTGATCTGAGAGTCGCCCGTTTGCCCCGCATTAATCCCTCTAGAGAACTGCACGCCCGCGTATCGCGCGTTTCAAGGCGGCCGGCGGTTTCAACATGGTTCATCATCTATCACAAAACGGAAGCGCCATCTTAAACGTGGAAAGTCTCGTCAAGAAATATCGAGACTTCACGGCCGTTGATGGCATCTCCTTTCAGATTCGAAACGGCGAGACGTTTGGTCTTTTGGGTCCGAATGGCGCCGGCAAAACCACTACCATGAGGATCATCTCCGGGCTTTCTCCCCTCACCGAAGGAAGGGTCGATGTGGCCGGCATCGACGTTTCGAAATCGGGGCGTGAAGCTAGGAACATCATCGGCGTCGTCACGCAGCACGATGGCTTGGACAACCAGCTCACAGTGCGTCAAAACCTGGAAGTGCACGGATATCTCGTTGGATTGTCGCGCAGAGCGGCGCGTCTGAAAACTCAGGAAGTGCTGCAATTCTTCAATCTAGAAGAGCGAGGCGACGTTGATATCAGGACGCTCTCCGGCGGGATGAAGCGTCGAATCGCGATCGCCAGGTCCATGATGGCAAGCCCGATGCTGCTGGTGATGGATGAGCCGACCACGGGGCTGGATCCGCAAAGTCGCAACCGAGTCTGGGAACAACTCGGGCAGCTCAAACAATCCGGCGTAACCATCCTCATGTCAACGCACTACATGATTGAAGCCGAGACGCTGTGCGACCGTGTGGCTATCATCGACCGCGGACATCTCCTCGAACTCGGCATTCCGGAAGATGTGATCACTCGGCATGCCGGGCAACAGGCTGCCATCATACAGCTGAACAATGCCGCATCGGATACGGTTAAATCAATTGTCAAAGAAAAATTGTCTCAGCAAGGATGCAGTTTCAGCGAAATCGGCTCTCGAATCATCGTCACAGCGCCTGAAGGGGAGCGTCCGGAGCTAGAAGCCATTAAAGATCTCGCGGAAGCAAGAGTCTCTTATCGCCCGTCCAACCTAGAAGACGTGTTCTTGACACTCACCGGAAGGGAGTTGCGAGATTGATGTCCGCACAAGCACATGAAATAACGGCAAACATCAACACCGCTACGATAGCCGGAATCCGCCTTCGCAGCGTCTCCGCTCTGTGGCTGCGTCATTGGCTCGCATTCACCCGATACTGGAAGTATGCGATTGCATTCCTAGTAATTGAACCCATCGCGATGCTTATCGGGATATCGATAGGCCTGAGCCGGCTGATTGAAGACATACCTGGAACTCAAGCTGATTACGCCGAGTTCGTATCTCCTGGCATTATCATCGGCAGCGCGATGTTCGTATCTATGTCCGAATGCGCCATGGGCGCCTTTAATCGCATGGAAAATCAGCTCTATGAAACTCACCTGACGGCTCCAGTGTCGGTGACCGAGATCATGATCGGTGAGATCGTATGGGCTTCGACACGGGTCTTGATCAGCGCTAGCGCCATTGCCGCGATCGCAACTGCGTTCGGGTGGATCGACGAATGGAGCGCCATCATGATAGTGATCCCCGTCGTTTTGACCGGCATCCTATTCGCGTCGGTAGGTCTGCTATTCTCCGCCACTGCGCCGCACATACAGTTCGCCAGTCTCACATTCACTATTGTGGGAACGCCGATGTTCATGTTCAGCGGCATCTTCTATCCCTTTGAAATTCTGCCTGGCTGGGCGGAAGTAGTTTCAAACTTGCTGCCGCTCAGCCCGGCGGTGAACCTCGGACGCGCCTTCGCAACCAATGCCATCCAGGCATCGTTGATCTGGGACTTGATCGCGATCATCGTGATGATCGCCATCGTAACGCCCATAGCTCTGTTCCTATTGAAGCGAAAGCTCATAACTTAGAAAACTATCGTTGCAATTGCAAACTTCAAGCGCCTGCGGAAATGATCGATGCCCGTCGGACACCCATTCGATGCATTGCTTTCCCTGCCCGACATGCGTCTAAATGTTTTCGCTAGACGCATGCTCTAGCGCCAGCGGTTACAATAATCTCTAACGCCAGCGCTTGCGCGGAGGGTTCGCATAGAGGCCTAGTGCGCCCGCCTGCTAAGCGGGTTGGGGGTGTTGAGCTCCCTCGCGGGTTCGAATCCCGCACCCTCCGCCACCTCGCATAACTGCGTCGAGGTTCAGGCATACTTTTCATAACCTCCGACCGTCGCCATGACCAACCTGGACATTCATATGGACAGTGTCCATGCAAACGTCCATATGATAAAGGCGAAAATCATCCTGTTTCATGCTTGAAAAAACTGCTTAAGCATCCTGATACAATCGGACAATGTCTCGGACAATGTCCACTCATAAAACAGATCTGAAATGCCTCGTTGGGCAATAAATTTCAACCTCGTCGTCCACCTAAACGATCCTGAACTGCTGCGGAATGTAGCGACTGCTCATGCGGTAGCCCGAACGGTGCGCGACATCCCGGTCCCGCCATACGTCCAACAGCAACTGCATAAGCTCAACATCATCAGGGCTGTCAGAGGCACTACCGGAATCGAGGGCATGACCATGTCCGAATCCGAAGTACGGGAAGCGCTCAATGCATCAAAGGTACAGCCGGCCGCCACTGCTGCGCGTCGTCGCGAACAACAGGAGGTGCTTAATGCTCAAGATCTGATGACTAGAGTAGAGAGCATCCTGCGAAGCGATCCGCAACAGCCTATCACGAGGAGCTAATAAAGCAGTTTCACCAGATACTGGCCCACAAAATAGATTACTCGCGTAATCAACCCGGAAAATATCGCGCTGCGGATGTAGGTGCCGGAACCTATCTAGCTCCTCCACATGAAGATGTACCCGGTCATATGAAGGAGTTTATCCGATGGTTAAACTCGGTCGAAATGGATCCGGTGATTCTTGCGATCGTCGCGCACTTCCTTCTTACTTATGGGCATTCACCCATTCGGAGACGGCAATGGGAGGACATCCAGAGTTATAGAAAGTTTCTTGCTATATAAATCCGGTGTGAACGCCCGAGGTTTCTACTCGCTCGCCAACTACTACTATCAGAACCGTGAAGAATACGTAGACACTCTTGATCTTGTTAGATTCAAATCCAGTCCAGATGTCACACCGTTCATAAGATTCGCTGTCCGGGGCCTAGTTGAAGAACTGCATCAAGTTCATCAAGAAGTAATCCGAGAGGTGCGCATGATCTCATTCAAAGACTACGCACGCGAGAGGCTTCAATCCAGCGGCCGGCTGGGAAGCAAGACTGGTATAAGACAGCTGCTACTCCTATTGGAGCTACGCGAACAAAGAGTGCCGGTAAAAGACATTTGGCGCACATCTATCGCAACGTGGGAAGTAAAACCATAAGCCGCGATATAAACGCTCTTCAAACTCTGGATCTCATAAAAGTCCAAGATGGAGTGATCAGCGCTAACACCGATACCATGGATCGGTTCACGGCAAACACCGACTATCCATCCTATTCCACGTCTACTACGCGCCTCACGAAGTGATTCGGGCGCTGCACGCTACTCTTTTCAAGGTGATAAACTAACCCGCGCCTGCCGTCACGCGCATAGAATAGCATCCAAGCTGCAGGCTGTAGTCATTGGCTACATACACAAACCCGCTTACATGAAACCCCGGAGCACAACCATAAAATGCGCTTTTGTTACGCTCATCGCCGCTTTACGCTATATCCAAAATCAATAGATTCATGGAACCTGCATCCGGATGACTATTCTGCGACATTCTTAGACAAGGCGCGCGCGACGGGTTTCGATGCTCTCGAATGCGGGTTCGAGGTGCTTAACCAGCTGGAGACGGAGAAATCTATCCGCGCGTTCGGCGAACGAGTGCGGTCGCATGGCTTGGAAGTAGGAGCGATACGAGCCGGCGGCACACTCACCGAAGCGCGCAACGGTCCGGCGAATCGAGAGAAGCTCATGCGAGCCGCCGAATACGCGCACTATGTTGGTGCCGAGGTCGTGAACGGAGCGTTGAGCGCGCCGGCAAGATACCCCGGACATCCGCCAGGGTCTATTCCCGGCAGTGTAAGCGGATGGCCTAAATCTCAAGATGCCAGCCGTGATGCCATGATGTGGGTGTATGAAGAACTGGCAACGGTCTTCCAGAACGTATGCGATGAAGCGGCACACGGAGATATAAACGTCACCATCGAAGTACATCAGAACTCGCCGGTCGACAATTCTTGGTCAGCTGTATATCTACACCAACTGATTGATCGCGACAACTTCGGAATCAACCCTGACATCGGGAATATCATCTGGACCTACGATGTGCCGGAGGAGGATTACGACGATGCGATTGACGCATTGGCGCCGATTTCAAAATACTGGCACTGCAAAAACCTGCATCGTGTGTATCACCCCGAGAATCAGCGCACCGTATTCATCCGCGTTCCGCTGCAAGACGGCGAGATCGACTACCGATATGCAATTTCGGCCATGGCTAACGCGGGCTATAACGGATATATGGCGATAGAAGGCACTCAGATCGGCGACCAGTGGCATAAAGACGGTACATCTCTAGAATATGCCAAGTTGATCTGGAACGAAATGGAAGGCTGATGAAAGTCCGATGCATGAGCAATCCAAAGATCCTGAAGCTTCGGCTGACTTGCAAACGGATTATGCCGATGACGAAGACACCGCCGCATCTCCACTCTCTTTACTGGTGATATTGGCGCTGGGCGGCTTCAGCATCGGCATCTTGATGATGGGTCTCAGCTGGGCATCGCTAGTGGCGATAGAGCGGCAGCTGGGCGATTCGGCTTGGATCGTGCTTCCATCGCCGATGTTGATTTTCGGCGCCGCATCGCTATGGCAGTATGAATGGGTTTGGCTGCAACGACTGGGAGCCGCGGCGATCGGCTTCGCGTTGGGGATGTACATCATGCTAGCTCTAGCCCTGCAAACCATGTAAGGCACAACCGGATCCCCGCGCGTCGAACATCGCCATCTCAATGCAGTCGATACTCCTTTAGGGGTTTAGGCTGAAAATCGGAATCGTTTGAGGAATTCATGACAACGCATAGCCATCAAGATATGAAAATCGCAGCCTCTGTGTTGTCGATAGCCGGAACATTCACCATCATGTTAATGGGCGGCGGACTATCGCTAATGTCTCTGACGCTCTACTTCACTGGAGCTGATTCAGGTGATTTTTTATATCTCATTTTCGGAGCTATGCCCCTGTTGATGGCAATTCTCGGAGGTGGTCTTACGATCGTAAATCCCCGCACCGGCGGCTATCTATTGGCAATCGCTCCCGCCCTGTTTGTGATAGGCGCAATAATCCAAATGATTCAAATTGCAGATGATACGGGAAGTCTGCGAGACTCATGGGGAATCCTATTCGGCTACGGCGCCCTCGGAGCCACCTTCAATGGAGTAGCGGCGCGTCTCGCTTTCCGAGCCGATCAGATGCAGCGTCTGGAACTGGGGGCGGAACAAACAAAGACCGGACAACACCGATATGATTCGCCGCCGCTAGCCGATGAAGACTCGAAGTGATGATGATTCACTCGGCGTATCGCTATATGATGTTCATGCCCGCGGATGCGCGGCATCGTACTCGCTTCTGACGCGCTCTGAAGTGAGATGGGTGTAAATCTGAGTAGTAGAGATGTTTTCATGCCCTAACAGTTCCTGCACATGGCGCAACGAAGCGCCACCGTGCAAGAGGTGTGACGCGAAGCTGTGCCGAAGCATGTGTGGCGTGATCTTGCGAGTAACGCCGGCTCTTGCCGCTAACTGCTTCAGCCGTAGCCAGAAACCTTGGCGAGTCAGGCGCTGTCCGCGCTGATTCAGGAACAAAGCGTCCTCGTCCTGTACTCTTCCAAGCAAGGCACGGCCCAGCACTAAGTATTCCGATATCGCTTCTATCGCCTCATCGTAAAGCGGCGTGATGCGCTCCTTTAATCCCTTTCCCATGCATCGCACGGTGGCGTTTTCAAAATTAACATTTCGGATATCTAATGCCGTCATCTCTGAAACTCGCAGTCCGCCGCCGTACATCAGCTCCACCATAGCCCGATCTCGATATCCGGCCGGATCATTAGCAGCGCTTGCAGAATCCAAGATTAGGCTCACTTCATCCAGATTCAAAGCCTTAGGCAACGGGCGTCCGCCGCGCGGGGTTCTCAGCTCGCGAGTAGTCAAATGAGAAGCAACGCCCTCGTCCTTCAGAAAACGCATGAAGGAACGCAAGGATGCTATCTTTCGGGAACGAGTAGCTGGTGAATAGCCGCGGGCGACGAGATCCTCGACGTAGCGACTCACTGCTTGCTCGCTCAGCGCGTCCCATCGAATAGCGGCAGCATCGCCGTGAGTCGCACCTTCATGCGCAACCGTCAGAAACTTTACCAGTCCATCCAAGTCGTTGCGATACGCTGAGATAGTGTTATCGGAAAACCCGCGTTCCCCTGCCAGATGCTGAAGGTAACTTTTTACATGCTGGTTCACGATTCCGATGATAGCCGTTAAAGGGATGCCGATGCTACAACATCGCTGACTGAGCGGGCGCGAATCCCGTCCCATTGGCGGCGAATCAAATCCCATCATCAAGTAATAGTGTGTTCTTGCCAGCGCTGGCAAGCATTGAGGGGTAGAGGTCTAAATCTTAAGCGCCGCGACGCGATACAATCACTTGAGACATCTCTATGCAAAAGGCGGACGACATATGCATCTAGTTATCGGTTCCATCAAGGTGCCATTCGATCCTTACATCTTCGGGGGCGCTGTGAATGCCTTTTCATGGCATGGATTTCTTACCTTCGTCGCGGTGGGCACGGCGATATGGATGGCCGGCCGAGCCGCGAAGCGTTACAACCTGAATCAAGAACAGGTATACAATACTGCGATGTGGGGAATATTGGCTGGCATCATCGGTGCCCGACTGGTCCACGTTGTCGATAATTGGGGTATCTACGCCGATGAACCGATGCAGATTTTCGCCGTATGGCAGGGTGGAATAGGGCTGTGGGGCGGCATTCTAGGCGGCTGGATCGGCGGATTGATCTACGGATTCTTCGCCAAAGCGCCCATTGGGAAGTTGATGGACATCGCTGCTGCGCCGGTGTTAGTAGCACAGACCATCGGACGCGTCGGGGATATCATCAACGGCGAACACTGGGCCCGGGCTTTGGACCTCCCCTGGGGATGGTTCTTCACCGATCCTGACAGTCCGGCGCGATCCGGCGCGGAGAGGTTCCTGGGCGATCCTGAACGCGCCGCGCATCCAGCAGTGATCTACGAGATGATCGCCAATATCGCCATCCTCGGCGTGATATTCGTGTTGAGAGATCGTCTACGCCCCGCTGGCAGTCTATTCATGGTCTACTTAGCCTTGTATGCTATCGCCAGGTTCTGCATCCAGTTCATCCGCTTGGACGACGTGAAATTCTGGGGTTTGCAAGAGGCACACCTCATAGCCATCATCGTGTTGCTCATAACAGTGCCGTTCCTGATCTGGAAAACTCGGCTGCGGAGATGGATAGATATACTCGGCACCGGAACTGCCACCCCCGAGATAGAATCTCAAATCTCTACCGGGCGGGAACGCCGGGAACGCGAACGCCAACGGGCCCAAATCAAGTGAACCGCCCAAAACCTAGCGCGGTGAGGATTTTAGCGATAGACGGCGCATTCTACACGCTTTTGACGCGATCACTTGTTATGGCTCGTCGCGCTATCAGTGTGATACAGATGCGCCGTTATCGTAAATATCGAACATGTGCAATTCGCGAATGCGTCTGCCCCTGAAGTGATTCACACGCAGGCTCGCCACTACGTCGATAACCGAGCTGGACGGCAATCGGTCTGCGATGTTGAAGCCGAAGGCTCCGATCCGCGTCTGCGTATAGTCGGAAAGCATCATCCGCAAATGGTTGCCGTTTCTTCCAACCTTCTTAATGTCTGAATATGTAGCCCCGCGAATGACGAAGATCGGCTCTGGATTGCCGGGTCCGAAAGGCGACATTTTCTCTATGAAGTCCCACATGGCACGGCCGAGCTGATGGAGTTCCACTTCACAGTCGGCATCTTTCACCACGCCACCTTCCATGTGCGACGATAGATCGGCCCAAGAGAGCATGGTCTCTAAGTGAGTCTTAAGCGCCGGCAGGTCTTCTTCTCGCACCGTAAACCCGGCCGCTGCGGCATGCCCTCCGAAACGAATCAGACGGTCTGCGAATCCTGACAACGCATGATGAAAATCAAATCCTGGCACGCTGCGCGCGCTCGCTCTTGCAATGCCATCATCCACTCGGAATACGAAGGCCGGCAATCCCACTCGCTCGCTGATAGAGCCGGCCAGAGGCCCGAACACTCCGGCGGGATAATCTGGTCCCAGACGCACCGAGATGACGCGGCGCCCCGCTTCAATGGCCGAAGCGATCTGTTCTTTCGCATCTTTCCGAGCCGATTCGGCTAATCGACGCCGCTTCATATTCGCTTCTTCAAGTTTTGAGACCAGACCCCGAGCGGTTAGAATATCGTCGGCTATCAGAAGCTCCAGGCTTGGATCCGCAGTTGATAGCCGACCTGGCGCGTTTAGACGCGGCGATACCTGGAAGTTGATGAAATCTGCGGTATACGGGCCTTCATGATTGACCGCTGACTTGGTGAAACGAACCAGTTCCCTTAATCCCGGCGGCGCCTGAGCATCAATAGTTTTCAACCCCTCGCGAACGATGAGACGGTTGTCCCCCAGCAACATCGTCTTGTCGGCAAGGGTCCCTATAGCCGCCAGCGGGATCAGCTCTCCCAAGTCATCCTTGCCATACCGATTCAGCAATGCATTGGCCAGCATGAAAGCCGTGGCCGAGCCACAGTAGTCCGACAAATTGTCAGCGCTTGAAAGATGGTGATTCACAATCGCCGCCGCGGCCGGCAATCGGTCTCTCTCCGGTTTGTGATGATCGGTTATCACCACCTTCATGCCTAGCGAGTTGGCATAATCGACTGGGGAGAAATCAGATATTCCCACATCCACCGTGATCACTAGTTTCACACCCCTGCGATGGAACTCATCAAGCGCCTTGGCTGAGATTCCGTGACCTTCAGCTTCCCGATTCGGAAGCTGGAACTCTGCCGCGACGCTGACTCGGCGCAGGGCCAGCATCAATATAGCCGTGGCCGTGATGCCGTCGGCATCGAAATCTCCTAGAATGCCGATGCGCTCGCCGTGCGCTATCGCATCACCGATCACATTCAAAGCATCTGACATGCCAGGAATCTTTAACGGATCCTGCAGTGCAGAGATATCATCGCGTAGAAATGCGCTCACTTCCGCGTCCGTATGCAGGCCGCGGTTGTGCAGGAGCCAAGAAGCGATTCGGAGATTATTGGCCGGCGCGGCGCGGTTCAACTGCGAATATAGGCCCTCTGGCGGAGGCTCTGCGATCCGCCACTTCATCCGCAGTGGATCAGAGATTGCGGAATCGAATGTGGGCTGGCGCGGCGCGGATCTCGCCGGGAAACGCGCTTGCATCAATCAACGAACTCTTTAAAGACCAGACTGGCGTTGTGGCCGCCGAACCCGAGCGAGTTTGACATCGATGCTGATACACGGCCTCGCAATGCCATGTGCGGAATATAGTTCAGATCACAGTCCGTATCAGGATTCTCCAAGTTTATAGTGGGCGGCACTGCCGATTCGGAGATTGTCAACGCGGCGATGCCGGCTTCTACTCCTCCGGCGGCGCCGAGCAGATGCCCGGTCATCGATTTAGTGCTACTCATTCCCAGCTTGTAGGCATGGCCGTCGAACACCCTTTTCACCGCTATCGTCTCAAATTTGTCGTTCAAGGGAGTAGAAGTGCCATGGGCATTGATATATGCAATCTCTTGGTAATCGATAGCGGCCTGATCGATCGCCATTCGCATCGCATCGGCTGCGCCTTCGCCTTCCGGATGTGGCTGTGTGACGTGGTGCGCGTCGCTAGTAGAGCCGTATCCGGCCAGTTCGCACAGAACATCGGCACCGCGCCGCTCGGCATGTTCAATAGATTCCAATATCATCACGCCTGCGCCCTCTCCCAGCACGAAGCCATCGCGCTCGGCATCGAAAGGACGCGACGCGCCTTGAGGATCATCGTTTCGCTTGGAAAGGGCTTTACAAGCATTGAAGCCGGCGATTCCGATAGGACATATAGCAGCTTCAGAACCACCGGCGATCACTACATCTGCGACACCGCGGCGGATCATCTCGGCACCCTCGCCGATCGAGTCGGCGCCGGTTGCACAGGCTGACACCACTGAGTAGTTGGCGCCCTTCGCTCCAATCATCATCGATACCTGACCACTTGCCATATCGCCCAGCATCATCGGAACTAGGAAAGGATTCACGCGTCGCGGACCGCGACGGTTCATCACCTCCATCTGTTCGGAGATCGTGATGATACCGCCCACTCCACTTCCGATCAGGACCGCTACTCGGCCGGCATCCATATCTTCCATCTCGATCGCCGCATGTTCCATAGCCTCTAGCGTTGCCACACATGCGAACTGCGCGAAGCGGTCCATGCGTTTGGCGTTACGCGCTCCCAAAACCGGTCCGGCATCGAAATTTTCCACTTCAGCCGCGATGCGCGTCTCAAAGTTATCAGCATCAAATGCAGTGATGGCGCCGATCCCCGATTCGCCGTTCAGCAAGCTCTGCCAAGAACTTGCACGATCCCTGCCGATCGGGGTAACCATTCCTACACCCGTTATTACAACTCGGTCGCTCATCTCTATCTGTTCTTCTCGGCTGGAGGTGACTCGCTGTTATTCAGCACAATATCCATTGAAGTATACATTCGCGCCTCATGGGGAGGTTCTGACTACTGTACGCAGAGCGAGTATATTGCGCGATGCCCGTCATTCACACAGGGGGGGGATACACAATCACATCCGACATCGCTCCGCCTTCACTGCGGGGTTCCGATAGTCTATCCTTAAGTCCCGCACGTTACGCTATAGCGCGCAATTCAGCTACTGCGGATCAATACAGGCTGTTGCAATGATTAAGATAAGATCTTATGTCCGCTTGGAGTGTAATTATTCCATGAAAATCTTAGCTGACAACATAGAATCTCATTTCAGACATGCCATCAGTTCTGATAGAGACCCACGGTTGCAAGCTCAACACTGCCGACTCCCAGCAGATGGCAGCCGAGTTCGCGCGGGCGGGCTTCAAGTTACACGATAGGCTAAGGCACGAATCGCCAGACATCTTTGTGCTCAACTCCTGTACCGTAACCCACGTAGCTGATAAGAAGGCTCGACAATCGCTGTCCACAGCGCGACGAAAATATCCTAACGCACTCACAGTAGTTGCCGGATGCTATCCTGAACGAGCCGCGGACGAAATTGCAGAGCTCAAGAGCGTTGATCTGATCATCGGCAACCGCGATAAGCGCTCTATCGTCCAGCGCGTGTGGCAACGGTTGCAACTATCAATCAACCCATGTTCCGAGGGTCGGGCTGATCTCGTTCAAGAATCGCTGTTAGGAAGAACACGAGCATCCATCAAGATTCAGGAAGGATGCGACCAGGTTTGCGCCTACTGCATCGTGCCCAAGGTACGCGGAAGAGAATATAGCGTGCCAACTCGGAGCATTATTCGTCAAGTCCAAGAGCTGCATCGCGTCGGATGCCAGGAAGTGGTATTCACCGGCACCCAGCTGGGGCATTACGGGTTCGATATGGAGGCACATAGCTTAGCCTCTATGCTGCGCGCAGTGCTCAAACATACCGACATGCCGCGTATCCGAGTATCGTCGTTGCAACCGCCCGAGATAGACGAAGCATTGCTGAGCATCTGGATCGAAGAAGGCATCGGCAGGCTCGCTCCGCATTTCCATATCCCTTTGCAGAGCGGCAGCGACCGGATTTTAAGGACGATGCGGCGAACCTATGCCTCAACCGAATTGCTGAGTAAAGTGGAGCTGGTTCGATCGTTAATTCCTGACTGCGGGATTACTACCGATGTGATTGCGGGATTCCCGGGCGAGACAGAAGCCGATCATCGGCGGACTTTAGCGGTAATGAGATCGGCTAAGTTTTCTGCGGCTCACATATTTCCATATTCGCCGCGCCCCGGCACTAGCGCACACTACTTCGATCAACAGTTGGAGCCTCAGATCAGAGCGCGACGAGCGCAAGAGTTGCGAAGCGTCGCGCTCGAGCAGGCGCTAGATTTTCGCCGGTCGCAGCTTGGAAGCGTCAAGCCTGTTCTGTGGGAAGACAATGCCGGACTGACGGACAATTACATTAGAGTGCGCTTGGCCAATCAAATCGATAGCGAAGGCGCATCAAGAGAGAATCGCATTGAAAATGTGACTCTGAAGCAACTAGCAGCAGATGGGACGGTAGCAGTAGAGCCGATCCATCTTTGATCGTACCCTCTTTAAGAATCGAACCATAGTCTAACCTAAACCATTCAACCGACGGGAGTCCACGACGATATGACCAAGAGCGAAAACGGCTCCGACGCTGCTCAACTCAGAGTGTCCGCTCTTGAGCACCTATTCGTGGGCATGAATAACCCCGCCATGCTGGGTGAAGAAGGCGGGCCGCTCATCATTGAGCGTGGCGAGGGCATATATGTATATGGAATAGACGGAGACCGGTACATCGACGGCATCTCCGGGATGTATTTCCGCAACGTGGGACACGGGCGCCAAGAGATTGTAGACGCCATCTGCGACCAGCTCTCTTCTCTCGCGATGAATGTCTACGCCGGCGTCACGCCGGCCGCTGTGAAGCTGGCAGAAGAGTTGGCATTGCTCGCGCCCGGCAATCTCGCGCGCACCTTCTTCTGTCAGGGCGGATCGGAAGCCAATGAATCAGCATTGAAGCTCGCACAAGCATTCCATATGCGCACCGGCGACAAAGGACGCTACAAAGTCATATCACGCCGCGGCTCTTATCATGGTGCGACCTATGGAACTATGTGGCTGGGCGAGCATCCTGGATTCCCTCGCACCGACTATCAGCCGAAACCGGCACACGCGGTGCATGTCCCTGCTCCCCACTTCTATCGCTGCGAGTTCAACTCTCGTGATCCGGAAGAGTGTGGCGAACTAGCTGCCAAGGCGATTGAAAACGCTATTCTGAGCGAGGGACCAGAATCAGTTTCGGCAGTCATCGGAGAACCCGTGTCGCAACCGCTCGGCGGAGTAGTGCCGCCCGGAAACTACTGGCCGATGGTGCGAGAAATCTGCAATCGCTACGGCGTGCTGGTCATCTTCGATGAAGTCATCACTGGCTTCGGGCGGATAGGCGAATGGTTCGGCGCTAACCTCGTCGGCACACAACCCGACATTATCTCTTTCGCCAAAGGCATCACCAGCGGATACTTTCCTCTCGGCGGCATCATCGCCGACAAGCGAATCGCGGATGCATTCGCCGGCGGATCCGAGAATACATGGAGCCACATGTACACCTATTCCGCCCATCCCGGCGGAGTAGCTGCCGGACTGAAAAATCTGGAGATCATCAGACGCGAGCGGATTATAGAGAACGCTCGTGCGCGCGGCGTTCAGCTCACTGCCCGATTAGCTGAAATGATGGAACGGCATCCCATCATCGGAGATGCCCGCGGCATTGGGCTGGTACAAGGGCTCGAACTGGTTCAAGACCGTGCGACTAAGCAACACTTCCCGGCGGAAGCAGGAATCAACTCTATGCTGACGCAGGCGCTCAAAGACCGCGGCGTGTGGATAAGGGTGCCCGCATTCATCCTCCCTCTTGCCCCGCCACTAACCATCACTGCCACTGAGATGGACGACCTCTGCGATATCGTGGACGATTCGCTCCGGGAAGTGTCGAAATCGATTGGGATTTAACGTAAACCAAACGCGCTGGATCGTCATTCCCAACTGTTACCCACATTCTCATTCGCCTGCACTGCCAGAACTATCATTCCGATCAGGCACGTTTGGGATGGCGGATGTGAGTGTGGATTCCCGCCTGCGCGGCAATCCACGGAGCAGGGGCGCAGGATGATCGGAATGGCTAATCATAATGACTATTGGGGCGATCAGGATGACAGCAGGGGTTGCCGGGAATGACGAACAATGATCATAGCGCTACAGCCTCTGAACTACTCGCGTTTTACGTGCAAGCAGGGTTTAAGCAATCATATCTAGTTGCTTGCCTCTGTCCCGCTGCCGTTTGCGAACTCTTCCACTAGGCGGCGCGCATCATCGTCGCGCATCTGAACTGGCGGAGATTTCATGAAATAGGCGGAAGCCGGCTCTACCGCGCCGGATAGGCCTCGATCCAAGGCTATCTTAGCGCATCTGATAGCATCGATCGCCACTCCAGCCGAATTGGGACTGTCTTCAACCTCCAGTTTCAGCTCCACGTTCAGCGGCACATCGCCCCAGGAAGTGCCCTCCAAGCGAATGTATGCCCACTTGCGGTCTTCCAGCCATGGCACATGGTCGCTAGGCCCGATATGCACATCGTCTGTAGGCAGCTCTTTCTCCAGCTGAGATTGCACTGATTGCGTCTTTGAGATCTTTTTAGTGATCAATCTAGAGCGTTCAAGCATGTTGTAGAAATCCGTATTGCCGCCGAAGTTTAGCTGGTAGGTTCGATCTAGGCGCACGCCGCGATCTTCGAACAGTCTTGCCAACACGCGATGCACGATCGTGGCACCTAATTGGGACTTGATATCGTCGCCCACTATGGGCAAACCTTTATCGGCGAAACGCTTCTGCCAGTAAGGCTGATTGGCGATGAATATAGGGATGCAGTTGACGAATGCACAGCCGGCAGCCAGAATCTGCTCCACATACCACTTGGTAGCCTGCTCAGATCCTACCGGGAGGTAGCTGATGACTACATCCACTTGCCGTTCCCGCAATACACCCGCTATGTCACAGGTGGAAGACGAGTCTTTCTCGATCACATCGGAGAGATATTCGCCCAATCCGTCGTGCGTCATCCCGCGTTGCACCGCTATGCCGGAAGCCGGGACCTCGTGGAACTTAAGCGCGTTGTTAGTGTTGGCGAATATCGCCTCATTAATATCTCGGCCTACTTTCTCTTTGTCAATATCGAACGCGGCTACAACATTAACATCGCCGATAGTGTATCCGCCCAGCACGTTGTGCATGACGCCCGGCACCGGCGGCGATGAGTCATCCACTTCAGCATACTTGTGGACGCCCTGCACCAGAGATGAGGCACAGTTTCCAACGCCGATGATCGCCACATTTATCTTTCCCACCGAAGGTCTCCTTTCGACGATGGGGTTATCGTTTGCGTATTCGTCAACTATTGCATCCACTGAGGCCTGATGCTGTGATTCTTCGCTTTGACGGGCATTGTCATCTGTCCGGTCGGCGGCAATGGGCGTCTCAGCGACGCGTCTCTCGGTCGCGCCTATGGCGTCTGGCGCGAGGACGTTCCGCAGCGAGTTTTCCGATATCATCCATGTTTTCCCTAACCGCGTAGCAGGTATGACGCCTTCACGCAGCCACCTGTACACGGTCTTGTTGCTCACTTCCAAGCGTTCGGCGACATCTCTTACTCTCAAGTTAACCATGCTTCAAGATCCTATAGAATCAGTTTCCGATGGAAATGGGGGTTACCCAGTTCCCATAACATCGTATAATTTCCTATATTATCTTACAATATCCTCTAAAGTTCTAGTCAACGCACCTTGAAGGTGATTTTAGGACATGGTCTATTAATCTTGCTGGCTTACGATTGTAGGTACGGATCTGATCAATGTGTGTAATTTCGCGCTAAATTCGGTTCATAACTAGCACGAGTTCGCTACAATCGTTACAATTCGCTAATCAACACTTGCTTTGACCTTCAGCATGAGAATGAACAGGAGCTTTGGTTATGGTCCTGGCACCAGTAAAGACTGACTTGGAGCTTGTGGCACACTTGCTTCGTCGCGCAGGTTTCGGCGCCGATACGGATGAGATCGCGCGCTATGCCGAGATGTCGTATGACGGCATTGTGGACGCTCTAGTGAATCCCGAGCGTTTTCCGGAGGTGGAAAGCGACCTGCTGGAGCGCTTCTATCCGCATCTATCGGCGAACAAAGACAACCCAGCGGTGTGGAACGGCAGATGGATATACCGCATGATAAACAGCCGGCGTCCGCTGGAAGAGAAGATGGCGCTGTTCTGGCACGGCATCTTGGCTACCGGATGGACGAAGAGCGAGCATACACCCAGCATGATCAACCATATCCAGATGCTGCGCGAAAACGGCTTGAGCAACTTCCGCACCATTCTGCTGGAACTATCCAAAGATCCGGCCATGATCTTCTGGCTGGACAACAACGAGAATCACGGCTACTCGATCAACGAGAACTACGGACGCGAAATCCTAGAGCTTTTTTCGATGGGCATCGGAAACTATACCGAAGACGATATCAAAAACGCCGCGCGCGCTTTCACCGGCTGGACCTTTAAGCAGCCGTTGCCACTCTACCCGTTCGGACATTTCGAAGCCCGTTTCATATACCGCGACGAAGACCACGACCATGGCGAGAAAGAGTTTCTGGGATATAAGGGCAACTTCAACGGCGAGGACATCATCGACATCATTGCCAAGCAAGAAGCTACGGCCCGTTTCATCAGTCGGCATCTCTACAATTTCTTCGTGGCCGACGAGGCGCAGGTGCCGGCCTGGAGCATACAGCCGCCGCAAGATCCAGATGCGATTCAGGATTTGATCGATGCCTGGTTCGAATCCGATGCTGACATCAGACACGTCGTCAGCGTCATGCTGAAATCAGACTTCTTCAAGAACGCACGCATGAAAAAAGTGAAGTCGCCAACGGAATTCGTCGCTAACGTGCTCAAAGTCTCTGGCGATTACCGCTATCCCGATCCCGGGTTGGAGAGCTTTGAAGGCACCCTCATCGCGATGGGACAGAAGCTGATGGACCCGCCATCAGTAGAAGGATGGCACACCGGGAAAGAGTGGATCGATGGCGGCACCCTCACCGAAAGAGTCAACTTCGCGGTCGAAACGCTCAGCGATCCGGACAAGCCCGGCATGCGCCGGCTGATCGAATCGATCCGGCAGATTGAATCTCCCATCACCCCAGAGAAGTTCGTCGACGCGGTGCTGGAGTATCTGTGCCGTCTACAGATCTCAGATGCGACGCGCGACGAGCTAATCGCCCATGCATATGAAGCTGGAGATGTGAAGTTCGGAGATGCGACTGAAACCGCAGACAGCGAGAAGCGCATCGCGCAGATGGTTATCCTCGCAATATCCACTATAGAGTATCAATTCGAGTAACTTTAGACCGCTCGACAATTTCGATTCAAAGGCCCAGAATGCGCTAGGAGCAACTGATATGGCAGTCAACGGCAAGGCGAAGAAACCGGTGCTGGTGGTGGTACAGCTCAGCGGCGGCAATGACTTCATGAACACCGTCATCCCCTACATGGATGGCGTCTACTTCGACTCGCGGCCACTGGTTGGAATCCCTGAAGACAAGGTGCTTCCGATCAACGACCGGATCGCCTTCCATCCCTGTGCCGCGGCTCTGAAAGAGCTCTATGAAGCCGGCAAAGTGGCGATTATCCAGGGCATCGGTTACGAAAACTCCAGCCGCTCTCACTTTAGAGCCATGGACATCTGGCACACTTGCGAGCCAGAAACCATCGCCACGGAAGGCTGGCTGGCGAAGGTCATAAGAGAGTTCGACCCTGAGGGTGAAAATCCCGTAACTGCCGTCAATTTTGGGCGTGGACTGCCGCGCGCGCTCGCAGCCCCGAACGTAACTGCTACCTCGGTAGGGGATCTAGACAATTACGGGTTGATGTCCAGCATCGAAGCGCAGCAGGAACGCGATCAGAACCTTGACATCTTTAAGCGAATGTATACTCCCGCGGTCGGATCGGGACTGGTGATGGATTATCTCGGCCAGACCGGACGCGATGTGCTGAAGGGCGCAGATATCCTGGCGGTGGCGCCGGAGAGATATCGTTCCAACATTGAGTATGCAGACAACCCCATCGCGAAGTCGCTCAGAGATGTAGCGCGCGTCCACACAGCCGGGTTGGGCACGCGCATCTTCTATACCAATCATGGGGGATACGACCACCACGCCCAGGAAGTTCCTGCTCACGCACGTCTGCTCACCGAGCTAAGCGAAGCTATCCGTGACTTCATGCAGGACCTTCGAGACCATGATGCCGCAGATGACGTTACCATTCTTGTATTCACCGAGTTCGGACGGCGCATTAAGGACAACGGCTCGGGCACTGACCATGGTTCTGGAGGCGGCGCGTTCATGATCGGAGAAAAAGTCAAGGGCGGACTCTATTCTGAGTACCCGTCGCTAGAACGAACCGAGTGGCTGAACGATGAAGACTTGAAGCACACCATAGATTTCCGCGGCATCTACGGCACTATTCTCGAGCAGTGGCTTGGACTTGACCCAGTGCCGATAGTAGGCGGAAACTTCGAGCAGATAAGGCCTTACGCCAAGACCACGGACTGATAGCGGTTCGGCTTAAATCATAGACGCGGAGGTTATAAACAGTGTCTGCAGCTGAAAACGGTAAAAGCAATGGCAACGGATCGATGCGACCCCACGCATTGTTGCGCGCCGGATACCCCTTCTACGCCACCATCGGCATGAGACGAGTAACTACTTATCCTATGGATGTCGTCATCGGGAACGAGGATCGGCTCTTCGTTTTGAACCGCGCAGACGGCTCCGGCGGAGAAATTAGACGCACCAACTGGGAAGATGAAGATCTGGATACTTTGGGCAACGGTTTTGTTTGGCCAGTGCAGATGATCCGAGACGAAGACGAAAATCTATATGTCTCAGATGAAGGCAAACACAACATCACTATTTGGCGGCATAGCAACGGCGAAAAGCTATCCGAATGGGGAGTGCACGGAAGCAGAGACGGTGAACTTGACCGACCTTCCGGCATCGCCATGGACTTGGACGGCAATATGCTGGTAGTTGACACTCAGAACCACCGCGTGCAGAAGTTCACTCGCGCCGGAGAATTTATCTCCTCTTTCGGAGAGTTCGGAACGAAATCGGGGCAGTTCAACTTCCCTTGGGGCATCGCTGTTGATCCCGAGGATGGAGCCGTATACGTCACAGACTGGCGCAACCATCGCTTTCAGAAGTTCGATGCTGACGGTAATCATATCCGCAGCATCGGCGCTCAAGGCGATGCCTGGGGACACTTCAACGGACCGGCCGGCGTGGCGGTAGACCGACACGGAGACGTATATATCGCCGATCGTGGAAACAACCGAGTGCAGCAGTTCGACTTCAATGGACGCTACGTAGATCGCTTCATCGGCGATGCTGTGCTGTCGAAGAGCGGACGAATCTACATCCTCTCCAGCACTACTGTGTTGCGCAATCGAGAATCTACCGAGCTGGAAGAGCAGAGACGCCTGCGGGGCCCGGCATCGGTGCGGATGCATAGCGATCCTAAACGGGGCGACCTTATGTATATTCCAGATTTCGGGTGCCACCGAATCCAGATCTACTGCAAAGAGGCAGTCGAACTCACAGAGGAGCAGATAGCCCCGATCCCCAGCGCACCTACTCTGTACACGGTTTAGATTCAGCTGTCTGAAGCCTATTACTCAAAGGTCCGTGCACTGCGGTCTCCATAGAAGAGGAGTCTGGACAGAGGCATTGAAAATAGGGACGAATAGACATTCACTGACTATGCTCACTCGACCACCTGACGGTTGAGATCGAACATCGCCAAGATGCCATCTGCCCACTCTCTGTCAACGCGTATCACATCACTGGTTTCGTTGGCAACCGCGTATCGGTAGTTACCGTCCGGCGAGACATCTCCGATCGTCATTGAAGTGACGTAGACATTTGTAAGCCGCTCACGCTCTTTCACCTCTCTACGGATATGGACGTAAGGAGCATTGTTGTCTGCACCATAAGGATCGAAATCTTCGGTGCTTGCCAAATTGAGCGCTTCAGCGCCGTCGATCATGGGGTTGCCAAACCGATTCAAGAAATCCATCACTACCTCATCGCCGGCCGGCTCGCTACCCGCGCACGGCGGATCTCCAGGCGGCATATCACAGAGCACCCACTCATCCTTATCCTCGTTTAGAGAGTATCCGGAAGTAACATCGTTGCCTTCGAATAGCAGTATCTCGGTGACTTCAGCCGGGTTCATGGTGTAACGCCACTCCGGATACGGCGGCTCATTTACCAGCCGCAACATGACTTCTCCCCATGACGAGTCGACAGTGTAGAGCTCTTCGTATCCCTGTTGCCGCGCATAGTGCGCGCCACCGTCCGGCGTCAGATCTCCCATCTCCACCACAAGTTCGGTCTCGTCGCGGAGGATGACATTGATGATGAGTTGGGGGTCATTCAATCCGTATAATTCCGGGTCATCAAAAGATTTCAACAATACTCGTTGTGAACGCGGACCGCCTAGAAGCTGAGTGATGCCTCCCCATCGATATAGATCCGCTGGGACATCTTTTTGGCCGTCGAAGAACCATCGTGCAGAACTCTCTCGATAGTGCCAGGCAGTATTAGATTCCCCTGCCGAGATATTGATATGTCTCAGGTCTTCCGGCAACAGCGTGAAGAAGAACGGCGGCTGTTCGGCTCGCTCTTCCACTCCTAGTTGCTTGATCGCGAATGATGCGCCAATGGCGATCCAAGACGCGGCTATGACCAGTATAAGTGCGAGTCTCAGGCTCATGGTTTCAGCGCCTTCTCCACCAAGCCCATATACCCGCGAGGGTGATCAGGAACGGCATCAACAGCCAACCGCTCCAGCGGATAAAATCCCGCTCCGAATCTGTTAGCACCAATTCGCGGAACGCAATCTGTTTGGGACGCAATGTAATCAGCTCGAAATCCTCAGCCAGATAGTTGACCGCGTTAATGAATAGATCGCCGTTCCTGGCGGATCCGAAGTATGCATTGCTGGCGAAATCGGTATCTCCTATCAGTACCATATCGGTATTGATGAGGTTATCGTTCTCGTCACGCCTGGGCGCGCCGCTGATCTCGGCGATGGCGTCCACTGTCACCGCTACGGGCAAGGGTCCGGGAAGATCGTTATCAACATCGAAGTTGATGCTATCCTCGTCCGTTTCGGCCCAGCTGCTCAGCGTGCTAATCGCTACCAGCGCTTGGCGCACATAAGGTATGCCATCCTCGGTAAGAGGGATGGTTGCCGGATCGATGCCGTAACTGAAGTGAGTGCTGCCGGGCATATACAAAACATCGAAATTACTAGTGAGCGGATGCTCCGGCAACTGGCTGTTGCTATTCTTAATCTGGAGAAACGTGGGGCTCGGCGCCACATAGCTGGCAGTATCTACCACTTTGCCTTCGCCGACCGCCACTCCGTAACGCGAGAGAAATTCTTTGAAGCTGTCCGGCGACTCGTTCGGTTCAAGCAGCATGAGTATGCTACCGCCGCTCCGAGCATACTCGAGCAATACGAACTCCTCGCCCTCAGACATCTCGGCCACGGGGCCGGGGAATATTATGACCGCGGGATATTGATCGCTCCCCGGATAAGCCAATAATCCGCCAAGTTCCTGCAAAGTGCCATTGCCGATCTGATAGTTTTCACGCCGCAACGCATCCGCGGCTAAACCATAGCCCTCGTCGGCGTCCGATAGTCCAGTAACATCGCGTCCAGAGTGTCCGCTGATGAACATAACGTTCTTTTGTTTGATCTGATTCACCACCAGCAAGCCAGTGATGATGTCCTGTTCGCTGAAAACATCGGGACCTTGATTCGGGTTCAGACCTGGAATCACCTCTGTGCGACGGCTCTCAACGGCTTCAATAGCCAGCGAAGGAAATTGAGTGATGTTGTACTCGGCAGCAACGTTCGGCCGTAGCTCTGGGTCTACTAATCTGAAAGATAGATCATGCGTCGTCGATCGCCGTCGGAATTCGCTCAGCAAGTCCTCTGTTCGGCGCCATGCGGCTTGTCTCTGCGGAGTATTCTCACGGAAAAAAGCCGTTATTCGGATCGGTTCACGCAGATTGGCGAGTGTGTTAAGCGTAGCGTCAGAGACGATGAACTGCTTGGTAGCGGTAGTGTCTACTCGGAGCCAGCCGGCAGGATCAGGACGATCTGATGCCCAGAACAGAAGATAGTTGATGACGACCGCGATCACGACAAAGGCGATCAAAACTACCGCGGTGTTCAAACCGTATCGTCCACGCCTTCCGAAAAGCACGTATCTCACCGTGTCGAAAGATATCAAGCCATCCACTAGCAGAATGACCAATCCCAGGCCCATCAAAATATAAGACGACGTTTCGAGATCGCGCAGAAATATCCAAATGAGAGCGCCGAATATGAAGGTGAGTATCCCGGCTAGAGCGACGGCCTGGCGGATGGAGCGCGCGCTAGCCAAGATGCGTTCCCACAATGAAGGACGAGCACTGCTCAGATCCTCCATCGAGGGACGGGCAAGGGGCAGGTCAGATCGGTCGTCTCCGGCGGTGCTCATAGTGTTTTATTCAGATGAATGACGGCAGTGGATAGGTTCAAGATCAGCGCCAGCGCCGAGTTTCCAAAGTGATAACCGTGAGCATCAGAAACACGGCGGTAATGGAAAGATAGTAGACAACATCCTCTATCGAGAGGATGCCACGCGCGAAGTCGGCGAAGCGGCCGCTCTCGGCCACTCCAAAAGTGCTGAGATCAAACACTGAAAACGAAGCTCCGAGCTGAAATGCATCAAGGATTTCGGCGCCTATGCCCTCCACTCGCTCAGATATAAAATCGATAATTGTCAGCGCGGTCAAGATGCCAGCGCCCACGACCAGCCCAACGATCTGATTCGGGCTGAGCGACGAAGCGAACAGGCCGATCGCAAGCGTTCCTGCGGAGTATAAAACCAAACCCAGGTACCCAGTTAGTATCGGACCAACATCCGGGATGCCGTATATGAAGAGCAGCAACACGAAATAAAGGGACAAGGCCAGCATCACGAGCACGGTGAAGAACGCAGCTAGAAACTTGCCGAGCACGATCTCGTACTCTCGCACTGGCGATGTCAGCAACAGCTCTAAAGTACCGATTTTCTGTTCTTCCGCCAGCAATCGCATCGTGATAGCCGGCGACATGAAGATCATGAAAAAGATGGCACCGGCGAGGAAACCACGGATGGTAGCCTCTGAGAAAGCGTCCGAAACGGAGGCCACGAAGAAGAAGCCGGTGATGGCGAGAAATGCTGCCGATACCACATAAGCCATTGGCGATGCGAAATACGTGCGCAGCTCCTTAGCCGCAATGGTCCAGATGAATGACAAGGGCAGTCAGTCTCCTCTTCCGTCCTTAGTTACAAGAATCTCTATTCTAGTGTAAATGGAAACGGACTGAGATTAATCAGACGCTATCCGCGCGACCGAAGTTACGGCACTCAGTGCAGGCGTCAAGCACATTCGGTCAAATACCAACTACGATGAGGAACGCAACATCCGTGTGCTGCTGGACGCGGTTTTTTGATTTGGCGGCGCTGATACGGACGGCTGTATCAGCTGCTTGGGGTGTTGGGCGCAAGGATCATCGACCTGTGGAGTCTTTCCGGACATCTGCAACAATGGTAAATTACTAGAGCTGCCTGAATACAGCGCGAGGATAAAAGGTATTATTTTGGCCGTCAGTGAGCTTCTTCACATCCCAGTTTTTGATAGCTAACATGGATTCTAATGCCACGCCGTTAGAAGTAGCTATGAGCATAATTTGATCATTATCTTCAATGAAACGCTCGGCTTTTGTTGCCACATAATGAATGACTGGATTCAATTTAATCCGCCTTATTACATATGGTAGTCTCTGATTCATTAATTGCTTTGAGGAAGCTTAGCCGCATCATCTTCGGTAGTAAGCTCCAAGAAAATTTCTTCCAGCGTCAACGGCAATGGCGTGAGATTCACCAGCCCCCATCCGCGCTGGATGACGGTCAGTGCGATCTTTTCTGCGGTACGCGCATTAGGACGGGCATCCACGATGATCGGAGTGGTGCCTTCACGTTCCGCACGCGCCAGATTTTCAGCACGCGTATCGCGTCGCGCATCTATAACCATGGGCAGTTCGCGCATCTCACTTATAACTTCTCTAGACTGTGCATCGCGCACCGTCAGCTCGATGCGTTCGGTGTGCTGAAGCCGCTCGGATAGATTCTGAGGATGATCGTCGGCTACGATGCGTCCGTCGTGGATCACAAGCACGCGCCTGCATATCATGCTCACTTCTGGCAGGATGTGAGAGCTCAGCAACAAAGTGTGCTCCTCGCCAAGCTCGCTGATCAGTTCCCGAGTCTCTACCACTTGGATCGGATCAATGCCAATCGTCGGCTCGTCAAGTATCAGTACATCGGGCTCGTGCAGTATGGCTTGCGCAATCCCGGTGCGTTGACGATAGCCCTTGGAAAGTTTCCCTACCAGCGCGTTGCGGTAATCACCAATCTTCACAACATCGATCACCGCCGGAATACGCTTCTCTATCCATTCGCGGTTCATACCACGCAACCGGCCCATATAACCCAGATAGTCTGTAACCGTCATATCTAGATACAGCGGGACCGTCTCGGGCAGGTAGCCGATGTGTCGACGCACATCTAGCGAGTGCGACACCACATCATAGCCGCCGACGAGCGCCTGTCCACGAGTGGGCGGCGTAAAGCCAGTAAGAACTCTCATCGTAGTCGTTTTGCCAGCTCCGTTAGGCCCAAGGAACCCCACGATTTCCCCTTTGAGAACCTCAAAAGAAACATCTATGACAGCCGGATAAGGCCCGTAGTGCTTAGACATGTGTTCCAGTTTGATCATGGCAGTGCGAATCCGATAATAGTGTCAATCTGTATCTTCGATAATTCTGCGAACATCACCGTGTTCTTTGCGTAGCATCTAATCAAGTCTAACAATTAAGCGACGGTGCGCATATCTGCAGATGATCAACAAGATAGCGGAAGTGTATCTGGTTGCAAGATAAACGCGAACTCATACCGTGCGCTTCTGTCGACGGCGCTGCTACACCCGATCGATAGGACGCATAGGCGAACCTCGCTCAGGGCTTGCATTGGTCTTCTTCTGAAGGCAGGTTCATGCTGGTGGACACATGTCTGATGCGGAGCATGATCTTGGAGCTGGAACTCCACGGCACGTCCTTGACGCACCATCTCACGAAGTGGGATCCGTTCTCGATGCCCTTGAAGTCATAGCTGTTGAAATCCAAGACCAAAGCCTCGACGCCTTCCAGATCCATGAACTCCAGCGAGTAGAAATATGAAAGATCTTCGGGAAGATCGGAGAGCTTCATCTCCACGACGCCGTCGCTAAAGGTCAGGCTCTCGATCGCCACGGGGTCGCTTTCGATTTGGATCGTCGCCGGTTCTAGGATGCCGAAACTGCCTTCGCTGAAGCCGACGCTATCGCTGCCGCCTTGAGACGGATCGAAGAAGGCCTCGTGCAGAACGCCTTCCGGCGAAACGACGCTCACGGTCCACTTGAAGTCTTCGTGGAACTCGTCGGGATAGAAGTCGCATATTATCCAGTCGTACGGCTGTATGTTCAGGAACATCCTGTATTCCCCCGCCGGCAGGGGGCGAGTGGATTTGACCGCGATGTAGTAGCCGGTGGCTTCGTCATTATCCGGATCGTCGATCTCGGCGACGAAGAGGTCTTGATCGCGTCCGGTGATGAAGACCCTGTCGTATCCGCCCAGTCCGCCGGTGAATCCGTTCGAGTCTAGCAACGATCTGGCGGGCAGACCGGAATCGATCTGCAGAGAATGCGAGAGGACTGTGTGGGTGACGTATCCGGCCTCAATGTCTTTCGGGTGCTGCATCTTCCGGCTCTCGCATCTCTTATAGGCATCGCCCTTTTGGGCTATTGCATCTCCGCCGGCGATCAACGCCCGCATCTCTTCCAGCGAGATGGCGCTTGACGGAGGCAGCGCCGGGAGCGATTCAGCGCCGCCGGGGACTGACACCGGTATCTTGTCCATGAACGATGGAGCATCCGTGAGATACCGGACCGATGCGGCGGAACGCGCGGGTCGAGAGGATGCGGAACTGTCATCGAGCGGCAGCCATGAACTCCTTTCTTCAGAAGTGATCGAATAATCTGACCATCCGGTATATTCGCCTTTCGAGGCGAAGATGTAGGATCCATCGCCGGAATCTGTCAGCAGCAGCAGCGATTCCCGATCGTCCCAAAGGGCATCGTCGAATTCGCTTAAGAACGCATTGCGTAGCTTGGCCTGCATCATCGCGCTCGCGATGTCTCGATACCAGCATTCCCGACCATAGCACTCAGGGACTCGCACGATGATCTCGTCGGCCCCGCTTCCCTGCAGGTATTCGAAGACTTCGAACTTGAATTCCAGCCAAGGCTTGAACATATCCTCAGAATATGAATTCGACTTCCTGGAATGTTTCTCGACAATCACTCGGTGAGAGAGCAGCTGAGCCCGAACCACCGCGTCGGTCCAAAGCACCATCTGATCATACCCCAACGGAGCCTGAGGGACGACATGCTCCTTTTCCACGACAAAAATGGGGCCTGATGGCTTTGCAGTGGGAAGAAACATGTAAGGGTTTTCCGCTTCGTACTTTTGCAGCGCGTCTTCGGCGCGCTCTTTCTCTTCTTTAGCCTTCTCCGCCGTGGCAAGCGCGTTCTCTTTCTCTTCTTTAGTCTTCTGCGCGGCTTCTTCGGCGCGATTTTTCTCTTCTTTAGCCTTCTGTGCGGCTTCTTCGGCGCGCTCTTTCTCGAGTCTGGCGCTCTGCGCCGTGGCATCGGCGGCGGCGAGAGACGCCTGCAACCGGACAACCTCATTATCAGGCACGCGCGGCGCGGTGGCCGAGGCGATCATCCATATCCCTATTGCCAATGCCAGGGCCAGCAAGAATGCAGTTATGATCGTGGTGCGGGGGGACATTGGGGCTCGCTTAGATATTCGCATGGGTTTCTCTCAGTGGCTGGCGTGATGCTCGTAGATGGATTTCATGGCGTTCTTATCATCGGCCGATAGATTCTTTTGCGGATTCGTATCTGAGATGTTGAGCGGCCCCATGATGTCGCTGATCGACGGGCTGTGACCCAGGCCTGCCGCATGGCCCAATTCATGGATGACAGTGCGCGGCAAGTAACGATGATTCTTTTTCGGATTCAGCTTCCACACTCCAGTCATCCACCTGGCGCGCTCCTCATTATTACCACTCCCAGTCGTTGGATGCTGTTCAAGATAAAATTCCTGATCGTTGCGATGAGGATACCCTAAATCGGGATAATAGGTGACACAGGCCGTGCTGTCTCCACAGTGTTTCTCCGTCGCCGGATCTAAGGCGTCGTAGCTGTCGATGGTCAAGAATCCGGGGCAGTTGCCATCATCGTTCAATGCGTCTGCGCAAGGCTCGTCGCTGTGGTCGACATATGATACGCCGGCTCCCGACGCGTTCCAGTTGTCGACGCCTCGCTCTATTCCGACGGAGAATACCGCATCGGAAGTGTCGGGAGGCAGGGATTTGATCTTGTATCTGACGGTGTTGTCGGCACGATGCCAAGACTGCGCCACGGGGATTATGAAGTCGGTGACGGTCGGGCGGGAACTGCCGGACTTCCATGCCTTCACCTCGATCGTGCCGCTGCCGGTTCCGATCCCGCAGCGCGTCAGGAAGAATCCTGTTCCCGCCCGCACTCTGTGCTTGGTCGGTCGGTTCCAGTTCCAATCGCAACCGTCATCCAGGCTCGCAGCGAGCTGGATTCCCGTCGAATGAGGCACTGAGATCTCATACTCGTAGCCGCTCGGATTGACCGTGGACCCCAGCGTCGCAGTGATCCTTGCCATGCGCGACTTCCATATGTTCCAGTTGGAAGAGACTAGAGGGCGTGCTTTGGCATCTGCATTTAGTATGACATGCACATCCGCTTTGAGCTCGCTGGCTCCGGCTGCTCCGACAGTCAAGATGAAACTTCCAATGGAATAGGGATGCGCAGCGGTCGCCTCCACGGTGTAGGTTCCGGCATCGATCTCGGCGATGATGTAAGCATCGCTCCCCGCGCCTTCGTCCGCGTCTTCTCCGCGGATGCTTCCATCGACCCGCTTGCCGTCTCGCAGATAGAGATGGGCATCGACTGTAGCAGACGAAAGGGCTATGCGCACCCTCTTCCGCTCGTCTATCGTGAATGAATAGTAGCGCGCATGGCTCTCCGGCCGCGTCGCGGAGTGGCAGTCGCTGCTCGCCCAGCCGACAAACCGGGTTCTTGCGCTATTCAATTCTCCGAGATCATCGATGCGGCAGGCATCAGGCACCACGCGCGTGATTTCGGCGCGGTTCTTGATGCCCTCGACGTTGGCGTTGACGGCCCAGACGTGGATGGTGTAGCCCTGTCCCTTGGTCAGTCCGGTCAAGGTGTGGCTGCGCGCGTCTTGGTCAAGTGTCTTTCTGACGCGCTGGTATGAGTTGGCGGCAGTGGTCGCGCCGTCTCGCTTGTATCGGATGCGGTATTCGGTGATCGGGCTTCCGCCGTCGTCCGCGGGCGGCTTCCATGAGACGATGAGACGGCCGTCTCCCGGCTTGACGGTAAGATCGCGCGGGCTTCCCGGCACCTCGGCCGGGACGGCGACGTAGCCGGATGCGGACCATCCGCCCGCTCCAGCAGCGTTCCTCGCCTCCACCCGGAAGATGTACCTCTTGCTGGGCGAAAGCCCCGTGGCATCGTAGGTTCGAGACGCCGCTGGAAGCCATGCGCTGCTGATCCAGGGGGCGTCGGACGGCTTCTCGGCGCGATGGTGAATGCGGTAGTCGGTGATCGCCGAGCCGCCGTCGTCCGGAGGAGACCACGAGACGCGCACGGCCCTGGAGCTCGGCGTCAGATCGGGCGCCGCGCCACGGCCGGGAACTCCGAATGGCGCAGCGTTGGATGATGCGGACCAGTCTCCGCTGCCGACGCTGTTCCTAGCCTGCACTTGAAGCTCATACACGCTTCCGTTGGCGAGGCCGCTCAACGATATCCTCGTTAAAGCCTGCCAGTCATTGTGGGTCCAGGAGCCGGAGCCCCGACGATAGCGCACTCGGTAGCCGGTGATCGCAGAGCCGCCGTCATCCGCGGGCGATCGCCATAAGACGATCAGGCTGCCATCGCGCGGATAGAGAATCGGCTTCGAAGGACTCCCCGGCACGACCGCCGCCACTACCACGGTTCCCGATGCTGAAGCGACGACCGTCGATCCGCGCTTCAGCTCGGCGTCGATGCCATGGCTTCCGGACGAACAGGCGTATACCGTCGGGCTGACGGAGTAAGACGTCTGGCCGCTGGGAACAGCGTAAGTAATATCGTCATCGGTGCAGGTGGCGTCGAAAGCCAGTCCAGAGCCGGCTTCCAGCTCGATGCTGTAGGAAGATGAGGATGAGAGATCTGACGCTGATACGGTGAAGCCATCGCTCTGTCCCTTGCGCAAAGATGAAGCCAGTCCGGAGATCGATATCTCGGGATCCGGAGCCGCGGCCACGCGCACCCAGTCGGAGTCTGTGTCTTCGACCGTCGATCCGCGCTTCAATTCGGCATCGACGTCATGCGTCCCGGCCGAGCAGGCGTATACCGTGGGTCTGAAAGAATATGACGTCCGGCGGGCAGGGACGGTGTATGCAAGATCGTCGTCCGTGCATCCGGCGTCGAAGGCCAGTCCGGAATCGACTTCCAGCGCGACGGTGTAAGACTGCGACGACCGCATCCCGGAAGCGGATACGGTGAAGCTGTCCTGCTGCCCCTTGGCGAGCGACGATGCTAGACCGGAAATCGATATCGACGGCGCGGTCACACGCACCCAGTCGGAGTCTGAGTCCTCAGTCGCCGATCCGCGCTTCAGCTCGGCATCGACGTCATGCGTCCCCGCCGAGCAGGCGTAGACTGTCGGAGATGCGGAGTAGGATGTCCGGCCGCTGGGAACAGCGTAAGTAAGATCGTCGTCGGTGCATCCAGCGTCGAAGGCCAGTCCGGCCTCGGCTTCCAACTCGATTCTATAGGAAGATGACGATGAGAGGTCCGACGCCGAGACGGTGAAAGAGTCGCTCTGCCCCTTGTGCAAAGATGAAGCCAGCCCGGAGATGGAGATGACGGGATCGGCGCTCGGACAGCTCTGGGTGGACGCGGACGCGGTGTCCGACCAGGCTCCCCACTCATCGTAGTAGGTCCGTCCATCGCCGTTGGCGCGGACGCGGAACTGATAGCCGGTCCCGCAGCTCAGCCCGGTGACGGTGCGATAAGCGCGACGGGTGGAGCCTATCACGTCGCGCCAGGCTCCGGAGCTTCCGGCGCGGTAATCCATCTCGTAGCCGTCGGTTCCGGATACCGAGTTCCAGGATAGTCTCACCGCGGTGCGGCCGTATGTCCGGGCGCTGAAGCCTGAGGGCGCCGGCGGCAGCGGCAGCTCGTCGGCGAGTTCGATGGGGTCGGTGAATGCGGACCAGTCGCCGCAGCCGGTGTGGTCGGAGTTCTCGCAGCGCACGCCCCGCGCCTTGTACCACCGGCCGGTCTGCAGATTGTAGAAGTTGGCCGGCGAGTAGCTGTCGCGGACCGACTTGTAAGAAGAGTAGCTGCCGTTCTCGCTGGACGACTGATGCAGCTCGAACCGGTAGCGGTGCAAGGAACGGGTGTCCCACTGGCTGCGGACGTAAGACACTCGGATGTCGTCGTCTCCGGAGACGCTGATGCGCAGACGGGTCGGCGGCGGCGGCGGGCAGAACGATGCCCCGGGGAAGTCGCGGCACTCCTGGTCAAGGCTGCGCTTGGAGCGGTCTGGAGATCCGGCGCCGGCGCCGTCATCATCGGCCGGCGGACCCTCCTGCGCGTTGAAGTTCGCCAGCTCCTCTTCCCGCAGCTCCGGCGTGGGGCTCGGCCCCGGTCCGGCGTCATGCGCGTCCACGCCGACGTCCGGACCGTCCGCGCCCGGAGACTGCGCACGCAGATCCATGCTGGAGTTCGGATCGGAAGCCAGCAGTGAGAGCAACAGCAACGCGATCGCCATGGCGCCGAAAGAGACGATGGCTGTTATGGCTATACGCATGATGCTGTCTATCGTAATCGCGTCCGCGCTTCAATGTCAACCTGAACGGAGCGAAAAGCCTGCCGCGCGGCGTCCGGACAGGTTGGATTCACGCCTGCGCGGGAATGACAGGGAGGAAGCACTCAGGTGGTAAGGCTTCGATATAGCATGAGCAGACGCTGTGGCAATAGGCTTACATCTGGCAATACTTCATAGTTGAAGTCATCCATCATTAATCTCAGATAGTCATGTCCCTGTTTATCTACTGTCAGGCAGAAAGGAACTATTCCGTTGCGCCTGGCTTCTATCAGCGCCATGCGAGTGTCATGGACGGCATACTCTTTTTCTACGCCTTCGCGGCTATATCCTCGATCTTGCGGCCTGCCATCTGAAATTAGGAACAAGAACCGAGAGCGCGCGTCTTGGTCGGCGAGCTTCTGAGCGGCATGTCTTATTGAAGGTCCCATCCGCGTGGCGTGCAGAGGCGCGATTCGATCGATGCGTCTAGGTATCTCGGGGCTGAACTTTTCGTCCAAATCTTTGATGATGTAGAACTCCACATTCTCGCGCCCATATCCGGAGAATCCGTATATGCCGTAATCATCGCCAAGGGTCTCGAGCGCATTGACCAGCAACACCACGCCTTCCTTCTCCACATCAACGATTCTCTTGTATGACTTTCGCAACCCTTCAGATCGGCGCGACCGTAGCCAAACCATATACTCCACTGGGTCATCTGGTGCGCCCCAGTCATCGTTGGGACGTTTAGCCTCTTCAATGGCTTCGGCAGTTGAGGCTGACATATCCAGCAGAAACGCTACAGCTACTGAGCGTTCGGTTTTGTTGCGGCGCCAATATAGCTTATCGTCTGGCGTGGCTCCGGCGCGGATATCGATGATGGCCTCAAGAGTTGAGTCCATATCAAGTTCCTCGCCATCTTCGAGTCGTTTCTGCTTGCGGTACATCTCTGGCATCACGAGTTCAAACTGCTTCTTTATCATCTGCAGCAACGAAGCGCGCTCAATAAGAGTGTCGTAGTAGAAACTGGCATCGCCGCCGCTCATCTCCTTTTCATGCACCATGCACCAGCGCGGGCGGTATTCATTGGCTCGGAAGTCCCACTCGTCATAAACGAACTGGTCAACAGATGCCGGCGATAAAGGACCACCATCTTCATCGACGTGCTGCATCGGCCCCGAAGGCTGGCTCTGTGCTTGGGTCTCTCTGCGCTGCATCTCCTTGAGCAAATTCTCCATCATCTCGGTCAATTCGGGCGACATCTCCTGTCCCTCAGCCCCACCTTCTTGCAACTCAAAATCAGACGAATTCTTCATCATCTGCTCAAGCTGTTCTTGGGATAGCGGCGTCATCTCGCCAGATTCGTCGGCAAATTCGGCGCCTTCAACCAGCTGGGCTTGAGAGAGCAGTTGGGATAGCTCGGGTTTGAACTCTCCGCGATAATCTACGTCTTGCGGCGATGAATAGTCTTGATCATCCATAGATTCAGACTCTTCGCCATCATCAGAGGGAACATCCTCGTCCCCCAGGGTATCTCCCGGCACCATCGACTTGACGAACTGCTCAATTATGCCCTGCACATCTTCCGGTTCTTCATCATCCCCGCTATCGCTATCTTCATCGTCATCATCAAGGTTTTCGAATTCATCTTCATCAAGTTCTTCGTTATTTACCTCCGCAAGCAGAGCGCATCCTCTTATTGTGGCTTCGGCCGCGTCTTCGACAGAGGCTATTTCATTGCGCATGACTTGGACTAGTCGGCGTAGCTTCAGAGCCGTCTCACGATGCTTTTTAGGAGTCATCAATTCTGATGTCTGTCCGAGACTGACTCGGATCATAAACTCCACCAGTGCCTCCCGAGCCGGCAGTTCGGAGATGCCGGGACGCGAATCGAGCGCGTCTTCCTGCACCGTCTGATAGCTAGCCGCCAGGCCTTGATAGTCGATCATCACCTTAGAATCAACGCGCGTGCTCTCCAATATCGTGAAAACGTCGGAGCCCAGCTTACGGTCTGGAAACATGTCAAAGAAACGAGTCATCGGCGTGGCAGCGGCCAGCTTTTCTTCAGAAGCAGTTTGCGGTAGATCGCGCCCAACCCGATCTTCTGGCGTTTCGATAGCAGTTTGATCACTGCCCTGCACATCGGACGGACCTGCCTCGCCTCTCAGTTCAGGCCGTATATCGCGGAAGAGATTCGATGGCGCATCAAATCGGAACTGGAATGAGCCGAACTCGATATGCCCGGTCTGATGAGTAGATATAACTTTGAAGAACCCGAAATTGCTATCTTTTTTCTGGTGTCGATTGATCACCTTCGGCAAATATATGGTGGTGCCTTCGGTGGTAGGCAGTTCGCCTTGGAACCATCCGATTTTCTTGTCCACCAATTGCTGCGATGGCTGGACCTCAATCTCCTGTCCGGCTAACATTCGGCAGTACATGCGTAAGATATCCTTAACTCGTTCTAACTCGATGCTGGACGAAAGGGACTCGATGGTCTGATGCGACTCGGCAGACTCGTTTCGGAAATATGCGGCTCCGGCTTCGGAGTTATCGCTGGCCACATTCAACCCGCGTTGCTGCCACTCAACCATCTGGGGAAATGTGATGCGTTCCAGCACCTGTGGAACTGTTTTGAGGAACGCGGATGAAGATGGCGTAGACACGCTTGCGATCTGATGCGATAGATCGATCAGATGCTCGCGCGATTCCATATCAACTTTATTCAACGCGCGTACGCCATCCAGCATTGTATTGGCAGGATCAATTCCATCTTTACTCGCCAAGCGGCTGACGAACCCGATCAGCGTTGATCGATGCACAGCCGGCAAATCGACTAGACTGCCCTGAGCGGCATCAAAAAGCGAATTGGTGTGTCTCCATGATGCAACAGCGACGGTGTTGGCGAGAGCAATGAAGGCACCCGAATCTTTGCCCATCTGTGGGAATAGCGCCAGTCCCTTGGTGAGCAACTCGCCAGCCATGTCATAAGACCGCCGAGAGGTCTCTTTCAGGAATTCGCAGAAGCGTCTGAACTCTTCAAACGATAGTGGCTTCAAAAGTTCGGGCGTGGCCTCGAATAGCCGACAAGCCAAAGCGGATGACTTCCAAGTGCCGCGATAGATCCCGCGGCAGGCTTGTGCCCAATCGCTTATATAGCGTGGCCGCAATCTGGTTATGGATTCGGGGCTGGCGCGGAAATAAGCCCCGGCTAGGCTAGGCGAATCGCTACACAGAACATCGCCGGTTTTCGCCCAATTGATGAACTGTCCCGTCGGCAGATGGCGCTGCACATCTGGAGAAACTTTGAACATCTCAGCCGCGGCTTCCCAAGCGCGCACCGTGCGACGCGAGATTCCCAATCCGACTTCGGCCCACTCCAGCAGTTTTTCTTCCGTCATTCGGCCCGAGAGCTCTTGACGAGCGCGCTCAAAGTTAGATGCTACCGGCGAGGGCAGATTCGCAAGCTCTCGATGGATTAAGTTCAATGGATTCTCGGGAGCTCTGGTTGACATTTTGCAGGAACCTTTTTGAAGCAACCGATGTTTAATTTCGGCGCTGTTCGATGTGGCCTATTTCGAAGCCATGGCGGATTGGAATATAGACATCGCGCGGAGAATGATGCGCGCGGTGGCGCCCCAGATGATTCGGCCTTCGTAAGCTATTGCGTCCCAACTGCGGACACGCTCATCTCTGATAAGAGTGATATGACGGCGCGCCGATGGATCGGAAAAATAGGACAGCGGCACAAATGCGAAGTCGTCCACTTCTCTAGAGTCAGGCGCTAGCTCGGTGTTTTCATGCAACCATCCGGTGAATGGCCAAACTTCATATCCAGTGCCCGTCATGACTCTGGGCAATCTTCCCCAACACTCTATTCTGGACCTCGCTATGCCCATTTCCTCTTCGGTTTCCCGCAACGCCGTATCCAGCATGGTGTTGTCTTCAGCTTCGGTCGATCCACCCGGGAATGCCCACTCAGTGCGATGGTTTCCGATATTGGCGGCGCGCTTGATGAGCAACATGGCGGGGATATCGTTCTGCGCTGCGAATAGAACCGATACTGCCGCTTTTCTTGCCTGCGCGTGGGGATGTTCCACGTGATCAGCGCGCGATTCGCCGCGCAAAGTCAATAGCTTAGGATCGGAAAAAGCTCGGCGAGCGTGGGGCCTGAACTGATCGGCACAGCCAAAGGTTACGGAAAGATCGACGTCACAACCTCGTCTATGCTTCTTTGAACTTGTGCATCGTCGGTGATTCCCCAGGTTACTGATACCTGACAAGCGCGACGGGGGTTGATGCCCTCCTTGATAAGACGCGCGGCATAGATCAATACTCGTGTGCTAGCACCCTCTTCCAAACCGTGCTCTCGCAGATTTCGGATCTTGGCGCCCAGCTTAGCCAAACGCTCGGCATCTTCCCGCTCGCAACCAGATTCGTGCACAATGATAGAAGCTTCATGCTCTTCATCTGGGAAATCGAACTCTAGCGCCACAAAGCGCTGTCTAGTGCTGTGCTTAAGATCTTTAACGGCGTTCTGATATCCGGGGTTGTAAGAGACCACGAGCAAGAAACCGTCTGCTGCTTCAATCACGGTGCCCAGTTTGTCAATGGTTAGAGTGCGGCGATGGTCGGTGAGCGGATGAATGATGACAGTAGTGTCTTTGCGGGCCTCTACTACTTCATCGAGATAGCAGATGCCACCAGATTTGACAGCGCGCGTTAGCGGCCCATCTTGCCATCTGGTTCCTTCTCGATCCAGTAGATAGCGTCCGATCAGGTCGGAAGCGGTGAGGTCTTCGTGGCAAGCGACTGTCACTAGGGGCAGATCGAAGGCGGCACCATTGGCCGATGCATCCGAAGCGGCCTTATCAGCGGGCTTAGCCACTGTAAGCCCCTGTCCCAATCGCCAAGACATGTGCTCTACGAAACGCGTCTTGCCGGTGCCGGTAGGTCCCTTCAGCAACACTGGGACTCGTTGCCGGTAAGCTGCCTGAAATACTTCAATTTCGTCGCCCAAAGGAAGATAGAATGGCTCATCCTTGATGAAATATTCTTCGATTATCGTCTCGTTGTATTGAGTATCATTCGCCATTTGACATCCTATCGATATGGTTGCTTAGGTGTGGCACGGATCCACAGTTCGTTTATTCGGCGCTCCAGCGCTGCCAGGTCGGAGCTGTTGCAAATCGTCTCGTCGGCTTGTCTCATCCTCTCGCTGGGCGACAATTGGGATTGGAATCGTTTGCGGATAGCTTCAGTATGCATTCCAGTTCGGCGTGCCACGCGTTCCAATCTTTGATGATAAGGCGCTTCAACAGTCCATATAGCGTCAGCAATGATATCCCATCCGGCCTCGAAGAGAACGGCCGCTTCAAATACTGATACTTCTGCTCCCGCGGCACGGTTAGATTCTAGGGCTTGCTGCACCAATTTAATACTCTCTGGCCACACGATCGATTCCAGGGCTTTCCGTTTAGCAGGGTCTCCGAACACGATCCTTGCCAGGCGCTTTCTATCTACCTCGCCTTGAGATGACAAAATGGAATCGCCGAATGTGGTTAGCAATGCTTCAAAGACCGGTCCTCTGATGGCGTATGTTGCGTGCGACAGTTCATCTGCGTATACCGGCGCTGCTCCCAGTCTAAACATCATATTGACCGTTTCAGATTTGCCTGCGCCCATGCCTCCTGTTACAGCTATAGTGATCATTCCGGGCGAGTCCTTGCTCCGCAATTAAAATATTCTACAACTCTCAACGGCATCTCAGCGCCTATCCATCGCGTTGCATCGTTATAAGAGGCTGCAAGGCAAAAGATCTTGATGTCTGATAATTCCACACGAAAAGAAAACATATCAGTTGCTCTGCGCTCTTTGCCCTCGGTGGACGCCTTGCTGTCAGATGAACGATTGCTCGCGCTGGCAGATCGCTTCTCTAGAAAGACCGTAGCATCGCTCGTGCGCCGAAACCTTAGCGAAGCGCGTCAAATTATCATCAGCGATGGCAGTGGGATGCAAGCGCCTGCATTTGCAGATTTGATTGCCGCTGTGGAGCGAGATGCTGATGTAGGCTGGGCATCATCTCCAATCCGGGTGATCAACGCTTCCGGAGTTATTCTGCATACTAATCTCGGCCGCGCGCCCTTGAGCCCCGAAGCGGCTCGCGCCGCGTCTCTAGCTGCCCAAGGATACTCGAACCTGGAGCTGGATCTGATTCATGGCCGCCGCGGATCCAGACACTCACATATATCGTCCATGTTGCCGGCCTTGACCGGCGCTGAAGCTGGCATTGCAGTTAACAACAATGCCGGTGCCGCGCTGTTAGTGATCAGCGCACTGGCAGGCAGTGGCAGAGAGGTCATCGTCTCGCGCAGCGAAGCAGTGGAGATCGGCGGCGGATTCAGGATCCCCGATGTGATGCGACAATCCGGCTCCAAGCTGGTGGAAGTAGGAACCACTAACCGCACCTATGCCTCTGACTATGAAGATGCGATCAACCGCGAGACGGCCTTGATCTTGAAGGTGCATCGTTCCAACTTCACCATTTCGGGCTTCACCCACGATCCTAAGCTGCGCGAAATCGTAGCCGTGGCAGCGAAACATGAGGCTCCGCTCGTCTATGACCTCGGTTCGGGATGCATCTTGGACACCTCTCAGTTCGGCATCCATCGCGAGCCGACAGTTCAAGATTCGATTCGAGACGGTGCCGATGTGGTGATGTTCTCGGGCGACAAGCTACTTGGAGGGCCGCAAGCCGGCATCATCGTCGGCAAGAAAAACCTTATCGATAGAATCTCTAAACATCCACTGGCGCGCGCTTTGCGGATCGATAAGATGACGCTTGCCGCGCTCAACTCTACATTGCGCTCATACCTCAAAGGCGAGGCGGTCTATAAGATACCGATCTGGCAGATGATATCGGCTGAAGAAGAAGAGATAAAGAGACGCGCGCTCGAATGGCAGCTAAGCATCGATTCTGAAGTGGCGCGCGGTAGCACCGCGATCGGCGGCGGCAGTATGCCCGGGCAGATGCTGCCCACTTGGAGATTGCAGATTTCCGTGAAGCACGATGCCGAAGAGATTTCCAAGTGGATGCGCAACTATCAGGCGCGTATCATTGGCCGCATCGAGGAACATCAGCTATGCCTCGATCCGCGCACTGTGATGCCGCATGAAGATGCTACCGTCAGCGCGGCGTTGCGACAATATGCGGGTGCGGCGTCATGACTATCTTCGATGAGCGTCGTCGGAGCGTCTTGGGACGCATCGCGCCGCTTGCCACTAGGATGCGTCCTCGCGATCTAGAGGAATTCTTCGGGCAGGAGCATCTAGTGGGCAAGGGGCGTGTCTTAAAACGAATGATCGAAGAAGATCGGGTCCATTCGATGATTCTGTGGGGTCCGCCGGGCAGCGGCAAAACTACACTGGCTCAGCTCATATCACGCATGACAAAATCGATATTCGTCGAGATGTCAGCCGTTACATCAGGGGTAAGGGACATTCGACGCGAAGCCGAAGACGCGCAGCATCGCATCGGCGCCATCGGTGCGCGCACCGTGTTGTTCGTCGACGAGATACATCGATTCTCCAAATCGCAACAGGATGCGCTACTGCCGCACGTCGAAGCCGGCACTTTCGTATTGATCGGTGCGACAACTGAAAATCCATCTTTCGAAGTGAACGCCCCGTTGCTGTCAAGAACGCGCGTTTACACTCTCAAGACACTTTCAGACGAAGAAATCGACAAAGTGATTGAAAACGCGCTACGTGATTCAGAGCGCGGACTCGGCGGGTTTAATGCCATTATGACCCGAGAGGCTAGGCAATTCCTCGTGCGAGCGTCTAACGGTGACGCGCGGTCGGCGCTCAACACATTAGAGATAGCAGTCGATAGCACGCCGCGCGATGAAGACGGCTCCGGCCGTACCGTGCAAGTGGAGACGGTAGAGCAGACACTTGAGAAAAGCTCCCGATACGACCGTCTAGGAGAAGCACACTACGATACCGTATCGGCTTTCATCAAGAGCATCCGCGCCTCAGATCCTGATGCCGCGGTGTATTATCTCGCCCGCATGATAGATGCTGGCGAAGACCCGCTCTTCATCGCCCGTCGACTCGTGATATCCGCGGCGGAAGATATCGGATTGGCGAACCCGAACGGTCTCGCCGTTGCAGTTGCCGCGCAGCAGGCTGTAAGTTTCGTCGGAATGCCCGAAGGCCGAATCCCACTGGCCGAAGCGACCATATTTTTGGCGTCGGCGCCGAAATCGAACTCTGCCTACCTGGCGATCAACCGTGCCTTATCGCAAGTTCAGTCCAGCAGTGATGAACCCATTCCAATGCATCTTCGCAACGCGCCGACTCAACTTATGGAACAGCTCGGATATGGAAAAGGCTACGTCTATCCTCACGATAGACCCGGGCATTTCATTCGTAGCCGGAACCTGCCGGAAAGGATTCAAGAACAGCGCTTCTACACTCCAGGATCCATCGGCGCAGAACGCGCCATCGCGGAGCGGCTACGACAATGGTGGGGCAAAGGATACTCGCCCGACAAGCACGCTTCACCTGAAAATAAACCTTAAACCAGTATCCGGACCGTCGACCCGAGAGGAGAAGCGAGTGAGCGATTTATCGGTATCTGCAAGATAATCTGAGGTGGAATTTGAAGACCAAAATGGCCTGATCGATGACTCCGCTCAGGCGTCCAATCCGATCATCATCGGGGAAGCTTTAATGGATGCTGCGAAATGGGGAGACGCTCAGATCCAGGGATATGAAAGAGTGCTGGGAGGCTCCGCTGTGGTGTCTCAGCTCTTCAGGCTATTCTTCTCCGATCCGCAAGTCGGACCGACTCCGCCGAGCGCGATCATCAAACTGCCGGCGGCGGATCGCGACGATCGGGAGCAGAAGGCTGTCGAATTAGGATATATCCGAGAGGCAGAAGCGCTGAGACTGCTGGCCGAACTGCAGGGGGGCTTTCAGCCTATCGTCTACTCATATGCAGTAGACAGAAACCGTCAAACCGCGGCTCTGCTAATGGAAGATATCGGCCCGCAACCCAGTCAGCAAGAGTGGCATCGTGAAGCGATTCAGGGTGTGATGCAAAGGCTTGGGAAGTTGCACTCTTTGTATTGGGAAGAAGATTCGTTAGCGCGCGCGTGGTGGATTAGGAACTGCTATCGAGCCGATATATTCAATGAAGACCCAACTCTTTTCGTGCCGCAATGGGAAGCGATAGCTGCTAAAGATTCCGCGCATGTTTACGATACGCCTAACACGATGCGATGCGCCGATTATCTGGCCGATCATATCGTTGATGCGTTAAACCAGTTGGAGCTTCGTCCTCGCACGTTGGTACACGGTGATATTCATCAAGCCAACGTTCTGCGGCGGCGTACCGGCAGTGGGTTGCATAATGACGATCCGGTGCTGGTCGACTGGCAAGACGCCGTCTATGGCGGCGCTACAAGCGACGTGGCGAAGTTTCTGTCTACTGTTCCAGATAGTGAGCTGTCGTCCAGGCATGAGGCTGAGTCTCTAAACGCCTATTATGAATCGCTAAGCAGCGAGATCAGAGCGTCTTACCCCTTCACGCGCTTTTCAACCAACTACCGCCTTGCGTTGTTAGCCACATTGGCGAACTATGTGATAGCCGCTGATACCGATGTGGCGCCGGGAAAGAATGCGCTTCCCGTCAATCGATCACTCCAGAGAGTAGCGAGCTTCATCGAGCTTACAGATCCGTTGACGAATCTCATCTGACGTTCAGGTGAATCTCCGATTAAGATTCTAGATTCTGCTATCTTCAGCGTTGCCCTGCGAATCGCGATCTCGCATTCGCGCGCTGTCTTTGCTCAGCATCACCAGGCTATTGGTGTATCCCATCACCTTGGAAACGACTCCTTCTAGCATTAATCCGCCTCGGCGCGACGAAATCTCGCCGTTGGAGAAGAAACCTGCTACCGGAGTGTCGCCGATATGCTCTCGGATAATGCCGGCATCGTGATCTCTTTGGTCGAACATGCGAGTTCCACGGGTGATGGAGTTGAAGCATAGAGCGGCATCTGGGAATCGGTTCTCATGGCGGCATTTTTCTAAGTAGTCTTCCAGATTGATGCGTAGTTCCCGCTCAGCGCGCATAGGATCACGCACATGAAACTGAAAAGCCTGCCCGTCTTCGACTAAATCGCCGATGGCTATCGCAGCCGTCGATTCGTCCATACCCATTATGTTCCGCATGACGAAATCGTACATACCCGTACTGGAGTATGAGAATCGATCACTCTCTATTCCGGCTACGAGCGTCTGGCTTATCATTCGCTGTCGCTGGCTGTCGGCATTACGATGCAATTCCTCCAGCACTTGCATCGGGGCGCGGTCGTTGAGACGATGGATCACGTTGCGGTTCGAGACCGTAATGACCATCGGCGAACCGATAGGCGTCTGACTATCTGAGACTATGGTGTCGAACTGGAAATCAGGCGCGAATAACAGTCCCACCGCTCCCTGTCGCTTCACTTCATCGCCGGCAAACATTCCGTTATCGCCATACTCCAGGCCGCCACTCACAAGAGCGCCGAATTTATTCACCTGCGGATACGCAGAATCAAGCATTGAAAGGGAGTAATCAGTGGAGACCGTCAACGGGTCTATAAAGATCAGCATCGAGCCGCCTTCGCATTCGGTTGAATCTACACCAACGACATCTAGCATCGTCTCCGGGGTGGCATCTCGATCACATGCCTGTTTGTCCGTAAATGAAAACGGTCGGATTCTATCTTTATTGCAATTGACCGCGAGAATAGATAGGCCAGCGCCTTGTTCAAGCTCGCGGCCATTTCCGATCACTCCCGAGCCGGAGCATCCAACTACCATCGAAGGCGCAAGATATCGATGGATAGATGGTAGGATATCTTTGAATTTGAAATGCTTGGGAGCCGCCGCGAACACTATTGCCAGATCTGGTGAGACGCCGCCTAGCTTCTCAAACACCCCTTCGCACATCTCTCGCACCATACCAGCGTCTTCATAGTTCTCACACAATCCGTTTACGAAAGATTCAGATGATCTGCTGGCATTGGATTCAACGACCGGTTTTTCACGCAACAAGCCCATTCTAGATTCATTTCCCAAAGTCAAATCGACTCCCTAATAGCCAGATCAAATCAAGTGCACATCACATCTTTCTCAACCGCCACAATAAGCATTTTTTCAGAATGAAAGTATCAATAGCAATATATCGCGTAACTACTCATGCGATTTACGCGCGGGTGTTTCTGAACTCAATTGCTACATGCGTGACAGCGCTCGGACGGCCGCCGCGACCGTCTCGTCTACCTGATCATCCGTGTGTGCCGATGAGAGATGCACTCGTCCATTCGATGAAAGCCTAACGCCTTCATGCATCATCTCTTTTGCGAAGAGCGTATAGCGTCGGTCATCGCAATAACGGGCATGCTCGCGATAGCTATTGATCATCTTCCCGCTCTGATTGAAGGAGATTCCGAACACGCTTCCAAGACCTTGCACGTGAATATCAGAATCTAGTTCTTGCCGGGCAGCCCTGAGGCCGTTCATCAGCCGTTGTCCCTTGCGGTTAAGTTCATCGAAGAACGTGGCACGATTTTGTACCATATGCTTGAGAGAAGCATAAGTGGCCGCGATAGACATCACATTAGAGTTGAAACTGCCGCCATGGTACACATCTCCGTTCCCCACCATGTTCATGATTTCGCGCCTTCCCGCCAGCATTGCGATGGGAAATCCGCCGGCCATCGATTTAGCATACGTCGCCAAGTCCGGCGTTATGCCATATAGCTCTTGAGCGCCACCGAGCGCGACTCTGAAGCCGGTGATCACTTCATCGAATATCAGTAGCGCGCCATGGCGGTGACACACTTCCTTCGCCGCTTCTAGATAGCCGCTCGCCGGCATGATGCAGTTGGTATTCGCGTTTATGGGCTCCATGATCACCGCGGCGATCTTATCTCGGTGGCGGTCAAAGGCATCTTCTAAGCGATCGATACGGTTCCAGTCACATGGCGCTATCTGCGCCTCAGCCCCAATGTCCATGCCGGCCGATTCGCCCACCGGAACCGGATCTGCGTCGCTTCCAGCCGCAGACAGTGGTGGATGCACTGAGTAGTTCACACTGTCCATCCAACCGTGGTAATGACCCTCAAATTTTATGAATTTAGGTCTTCCCGTCCATCCGCGAGCCAGCCTCAGCGCCAGTTGCACTATCTCGGTGCCTGAGCCAGCGAAACGCACTGTGGCATCGTGGATAGGCACTGCGGCGGCCGCCATTTCTGCCACTTCCAGCTCGCGCTCGAACTGGGCTGCAAAGATATATCCGCGCGTCATATCCTTGGCTACTTGAGCGGTTATGAAATGCGGCGCGTGACCAAAGATGTTAGGTCCCATTCCCTGCATATAATCGATGTAAGAGTTGCCATCTACATCCCAGAGCATCGCACCCTCGCCATGATCGAAGAACAAGGGTTCACCGCCCGGCTCGGCCATTCTGATCTGAGATGAGATGCCGCCTGCGACTACGCGTTCCGCGCGCTCAAACAGTTCTTGAGAGCTATCGATTCGTCTATGAGACATCATTGCCATTCGTTCTCAATCTGATGCTTCTTCTAGGAGGCAGAACTCATTGCCTTCAGGGTCGCTCATCACGATCCAACGCGTGCCATGAAACTCACGCCGAGCGTCAATACCAGCTCCCAGCTCGACTAAGCGCTCCGCTTCCACATCTAAGTCGCTAACGTCAAACTCCATATGCAGCCTGTTCTTAGCGGATTTAAGTTCAGGAACCTGGATAACAATGATACGCGGCAGGTTCGATTCACCCGATGCTAGAACTGCCCAGTAGGGATAATCGGCCGCTTCAACTTCATAGTTTGCCGCATCCGACCAGAATCTGGTCAACGCTTCTACGTCGCACGCATCCAACGCCAATCCTCTGAAGCCAGTCATCGCAGGGACCTAGCGAGTCTTGATATGGCGATTGATAGATGTGCCAGCAAACAAACATCACTACCTTTGTTCATACTCCGTCGGCAAGCATAGTGCGATACATCTCTATCTGCTCTGACACGATGAGGGTATATTCGGGCAATCGAAACGGTATGCTGCCTTGCCATATGATGCCGAGCTCCAGTCCGTATCCGCTCTTAGCTTCATCGAACCAATCCAGCGTTCTGGGTCCCAGATCGGCATCCTCCTCTCCTAGAGGCGGATAGTCGGGAGTATTCTGATTGAAGTAGTGGATGCTGTGCCACTTCGGCATCGTCAGCAGGTAAGGTTCGCCTGCTTCGTCTCTCTTGACGCTATAGATCCAGTAGTGTTGCGGCTGTCCCAGCCAGTACGAAGACTTGGAGTTTGCAAATTCTCGATGTTTCACCGGCAGTCCGATGAAGCCGGCTTTCGCTATCCGTGGCAACCAGGTCAGACCTACAATCGGATCTCGGATATCCTCCAGGACATGAGAGCAGATGGCGAAATCGAAAGGTCCTTCTCGCTCCAATGTGCGCCAGATAGCTTCATCATTGACATCTCCGACGTAGAGCTGCTTATCGGTCTCGAAATCGAAGAAATCTACGTACGCATCAACTAAATCATCGGCCCAGGGATTGTGCCGGCCACCGATATCGACGACGCTGAATCCGCTGTCCTGTGCCTTGCTTCGCCGCACGGTATCGAGCATAGTCGCGCGGTAGGCGTCTTTATCACCGTCTGAAAAATCTATTATCGGCATATTTCTTCCTGTGTAATTACTGCCACACTAATATATCGCATGGCTATATAGGTGTGCCTCAAACGAGATACTTTCGGTTTACCTTGCAGAGATAGGAGTAGGTGGGATTCACGAACTGAGTGGCGCGCGCTTCCAGGCATTGGCCTAAGAATATGAAGGCCTCGCCTCGATTCATTCCGTAATCGGCTTCCAGCCAAAGTATCATTTCCGAAAGCGCGATGCGAAAAGCATCTTCAGCCGGCTTGTCGATGCCGGTAGTCATGATGTAAGTATCGTTTTCAATGCGGGGCCAAAGCATAGCCGACGGTTTATCTGATACTTCAACCATCATCTTGACGGAGCCGCCGGTCTCGATTCCGCCGCCGCCGCAGATCTCTCCGTCCCCTTGCCGAGCGTGCATATCTCCAACATGCAACAATGCTCCAGGGTGATTCACCGCCAAATGCAGCTTGGCACCGGTCGTTACTTCTTGGATGTCGAAGTTGCCTCCCCACGTTCCTGCCCAGCCGTTGTGCCGCGACTCTCTTTCCGGCGCGACGCCTACCACTCCGAGCATCGGCTCTGCTGGGAACGACAGCTTTTCATTCCAAATGATGCTACGATTCTCAATGCGGCAGATTCTGAACTGCGGACCGATGTTGCTGACGCCGAGATAACCCGGCATCGCGCCCGTATTACCGGCGTATCTGGTCCAACCTACCGGATGAGTCTCAATCTCTCCGATATGGACGGTCAGCATATCTCCCGGCGCTGCGCCTTCCACGAAGATGCTACCGCTGGAAGCATTGCCACGGTCGGTGGGCTGATCGTCAGATCGGTAGGTGTTGTAGAGTTCTCGTATATCGTCCGGGACCAACTCGGCGTCGGGACCGCGGTTCATCTGAGTCTGTACCTCGAACCACTCTCCTGGCTCCACGGTGAGAGTCACGGGGTTTAATGCTGAATGTTCATAGTAGAGAGTGTCGCGAGTCGCGGTCTTCATATCGGTGCCTCCATATCGATTTGGAACCGTCTTGAATGAAGTTTACTCTTTAACGAGAATGGAATCATGTCGCAATGGCTGACGATTCGCGTCGCGCGCTGCGCGATCACGGCATAAATTAGATAATTGTCATATGGATGCCTCATCGAAAAGAGTGTCGGCACTGCGGTTTCAAAGCATGAAACGGCGTGGCGAACCGATAGCCATGATCACGGCTTACGACTACGCGCAAGCCAAACTTGTGGATGCAGCCGGCATCCCGGCCATACTGGTGGGCGACAGTTTGGGCAATGTATCTTTAGGATACGATTCCACGATTCCTGTGACTCTCGATGACATGTGCCGAGCCACTGCCGCGGTTGCACGGGGCGCCCAGAACGCGCTCGTAATTGCAGATATGCCGTTCATGACTTATCATACCGATCTGCCTACGGCGATGCGCAACGCGGCACGACTCATACAGGAAGGCGGAGCGCAATGCGTAAAGCTGGAAGGTGGAAGCGCGGTCAAGGACACTATAAGAGCACTAGTGGCAGCTGGCATCCCGGTGATGGGGCATGTGGGATTCACACCGCAATCTCTGTACCGCTTGGGAGGCTACCGCGTGCAAGGGCGCGGCAACAACGCGGAACGTGTACTGAGAGACGCGATCGTAGTGCAAGGCGCGGGAGCATTCTCAGTAGTGCTAGAGATGATACCTTCCCAGCTGGCTAAAACCATTACTGAAGAGCTGGAGATACCCACGATCGGCATTGGCGCCGGGCCGCACTGTGACGGACAGGTGCAGGTTTTCCATGATCTGCTGGGAATGGACCCTGATTTCAGCCCCAAACATGCCGGAAAGTATGCAAACATAGCCAGCATCATCATCGATGCCGTTTCTGGATACGCCAAGGACGTCAAGTCTGGTAATTTCCCCACATCTGATCATTCGCATTGAATTTATGCCGCGCAGATATCACACAGCATTCCGAGAATACGAGTTGCAGATGCTTTGCAAAGGCCTTTACACGGGTTAATCTTTAGCTCGGATGAAAATAATAACAGTTGAAGGAGCCATAGATGATCTACGAACTGCGAATCTACGAATGTTTCAGTGGCAAACTGCCCAATTTAAACCGGCGTTTCGCCAATCACACCATGGAGCTGTTTGAAAAGCACGGCATCAAGAACGTGGGATACTGGATCCACGATGTGGGACCGAGCAACAACGAACTCATCTATTTAGTCGCCTTCAAAGACCATAATCAGCGTGCCGAGGCCTGGGCGAACTTTCGCGCCGATCCGGAATGGCAACGAGTATTCGAAGAATCGCACGCTGACGGCATTATCGTGAAGAACGTAGAGAACCGCCTTTTAGCTCCTACCGATTACTCCCCCATACAGTGAGACATTTTGCTGGCCGCGGTCTCAAATAGCTTGCCCTAGCCTTAAAGAGCCGCGCCGCGCGATCCAACTCGCTAGGCTCGGCCCTACTGCTGTGAAGGTAAGCATTCACAGAATTGATTTCACGTAAATCGCATCGGGCGCGGATAGAATCCTCATATATTCCACCATGATCGCTGAAACGGGACGCCGAGCATGCCTAACTTAGAGAAACTATCGAAACTATCCGGACAGGCCGCTATTGTCGGGGTAGCCGAATCCGATAAGATCGGCAATGTGCCTGATAAATCGCCTCTCGCTCTCCACGCCGAAGCCGCGGTAAACGCTCTGGACGATGCCGGATTAGGCCTGAAAGACGTAGATGGAATGTTCACCGCTGGATGGTCAACGCTCGATGTGGCTGAATATCTGGGGATCCATCCCCGATTCACAGACAGCACCTCCGTTGGCGGCTCATCCTTTGTCATCCACGTGGCGCATGCGCTGGCGGCGATCGCGGCCGGCTACTGCGAAGTGGCACTTATAACACATGGGCAGTCAGGACGATCAGACCGATCTCCCGCAGCGCCTAATCTTGGCACGCCGCAGAACCAGTACGAACGACCGTACGGCATCATCGGCCCGCCTGTCTCTTATGCTATGGCCTGCCGACGCTATATGCATCAATACGGCGAAGAGCGAACTAGACAGGCTTTAGCGGAGATCTCAATCGCTACGCGCAAGTGGGCCAACCTGAATCCAAGAGCATATTTCCACGATCGGTCTGCCTCTTTCGACGATTATCACGATTCTAGATGGATAGTCTGGCCCTTCCATCTGTTAGATTGTTGCTTGGTGACCGATGCCGGCGCGGCGATCGTAATCACCACGCCAGAGAGGGCTAAAGACTGCGCCAAAGGCGGAGTTACGATACTGGGCGCGGCTGAAGGCCACGATCACTCTATGATCTCACAGATGCCAGACCTCACCAGCGCGTTTGGACGAAACACCGGTGCCCAGGCGCTAAGCATGGCCGGAGTGTCGCACTCTGATCTTGACTTGGCGATGATTTACGATTCCTTCACCTACACAGTGCTAGTATCACTGGAGAATCTTGGCTTCTGCGGCCCCGGTGAAGGGCCGGATCTGGTTGCGGACCAACGCACCGCTCCCGGCGGCGACTTTCCCGTCAACACTAACGGTGGTGGCCTCTCATACACTCATCCGGGCATGTACGGCATCTTCACCGTGGTGGAAGCGGTGCGACAGCTGCGTGGCGACACCGGCGAGCGTCAACTGGACAAGTGCGACCTGGCGGTAGCTCACGGCACGGGTGGATATCTATCCTCGACGGGCACAGTAGTGCTTTCAGCTTAGAGATTGAGCGGGGCTATTCGGTTGCATCTCTCGCCAGCCGCTAGTCCAATCCTGCATTCGCCAACCAAGAGCCTCAGGCTTCCGAATCTTCGTGGATGCGCGCTATACGTCTAGGAAATCCTAGGCTATTAGGTGGCGATAGTCCGTGACAGATGCTTCATAAGGCCGAAGTCTGAATGGTTAGGCTTCTGAACGGCGTCTGAAATTCGGAAACGGCACTCGGCGCAGATATCTCATAATATCCCCTTCATGCCAAACCACTAGGAATTGCGCCGCGATGAAGATCGAAGAGTAGGTTCCTACCATCACGCCTAGAAGCAAGACGATCAGGAAATCTCTCAGGCTCTGTCCGCCGAACAGCAACATGGCAAGAATGACCGTGCCGGTGGTTACACTGGTGCCGATCGATCGGATGATGGATTCTCTGATGGACGCGTTGACGGTGACTCGAAACTCTCGAGATGGCACTAACGTTACGTTCTCTCGGATGCGATCGAATATCACTATGGTGTCATTTACAGAGTATCCGATGACGGTAAGTATTCCGACTATGAAGATGGCGTTGACTTCAGCGTTTATAGTTGCGCCCAGCACGGCGAATACGCCTAGAACTATGAACACATCATGTAGCAGAGCGACTAGGGCACTGACGGCATAGCGATGCGAACCTGGCACTGATCGGAATGCATACATGATGTAAAGCATCACGAATATCGCGGCTACCGAGACGGCGACGATAGCGTTTCGCACGGTGCCTCTAGCCACTGAGGCGCCGACAGTCACCGTCTCTAGCGTTCGGGGTTCCTCCCCGATCGAGGCACTTATCTCGGCGTCTATAGCATCCTTGCCGTCGGTGCCCAAGTCTTTAGTCCTCACGAAGTATTGGCCATCGCCCAAGCTCTGCACTATAGCCTCGGGATGCGCACTGGCGATGAGCGCCTGCTTAACCGCATCGGTTCCCGGGTCTTCTTCTGTGAACTCGTAGGTGATGCTAGTGCCAGAGACGAAGTCAATGCCTAAGTTAAGCCCAGGCACGATGATGAGCAGTATCGACAAAATGGCCAATGCTGCCGATATAGGCATGGAGAATCTGCGTATCTCTACCAAATTCATCTATGCACCACCTTCTGCGCTGGCATTATCAGCCACCGGCACAAACATGCTTGAGCTCTTGCCGATTGGAGTTCGAGCCGCCAGTCTCAGCATGAGACGGCTGGCGAAGAACGCGGTGAACATACTCAAAAGCACACCGATTCCCAAGGTGAGAGCGAAGCCTTGCATGATGCTCGTGCTGAAGCGATCGCCGAACCAGAACAAAACCATGGCTGTGATTATCGTCGAAAAGTTGCCGTCCCGGATCGATGGCCAGGCACGGTCGAAACCGGCATTCAGAGCTGATAGCAAATCTCTGCCGGCACGCAACTCTTCTTTGGCCCGTTCCGAGATGAGGATATTGGCATCAACCGCGAAACCCAGCGAAAGTATGACCGCAGCGGCACCCGAGAGAGTGAGTGTTACTGGCACTACCTTGAAGATGCCGATCAGCATCACGGTATAGGCCAATAGTGAGATGCTAGCTACTATACCCGGCAGCTTGTAGTAAGAAATCATGAAAATCACCAGCAATACCAAGCCTATACCGCCCGCGATCATGCTGCGTTTCAGCGAATCGGCGCCGAGTATCGCATCTACGTTGCGCTCTTCTGCCAGTTCCATTTCAGCCGGCAAGGCACCGGAACGAAGCTGTATCGACAGCGTTCGGACTCTTTCCGGCGTGAAGTCGCCGCCGGAGATGATGGCCCGTCCATCAGGGATACCCTCTCCTCCGGGAGTATTCACTGTTGGAGCAACTAGCTCCACATTGTCAAGATAGATGGCAAGGATATCGCGGTTGCGAGCGACTCTGCCCGTCACCTCGAAGAACGCGTCGCGCCCCGAATCGTTGAAAACGATCGTTACTACCGGCGCCGGAGGCGTACCCTCGATAGAAGGAAAGGCGTCTTGAAGATCTTCGGCAGATATGTTGGTGGACTGTTCCACGAAATACTGCGGATCTGAACAGCGCAGCAATAGCCACTCGGTATCAGAAAGCCCGTCTGGCGGCCAAGCATCGCCCTCGTAATCTGCCGGCTGAATTATCGGTCCGCATTTTCGCTCTCTGAACTCTAGCTGCGCCGTCGATCCGATCAATGCCTTGGCTTCCTGCACCCCGCCGGCAAGAGTCCACTGCGTAATGTTACCGATAGTGCGAATGGAGGCGAGATCTCCAACCTTAGTAAGTTCACGCCTTAGATTCTCCACATCTGATGGGATGATGCCGCCAGCTTCGTCGAACGCTCTCTCTATCAAGCGTCCGTCATACTGGCCCTCGAAGAGTACCGCATCGATTTGCTGGAACCCGCCCGCGTCTCCGGTAGTGAAGAGTATGGTATCCGTACCTTCGCCGACTGTAACGTCTCCGAATCCTGCCGCATCAAATGCTGCTTGCACGTCTTCCACTTCAGGACCAATTCGAGTTGGCTGCTCTTCTTCAGGCTCGTCAGCTTCACTCTCCGCGTCTTCAGCTTGGGCATCATCCTCTGCCGTTGCAACTTCACTCTTTGCATCTTCGGCATCGGTATTGGATTCATCTTCATCTAACGAGGCTGCGGTTTCAGTTACTGAAGGTACCAATGGCGGTTCAACGATCTCATATGCGAATGCTGCTCTCATAGTAGTAGGAAACTCAGCTTCCGCCATTTGGCGCCAATCTTCGGCATCCGCGCCATCAAAATCTTCGAAGCGTATCGTCATCGATCCGTCTTCGTTCTCCGCGATCTCCACTCCATTCTTCTGCACATCTTCGCTGAAGAACTGCTTTATCTGGTCGGGCGTAACTGTCGTGCCTTCAAAGGCGACGGTGAGGGAAGATTCGCTCTGTCCGGGGATCTGGATCAATATCTTATCGGGAGGATTGCCGAGCGCCTGAACAATTGGCTCGCTGACTCCGAATTCATTCACTCGTCGCTCAACTATGGTGCGTATGACATCCATATCCTCCGCTGATGGAGGATTGCCATCGTCAGTGATGACCTTGTATACGAGATGAGTGCCGCCCTGAAGGTCTAGCCCCAAGCTGAGCCCTAGGAACGCATCTTCATGCCCCCGCTCGAAATCAAAGTTCAAGACTGAGAATCTGATTTGCGGGACGGCGATCAGCAACGATGCGATAACAACCAATGCCAGAACCAGAACGATCCCTCTTAAATCACGTGCCAATGCTCAACTACTCACAGTTACGCGACCCGATAACCTCCGAGCGGTCATCGGCAGTAAAGAAAAAGAATTTAATCTGCTCCATGTTCATTCGATTAATTCGAAGCCCATACACTGCTTAGCAGACGATCGTTGCAATCACAAAAAACGGCTTCGATCTCGGCAATCCCATCGAAGCCTAAACATTGAGTATATCACCGCGCAGATTCATTTCGGAAGCGCTTTGCCAATCCCTGCACTCTCATTCATCCATCTCTGATTTCGGGGGCGGGGAGCTGTCTGGCTCCCGCAACTCGTAGCTAAGCTCACTTCGCGAATGCTGGCTGGTAACCTCGCTCAGCTTAGCTTTCGCGACCAATAGCTCGGCGCCCGATTCGATTGCAGATGATATCGGCGAGCCGAGAGTAGACTCATCATTGTGAACTTGCAGGTGGTAATTCACATCGTGCATATGTGGTTCAGAATGGTCTTGGTCTTCACCTATGCGATGCAGTCGCTCATGCTCCAGCAGATGATCGATATACATGATTCCGTTCAGGTGATCGATTTCATGTTCCAGCGCCTGTGCCAGCAGTTCCTGCGCGGTAACGCGCCATTTGCCGCCGGACTGGTCTAGAGCCCGAGCCGTAACCTGTGCTGAACGGGTAACTAATCCTTCGTAGCCGGGTAGAGACAGACAGCCTTCGGTAATTGTGCGTTGACCCTCGGCACGGATAATTTCAGGGTTGAGCAGCCAATATGGCTCTTCTTCTGGTAAGTGAAGGGCGATGATCCGTTTCAGCGCTCCAACTTGATTCGCGGCCAGACCGACTCCTTCGGCTTCGATAAGCGTTTCCAACATATCGCTGCCCAAGCGACGCACATCATCATCGATGCGTCGGACTGGCCTGCATTTGCGGCGCAGTATCGGGTCCGGATAGATGCGTATTTTGCGAATTGCCATAGCTGCTAAGGCTGTGATTCTATAGACTATGCTTCTCACATGCTACGATAGGCGAAGAAATCGCTCGCGATCAATTCGTCTCGATCGGATCGACATCTATAATCCAGCCGCTTCCCAGAGTAACCGCGTCTAGCACCTTCTCGGGCGCCGCTCCGCTCAACATTATCTGCCAGCGGTATCGTCCGGCAAAGCGCATCGGGAAAGTAGGCGAAGGTCCCAGCATCTCGACATCCAGCCTGGCATCGGCGCTTAGCTGATCATTGATGCGCGTTCTCAGGCTAGCGGCTTCCAGTTCGGCATCGGTCTCCTGGAATGAGGCGTAGATAAGTCTCACGTACCGTCTGAACGGCGGTAACTGATACTTTCGGCGCGTCTCAATCTCTGCCGCGTAGAACCCGGCATAGTCCTGTTTCGCCGCCGCCACAATCGCACGATGAGACGGCTGGAAAGTCTGGATAATTGAACGTCCGGGTGTATCTCCTCGTCCGGCGCGTCCGGTAACTTGAGAAAGTATCTGAAAAGTGCGCTCAGTAGATCTGAAACTGGGCGCTGCGAGCCCGATATCTGCTGCCACGACTCCGACTAGAGAGACGGTAGGAATATCTAATCCCTTGGCGATCATCTGAGTGCCGATCAAAATGTGATTGCCTTCGGATTGAAACTCTTGCAACAGCTTCTCATGCTGTTTAACGTTACGCGCAGTATCCGCGTCCCAACGCAGTATCCGCGTGCGCGGAAAGTATCCCCGCAAAGCCTCTTCTACGCCCTGAGTTCCAGCCGCGCGACGCCCCAGGCCGATGCCGCCACAGGCTCTGCATTTCCGATCGGCGCCAATGCTATAGCCGCAGTAGTGGCAACGCAGACGCCCTGCCCCGCTCATCATCCGATGCAGAGTCAGAGGAGTGTGGCAAGTGGAGCAACTCCTCAAGACACCACACGTCGCACATTGGATAAAAGATGCCGTGCCGCGACGATTGATGAAGAGTATCGACTTCCCGCCATTCTCCACGTTTTCGCGCAATGCTTTCAGCAGCGGCCTGCTGAACATCTCTCTATGCCCAGCGGCGAGTTCATCACGCATATTGATAATTTCAACTGCCGAAATCGGGTGTCCATCAAGGCCTAGCGAATCATTGCCGGTCTCTTCTCGCAATGCGGCATTGATCCGTCTGGGCAACGAGAGAAAATGCAGTCTGTCACTACCCGTCCCCGGCTCCTGTGTTCTTCTATAAGTCGCCACGTCTGGCGTGGCGCTGCCCAGGATCAATACCGCGCCCGTCTCTTCGCATAGCCGCTCCGCCACTTCACGCGCGTGATATCGGGGCGCGCGGTCGCTCTGTTTGAAGGTCCATTCATGTTCTTCATCAATCACCACCAGTCCCAAATCGTGAACCGGCGCAAAAATGCCGGCGCGGGACCCGATGACGACGCGGTACTCGCCTGATTTGATGCGATGCCATTGATCATAGCGCTGCCCGACCGATAGTCCCGAGTGCTGCAACGCTATCTGGCCGGGGAAACGAGCCGCGAATCGCTGCAAGATTTGGGGAGTCATCGCGATTTCCGGCACCATAATGATGGCTCGGCGACCAGATTTGACGCATTCTTCTGCCGCGCGCAGATATACTTCCGTCTTTCCGCTGCCGGTAACTCCGAACAGTAGAAATTTGCCTGCGGATCCCGACGATGCCACACCAGTGACACGTAGCTTGGCGAATGCCGCGGTAACGGCATCTACCGCAGATATTTGCTCCGGCAGCAACGAATGGAGGATGGAATCTTGCGCGGCATAATCGGCAAGCGGATCACGGTCCACTCGCACCTGTTCAAGCTCCGCGTTGCCGTCTTCTAGAACTGATTTGATGACGCCAGCGCTGAACTTTGATGTTAGCTCCGTGCGCGGAACAGATGATTTCGCAGTCGCGAGCAGTCGCACCACAGCCGCGCGTTTGAATGCGCGCCGAGCCTCATAGCGCAGCGCCACAGCCTCGGCATCTATAACATTTGCCCCCAGTCTGACGTACGACCGGAACGATGGCTTGACTCGAGGCGTATCCCATAGCGATTCAGGCTTTAAGAAACCGTCTCTTAGCAAACGATCCAGATGTTTTTCATTGGCTCGGCCTAACTGCCGCACTAAACGATCCCTACGTATTCGTCCGCGAGATGGCACCTCTTGCAAAGCCTTCAACATTTCTGGAGAAATGCTCAAGCCGGCTAGCGTGCTGTCGATGCGCGTTGCCAATCCAGTGCGTGATATCCATATATGCAGCCTGCGATTAGCGCCTGGCGGCAACATCAATAAACAGGCCGTGAAGATATTGCAACGGTAGTATTCGGCAATCCAGCAACCCACTCTCAGCAATGGCTCCAACACGAACGGTCCCCCATCAACCACCGACTCGATCTCTCGCACCGTCGCCGCATCTACATCAACGTCTCGGCTTATAGCTATCGCCAACCCTTGGATCGAACGATGTCCGAACGGCGCCCACACCAAATCGCCTGGTGACACAGACACTCCTTCTGGCACCGCATAGGTATAAGTTTTCAACCGGTCTTCATCGGCAAAATCGACGGCGATCCGCGCATAAGAATGGTTGGTGCTTCTCATCATTCAGATCATCGCGCTTCATATGCAACGCGAATATGTCTTGTTCCCATCGCTAAGATGGTGAAACGCGCTCCGCTAAGAATCGGCGATTAGATCGCGATCAGAAATAGGCCGCAAGTCTAAATTGCAATGGCGCTATTCATTTAACGAAACGCACGCGAATTTATCTGCTCGCACAAATGCACAACCATCAAACCACTAAATATGGTATTCAGCTTAAGCGCCTATTCCGGCGTTCGCTTCCTAATGGTTGCAACCAGAAATTCCGAACGGGATCAGCGTCGCTCTTTGATGCGGGCGCGCCGGCCAGTCAAACCCCTCAGGTAGTAGAGCCGCGAACGGCGGACCTTACCGCGTCTTGTTACTTTGACCGATTGTAGGAAAGGGCTGTGAAACGGGACGGTGCGCTCAACGCCGATGCCATATGAGACGCGGCGCACTTTAAAGCCGGCTCCCGGGTTTGGCGTCTTGTCATCTCGGTATTTGCCAACAATCACATTGCCTTGGAATGCCTGTATCCGTTCACGATCCCCTTCACGGATAATCATGTTCACGGTCACTGTATCACCAGGCTGAAATTCATCGATGTCGGCTTGGGGACGATTCTTGACTGCTTCGATCGCGTTCATGCAAAGTTCCTCAATATCTCCGGGATGTCTCAGATCTGCTTTTATCTCCGCGTGGTTAGCGAATGGATGATGATCTTGATAAACCGCAAACGTGGATTCTAGGTGTGAAGGGTAAACTACTCAGTGTACCGGCTATGCTTCCGCATCACAAGTTTAAGAACGCAACTGGGGGAAAAGCGTAACCTCACGGATGGAACTCTCGCCCGCGATGAGCATTGCCAAACGGTCAATGCCCATTCCCAGTCCACCCGCCGGCGGCATGCCGTGCTCAATGGCACGCAGAAAAGATTCGTCTAGACGGTCGGCCTCAGCATCGCCATGCTCCTGGCGCTGAAGCTCCTGATCCTCGAAGCGCTGGCGCTGATCAATAGGGTCGTTGAGTTCCGTGAAAGAGTTGGCGAGCTCGCGTCCCACCACGAAGGCTTCAAAGCGCTCGACTATATTTTCATATCCGGGCTTCTTTTTCGCCAGCGGCGACATCGCCAGCGGATAATCCACGAGGAAAGCGGGTTGTATCAGTTTCGGCTCCACCGTGGCAGAGATAACTTTGTCCAGCATTTGCGACCAGGTAGAGCTTTCGTCTGCCTGTATCCCGCGCGATTCCAGCGCGGCGCCCAGCGATGAACGATCTGAACACTCAAGAAAATCTATGCCGGTAGAATCTATTATCGCTTCCCTGAGGTTCAAGCGCGGCCAGGGCGGTGAAAGGTCTATGGCCTCGGGCGATTCGTCGCCATGCGATACAACCATGGAGCCGGTTACTTCCAGAGCCACTTCAGAAACCAGCGATTCTGTCATTGACATCACGTCATTGTAGTCGGCATAGGCTTCGTAGCTCTCCATAGTTGTGAACTCTGGGTTATGATCTGCATCGATGCCTTCGTTGCGAAATATTTTGCCGATCTCGAAAACCTTTTCGATGCCGCCCACGGTCAGCTGCTTCAAATACAGTTCCGTGGCGATGCGGAGGAATAAATCTCGTCCCAAAGCGTTATGATGCGTCTGAAACGGCTCAGCGAAGCCACCGGCAGGAATCGGCACCAGGATCGGCGTCTCCACCTCCACAAACCCTCGTCGTTCCATGAATCGGCGTACGGCAGAGACTACGCCAGCTCGAAGCAAGGCGTTGCGAGCGGCCCGCTCATTGCTCAGCAGATCTAGATAACGCTGACGAAGGCGCGCTTCAGCATCTTGCAATCCATGCCACTTCTCCGGCAGCGGACGAGTGGATTTGCACAGCATCCCAATGTCATGCGCCTCTACAGAGACCTCGCCGCGCCGAGTGCGGAACAACGGTCCACTCACGCCTATAAAGTCGCCGACATCAAAGAATTCCAAGAGCTGATACTTATCGCCTAATCCATCAACGCGTGCGTGCACCTGCAACAAGCCGCTACCGTCCTTAACATCCAGAAATGACATCTTGCCCATGCCGCGACGGGCCATGATTCTGCCAACAATAGAGACATCCGCGGTCTTGACGCTACCCTTAGCGTCTGCATTGGCATCATTTTCGGCTTGGATGAAAAGATTGCGCGCATCGGCATTGGTATGCGAACGAATGACTCGCGGCGGATAAGGATCAATCCCCCGGGAGCGCAATGCGTCTAGCTTACGGATACGATCCGCTTCTAGGCGTGAAGGCGCTTCAGGGATTGAGGCAGATTCAGATTGAGATGGTTGCATCTAATGAAACCTGATCGATATCTATCAAGCGAGGAGGATGGCAAATAAGTCGAAACCGTCCTGGCGCGTATATTACATGCTAATCAATTGGAAGTTTGAGCTGATTGACCTGCAAGTCATCTCATCATGTGCCTTTGAACTTCTGCAGCGCCATCACGAGCGCGGCGCTGGCCGGCATCGGCACTCCAGCCTCGCGTCCCAAGCGCAGAGCCGCGCCTAGAATGCCATCAAGCTCCAACGGTCCGCCACGCTCAAAATCGGCTTGTAATGATGATTGAAACTCCTCTGCCTCTAGGATCGTCTCCTTAATCTTGACATCCACCATCCGATGCGGGAATTTAACGCCGTGAGCCTTACCGCATGACACTATCTCCTCCATCACCGTGCGGATCGTATTCATGCCTTCTTCCAGCTGTAAGATTTCTGGGAGCGAGGCTCTAGCCACGGTGACGATGGTTCCGAGTGCGCCGATAACGGTCATTTTTTGCCAGAGGGTGGAGCTAACATCATCGCTTACCACCGGCTGTATGCCCGGAACATCCAGTAAATCTCTGATTCGCTTCACTCGTTTGGAGTAAGATCCATCTCGCTCTCCGAACTCTATGCGCGCGGCACTGCCGCTCTGCACTAATCGTCCGGGAGCGGCGAGCGATGCCTCTATATAGGTCGCACCTTCCAAGACGCGGCTCCATCCAAACTCCTCTGCCAGCGCCGAACCGCCGGCGATACCGTTCTGAATGGTTAACACAGCAGTGTCCTTTCCGATCAGTGGATGCATCGCAGGTATCGTTTCGGGATTGGAGTAGAGTTTTACGCAATGGATGACGAGGTCTACGCCTCCGACCTCAGCGGGCGATTCTGCGATCTGGGGATGGGCGACGAACTCTCGCCAGTGAGAAGATACGGCGACTCCGTTGCGTTTCATCGATCTTGCATGTTCGCCTCGTGCGATCAACTTTACATCTACCCCGGCATCGGCTAGTGCCGCTCCGTAGTATCCGCCTACCGCGCCGGCGCCCATGATCGCTACTTTCATCGAGGAAAATCCTTCTTGAATCGTTCTTTGTTCATCTCAAGGCTCAAAATTATGCCCTTTAAGGAATGGTGTAGTTAATTGATACATCCATACGCGCAACTTAGAATCTAAATCACCTGCAAACGAATGCAAGATGTGATTCTGGTATCGATTCACACAAGATTTAAGAAGATAAAATTGCAAATGAAACGTGCCGATGGACGCAGCTTGAACGAACCGCGTTCCGTGACGATCGAGCCGAACTTCATGCCCTACGCGGAAGGCTCGGCTCTAATCGCAGTCGGCGACACTCAAGTCATATGCACGGCGACAGTCGATGAGCGCGTCCCGCGCTGGATAAGAGGCTCGGGCCGTGGATGGGTAACTGCAGAATACGCCATGCTGCCGCGGTCTACCGTGGAAAGAGTAGACCGTCGACGTTCCACGTCCGGCGGCCGAAGCCAAGAGATCCAGCGACTCATCGGGCGTTCTCTGCGCTCAGTCACGGATCTTGACGCTTTGGGAGAACGATCGATAGTTGTGGATTGCGACGTGTTACGCGCTGATGGCGGCACCCGCACCGCATCTATCACTGGCGCGTATGTGGCATTGGAATTGGCAATTAAGAAGATCCACAGGGCAAACAGAATTCAAGCGTGGCCACTTTTAGATCGCGTATCTGCGGTCTCCGTCGGCATCTTGGATGGTGAGTGTGTGCTTGATTTACCCTATGAAGAAGATTCGCGTGCCGAAGTCGATATGAATGTCGTTTTAAGTGGCGACGGTCGAATCGTGGAGGTTCAGGCAACCGCTGAAGGAAGCCCCTTCACGTCCGCGCAGATGAACGCCATGCTGGAACTCGCCCAGCTGGGATGCCAGACCATGAATGCAGCGCAAAAAGTTGCCTTGGAGCAGCGCGCAGCTTAAAGATGACAGCCACTAGACCTACAGCGGGTGATTTGAAAAACTTGCACCATCAAACAGCCGAATCGCCTCTTTACATCGCCGTTCTGGGCGGTAGCGCCGGTAACTCGGACTCCGAGGCGTTGCGTCTCGCAGAGGAAGTGGGCAGACGCATAGCAGAAGCCGGATGCGTGTTGGTGAATGGCGGCCTGGGCGGAACGATGGAGCATGGCGCTAAGGGCGCTCAGCTGGGCGGCGGCGTCACACTGGGAATATTGCCTGGCGCCGAACGCGCAGACGCTAATCAATACCTCGATTACTCCATCCCTACTCATCTCGGATTCATTCGGAACTCGCTGGTAGCCGCTTCCGGGGATGCCGTCATCGCGTTGCCTGGCAATTGGGGAACATTATCCGAAATCGCCATGGCTCGGGTATGGAACCGGCCAGTAGTCGCCATGGATTTCTGGCGGCCACTTTTGGGATCGTCCGGCATAGCTCTAGGACTTACTGGAGTGCGAATTGCTGCGAATCCGAAAGAAGCCGTGAATATAGCCGTTGAATCAGCCAAAAAAAGGCGATCCAGCGAGGAAATGGTATAGAGGAAAATGAGCAGAATCAAGCTGACCCGAGGCAAAGAGATACTCGACTCGCGTGGCAACCCCACGGTGTACGCCGAAGTATTGCTGGAAGATGGTACCCGGCACGGCGCGTCGGTGCCGTCCGGAGCGAGCACTGGTGAGAACGAAGCTGCGGAGCTGAGAGACGGCGATCCCGGTCGATTCAATGGCAAGGGAGTGCTGGAAGCAGTCGCCAATGTAAACGGACCGCTGAACGATGCCGTGATCGGTATCGACGCCGATGATCAGCGAGCGGTCGACAACGCCATGATCGATGCCGACGGAACCCCCAATAAGTCGCGCTACGGGGCAAACGCCATGCTGGCGATATCGATGGCCGTATTAAGAGCTTCTTCGCGCAGCCGCCAAGAGTGGCTGTTCGAACTTGTGGCCGATAACATCAATGATGATTCGACGCCAAACAGATACTCTCTACCCGTGCCGATGATGAATATCTTCAACGGCGGCGCGCATGCGCCCGGATCCACGGAGTTCCAAGAGTTCATGGTCGTTCCGGCGGGCATAGAATCGTTGTCGGAAGCATTGCGCGCCGGGTCTGAGATATACCAGAAACTAGGGTTGTCGCTGCAACAAGAAGGACTTTCCACATCCGTTGGATTCGAAGGTGGATTCGCCCCCGTGGGATTGACCAATCGGCAAGCTCTAGGGTTCGTGACTCACGCCATCGAGATGGCAGGATATATGCCCGGAGAACAGATCTTCATCGCGCTAGACCCGGCTGCAAGCGAGTTCTACGTTGAGGAAGTGGAAAGATACAGCATGAAGCGGGAAGGGCTCCGGCTATCGGCCGAAATGCTGGTGGAAGAGTACGAATCCATCTGTCGAGAGTACCCGATTTGCAGCATCGAAGATGGTTTGGCCGAGAGCGACTGGATGGGATGGAGACGCATCACCGAAACGCTGGGCGATCAGGTGCAGCTGGTTGGAGACGACCTGTTCGTTACTCAGACTAAGTTCCTCGATCGAGGCATAAGAGAGTGCGCGGCGAACGCCATTCTCATCAAACCGAATCAGGTCGGCACGGTAACGGAAACATTAGATACGATTCGACGCGCTCGTGAAGCCGGCTTCGGAATGGTCGTCAGTCATCGATCAGGTGAAACTGAAGATACCACGATAGCCGACATCGCAGTCGGAGCTAATTGCGGGCAGATCAAGGCTGGCGCACCTGCCCGAAGCGAACGCGTTGCCAAATACAATCGATTGCTCAGGATTGAGGAATGGATCGGAGACAAGGCGCAATACGCCGGCATGAGCGTCATCAAAACAACCTCCAGAAGTTGATAGTCCGCCCGAATTATTCGAATGAGAACTAAAATCGGCATGAGATTGAAGACCCATTCTTTCTGCGACAGCATTAATTTGCAATCGTGCTCCACGCCGAAACACTGGAGCCATGACGAAAAGGCTTTATGCTGTAACTTAATGTTTAGCTGCGAAGCCAGTGCGTGGCATGGCGCGCAATAAACTCTCGAGGTGAGAAACGAGATGAGCAAAAACCGAATAGGAATCAATGGCTTCGGACGCATTGGCCGGCAGGTCTTTAGAGCGATCACGGAGAGCCACTCGGAGACTCTTCAAGTAGTTGCCATCAACGACCTCGCCAATCCACAGCAACAAGCGCATCTGCTGAAATACGACTCTACTTATGGCCGATATCCAGGTGAAGTAGAAGCGAACGAGGGCCGGTTGAGCGTCGACGGGAAAATCATAGAAGTGTTTTCGGAACGGGATCCGTCGCAACTGCCATGGGCAGACGCGGGAGTAGAGTTAGTGATCGAATCGACAGGTTTCTTTACCGATGCCGTAAAAGCAGCCGGGCATCTGAATGCTGGCGCGCAGAAAGTCATCATCTCGGCGCCGGCCGCTAATGAAGATTTGACGGTAGTCATAGGAGTCAATGAGGACCGCTACGACCCTTCTTCTCATAATGTCATCTCTAACGCCTCTTGCACAACCAACTGCGTGGCACCGATGGCCAAGGTTTTGAACGACGCTTTCGGAATTGAAAACGCCTTAATGTCTACCATCCATGCCTATACCAACGATCAGAGCATACTGGATCAAGTGCACAGCGATCTGCGTCGAGCGCGAGCCGCGGCTAACAGCATCATACCAACTACCACCGGCGCCGCCAAAGCGGTAACTCTGGTGATCCCGGAATTGGAAGGCAAGATCGATGGAATGGCGTATCGAGTTCCGGTCATCACGGGTTCTGTGACCGACCTCACAGCTACGCTTTCACGAGAGACAAGCGCAGATGAGATAAACAATGCCTTCCGAGAAGCAGAAGCAGAAGGTCTCGATGGCATCATCGGGGTATCGGAAGAGCCGTTGGTCTCGGCAGACTATATCGGCAACCCGAACTCATGCACCATAGATGCCCTCTCCACCGCGGTAGTCTCTGCAAACGGGGATGGCAGTGGCCGTTTCATCAAGATCGTAGGATGGTACGATAACGAGTGGGGCTACGCGTCTCGAACCGCTGACTTAGCGGCGTTGATCGCATCTTCTCTCTAGAGCTGGGAAATTCGCTATTCACGCGACTGATTGATAAATCAGTCGCGTTTCCGATCGCTGAACTCGCCTGATGTCTAGCAAGCATGAGTATTGGCGGTTATCATCAGAGTAGAAAACCCAGCGGCGGAATTGTTTCGCCTATTTTTTAACAGATGTCATACGTGTTACAGACTTCTCGCGCCATAGCAACTCCGGAACACACTCTTCAAGATACAGATTCAGAACGCTTGAACATTCAAGTAATCGACGACATAGATGCCTTTCTAGCGGTCTTGCCGTCTGCTATCCAGCCTGCACTGCGCCAAGTGCATCAAGACAACAATCACTCCATCGACGAACTTATCGAGGTCATTATCGACCTGGGCCGTAAACCAGAAGCTAGATTCACTTACGGCACTGTCACGCTCAGCGATGAAGATGCCACCCGTGAAGACATCGATTCGGTAATCGCGGGATTGGGCAGGTTCGGAGATGACAACCGCGCCGGAATAGAACGCACTCTCCACCGTTTCTCAGCCATCCGAGACCGCGTCGGCGAGCCGGTAGGCTTGACGTGTCGAGTGGGGCGCGCCATCTTCGGCAGTGTGAGACTTGTCCAAGGCCTGATAGAAACCGGACGCAGTGTGCTTATATTAGGTCGTCCCGGGGTGGGGAAAACCACGATCCTCCGAGAAGTAGCACGGGTGCTGGCCGATGATGCATCGCGCAGAGTAGTTATCGTAGACACGTCCAATGAGATCGCCGGCGATGGCGCGGTTCCACATCCCGCGATCGGGCGCGCCCGTCGAATGCAGGTGCCTAACACCGAACTGCAACACCACATCATGATCGAGGCGGTGGAGAACCATATGCCAGAGGTAGTGGTTATCGACGAGATGGGCACCGAGCTTGAAGCCGTCGCCGCTCGCACCATCGCTGAGCGTGGCGTCCAGCTGGTCGCAACCGCGCATGGGAACGCTTTAGGAAACGTCATCAGCAATCCCACACTGTCCGATCTAGTGGGTGGAACACAGGCGGTTACTCTTGGCGACATTGAAGCCCGAAGAAGACGCACTCAGAAAACCGTGCTGGAGCGGAAGCACACCCCTACTTTCGATGTGGTGGTCGAGATGCGAGATCGCAACCTAGTGGGCATCCACAACGATGTTGGCGCCACTGTAGACCGAATGTTGCGCGGATTAAGCGCTCCGATTGAGATCCGCGCGCTCGACGATGCCGGCAATATAAAAACATATACTGAAGATGCGATGCAGTCGGAGAACGACTTTGAGACCGCGGCATTCGATCTCAACGCCGTACGCACACCCAAGGGAGCGCACGCAGCCGGTGAAAACAACTCGCGTGGAACTGCAGAATCTGATCTCAATGCTACGCATCACGCTGGATGGCAGAGCCATTATGCGGAGCCGCCGCCAGTGCGAGTGCATCAATATGGCGTGCCTAGAGACTCTCTGCGCTCGGCGGTGGAACGAATGGGTGTACCAGTGAAGATAGTGGATAGCGTTGAAGATGCCGATATTTTCGTAACTACCAAACTGCACTACGGCAGGCGGCCTTTGGTTGTGAAACGTGTCGAACGAGACGGATTGCCGGTCTATGTGCTACGGCGCGGCACTAGAGAGCAAATCGAACAGTTCCTCAGCCGATTCGAGCGCGACGATATCCGATTCGCGTCTGATCCCAGTGTGATGTCCAAGAAAGATGACCATGTGGTGGCAGAGGCTTTGGAAGAGGCCGAGCACGCCGTGGAAAAGGTGTTGAGCGGCAACCGCAAAGTTACTCTACCGCCGCGATCGGCTACCATCCGAAGGTTGCAGCATGGCTTGGCAGCACGTTACAACTTGGGATCTGCAAGCGCGGGCAAGGAACCCAATCGTCACGTGGTGATAAGACGCCGCAAACGCTAATGCCGTATCATCTGAAAATGCATTACGCGTTGCCGCCTCATCATGCCTCAGGAAAATGAAAACATCATGGTGCGCCGCTCACGATATGTTGCGCCCTTCATTTCATTCGAAGGTGGTGACGGTAGCGGCAAAACCACTCAAGCCAAACGCTTAATGAAGAAGCTGGGCACCGAAGGTTACGATGCGATCTTAGTCCGCGAGCCTGGCTCCACTGAACTTGGCGAACAGATCAGAGAAATCATCAAATCGCCGAATCGGAACGTCCCTGCCGCCGATGCCTTGCTCTTCATGGCCGCACGCGCGCAACTGATGCATGATATCATTCTGCCTCATCTGAAAAAAGGGACCATCGTCATTGCCGACCGTTTTACCGATTCCACTCTAGCTTATCAAGGATTCGGCGGAAAACTTGATCGGTTCCGGTTGGAGCACGCCAACGAGCTGGCAGTTGGGACCGAAGCGCCGGACCTCACTATATTTCTGGATCTTAACCCTGAAGTTGGATTGCGAAGAAGGCACGCGGCTGATGCATCTCAAGATTATGAACATCACCGATTCGAGGATCTGCCGATCAAATTCCATTGGCAGGTGAGAAAAGGCTATAGAACGTTGGCGGAGGAGACCCCCGGCCGTTGGATCAAGATCGACGGCTCGGCCGCCTTAGATGAAGTCGCCCAACAAATCTGGGAGCAGGTCGCCATGTTTCTTCGTCTAAAGTAAAGTTTCAGCAGCATCTTTAGACAGTCTTTGCATTCTAGCGCGGTTTCAAACGTTCAGCGAACGGCCGTCAGCCATTAACCTCAGGCATGGGTTCGATATCGTTCTATGATTAGATAGATTCTAGACTCAAGCTTTTAACCGCGCGAATATCAGGAGTATCCCAGTGCGAAAAAATACCATGAAACAGAAGCTGATAGAAGGCGGGGCTACTCTAGGCCCTTTCGTTGGCTGGCCCTCCCCAGCAATTGTCGAGACTATGGGATGGCTGGGATTCGATTTTGTGGTGATCGATTGCGAACACGGCATCATGGACTACGAAACTGCCGAGAACATGATTCGCGCCTCGGAACTCTCTGGCGCTACGCCCATCGTACGGGTCGGCATGAACAACCAGCAACACATCCAGCGCTACTTGGAAGGTGGCGCCCAGGGCGTTATGATGCCACTCGTAAACACCGGCGACGATGCGCGCCGAGCCGTCGATGCAGTTAAGTATCCGCCCGTCGGAAAACGGGGCGGATTCTCCGGGCGCAGCGCCCGGTTCGGGATCCAAGATCAAGCGGAGTACGTGCGAGAGGCTAACCGAGAGACTTTTGTGTGCTTGCAGATAGAGACGCCTGAAAGCGTCGACAATGCCGAAGAGATCATAAACACCGAAGGCGCCGACTGCATCTTCTTCGGCCCGGGCGATCTCTCACTGAACATGGGATACCCAGGCCAGATGTCACATCCTGAAGTAGTCAAGACAATCGAAGGTCTAGTGCAACAGACTCACGCGGTGGGAAAGATATCCGGCACCCTTGGAGTCACCGTCGAGCAAGCCGCTTTCTGGCAGGAACGCGGGGTGCAGTGGATAGTGAGCTCATGCTCGAGATTCTTGCTGGCAGAAGCGCGCGCATATCTTGAGCAGACGCGTTCCAGCGTCCATGGCTGAAGTATCTGTCGGCTAAGATTCACTGCCGCGAGCGAGCCAATCTTTGATGATGTCGCCATCATGGCTGAAAGCCATTTGGGGTAACGAAGATATCGGAAATATTCCTGCATCAGAAGTTTCATCCCCAGCGATCAACTTTCCGCCTTGAACTTTGGCTTCGTAAACCACCAGAAGCACTGGTGAGCCAGTGTGGCTGTAAACACCCAGCAATCGGTCGGCGCTGACTATCAATCCGCACTCCTCTAGAACTTCACGCTCTAAAGCTAGCTCCAGCTTCTCGCCGCGATTGACATAGCCAGATGGGAAGCTCCACTTGCCGATATTCGGCTGGATCGCCCTTTTCAGCAACACTATACCGTCATCCAAAGGAATGATCGCGGCTACTGCCACCTTCGGATCCGAATAGATAACGCGTCCACAGTCAGAGCAGATTCGATGCCCATCAGCCGTCGATTGAAGAGACGGCAATGAAGAATCATCTACATGCTCGTTATGTTTCGAAATGTCCATCGGCCTGGTGTCATGATAATCCTGTCGGAATCGCCATTCTGGCTGGATAGAAAGAATATGAGCAAAGCGGATTATATTGCCAAGCTATGGATGCTCTCTTCCTAGCTGAGAAGGGCTGATCAGCTGCACCATCAAGCTAGTATCTAAGCTCAGCTTCAGCACACTGATGCGAAGAGATTCATTTGGAACCTAAACCATGTTACGCAGGCAATGGGAAAACATGGTAGGCCCGGACGGACTCGAACCATCGGCCTCTACTTTATCAGAGTAGCGCTCTAACCAACTGAGCTACGGGCCCAATACGATCCGCCAACATTGGCTGGCAGACACTCATAAAGATTCTAAATTATCAACCGCCTTAATTAAACCGCATTTCTTTCTAGAGTAGGATTGACATGCTAACATGCCGCTACCCATAACAGACGCTCCAAAAACTTCGCCGAGGGAACGTCTTGCACCTGCTTCATGGGTGATCTACGATTTTTCCGACACTATATTCTCAGCCAGCATTCTCACCTTTTATTTCCCTCTATGGGTAACGGAAGATATGAATGGATCAGACGCCCTGTTCGCCGTTGCTCTATCCGCCTCGATGTTGCTAGTGGTCATGACGGCACCCGCATTCGGAGCTATATCGGATCGCCTCAATATGCGAGTGCCGCTACTCGCAATTTGCGTCGCGGGATGCGCCGGATGTGTAGCCATGATAGGCAGCTTCGGCGGGTTGGCAGCTGGTCTGGCTCTATTCATCGGTGCCAACTTCATCTACCAGACCGGTCTGGTGTTCTACAACTCTCTCATCATCAGAGTCAGTTCAGAACGCAACCGCGGCCTCATATCGGGCATCGGCATCGGCGCGGGATATATGGGGTTGATCGCGTCGTTTATTATATTCGCCCCACTGGTAGACAATCGCGGCAACCAAGCCGCGTTCATACCCACGGCCCTGCTTTATACGCTATTCGCGCTGCCACTGCTGCTCATCATCAAAGAAAATGGGCTTAGGCAACGCCTCGATTTTAGCCTTGTCGCGCAGTCTTACAAGCAGCTATACCAGACTTTCCGTCGGGCAAGGCTTCACGCCAATCTCTTCCGATTCCTCATCGCTCGATTCGCGTACATGGAAGCCATTAACACCGTCTCATCTTTCTTCGTGATATACCTCATCAAAGCGGGCGGATTCGAGGAATCCGAGGCTCGAGACATGATCATTCGCGTGGTGATCATTGCTATGGCATCATCAGTGGCAACCGGCTGGATAGTCTCTAAACTCGGCGCGAAGCCGGTGTTGCTGACCGCGATATGCGGATGGGCGGTTCTGATTATAGCTGCCAGTATAGCTACTGCTATCTGGATGTTTTGGGGAATCGCCATAGTGATGGGATTCTTCTGGGCCGCGCCGCAAATAGCAGACCGTGTATTGCTGGCGAAAATCGCCCCCGAGGGACGGATCGGAGAGTTCTTCGGGCTCTTCCAGATGTCCGGACGACTTTCGGCAGTGCTCGGGCCTGCGCTTTGGGGCCTGACCATATGGGGGCTTGAGGGGCTCGGCGACCTGCGCTATCGAATCGCCGTCATGATCATTGCGCTATTCGCTATCGCCGCGGTAATGATACTGCTGAGGGTAAAAGAGCAGCGAGACTCAGTTGCACTCCGAGCCCCGTAGACTCTAGAAAGACAGCATGATGCATCAAGAGCAATCCTGCCGTCCTTGCCCCGGCAGGTCTACCACAATCTCTACTGGAGCATTGCGCGCAACTATCAGGATCAAGTCGTCGCTCTCGGAGGTGTTCACCGGCTGGTGATTCGAATCTGGCGGGACATAAATGAAATCTCCCGCGCCGATAACATCCTCTGTCTCCAGCTCGTTGCCGTGCAGGAACAGTCCTTCGCCGCTCAGAACATAGATCGCCGACTCGCAATTCACATGGTAGTGCGCCATAGAGCATCTGCCCGGCGGTACCGTTGCGATCGATAAGTGGATACCGCTCGATCCGGTAAGTGCCTCTGAAACACCGGCCATGCGAGTCATGGCACCGCTCGCGGCATCAACCTCCAGCCCATCGGAGTGCGTGATCACACACTTATTCTGTCGCATCTCAATCGGATCCTTCCTTGCCAGCTATATCGCTGTTCCATCTAAGAAGCGATGGGGGCTCAACCAAAGAAGCCGCCTCACATCACAACTACCGACCTAAGCACTTCGCCGCGTTCCATCTTATGGAATGCCTCCTCAACATCACCTAGACCGATAGTCTCAGATACGAAGCGATCCAGATCTAGCCTTCCCTGCAAGTAGAGATCTATGAACATGGGGAAATCACGCGTCGGGAGACAATCTCCGTACCAGGATGATTTCAGAGATCCGCCGCGCCCGAATACTTCGATCATAGGCAGTTCCACCTGCATATCGGGGCTTGGAACTCCTACCAGCACCACAGTTCCGGCTAGATCGCGCGCGAAAAAGGCCTGACGGTAGGTCTCTGGCAATCCGACCGCTTCTATCGCCACATCGGCTCCATTCCCATCCGTGAGCTCCTGTATGGCTTCCACCGGATCAACTTCCTTAGCGTTTACGGTGTGGGTAGCACCGAACTCTTTAGCCCATTCCAGCTTGCGATCATCGATATCGACTCCGATGATGGTGTGCGCGCCGGCCAGATTCGATCCTGCTATAGCGGCATTTCCAACTCCGCCGCAGCCGAAAACCGCGACGGAATCACCTCGTGACACACCGCCGGTGTTGACGGCCGCTCCCAAGCCGGCCATGATTCCACAGCCGATCAGTCCCGCCACCTTCGCGTCTGCGCGCGGATCGACTTTCACAGCTTGACCTGCTGCCACGAGAGTAAGCTCAGCAAAAGCGCCGATGCCTAAAGCCGGGGAAAGGGAAGTTCCATCTGACAGGGTCATTTGTTGCGTCGCGTTCTGGCTGTCGAAACAGTACCAAGACCGGCCACGCAGACACGATCTGCAATTGCCGCAGGGCGCACGCCAAGCGATAATCACAAAATCGCCAGGAGCTACATTACCGACTCCATCGCCTATCTTCTCAACGATTCCGGCTGCCTCATGCCCCAGAAAGAAGGGGAAGTCATCGTTGATCGCGCCTTCTCGATAATGCAGATCGGTATGGCATACTCCGCAAGCCTGGACGCGGATCAATGCTTCACCCGGTCCGGGATCGGGCACTAAGATAGTCGCCATCGAAACTGGCGCGCCCTTAGCTGATGCCACTATCCCTTGAACCTCGTTAACTTTGCTACTAGACATCTGTTGTTTCCCCCATTAAGACGCGACGATTCAATTAGTTGCATTTTATGCCATCATATTCAACGCGAAGTTCGGATACTCGTCCAGCGCGTGAATCGCATAAGTACCTGAAATCATCCTAGTCAAAACTTTAGACTAGGCTTCGCATTTTATGGCGATGGCATTGCAGAAGGTGCAGAAAGCGGAGCCACCGCGAAAATCACCTGAAACGGCTTGCAGTAAATCACCACGCTGCCATACTGCTCTATATCGACATCCAGCGGAATCTCGTAATTCTGATTGCCAATGTTTCCCTTTAACTTAGCTAGTTCAAAGTAACCGTCATCATGCACATCGCTGCGTCCATCAGGGTCAGCATGTTCCGCCAGGATCACGCGCAGATCGGGACCGTTCGTCACCCTGAAATCATCCAGTCGCAACACGAAACCGTCGCGCTCCAGATCCCACACCGTTGCCGTTCCACTGCCCTCGTGGAAGCTATCTGCATCTCGGAACTCGCCGCGCTTAATCACCTCTGGCGGGGCATCGCTGTCAGCCAAGTTCATCATCTCTTCATGCATCGGATCATCATCTGATCTTGCAAGTGCCGACATCGTCGCTTCCGCCTCGGTCATGCTCATATCCTCGGGAACTACCGCGCGCGCGCGATGCGAACGGAAACTCTTCATCGACGGTCTTATCGATGAAGAGCGGCGATCCCAGCCACCATCCCACAATCGCTACCGGCATGGCGATCAGGATCAATGCAAAAATAGCAACGCGCCGGTTGCGCTTGATCATCGCAATCATAGCTGACATGTGGATTCAGTTCCTATTAGAGTGAAGGTGCTTGCCACGATTGTATCCACAGCACATACTCATACCTCTAATCTGCCGGCAACCCAAACGAGCCATGGAATCGACGATTCCGGCAAGCGACACTGTCTCACACGTATTTACACTTGCATCAGTGTAATGCAACAAAACTTTGGTATCGCGGTTCTGTGAAACTACCTCTTATCTTCTCAAAACGATCTTCCGATCGTCCCGTTTTCTATGGCTGGAACGTAGTTGGCGCCATGTTCTTCGCCATGTTCATAGTGCTCGGCACTAGACAGGGATTCGGCGTTTTCGTCGAAACTTGGGAACGCGAGTGGCAAGTTACTACTGGAGCGATATCGATTGCAGCGGCAATCGGATGGATCGCCAACGGATTGTCTCAACCTCTGCTGGGAAAGATCGTGGACACCTTCGGCGGAAGAATAGTCGTCATCGGCAGTCTGATCGTCATGGGTGTGACGTACCTGTTGCTTTCAACCATCAACAACGTCATCATGCTGGCCGTTCTCTTCGGTTTCGTGATCTCGTTCTTTGCCGGCGGCGTTTCCCCGGGCACTAGCGGCGCCATCATCACTCGCTGGTTTCAGAAGAAACGCGGTATCGCTATGAGCGTGGTCGCCGCCGGCGGATCCGTGGGCGGATTGGTAATGATCCCGTTTCTATCCCAGCTTATGTTCGCGACGAATTGGCGAGTGGCATGGATCGTATCGGGCGTTATGGTGCTATTGCTGGGAGTGCCAGTTACTTGGTTGATCATCAAGAACCGGCCTTCAGACGTGGGACTTCTGCCTGACGGCGAGCGGCGCGAAAAGGATGCCGCAGCCTCCGCCCGACAGCGCGCACGCGCCGATCTCAATATGCGCGGCGGACCCCTCAGCGTTGAGCGATGGATCGATTCATATCGTTCCTGGCCCATGTGGCAACTCTCTTTCGGCTATTTCGTCTGCGGCATCACTACCGCAAGCATATCGGTGCACTTCGTGCGCTGGGCGATCAGCGAGGGCGTTACCGCGCAGAATGCCGCGATCGCCTTCGGTATCTTAATGGGCATCAACGCTGGCGGAGTCATACTAATCGGACTTTTGTCCGACTATATGCAGCGTCACTATCTGCTCTCTGCGGTGTATCTCATCCGCGGGCTAGCCTTTACCATGCCGCTGTTACTGCCCGGCACGCCGGCAATGTGGGCCTTCGCATTCATCGGTGGCGCATCATGGCTCGCCACCGTGCCGCTCACCACCGGACTGACTGCCGACGTGTACGGCGTTCGCAACGTGGGCACTCTCGGCGGCTTGATCAACTTCGCGCATCAGATGGGCGGCGGCGCTGCAGTGTTGCTTTTCGGGCTCGCGTTCGACCGTTGGGGAGCATACGACATCCCCTTCGCCGTCAGCGCCATCTTCCTGCTCGCCGCCGGAATCGTCATCTTCACCATCAAAGAGAGGAAATATTCCGTGCGCTATACAAACTCGCAACCCGCCGGAGCCATGCTAGCTTCCGCATCAACGGACGCCTGACCCCGTCTCATCCTGCAAAGCCGCGCTGATGCCTATCACCATTCTTCATCACACTGAGACCGTCGATCCCACTCTGGCGGCCTGGATTCTAGACCTCATCGACCGTGTCTTCGGACTTGGCGCTTGGGCGCTGATCATCGTGCTAGGAGCAGTGATAGTTGCCATCCCCACATGGTTGATAGTTTCAAACCTCAGACAGAGATCATACAATCGCAACCACAGTTCCCCACCGACATGATGGCTGTTTGCAGTTCATGCCCATGACGTAATTTTGCCACCTATATATTGAATCTGACGGCGAATTAGCGCATCTTCCCATTCCAGATTGGCTCTTAACATCCTGAAATGACGGCTATATCAATACGCGAGACACGCCATCCATTTAGCGAAGGCGCCTCGCCTGTAAGATACCACCACGGCAAGTTTCCGCCGGTCGACCTGGACTGGACGCGTCTGATACCGCTGATAGGACCTGCTCGAGGCGCGGTAGCAGGATATGACGCGCTTCTTCCAAACCCCGATGTTTTGCTAAGCCCCTTAACAACTCAAGAATCTGTGTTGTCTACTCGTATTGAGGGCACACAAACTTCACTTGAAGAGGTTTACAAATTTGAAGCCAGCGGAGCTAAAAACGACAACCAGGAGACCAAAGAATATCAAGACATTCAAGAGGTGCTGAACTATCGTCAAGCGTTGCGCTTTGCGAGTCACCGGCTGAATAGCCTACCGATGTCGCAACGGCTGATACGAGAGACACACGAAAGAATGATGCAAAGCGTGCGCGGCGAAAACAAAGATCCCGGTTCCTATCGCCGCATCCAAAATCATATCGGCGCGCCCGGCACTCCGATTGAGGGAGCGCGTTATGTTCCGCCCGCACCTCTACGGGTGCCGGAGTTGATGAATCAATTAGAACTATTCATCCAAAGCAAGTATCTCGACACGATTGTGCATGTGGAATTCGAGGCGATACATCCTTTTTTGGACGGCAATGGAAGGCTTGGAAGGCTACTAGTGCCTTTATTCCTCAAAGACAAAGGCATCCTAAGCAACCCGAATTTCTATCTAAGCGGATACCTTGAAGCTCGCAGACAAGAATATTACGGCCGTCTGTTAGCGGTGTCACGCGACGATGATTGGACTGGATGGTGCGTATTCTTATTACTCGCGGTCACTGAACAAGCGAACACAAATCGGGCTTGCGCCGAGCGCATTCTCAATCTCTATGAAGAGCGTAAAGAGTGGATGACAGAAGTTACTCGTTCGCAGTTCGCGATTCGAGCACTCGATTGGTTCTTCAACAAACCCGTCTTCTCAAGTTCACAATTCATCGAAGAGTCTCAGATTCCAAAACCCACAGCCCAGCGCATTCTTCGCCTGACAGAGCAAGGCGGACTTTTGCAGATGATCCGCCCGGCACGAGGCCGTGCTCCCAGAATATTCGCCTACAATGAGTTGCTCAGAATCGCTGACGGCGGCAATGGTGCATGAAAATGCTAGCGCGCATACCTGTAGACACCATTTGCGTGACATGAAACAGCGATTCATGAATCACAAAGCCGTTTGATGTGAATCTATGACACACAAAGCGACCATTCAGAAAGACATTGACGATTCCGGACTCATCTCATCCATCGGATAGCGCCCGAGTATGCGAATGACCGCGAGACGGCATGATACGGTCTTGTGAAATACCGTTGTCATCCAGAGAGCCTAGGAAAAGCATTCATGCCGGACATTGAAGCCCCGCATAAGATCGAGATCAGAGCTCTCGACGACTATTTGGAAGCGATGAGCAAGGCTGTGTTCCAGAGCGGAATGTCGTGGAGGGTTGTGGAAAGCAAATGGAATACCATCCGAGAAGCATTCATGGACTTTCAGATCGGGGACGTCGCAGCGATGTCTGAAGAAGATATCAACATCCTGGCACAAGACGCTCGTGTGATACGCAATCACTGAAAAATCAGCGCCTCCCTCGCGCGCAACGCATCATCGATCTCGACGAAGAGCATGGCAATTTTCAATCGTATCTCCGCTCTCACAGCGACTTCGATGCGACCGTCAAAGATCTGAGAAAGCAGCTCAAGCTCCTAGACGATATGGGCTGCTACTACTTCATGTACATAGTTGGCGAGAAAGTGCCTTCCCATGAAGAATGGATGCGGGGTCGAGAAGGCCAGCTGAGAGGTTAGTGAGTCCCGGCAGAGGTCACCTTTTATTATGGCCACATGGCATTTACGATCTTGGATCTGTCCAACCTACTCGCCGCGGTCCGCTAGTTGCCCTAGTCATCCAGCAAATCTTCCAATTCGCGCAGTATTGCATCCAGCTCCTCCGCGTCATATCGATCGAACGGCTTGCCGCCTGGACTACGAGTGATCGGCGTCTTGATGATCCCGCGGCGCCAGAAACATTGCTTATAGGCCGTGACTCCGAAGAAGAACTCGAAATTCAATGCCGGCAACAGTCGATTGAAAATTGCCCGTGCATCTGCGCTCACCACCTGGTTGCCGCCAGCGTCTACACCGCCAGCCTCCAACGCGTTCCATAGCGCGACATGCGCCTCAGTGATATGCCCGGCCGGCATCGTGCCGGCTCCGCCGCGCCGATACTCCTGCAACAGAAACCGGCCTCCCATGCCTCCCATGATCGACTCCACTCGATCGCCACAGGCTTCTATCACTTGCGTCATCACGTGCCCGGGTAACAGGCTCTCCTCTTTCAACAGAGTCGCGCCAGGAACCTCGTCGATAATGCGGATGAGAGTCGGCGTCGGTATCGTAGGTCCGATTGGCGGCTTGTTATTCTGGATCCAAATCGGTAGCTCCGTCGCCTCGGCAAGCGCGCCGTACAGATCTATCGTCTCTTGTCCGCCGCTCATGCCGTTCACCGGCATCGCGATCACCGAGTCGGCACCGCAATCCCTAGCCGCCAATGCCCGTTCCACGCAATGCTCTACGGAGACACCACTCGCGCCAGCTACAAACGGCACTGCCCCATTGACGACAGAAACTCCGACTCGCGTTACTTCGTCGCGCTCCTGGTCAGTCAGACGCGGTCCCTCGCTGGCGTTCACTGGCATCACGATGCCATGTGTGCCGGCTTCTACGCAATACTCAACGCATCGGCGCAAAGAAACGTAATCTACGCTACCGTCTTCTTCAAACGGCGTAACTGGTATGGCGAATACCCCGCGGTTGAGAGAATTGGATTCTTGTCCCCGTTCCATGGTTGTCATCTTCCTTCACAACTCGTAACAGATGCAATAACCGGAATATTCTACGGTTAATATCATCATTGGATGCAGACGATGTTACAACTAACCTCAAACCACTGATTAAGAGACGGACAACAGATATCGCCATGAAAATGAGAGCCGCGCTTGACGATGGAAACAAAACGTATGTCACACAAGACGTTCCAATGCCCAAAATGTTTGAAGGCGCGGCACTGATACGAGTGCGGCAAACCGGCATCTGTGGCTCCGATCTGCATATGACCTCGCGCCGAGACGAGGCTCAGCAAGTGGCCTCCGGACACGAAGCAGCAGGCGAGATTGTGGAACTGCCTAAAGGCGAAACTAACCTATCCATCGGTGATCGAGTCGCGATTGATACAGTTTGCGCCGGACGGGCATGCCTGAATTGCCGGTTCTGCAGCTTCGGCCAATACCGCCATTGCCTGGCATTCGCAAAAGACACTGGCGGTGGATTCGCAGAATATATGACGCGCAAACCGGCCGGGCTCTTCAGATTAGACGATGAGATGGACTGGACAGACGGCGCACTGGTAGAACCTATGGCAGTTTCAGTTCATGGTTTGCGATACGCCGATATGAAACCCGGTGACGTGGTGGCAGTGGTGGGTTCCGCACCGATCGGGCTATCATCGATAGCGGCCGCTCGCGCCTTCGGCGCTAGTCGTGTGATCGCATCGGCGAAATATCCCCAACAAGCTGAATTGGCAGCCAAGATGGGCGCTGACGATGTTACTGGCGCCGAAGCGGGCGAGCTGACCGAACGCGTGATGGAACTTACCGGAGGGGTGGGCGCCGATGTGACCGTCGAATCGGTCGGCGGACACCAGACCTCGTCTTTCCACGAGGCGCTAAAGTCGACGCGGAACCAGGGTACGATGGTTTACCTCGGCGGCATCAAAGTTCCCATGGCAGTGGATCTGTTCGACCCGTTGTTGCGCGAGATAAAGATCATTTCGTCCAACTGCTACGGCATCATCAACGGAGTGCACGATTACGAAGTGGCGATTCGATTATTGGCATCCGGGCAATACCCGTACCGGGATGCTGTGAAGCACACCTTTGGCCTGGAAGAGATCCAGACCGCGTTCGATACCGCGTTCGACAAGTCTACCGGCGCGGTCAAGGTGCATATCGTTCAAGAGTAGCTACTTGTAGATACTGATCGCCTTGTACATGCTGTATAGATTAAATATCTAGATAAATATGAGATAGATATATGAAAATTGCAGATATACAGAGAGATATAGAAAATAGCCTGGCTAATCTCCTGACTCTTGAGTTGCCGCGCGATCTTGAGGGACTCAGGCACTGACCCTTACACAATCACAGTCCTCAAGTCAGCATTCGATACATGGATAAACATCGCAAGTTGCGAGATGACGCTTCCACCGTCTACTTCGATCCTGAAACCTGTGAAGTAGTAGTTGCATTCGTGCCATTGGGTCCGGAACGATCTGAAGGACGGTCGCGCGAATCGAGGTTCGCGCCGGTGCGAATCAGAGGCGGCTCTATATCCGAAACCGTGATCAGAAACCGCGACTGAATTTGCTTCATGATCAGCTACTTCTTCGACACCAGCGCGCTCATCAAGCTCTATGTCGAGGAAGAAGGAACCTACGAGGCCATCGCGCTCGCTAACACCACCGACTGTGATCAGCTAGTCATCCTTGACCCAGCGATCCTTGAATCGCGTTCGGCCATCAGGAGGCGAGAGCGAGAAGGGGATATACCTGAATCAGAAGCCGTTACTCTCTTAGCGCGAATATCACAAGATGCGGAGTCGATGTATCTTGTGCAACCCGCGTCTAAAGTGATAGGCGAAGCTTCTCGGCTCATCGACTCGCACCCGATGCGGACTCTAGACGCTCTGCAACTAGCCGGATACCCGACTGTAAAACACCGCATACCGTTGCCGTTGGCATTCGTCAGCGCAGACAAGGGTCTCTGCGTTAGCACCGGAATCGAAGGGATACAAAGGCATCAATCCTGCCGAAATCTCCTCGGTAGCCGAACATTGAGCGATACCCTCTCCTTCTTCAAAGAATAGGCGGATCACCTCGGGCGTCCGCGTTAACAGTCTTCGCTTTTGAACAGCTCCATATGCTCTCTGCTGGAAGAGGTGTATACTTTGCCGTCTCTGCCATTGAGAATAGCGGCTAAGAAATTTCGGTTATCCGGACGCTTGACGAACAGCGCTATCTCCCACCACTTTTCCCAAGTCATATCCTCGTTCCATCCAAGGCTCCACTCCATTCTTTGTCCGCCGCTCGTCAGCAGTCTTCCGTCAGCACAGAAATGGAAGGGCGGCTCTTGGCCGCGCACTGCCATAGTGCCTTCTAAGAATGCCGTCCAATGCTCAACAACAGCATCTTCGTTTTGGGGTGGAGATATGGAATCTGGATCCAGCTTCTGCGGGAATACGATCGGATGCCTGCCTTCTGCATTTGGAGTAGGTGAAGGGGTAGGCGACGGGATCGGTGTCGGAGTGAAAACGATAACTATAAACGTGGGAGTCGGAGCGATTTCACGTTCCGCAGTGGGCTGAATCGCGACCGTAGTGTCTCCGCAAGCGGTAATGAAGAGAGACAGCGGGACAACGGTGCCGAAGACGGCTATCAAACATAGTCGCTCTATACGGCTGCGAATCGACATTGGCAAATGTATATTCAAACTTTCACGACTGTATTGACCAAAGTGCCAATGCCGACGATCGATATTTTCACTGTGTCTTGGTCTTGCAATGTGAATTCTGGCGGAGGGATAGTGCCGGTCCCAGTGCATACCGTCGTTCCGTTCGGGACTCTATTATGCCTCTGTAGCCATTCGGCTAGGTAGGTGCAGTCGCGCTTCATCAGCGACGTATTCGCCGATCCCTGGAACACCACTTGTGAATCGCGCTCAATCGCGAGAGACACCTCCAACGATTGTGGATCGCCGACTACATCAGGTGTCGCGATACAAGGGCCGATCGAGCATGATCGGTCATATAGCTTGGCCTGAGGCAGATACAGCGGGTTGGCGCCTTCTATGGATCGACTGCTCATATCGTTGCCTACGGTATAGGCGACTATGTTTCCACCATAGAGTACGAAGGCGAGTTCGGGTTCTGGCACGTCCCACTCCGAATCGCCCCGGATTCCGAGAGCCTCGGTTGGCGATACCAGTCGGTCGGCAGTAGATTTGAAGAATGCCTCCGGCCGGTCGGCGTTGTATACCTGGGCATATACGTCTGGCGACCCGCTCTCAGCCTGCCGTTCCCTCATGCTGTCCATGTACGTGACGCCGAATGCCCATACTTCAGGCGCGTGGATCGGAGGTAACAGCTGTGGGGCGGACGCGGGCGAAAACAACTCCTCAAGCTCAAATTCAGCGGCATCAGATCCGTCGGCGATGCGCAACGCTATCGAGTCGATGGTCTGTCCGCTGAGATGAGCAGACTTGAGCAGAGCGAGTGTGGAGTCGGCATCTGGTTCGACGGATGTGAGATCGGTAATGCGCTGATCATCTATCTCCGCGCCTACGTGTATTTCTCCGTCAACTAGAAACTGATAGTATCGCATATCGTGCCGCCTATTTCGATGATGTCAGTCTTGATGCATCTTCTGTGAAGAGCTCTGGTTCGCCATCATCAACTGTATACCAAACTGCTATGGATCTATTCGCGCGCGTGATTCGTATATCTAAACTCATGTCGCCTTTTAAGATTCACAAGCTACCATGGGTTATTTGGGGCTCAATTAGGGTAATCAGAGATGATGCCTCTAGGTTTAGATTGCGAACTGTAACGGCTGTGTCATTGATTGCGATGACGCTCTGGGCATATGGGATACCTGGTTCTCCCCTCCTGTCTGATCAGCCGCCAAGCTTGATATCAAGCGAAGAATTCAGTTACAGAGTGGTCTTAGGCGAGAAAATCAGCGTCCGATTATCAGCGCGGAGCGACCGTGAGATCGCTGAAGTTAAAGCCATCTACTCGCCGCGCGGCAAGAAGACTGTTTCGTCGTATGCGTACCCTAGTTTCAAACGGAACGGTCAACTGATAGAGGTATGGTTCGATATCGATGTGAAGTCGCCTCGTTACTTCCCGCCCGGAACCGTCTTCGATATCCATTTCGAGTTCATCGATGACGACGGGCAAAGCTATCTTTCTGAGGTCTACACGTTTGAGAATATAGATAGAGAGCGAGGCTGGAGGCGATATTCGGATGGAATTCTAGAGCTGGTCTACTATGGAATCGAACCCGATGCGATGGCCCGGCTTCATTCGGATGTCTCTTCACACTTGCCTCGCATCGGTACGGCTTTGGGAATCAGCATCGATTCCGCGATGCGGGCCGTGATATTTCCGAATCTGCGCGACCTAACCCGTTACGGTCCGAGGGTCAGTGAAGCGGCAACAGATGGTATTTTCTTCGGCGGATACGCGTATTCTCAATACAATCTCACTATTATGGCATCGCCATCGGCACCAATCCTCACCCACGAATTGACACATCTGCTTTTCAACCGGGCTTTTACATCCCCATATGCTGCCACTGCTCCGGCCTGGCTTAACGAAGGCATCGCCAGTTACTTTGAGAGCGATAGAATCGATTCATCTAATGCCGACTTCAGACGTTTCTTAAGGTCTAGAAAAGCGATGCGCTTCAATAAGATGAAGAACCTTCCAGGACGCCGAGCGGATATCGCTATGTTCTATGCTCAATCAGTCGATTTTGTGGGATTCTTAGCTAGTAACTACGAAGAGAATCGTCTGGGCGAGCTACTATCGGCGCTGAATGAAGGCGAAAATATCAATGCCGCGCTTCAATCCGTATACGGCAAGTCGCTGAATGAGCTTGAGAATAGTTGGCGCGCCTCACATGGTCTGAGTCGGCTTCCAGCACCACTTGCCACAATGCGCCCGGCAAAGCATCATGTATTGCCGACTATTCCTGGACTGCCCACTTTATCGCCCGATCTGATCGTTGTCGGTAAGTCGCGCGAGGATGCGAATCGATCCAGAACATCAGCGCCGACGCCGCAGACGTTGCAACTGGCCTCGGCTACGGCGGTGAAATCAGCTCCGACCGTTACTTCATCTCCTGGTGGAGAGTACAACACTATACGCCCTGGACAAGAATTGCCCCGCCCTAACCTGACGATGATATTCGTATTCGCGCTGTTAGCGATCGGCTTGGGAGCCCTGATATGGCGCCGAATGCGGGGATGAAAAGTCCAGCTGCTGGTCGCATCTATTCTTGAAATCCCGCATCATGTGATTCATGAGCATCATTAAGCCAAGCACAGCTCTCATCTATTCTCACGAGCAGTCTCAGCATCAGCTCAGTCCCACGCATCCAATGCGTCCGATTAGGTTGCATCATATGCACGAGCTGATGCGCGCGAGCGGATTGCTAGAGGCATCTCAGATAGCACAGCTGGTGCCGGAGCCAGTTTCGGAAAACGAGATACTGTCTTCCCACACGCGCGACTATGTGGAAGTAGTGAAGAGTATAGACATCGGCGGAATTGTTCCGAGTTTGGGAGAATATGGCTTTGGCCCCGGCGACAATCCACCGCGACGCGGTCTATTTAGAGACGCATCTCTAACTGCCGGTGGAACGGTGATGGCATCGGAAACGGTTCTAAACGGAACTGCGCGCAACGCATTCGCTCCCGCCGGGGGTATGCATCATCATGCGATGCGCGGCTACGCATCGGGCTTCGGCATCTTCAACGATGCCGTGATCGCGATTAAGAGGGCGATCGCTCAAGACATCAGAGTGCTTTACATAGATATCGATGTGCATCACGGCGACGGAGTCCAGGCCGGGCTGTACGACACTGATCAAGCATTAACCATCTCGATACACGAATCTGGAGCCTGGCTGTTTCCCGGCACCGGCGCGCCGGATGAGACTGGCGAAGGAGACGGCGCCGGATATAGCGTCAACATCCCGCTGGCGCCGAACACCGATGACGACCTCTGGCACCATGCCTTTGACACTATAGTGCCGCCAATCGCGCACGCTTTTCGCCCCGATCTGCTATTCACTCAGCTGGGCATGGATACGCATCGCGACGATCCGTTGGCACATTTGAATATGACTACGCAGGGACATAATCTGGCAGTGCAGAAATTTGCCGCCATGGCGCGAGAATTGGATTGCGGATGGGTCGCAGTAGGTGGCGGCGGTTACGATATGCGTGCCGTAGCCAGAGGATGGACGATGGATCTTGGGACAATGGCAGAGTTCGTTTTGCCGGACCAGATCCCTCAGTCGTATCATTCGCTCTCGAATATGACCACCTTCAAGGACGGCACGGATTATCGCCAGCCGCCCGATTTTCGGAATGAGGTAGAGCAACACAACAACGAAATGCTGGAAGAAGTCAAGTCGCGCTGCTTCCCCGTATGGGGCATTTAGCCCTGAGCATAGCGAGTAATTCACGGACGCTCCTGAACCTAGATGGACAGCTCCGTAAGGTGTTTATCCAGGTTCAGGTTGCTTTAAGGCAGGGACAGAATCGCCCGATATAGATAGATGTTTCCGGGATAGATCGCGCGTTTCCGAGCGTCGGCATGTAGGCATCTATACCTCTCGGAATTCGCCCTCTACGGTATCATCGCCGGGTGCGCCCGGCGGAGTATTGCCCGCGCCGGCATCTGAATTCGCCTGGGAGTACATCTGCTGTCCTGCTTTCAGCATGGATTGTTGCAGGTCATCGGTGGCCGATTTGATCTCTGCGAGGTCGGCATTTTCGTTTTCCAGAATCTTTTTGAGCGAGGCTGCCTTTTCAGAAATCTCAGTTTTCAGTTCAGCCGGCATCTGGTCGCCTTGATCTTGTATCAGTCGCTCCGCCTGATACACTATCGACTCGGCAGTATTCCTGGCGTCTATAGTTTCTCTGCGGGCGCGGTCTTCCTCGGCGTGAATCTCGGCCTCACTAACTATTCGATTAATCTCGTCGTCGGACATGCCGGAGCGTCCGGTAACAGTTATGTGTTGCTCTCGGTTCGTAGCCTTGTCGGTGGCCTTGACGGTCAAGATTCCATTGGCATCGATATCGAAAGAAACTTCTACCTGAGGCACTCCTCGCGGTGCCGGCGCGATTCCGTCAAGCGTGAAACGGCCTACGGATGTGTTATCAGCAGCCATCTCGCGTTCGCCTTGCAGAACGTGTATCTCCACTCCCGGCTGCCCATCCGCGGCGGTAGTGAACGTGTCAGATTTCGTAGTGGGAATTGTAGTGTTGCGCGGAATGAGCACGGTACGCACTCCGCCCAGCGTCTCAATACCCCAAGTCAGCGGCGTCACATCTAACAAAAGCACATCCTTCACATCTCCCTGCAACACCCCAGCCTGCAATGCCGCGCCGATCGCTACGACCTCATCTGGGTTGATAGATCGATTCGGCTCCTGCCCGAATATCTCTTGCACTCGCTTCTGAATGACGGGCATGCGCGTCATACCACCGGCCAGCACTATATCGTCGATATCGCTGGAAGATACTCCGGCATCTTTCATAGCCTGCTGGCAAGGACCTACTGTGCGATCTACCAGATCTTTTACCATTTCCTCAAACTTCGCGCGTGAAATCGTCTCTACGATATGCTTCGGCCCCGTTTGATCCGCGGTTATGAACGGTAGGTTTATCTCGGTAGAAGCTACCGAAGACAGCTCTATCTTGGCGCGTTCTGCTTCGACTCGCAGGCGTTGCACAGCGTCGGCCTGGCCACCGAGATCGATCATCTCCTTCGCTTCGAAGGAGTCGATCAGATACTCCACTATCCGAGAATCAAAATCATCGCCGCCCAGGTGAGTGTCACCGTTAGTGCTTCTCACTTCATAGACACCGTCACCGACGTGCAAGATGGTGATGTCGAAAGTGCCGCCGCCCAGGTCGTAAACTGCGATGGTGCGTTCGCCGGAATTTTCCAGTCCGTATGCCAGCGAAGCCGCGGTAGGCTCGTTCACGATGCGCAAAACTTCAAGCCCGGCTATAGTCCCTGCCACTTGCGTAGCTTCTCGCTGCGCGTCGTTGAAGTAAGCCGGCACCGTGATCACGGCTTGCTTCACCTCTTCGCCTAATCGTTTTTCCGCATCTTCTTTCAGCTTCCGCAATACCATCGCCGATATCTCTGCCGGCGGACGCACTTGACCATCGAACTCGACACCCACATCTCCGTTGGGCAACGGAGCTAGCTTGAAGGGAACCCGTTTGACATCCGATTGCACCAAATCGTCCTCATACCTGCGTCCGATGAATCTTTTGGCGGAGAAGACCGTGTTGCCCGGATTCATCGTCGCCTGCCGACGCGCAGTATCACCGATAGCACGTTCACCAGTCTTGGTGTTCACTGCAACTACCGACGGAGTAGTGCGTCGTCCCTCCGCATTCTCTATGATCTCTGGCTCTCCAGCAGTAATCACCGCCATCGCGGAGTTAGTAGTGCCAAGATCGATTCCTATGACTCTAGCCATATCTCATCGTCCTTTCTTCAGTATGTTTGGTTCACAGTTAGATGATTTGCAAGTGATTCAGTGCAAGATTCAGTCATTGAAATCTTATTCTCGTATGATTAGATCGATGATTTTCACGATACCGACTCTTTGTCATTATCGGCATCTACCACCGGTTTGGCGATAATCACCTGGGCACAACGCACTATCCGTCCATTGGATGAGGAGCGATAGCCGGGATGCAACACTGTCAATATCTCGCCGTTCTCATGCTCCGACGATGGCAGAAGATGCACTACTTCCGCCGATGCGGGATCCGGCGTGGATCCCGGCTGGGGTTCGAAGCGTTCGAATCCGGCATCGGACAGCGCTTTCTCTAGATTCTTGGCGATCATTCGAAACCCTTGCAACCACTGAGAATCTACATCTTGATCATTCTTCAGCGCAGCGTCGAATTGGTCGCATACTGGGATCACTTTCATCACAAACTGTTCTCGCGCTTGATCCGGCAATTCCGATTTCAGTCTCTCGAATTGGTTATGCTTCTCCATGAAAGCTTGCTGTGCATGCGCGGCGCGTTGTTTCATGTCATCAAGTTGCATGCGGGACTTTTTGCTCTCATCTCGGAGACGCGTCTCTGCCTCCACAAGCTTGCACTGCTGATCTTCATCCAGCTGTAACTGCAAGTCGCCGATGATCTCTCCAAACACGGATAAGAACTGATCTATCGGATCAATAGCATCAGCTTCCATTTTGTTGCGAGTTTTTTCGTTCACTGTTCAACTCCTAGATAGCGCAACAGTACTTTTATCTGCTCGGCGACGGCACGCACGGAGTGTGATGTTTCAATCTCATCGCTGCTCTGTAGAACCTGCAACATTCCCTGCATCTGCTGCACCAGTTCCAGCACCAGTCCTACGCCGTTGAGATTCAGTCCCAAATCTTCCGAAAGCTTTCTCACCACCTGCAATCGATAGAGGTCTGCCTCTGAGTACATCCGCCTACTGCCTTCAGTGCGTGAGGGACTAACCAATCCTTCACGGTCGTATTTCCGCAGTGTCTGAGGATGCATCTCGGCCAATCTAGCGGCACTGCTGATGATATAAACGGCATCGTTACGCCGGGCGATTCTGACTCTTATCCCCTCGCGCGCGCTTTGGCGAGTTGCATGTTGCTCCTTGCGTCGCGCCGAGTCAGCCGTGAGTTTGTTCAATAGACGCAGGAATTCAACCGCGCTGGGCAGTTCGAGCCGATCGTTTTCGGAGGCGGAAGCAGGGCCGGTATGGTGTCGGTACATCTTGACTTTGCTCTGATATCATATGCAATCCGCGTTGGGATGGGAACGATGAAATTCCTTACATTGCGCGCTTGCAATTCTTCACTTACGCAGTATATCATAATTGATACGCAACATATCAATTTTATCGTATTTCATCACTATTATCGAGGCGCATGATACAATTAGGCGAAAATTTACGAATTTAACCGATTTTTTGCTTGACATAACGATATCATTCGTATTAGATTTACATGCTTGAGATTGAGCTTGTTAGATTAACGGATTCGCTTCATGTCTCATCGTGAGACAGCAAGTAGAACCCTGTGAATTGCCGATCCGAGACATAAACCGCTAGAAAATAGGCTATAACAACCGAAAATGACCAGAATTTACGAAAAGCGTTGCCCGCACTGCCAAGGGGACCTTATGTTCGTCATCCGACTCGATGGACCCACACTCAAGTGTTTGCAGTGTACCAGGCTAGTGAGTCAGCATCAAGCTCGACAGATGCTAGCAGTAGCGGAGCGACCAGCTGCTTGACGAAGCGCCGGAGGTTTGAAACGCCCGTAGGAATGACTAAGCCAGCGTCAAACCTGCCCACAAGCCCCGGTCGCAAGATCGGGGCTTTTAAGTTAAAAACCAGTTACAAACACCTCAAAACACGAAAGAAGGAAAAGATGACCACCATGCGTAGCGCAATATTCCCCAGAAGATGCCCGACCTGTAACGGTGACCTCCAGTTCGGACGCGGATTAGATGGAATCATGCTCAAATGCCTGCAGTGCACGCGAGTAGTGACTCCCAGCCAAGCCAGAGAAATACTCATGGATCTGAGACGTGAAGCTGCCGAGCAGAAAGCGGCTTGAAAAGATTCTACAAGTGCCTGGAAACGGGGATCAAGGAGAATCTGAAGGGATTGATAGGTCGAGAGAAACCGTTTTCCAGGCAAGCGCCCACCGTTAATCGCTATTGCATCGACCAGGTATCAGCGGACACGTCTATCACCTCCGCCTCTGGCGCCGCTGACTCCACGAACTCAATCGCTCGGTCAAGCATTGAGCGCGCCATCTGCGCATCACCGCTCACAACGCCGATACCGACCTTAGCGCTCTGCCATGAATCGTTCGCATCCACTTCAGCAACTGACACCGAGTGACGGTTCCGGAGCTTGCCGACAACGGAATGAATCGTTCTGCGCTTATCCTTCAAAGACCTAGCGCCGTGAATATGAAGCGATACTATCGCCGCGCCTATATGCATTTCGGTGAACCGTATCTGAGGTCGGTGATGGGATAAGCTTGGATTCTTGCTCAGGGCTGATGCATCGTCAGTTATCAAAAGGCTAGGTAAGGCTCGCTCTCCACGGCGACGTAGTCGCACGGTGAGAATCGCTCTAGTGCATCAACATCGATCTCCGTCCCCCAACCGGGACCATCCGGAACCGTGGCGAATCCATCGGAAATAGGTATCATCTCCGTGAGAACCGCTCTATACGCGCCTAGAAAGCTGACGAATATCTCCTGCATGAAAGCATTCGGAATTGCAAAATCGAGATGGATGCTCGCGACTGTAGATATCGGGCCGTTGGAGTTGTGAGGCGCGACGGATATATAGTGCGTCTCGGCGGCGGCGGCGATCTTGCGCAGTTCGGTAAATCCGCCAGCGTGGCATATATCAGGCTGCACTATACTGGCGGCATGGGACTCTATCAGCGGCCGGAAATCCCACCGATTGTAGAGTTGCTCGCCAGTGGATATCGGAATTTGAACGCTGTTCGACAAATCTTTCAACGCATCGATGTTATCCCACAGTATCGGCTCCTCTAGCCATGCCACATTGAACTCGCTTATGGCCGCGGCCGCGCGGCGCGCGCTCCACACATCCAGCCTGCCACGCACATCTACTGCGACTTCTACTGAAGCTCCCACCGATTCTCTCACTGCCTGCACCAGTTCAACGCCTTTATCGATCCGTTCGGGCGTGATGACCTGTGGCCCTGAAAATGGATAGAACTTCATCGCTCGCCAGCCCTCTTCTACGAGTTCAGCCGAACGGCGACGATAGTCATCGACAGTCGTCGCGCCCTTGCCAGCGCGTCCATCTTCGCTCGGATCGAACCATCCATTGGCATAGGCTCGGATCTTATCTCGCACCTTACCGCCGAAAAGTTCATATACCGGCACGCCCAGCGCCTTAGCCTTGAGGTCACAGAGGGCCAGATCAATACCGCTTATGGCACTCATCGTAACCGCGCCGCCGCTCCATGTGACTCGACGATAGAGCGAGGTCCAGATATGCTCGATCTGGAACGGATCTTTGCCGATGAGAAATTTCGAGAAATCTCGTATCTCCGCGGCTACTCCGGCGTCTTTGTACTGTGTGCTGGCTTCTCCCCAGCCATAATCTCCAGTATCGGCCGTGATTCGCACGAACATCCAATTGGTGCCGGCCGTCTTGTGCACCGGGGTGCGCATGCGGAAAATGTCTACATCGGTGATTTTCATATTGTGCTATTAATCTTCTTACTCGTCTGATTATTGATGGAACGGTTTAAGTCAATTCAATGAACAGCATGCCTGCTTTCTAACGGAGTCCGGAAGTTCGGCATGTGCTACAAGAGCGCCTAAATCAACTGGAGAACGCCGAGCAGTACGAACGAAGTTGATCGTGTCTGTGCATCTTACCCTACATGCTCATTCAAAGTGATGCGCCTTATCCTTTATCAAACGGCATATCCGGGCAATAGATCACGCACGCAACGATCGATCTCGTCCGACACCCCATCTTCTCGTAGTCTATCGCGGATCATTCCGCGCGTCTTAGTAGCACCATCAAACAATGGAACCGACGCAGCTATCAGTTCGGCACGCGCCCAGATCAGCCAGTTCAGAGTGTAGTTGGTCGACAGCATTGAACTTGGGAATAGGGACCGCCCGTAAAGGATAAGCGCCGAAATCCAATGGCGAATGCCCAGATTCTCTAAATGCTTCTGTAAAGACTTCACACCTAAGAGAGCACAAAGATAGTGGGCTTCTAGTTCATTGTTCAGCTCTATGTAGTAGCACTTATGCTCAATCATAAGAGATCCGTTAACCTTGACCCCGAACAGTCTGGATCCGCTGGATGGGTAAACAAGCTTAAACTCAGCTGAAGAACGAAGTTAAAACGACAATTTGCCCAAGTGATCAACTTGATTGAACAATGTTTCCGGACTGTTGCGTAATCTGCGTTCGCGCTAGATACGATCGGATGCGAACCAGTATCGGCCAAAAAGCAGCATAGCACCGTCTCCAGATCCGGCCTTTCCGCTTCTAACACTAAGCAAGGACGCCGCCGAATGGTTGCTTCACGGAGAGTCGAACCGACTACGACGATCCTTGCGACATCGTGCCACCGCTACCGCGGCGGGCGCGATAGCGCTGTGAGGCTCTGAATCGCAACCGTGCGCGCCTTAGCTGCACCAGCGCGCGCTCCAGATCGATCTCGGTGCTTTGTGAAGCGAGGCGCTCTTCAGCGCGTCTCATGGCGGCTTCAGCACGTTCCAAGTCAATCTCGTCTTCACGCTCCGCAGCATCGGCCAGAACAGTTACCTGATTGTTCATCACTTCCATGAATCCGCCCGTCATTAACAATATCTGCTCTTCGTCGGCAACTCGGAATCGCATCTCTCCAGCATCGAGCGAAGTCATCAGCGCGGCATGGCTCGGGAGAATCGTCAACTGTCCATCTGAACCCGGCGCAACCACGTAGTCAACGACACCGGAAAAAGTCTCAGACTCCGCGGTTACTATGTTCAATTGAAGCTGTGGCATCGGCAGTATTCTCGCAATTTATCAACAGTTCGGCGCATGGGTGCTCAGTTTTACGGTTTGGGTGCGACCCTCTAGGCTGCGATTGGCTCTTGCATTTCGCGGCCTTTGGCGACTGCGGCGTCAATGGTACCTACCATGTAGAATGCCTGCTCGGGCAAGTGATCGTGTTTTCCTTCTAGGATTTCAAGGAAACCGCGCACCGTGTCTTCGCGGCTGACGTAAACGCCGGGAAGACCGGTGAAGACCTCGCCCACGAAGAACGGTTGCGTCAAGAAGCGCTGTATCTTGCGCGCCCTGGACACTGTGAGCTGGTCGTCGTCTGACAGCTCTTCAATACCGAGAATGGCGATGACGTCTTGCAGGTCCTTGTATCGTTGCAATACACGCTTCACTCCAGATGCCGCTTCATAGTGGTCACGCCCAACTATTGCCGGCTCCAAGATGCGGGAGTTAGATGCGAGCGGGTCAACAGCCGGGAAGAGAGCTTGTGCCGCCAACGCTCGGTCAAGCGATACATTAGCGTCTAAGTGTCCAAACGTAGTAACGATGCCCGGGTCGGTGTAGTCGTCGGCCGGCACGTAGACGGCTTGGAACGATGTGATCGAACCGGCTTGAGTGGATGTGATGCGCTCCATAAGATCACCTAGCTCAGTCGCGAGTGTGGGCTGGTATCCCACCGCAGAGGGCATTCGGCCGAGCAACGCCGACACTTCCATACCGGCAAGGATGTATCGATACACATTATCGACGAAGAGCAAAACGTCCTGATTGCGCGCGTCTCGGAAGTATTCCGCCATGGTCAAGCCGGTGAGCGCGATGCGAGCTCTGGTGCCCGGCGGTTCGTTCATCTGTCCGAATACCAGCGCGGTAGATGGAAACACACCCGATTCTCGCATCTCATGCCACAGGTCATTCCCCTCGCGGGAACGTTCTCCTACGCCCGCAAAGACGGATACCCCAGAGTGTTCCTGGGCGATGTTTCGGATGAGTTCGGTGATGATTACAGTCTTCCCGACGCCGGCTCCGCCGTAGGCTCCAACTTTACCGCCGCGAGGGAAGGGCGTGATGAGATCTAGAACCTTGATGCCGGTCTCAAGTATTTCAGTGGTTCGGGATTGTTCGGCGAAGCTAGGCGGTTGACGATGTATAGGCAGTCGTTCCGCGCTGGCCTCGATTTGTTCGCCGCCGTCGATGGCATCGCCCAACACGTTGAAGATACGCCCTAGTGACTGCTCGCCGACCGGCACCGAGATAGGCTGACCGGTGTCGATGCACTCCACGCCGCGCGCCAATCCATCCGTGGAACCCATTGCAAGACAACGCGCCCAGTTGTTGCCTACATGTTGCTCCACTTCAAGAACTAGTCGCTCATCTTCCACTTCTAGCTCTAGACTGCTGTATATTTCTGGCAGATCATCAGCCGGAAATTCGACATCGACGACCGTGCCGATTACCTGTATGACTTTCCCCTTGCTACCTTGTGCCATGTGTATCAGGCTCCTATTTTAGGTGTTCAACTATTAATTCAGATGGTTAGATGCGGGCGACAAAAATATGCTGTTCAGAGACTTTTGTCACTTTGCTACTGGCCGAGCTTTCAGCCCTCTACTCCCGCCACTCCACCAACGATGTCGAGTAGCTCGCCGGTGATGGCTTCTTGCCGAGCCTTGTTAAGATCCAGCGTCAATTCATCGATGAGTTCGTTAGCATTGTCAGTCGCGTTGCGCATCGCGATCATGCGCGCAGAGTGTTCGCTGGCCTGCGCTTCAAGAATCGAGTGGTACACCAGCGTCTCCACATAGCGCGGTGCGAGCGCAGATAACACCTCCTGCGGCGACGGTTCGTAAATGTAGTCCAGATGCGCAGGCAAGCCCTCGGCTTCTGAAACATCAGGGTCTAGCGGCAAGAGTTGAAGTTGTATCGGCTTCTGTACCGCGGTATTCACGAACTGCGCGTAGACGATAGTGATGCGATCTACGGCACCGGATCGATACCGATCAATGATGAATGAGGAGATATCAAGAGTGTCGGCTAATGAGGGACGATCTGGGACTGTGTACGTTGCCGCGAGTGCGGAGCCTGAGCGGGCTATGAAACGCTCGCCTTTTCGGCCTAATGCCACTGTTTCAATCGGTGTTTCTGATTCAGTGATCGAGGTGGCAGCCACACGCAACAGGTTAGACACCAGCGCGCCGGCCAGTCCTCGGTCCGGAGTGACCAGCAACATCAGTGTCTTATCTATGTCTCGATTTTGCAGCAACGGGTCGGCTATGATCTCGTTCTCTGATAGATGTCTCGAGAGGTGGGATAAAACTTCACGCATGTGGTCCGCATACGGACGTCCGTTGCGTACCATCTGCTGAGCGCGTTGCATCCGCGACGCGGCGATGAGCTGCATCGCGCTGGTGATTTTAGCGGTGTTGCTTACCGACCGTATGCGGTCGCGTATGTCTTTCAGGCTAGGCATGAAGCATCAATGGCTATCTCTGTTCATGAAGAGAAGTCGGCAGTCTGCTTGAATGCGCTCACGGCCTCCATGAGGCGGGTGCTGGCTTCGTCGCTCAAATCTCCGGTTTCGCTTATTTCCTCCAACAGCTCCGGCAGGTTAGCAGCCAAATAGTCGTACCATTGCGACTCAAAGGCGCGCACGTTGGCGACGTCAACATCATCAAGCGCGCCTTCGTTTGCCACATGGAACATAACAACCATGTTCTCATATGAGATCGGCGCATTTTCATCTTGCTTAAGCAGTTCGCGGAATCTTTCGCCACGCGCCAACTGGCGGCGCGTTACTGGGTCAAGGTCTTCAGCGCCGAACTGCGCGAAAGTAGCGAGCGCGTCGAATTGCGCCATCTCGGTCTTTAAGCTGCCGGCCACGCTCTTCATGCCGCGTCGCTGCGCGGCTGAGCCGACCCGTGTAACCGAGATTCCAGAGTTGACAGCGGGCCTGATACCGGCGTTGAAAAGATCCGGCTCCAGGAAGAGTTGGCCGTCGGTGATCGATATCACATTAGTGGGAATATAAGCCGATACATCGCCAGCCAGAGTCTCGATGATGGGCAAAGCGGTTATTGAGCCGCCGCCGAATTCCGGAGATAATCTAGCGGAACGTTCCAGCAACCTCGAGTGAAGATAGAAGACATCGCCGGGGTATGCTTCTCTCCCTGGCGGACGGCGTAGCAGCAACGACATTTGGCGATAGGCCCAAGCATGTTTCGAGAGGTCATCGTACACGATGAGGACGTCGCGTCCTTGTGCCATGAAGTACTCGGCCATGGCACATCCTGCATATGGCGCCAGGAATTGCGTAGGGGCCGGATCAGAGGCGTTGGCAGCAACCACCACGGTGTTGTCCAGTGCACCCTGATCTGCCAGACGCTGCACTGTGCCCGCTACTTTAGATGCCTTCTGCCCAATGGCGACATAGACTCCTATCATGTCCGAATCGCGCTGATTGATGATGGCGTCGACACAGAGCGAGGTCTTGCCGGTGGAACGGTCTCCGATAACTAACTCGCGCTGTCCGCGTCCTACCGGGACCATAGCATCAACGATCTTGATGCCGAACTGCACAGGTTGATTCACGGGTTGCCGCGTTATCACACCGGGAGCTATCTTCTCCACCGGGAACGTGTCGCTCGTATTCGGAGTGGGCTGTCCATCGAGCGGTCGTCCGAGCGGATCTACTACTCTTCCCAGCACTGCTTCGCCGACCGGCACTTCCAGAATGCGTCCGGTGGATCGCACTTCGTCGCCCTCTCTGATCTTGAGATAGTCTCCGAGTACGACAGCGCCGACCGATTCTTCTTCCAAGTTGAGCGCCAAGCCTAGTATGTCGTTTGGGAACTGCAGGATCTCGTTCAAGCGCACGCCGGCGAGTCCGTGTATTCGTGCGATTCCGTCGCCCGCTTCAACTACCGTCCCCACATCGACCATAGTGAGTTCGTCTCCGAACTCTTCGATCTGTCGCTTTATGACGGATGCAATAACTTGGCCCGCTGTTGTCATATGAATTTCCTCAATTTCAATATTTCCCGGCTTACGATTTACCGATCTCAAATAGTCCGTTCTTCAAATTGACACCGGCCGGTCAGCGAGCGCGTCGCGTAAAGATCTGAGCTTTGAGAAGGCGCTTCCGTCAATGAGGCGGTCACCCACTCTTGCTATCACCCCGCCCAGAATAGCAGGGTCTACCGCCTCCGTGATCTCGATGCGATCATAGCCCGTCAGTTCGGTTAGCCGGGCGCGTAGTCGCTCGCGACGGGCATCGTCGAGCAGCACAGCAGTTGTTACTTGCGCTCTTCCGATACGGCGATGCTCGTCCAACAACGATCGGAAAACATCGCTCATCTCCAAAAAACGGTCTGCAATACCGTTGATGGTCATAAGGGAGATCAGATTCTGCAATGGCCGGTCAAGATTCGGCAACAAGGTTTGGATGCCGTTCAGCTTCACTGCAATCGGCACCGAAGGCGCGGCAATAAAGGCGATGAAGTCTGGATCAGAGAATGTCTCGCCGGCCATCGCGAGTCCGCGTTCCCAGCTATCCAGAGCGTCGTGCTCAAGCGCGATGGCGAATGCCGCTTGGGCATATCTTCGGGTTGATGAAGCGGGCACTAGCTATTCAGTTCCGACGGCTTACGTCCAAGCCATCTTCCAAGACTTTGTCGATAAGGTCGCGGTGCGCTGATTCGTCAAGCGATTTCTCAACAATCCGCTCGGCGGCCAAGATTGCGATATCAGCGAATTCGCGCCGCACTTCTTCAACTGCGGCATTGCGTTCAATCTGAATCTCGTTCCGAGCTCGTTCAAGCATGTTATCGACTTCCGTTCGGGTCCGTTCAGCTTCTTGTTCGCGCAATTTTATCGCGGCATCCCTAGCTTCGGCGATCAGGCTCTGTCCTTCGCGGCGCGCGTTGGCCAGTTCCTGTTCAACGCGTTCAGCAGAGGAAGCCGCTTCAGCGCGCGCTTGATCTGCGGCATCCAGGCTCTGGCGGATCGTATCGGCGCGCGCGTCCAACATGCGCGTAATGGGTCCATAGAGGAAAATTCGCAACAGAATCGCGATCGCTGTGAAGCCGAGCAAGAACGTCAACAGCCTGGGCAGATCTATTCCCAATGCATCCATGTCGTTTCTCCTTAGCTAAGGCGATGCTGATGCCAGGCGATAGCCGGGCAAATTACTCACCGATGCATTGATCAGCAGAGTGTGTCGCACAGCCATGACCTATAACTAGGCGAAGAGAGTGATAATAGCTACTACCAGAGCATAGATGGCGATCGCTTCGGTGAAGGCGATGGCGAGGATCATGTTCTGGCGAATCGCGTCGGCGGCTTCAGGATTGCGTCCAATGGCCTCCATCGCCTTACCGGCCAGCATACCGATTCCAAGTCCCGGGCCAATCGCTCCGACCCCGATCGCGATACCCGCTCCAATTGGTGTTAAGTCCCACGGCATCTTGTCTCAGACCTCCTGGTCTAACTGTTTCTTATTACGCATGTGGATACTCCTGATGAAGAATCCGTCATGTCAATACATGCGGCTGGAAACGCCCTGATCGGACGGCGCCAGACGCGGCATGCCAAAATATAGATTAAGTTGTGTATGGCTAAAGCGATCCATTTCCGTTCCGCCTATCAATGCGACGCTTTCGGGCTCGGGTTGTGGCCAGCATCATCATCCGGATGATGATGAGGAATAATGGCGAAGGCGCCGAACATGAGCGTAAGAACCGAGAAGATTATCGCCTGTATGAAACCCACGAACAGCTCCAGTCCGATGAAGGGAATCATACCTATAAGCGGGAACAAGAAGCCCATAGCTATGAGTAATATCTCACCGGCGAACATGTTGCCGAAAAGTCGGAAGGTGAAACTAACTACCTTGATCAGCTCGCCCATCGCCTCCAGAATACCGACAAAGAAATCGATGGGCGCCTTGATCGGGTTGAAGATGAATTTGCCGAGATAGCCGCCTAATCCCAATGACTTGAAGCCCCAGAACTGAACGCTGATCATCGCCACAATGGCAATTGCCAGAGTCATGTTGAGATCGGTGCTGGAGCCGCGCAGATAAGGGACCAGCAAGCCGGTTGATTTGCCTGCCAAATTGGAATACTCACCGCGATTCTCTGAGAAAAATTCTTCGGTCGGGGCAGCTTCAGGAGCATTGCCGATTTCAAATCGATGTGCGACTGCCTTGGCTTCATCCGCGCTTAGCTGTGATACATCTGCCACATCATGAGCCACGATATGGAGCAGCGAAAGCTTATAGTCCTCGCCGCGTCCAAACGGGAGCAGGCTGATTCCGCCGCCACTATCGAAGACCACAAACATCTGTCCACCGTATTCGGTCAAGGCTTTGCCCAATGCCGCGCGCGCTTCGTCATCGTCGGCATGAGCATCTATGAAATGTGCTAACCCGCCGGGATAGCCATAATCTTCCACTTCATGGTGCAGATCTTTAACCAGCTCGGTGTGATGCTGCTTTTCGAGATGGGCCTCGAATTTGTGCGTGAACCACTCGGCAGGGGTTTCCACTCTTCCGATGGTTCCTACCACTGGCAGCACTCCGAGCCAATTAGAGAATAGAACCACCAGGAATATAGCGGTAACTACCGGCAAGAACATTCGTCCACGGCGTCCGCCGGCCGCGGATTCTGCCAGATTGATGAAGAATTCGTAAAAGATTTCCATCAGCGCCTGCCAGCGGCCAGGCACTTCAGATATTCGGCGTGTTGCGAGATAAGTGATGAAAAGCAATACGAGGGCGGCAAGGGCAAACATAACGACAGTGTTGACTAAGTCGTACCCTCCGATAGAAACTACCAGCTCTGAAGGTATTTGAATTACCGGCACCGCACCGCCCAGGAATCCACCTCCAAATGCCGCACCTAAGGCACCGCCTAAAATCGACGCTGCTGCAACAGCAATAGCGAAGATCGCGATCGCGATCCCTTTAGGGGATGAGAGCAACCCATCTCCTAACGTGTTGATGCATTGGGATTTCAGTCATCATATTCAGTAGCCGCTCCACTGAAACCGATTCTACTTCAAGAGCTCAATTCTTGCTAGCGTCATCGATCATTCGAATCATGCCGGCCATGGCAACCGCAATGCCGGTCAAAATCCCGAGCACGAGCAACAAAGGCGAACTATTGAGAAGCTTGTCCAACCACCAACCTGCAAACGCGCCGGCGACGATGCTGATGGCTATGAACCATCCGATCATCGATAGTCTGACCAAAGCCGGCATCAACGATCCAAAATCGCCCTTAGACCATTTCCGATCCGCATTGTCCGTATCAGAGCACGAGTCGGAACTCTCACCATTCGGCTGTTCATCGTTAAACATCACGGTTTGCTTCGTTTCGAATTACATTATAAGCAAGCGTGGGGCGGATCTGTAATTCCCAAAACGTCTCGATGGCGACGCAACTAGCGTCTCTGGAGTTCGCACCGATCGCAGTTAAACAGAAGGGAAATGATACTAGACCCCGGTGCTTCGGATCGGGCTGATCTAGCGACGGACAGCGTCTATGATACAAAGCTGGTCGGGGAGCCGGGATTTGAACCCGGGACCTCTTCGTCCCGAACGAAGCACGCTACCAAGCTGCGCCACTCCCCGACATACTCGTTTCAATTATACGAGAAGCATCAGCTTTCGAACTGTCTAAAAGCCAATACCGAAGCCCCGAGCAGGCTCACATCATCCCCCAGCTCAGTTATGGAAATGGGAATGCCCCGGCTCTGATAGCGTGGCAACGCGTATCGAGCGACTGCGGCGATGACTTCATCCCATCTGTGGCGCAGACTATTGGCTACTCCACCGCCCACCACTAATCCATCAGGATCAAATATGCTCAGCAAGCTTGCCAAACCGCGCCCTATATTATCAATAACCTGCCGAACCACTTCTTCAGCTAGAACATCACCGTCCCTTGCCGCGTTGAATACCATCCTGGCATCGATGGCTTCCGTATCGCCACCGGCCAGGCTGAGCATGGCAGCCGCACGTGAAGGGGCAGACTTTACAGCTGCAAGTGCCATTCTGCCGATACTCGGTCCGGAGGCGTTTGCCTCAAAGCAACCGTGGCATCCAACATTGCATGAGAGGGCACCTTCGTCAGTCCGCACCGAGATATGCCCCACTTCGCCAGCCTGGCCTGTGGAGCCAGTAACCAGTTGTCCATTGGCGATTATTCCACCTCCGATTCCAGTGCTGATCGTTACATAGACGAGATTCTTTGCGCCTTTGAACGGTCCGAAGCGAGTCTCTGCCAATGCTGCCAAGGTAGCGTCGTGGCCGATTGCAACCGGCATTTTCAGTTCATTTTCCAAGCTGGGTTTCATGCTTTTACCGTGCCAGCCGGTGAGATTCGGCGGGTGGTCATAAGTGCCGCTTTCAGGATTGATGGGGCCAGCCGTAGAAACGCCCAGCGCGATGACACCAGATGATTCGTCCGTCACATCATTAACTAATTTGGCGAGTCGGATAGCGGCATCTTCAATGCCCCGCTCTGGTAATGTGCGCTCCCTTTTATCGCGGACTATCCTGCCATCGCGACTGATGAGCGCGGCGCGCATCTGAGTCCCGCCGATATCGGCCGCGGCGGTGAATTGCGATGTTGCTGAATGAAGCGCCATAGCACTGCATCATATCGCATCATGCGGAGATGAGCTGACTAGATCGTTATCCAGATTCTGGCGCCGTTGCATTTACGATATGCAATACATCATGCCTGATTATCCACACCTCAAAAGATATCGCGAAGAGCTGGCGCGGTTACGGCAATACGGCGGTTCAACCAACGAATTGAGCATGCGGCGGGCCTTTGAAACGTGCCTTGATGACTACTGCCGAGCGCATCCTGATGGATTAGCGCTTATTGCTGAGCAACGCACTTCAGCAAATGTGCAACCCGACGGCACAGTTCGAGATGCATTGCGCCTGGCACGCGGGTATTGGGAAGCGAAGGACACAGCAGACGACTTAGATGCCGAAATAGAGAAGAAGCTTATACGTGGATACCCGCGCAACAATATCATCTTTGAAGATTCTCAGACCGCTGTTCTGATACAGAACAGTGCCGAAGCCATGCGAGTAGATATGTCGCTCGGCAACGAGCTGCATCAGCTTATCAAATCATTCCTCGAATATGAACCGCCACAGATAGAGGAGTTTCGAAAAGCTCAGCACCAGTTCAAAACCGACCTTCCCAGTGTGTTGACTGGCCTGCGAGAAACCATCGAAGGCGCGGAGAACGGCAATCTCGAATATCAGACCGCAGCGCGTAGCTTCCTGAGCCTATGCCGAGAAACGATCAGTCCAGAAGTCTCTTCCGACAATGTGCGCGAGATGTTGCTCCAGCACATCCTCACCAAAGACATCTTCCTGCGAGTATTTGCCGAAGACCAGTTCCATCGCGAAAACAACATCGCACGGCATCTCGACGAGTTGGAAAGCGCTTTCTTCACTGGCGATACGCGGCGAGCATCAATTGACCGTTTACGCTCTTACTACGGCGCCATCGGGCGCGCGGCCGACGAAATAGCCGACTATGCCGAAAAGCAACAGTTCCTCAAGGTGATATACGAGGATTTCTACAAGGCATACAATCCCGCAGCAGCAGACCAGCTGGGCATCGTCTACACCCCCAACGAAGTAGTAGATTTCATCATCCGCAGCACTGATTTTCTTTTGCAGAGGCATTTCAGACGCAGTCTTGCCGACGATAATGTGCAGATACTCGATCCTGCTACTGGCACCGGCACCTTTATCACGAATCTCATCAACTACTTACCGAAGGAACAACTAGAGCATAAATATCGGAACGAGATACATGCCAATGAAGTGGCGATACTGCCCTACTACATCGCCAATCTGAATATCGAATATACCTACAAAGGGCGAACCGGGGAATACTGCGAGTTCCCCAATCTGGTGTTCGTCGACACTCTGGATAACCTCGACTGGAAAGGCGCGACCGAGGGTGCTGTTCAGCGGCAGGGATCTCTGGAGATCGGTGGCATATCCGTCGACAACTGGGTGCGGCTACAGGAGCAGAACGAGAAGCCCATCAGCGTCATCATCGGCAACCCGCCATACAACGCGAATCAGAGAAATTGGAACGAACTCAATCCGAACCGCACATACCCACAGATAGATCAACGAATCAAAGAGACCTACGTCGCCGAAAGCAAGGCGCAGAAAACGAAGCAGTACGACATGTACAAGCGTTTCATTCGCTGGGCATCAGACCGACTGGCAGACGACGGAATCATCGCCTTCATCACCAACCGGGCGTATATCGATGCGCACCAGGATGATGGCTTTCGGCGTGTCGCGGCCAGAGAATTCAGCGAACTTTATATCGTTGACCTGGGCGGAGACATACGAAAGAGTGGCCAGGTAGGCAATATTTTCGGCATCATGACCGGTGTCGCAGTAGGATTCTTTGTGCGGCGCTCAACATCTCAGCAAGTGGGTAAAATCCATTACTACACATTGGACGATGCACTCTCTGGCGCCGAGAAACTGTCTGAATTGCGGAAAACGAGCATCGGCAGCATAGTCTTTGAGGAAATCACACCCGATAGAAAGAACGACTGGCTCAACCAGTCCGACACCGACTTCGAAACATTGATACCCGTTGCTGACAAAAAGAGATCGCGGGCCAAGAAAGCACTGGAAAATAGACGGACGATATTCTCTCTGTGTGCTTTGGGCGTATCCACTAATCGTGATGAATGGGTATATGACTTCGACGTGCGCAACCTCCGCAACAAAGCACTCTTCTTCGCCGACACTTACAACGAGCGTATGAGTTCTACCCCCCCCCCCCCATTCCATAGCTATCAAATGGAGTCGCGATTTACAGAATAAGTTCAAACGCGGTATGCGAATAGTCTACAGCGAAGCGAAACGGATCAAATCTCTATATCGTCCGTTCATTGTGAAACATCACTTTGCAGAGTCAACGACGAACGATGTACTCACTAATAATCATCGCCAAATGTTCGGCGAAGATTTAAGGCAACCCAATTCACTGGTCAACATGTGCGTCAACGGTAAAGATTTTTACGCTCTGGCAACAGACAGGCTAACCGATCTTCACTTCGTCGGCGATACGCGGTGTCTCCCGCTGTATCGCTACACTAGCGACGGTGAGCGCGTGAGCAACATTACGGCTTGGGGAATGCAGCAGTTCCACGAACGCTACTGTGACGCCTCTATATCCGCGGAAGACATCTTTGCATACACCTACGCCGTGCTACACGATCCCGTGTACCGTCAGCGATACGCCGCGGATCTGCTTCGAGAGTTCCCGCGCTTGCCCTTATACGACGATTTCGGCGCTTGGGCAGATGTCGGGCAGCGGCTGCTTGATCTGCACCTCGGATTCGAACGAGCAGATCGATATCCACTGAAGCGGGAAGACACAGATATAGAGGCTAGCATCGCTAAGTTGCGAGCGGACCGCGAGCGCGGCATCATCGCGCTAGACGATAGGACTCGGCTCTCAGGAGTGCCGGCCGAGGCATGGCGATATCAGTTGGGAGAACGCTCCGCATTGGAATGGGTGCTGAACCAGCATAAACGGGCGCAGAAACCGCGCGATCATAGCATCATAAGCGCAGGGTTCAACAACTACCGCTTTGCCGATCACAAAGAGCAAGTGATGGATCTTTTGCGGCGAGTATGCACGGTAAGCGTACGCACTATGGAACTGGTGAATGAAATGGAAGCGATGGCGCGCTGAAAAGACTGTGATTCTTTATCTTCCTAATGCACAATCGGACTGATGCTCGGATTAATGCGTCAATTTGAACTTTTAGGCTCACTTAATCCAGCCGACCAGACGGAATCCATCTAGGACACAGGGGCTACTGAACTACTTTGAACTCCAGCTTGAAAGCGCGCTTGAAACGCGATGTTATACGTCCGGGTTGCCAGGCCTTCAACTCCGCCGCCTTCACTTCAAGCCGATTCGATTCTCGCACCATCTTTATGCGCGAGAACTGATCAGTGTCTAAACGTCGCTCCATCTCGTCAGCGATCCGCAACACTACCGCGGCACGGCGGATGACAACCATATCTTTACGCCTTAGGTGAGGCCGATAGCGACTAATCGCTAACGAGTCATCATCGTTGAAGCGGATCGATGCCGAGATTAGAGCGATGTCGCGGTGCGAAAACCCTCCGAGCTCTCCCTGCTCCAGAATATTTGCCGCGTGGCGATATCGATCGTAGTAGTGAACGCTGCGTCCGGTGTCTATCACGCGCGCGGCATAAGGCAGCAACACGGCGAATTCTTCTCCTATAGCATCGATCAGCAGTGCGATCATCTTACTCACAAGCGCCGCCCGGCGGTCGGCGCGCAGACGATCCCAAGTGTCAAACCGTTGCCCCAACGCATAGATGGAACGGCTCCTTACATCTTCAATGCTCGGCAAAGCGTCTATCATGCTTGAAAGTGCCAACCCCTCTCTCAACCCTCGACCAGACACTAGTAGCGGACGTCGATCGAAGAAGCGCGCTATCTCTCCCATCACTAGTGCACCGCCTAAGATGCTATCTGCACGATCGGGATTCAGTCCCGAAACGTGAGCGATGTTACCTTTCTCGAGGCCTCTCAATCCGGCGATCATCCTTTTCAGCCGGCTATATTTGACCATTGCGCCGTGTAAGCGCGAGAAAGAGTGGCCTCGCATTGCTCGTTCCATCTTGGCAAGATTGCGGATAGTGCCGCCGGTGCCGACTAGAATCTCTTCGCCTCCCAACGCCGGGATTCCAGAACGCTTCATCTCATCTCGGACATGTTGACGCAAAGTTTGAACGGAAGATCGAGCGGGCGGATCCTCGGTCAGAAAATCATTGCTCACGCGTAACGCGCCCAAGTCCAATGTGAATACTCTGTGTAGCGTGCGATCTCTAAAGAATGAGAATTCCACACTGCCGCCGCCGATGTCTACCAGTGCGCCGTGCTGCACCGGCAGCGCAAATATGGCGCCAGCGAAGCCCAAACGCGCTTCCACATCCCCGGCGATGACCTCGACATCAATGCCAGTAGTATCATGTATCTTCCGCAGAATCTCTGCGCCGTTGGACGCATTGCGAATGCTAGAGGTTGCAACGGCATGGATACTGTCAACCCTAGAAGCTTTTGCCACTACTGAAAAATCCGTTATGATTCGTGTCAGATCATCCACTGCCGCTTGAGACAGTCTTCCGTCTTTTACGATGCGACTCTGTAGCCGAAGAAGCGCTTTGACCTCTGATATCACTCTCAGATCGTAGTCCGAAGTTAGATGCAACACTTCCATGCGAGTGGAGTTCGATCCAACATCTATAACTGCCAGTCGCTGGGCTGCTGAGCGGGCGTTCCGCGACGGCATCATTGCCTCGGCTTGTGTCGGCGTCTTGACGGTAGTTGTCATGGTTGATGAATCATGATCGACGGCATGCGATTCATAAGCGAGTCTTTAAGTGCTACGCCCTCTTAATTCATGCGGGTAACAACAGCTCAAGAATCGGGCTCGGGAGCGCACCTGCAAAGCTATGCTCCGCTTGTGGGGCACACGGATTACAATGATTCATGCCTTGCATCACTTAAAATTGCCCCTGTAGCTCAGAGGATAGAGCAACGGTTTCCTAAACCGTGTGTCACAGGTTCGAGTCCTGTCAGGGGCGCCAAGCATCATCTGAACTCTCCGGTTTCCGATTCCGGCTGCCTTGCACGACGGCTGTTGCCGCGAAGAGAGATGAACGCGAACACCACGCCGCCCAGCACTACAATGCTGAGCCAAGAGATTGAACGGTCTAGCACGGTCAAAGTGAAGGCATCAGTATCATTCAGCCCGGTCAGCAATAATAGCCCCACCAGCGCAGTCTCGACGATGCCCAGACCGCCTGGGATCGGAATCGTCGTCAGGATCGCGTTCGCCAGAGTAGCAAACATCGCTATGCTCAGTGCCATCTCAAGCCCGAGCGCTTCCGCCACGAAGTAGAATCTTCCCACTTCCAATATCCAGCCGCAGATCCCTAAAGTGATCTGCAATGGCAATTCTCGGCCGCGGAAGCTGTGCAAAGTGCCAGATTGGAATCCCAGATACGGCTTGCGCACTCGAATCGGCAATAGCTTAGCTAGCCGTTTGCCTAACGTTCCCATCACCGCGATGATTATGAACAGAACTAAGACCAACGCAGCGGCCACTCCGATTACGACTACTCCGGCATCTACCAGCGCACCTGAAGCCGAGAACCCATCCGCCGACAGCGCCAAAGCGGCCGAGATGATGATCAATATCAGAACCACAGCCATATCTTGCACTCGCTCGGCGAACACGGTGCCCAGTGTTACTGAGAACTGATCCCCGCTACGGTTGGCGAGCGCCCAGCCGCGGTAAGCATCGCCCAACCGAAAGAACATTATCGAGTTCACGAACCATCCGGCGAAGATGAGTGATGCCATCGCCAAAGTTGAAGGCGCATCCGGAACATCCCGAGTAGAACCTTCCTGCCGTGAGATCACAGTCTTATATATCGATCGCCACCGCAGGCCGCGGAACCAGAAACTGGCATAGTACAAAACGCCCGCAAGAAGAAAGCTACGCACGTCCAATCCCGTCACATTGTCGAAGAATTCCTGCCACTCGAAATCCAGAACCCGCCACATTAGCAGCCCGATGACGGCGATGGCGATGGCGATGACCAGCAACGTGGGAAGCGACAGGATGCGGTTCCCGATCTCCCTATCTTCGAATCTGGAAGCCGATTCGCCGCGATCACGGCTGTTGAATGGTAACTTCACGTCTCAAGGCTCTTCGCATCGCTCGAAGCTAGAAGCGGGCGTTTGCCAGGAACACCATCTCGACGGGGATATTCCGGCGGCGTAGGGCGTATCTTCATCAAATAGACCATGTAATCAGCAGGCACCGTGCCAGGATAATCCACCAACTGAACTAAAGGGGATGTTGATCCCATCCTATCGATAGCCTCCTGCGCGCGCTTTGCTTCTACCGATACCTTAGTTTCGTCTGGACCTTTGGGAAGAACCGCCACGCCGCCTAATGATACGAATGGCAGCGTCAGCTCAGCCAGAGTGGGCAGCAGCGCCACCCCACGGGCAGTTACGATGTCGTAGCTCTCTCGCACTTCCGCGCGATGCGCCGCCACTTCCGCGCGCTCATTCAGCACATCCACATCATCCACTCCCAGCTCTTGCACCGCAGTTCGTAAAAAGGAGCATACTTTTCCACGTGCTTCTAGCAGCGTGACGTGCGTGCTCGGAAAAACTATCTTCAGCGGTAAGCCCGGGAAGCCGGCGCCAGAACCAACGTCCAGGAGCCGTCTTCCCGCGAACCATTCGGCAGTAGAGGCTTTGCCGCCGGCTGGCAAGGCGACGCGCAACGATCGGATGAAAAGATGCTGCACCACATCGTCTCGGCCTCTAATCGCAGTGAGATTCATCCGCTTGCCCCAAGCAGCAAGCAACTCTATGTAGAGGCGAAACATATCTAACTGATCAGCATTGAGTTCAACACCGATGGTTCGCGCGGCCTGTATGAGTGGGTACAAATTAGTGTGCTGTGCTGTTAGATTCGCAGGCCGTATAGCAGGCACGCGCATTTCGACGCTTCTTGAACGGGCAGACGGTGCGACGCCATTCCTTGTTCATGCCGCATCATACATCTAACATAATAATCATATTAGATTCATGGCAGTCTTGCGCTTTAGCGCAAAGGCTTAAACTGAGCCGTTCAATCCGTTATCATCAATAGGCAGTCGCAAATGAAAGTACTGATTACAGGCGCATCCGGACTCATCGGCTCGGTGCTCAGCCGCTCATTGACCGAGATGAGAGGCTATACAGTGTCCGGGATTGACGCTCGCCCTCCGCGAGATGATTCCATTGCCAGCTTCACCCTTGCTGATTGCCATGATTATGATGCCATCACATCGGCTTTCAGCGGGCAAGACGCGGTGGTTCATCTTGCCGCCAACGCCCCGGTAAGCACGCCTTGGAGCGATGTGCTGCGGAACAACATCGCTTCAACCCACAACGTGTATGAAGCTTGCCGTGCTCATGGCGTAACCCGCCTAGTATTCGCCAGCTCCAATCACGCGGTGGGCAACTTTGAACTCGACTCTCCATACTGTGATATCGGACGCGGAGACTACTCCAGCTTGCAGAATGATCCGGGGAATATTCCAATTATCGACCACACCGTTCCGATTCGTCCGGACAGCGATTACGGAGTGAGCAAGGTGTTCGGAGAAGCCGTCGGTCGGTACTACTCCGAACACTTTGGGTTAGGAGTGGCGTGTTTAAGAATCGGTACCGTGAACCTGCAGAATCGTCCGCCCAACATACGCGGCTTAGCCACTTGGCTCTCACATCGAGATCTGACTCATCTAGTAGACAGATGCCTGCAGGCACCGCTGAAGTTCGAGATCTTCTATGGCGTCTCAAACAACAAGTGGCGATTCTGGGATATCGATTATGCCGCCGAAAAAATCGGATATCGCCCGATAGACAACGCAGAGCGATTCAGAAACGATTGAAACGCTGCTCCAGCTCAGCCGAATCACAAGTGTTCAATAATCGGATCAATCGCTGTTATCCGTTAGGCTTGATCACGAACTTCACACCCATCCCCTCCGCAGACGCATGTATCGCATCCGCGACCTGATCCAGATGGAACCTTCCCGAAACGACGCCGTCCAGATCTAGATGCTCCAATTCGCCAGGAACTCGGTGAAACACATTGCCGCGTCCGAAGGCGCCGATAAGCTTTATCTCGCGATAGTGCATGTCGTAGAGGTCTACGGGCAATGGGCTTCCTTCCGGAGATACTCCAATCATCAACGTCTGTCCGCGCGGGCGAGTAAGCTCAATACATTTCGCCACTAGCGACGGTTTCCCAACCGCTTCAGCCGTAACATCGAAACCTCTTCCATCGGCTGTAAGCTCTGCTACCAGCTCCTCTAGCTCAATTTCGTTAGGATCATGCAGCACATCGGCACCGAAGCGCAATGCCATCTCGCGGCGCTCTTTCACCGGTTCTGACATCACTGCAACATCCACTCCGTGCGACTTCAAGAAAGCCAGCGTGAACAACCCCATGATACCGCCGCCGATGACTAGCGCCGTAGCACGATTCGGGATATCGAGCATCTCCACTCCCGATAGGCAACATGATGCCGGCTCGGTCATCGCCGCAATTTCCAACGGCAACGATTCCGGTATGGGCGTGGCAGCCTGTGCCGGAACTGCGGCGCACTGCGCGTAGAAGCCATTGGACGGTGTCTGCCCGTTTTCACATCGGGATACCGACCAGCTGCGACAGGTCCAACATTCCCAGCAGTGGCTGGTGCCATTCAAAGCAACGCGCTGCCCGATTCGGCCCGATGGCACATCCTCTCCAACTTCTACTATGACGCCCGAGGCTTCATGCCCCAATACTTTGGGACAGTCAGATGGAAACAATCCCTGGGTAATGTGAACGTCGGTACCGCAGACGCCGGCAGTATCGATCTTAACTGTCACATATCCGCGTGTGGGTTCTGGATCCGGTAATTCATCAAGCGTGAAATTTGCGCCGCCGCGCCAAGTCGATGATTTCATATCGCAGCTCCTCTAGCGAAATCGGTTCCTACTCTTTCGCATGATACCGATTTCCCGCTACTTGAAAGAGTAATGGGCAACATAGCATCAACGCGTTGAAGGAGGCGCGGCAGGTTATGAAATCAGATACGTCCACTCATAATCATGGAGCATCGAAGAGCCGAATGAGTCGCTTGAGCGGGTGTTATCGATGTGATTTTCAAACTCTGCGGTAGCTCCACACGGCTGCGGGAGCTAAGACTATGGTGAACCCCGCTATCCAGGCGAGCGTAAGCCAGGCGGAGCCGGCTATTTCGCCGCCTTGCGAGAGGTTGCGCCCGAGATCCACCGCGATGGTCACCGGATTCACGTCGGCAAAGATTTGCAACCAGCGCGGCATTGTCGCCACGGGAACGAACGCGGAGCTGATAAATGTCAACGGAAACACAATGATGAAGAGCGCGGAGTTAGCAGTTTCAACGTTCCGCACTGAGGCACCGACTACTGCCGCGGCCCAGGAGAATCCAAGGCTGAAGAAAGCGACTACGAATGGCAGTGCGAAACCGGGCCAGAAACCGCCGTGGAATCGCATCCCGATCACTACGCCAACCAGGATCATAAGATAGGCCACAAATAAGTTGCGGATCGTATCGGCGACGATGCGTCCAGCGATCACTGCCGATCTCGCCATGGGCAACGATCGGTAACGGTCCACCATTCCCTTCTGCAGGTCTTCGGCGAGTCCGACACCGGTCTGCGTAGCGCCGAAAATAGTGGTTTGGATCAAGATGCCGGGCATAAGGTAGTCGATATATGCCATATCGCCGGTGGGAATGGCGCCGCCGAACACATAAGCGAATAGCAACACGAACATTATCGGCGATATGGTGCTAAACACCAGCAGTTCCGGCGAGCGCTGATACTTGACGAGGTTACGCCAAGTCATGATGATAGTGTCGCCTACAATCCATCTGGCTTCAGCGCCTATAGATACCAGCCACTCAGGCATTGACGATGATTGCTTGTCCACGTTTTGCATTAGATGCGACCCTGTTATCCTAATTGTTTTGCAGCTTCTTCGGCGGATCTGCCAGTGAGCGCCAGAAACACGTCGTCAAGAGTGGGCTGTCGAACCCGCATATTCGATAAAGGGATTTTCTTATCGTCAAGCGCACGGACTATCTGTGGCAGCAGTGACGCTCCATTGGGGACAGGAATCGATACTTTGCCCTCTTCTGAATCCGTTTCCGCTTGAGAGTCTTCAGAGTATCGTGCCATAACCTCAGCCGCTCTCGCTGTAGCGCCGTGATCCTGTAAAGATATTTCTATAAACTCAGATCCAGCCTGACGTTTCAATTCGTCAGCAGTGCCTTGGGCGATGACAGTTCCCTGGTCAATGACCGTGATTCGGTCTGCAAGCTGGTCGGCTTCTTCCAGGTACTGAGTAGTGAGCAGGACGGTCGATCCACTGGTAACGAGTTCACGTATGACGTCCCACATGCCCAGTCGGCTACGCGGATCTAGTCCGGTAGTAGGTTCGTCTAAGAAGATCAGCGGCGGATCGGCGACTAGGCTGGCCGCCAAATCTAGACGGCGTCGCATTCCGCCAGAGTACTCTTTGGCAGGCCTGTCTGCCGATTCAACTAGATCAAACATCTCAAGCAGTTGCTGCGCGCGTTTCTTTACGTGGGAACGCGGGAGATGGTACAGTCTCCCAGCCATCGCGATGTTCTCTCGCCCCGTGAGCAGGTCGTCGACAGACGCACTCTGTCCCGCCAATCCGATGTGCTGACGCAGGAGACGGGACTGCCTCACCACGTCGAAGTCGAGTACAGACGCATTCCCGGCAGACGGCTTCAGAAGTGTGGTCAGAATTCGGACCAGGGTAGTTTTTCCGGCGCCATTCGGTCCTAGCAGCCCCATCACAGAGCCACGCTTTACCTGTAGGTCTACATCTTTAAGCGCCTCTATCTTGCCATAGGACTTAGAAAGATTCCGGACTTCTATAGCCAGTTGGTTGGAGTCGATATCACTCAATTTGAAGTTCTCGGGGTTTAGAGATAGACGCGCAGAACGCAGTGGGGGAAATCACTTCAAGCATTAGTCTATAAAACAGCGAGACACTGGCAAAATAAAGTGGCACCGAACGGCAGTTTCCAGCCGCTGAGTAGTTACGCTAAGAGAGCTTGCTGAGCAGATCGATGCTCTGAGCGTAGCAATAGTAGCCATATAAACCACGGCAGAGTCATAACAGGCACGAAGGAGCTGATCGATTTGTCGCGGGAAGGTTCTGGTTCCGAGATTCGGCGAAGCCGAGGGTTGCGACGCATCTATTACGGATGGTGGGTAGCCATCGCTGGGGCGTTCAACATGTTCCTGAGCTCCGGACCCACTTTCCAAGCTGCAAGCGTGCTCTTCAAGGCGATCGAAGACGATTTTGGATGGTCGCGCGCGCTGATCTCAGGAGTGGCATCTTTCGGACGTTTCGGCGGTGCGCTCCTAGGTCCGGTGGAAGGCTGGATGACCGATCGCTTCGGTGCCGGGAAGATGATTCTGCTGGGATTCATTATTGGCGGCAGCGGTCTGATCCTGCTCTCTAGAATCACCGGGCCAGTGCAGTACTACGGCGCGTTTTTCCTCTTGTCTGTCGGCTTCAGCATCGGTGGTTTCACGCCTAGCATCACCGCTGTGAACGCGTGGATGACGAGACGCCCTGCGACAGGGATGGCGCTGGTGATCGGCGGTAGCAGCATTTCAGGACTGCTAGTGCCGCCGATAGTGTGGGGAATCAGTCAGATCGGATGGCGAGACACGGTGATGATCATAGGCATCGTTACTATATGCTCCGGACCGTTCATCGCCTGGATCGCGGGTAAGAGACCGCCCGATGCCGTAGCTCCGGGAAAGAATCCTTTATCTAAAGACGATGGCCGGATCAGAAGGCATTGGCCGCGAATACGTGACTTCACACCGCGCGAAGCCTTGCGCACGCGCGCTTTTTGGTCCATCTCGATGACTCACATGCTGACGAACTTATCGGTGGGAGCAGTGTCGGCGCATCTCTTTCTACATTTGCGAGACAGCAACGGAGTAGGACTGGATTCAGCCACCGCATCGGCAGTGATGCCAGTGCTTGTGATTACTGCGTTCGGCTCTCAGATACTAGGCGGGGTAGTAGGCGACCGTGCTAACAAGCGCATGATTGTGCCTTTTCTGATCATTTTTCAAGGTGTTTCGCTACTAGTGCTTGCCCGAGCCGACACTGCTTGGTTAGCCGTAATCTTCGCGGTGATGTGGGGAATCGGCTTCGGCGGCCGCACGCCCATGCTTCACGCGATGCGTGGAGACTATTTCGGGCGGCGCCATTTCGGAACTATCCTTGGCATGTCGAGTTTTCCGATGGCGATGGGCATGATGGCCTCGCCAGTAATAGTCGGATGGGTGCACGATATGCAACATACATATGAGTGGGCGCTTTATGCCCTTGCCGGAGCCTGTATGCTAGCATCCATGACCATTTTTTTCGCAACCCGGCCGGTGCCGCCGGCGTTGCAGCGGAGAATCGAAGCGCGGCGTTCACGCGGATAATCCACTGACAAAGTGGATTCTAGGATTGCAGATCTAATCAGACCAGCTCAGAGAGACGTTTAATCAGCCGATCAACATGGTCGACGCTTTGTCGCACCGCATTCTCGCGCATCCAAGCCTCGTAGAAATTAATGTGTAGCTCATTAGCTGTTCTGAACCACGATCCTATCTCCTCTTCATCGGTCTCGTCGACGATTCGTGAAACGATTCGGTAGAATTCAGCGTGAGAGCCGTGATTCCAACCGCGTTCCTCAGCGACCGATTTCAAAGCCTGCGCCACTGCGCCCCACAACTTCTCTGAAGCTTGCCGCGCGTCTCCGGCCTCCAGTTCAATCATCGCCTGATCAAAGAGTTGTATCGAGGCGCCACGGTATCTTTCCGCTAACATCATTGGTTGAATCCTCTCGCAGAAATAGGACATGAAGAGACACACATAACTTGGATTTTATCTACTCACCGACGGCTGGGCTTATGCCATCAGGAGAGCTATATGTGTCGTGATACACGTGATGGGGACCGCGCCATCAATGGCTAAGCCGCTTGCCTCAGCAATGCTCCTTCTTGATCATCTCATCCCTGCCACATATCCGATGCCCGGATACACGTCCGGCAACGGGACGCGGTCGTCATTAACATCTTGCCAAGCTCTGATCTTACGCGCCATCTCTACAGCCTTTTCGCCATAATCGCCGCGGTAGAAGAGATTCTTCTGCTCATATGGATCGGTGTTGAGATCGTAAAGTTCGCAGTAATCTCCAACCGCCAGATTCAGCTTCCAGCCGTCTGCAGCGACGATCACTCGATGCGGGATATCGCGTTGCAACTCTAATGGCGACATCGGCAACGTCAAGCCATCAAGACCGCGTCCATGCCAGGCGATAATCGCATCACTATCAAGTTCTGCGGATCCGGCAATAACTTCCGCCCTGCTCTCTCCTGGCAACGAATCTGGAATGTCAAACCCCATCAGGTCCAGCAGAGTGGGAACAGTATCGATGTGGGAATATCGCCCGGCGATGCGTATTTTCGGCAACCACGGCACTTTGATGAGCATCGGGACTTTAACGGTCTCTTCGTACATGACCATCTTGTGCAAGATGCCGTGATCTCCGAGCTGATCGCCATGTTCACTGGTGAAGACGACGATGGTATTGTCGGAGATTCCTGCCTTCTCGATGGCATCGAGTATTTTTCCAATCGCGCAGTCCAACAGAGTTACGAGACCGAAGTATCGGGCTTGTATCTCTCGCAGATCAGCCTCCTCCTGCCCGATTGGTGAAACTTCCTCGCCACGCAGTTCTCGGGCCGCGTTTGGGGCCATTCGATCTTCGCCCGTCTTATACTGCGCCGCCATGAGCTGCGCCATCATGGAGGCATCGCCAGGCGGATCTTGCATAAATACTGGCGACTCGGGTATCGATTCGGGATCGTACCGATCGTTGAGCGGCCCGGCGTATGGAAAATGAGGCTCTAGAAAGTTTACATAGAGCGCGAAGGGACGCTCTCGGTTGCGGTCTATGAAACGGCTGACTTCGCTTCCCAGATAGGATGCTTTAGTGTGTTCTGCGGGCAGGCGATGCGCGAACGGACGGCTGAAGACTCTTCTTCCAGCCACCTCGGAGTCGGGTTCGTAACCCTGCTCTATGAGGTAATGATGATAAGGGCTGAAAATATCGTTGTATTCGGATTGAGTCGACCATACTCGGTATCCATCTTCAATGGGATGCCACTCGTCGAATCCACGGCGTTTGCTGTTTTCATCGCCGAGATGCCACTTTCCGAAGTAGGCCTTATGATAGCGGTCTGGTATATGGTCGACAATCGTGTCTACTTCTTGCGGCAACGGAACATTGTTCTTGTAGGCGCCGTTCAAGTGCGGCCAGGTGCCGGTCATGATCGTGGATCGTGAGGGCGTGCATATTGGCGAGGATACGTAGCAGTTCTCAACGACGGATCCGCTTTCGGCGAGTCGATTCATGGCCGGGGTATCGATCCATTGATTGCCGTACGCCGCCATGGTGTCGGCGCGTTGCTGATCGCTGAAGATGAAGACGAGATTCGGATTTTCCGGTCGTTCAGGCATGGTAAGGGCACTCAGCTATGGGATGATTCGTCGGGTAGGCATTTGCGATTCTGCTACTCGCTGTAGAGAGGTTTATCATAGATTCAGCGATGGCAACGATACCCACAAGCGGGCTTTGCCTTTATCCTGACGCTTCCATGCCTTAAGATTCATTCGGTTTCCTATCGATGTCTAACAATTCACTTGGCTCCATAAACTATTCCAGACGTTTACGCTCATGGCTGGCGCCAGCTTTGGCATCAACAGCTGTGGTCGGAGTGGCCTTTGCGAGCGGATTAGCGATCGGGCCCGGCGCTAACGACACGGTCAGCGGAGCATTGTCGATCCAGAGCGTCTCTGCAACCTGGACATCGCGTATCGGCGGCCTGCTACCATTCGGATTCGCCTTCTTGGCGGGCATGGTAGCCGCGGTGAATCCATGCGGATTCATGATGCTTCCCACTTATCTGACAATTTACGTGAGTGATCAGTCGGATGATCTCGAAGCCGATGCTAAAAGTGTCGTGAAACGGGGATTCAAAGCTGTTCTAGTGAGCCTCGCGATGGGAGTAGGCTTCGTCTCGTTGTTCGGAGCGGCGGGTATCTTAGTATCTGCAAGCAAAGAGGCAGTTGCGGATACGCTGCCTTGGATCGGATTGTCGCTGGGATTCGCAATGGCGGCTATGGGTGCGTACGTTCTAGGCGGCGGCAAACTGTATACGGCTCTGGGGCAAAGATTCGCCAAGCGCATAGGGGATCCGAAATCCGCTTCGATGCTAAGTTATTCGCTCTTCGGCGTGAGTTACGCCCTCGCATCCCTGAGCTGCACACTGCCGATCTTTCTGTCAGTGGTAACCAGTTCTTTCCGGAATGACGGATTCGCCGGCGGTTTGGCGCAGTTCATCTCCTATGCTGGCGGGATGACTTTCCTCATTATGATGATGACCTTAGCTGCGGCATTGTTCAAAGGCTTGCTGTCGACATATATCCGTAAGCTATTTCCATATTTGAATGGCATCTCCGGCGGGATGCTCATTATGGTCGGCGCATATCTGATTTTCTACTGGCTTACTGAAGGCGATCTGGCGCGCAACTTTAATCTCGGATGACACGGATGCGAAGCCAGGCGTAACAGACGGTTTTATCGCGCACCAGGCGAAGTGAAACGCTGTGATTCACCGCCCGGCGGCCGCATTGAGATTTATGCTGCTGCCACCGAATTGTGCAACACGCCGATCTTGTCTATTTCAACCGTGACGTCCCCGCCGACGTTAATCGGGGGTGTAGTGCCCGAGGTGCCAGTCCATAGCATATCCCCGACTTCAAGCGTTACGTAGCGCGAAATGAATGAAATCGCCTGAGCGACCGTAAAGATCATCTCGGATGAGTGGCATTTCTGACCTTCCACTCCGTTGACTAGACCTCGTATATTGACATCTTGAGGGTCGATCCCGGTAACGATGAAAGGTCCAGTGGGGCCGAACGTATCGGCTGATTTGGCTCTCCACCACTGGGTATCGGCATTCGGGCCTCCCTGCCACTCTCGAGCGCTGACATCATTTCCAGCGGTATAGCCGAATACATATTCAAGAGCTTCGGCCTCATCTACTCTGCGGGCCCTTTTACCGATAATGGCGATCAATTCAGATTCGCAGACCACTATGCCCGCGTCTGCAGGGATTCCGATCGCGTCGTCAGGGCCGATGATCGCGGTAGGCGTTTTGTAGAAAGGCTCCGGCCGTCTCGGCTCCTGAGCTCCCAAGAGATGCGATCGGTAGTTACGAGCTAGGCATAGCATCTTGATCGGATTGGGATTCGGCGCCAGGATACGGACCTCTGCCAAGTGAAACTTCACGCCCGTCTCAGAATATTCTCTGCCGATCGGAGAGTTGGAGAGCTGCCGAATGGAACCATCATCGTCAACGATGCCGTACGATGCTTCTCCCGCGCTTTCGAATCTGACGTATTTCACTTTGCACTCCAAATCTGGGAAATGTATCCGACGGCGCGCAAGCAACTACAAGCGAGTCGGCTTAGCTCGCCGCAATCAGGTACGCGCAATTGTAAGACAGCGCATCGTAACCTGCAATGCGAGCAACACCGCTGATTATCAGCAAAGAAGAAGCTGAATCGACCACAAGCTCAGTCTCTTTTTCACATAAGTCCGCGTTTGCTGAATAGCGAGGCGAGCTTAGTGATGCCATCGTAATTCTTCTCTGGGGTTTCAAACGCGAAGCATAGCCGGGCGCAGTTATGGCCGTCGCCGTTGGGCGCGAAATTAGTGCCGCCGAGGTAGCCGACTCCTTCCGCGAAGATCTCGTCGCGTATCTCAGTGATGTCGCTACCTTCCGGCATCGTCAGCCAGGTATAGCAACCTCCTTGAGGCTTCGACCAGTCGGCGCCACAATCAGTGAAGCGCTCGCTCAGCGCTTTATCCATGGCATCGCGCTTCTGTTTGAGCAATGGATTGAAGCGGTGTCGATGGGAATCGAGGTTATTGCGCAGGAAGCCTTCGATAGCATAAGCCGCAAATTGATTAGGCCCCGATCCAACTTTGCAGCTGGCGGCTCGGCGCAGCACCTCCGGCGCGGCAGTAACATACCCAAGACGGAGCCCTGGAGCCAGCAACTTGGAGAAAGAGGCTACGTGAATGACAATGCCGGAATCATCTAAAGTGCGGAATGCCGGTTGAATCTCGCCCTCGAAACGTAGATCGACATAACACTCGTCTTCGAGTATAGGCACGCCATGTCGATGCGCGATCTCTAGGATGGCTTCTCGGCGATGCAAAGGCAGCGTTGAGCCGGTAGGGTTCTGGTTCTCGGGGATGGTGTATATGAGCTTGGGTTTCGTTCCCTTTGCAGTGAGCTCCACTATCAACTCGTCTAATGCTTCAGGAATGATGCCTTCATCGTCGATGGGAGTGCCAATCACCTGATTTCCGAATCGTTCAAGCTGGTTGTAGGTGCCGCCGTAAACGAACCACTCGGTTATCGCGATGTCTCCGGGGTTGGTGAGCGCCTGGATGGCTAAACCGATCGATTCACCTGATCCCGCGGTTAGGAGTATGTCGTCAGGAGAGACTTCGAAATTGCGGTCGTGCTGGAGTTTCCATGCCGTAAATTCTCTCAGCTCGATCGATCCTTGCGGATGCGGATAGTAAGCCATCTGTTTAGCCACTTCGTCGCCGCGTGCATCCATAGTAGTCTGCAACGCATCGATCAATCCGTCCATAGGAGAAGTTTCCGGCGCCGGATAAGCGACTGCGAAGTCGTATTCAGCATGTCGCACCCCTCCTAAGGGCGAATCTTGGGAGCGATCCGAGAATCTTCCTTCATAGCTGAAGCGGTTGGTTTTTGGCATCGATCTTTTCTCCAGGCTGCTAAGGCGCTTCAATCAGTGTAGTTTAAGCGTCGATCGGCGCTGGCGCAATGATTGGAATGTAAACCGCGATCCGCAAGAGCATGCACGATTCGGGAGCGTGTGCTAGAATCATTCAATGCTCATATCAAGATCGATTGGCGGTCTGAATCTCCTCTTGCGCGTTGAAACTGCCGCGGAACTTGTATCGTAATTTAATTACTGGCATTATGCCGACCTGCCATGCTTTGTCGCCTATTCTGCTGGCTAAAACTTAGGTTCGCAGTGGCGATCGGTGTGTTCTGATGAGCGCGCTCCTAAAGAGCTGTGTTCTTGAACAACGCCGACTAACGATGCGAATGCCGAACGTTCGGCATGAACCGAGATGTCCCGCGATCATCGATTGATGCCCAAGCATATTGAACGACACGATTAAAGGAAGTTGCTGAATTGGTAAACGGCAAATTAAGTCCGACGAAACAATCGTCCCTGGATTCCGATGGGTTGTATCCTAGCACTTCGCTGGACGAAGACACCAACTCTGATATTGATAATGAGGCAGGGAATCGAACCGATACATCACCCTTTGTGGCACTGAGCTCTGATTCAGACTATTCAGACAGTGACGACGGGAGTTTCGGTCAAATGGCGGGGTCCGGATCTTTGGCCGCTAATGAGCTTGATTCATGGGAAGCCGCTCGAGACGATGCCACGGATCACGAAGCCATCGCGGCGATTAACGAGAGTGCCGAGGGCAATGAAGACAGTGTGCGGATGTATCTTCGCGAGATCGGTAAGGTTGACCTGCTAACTAAGCAAGATGAAATGGTGCTGTCGCGGACGGTAGAAGCTGCGATCTGGCTAGAAAGAATCGAGTGGCATCAGCGCGGTTTGGTGGATATTCCACGCAATCGTGAGCAACTGCCAGATGAAGCACCTCCCGTGCCAGCGACTAGTATCGTGGCTGTGGCTCTGCGCGGACTTGGGCAGCTACATCCAGTAGCCGATCAGATCGCGGTGTTCCTGGGCCGGCCACACCCCATGACTCTGGAACAATTGCTTAGAGATTTCGAGTTGAGAGAATTAATCAGCGGCGCTCGCGACGTAGGAAAAGAGACGCATTACGAGACGTTGCTCCGCTATTTGGGCGATACGTTACCCATCACTGAGAAGACCGATATCCAAGGCTTGTACGGGGTGGAAGATGTGACGGTGATCAGAGGGCGCGGGAAACGCGCGAAGAATGACGATACCAAAGAAGGTCGACTGAAGAAAATTCTCGAAAAGGCGAGTATCCTCGTGCGCGAGCTGTCGGCACTGTCCAGCCTGTTGCCGCAAGACATGGCGATAATGATGCCCCCGGGCATACTGCTCAAGGACTTGCAGGCGCATGAAGGCATCGCGCCTTGGCATGAATCTTATCTTGAGGAGATATCGGACCTTCTAGAATCTCATCTTGCGCGGATAAGACGCGACGGCGATCGGGCACGTCTGCATCTAGGGCAAGCTAACCTTCGTCTAGTAGTAAGCGTGGCGAAGAAATATACGAATCGAGGGTTGCTGTTCCACGATTTGATTCAGGAGGGCAACATTGGGCTCATGCGGGCCGTAGAGAAGTTCGACTATCGCAAAGGGTTCAAGTTCAGCACCTATGCCACATGGTGGATCCGGCAGGGAGTTACGCGTGCCATCGCAGATCAATCCCGCACGATCCGAATACCCGTGCATATGGTTGAAGCTTTGAACAAAGTGCGTCGCGCCTCGCGTGAATTGGCACAGGAGAACAATCGCAAACCTTCGATGGAAGAGATTGCGGAGCGCGTCGATATGACGGTGGAGAAAGTTACCGATGTGATCAAGAATGGCCAGGAGTTGATGTCGCTGGAGTCTCCGATCGGTGACGAGGGGGATAATGAGCTCGGGGACTTGCTTCCCGATCGAGACGCGGAAGAGCCGCCGGAGATCGCCGCACGGCGCTCGTTGCGCGACGAAGTGCGGAAAATCCTAGACCAGCTCGACGAACGTGAACAAGAAGTGCTTATAAGACGCTTCGGACTGAGCGGTGGCGATCAGACCCTAGAGCAAATCGGGGAAGATATGATGTTGACGCGCGAACGTATCCGCCAGATAGAACGTTCGGCTATACAGAAGCTACAACACAACACCGAGATACGCCATATGAAGGATCTGGCCACCTAAATTGCGGATCCAACTTCGGTTTAAGGCACGTCATCAACCGATAAGCAGAGAACGGGACGCTAGATACCGGTGGCGATTTTGGCGCCCGCGCTTCAAGCCACAGGCACCGATTGCTTGAGATTTCTATGGCCGGACCGATTGCTCAAGATTGATCCGGCGCAAACTTGAATCGTCTTGGCATTAAGATTAATGCTGACAATGTTTACGACTATTGGCGCTGGACCAAGCTCAGACAGATATTTTCATGGGAGCGATCATGGTAGATTCCGACAGGATTAGATGCTCGGCGTCTAGCGGGTGGGACGATGTGCTGGACGAAGGCGCGATGGCGTTGATTGCGGGCTTGCAAGATAAGTTCGGGTCTCGCATCGCTGGCGCGCGCGAGGCTCGCATAGACATGCTAGAAGGCGCCTTGAGAAAAGGCGAACAACCCGGGCATCTGCCGCTCAGCGGCACCACAAAATCTGATTGGAAGGTGCCCGAAGTTCCCGCCGAACTGAGAAAACCAGGAATCGAGATCTCCGGACCGGCACATATGACATCCATGTTCATCAATGCGCTTAATCCAGGCCCGGAGGGCGAACGCGCCGAGGGTGATTTAGACGATGACGAAGATTCTGCCAGCCACCTGCTGGAAGATACCCTGCTCGCGGCTCGTAACCGGAAGGGGGCTGTTGAACGCACACTAACCTTTACGAACCCTGCGCGCGGACGCCATTATCAGATAGCAGACGGCGAGATACCGTTCTTCATGCATCGAGAACGTGGACTGCATCTAGACGACCCCGATTTGACCGTCGACAGCAAACCCGTATCGGCAACTGTACTGGGCACTGCCCTCACGCTGTATCATGCCGGTCAATCGCAGGCCCGTCTAGGACAGGGTATATATTTCTATCTCCCGAAGACAGAATCGCCCGAAGAGGCGGCTCTTTACCGTGATATCTTCGCCGAGTGTCAGGACCGCATTTCGGGCCTGAAGGATGCGACTATCCGCGGGATACTGTTAGTCGAGTCGTTGCCGTTGGTCTGGAGCATGGAAGAGAGTCTGCACGCGCTCGGTCCCTATGCCGCGGGTTTGAACGCGGCGCGCTGGGATTTGAAGGCTTCGTTGCTCGAGTATGTGATGACGGATTCCGCAAGCGTCTGGCCGGACCGCTTCGCCGTGGCGGTGCCGTCTACCCCCTTTATCGCAAATATCTTCCGCCGCCTAGTCGCGATCTGCCTGAAACACGGCGCTGTGCCGATCGGCGGTATGGCGACCGCGCTGCCGCACCGCGATCAAGAAGTGAATGAGCAAGCCGGCGCGTCGGTTCGCAACGATAAGGCATGGGAAGCTGAGCAAGGATTTCTGCGCGGCTGGGTAGCACACATCTATCACATGAAATCAGCCGCCGACCCCTTCAAAGAGTTGCACAGCTCGGGATGGATGCCCGGTGATGAGATGCATGATGCTAGCAATTTCCCCATCAGGATAGAGACGCCGGAAGGTGAAATGACCCAAGAAGGCACTCGTCAGAACGCGAGGACTCTGATCGAGTATGTCGAGGGATGGCTGAGTGGCCGCGGCGCTAAGGGTATCGATCGTCTTGCTGGCCGCCCGGGTCGTCGACCGGCATTGATGGAGGACCTGGCGACGGCTCGAATATCAGTGGCGCAGATGGCGCAACGAGTGATACACGGATCAGTAGCCGAAGACACCGGCGCGGCACACGACTTGGCGTTGCTGAAATCGATCCTGGTAGGCGAATGTGAAGATATCGTAAATTTGCTGGGCAACAACCCAAATGCCGCGACTGTACAGAGATACCGCGAGGCCACGAAGGTCGCGATGCGATGGCTCCGTAACTACACTGAGTTGAACTTCAGATCTCTAGGCTCTTATTCGCGTAGGGAGCTTTCCGAGATAGCTTCCGAAGCGGACGCAATCTAGATTCCCCGACGTATCGCCTCCTAGGTATTCATTAGGGCGCGTTTGTGTTCCCATCTCCATCGGGAATCTGAGCTCCAGCCGTGAATGCGCGTCAACAACGCCTACTGCACTTAAACATCTCTGCTCGCTAAGCACAAGTTAGATCCGGGCAATGATGGCACCGTCAGAGTGGGATCATGATTTGTGATTATTGAACCGCATTGTGTTCACTGCTGCGCCAAAAGCTTGCGCAGATCGGTGATCTGGTCGCGCAGCGTAGCCGCTTTCTCGAACTCCAGCTCGGTAGCCGCTCGTTTCATCTGTCTTTCCAAGTCCTTCACGATTCTTGTCAGCTCTTCCTTCGGCAGAACCGGCGCGGCATCGTATTCGACAGCATCCTCCGCCAGAACCGGCGCTGGCTTGCGCAGCCGATCGGTGATGTCTTTCACCTCTTTCGTGATGGATTGCGGTGTGATGAGATGTTGCTGGTTATACTCACGCTGCATATCGCGGCGCCGGTCCGTTTCGCTGATCGCCAGCCGCATCGAAGCAGTACGCTTGTCCGCATACATGACCACTCGACCATCGACGTGTCTCGCAGCTCGGCCTATCGTCTGGATGAGGGAAGTGCCGGATCGTAGATATCCTTCCTTATCGGCGTCTAAGATGGCAACTAAAGACACTTCAGGCAGATCGATGCCTTCACGCAACAGGTTGATACCCACTACTACATCGTAGACGCCCAGTCTCAGATCACGCAGTATCTCAGTGCGTTCCAGAGTGTCTATCTCGGAATGCAGGTAGTGGACTCTGATACCTAGTTCGCGCAGATAATCTGCTAAATCTTCGGACATACGCTTCGTGAGTGTAGTTACTAAGACGCGTTGTCCCTTCGCGGTCGTCGCTCGGATGCGATCGTACAAGTCATCGATCTGGCCTTCGGTGGGCAACACCTCAATTATTGGATCGATGAGCCCGGTCGGTCTAATGATCTGCTCGATTCTAGCCTCTTCATGATCGGCCTCGTACGGCCCTGGAGTTGCCGATACATAGACGATCTGATTGACTCGATTCTCGAACTCATCAAAGGTGAGCGGACGGTTATCCATAGCTGACGGCAACCTAAATCCATATTCGACCAGCGTGGTTTTGCGCGCGTAATCACCGTGATACATCCCTCTGATCTGAGGCAGAGTGATGTGCGACTCGTCAATGAACATCAAGAAGTCATCTGGGAAATAGTCAAGCAATGTCCATGGCGCCGAACCTGGCGGTCTTCTTCCCAACGGTCGGGAATAGTTCTCAATGCCGGGGCATACCTTTGCCTCTCGCAGCATCTCCAGATCGAATCGGGTGCGCTGTTCGAGACGCTCAGCTTCTAGCAGCTTGCCTTCCTCACGGAAGAGTTCGAGCTGATACTCTAGCTCCGTCTCGATATCTTTGAGGGCGTCCGCGAACTCTTCTTCCGGCGTGACGAAGTGCTTGCCGGGATATATGTCTATCTCCTCGCAATCGCCCAGTATCTCCCCAGTCAGCGGATCGATGCGCGTGATTCTCTCTACTTCTTCCCCGAAGAACATTATCTTGACTGCGATCTCTTCGTCTGCGGGCATGATCTCCAGCGCATCGCCACGCAGTCGGAATCTTCCGCGCCGCAGATCCATATCGTTGCGTTCGTAGTACATCCCCACCAACCGTCTGACGACTCTGTGGAGCCCTGGTTCTTCTCCCACCTTCAGAGTGAGGGTTATCTGGTTGTATTCTTGCGGCGATCCGAGTCCGTATATACATGAGACACTAGCCACAATAATAGTGTCGCGGCGAGTCATCAGAGAACGAGTCGCGGCGTGGCGCAGCCGGTCGACTTCGTCATTGATATCAGTCTCCTTCTCAATATATGTGTCTGAGCGCGGAATGTATGCTTCCGGCTGATAGTAGTCGTAGTAAGAGACGAAATACTGCACCGAGTTGTCGGGGAAGAACTCCTGGAACTCGCTGGCGAGCTGAGCCGCAAGTGTTTTGTTGTGAGCTATGACCAGCGTCGGCCGTTGCACCTTTTCAATGACGTTAGCCATGGTGAACGTCTTGCCGGAGCCGGTGACTCCAAGCAGTGTCTGATGCTTGAAACCATGCTCTTGGATGCCCGCCACGATCTCGTCAATGGCATAGGGCTGATCGCCAGTCGGCTTGAATTCATGGCGGATTTGAAAGCCACCGGCGGTCGGCAAGGCTGCAACTGTAGTCATGAGTATGATTCTAAAGCGGCTTTAGCATCCATAACGCGGTTAGAGTTGCATTGATACAGATAACAAAGCCATGAGCCTTAAAGTTGCATATTGAAAATGCCTAGATACAAAGACCCCGGTTCCAAAGATGATGACAGTCGCTACAATCCGCAGCGAATAGGTAGTGTAGACCTTCGCTACGCTGATGATGCGGATCGCGATGCCATCGATTCATATGGTCATCGGCCTTCTGATGATTGGGCTTCAGAGCCCAAGAGCGAGACGCCGATCTGGGTAAAGATCGGCATCGGAGGGGTTTCGGTCGTGATCGTCATATCCCTGCTGGCCGGATTGGCAGGCCCCTTTCTAGGCGAATCAGGCAAGTCATCGGATGCCGGCGTGGAATATGGCTATGAGTATGCCACTGTCACAGACGTGCTAGATGAACGCACCATCGTAGTAGATATTGACGGTGAGCTGGAGACGGTGCGCTATATCGGCGTCGACGCTTCAGATATGCCGCTAGCTTGGCGAGATATGGCCATCCGGGCGCATCGAGATTTGGTGCAGGATGCGGAGGTAATACTGGAAGCCGACGATAATGATCGCGACGATCGCGGTCGGCTCCTGCGCTACGTGTATTTGGAGCGAAACATGGTGAACGGACTGTTGCTTCGTAACGGTCTGGGACGTTTAAGCGATCCCAATGATGGCAATGACCGCTACTACGCCGAGATGGCAAGCTGGAGCGACGCCGCGCGTGTGGATCGCATAGGCATTTGGAGTGAATCGGCATCGGATGGGACTGGAGCATCGCGAAGTTACTGATTCCGATACTGCATCGTCGAGCGATAAACGGGATCTGGAGCACCGACGCCGCGCCTTGAGTATGCGCAGACGCGACCTCCCGGAGAGCCCGTTGGATCGCTTCAGGGCGATGTGGAATCTCGATTATGGCCGTCTCTGGGGCATTGGAGTAGCGACTAATGTGATGCGATGGCTTGAAACGGTGGCTCTGGGCGTGTTCGTGTTCGGGCTGACCGGATCACCGTTTCTAGTGGGATTGATCGGTTTCCTACGCATGGCGCCAATGTTGTTTCTCGGCGTCTTTATCGGCGCCTTAGCGGATAGAGCGAATCGTAAGTTGATGCTCGCCTTCAGCAATAGTTCGCTGTGTCTGATCTACATTGTGCTGGCATTTTTAACCATCACAGAACTAATTGAACTGTGGCACGTGGCTATAGGCGCATTCCTAGCCGGCACGGTATGGGCAACAGATTTTCCCGTGCGACGCGCGATGGTTGCCGATGTCGTCCCTGCCAACCGTGTAGCCTCAGCGTTCGGGATCGATATGGCATCCAGCAACTTTTCACGGGTGATCGGTCCCTTGGCAGGTGGAGCATTTCTGCAAGAGATCGGTATGCAAGCCGTATATCTGCTCGGTGCCGTGCTTTTCTTGACCGCATCTCTGCTCGCATTAACGGTGCGGACTGCACCAAGAAGGAACAGTGGTGCATCCATTCCTGGCACGGATCGAAATGGCGTAACAAACGAAGCCTCTGGATCGGTGCTGAACGACTTGCGTTCTGGACTAGCTGCAGTGCGCGGGGATGTGGTGTTGTCGGTAACGCTGATAGTGACCGTATGGATGAATCTCTTCGCGTTTCCGTATCAGCATATGATCCCAGTGATCGGCAGCGAGAAACTAGGCGTATCTCCAATCTTAGTGGGTCTGTTGCTCAGCGCTGAGGGACTCGGCGCCACTATAGGAGCACTGTCGATCGCCGCACTGGCTAGGCCGCGCCACTTCACGCGGGCTTATATATACGCTTCTCTAGGGTTTCTAGCCATCATAGCCGCTTTCTCGCTAGCGCCCTGGTATTGGATTGCGATCCCGTTGCTATTCATCGGTGGATTCGGAATGTCTGGATTCGGCGCTATGCAATCAATCATCGTGGTATCGTCTACGCGCCCGGAAATGCGCGGTCGGGTGCTAGGTGTGTTGGCAGTAGCTATAGGATCGGGGCCGATCGGCGCGCTACAAGTAGGCTGGCTGGCGTCTTATCTCGGTGCTGACAGAGCGATTCTCATCATCGCGATCGTGGGCTTGGCGCTGACCGTTGTCACCGTGCTGATGTTTCGACGATACCTGGTAAGCATTCCTCGCTACCGAAGGGGCGCATCTATCTAATGGATGATGGAATCTGAGGTGATAATAGTTAGTGGCGTGATTGCCTTTTATCAATGCCGGAGAAAGGATTTTGAAGGATATGCATGATTACGAAAAGCTTTCAGCAAAGGCTAAAGAGTGGCGGGAGTGGTACTACGACGGCGAGCCGAAGCCAAATCCAGTTACCGAATCAGTGGAAGACGCGTTTGACCTGATAAATGCCACCCTGTTCGGTCATATCTATCAGCGCGAGGCATTGCCCGGCAAGATTCGAAGCATCTGCACAGTGGCAGCATTGATCGCATTGGATCGTCCTAACCAGCTCGGCGGCCACATTACTGGGGCACTCAACTACGGCTGGACCAAGGAACAGATTGTAGAGCTGATCACTCAGATGCTGTTCTACGGCGGCTATCCGGCGTGCGTCAATGCTCTGAACGCTGCCGAGAGCGCTTTTAGAGAGTATGACGCACGGCGCGAGCGGAAGTGAGAATCAATCAGTCTCTTACTTCGATGCTGCTATGAAAGCTTGCAGGCGCTTCATGGATGCGCTGAACAGCAGCGATGGCATTGCTACGGATTAAGATGATCCTTAAAGCGAGGTGAAGATTCATGGCGAACATCGATGCGAACAACAATGGCAAGATGCGTTCAGAGCGCGATTCTATGGGCGTGCTGGAGGTGCCGATAAATGCATACTACGGCGCGAACACGCGGCGCGCGGAACTGAATTTTCCGATCAGCGACTTGAGATTCGGACGCTCGTTCGTTCGTGCCATGGGGCAGATCAAGCTCTGCGCGGCAGAGGTGAATCGCGAGCTGGGCAATCTTGATCCGCATCTCGCGGAGGCAATCATAGGTGCTGCTCAGCAAGTGGCGGACGGCAAATTCGACGATGCATTCGTGGTCGATATTTTCCAGACCGGTTCAGGCACCTCCACTAACATGAATGCCAACGAAGTGATCTCAAACGTGGCCATCGAATCCCTGGGCGGAGAATTGGGATCCCGCAACCCCGTGCATCCGAACGATCATGTGAACCAGGGACAGTCTTCTAATGATGTGATACCGACCTGCATCCATGTCGCCGCGGCGGTAGCGATGCATGAAGAGCTAATACCGTCTCTTCAAGAGCTTGAAGATAGCTTGCGGGTGAAGTCTGAGGAATTCTGGGAGATCGTCAAGACGGGGCGCACCCATCTGCAGGACGCGACGCCGATCCGTTTAGGACAGGAGTTTGCGGGGTACGGGAGCCAGATACAGCTGGGCAGAAAACGGTTGAAAAGAGCCTTGTCTGAGCTCTCTTACCTCGCTCTGGGGGGGACGGCTGTAGGCACGGGCATCGGCATGCATCCCGAGTTCGCGAAACGAGTGATCAGCAAACTGAGCGACCGTACTGGCATCGAATTCCATGAAACATCGCATCATTTCCAGGCGCAGAGCTCTCTCGACTCAGTAGTCAACGCTTCAGGAACGCTGAAGACCGTGGCAGTAAGCCTGATGAAGATCAGCAACGACTTGAGGTGGTTGGGCTCTGGCCCCCGAGCGGGCATCGGTGAGATCGCATTGCCAGAGGTGCAGCCGGGTAGCTCGATCATGCCTGGCAAGGTCAACCCAGTGATCGCTGAATCGGTTTGCATGGTGTGCGCCCAGGTGATAGGCAACGATGCCACCATCGCGATCGCCGGACAGTCTGGGAACTTTGAACTGAATGTCATGATGCCAGTGGCGGCGCACAACCTCTTGCAATCCATCGATCTGCTATCTACTTCTTCTGTCAACTTGGCTCGTCAGTGTATCGCTGGGATATCCGCTACGGCGAAAGGCCCCGACATGGTCGCGCAAGGTCTGGCAATATGCACTGCTCTAGCACCATTGATCGGTTATGATGCCGCGGCTCAGATAGCGCACGCGGCTTCAGAAAGTGGGGAAACTATCCGCGAGGCGGCGCTTAGGATGACTGAACTGGAAGAAGCCGCGCTAGATGCGGCACTGGATCCCTTCAGCATGACAGAACCGAAACCTATCTCAGACTGAGGGAATAAGCGCCAGTCTCAAAACTAAAGTGACTGCTTGGGAAACGTGATTCTGGACACTAGTCCGCGCGCGATAATTATCGTCGTGCATATATTCCGGCGGTGTATATGATGATGGATAGGGAGGAAACTTAAGAAGGCGAGAATGATGAAGCTATACGGCGAATGAGTCTCCGCATCCGCACGTGCGTTTAGCATTCGGATTCTGGAACTCGAAGCCTCTGCCGTTGAGACCGTCCGAAAAGTCTAAGACGGTGCCGGCGAGGAAGACGAACGCACGCTTTGGGATATAGACTTCGATTCCGTTTTGGCTGATGACTTTGTCGGCCTCGGTCGGTGCGTCGACCAATTCAAGCACATATTGCAACCCTGAACAGCCACCGCCCTGCACTGCGATTTTCAATCTACAGCGGTCGTGCCCCTCCTTAGCTGCGAACTCTTTAGCTTTAGATGCGGCTTTAGAGGTTACGCGCACCGTATTGATGGGCACCTGAGGGGGTTCGTTTGCGTTTATCATCAGACTTTCTGCGATCAAGCTGAAAAATGAGAACCAGGATACGAAATATTAGAATCTAGACTATATATCTTGATTGATTTAATCATATATCACTCTTCAATCGGTAATTAGAGATGGCTTCAATCAGCACCGGGCAAGGCGACGGAGGTAACACTCGCCTACTATACGGGAAGCCGCGCTCTAAATCTGACCCTCGAGTAGAAGCTTATGGCACGGGTGACGAAGCCATATCGGCGCTAGGACTCGCCAGAGCGCACTGCGAAGATGACTGGATCTGTTCGGAGTTGCTGGAAATACAGCGCATTCTCTTCATCGTCAATGCAGAACTGGCTACCGACCTCGAGCATTTAGGCAACTTGCAAAAGCACTTCATGATTCTCTCCGTTGAACACACTCAGACTCTCGACGATATCTTGGAAAAGCTTGAGCAGATAATAGAGTTGCCCTCCGCATTCATCATTCCCGGCGCTAGCGTCGCGTCGGCATCCCTGGATGTGGCGCGCACCGTGGTGAGGCGTCTGGAGCGATTAGCAGTCGGTATGTATCGGCAGGGGCAACTGCGTAATCACGAGATTATAGCCTGGCTGAATCGCCTTTCGGATTGCCTCTTCATGATGGCAAGGTATGTGGATCGTGATCTACCTTTCGAAGCCGTTACCGGCACTAGAGCAAAAGGGACATCGAATTGAAGAGGTTGCGGTTGGCGTTGATCAATACCGGCGCCGCGAATATCCACAGCGTAGCAAAGGCGATTCGCAGCATTGGCGGCTCGCCGGAAGTAACAACCGACTCAGATAAAATCTTGTCGGCACACGCTGCAGTGCTGCCTGGTGTAGGCGCGAACGATGCCGTCATGCGCGCGTTGAACGCTAATGGGCTGCCCGAAGCCATTCGCAGCTTCGCAGAGTCAGGACGTCCTCTGTTGTGTATCTGCCTCGGCATGCAGATACTTTTCGATCGCTCTGAAGAGGGTGAGTTGCCGGGGCTGGGGCTTCTAGGCGGCGAGGTATTGAAACTGCCTCAGCAAGTAGATTCGCATCTCGGAGCTACACTCAAAGTACCGCACATGGGCTGGAACCAGATAACCTTCAAAGATGAAGAAGCCGAACGTCACCCTGCATTCGCGAATGTGGCTCAGGGGATGTATTTCTACTTTGTCCACTCTTATCACTGTGTGCCTAGCCGGGCTTCAGATACCGCGGCAACAGCATGGCATGGCATTGAGATTTGTGCCGCGATAGCGCACGAGAACATAGTCGGCACTCAGTTCCATCCGGAGAAGAGCGGACGAAGCGGATTGAGCATCTATGATCGCTTCTTAGATCATGCGACAGCAGTCTCCTAGGCGCCATAGGCGGATAATGTTGTGGGCACCGAAATGATCGTCATCCCTGCGATAGATATCCGCGGCGGTAAATGTGCGCGTCTCTACAGGGGCGATTACAGCCGGGAGACAGTGTTTGACGAGGACCCTGTCGACGCGGCGAAACGCTGGGCAGGTATGGGCGCCAAGCGATTACACGTGATAGACCTGGACGGTGCTAGAGACGGTGTGAGAGCGAATATCGATGCTGTATCACGGATTGTCAGAGCAGTGGAAGCGCCGGTTCAAGTCGGCGGCGGGATCCGCGATGCCGATGATGCACGCCAGGTGATCGAATCAGGAGCTGAGATGGTCATCTTTGGCACTGCCGCGGTAGAGCATCCTGAAGAAGTAGGCGAAGCTGTGGCGATGTTAGGCAACGAACGAGTATGCGTGAGCGTAGATGCACGGGAAGGCATGGTGCAGACGCGCGGCTGGCTGGAAAGCAGCTGTATCCGCGCCTCAGCTCTGATGCGGGAAATGGCAGGTGCAAGAGGCGTACGGCATTTCATTTATACAGACACCTCTCGCGACGGCACTTTATCGCATCCTAATTTCAAAGCAATCTCCGAGCTGATAGGGAAGATAGAATATCCAATTGTGATAGCTGGCGGGGTAGCTACGCTAGACGACCTGTTGCGGTTACGCGCAATGGGCGTTGCCGGAGCGATCACTGGAATGGCGATCTACACCGGGTCGCTAGATTTATCCGCCGCTATCAAAGCGATAGGAAACTAGAGACGTTCTTCAACTGCGAATCAGCGCTGGGCAAGCGATTAAGATAGTAACGATATGGCTTCTACTGATTCATCAACTACGGAAAATGTCAACTGGCACACTTTCAACGATCGTATCGATCCGCACTCGCTGATCTCTCTCATTCCGATTCATCGTTCGCAGAATGTAATAGTGATCGGCGCATCGCCTGAAGGTCTGGCGATTCCCATTGCGAAGTATGTATACGACGGTAAATTGACGGCGCTGGACGAAGACCAGACGGTTTTAGAAGCGCTGAGCGTTGAGATGTCGCGCCTGAATCTTACGAATATCACCCCGCTTAACCTATCTGACGATGAGGTTGCAGCTAAAAACGATTACGTCGACGGTGCGGTGCTTGCCGATGTGCTATGCGCCACCAGCGGACAGAAGAAGATGCTGACGCGCATCGCGCGTCAAGTGCGTAAAGGCGGCTGGATGCTGGTGATCGATTGGATCCCAGTTGAGCGAATCACCGATCACGGTCCGGCGCGCTCTTACCGCGTAGATCCGCAGAAGGTGATGCGGTGGGCATCGGAAGTGAACATGATTCCAATTACGCGGCGAATTCTGGGCAGCAGCCACTATGTGCATGTATACCGCAAGCACGATTGATCCACTACTAACGGATCGGCCAGTTAGGTTTTCATGTTGACTAAGCGTGTCATCCCATGTCTAGATGTAGACCGGGGACGAGTCGTTAAGGGCGTCAGTTTCGTGAATCTAACAGATGCCGGTGATCCGGCTGAATTGGCTCGCTTCTACGATGCTGAAGGCGCCGACGAATTGGTGTTTCTCGACATCACCGCATCTTCTGATGCGCGCGATACGATGATAGATGTCGTGATGCGTGTCTCGGCAGAAGTGTTCATACCGCTCACCGTCGGCGGCGGTATCCGCTCGCGCCATGATATGAGGCGAATGCTGGAGGCCGGCGCGGAGAAGGTGAGTGTAAATTCAGCCGCAGTAGCGAATCCTAGCCTCATCGAGGAGTGTGCCGAAGAGTTCGGTTCGCAGTGTGTAGCGCTAGCTATAGATGCCAAGAGAGTGAAAAAGCCGGCGGTATTGCCAAGCCAGAATGGATCGCGCGATCAATACGCTGAGGGGCTGTGGCAGGTATATACTCACGGTGGCCGGAAAGCCACTGCGTTGGATGCTGTAAAGTGGGCACGGATGGGCGTTGAGCTGGGAGCCGGCGAGCTTCTCGTAACCAGCATGGATGCCGACGGTCAGCAGGCCGGCTACGATTGCGATTTGCTGTCGGTGATATCGTCGCAGGTGTCTGTCCCGCTCATCGCCAGCGGCGGAGCGGGGAATCGACAGCACTTCGTCGATGCAGTGACGGAAGGCGGCTCAGACGCCGTATTAGCAGCGTCTCTTTTCCACTATGGAACTTTGCGGATAGCCGATGTAAAGGCGCATATGGCAGCATCGGGGCTACCAGTGCGAATGTCCGTCTAAAACTTACAACTTGCTTTTCTTGAAGGTCGCGAGTTGCCGAAACAAGGTTGGCAAGATTAGGTGATGATAGGGATTATCTATGCGGAGGCAGTTTAGATGATTACATTCGACGATCGCGGGCTCGTAACCGTAGTCGTGCAAGATGAGCATAGCAAATCGCTGCTGATGGTAGCGCACATGAACCGCGAAGCTCTGGATCGCACACTGGCCGGTCCACATGTATGGTTCTACAGCCGAAGCCGCAACGAACTATGGGAAAAGGGAGCTACCTCCGGCAACTACCTGAAGGTCGTGGAAGTAACCGTGGACTGCGACGGCGACGCGTTGCTCGTGACCGTGCTTCCAGAGGGGCCAGCATGCCATACCGGCGCCTACACGTGCTTCCAATCAAGTGTAGACAGCAGTTACGAAAAGAATGATCGTTTCGGTCCTGGAGTCTTGCAGTTATTGTCTGGTCTAATCCATCAGCGCGCATTGACTATGCCGGCAGGGTCTTACACATCCAAGCTGCTGACAGACGGCGCATCGCGCATCGCGCAGAAGGTGATAGAAGAGGCCGGCGAGACCGGGCTTGCCGCGGCAACTGGGCAGAGAGATCAAGTGGCATCCGAGATGTCGGATCTGCTGTATCACTGCCTGGTGCTATTAGAGTCGGCTAAAGTGCCGATAGACGATGTTTGGACCGAGCTATCGAATCGGAAACGCTGAGCATCACCCGTGCGATCGGCAGGATAGAGACGTCTATCCGGACTTCACTGAAATAACAGCTATCATTCTTCGCGGTCTTGGCGCAGCGTCATCTCCATTGCCGTAACTGCCACCCTTATCATCTCGTCATCAGGCTGGCGAGTGGTGAGTTTCTGCAACCATAGATTAGGCTGTCCGATCCATTTCACGAGTTGCCAGTTCGAATGCATTCCCGTGAACCGGATGAATTCATAGCCCAGCGCGGCAATCACCGGTATCAGCACCACGCGAGAGCCGATCAACATCCAGGCCGGTTCGCGCGGCACGAACATGAATACGATTATGGAGATGATGATGACCGTGAGCAAGAATGAGGTGCCGCAACGCGGATGAGCCGGCGAAAAGCGCCTTATCTCTTCGGGTATCAGCGGCACTCCTTGTTCGTGGGCATGGATCGTCATATGCTCCGCGCCGTGATATCCATACATGCGCTTGATGTCTTTCATCAGCCCGATTGCCCATATATAGGCCAGAAAAATGGCTAGCCTGAATACACCTTCAACTACATTCGCCAGGAAGTGAGATTGCTGTTCGACGGCTCGGGAAAGAAATAACGGTAACAGGAAGAACAACGCAATGCCGAACACAAATGCGATGAACATGGTGATGCCGATACCGACAGGACTGATCTCAGAGCGTTCTTCTTCGCCTTGTTGAGCGATCTGCTCGTTAGTGGAGATAGTCAGCGCCTTCATCCCTATCACCAGAGTTTCAAGCAACACTAGTGGCCCGCGTACCACAGGAGCTCTTCTTGCTTTTCCATTTGCCCATTCTAGGAGCGGGATGCGATGCTTGACGATACTACCGTCCTCTCGTCTAATCGCGAGAGCACATCCCTTGATGCCGCGTATCATCACCCCTTCAATGACGGCCTGCCCGCCGTATAGTGAAGGCGTAGAGCTCGCGGCAGACGCCTCAGTGGGCAGATGATCGGACATTGCGCCGGTTAGACTTTGCTTTAGCGATCAACACTGTTCGATAGTTGAATTAAGATCGCGCTTACGACACATTATGCGGGAGAGCTAACTTAATCATCTCCCGCCCTGAGAATATAAGCTCAGCTGGCTTCGGAGGGCATCTGCATACCGTATCGACGCATGAGTCTCTCAACACGCCCTTCGGTATCGACGATTCGCTGCTCTCCCGTCCAGAAGGGATGGCAACTACTACAAACTTCTACTCTGATCTCGGGCTTGGTAGAGCCGGTAACCATGCCTTCCGCGCCACACGCGCACGTCACAGTAGCCTGGGGATAGTAATCGGGATGGATACCTGGTTTCATTTCAGATCGCTGTGTGATTTTTCAAGCCGCGAGGGTATCTACGTTAACTCTGCGTTTCTTCTGTCGGAAATAGTCGAATCTCACCATGCCGTCGACAAGCGAATATAAGGTGTGATCTTTCCCGATCCCAACGTTCTCGCCAGGATGGAACTTGGTGCCTCGCTGACGAACGATAATAGCACCGGCAATAACCGTCTCGCCGCCGAAGGCCTTTACACCCAAACGTCGACCTGCACTGTCGCGTCCATTCCTAGATGTTCCAGATCCCTTTTTATGTGCCATCAGACAATCTCCTCAAAGTAACGCAAACGCAAAACACTTGTCAAATTTCTATCTCTTTGATGAGTAGCGAAGTGATCGGCTGACGGTGTCCTCGCTTGCGACGATAGCGGATCTTGTTTTTGTACTTAAAGACTATCTTCTTCCGATCTTTTCGATGCTCAAGTATCTCCGCAATTACCTGCGCGCCCTTGACAATCGGTGTTCCGGTGGATAACTCGCCATCTAGGCACGTCAACAAAACACGCTCCAGAGCAATGATATCGCCCTGCGGATACGGCAGCTTCTCAACGTCCAGAACATCGCCCGGGCGAACTCGATACTGCTTGCCGCCAGTGGATATTATGGCGTAGTTCTCAGACATGACTGCTATCGGTGAAATCAAACGAATCTTGACTACGTGATTCTAATTAAGCCAGGCGCGATAATCAATCAGCCATAGCTACTTACCCGCCGCGCCTATGAATTAATGTTAGCGTCTTCTGTGATCAAGAGCAATCGCACGGCTCTATCGGCCTACAATACCATTAAAGTGTGATACAACGCGCGATGCGGCTGGTACTCACACTCTTGCCACACGGTTTAATGACCTCTTAAATGACGCTCTCAGCTACTCTCACATCTCATCTGCGATTCCAACACGATGCTCTCACTTCGCGCGGCGTTGGCTATTTCATGCGTGACGACGCCTGTTTTTTTCTGCATCGCGGCCCCGACGCACTCGATCTCATGCATCGTCTTACCACTAACGATCTGCTTTCCATGCATCCCGGCGGCGCGCGCCGGACAGTGATGACAAACGAGATTGGTCGCATCATAGATGTTTTCTGGGTAGCGATGATGGCCGAAGATGAACTGTTGCTGCTCTGCGACTCAGAAGATCCGCTACACTTGCAGCGCGCAATCCTGAAGTACACCATCATTGAAGATGCTTGTCTGCACGATCTTAAAGGGAAGCGCCACCGTATAACCATGGTTGGCGAAGGTGCGCCTGAAACCATTGCCAGCATCGGTATAGGTAGCCATAGCGATGCTGAACTGAGCTCCGGTAAGCTTGGCGCTGTAGTGGGAGACATCGGATCCGATACCGACTTATGGGCACTGAGAAGCGACTCCATCGGTTATCCCACTTGGGAGCTAATCGGGGATGCAGATACCATCGCAAAAGTGGTTGCCGAACTGCGAAAATCGAAAGTGCCGCAACTGTCGATGGAGATGCTGCACTCAATACGCATCGCTAATGGGATACCTTGGCCGGGCAAGGATCTGAACCAGCGCGTGAATCCATTAGAGGCCGGTCTAATGGAGCTTATCGATTTTGAGAAGGGTTGCTACGTGGGACAAGAAGTGATCGCGCGCTTGGATTCTTACGACAAGGTGCAACGTCAGCTGGTGAGCATAGACGCAGAAGCGATCTCAGCAGCAGATAGCCGCGACTCGGAATCCAAAATCAAGGAAGACGCCACGCTGACCGACGCGGAAACCGGACGCAAAATCGGCTGGGTATCGTCCTTATCGCATCATCATATGCACGGACGGATGATAGGCCTAGGCTATGTGCGGAACGAATACGTAAATAGAACGCTGTCTCTGGCTGCCTAGTAGCGCGGCATCTTCGCCAACAACTGGCACACTATCACAGTCGCGCGACATTGCTAGCCACTTAAGCGCGTGCCATTTTCAGCATTGCTGAAATCTAGACGCGCCGCCGCAAACGCGGATTCGCTACTTCGTCCAAACCGGCCGAAATCATGAAGAGTCCAACGAAAAGCATAACAATTACGATTATCGGAGGCATCAGCCACCACCATTGCGCCTTTAGCAGAGCATTAGTGAAGATAACCCAATACAGCATCGCGCCGAGGGTAGGAGCATCGATATCACCAAGACCTAAGGTCTCGATGCCGATAGTTGCAAGCATCGCCCCGGTGAGAGCTGCGACGTAGCTGGCGAGCACATAAGGCGTCAAGTTGGGCATCATCTCCTTAAAGATTATGCCCAACGCGCCGGTGCCTGACATGCGAGCCATAGTTACATATCCGCGCTCCCTCATGACCAGAACTTGCGAACGAATGACGCGCGCCGGGCCAGGCCAGGCCAATATCGCTATCGCAAACGCTAACTGATCGATCGTTAATCCTTTGCCAGGATTCAACGAGGTAGCGATCAAGATTAAGATCAAAAGCCCCGGTATCGGAATCAAACTATCGACTATCAATCTGACGACTAGATCTATCCAGCCGCCGGCGTAAGCAGCGACAAATGCCAATAACAAACCGACGCCAATGCCTATGGCTGCTGCTATGGCGCCAATCCGAAACGTCAACGGTGTGCCGACAATGACGTGAGCAAGAATATCGCGCCCTTGCTCATCGGTGCCGAGCGGGTACTCTCCCCACGGATTCCAAGACGGTGGTTGGCGCGCCGGCACTGATGCCGCATCAACCAAACCACTCAACCCCTGGGTACCACCGTACAGGTCCTCTTGCCGATAAAACACATAGCCGATCAGAACGAACAGCGTCAGCAAACCTAACACGCTCAACCCAGCAATCATCAGCTTATTGCGACGCAGATAGAGCGCGACGGGAAGAACTCTTTCTCTATATGCAGTTATCATCTGTTCGTTCATTCCCAACGAACTGGAAGAAGCAGGTGAAGAGGTTCCAGAAGTTTGCTGCATTTCGATATCGTTTCAGCTTCCCGAGTAATTTATACGGGGATCGATAAGCGGGTAAAGCATATCTAGCAATAGGGTGGCGGCAGCGGTTCCCAGCGCCAACACGAATACGATGCCTTGAGTCACCGGATAATCGCTGTTACGCATCGATTGCACTAACAATCCGCCTACTCCGGGATAGGTGAAAACGATTTCAACCAAAACTACTCCAGACACTATAAGTCCTATCTGAAGAGCCAGTCCCGTGAGCTGAGGCAAAAGAGAGTTACGAACGCCATAGCGATAGAATCTCACGCTCCCCGGCAATCCTTTCGCTTCCGCCTGCAACATATAATCTTCGCCCTTTGTCGTTACCATCATGCCGCGCATACCCATAGCCCAACCACCCAGAGAGACTAGGATCACGGACAACGCCGGCAATGCAGCGTACCAAACTACGTCGATCAAGAAACGCGGATCGGCCCAATCAGGCCATCCCACACGTCCTGTAGTGTAAGCGCCGTAGGGGGGGAAGAGTTCCCAGCCGAATGCCTGCAGCCATGTGAACCAGAGCAACAGAAGCAAAACCAGACCAAATATGAAATACGGAATAGCTGAAAGCATAAGAAATGGCGCCATGGCAGCCAATAGCCATGTGCTCTGTCGGCGCCACTCCATGATCGCACCCATGAGAGAGCCAACCGAAAACGCTACCAGCGTAGCGACAAGCGTCAGCGCGATCGTCCATCCTAGCGTCTCGGCTAGCAACTCGTTCACGCTTTTAGAGAAGTTGAACTGGGAACGTCCCAGATCGAACCGCGCCAGCTCGCCGATGTAAGAAACATATTGTTGCCATAAAGGTCGGTCGAATCCATATCGCTCGTCAAGAGCGGCTACGATCGAATCCACATCCTCCAAGTATCCTCCTCGCAGAGCGTCTTCGTATAGCTTCTCTTCAATGGGATGACGCCCTGACAGACGAGGCAAGAAGAAAACTAGGGTAGATGCCAGAAAGATGGTCAAAAAGAACATCGCCAGGCGGCTAATTATGTACTTCCAAGGCATTCTTTACACGCAGTTTACAGCTTTAAAGCAAATCGCAAACAAAACATATCAGGAAACAACCTGGGCATTGCACCGGAGATGATTCTCATAGCACTAATGCCCAGGCATTGTTTCATGCGCTTGAACAGGCGCGGTTTTACTGCACGGCCCGCAAGTTGCTAAGGATCAACTGGAAGGTGAGGTGCCAGAACGCGCCGTTGGTATACGGGTTGTCATGAGTCGGCCAATTAGTCCAGTAAGTCTGGTTCATGGGTATCCGGTGATACCACTCGATGACCTGCACATCAGGCAACTCCTCAAGCCAGATATCCATCGCCTCAGTCCAAAGTTCTTCTAACTTGGCGACGTTATTAATGGCAGTGGAAGAGATTTCATCCGTCAGCTCATTGAAGCGCGGGTCAGACCAGTGATACGCGTTTACCTGATGTCCTTCTCCGGCCTCTTTAGCATCCGTCCCGTAGTAGAGGTTCATCGTGAAGTAAGGATCACGAACCGAGCCGCCGTGCCCTCGCAGACCACATGAAGCGGTACCATCTTGCTGACGTGCCCAAGCATCCGGAGGGTTGCTGTAAGACGACTTAACACCGGCGTTGTCGAGCTGGCGAGCAAGGATCGGGCCGAAGTCATTGAAAATTCCGAACCCGAGTATGTCGCACAGAACCACGCTACCGTCTTTTTCCCAATAGCCATCGCCGTTCTTTGAGAACCCGGCTTCTATCATCAGCGCGTCGGCTTTAGCTGGATTGTACTCAGTGGTGTTATGGGTAGAGGACAGTTTACCCTCCACCGCGTCGAAGTAGCGCTGCAAGGGAGCATAAGACGGCAAAGGCAGTTTAGATGGAGTTCCGGCGCCATCATAAGCGATATCTATCAGCTGATCGCGATCAATGTAGTAAGACATTGCCCAGCGGACTCGCTTATCGTCGTACGGTGGTTGGCTGGCGTTGAAAATCAGACTGACCGGCCACCAGTCGACATAGCCGTAGGGCGGGTTGAAGCCGGAGTGGGTAACCACAGAGGGGTTTCTTTGCAGAACCTCGCGAATTGTAGTCGGACGAAGGTCTAGAGCGGCATCGGCTTTGTTGGCAATGATCGCCTGCGCCATCTGCGTCTCACCAGGGTTCGGAACATAAACGATTTGAAGCACTTCTGGCATGCTCTCTACCAGACCTTGATCTACTGCCCACCAAGAAGCACGGCGATTAATTATCTTCTGCTCAGGCGAAGTCTGGACTACTTGCCAAGGCCCGGTAGTTACGGGCCAGCCGGCATCGATGTCGAAATGATCGAACTCCAGCCAATCTTTGCCTTCAAAGATGTGTTTCGGAACGATGTAAAGTCCAATGTCGAACTTGTAGGTCATGAAGTAGAAGAATTTTGGACGTGGCCCCTGGAACTTGACGAGCACGGTACTGTCATCGACCTGTTCCACCGACTCTACGTCTTTCTGCACCTGAGCGCTACGAACCAAACCGCTATTGTTCAGAAGATGATCCAAGGTATAAGCTACATCGTGCGCTCCGAACGGTGTTCCATCACTCCATTGAATGCCAGAACGAGTTTTGATAGTGAGTTCCGTGAAATCTGAGTTGTATTCCCAAGATTCTGCCAGCCACGGGTACTCAGTATCGGTAAAAGCGGAATAGTAGGCTAGAGGCTCATAGAATAATCCCGGACCGTTTTGATGGCTAGTGCCGGGGTTGTATATGTTCCATGTGTCGTGATCGGTGTACCTTCCGGCAGCGCCCACTCCGCCAGAGCCGCCCCAGAGCAAGATCAGCTGACGGTTCCGCGGTATCTCTTCATCATCCTCTTTTGGTGCGGCGACCGGTGCCTGTGTAGCTGGTACCACCACCGTCTCAACGACCTTCACTTCTTTCTCGACCACTTTCTCAACCTCGACCGTCTCAACGACCTTCACTTCTTTCTCGACCACTCGCTCAACCTCGACCGTCTCAACGACCTTCACTTCCTTCTCGACCACTCGCTCAACCTCGACCGTCTGAACAATCACCTCGGGCTCGGAAGAACCACATGCTACTCCACCGCCCACAATGGCGGCAAGCAGGAAGGAGGCCACGATGGTAGCCATGATCTTACGATTCATGAATACTACTCCCTTTCACTCAATAATCAGTAATGGATACGACAGTCCGGCATTATTCTTGCAAAGATGCTAATCCCTCACTGCGCAAAGCGCTAATCACTCTAATATTTGTAACGCGCTTAGTCAAGTGCCGGCCACGATTCTAGTAGCGCTGTTCTACTATTTGCGACGATAAATATAGAAGGGCATATAGGGCTGACGATGCTGTGCAAGCAGGGCAACAGCACCGGAATGACGCGGTGGTATTATGTCGGGACGATGGTGTGAGGCTAGATGAACGGCGAAAACAAATGAGGCGTGTACCTCACGCTTTATGGTCGGGGCAACAGGATTTGAACCTGTGACCTCTTGACCCCCAGTCAAGTGCGCTACCTGGCTGCGCCATGCCCCGACTGAATACCGAACACAAACGGAATTATTGATGTAAAGTCTATCACTTCTAAATGCTAATTGCCGTCGTATCGCCATTCCCTCTCTGATCCCCATCGCTCTGATTCTCCGAGGCTACAGGTATGAGTATGACGCGGTATTGGTGCGGAGCGGCGGGATGCTAATCGCCATCTACATGAGAGTACCCGCTACATCCCACCAGAGCTTCTACTCTCATCTTCGATATCGTCGTCGATGTGCCTCGCAACATTTTCTAGGAACCGCTCTATCTCCGGGGTCAGCTCGATGTTGCTCGGAGTTGCCGCTCTTTCATCTTCGGAGTCGTACTCCTTCTCAAACCTCGCGACTAGCTCCTTGAGCCTGTGATTGTCGGCGAGTGCTGTGTCGATCTGGCGGTACTGGGTTTCGCCGATGGCGATCTCAGGCATCTCATCGGTCGGGGATTGATAGAGCTCGGCTAGAATCGAGAGCAATCGCGCAGCGCCGGCGTAGTCTTCATCTACTTTGAGGTACATTGGCAGATGCACGATCATCGAGAGGGTCTGTATCTGCATTTCAGTGCGTACTCTTTCGGTGAGCTGAGAGACGATGGAAGTCGGACCTTGATAGGAGCTGCTGCCGAGTCGCACCTTCTGGATAAAATTGTCGGGCGGTTTCCAGCCTTTTGCAGAGCCGGTGATTTTCAGCGGCCTTGAGTGCGGAACAGAATCGTACATAGAGCCGACCAATATGTATCGCTCTACGTCAAGGCTACGCATCGTTTCAATGACCGAGTCGTTAAAGTCTTCAGCCCAGGAGTGGGGTTCCAGGAGCCTGAGCAACAATAGGTCATGTCCTTTTGGGGTGGATGCCGCGAGTAGGTCGGTGTTGGGGAGTCTGAACCTGCGTTCACCGTTCACAATCTGTATCTGTGGCCGATATCTAGTGTAGTCGTAGAACTTGCTGGGCTTTTCAAGCTGCCCGATTTTGCGCGCTCCGTATACTCTGGAGAGCCGTTTAAGCACGATGTGCCCCACATTGCCGACGTTGATCCACGGGCGTAGCATGACGATACAGTGCGGCGCGGTTAAGTCGAACCGGTCAGTGTCGATATTGAAGTCGCATATCCTCACGGATACGGTCTCCTAGCTGAATGAGAGCGTGAAACAAAGGGCTATTGATGTGAAGTGTATACGATATCGGCGATGATCGATTAGAGATTCACACTGCCGACTGGAACCGATAGAAAATCGGACTGCAACTCATTGAAACGCCCTATAGATATGGTACGAAATCAGCCGACATCTATTGATTCGCTACCCTTAAGGCTTTGTCATGACGATGAATTCCGGTGCACAATGATGCCGTTGTCTCAAATCAGCGCCTATGATGAGTGTAATTGCTGCTAGCTATGTGAGTGGCTCAATTGGGATTAGACGACTGAGTGGGCAATGCAGATCGAGGTAATGATTTAGACGGCCACCAGTTCAACTCGCCTAGTTTCACCACTATCGCCGGCACCAGCAGTGCGCGGATTATGAAGGTGTCGATCAGAATGCCAAGCATGACCGTGAATCCGACTTGGAAGAGGTCGCGCAGGGGAAATGTCATGAGTACGGCAAAGGTGCCCGCCAGGATGATACCGGCCGAGGTGATGACTCCGCCAGTGCGAGTTATGGCGTATCGCGTGCCTTCAACCAACCCCCTGAGACGCGTCTCTTCACGCACCCGGGACATGATGTAGATATTGTAGTCGGCGCCGAGAGCGATCAGAAATACGAATACAAAGGGTATGTTTCCGAATCCCATCCCTTCGTGCCCCAAGATGTTTTGAAACACAAGCACGGATAGACCGAGGGCAGTGGCGATGCTGAGCGCCACGCTTAAGACCAGGTAAGTGGGGGCGACTACGCTGCGCAGGATCAGTGCGAGAATGATCCAGATCGCGATTACTACGATCGGTGAAACTACGATCATGTCGCGTCGGACGGTAGTGCGATAATCCTCGTTGGTAGCGGTTTCACCACCGACTAGAGCATCCGCGCCGGCTAAAGAAGAGGAAGCGATGCTGGATTTGAAGCTCTCTCTCAAACGCGGGACGGTGTCCATCGCTGTGGTGTCATAGGGATCGTCTGCCAAGACGATATCCAGGCGCGTGGTTGTGCCGTCATCAGATAAGAATCTGCTGCCGGCGATGAAGAATTGGGCGGCTTCTGCCGATTCTGGCGGCAAGTCGGCGATATTTGCAGGGTCGATATTCTGGGGCAAGGACGCTACGGTTTCTTGAAGCATGGCGATTGGGATTGGCGGTGCTTCTTCGCCGAACGGCCGGGTCAATCCGCTTACTTTCACTACGCCCGGGTCTTTCAGAAGCGTGGCCGCAGCATCGTCGATGGCACCCAAGTGATTCATGATTGAGTCGCCTTCTTTGGATATGTAGGCATAGGTAGGTGCGAGCTCGCCGGCAGGGTAAGCTTCGACGAGCGAGATGAAGCCGGCGCGCGATTCCAAATCTTCCGGGAAGCCCTCAAAGAAGCTGTAACGGGGATTCAATGTGAAGAGTCCGGCGGAGAAAACCAGCAGCAGCACAGCCGTAGTCGCAAACAACAGACCGGGGCGTTCGGCGACTAGAGTGCCGATTCGGTGCCATATACCGCGGTTCGCGGCCGGCGGCTTGTAAGGGTCTAGCGGCCAGAATGCCACTCTTCCCAGCGAGGCTAGTAGCGCGGGAATCAGTGTCATCGCTGCCAGGAGCATGACGAACACTGACATTGCGAGCATCGGACCCATGGCGCGTAATTCGCCTGAAAGCGCGAGCATCAGAGCCAACATGGCGATGATGGTAGTGCCTCCGCTACCGGCGATAGAAGGCCCCACAGCCTTCATAGTGACGGCAATGGCATCGAAGCGGTTTTCACAGCGCAGTATCTCCTCTTTATAACGGGAAACGATGAAGAGCGTGAAATCGGTGCCGATGCCGAACATCAATACCGACATAATGGCAGTTACCTGTCCGTTGAGCGCCAAGTCGAAATTGTCGGCCAAGAGAGCGGCGAGCGATTGAGCGATCGTCAATGCCAGCGCAACCGCGAATATTGGCAGCAATGCCAGCATCGGCGAGCGATATATGAGCACCATCAATGTCAGTACCAGCCCCACCGTGATGAGAGTGACTCTGAAGTCAAACGATTCGAAGACCTTCGACGCGTCGGAGAAGATTCCGGCGGGGCCGGTGACAGCTACCGCCGTGGATTCAGCGGTGCCTACCTCAGCGTCAAGCTCGCGGATCCACTCGACCGTGTTTCGGAATTCATCTTCGAACGGAAAGCCACTGATGATGACTGTCATCGTGAGCGCCGTTCCGTCTGTCGACATGCTGGGAAGGCGGTCGCCAGATTGGACCGGCGTGCCGATGTCTTGAGATGGCTGGGCGGAGTCCGCATCAAGATCAGCTGGAATCGCGAAATCAGAGATGACCACAGCGATATTGTCAGGGGCTTCAGACGAACGAAGTTTCGCATCGATGGCAGCGGCATGGGCAATATCTTCTTCGGTGAGACCGTTTGGATTTCGTAACAATATCACTGCGGGAAGACCATCGATGGAGCTGAACTTCTCTTCAGCGATCTCTACCGCCATGAAAGCTTCAGTGCCAGAAGGCAGGAACTCAGACGATTCGTTGGTCGATACGTCTTCAATGGACGGCGATAGGAGTCGGATTATGACCGTAGCGATTATCCATACGACGATAATGATGACTATGGTGTTCCAAGTGGATACGGTTTTTCCCAGAAGGTTAAACATAAGATTCTTCAGATTCTTTCCTGCCGCGCTTCTATGCGCGATGATTCAGCGTCAATGATTCTGAATGGCGGTTCAAATAGCGCGGTTCAAATAGATTCTACGCTAGCAACGGTGGCGCAGATTTAAGAACATGCCAGGATATGAAGGTTTACTTTCGTGTCGTGCGGCAAGGGATTCATGGAGGACTGATCTAGTAGATCCACTACCTGTCGGGCGCGCAACCTCTCGGCATCTCTCTTGGAATGATAAGCTCATTATGAGCCGCAGAAACAGTTGCTCAATGCGCCCTTATGACACCCTTACGGGATTCGCGAGGCCGTAACTATAGACTCTTACCGCTCAACTCCAACATCCCGTCGCTTTCGGCTATGCGTCCCTGCTGCTTCATCGGCACCAGCTGTTCAGATACCCGAGTGCGTATGCTTTGGGTTGTGTTGACGAATCCAAGCATCTTGCTCACGGCTTTGGGCAACTCATCCGTGCCTATCCGAAAAGAAGAAGCAATTGCGTTATGTACAGCCTGCCGGATCTCTTCTGGAGCGACAAAATCAATTCTTCGGCTTTGTTGCGGTAACTGGCTTCGATCGCGCACTTTTATCGCGCGCGGCGGTTCGCTGGTGTACATGAAGTCGCTCTCAATGCGAATGTCTCCGGATTCTTCCGCTAGAAAATGAATCCAGTCCTCTCTCAGATTACGCATTGAGACGCCCATCGCGGCCGAGATTCGACGACGCACTTCAAGGATATGCACAGGGCTTTCGGTACGCACGATCTCAACCATCATCTGATCGATCACGACTGATTCGCTTTCGCTATAGTACCAATGCTTGTGTGTCATGTGTATATAAGCTTGTTCCTCCTGCGGCTTCCACATGATGTAAGGAACACTGAGATAATCGTCGGTATCGTGATTAACTTCCTTGCGCTTGATCGGCGCCATTGGGGCATGATCGCCGGAACTCAGCATCGGCCTGTTCAATTGCTTAACATTTGAACTGCTTTCAGATGCAGCAGTTTCGATGGCTCTTAGCAGTCTTTCCATCTCTTGCTCTGGGGAGTAGAACCAATCAGTGCTCCAGATGCGATGGATCTTCCAACCTCGCTGTTCCAGCGTTTCCTGACGTATGCGATCACGGTCTCTGGCCGTCTTTGACGAGTGGTAGCTAGCACCGTCGCACTCAATGCCGATGAGGTAGCGTCCCGGCTTATTTTCATCCACAACTGCTAGGTCGATTCGATAAGGTCCGGCGCCTACCTGTTCGTCCACTCGATATTCTCTTGCTCTCAATGCCGCCGTCACTGATTCTTCGAATGGTGAATCGGCGGTCATTCCAGTGGGTTTCGCTGCATCGATCCGCCCTGTCTCGGCGAACTCTAGATACGTTTTCAATGCGGCTACGCCAGTCGCCTTCGTTCTAGATATATCTATGTCGCCTGAAGTTATGTTGGAGAACACAACGCATCTACGCTTGGCGCGAGTAATCAATACATTCAGCCTGCGCTCCCCACCATCCTGATTCAGCGGGCCGAATCGCATCGCCAATCTACCATCCTCTTGCTTCCCGTAGCCCACGCTGATGAATATCACGTCGCGTTCATCGCCTTGCACATTTTCCAAGTTTTTCACGAAGAACGGCTCCTCAGGGTGATCGGAGAAGAAACTCACATCGACCGATTGATCTCGGCGTATCAATCGATCCACCTCGTCTTCGATGAGATCGGATTGGGATTTGCTGAAAGCCGCCACGCCTAAGCTTAAGCTGGGGAACCTGCGCGCATGATCCATAACCGCTTTCGCAACTTCTCGTGCTTCACCCAAATTAGCGGCTATGCCGCTCTGATAATGAGTATCAGGCAAGTGCCGGAACTGTACTCCCAGCTCATTCCGGCTCGAGTCCGGGCTTGGTGCGACAAGGAGCTGATTCTGGTAGAACTCAAGGTTTGAAACTGCTATGAGCGATTGATGCTGGCTTCGGTAATGCCATCGCAATGTCTTCTGCGAAGCCCCTCGGGCAACGAAGAGATCTAGTACGCTCTCCAGATCGGACGCGGACGCGTCCAGATAATCATCGGATTCATCTGAAATCCGTTCGAAGAATGAAGTGGGAGGAAGCTGACGGTTATCACCGACCACGACGGCACTTTTGGCACGGAGTATCGCACCTAATGCATCAACCGGCTTGACTTGGCTGGCCTCATCAAAAACGACCATATCGAAGTGCACCTTCCCGGGTGCCAGATAAGTGGCGACAGAGAGGGGGCTCATCATAAATATGGGTTTGATCGCCTGCACCGCCCTTCCCGCCATCTCCAAGAGTGTGCGGAGAGGCATGATACGCCTTTTCTTACCCATTTCGTTCCGCAACATCCCGATTTCTCCGTAGGAGCTGTTTCTGGGGATGCCATTCCAATGACGATGAGAGACGATCTGGTTCGTTGCCAGCAGGAGATTAGGGTCGCTTTCTCGAAAACGTTGAATCGCACGTTCATGACCGCCGCGATCAAACTGAGCCAGAGGCTGCCGCTCACTAAGCGCGGTCTCTATAAGATCTTCATATCGCCGATATTCCACAAGTGATACCAATTCGGTAGCATCGCGATTCCAATCCCACGTGCAATCGGCAACCGTCTGCAAACCTTCCTGCCTCAGCCGTTCGGCAAGCCGGTTGTACGTGGCAATGGAGCGCCAAGATTGCAAATCGTTGCACCAATCAGACATACTCTGGCGCAAATCATCCCAGGCACAGACAGCTACCTTATCGAAACCGAGACCATCGTTGTGGTCAAGCGCGAGAATCGATAAAATATCTTTATAGTGCCTTTCCAAGCTACCTATAGAAATCTCAATATTCTCTAACCTGGGCCGATCATTAACGGCAGTTTTGAAGACATTAGGCGATATCACCAAATGTTCGGCATCTTTAGATGATCGTAAGACCGCAAGGTAGTTATGAATATCGTTAATCGAATCCCAATCGACTGTCAGCAAACCAGTATAATCATCAATTACATCTATGAGAACGGATTCTAGCGAAGTCATTTTGTTGTGAAATTCAGAATATTCATTAGAATCGAGACTAATCTGCAGAATATCTCTATATAAACGATGCTTCACTAGAGAAACCAAATTATGGGCGATCTGTTCCAATATCGCGAACGTTTGAGAAGTCATCTTAGCGAACGAGAGGGAGGGGCTTCGATTCATTTTGAGTTCAGATAAAATAGCAGCGTAGTGATTTTTTAATTTCACGAGAGATTTTTCTATCTCTATTAGTATAGATTCATGCTCCGCAATAGTAACGAGCATTTCAGATGATATCGCTAAGCTCGCAGCATTTTTAGGGGCTCTTAATCTTTGGAGGTAACTGTGTATAGAATCCATTGTCTGCCAGTCGATCTTAAGAGGATCATAATTACCTAAAACAAGATTTTGAACAATATATCGAGAAGAAATCAGAAAGTCGTACGCTCTTTTAACATGGAGGGCTTCGTCAAGAAGATACAGGGATTGTTTATACGAGTATTTATCAGATGTATTAAAAATGTCTCTGAATTCTATCTGTATCGCTCGATAGTCAGATGAGAGAAATGACCATATCTTGCCTCCATATTTCTCATAGGAGTTTTTGATATGAATCAATTTACCTATTTCACACCCAACAATAGCGGACAATATCGGATCATCGTTTAGTCGCTGAGCTACGAATTTTCCTTTCTGAATCACATTTGACAGTTCTTCATTGTAGTCTTCCCATTCAGTAGAACTGATATTAAAACCGGAAGTGTCTGGAGCCTCCAGTAGAAGACGGCATATTCTAATTAAGTATTGAACACCGTCGATGGTATTAGGTATTGGAAGTCTCAGGTCATCTGCAAGATTTTCAGAATTATGCTCAATCAAATACAGTTCATCGGACAGAAGAGTATGGCACTTATGAAGCTTCGCAAATTGGTTTGCTGATATGGATGATGCTGTTATGGATTCTGGCTGACGAGTTTTTGACGAAGATGGATTTCCGGCTGCATGCGTTTGCAGCTCCGCCATGGATAATCCTCTGTTTCTTCGCCTGTATCCCCTTGGCGATATGGTTGCATTACTCGATGGAATTGCATCGCGCAGTTGCGGAGTATGCTTCTTAATATCCGCAAACTGCCCTTCTATCTGCTTCATACGAGCATATGCTTCAATTGCACTAATTTCCTCGACGTCTCGAGAGGGTTTAGATTTTTCTATTGCATAGGAAATCAGATCGGCTTGCTTCTCCCATGCCGAAGATTCAATATCAACGGCCGAGATATTCGGAGCCCCTAACAAAAGACGACACAGCTTGACAAGGCGTTGGGCATCGCGGATCGATTCTGGGAATGGAAGGTGCAGATTTGCGGCGATCATCTTTGCATCTTGCTCCAAGGCATTGATCAATCCCGAAAATCTACGCTCTTTACTGCGCAGTTCCTGAAATTGAGTAGGCAAAGGTTGAATCGAAGCACGAGATTGATGGAGTGGGTTTCTCGACGGGGCACCGTACTCGGCTAAATGGGCCTGTAACTCTTCGACAATCCTCAATTTACTTGATGTTGTCTCTTCATCCCAAGATTCCGTTCCGCGCAAATGTAAATCGTGTTTCGCAATATCCGGATGCTCAGACTTTATCTGCATCATGCGGCCATAGGCATAGATCGGAGTTATTCCACTATTACCAACCGGAGTATTCACCGCGGAACAATATTCGTTTAGACGCCGGCGATCGGTCGCAATAGCAGAGGCTGTGGGATTTACATCTTGCAGTTCTGGTTCGCCTAATTCAAATGCATTCTTTAGATCTTCAATAACTGCTGATTTACGAGCCTTATTGCTATGTAATTCTAGACATGCGCCGCCCAATCCAGCGGCATCCATACGGCGCTTCACGACTTCCAGCGCTGCCATTTTCTCACTTACAAATAGGACCTTCTTATCTTGTTCAATCGATTCAGCAAGGATATTCGCAATCGTCTGAGACTTGCCGGTGCCTGGCGGCCCTTGAATTACCAAGCTTCTCTCTGCGTTCGCCTCAATGATCGCTAGCAACTGAGAACTATCCGCATCCAAGATCACAGAAGGACGTCCGGGCTTGAATTCACGATCCAAATCTTCAGGTTCACAGGATGATGAACCGTTTTCGATAAAACCGTCCGGTCCCAGCAACGCCGTGATAACCGGATGGTCATCCGGCCAATTATCGGAAGCCAGGTCGCGGTACATCGAATACTTCGTGAACGAAAAGAAACCCAGCTCTATCGCCGTCTGATCAACCCGCCATCTGAATTGGCCCGACACTACACTCTCCACTTCATCGAAATACGCGTTTACATCTATATCGTCAAGCTCAGGCAACTCAGGCAAGGCGATACCAAACTCAATTTGTAACTTCTCTCTCAGCGACAGGTTGGTGCCGAAGTCCTCATCCGAGTAATAGATGCGAAAATTCCCTCGGACGTCAGTCTGGTCGAGCGTTACCGGCAAAAGGATGAGGGGAGCGTTGCGTTTCATATGGCTCGAATCAGCCTCGTACCACTCCAGCATGCCTAGAGCCATAAACAGCACATTTACACCAGTTTCCTCCAGCGACTCTCTAGCACGAGTGTTCGTGCGTCGTAAACGCCGATTCAGATCAGATAGTGAATATGGTGTTTGGAGCCTGTTCTTAGATGGCCGCCTTGACGTCGGCGAGCGGATCTCAACAGATTTCGATAGCAGATCAGAATCAGATGCTTGAGCTTCGGCTTCTGGATCAGACAAGAATGACAATTTACGTTCATCGATAGCCAATCTCTCAAACACATCGGCAACAGAACTGTCTATCACCTGCAACCCAGTGGATCGTTGGCGTCTGAAGTTGAGCAATGAGTTGCGATTGCTCAGATCTAGAAGAGCCTGTCTCTCACTATCGAGTTTCTTCCGTACCGTTTCCAATGCCATGAGTGAATGCAATGCTCCGTGAAAAGAGGCCTTTCCGTGAAGAGAATAATTACCGTCTACAATAGATAGCGGATCCTACTCCAGTCTCCCACTCACCCTCGCCAGTGCATCCAGCTTCGCGGCCGCGGCGCCTGAATCTATGCTCTCCATCGCCATCAGAGCGGCATCGTTGAAACTATCCGCCCTGCCCGAAACGTGCAGTGCCGCCGCGGCGTTGATCGCTACTGCAATGTATCGTGATCGCTGAGGGCTAGGGGCTGGATTATGCCCACCTCCATCGCCAGCCAGCACGGAGCGGAGCATCTCTGCGCTATGGACAACCGAATCAGTGATTAGGTGATCTCTAGCGCCCTCCGGCAACCCGAAATCGGCAGCACGCGTCCGCCGTCGCTTCAGAACTTTTGGTGTTACCTGATACATCAAAGTATGCCCCTCTACATCCACTTCGTCGGCACCAGACTCAGCATGAACGACCAATGCATACTCCGTTCCTAGCAACTGCAGAGCCCTCGCCATATTCTCTGCCGTGGCGCGGTCCGATACGCCCACTACCTGACGCCGCGCGCCGGCCGGGTTAGTCAGTGGGCCGAGCACGTTAAATACCGTGCGAATACCGATCTGAGGTCGCAACGGTCCCGCGAACTTCATGGCCGGATGGAATGACTGTGCGAACATGAACCCGATGCCCACATCTTCTATGCATCGCTTAACACCGTCTGGGCCAAGCGATATATTTACGCCCAATAACTCCAAGACATCGGCGCTTCCGGAAGCTCCGGACATGGCTCGATTGCCATGTTTAGCGACTGGCGCTCCGGCTCCAGCCGCTACAAGCGCCGCTGCCGTTGATATGTTGAACCATCCTTTGCCATCGCCGCCAGTGCCGCAGGTATCCACAACGTCCGCATCTGCATCGACATGCAGCGATACGTCGCGCATCACCGATGCCATTCCCGCGATCTCATCCGCGATCTCGCCCTTCATTCTCAGCGCAGTGACAAAGGCTCCGAATTGCGCCTCGGTCGCTTCACCGCTCATTATCTGCGACATCACCATCGCCGCATCATCTTGAGACAGATCATTGCCCTCTACCACCGCCTGTATGCCTTTTTGAATGTTCATATTCCAAGCCTCCCGACATTGAATATATGCTTGGCTATCATCAGCATTGCTCTCATTGAAGTTGCAGGAAATTGCGCAAAAGATCCTTGCCAGGGCGCGTCAGTATCGACTCTGGATGGAACTGCACTCCCTCTATAGGCAGATCAAGATGCCGCATCCCCATGATCACACCACTCTCGGCGGAGCGGGCCGAAACCTCGAATCCTGAGGGAACAGCATCCTGTCGAACCGCCAAGGAGTGATAGCGCACCGCCTCGAAAGGATTCTTGATTCCCGCAAACACTCCCTTGCCGTCATGATCGATCATCGATGTCTTGCCATGCTTCAGCTCTCCGGCATGGCTGACAGCGCCGTCGAAAGCCTCGCCTATGCACTGATGCCCTAGACAAACCCCCAAAATAGGTACCTTAGCGGCGAAATGCCTGATGGCCTCAATCGAAATGCCGGCGTTTCGAGGATGAGAAGGTCCGGGCGAAACGACGAGTCGCGCCGGCATCATCTCCGCGATCTCCTCAACTGAAGCCTTATCGTTGCGCACCACTGCAACATCTTCTCCTAGCTCAGCGAAATACTGAAATAGGTTGTATGTGAAGCTATCATAGTTGTCTATCAGCAGAAGCATCTTCATTCCCTCTCATCGCGCAACGAAAACTCTTCAGCATGATCAATCGCATGCATCAGGGCTCCCATCTTGTGAATCGTCTCCTCATACTCCATATGCGGATCCGAATCAGCCACTATCCCCCCTCCGGCCTGCAGGTAAGCAACGCCGTCTTTCAGCACCATCGTGCGCAATGATATGGCGGTATCCATGTTGCCAGAGTATGAGAAGTAGCCGACCGCGCCAGAGTATGGGCCACGCTTATCGGGTTCATGCTCCGCAATGATCTCCATCGCTCTGATCTTGGGGGCGCCTGAAACTGTGCCGGCCGGAAATCCAGCCCTAAAGGCATCGTAAATGTCATACGAATCGTCCAGCATCCCCTCGACGTGCGAGACGATATGCATTATGTGCGAATAGCGCTCTATCTCGAACTGCTGAGTGACCCGTACTGTGCCCGGCTTGGCGATGCGCCCGATATCGTTGCGTCCCAGATCCAAGAGCATCAGGTGCTCCGCGATCTCCTTTTCATCAGCGAGCAACTCGCGCTCAAGTTCGGCGTCTGCTTCGGGCGTCACCGCGCGTGGGCGCGAGCCGGCAATCGGATGCACTGCAACCTTTCCATCCACCGCTTGAACGAGCAACTCTGGCGAAGAGCCTATGATCTGGAATCCGTCCAAATCAAGATAAAACATGTATGGCGAAGGGTTGATCGCTCGCAAGGAACGGTAGATGTCGAATGGCTGAGACGGCGTTCTTCGCGTCAGACGCTGAGAAACCACCACTTGGATGATCTCGCCATCGTAGATCAACCGCTTGCACTCCGCCACCATCTCTTGATATCGCTGCCTAGACATATTAGGCACATAGGCATGTCCGGCGGATGCCTCACTACGCTCGGCGAACCATCCCGGCGGAACCGATGCCGCGGAACCGATGAAAGAGTAGTCAATCTCCTGGGAGGTCGCCCCTGCAGCGACATGAGCCGGCATGCCCGATCGACGCCGCGCATCTTCTGGCAGCGACTGCACTAGACGAGCTATGATCGACTCTATCCGCTCTGTAGCTCGGTCATAAGAAGATTCGGCTTCGGTTTCGCCAGCGTCTATAGATGCGTGGGCGACAACGATGATGGTATGGCGGACATGATCGAATATCAGCATCGAATCAGTCAAAAGAAACACCGCTTCAGGCACTCCCATCCCTGAAGCCTCTGCAGATATCTCAGGCACACGAGGCTCGAAATACTTGATCGCATCATACGCCACATATCCCACCGCTCCACCATCGAACTTCGGGAGACCAGGCAACGTAGCGTAGCGCGTCCCTTTCAGTCGATCCTTGAGGGCATCAAGCGGATCGACCTCGCCGCGATCAGTTCCGGCGCCGGTGCGGATGATCTCCGCGGGGTCAGTACCCATAAAAGAGTAGCGCGCCAAGTTCTCGCCCCCTTCTACACTCTCGAAAAGAAAAGAATTGGCGCCTTTAGAAATCTTGATGAACGCCGAAACCGGAGTTTCTAGGTCTGCCGATATCTCCCGATACACAGGTATCAGGTTATGTTCACGCGCCAGATGCTTGAACTCCGCGAGGTTCGGAGTATAAGAAGGTCGATATGTCATCAGTCGTGTCCGTTTTCATGCTAAGTGATTCAAGCGATCGGAATGTGCCGAACAGAAGCCAGAGCAACTGTTCGACTACGACCATGACGACGTATAGCTGCTGATGCGCATCGCTTCACGCACTCGGTTCATCGTCTGCTCGGCTATGGCACGACCTCGTTTGACGCCGTCCATCAAGACATTCTCGACATATGACATGTCGTTGGCGAATTCAGTCCGGCGTTCACGCACGGGATCCAGAAACTCATTCACCGCTTCGGCAAGAGCTGTCTTCACTTCTACATCGCCTACTCTGCCCTCTCGGTATCGCGCCTTGAAATCATTCACCTGATCAAGATCGGTATTGAACGCGTCATGATACTCAAATACCGGGTTGCCTTCGACGCGCCCTGGAATGTCGGCCCGGATGCGATTCGGATCGGTGAACATCGATCGCACTTTCCGTTGCACTGTCGCCGCATCGTCGCTCAGCATTATGGCATTGCCCTTGGATTTGCTCATCTTCGCATTGCCGTCAGTGCCTACAAGACGCCCCACATCGCCGATCAAGGCATCAGGCTCGGGGAAGACTCGGTCGAACATGCGATTGAATTTCCGCGCCACTGCGCGCGTCATCTCGATATGCGGCGCCTGGTCTTCACCCACCGGCACCAGATGCGCCCGCGGCAACAGAATGTCTGCAACCTGACTCATCGGATAGTTGTAAAACCCCACCGTGCGGTGCTCTACCGGCAAGCTATCCAGCTCCGATTTCAAGGTTGGATTCCGTTCCAACATACCTAAAGGAGTCACGAACGACAAGAGCATCGTAAGCTCCGCATGCTCGGGCACATAGCTCTGCACCACGAATGAAGAGCGCTCCGGATCCAATCCCACAGCTAACCAATCAAGCGTGACATCGAGGACGGATTGTCGAATCAGATCGATGTCTTGGAAGTGATCGCCGAGCGCTTGGTAATCGGCGATTAAGAAATAGCATTCGTATTGATGCTGCAACTTGAGCCAGTTGTTCAAGGCGCCCAGATAGTGACCAAGATGCAACGGGCCGGTAGGACGAATGCCAGTAAGAATGCGCGGCTTAGCGCCAGGGGCTACATCAAATAGCCTTTTAGCGGCTTCAGATGTTATCGACGCCATTTCTCTCTTGTCTCTCATTCTCTGCTCATCGGGGAATGGATTAGATAAAGAAAATCCCTGCCCCGATAGCTGATGCAATATCTAGGGACAGGGACGACGATTCGTTTTTAACGAAGCACGCGGTGCCACCCTGTTTCGCCGTGCGATAATCGCCTGAAGCGTTGCACGGCGCAACTCAAGTCGGGCAAGATATAACGGAGCCCATCCCGGCTTCAGCTACTCAGCTCGAAAAGCCTTCCCTGAAGCGGCTCACAGGTCCATTCACGAATCGCATCCCTTGCCAGCCTCGCAGCGAAATCGGCCGGCTCTCTACCAAAGCGGATCGCAAAACCTACTTGTCCTGATCAAAGCCTTTACATAGTGCCTCAGATTACAATCCCGTGTTCACTGAGTCAAATCTCGCCTGCCATGTGTGCCTTACGTGCTAGTTCGCGGAAAGCGAGCATCTATGCAAATATGTTTAGCGCTAGAATTTCTGTTTAGCATGAAGACGGAGCTTAAAGCCGGCAAGACATCACTCGGCACAACGACTCAAGTCCGTGACGGCGTGGAACGAGAGACCGCGCAATTCTGGACTGCGCGCCAGCGCCAAGGGCACAGTCTGCATGAGATCAGCTATCGTGCCTGCTTCAAACCGCAGCTCCCGGAATATTTCATTAAACGCTATACCCAGCCCGGTGATCTGGTGGCAGACCCCTTCATGGGGCGCGGCACTACCCCTCTGCAAGCGCATCTCATGGGCCGACGATCCGCCGGCAGCGACACTAACCCGCTTTGCATCATGATGGCGCGCCCGCGTTTCAACCCACCGTCTCTGCGCCAGATCGAAGCTCGTCTGGATGAATCGCTGGACTATGCAGAAATTCCTGAAGCCGATGAAAAGCTACTCGCGTTCTATCATCACGAGACGCTGTCGAAACTGATCGCCCTTAAGAAGTGGTTCATGAGACGAGAAATGACGGGAGAACTGGATAAAGTCGACGACTGGATTCGCATGATCTGCATCAATCGCCTCACCGGACACTCATCCGGATTTTTCTCAGTGCGCACAATGCCACCCAATCAGGCCGTATCGATAGAGTCTCAGATCCGAATAAACGAGCGAAACGGTCAGATTCCAGAGCCTAAAGACATTAAATCAATCGTGTTGAAAAAATCGCGCTCCCTTTTGCGCTCTGGCTTTACGCCGGCAAACGCGCCTAGTTACGATCTCAGATGCACGCCTTCCGATAAATTAGAGTACCTTGAAGATGGATCAGTGGCTTTAGTGGTAACTTCGCCGCCGTTTCTGGATATAGTCGACTATCGCGTAGACAATTGGTTGAGGTGCTGGTTCGCAGGAATCGATGTCGAGAAGGTGCAGATAGACATCCATGCATCCCTGAGTGCGTGGCGCGACTTCATACGCCGAACCTTTGTTGAACTGGCGAGAGTAGTGCGCATCGGCGGTCACGTCGCATTTGAAGTAGGTGAAGCTCGCAACAGTTCAGTGCGACTTGAAGAAGAAGTGATGAGTGCCATAGGCGGATTGCCATTCGAGACAATAAAAGTGCTAATCAATCAGCAATCCTTCACGAAAACATCCAATCTTTGGGGAATCCGCAACAACCGTCAAGGCACCAATTCCAATCGCGTCGTTCTGGCTAGAAGAGTTTGAGATTACATTGGCCCGAATTACGGCATCCTTATCTGATTCCCTTGAAACAACGAGGATACAGAGATCATGAAAACCATCGCACCTTACGGCTCTTGGAAATCACCTATCACCGCCGAGACCCTGGTTGGCAGCAGCAAGCGAAGACTATCTGAGGTGCGTTGCGACCGTGGCGACATATATTGGGTCGACGTGCGCGCCCAGGAATCAGGACGCTACGTGATCATGAGGCGGACCTCTAACGGTGAGATACAGGATATTACACCGCCAGGCTTCAATTCCCGCAACGCCGTGCACGAATACGGCGGCGGATCGTACGCCGTCCGCAACGGCATCGTCTATTTCACGAACTGGGACGATCAGCGCATCTATGTCCAATGCCCGGGCGAAGCTCCTCCTCAGCCACTGACTCCAGAGCCTGATATCTCTAGAGGCCTGCGCTATGCAGATCTGAGCGTTACTGACGATGGCAGATTCATCCTCTGCGTGCGCGAGAGCCACACCGATGAGGGATCGGAAGCGGCCAACGAACTCGTCGCGGTCGACACCTCTAGCGGAGTCGTAAAGACTATTGCTGCCGGCCGAGACTTCTACTGCGCGCCGCGTGCGTGTAGCGTGCATGACGGCATCGCGTGGACGGAATGGAATCATCCGAATATGCCGTGGGACGGCAATCATCTCATGTCAGGATCATTCCAAACCGCTGATGGAGCTTCTGTCGCTACTTCGTCTCAACTGGCCGGCGGCATCGACGAGAGCATCGTACAGCCGGCGTGGAGTCCAGATGGACTGTTGCATTTCGTCTCTGACCGTACGGGATGGTGGAACATCTACATCTGGCGAGATGGAGAGACGATCAATCTTCTGGAAGAGAATGCTGAGGCTGGGCGCCCTGATTGGAACTTCGGATTCGCATCTTACGATTTCCTCGCTGACGGAGAGATCGCTTTAGGCAAGGGCGGCGCAACTTCGGGTTCGTTCGCCATCATCAACCCTGACTCGGGAGATGTGTACAGCATTATCGTTCCCTATAGCGAGATATCCTATGTTACCGCTGATGCAGATCGACAATCGCTGATTTTCATCGGTGCTTCACCTACTCGCGAGCCGGAGATCGTGCAGCTAGACATCGATCGACAGACTTGCGAAACCATCTACTCTCCCAGCACGGCAAAAGTGGATACGGGATATCTATCAGTGCCACAGCCCATCGTATTCCCAACCACTGACGATGGTGAAGCCCATGCATGGTATTACCAACCTTCAAACGCCGATTTCGCAGGTCCGGATGATGAATTGCCACCACTCATAGTCATTTGCCATGGCGGACCTACCAGCGTATCTGGAACCGGGCTTGATTTATCCACTCATTTCTGGACTAGCCGCGGCTTCGGGGTGGTAGACGTGAACTATCGCGGCTCATCTGGATACGGCAAGGCTTATCGCGACGCGTTGAAGGGAAATTGGGGAGTCTACGACATCGATGACTGTGTCGCTGCTGCCAAACACTTGATAAACCTCGGATTAGTTGACGGTAACCGGACGATCATACGCGGCGGTTCGGCCGGCGGCTATACAACTATCAACGCGCTCACTTTCCGCGACTTCTTCGCTGCCGGCGCGGCACTATATGGAATCGCCGACCTAATGGTTTTCATCGGAGACACACACAAATTCGAATCACGATATCTAGATTCACTGGTTGGTCCCTATCCCGAGCAGAAGCAAAGATACTATGATCGATCAGCGATTAATTTCATGGATCGTCTATCGACGCCGATGATAATACTACAGGGGCTAGAAGACGAGATCGTGCCGCCGTCTCAGGCCGAGATAATGGTCCAAGCATTGGCAGGCAAAGGGTTGCCGTATGCCTATATCGGATTCGAGGGCGAGCAACACGGTTTCCGACAGGCCGCAACAATCATTCGCGCGCAACTAGCGGAGCTCTGTTTCTACGGAAAGGTGCTCGGATTCGAGCCGGCAGACGATATTCCCAAGGGAGTGGTGGAAGTGCACAATCTGTAGAATCAGATACGCTGTGCGACACTAGGCAGATCCATGCGGGTAGAGTGCGCGCGCAACATGATAAAAGCGAGAGTCGAAGCGCGCTTCAGGCGAAACTATCCAACACCCGTTGGAGCACATAAATCACCACCAAGGCTGCCATCGGGCTAAGGTCAAAACCGCCCATCGGTGGCAACAGGCGGCGAATCGGCTCTAGGATAAGGTCTGTAACTTCGAACAGCCTTTGTACCAGTTCATTGTGGTGAGTGGCTGGAAACCAGGATATGAGCGTGCGTGCGAGTATGAGCAACCACACCACGATGAGAAAGGCGCGCAGAACAAGAACTAATCCATCCATCGCGCGATCATTCCTTGCCGATTTGTCCTAGCTCATCGCCGCGGCGATGAGCAGTCAGCACCGCCTCGATGGCGGCAAACCTGAAGCCCTTTGATTCCATGGCGTGCAACGCGGCGGCAGTAGTTCCTCCAGGCGAAGTAACCATGTTTCGCAGCTCCGCCGGATGCAACCCCGTGGATTTCGCGAGCGACGCGCTCCCCAGCACCATCTGCACCGCCAGCTCACGCGCAGAAGATATCGGCATTCCAAGCTGGACAGCGCCGTCTATCAGCGATTCGATGAAAACAAAGACATAAGCCGGACCGCTCGCGCTGAGCGCAGTCGCGATCTCCACTAGCTTTTCATCATCGAAATAGATCTGCTCTCCCACTGCATCCAGCATCCGTTCAGTGAAACGCAATGCCTCCGCGTCTACTGTTGACGACGCCGTCCAAGCAGTAGCTCCCTGCCCGATCTGCGCCGGTGTATTCGGCATCACGCGCACAATGCCGCCGCAGTGCAGACGATCACGGATAGTATCCATCCGCACTCCAGCCATGATGGAAATGACCGTTGGCAACTTGACGCCGATCGATTCGAACTCTGCTGCCACGTCTCCGAGCTGTTGCGGCTTTACCGCTATCACCGCAATATCGGCACCCGACAACACACTCGCGTTTTCAGATGCAACTGTAACAGCATAGCGTTCCGATAGATACTTTCGGCGTTGTGCCAGTGGGTCGCCGACCGAAATTCGGCAATCGATGCCGGCCTTCAAGATGCCGGAGATGAGAGCCTCGGCCATCAATCCGCCACCGATGAATGTTACATTCAAGTTCTGCCTCTGCTAACTGAGTAGGTGCGAATTAAAATGATAGTACGCGTCGCGCAGACGGCCGTTCGCAAGACCTACTCCGATTATACGCACTGCTACCTGACGAAAAACCAAAGCGCATACGCCCTTGGCGTCTCGCACTCTCTAAGCGATCCCGATTTGACTTTAGGATTCAGACTCTGGAATCTGATCTCATCTAATCAACGCGTCTGACTATCCATGCTCATGCGACTCTTATCGCCTAGGCATGAGCAAATAGGATAGCAAGCCAGGTGCATTCCCACAATCTAAATTTGGATGCCGCAAGGATTCTGCAATGCCTCAAATCGCCGTCGAAAACTTAACCAAGCGCTTCCGGGTGGCAGAACGTCGAGCCGGATTGTGGGGAGCGTTGCGCGGAGTGGCACAGAGAAGATACCGCACAGTCAACGCACTCGATGGAATCAGCTTTTCGATCGCGGCTGGCGAACTAGTGGGATATATCGGTCCTAATGGCGCCGGAAAATCTACTACCGTCAAGATCATTTCTGGCATCCTGGTGCCCGATGCCGGCAAGTGCGAAATACTGGGACGGGTGCCTTGGCAGGACCGCATCGCGCATGTGCGAGAGATCGGAGTGGTATTCGGTCAACGCACTCAGCTATGGTGGGATCTGCCGGTGATCGAATCGTTCGATCTCTTGCGCGACATCTACCGTATCCCGCGCGCCGATTATGCGCGTAACCGCGATGAGCTCATCGATGTGATGCAGCTGGAGCCGATGCTGGATACCCCCGTCCGCCAGCTCAGCCTGGGGCAGCGCATGCGCTGCGATCTGGCAGCCGCTCTGCTCCACTCCCCGGCAATCCTCTTTCTAGACGAACCCACTATTGGGCTAGATGCCGTGTCTAAACTGGCGTTCCGAGATTTCATCCGTCGATTCAACCGTGAAAGTGGCGTCACGGTGATTCTCACCACTCACGACTTAGATGACATTGAAGCAGTTTGTGACCGCGTCATGGTAGTGAACAACGGCCGCATCCTCTCAGACGGTACACTGGAAGATTTGCGCCGTCGAGTCGCTGCCGATCGCATACTAGTAGTGGATCTGGTAGTCCCGGACGATGAGATAGATGAGGCGATGGCTAAAGTCGCCAAGCGTGAAGGGCAGCGAGTGCACCTGCGTTTCGATCCCGATCGCATCTCAGCGGCAGATCTGATCGCACGAGTAACCGCCTCACATCAGATCCGAGACCTGTTCGTAGAGAATCCGCCGATCGAAGAGCTGATCGCGCAGATATACCAGGACTGCTAATGTTGATCAGCTACTGGGCTATCGTCAGCGCGCGTTTCAGGAGTCTGCTACAGTACCGTGCCGCAGCCTTGGCCGGCGTGGGGACGCAACTATTCTGGGGACTCATCAGAGTCATGATCTTCCAAGCCTTCTATCGATCATCGACGACTGAACAGCCGATGAACATAGAAGACGTATCAACATACATATGGCTCGGCCAGGCCTTTCTCATCTTAGTGCCGTGGAACTTGGACACCGACTTGCGCGCCATGATCCGCACTGGAAACATCGGTTATGAGCTGATTCGTCCCGTGCATCTCTACGGCTACTGGTATTGCTGTGCGGTGGCTGGGCATTCAGCGCCGGTAATATTGCGCGCTGTGCCGATATTCGTATTTGCCGGAGCATTCATGAATCTCCAGGCGCCAGCATCTCTGGCTGCAGCTGCCGCATTCGTATTATCACTGGTCGCGGCGGCGCTGCTCAGCAGCACCTTCACCACGCTCTTCAACGTCAGTATGCTATGGACCATCTCGGGCGAGGGCATCGCCGCATTTGCGCGCGGATTCGTGTACGTATTCTCGGGAATGATAGTCCCATTGCCACTATTCCCCGACTGGACGCAGCCGGCGATTGCTCTGTTGCCCTTCAGAGGATTCATCGACACTCCATTCCGAATCTATCTGGGACACATACCGACGAACGAGGCGGTGCTCCATTTGGCACATCAAATGATCTGGATCGTGCTAATGATGATGCTGGGAAACTGGCTTATGTCGCGCTCGTTGCGCAGGTTGGTGGTGCAAGGAGGATGAGCACGATTGTCGACTCACTCCGACTGTATGTCCGGTACCTGGAGATCTCGATGCGTTCACAGATGCAGTATCGGGCATCATACATCATGCTGACCGTGGGGCATTTGACTCTGACGTCGATGGAGTTTTTAGCGATGCTGATACTTTTCCATCGCTTCGGCACTCTAGACGGATGGCGCTTATACGAAGTAGCTTTTCTATACGGGATCGTAAATGTGTCTTTCGCGATATGTGACGGTCTGACGCGCGGATTTCAGGATTTTGGCGATATGGTCAAATCGGGCGAATTCGATCGCATCCTCATTCGTCCGCGATCCACGGTGTTGCAACTGGCCGGACAAGAATTGACTATACGCCGCCTCGGACGCTTATCACAAGGCATATTCATCCTGATATGGGCATCATTCGCGCTGGGCTTGAACTGGACGCTGGCAGACGTATTGCTGCTGTTCGCCGCCATCGCCGGTGGCGCGGCCCTATTCAGTGGGCTCATGGTGCTCCAAGCCACTCTGGCGTTTTGGACTACAGAGACTCTGGAAATCATGAACACTGTCACTTATGGCGGAGTAGAGACGACGCAGTATCCAATGTCGATCTACCGGCCATGGTTCAGGCTTTTCTTCATTTTCGTGATTCCACTGGCATGTGTCAGCTATTTTCCGGCAGTCGCGATTATGGGAGTGCCAGATCCGCTTGGAGCTCCCCTATGGTTTCAGTATGTGTCGCCCGCGATTGGCTTTCTTTTTCTGCTGATATCGTTGCGGATCTGGAACTTTGGGGTGCGGAGGTATCTATCCACAGGCAGCTAAAGTCTTACCTCTTATTCAATATTTCGATCATATGTTGCCCGTATCATCAAAAAGGGAGAGACGTGCCGCTAATGCGCTGATGACTCCTATCACCCAGTTAGCCCTTGTTTTGCTCAGCCTATTCTCAATCGCGTGTATCGTGCGATCCGACGGTGATTCGGCTACTGGTGCGGAGGAAAATCAGCTCCTAGATACAACGGTCGTCAAGAAAAGCTCGCATCTTGAAAATGAACCTGGAGCGCTAAGAACCGAGTTGAAGTTCCCCGATAACGGCGGCATTCTAATGATTGATAGTAACTCATGCCAGATCCCTGACCCGGCGATAGATGCGGCGACGGCACTGCAACCAATGCGCGTCTTCACATTGGCGAATGAGATTCACGCGGGACTCACCAAAATTGTGGAAGACCGAGGCCCGAGAGTGGAACCCGAACTGGCCGAGAGCTTCAGCAGCAAAGAAGACGGGCGAAACTTTGAGTTTGTACTGAGAAAGAATCTGAAGTTCAGCGACGGCACCTCCATGTCCGCTTCAGATGTGAAATGGACATGGGAGAGAGCGTTGCGAAAAGCTACCGCAGACGGTCGTGCCATCGACGTTCTAGGCGATATCGAAGGCGCCGCCGAGGTGGCCAGCGGAGATTCGCAGAAGCTCAGAGGCATTGAAGTGATCGATGATCGTCGGCTCAAAGTTACACTCAGAGAGCCAAGAGCGGAGTTCCCGATGTTGCTAGCCGATCCGGTAGCATCGGTGCTCAACCCTGCAAACGTGCAGAGATGGGATGATGTATGGGAAATAAGACCAATGCGACGTACTCGCTTACCGGTCGTAAGATCACCGCTCTCCCCGTGGGTGCTGGGCCATTCAGACTTATAGAGTTCGCATTTCCAGATGCTTCACATGCCGGAGCATCGTCAAATGCGAGGTGCGTTTTGGAGCGCAACGAGCACTACTGGGGCGATAAAGCTCGCCTCAACGCAATAATCGTGCACCTAGTTCCGGATCTCCGGTCCGGTGCTGAAGCGATGCGAACCAGACAAAACATCAGGTTGACATCTGGAGAAATCGATCTGCAGGAAGGCGCATTGAGAATCGACATCGAGCAAGCTAACAGTGAAGATGCGAAGCGATTCGAAGCCATGACGGTTAGCATCGCGCCCGTAACTATGTTCATCGCTCTCAATTCCGCGCTTCCGCCTCTTGACGATATCCGTTTCCGGCGCGCGTTGGCTAAATCGATCGATAGCCATGCCATTCCATCATTCACCCGGCATCTCTAACTTGAACCGATTGGTGTCCGAGTCGATTGCAATGAACGAGTCTGCCGTATCGGGATTAAGCTTCGATCTCGCCGCGGCTCAACGCGATTTTGAAGCTTCCCAGGACGGTGAAATAAACTTGTGGCTACACGTTTCATGGGAAGAGAAACTTACTCCTTATCAATCCGATGTGTCTGAAGTTTGGCGGGATCAATTGGGAATAGAAGTAACGATAAGCGAGCATTTAGACATACCTCCAGAGGGTTGGCACATGATGACTGTGGATCTTCACGCGACCTATCCATCGGCGCATGGTATCTTGTTGGCGTTCGTCAATGCCTTCGGCGCGGAGAAGATGCCGCCCGAGTTCGCTGAGATCAGAGGCATGATATCAGAGGCTGCTTCGAAGCTGGATAACGCAGAACGGGCGCGCAGATACGATGCCATCGAGCGGCACATACTGGATAGCGCATTGGCAATACCCTTGCAGGCTCTTGAACCGCACCGAACTTTTCTGATACAGCCATGGGTGCATGGCTTGGAATATCCCCGTTATAGCGGCTCGGCGTTTCATGACGCATGGCTGGACGATAGCGCGCCAAAGCGGACACTGCCTTAAGCCGCGGCGTAAGATCAAGTTGCTACGATGCACATTCTTATTGATGTCCAAGCCTCCGATATCGACCGTCGCGCTATCGCACGCGGGGTAGATGCTGCGAACGTCAGAGGCTCATCAACACGATTCAACGTCTGACCATTGCCGTGATGCCGAAGAGACCTTAGCGCGGCACTATTCCATAGTCGACACTGACTCTCAAGGCAACGCTCGCTCCGGCGCCGTGTCATCTATCCAAACATCTTTGAATGCGGATCCGTGATACTTGGGAAACTTTAGGCCATGCACCCATGGCTGAATCATGATCCGTGCCTGCGTTTCAAGTGCCAAGAGCGGTATAGCCAGGGCCTGATCCAAGATACGTTGCTCTATCGTGGAGTACTTGAGCCGGCGTTCTGCGGCATCCGGATCAGCCGCGGCATCAGCTATCAGACGTCTAATCTCAGCGATCTCTGCAGGTGCATCTTGATCTCTGAAAGCACTTGCAAACTTGATCAGCACCGCGTGTGGGTGTGGATAATGCGGCCACACGTGAACTTCAACCATCCCTAGTTCATTCAATGGCGGAAGCAAAAGATGAGGCGAGTCATCATCCACATCAGATTGAATGTCGAATTCATTGACTTTCACTTCAATCCCCAATGCCTCTCGCCATGCTTTGAAAACACTCCAGAGGTATCCAATCGACGCCTCAGAATCATCTAGAGTGTAGAACTCGATCGGCGACTGTAGAAAATCATCTTGATATAAGGATGCTTCCAATTCTTGCTTCCCATCAGCCGGATCAAAGTCATATCCACGGATATTATCTCCAGGGGATGCCAATGAGGCGGAGACGATACGATGCGGGTTAGACACTATACCCGTAAGCAGTTTTTCATCTACTTCAGCAGTCTTTGCCAATGCGCGCCGGAAATGGATATCATCGAATGGCGGTCGCGACGGGTTCAGCGCTAGAAAGGACATCCGTGGCGGAAGATTGATATATATGCCCTCGGAAAGCGAGTCGCCAATCAAAATGAAATCAAGATTGCCGTTGCTGAATTCATCCCTCTGCCTGCCTATGACACTCGCCTCTGCACCGGAGGTGGCAGATAGGTTAATGACCACACCGTCGATATGGGATGGGGTATCCCAATAATGCTCATTTCGTGCTAAAACGCATCTCGATCCATATGGATCTGCATCAATATCCTCAACCCGAGCGAACCGAGTCAGTTTGAATGGTCCGGCGCCTACGGGCAAGGCCTCTAACTCAACTTCAGTGGTGAAAACCATGCCCAGCGGCTCGGCATTCCATACTCCATCCCACCTCGCAACATTATCTCGCTTTAATACATACGCTACCGGGTGCGCCAGCAACATAGGGAAATCAAAGCGCGGCGACACCAGCCTCACTCGCAAACGACGCTTGTCGATCACCTCGACTCCGGTCAACTCGCGCGCATCTCCGTTGACAACTCGCTCAGCGCCTTGTATTCCACCTAGAATGTCATTGGCGAAACTGAACCCGGTAGATTTCATCAGCGCGCGCCCAACTCCATTTAACGTCCGATGCAGTTAAATAAGAACCATCACTGAAGCGCAGATTTTTCCGCAGCCAGAACTCATACACTTTGCCCCCCTTCACTCGTCCTGAAACTCTCGGCCAGTTCGGGCTCAACTCGAATCTCTGGTTGCTCGGTTATGCGAGTCAACCCTGCGTGTATCTCGCTAACCAATCTGAGACCGATCGGCCGGAACTCTGAAGCAAGGTCTACTGCCGGGTCAGGAATCCCGCACCAGTCACCAGCCATTATCAATACATTGCCGTCGTGCGATGCAACTGAATCAGCCGGTTCTATCAATAGTGCCTCTTCCGAGCGAATTGGGGATCTGACAGTCTCCGCATCTGAGGTAACCGCTTGATCAAGCGTAGGAAGCATTTCACTCTCACTCCGCTTAACGCAACACGTTCAATAGCAGTATCACGGCGACGGTTGCAATACTGAAATTCTTCTTTTTTGCCGGCTCGGAGAACATATCATCCCTACTCTTGGTGAAGTGCAAGTTGATAAGACCGCGTTCAGAGAATTGTGAAGGGGTTGAGTTCAGAGGATAGGAAATTCCGGCTGCCTTCAGCACAGTCAATTGCACATTCCCCGCTGCCACGCTCTAAGCTAAGGCAATGCCCGATCCGGCGCAGTATCGTCGAACCAGACGCCGTGAAAAGCTGAACCCGGAAAACGAGGCGGATTGAAGTTGTGCACCCACGGTTGAACCAGAATCTCGGGGTTGAACCAGTCAACCAGCAATGGAAGCGCCAGCGCTTGATCCAAGATGTGTTGCTCGATATCACGGTATTTCAGCGACCGAGTAGCCGCATCTGGCTCGGCCGATGCCTCCGCGATCATCTCTTCCACTTCTTGGAACTCGGCAGAAGGCTCGGACCGTCCGAAAACGTTGACGAAGCTCCCTAACACCGCATGCGGAGAAGGATACAGAGGCGATATCGAAATCTCTCTTATCGGCAACTCTCCATAATCCATTAGACCGAATAACAGTTCGGCAGTATCGATGGAGCGCAGCTCTACATCGAAGCCCAAGGATTCGCGCCAGACATCGAACAGAATCTGCAGCCGGTCAATAACGAAACCGGCGGTCTCAGTGAAAAACGTTGATTTATGCTCGCCGACGTTTTCGGCGTACTCAGAAAGTGTCAGTTCACTGCGCGCCGATTCAAGATCGGCGATTAAAGAATTGACTGGCATCAAAGTATGAAGTATGCTCGGCGGCACCAATCTATGCTCCCACTTCACCGGCAATGGAGCATACATCTCCTCCAGATTCGAAGCCGCCATCAGGGCGCGACGGAAGTGATGATCGTCGAACGGGGGATGTGCGGGGTTAAATACCAGAAATTGCGTAAATGGCGCTGATTCAACCGATTGCACGTAAGTATTCGTCCCCTTGCTCTTCTGCAGCAAATCATCCGCACGATCATCGAATACGAGAACAAAATCAATTCTCTCGTCAAAAAAAGCCCGCTCCGAGATGCTGTGCAGATCCACTTCCTGCGCCGTCTCGGTGTCGTACAACTCGGCCGATATGTACCTCACCCCGTCTAGATGCGCCGGCCGGCCCCAGTAGTGCTCGTTTCTCGCTATCGAACAGATCTCCGTCTGCGTCAGATATTCAACCAGCTTGAACGGACCAGCGCCGACCGGCATGTTATCTTCGCCAAAGGGCATTGGGCTGTATTTCTCGTACGTCCCATTAAGACTGGAGGGAAAAACATCGTTGGTCCATGAGACGTGCCATTTCTCGACATTCTCGCGCTTCAGAACCGATGCCACGGGATCTGACAAGAGATACTGAAAATCAGGCCTAGGAGCGGTGAGGGTTACTGCGAGCGTCTTATCGTCTATCACCTCGACGCCGATCAGATCGTCGACCGTTCCCGCCGCCACCGCATCCGCTCCTAGAATCGATCCGAACACATCTGTTGCACGGCCCCATGGAGTGGATTTCTTGAGCGCACGCTCCCACGACCACTTCACATCCGACGCGGTAAGCCTGCTACCGTCACTGAACTTCAGTCCCTTCCGAAGCCTGAACTCGTAAAACCTGCCATCATCTCGCACGACGAAGCTCTCCGCCAGCTCTGGTTTCGCCATTCCGACGCTGTCTCGGGAGATGCTCATCAGTCCGGCATGGATCTCGGAGACCAGCGGTAGATTGTAGAGATCCCGGTGCGCAGATGCCGCATCTATCACCGGATCTATCCCCCTAAATCCAATCTCCACATGCATCACGCCACCGTTTCCTTTTACATCATCCTCTGCATCGGTTGCAATCACAGATGCATCTATGTCGTCATCTTGGGGTGAAGCGACTGTTGCGATGCCGTCCACAAACGATGCTGCGGTCTGGGGAGGCGATTGGCCGCCATCGTCGCAGGCAACAAACAGCAAAAGAGAGGGAAGAACTATCCAGACCATCGGTTGAAATTTAATTAGGAATCTAGTCACAGGAAAAACGATGCGCATCCTACTTGCCGGCGAGTAGTGATCGGCAAATTTCGTTATTGCGCCACGGCATACGATTCAGCTGGTAATGCTAGCAAGTCTTGCACACCGTGGCGGTACAAATACGGCTGGAAATGCTATTACTATGGATAGCAGAACGCGCGCCAGACGCTAATCACTTCATCTCTCTCCGGCTCGCCAATTCCACTGCCAGCTCAATCGCCTTCACCATGCTGGTCGCTTGAGCTCTGTTCTGGCCGGCAATATCGAAAGCCGTGCCATGGTCCACCGATGTCCGGATGAACGGTATGCCTAGGTTCACCGAGATCGACTCTTCAAAGCCATGCACCTTGATAGCGATGTGTCCCTGATCGTGATACATCACAATCACTACGTCGTATAGTCCCGCGATGGCTTGATTAAAAACCGAATCGGCGGGGTGCGGACCCGTAGCGTCGATTCCTTCCACGCACGCGGCTTCTATCGCCGGCGCGATCTCTTTCGCTTCAGTGTCGCCGATGAGCCCATTGTCGCTGGCATGCGGATTCAACGCCGCTACTGCGATGCGGGGGGAATCGAATCCCCAACGCTTCATATGCGCATCCGTGATCATTATCGCAGTCAGCACATTCTCCGACGTCACAAACGCGCAGGCATCGGCGAGCGGCTTGTGGGTGGAAAGGTGCATGCATCGCAAATTTCCGCTGACCAGCATCGTATACACATTGGAGCTGCCAGTAAGACGCTTAAATACTTCTTGATGCCCTAAATCAGGAGCACCGGACAGTTGCCACGACTCTTTGTTCACCGGCGCGGTCGACATGACGTCTATTTCGCCCGATAGACACAGCTCAGCTGCTTTGACTACCCACTCATGCGATGCCCTGCCAGATATTGCAACGTGCTTGCCCAGAGGGAAATCCGTATCTTCATAGCCGCCGACGCTGAGCACCGGTATCGCATCGCTTATTTCCCGCGCCTCATCCGCGGCTCGGATGGCACGCACTGAGACGCGTGAGTCGATCTGATGCAACGCTTCTTCCAGCGCATGCACCGTTCCGATGACGAAGATATGAGCGGATGCGCGGATTGACGGTGTCGAGAGGGCCTTAGCGATAACCTCGGGACCGATTCCTGACGGGTCGCCGAGAGTGATTGCAAGCAACGGTTTCGGCGCTCGGATTTTGGTCATGTGAGCAGTCCTTTAATGGTCGACAACATTTAGTACTGCGCAGACGCTAAGCCGATTCAGCACTTGCTGAAACCGCATGAATAGCACTTCATACAACCTTCTTCAAATGCCAACGCGGCGAAACATTCTGGGCACGATTCGCCGCTCGCGATTTTTTGCAGCATATCCCCAGTAGGAGCATTCGTGGATACGGATGCGCTCAGCATCCCGATTTGCTCGGCGCTCGGTGGGCCGAACAGGGAAGAATGCCATACTTCACCATCGGCTGGCGCTTCATTGGCTGACAGAGCGGGCGGGTTAGAGCTGTGAGCGGCAATAACCTGTGCGATGGCATCGGGCACTGATTTGATCTGCGTCCCGTTGCTCCAATGCGGCACATCAGATATGTTGCGCAGTTGTCTGACGATATTGTCGGGTGAGACGCCCGAGCGCAGGCTCAGCGATATCATCCGCGATAGCGCTTCGGCCATAGCATTATCGTTGCCGCCGGCCTTTCCGTGCGCGGTGAAGACCTCGAACAGTCGGCCGGAATCAGTGTAGTTCAGTGTGACGTAGATCTTCCCTCTGCCCGTCGCGACTTCAACGGTTCTACCCGAAAGCGCGGGGGGGCGTTTCATCGGCGTGATGAAGGCATCAGCTACCATTAATCTGGCAGCATCGCCAATCCCCTCCATCAGCGATGGTTGCAGCGTGTCATTAGATTCTTCATCAGCGTGCCCGGCGGTAAGCACTTCTTTCTCGCGGCTTCCAGCACGGTACACAGTGATGCCCTTGCAAGCCCTCTTCCAAGCCAGCATGTAGGCATCTTCAACGTCTTGCTTCGTAGCCGAGTTGGGAAAGTTGATCGTTTTGGATATTCCGGCGTCCACGCTTTCCTGGAATGCGGCCTGCATCAGAACGTGATCCCGCGGCGATATGTTGGAGGCTACATGGAAAAGCGATTTGACATCATCAGACACGTCATCGATGTCCTGCAAAGACTCGCCGTTAGAGAGCGCGTCGAGTAGTTCTTCACTATAGAATCCGCGCTCCTTAGCCACTCTCTCAAGGTTGGCATCGGCATAGTACAGCGTGGTGTCGCCACCGAGTATGTTGTGCTTGCGATAGGCCAGCGAGAATATCGGCTCGATACCGCTGGAGCAACCGGCGATCATCGATATCGTGCCGGTAGGCGCCACCGTCAAACGACACGCATTGCGCATCGGTGGCTCACCACGCATATCTGCATCTCCACCATGCCACTTATCATACGGGCCACGCTGAATCGCCAGTTGTTCTGACTGATCGTCAGATATCTGCTTGATGAACTGCATTACCGCGCGTCCCACTGCAACTCCGTCATCGCTGTCGTAAGGTATTCCGAGCTGCACTAGCATATCGGCAAAACCCATCACTCCGAGACCGATCTTACGAGTGCCGCGGTTCATCGACTCGATTTCAGGGATGGCGTATTCGTTCACATCGATAGTGTTGTCCAAGAAATGGACAGCTAACCGCACCACGTCCTCCAGTCTTTCCCAGTCGATGCTTGGAAGGGTGTCATATGATGCCTCGTTAGGCGTCTTACGGTCAGCTGGCTTATCTCGCTTTAGCAGCATCTTCATCTCATCTTCGTCGCGCTCTATAACACTGGTCGCGAGAGTGCCTTTGACGAAGTGCGCAAGGTTGATGGAACCTAAGTTGCATGATTCGTTTGGCAGAAGCGGCTGTTCGCCGCATGGATTAGTGGCGGTGATCATGCCGACGTGCTTAACCGGACTGTGGCGATTCACCTCGTCCAGGAAGATCATGCCAGGCTCACCGTTGAGCCAGGCGCCGGCGATGATTTTGTCAAATACTTGGCGCGCGTCAAGCCGATCGACTTCAATTGGCTCGCTATTCTCGTCGGCAGGATCAGCACGGAAGTAGAGCGGATAATCGGAACCCGACTCCACAGCGCGCATGAATTCATCGGTAACACCGACCGAAATGTTGAAGTTGTGTATCTCGCCTTCTACCTCTTTGCAAGCTATAAACTCTTCGATGTCGGGATGATGCACGTTCATCACTGCCATATTGGCGCCGTCGCGCTTACCGCCTTGAGTTACGAGGCGTGATGTGGCGGAAAGGTATCTGAGCACCTCGACTGGTCCGCAAGCGCGCCCATGGGTGGTAGATATGCTCCATCCTTTCGGGCGCAGGTCTGACAGTGCAAAGCCGGTGCCGCCGCCGAACTTCTGCACCATCGCCTGATCGTGTGAAGCTTTGGCGATGCCTTCCATAGTGTCTCGCAGGGGCAACACGAAACAAGCCGACAGCGTTCCCTGTCCGGTACCGGCATTCATGAGCGTGGGAGAATTGGGCAGGAAATCAAGACTGGACATGGCGCGGTAGAAGCGTTCGGCGGTCTGGCGCACAGCTCTATCAGCGACAGTTGACGGCTGATCGTCGATCGTATCCGAATGATGATATCGATCGCCCTCTGCGACGGAGTCTGCCACTCGTCGGAACATCCCATTGGCATCTTCAAGCGGAGCTCCGTCAGTGTCTTTGAGAAAATATCGTTTATCCAGGATCACCGCCGCATTATCTGAGATGGTCGCGGGAATAAATTCACCGTCGCTCCGATCTAAGCATGATTGTTTATCAACGGATTTTTCTAGCTCCGGAAGTTGCACCATCTTTATTCGCTCATTTCTAGATATTTCATATTTTCAGTGATCTTTAAGTTGAGTGGCACTCAGTTTGCCGCCGGCTTTCCGACGCATCTTGTAGAGCGCATCGCTTTGCAACAATCTGCCCTGAGAAATTTCCTCTTGCCGCTCTTCATTCAATAGCCAGCGCGCCTCGTCCGAGAAGCTCTCGGGGTCTGTGAAATCCCTGTACACCGATGCATAGCGCATATAGGCGACTTGGTCCAGCTCCATCAGCTGTTGCAACGCCATCTCGCCGATAACGCTGGTGTTTACACACTCCTTGCCATCCATAGCAATGGCATCGTGTATCTTCCGCACCATTTGGCTGATAGCGCCAAGCGGTATAGGCCGTTTCGCGCAGGCGATCTCTAGGCTGCGCGATACCTTTTCCACAGAGAATTTCTCACGCGCGCCGTTGCGTTTCTGAACTTGCAGCCTTAAGACATATGCACGCTCATAGGTGGTGAATCGGCCGTGGCAATTGATGCACTCGCGACGCCGGCGCACTGAGTCGCGGCTCTCGCGGGAGTCGATGACCTTGGTGGCTGTATGTCCGCAGATGGCGCAGTTCATAATTAAGAGCCGATCTCCAAAGGCTCTGCAAATGATTGACGCGCCAAGGAGACGATAAGAATTGCCAGTCCCACAGCAAGGACACAGACACGGCTAGAAACTTTTTCACCACAGTGTCGAATCATATCACTACACAAGATGTTGTGCATCGAAACACTCATATACCTATGTATAGATGTTTACAATGCCTGAAGCAATATTCAAACAAACGAAAATCAGGCGATTCTAGCTTTCGGCTTCTACAGCGACGGCTTCTTACCGCCGACACGCTACCTTGGATAAGGGCTTAAAATATCCCTTTTATTCGTCGTCGGATTGTGTCTCGCTGGTCTGAGTGTCTGCAGAAGCGTGCGCGCGCAAGAAGGCTGGCATCTCGATTCCTAAACCCTCATCGTCGGCATCAGTTTTCCCATCGTCTCCCGAGCGATCCGGATCTCCGTCCTCCTCCATTCGGTCGTAGTGATCAATGCCCTTGTCCATGCGGAATCCGGTGGCGATAATGGTGATCTTGACCTCATCATCCATCTTAAAGTCGCGGGCGGTGCCGAAGATGATATCGGCATCTTTGTGGACTCGGCTTTTGACTGTTTCAGAAATTTTGCGCACTTCTGCCAGCAATAGGTCGCTTCCGCCAGTAATATTGAGCAACACGCCAGTGGCACCGTCGATCTTGACTTCTAACAGTGGAGAGTTGAGCGCTGATTCCAGCGCGCCGTCGACGCGTTTGATGCCAGTTCCGCGTCCAATCGCCATCCATGCCGGACCGGCGTCTCTCATCACAGACCTGAGGTCCGCGAAATCCAGGTTGATTTCACCGGGCAAGATGAGAAGTTCAGTTATCGATTGCATGGCCTGCCGCAGAACCTCGTCAGCCATGCGGAAGGCCATGGCTATTGGCATTGTGGACTCCGCGGTCATCAGTAGCCGTTCATTAGGCACCACGATCAGCGTATCGACTTCCGGCGCCAGACGATTGAGTCCTTTTAGAGCTTGAAGATCCCGTTTATGCCCTTCAAATGGGAATGGCTTCGTGACTACACCGACCGTCAGACATCCCAGCTCTTGCTTGGCGATTCTGGCAACTACTGGTGCGCCGCCGGTCCCAGTGCCGCCGCCCATGCCTGCTGCTATAAATACCAAGTCGGCACCGGCCAGGACCTCTTTGATCTCCTCACGGTCATCCTCAAAGCAAGCACGTCCCATCCCCGGATTTCCACCTACTCCCATCGCGCCGGCTATACGGTCTCCCACTCGCAGTCGGAGCGAAGCCTCAGCCTGAGCGAGAGCCTGCGCGTCAGTGTTAGCGACAATGTACTCGACCCCGGGAATCCGGCTACGATACATGCGAGTAACGGCGTTGGAACCGCCGCCGCCAACGCCTACTACTTTGATGTTAACCGACGGCGGACGTATGCGCTGAGCTGCGATTGTATCGGATATGGCCACAACAAATCCGCAAAAGCTACTTCATGGCTGAACGTCGACTAGCATAGCGACCAATATACGACCAATGCGATTAATGCTTAGGGGCTGCTTAGGAATAACTTACCATCCAAATTGAAACTACAGCGACCGAGATGCGATGACGCTACGAGCGCGGAGATCAGCGACGGAAAAATGACCGCCACCTGCGCCGTGGCTTTTCTTTAGAAGCACCGCCGATGGAGACCGGCTGCACAGACAATATCTTCCGCTTTCGAACCACATGGTTGTCGTGCTCGATTAGCGACAACGCTCTCAGGACTACCGACATCGCGGCCGACATCGTAGGGTCGCTGACCGATTCCGGAAGACTCTTAGTGCCGCTCGGTTTTCTGACTTCCACGTTGCCGCGTATTCCCATGGCTATCTTTACTGCGCTAGCGAAGCCATCAAGCTTGGCGCCGCCCCCAGTAAATATTAGTGTAAAGAACTCTTGACCGCGGAGCGCCTCGGCCTGATTTATGCGATGCTTCAGCAAACGCGCCATGTCCGTCATTCGCTCACGCAATAGCTGAGATACCGAAATCTTGCTTAGCGATCTCTCAACATCCACCACTCGCTCGTTACCCGTCAACGCATTGGGGTCAATCTCTACGTCCTGCCCGGTAGGCGACATGGTAACTGTACCAGCGGACAGTTTCACCGCCTCGGCGTTTTCATGTGGAATATCGTAGCTGATAGCGATATCGTTGGTGAAATGGAAACCTCCCACCGGGAGCGATGATACAGCAACGGTCCGATTCTGATGGTACACCGCGATCTCCATGTCGCTTCCGCCGATGTCTACCAGCACCGCACCGGCATCCCGTTCATACTCCGTCAGCATCTGCTCCGATTCCGCCACAATCGCCGAGCCGCCATGTATTGCCTCTATATCCGCGGCCTCTACCGCACCATATATGGCTTGATAGTGGTCCAGTCCCGCTACTATCAATTGCGCCTGCACCTCTAGCACATCCGGGTGCATTCCAACCGGGGGCGTGTTGAACTCCGTCTCACCGTCAACTCGATATCTCACTGGGGTCGCGTACAGCAGATGATCAGAATTCTCTACACTTGATGCCGCTGCATTTCGGACCGCATTAGAAACGTCTTGTTCAGTAACGCCGGAGGCGAAGTTGAGTTGCGAAGCTCGTCCCCAAGCGTTGAACGAACGCACATGTTTGCCACCGATCGCGACGTATCCACGAGCGAAATTCAAGTCGCACTGCTGCGAAGCTTCACCGACCGATTCCCGTATCACTTCTGAGGCCAGCGTCTGATCCACTAGATCCCCACGCGTCATCGCTTCGCAAGGCATGACATTGAGCGCCAGCAGCTCAGGCTGGCCTAGATTGTCGTGGCGAACTACAACGCTACAGACCTTGGTGCTACCAACGTCAATCGCGAGACGTATATCCTCTTGATACATCAGGGGAACCTAGCTCTTGCAACTTTTAAGTAACTGATCGGAATCATATCTTCTCGCCCACTCTCAGCTTTGCACTGCGGCTGCGCCGATTGGATCTAATCTCTTGCGATGACGGCGATAGCGCGCCATTGATGACCAGCGACAGCCTAGCCTTATGCCGACATGTGCAGATCGGCGAAACGCGCTCTTCCCGCGGGCATATGCAATCGGCAGCCTCTCGGCGCATGAAGTTCTTTACAATGCGGTCTTCTAATGAATGGTACGAAATCACCACCAGCCTTGCCCCGCGCCCCAGCATCGAAAGAGCCTGATCCAGCGCCGTTTCCAACATCTGCAACTCATCGTTGACCGCGATTCGCAAAGCTTGGAACGTCTGTGTAGCGGGATGTTTGCCTCCCGATGCAGAACGCCGTGAAGCAGCCACGATCTGTGCCAGTTCCATCGATGTTGATACCGGACGATTTTTCACGATTGCAGCAGCGATGCGCCGTGAAAAGCGTTCTTCGCCGAACCGATAGATTAAATCGGCCAGCGCCGACTCTGAGTATCCATTCACAATGTCTGACGCAGTCGGTCCGCCAGACATGCTGAAACGCATATCAAGAGGGTCAGGTCGTCGAAAAGAGAAGCCGCGCGCTTCTCGGTCCAGCTGTAGAGACGACATGCCGAGATCGAACAGTATGCCGTGCACCGGCATGAAGTCGTAGCGTCGGGCTATGGCGCGCAGCTCGGCAAAGTTCTCATTGGCAACGAGAACCGAACTGCCGTGCATCCCCAACCGCGCCGATGCTACGCTACAAGCTTCTGGGTCAGCATCGATGCCCAGGACCTGGCCGCCGGGAGATGCTTTTTCCGCAATCGCGATTGAATGTCCACCTTCACCTACTGTCGCGTCTATGTACCTGCCGCCAGGAAATACGTCCAGAGCGTCAATTGTTTCCATCAACATTACCGGAAGATGGCGATCGCTGTAGCGATCGATCATTAGGCTACTATTGCTTATCAACGTGTACACGCAACTAGGTATGGATTGCTATCGGCTCATGGGCTGGTATCGGCATGCATAAGTCGAATTGAACGACATTATGCTTTTGCCCGAGAGCATACTCATTTCAGAATTGAATTTTACAAACGATGATACGCCTATGTCATGCTTTGCAACGCGTTGCATAGGCTATATCATCGGATTCAAGCCACTGATTCTGATTTTGCCCTTCATCTATGGGCTATGACATGACGAGCAAGATAAAATTCGCGCTTATAACCAGCAGCGATTCCGGCGCCCAGGGATTGCGCGCAGATATCGGCGGCGATGCCGTCGCGGATGCGATGCGCGCAAAAGGACACTCGCTGTTGGAACGGAAAATACTTCCCGACGCTCAGCAGCTTATAGCTGATCAATTGCTGCTGTGGTGCGGCCGTGGAGATATCGACCTGATACTCACAACCGGTGGCACTGGGCTGGGGCCGCGCGATGTGATGCCAGAAGCCATGAACGACGTGCTGGAGTACGAAGTTCCCGGCATCGCCGATGCGATGCGCATCGCATCATTAAGCTACACGCCTATGGCGATGATATCCCGGGGCAAATCTGGCGTACGCGACCGAACGCTGATCCTCAACTTGCCCGGCAGTCCAAAAGGCGCCGTCGAGATGTTGGAGGCAGTGGTAGACGTATTGCCGCATGCAGTGGAAATACTGCAAGGCAAACATCGCGGCAAACATCCCACAGACGATTAAGCGTCAGCACCAAACCATTGGCCGATGAAGTTCCACATCATCACACTGTTCCCCGAGATGTTCGACGGGCCATTAACCATGAGCATCATGAAGCGCGCGCGTCAAAAACGTCTGCTCGAGATAGATTTTTTGAATCCGCGCCGATTCGCCACCGACAAGCACCGTCGCACTGATGCGCCGCAATATGGCGGCGGCGCGGGAATGGTGATGATGGCGCCGCCGCTCTTCAGCGCAGTGGAAAGCATAAAGATGCGATACTCCCCATCTGATGCGCCGCCAGTGGCGCTCACAACGCCGCAAGGCGAAACATTCTCGCATCAGATCGCACAGCGATTCGCACTGCTACCCGCGCTCATAATCGTATGCGGACGCTACGAAGGGATAGACGAGCGATTCGTTCAGCACGGAGTCGACCGTGAGATCAGCATCGGAGATTTTGTCATCACCGGCGGTGAAATCGCAGCCATGGCTATTATCGACGCTGTTGCCCGATTGCTCCCGGGAGTTCTCGGAGATGACGAGTCTGCTAAACACGAATCGTTTGCTCCGTTGAATGATGGCATGCTGGAAGGTCCGGTATACACTCGTCCGGCCAACTATCGCGGATGGCGTGTGCCCGAAGAATTGCTCACCGGGAACCACGCGGCCGTAGAAGCTTTCCGCCGTCGCGAAGCTGCCGCTCGCACTGAGCAACGCCGACCCGACCTCATGCGCGGATGGGGGCCGTATTCTCAGGCTGAAGGATGACGACGGTGCAAATCAGGCTTCAATAGCCTTGTGCAGTGATAAGGCGCGGCTTATTATCCGATTCATCAACAGCCAGCGCTCGTTGATGAATCGAGAATAGTGGATTTGGGACTAGGCGCTGAGCGTAGAATGCTCACCCGCTTCCGATACTCACTTCGCCGGCCGAAACCGCGTGTATGCGTCCATTGGCATCTTTCACTAGCAGCCGGCCGAACTCATCCACATCCTCCGCCACTCCGGATAGATATTCTGTACCCTGTGAAGCAGATGGCATTGCGATATTCACCTCCTCGCCGAGCGTCTTCAAGCGCGACTTCCATTCTGGAAATATCGATTCGCCCTTCTTCAATGCGTCATACAACTCGTTCAAATGCGTTAGAAGCAGCGATAGCACAGAGGCGCGCTGAACCCTGTGTTTTTGCCCTCGGAGCGAGCGGATGCTGGTGGCATTGATCCCTGTCGCCGCGGACCGGGCAGAAGCAAGGTTCACGTTCAGGCCAATGCCCAGAACTGCCACTTGCCGTTCTCTTACAGTGGCCGCCTCCGCGATGACGCCGCTGATCTTCATGCCATCGACCAAAACGTCGTTCGGCCACTTGATCTTGGATGATGTTACTGCGCTAACGTCAACGGTCATGGAGCAAGCCAAAGCGCCCATCATCGTCAACTGTCCCAGCAAAGTTGGGCGAGGCGTCAGCAGAATCGACATCAGAATATCTTCGCCTTTGCCAGATACCCATTTTCTGCCGAATCTTCCTCGTCCTGAGCGTTGAGCGTCGGCTATCACCACGGTCCCTCTAACGCTTTCGTCAGAAGGCGCGGTGCGCATAATCGATCTCGCATCATCCATAGTGGAATCGGTTTCCGGCAGGTGGATGATGTTGCTGCCGATCTTACCGCGGAAACCGGATGACACATTAGCTATATTTGAATCGTGATATGGCGCGATGCGAAGAGACATTTAGCAAGATTCTAGCGTCATGGCTATCAAAGCATTTTACCGCCGTAATCCATATCTGCTCAGACATCGGGTTTAGAATCAGGTTAATCGTCACTGCTCAATGCCTAGGATGCCGCTGGTATTGGCACCTGAAATCCTTTATTTAATCCCCATGGAAATACGACCGGTTCAAGAAGAAGAGTTTCGGCGCTGGCGCAATGCTGTCAGAGCCAGCTTAGGCGATCATGTATCGGAAGAAGATACACGCTTCATGCGCGAGCATCGAGTAGAGCTGGATCGCTTGCTGGGCTGCTTCGATGGCGACGCCATCGCCGGCTCTGGCGGCGCGGATTCGTTCGATATGACATTGCCCGGCGGCAACATAGTTCCGGTCGCTGGAGTAGCGTATATCACTACTTCATCCACTCATCGCCGCCGTGGCATCCAGAGAAGAATCATGCGCCGAATACACCTTGACGCGCGCGATCGAGGCGATGTGGCAGCGATACTATGGGCGAGCAAAAGCCTGCTATATGGTCGATATGGATATGGCAACGCTATGCCAGTGCATGATTGGGAGATCAATACTGACTACGCGCAGTATGCGCACTTCCCGAAGTGGAACGGCCGATTCATCCGTCCCGATCGCGACGAAGCCATACCACTTATGACACGCGTATACGATCAGGCTCGACTGAAGCGAGCCGGCATGGTGACTCGAACCGACAAAAGGTGGATCTACGAGATACACCCGATACATAGCAAAGACGAATTTTTCATCGTATATCTGGAAGGCGATGAGCCACGCGCTTATGCACGCTACGGTTTCAAACACGACACCGATTTTGCCGGCGCTACAAACGTGATCGAGGCCGTTTCCACCAACGATGCTTCTCATGCCGCGCTGTGGAGACACTTGCTGGACGAAGACCTAGCGACAACTGTCAAAGCGAAGGCTAGGCCAATGGATGATCCGCTTTACTGGATGCTCGCCGATTCGCGCCGACTCAAACGCCAGCTGACCGACGGCATCTGGTTGAGGTTGCTGGATCCAGCCGCAATGATCGAGAAACGGAACTATGCCGTAGAAGGCGCGCTCAGCATCGAGATCAGAGATTCCGAGAGCGGCGATTCAACCGCGTTCGCCCTGGATGGCGGTCCTGACGGTGCAACATGCTCCGAAACCAGCGCAACACCCGATATGACGATGCCGGACTGGGCGCTGGCAAGTGCTTATATGGGAACGGTTTCATTCTCTATGCTTATGAATCTCGGATTCATCGAGGTGCGGGCTAAAGCGTTCGAAGCTGTGCGGCGCGCTGATGCAATGTTCCGCACCGTGCCTTCAGCATGGAATCCGCACCACTTCTGACATATCGATCATGACGGCAAATTGAACTGAACCATGAACATCACCGATATGGAACTCGTGAACGGTATTGAATACCGTCCGATTCGTGAACACGAAATACTAGCTCTCGAGCGTGCCATGTCGCGCGGATTCGGTTCGCACTTCAACGCTCGATCGGGAGTTCTAGAGGCTGACAAAGAGGTGATCGATGTTGAGCGGAGCTTATGTGCTTTCGATCAAGGTGAGATCATAGGAACTATTTTTTCGCTGGAATACCAAGTATCAGTTCCCGTCGGTTCGGGTATGCCGATGGGAGCTGTAACCGGCGTCACAGTATCGCCGACGCATCGTCGACGCGGCATACTTACCGAGATGATGCGCCGACTACTGCGAAACGAACATGAAAGAGGCATCCCACTAGCCGGACTCATGGCCAGCGAAAGCATCATCTACGGACGATTCGGATTCGGGAATGCCGTGCAACATCAAGAGGCATCCATAGCGACGCGGCATTCGGCATTCAAACCGATGCCAGAACCGCCGGGCAAGATTCGATTCACCAGCTATGATGACATCAAGAAAGTCGCCCCTAAAGTGTGGGATCGAGCAATGAACTCCCATCCCGGAATGGTGCAGAGGCTGCCAACCGAGTGGAACCAGTACGCTAATCATAGAGATCCCAAGCCTTTCTTCATCGTCTACGAAGAGGGAGAGCGGGCGCTGGGTTACAGCAAATATCAAGTGAGGTTCGACGAAGACGCAGATGGCGACGGTATATTGCCGGTGCACAAGTTGCAGGTGAACGATCTCATCGCGGTAGTTCCAAGGGCCGAGACGGCGTTGTGGCGGTTCGTGCTCGATGTAGATCTGATGTCAGTTGTGGCTCACGGCAAACACCCCATGCCATCACGGCTTTTCTGGATGCTGGCCGACCCGAGACGGCTATCATTGAATCCTTACGACGCGCTTTGGTTGCGTATCTTAGATCCCGCGGCCGCGCTGGGAAGCCGCGGATACTCCGTTGCCGGATCGATCAATATACGAGTGATGGATGACTTTTGCCCTTGGGTTGACGGAATTTACCGGCTGGAAGCGGACGGCGATAGCTACGCAGCCTGCAAAAGATTAGGCTCGAACGCGGCATACGATCTGATCATGCCGGCGGCTTCCCTAGCCACAGTCTACATGGGCGCGCACTCTCTACGGACGCTTCACTCCGCTGGGCGCGTTGCTGAGCAGACTAGCGGCACGGTTGAATTGGCTGATAATATGTTCACAACTTCAGAGGAACCATATCTCGGACACGAGTTCTAACCGCAAGAGGCAATATGTCGGTCTTCACACCAAGCCACCTCGGTAAATGGGAGAAGCTATACAGAACCCTCATCGAGGGTGAATCTTGGCCGCTAACCGAAAACATGGTTTGGATGCTGGGCAACAAATCCGGCATCATCGCGGTATTGCACGAGAACGAACCAATACACTTAGAAGCGTCGAAAGATATCGCCAAGACCATCGGAGAGTATCTAAATCCAGCCTCCAATTGCGATTTTCGGATGCAGGTCGCGATCACTGATCTCGGCGCTTCTCCCAGAACCGTGGCGGATCGGATCAAAACCGATCCGCTATCCGCCCGCGTCAACAGAGCTTTGGGAAATATGAGGTTCAACATTGTTCCTGCCACTCCGGCTCAGGCTGAAAGATTGGCAGACGCATTCATAGTAGTAGCAGATCCGCGGCTGAGCGGATTCACCGCACGCGCCAATGCCGTGATCGACGCTTTGCCGAAGCGATAGCGCTTCAATAACTGGCATTAATCCCAAATGACTGCTCAAGCTTTCATCTCCTATCTGCCTTTGATCGGGCTGATCGCCTTCCTTTCGGGTTGTGCTTTTATGCTCTGGCGCAGCGAGTTCAATATCGGTGCGCTCATGGTGCAGATAGTAACCGCCGCCTTCTTATCCACTCTGGCCGGATACGCGCTATGGGTATTCGGTGTAATCATGGTCGTCTCGGCTCTATTCCCGCAGAACGATCTCGCCTGGCGCGCCAACCTGATCATCGGCATGTCAGCCGGCGCGACCATCGGCTACTCGTTCGTCAAAAGGCATGGCACCTCATCTGAAAGTATCACCGTCACCGACGTAGCGATTTCGTTGGCGCTAGGCGCGGTCGGAGCTATCATCGGATTTGTCTTGTTCTTAGACGTTCAGTTCGGCGCCGATTTCGTGCCCAACGCCTCAGATGTTTCTGGAGCCTATTTCGGCGCCTTGATAGGCGGGAATCTACCGCTGATCGTGGCCGGCATTCGGAACGTGATGCAACACCGAGAACCCTGAATCCGGGCTGAAAACGGAGAGCAATATTCAACGCGCTGCCGTTGGCAAAGCATATGCATTTAAGATTCAATGTGAGCAGCGTGCTTTGAAGGTCGCTGAACATAAAATCACCCGATCCGAATCGAATCAAGAGGCGATTCAACATGCCCATCATAGATTCTCACTGCCACGCCTGGAATTATTGGCCCTATATGCCTGAAGTTCCCGACCCGGCACATCACGGATCAGTGGAGACGCTGCTGAACGAGATGGACATGAACGGAGTGGATCGCGCGACTATAGTGTGCGCCCAGATCCATCGCAACCGAGACAACAATGACTACGTGGCCGCAGCGGTCGCGCGGCACCCCGATCGCTTGGATCAGTTCGCAGACGTAGACTCTTTCTGGTCGGATAGCTATCACACCCCAGGCGCGGCTAAGCGGTTGGAAGCGGCAATAGAGAAGATGCCGATGAAGGCCTTTACTCATTACATCGCGCGTGAAGATGACGGATCGTGGTTCAACTCCGCTGAGGGCCATGATTTCTTCTCGGTGGCACGCGATGCTGGCATCATCGCTTCCATCGCCATGGCGCCGCACCATCAGAACGCGATACGCAAAGTAGCCGCTGCCTTCCCCGAGGTGCCTATACTATGCCACCACATGTCGGCGCTGAGCGCGTATGGAGACGATGCCGAGCAAGATCTCGCCAACGTCATCGAGTCAGCCGCATTGCCGAATATCCATCTCAAGCTCTCCGGCTTCCACTACTTGACCGATCAGGCGCGCGTATGGAACTTCCCGTATATCGATACGCATCCGATCTATGAAGCCTGTTATGAAGCGTTTCAGAATCGACTGTGCTGGGGTTCAGATTTCCCGGTGGTCAAGAAAGCCATGACGCATCGTCAATCGCTCGAGGCATTTCGGACGCACCTAAATTTCATCACCGACTCTGATCGGGATGCTATCCAGGGCGGGACTTTAGCGCAACTGTTGGCTAACGCTCGTCGGCACGGGTAGAGCTCCCATCGGGGAACGCTTGGCCGGCAACAGCATTGATAAGCGCATCATGATGCGCTAGAATCTCTTGTGGAAGTGTGCCTGCATCGTTCCCGAGTAGCTCAGCGGTAGAGCAGCTGACTGTTAATCAGCGGGTCACAGGTTCGAATCCTGTCTCGGGAGCCAAGACTTCGGCGATTTCGATGACAACGCGACGCGCTGAATCAATATGAGATTCTTTTCCAGCAGTTCGCTATCACCAAGGCGCTGATAATCCGTCGCACCAGATAAATCATTTCATTCGCCTCCCACGGTCGCTAGAACAGCTTGGCAACACGGAATCCCGCGAATATCGCTGCCAATGCCGCGGCGTTATTCAAGAGTAAATTGGCAGCCAACAGACCCCAGCTGCCGGAACGCGCGAACACCGCTGAATCGAAGGCGAAGGTAGAGAAAGTGGTAAAAGAGCCTAAGAAGCCTGTCAGCGCTAAGAGTCTCAGATTCGCCGATATCCATTCTCGGTCTTCCATCACCGACCACAAAAGCCCGAACAGAAATGATCCTGCTAGGTTCACCGTGAAGATCCCGAACGGGAAAGCGCTGCCTATCTCTAGCCGCTGAAACAGCGACACCGTTCCATAGCGTGCCAACGCGCCTGCAGCGCCGCCGAACGCGACTGCCAATACCTTCTCCATCTGGTAAAACCTTATTGCATGAGAAGCTATGCTGTACGCTGCTCGAGAGTCTGGATTAAGACTGTGTAATTGTAAAGAACTTGTGAGTCAGGAGATAAGACATGGCTGGCGAAATGATCACATTCTCTAGCGATGGACACGATGCTAAAGGCTATCTAGCGCTTCCTGCTGGCGGCGCTGGGCCGGGACTGTTGGTCATCCAAGAGTGGTGGGGGCTGGTGCAACACATCAAGAACATGGCAGACCGATACGCCGCGCGCGGATTCGCGGTTCTTGCGCCCGACCTGTATCATGGCGACGTGGCGATTGAGCCGAGCCATGCGATGTCGCTGATGCATGAACTAGAGATCCCGCAAGCGGCCGAGGTGCTGATCGCGGCGGCGCAGTTTCTGAGATCGTATGCTGCTGCTAACTCTACCGGAAAGGTTGGGTGCTTAGGCTATTGCATGGGTGGCGGCATGACACTTTTGCTGGCATCTCATGGCGCCATCGATGCCGCGGCGCCCTTCTATGGCGTATTGCCGAGCGGCAATCCCGATGCGGCTTCTATCAAGTGTCCCGTGCAGGGGCATTACGCCGAGCACGATGATGCTACCGATGCCGTGCCGAAGCTCAGAGATGGAATGCTAGAAGCCGGCATAGATGCCGAGTTCTTCATCTATCCAGATACTCAACATGCATTCTGCAATGACGAACGGCCGGAGGTTTACGATGCCGAAGCCGCTTCGCTGTCGATGGATCGCACAGTGAACTTTATGATGAAGCATCTGCGCTGATAATCTCATCATAATGATTTGAGAACCCATCCAACCGCGTCGATTTGTAGCGATGTTGAGAAAGATAATCAAAATTATCAAGACTTTGCTCGGCCACGAGGTGCCGGGCAGTGTTCCGCGTAAAGAGAAACCGGGTACTAAAGCTAGAACAGAACACCGAGACGGACGGAGGCATCATAGCCTAGACCAAACTCAATCCCGCCCAGGTAATCTTGAAGGTGCTGTTTCAACAACACAAGCTCCACCGCAAGTGCCAGAAACTGCCGCATCAACCGCACCGCCTGATCCATCGGCAGCCATCAAAGAAAACGAGACGCAGGGGAAATCACCGCCCAAAGAGTCTCAAACTCCCGATGAAGAATCTGGCAGACTAGGGCCATTTCAAGAAGATAGATCCGAAAATCCGAAAACTGGAAAAGAGCGCCCGAAGGTAACAATTGAAACAGAATCCGAACCGCGCAATACCGATGATGTCCCATCGCAAAAGCTAGACTCCGAAACGCCGAAAGAAAACACCAAGATCGAAGGAGCAGACGAACAAAGCGAGTCGGAGAGTCCAACATTATCGTCATCGCCTGGTCAGTCATCGGAGAATGACAGCCCGTCCCCAAGCGTCGGGCAGACCGAACACCAGGCAGATGGCGAGACCGGTCAGGATACACAAACCAGCGCGGAAACCAATGCCGACGGCGTCTCTGGGACAGGGTCAGAACCCGAACATCAGAAATCACGGACAGCTAAAGATGAAACATCTGAGAAGCTGAGCCACGCGAAAAGAGATGCCGGCGTGGAACATGATTCTAGTGAGGTTGTTGATCGGTTGCCCCAAACAGATAGTCCGACCGCGTGCGTTAAAGATCCAGATCCCCGTAAAAGCGACAGTAAGGCAAAACAAGGCACTGATACAGAACCGCGTGATATAGGTTCTCGCAGAAAAGATAGCGCTGATAAGTCCATCAAAACACCTGAACACCCCGATAGTCCGCCGCCTACTGCTAAACCCGCGCTCGTATGTCGTGAAGACCGCGCATCAGGCTATTGGGAAATTTTTCTCTCAGCATCTCCAGAATGCCAGATCAAGCAGGTCCGCCAGAACAATGCAACATTGCAAGAGGAAGACGGCGAATATCGTCTGAATCACTACTCTGGGCATCTGAATGTCGAATGTGCCGATGGTGATAAAGACAATTTCCATATCTTTGACGATGCCAAGCCGCTCATCTTCAAGCTCGGAAAAAACTGGACGGGTGATGGACGCGCAATTGACGGCATCACTCGCGGATGCTTCATCGTAATCGCGCCTCGTGAATGGAATCGTACGGGACAGATCCCTGTTGAACCCGCTACGTGTTCAGACCGCAAGTTTCAAGCGCACTATTTCTATCGCGACCGCGATCAGGACGATGGAGGTGGATTCAAAGAGTGTTTAGCTTCGCTGACAAAATCCGGCTTCGATCTGCGCGGCCATAAAGTATTCGACAACTCTGACCAAGGCGACCTATTCGTCGGCGAGCCGCCAGCCATCGAAACGGCATCAGACATCGAGCGTGGTCGTGTCGGTGAAGAAAAGAAGGACGGCTGGAAGGGAGAGAATTTCAAGCTCGCCGACGAAAAATCTCTCGCGAAAGCACTGAACGGCCGACAAGGACGTTTCTTCATACGAGTGTATAGAAAAGGCGAAACTCGCCTGGCAGACAGTGGTGAATTCCGCTACTTCGCGAACCTGCGTGAGATACGCATCAACGGCAGACCATATGCAGATGAAGTGTTCATAGCACCCCATCCAAAACAAGGACATCAGGTTGCAAAACTGGAATTCTTAGCGCGAGAAGGCTCTAGAATCCGCCCCAGCCCAGTCGCAAATAATCCCTATGCCGAATCGAGCGATGACGGTGCTGTAACCATAACGCCGCATCCGGATGCTGATGAAACAACTTGGTCGCTACCCTATAAAGACGGCAGCGTCGATATCGCCATCAATCTGCCGCGCATCTGGTGGCGAATCGTTTATGCCGACGGCGATTCAGGCGAGTGGCTAGACAAGCCGATCTCTATGTCGCGCGATGAGTTTCGTGAAGCTGGTGAAGACCAGGAAGCTTGTCTAGAGATTCGTCGGCCCGTATTCATCAAGAAATTGGACACGGGATTCAATGACGATCTGACACGCCGCTATTCGGCGCAAGGCCAAAGGCATGAATCGTGTTACATACGGCTACCGCTAGAGGATTTCGTCTACGACGATGAGATTGACAGTCCATCATACCGAGACAACTACCTTCAGATAAGATGCACTGATACTGACATCCCGGTCGTACGCGTCATCGCCGATCCGATGCCGCGTATCATCTCTTTCACCGCTGAGCCAGCGACCATCGCGCGGGGTAAGACAGCGATGCTGCGCTGGCGCACCGAGAACTCGGAAACCGCATCAGTTACGATCAGTCCGAATGTCGGCGCGGTAGACGCGAATGGCAACATTGAAGTTCCGCTAACTGAGACCACAACCTTCACATTGCGGATCGCCGTCGAAGGTATGGTCGACTTAACCGAATCCGTGAAGGTGAGAGTGCCTCCTTTGCCAACGCCGCCCGATCATGAAGATGATTCTTCACCTGGCCGAACGAAACCGACAGAGCTTGATGCTCCCAAGGAGCGGAAACAGTGCCCGCGCAAACCGCGCCCAACCGTCAGTCCAGTCGCAAATAATCAAGCTCCAAAAACCAAAACTAGGATCGGAACGGTTATCAGCGACAATATGGATAAGACCGTGGTTGTTCGCTATGAGTGGAGCCGCCGGCACTCGATCTACAAAAAGAAGGTGCGGCGGCGCACCAAGTTCTACGCGCACGACGAGAATAACCGGTGTCAGCTAGGCGATACGGTCAGAATCGTTGAGTCGCGTCCATTCTCCAAGAAAAAACGATGGCGAGTCGCAAAGATCCTTTCGCGCGTGGATGTTGCGGAGATGCGGCCAGAGAAAGTCGAAATAGACGAAGATACCCTGATCTACGGCCGCGCCAGATGAAAAGTAGAGCGATGAGACGCGCGAATTGCATCATCACATGAAGTAAACCTAAACGCGCTGAAAGGGACGAGAGATGCCTAACGCTAAAGACATTGGCAAGTGGGTAGACACTGTCCGCTCGCGTTACGAAAACTACCTCAAAGCATCCTTTTACTTCAAGGATCAAGAACTGCGGGAATCATTTCGCTCCGCGTTGCAATCTGACGGTGAGCTGCACAAAGGACCTTTCCCGGAGCCTGCGCTTGAGTTTCTGAGCGGATCTAACGCGACCGACCTGGCTGATCAGTGCTTCCCGGGCAAGAGCAGGGAATTAAAACCCGCGTTGCTTAATAAAATCCTCTACGCGCATCAAGACCGTGCTATCAGGGCTGCGTATGTTGATCAGCGCAACGTTGTGGTAGCGACCGGGACCGGCAGCGGCAAGACGGAATGTTTCCTATATCCGATTCTGTTCGAGCTATACCGCCAGCATCTTTCGGGCAACCTCTCCGAACCTGGTGTTCGAGCCTTAATACTATATCCGATGAACGCGCTTGCAAATGATCAACGCGAGCGTCTCGGCGATATCTGCAGACACCTTAAAGAAGCAGATTCCAGCTTTGCGCCCACTTTCGGGCAATACATCGGGCAAACGCCGAATAACCGGAGGGATACTCACCGAAATGCGGCACGACGAGAAGAAGACCGTCTGCCGGGAGAGTTGATCTTCCGTGAAGAGATGCGTGACCAGCCTCCACACATCCTGCTGACGAACTACTCCATGCTGGAATACCTGCTGATTCGGCCTGAAGACAGTCCGCTATTCGACGGCGACCGGAGTCTGCATTGGCAATTCATCGTCTTAGACGAGGCTCATCAATATCGCGGCACTAAGGGCATGGAGATGGGGATGTTGGTGCGCCGGCTCAAGCAGCGACTGCGCGAGGGCGGGCGACAGTCTGAATTCAGATGCATCGCGACCAGCGCCACGCTCGCTTCTGGCGAGGGTGAGGAAGAGAAGAATGCCGTATCTGCCTTCGCCCAAGAACTGTTTGGCGAAACGTTTTCATCGTCTGGCGCCATTTTCGGAGAGTACAAACCCCAACCAGCGGCGGCGAACGACACGCGCCGTTATCACGTCTTCATACGCGCCCTGGAAGGGGCTTTTCTAGTCCACTCGAGCGGGAAAGACGAAGTCGTCCTAAACCGTCGAGGGATAGAGGATTCCAACGCAGAGCCTTTAGAAATCGCGCTGTGCCGAGAATGTGGGCAACACTACTACGTTGGGCGGGAACGTAACGGCAAGCTGATGGAAGCGATTCGAGATCCCAGTCAGTCCGACTTCGGAGTGGACTATTACTTGCCGCTGGAAAACAAGGACAAAGATTCACAAGTCCTATGTCGCCATTGTGGCTGGCTTTCCTCAGCTACTCCGCGTTGCGGATGCCAGGCAGCAATCTACGTGAAACAGTGCGAGCCGCGCAAAAAGCACCGTGATCAACTGCAGAAATGCGAGGCCTGCGGATATCAGCGCGGCGGCATCGGGGATCCGGTGCAGGAGATCGTGCATGGCTCCGACGGACCCAATGCCGTCATCGCCACCGCGCTACACGAACTATTGCCTAAAGATGGACGCAAAGCTCTCGCCTTTGCTGACAATCGTCAGGAAGCGGCGTTCTTCGCTTGGTATGCAGAAGACTCTTACAAAAAGCTGCGCGACCGCAATTTTATGCTACATGCAATCACAGAACACGAAGTCGCTGCTGAAGGCTTATCGATTTCCGACTTACAGAACCGGCTGGCAAAGAAGTGGGAAAGCGCAGGACTATTCAGCGGAGCAGATACCGCGGAAGGAAGGAAGCGAAAAGTGCTCACCGCCATCTTAACCGAGGCGCTGACTAACGAGAGAAGACTGTCACTGGCTGGCGTCGGACTCGCCGAATGGTTCATCAAACTTCCTGACGATTTTGATATCCCACCGATGATGGGCAATCCGCCTTGGAGTTTCAGTGATGGCGAGGCACGTGCGCTACTAGGGTATCTGTTCGATACGCTGCGCTTGAGGTCAGCTATGACATTGCCGGACGATCCTGCTACTCGGGACTGGGGCAGTGTGTCGCCGCGGGCGCCGCAACAATCTGTAAGCAGTTCGGCGCCCAAAGGACGCAGGAAGATATTTCAATGGCACGGACAGCAATCTAGCGTAGTGAAGCACTTTCTGAGTCGACTTCTCGCCGACAAGGGAGTACCAGCCTCAGCTAGGCAACAAGAAGCCGTAAAGCTCATGAAGCAGGTATTTCACACCGCCCAAAAGCATGACCGTGCCGTGCGAAATGACTCTGCCAAGTTACTGTCGCGCGGTAACGCCAACGGCACGTTTCAGTTGAATAATCGTTGGTTACGCATTAAACCAGCACGGGCAGATGAAATATGGGAATGCAAGATCTGCGCCAGTATCACTTCCCACAACATTCGTGGAATATGCCCGCGCAATAAATGCCCCGGCAACTTGATCTCCGTCGATCATAAGCGACTATCCGAAAATCACTATCGAATCTTGTACGAACGACCAAATCTGCCTCCAGCTCTCAGCGCGGAAGAACACACCGCACAGATCAATAACGACACCGCGCTTGAGCGACAAGAAAAGTTCAAAAGCGGCCAGATCCATCTGCTCAGCTCCTCGACTACCTTTGAAATCGGAGTCGACCTTGGAGATCTGGAAGTAGTTTTCCTGCGCAATGTGCCGCCCGAACCATTCAACTACACGCAGCGCGTCGGTCGCGCCGGACGCCGCGCAACCCCGGGCTTCGCTCTCACCTACTGCCGTCGAAAACCGCACGATCTGTATCACTACGAGAATCCCGAAGAACGCACCATCTCCGGCAAAGTCCAACCACCGCGCTTACAGATGATTAACGAAAAGATCATCTCTCGGCATATGGCTGCGACGGCCTTATCGGCCTTCTTCAAAGAGGGCGACAACGGAGCGCGCTTCAAGAATGTCGAAGCATTCATCGGAGATTGGCAAAATCCTAAAGCAGTGGATGATTTAAGACGATTCTGCAGGGATAATCATTCGCTGAGGAAATCTTTGCGCCAGATCGTGCCTGTGAAGATGCACGAAGCAACCGGACTGAACAGCCAGGCATGGATTGACGAAATCGCTGGTCCGGACAGCCGTCTGAACTTAGCGGTGATCGAGGTCTGCAGTGATTACAACAACATGAAGGAATTCCGACATAAACGCTTCGACGCTGGTAAGGACATGGACGCCGCTAGAGCCGGAAGACGCATAAAAACCATCGCCGGTGAACAAACACTGATGTTGCTATCGCGCAAAGCTGTGATTCCGAAGTACGGCTTTCCCGTCGACGTGGTTGAACTCGATACTCGTCGGACGATCACTCAAAACACCGGCGTTTCCTTGCAGCGCGACTTATCTCAAGCCATCGCCGAATATGCACCCGATAGCAAGGTAGTTGCCAATAAGAAGGAGTGGGAATCATACGGGATAAAAACCGTGGCCGGCAAAGGGCTCCGCACTAGACATTACTCTTATACTGACGCGCTCAATTTCCAGCAATGGGACGAAGGCGGAGACTCTTCTGATGCTAGCGCTAAGAAATATCTGATCCCAGAATTCGGATTCGTGACTCCTTTGAATCGGGCCCCCAGAGAACCGCAAGTCAAAGCGCAACGCTTATACACCACGCGTCCCTTTTTCAAAGGCTTCAACGATGATGTGAAACCTAATGCTAAGCGCCTGCACGGAGTCATGGCGACGCAGGCGATACCCGGCACCCTGGTCATTCTGTGCGAAGGACGAGAGCGGAGCGGATTCTACATCTGCCTTACCTGCGGCAGGCAGATGACAAACCGCAAGAGCAAGCACGATACTCCGGAAGGCCGATCTTGTAGCGGCACATTGCGCAACTTCTCGCTCGGCCACGAATTAATCACCGATGTGGTTCGAATGGAGTTCGAGGAATTGACGGACCAATGGGACGCTTACTCGCTCGCATACGCCATCCTGCTCGGCGCGGCCGGTACGCTCGATGTGCCGGGCACTGATCTGAACATCACCATCACCGGCGGATCTTCCGGTCATGGAGCTGCCATCGTGATTTACGATAATGTTCCGGGCGGCGCCGGATTAGTCGCGCAGCTGATAGAGAACGAGCGCGTATTCAAACGAATGATGCTCAATTCCCTTAAACGAGTAAAGGGCGAGTGCGGTTGCGATTCAAGTTGCTACGGTTGCTTGCGCAGCTACCGCAACCAATTCGCTCATCCGCACCTGAATCGCCAGACTGCTATGAGTTACCTGAAGATGCATATCGATACATAAGAGGGGATCTTTGCAGATATGATGATGCGGTTCAAAACGCCGCCGCTAGCAAGACGATGCTGATGCTATGAGTGACCGATCCAAAAACATAAACAACTCATCTCGCGAAGCGGCGCGGCATCAATTCGACCGTCAGGCAACAGAATACGCCGCCAGCATCCCTCATGCCACCAGCGAAAGCCTGACGATTATGTCACGCTGGGCGAGCGAGCGCAGATACTCTATCGGACTGGACATCGCCACTGGGCCTGGCTTCACCGCATTCGCAATGGCGCCGTTCTGCGGCATCATGATCGCTTCAGACATTGCGCCTAAGATGCTTGAGCAGGCGCGCGAGATAGCATTGTCGCGCGGGATCTCAAATGTGCGTTTTGAAATCATAGACGCTCACGCTCTCACCTTTGAAGATTGTTCAATGGATCTGGTAACATCTCGCACTGCGCCCCACCATTTCCGCGATGTGCCTCTGTTTCTGAGCGAAGTTCAGCGCGTGCTGAAACCCGGCGGGGCATTCATCCTCGCCGATACTTCAACCTCGGAAAACGAAACGCTGGCCCGCTGGCATCAGAAAGTAGAGGCTCTGCGCGATCCTACACACATAGCGGCTCTCTCTCCTTCTCGGTGGATGCGCGTCATGCAACAGTCCGGGCTAGCAGTGAAAAGATCGGCGGATGCGCGCGTCGATATGCAGTTTCAAGATTGGGTAGAGCGATCCGGCACCGGGACCGAAACCGTTGCCAAGTTGTTTGATGAATTCTCGGACGTGGACCCTGCAGTGGCATCAGAGTACCGAATCAAGCCGATCGGGGATGGTTCCGATTTTGCGTTTTCATGGCCCGTATTTGTGTGTCAAGCTGAAAAATCTAGTTCCTGAGGGCGGCTTCTGGCAACTGCCGGCTCCGCAATCATCAGACAATGACTATTGACAACGCATGGGGTATCGTATTCAATTCAATAAGTGCCTCGCAACGCGAAGGCACTGCCCATTCGGTTTTCAGAGGTTGATCATTGCGTTGCAGCGATGAACGGCTTTAGGAATTCAAGGGAAAGCGGTGAGAATCCGTTGCGGTGGCGCCACTGTGATCAGTGAGCGAGTCGTTGAAATGCCACTTGCGTGCAGCTAAAGACGCGCGGGGAAGGCGATGATTCGCATGCCTCTGGGCACTTAGCCCAGCAGCATAGCTGTAAGCCAGGAAACCTGCCGAATGAGGCGAATCAGCGAATCGCTCCGCGCCTACGGAGCAGCTTATTCAGGCGCAACGGCAACGCACTGATCCCAATCCGGATGCGGTGTATCGCTGCGACGCCTGTCAGCTCTTCTCGGCGCGGTGAAACACTTTGCAGAGAAGAGATTTGGGCATCGCCAAACATCTCATCGGCAAACCTGCGAGCAACGCGGAACTTGCCAAAAACCCGCTCTACCGTAACGCGTCTCACGCATCTTCCAAAACTCTTCTCGGAGTGCTGGCGCTTGTTGCCGCGATCATTGCGTTGAGCTTTGTCGCCCTGGCAACAGGGGCTTTTGACACCTCGACTTCCGACACTGCCCGCGTGCTTCTCTCTCGCCTCGGCATCGGCTCCGCGTCAGATGTCGGGCGCACTGAACAAGCTGTCATAGAAAGCATACGCCTCCCTCGAATCGCCTTGGCGCTACTGGTCGGTGGCGCATTGTCAACTGCCGGCACCCTGATGCAAGCCATATTCCGCAACCCCATGGCAGATCCAGGCATCATCGGCGCTTCCGGTGGCGGGGCCTTGGGCGCCGTGATTATCATCTTCATCGGATTAGGCAGCGTTCCATTCCTCATCCCAACTGCATCTTTCATCGGATCGATGATCGCGTTCTTATCCGTACTGTCTATTGCCTTCGTGCGAAACCAATTCTCGGTGCCGACGTTGCTACTATCAGGCATCGCCATCAGTCTATTCCTTGGCGCCGCCGTGTCTGCCATCATATTGATGACTGACAATTTCACCGCGCAGCGTGAGATGCTTTTCTGGCTGGCGGGCGGACTGCAAGCCGCGAGATGGCAAGACGTTGGCATACTTCTACCCGTCACCGTCTGCGGCGCCGGCATCGCCTTCATCAACAGTCGCAACCTGAACCTGCTGTTGCTGGGAGACGACGAAGCCGAATCGCTGGGCATACGAGCAGGAGCCTTTAGGGTAAGAATGGCTATAGCAGCATCGCTGCTCACTGGCGTCGCGGTGGCCTTCAGCGGCATCATCGCATTCGTCGGACTGATCATCCCTCACGCCGTCCGACTAATCGTAGGCGCCGATCATCGGCGCGTCGTCATTCTGAGCACTCTCTCCGGGGCTCTCTTCCTATTAGCTGCCGATACCGTGACCCGCGTCGTAATCGCTCCTGCCGAACTGAGAGTCGGAATCGTAACGGCCCTCATCGGTGGACCGGTATTTCTGGCGATGCTGATAAAGAGCAAAACTACATAGAAAAGACTTTATGCAGAACATCAAACATCGATTCGAAGTCCGGGATATTCAGATGACTATGCTGCTCATATTCCTATCGACTACATTGGCGATCCTTACCGCATCATGCGCACTAGGGGATGTTGATACTGAAACAGCCTCGCCTCAGACGCCCAGCACGTCTGTGAATCATCCAGGCGCTAATCCAGATTACCGACGCTTCGCCGAAGTGGAAGGCATCGTCGATCCTACTAACTTTAGCTGGCCACGCACCGTGCGCACTTCCGAAGGGGAAATCACCATCGATGCTGCTCCTAGCAAAGCTCATGCGCTTTCACTCGGACATGCCGAGATCATGCTCGCAATCGCCGATCCTGATCGACTGGCCGCTTCTTATTCCTTCTACTCGGATCCCACGATATCTAACATCGTCGATGAAGTGGCAGCCATCGCCGAGATCGGCTCCGACCCGGAAGAAGCAGTCGCGCTGGAACCGCAGCTAGCCATCGCATCCAGATACACTGATCCCGATCTGATAGCGGTGTTGAAGTCTGCTGGGATCCCGGTGATGCGAGCGGCGCTGGAGAACTCGGCGCGCGGCAACATCCCAAACATTCTTCTGATGGCATACGCGCTGGGCGAAGAAGAGCGCGGGATCGCACTGGCGAATGAGATCGAGCAACGATTGAGCAAGGTAGCATCCATCATCGAAGGCGCGCCTGTAGAGCCGCATCAGAAGCCGCGCGTGCTAATGGCTTCCCAGTACTTGACGGATGTATGGGTTGCCGGCCGGGGATCTACAGAAGATGGCATAGTAGAGGCTGCCGGCGGACGAAACACTGCCGCTGAAGCGGGGGTTCAGAGCAATGCTCAATCCAGCATCGAAGGCATCGCAGCGATGAACCCCGATGTAATCATCATCGCCCAGCCACAAGAATCAGGCGCCGAATTCGTCAAACTGCTAAAATCATCTGGCGCCCTCGCCGAAGCGCCAGCGATAGCGAATAACGATATACACATCGTCCCGGCCCGTTACTTCACCACACTGTCTCATTGGAATGTCCGCGGCATCGAAACTTTAGCGCAAGTATTGCATCCCGAATTGTTCTCTGACATTGAGTTCAAGGATTTCTTTTCGCCGTCACCATCCCCATCGCATTGATCAAACATGGTTGCTGATCTCGCATCTACTGAACTTGCGCGGCATGAATCCGATGCTGTCGAAACGTTTCCGGCAGCATCGGTAGAGAACGTGACGTTGAGTTTCAAGGATAAAGACCGCGTACCGGCCTTGAACGACGTTTCAATTCATTGTCATAAGGGCGAAGTTCTTGGCATCGTCGGTCCCAACGGGGCGGGAAAGAGCACTCTGCTCAAAACGATGGCTGGCATCTTGCAACCTGATAGCGGTTGCGTGCGTCTATACGGAGATAACCTTTCATCAACCTCGATCGCTGCCAGATCGCGCAGGGTAGCGTACACTCCGCAGTTTGCCGCGCAACATTCCTTTACGGTCACGGAAGTAGTGCTGATGGGAAGATACCCACATCTGAGACGCTTTCAAGTAGAAAATCGGCGCGACCTAAACATTGCCGCCGTGGCTATGAAAAGCCTCGACGTTCTGCAATTTCAAAGCCGTAGATTTGAATCTCTATCTGGCGGCGAACGCCAAAGAGCACTGTTGGCACGGGCTCTGGCACAGAAGGCAGATATCCTATTAGTAGATGAACCTACCGCCTCACTTGATATCAAGCACCAGCTGCTGGTTCTACGCACCTTGAATCGAGAGGCATCCGAGCTCGGCAAGGCTGCCTGCATCGCGATGCACGACCTAAACCTCGCCGCGAGATTCTGCGATCGGATTGCGTTGATGCAACACGGCCGGATAGTCGCAGACGGTTTGCCATCAGAAGTTCTCACCGCAGAGCGCATATCCGCCGTTTTCGGAGTCAAAGTTGAAGTTGGAACGGATTCTCACAGCGCACGGCCGGAGATTCGGATTTTGGATATCGCGGAATAAAACTTCGCCGGCTTAGTTGCAATCTTGCTCATAGCTGCTACGATACCTTGATCCGGCATGGGCAGGCTTTGCATAGGCATTGAATTTCTGATATGGTGCAATATCAAACCTAGGATATTACGTGTTACACACGCGCCGCGAGCGATTTTTGGATTAGCATGGATAGCACTGCAATTGGATGTTAGAAACATCCGTCCACCTGCTGACGAAAAGAACGGAGACTATAGTTAAATGGCACAGACCTCCACCGTTAGCGCCGAAGAACGCGAATCTATTCTCAACGATGCGCTTGAAGTTGATACTGACGGTTTCGGCGAATCAGTCGCTTCATCAGAGATAGTGCTGGATGTTAAGAACCTGCAGACCCATTTCGCAACTCGATGGGGAACAGTGAAGGCCGTTGACGGAGTCAGCTACAGAGTCCGTCGTGGCGAGACTCTGGGCGTGGTCGGCGAATCTGGATCCGGCAAGTCCGTAACTGCGCTCTCACTGATGCGACTAGTGCCGTCACCGCCTGGGCACATTGTGGGCGGCGAAGTCATTTTGAACGGTCGGAATCTGCTTGATCTATCGGAACGCGAGATGACGCAAGTGCGCGGCGGCGAGATATCGATGATCCTTCAGGATCCTATGACCGCGCTGAATCCCGTCTTCACTGTTGAGAATCAAGTTGGAGAAGCCATAAGAATCCACCAGAAACTGCGCGGACAAGATCTCTGGGATTCCATCGTGGATGCCCTGCGCAAGGTGAGAATACCGGCTCCCGAGATGCGCGCGAAGGATTATCCGCACCAGCTTTCGGGCGGGATGCGACAGCGCGTGGTGGGAGCCATCGGCATCTCCACAAACCCTGATGTGATCATTGCTGACGAGCCTACTACGTCTCTAGATGTTACGATTCAGGCGGCTTATCTAAGGCTTCTTCGCCAGATTCAGCGCGAAGCCGGAGTCGGTATTATATTTATCACGCACGATTTCGGAATCGTGGCTAAAATGTGCGACCGCGTCGCGGTGATGTATGCTGGCCGAGTGGTTGAATCGGCTGATGTGCGCACCATTTTCAACTCGCCTTTGCACGAATACACCAAAGCGCTGATCACTTCAGTGCCCAAACTCGAAGAGAAAACTGGTCGTTTGCCTCAGATCGATGGTCAGCCGCCATTGCTCTACAACCTTCCCGACGGTGATGCTTTTGCACCGCGTTCGCCACTGGAGTTCGCTGAGGAAGATGCCCAGATAAGACCTGACCTGGTTGAAGTAGAACCCGGACACTTGGTTCAGATGTCTCGTGCCTCGGTAGCAGATTTCGATAAGTACGCGCATCTGGTCTCTTACGGCTAAGGTTTTAGCCCGAGGGAGGAAGATAGCTTGAATAACATCACTAGCGACACTGCCCTAGATACCGTAAAGGACAGGCTTAAATGACGACCTCAGCATCGATATCTACCAAATCTGATATCCCGCAAGTGCCGGGCGCTTCCAATCCCGATGATGCCATTTTGCAGGTCCGCGAATTGCGTAAATGGTTCAATGTCGGCGGACAGTTCTTCGGCATCGGAACCCCCACATACCTAAAAGCCGTCGACGACGTCAATTTCGACGTGAGAGAAGGCAAGACTTTCGGGCTGGTAGGAGAATCGGGTTGCGGTAAAACAACCACCCTGAAGGTGATTCTAGGACTAGAAGAGCCGACTGAAGGAAACATATATTGGCAGGGTGAAGATGTCGCACAGATGAGCCGCGCTGGAGTCAAAGAGTTCCGACGATCGGTTCAGGCCGTCTTCCAAGACCCTTGGTCATCGTTGAACCCGCGCATGCGTGTCCAAGCGATTGTTGGAGAACCGCTGGAAATTGCCACTACCATGACCAGGCAACAGATCCGTGAAAGAGTCGGCGACCTTTTAACTGAAGTGGGATTGAATCCGTATCAGATGAATCTTTATCCGCATGAATTCTCCGGCGGACAGCGGCAGCGCATCGGTATCGCCAGAGCCCTGGCGCTCAATCCTAAACTGATATGTCTAGACGAGCCGGTATCGGCATTGGACGTTTCCATTCGCGCGCAGATCATGAACCTGCTGGTAGACCTTCAAGATGAGCACGGGCTGGCATATCTCCTAGTGGCTCACAACCTTGCAACTGTCCGCTACATGTGCCATGAGATGGCAGTCATGTATCTGGGCGTAGTGCAAGAGATGGGAGACACCGAGTCGATTTTCAACAACCCTTTGCATCTCTACACAAATGCCCTGATTTCAGCTGCCCTGCCATCACACCCGGATATTGAACGTGACGAGATCATCCTGCCGGGCGAAGTAGTATCTCCTATCGATCCGCCGGCCGGCGACGTATTCATGACTCGTACTCCGCTGGAAGTCGACCCCGATCACCGATACGCGAATGAGCGTCCGCCGCTGGTGGAAAAAGATCCGAATCATTGGGTGGTAGAGACCCCTTGGAGCTTGGCTACAGAAGAGGCTTTGAGAATATCGATCTACGACGAAGAGGCAGAGATCAAGGCGCGAGAAGAAGAGCTGGCACGGGCCGCGGCAACCAACTGAAGCCCCCAGCTTAGATTAGAGGCCCACCTTTCTTCGGTATGGCAGACACTCGCTTACATAACGGGCGGGTTATCGCCCCATAAGAGAGAACTCTGCTCGTCTTCTAAAACCTAGTCGCTACGGGGTTTCACATCTCAACTTTGGTGACAGTGGCGTACGGTATGCTTTGACGCGTTCGTTCTCTCACATCAAAATACAGCGGATCATCTGAATTAGGTCGCGATGCGCGCTTCTGAAATGCATGGAGCGCCTGACAGCGCCGTCGGGCTAATCTTGACTCCGTCGGAAGGCTCCCAAGAAGCGGCTATGCCTGCATCGTCAAAACGTAGCTTTGAACCTTCAACGACCTTTCTCGTCAGCAGACCGCTGAACGGTATCTGGCCGTGCTCGCCGGCAGCGATTAACATGCCGTCCATCTTTGCATAGATATAAGTGGATCGTTCCGTATCATCCGTCCAAAGCCGTTTATGGACGAACGGATGCTGTGTATTTATCTCTTTCTGCAGATATTCATGTGTCCGTTTAATACGAGCATCCGAAACCCCGTAGCTCAGTAAAAACGCTACCATGCGCGCCGTGATCAGATGAGAAAACTCAATGAAACTCCGGTTGCGTTGAAACTCGTCTCTCTGCAGTAGAAAAAACCCTTCCTGCTCAATCCAGCGATCCTGTTAGCGGCAAGTAACACCTCTTTGCCTCTGATGTCACGATCCGTGGCGCACAGATACCGAGCCGCGTCTTTCAGGTAATAGATGCCCGCCGGCGCATCAGCAACTACTGCCCCAGCGTTGAGGTCACGGGAAGTGTCAACTCTTATCGTCTCTAGCGTCATTGATGCAGTGCACAAGGCATAAAGGTAGTATATGAGCGTTTAATGGATAGATTCCAAAACGGCAGTCGATTTTAGGTCTGATTACCACCCATTCATAGGCAAACGTCCATTAGGTGGCGCATCATTCAAACTGTCATCAGGCTTAGGTAAATAGACTGCAAGCAATAGTGAGGGACGTGGCTCCCAGGCCAGGATTCGAACCTGGATTAGAGGATTCAAAGTCCTCTGTCCTACCATTAGACGACCTGGGAATGAAGAGCGCCTAAAACTCTAGGATATAATTCCCATCGCCGTCTCTGAATGCCGGTAAGCTCGACTCTGCGGCATATTCAGATCCGGACGCATCGCCAAAACGTTTCGGATCCATCTGAACCCATCTGGAATCGATAGAATACATGTGTCTGTAATTCACCTCGGGATTCGATAGGCGGTCAATCGTATGGCATCAGATTCTCATACTGGACATCTCTTGGATGTCATCAACCTCGTGACGCAGTTCAGTACCCCTGAAGGGGATATCCTTGCAGTGAATGGTGTGGAGTTACAAATCGATGAGGGAGAGACCCTCGGCATCGTCGGCGAATCTGGATGTGGGAAGAGTGTAACTGCTCTATCGGTAATGCGACTGGTGCCGGATCCGCCCGGGCGGATCGTGGACGGAGAGGTATGGTTCGAGGGTCGGAATCTGTTGAATCTCGATATCCGAGAGATGCAGTACATCCGCGGCGCCAAGATCGCCATGATCTTTCAAGAGCCACTCACCGCATTGAATCCCGTAATGAGCATCGGCAAACAGATTGTTGAACCGCTTCGCGAACATCTCAAAATGACAGACCGTCAGGCCAGAACGAGAGCCGCCGAGCTTCTAGACATGGTAGGCATTCCCGATCCTGACGCACGTCTCAGATCTTATCCCCACACGCTGAGCGGCGGTCAGCGTCAGCGCGCCATGATCGCAATCGCATTGAGCTGCAACCCGCGTCTGTTAATAGCGGATGAAGCCACGACGGCGCTAGACGTCACCATCCAGGCTCAGATCCTAGAGTTGATGAAAGATCTCACGGAAAGGTTCGGAACGGCGCTCATGCTTATCACACACAACATGGGTCTAGTGGCGCGCTATGCCGACCGTGTGGCAGTGATGTATGCCGGCAAGATACGCGAGAGCGCGCCATCAGGGAAACTGTACGGCAATCCTAAACACCCTTACACCGAGGGACTTCTGCATTCAATGCCTCGTCACGACACTCCGCGCGCCACTGCAAATCTGACGCATATCCCTGGTGAAGTGCCAGACCCGCTGAAGTTGCCGAACGGCTGTGCTTTCCACACGCGGTGCGGATACGCGACGACGCAGTGCGCGCTTGAGGACCCTTCACTGGAAGCAGTGGAAGAAGAGCATGCTACTGCCTGCTGGGAGTGGGAGCGTGTGGGAAAGCATCAGCGCGGATAAGATGAGGTTCATAGAGTGGTATTGACGAAGACCGGAGAAAAGTGGCGATGGATCTGACGAAAGCATCCGAACTGTTCGATGAATTGCGCGGCAAGATTGAATCTCATAGGAATTATCTGTCCGCGAACGAGACGCGCACTCGACAGGTGCTGATCGATCCTTTGCTGCGGGAGCTGGGATGGGATGTCACGGATCCTGATCAAGTGCAGCTGGAGTATTCCACTGCTGCAGGAGGTGCCGACTATGCGCTGATGCGGAATGGCAATGCTGTCGCGGTGATTGATGCGAGGAAGCTGGCTATGCCTCTAGAAGAGCGCGAGACGATGCGGGTTCTCAACTACGCCGACATTCGCGGCATCCCGTACATGATCACGTCCAATGGCGATGAGTGGCAGATGTACGAAGTTTTGTCGCGAATGCCGATTGAGGAGCGCATCAAGACAGAATTTTCAGTGACTCGAACGCCCACTCATGAAAGCGTTTTGAGGTCCCTTCTCATATGGAATATCAACCTTGTATCTAATAGCGTCCCCGTATTCGCCGGCGAATCGGCTTTACATGCGAGTATTTCAGTTCATGTTGATAAACCTTCAACGATTCAAGACGCAAGCATTGAAGGCATAAATAAAAGGCGAAATACGCGAAGTCTAGAAGTCGCACAAGAACCAAATCCGGGGTGGTTTTCCATAACTGATAGATCTATAAATCCCACCGGTAAGAAGCCGATTGCCATGAAAATACAAGAAGAAGAATACAAACTCAACCCTCGGCAATGGACCAAGTTTGATCAATGCATTGGTAGTTGGCTTATAAATTCGGGACGTATCGAACGAAGTGATTGTCCGATTTTCATAACCAAATCTCCGCGTGGAAACTGTTTTATTGACATCAAGCCCATTCATCCGGACGGCAACAAATTCAGAAGCCATGAAGAGTTGCCCAATGGAATGTATATGGAGACCGGATTTAGCGCGAAAGATCACCTGATCAACATGCGTAAGCTTTTAGAACAATATTGTATCGACCCCAGCAGCGTCTATGTTCGGTTAAACTAGAGCAACAATAACGCGCTGATCAACATCGGCACTACACTTAAAGATGTGATGCATTCAGCAACTACAGAAATAGGCTTGCTAATCTGAGATACCTCTGCGGTATTGTCGGGCTATAGAATCATGGCAAGGATGGCATTTTACACTTACAAAGCTGTGAAAGCCCTTGGAGAGATTGGACCGGATGAGGTGGTAATGGTTACGATGGTTGGCAGCACAGCTGGATACAATGCGGCAAGGAAACAGATATTGCCGAGCTACGTGCTGAAATTCGCGAACTCGAGTCGCGCATGACGGTGAGATTCGTATGGATGGCTCTCGGAATCGTAGGACTCACTACAGCTCTAGCATCTCTCATCGCGGGTGTTCTTCTCCAGATTCAAAACGCTCGGTAGAACTCTCAACCTCAGATCGAATAACCGGTAGCCGATGTGCTTGAGCAATCATATTTATCATTCGTTCCATGATGATTGTCAACGCCACTAGTGTGATAACTTCAAACATCGCCGCAACATCAGATATGGTCGATGCCATTGCCGAGATGGGTAAAGTGGAATGCGCGTGTCACTGTGAATCTCGCCGCCACACCTGTGCTCTCAGTGCGCGCCCTGAATGTGCACTTCCGGATAACTCATGGCTTCATCATCTAACACACAGTCGGACATTTACATGCAGATGCGTGTTCCATGCGCTGTGCCAATATGTGGCTGTGCAATGCGATCTGGAAGAGCTGCTACTAAAGGAAGTGGAACCGTGACACGTGGGCAGCCCATTGGGCGTGGTGCAACACAGGAGATAAACTCAATGAACAAAGACTCTAAGCCTCAAATTGAGCATAGAAGAAGAGATGAATAAATGGATCTGAATAAACTGGCAACACTATTTGAAACGCTCGGTGGCAGGATAGAGAATCATCGGGATTACATCAGCGGCAGCGAACTTGTAACTAGGATTATGCTGATCGACCCCGTTCTGGAAATGCTGGGATGGAATGTGCAGGATCCCGATCTGGTGAGATTGGAATATCAATCCGCTGAAACCAATCGCAGAAAAGCCGATTATGTACTTAGATGCCAAGATAAGGACATCGCGGTAGTAGAAGCAAAGGCTTTAGGGATTCGCGAATTAGACAGCGTCGCGAATAGGGAGCAAGCTGATAGCTACGCTCGTTATGCCGAAACGGAATACTTCGTGCTCACCGACGGCCAAGAATGGATCCTCCATAAACCGGGACGGACGAGTCCAGAGCGATTGGCTCCCATTGTGAAATTCAGCATCGCTGAAGAGCATCCATTTCAGTGCGCCTTAAAGGCTTTAACAATATGCCAGCCCAACCTGATATCTACAAGCACGTCCGGACCCATAGCAGCTAGAGAGCCCGTGTTCAAGATAGATCCTACAGGAGATACACGCACTAATCCATCTTATTCCCTTGCAACAAACTCTCTAACAGAAACATCGATGGTTTCAACTCCTCCTCATACGTCCACGGATCCGGAAGATCCGTCAATTCCGCCTTCTCTAAATGAAGAGCATCCGAATAGCAGAACACATATCAACCTAGAAGCATCCTCTGTATGGACTTCGCTTGATTCATTAATCAATATACCTATAACAGCCAAGACGCATAAGATAAAAGGCATTCGATTCCATGACGGATATACAGATAACGCTACAACATGGACAGATGCTCTCAGATGCGTTGCCCATTGGTTGGTTAGAACACACAGGCTAAATCATTCGAATGCTCAGATCAACACATCGCGGCACGGCAGGAGATTACTATCTAGCCACTCCCCACATCATCCGGACGGCAAAGAGTTCACACGTTCCACTAAAATTAGCGATGGTGTATTCATTGAGACTAACTGGAATCCTCAAGGTTGCGTAGAGAGAATAGCACAACTCTTGAACCACTGCGGCGTTGGCCTGGGCAGACTAAGCATAAAAATCGAATATCGAGGGACAGATTTGCCACTCCCCAGCGCATCGACCATTATGTCAACAGTCGCTCCAAGCACATATCCAGCACTGCCTCAAGAGCAACCTTCGCGGCAAAAATACGACGGTTGGCTCAGTATCGTAGACCAATCTTGGAATCCGACCGGCATGAGGCCTAATGCAGTGATGATAAGAGACGATGTGCACCATATTAACCCTCCAAGATGGAGTGCATTTTGCCGATATATAGGTGATTGGCTAGTAGAATCGGGCAAATTGCGTCCCGAAGATTGTCCTGTATTTGTCACTAGCTCCCAGAACATATGCTTCATTAACACTTCCCGCATTCATCCAAACGGGAGACCATTCCATCTAGCAGCAAGCTTACCGAAAGGCATGTATATCGATGTGGGACTTAGCGCTCGTCAACAATTGCGAAACATTGCCACTCTCCTGGAGCGCTACAGGATCGATCCGAAACAGGTGTTCGTCCGGGTCGAGTAGCTAGTAAAGACTTTACACCAGTATCGACAGGCTCATAAGTGGGCATCGCGGCATGGCTGAAAAACATCTCATCAGCAGTCTGCGTTTAGACTAAACACATAATGTCCAGGACCGTTGCTATCAATATGCCTCTCGCCGCACGTTCGACGGCTACAGCGGCAGGAACAGTAAACGTCATTGCCGAGATGGGTAAAGTGGATGCGCGTGTAGCGGTGAACCTCGCCGCCGCACCGTTGCTCTCAGTGCGCGATCTGAAGGTTCACTTCCCGATCACTAGCGGATTCATCATCGAGCGCACAGTCGGACATATCCGCGCAGTCGATGGAGTATCTTTCGCTATCAACCCGGGGGAGACGCTTGGCATCGTGGGAGAGAGCGGCTCCGGCAAAACGACTACCGTGCGCGCAATCATCAGATTGACAAAACCCACCAATGGAAGCATCATCTTTCAAGGTCAGGAGATCTCTAGCCTTGGCTCCCGAGGCATGCAATCAGTGCGACAGCAGATGGCGATGGTTTTCCAAGATCCTTATGGATCGCTGAATCCTCGCCTGAGAGTAGGCGACATTGTAGAAGAGCCGCTAAGAACGCATCGCTTGTATTCGTCCAGGCAGGAGCGAAGAGAACGCGTAGATGAACTGTTCAACATGGTAGGTCTGCATCCCAGCCTAGCGGCTCGCTATCCACACGAATTCTCAGGCGGACAAAGGCAGCGGATCGCCATCGCCCGCGCGCTCTCTGCGCATCCATCGCTGGTTCTGCTGGATGAACCAGTATCAGCGCTAGATGTATCAATCCAAGCGCAAGTCATCAATCTGCTCGAAGAGCTGCAAGACCGTCACGATCTGGCATATATATTCGTGGCACACGACTTAGCAGCCGTGCGCCATGCCGCGCATCGCACTGCAGTGATGTATCTGGGCAAAATCGTAGAGATGGCAGATGGCGATGAACTTTATGACAATCCTCTGCATCCTTACACTAAGGCGTTGCTCTCTGCGGCGCCATTGCCGGATCCGGCTGTTGAAAGGAAACGAGAACGCATCATATTGACTGGTGATATCCCCAATCCTGCAGCTCCGCCTTCCGGCTGCGTGTTTCGGACTCGATGCCCAATCGCAATAGACGATTGCGCGACGACAGAGCCGCAAATGCGAAGCACCGGATCATTGAATCGAAGCCATCAAGTCGCCTGTATCCGAGCTGAGTTTTGACGCTGCATCACGGTGCCTGCCGCATCGACAGTAGCCACAAACGCTACTTATTGCGTTATTGACAGCTGTTCCCAACGCGATCTGGACGCGACACTACGCATCTTCACCCTGGTGCCAATATCCTGAATCTAGCATTCAATTAAATATCTGATATATTCCAACGGAGTGTTGATTTAAGTTAAAATCTGGCAATAAATTACTGACATTCCATACTCGGAGGATTGTTATGGCTATTGCGACGAAATCCGTCGTGGCTGAGTTTCAAGAGCAAGGCTTTGTAAAGGTGAAGGGCGTCTTGGATCCGGCGACGGTCCTTGATCCGATCATCGATGAGTATCATGGCGTGCTTGACAGCCTGTCCCATGACCTTTTCAAAGCGGGCGATATATCTTCAGAGTACAAACAGATGCCATTCGACCGGCGCGTTTTGAAGATATATCAAGAAACTGGACGCGCTCACGCGCAGCACTTCGACTTCTCATTGCCGTTCCAAGACGTTAAGAAAGACACCCCGTGCTGGTTCGGCCCCGCGGTATTCAACGCGCTGGTGAACGAGAACATTCTCGATGTGCTGGAAGACTTGATAGGTCCCGAGATATCTTCAAATCCGGTTCAACACGTCCGCATCAAACCACCAGAGAAGCATCTGCCCAAAGATGCCAACGGACAGCCTCTCATCGGTGCTACGCTCTGGCATCAGGACCATGGCGTAGTAGTTCCCGAGGCCGACGATACAAACATGGTGACGGTGTGGTTCTCGCTGACCGACACTCCAATAGAAGCTGGTCCGTTGAATGTGGTTCCAGGCACTCACCGCGGTGATCTCCTCACTCACTGCGACAATTACTCATCCAACACCACTATGGTTGCAGGTAGGCAGATCCCGGAGAAGCTGTTTACATATCAGAAAGCAACGCCGTTGCCGACCAAGCGCGGCGATGTGATATTCATGCACAAGCGCACGGTGCACGGGTCGCTGTCGAACCTGAGCGAAAACATGCGCTGGTCATTTGACTTGCGGTATCACGACACTGGATCGCCTTCAGGGCGTGAAGCCTTCCCCAGTTTCGTTGCTCGAAGTCGATCCAATCCAGAGTCTGAATTGCGGGACGCTGCGAAGTGGAACGAGATGTGGATGCAGACTCGGAAGAAGATGGCGAAGATCAACCAGGGAGGAATGCACGATGTCGCTTTCGGACGATGGGAAGACGGCCATCCCGACTGCGAAAACTAAGCTTAAGATGAGGTCTTCACGCGCTTCAGGTCAGTAGATCAGGGCGCGTGATGGCTTTTACATCACATCTTAAAGAGGAATAGTGCTGTTATATATCTCTCCCTCATTGATGCTCCAGCCCCTGTATGATCGCATCTTTATGATGCAGAGCTAAAGGCTATTTATCTGCTTGTACCGCTGTTGAGCTTTCCGGTTGCTCTTGGCCCATCAGCTTAGATTGCCACGTTCGTCATTGATTTTCCTAATTGAACAGAAGTCGTATTGTGCCGCTGGACTATTGCTCAGATGCATCGCCGTTCGCCATGTAAGGCGGCTCTTCGCTGAAATCTTCTCCCCGCTCTATCGCCAATTTTCGGCGTTTGTCCCATGCTCGCATCTCGGCGAATGCCTCAGCGCGTCCTTCAGCAAGCCCCTCAGCAAGAGCTGCCGCACGCCATTCCCGATGCTGTCTCTCTTTCAAGGGCTCAATGAATCTCTGTCGAAGCCAATCATACGTCGCCATGATGTATTGCATTACCTACTTGAATAGAAAGAAGCAGACCGATTTCCATCCAGATCGAATGGACCACATGGATTCACGATCTGATTCTCTGCCCGAAGATTCTTCTCTTGATGTTTCGGCTGGTTGATGTTCTTTTCTTAGGCATGACTCGAATGTCCGGATTGGTGTCATGTCATATCAATATGAATGATTTTAGATAAATATACCAATTTATTAAATTGGAGTGGCACGAAAACAACTGTGACACACGGATGCAAATCTTCTCGTGCCGTTATGTCTTCATCACGGTGATATGGATTACTGCCTGCAAGTCGCTGCGGAAGATAGTCCAAGATGAACGGTAAAGATGCCTCCCAATACTTGAGGCATCTAATCGAAACGGGTAAGGGAACGCGAATGAGGCAACATTAGAATCAATACCGATGCACTGCACATAGCGAGTGCTATACGCGACACTCCCTCTCTTCAGAACCAACTAGATCAGAAAAGATGACGAAGAGCAACTAGGTTTGAATGCACGATGTCGCTTTCAGATGGTGGGAAGAGGGCCACTCCGATTGCGGAAACTGATTGTTTCTATTCCCTAGTACCTATCCAAAATCAAGCGCTGGAGTAGAGAGGTTCGTATCTGGCAATATCTGCAGGTCCACAGCGTACGGCACTGATTCGCTACAATCAAGATCTGCCCAGTGGTATAGACTGACTATTTCTCAGAATGGACGTTTCCCACCAAGACCTCCTATCCAGCTTGCGGCATCATTTCGGTTACGAATCGTTTCTACCCGGACAAGAAGAGGCGATTCGGCAGATCATGTCGGGCGGACATGCCGTGGTGCTGGCTCCAACCGGCAACGGCAAGTCGCTTTGCTATCAACTGCCAGCAGTATTGTTGCAAGGAGTAACATTGGTGGTCTCTCCGCTGATCGCCCTCATGAAAGATCAGGTAGACGCGCTGAGAGCACGTGGAATCGCAGCCGATACTCTCAACAGTCAGCTCACTGTTCAAGAGCGCAACAGAGTATTGCACCGTCTGCAAAATGGGATCACGAAGCTGCTCTATATTTCGCCGGAGCGCGTTGCCACCGACTTCATTCATTCGCTAAGGTCGCTTGATGTGGCGCTGATCGCTGTCGATGAAGCCCATTGCGTATCTGAGTGGGGACACGAATTCCGTCCCGAATACCGCCAATTGAGTAACCTTAGAGAAGCATGCGCAAACTCACCCGTCATCGCGCTTACCGCCACGGCCACTGAGCGGACATTGCAAGACATCGCTGATCAGCTAGCCCTGCCCGAAAACGAGGTGAAATTGGTTCGCACCAGTTTGAATCGAGCGAATCTCTTCTATCGAGTAGTTGAAAAGTCTAACTGGAAGTGTTCCATAGATGATCTCCATCGTATTCTGGCAGCTAATCCAGATGAATCTGCCATAGTCTATTGTTTGGAACGGAAAGAGACTGAAGCGGTAGCCGGCGCGTTGTGTAAATTGGGATTGCAGTCCGACTATTATCATGCCGGTCTCGCGGATGATTCGCGGGCTGATAAACAAAATGCTTTCATGTCGGGGCAGGTAAAGATCATAGTAGCTACAATCGCTTTCGGGATGGGGATCGATAAGCCCGACATCCGCACTGTTGCTCATTGGGACATGCCGAAGTCGATTGAGGGGTACTACCAAGAGACTGGTCGCGCGGGGAGAGACGGCTATCCGGCCAAATGCTTCCTCTTCTACAACTCCTCTGTAGCGCAGACCTACCGCTATTTCGCCAATCATATCTCGGCTCCAGAAGCACAGCGTCAGGCGCTATACAACATTCGATTGATGCAGGAGGTATGCACAACTAGCCGATGCCGGCGGCGTCTCGTTTTGCGCCACTTCGGTGAAAAGTCTAACCCTGCGAGCAGATGCGGTAACTGCGATAACTGCAAAGATGCTGCCAGTCAAAACCTAGTCCGAGAGGATGTTACAGAGATCGCGCAACAGATCATGTGTGCCATACTCCGTACCGGCAGCAGATTCGGCAAGGCTTATGTGATAGACGTTCTCCGAGGATCCAGGTCAAAGCGAATTCTTGATAACCGGCACCACCTGCTACAACTGCACGGTCTGGCGATACGGTATGACAAGGCAGAATTGAGCAGGATCGTTCAAGGATTAGAGGAAGAGGGGATTCTGGAAAAATCTAAGGATGAATTCCCCGTCCTGAAACTCATGGTCAAAGGGCGAAACGCGCTTGAAAATGGAGAACAAATCAAGATTCTACTACCGTCGGAAACAGATCAGCGCCGAAGGAATGACGATAATCACACTCCGAAATCGTATAGAGCGGTTCAAAACAAAAACATCGCTCATGATTCCCTTGGAACCGAGAATAGAGCTCTGTTCGAGGCTTTGCGTAGCCTCAGACTGAAGCTGGCTCAAGAGAACAACCTGCCCCCTTACGTCGTGTTCCACGACAAGCATCTTCGGCAGATGGCGCTTTCACAGCCCGCTACAGAATCCGAGATGCTGAAAATATCTGGCATCGGCAATCAAAAATGGAAACTGTACGGACAGCAGTTCATTGGCGCGATTGATGATTGGAAAAGTCGGCGGCGCATAAGTCAGGCTTGAAGCCCAAGCGATCTCTGTCTCATCGCCTCATATAAAACCAGTGCCGCGCTGATAGATGCATTGAGCGAAGCCAGCTCTCCTCTCATCGGAATCGATACCGATGCACTGCACTTAGCAAGTGCTATACGCGACACTCCTCTCTCTTCAGAACCTACTACCAGAGCTGTAGGCGGAGTAAGATCAATATCTCTGAAATCGGTCCCGGCATCGGCGTCCAGCGCGATGGTCTGCAAACCTAGATCAGACAGGTACTCTAGCGTGCGCGTAATATTCACGACTCGTGCCACAGGCACATGCATCAGCGCGCCAGCGGATGCACGAATCGCACCTGGAGTCACTCCAGCAGCCCGTCGTTCCGGAATAATTAACCCATGACCTCCTGCCGCGTCTAACGTCCGTGCAATAGCACCCAGATTGTGCGGGTCTTTGATCCCGTCCAGCACCGCCAGGAGCGGAGTCTCGTCTCTCTTGTCGGCATCGAATATCATGCTCTCGATAGAGCGATAACGATTGTCTGGCAGAATGGCGACAACGCCCTGGCTCTTCTTGGTATGCGATTGCTTGTCCAGTTCCCGACGCGTAAGTCGTTCAACGGGCAACTGGCGCTCCAAAGCTAGCACTTCTATCTCGCGCATCTGGGGACCTGCTTCAACGCCCTCAGCGATAATCAAACGCTCAATATTAGCTCGGGAGCGCAAGGCTTCAAGCACGGCTCGGCGACCCTCGACAGTGTGAGAATGCACCTTTCTTGCTCTGCTGTAACGGCTCATCGTATCTGATCCTCTGCAGTTTCAGTCTCTGGCATAATGCAAATGCTATCTTTACGCGTTGCTCTCACACGCTACTGATGCAGCCCTGGGAATAGAATATCTATAGAAATCGAACATCTAGCCCGATACGATACCGCATGAAAACCGATAACCATGTAGAAGCCGTGATGCGAGTCATACGCCACCGACGCAATGTAAAGCAATTCACGGAAAAGTCGGTTGATCCGAAGTTGATCGAGCAGATGATTGAGGCTGCTATCTGGGCCCCGAATCATCGCCACACAGAGCCATGGCGCTTCATCGTGTTACCGCATGAAAGCGATGCGCGCCGACAAGTGGCTGAACTGGTACATGATTGGACTTACAAACACGTCAAGAATCCCACTCCGAAACGCAGAGCGCAGAGTGCGGCACAGATCCGAGACGAGGTGTTGAACATCCCGATAATGATGTACGTCTACTCGGTGCCCGGACACGATGAAGAGGTGACTCGCGAGAACTATGCCGCGACATGCTGCGCGGTTCAGAACATGTTGTTAGCTGCCCACGCGCTAGGGCTGTCAGTAGGATGGTCTACCGGCCGCACCTGCAAATGCGAAGATGTTCATCATGCCATAGGCGCAGAGCCAGACTGGACGGTTGTAGGGGCGCTTGCCATCGGATATGGAGCCGATGTCCGTGCCTCTAAACGAATGTCGATAAATAAAGTGTCACGCTGGCTGGGATGATTGACGATTAAACAGTAACGCGCGCGGTAAAAATGAGCCAATATATAGCAGAACGGAATCACGCTGTGTGGGTGAGGGCGATGAGAGTGATATCTTTAGGTTAGGCGCGTCATCAAGCGATAAGGATGTTCAATCATGAGTGAACGAAGCACGTTCAGGAATTTCATTGACGGCAGTTGGAGCAATGCTTCTAGTGGATCCGTAGTGCAAAGCATAAACCCTGCTGATGCAGAAGATGTGATCGGCGAGTTTCAAGCTTCGGACTCTATTGACGCAGCACATGCCGTCGCGGCCGCCGGCGCGGCTAGGATCGGCTGGTCTGCCACATCTTCATTGGCGCGTGGACAGTATCTGCTGGCAGCGGCTGACCATCTATCTCTCCACTCCGAACGCTATGCACAAGCCATAACTCGCGAATGTGGGAAAGCGATAATCGAAGCGCGCGGCGAAGTGGGCCGTGCCGTCGCTCTGCTCCAGTATTTCGGAGTTGAAGGCTCCAACCCGGTTGGCGAAGTAGTTCCATCAATGGATCCCAGCTTGCTTCTGTACACTCGGCGTGTCCCTTTAGGAGTAGTTTCCCTGATCACGCCATGGAACTTCCCGCTCGCCATCCCTATCTGGAAGATGGCGCCGGCACTGGTCTACGGTAACACTATCGTTCTCAAGCCGGCCTCGGCAACTCCGCATCTGGGAGTTCTCATCGCCGAGATGTGGGAAGCGGTTGATCTGCCGGCGGGAGTGTTCAACTTGGTGACCGGCTCTGGCGGATCCATTGGCGATGCTCTCATCACATCTAACGGTGTCGCCGCGGTGTCATTCACCGGCTCTACTAGCGTCGGCATGGGTATCGCTTCCAGCGCCGCCGGCAAAGGCGTTAGATATCAATTGGAGATGGGAGGCAAGAACCCGGTTATAGTGCTTCCAGATGCCGATCTGGAACAGGCGGCCCAAGTGACCGTAGACGGTGCGATGAAGTACTCCGGACAGAAATGCACTGCCACTTCGCGTGCCATTGCGGTGGGAGACGCGATTGAAGATTTTACCGAATTGGTGGTGGAGAAGGTAGACGCGCTGAGCATCGGCCCCGGGGTCGACTCTGATTCGGTAGTTGTGCCAGTCATCGATGAAGCATCGCGCCAGAACATAGTCTCCGCCGTGCGGCGCGGAGTGCAAGACGGCGGCAATGTGCTGACTGGCGGCGGCATCCCCGAAGGGAGCGAATACGTCAATGGCGCCTATGTAGAACCGACGGTGATATCGAAAGTATCTCCAAACGACTTCATTGCTTGTGAGGAGATCTTCGGTCCGGTGCTGGGAATCATATCTGCAGCCGATGCTGATGACGCTATCAGCATCGCTAACGACGTGCGTTACGGGCTGAGTGCCGGCATCTTTACTCGTAATCTCAACCAAGCCCTGAACTTTGCCGACCGCATTGAAGCTGGCATCGTGAAGATCAACGGTGAAACCGCCGGAGTAGAACCGCAAGTTCCCTTCGGCGGCATGAAAGCTTCCAGCAGTGGATCTCGTGAACAAGGCAAATCCGCCATTGAGTTCTTCACCGAAACCAAAACCATCTATGTTGGCCGTAGCGCTAGCTGAACGGAGGCCGTTCAATATTTACGAATGAGGCATGAGAGTGTGAAACGCGGACAAGCATCCAGCTCGCGGCGATAAATTACAATGCAAATATAGAGAGATGTGAACTGGGGCGGATCGCTTCCGACTAAGGATTAAACCTTTCGGCTATGGAGCAGATTCTTATTCATCACGATTTGGTGCAATGACACTGAAAGTTACTCAAGAACCATCCAAGAACGGGGAAATCATCCTCAGCTTGGAAGTTGAGCCGGAGCGGTATCAGAAACACATCGCTTCGGCTTCTAAACGAATCGCGCAAAGGATCAATATCCCAGGGTTTCGCAAAGGAAAAGCGCCACATTTCATCATTGAAAACTTTGTCGGACGAGAATATCTGGTAAAGGAAGCCATGGATTCAATGGTTCCCGACGCAGTTTCCGCCGTAGTGGAACAAGAGGGAATCACACCATTCGCCACACCCAGCGTGGAAATAGAAGAACTGGATCCCACAGTCAAACTCCGAGCCGTAGTGCCTGTCCGCCCCAGTATTGAACTAGGAGATTACAGCTCCATCAGATTCGATGATCAAGCAGAAGAGGTTACCGAAGAAATTGTTGACGGTTATGTGGATCGTGTTCGCAGGTTGCACGCCTATCTAAAGCCCGTGGAGCGTGCCGCCCAGATGGGCGATGTCGTCACGATGACTGTCAAAGCCACTGACGGAGACAGACAGCTGTTAGAGGTTAAAGAACGCGAGTTTCTAATGAGGGCTGACGCGACCGTCCCCTTTGAGAATTTCTACGAGAGGGTCGAGGGGTTAGAAGCGGGTGAATCCAAGCAGATGCGACTGCCGATGCCCAAGCGAGATAATCAAGATAATAATGAAGAGGAAAACGATGAACATCAGCAACTCGTCGACGTGTCCGTGCAGGCATTAGAGGTAAAGGAAGAGATCCTGCCACCGCTCGATGATGGTGTCGCCGAGATTTACGGACAAGAAGGCATCAATACGCTGGAAGAGCTACGCACTCATTTGCGTGAGACTCTCGAAGATGCCGCCGAGAACCAATTCATGCAGGTAATGGAAAACAAGGTACTCGACGCGATCGCCGATATAAGCGAGTTTCAAATTTCTCCTATCGTGATCCGGCATGAAGGACAGCATATGCTGCAGAACGAAGTTCAACGTCAGCAAGCTGTATCTAGAAGTGCAAGCAGTTCAATTAAACCCGATGATTTTTCCATTGAGCAGTTCGAACAATTCGCAGAGGCGAGGATCAAAAGATCACTCATCATCAACAAGCTGGTTGAAACCTACGATCTCAAGATCAGTGATGAGGATGTTTTAGCGGAAATTGAGCGCGTCAACGCTCAGCCGTATGAAGATGGAACCGTGCCGATTGAAGACAATGAGCAGACGCGTGAAATGATTCGAAACATGTTGACTCAACAGCGAACTCTGAAGAATATCGTCGATAGTGCCACAGGAGCTGAAGGCAACGCTAATGCCTCAACATGATCTGAAGCAATATTCCTCTGTTACTTTCACTTCATTATTTCAGCACCAGATGGATTGCTCACTTAAACAACGGAGAATTCAAACGAATGAATATTGCGCATACACCTGAAAACATCATCCCGATGGTCATTGAGACCGGAGCTCGGGGCGAAAGGGCATACGACATCTACTCCCTGCTACTTAAGGAGCGGATCGTCTTTCTAGGCACCCCCATCAATTCCCAGGTCGCCAACGTGGTAGTGGCGCAGCTGCTCTACCTCGCGGCTGAAGCTCCCGATAGAGACATCAATCTCTACATCAACTCCCCGGGCGGATCCGTGTACGACGGTTTAGCGATATACGATACTATGCAGCTGATTACCTGCGATGTTTCAACTATCTCGGTAGGTCTATGCGCCAGTTTCGGGACGGTCTTGCTGGCTGGTGGCACCAAGGGAAAGCGTTTCGCACTGCCGAACTCCACCATCCACATGCATCAGCCGCTCAGCGGCACTTCTGGCCAAGCTTCAGATATTGAAATCCATGCTCGTGAGACCCTTCGCATACAAGACCAGTTGCGGCAGATCATCGCCAACCATACCGGACAATCCTACGAACAGGTAGCTCGTGACTCTGATCGAGATTTCTGGATGACTGCCGAACAGGCGGTGGAATATGGACTGGTAGACCAGATACATGACTCATCATCGAATGCGCAGAGCAACGGTAGCGTATAGCCACAATCTTCTATCGCTGGGATCCACAACGCGATAGTGAAGGCTCAATTTGACTGAGGGTGATAACCGCGGAGAATCGGATAGACATCGTGAACGGGAACAACGGCAGAAGCTCCATTCAGAGGGGGCGTAGCGTCAAACTCTGTTCTTTCTGTAAAAAGAACCAGCAGGAAGTGGCCATGCTCATCGCGGGGCCTAACAACATCTTCATCTGTAGCGAATGTGTAGCACGATGCCGCAAGATCATCCAGCAAACCACCGAGCCGCCGATACCGATACAAAAAGCCCCTCAGCTATCGTCAACAAAGCCAGCCGAGATTTACGAGCAGCTACAGAAGTATGTGATCGGGCAGGAATGCGCGAAGAAAGTGCTAAGCGTCGCTGTCTACAACCACTACAAACGCAATACCGCACGTGACGATGACGACGATATAGAGATTGAAAAGACGAACATCATGATGGTGGGGCCCACCGGATGCGGCAAGACCTACCTGGCACAGATCATGGCCCGAATACTGGAAGTGCCATTCGCCATAGCAGACGCCACGTCTATCACCGAAGCCGGCTATGTGGGCGAAGACGTGGAGAATATATTGTTGCGGCTATTGCAGAATGCCAAATACGACGTGCGTCGAGCCGAAAGAGGAATCATATACATTGACGAGATCGACAAGATAGCACGCAAAGAGGCGAATCCCTCAGTTACTAGAGATGTCTCAGGAGAAGGTGTGCAGCAGGCATTGCTCAAAATTCTAGAGGGGACCACCGTGAACGTGCCTCCGCAAGGAGGACGAAAACACCCTCATCAAGAGTTCATCCCCATCAACACTGCTAACATCCTATTCATCTTGGGCGGTGCTTTTGAGGGCATCGATCAGATCATTCGCCGTCGAGAGCGCCGAGCCAATCAAGACGGTTTCGGATTCCATCTATCCATTGCCCATGACAACTTCTCGGAGCACGGACTACAGATTTCGTCTAACGGCGTGCAACGCGACCTTACCAATGTAACTCCTGAAGATCTGCGCTTTTATGGTTTCATACCTGAGTTCATCGGTCGTATACCGCTAGTAGTTGGATTCTCAGATCTGACTAGGGATCAGCTGGTTCAAGTTCTAATTCAGCCACGAAACTCTATCCTCTCTCAATACCAGAAACTCTTGGAGATAGACGATACATCGCTAGAGTTCGACGAAGATGCACTAGGCGCTATAGCAGACTGCGCAATGGAGCGTCATGCCGGTGCCCGAGGACTGCGCTCGATCGTAGAGACTATATTGATGGATGTTATGTACGAATTACCGTCGATACCTCAAGCAATCAAGTGTGTAGTCACAAAGGAATCGGTGTTGAACGGTGCTCAGCCCTTGATAATGGATGCGGATGGAAATCATCTAGAGATCCAAGCGGGCACCGTTCATTCTAGAGCCGTCGCCTAAACTTGTGGAGATCAATCAGACCGGGCTGCATAAGAAGCGGTTTCCAGTCCTGCAACATCATCCACTAATGGCTATCAAAGTTATAGTAAATGGCAAATACCGAGAGTTGCCGCCATCGCTCTCAGTCCTTGGATACCTAAAGAGCATCGGTCTTGAAGGACGCAGAGTGGCAGTGGCTCGAAACGGCGAAGTGGTGGCCGCTGAGATGCATGGATCAGCGATCATCGAAGACGGCGATATTCTGGAAATCGTTCACCCAGTAGGCGGTGGATGAAGAAATCGACAAATGATACGTTGTCATCTCCAGTCAGCACATCTGGAACTCATTATCACCTGCAATTTCTATTGAAGCAGGGAATGAATCAGCGAATATGACGGAGAGCTCTTATGTGCAGATTACTCTTCCACTACACAAACGGCTCCGACCGCCGTATCGCCGGAGAACTCGGACTTATAGCGATGACATCCAGGAACGGTGAAGGTATGCGATCCACAACATTTCTCTTGATTAAAGGATGACTTCCACAGTTCGCCAGTGTCGAACTGCTCCGCTTCACCGTCCAGACTGGATGCACTGCTGGGGCTGCCGCGCGGGTTTTCCCAAGTGACTACAGTGCCGACAGAAACTTTAATGATTCGCGGATCAAACTTATCGGTGTCCGCCATGGAGACTTTAACCTCGCCAGATTGAGGCGCGCCATCCGGCATTTCAACCTCAAATTCGGCGGCTTGTTCGGTCTCTGATCCTGCCTCCGTGCCAACTGCAGATTCACCCTGATCGTCGCCAGATTCAGCGGCGGCAGTAGCCTTTGCAGCTGCCGTAGCCTGGGCCTGGGCAGCTATACTACCAGCGCCTACCTGAATGCCGACTTGATCGGGGTCGCCACCGGCAGCTTTCACGGCCTCAGCAGTGGCAGTAGCTTGCGTTATCTTCTTCTCGGCTTCAAAAGTTTGTATCGTTTCGAACTGAGATGTTGATTCGCATGAGATGCTAAACAATCCCAGTGCTAATAGTGCGAAAAGAGATCCGGAAGCGAATACACGAAACATACAAGGCATCTCCTTAAAGTTCTACGCTATCTGGCGAAGCCTGGGGTCAAGCCGATCACGCAACCAATCTCCGAAGAAGTTCAAAGACAGCACCACTAAGAAGATGGCGAAGCCAGGAACCAAAGTGATGTGAGGAGCCTCCAAGATGTAATCACGACCTTCATTAGTCATCACACCCCAAGCCGGAGTAGGCGGCTGGATACCCGCACCAACAAAACTAAGCGTCGATTCCGCCAATATAAGACCGCTGGTATTGAGTGTGGCAACAACAATGACCGTGTTCATAATGCCAGGCAACAGATGGCGATAGATTATGCGCACATCGGATGCTCCAGCGACGCGCGACGCCGCCACATAATCTAGCTCTCTCAACACAAATACCTGGGCACGTATGACACGTACGAATCCCACCCATGCTACAAGCATCAAGACGAACAGCAACATATCGACTTTCCAGACGAAGATATTCACCTTGGCTCCGAAAAGCTGCGTCATGACGAGTGCAACCATCAAGAAAGGCAACGCGTTCCAAATGTCCACGAACCTCGTGACTATCTCATCTAAGATTCCGCCGTAATATCCACTGAATAAGGCTACAGCAGTCCCTAGAATCATGCCCGATGTAAGCGAGAAGCCGACCACCGCGATAGAGATACGAGAACCGTGCAGGAGTCTGCTGAATATGTCGCGTCCTGCATGATCAGCTCCCAGGATATGCAACTTGCCGCACTGCTCAAGGTTGTCCTTAGCCGCTACCTTCGATTCATCAATGATGCCGCATTCTCTGAAGCTGAGGTCCTCAATAGTGGTGCCGCCTAACGGGATGTAAGATGCACGCGACTGCTCCCAAAGCCCTAAGTTACGATCGTGTGAGAAACCCTTGTCTCTAGGGAAGGGCGCTACATAGGGGCCGATGATAGCCATTATCAGCAAGGTGATCAAAATGATCACCGGAATGATTGGATAGCGGCGTACAAAATCCCAACTTCGCTGAAAAATACTGTGGCCCGATGTAATCGTTGCTGTTGCCATTGATTCCTCTGAATCCTACAAATGATATCGATCAGATTGACTACTGCTCTAGGCTTCCAGTGAATTAGCGCAATCTTACGCGCGGGTCAATGATGGTGTACATGAGATCTGCAAGAGTGGCAAAGACTACGAAATAGAGCAAGAAAATAACTACCGTCCCCAGTAGTAATGGAAAGTCGTTATTCTGCACTGCATCCTGTAAGGCGACTTGCCCTATCCCGGGCCAGGAGAACACGATCTCGACCACCAGTGCGCCATTCAAGAACCCGGCAAATAGGAGGAGCATAGAGGTAATCGGCGCGATCAACGCATTGCGTAGCGCGTGCTTAAAGATAGTGGTCATATTTGCCACGCCTTTCGCTCGCGCCATCTTGACGAATTCGGAATCAAGTATCTCAAGCATTGAAGAGCGCGTCAGTCTCATCAACCCTGCAGCCGATCCCCATCCCAGAGCCAAACACGGAAGAACATACTCCTGCCAAACGAACTCATCAGGAGTGCGACCACCAGCAGGAAACCAGCCTAACGAAACAGACAAAAGCCATATCATCACTATCCCAGTCACGAAAGCCGGCGCGGCCTGCCCTACAAGGGCTAAAAATCTAGCTATATAGTCAAATATCCCGCCGCGCAACACCGCTGCCACAACCCCAGTAGGTATACCCAAAACAACTGCCATCAACCAGCCGCCAATCCCCAACTGTAATGTTGCTCCTAATCTACCAGCAATGATATCCCATACCGGAATCTGATAACCGAGCGATACTCCAAAGTCAAGCCTGAATACGCGGCTAATCCAGTTGGCATACTGCACTACAGCAGGGTCATCGAAACCAAGTCGGTCACCCAATCGCTCCCACGACTCGCGCGTCAAGCCGTAGCCACTCTGGGGAACGAAAATCTCGCGCGGGTCCTTGGGGTTGACATGGACCAGAATGAAGATTGCAAGAGTGGCGCCGAAAACAGAGATCAAGGATGTTAGAAAACGCCCTGCCAGGAAACGAAACATTCTTTTTACCTCTTTTTCCGCTTATTCGTCAAAATAGCACACTGCATAGATTCAGCGAGGGGGATGCCTATAAATTCAATGGCATACCCGGGGAGGGGATGGCACTATGTGCCAAACTCTGCACCCTGCACCAATGCAAAATGATTCGCGCCGATGCTCACTTGATGCGGCCTCTCTCTTAAATAGAGAGGCCGCATCAAGCATTTTTCGATCAGGAGACTGTTACCTCAGAGTTATGAACTCTGGGTTAGTCGATATGTTGCTGTAGTGCTGCTGGCGTCCGTCCCAAGAAGAGATGCGAGGTCCAGCGACCACGCCCTTCGGCACCTGGAAAGCACCGGCGTACTGCACCCAGTACATTGACCAGTCAACCCATGTGAGATGCATCTGCTCACGTGCGGCTTTGTCCTGCTCAGCAAGAATTTCAAACAGCCACTTGGCACCGGGTTGCGACTCGAAGCCTACTCCCCAGCCGGGACGGCTGGATGAGGTATCAACGGTCGGCATTGGCCAGTCAAGCGGATACACGTTCGAGTGCACATCCCCATTCTTCAGCACCGGAAGGAACTGAACGCGACGGCGCATGCGCTGACTGATAACTCCACCGTAATCTTCAATGAGTTGCTCAATCTCTATGCCGAGCTGCTCCCACTGAGAAGTGATGTAATCAGCGATCTCAAGACCTACCTCACCAGCCTCGGCTACGTACGCCTGCAACGTGAGGTTTTCAATGCCTTGTCGCTTCCCGCCTACCAGCGGGTAACCGGCAGTAGCTAAGAGATGATCAGCGAGTTGCAGGTCACCATTAGGCAGTTCCCAAGGCACGCCGTTCTCCAGCACAGTGCCAGCTACTGATTCGGGGCAAGATACTTTGTTCCCGAGCCAGTCCCAGCAACCGGTATTGCGTGAATCGTCCCAGCCCGGGTATTCGGGTCCCATGTATTCGGAATAGATGGGAGTGCCTTTGCCATCAAGGAATACGTTGTTGATCTCGTTACGATCCATAGCTACTGAAAGTGCGAGACGAACCAATCGCGCCTGTTCCATATCATCGATTCCAGCGGGGTTATCGGTGTCGGAATAAGGAGCGTTGCCGCATTTCTCGCGACCTGGTGCATCACCGTCGGTGCAAGGAGCGTCTTGAGTTCCCCATGGATTACCTATCCACGGAAAATCTTCGGTGTATGGACCTTCATTCGGTCCGGTGCCACACTCATTGGAGAATGCCGCAGACGACCGATCGTCGCCACAAGCCCAAGGCTCTAGCGGTTCTTGGGTGCGAGCGTGTGAATGCTCCCATAGCAGACCTGGGAACATAATGGCTTGGCCAACGAAGCCGCCGGGCATAGTCTCCAGGAAACGGTATCCTTCTTTTACCACACCAGGCACGAGTTTGAAGTCAAGTCCGGCAAGGTCAGCTTCACCGTTCTTCAACATCGCGATACGAGTGTTATTTTCTGGCACCTGGATCTGGGTGAACTTGTCGAACTTTGGCACTATACGCCAATGATCGTCAAGCGCTTCAGTCGTGCATCGGTCGCCAGCGACGCAACTACCCTGCACGAATGGACCAGTGCCTACGTGGTGCTCGCGCGCCCACCCAACATCAAAGAGATCCACGTGATGTAGAGCATAAAGTCCTCGCGCGGCGCTCAAGCATCCAAACTGAGAAATCGGCAAGCAGAAATAAACCGGCGATACCAATCCGATCTCAACGGTGTAGTCGTCAATTTTCTTGGCTTCCGTGAAGATGGCGGCTAAGTCACCAGAGTTCCCATATGTGGTATCAGGGTTGGTTGTGGCATTCGACTCGTTGAAGTACCGTACCACTGCATCGGCGTCAACTTCACCGAAATCTATATCCTCAAAACCGATCGGAGAGTTGAAGGGAATGCCCTCCCGCATCTTCATGGTAACGCGCGTCCCGGCCGGGTCTATGTTCCAGCTCTCTACCAGTTCGGGAGTCATGGGGTCGCCATTGTCAAAGTGGAAGAAGTACTCTTCCACACCGCCGGACACGGTGGGGGTGCCTGCGTAGGGACCCACTGTGGGCAGGCCAATAACAGCACCGACTCGGCGGACCGCGTAAACCACTTCGATCTCGGTATCCATAGCTTTGGGAGCTTCTGCTTCTGCAGCCGGCGCTGCAGTAGCTGCAGGTTTTGCGGTGGCGACGGGCGCGACGGTAGCGGCGGGCGCATCATCTTCATTATCGCCACACGCAATGGCTCCGGCGACCAAAGCGATTGAAGCTACCAACAATGGTAGAAACGCGTATCGCTTGATCAGATAAGTATGTTTCATCTATGTGAACCTCCATGTATCGCCAGATCAGCAAGGCCGAGAACGAGTCTCAGCGAATTTCCGAACCGATTGACACACCTTCATAAAGTTCTAATCCGCGCATCTGAGCGGATAAAAACGCAACACTAAATTATCTTAATGTCATACGTTCCCAGCCGCGCTAAACGCAGAATACAATACAGTCGATTAATCTAGCACCGCTTAATGGTTTTGTCAAACGCAGCCAGCAGTCACGGAGGGGGATTGTCTGCCCCGTGAAGCATGCTCTATGGGCCGGGCTCACACGGCTATTCCTGCATAATCACAGTTTCAGCAAAGATTCACAGCTATGAACCGCGCCAAATGCATTTCAGATCGACTTCTAGAAGGTAAAACGGCAATTGTGACCGGCGCCAGCTCTGGCATCGGACGCGCTGCCGCGCTGGCGCTGGCCGAGAATGGCGCCAATGTAGCCCTAGCAGCGCGCAGAGCGCATCTCTGTGCCGAAATCGCCGAACGCATCAACCGTGCCGGCGGGAATGCTATACATATACTTGCTGATGTTACTGATGATGTAGATGTAGATCACATGATCGAGCAGACCCTGGATACCTACGGCCAACTAGATCTGGCATTCAATAACGCCGGAGTTCTGCTGGATCACGGACCCTTGCACGAGATGGATGATCGTGTGCTGGATCAATCTTGGGACGTCAACGTGCGTGGCGTCTGGCTATGCATGAAGGCCGAGATCCGCGCCATGATGGAACATGGCAACGGCGTCATCGTGAACGACTGTTCGCGCAACGGACTGCGCGCAGATTTCAAACGTCCGGCTTACACCGCCACTAAACACGCCGTTGCAGGGCTGACTAAAGCCGCGGCGCTTGACTATGCCCGAATGAAGATTCGAGTAAACGCCATCTGCCCCGGACCAATAGACACTGAGATGATGAAATCAGTAGATGGTGGAGACGCTGATGCCCGACGCAAGATAGAGTCCTCGGTGCCAATAGGAAGATACGGCTCGCCGGAAGAGGTAGCGCAACTGGTAGTATGGCTGATGTCTGAGCGCGCATCATATATCTCTGGGCAGATGATAGGAATCGACGGCGGCTTAATGGCGCGATGAAAGAATCATGTAAACAGTCACCCATGCGAACAACGTCATCGGTTGAAGAACAGAGACGCGGACTGGTACGGGCATTGCACGATGTCGATGTCAAAGCCTGCCTGGTAGTCACCGGTGGAGGCATCAGCGCGGTATCTGAGCTGTTCGCCGGCGCCGGCGCCTCTAGAAGCATAATCGAAGTCAGCATCCCATACGCTTTTAACGCGCTGGACGAATATCTAGGCCGAAGAGCCGAGAGTCACGTATCTCCCGCGGAGGCACGGATAATGGCGATCAAGGCCTATGAACGCGCGGTGCGGCTAACTGATGGCAAAGCTAGCGAAGTGCGTTTGACAGGGGTATCGTGCACTGCGGCAATCGCTACGGACCGCGTTAGACGCGGCGAAAACAGGTGTCATGTAGCATGGCACGATGGTCAGACCACAGTCGCATATTCAATAGTGCTGTCTAAGGGTGCACGGGATCGCGAAGGCGAGGAAGCAGTGTGCAGAACTCTCATCCTCAACGCCCTGGCCGAGGCTTTCGGCATCCATTCGCGGCTGGCTTTGGAGCTACTTAGCAACGAGCATCTGGAGCGGCATGTGGGTCGCTGATCTATTATCTGGCAGGCGCGATCTGGTCGTGTTCGAGCGACGACCGCGCACTTGGTCCGATCAATTGCCGGCCCTCACGCTCGTGCTTTCAGGGTCGTTTCGGCCGCTTCATCATGCTCATCGCGCGTTATTGCACGCAGGAACCAAGGTTTGCAACGAGCCGCGGACGCCCATGTTCGAGATATCGTTGCACAACGTGCAAAAGCCGAGCATCGCGAAAGTAGAGCTGCTTCGGCGTCTGAAACAATTTAACGAAGATTCCGACATCATCGCCTTGACGCGCGCCGCTGCCTTTGTCCAAAAGGCGCGACTGATGCCAGAAACCGTGTTTGTAATCGGCTATGACACCGCGATCAGGCTTTTCGACAATCGCTTCTACTTCGATGCCGAAGCGACAGAGATTCCCGATCCGAGCACGCTTGCAATATCAGAGATCCGAGATTTGGGGTGTAGCTTTGTAGTCGGAGGCCGGCATGATGCCGACGGCAAGTTCAAGACACTCGCTGACGTCCTAGTGCCGAGTGCGTTTGTGGATATGTTCACCGAGATACCAGAGACGGCGTTCAAGGATCCGATTTCGTCTACCTCAATTCGGGTGATGAGCGGTGAACCGTAACTGTAACCGTTTTGATCATGGGAATATGAAGAATAATCGACGGCCAGTGTTTAGACTCTAACTAATACAGTGTCGCAGATATTGATGGCAAAGATGAACGCGCCGAAGCAAGACATCCAAAGTAGACTAATTGAGAATCGGATCACATAAATTATGACATCTTCGGATACTATTCGCATAGCGGCTACGCATGTTGAACCTATCTTCATCAATCGATGGTCGCCGAGGTCTTTTCTGCCCGATCCGCTGAGCGATGCCGAGATCGCATCTCTATTCGAAGCGGCTAGATGGTCGCCATCATCCTTTAACCGTCAGCCCTGGCTGTTCGTGTATGAGACTGACGGCCCGGATCGCGAGTGCTTCGACTCCATTCTTATGCCTAATAATCGGGACTGGGCGGCAAAGGCTCCCTTAATCGGCTTCATCTTCGCGAATACCCGGACGCCTCAAGGACGGTCGCCGCGGACGGCGCAGTTCGACACCGGAGCGGCGTGGATGGCATTAGCCTTGCAGGCGAACGCGCTCGGCTTATACACCCATGCGATGGCCGGGATTGACATTGTCGCAGCACACGAGAAACTGGGAGTATCGGACGAGTTCTACACCGTAATGTGTGGTTTCGTCGCTGGCAGGATCGGTCCGAGTGATGCGTTGCCGGATGAGTTACAAGCGCGAGAGCAGCCGAACGATCGCAAACCCTTGCCGGAGATCGTGCGGAGGGGGGTGACGAGTGGTTGATGCACCACCTATCGCGTCACTATCTGTCCTAGTTCAATCCAAGGCTGCGAATGTGAAATCACTCTCCGGGTTCTCCAGCGCGTAACGCGCCTGCCGGAGCCCGAATTTCTCTTGCAGCTGTACCGTCAGACCGCCGTCGATCATCAAAGTATGCCCCGTGATAAACGAAGCATCGTCTGAGCATAAGAACGCGATTCCAGCCGCGATCTCATCCGGTCTGCCGGTGCGGCGCAACGGATACTGGTCAGCGAAGAAAGCGTGACCGCTGGGATTCGCTTCCCACATTTTCGCCAACCCCTCTCCAACTATGTGCCCCGGTCCTATCGCGTTGACGCGAATCCCGTCCGGCCCGTATTCCACCGCCATCTGGCGCGTCATACCCACTACAGCGGCCTTTCCAGCCTCATACACTATCATCCCGGTTTCTTGGAGATAGGAGTGGACGGAAGCCAAGTTCACGATGGATCCGCCGCCTGCTACCCGCAGGTGTGGGACGGCGTATTTAGCGCCCAGATAGAGCGCTTTGACCAGCACGCCCATCCCATAGTCCCAATCTTCTTCCTCCACCGCTAAGGCATCGCCGTGGATGCGTGATTCGCCGGCGATGACGCTGAATGCGTTCTGAACTAGGATGTCAATGCCTCCAAACCTGGATATCGTTTCATCGACCATCCGTTTGCAGTCGGTCGAGATAGAGACATCAATATGTGTTGAATCCGCGGTACCACCGTCGGCTCGGATACGCCCGACGTTTTCCGCGGCGGCGGAGTCGTCAATGTCTGCGATAAGGACGTTGGCGCCTTCGTATGCTAAGCGTCGGGCTGTAGCGCCACCGATACCGAGCGCGCCACCAGTGATCAACGCTGTCTTGCCCTCGAATCTCTGCATATTCAATAGCTCCGCTTATAAATTAGTAGTAACTGCCACACTGCTCCACAATGGTTTAGTCATACAATATCTGGCATCGAGTGAGGTATGGGTGTGGGTTGGCCACTTTAATTATTCGGGTTGCGCCACACCAGAATCAATAAGCTAATGAGTTTGTAATGCCCAGAGTGTAATCTACTGCATATACTGGTTGTGGGAAACACATGCGGATCAGAACGGCTAAGCGTGGGAAGAGGTCAGTCTCTATCAAGCGGTAAAAGACAGACGCTCGTGGATTTCACCATCCGTACGGCGTTCCTAATCATCACATTGCCCGCTCAGCAATCATTCAGCCAGCAGCGTCGATCCATCTCATTTCAGGCCTTATATAGCGCGAAGCCAGCTCTCGACACTTTCCTGAAACACATCCTTCGCAAGCATCAATTCCAGGATAAGCAAGCGGAGGCTATATTCAATGTCTTGTGCCAGAAAAACTCAATCGTATCGCTGCCTAATGGCGCCGGCAAGAGCTTGATCTACCAGTTGGCAGGACTACTGATGCCGGGCGTCACCGTAGTAGTGGATCCGATCATCGCTCCCATTGATGATCAGGTAGAAGCACTGCAACGCTATGGCATCGATCCATACGCCGATCGATGCCGGCGGAAAGCGCAAGAGTCTCATGATGTTGCTCTTCAGGAACTGAACCGCATCTTGGAAAGCATAGAGAGACTTGAGCCGGCAAATCGTATCTGCTGTCGAAAAGCGAACGGACGCCATATCCACAGCGGATAGACGCTACAGCCACAGAGAACATGAAAAGACTCTAGCGGCGAACCAACGATACCCAAGCGAAAGTGGAAGCGCCATTCAAAATGCTACGGTTGAGCTCCGCTATCTATGTCATCGCCACTATCTTAACAGTCGCTATTGCCGTAGTGATTATTCTTGCCCAGTGAAGGACAGCGCTGCATCAAAGTCTGTGGTATTGAGCATCCCGATTAACACGAACAGATACCGAATATAAAGCTCGGTCCTACACTTCAACGCTCATCAGTTCTCGCCCCCATACGATCTGGCCGTCGTAACGCTTAGCTATGTCGCGCAGAGCCCGTTCAGCCTCGCCTGGGACATCTAAAGCAACCGGTTGGTGAACTAGCACGAGTCTTTTGGCACCAGCGTCTTGCGCCATCTCAGCAGCCGTAGTGCTGCCACACATATACTCGGCCTCCGCGGTACCATCAGCTTCATCTGCGATATGAGTGCATAGGCATATCAGCGTGTCCACATCTTTGGCCAGTTTCACCACGCTGTCGCAAGGCCTCGTGTCGCCAGTTACAACAGCACTTCCTTCTTCAGTGTCGATGCGATAGGCCAATGAATCGAGCCATGGCTCCACATGTTCTGCCGGCGCCGCGGTTACTTCCCAGTCGGTGCCTGATTGCACCATTCCCGGTCCAATGTCTTTAGCTAGCACCACTGGTGCCGGACGCGGCAATACCCCGCCGCGCGAGGTGAATGCATTTAGGCTGAGCGGATGATTTATCCGCGCGATCCAGTCGTGGGCGAAAGCACCCTCATGTTCATCCATTAGCCGATGCGTTATCAATTCGGTCAAATTAGGACCGAACACCTTTAGGTCGCGCTCTCCGCCCGTGCAGAGATTCCATCGGCTCAGCATGAAGCACGGATAATCAACATCGTGATCGAAGTGATGATGAGTGAAGAATAGATTGTCGATCTCGGTAATATCGATTCCCATCTTCACCAGCTTGTGAGTAGAGGCCGGCCCGCAATCGAACATCAGCTTCTGATCGCCGAAATTGACTACGTAGCAAGATCCGAATCGATCATGGGATGGGACCGGAGCTCCCGCTCCGACGATGTCGATTCTCATTTTTATCCCTCCTGTTGCCGAGTTAGATTTCTTGAGAGCATATTCTCTCATGAGAATCTATTCGACGCTACAAATTAATGCCCCTTAATCAGCTTTAACCGTGCAACCCTCCTAATAGGGGACCTCATCATGATCGGGGACACATACAGTGGAATCGACGCTGCAGATGATGCAATCGCTGTAGACGCTATCAGAGCTTCGTCTGCCAAGCTGGTCGGAAAGTGCGAGGATATCAAGTAATCGTCGCCGATGCGCGAGGATGACAATGGAAGGCATAATTAATGTACATGAAGGGCTTCAAGTATGAGTGCTAACCGCAAAAATACGATATATCTTGCTAATCCCTACGGTTTTTCCGAGCAGCAAAATGATATCTTGCTGCCTCTGATCGTTCAGGCTCTGGAAGATCTGGGGCTGGAGGTGTGGGAACCGTTCAAACGCAACGATCAATCGCACACTACGGAGTCGGGCTGGGCTTACCGAGTGGCGCAACTGGATTTCGCTGACGTGCGCAACTCGGATGCGATCTTCGCGGTGGTGAACGGAGTGCCGCCGGACGAGGGAGTGATGGTGGAGCTGGGCATGGCGATCGCACTTGGCAAACCCACTTTTCTGTTTCGAGACGATTGCCGACGAGTGACGGACAGCGAAGACTACCCATTGAATCTGATGCTCTTCGCCGGGCTTCCACAATCAGGCTGGAGAGACTACTACTACACTTCAATCGGAGAACTGCCAGAACCGTCCAAAGCGCTGGCACGCTGGGCATCAGAGAGCTAGTAGACCATCCGCTCCTCGGCAACTCTGCGAATCGGCAAACCCGAGCATGACCGCGCGCTTATGTATGGCTGGTCTGATATTCTTTCGACTTAAGTGTAGTCATTACTACTGATCGGCGTTCGCTGAGGCACTTATCGGCACACCCGAATCTTCTCAGATCGAAAGGCAAGAGAAAGGAGCAAAACATGAATGATGAATACCCTGTGCACTTAAGCGTAGATTACCCCGAAGGTCCGCGAAACCGACTCTCCGTGCTTTTCAGATTCCTATTGGTAATACCTATCCTCATCGTCGTGGCACTGTCTGGTGCCCTATTGCCGGCAACAGGGCTAATGATCATATTCAGACAGAAATATCCTCGTTGGATGTTTGACTACCACCTGCAGATAAGACGGCTGGGCACTAGGTTAGCCGCCTATATGATGTTGCTCACAGATCAGTACCCATCGACGGATGAGGAGCAGTCGGTGCATCTCAACATCATATATCCAGATGCTGTTAAGGATCTGAATCGCTTCATGCCGCTCGTTAAATGGATACTCGTGATTCCACACATCATCCTGCTTATCATTCGTTTCATCATCGCTCTTATCCTCACTTTCATCGCCTGGACGGTCATCATCATCACCGGAAGGCATCCACAGTCGCTGTTTCGGATCGTGGAAGGGATAATCCGCTATTCGGAGCGCGTGAACGCGTATGCCTTACTGCTCGTCACCGATCGATATCCACCGTTCCGAATCGGCAACTAGGAAAGCACCTACCATCCGCATGCATTAGTTGGTCACGATAATACGTGTGCGGATGGGAACTACCGTTCTGCCCATCCGCACACGTAATCACAACGATTCATGCTGCTTCTAGTCCTAGCCAGTAACGATTCTAGGCGCTTACCACACCACGGCATCGCCGTCGCGGCGCGGGTCAGAGGCGGCCGACATAGTGCCGTAGTCGCGATGAATCTGAATCGCTCCTTCACTGCCCGCGCCAGCGAAAGCCGCGATCGGTGATACAGCGTGCCCGCGGCGACGCAATGACTCAATGACTGCCCCATCAACGCGATTCTCAATATCGAGTCGATTTTCCTCTGCATGGGGATAGGTAGACGCGGTTCTTCCCTGATAGTGAGTCCAGCGCGGACCGTCGATCGCTTCAGCAACGGTGAGACCGTGATCGAATATTGCTGAGACGACTTGGAAGTTGGTCTGCACCTGCGTATCCGCTCCCGGCGTTCCGCACACCAGCTCCAGTTCGCCGCCATTCTCGACTGGCGCCGACATTACCATCACCGGATTCACCGTGTGTCGGACGCGCTGCCCCGGACGCAAATAGTCGATATGATTCGGGTCTAGATGCCAGTACGTCATCCTATTGTTGAGCAAGATGCCGGTGTTGCCGGCGATCAGGCATGATCCGTACCCGGTTTGGATGCTCTGCAACTCTCCCACGGCATTCCCCCAGCGGTCGACAACACAGAAGTGAGTGGTGTCGGAGCCTGCGGCACCCGCGCCAGACATGGCATCGGTGTGGACAGAAGAACCGTTAGGATGATGAATCATTCCGTTGCGGCGATACTTTTTGCTACGGTCCGGTCCACGATCCATATATGCCCATGGGTCGCCTTCGCGTATATCAAGATCAGATAAGCCGCTCTCCAGATCTATCAGCTCGGCCCTCGCGGCAGCGTATTCCTTGTTCAACATTCCTTCAATAGGGACGTCCACAAAGTCGGGATCTGCGGTATATGCCTCACGATCGACGAACGCGAGTTTTTTGCATTCCGTCATGATGTGCAACGAGTCGGCAGAAAGATATCCCAATCCCTGCGCGTCGAAATTCTCGAACAGGTTCAGTTCCTGGAGCAGTACATGTCCGGATGAATTCGGCGGCGCCTCATAAACGGTTCGCCCGCGATATCCGGTTGCTATCGGTTTTTGCCACTTCATGCGATGATTCGTTAAATCATCGTAGCTTAGAAACCCGCCGGCACCTTCGCTGAAGCGGGCTATCTCACGGGCGATATCGCCCTGATAGAACGCATCTCTGCCTTCCTCGCCGATGGTGCGATAAGTTTTAGCCAGATCAGGATTGCGCCTCAGTTCTCCCGGCATCAGCCATTTGCCGCCGGGCGCGAAGACGGCGCCAGACGTGGGCGCATCGCGCAGCAATGGCAGTTTTCGCGCCGATGCCGATTGCTGATGTGATACCGGCACACCGTCTTCACATAGTTCGATCGCCGGCTCCACGCAGACAGACAGTGACAAAGAGCCATGTTTCGAATGGGTTGCCAGAAGCGCATCTAAAATGCCCGGGACGGAAGTTCCCAATATCCCCGTCAGTGGAATACCATCAGGGTATCTTTCTGGATTGGCAGCTGATGGCGCGGCGCCGGTGCCGTTAGCCACTTCCACAGTGCATCTGTCGCGCCTATATGTCATCACGAAGCCATCGCCGCCGATGCTTGATCCGGCGGGTTCGGCGGCTCCTAGGGCAAAAGCTACGGCTATGGCGGCGTCTACAGCATTGCCTCCGCGGTGCAGGATACGCATGCCGGCTTGCACCGCCAAGGGGTGATTCGCCACTACCGCTCCCTTAGATCCCATCCGTGGCGGACGAAACGCTTGCCCCTTGATACCATGCGGTGATTCGTATTTCATGTTCTGTCTCGGTTCTCTAGTCAAGGACTTGCCGATAGTTTAAGCCATCTTGCTCTTGTTGGACGGTGCGCAGAGAGTCATGGAAACACGTTTGACGGCGGCGGATTAAGAGCATGTCTGGTCTGGACAGTTGATGATGCAGCGTCGACTTTAAGGTCGGGATGCCTGGTGAGTCTACCGGGGCCGAAGACGCCGTACATGATCGCGAAGATGACTATCAGAATTATCGTCGGCTCTATCCAGTAGATCAAGTCGAAACCTGCTGGAGGATAGGCGAACGATAGGATCATCAAAGGCGCGCAGAGCGTTCCGATCAGATAGGGGCGAATAGTCGCGCCTATGCCCGTCGCAAGCGTGAATATCAAAGCTGCCGCCGCCGTTAAACCGACCGGGATCGTTACCGAGATAATGTGAATTCCGATCATCTGCGCTGAATCGGGAGAGAATATGATGTTCTCCGGAGGCCACTCGACAATCGCCAGCGAGACGAGTGCGGAGACGGCTGTCCATTGTAAAGCGTGGAGAGGTCCGCAGCGTTTCCTCAGCATCAGATACGCGGCAACGTTCAAAGTAAAGACAAAGAGCATCCTCAATAAGAATTGTATCCAATCATGAGCTTCAGATATAGGGGTAAAGCGATAGCCGTATAACAGAGCCAGATTCAATGCCGCGAGCAATAAAATGACCGGCAGATTTCTGCGCAGTTGCGGTAAAATTCTTCCGGCAAACCATTGCCGATCTTCTTCGTCACGCCAGCCATAGCGTCGTAGCTGGCTGTATCTGATTGACAGCGCGATTCCGAAAATCGACATTGAATGGAACATGTCTAAAGAGAATAAGTTTTGAATTTCTTCAAATTGCCATGAGGCGATTACAAATGGCGTTGCAAATGCCAGACATATCCAGGGCAGGCTATGAGAATCGCTCCGTAAAGATACGATGATTGCCGACGCGATGCCGAACAGCGCAATTATCGCCGACCAAACAATACCTGAGTAGTTGCGAACGAACGGAGTGGAAACACCGTCATTTGCTACCAAAGTATCATGCATCAATGCCAAATCGTAGTTGATGAATGACATTGCGATATACCACAACGCATGGATAAGCAACCAGGCAGATGCTGCGTAAAGTGCACTGTTGCACACGCCGTGCCTAGATAGGCTATACCACCAGCATGAATACGTTATAGCAGCAATCAAGAACATTCCGCTGGAGTACCATACCAGCGCGAATATAGCAGTAGGCCAGTTGAAAACCTTGAGATCAACTGAAGCATCAAACTTATCGACGAAAAAACTTCCCATCAGCAACAGTGAAACAAGAATTACTAATGGTATCATCCAGAATAAAAATGATTTCCAGTTGAAAAGAGTAGGTGGGTTTACTGTGGATTCTGATAGCGTAAAAGAGCGGTTGCCGATTTTATATTTACGCGCGCATATAAGAAGAATACCCAATACGCTCGTAAGCAACAGAGAAACCGTTGCTGCTCCGAGTATTGCATAGTAAAACACCCCATAGAAAAATATCCCGTACACATAATCTATGGGGCAATAACATAGTTCACCTGAACCGACTATCATTTACTGTCGCAAACTCACTGCGGTATTCATTAATCAAATATCAGACCATTACTCAATTCGTAGTCTTAGTCTTGTACTTGCAGAGTAAAGTTACTCCTAATTTTTTCCCAAAGGGAAGATGCACGACTAAATTCTCTACGTCCATAGGATTGAAACGACAGTTGCCCTCTACTCCGTCTACAAAACCTTTAAGCCATGCCGAAGATGTATGCTCGTGCTCACCCGTATAGTCCATTATTGGTCCGAACGTCGCATGATAATCGCCTTCTGCTCGACCTTTAATGTAGTCTGAATATAGTCTTAAATTTGACTGTCTGCAATCATCTTCGTGCCAGCTAATCCCAATCAAAAAAGCTGGTGAATCAGTATCGCAGTCAGTATTGTATTCAGACAGATCCAAAGAAGTGCGATTGAATTTCAGCACTACTTCAGTATCTGTTAAAACGAAGCCAGCTCCGTCAGCTGCCTTCAGTTGCGCGTTGACCTGTCCGCGTCGCAGGGGTTTATGCGATCGCTTCGATCGTCTGTTAGCTCCGCTTGCAGAGGATGTGTCATATTTCACTTCTGCCACTGTTACAGCACAGGTTTCAAGGTCTATGTCTAACGCTATCTCTCCAGAAGATTCGCCTCCATCCGCTAGACCGGCTGACATCGATATCCCCGGGGTGCGAGTGCAATCGACTTTGGAAGCGCTCGACCTGCGAACACGTTTCTTGGGCGAAAGATTGTCTCCTATATTTGCTTCACCTTCTACAACAGACTCGACACCATCTATATTGACTGTCCAGGATCCGCCATCATCCTCTACAGGCGGATCCGAAGCGAACACATTGGAACCGTCCAAGGCATATAAAACGAAGCACACACCAATTACGGCAATTGCCACTGATAATCGATTCAAAGCCAACATAACACCCTCCTTATGCCCCACTTCATTTCTCAGCAACTCTATACCATGCATTTGAATATGTCAACTGGCAAGCACGGTTGTCCTTCACATTTCGATCATCGCTCTCATCAAGCGCGACAAATCCCCGTACCAATTACGAGGCGAAAATAATTGTGGTAAATCCTTGTCCATATAGATGTATATATGGACAAGGATTTACCACACTGAGTAACCGCCGTCTACCGCGATAGCGGTGCCGGTCACGAAATCAGATGCGCTGGAAGCCAGAAAGACGGCGGTTCCGCCAAGATCCGCTGGCACGCCCCAACGATCAGCTGGAGTTCGAGACTGCACCATCCGATAGCGTTCGGGAAAAGCCTGCTTGAACTGGTCAGTCATCTCCGTAACGATCCAGCCGGGCAATATCGCGTTTGCCTGGACGTTGTGCTTCGCCCAGGCGACAGCGCACGATTTCGTGTACTGCACTACACCGCCTTTAGATGCCGCATACGCGGCGGCATAGGCCGTGCCGAAAATGGACATCATGGAGCCGATGTTGATGAACTTCCCGGCACCCTTTTCGCGGAGATGATCAAAGGCGAGTGAAGACACGTTATGCATAGCCGTGAGATTGGTGTCGATGACGAATCTCCAGTCGGCATCCGAGAGGTTCTGAGGCTCGTCGGAACGGCGATTGGTGCCGGCATTGTTCACGATAATGTCCCAGCCGCCAAAATTGTGAAGCGTGGCATCAAGCGCGTCTTGCACCGAAGAGCGGTCTGTAACGTCACACTCTAGAGAATGTGCTTTAGACGACCCGCCCGCGAGCTGAACCAGATGCTCCTCGGCACGCCGCAGCTTATCGGGATTACGGCCGACGATCATCACTGATCCCCCATGCTGCACAAATGCTTCGGCAATGCCGAGGCCGATACCGCCATTGCCGCCGGTGATGAATGCTACTTTGTCGGTGAGGTCGAATAGGTTTTTCATGATCAGTGCTTCATGTGGTATTGCGGTTGTATCTAAGTTTCAGAGTAATCGAGGATTATCCGGCATCCATTCGGGCTTACGTATCTTGACATCTGCGATCCCATCCAATCTTAGCAGTTCTTCATCATAGGTTTCTAGAACAGAAGCGTTGACATTGATAGCAGTTGCGAGGTGCACAGCATCATTGGGTCTGAGCTTTGCATAATCTTGATATTTCAATACGAACAAACGGGCATTATCGGCAATTTCAAGCGACAGATCTTTGACCTCGATGTTGGGCTGTTTGAAGATGGTCTCCAGATCCCTGACTTGCGCTTCTGTTAACTGAGCACTGCCGCGCCGCCTCACAAACTCTACAGATGCCAATGAAGACATAACTATAGTCCAACGTTGATGTTTTATGGCATCATTTATTATTCGTTGGCAGGTATGTGCCCTATCATTTTCATGGTTAGCCACTGCAATAAGGTTAGTGGTGTCCCAACATCGCCGCTCAACATCATTCTCCATCTCTCACCATCCGAAGGTACTCCTCCGCGGGGGTACCGTCCCAATCATCAGCCCACATCCCCACCAACCGGTCCAGATCCATGGCTTCCTCCGGACCAGTAGGCAGATCGCGCAACCCTCCCGGTCGCATTGTCAGGCTTACAGGTCTGTGACCAGGCTCCCGCACAACACTGCCATACACATCCGCGCGCCGTCCGAGCGATTTTTTCACTAGCTCAAGATCATCTTCTTCGAAGGTAACATCCACGATCCAACCAAAGGAATCGTTGAAAAGTTTGAACTTCATACCGCTGCGGACGTTTATCGAGCCGACCACACCACGCTCAGAGCCTTGAGAGATGCGCTGCACTGGGGTTTCGGAGAGTTCTTCCAGGTTTTGATGCGATCCGATCTGATACATCGTGCCTCGGCTTCCAATGCTGATCTGCCGATATCCGCCCTTGCGAACTAACGTGCTCAGTTCTTTCAAATGCTTGACTGCCGCGCCGGACGCGATATTAAGGGATCCCTGGCCGCCAGCCACGTAAATAGAGGCTGAATTGAAATGCGTAACTACTTTATCCGCGAGCTGCTCAGCGCGATCGTGATCACACTCAGCGGCCTTCGTTTCGGGTAGTACGCATAGTTTCGCCGGGCTGCGGTAACTGAGTTCGCGGATCTTCCAGTTCAGTATCCGGCTCTGGGGTTTAGAGCGCGCGACTGAATCCTCTATTGCGCCCAGCGCCTTGAGCAAAAGATCAGTCGCCTTGATGAAGGCTGCCGCTTCAACTACACCAGCATCGCCCGCGTCCAGGCTAAGGGATACCTCGTTATCAGCAGTCATTGCTCTTTCCCGTGTGATTGACACCGATTCAGATTCTATTCTCAGATCACAGGTGAAAATGATTTTTGCACATCAAGCTCACTCTTCATCATCTTGGAACGAGCCGAACCAGTCGATTCTGGCGGCTTCAGGCGAATCTACATCAATGCGGTACTCTTCCAGCGCTTCCAAGTTCGGTTCTATGCCCAGTCCTGGCCGGCCATTAGGGTGTATGGCGCCATCGCGGACGTCGAACATCGGCTCGATGATCTTCTCGAATGAAGGGAACCAATGATGGACGCACTCTTCGCGATACAGATTAGGCATGTTCATGCAGGTCTGAAAGCTGGCTGCAATGGCGATTGGCCCGAGTGCATCATGCGGGCTGATGCGTATGTACTGCACTTCTGCCATGGCGCCGATACGCCGAATCTCGGAGATTCCGCCGCACCAGGCGATGTCCGGCATGATGTAGTCTACCAGCCGATCATTGATGATCTGCCAGTAGTCCCAGCGTGTGAAGTGACGCTCACCGACGCACAGCGGGACGTTGACGTTCTCACGCACTTGCTTCAAAGCGTTGTGATTCTCAACATGTATCGGCTCTTCCAGCCACACTAGTTTGATATGTTCAAGGGCGCGGCACGCCTCGATCGCCGATGCCACATCAAAGCGCGCGTGAGCATCTACCATCAATTCATAGTCATCGCCGACGGCTTCGCGCAGACCTTCCATCCATCGCACCGCCTGATCAATGGCGGCCGGGTCCAGCCTCTCTACCATCGACGCGCCTCGGAAACGTCCGTATTCGCGGCGCGTGGGAAACGGATCCGTCTTGATCGCCTGGTATCCCGCTGCCTTAGTCCGGCGCGCGTCTTCCATCATGCCCGCGAGGTGATCCTCAAAAGTATCGCCTTGCGAAGTGTCGCTGACGTGGGTGTATACCGGCACCGATTCGCGCACCGGACCGCCCAGCAAATCGTAAATCGGACGGTTCAATGCCTTGCCCTTGATATCCCACAGCGCGATATCGATAGCGCTTATCAGATGGGATACGAAGCCCCTCCCATTCAGATCTGAATAGAGATGAAATATGCGTTGCCATATCTCCTCGATGTGCGATGCGTCTACTCCGATCACAAATGGTTTCACAGCCTCGATGCCTCTTACCAGCTGAGGATTCGCAAGGTAGTCGGTGCATTCGCCCCATCCAGTAATCCCTTCGTCAGTCTCAACGCTCACAAAGACCCACGCCAATCGGTCTTGCAGTTGCACGACGTGCGTCTTGACATCTGTGATTTTCATCTCGCTCTTCTCCTCGTGGTTTCATAGCAGCAGCATAAGGCATTAGATGGTGCTAGTCTACTTTTTAACGAGGCTATGAGAGTAACGATTCACACTGATACTTGTACGCCTCTAAATTATTCCTCGCGATATTCACAACCATCCGCAGTATCATGAAAATCACCGACATCCGAACTAGGAACATCTGCATCCCGCTCTCCACTATGGGACGGTATCAGCCGGTCACGATGTGGTACGGATCTCGTTTCGCGGCGATTAAGACGATTATCTTTGTCGATACCGATGAAGGAATAACCGGGCTGGGCGAGACCAGCATAGGCGCCGGCGGTGCCAGTCATTTGTTCGAGCAAATAAAGTCTCGGCTTGTCGGCAAAGACCCATTCGACATCAACGCGATCGAGCGTTCGATGAACCTCACTGGCGGAGTAACTACCAAGATGGGACACTTGCTCGATACTAGCGCCGCGCCCTCGCTCAATATAACTGGATCCATCGACATGGCGCTGTGGGACATCATCGGCAAAGCGTTGGGCAAGCCCATCTATAAACTCATCGGCGGCCGGTATCGAGATCAAGTGGAGTGTCGCTACTGGATGGGATCGAAGCCGCCGGACAAAGTTGCCGAAGAAATCCGCGCCGCGGTGGCTTTAGGCTTCAAATCATTCAAGATCAAATTGGGTCTCAATCCGGAGTTCGATCTTGAATGCGTGAAGGCAGCACGAGACGCTGCCGGTCCGCGCATCGAGCTGGGCTACGATTTCAACGGCTCGTACTCACAGCTGGAGGCAGTTAGACTGCTACGTAAAATGGAGCGGTACGATCCCTCCCACGTCGAAGAACCCGTCGACTCGTCCAATATCCGAGCACTCGCGGAAGTCAAAGCTCACACCGATATCCCGATACTGTGCGACGGGCCGGCACGCACAACTAAAGAGCAGATACAGGAGCTGATATTCCAGCGCGCCTGCGATGCCGTGCATCTTGATTTAGTGATCAACGGCGGCTACCTGGAGACGCAGCGATGCGCCGCGATAGCCGAAGCCGGCGGCATAAAAGTTTCCTGTCATTCATCTCCCGGCGAGACTGGCATCGCCACCGCGGCGCAACTGCATCTCGTAACCGCCACTCCCAACTTCATCTGGCCCGTAGATTCCGCATATACGAAACTGTTGCCGCCATCCGAGGACATCATCACGCATCCGTTCGTATACCGAGACGGCGCTCTGAAAGCGCCCGAGAAGCCGGGTCTGGGAGTAGAGATAGATGAAGCTGCGATAGCGCGTGCGGAAGCGCGCTACCGCGATGAACTGCCTGAATGGCAACACCGATACGCGCCTGATCCATCCGTCCCATCCCGCCAGCAGTATTATTTTTTCAACTACGATTCCAAGCGAGAGCATAATGATACTGAGTGGCGCGCTTGAGGGTACAGGCGAACTGCGCCTGTCATCGGGAACGTCCCGCCTTCTGGTGCTGAACGAAATGAAGAAACGGCGCGATACGTAGGTTCGGATTCACGTCTACGCGTGAATGGCGCGGGAATAGACTGGGAGGCCAGCGTAGTAACAGGATACCTTGAAACAAGGATTAATCTCTTCAAGCAGACACGATTTTTCTGAATAATTGCATCTGACCGTCGATATGATCAACAGTGTAGTTCTATGATTAATGGTCCTGCACATTCGGTTTTCATGGGTATAAAAGGTCTCTCAGATGAGATTGATAAAGTCTCACAATTCCGGCAATATCGCAACGATCTGCAGTCGCGGTATAATTCATCGAATCGCAACCCTCTGATATTGCGACTTCTGGTAGAAATTTAATACTGTGCCGACAGCATCAAACGGTCGTCGTTAAGGCTGTTTATTCAATGTCTTTATCTTTTCTTATACCGCTCTTTCGAGCTTTCCGACGACGCATCATAAACCGAAAAAGCACTACTGATACAGTGATAGGAGTTTGAAGAAAGAGTAACCAAACTATCACTAGCGATGATGCTCTGTTAGGTTCGTAATGCGCTTGAAATTGATGTAGAAAATGTTTTATCGTCGATTGATACTCCGCTCTGCTATCAATCAAATTATAGACATATGGATTTATATAAAGTGGGCAGACATTTTCACAGAATTCGGCTATAGTAGTATCAGTTGGACTTACTTCAAGTTTTGGTTTCTTGGGCAATTCCTCATAATTTTCAGGATCCTCGACTATTATAGGAATTATCTCCCGACAGTTTGGTACCCAGACATCACGATCATGCACAGATAAAGATCGGCGAGGATGATCGTCTGGCGGGCCTTCCGTCTCGATGCGTGAAGGAAGTGCAGGAATACGTTTCACCACTACTCCTACGGCATCTGTAGGTATGCTTAATTGCGGCAATAGCAATGGCATGGAATTCACTACCAGATCAGCATCGCGTGCTGTCAAAACGACAGTGGATCGGATGGATCGCGCAAGTGGATTGCCGTTGGTATCTTGATCCGCCTTATCGATCCGCCTTATCGGCGGATAGTCCCAACCGCCAGCATCTATATTGTCACCGGTTTCAGCGTTGACGATATCTATAGTGTTGCCGCTGGAATATGCGAACCGGTTGAGAATCTCAGCCCATTGATTTAATTCAAATTCGTCATACTTAGCCTTGATAAATACAATATCAATTGGTGAAACATCATCTTCCACCCAGGTTCTACCTTGCAGATCACTGTATGTGCAGGTTCCAGTTACATCATAGCAAGGCTCAAAAGCCTGCTTGGCCTGATGCAATGCCGCAACGTCTTCATTCGGAGGTGGACGCTTGACTCGGATATACAGCGTATCATCATCCCAAACACTCCCCGCAAACCCATACTTCAGCCGCGTATCCAGGCTTGGATATATGCCGGGACAGTCGGACGATGCTTCCGAACCGCCGGAGGTGTCTTTATAACAACCTACAGGCTGGGGTAAATTAGTGAAATCCACATCCGAAACATCAAACGGACCGCTTGCGGCGCGCGGATCTCTACGCTTATCCTGCTTAGGCCAAACCTGTTGCCATGATGCCCAGCCCGGTTCCAATTCAACTGCGTTCACTCCACCATAGCGGATCTCAATGCCATTGAAACCTTTTAAGGCGGGCATGCCGGAGTCGGACCAGAAATCATAAACAAGGTCATCGCCCCAAGTTGAGATGTACTCATCAGATTTACTCTTGATAAAATTGTACACCGGGTCGTCATCTACATATTCAACGATTATTCCATTAATCACTTTTGTCGGCACCTGGCTTGCGCCTTTGACATACACAAAGAGAAAATCCGCTGAGCTGAGGTATATCGTCTCAATATCTATAATCCCATCTTTCTGATCCTGCTCCAGAACATAGCAGTGGAGCGGTTCATCAGCGAGCAATCCGTCAAAGCAATCGCCGAGCGAAGGCCCGTCTGCCGAGACTGTACGTGACATTGAAACCAGTCCATGCCCATATATGACCATAGCCATTAGAAGAGCAATGATGACCAAGATCGAGAATTGTGAACGCATACTCTATACCTATGCTGACCTTATAGAATCCGATTGAAAATATGTGTCGTTGATTGAATTTAGTACGAATCGACTATGAGCAACCAGCGATTCCCGCGTGAGACGATTCGCGGTGGGAACGAGAAGCGAATATTTTCTCGAATCGGGAGACTGTCTGAATCGTTGAAAGGAATGGATTGGGATGGAGTCCGTCCCTAAAAAAACATTATTTACGGAGAATAAGGCTACTGCGCTGCGCCGTGACAGCACATTTTCAGTCTCGCGATTTCGATATGTCTCCACTTGTTCCAACGCGAGGTCCGCACTCGCTCCACTCATTGGAGACGACCGTGCATGTTCTGCCGTTTCATTAATGCTGCTAGTGGATAATTTTGAAGAAGGCTGGTATCCAAGATTTATCTTACGTCCACCATCTGATCCATAGGCACCGCATCTATAAGTTGTACCGTCTTCCATACAAGCTCGGATAGCCACGCGATAAGAGCCGTTCAGTCCGGAGCTTAAGCGCTCGAAAATTATGGACACTTTGCTTCGATCTGCGCTCCATAACGTTGAGCAGTTAGTAGGCAACAACCGCCTGTCAGGGTGTAAGTGCCCTCCTCTAGCATCGGCGAAATCACAGGACGCGACGCGTTCTGAGTGAGTAGGGGCAACATTCTTGTCCGGAAACAGTGCCGCCTGATAGAAGAGAGAAGGGCTCAAATCTTCGGCCGATAAAGTCGCTTTTACGCTCAGCTTGCTACCGACTTCCAGCTTTTCAATCCTTCGTCTCTATGTCCCGCTAGAGATGGTACTGGGCGCATCTGACTCGGATTCCAGTCGTAACCACCGATAAGAGATTCCGCATATACCCTGTCTATTGAAATGAAGTGGGCATTATCTTCTTCAACACCGCTGGTTATGTTCTTAGTGTACCTGGTGCCGAAGTGAACTCCTACTAGCTCTACCTCCACGATCCTTGAGTTAATGGGTCATCGGCATAAGCAAAAACGGGAGCCCCGCTGTCGCCAACTCTGGATGCGTAACCAGCGAGGCCCAAGCATTCGTTCGAGTATGGTAAATCTGGACCTCTGTTGTCGTGGGATCCGTAATCGTTTCCAGGGCAAGTTTTATCGGTCCCGCTGCGCACTACGCCCTTGCTCAAGCCGGTGGTGCGCCCTACTTTGAAGAGCGTCTCTGACGGTTGCGGAGGGCGGGCGTTAACTATCTTGAATCGCTTGTGCGAATCAACGTAGTGTCTGATATCGACACTATCCTGAGCTGTTAGTAATTGAGCGCGAGTGCTGGGATTCAAGTTGCTGGGCTTGAATATCAGCCCTCGTGAGAAAGAAGCCGCTGTAAGCATCTTAGCCGTAGATTTGGAGTAAGCCTGGTCTCCGATACGGCAGTCTGGATTCGCGGCCGCTCTATCGCTTGATAGGGGTATGTAGCAGGTCGTATTAGAAGGTGAGAAAAGAGTGTCGCCGGTGTCGATTACGTTGGGATTACCAGATTCTAATGGCATCGATCCCTGCCGCCAAGTCGCGCCGATATCAACACAATGCCCAGTGGTGGAAAGCGAATCTGAGATCTGGGAGTCTGTAGAGTCTCCGCAGTTTCAATGCGAAACTAGATGTGCACTCGCCCTCCCCAGCATCTATTTGGATCCCTCCCATCATCTCTTCGCGATCATTCCAGATCGTGTTCGGAGCGTTGAAGGACCAAGTTTCAACGGAAGTTATAGTGCGTACCTTCTTGATATGGTCAGATGCCAGTCCGGAGATCGATATCTCGGGATCCGGAGCCGCGGCCACGCGCACCCAGCCGGAGTCTGAGTCTTCGGTCGCCGATCCGCGCTTCAATTCGGCATCGAGTTCGATGGGATCGGTGAATGCCGACCAGTCGCCGCAGCCGGTGTAGTCGGAGTTCTCGCAGCGCACGCCCGCGCCTTGTACCAGTAGCCGGGGCATCGACATTGTAGAAGTTCGCCGGGGAGTAGCTGTCTCGAACCGACTTGTACGAGGAGTATGAGCCGCTGCGGCTGGAAGCCTGATGCAGCTCGAACCGGTAGCGGTGCGAGGAACGGGTGTCCCACTGGCTGCGGACATACGACACTCGGATGTCGTCGTCTCCGGAGACGCTGATGCGCAGACTGGTCGGCGGCGGCGGGCAGAAGGAAGCCCCGGGGAAGTCGCGGCACTCCTGGTCAAGGCTGCGCTTGGAGCGGTCTGGAGATCCGTCATCATCATCGTCCGGCGGCGGACCCTCCTGCGCGTTGAAGTTCGCCAGCTCCTCTTCCCGCAGCTCCGGCGTGGGACTCGGTCCCGGGCCAGCGTCATGCGCGTCCACGCCGACGTCCGGACCGTCCGCGTCTGGAGCCTGCGCGCGCAGGCTCCAGACTGGAGTTCGGATCGGAAGCCAGCAGCAGCGCGATCGCCATGGCGCCGAAAGAGACGATGGCTGTTATGGCTATACGCATGATGGTGTCTATCGTAACCGCGTCCGCGCTTCAATGTCAATCTGGACAAAGTGTAGAACCTGCCCGTGCGGCGTCTGGGCCGTTTAGATTCTCGCCTGCACGGGAATGACAGAGAAGTAGGCGGAATGATGGTTATGCACATGATGGCGATGGATGCGCGAGATTAGGGCACAGTATGGGGTTCCCGCCTGTGCGGGAATGATGGCACCGAGTGTTCGGAATCAAGGCGATGGCCGAGCGGCACGACGGCGGTAATGGATGCGTGAGATTGAGACCGCGGGATCCTGCTTGATGCAAAACCCGTACCTGATGCTTATAGATCGAGCAGTGACACAGCAGAATGCAGAGCGTCCTTGGATACTCTCTGTCAACAGAGAGACGGCTCAGTAGTCGTGACGACGGTTTGAGTGCCCGGCATTTCCCGAGCATCTGTGAACTACACGCCCTTGCTTGACGGATTATGGTCTGATATGCAAGTTAGACGGCTACCGATCGTGATTGACCTTCTACGGTCATCGTCTACAGAAAACTATCAGACACACAAAACAGCGCAGGAAGAAATCTTCCTGCGCTGTTCAAGTTCAACAACTAAACAGCTGAGCAGCGGATTGAAGATACGCCTCTACTTTACGTTGAGTAGTTCGGTCGATGTATTTGTAAGGCCTAGACCGAAGAGGCCTTTTTGTTTCTCGCGCAGAATTTTCAATTGGCATTTCACCTTACCCGATGAGCCCCTTCCACTATGCTGACATCCATTAGCGCCGAGTTCACATCTAGTATGAGGTCGACAATGCCGGCATCGGGAGTCTCGCTCGAATCGAGAGCTGGTTCCATGCGTTCTGTGCGGTTTATTTAGGTATTCCATAGCTTATCGCCTGCTTGCACAGGGGTCGCTACATGGATTCCTTGCTCCTTAGAAAGGAGGTGATCCAGCCGCACCTTCCGGTACAGCTACCTTGTTACGACTTAGTCCCAGTCATCGGCTCCACCCTCGGCACCTGCCTCCCCGAAGGGTTAGCCTGGCGACTTCAAGTGTCTCCGACTTCCATGACTTGACGGGCGGTGTGTACAATCCCCGGGAACGTATTCACCGCAGTGTGCTGACCTGCGGTTACTAGCAACTCCACGTTCAAGCAGGCGAGTTTCAGCCTGCTATCCCAACTTAGACCGGCTTTATCGGATTGGCTCTGCCTCGCGGCTTCGCGACCGTCTGTGCCGGCCATTGTAGCGTGTGTGTAGCCCTGGGCGTAAGGGTCATGATGACCTGACGTCGTCCCCTCCTTCCTTCCGTTCAAGGACCGTCTCGCCAGAGAAAACAACTGACGATAGGGGTTGCGCTCGTTGCGGGACTTAACCCAACACCTCACGGCACGAGCTGACGACGGCCATGCAACACCTGTGTAAGGCTCCCCGGAGGGTCCTTCACCTTTCGGATCGGTACTACCATACATGTCAAACCCAGGTAAGGTTCTTCGCTTACCATCGAATTAAACCACACGCTCCGCTGCTTGTGCGGGGACCCGTCAATTCCTTTGAGTTTTAGCCTTGCGGCCGTAGTCCCCAGGCGGAATGCTTATCGGGTTACCTTCGGCCCTCAGGGAATAAACACCCCGAAGACCTAGCATTCATCGTTTAGGGCGTGGACTACCCGGGTATCTAATCCGGTTCGCTCCCCACGCTTTAGTCCCTCAGCGTCAGAACTGCCCCAGCAGGCCGCTTTCGCCACTGGTGTTCCTCCCGATATCTACGTATTTCACCACTACACCGGGAATTCCACCTGCCTCTGACAGTCTCTAGTCCAACAGTTTCCCCCGACCTTTCCAGGTTGAGCCTGGAGATTTCACAGGAGACTTGTCGGACCGCCTACGGACCCTTTACGCCCAGTAATTCCGGACAACGCTTGCCACCTACGTGTTACCGCGGCTGCTGGCACGTAGTTAGCCGTGGCTTGTTCCTCAGGTAACGTCCTTGCTCTTCCCTGAGAAAAGAGGTTTACAACTCGAAAGCCGTCATCCCTCACGCGGCGTCGCGGCATCAGGCTTTCGCCCATTGTGCACGATTCCTTGCTGCTGCCTCCCGGAGGAGTGGGGGCCGTGTCTCAGTCCCCCTCTGACTGGTCATGCTCTCACACCAGCTACCCGTCTTAGGCTTGGTGAGCCATTACCTCACCAACTACCTGATAGGACGCGGGCCCATCCTCAAGCGATAAATCTTTCTTCCCACAGCACTGACCATGGGAATGTATGCGGTATTAGCTGCAATTTCTCGCAGTTGTCCCACTCTCGAGGGCAGGTCGCCCACGCGTTACTCAGCCGTCTGCCACTAGGTTTAGCCCCCGAAGGAGCGACCTCGTTCGACTTGCATGCATTAAGCGCGCCGCCAGCGTTCGTCCTGAGCCAGGATCAAACTCTTCGTTAAACTGACGTATCTTCTTTCCGCTGCTCAATTGTAAAGGTGCAACACATCATTCAAAACGATGTGGAATGCTTATTGTAACACCACAATCTATTTTCGCAAGTGGCTGCCAACTCGTTTTACACCGCGAATCGCACACTCTTTCGTTCGGCCGCGTCATTGCCCGCGACTGCGCCTCGCCTGCCATTCGAGCGTATATGCCTTTGTCATTCCTTTCACGATGGAGAAAACAATCGCTTCCCATCCCGTGCAGCATTGATAGCGGTCAGCGCCGCCAGACCGAGCATCAAAAGCAAAAATGCCAGTGGCACGGAGGGAGACTAGCCATCAGTGTCGGGATCTTCTATATCCGTCTCAATAAACGGTGTCGACGTCGGAGATGGCGACACCGACAGCGGAGAGTCTCGACGGCCCGAAGCCACTTCAGCGGGCAACTCGCTTAGCCGGCCGCACAAACTGTACCCACCGTCGCTCTTGGAAAGCACGATGCGCGGATACACGGTGCCCATCAGCGTCGTCGTATCGGGGCATTCGTATACTGATGAGGCATAGATGTTAATTTCCAAAAGTCCGTTATCAGCGTCTTCAGGGATATTGGACCTCCACGATCACGGTCTTTGTATCGCCAGCAACGAACGTGGCTATGTTGCAACTGTCGCGCCTCTCTTCCGGCGCATCCGGACATCCCATCATCAAGTCAGCGCCGCGCCATAAAGGAGTCCGCCGAGTATGTGATCATTATTGCCTTCCCGGGAACAAACGCGCTAATCGCCTCATTACTCACGGCACATGAAGTGATATTTCGTGCGCGCCTGCGAGTCAATTCGGTGAGATTCTTCACCGTGATCAATGCGACAGTACGGATGAAACGGGGCATATAGACGGTTTAGGTTCATCGCTAACACCACTCCACTCAATCCCAGAGCCAGTCAAGCTCGGAAAATGCCAGCTTGCGCTCGAAGTTTTCGATATTGTCCCGCACATTGATGATTAAACAGCGATCATTGCCGCCGTTCTTCACTCCGCGCAGCCCTCTTCCGATCATCTGGAAATACAGGTTCGGGCTGTAGACCGGACGGGCAACGATGATCGCTCGCGTCTTCGGCGCGTCAAACCCCTCGCGGAACACGCCGTAGTTGACGAGCGCTTTGATCTCGCCCGCGCGGAACTCATCCACTACCCGACGGCGCGTGATGCGATCCGTCTCGCCGCTCACAGCTCTAGCTTTTACGCCATCAGAATTGAGCAATGCAGATAAAGTCTGCGCGTGTTCGACAGACGTCGCGAATATGAGAGCCGCAGCTTCTGATCCGATGACTCCGACATGCGCATGATAAGCTCCCAGGATCCTCTGAGTTCGATCGGAGTCTCTAGCCAGCCTGATCTCCGCTGATTGGGGAAGCCATGGCGCCGCCATCGCCTGTTCCCGTTCTTGCGCATTCAATTCGAATCGCCCGCCCTCTATATTCTCATGATCGGCGCGTGCAAGAACTTCGTCGTTCTGGAGTTCCTTAATGATTTCATTCGGATCATCCGATGCGAAGGCGCCGCGATCCAGTCGATTGGAGCCGTAGCGTCGCGTCAACCATTGTGTTTCCGCTGGGTTTAGTCCGCGGTAAGGAGTAGCGGTAAGCCCGACAAGGAAAGGCTCGGTTGATCTCTGTCGCGACGTAAATCCTATTTCTGCCATCGCTGAGGTAAAGGTCGAAGCAATGGATCGATGCGCCTCATCAAACACCACTAGATTGAAGTCGCGCAGGAAGCCATAATCCGATTGACCTTGATTCAATCTTGCGCGAAGCGTCTGTATGGTTGCCACTACCACGTGTAGATCGCTTGTTGGAATCGGCGGCGGCTGTCCATCCCACATCCTAGATATGCGCAACGCTTTCGTTTCGATGCCTCTGTTCATCCACACCTGTCGCCAAGATTCGACCGCCTGCTCGCACAGTTCATCGCGGTCTGCAACCCAAAGGACGCCGCCGTCGAGGTCTCCCTCTCGCATCGCATCTACCAGGCCTTGCACCGCGACACGTGTTTTACCTGAACCGGTAGGCAGGCTAATCATGCATCGTCGATTGGCAGGGTCTAGCGGACCGGGTCTTATCATGCGCCGCAACCGGGCCACGATTTTCTCTTGGTAGTAGTGCAGATCGGGCAACGAGTATGGCCCCATCACCTCTTCGAACGGATCACGCCTGATATTTCGATCGCCTGCCCATTCATCCGAGAACCCGAGCGAATGAACAAAGCTGACTGCCTTCCGACCGCCGGCCATTTGCTCAGGCGGATCTAAATGACTTATAGCGTCTTTATAGCGCTTCAGCGCGCCGGTGTGGTATGTGGATATGGCTGCTTCGGCAACATCTATATCTGATAGAGTGCCGCCATTCCGCCTCATATATGTCAACAATGAGTCCGGCAAGCCACTTCGTAAATTACTTTCCCCGACTGCCGCTAAAAGACGCTCGGCATCCGAGCCTTTAGATCGCACTTCATCTCTGCCTCGATCAATCTCGGCTCGTGTCGGAACTGTGAGGATGCTTCTAATTTCGAAGTCATATAATTCAAGTTCCAGCACTTTTGAAACCGCATTCAGCTCTATAGCTCGCGGATCTGAAATGAAACCGTATAGACGACTTAAAAAGATACCGTCTTGGCGCAGGAAACACCTAATTTCAGATATTGATCCATCATCGGTTACGATCTTTTCACAACGAATCAACCGCATACCTTTCTGATCTGGCGATAGATGTGGCTCCAATCCCGGCCACTCATCGATCAATTGAATCGGCATTTCCGCTTCAAACGGCGTCAATTCATCTACGATCGCACGAGGTTTGGGCAGATTAAATGCATCGCGTATATTTTCTGATTGGGGATGATTATCTATCCACACCAAAGCATCGCGATAGCGGTGCGGAGAATCAATGACATCGCTCAACTGCACTATGCGTTCAGAAGTCTCGATCATGCCATATTTACGCAACATCCATATTGTGGGAGACTCGAACTCTATCTCTGGATATTTACGTTGCGTTTTATGCGACATGACCCATGTAACATAAGTGCGCTCGTCGGATAGTAGCGAATCGGTATAGAGTGCCTTGCCTTTGATTGTGAGTTTTTTCAGAACTTCCAGTGGACCAGGTGCAGAATAAGGCTCTGCATTATAATCCTGGTAGAAATCTAAGTAATCGTCTCGAGGAGTCGATTTAACTGCATATTTTTCCGCACAACATTGGATGTATTTTTCCCGGTGATGTCGTAGATATTCTTTGATTGGTGGTTCGTGTTTAATGCAACTGCCTATTGAATCTTCACATATTAAATCTTTTATCGATTCATCTTCATTGTTGTGAAAGTCCATATTCACTGTGATATCTGCATCCCTGCTACCATCCGAAGGGACGATCTTCCCCGGCAAAAGAACCGAATAGCCCGGTCGCCACTTCCCTGACAAGGTTCGAACTCTCAGCGGATTCCAATAGGGTTGATCACTGTAAGGTGGCAGATGGTCCGATATAATTTCAGTTGCCCTGCCAGGATCTAAGGGACGGGAAAGTCGCCAAAAGAGCTCGCCCCATTGTTGCCAACCTGCTTTGTCCCAATATCTGGCTCGCTTAGCGATAGATTCGAACTGTATCTCTGCCGAAAGTTCACTGATGCCTAGTTCATCCAGATCTGCAACTGCATCGTTATCCGATGCCAGAGCCTGATGCACCAATTGAGTGCCAGAGCCGATTTCGTTTAGCGTGTTTTCTCCAGGCAAAAATACTGTTTCTGGATCAATAGACGCCCAATTGTTGTCTTGAGTGAGAATGATTTTGCCGAAGGATCTGAGAACATAGATACGGCCGAATGATCTAGGAATTTCGATATTCTCAGGCAGTAGCGCGGCAGTGTGTATAGCCGCTTTAGACGCCTCAATAGCATCATCACCAGATTTACCTTCCACTAACGCTTCAAGCCATTGCGAAATTGATATTTCTGGCGTCCCTGCACCCCCGTCGCTGGAAAGTCTGCCTTGGGGATCGCATAGCCTGTCTACCGCCGCCCATCTTCTTTGGCGATTCCGAAATGCCGACTGATGGATCCAATGACCGCTCACAGTCGCGACATCATACCAGGTCTTCAATGTCTCCTCTAACTTTGAATCTCTGCTGGTTCGTCTTTGCATCAGAGTCGCAGGCGGATATCGCAACTCATCGAAGTGTCTCAGTTTGCCACTGCGGTCAGGCAAGATCGGCTGCTTGTGAAGCAACGAAAAAAGCGTACTTCTAAACAGTTTCGTTTGGCCAGTATCCGATTCGCGTTCTCGTCTCGGCAACAGCTCCAAGTGTTTCGCCGGGTCGCTCGCGGCAGAGATTTGAGGTATCGAATCCACTACTAGCTCTGCTGATGAGCGGATGAGTTCATCGTTGTACGGACCCTCCAGCAGATTCTGTCGATCCTCATTAGTCTTCCACGGCGCATTCAATATGCCTGCCAGCAGACTTCTGGTCTGCGTCGGAAAGAACGCCCAAAAATCGCCGACTCTATACTGGCTTCCGAGTGGCGCAGCCCACCAAATCGGCAATTCATCGTTATCATCTAGTGACCTACTGTCAGCCTTTGCAGCATCTGACAATCGGTGCATCCGCTTGAAAATCTTCCAATGCCCTGATATGTCGCCATCGCTGAGATTGTAGATGCCGCTTTCATCCGCCGGACGATCAAGCGTAAATGCGCGCATTTCATCCTGTTCGATATCTTGAAGCTTCAACGTCTTGACGTGCAGAACGAAAAGCAAGAACTCCGGCTTAAAGTTGGTCAGCTGCGCGCGCAATTTATCAGCAGCGTCAGAACTTAATGGCAGTCTCACGATGTTACTCGCCCAATCCATCAGCTCTGTCAACTGAGGATCATTAGCTGCTGCTTGAACAGGGTCTATCGGTTGCGGGATGCGGAGAGTAGGATAGCGCCGAGCGTTAGGTGCAATAGCCGACAACTGACTCTTGGCACTGGTTTGATCGAATCGAAAAGATATCTGCTTGCTGAAAAACTCCGGCGATTCGGTTACGCCCAATACCGATTTGAATCCCAGACCAAAACGTCCGATCTCGCTCGTGCCGCGCTTTGGAGACATATGTGCGAACATCAACGCCTTGATCCCGTCTTTGTCGATAGGCCTGCCATTATCCGCGCAGTAGAGATGTGAATCGCTGAGCAGAACATGCACCCGACCGTCTTCTGCGGTCTCGGAAAGCGCATCGGCGCTGTTCTGCACCAGCTCCATAACCTGCCGATTGGCATAACCGCCACGCGCCGCATCTTCCTCCGTATTGGCATGCTCTTCAATCAGATTAGGTTGCGCTCGATAGGCTTCAAGAGTATTATCCGCCTCAGTAACAAGGTATTTACCCAAATCCCCATCCGGCCCTGCCCAATGCCTGGCCTTATTATCAGGCGATTGAGTAGACGGAACTAAGTTCTGAGCGTTATCGGCCGGCAACGAGTTCAAAATTCGCGCTCGCGCGCGTTGTTCCTCACGCCTAGCAGCAGAACTTCGCTTATTTTTAGAGATTTCTGTGGCTTTATCAGACAGCATTACTTAATATTCGCCTTCAATCTTGTTATAGATTCACCGCCGACACAGCTAGCATCTAGTTGAACGATATGCCGCAATGGACCAAGGTCGCTGTCCTAATCAAGCGTCCGCTCCATCGTTCCCTGATTCTGCGACATATGCTCATCGGGGCTTGGCGGAAACCAGCGCTGAAAAAGAACATTTGAGTATAGATCATTGATGTAAAGGCTGTCAATGGGCGCAGCGACGCTTCTAGTCACTGCCATTCCAATCCATCGTTACTGCCAGTGCAAATGGACGCCGGCATCCCTACCCGCGCGATTCTTCAGCTCCGCGGCAATTCCTCCAGGACAGTACAGTAATACATACCGCGTCCCTGATTCTGGTCAAAATTGAATAACGAGCTCGCTAAAGCTGTTACACTACACTCCAAATATTCAACATCCTTGAGCCACTCTAAAAGGCCGAAGCATGACTCTGACTAAACCGCGGCAAGATACCGCTCTCATCGCCCACCTTTTGCGGCGCGCCAGCTTCGGAGCCACGCCAGACGAACTGGATGACGCTGTGAGCCGAGGATACGAAGCGACGCTCGACTCACTGCTTAACTCTACTGGCGATAACGATCTGCCCTACGATCTTATCCGTCGCTACCACGTCGACCAGTCCGACCTGCGTAATCAGCCGGCCGCGGCAGCCTACTGGATGTATCATCTCGTCCAAACTCAAGCGCCGTTGCGCGAGAAGATGTGCCTCTTCTGGCATCGAGTATTCGCCACCGCGGCTACTAAGCTCATCCAAGGGCGGGTGGTGTTGAATCAGATCGATATGTTCCGCCGCTACGGCATGGGCAGCTTCCGCGAGCTATTGCTGCAACTGTCTCGTGATCCTGCCATGCTCATGTGGCTGGACAATCAGGACAACCATAAACGCTCCATCAATGAGAATTACGGGCGCGAGATCCTGGAACTGTTCGCCATGGGCGTGGGAAACTACACCGAAGACGATATCAAGGAGTGTGCGCGCGCGTTCACCGGATGGACGGTTGAAAATCCCGATTACATGTCGATAAAGATGCGCAACAACACCGCGCGTCCTTACGGATATATTTCATGGCAGTTCAAATATGACGAAGATGACCATGACCACGCCGAGAAGACGTTGCTCGGAGAGAGCGGCGATCTCAACGGCGAAGACGCGTTAGACATCATATGCCGTCAAGAGGCGACGGCGAAGTTCATCGCGCGGCATCTCTATCATTTCTTCGTCGCCGACGAGCCGCCAGTGCCGCAGTGGCCACATACACCGCCAAACGACGCGGAAGCCATCGACACCATTGTCGAGGCATACTTCCAATCTGGATACAGCATTAAAGAGATGCTGCGAGCAATGTTCACTTCCGATTTCTTCAAATCTGAAACTAACCGCTACGCACGCATCAAGAGTCCGGCTGAGATGGTAGTGGGAACTCTACGGCTTGCCGGCGGCATGTCGGTGCCTTCCAATGAAGCCTATGACGCAGCCGCCACCAGCGCCAATATGGGACAGGCATTGCTGAACCCGCCCAGCGTCGAAGGCTGGCAAGGCGGCACCGAGTGGATTAACACCGGCGCCTATGTACAGCGAGTGAACTTCGTAAGCGCCGTGCTGAACGCCCCCGATAGGCCGGGCATCAAAGCCATTATCCAACGCATCAGAACTGCTGCCGCACACAATTATCTATCTCCCGCAGAGCTGGTAGACCTTTGCCTGGACATCTTGGGGCCGATGGAAATTCTGGAGACTACCAGAGAGGGAATCATAGAATACGCCGCCGGATACGGAGATATCAGCTTCGGCGACGAGCTCTCATCTTCCCACGCCGAACATGCTATTTTATCGGTGTTGCGACTCGTCGTCACTACACAGGAGTATCAGATGGTATAGGCGCTGGTGGTCCCACACCAGATCACAATTGATTAGAGCTATCTCTCGGACATGTCAAACTTCAAGCTGCAATATCTCGACACCGTAGGATTCAATGCCGATCAAGGCGGACGCGGATTCCATCTCCCCACCGCCATGGCGATCCGCGAAGACGGGAGAATATTCGTTGCGAGCCGTAGCAACACCGCGGCTCTGAACATAGTCGGCATCCAGGTAGTAGACAAAGACCACGGATTCTTCGGACAGATCGGCAGCTACGGCCATAATCCCGGCGAGATGATGGGACCGACCGCGCTCGCACTCGATGCCAACAACAACCTATACCTCGCCGACGATGTTCTGCAAAGAATCACCGTTTACGATCCAGAAGGCGAACTGATATCCACTTGGGGAACCGAAGGAGACGGCATCGGCGAGTTCAACGCCCCATCAGGCATCGTATTCGATGATGACAACCTTATGTACGTGGTAGACCACCGGAACCATCGCGTCCAGAAGTTTACGAAAGATGGACACTTCTTGGCTCAGTGGGGGTCTTTCGGCGACGGTGAAGGAGAGTTCAATCTCCCCTGGGGCATTGCCATTGGTCCTGACGGCAGCATTTGTGTCGCCGACTGGCGCAACGATCGGGTGCAACGATTCTCAACGCAAGGAGAATTTCTGGCGCAATACGGCTCTGCCGGCAACGGTGACGGCGAGCTGAACCGACCGGCCGGATTAGCAATCGATGCAGATGGCAATATCTTCATCGCCGACTGGGGAAATCAACGCGTCCAAGTGTTTGACCGAGAAGGCAAATTCATAACCAAGCTCAGAGGGCAAGCGACGCTATCGAAATGGTCTGAAGAATATTTCAACGCTCAGGCCGACGAAAAGCGTTCCCGAGACACCTTTGAACCTTACTTCGAGGTGGATACGGAAGACGTCAACGAAATATCTGCTCGCATCGAGCCTTACTTCTGGGACCCGGTAGCCATGGCGTTGGACTCTGATGAACGCGCCTTCGTGCTCGAAACATGCCGACATCGATTCCAGATCTACCAAAAGCATAGCAACACGCTTCAGAATTAACCGCTACCAACACCGCGAACCCGCAGAGGATCGACATGATGGACACTCGAAAGAAACGAAAACTGGTTGTTGTGCAGCTATCAGGCGGAAACGACTACCTGAACTGCGTCGTTCCTTACAGCGATCCGCACTACATCGACAACCGGCCGAACGTCCGCATCACCGAGGATCGGGTAGTTCCACTAGACGATCAGTACGGATTGAACCCCGGCATGCGGCCCATCAAGGAACTTTACGATCAGGGCAAGGTAGCCGTCATACATGGCGTGGGATACCCCCAGCCTAACCGATCTCACTTCCGATCCATGGACATCTGGCACACTGCCGAGCCGTTGCGCATCGCCGATGAAGGATGGTTGGGAAACGCCGTTAAACAGATGCATCCCGAAGGCGACAACGTGGTCGCCGCCGTAAATTTCGGTGCCGCGCTTCCGCGCGCGCTAGCCGCTAAAGGCGCGCCCGTGGCATCGGTAATCGACCTTGAGACCTACGGACTGCTGAACAATATCGATGCCGAAGCGCAGCGCGTAGCTGCACTTGAAGCCTTTCGAAACATCTACACCTGCGCACTTGGCAGCGGCCCCGTCATGGACTACCTCAGCCAGACCGGGCTAGACGCGCTCAAAGGTTCCGACATCCTCGGCTCCGTCACACAAGGCTACTCTTCCAGCGTGGAATATGCAGAAAACTATTTCGCCAAGAGCATGAAAGGCGCGGCACAAGTGTTGCAAGCCGATATCGGAACTCGTATCTGCTACACCCAGCATGGCAGCTTCGATGCTCACACCAACGGCATTGTGATGCAAGAGCAACTGTTGCGAGACGTCTCCGGCGGCATCTACGATTTCTACTCCGACATGAAGGAACATCACCAGAGTGAAGACGTCATCATTCTCGCATTCTCCGAATTCGGACGCCGCGTGAAAGATAACGGCAACGGCACTGATCACGGCTCCGGCGGTGTAGCTTTCGTTATCGGCGACGGAGTGACCGGCGGCCAGTACGGCGAATATCCATCTCTGGAACCGAACCGGCTAGTCGAGGGTGATCTAGAGTTCAATCTCGATTTCAGAAGCGTATACACCGAGATCCTAGAAGGTTGGATGGAGGTAGATGCGCGTCCGGTGGTTCAGCGCGAGTATGAGCGAGTGGGGTTCTTGAACGGACGCTGAACCGCGCCATAGTACGATTTTTCGGAATCGTGTCATCACTCAGAGCAGATAGCAGCTACATTAAATAGAACGTCTTGAAACAAGGCTTTAGAGATAATTTTTCAGCATTGATGCTTCAGAATAAACGCAATGAGCCTGTTATGCGATTATTCAGTTGACACTTGCTGAAAATTAAACTAGATTTAGTGAAATCGTTTGAGTCCAATGAACATGTAAGCCTAAATTTTCGAACTTTCGGACGCGGGTTTACCTTGCGGGCTTGATTTTGCGCGAGGCACTAGCGTCGCGATTGATTTATATGGTTGCCGCCTTTGGCACCTATGTATATGTCGGAATAATGAAAGAGAGGAAGCCGAATGCGAGTTTTTAATAATCGCTGGTGGAAAACCTACCCCCTAACCACCTTGCTTATCAGCTCACTAGCTTTAGCGGCATCAGTCGCCATCGCCTGTGGCGGGACTGAGACAGTGACGGTGGTAGTTCCAGGCGAAACCGTCATTCAAACCGTTGAGGTAGAGAAGGTGGTTGAAGTGCCCGGCGAGACGGTCGTGCAGACCGTTGAGGTGGAGAAGGTGGTTCAAGTAGCCGGCGAGACGGTAGTGCAGACCGTTGAGGTGGAGAAGGTGGTTCAAGTAGCCGGCGAAACGGTAGTGCAGACCGTTGAGGTGGAGAAGGTGGTTCAAGTAGCCGGCGAGACGGTAGTGCAGACCGTGGTGGTCGAGACAGAAAAAGAGGTAGTGAAAGAGGTAGAGGTAGAGAAGCGAGTACTGGTAGAGGTTACTCCGACTCCAGAGCCGATTCGATCGCCTCATATAACTGCCGATCCTCCTGCCGGGGAAGAGGTCTGGCCCACCATCTATGACGATAGCGGCAATCTGTTGCCGAAGCCATCATCCTTCCAAGAGGCACCGATGCTAGCGGCGAAAGTAGCCAGCGGCGATTTGCCTGCGGTTGAAGAGCGACTTCCCGAGAATCCGCTAGTATTAAAGCCCACCGAAGGCATCGGCAAATACGGCGGAACATGGTATCGAGGCTTTACCGGCCCAGCCGATGGGCAGAACATGGAGCGTCCGCTCCACGACCATTTCCTCTTCTACGACGTTTCTGGACTAAACGTACAGCCGAACATCGCTGAGTCGTGGACTCAGAACGAAGACTCCACCGAATTCACCTTCACTCTCCGTAAGGGCCACAAGTGGTCTGACGGTGCACCGCTCACGACTGATGACATCATGTTTTGGTATGAGAAGGTGCTTCTCAACGAAGAGTTAGTGCCAAATCCGCCGGCATGGACGAAACCTGGTGGGAAGTTGCTCAAATTCGAGAAAATTGACGACCAGACTTTCAAGGTAACATCCGAAGAACCGTATGGCATCTTCGTGACGCTCATGGCTTCAGTCATCGTCGCCGGTCAAGCGACCAGCGGTGAGAGCGGAGGGGGACTAATTGCACCTCGCCATTATCTGGAACAGTTCCACCCCGACTTTGTTGGATTGGATGAGGCTGAGCGTAAGGCCAAGGATGCCGGTTACGATAACTGGTTCACATACTTCCTGAACCGTAACAACACCAACCAAAACGTTGATGCGCCGATGCTCACCGCATGGCGGCTTACCAGCAGTATCACCAACAACGTGTGGTCGTTCGAGCGCAACCCGTACTACTTTGCCGTTGACACCGCTGGCAACCAGCTGCCGTACATTGACAAAGTTCATCTGACGCTCGCTCAGAACAATGAAGTGTTGAACCTCAGCGCACTAGCGGGTAACTACACCGTGATGGGACGCCATATCAACATCGCGAAGCTTCCGCTGTTCCTGCAAAATGCCGAATCGGTTGACTACCGCGTACAGTTCTGGCGCCAGCCACAGTCCGGTATCGCCAACATCTACATCAACGAAACGTGGGATGGCAACGCCGAAATACAGAGTTATCTTCAGAACGTTGAGTTCCGCAAGGCTTTGTCGATGGGACTCCAACGCGACCAGATCAACGAGGTATTCTTCCTCGGCATCGGCTCGATCGAAGGTTTGTGCCAGGGTTATGATGACCCTGACAACCCCGGCATGTACGTCGGCGAGAAGTACGTTCGCTTCAACGCTGACGAAGCCAATGCTATCTTGGACAAAATCGGCCTCGACAAGACAGACGGGGATGGTTATCGCCTGATGGCAAGCGGTGAACGATTGACGATTCAATTGCCGGCTGTTGTAGCAGCGTTCGAAGATTACCCAGGTATCAACGAGATGATCGCTCGCCAATGGGCAGTGAACATCGGTATCCATGCCGAGGTTCAGTCCCTAGAGCGTACACTCCACGGGAATCGCCAGGACTTGAACGAGCTGATGACTACCAACTGGGAATCATCGCCGCGGTCGACCACGCTTATCACTCCGCAACACCTTCTTCCGGTTGGCGGTGGCGGTAACACCGGACGGTTGTACGGCGACTGGCATCAATCTGGAGGTGAACTTGGCATGGAACCCACGAATAATCCGTTGCTCAAGGAGCAGATGGATCTTTTCGACGAGTCACAATCCACGGCCGGTCCACAGCGTGCCGCGGAGATTCTCCAGCGTGTTGTTGAGCTCAACTGCCTAAACGTCAACCCGATCACGACCGTGATGAACAAGCCGACTTACGTCGCAATCATCAAGAACAACGTGAAGAACATCCCGAACCCGTTGCCCTTCTCTTACCACAACCAGACATCCGGAAACGGACACCCTGAACAGTGGTGGATCGACGACGAAAACGCGATGCCCGGCCAGTAGAGCCCGAATTTCAGTAGTTCGCACTGAAATTAAGATGCCCCCCGCAGTAGTGCAGGGGGCATCTTAAAACCCACACCCCACAATTAGTTTATGGGGTGCGGAATACTATCCAAATCATTACTTAATGTTTATCTTCATCTTACGTAGAGCGATATACGCCATCATTGCCATGTGGGCGGTATCGATAATTTCATTCGTGATCATCAATCTGCCTGCCGGCGACTATGTGACCACCTACATAGCCACGCAGATCGCGACTGGCAACCTCATTTTGGCGGAAGAGGCCGAGGGGTTGCGTGAACTTTACGGTCTCAACTCTCCTATATACGTCCAGTACTGGAAATGGATTAGCAATATTCTCGTAGGCAATTTGGGCTATTCATTCGAATTCACTCAACCCGTCAGAGAGGTGGTCCAGCTAAACCTCTTGAATACCTTACTCTTGGGTTTGGGAGCCATATTATTTATCTGGATCGTTGGTGTGCCTATAGGAATCTATTCCGCGGTCAAACAATACTCGCCCGGAGACTACATTGTGACATTCTTCGGCTTTCTAGGTCTAGGCATTCCAGACTTTCTGATAGCGCTAGTGGTCGCGTATCTACTACTAGACTTGACCGGCTTTTTGGCAACCGGCCTCTTTTCTGCAGAATATCTCTCGGCGGGTTGGAGTTTTGGCAAAGCATGGGACTTGGCGAAACACATGATCCTGCCAGTCATCATCTTGGGAACCGCGGGCACGGCCACTCTCATCCGTATCACGCGCGCAAATTTGCTTGACGAGCTCAAGAAACCCTACGTAACCACGGCGCGCGCAAAGGGGGTAAGCGAGTTCAAGCTGGTAATGAAGTATCCGGTTAGATACGCGTTAAATCCAGTGATCTCTCTCACAGCATACATACTGCCATTCATTATTTCAGGTAGCGTTGTACTATCCACAGTGCTTGATCTACCCACCCTAGGACGAGATTTTCTGCGAGCCCTACTTGCACAGGACATCTACCTATCAGGTGCCATCATACTTGGTGCCGGTTGGCTGACTATCGTGGGCACATTCTTCTCTGATTTGCTCCTGGCCTGGATCGATCCCAGGATCCGATTGGAGGAAGAGTAGAGAGATGGTCGCAAATACACCGGCAAGAACAAACGACCCAGTCGACGAAATAGAAACTTCGTCCGAAGTTCAAGTCATGTCGCAGCGCCAGCTCATCTGGCGACGCTTCAAGAGACACCGTCTGGCCATGATTGCATCAATCATAGTCGCGCTGTTCTATGTCGTCGTCGTGTTCGCCGATTTTCTCGCGACGAGCGACCCGCAAGACATTGAAGCTGCCCGGCAATACACGCCTCCCCAGTGGGTACGGTTCTTCGACGGGATAAAGCCTGACCTTCACACATGCTCGATGACAGGCAAGCGTGATGAGTTCCTGCGCAAGGTATACGAGCGCGACTGCGATCGAAAGATAGATCTGCGACTATTTGCACGTGGATACGAATATAAATTTCTCGGAATCAAACTCGACTGGCATCTCCTCGGCGTGAGCGACCCCTCGATACGCGCTGAAGACACAATTTTCATACTAGGGACTGATGTCCAAGGCCGCGACGTGTATTCGCGGTTAATGCGTGGGACTCGATTGTCTTTGCTCATAGGGCTGTTCGGAATTGTCGTCTCACTATTCATGGGGACCATGCTCGGTGCCATCTCCGGATTTTACGGCGGTATCGTCGACAACTTGATTCAACGCTCAATAGAGATCATTCGATCGATACCCACCGTACCGTTATACCTTGGACTAGCAGCGGCATTCCCTGCAGATTGGTCTGTGGAGCGCCGTTTCTTTGCCATCACTATCGTGGTGTCTCTTTTCGCCTGGACGGAACTTGCAAGAGTGGTGCGAGGAAGATTCCTTGCCATGCGACAGGAAGATTTCGTTACTGCGGCACTCGTTTCCGGCGCGAGCCGTCGACGCATCATATTCCGTCATATGCTACCGTCTTTCTACAGCCACATCATCGCCGCTAGCACGCTTGCTTTGGCCTTTATGATCATTAACGAAACCGTGCTGAGCTTCCTCGGACTCGGGCTACTGCCACCTGCAATCTCGTACGGGACTATGTTATTCACCGCGCAGAACATTCAAACGATCGCGCTTGCACCTTGGTTGCTGACGCCCGGCATCTTTGTCGTAATTCTGGTACTGTCACTAAACTTCATGGGCGATGGGATCCGGGACGCCGCCGACCCCTACGGAAGCTGAGATGCCATGACTGCAGAAACTCCCACGCAGGCCAACCGGCTTGCATCAAATACCGATGATGCTGTTCTCTCGGTGAGAGGTTTACAGACCCACTTCTTCACGGATGAAGGCGTGGTCAAAGCCGTAGACGGGGTCGATTTCAACTTGAAGTCGGGCGAAACACTGGGCATAGTGGGTGAAAGCGGATGCGGCAAAAGCATCACAGCAAAGTCAATACTACAGATCGTAGAGGCGCCCGGTCGCGTCGTTGACGGACAGATCCTATACCGAGGTGAAGGCGATGAAGCAACTGGGAAGTCGACGGATCTGCTTCAGCTCAAACCTAACGGTAGCGAGATACGTGCTATCCGCGGCGGCGAGATATCAATGATCTTCCAGGAACCCATGACATCTTTCAGTTCTCTGCACACTTTCGGCAACCAGATACTGGAGGCGTTGCGGCTACATACCGACCTGGACAAAAGTGAGATGTTTGAAGTCGCCGTAGATTGGCTGGATCGTGTCGGCATTCCGAATCCCAAGCAACGGATGCTGGAGTATCCTTATCGCTTCAGCGGCGGTCAACTGCAACGCGCCATGATCGCAATGGCGCTATGCACTAATCCGCGGGTCTTGATCGCCGACGAGCCCACTACTGCGCTCGACGTTACGACCCAGGCTCAGATCCTGGAACTGCTGATGCAGCTGAAGGAAGAAAATAACATGGCGATCATCTTCATCACGCATGACCTTGGAGTCATTGCCGAAATTGCAGATGATGTGACGGTGATGTACCTGGGCAAGGTAGTAGAGTCTGGCCCCATAATGAGTTTCTTCGATAATACGCGGCATCCATACTCTAGGGCATTGCTCACTTCTATACCAAGCATGTATACCGAGTCACGCGCCCGGCTTCCATCGATCACAGGGTCGATACCGCATCCGCAGAACCGTCCATCCGGTTGCCCCTTCCATCCGCGCTGTGAATCTTTCATCGATGGAGTATGCGATGTAAACGAACCTATGTTGAGCAAAGTGAGTGAAGATCAGCAAGCCAGCTGCTTCCTATATACGGAAACTTAAATGGCCGAGAATTCCGCCAACGGCACGGGCGAAAATGTGCTAGAAGTCAATGGGCTGAGCAAGTTCTTCCCCATCAAGCGCGGTTTCCTACGCCGCACAGTCGGAACGGTGCGCGCGGTAGACGATATCAGCTTCCACATCCGAGAGGGCGAAACGCTGAGCTTGGTCGGAGAGAGCGGTTGCGGTAAGACGACTACAGCCCGATGCATCATACGAGCCCATGAACCCTCCAAAGGTGAAATGCTCTTCCGGTCATCCGAAGGCGAGAGTGTTGACTTGGCGCAGCTATCGATAAATGATCTGCGTCCCTATCGGCGCGAGATGCAGATGATCTTCCAGGATCCATTTTCCTCTTTGAACCCGCGCATGAACATCTACGAGATCATCAGCGAGCCGCTCCTAGTGCATGATATCGGAGACAAACAAGACCGAGAGGATCGCGTAGTCGAGCTGTTGCGGCTAGTAGGACTGCGCCCTGAGTATATGCGCCGATTCCCACACGCATTCAGCGGCGGACAGCGTCAGCGCATCGGCATCGCGCGTGCCCTATCGATAAATCCGCGGCTGATACTCGCTGATGAGCCAGTATCGGGACTAGACGTGTCGGTGCAAGCACAGGTTATCAACCTGATGATGGATCTCCAAGATGAGCTCGGATTGACTTATCTCTTCGTGTCTCATGACTTGAGCGTGGTGAAGCAGATATCGGACCGAGTGGTGGTGATGTATGTTGGGAGAGTGGCTGAGATCGGCACGCCGGAAGAGCTGTTCCAATCGCCTAAGCATCCATATACTGCGGCTTTGATGAGTTCCGTGCCCAATCCGCATCCGCGCAATCGCTCCAAACGCACTTTGCTCGAGGGCGAAGTCGCAAACCCAGCAGCGCCTCCTAGCGGTTGCTATTTCCACCCACGTTGCCAGTTCGCCACTGATCAGTGTCGCACCGAGGTGCCGCCATTGAAAAAGAGTAGCGACGGACGATTCGTGAGTTGCCATCGTGCCGATGAGCTGGATCTGGTAACTGCATGATGACATTCATATGCAGTCGACGCGGCCGATTCTAGGAAGGCAGCCAATCGTCATCCCAAGTCTACTCATCATTGTCATACCTAGTGACTCAGGACGATAGCAACCAAGAGTTCGGAATTACATTAGGAGTGCGCACTCTGTGGCACTAGCCGGACAGCACCGATTCAATAAACGATTGCGAATATAGAATCATAGAGATCAATCGTACATCTATCAGGTCCAGCCCAGGCGCCGTGTTTTAAGAAGTAGGATTGAAATCGGCGTCGGGCGGTTGCCGAAAAAGAATACAGCCATTGCCTACACTTGCTCCATGTTGCGAAACTCATTTATATTGCCCGCCTCTATTATCCCAAGCCTCATCACTGTCATTCCGAACGAATGTGAGAAAACCTATCACCCCAAAAAATAATGCACCTTCCCTGATGCGAGTGGCACATTTCACTAGAATCGTCGGCACTCGGAAGTTGCTTAAGATGCGGTTATAAGGAGTCTTGAATCTGACTACGCTAGCTAAGCTACACACCAAAAGTACCGTGCCAGATCCATCACGGCGCCGACGGTTGATGTGGTGTATGACCTTATGCGGAGTATTGCTTTCAGTCTCGGCTACAAACGTTTATCTGGTGTCGCTTCCACCGTGGTATGTAACGCCCCATCATCTAGAGCTATGGACAGCCGTATTCTTCTCCATCGCCGCGGGAATATCAGCATTGATCGTGACTCCTTTCTCAATATTCCATCTGCGCGACCGTGCGCAGACTCCGGGATCGGCAATGGCATGGATCGCTCTAGGACTGGGATTCGGGCTGTTCACTCCCCTATTCACCGGCGCACTCTTCCCGCTGGCATCTATACCCATAGACTATATACATGGCGAGTATCCAGCGGGGGAAACGGCGAGTCTAGTAGTTGATGCCATCTTAATCGGCATTCGCGCCTTCATCATTGAGGGTGTGCCGGCAGTGCCAACCGGGATAGCTTCTGGATTGCTATTCGCGGCGATGGGATACTTCATCGACCGCAGCAACATCGTAAGAGACGAGCGCACATCACAGTATCTACCTTGGCTAACCGCGGCGATGCTACCCTTGCCGGTGTTGTTGTTCGCGCTATTCGGACCGCCGGAGATAATCCAAGACATCGGATTGAGCTGAGCTTGACCACCTCGCAATGGATCAGTCAGACCAGAAAACGTCTGATATCCGTTGCAGATTGCTACTCGCTTCATCTGTGTAAAGGTAGCATCTGGCACCGCGATACTCATCGGTCTTATACATCGGTGGCATCTCTGATCGGCAATGGTCCATGACGTAGGGGCAACGCGGAGCGAATCGGCATCCGTGATCGGCCTTGTCCGATCCGGTCTCCTGAGAAGCCATCTCGCTTCCCCAGCGCTCTTTGGGATCGGGTCTGGGGATAGACTCCACAAGCAACTGAGTATATGGGTGTTTCGGTCGTTGGATAACATCCTCTACTCTTCCCGCCTCGACGACCGAGCCTTGGTACATAACCACAATGTTGTCGCTGATCTGGAATGCCGTGGTCAGGTCGTGGGTAATATATATGACGGCGATTCCGAGCTCTTTGTTCAAGAGATCGATGCTTCCCAGTATGGTAGCGCGCAGCGACGCATCTACCATTGATACAGGTTCATCGGCAACGATAACGCGCGGCTTTAGCAATATGGCGCGGGCCACCATTATGCGCTGACGCTGTCCGCCGCTCAGTTGATGCGGGAAGCGGCCCAGAGTTTCTTGATGCCGCAATCCTACCGTATCCAAGGCCTCCACAACCAGATCTCTGGCCTGAGACTTGTTTCTTGCCAGTTTGAAGTTCGTTACCGGCGACATCAAAACGTGGTCGACTTTGTAGAAAGGATTGTAAACCTCGAATGGATCTTGCATGATCGGCTGGACTTCGCGTCTGAACTCGCGGCGCGCAGAGCCGGAGAGTTCCGTGATGTCGCCTCCATTGAAGTAGATCGCTCCCTCGGTGGGCGGTATGACACCCAGCATCAGACGTGCAAGGGTAGTCTTCCCGCTGCCACTCTCGCCAGCGACGGCGATGATGCCCGGACGCTCACTCGGTATTCTGAGGCTGACATCGTCCACTGCGACTGTAGTCCGACGTCGCAACATTCCTCCGCCAAAGACCTTCGTTGCGTTTCTAACTTCCAGAACGCTGTTTGAAGCAACGCTCTCATCCTCTACCTGAGCGGTTGCTGTAGCGGCTTCTAAGACCATGGATTAACCCTCCGGATACATGTGACACGCCACCCATTGACTCGGTGCGGTTTCATGTAGCTGCGGGTCTACTGAAGTGCACAGATCAGAATCTAGGCGCTTACGCTCCGACGTGAACTCATCCCTGAAGTTCTCATCATCGTTATAGATGGGGCAACGCGGATGGAATCGGCATCCTGGCGGCGGCACCACGAGTGTCGGCGGCAAGCCATCGATGCCGGTGAAACGCCCCTTAACCTCGATATCGGGGAGGCTATTGATAAGTTTCTTCGTATAGGGGTGTTTCGGACACTCAAAGATATCTGCGATCGGAGCAAACTCAACCAGATGTCCGGCGTACATCACTCCCAACACATCTGCGAATTGCGCCATCAATCCCATATCGTGACCTACCAGCAATACAGACGCGTTCATCTCTTGTTGCAACTGCTCAAGCGTTTGCATGATCTGGCGCTGAACTACTACGTCTAAGGCACTAGTGGGTTCGTCCGCCAGAATGAGTTTCGGGCGCAACGAAGTTGCGATGGCGAGCGCCACCCGCTGTTTCATTCCGCCGCTGAGCTCGTGCGGGTACATATCAGCGACGCTACCGTCCAATCCGACGCTGAGCAACAGTTCAACCACTCGTTCCGATAGTGCGTTCTTGCTTGGCATTTCATCTTTGGGCGTATGGTGTTTAATGCCATCTAATATCTGATCTCGGACTTTATATACCGGGTTAAGAGAGTTCATAGCGCCTTGAGGAACGAGAGCTATGTCGTTGAGCCGCGTCTGACGCATCTCTTCATCATCCAGGCCAAGCAGATCTACCCCGTCAAGCATTGCTTCCCCGCCAGCGATTATGGCTGGCGGTTTATGCAGACGCATCAATGCCATCGCCATCGTGGTTTTGCCAGAGCCTGATTCGCCTACTAGTCCCATCCGCTGCCCGCGCTTCAGAGTGAAAGACACATCATCCACCGCCTTCACATGCCCGGCCTCAGTATCGTAATACACGCGCAGGTTTTTCACCTCAAGCACGTTGGGCTGGAAGCCGCCTTGTCCGGTGGCCCCACGCCTATTTGTCAGAGTAGTCATCTAAATGAAACTTCCTCAAACTTCTGCATCAGTTCAATTTATGCTCCAGCTAGCCCGCAATTCGGCATGCACTGAGTTACTCCTCGCAACGCGCGATGCGAAGATGCGAGTCAATTGAGAGTCATGTTTCATATCTATGCGCGCATATGAGACTGAATCTTAGCCCTTCAAGTTAGTGTCAACTATTGTAGCGCTTCAACCGATGGCATACATTCTACGTCGATTGAAGCGATGGAAGATTAGCTGTGCATCATGAAACGCGGCGAGAAAATAAAGATAGCGATCTGCATCTTTGTTCAATGAGTGCTAATGGTGTGAGCAGTTATCCAATCGAAGTTTATGTCCTCGCCCAGCCCGGCACGCGACGGCATAATTATCATACCATCTTCGTCCATAGGATCGATGATGGAGTTCAAATATTCGGGCGTCGCATCATAGTCCACGAAGGGATGCAACAATCCGCGCTCATACCATCTTCCATTGAAGAATCCACCTAGCACTGCCAGGTTCCCCGGACCACCGCCGTGTATCTCACAATCCATATTCAGCGCTTCGGCCAGATGGCAGATTTTCATCGAAGGGCCAATGCCCCCGACATCAGCGACTCCGGTGCGCAGTATATCGCACGCGCCATGCATCGCCCATTCGGCTCGGGAGTGGAACTTGCCTTCCACATACTCTGGACCCAGAATCGGTATCTCCAAGTTATCCGTCATCCAGATATAAGACGACATTGAATGTTCATCCATCGGTTCCTCGAACCAGTAATATCCAAGTTCTTGTATCCCTTTTCCGAGTTCGTAGGCTTCAGTGCGGCTGTACCAGTGGTTAGCGTCAAGCATCAGAGGAATGTCGGGGCCGACGGCCTCACGGACGGCGGCGCATGCTTTAATATCCATCTTCACGGATGGCGCCCAGGAAACTGGCGGCATCCAAGTGTGCAGCTTGATGGCACGGTACCCGCGCTGCAGAAGCCATTCAGCAAAGCGCCCATAGTCTTCGGGAGTGGCCAATCCATTACTCATCTCGTCGCCACACATAGTAGAGCCGTATGCAGGGACGCGATCTCTCATACCGCCAAGCATTTTCCATATCGGCATATCGAGTTTTCTGCCCAGCAAGTCCCACAACGCCATCTCAGCGACGGCGAGGGTGCGATCGGTGAGGTTCCCGCCGCTGCCTCGTTGCCAGCGCGCCAGAGCCTGCCACAGACGCTCACGGTCAATAGGATCTTCGCCCATAAATACCTTACGCACAAAGCTGCTCATCACTGACGGACGCAGCGCCTCTGGTGAACCGAAGCAATATCCAGCAGACCCATCATCTGCAGTGATGGTGAGCAACGCGGTTTGAACATCGTGCGGGTCGCCGGGATGCGTATGCCCGTCAGTGTCTTGCACGGTATGAGAGGTGTATGTGAAGGTAGTTACATCTATCTTTTCGATTTTCATCGGCATGAATTTTCGCTATGGGTTTCTATCGATAACACAATGATGAAACTTAGGTCTTAAAAGTCAAGCCTCTAACTCTTTGCGTGCGGTGTTCTGAAGCTTGTAAAGCATGTTGAGCGCTTCTATGGGGCTCATGTTGTCGGTATCGGCTTCTGCTAGATACTTCAAGGTTTCGCTAGGATTGTTGGGCTGAAATAGATCGAGCTGCAGATGATCAGGCGGTTCGATTCGGGACGGAGTGGCGTATTCTAGATGTGCCGATTCTAGTTCGCTGAGCAATGACCGCGCGCGTTCCACCACTGGGTTCGGCATTCCTGCCAATCGCGCTACGTGCACTCCATATGATCGATCCGCTCCGCCGGGCACGATTCGATACAGGAACGAAATGCGATCGCCTTGCTCAGCTACTGCCACTCTCAAGTTGTCGGCGCGCGGCAAAGTGTCGGCAAGTATCGTCATCTCGTGATAGTGAGTGGCGAATAGCGTCTTACAGCCGAGGGAAGGGCTTTCATGTATGAATTCAGCCACTGATTTAGCTATCGCCAGACCGTCATAGGTGCTAGTGCCGCGTCCGATCTCGTCCAATATGGCGAGTGACCTGGGAGTGGCTTGGTTCAGTATGGACGCCGTTTCTACCATCTCTACCATGAATGTGGATCTGCCGGCAGCGATCTCATCGGTGATGCCGATGCGCGTGAAAATGCGATCTATGAGTCCGATACGAGCTTCTTTCGCCGGTACGAAACTGCCGATCTGTGCCATGATGACGAGTATGGCGGACTGTCTGATGTAAGTCGATTTACCAGACATGTTCGGGCCCGTAATGATGAGCAACTGGCTTTTCGAGTTTGAGGTGAATAGGCTGTTGGGCACGAACTTGCCCGGACCTAGCGCGGCTTCTACTACCGGATGTCTGCCTTCTTCGATGTCCAGTGAATCGCCCTCATCTACAAATGGCAGGGTCCACTCACACTCCTCGGCGACAATGGCCAGCGACACACAAACGTCCATAAGCGCCAGTATCGATGCGGTACGCATCATCGACGAAGCATGAACCGCAATCTGGTCGCAGATGCGACGAAATATCTCCTGTTCAAGATAAGCGATACGATCTGCAGCCAACAGCACTCGGCTTTCCAACTCCTTCAGTTCCGGAGTAATGAATCTTTCGGCGTTAGTGAGAGTCTGCCGACGCTGAAACTCCGACGGCACGAGATGCAGATTGGAGCGAGAAACTTCGATGTAGTATCCGAATACACGGTTGTATCCCACTTTGAGCGATTTGATGCCCGAGCTCTCTTTGACCCGGTGTTCGATACTCGCGATTCCGGCCCGGGCGTCTTTAGCCGTTGATCTGATTTCATCCAGCTCGGCGTCGAAACCGGTTTTAAGCGTTTCACCATCACCCACGCGTCCCGGCGGGTCTTCTACAATTGCCCTATCAATCAGCTCTCGTACTTCGGTGTGCAGTCCCATACCGCTGAAAAGGCGCGATAAAACTTCTCTATGATCGGTTTCTTCCAGTGACGAACGAACTCGAGGCAGTGCTTCAATGCCACTCCACAGCGAGCGTAGATCTCTAGGTCCAGCAGTGCGCAGAGCTATTCGATTGACGACGCGCGGCAGATCGGGGATTTTCGACAGTGCTTCGGCCAGTGCCGAGCGAAGAAAGGAGTCAGCGTGCAACCCGGCTACTGCGAGCTGTCGCATCGAAAGTTCGTTCAGCTCCAGAAGCGGTGCGGTGAGCCACGTCCGGAGCAGCCTGGCGCCCATCGGCGTCTTAGTTCGATCCAGCACGCTGAGAAGAGACGGACCGCCGGGCACAGTAGATTCCAATACTTCCAAATCTCTCAATACACTAGTGCTGATATGCATATGTTTGTCTCTGCGATGACGGCGCAGAGTGCTGATAAATGGCAAACGCCCCATCTGCGTCTCGGCGAGATAGTCCAGGACTGTTACTGCCGCCATCACAGCTGCCGGGCATTCCTCCATCTCAAACAGATCTAAACCATTCGTTCCAAAGTGTCGCATCAGAGTCTCTGCAGCAAGTTCGGAATCTAGAGTCGAGTCATCTACGTCCCGTATCACTGCTCCATCAAGCGGCTGTCCAGTGTTAGGGTGCATGTTCTCATCTGTGTAATCTCTGATTATGCCGCGCGACCTGGCATCGGTCAGTATCTCGGCAGGGTTCAGTCTTTCAAGCTCGCCCATCAACATATGGCATGGCATTTCTGTAGCCGCGAATTCGCTAGTAGAAGCATCGATCCAAGCCAGTCCCGCGATATCGTTGTGGATCACTGACGCGGCAAGATAGTTATGTTTCTGTTGCTCTAGCAGGCCATCATCCAGAACCGTTCCCGGTGTTACCACTCGTACCACCGATCTCTCCACTACCCCCTCGGGGCCAGGCTTATCCCCTATCTGCTCTGCAATCGCGACTTTCAGGCCGGCTCCGATGAGCCTTCCGATATAGTTGTCAAGGGCGTGATAAGGTATGCCAGCGAGAGGCGACTTCGCGCCACCGCCGATATCTCTGGTGGTGAGTGCAACATCCAATAGCCGTGCCAGTGTACGGGCATCTTCATCGAAACATTCGTAGAAATCGCCCATGCGAAAGAGCAACAAGGCATCGGAATATTTGGCCTTGAATCGCAGATACTGCCGTCGCCCTGGCGATAAGCGTCTTTGGGCCTGGCCTGATTTCCCGATTCTAGGAAGCGGCTTATATGTGCTCCGCGGCGTTGCAGTCATGGCAATCATTCTAGTGTCAACCAGCAGATGCGGTTCTGCGAATGAAAGACGCTAATTCAAAACGATAGGGATGGGTTGCTTTCACATCAGCGCGTTGGCTCGGTGGAGCGCCGGCGTGTGGAACAAGAATGCAGATCGTGAGTCGACAATGATGTTTCCGAGCCCAAGATGCCATCATTGCTCACCCCTGTCGCATTCTCTTTTGTGTTCATGACACGGGAACGCGCAGACGCCCCTCGGAATATAGCAATCCCGGAGGGGCGTCTTTACCGCTAGCGGTCGGTTACGGCCGTACCGCCAGACGTTAAGCAAGTCTCTGCCTACTGGTTGACAGGTTCCAGGTGCAAGAAGATGTGCAACCCGGTGCGATGCCAGAATCCCTCATGGATGTACTGGTTATCGTTGTGCGGCCACGACTCTTCTTTCCAGTAGGTGGTGTTCATGGGCAAAGTGATTATTGTCGATGTAAGGGGAATATCCGGAAGATCGGGCAACCATATCTCCATCGCTTTGCGGTAGAGCGGCAATACTCCAGGATCATCCTCTGGCAGACGCTTCATCTCGTCTACAAGTGCGCTGAACTCTTCGTTGCACCATCGGTAAAAACCGGGGTAGGCGATAAAGCCGATATCGCCCTCGGTCACCAATCTGCAGTGGTAGCCATCAAGCACCGGCACCGGGTCGACCATGCTTCCGTGCCCCCAAATGAACCCATCAGCGTGGCCTTGGAAAATCTGAGTCTGGAAGTCAGTAGGGGTTGAGAAGCTGGCATCGAATCCATTTCTTCGAAGATTCTGCGTCACCACCGGAGCCGCCGGTGTAGTAGAAGGATGCTGAGGGAAGGTTACGATATGTATCTTCACCCGTTCACCGTCCTTGATCCACATGCTATCGCCATCTTTGGTGTATCCCTCGCCAGTCATTATCTCGACGACTTTGTCGGGGTTGTACTCACTGGTGTTGTAAGTCTCCAGCAAATCTGCTACTTCGTCGTGATACTTCTGCATAGGCGCGTAGTACGGCCAAGGGAGCTGTTGCACAATTTGACCGCCGCCGAATCCAAACTCGATGACTTCGGCTCGATTGATGGAGTATGAAATCGCCCAGCGAACGTTCTTATTATCGAATGGCGGTCGCTTGGTGTTCAATCCCAAGCCCACTGGCCACCAGTCCTCATATCCATATGGCGGCTCGCCATAGTAGTGAGTCGTCATGTTGGGGTTCTGCGCAACTACGGCCTTGTAGTTAGGCACGGTGAGAGAGAACGCCATATCGATCTCATTCGTTATGAGAAGCTGTGCCATGGTTATTTCGTTCATGCCGGGCAGGAAGATCAGACGCTCCACCTTGGGAAGCTCATGGAAACCTATTTCAGCCGCCCACCAGTCATCGCGGCGGTCCCAAATTTTCTGCTCAACGTCGCTGTGCACCAGCTTGTAGGGACCAGTTACCACTGGCCAGCCGTTTGCAGGATCATAGTGGCTGAATGTAGATACGTCTTCTACGTTTTCGTAGATATGCTTAGGCACCCAAGGTATTCCGATGTCGGCACGGAAAATCATGATATCCCAAACGTATCGAGGCGCCGGTTCTGTGAATTCAATGTAGACAGTAAGGTCGTCTATTGCCTTGGCTTCCTTCGTCCATTGATTGACTACCCCATGACGAGGCAACTTGTCGTCGCCGTTCGCCATATTGATGGTGAAAGCCACGTCATGCGCCGTGAAGGGCGTTCCGTCGCTCCACTTGACGCCATCGCGTATCTTCACTGTTACGCCCGTATAGCCGTCATCATACTCAAACCCAGTCGCCATCCATGGAATGAGCTCGCCGGTGAGCATGTTGAAATAGAAGAGTCCCTCACTTGCGGCTTGGTACAATCCGCTCCGAGAGAGTCCGGCGGCGTGGGCATTAAAGTTCTCAATGTCAGTAAATGCACCGGGATGTTCGCCACCCAGTCCAGCCATGATAAGCGTCTTGTCTCTCGGCACATCTCGATATCCGAGTGGAACCGGAGTAGGTGTAACCTCTACTTTCTTCTCAACCTCAACTTCTTTCACCACTTCCCTCTCTACCAACTTCTCCTGTTCGACGATTACGGTCTCCAACACCTTCACTTCCTCTTTAACCACTACGGTCTCAACTACCCTCACTTCCTCTTTAACCACTACGGTCTCAACCACGGTTTCACCGCATGCTAATAGGAACATAAGCGATACCAGAAAAGCTCCCACAGCAATCCGAATCTTTACTCTTCTCATGTCTTTACTCCTTAACCTAATCTTCAGTTAGGCACCATGAATTTTGGTACCCATAATGCGTTTTCAGATATTGACAAACCCTGAATTATGCAAAATTATCACACTTTCTCTTCATTGCGCGATCAATCTGTGCTATGTTTCACGCGACTTGAAGTAGTGCGCGATTTCTGTTGTCTCTGCAAGTGGAGATTCTTGATGCAGGAAACATCGCACAAAGCGATGTCGATCCAAAACATACTGCGAAGGCATCTCTGACGCACATCTCGAGATAGCATCAGAACAACGATCAACGAACGGGCACATCCCTTCCTTGATCTCCATCCCTCGATACGGCGGCCCGCCGCTGCTTCGCGTCTCTGCCCAACGGTGATTAGGATCGGGCATAGGTATCGACTGCACTAGCAATTGAGTATATGGGTGACTCGGTGAATTGATAACTGCTTCCACATCACCAGCTTCAACCACATGTCCGCGATACATAATCATAATGTTGTCCGCAACTTGATAAGCGGTAGTAAGATCGTGCGTGATGTACAAGACTGTGATTCCGCGTTCATGGTTCAGGGCACGCAGCGTCTCCAGTATCGTGGCGCGAAGAGACGCATCGACCATCGATACCGGTTCATCGGCAATGATGACCTTAGGTTTAAGCATCATTGATCGTGCCACCATGACGCGTTGTCTTTGCCCGCCGGATAGCTGATGCGGATAACGTCCAAGCGTCTCGGCTGGGCGCAATCCAACTCCGGCTATCGCTTCTTCCATGAGATGCCTAGCTTCGTCGCGTGAAGACGCGAGCCTATATCGGCTAATCGCGACGGTGAATAGATGGTCGATCTTATAGAAGGGGTTATACACCGAAAATGGATCTTGGAATATGGCCTGCACCTGGCGTCGGTACTCTCGACGCTCAGCCCCCTTGATATTTGACACCGGTCTTCCCGAGTACAGCACTTCGCCAGAAGTAGGCGTTTGAAACCCCAGCATAATTCTTCCAAGCGTCGTTTTGCCGCTGCCGCTCTCTCCAGCCACCGCCGTTATAAGCGCGGGATGCTGTGCCAGCCGGAAAGTAACATCGTTCACCGCTACGTTATCCACTCGATTCCAGAATGGCCCGGAAGAGAATACCTGAGAGACGTTCCGAAGTTCTAGCAATGGCGGAGCTGGTGCTGCATTCATCTTCCCATCGCTATGTGTGCCATTTTGTGAGACGGTGGAGGAAATGGTTGTCATACCGGCACCGGCTCATGACCATACAGATGACACGCTACTTTCTCTCGCTCGCCGACGAGCTGCGGAGTCGTATCGCCGCAGATACTCACGGCTTCCGGGCATCGGGGCTTGAAAGGGCAACCGGGCGGTATCTTCAAAAGGGAGGGCGGCAGTCCCGGGATGCCCTGCAAGGTTCTTTTGCCGGCCGTGTCCGGCAGGCTGGAGATCAAAAGGCGCGTGTACGGATGACGCGGATGCGCGAAAATCTCGTCTACCGATGCCAGTTCTACCAGTTTCCCGGCATACATCACGCCGATGCGATCGGCGAATTGTGCCATGAGTCCCATGTCGTGCCCGACCAAAATGACGGCGGCGCCGATCTCAGTCCGAACATCTTCCAGCGTCTCCATGACCTGGCGTTGCACCACTACGTCGAGGGCGCTGGTAGGTTCATCTGCGAGTATGAGCTTGGGTCGATGTGATATCGCCATGGCAATAGTGACGCGCTGCTTCATGCCACCGCTGAGCTCATGCGGATATAGTCCTAGCGCCGATTCGCTTAGCCCTACTTGTCTCATCATTGTCGATAAGCGTTCGGACATGCGATTCCGAGATTCATTAACGCCATGATCGCGCAGTCCATCTAGGATCTGGTCTCGGATCCTGCGCACTGGGTTGAGAGCATTCATAGCCGCTTGGGGGACCATGGCGACATCGTATCCGCGCACCGTGCGCATCTCTGGCTCTGATAGGGATAGCAGATCTACTCCGTCCAGTTCTATAGAGCCATCGGCTATCTTCCCCGGGGGTTTGATCATCTGCATGATCGCCAGCGCGGTGGTTGTCTTGCCGGAACCTGATTCTCCTACCAGTCCCAACTTTTCACTCTGCATAACATCAAGGTCTATGCCGTCAACTGCGCGCACCGTTCCCGAGCGGATGTTGAAGTGGACGCGCAGATCGCGAATCGATAATACTGGAGAAGCGCTCACAGATTTCGCCTCAGCCGCGGATTCGCCCACTCGTCAAGACCGCCGGCCAATAGGAACAGAGTTACAAAGATCCACGCCAGCAGAACTATCGGCGGAACGTACCACCACCACCAGTTGCTGAGCAACGCGCCATAGTATATCGACCAGTAGACAGTCATCCCCAAAGTCGGTTCGCTCTGCGGGCCGAGCCCCAGCGCCTCCAAACCCACTGCAGCGAGGATTCCGCTGGCGATAGCGCCCACAAAGCTGGCGGCCAAGAAGGGGAGCAGGTTGGGCATAAGTTCACGGAAGATAATCTCTAAATCGCCCATGCCGTTCAGACGAGCGATCTCTACGTAGTTGCTCTCTCTCATGCTGAGCACCTGCGCGCGAATCACCCGTGTCGGCCACATCCAAGACAGCGCCGCCACGATGAAACCCATCATATTCACCGACAATCCAGAGCCACTGGCGATGGTAGAAGCTACTACTACTAGTACCGCCAGGCTGGGAATGGTGATTCCGACATCAGATATGATGCGTATCAAGGTGTCGATCGCGCCGCGCATGTATCCGGCCAGGAATCCTAGTATGATGCCGATTCCAAGCCCGATCACACCTGCCAGGAGGCCGATTCTCAAGGTCAAAGGAGCGCCGTGGATCATCAATGGCAAGATCTGGCGTCCATTGAAGTCGGTGCCAAGCAGAAAAGACTGTTTCTCGTCGGAGCCTAAGGGCCAGGTGTATTGCCGCATCGGGAAAGCCGTTTGCGGACCAGAGATGGGATCAGCGTCCTTAGGGTCTACCAGAATCGAGCCGAAGAACCAGAAACATAACAGTACGGATAGCATCAAGATGCCGGCCGCGAGCATACGGTTATGTCCTAGATAGTAGAAGAACTGGGATACGGCTCCATATCCCGAGGCTTTTAAATCATCGTCTGCCGGCGACCCGGCGTTATCGGAACTCTGGGTAGATGAATCTGGAGAACTGATCATGGCTAGGTATTAAGATGTGCGATACAGCAATGCTCGGCTATGCAGTTCGACGCACTCTAGGATCGATCAGCGGATACACCAGGTCCAGCACCAGAGTAGCCGTGGCCACAAAGACGATAAGAACCATCACCACTCCATAGATCGTGAAATAATCGAATGCGGCTATCGAATCGAAGAGCAGTGAACCCATACCCGGATATCGGAAGATGTACTCCACCAATATGACGCCCGAAACGATCAGGCTGAGTGCCAGTGCCAGCGAAGTGATCTGAGGGAGCATGGCATTACGCATCGCGTATTGGCTGAAGACTCGTTCTGGCCTCAGCCCGCGCATCTGTGCGAGCGTTACATAGTCTTCGCCGGCAGTAGTCACCATCATGCCTCTCATGCCTAGCGCCCAGAATCCTATTTGGGAGAGCACAATGGATAGCGCCGGCAGAATCGAGTGTTTAACTATATCCCATATCCGTGCCAAATCCCATCCGTCGTAGACCGTGCCAACAGTAGAAGCTCCGGCTATGGGAAGCCAGCGCAGTGTAAAGGCGAACAGAAGGATCACGAAAAAGGCAAGCATGAAGTACGGAATCGGGGAAAGCGTAAGGAAAAGCGGCAGAACCGTTTTCAGATATCTCGGCGACCCTGGCCAAGCCAACAAGGCTCCGGCCACGGTTCCCAAGACGAAAGAGATTACCAGGGACACTCCTACTAGCCCCAGCGTCCATGGAAGGCGTTGCATGATCAGATCCGCCACTGTGGTCGGATGCCTGGTAAGCGATACGCCCAGATCCAGCGTTAGAACCCCACGCATGTAGCGCACGTATTGGATGTAGAGGGGCTGATCGAGGCCATAATCGCGTTCATAGGCGGCGACCACTTTTTCCATGCCCGTCATCCGGCTCCCAGAAGCTGCCATAGAGATCATTTTTTCGCGCACTGGGTTGCGCTCCCCTGCTAGCCGGGGGAGAAAGAAGATGAGGGTGATGGCTAGCCAGACGACAAGGAAGAATACTCCCAAGCGGGACAGTACATATGTGATGCTCAATTAGTCGTTCATCCTTAGATATTCAGCGTCTGGCACTCCGCGAATGAGTGCAGATTATAGCGCCAAATAATCAACGGTGACCTTTATATCGATCAGTATCGCACTACAGCAGTATCTCCGGCCAGCCATCGGAACTCGCTGAAATCACTGCCCTTCGGCGCCTCGAACACCATGTGCCCGGTGATCTGTTCGCCCTGATCAAGTGTCACGCTTCCCCACATTCCCATGAACTGCGAGAGGTAGTTCCCATCCTCATCGGCATTGACAGTGTAGGAATCGGAGATGATATCGATTGGTTTCAATCCGATGCTGCCACGGATACGTAACTCGGCAGCGTCTCTATCGATCACCATGTTCACCGCGCCTGAGGTTTGATTTATGAGAGTAGTTTCAACGACAACGACTTCGGTGCCGTCGCCAGCGGGCTTTATGCTCCAACGCATATCTTCGCCATTCGCGCTCGGGGCATCATAGACAATGAACGGATAAGCCTGGGCGCTCTCTGCTCTGAGCCATAGGATGCGCCCTGCAACATATGGATCGGGACCGCCCTCGAATGGATTTGCCCACAACAGTACTTGTATCACTGCCAGCGCTAGCAGAGAAACTATGGCGAAGCCGATGAGAAAGACTGGTAGCTGCTGTTTAGGCACTCGCAACTGTCTTCTCGCCAGAACTGCCCCTGAGGAATCGACATCAAGATACTCGGCGCCCGATTCGCCTCGGAAAGATGTTGACGGTTTGAACCTGAGGTAGACGCGGGATATTCCGTTGCCCATCGATCCTACGCCCTCTACGTCCCAATCCAAATCGGAGTCGCGCAATTTGGGTCCGTAATCGTACTTGTTGTCGGACGCATATCTCAATGCCGCAGCGATTTGAGTCGGGAATGTTTCACGCGCTTCATCTCCACTGATAAAGCCTTCGTGCTCTTCTCCAGCAGATTCTTGGGGCTTATCGGATATCTGTTCCATCACTGGGCACTAACCGGTCTATTCAAAATCAGGTGCGATGCAGAAAGTCTTTTGCGGTATAAACCATCAATATATATTCTGTTGATTCCAAAATGGCTTTGCATGCGCTCGCCGCATCGCTGTTCCATACAGCAAAGTTCAACGCCCGCTTCGCTGATTCATGATTCACGTTTGGTTTAGAGGTTCTACCCGTCTGCGTGAGCACTATTATGCGATTGACGATGCGAGTGATGGCATACCGCGCATCTGGCTTACCGTATCAATCAACGCGCTCACCGCCGAAGCCACATCTTCGTCGATTGAATCTTTGCCGAATGAGAATCGCAGGCTACCCACCGCAGTATCCATATCCATTCCCATCGCGACCAACACGTGTGAAGGTTCTACGGAGGCAGAGCTACATGCGCTGCCGCTAGATGCGCATATCCCTTTGAAATCTAGCCCTAGCAACATCGGCTCCCCCTCCAAACCCGGCACCGAGATGTGAGCTATGTGCGGCAATCCCGAAACGGGATGATTGTTGATCTTCACACCATCGATACGCTCTGAAACGGCGGCGATGAACCTATCGCGCAGTCGCTCAGTGCGATTGCAGAAATCGGCGCGCTCTTGCTCTGCAAGCTCAAGCGCCAGCCCCATTCCCACAATTCCCGGCACATTTTCGGTGCCGGATCGACGCTGTCTCTCCTGTCCACCCCCCGCAATAAGGGGATCGATAGGCACGCCACGCCTGACGTACAGCGCGCCGATTCCCTTGGGTCCGTGCACCTTATGCGCCGAAAGCGAGAGCATGTCCACGCCCAACGCTCTCACATCTAAAGAGAGCTTCCCGGCGGCCTGCACGGCATCAGTGTGAAACAGAATGTCGGTGCCGGCACGGCTGTTATAAGCTCTGATGCGGTGCGCGATTCCCGGGATGTCGTTCACTGAGCCCACTTCGTTGTTGGCGTACATGATGCTGACTAGAGCGGTGCTATCGGTAAGTAGCTGCCTAACATCGTCCGGCGCCACTCTGCCATAGGAATCTACCGGAGCTTGAAGCACGCGATGTCCATCTCGCTCTAATTGCTCGGCAGCGTGTATCACAGCATGATGCTCAACCGCCGATACGATAACTTCACAAGGCCCTTCTTTCACTGCCGCTATGGTGCCTTTAATCGCCATATTGTCTGCTTCGGTGCCACTGCCAGTGAATATCACCTCGCTGGTGCGGCAGTTCAGCACGCTTGCGACTCTTGATCGAGCCTCGTCTACCCCGTTGCGCGATTCCCCTGCCAGCGCATATAGGCTGGAAGGGTTGCCGAAAGCTTGGCTGAAGTAGGGCCACATAGCATCAAGCACCTCTTCTCTAACCGCAGTGGTTGCGGCATGGTCGAGATAGATGATGCGTTCAGAATCGTGTTCCATGTTGTTTATGCCATAAATTCAATAATGGATCCGAATCTTGCATCTGATTCTAACGGTGGATGCGCGAGCGAAGAAATGCTGTGATTCACGCCACTCTTGTAGATTCTATGTTCCATCGTTCATAAGGCTTCAGGCGGCAAGCCGTCCATCCATATCAGCTCTAGAATATTGCAGTGAACGTCACAGAAAGTTGCCGCACCTGCCCGAAAGGGCTGTCAGCCGCATCTCGTTTGCTCTAAAGCGTATTGCACATGATATAGATGATAGATGGCGTTACAATTGCTAAACTTCATTAAAATCATCCGCTTCGACTTAGGCAACGAATGCCCTAACCCATCTTGCATTGAATCGGGAAGCAAACCGCCACGGTCGTTTCGATTAAGGTTCCACGGTCTTATTCAGAATCCATCTGATTTGACGATATTCATAGGAGCAACGTTTAGATATGTCATCGATTGACACGGCTCAGATCAGAAATGTAGTTCTGGCGGCTCACAGCGGCACTGGAAAAACTACTCTTGCGGACGCGATGTACTTTGTCAGCGGTGGCGCCAATCGGCGCGGGCGTGTTGATGATCAAACGAGTCTGAGCGATTATGAGCCGGAAGAACAAGAGCGCGGTTCCAGCATTCAGATGTCATTATTGCCATGCCGTTGGAAGTCGCACAAGATAAATATCCTAGACACCCCGGGCTATCCCGATTTCAAAGGCGACATGCTGTCGGCGATGCGAGCGGCAGACGCGGCGCTGATCCTGATATCCGCACCGTCCGGATTGGAGGTGGGTTCGATTCAGGCGTGGCAGGCGGCGAAGCAAGCCGGGATGCCGTGTGCGATAGCGATCAATAAGCTGGACCGAGCCGACACCGATTTTGACGAGATCGTCTCCGATATTCAGGCGGCTTGGGGACGAAACTGCGTTGCCGTGCAATCGCCAGACGGAAGCGGCGAAGGCTTTTCAAAAGTGAACCAACTGCTTTCCATGGCACCGTCAGAGATGCCGGAAGAGCTTATAGAAGCCATCGCAGAGACAGATGACGACTTGATGATGATGTATCTAGAAGGAGAAGAGCTGACTCCAGATGCGGTGCAGAAGGGATTACGCGCGGCAATACTTGCAAATCAGATAGTGCCCGTGTTCGCGCTGGCAACGGATAGAGAGATCGGTGTCTCCGAGCTGATGGACGCGATAGTCGATTACTTTCCCTCGCCTCTGGATCGGGACGATGGCAACATAGACTCCGGTGTTGCCGCGAACCTGATATTCAAGACTTCCGCGGATCCTTTCGTGGGCAAATTGTCGTATCTACGCGTCTATGGCAAAGCGTTGCAAGCGAACTCGCAGCTTGTAACCGCTAGCGACGGTGCGAACGAGCGCATCGCTCAGGTTTATCAGCCTGCGGGCAAGGAACTGCAGTCCGTCTCGGAAGTGGTCCACGGCGATATCGGCGCCGTGACGAGGTTGTCCGAGGCCTCTACATATGAGACGCTGTGCGATCCGACTAATCAGATCTCGCTCGACGGCGTTGAATTGCCATCTCCCGTGTTCGGTTTAGCGGTGAATCCTCAGGCACAATCGGATCTAGATAAGATGGCCTCGTCTTTGAACCGCATCATCGAGGAAGATCCTACTCTTCGTCTGCAACGCAACGCCGAAACTTCCGAGATGATTCTCGAGGGGTTGGGCGACATTCACGTGGAGATGGCTATTCAGCGCATCGCGCGCAAGTTCGATGTGCGCCTCAAGACTTCACTGCCCAAGATTGCTTATCGCGAGACCATCTCTTCAAATGCAGATGTAGATTACAAGCACAAGAAGCAGAGCGGCGGTAGCGGGCAATATGGACATGTATTGATGCGCGTCTCGCCAAGTACGCCGGAGAGTGGAATATCCTTCAACAGCGTAGTGGTTGGCGGTAATGTGCCAAAAGAGTACATACCGTCCGTTGAGAAGGGAGTGCGGAACGCGGCTTCGCAAGGCGTTTTGGCCGGATTCCCGGTGGTCGGCATTGACGTGGAACTATATGACGGCAGTTCGCACTCGGTAGATTCATCCGGCGTGGCCTTTGAAATTGCCGGGAGCATGGGCTTCAGACAGGCTTTGCGCGATGCGCGTTCAATGCTCTTGGAGCCGATTATGCAGATTGAGGTGACAGTCCCCGATGATGCTGCGGGAGACGTGATGGGCGACCTGAACCGCAAGCGTGCTCGTATCAGCGGCATGGAGCCTTCGGGGAGTGGATATACGTCGATCCAGGCCGAAGCGCCGATCGCTTCAATGCAACGCTATGCAGCAGACCTGCGTTCGCTCACCCAGGCCCGCGGCAGCTTCACAGCCTCTATCCATCACTACGAACCAGTGCCCACGCAAGACTCGCAGCGCGTCATAGATCAATACTCGCGCAAAGGGTAACGCAGAGCTCTACCACGCCGACCAGAGTCGACGTCCGTCAGTGAAGAGCTTGACGCTCCCCTGAGTATCAGTGCGCAAGATGCGCTGTTCGCCTACCGTTTGAGTGATTCTGGCAAGCACTTCTGGATGCGGATGTCCAAATGGATTCTCAGTGCCTACGGTGAGAACCGCGACGGAGGGTGAAACGCTTTGCAAGAAGCCGAGAGTCGACGACGTTATGCTGCCGTGATGCGGCACTTTAAGCATGGTAGATCGCAATGGAGCGCCTTCTGCTATCAGACGCGCCTCCGCTTGGCGTTCTATATCTCCGGTGAATAGGAACGATACGTCTCGATAAGATAGCCTAGCCACTATAGACGCATTGTTCAATTCGCGGCATTGCCCCTCCGGATTGTCGCAACCTGCAGATAGGATATCGATGAAGATCTCTCGGTCCAGACCTATTCTCATGCCTTCAGCAGGATAGATCACTTCGTTATGCTGCGAGATGACCTGCTCCCATTCAGCATAGGTATCGGTGTCGGATTTGGTGCCGGCATCTAAAATAACTCCGATGGTGAAGCGTTCCGTCACTTCTTTCATGCCGCCTAGGTGATCGGCATCAGGATGGGTCAGCAACATCAGGTCTATATGTCGGTCCCAAGCAGGGATAATGGACTGCAACTTCTCTGCAGCCTCATTACGAGCTCGCCCAGCATCGATCAGCACGCGCTTGCCATTAGGAGTCTCTATCAGAACCGACTCGCCCCTTGTGAGATGCAGGAACGTCACTCTGAGCCGGGCTTCAGCACCGGTATCAAGCGCGAGGATCCAGAACAGCGTTCCTAGCGAGAGCATCGTTGCTAAGAGCACGGAAGAAAGGAGATGCCGGTGATGCAACGCTTTACGGTTGGGCTTTAGGATCTTGGCTATTCTGGCAATCCTCTGCTGAGCAACGGATCCGCGGTAGGTCCACATCAACAGCAACATTGCCATTGCTGCGTAGCAACCTGCCACGGTCCAGCTGCTCCAAGAGCCACTGTGCACGACGCCTATGGGGATAGTTGCGAATAGATTAGCTGTTTGAATGATGTACTGAGCCGCAATATCGGTCGGAATTGCAACTACGTTAGAGAGCGTGTGCGGCAGAAAGCTTCCGAGCAATGATGTTATAGCCGCAGAAATTATCAGCATCGGTAAAATCGGAGCAACCATCAGCGTGGAAATGGGGCTCAATAAGGGAACGGCCTGGAAATGGAACGCTATGAGAGGCGCTGTAGCCAGGGAAGCGGCAATCGATACTGCGATGCTGCCAAGAACAAACCGCATCGCCCGATTCCACACATTTCGAACGATACCGTCTTTCGGATAAGACACTGATATTTCTGTCATGGCATCAAGTTTCGGCAGCATAAAAGCGATACCCAGCATTGCCGCGAAGCTGAGCTGCAGTGAGAGTGATTTCAGAGCCGCGGGATTCATCGCGATCATGATCAGTGCGGCAAGTGAGATTGCAGGAATCATGTGCGATTCTCGGCCGAGGATTCTGGCGGTGACGAGCACCGTGAACATGATGGCGGCTCGTGTTACCGGAGGTGCGAAACCGGCCAGCGCGGCATAAGATGCCACTGTCAATAGTGCCAGGATCAAGTAAATTCGAGCGCGTTTGCCGAAGATGGAGATGGAAACCCACATGAAGATCCCGCCGATAAGCGATAAATGCAGGCCGCTGATAGCCAATATATGAGCTAAACCAGCGTCACGGAAGTTCTGGGCTGTGCGCTTAGACATGCCGTTGCGTTCTCCCGTGAGTAACGCAATCGCCAAACTGCTTCCTTCGCCACCGACAGTGCGATTCAGCGCTGTTGAGATCTGTGACCTCACCTCATCCAGCCATTCATCGCCATCCGACGATTGTGCCCAGTATGAAGCGTTGTCGGTAGCGGGATCAATAAAAGCGATCCACGACTGATTCGGATTTTGCACCAACGTTTCATCAATGATCGCGGTGCCGCCTCTCCACATTCCGATAAGCAAGAATAGCGCCAGCACCACCGGCCAAGCGTTTATTCTGACCAGTATGAGAGTGGTTGCGGCAAGCAGGCAAGCGATTAGGATGAAGACAAATGCTTGCTGAGGGATGGCATGTGCCGGAGCGATTCCCCATACTGACCCCAATGCCGCTCCGATCGTGAACGCCGCGGCAACGCGCACGATCCTCATTGCACAGTGACGTGATTGCGGATCGTATCTAGTGTCTTTTCGCCAATGCCGCTGACTTCTAACAGTTGCTCAATAGATGAGAAACTGCCAAGTTTCTCTCGCATCTCTATGATTTGCTGTGATTTAACCTCGCCAATGCCGGGCAATGTCATCAGCTGCTCTCTAGTAGCCATATTTAAGTTCAGCAGATTCGTTGCTGAGTCGAGCGACGCGCGCTGAGGTGCGAAAGATGAATATGTGTTTGACGGTTTCCCAGTTGCACCATTATTCACGGGCGATGTCTCTATGGGAACCGATTGCATCTGGTTCTTATTCGGCACTGAAATCCGAGCTCCGTCTCGAACGAAGGCTGCTAAATTCAATCTTTGCGTGTCGGCATTCTGTGTGATTCCACCTGCTTGTTGCAGAGCGTCGTGGATTCGATCGCCGATCGCCAGCGTGTAGATGCCGGGATTGTTCACTTCACCGTCTATCTGCACCTTGAAAGGAGCTGGCGTAGGTACAACTATCTCGATCTGGTCAACAGCGCCATGGCTGCGCCCCAAGTAATATGCTCCGAGCAACGCGAATAAAACCGACATTCCTGCTAGTATCCAAGCCGCTAATGTAAGCGGCGATAAATTTGAGGACTCAGGCGAGGATGTAGAATAGTGGGGAAGATTTTCAGGCAACACTGAGCATCATGATGTCTTGTAGCTAACGCAAGAACTGGAACTGCATCCGCGGCATCGATCACACATAATAGAGTATCTTGATCGATGCTTTTCGAGTCAATCTCAGTTCTTGGGATTTCAATGCCAGGTGTTCGCTGAACGCCGCAGACCTCAGGTTTCAAGTACAACCGGATATGAGTCTTATACTCACAGCGATATAACTGTTTCATTCGCCATCGTCATTGCTGAGATGCGATAAGATCAAGATGATGGCCGTTGCTGTTCGTAACGCGGGCTGTCAATTGAAAACGCTAGCGATAGATTTCAACTTAATTGATACGGAGAAGATTTTGGATACTGGTGAAAACGACGCTTTAATAGTTGTGGATGTGCAGAACGATATGTGCCCAGGCGGTTCCGCGGCAGTCGAAGATGGCGATGCGGTTGCGAGCAAGCTATCAGACATTGCGCTATTGTTCGGTACTCGTTCGGCGCGAGTATTTGCGACTCAAGAGTGGCACCCCACAACTCACAGCAGTTTCTACGAAAACGGAGGCATGTGGCCGGCACACTGCGTGCGGGGCACTGAAGGCGCTGGCTTCCATAGCAATTTGAAGCTCCCAGTAGGCACCGTCATCATCCGCAAAGGCGAAGATCCGGCTAAGCCGGCATATTCGGGATTTGAAGACACGAAACTAGATTCTCATCTGCAACGAGTAAACATCAAACGCCTTTTCGTCGGCGGTCTTTCCACTGAATACTCGGTTCAACATACCGTGGTTGAAGCTCTGCGCAAAGGATACGCCACGATGCTGATAACCGATGCTATCTCAGCCGTTAACGCCAACCCAGACGATGATAATCGAGCCATAGATTCTATGTTGGCGGGCGGTGCACGCCCCATCACATCAGACGAACTGCTCTCATAGTCCGTGAAGCGATTCTTTCTCTAATCCCTACTATCCCGGTAATTATTCCGTGAATGAATCTTCTAAAAAGGTAAGCGATGAGTTGCTTGATAGATTTCGCAATATATCAAATGCCACCGTTCTAGGACAGTTGTTGCGGCTTGGGTATGACAAAGTCTACATGATGGGAGTCGATAGCCTGGCCAAAGGAAGGCGATTAGTCGGACGGGCAGTAACGTTGCAGTATCTGCCATCACGGCCAGACCTCGCTTCCATGATCGCTACTGGCGAACATGGCGACGGATTCAACGAGACGCCGCGCTGGCAGGCTCTTGAGTTGCTGAGCAAAGGCGATGTGCTAGTGGCAGATGCGATGCGACAAGCGAAGACATCCACCGGTGGAGACGTAGTATTCTCACGCATCTTGACGCAAAACGCCGAGGGTCTAGTCACCGATGGAGCAGTGAGAGACGGCAACAAAGTGATCAGATACGAATACCCTGTCTTCGCCGGCGGCAGCACGCCCACGGTCGGCGAACCTAACATCCTGCCATATGCAGTGAATGGAGCGATACAGTGCGGCGGAGTCCTCGTGATGCCCGGAGACATCATCCTTGGAGATGATGACGGCGTGGTGGTCTTGCCTTCTCATCTGGCCGAAGACATAGCCGATGAATGCATCAGACATGATGAAATAGAGCAAGCCGTTTTGGAGCATACTCAAACCAGCCGAGTGTCGCCTAAGTTTTATTATCCATTCAACCAGGAAACTGAACGGATCTATCGCGAGTGGAAGTCACAGCAATCATGATCGCCACGCTCTGAATGATAGAGGCGATGAGTAAGATCAAAATATCCTCTGGTGATGTGGAACTGCTGGCATCTCTGAACGAATCGGATACTTGCCGCTCCATTTGGGAAGCCTTGCCTATCCAGGGGTCAGCGAATATTTGGGGAGACGAGATCTATTTCTCGATACCTGTCTCGGCTTCGGGCGATAGCACGGCTACCGACGTGGTTGATATTGGTACAGTCGCATATTGGCCGCCAGGCAATGCCCTGTGTCTGTTCTGGGGACCAACCCCGGCTAGCCGCAACGATGATGAGATACGCGCCGCAAGCGCAGTCAACATATGCGGCAAGATCGAGAGCGATGCTTCTATACTCACTCAGATCCGCAGCGGCTCCGCTATCGTCATCGATCGCGCCTGAAAGCATAATGCCTTAAAGCCAAGGGGCAGGCAACCCGCGCGTTCCGTTCCAATTATTCGCGAAGCGTAGCGCTCACTCAGCTATTCGTATTTCAAAGCTTCTGCAGGATAGATTTGTGAGGCTTGGCGCGCCGGCAGATAGGTCGTTATCAGAGCGGCTATTATCGTTACTACCAGTATGACCGATACTGACGCCCATGGGACTGTGAATTCCAGTCCTTGAGCTTGGTCTCGAATGTCATCTAAGAATGACCAAGATATCAAGGCGCCGAGCCCTACTCCCAGCCCTATGCCGATTAAGGTGATGAAAATAGATTCCATGATAAACCCTGCGCGGATCATTCGCGCGCGGTATCCGATTGCGCGCATAATGGCGATTTGGACTCGGCGCTCATTTACGGCGCGCATTGAAAGCACGCCTAATGATGCCACTCCCACAATGAGCCCTAGGCCCATGAATCCTTGGAATAGAAGTGAGAACTGCTCGTTCTGAGATATCGCCACTTCCACTTCGTCTACGGTATCGATCGCCAACATGCTGTGGTCTAGGAACAAGGTCTCTAGAGACCCCGCTACTCTTGCAGCATCTGCTCCTGACGTCAATTTCATCTTGTAGATCGTGTATGGCGGCTGTTCGGGCATCAGCTCGTCGAAAATGTCGTGGCGAGTGTATATTCCGATGAAACCCGCCGCTGGCCCTCCATCACCACTGTTTTCCAGGCTATCCGCGTTGGAATCGGCTACCGCGATGACCGTTCTCTCAACGGATGAAGAAAGATCCGAAGCATCCGGCATCACGATCTCTATTTTCTTGGACACGAAAGATCCATCCGCTTCGATAGTTGCATCTTCAAGTTGAAGCGGATCATCGAATGTTTGCGGGCCACCTCCGAATCCGGCCCCGGGAACGTGCTCTTCAGTAATCACAGCTAGTGAAGGGTTTTCGGCCAGAGCTTGCCAAATACCACTGGAAACTGCATTTTGATCATCAAGAGATACTCCTGATGGAAGATACGCCGGGTCGGCGGCTTGGATCCTGAGCTGAGTGGCATTGAAATAGTCGGCTTCTGCTCCACGAACAGATAGATCCAAGAAACGACTTTCGGAACTGTCCGTCTGTCGTGCTCCCGTGAATTCATCTGACATACCTGTGATCAAAGTGAAATCGGCGATATCAAGTTCTGCCGATTCTCGTATAGCCGATTCGATATCTTCAATCGGAAGTTCGGGATTGATCTCGGCTCGGATATCGAACCCTCCGGTGATGAGTTCGGGGGCGCTGATCAAAGTGTTGAAGCTACTATTGAGTATTGAGAATGCCATCATCACGAATATAACTAGAGCGAACATCGACACCGTGAGTCCGGTGCGGAATCGGTTCGCTACTGCGTACGCGACCGCGGGTTTCAGTATCGGACGTAATACTTGGAATTTACCTAGGGTGGATTGTAGCGCACGCACAACGATATCCGAGTTGTACATCACCACCCATACCGCCGCTGCTACCATCCATACTCCCGCTAGAACGAACATTTCAATATCGCCAGACAATTCACCTGTCAACTTCTCATAAAATCTAGATGGTGTGGCCCACAGCACCAGAATCGCGAGACCCACAATGGTATAGGAGATTCGATTAGCAATTGTGTCCCGCACCCCACGCATCGTCATCAGCCAAATCGCCATCAGACCCAGCCCGAATATAGTGGCGCTGGCGCCGACGAAGGTCAGCGCAGCGTTTTCAAGGCTGAGCAATCCGAACAATGTCGCGACCAGGCCCATCAGGGCGAGTAGCCATCCCTGTCGGAAATAGGGAGAGAAAAGGGCGAAAATCGCAACTATGAGTCCGCCTATCCACCCGACGATCATCCATGTGAGCACCATAACTATGAACGCGCCCAAGATACCTTCGCCATGACGAATGGCGTTGATCAAACGCACCAGAGCGTATAACGGTCCGAAAATCCAGAAAACTACTCTGAGCAGTCGCCTTTGCAATGAGGGCACTGATGATGAGACAAACTCCTCCGGCAGATTACGGATGGCAACAACTATGTTCAGCTTGCTTACCCGATATGCGGAGTACACCACGGTGAGTAACGTTAGCACCAGACCTAGGCAGAACGCTGATAGCAGTGAGTAGAAAGTAACCGAGAAATCGAGCGAAAAAGCATCATCGGCGTCGGTACCGAACGCTCTTGCCATCAGTCCTACCAACACTCTGCTTGCACCGATGCCGACAATAATTCCCACTGCCGTGGCTCCAATAGCATATGCCAGCCCTTCAAAAGTGAACATCTGGATGAGATGCCCACGTTTCGTGCCAACCGCGCGAGCGATGCCCATCTCTTGTTGGCGTTCGGATGCTAGAAGGACAAAGATGAGGAATACCAGCAACAGTCCTACAATTACGGAGAATGAACCGAAGAATGTGAAGAAGGTCACAAACAGATTCCCGACGAATTCGGCGATGCCCAGAAGGTCGGATTTGAATTCGTCAGCGGCTAGTCTTTCAAGCTGAGCAAACGCGATGGTGATTGCCGGCAATGCATCCCGTAATGCCTGATCATCGGCCGCGGCAGCGGCAGCGAAAAGGTTGTTCGTCACTCTATTGTCCGCTAATAGCGTCCGAAACTTGTCGGTCGGCTCAGCCAATGCAAGTTCCGCGAGTAAAGCATCAAAATCTTCGCGGTCCTGCTTATTGAGCGCGCCGCCATTTTTTGATTCTTCCTCCATATACTTTTCAAGTGCCGCGGTCAACCCAGCCACTTCTTTCATGCCTGAATGAATATTGGATGCCACCGCAGGATCCGTGAAGCGAAGCCTCAAATCTTCAACAATGTCTTCTGATGCGGCTTCTAGATCGTATTGTTCCAAGTCTAGAGATATGTTGACCCTTGATCCAGTGCCGGGCTCGGACCCCATGATGGTGTGATAGGTGGATAGCTTCATAAAGACGCGCTGATCGTTAGCCGCTATTCCGCCGTTCTGCATAATCGCTTTAATGCGCAGGTCATTTCTTCCCTTAGGGGTAATTACTGTTAGAGTGTCTCCGGGCTGCGCCTCCAGCTTGTTGCCAATAGATGCATTCAGCAACACTTCATCATCTGCCAGCAACGCGATGTCTATAGTTTCACCATCGATGGTGGGCAAGAAAAGAAACGGAGACAGTCGCGAATCTACGCTCGGGCCTCCCTGTGATTCGGGGCGGAAATGTCCATTTACTCCATCGGGGTCATATCCCACTACCACTGCGCGCGCTTGAGTGAGTCTCGTGCGCTGATTTATTACCGGAAGCGTTCTGCCATCGATAAGTGCGATGCCATCCACTCGTTCATCCAGATAAACGGCATCCGCGATCTCCTGAATCTCAGCTTTTGTAAGCGTAGGATCTCCGAATTCACCGAGAGCCGGCCTACGCACGACGATGTCGGTGTCTCCAATCGCGTCAACCACTACGTTTCGTATGCTCCCGGTAATGGTATCGCCGATGGAGAGAGATGCGGCCACGATGGTTGTAGATAGCATCAGCCCGACGACGATAAGCGCTGTCTGGGCGCGCCGTCGCGGTAAGTTTCGCAACGATAGCTTGATCAAGAACCTATTCTTAACCGCGTATATCGCAATGACGAAAAGCAATATGCCCAGAGTAATCAACAGCCCCGTGGCCAGGGTGCTCATCTGAATGCCGAACAGTTTTTCCATTGAGATCAGTCTCGTAGCTTTAGAGAGTGTGAATTTTCCGCCAATCGGCAGTGCTTCATTCAGACACTGACTCAATAGCCAAGCCATGATTGACTATTTTGCCGTCAACCATCTGAATGGTGCGATTGGTGAGCGAACCGACGTGAGGTGAATGAGTCACGATGATGAATGTCTGCTTGGTATCTTTGTTTAATCTGATAAGCAAACTCATAACGTCATCTTCATTCTGAGAGTCGAGGTTTCCCGTAGGTTCATCGGCCCAAACGATCGCCGGGTCGTTTGCCAGCGCGCGTGCGATAGTAACTCGCTGCTGCTGTCCGCCAGAAAGTTCAGAGGGGGTGTGATCGGCACGGTCGGCCAGCCCCACCAGGTCCAATTTTTCCATGGCTCTCCTAGATGCTTCGCTCTGCTTGACACCCGTCAGCACCAACGGTAGCTCCACGTTCTCTCGCGCAGTTAGCACGGGCAAGAGGTTGTACGACTGGAATATGAACCCCATCATCTCCGCTCGGTATTCACTCATGTCGTTGTCAGACATCTCAGCGATCACGTTGCCGGCCACAGTTACGCGGCCGTCTTCAACGCTGTCTAATCCTGAAAGGCAGTTCAGCAAGGTCGTTTTTCCCGATCCACTCGGACCCATCACCGAAACCATCTCTCCTCTTTCCACAGTCATCGACACACCATCCAGAGCGCGCACTTCCACCTCCCTAGTGCGATAAACCTTGGTAACGTTCTCCGCCTCAATAATGGCTTCGGATACCACCTAAACAACTCCGTCCTATAAGTATTGAGTGCACGACGAATAATCGTGCCAAAAGCCGCGAATCGTCTTTCAACGACTCACTAAAGTGTTACGTCCATTATGCATCATAGAGATGCATGGAAAAGCCATTTAGTCCAAGATTCACCTGGCCCTGGAATGATGGCTTGCTATGGCTGGAGTGCACGGGCCGATTGGCTATCGACTGCGCTTTGTGATCGTTCGGTGCGTGCTTGCCACGCCTCACCAGTTGGTATGTGAGCCGTCGCGACGGTGCAGATGCGGTGCTTCCCAGAACTTGAATGGCTCGCTCAGCGCGGCTTCATCCACTTCTATTCCCAGTCCGGGAAGATCCTGCAGAATAACCTTCCCAGGCTCTATGTCCGGCTGTACCGGGAACACCTCTCGATTATAGAAGTCGTTATCAGTCTCGCCTGGCGAAGTTCGTATCTCCAACCACGAGAAGTTGGGTATGGCAGTCGCAAAGTGCGATGTTGCAGCGACGCAGATGGCGCCGAGCGGGTTATGTGGCATGAGGTCGATATAATGCGCTTCCGCCCATCCCGCTACCTTCATGGCCTCGGTGAATCCGCCGACATTGCAGATATCGAGTCGGGCGTAGTTAGTCAATCCGCGCTCGATGTAGGGCAGGAACTGCCACTTAGACGCGAATTCTTCGCCGATTGCGAACGGAACAGCAGTTAATTTCCGTAACTCTTCATAAGCCTCGGGCGATTCGTCACGGATGGGTTCTTCGATGAAATCGAGCGTGTGCGACGGCATCATCTGACAGAATGAAGCCGACTCCGCGACGGACAATCTATGATGATAGTCGATACCGATAACCGGCTCCAGTCCGAGGGCTTCGCGCGCCTTGATCAATGCCTCGGCAGTCGCCGCGATCGATTCGCGTGGCTCGAACAATGCGGGGTCATTCGCGTCGAAAGTGTTCAAGCTGAGGCGCATGGCTTTGAATCCGTCGGCCCATATTCGCTGTCCTACATCTACCACTTCCTCAGCAGTTGCGCCGCCGCCGGAAGCGAATGTAGGCACCCAGTCGCGTTGTTTCCCGCCCAGCAACTCGTACACCGGGGTTCCGAGTTTTTTGCCGGCGATGTCGTAGAGCGCGATATCGATGGCTGAAATGGCTCCGGTTATGGTTCGTCCGCCCTCAAAGTACTGTCCACGATACATCTCTTGCCAGATGCGTCCGCGCTGCATTGGGTTCTGCCCTACTAGGAACTCTCGGAAGTGATCCACCATTCCATTCACTGCCAGTTCGCGTCCCGAGAATCCCGATTCTCCCCACCCATATATGCCTTCATCGGTCTCCACCTTGACCAGCATCTGATTGCGATGTCCCACCCAAACTGGAAAGCCTTTCACGTCGGTGATCTTCATATCTTTTCGCTCCGTCGGCATTGTCAACGGCATCTACGCGCGCCGCGCATTAAAGTCTAGCACCCTTGTGTGGCAGCGCGTCATGCCTGGCATTCTAGATTCCTCGCGTGCGCTCGGAATGGCAGGATAGTAGCGCGGATGACAGTGTGTCTATGCTCGGAATGACAGATGTATGCGCTCGTAAAGAAAATGTGTAATAAATAATGCATCCACTCGTCACGTGGACTAACGCCGCGGATATTGTCCACGCGTTACTCTCGGGCTCGTTGAACACGTCGATGGATACTGGGATGGGAGTGCAGCACCGTCTCTATCAGCCAGTTAGGCTGACGATTAGACAAGTTGAGATCCGCCAGCTTCTCCATCGCGCTCGCAAATTCGGAGCGCATGCCGGTTACACGCATCGCGAAATCATCCGCGGCAGTTTCACGATGCCGCGAATAGGTGTTCGCCATCGGCAATGCGATCACTCCGACTGCGATAGAGACCAGCATCAGCAACGGAAGATTGGCGTAGTCGTTGATCTCCCCGTTCAAACCGAACGCATCGCCCCACAGGATTAGCGCCCGGTCTATCGCCCACATGGAGATGAAGATGAGGATCGTCTGCACTGCGATCCCACGCCAGATGTCGTGGTTCACGTGATGTCCCAGTTCATGCGCTATGATCACTTCAATCTCATCATCCGTATGATTCTTCATCAACGTGTCGGAAATGATGATGCGCCGCGTCCTGCCCCATCCCGCCAGCGCGGCATTGGCTTTTACAGTGCGATCTCCCAGCCGCCAGATGTAGGCGCCGCGCACGGCGGTGCCCAGACGATTCGACAGTGCCATCAATCGATGCTTCAACTCTCCTTCCGGCAATGGCTCGAACTTGAAGAATATCGGCATCAGCAACACCGGCGCGACGGCAGCTAAGAAGATTGAGACGATACTGAAAAGCACGGATGCCCATATCCACCAGAGACTGGAAGCTGATTCGAGCAACGCGTATATCGCGGCGATGAAAGCGGCGGCGAATGCTGATTGCAGCGCCAAACCCTTTACCCATTGCCAAACCCAATCGCCGATGCCCTGCTTGCTCAAACCGTAGCGATGCTCCAGCACATATCCGTAGTAGAAGCTGAGCGGCAAAGTGATTAGCGAGAGGCACAACGCTCCGATCGTGGCATAGACAGCTGCGCCCGGCACCACAACGTTTCCAGTCCAGCCGCCTATCGTGTCGCGCGCCCAAGCCGATGCCCCGGTCAACAACATCAACGCCGGCACCAGCAGATAGATGCCGAAGCTCAAAGCTGAAAGGATGAGGTTAGCCCGCTCGTATCGTACGGGATCCGGTGCGTTTCGACTTTTTTGACCGTATTCTGCGGAAGCTGATGGTTTCAGATTTTTTTGATCGGACATATCGCATTATGCCTTTAACACGGCGGCGCTTTTCATCTCCAAATCGAAATTCGATTCGGCACTATTCGATTCGGCACTATATTGCTTACGATAACCGAAGTAGCCGTCATTCCCAGCACTCACTGTCCATCATTCCGACGCTATGTTACCCGCCAGTCACAGCGCACAACATCCGTCAGCCTCGCCTTCGCTGAAATCCACAGGGGCGACAGGGCGCGAGAAACAGTGAGCGGCATGGGAAGCCGAGGCAACTGCGATGGGCGTGGTCGTGTATAATTATGCTGTTTTACCTCCGGGACGTAATGGATGCTAAACGAAGCTGCGCGAGACGCCATAGAATCCGCCATCCGGACGGTCAAAGATGCCAGTTCTCAACCAACCGGCGGCAAGTGGCTAGAAGACGTCACAGTAAGGGTCGCACGGCATATCGCAGAGTGGGATATCAAAGATTGCTATCTCTGGAAAGATTGGCCCGAGCGCGAGAGGCACTTTCCAGGGACTACTAATCGAGATGTCGGCATCGATGCAGTGGCGATTCGCCGTAGCGACGGTAAATACGTTGCCATCCAGTGCAAATCGCGCCAGCTCGATGAAAATGGGCGTGGCCATAGCATTTCCAAAGGCGAAGTCGATTCCTTTGCCAGCGCTTCCGCAGGCACCTTCTGGGCCGACCGATGGATCGTTACCAACGGAGATGTTGACTTTAGCGCAAATGTGAAGCAGAACTTGTCGATGCATGACAAGTCAATCACGCCCGTCAACATCAGCTATGAACTCCAGCAGGCACGAGCCAGCCAATCAGGCGACTCAGATGAAGCGTGTCCACACTGTTCCCGCCGGCGCGGACTCGGGAATGACGGTGAGCATGAAAATAATGAGTATAAGAGCAACCGAGATGACGACGAAAAGCCGATACAGACGAAATCCTGTATGCAGAACGAAGCCGTTACGGCTAGTGTACGCATACTCAAAGAACATGCGGAGTCGGATAGCGGCGGCTCGCCCATGGGTCAGGCGCGCGGCAAGATCATACTTCCCTGCGGCACCGGCAAGACGCGCATCTCGCTGCGCATAGTCGAACAGCTCACATCGCCCGGCGAGCTGGCCATCGTGCTCTGCCCATCCATCGCACTGGTCGCCCAGCTTAGGCGCGAGTATCTCCAATACACCAAGATTGGCATCAGGGCCTTAGCCGTGTGCTCCGATGAAACCGCCGGCTACGATCCCAAGAAAGAAGGCTCCAGAAACACGACTACCGACCCGACGGCCGACAGTAGCAACGTCAGCGCCTCTGCAGTGAAGGGCAGCGTTACCACCGACGCGCGTGAGATCGCGCAATGGATACGCCAAGGCGCGTTTAAGAACGAAATCAACGTGATCTTCGGCACTTATCAAAGCGGACACCGCGTCGCTGAAGCCATGAAACTTTGCCGTGCCAGAGCGAAAACGCTCATCGCCGATGAAGCGCATCGCACCGCCGGACTGCGCCGCAAGAAGAATAGCAGAAGCACAAAGGTATACAAAGACGAAAAACGCATACGCGACTTTACACTTTGCCACGATAATGACGCTTTCCCGGCGAAATATCGCATCTATCAGACTGCTACTCCGCGCATCTACGACACGCGCAAGGTCAACAAAGAGATGCCCAGCGACTGGATAGTTCGATCCATGGACGACGAAGAGACCTTTGGCGTGGAGCTCTATCGCAAAAGCTATCTGGAAGCGGTCCGAAATAGCTGGCTGGCAGATTATCGCATCATCGCCATAGGAGTCAACGATGCCGATGCCTATGCAGCCGCCAACAAAGCCGCATCAGATTATTCGGGCGCCGGACGCAATCAGCTCACCTCGAACGACTATCTGCGCGGCTTGGCATTGGCTCTTGTCATGGGTGGCGCGACCCAGGGATCAGAGCAGCGAACGGTCAACATCAAGTCATGCATCGCCTTCATGAACACCGTCAACAAATCGAAGAACATGGCGATGGGGCTGCAATCCAAAACAGTTAGAGATTGGATTCAGAAGTGGCTCGAAGAAAATGCGGATGCGCCCCAAAGAGCCGCGAACTACTCAATGCAGCATCTTGACGCCACGAGCAACGTCACGGCACGCGAGCAAGCCAAACTCAGACTGGCGCAAGCCAAAGCCGAAAAGCCCTTCAGCATCATCAACGTCGGCATCTTTGGCGAAGGCACCGATTCGCCATCCCTTAATGCCGTTGCTTTCCTCGAGCCGCGCAAAAGCCCCATCGATGTTGTCCAGGCCGTGGGGCGCGCCATGCGCACAGCCCCCGGCAAGAAACTTGGATACATCATATGTCCGGTACTGATTCCACCCCATTCAGATCCCGAACATTTCCTCAGCACCACCGATATGGCAGACGGATGGCAGGAACTCGGACAGATACTGCTCGCATTGCGCGCCCACGACAGTCGCATCGAAGACGAACTAGCCGATCTGTTGCAGCTCTATATCCCTGAACCACCCGAACATATCCGATCCATAGTCGCTGTAGCCAAGAATGAAGATAAGCGAATCCAGTATCGAGAGCACATTGGCAAACCCGGCGATGCGGAAAAGGCTTTAGATCGAGTGCTACAGGATAAGAGCACGCCGACAAAAGAGTTCAGTCGATTGGCAGAAACTCCAGCGACTTACGAAACCGTCACATCATCGACGCCGACCGCGTTGTTGAGCGGGAAGAGCATGGCGAACGAAGCCCAGGCGCCGGAACATTCGCAGATACTCACTGGCAAGATAAATCAAGATGGCAGCAGTGAAATGCGAACCAGCAGCGTCGTCAGAACCAAGCCACTGAAAGACGGCGCGCCGGGACCGATCGACTTCAGGAAGACTAAGCGAAAAGCCAAGGCCATGATCAATAAAGGAGAGGGTTTGCGCACCAGCGCTGGAAGAAAACCGCGGCAGCCCAGCAAAAACCAGACCGAGAAATCGGGCATCCAGATGCTAATGCTGAGCCAGCTGAGCGAACACGGAAACGCGATTCGAATGAACCTGCTGGCAAAATCCGGACTCGTATCGGACCGTGTTACCCGAGACCTGAACATTCTGGAAGACAGCATCAAGGAAGCGGCGCATAACCTAAGGATGGACGGCCTCTCAACCGCGCTAGACGCCCACTTCGGGCTTGACAACCTGAGCGCGAAAGACGCCAACAGGCAAGCCGACGGCTGCACCATAGCCGCGTTGCTGATGATGAACGCCGCCATGTTGCACCAGCGCATCGCCGCCGGAAGGTGGATCTCCGGCATTGCCGACCTGGCGCAGATAAAGAACAGTGTCAACGTCGTCCGCGGTCTCAGCCGCCAATGGGAACGCATCTTGCGAGAAGACTTTCGGCCCGTGCTAGAGCCGGCGCTCGAAACTATCTATGCCGCAGAAGAGACCGGCAAGACGAGCGGACTCGAACGCGCCTTGCGGCACATCACCGCGGAAGCCGAACGCATCGCCGAGGCATACGCCGACATGGGCGCCGATCATGCCGGACCGCTATTCAATGGCGTCATGGGCAACCAGGCCAGCGACGGCGCCTTCTTCACCAGACCACCCGCCGCATCAATCGCTGCCCGGCTCACGCTGGACGCTTGCGGAGATGTTGACTGGACCAGTGAAGACGTCTGGCGCGAGCATAAGACCGTGGACTTGGCATGCGGCAGTGGCACGCTGCTGTCCGCGATGCTGACCGAGATGAAACGCCGCGCCAGCCAGCAGGGGGCATCAGATGAGCAAGTAGCTGACCTGCAGAAAGTGGCAGTGGAAGAGACGATAAAGGGTTTAGACATCAATCCCGTCTCCTTGCAACTGGCGGCATCGCAACTCACTGCCGGCAATCGCGAGATCCGATATCGCAACATGGGGCTGTATCAGATGCCGTACGGGCCGCATCGCGACGATCCGCGCCGCGTCTCCGCCGGCACGCTGGAACTGCTCGGTCAGAAGTCAGTCATCACTCGCGAAGGCGAGCTGGACATTCCTGACGAAGAGATCGATGCTCAGGCGACTTGGGATCGTAACGCGCAGGATGCGGAGCTAGAAGATGCAGTGGCGGCGGCGAAAGATGCGCGCATCGTCATCATGAATCCGCCCTTCACGAACCGCGCTAATATGGGTCAGAAATTCGCCAAGGATATCCAGCTAAAGTTGCGTAAACGCGCCGACGCGATGGAGAACATGCTAGTTCGCGCTGACCAAGAGATGAACGGATTCGTGGATAAGAACTCAATTGGTCCTATGTTTGTTGCTTTTGCGGATCATTGTGTCGACGAGTGCCAAGGTGTTCTCACTATGATTGAGCCAACTGTTTCTCTTTGTTCCACTTCAATTCAAAACAAGCGTGAAATCTTGTCGCAACGCTTCCACATTCACACGATACTGACCTGCCACCAGCCTGGACAGGTGAACCTGAGCCAGAACGCGGGTATCAATGAGAGCATAATCGTTGCTACGCGGCGCGACTCTGTTACCCCCCCCCCGACGAAATTTGTCAACCTGGATCGCTTTCCACGCAACGAAGAGGAAGTTGCAGATCTGCATGAATGCCTTCTGAAGTGTAATGACGGTCAGTTAGCGAACGGATGGGGCGAAGTATTGAAATGGCCGGCGGAATTGATGGAACGAGGCGACTGGACTGCGGCTATATGGCGTTCGCCAGAATTGGCGCGAGCGTCCAGAAAGTTCGCGAATCATGCAAAGATGCAAGAGCTGCAAGCAACACCGGCATCTTGGATAGTTCACGCTACGGGCCGGGTATTACGCGGACACTTCAGACGTGTAATACCCGGCACCCTCAATAGCTTCCCGATCATTAAATCGAAGGGAAGCCACGGACAGACATCCATACGAAGCACGCCGGATGAGCATTGGATTCCAAAAAAATTGGGGACTAATGCTACCGAGAAAGTCCTACAGAAGTCCGGATATCTACTAATAACTGACGGTCAGAACAACAGTACAGCTCGCCTCACCGCGGTTGCTGATGAAAAAACATACGTGGGTAACGGTTGGATGCCAGTGGCTGGAATATCGGTGATAGAAGCTAAAGCCGCGGCAGTATTCATCAACTCGACGGCTGGGCGTCTGCAACTGATGCGTAACCCTGGAAGAACGCTGGTTTTCCCCATATACAGCGCGGCTGAGATCGGAAACCTCAAGCTTCCCTATATCCGCGATGCGCGCATCCGCGGCATTCTCGCTGCTTGCTGGGAGCGCACCAAAGATATGCTCGTGCCGCAGTTCCGCGATGGCGAGTGTGAAGTGCGCCGACTCTGGGACGAAGCGGTAGCAGAGGCTATGAATTGGGACGCGGATTATCTGTCGCACTTGCGCCACTTGTTGCATCGTGAGCCGCACGTCCGTGGCTTGGGCTACAACCAGTATGCAGATGAATAGCCGCGCTAATGACGGAGGATGCGCGCGGAATGCCAAAACTAGACTGCCGGGTGTGCTTCGTCATCCGTTGCTCACTATGCAAGCCAAGTCATCCACCATCCACTATATGAGCTGATCCGTCCAAGTGGCTTTGCAACGCATCTTCGTCAACTTCTATTCCCAGTCCCGGAGAATCAGGCACCGCCACGTGGCTATCTATCTGTTTGAAGATCGGATCGGTGAGCGATTCACGGATAGGGTGTGGAGTCTGATCGAACTCCGTCACCGGCTCGTTCACATAAGGTTCTTTAACATAGGCTGGTGGCGACTGTGGGACTGTGGCGAGGGTATGAAGTATGGCGGCGAAGCTGATGCCGGTGTTCCAGAAATGCGGCACGAAGCGCACATTGAATGCATCGGCCATGGAAGCCACGAGTCGAAGCTCAGAGATGCCTCCCACATTAACGATCTCCGGCTGAACAATATCGAACACTCGATCCTTGAGGATGCGAGCCGCGTCGCGCCTAGCGCTCATCGATTCCCCGCCAGATGTAGGCACTGGCGATCGTTGCGTCACGAGCTTGTTCTGGTCGAGTTCACGCGCTGAACAGGGCTCTTCAAACCAAGTGACGTTCGCATCGGCAAGTCCACGCGCCACTTGCAATGCGGTCATCGGGTCATACGCTTCATTCGCATCTACCATGATGCGCGTTTCATCCCCGAGCTGGCTTCGCAACGCGCCGACTCGGTCCAGGTCTTCAGCTACAGTCAATCCTCCAATTTTCATCTTCATGCCGCTGAAACCGTCATCGGCATAGCCTTGCGCTTCGTCGAGAAAACGCCGCCAAGATTTATCTCGGAGATCATCGGGCGTGTAGTATAGCCCGGTGGCATACGCGGCTACTCGGTCACGTACCCTTCCACCCAGAAGCTCCGATACTGGAACGCCGCGATCACGAGCCACCAAGTCGTGCAAGGCAATATCGATAGCGCTCATCACGTTGGAGACGTAGCCCGAATATCCGCCGCCCTGGTAGTTGGAGCCAATGACCGATTCCCATATGGCGCTAATGCGCTGGGGGTCTTCTCCGATAAGCTGGCTACACACGTTGCGGAACAGGGGCAACGAATCGGCTCCACCGCCCGTCTCGCCCCATCCGTAGGCGCCACTATCAGCGAAGATACGCAAGACGATGACGCGGCGCTCAGAAGTCCATTTCTGCGACCATCCGAAAGGTTCTTCTAACCGCCCTACTAGCGGATAGATCTCTATTCGTTCGATATTCATTCTTCAAGCACGATCACGAAGGCTAGGTAAGCTGTCTCCAGCCATCATCCAAGGCGATGAATCGACGATGCAGTTCATCAACCATTGCTGGTTCTACACTGAGGGCGTCTGGAAGAGTGGCGATGTTGGATTGCATGTGTCGCGGGTTCTTGCTTCCCACTATGGCTACATGAATCTCGGGATGCGCGAATGTGAATCCCATAGCAGTAACAATGTGATCTTCAGGCTCTGCGGGCAACTTTCCTTCAGTCATCATCTTCTTGCTGCGTTGGAAATACGTGCCGTCATACCCGCGCCTAGATCCTGATTCACCGGCACAAGCGTGTGCCCAAGTGGCGCCGGCGATGGGGCGTTTCGCGATGACACCCATATCAGCAGCAGCGGTTTTCTTTAGCAATCCGGACGTATAGGCACGTTGCTCTACCAAGTTGAAGCTGGTCTGAAGCGTATCGAATAGGCCGGAATCTACTGCCCAGTGAGCATCTTCGTTGTCGCCGGAATAGCCGATCAGCTTAGTTTTTCCAGCTTCTCGAGCATCTTGCAAAGCACGGATAGCGTCTCCTTTTTCCAGCACGTCTATCCCACAGGAGTGAAGCTGCACCAGGTCAACATGATCTACCTTCATGCGTTGCAGGCTGCGGTTAACCGAATCTCGCACCGTTCCATAAGTCCAATCAGCACCGTTCAGTCCGTCGCCGCGAGTGTGCCCGGCTTTAGTCGCTAGCATGTATTCATCGCGGCGATGCGAGACGGTTTTGCCGATCAGTTCCTCTGAGATGCCGTAGCAGGCGGCAGTATCGAGGAAGTTGATCCCCATATCCAACGCGCCATTGAGCACTTGAGATGCCTGATCCGCGCGTCTCATGCTCAGCTCCATCCCTATCTCAGCGAGTCCGGCGCCGAGCCTTGACACTGTAAATCCGGTTCCGCCGAATCTTACTTCTTCCATAAGAGTCATCCTCTTTAATCTGTATTCAACCCCATCGCATCAGCGTCCGACAACACGTCAAACAGAGTAACATCACATTCGCGTCGTGTCTGGCCAGATGACCTTCGCGAGCTGAGCGCCATCGAATCGCGTGGCATCCGTTATCACCGCGTCGCGCAATATGCAGCGGTACAGCTGTGCGCCTTGCAGATCGGCGCCGCTGAGATCCGAGCCGGCTAGGCTGGCACGGTAGAGCGAAGCTCCGCGCAGGTTGGCGCGGGTAAGATTGGCGCGTCTGATCCAGCACTCAGAAAGATCTGTTCCCGTAAGCACGCTGTTATTTAGATTCGCTCCATCCAGCACGGCGCGAGAAAGATTCCAGCCCTCGAAGTTCATGCCGCTGAGGTCGGCTCGGGAAAGGTCTAGGCGGTCTGCAGGATGCTCTCGACGCCAATCGTCTACGAAGGCAAGCCCCTTCTTAACTGCTTCAATGTGCTGACTGTTCATCGCGTGTCAATCGCAGGATACGTGTCGCATGGTTGTCGTTCGGTTGAACTGCATAGCATTCGCTGGCTGAACTGCAATCGCTGATGCGGGTTCTGGGCCACGCATAGCAGTGATAAAGGGGAGGCGTAACAAATCGGAAACATGTATCCTTTATGTTGTAAAGTAAGCATCGGTGCTGATGCACCATTTTATTGCGCGTCAGCCTCAACTGGCATATGCTTGGGGCAGACTAAAGCTCATTCAAGGAGATACAGCGTTATGACGAGTGCCGCAAGCGTGTTGCAATTTATGGAGGAGCACGGTGCCAATTGGATCGATGTGAGGTTCGTGGATGTCCCCGGAACTTGGCAGCACTTTTCGTTTCCTAAGCATGAAGTCAACGACGACATGTTCTCTCACGGTGTCGGGTTTGACGGATCAAGTATCAGAGTGTTCCAGACGATCGATGAATCAGACATGCTCCTAGTGCCGGATCCAAACACTGTGGCATTAGATCCGTACATGGATAGAACCGTGTCGATCATCGCCGATGTGCGTGATCCTTCTACTGGCGAAGATTATCATCGCAGTCCGAGGCACGTAGCGGAGCGGGCAGAGAACTATTTGAAATCAAGCGGCATCGGGGATGTTTCATACTGGGGACCCGAGCTAGAGTTCTTCGTCTTTGACAAGGCGTCTTACGAAGTCTCCCCTAACCAGTCGCACTACGACGTTGATTCTGAGGAAGCGATCTGGAACTCCGGACGCATGAGGACTATAGACGGGCAGGGACTTAACCTGGGGCACAAGATTCGCCACAAGCACGGCTACTTCCCTGTGCCGCCGCTCGACACTCTCACCGAGTTGCGTTCCGAGATGTGTGAATCGATGGAGAATTTCGGAATCGTTATTGAGAAGCATCATCATGAAGTTGCGACTGCCGGCCAGTGCGAGATCAACTTTCATTACGGCCCGCTAGTAACGACTGCGGACCGCGTAATGGCATACAAGTACTGCGTGAAGAATGCGGCCCGAAAGGCCGGCAAGACGGCAACCTTCATGCCCAAACCCCTCTTTGAAGACAACGGTACCGGCATGCATACGCACCAGAGCATCTGGAAGGATGGGAAACCCTTATTTGCTGGCAAAGAGTATGCCGGACTGAGCAAGGAAGCGCTACACTACATCGGCGGACTCATCAAACACGGTGCCGCCCTGATGGCAATCGTGGCGCCCAGCAGCAATTCATACAAGCGTCTAGTGCCAGGATTCGAGGCGCCCACAATCTTGGCGTTGTCGGCCCGCAACCGATCGGCCGCGGCTAGGATCGCAATGTACTTCGATAACCCGAATGCGAAACGCGTCGAGTTTCGCCCGCCAGATCCTTCATGCAACCCTTACCTGGCATTTTCAGCGATGCTGATGGCTGGTTTGGACGGTATAGAGAACGAAATCTCACCCGGCGAGCCGCTTGCTGGCGATCTGTACGAAGTGGACCCGAAAACCCTGAACATGATTCCGGGGACTCTGGATCAGGCTCTGGATGCGCTTGAAGAGGACCACGATTTCCTGACTAAAGGCAGTGTATTCACTGAGGAATTGGTGCAGGCATACATCGAGTACAAGCGCGAGGTTGAAGTAGATGCCATTCGATTGCGACCGCATCCATACGAGTTCTACCTCGGCTTCGATACATAGCCGACACCTGTCAATCGGGTGCATCTGAGCGCCGAATAGCGTGAGAACGATACGGTTTTTCAGGATCGAGTAGTTTTTACTGGTTGCGTTGCACGGTCTTTTCAATGACGTGTGGTGGAGATCGTTGCAGTTCCGGTCCCGATGGTACAAGCTGTAATCTAGCAAATGGCAGAACTCATTGGCTGAGACAGAATCTCTGGATCCGGTAGTTCGTGAATACGCTTTCAGTCAATCGCGGATACACTTCATTGATATGACGTGCGGCAGCGGCCACGTTTGAGGCGCCAGATTATCCCGGAGGCAGAGATGCAACAGGCAACAGAATCGACCAACGGATCTACCCAGCAACTGGAATCCCCACTCGGCGCAGCGCGGCACAACCGCACTATCAATTCTGGGCCAGCCGTTTGGCTGGCAGGCGATCCTGAAGACCTAAAACCGTGGATGATGCGCGGCGCGGCGGGGATCGTTACCAATACTGTGGTTCTCAACGAGATGGTGCAGAAGTACGGGCCGATGACAGAAGTGATACAGCGATACCTGGATATCACAGATAAAAAGGTGGCGGTTGAGATTGACGGACATTCCACTCAAGAACTCTTGGATGTGGGCGAAGTATTCACCAAAATGTCAGAGCGTGTAATCTTGAAGATTCCATGCAGCGTTCAGGCTCTAGGGGCATTCATGGAGCTTCGGCAATCCGGCATAGAGACGTTCTGCACCACCGTATTCACACTTAACCAGGCAGTGGCGGTGGCGCAGGCAGGAGCCACGCATGTTCTTCCGTTCTGCGAGCCTTACCGAGATGTCTCCGGCGACCCCACGAAGCTAGTGCGTGAATTGCGAGAGACGTTCGCGGGATGGACGCATAGGCCATACATCACCGCTGCGCTAGTGCGCTCTACCGATACTGCCTATGCTGCGATACGCGACGGTGCAGACGGCATCATCGTGTTCTGGCCGATATTCCAAGATATGCTTCAGAACAAGCTTACCGACGAATGGAATCAGATCTTCCTCAATGAATGGGACGCGATGCACGATGCCGGTCTGTTGCAAGGAGTGCCTTACAACGCAACGGACTGAACAGAACCGCTGAAATCACGGTGAAATATCGCTGTCTAGAAGATGCTTCATCAGCAGATTTTATGGAATCAGCTACAGGTCTGAGCCGCTACTGTCATGGCTGCTATCGCGGCAGTGTCGGTGCGAAGCACTAGTTTGCCTAAGCTGGCCAGCGAAGCTCCCGTAGTCTGAGCGAGCCGAGCCTCGCGATCACTAAATCCACCCACCGGTCCGATTACTAGCGCGTATGATGCATCGGATACCTTACCATGAAGATGCGACATTAGTTGCAGTAGAGTAGGCTTGGGCACACGCTCCCAGAGAAATATCGTCTGGATATTTTGCGACTGCAGATTTCTCAACGCTTTATTCAATGGCACCGGATCGACTAGCTGAGGCACAGTGACTCGGCCTGCCAGTTCGGCGGATTCAGCCACGATTCGGTTCCACCTCATCAGGCGATTTTCACTTATCACAGCATCGCGTCTTTGCACACGCTCTGAAGTGACCGGCACGAATCTATCAGCGCCTAGTTCGGTGCATTTCGCCAACGCGATTTCGTATCGATCAGGCCTGGTCAACGCCATCAGCAAATCCACCTTTACGGATAGCGCGACATTCGGCATTGTCCTCTCCAATAGCCGAGCATTAACCTCTTGGAAGCGATTGCTGTAACGCTTGGCAACTGAATGATTCATTTTCACTTCTGCTCGCCATTGGTAGCCATCACCGGCGAATAAGACAATCTCTTCTTCGTCTCTAACTCGCAGGACGTTCAGCAGTTGGCGTGCGATATTCTCCGTGAGCGGCATGGAATCGCCAACTGCGCCCTGTCTCAGTCTTTTATCGGGTAGAAAGAAGCGATGCATATTCGAATCGGTGCGACAGGATGTTCATGATCCTCACTTTCGAATGAGACGCAGCATCATCCAGTCGCCGTCGCGGCGTTCAGCATCGATTTTGACATCATGGCTGGCAAAAGTTTCCAACACTTCATCGCTCTTCTCACTCAAAATGCCGGAAACTAAAATTATGCCGTCGGTTTTAGCGCATGAAACCAGGTTCTCTGCGATATCAGTGATGACTCTCGATGTGATGTTGGCGAGCACAAAGTCAAAGCTTTCTGGAGGCGCAGCAACATCCGGAAGTGAGCCGAGGATTACGCATCCTCTGCTGTCTACGCCAGACATACGCATGTTCTGGCGAGCGGCTCTAACTGCTGTTTCATCGATATCGAAGCAAGTAGCATAAGCGGCGCCGAACTTCAAAGCGGCTATCGACAATATTCCGGAACCGCAGCCTACATCCAATACTTTAAGCGCTTCTACAGTGCGGTTAGCGAATTCTTGTTCGAGTTGCAACAAACACATTCTAGTCGTAGGATGATGCCCAGTGCCGAACGCCAGTCCAGGGGATAATAAGATGGTGATGCCTTCGTCGGCAACGTTTATTCGTTGTCCATCATCTTCATATCCCGGCGCGATAGCGATGCGATCGCTGATGCGTACTGTCGGGAATGATTGATTTTCCCACTCTGACGCGTTGATGATGCGTTCCCGGTGCGGCAGTATGGGGACAAGAGATCCGATTAGCTTTAGTCCCACTTCAATCATGGTTTTACGCTGTTGAGCAGAATCATCCAAGACGAGATAGCCGAAAACCGAAACTACATCCATCTCGGATGAGTTTTCAGGATCGTCCAGATCCCAGTCTCCCAGTTGCCGTACGAATACTCTTCCATCGCCATGCTCTGACAACAGATGCGCCACCGGATCAGCATATTCGCATGGAACCTCCACGCTAATCTCAATCCAGCTGTTTTCTTCAGATGCGATGCGGCTCATTTTCGAGTAGATGTGAAGAGACTGGCGAATATGAGCAGCGTTGATCTGGCAATGAGACGCTAATGCGTTCAGCTGCCGGCAAACGCGTCCTTGATCCAGCCCCACATTCCGTTGGAATTGGTGTTTCGCGCCTCGGGTCTAGAGTCATTGCGGACGATTATGGGGTCCAGCGCAGTTTCATCTTCCGTGAGCCAGGAATCGGCTAGCTCGTGGACTATCTTCTTTTGGCGAGGTGTAAGAACACGCGGGGTTACAACTGCGATCTGGACGATCTGATCTCCCCGCTGTGCGTTGCCGCGCAACTCTGGTGCGCCCAGCTTAGAAAAGTAGAATTTATGGCCGGTCTGCACTCCCGAGGGGATTTCCAGCTCGTGCTCACCCTCTAGAGTTGGCACCTTGATGGTTCCGCCAAGCATCGCAGTTACCGCGTGGAGTTCGACTCTGATGTGTATATCGTTGCCGTGTCGAGTAAAGATAGGGTCTGGTTTTACTCTGATTCGAACGTATAGATCGCCTGGTTCTCCATCTAATTCGCCGGCATCTCCATGCCTACGCATCACTATCCTTGTGCCGTCATCAATCCCGCTAGGCAAGTTAATGGCGACCTTACGATCTGTGACGAGAGTTCCTTTGCCTTTACACTTCCGGCAAGCTTCATCTATGGTACTGCCAACTCCACGGCATGTATGGCAGGTAGATACCTGCTCGAAATTTCCAAACATGGTGCGTTGGGATCTACGCACTTGCCCAGCGCCATTGCAATTTCGGCAGGTAGTGGTTCGAGTGCCCGGTTCGCCACAGCTTCCGTTGCATCTTGAGCATTTCTCCTGGCGTCGGACGTTGATTTCGCGAGTAGCGCCGACAACAGATTCGCGGAACGATATGTTCAGTGCGATCTCTAAGTCATTCCCGCGTGTGTTGTGTCTCGCTGATGCACCGCCGAAGAACGATTCGAAAATATCTCCGAAACCGCCGAAATCATCAAAGCCATCAAATCCTCTTCCGTTACCGCCATTGACTCCGGCGTGTCCGAAACGGTCGTATCGGGCACGCGTCTCCTGGTCGTTGAGTATTTGGTATGCCTCATTGATCTCTTTGAAACGTTCTGCGGCATCAGCTTCTCGGTTGCGATCAGGATGATACTTCAGCGCCAAGCGGCGAAACGCCTTCTTGATCTCTTCCTCATTTGCAGTCCTAGGAAGCTCCAAGACCTCGTAATAATCTCTTTTGTCACTCATCGCGGTTCAATTAGGAGCGAATCCGTATCTATATGCATAGAGCGTCCGTCAGCAGATGGCTCTATACGTGAACAGTTCGGCATAGTATCGAGTCAATCGTCTGTGCGGTGTAACTTACGACCGGTATCGCGCGATCATATGCGATTCGCATTGGAGAGATCAATCCTACGATTCCGCGCGCGTCGGTTTCTTGGCCGTATCCCCGCATGATAACGCTGAAGTCTTGCAGTTCAGGACGCGAATTATCGGATCCGATGAACACCATGGGACGTCTTGTGTCGGACATTTCGGAGGCGAGAGTAGCAAATGCGTCGTCACTTTCAAGTGCCGACAATGCCATCGCCCCGCTCTCGGGATGGGCCATATTTTCAGGCTCTGAAAAAAAGTGCCTCACTCCATTTACGTAGCGTTCACCTGGAGCCGCCTCTTCCCTTTTAAGCACTCCTATCACGGCTTCCCAAACTTGTCGCTCAAAATCGTTGCGTTTAGGATGCTCTTCGCCTAATGCTGTAAGTCCATACAATTCTTTGCCTGAAATAGCGGATTTGATGGAATTACGGGTATGTTCCACTTCATTATCGGTCACGCTTTGTTCAAGCTCTATGATTTGGCGATACACGCGCGTCTCATACATGATTATAACCAGCATGATCAGCATGTCATGCAGGCGCAAAAGCTCAACTCCCTTCACGCCAGAGCTTTTTCGACGGGGAGCGGTGATAAAGGCCAGCGCGCCTATTAGATCGGCAATGATAGATGATGTTACCTGAACCCATGCGTCTATATCTTCGGTCCCGAAATCCATCTGCTCGTGTAGCAGGGATATGAAATCGCGCGGAGGGTTAGAGTGCTTATCCAGTCCGTCGACGAAATGCCGATATCCCTTTTCGGATGGCACAGCTCCTGAAGATGCATGTGGCCTGATAAGGTAGCCTTCTTCACACAAAGCCATCATTTCATTGCGGATGGTTGCGCTACTGACTTGGAGTCCGCTTTCCACTGCGACCGCGTTGGATGGAATGGGAGAAGCAGTGGTGATGTAATCCCCCACGATAAAAGTAAGTATGGCATTTCTGCGTCGGGACATACTCATTTTTCAATACCTTTGGGCAAATCAGAGGAGCCATGACCGATTCATGCCCCTTTCAGATCGATCGTCACTCCCCAAGCGTTTACTCAGGATGTCAATAGCTGTGATGCGAACCGATTCTACACATAGTAACGGTTCGGCTAGTCAGGCGCTACAGTGAACGGCGAGTTTCAACACGCGTTAGAATCGATTCTATAGAGCAATGTTAATTTCCCCTGAGATGATTATCCCGATTGCGATTTTGCTGATGCATGGAGTTTTATAGATGGACATTTTGCTGAACGGTAAGCATGCGTTTCTAGTAAAGACCGATGCGGGCGCTGTGATCTGCGATCCTGTGAACGATGAAGAGGCGATTTTCATCGCATCTTCGGCAGCCGAGGACACCGAAATTTCGGCCGTGCTGTACGCCCGCCCCGAGATGTCGGCTTTTGCGCAACCGCCGGCATCGATAGGCTCCGCGGCGATTCTATCCCGAGCAGGCGAATACGGAGTCGGGGAATTAGGAATAAGAGGCATATCCATCGGTAGTGCACCAGGTGCAGGCGGACGGACGACTGCCACCTCCTATCGGATAGATGCAGAAGATATCGCGGTTTATGTTCTGGGGTTGCCCTCTGGAGGCATCGATACACGCACTGCTCAACTGATCGGCCATGTTGATATCATCCTCATCGATGCAACCAGGCTCTCAATTCAGCCGAAAGAGTTATCTTCGATTATCAGCTCTTTGGACCCTTCACTGGTGGTCGCGAACGGATTAGACGCCGATACCGGCGAACCGAGCGCCAATCTACAAGCGTTTCTAGGCGAAATATCGGGTGGCAAAACCGAGATCACCCCCCAAACCAGAGTCAGCATCGCGAGGTCTTCGCTGCCTGAAGATCGGCAATTGGCGGTTCTGAGGACACGCTAGCGCACTAAACATCTGGGCATCTATCTCAACGCGCCCGACATTTAAGTTCGACGGCGATTGCGATAGATGAGTGCTACAAGCGAGAACGATATCAACTGAACTGCAGGACGGCAGCGCAACACTCAGCGCTAGAGATCAACCCGTCCGGGCCGCGAACTGATACTCGCAACCACAGACGGGAATTTTTTATCGCTGTAGAACAGGGTAGGCGCTATTAGGCATCAGAAGCAATTTAGCTGTCCTCGTTTGCCCCTCTTCTCTGTTGCTCCGTTCGCCATAGATACAATGTCAAACCCACAAGCGCTATCAACATTACTACCACCAAGATCACGAGAAGCATGACGAGGATACTGTTTCCGCCATCGTCGCTGGCAGGCGCAACAGCAGGTGGCGACGTTGCTGTGGGTTCGGGCGTGGCCGTAGGCGGCACCGGCGTCTCGGTCGGAGTAGGCGTGGCCGTAGGCTCGGGCGTAGGAGTAGGCGTGGGTGTGTAAGTAGGCGTGGCCGTAGGCTCGGGCGTAGGAGTAGGCGTGGGTGTGTAAGTAGGCGTGGCCGTAGGCTCGGGCGTAGGAGTAGAAGTCGGCGGCACTGGCGTGGAAGTTGGCACCGGCGTCGGCGTAGCGGTAGGCGGCACCGGCGTCTCGGTCGGAGTTGGCGGCACCGGCGTTTCCGTCGGTACCGGGGTCGCAGTAGGTGCAAGAGCCGGGAAAGCTACGTTGAAGTTCTCAAAGGATTTACCCGGCACTAATATTCCTGGCGCAGACGTGGCTTTAACCGTCATGCCCGGATTCTGCGGGTCTCCTTTATCAATCAAGTAGAACTCAACATTGCCGTCTCTATACTTGGGGTCTTGGGCGTCTATAGTCATCAAGAACCTGCCGCCTACGATCACCGCTGATCTGGTCTTGTGATCACCAACTAATGCGAAGATTTCGTATCCGTCCGGCACCGGCGCATTGCCGGCTAACACCGCCCCTGAGAAGAAGGAGCGTTCAATGACAGCCACGGTAGGTTCAGGGGTGAAGGTAGCAGTAGCGGGCGGCAGTGGGGCTGATGGAAATACCAGATCTAGCTCTCGTCTAACCGGAAATGGAATGCTTCTGTTAAGAGCGATAGTTCCGTCAGGCTCGATCATGGCGTAATAGGTAGTGGTTTCAGATTTGACTTGACTGTTCAACCAAAACTCCACCTGGCTTCCAACCAGATCTGATGATGGATGCAACACAAGATCGCTGTACGCTATTGTCGAACCCGTTCCGGCTATCAATTTAGCAGGAGCGGATGTGTAATCGTTGCCGTTGGGATTACGTATCACGGCGGTGAGAGTGTATCCGGTGCCGGTCAGGGGTTGATTGCCGATACGGATGTCGCCGTTCAAGATTATGGCACTCAGAATTGGCGGCAGCTGCGCTTCGGCATCGTTGTCGGCGATAGTCGCGAATACCCCCACGGCAACGACCAGGGCTAACGATGCAAATCCTACGGCTAGCCATAGCTTAAGCCGGTCTAATAAAGCCGTGGTCCCTGTTCGATTGGCGGTTTCAGAATGTCCGCGTCGAGCATCATAATATCGACTCGTCAGTGCGAAAGATTTTCCGGAAATGATGTCACGCGATCGGTTGTTCTTGCTCATGCGATGGTCTCCAGTCAGATTCAGGATTGATTTTGGGGCGTTTAGCTATTCTCCACACGAACATGGCAAGCAACAACGCTAAGCTAATGGGCATGCTGGCTTCCATTCCTCCGGATGAGTCCGGCGTACAGTTGCAGAGACCCAGGAATCCGCAACTCACTTGCTCGGGCTGGACTTTCTCTGGGGTGTCTACCGATGCCGTTGGAGGTATCACAATGGGGGTAGGAGTAGGCGTGGGAACCAGAGTAGGAGCTGCAAAAGGTGTCGCCGAGGCGGGAAGCGGAGTAGGCGTACGGGTAGGTTCAGGAGTGCGCGTAGGAGTAGCCGTGGGCGGAATAGGAGTTGGGGTGGCAGTAGCTGTAGGAGTGGGGGTAGGCGATGAAGTAGGAGTAGCTGTAGGAGTAGCTGTGGGAGTGGGAGTAGGCGATGGCGTAGGAGTGGGAGTAGGAGTGGGAGTAGGAGGCACTGGGGTTTCTGTCGGTGTAGGCGTCGGAGTGGATGACAGCGGCGGAAAGATCAGGTTGAAATCAGAGAACTGTTCGCCAGGGATGTAAGCTCCGGGGACAGAGATCGCTGCCAACACTGCGCCGGGATTGTCTGGATCTGCCTTATCGGTGATATAAAAGACGACCGGCGCATTCTCAAATTGAGGATCTGGAATGTTGACGGTGAGAAAGTACCTCCCATTTACGATAGGCACTGAAGCCGTTTTGATCTGATTCCCGACTAATGCGAACACTTCATAGTTGTCTGGCGGTGTTTCACCAGTGCCGGATATGATCGCTGCTCCGCTGAAAAACGACGGCCGCAGAATCACTTCTGTAGGCGTCGGAGAAGGAGTGATAGTGGGTGTAGGTTGCGGCAAGTTGGGAAAATCAAGGTTAGCGACGCGTATGATCGGGAAAGAAAAAGTGCAACCGCGACATACATTGCCATTAGCCTGCACCACCGCAAAGAAGTCGAGATGAGTCGACTTCACTTGGTCATCGATCCAGAATTCAATTGTCTTCCCCACTGCATCAACTGGAGGATTCACTATCAAATGATAGTATTTGTTGGGTTGATCTGCGCGCTCTCCTACGATCACAGGTGCCGACTCCCAGTCATCACCGATGCGTGCGGTGAGTTTGAACCCGGTATAGTTCGGCGACTCGCCATTGACTGTGACTTCCCCGCTGAAAATGACGGTCTGAAACCTAGGTGGTAGCTGTTGTGCAATAGCATTTTCAGGGACGTTTGAATTCAAAAACACGACGGTTATGGATATGACGCCAGAAATCAACGCGAGTAGCGTCCATAGCCAGAACCGATTAATTGGGCGTTGCATAAACCTCATATCTCAGTCACTCGCAGGTATACATCTAGAATTATCTAATGCCACACAGATGCGATACTAGCATTCAATGCGCGAGATTCAGCAGATTCGGCGATGATGGGAATATATGGCGATCCTGATGCGCCTTCCCCATATGCTATGCCTTGTGTTCTTTCTCTAACGCTTGGTGTACTGCTGAGCCTTCCGCGCCCGCTTGAGACCGTACTTTTTCGACTCTCGCATCCGAGAATCTCGCGTGAGAAGCTTGTTCCGCTTCAAGTCGCCGCGCAGGCTAGGGTTTAACTCAACAAGCGCGCGCGCTAATCCCTGAGAAAACGCGCCGGATTGACCATGAATTCCGCCGCCATGAGTTTTCGCCACGACAGTGATTTTTCCAGATAGCCCGGTATCTTCCAAAGGCTTCATGGATTCGGCTCTCCACTGATCAACTGTAAAAACCTCGTTCAGCGGCTTGCCGTTAACGGTCACGCCACCCGGCCGATTGTAAATCCGCACTCTTGCAATCGAGGTTTTTCGGCGTCCTGTACCGTAGTAATATCGGTCTTCCTCAGTGGTCAAAATCTACGCTCCGTATTGTTGCAGTGATACTGTTGCCCCTCTGCTCCATAAGCTAAGCGACCATTGGAGGGTGGGCCAGATAAAAATATCAAACTATAGATATCTTTAGTTTCATTGTGAACATCATCTTGTGCGGACTTGCCGTTATCAAGTATCTTCGGCCACGGTCACTTTGGTTCGGGCATCGATTCAGAGCGGCGCGCATAGACTTTGTGAGACCCGGCTACTTGAGCCATGTGGGGATGTTGCGGCCCGGGATAGACCTTGAGACGAGTCATCAGCCGGCGACCCAGCTTGTTCTTTGGCAACATGCCTTTCACGGCGTGCTCTACAATCCGTTCTGGCATGGCGCTGGAAAGCTTCGAGTACGGGATCTCTTTCAATCCGCCGGGATAGCGGCTGTGTCGGCGGTAAACTTTTTGATCGTATTTGCGCCCTGTAACGACAATCTCTGCCGCATTGATGACGATCACAAAATCGCCAGACATCATATGATGAACGTATCCTGGACGATCTTTCCCCATTAAAGCCATGGCGATATCGCTGGCCATACGGCCTAGAACCTGGCCTTTAGCATCGAACACGCGCCAAGTGTTCTTCAATGAATCTTGGCTGGGGTTATAGTGTTTAAGTTTGGTAGGCATGTCTAATCCATTTTACTATCAGCTGTTGCTAGTTTCATCCTAGGCACGGCCAACCGTGCTCAAAATCGGGAACTCACTCGAAGCTGACTCTTCATCGTATCCGATCTTGGTCAGCGTCAAGCCTTTTGCCGGGGCATTCTGAGATGCGGCGCCACGGATCGGATGGTTAAGATGATGTGAGATTCGGGACGGTTCAGCAGAACCGTTGCCAATGGCGATCAGCATTGCAGCCATGCGTCTGATCTGTTGTCTCACAAATGCATTTGCACGCACGCAGAAGATGATCCTACCGTCCGATGCTCGGCGCTCGACGCGTGCCGTATCGACATGTCTGACAGTGGATACGAGCTTGTCAACAGTAGAAGCGGCGAACGCTGCAAAGTCGTGGGAGCCCAAGAAGAGATGCGCAGCGATATTCATCGCATCCACGTCGAGCGGACTTCGCACGTGATATTCGAGGTGGCTGTTTATAGGCGAGGACACTTGATCATCATTGATAACGTATCGGTACTCTCTGAAGCGCGCATCTCGACGCGGGTCAAAGGAGGCGGGCACTTGTACGACATGTCGCAGCTGAATGTCTTTGTAGAGATTAGCATTCATCGCATTTCTTACATCAATTGTGTTCATACCGGTATCCACAGTGAAGCTTGCCACCTGGCCGGTTGCATGAACGCCAGCATCGGTGCGGCTGGCCATCCTGAACCGTATTAAATCGGTTTTGAACACTTTGCCAGCAGCTATCTCAAGGTCGCCTTGCACAGTGCGAGCATTCGGCTGAAATTGGGAACCGCTGAAACCAGTCCCAGCATATTCAACTACAGATCCTATGTGCATTCTCACCTGATCAATGATGCGCGGAGGTTTGCATTTCTTATTCCACCATCTCTATCAGAGCCATTTCAGCGGCATCGCCTTTACGCCTGCCGACTTTGATGATGCGCGTGTATCCGCCCTCGCGGTCTCGATATCTTTCGGCTAGTTCTTTGAAGGTCTTATCAAGCACATTTTTATCGGTGATGAAGGCGGCGGCCAAGCGGCGATTATGCAGATCGCCCTTTTTAGCATGCGTTACCATCTTATCTACCAGCGGCGCAATGGATTTACTCTTGCTACGTGTGGTAGTGATGGCTTCATGGCGCAAAAGGTCAGTGACCATCGTTCGGTACATGGCTTTGCGTTGGGCCGAGGGCCTTCCAAATTTACGGAATGAACGCCGATGTCGCATCTTTTGATTATGCTCCTGATCCGAATCTATCGAGGATATCTGTTGCACACACAGGAGAAAGGTCTTTATAAATCATTCTCATGTCCCAGATCGGGGTCGGTCCAGGCCCCGATCCTAACCATATATGTCTGCAATTCATTAAAGGATTTGGTACCGAAATTCCGCACGTTTTTCTTCAGCTCCTCGGGCTCGTAGACACTGAGATCGCCGATGGAATGTATGCCGTGACCAGTCAATGCATTTTTTGTCCGTCGGCCGAGGTCCTCATCGCTGATAGTTTCAATTTGAGTGCTTGATACTTCAGAGGGTAGATTGAATGGAAGCTCCTCTTGGTCATCAGGAGATTCAGAGACGATCTCAAGTTGCGATTTGAAGGCTTCAGCCGCCATGCGCAGCGCTTGTGCTGGTGATACTGTCCGGTCAGTCCACACTTCTATCACGAGTGATTCTCTTCCTGACATGCGGCCCGACATGGCTTCAACTTTATAGTTGGCCTTCAACACCGGGGTGAAGATGGCATCTACGGGCAATCTTCCAACCGCGGGAGATTGCTCCTGGTCAAATGCTTTATATCCTTCCCCCTGATCCACTTCAAAGCGGACCTCGAGTTTCGCGTCTTGGCTATCTAGTGTAGCTAAATGGTGTTCCGGGTTCACGATCTCGTATTGAGCGTGAGACATGATATCGCCGGCCACCACTTCGCCTTCGCCTTCCGCGAGTAGAGTCAATACTCTTTGGGATGTGTCTGATACAGACCTGATGCGGATCCCACGAGCGTTGATAAGAAACTCTCCGATGCCTTCACGCATATGAGGCACAGATCCGTATTCGTGGACCGAACCGGTGATGCGCGCGGCTATAATAGCTGTGCCGGGCAGGGATCCGAGCAAAACACGGCGCAATCCGTTACCGAGAGTAGTGCCCCATCCGCGCTCCAATCCCGTGATCTCAAACTTCCCGTATGAGTCGTCAGACTCGATCTCAGTCAACTGAGGTTTCGGCGCATCTTCTTCATCCGCGAATTGGACCGTCTTGATGGGCGAGTTTATATCGCGTAGCATTCTCGAACTCTATCTCCTGGAGTAGTACTCCACAATCTGCCGGGTGTCGATGGTAGTGTCAATATCATCTGTGCCGGGCAGGGTATCAATCGTAGCGGTGAGGTTATCGGCATTGACGCTGATCCAGCCCACTGCATGCCGTCTTCGTTTGATATTCGCGGTGGCGTCAGAATAAATGCTGGTGTGAGCCGACTTATCTCGCCACGAAACTATATCTCCCTCCTTGACCAGGAACGACGGGATATCCACTCGCCTGCCATTAACTCGGATGTGTCCGTGATTAACGGTCTGACGCGCTTGCGGTCTAGAGATGGCGAAGCCGGCGCGATAGAGCACATTGTCTAGTCGACGTTCAAGCAACACTAGCAGATTGGCGCCGGTAACTCCTGGCGTACTTGCAGCGTGGTCGAAAGTTTTTCTGAATTGACGCTCTAGCACGCCGTAGATATGACGCGCTTTCTGTTTCTGCCTGAGCTGAGCGCCGTGATCGGACAGCCTGCGGCGGCGTGGCGGGCCGGAACCTCCCGGCGAACCGCCGCGGCGGCCGGTCCTATCTCGGGAGCGCTCCACAGCACACTTCGGGGTGTAGCATCGGTCGCCCTTAAGGAAGAGCTTTTCACCTTGCGACTTGCAGATTTTGCAAACCGGCTCAGTATTTCTTGCCATGGCAGATCCTGTCCTTAAACATCAGCTTTTCAGGCTTGACAATCGTGTGCCTACAGTTCATGACACGCCTTCCTAGAATCATTCTAATCGCCGCGTCTGTGGCAGCTCGATTCGCTACTTTCAACCGTTCCCGCAGCTTCGAGTTGCTCTCTGATAGCGCGAGATTTCAGACTCGCCGTCTCTTCGGAGGGCGGCATCCGTTGTGAGGGATTGGGGTTTCGTCGCGTATAGAGTTCACTCTGATGCCGGAGCTGGCAATGGCGCGTATAGCAGATTCGCGTCCGTTGCCAGGACCCTTGACCATCACGTCGACAGTGCGCATTCCGTGGGTAGATGCAGCTCTTGCCGCTGCTTCGCCAGCGCGCTGGGCCGCGAAAGCTGTCTTTTTTCGAGAGCCGCGGAAGCCCATTGCTCCAGAACTGCTCTGCGATACAACGTTGCCCGCGGTATCGGTGAATGTGATCAACGTGTTGTTGAATGAGGCAATTATGTAAGCTCTTCCCTGAGGGACGAATTTCCGCTCTCTGCTGCGGCGACGTGATCTGGGCATTTCCTAACGAGTTACTCCTTACAGTATGGGACGCATACGATGTTACCGGTCAATGCGAAGGTGCCTGGCGCTTGCCGGCCACAGTTTGCCGGCGTCCGCGCTTGGTGCGCGCATTGGTTTTAGTGCGTTGGCCTCTCACCGGCAATCCACGGCGATGTCGCAATCCTCGATAGCTTTGAATATCGATAAGCCGTCGCACATTGCTCTGTTGCTCTCGGCGTAGATCCCCCTCTATCGAGATGCCGGCCTTGTCAATAGCGTTGCGGATCCCGGCCAGCTGAGCTTCGCTCAAGTCACGCATACGCGCGCGCGGCTCTATTCCCATTTCTTGGGTGATATGCATGGAAAGTCTCTTACCAATGCCGTAGATCGACCGTAGCCCGATCACAACCCTAAGATGGTCTGAAATGTTCACTCCGGATATGACTGCCATACTGTTATGCTCCTGATGCTCAGCCTTGGCGCTGCTTATAGCGCGGGTTAAGCTTGTTGATGATATAGACGCGGCCTTTGCGGCGCACCACTTTGCTGCCAGGTTGTTTGGCTTTCACAGATGCTCTGACTTTCATTAAGAGTCTCCCTCCAGTAATTTAGCGGCGGCGAAAGGTGATTCGTCCGCGCGTGAGATCGTAAGGCGACAGCTGCACCATCACTTTATCGCCGGGCAGGATGCGAATGAAGTTCTTGCGAATTCTCCCGGAGGCATACGCCAGCACCGTATGACCGTTCTGCAGACGCACTTTGAAGTATGCGTTAGGGAGCGCCTCGGTCACGACGCACTCTACTTCTATCGTCTCTTGTTTAGGCATTCATATATTCCGGTCTACTGAGTCAATCTCATTACCCAAGCACTGTCAGCAAATCGGGTCCATTGTCCGTAATCGCCACCGTATGCTCGAAATGCGCTGACATTGAACCGTCGGCAGTAGCGACCGTCCATCCATCCGTCAAAGTTTTAGTCTGGTGTGAACCATCCATAATCATAGGCTCCACGGCTATCGTCATACCGCTGATAAGCATCGGGCCGTCCTGGGGCGAGCCCACGTTTGGCACTGGCGGTGGTTCGTGCAGTTGACGTCCAATTCCATGCCCAACATAATCGCGCACCAATTCATAGCCATTTGCTCTAGCATAGCTTTCCACCGCATGAGAAACATCGCCAACCCGGTTTCCATCGACGCACTGCCCGATCGCTTCTTCAAGTGCCTCTCGACAAGTTTCTACGAGACGCACACTTCCCGGATCGCGCTGCATCCCAGCTATAGCTGTTCGAGCACAATCACTGTAGAAACCGTCTACAATCGCGCCGCAGTCAATGCTGACAATGTCTCCTTCTTGAACTATTCTATCGCTTGGAATGCCATGTACGATCTCGTCATTCAACGAGATACATGCCACCGCCGGAAATCCGTACATCCCCAGAAAGGCCGGGCGGGCGCGTTGACGAGCTATAGAAGCGGCAGCGATGCTATCAAGTTCGGCGGTGGATATTCCCGGCTCCATCGCGCTGAACATTTCATCCTGAGCAATTGCCACTATACGCCCTGCCTCACGCATAATCTCAATCTCGCGTGGGCTCTTGAGCGTGATTCTCCGCTGAGTCCCCTCATTGTCAATGGCACTATTCATCACAACGCTCAACCAATCTGAAATTATAGAACAATCCGAAGTTGAGTTCAAATAAAGGGTAGTGACACATGGGGATTTATAGCAACTTGCGTCTCAAGAAATTGAGCCATAGAGCCGTATCGTCACTTCCTCCACTTCGCCAACGGCATCTATCGTAACGAGGCATCCACTATCCCGATAGTGATCCACTACTGGCTCAGTCTCGCGGCGATACACTTCAAATCGGTGTCGCATTGCTCCTGGCTCATCATCGACCCGTCCTTCAATCTCACGGCGTTTGTCCAGGCGTTCGACGGCACGTTCAACATCTACCTGGAAATAGACTACTCGATCCAGCGGGAGGCCGACGAGAGCCAGTTGTTCGTCCAACGCCCGGGCCTGCTTCACGGTGCGCGGAAAACCATCCAACAGCACATCTTCTTCGGATTCTTTAAGCCTTGACTTGATCATACTGATAATGACATCATCGGGCACTAGATCGCCGCGGTCGTAGTACTGCTTTGCAAAGCTGCCGAGTTCAGTGCCCAGCCGCATCTCGTCGCGGATCATATCGCCAGTAGAAAGGTGTATAAATCCTCTATCGCGCACTAGCGTTGCGGCCTGAGTTCCTTTGCCCGCGCCTGGCGGTCCTAGCAAAACTATCCGCATCGAATCGTCTCTGCGCGAGAGCGTGATTGGATCAATGAGATCGATTGGCAATGCACCGTCAAGACCTCACAAATCCTTCGTAGTCGCGCATCATCAGCTGCGCCTCGAGTTGACGCATAGTATCGAGTGCTACGCCAACCATGATAATCATGCTGGTGCTTTGGATGAGTGTAAGAGAAGCTTCCAGATTAGTGATCAAACTGGCGATCCATGGCGTGATTGCTATCATTCCTAAGAAAAGCGCGCCGCCCCAAGTGATGCGAAGAACGATTCGCATCAGATAGTCGCGCGTCGGCTGGCCGGGACGTATCCCGGGCACGAATCCGCCATTCTGCTGCAAATTCTGGGCTAGGTTCTGTTGGTTGTGTATAACCAAGGTGTAGAAAAATGTGAACAGCGCTGTGAGTATGAAGATGGCGATCCAATAAGTGTTGCTGGTGAATGCAAGCGATCGATTAATCCAATTCGCGGCCTGCGCGGTGAAACTGCTGCTGCCGGGATCGATGAAATAGGTGGCGACAGTGGCTGGAAGAGTAACTATGGAGAACGCAAATATCAGCGGGATCATGCCAGCGGCGTTGACGCGCAATGGGATGAAAGAGGCCCCCGTGCTGCGGTACATCTGCCCGCCACGGAAGACGCTACGGCCATATTGCACCGGGACTCTGCGTTGCGCTTCATTGAAAATGACCACGATGAAGATGATTAGCAACATTATCGCTACCAGCATGAACACCTGGAATGTTTGGTCGCGAAGCGTATAAAGCTGCGCCACCGTGGCCGGCAATGATGCCACGATACCGGCATAGATGATGAGCGATATACCATTGCCTATCCCTTTCTCCGTCACGATCTCGCCCATCCACACCAGCAACATCGTGGTAGCAGTCATGCAAAGAATTATGGTGACCGTGTTCATCGCTTCTCCACTGCCCAATCCGATGCCGGTGATAGCGCCCTGAAGCTCTAGAGTATTGAGCAAAGCCCAACCCTGCAGAATCGCCAGCGGGACCGTTAGATAGTGGGTATAACGGCTGAGGGTTTTGCGCCCAGCATCTCCGCCCTCGCGTGACAATTCGCGCAATTGGGGTATCACCGGCGTGAGCACTTGCAGAATGATGGAGGCAGTGATGTATGGGTATACTCCCATGGCAGCGATGCTGAGTTGGCTGAGCGCACCGCCGCTGAAGAGGTCTAACACGCCGAATATGGGATTAGCCTCAAAAGCTCGTTCCAACAGCGCCTGGTCAACCCCCGGGTTGGGAACGTGCGCAAGGAATCGGAACACCACCAAGATGCCCAGCGTGAATAGAATACGGAAGCGAAGATCAGGGACTCGCCAAGAATCGACCGCCGCTCTGAAAAGAGCCGGCAATGCCGATTGACGTCCGCTTTGAGTTCCCGTGGCCTGCATTAACAGCTTGATTTCTCTTTCTTTACGAAGACGATTCTGCCGGCGGAGCAGATTCAATGATTTTCACCGTGCCGCCGAAGCTCTCGATCTTCTCGCGTGCCGAAGCGCTACAGGCATGAACACGGATAGAGAGCTTGGACTCGATCTCTCCACCGCCTAATAGTTTTATCAAGCTGTTAGGCTTGCGAACGATACGCCTCCGGTGCAGGATGCCAGGAGTAACTTCATCACCATCTTTGAACACGTTAAGGGCGCCGAGGTTTACCGGAGTGTATGACACGCGGAATCGGTTCGTGAAACCGCGCATATACGGCAAGCGTTTGATTATAGGCAACTGTCCACCCTCAAAATGAAGCGGCACCTTGCCTCTTTGCAACTGTCCCTTGGATCCGCGCCCAGAATACGAGCCTCGGTTACTGCCGTCGCCGCGGCCAACGCGCTTTCGGCGACGAGGGTTTCCTGCCCTAGAACGCAAATTGTGCAACCCAGACATTTTGATCTCTATACCTTCTGCTTCAGGACATTATCTCAACCAGATGAATGACCTTTTTGATCATTCCTCTCACCTGGGGAGTGTCTTTTTTGGTCACTACGTGGTTTATGCGCCGAAGTCCGAGAGACTTCAAAGTGGCGCGTTGCTTAGGAATGCTACCGATAGCGCTCCGAACCTGTTTTATCTGGATATCTGACATCGGGGTGGGCTCAATCATCAGTTGTCTGTGGGTTCAAAATGCTGGCTGAATCCTTAGCTGAAACGGGAGTTGACGCTTCCTCTACCGATGATTCATTCTCTGCCACAACAGATTCAGCGGCATTCTCTCGATTCCCTAACCGTCGAGAAATCTCGACTCTCGGGTCTCTCAACAATGAGAGTGCCTTCAGTGTGGCGCGCACGGTGTTAACAGCATTGTTGCCGCCGTAGGTTTTAGACAGCACATCTTCAATGCCGGCGGCTTCAATCACGGCTCGAACACCGCCACCGGCGATAACGCCGGTTCCGGGCGTTGCGGGCAACAACACCACCTTTGCGCTTCCATACTTGGCTTTCACTTCGTGCGGAATAGTGGCGTCACGCCTGACGACCTCTGTCATGCCCTTCTCTGCTCTTTGTCTTCCCTTCTGGGTAGCGTCCGGTATCGAAGCCGCCTTGCCCAACGCGGCGCCTACTCGCCCCTCGCGGTCTCCGACCACCATCATGGCGCTAAACGATAGATTGCGTCCGCCTTTCACCACTTTAGCCACGCGGCGTATCTTCACTGCGCGCTCAAATAATTCGGGCCCAGTGGATGATTCGTCGCGTCGGCCCCGTCTCCGGGTCCGAGATCGTGAGTCGCCTCGTTCTCGTCTTGTTGAATTGCGATTTTCGGATACCATTCCTAGAATTGCAGCCCTTCTGCTCTGGCGGCATCTGCCAATGCCTTGACCCGCCCGTGGTATTTATACCCGCCGCGGTCAAAGGCAACTTTAGATACCCCTTGGGCAATTGCCCGCCTGGCTATTAGTGTGCCTACGCTCTGCGCTGATACCGTCTTACCGATAGCACTGACAGTTTCTTCGATAGACGACGCGCTGGCAAGCGTATGTCCGATCTGGTCATCTATGACTTGCGCGTAGATCTGTTTGTTGCTTCGGAACACGGAGAGGCGCGGTCGGTAGGCGCGGCCGACGACGCGTTTGCGAATTCGGCGATGCCGGATCCATCGCTGTCTAGAATCGAATCTGCGGTTAGCCATGATCAGGCTTTAACCTCCCACTCCGGCGACGGTCTTACCGATCCGCAACCTCAGCTTTTCACCTTCATAGGCGATGCCGAACAGCGGCTCGCGTCCGCTTTTGCTCTGGAATCGGCTGGGTTTTCTTATACTTCTTATGTTGGCCGCCTGTTGACCAACATCTTGTTTGCTGGATCCGGAAACTATGATCGTGGTGTTCCCATCTAGAGAAAGCTTATTATCTCCCAGCGGCTCCACCTGCACCGGATGCGAATATCCAACAAGCAACTCTAATCCCTTCCCTTTCTGCGTAGCACGATATCCGGTGCCATACATCCTGAGACGCTTGGTGAATCCCTGCGACACTCCTAGAACCATGTTGTTCAGCAGGCTGCGTGTCAATCCATGCAGGGACCGCTGCTCACCGGTTTCGTCACGCCTTCCGATAGTCAGTCTAGAATCCTCGACCTTTACCCGTATTCCAGGATGAATATCGTGCTCGAGCTGACCGAGCTGACCTTTTACAGATACTCGACCGTCGTCTATCTGTACAGTCACTCCCAAAGGGATTGGCACCGGGTTTCTACCTATTCTGGACATTTGGAGATATCGATTCTTAACAATTTTAGATCAAGCTCACCACACATAGAAGAGCAGTTCGCCGCCTACACCGTTGCCGCGTGCCTGGCGGGCTGTCATCACTCCCTTGGAAGTGGACATGAATGCCACGCCACGCCCGCCGAAGTAGCGTGGGATCTCGTTCTTCCCCACGTAGATGCGTCGCCCCGGCCTGCTGACGCGCTTGAGTCCGGTAATTACCGGTTCATCAGTATCTTCATAGTAGCGAAGAGTCACATCGAAAAATGACTTAGGACCGGTGTCGCGAGTCTCTACTTTGGTGATGAAGCCCTCTTCACGCATCAAACGCAAGAGTGATTGCTTCATCTTTGACTGCGGCACGGAGACCTTGTCATGATGCACCATTACGGCGTTTCGGATGCGTGTGAGCATGTCGGATATTGGATCTGTCACGGGCATTTTTATCGTCGTCAACTATTCCGATGGATTTCTTTCAGAATGATTTAGAGGCTAGTCTTTCTAATGCCAGGCAGGTTTCCGAGCAAGGCTTGATCTCGAAACACCACTCGGCACACACCGAAGTGACGCATGTACCCACGCGGACGCCCAGTGGTGTCGCATCGGTTTCGCAAGCGCACCTTGCTGGAATTCTTCGGCAACAGGTGCAACTGGCGCCTAGCTTCCATGCGTTCTTCCATGGGGCGTTGCGCGTCATTTGCGATGCGTTTCAATTCGGCGCGCCCATCCGCATACTTGGCAACCAAAGCCTTTCTCTTATTCTCTCGTTCTATTATCGCTTTACGAGCCATCTCAGTTCTCATTTCCCATCTTGAACATTGTCAAAGATTCTTATCGCGTGCCGGCGAAAGGCATGCCCAGCAATGAGAGCAGTCTGCGGCCTTCTTCGTCAGTGCGCGCAGTGGTAACGATAATTACTTGCAACCCGCGCAGGCGATCTATTTGATTGTAGTCAATCTCCGGGAATACTACCTGTTCCGAGAGCCCTAAAGTGTAGTTTCCATTGCCGTCGAAAGAGTTCGCGCTCGCGCCTCGGAAATCTCTCACCCTAGGCAGTGCGACATTCACCAGGCGGTCATAGAACTGCCACATCCGATGCGCTCGCAAAGTGACAGATGCGCCCACCGCCATTCCTTCGCGCAACTTGAAGTTAGCGATGGATTTACGGGCGCGATTCACAATCGGCTTCTGCCCAGTTATGGTTGCCAGGTCGCCTGTAGCAGCCCCGATCGCGTTTGAGTTCTCGATCGCCTCGCCAAGCCCGATGTTGACCACCATCTTATCGAGGCGCGGAATTTGAAATGGATTAGTGTATCCGAACTCACGTGCCATGATCGGCGAGATTTCAGCGCGGTAGCGTTGGTGCAGGCGAGGCAAAGCCACACCCACGGGCGCCTGGCCATTGGATTTCAGATCGTCATCCATTCCGAGAACCTCTCACTTCACGCACTCGGGTACCATCTTCCAGCTGGCGCCACCTGACGCGACCAACATCTTGTGTATCAGGGTCTACCAGAATGACGTTAGAGACGTGGATCGGCGCTTCGCTCTCAACGATCCCGGTCTGCATCACACCGCGGCGTCTACTCATATGTTTCTTGACTATATTGATACCTTCAATGGCAATGCGCTGCTGCTTGGGGTAGACGCGTATCACCTGTCCGCGCTTACCTTTTTCTTTTCCTGAAAGGACGAGCACAGTGTCACCAGTTCTGATTTTGCTAGCCATAGTCGCTTACAGCACCTCGGGAGCTAAGGAAACTATACGGTTGAACTCTTTCTCTCGCAGTTCGCGCGCCACCGGACCGAATATACGAGTGCCACGCGGATTGCCGTCTTCGGCGATAATGACACACGCATTATCGTCAAATCTGATGTACGAGCCGTCGATGCGTCGATGCTCCTTAGCGATCCTTACGATCACAGCCTTGACGACTTCATGCATTCCAACGGCGCCGCCAGGCTGAGCGTCTTTAACCGAGCAGGTGATGATGTCACCCAATCCGGAGTATCGGCGGTCGCCGGAACCAGTGGTGTTGATGCAGAGCACTTCACGGGCGCCAGAGTTGTCGGCGACCCTTAATCTACTTTCTCGCTGGATCACTTTGCTTCTCCGGATGGTTCATCCAAGATCTGCACATCCGATTGATCCAGTTGGTCTGGAGTTTCGCTCTGTGCCACCACGTCAATTTTGGCAATCACTCTTGCCAAACGCCATCTTTTGGTTCTAGACATGGGACGATGCTCTTCAATCAGCACGCGGTCTCCGATAGATGCTTCATTGCGCTCGTCATGAGCGACGAATTTGGTTATCCGGCGCTTCGTACGCTTGTACAAGCGGTGTTGCCGGTACCACGAATAAGCAACCACGATCGTCTTGTCGTTATGGTCGCGAACCACGATGCCAGTGCGTGTTCTTTTGGCTGAGCTCATTTTGGAGTTGTCCTGTAAATCTAGGGTCTCAATGCTTCTATTCACGGTTATCGGCAAGACCCATTTCCTGGACGATCTGGCGTTCTCTGATCACCGTTAAGATGCGGGCTATATTCTTGCGCGCATCTCGCAACGCGTTAGTGTTGGAAAGCTGACGAGTCACCTTTTGGAACCTGAGATTCATAAGCGCGCGCTCCTGCTCCTGTAATTCTCGGTGCAGCTCTTGTGTGTTAAGCTCTCGCACTTCAGAAATGTGCATCTTCTATTCCATATCATTGATTACTGGGCCAACAGAGAGGCAGCGTTGATCACAGCTCCTCAGATCGTGAAACTATTTTGACCGGCACCGGCAGTTTCGCGCCGGCACGCCGCAAAGCATCCCGCGCGAGGGCTTCAGGAACATCCGCGATCTCGTACACTATTCGGCCTCGTTTCACCGGCGCGACCCACTGATCGACGGCGCCTTTGCCACCGCCCATGCGAGTCTCGGCCGGGCGTGATGATACCGGCTTATCGGGGAAGACTCGGATCCAAACTTGCCCGCCACGTTGGAGATATCCAGTGATGGCACGGCGCCCAGCTTCGATCTGTCGGGCCGAAAGCCAAGCCGGCCCTAGAACTTTTAGTCCATAATCTCCAGAAGCCAGAGTGCTGCCACGATTGGCCTGTCCGCGCAATTTCCCGCGCTGCTGTTTTCGGTACTTGGTTCTTCTCGGCTGGAGCATCTTTAGTATTGCCTGTTAAGGAATTGTCGGTGTTTCGCTGCCTTGCCGCTGATATATCAGCGGCGATGCCTCGGCGCCTGACCAAGGCTGATAGGTGATGCTCCTCGGGTGCCAGATGTTCGAGGCACGGCATCCGATGCTGGTTTCTCGCCGGTGTAGATCCATACTTTGACGCCGATAATCCCAAAAGTCGTCTTGGCTTCGCTGACGGCATAATCGATATTCGCGCGCAAGGTGTGCAACGGAACTCGTCCTTCCATCTGCTTGTCCACACGAGCAATATCAGCTCCCCCTAAACGTCCGCTCACAACTACTTTGATGCCCTCGGCACCGGCATCCATAGTGCGTTGCATAGTAGTGCGAACCGCGCGGCGATAAGGTATCCTGCGTTCCAGCTGCTCTGCGATGTTAGCTCCCACCAGCTTCGCGTCGCGTTCTGGGACCTTGATCTCTTCAGTCGATATGCGAATTCGGCGCCCGATGCGACGTTCAACCCGTCTCTTAAACCGCTCTATGCGCTGTCCTTGTCTCCCGATGATTACGCCGGGCCGGATAGTGTAGATATGAACATCCATATCACCTCCGCCACGGCTGATGGTGGAACGAGACACCGCTCCATCACCACCGTATTCATCTTCAATCATCTTTCGCACGATAAAATCTTGTTTTACCAGCTCACGGTAGCCGGATGGTTTGCTTGCGAACCAGTTGGAGCGCCAATCTGCGGACACTCCCAATCGAAAGCCTATCGGATGTGTTTTCTGTCCCATAAAATCCTTATCGTTCAACTTGTGCAGACGCGCGCATCAGCTAGCCGGCGACTCATCTACTTCTACGGTTATATGTGACATTGGACGGTTGAACGCGCCTGGAACACCTCGCGCTTTAGGACGGATGCGCCTCATATTCTTAGCCGGGGCTTGGTCGGCAACTATACGCTTCACAACAAGCCCTTCGCGATCCATCAGGTCATTGTGCTCAGCGTTAGCTGCGGCGGCGTTGACGACGCTGTAGATCTGTCTTGCGCTCGGGATAGGCATATATCTGAGATAATCAAGCGCGTAGTCAACGGGTTTGCCGCGTATCTCATTCATGACGCGTCGGAGTTTGCGTGCCGAGATGCCGACATTCTTTGCTCTTGCGATGGCCATGCCCAGAATTCCCTATCGATCACCAGGGTGAGAGCGAAACACTCGAGTAGGTGAGAACTCTCCGAACCGATGCCCCACCATATTTTCCGTTACCAATACCGGCACAAAAGTCCTTCCATTGTGGACGGCAAAAGTCATTCCTACCATCTGAGGCATGATCATAGACCCTCGCGCCCAAGTTTGAATCGGAACGCGCGAGTTTTCCCGGCGCGCCCTTTCAACCTTTTTCATAAGTTTGGGGTCCACAAAAGGCCCTTTTTTGGTGGATCTAGTCATGTTGTCTCAATATCGTCTTACTCAAATCGGGACCGCTACATTAATCGGTCAGCGATCGTATCGGCGGCGCCGAATGAATTTATCGGTTCTTTTGTTTCTTCGGGTACGATACCCAAGAGCCGGTTTTCCCCACGGGGTCTTGGGGTGCGGCAATCCAATGCCGCTGCGACCTTCGCCCCCACCATGCGGATGAGCATCTGGAGCCATGGCCGAGCCGCGAACGCTAGGACGTTTACCGCGATGTCTGGATCGTCCAGCCTTTCCGAGCTTTATATTCTTATGGTCCGGATTAGAGACGATGCCGATGGTGGCACGACACTCGATCCTTACTTCTCGCATCTCGCCTGAGGGGAGGCGCAGCAACGTGAATCGGCCTTCATGCGCCATCACCTGCGCGCTTGAGCCGGCGCTCTTTGCCATCTGGGCTCCTCGGCCTGGCGTCATCTCTATATTATGCACCATCATGCCTTGGGCGATGTTCGACAGCGGCTTCGCGTTTCCAACGCGGTCCGGAACGTCATCTCCGGCCTCCACAGGGCTTCCTAGCGATAATCCCTGAGGCGCCAGTATGTATGCCTTCTCTCCATCTTCATAGCGGATGAGGGCGATGCGCGCGCTTCGGTTGGGGTCGTACTCGATAGACATCACCCTCGCTTGGCCAGATCGCCGCCGCATAAAGTCAATGATCCGATAACGTCGCTTATGTCCGCCGCCGCGGCGGCGGACAGTGACGCGACCCTTGTTGTTCCGCCCGGCGCGTTTAAGCATCGGCGCCAACAACGATTTCTCGGGACGCGTCTTAGTTATGTCACTATAATCGTCGACAATATTATTGCGACGTCCCGGCGATGTGGGTTTGTGTTCCTTAAGTGGCATCTGTGATCACCGGCCTTATAAATATCAACTTCACGCCCCCTCGAAAAGCGTTATCGAATCGCCTTGGCGCAAGGTTACGATCGCGCGTTTCACGTCTGGACGCTTGCTTAAGTTTCGCCCCAGCTTCTTCCATTTGCCTCGACGGCGGAACGTATTCACCGAAACCACCTTCACGTCGAAAGCCCACTCCACGGCTCTGGCGATATCGTACTTGGTGGCTGACATCTCAACATTGAAGACATAGCGGTTCGATTCGTTCAACAGGGTAGATTTTTCTGTGATAACCGGACTGATCAGCACTCTCGCGATATTCATTTGCCAGCCTCCGATGCATTTGATGCCCGGCCCCACAGCTGATCTATTCTTAAAGCTGCTTCGCGAGTAACGACCAGGTTGGCAGCTCGGACTGTGATAGTGGGGTTCAACATGTCGGCGACTGATACCTCAAATCCCGGCAGGCCGCGAGAAGACATTGAAACACTTGAGTCACGATTCGATACAACCAGTAGTGTACGACCTTGAATGCCTAGCCTTTCTACGAGTTCGGACATTTCACGAGTGCGCGGAGATTCTATAGCCAATCCGTCCAGCACGGTTAAACGACCATCACGAGCTTTATCTGAGAGAGCTATGCGCAATGCTTGCTGTCGCATTTTCTTTGGAACTCGTTGCCTATAGCTTCGCAGATGGGGGCCAAAAATAGTGCCGCCTCCGACCATTGTGGGCGATCTGCGGCTTCCCAATCTTGCCCTACCGGTGTTCTTCTGTCCGTACAATTTGCGCGTGGAGTAGGCGGGCTGGGCGCGCGTCTGCGATTCGTGTGTTCCATGCCTTTTGTTAGCCAATTGGGCCACTACCACTTGATGGAGCAAAGCATCATTCGACGGCGCGCCCCACACGCAGTCATCGAGAACAATTTCTCCTACCGCCTCGCCGGCAGTGTCTTTGACCTGAATATCCATGTTGCACTATCCGATGTTCTGTTTCTCGATGCGGACGATGCCATGGCGCGCGCCGGGCACTGCGCCGTTGATGAAAACAAAGTTGCGGAAAGCATCCACTTGCACGATGGAAAGCCCACGCACAGTGACTCGCCGATCGCCCATATGCCCTGCCATCTTGGTGCCAGGCCAGACGCGCCCGGGATGAGTGGCAGCGCCGACTGATCCGGGTGCGCGGTGACGATCGGACTGTCCGTGGGTCTTGGGCCCGCCGGCGAACCCATGCCGCTTGACACCGCCCTGGAATCCCTTACCCTTCGATTGTCCAATCACCTTCACAATGTCACCGGAAGCAAATACGTTGGCACGCAACTCCTGCCCCACCTCAAAATCACCGAGGTCGCCCACCCGAAACTCCTGTAGATGACGATAAGGCGCCCCGGCACGTTCGAAATGCCCTGCCAATGGAGCGTTGATCTTACCGGCGCGCATAAATCCAATCTGGATGGACTGATACCCGTCGCGCTGCTCGGTCTTAACTTGAGTGACAATGCAAGGACCGACTTCTATCATGGTCACGGCGTTTGCCCGGCCAGATTCACCATAGATAGTAGTCATACCCACTTTGCGTCCTAGTAGACCCGACATTGATTCAGGAGCATCCGGGATCTCGGTTTGGGCTGTGCTTGATGCTGCCATTCAGCGTTTTATTCCTGTGCAATGAAATTAAGATCTAGCGGTTAAAAACCAGATCATCTTTCCTCGCCTCTATTAAATGACCTTTACTCTTACTTCAACACCGTTAGGCACGTTGAGCCGTTGAAGCACATCCATAGTCTTACTGCTTGGTTCCACAATATCGACCAAGCGCTTGTGCATCCGCAACTCGAAGTGCTCGCGCGAATCTTTGTTCACATGAGGGGAACGGATAACCGTGAAGCGGCGGCGTACAGTGGGCAACGGCACCGGACCGGCTATCTTAGCGCCGGTGCGGGTGGCAGCATCCAAAATCTGCTTGGTAGCATCCTCCAGCTGAGCAGAATCATATGCCAAGATAGTTAAGCGCATCTTTGCCATCTAAACCAAACCTCAGCCCTTCAGATTCGCTGCTACGTCGGCCGGAATCGGTGCATAATGGTCGAGTTCCATGGTGAAATGGCCGTGCCCAGATGTGAGCGACCTGAGATCCGTAGAGTAGTTAAATGTCTCTGCAAGCGGGATATACGCAGAGACGTTCAACACGCCAGGCTGCCCCGGCCCGATCTCAGTGTTCTCCATTGATTGCACCTGCGCGCGCCGCGAGTGCAAGTCGCCGATGACCGCGCCCAACATATCAGAAGGGATCACCACCTCTTGCCGCATCATCGGTTCCAGAAGAATCGGACTGCCTTTACTCACCGCGGCCTTGAATGCCATCGATCCCGCAATTTGGAATGCCAGCTCAGAAGAATCAGTGTCGTGCTGAGATCCACCAGTAAGTACCGCCTTGACATCAACCACAGGATAGCCGGCGATCACACCTGTCGCGGCAGCGTCTCGTATTCCTTTTTCAATTGCTGAGTGCCACTCGGTTTTAAGAGTAGCGCCAGTGATTTCGCTCTCGAACTGGATCCCGCTGCCGCGCGGCAGCGGTTCTACTCGCAATGCGCAAACGCCGTACTGTCCATGTCCGCCGGTTTGTCGCACGAACCTTCCTTCAGCTTCCGCAACGCGCGATAAAGTCTCGCGGTAGGCAACTCTTGGACGCCCCTTTTTGCAATTGACGCCATAGTCGCGATACAAGCGATCGATGACGATATCCAGATGCAGTTCGCCCATTCCGGCCAGCAAGAGTTGTCCGCTTTCTTCGTCGCTTATAAGTCGCAACGTAGGGTCCTCATCTACGATTTTCAAGACTGATCTCGTCATGCGGTCGGATTCGGCACGGCTTGGGGGTTCAATTGATACTGACAGCACTGGTTCGGGGAAATCTATCTGTGCCATAGCAACATGAGAGTTCTCAGCGCAGAGGGTGTGGCCGGTGAGCGTGGATTTCAGCCCGATAGCGGCCACGATTTCGCCGGGACCGGCTTGTTCCACAGGCTCGCGATCATCGGCATGCATCCTTAATAGACGTCCGATGCGCTCACGACGGCGTGTCGAGGGGTTATATACCGACATGCCACGTTTCAAAATGCCGGAATAAACGCGTATGAATAGCAACTTGCCGGCATGTTCATCGCTCACCAGCTTGAAAGCTAAAGCGCTGAGCGGTTCATCGGGGTTCGATTCGCGCTCGATCACCGTGTTTGGGTCGCCAGGTTTGAATCCGCGCGCAGGAGGAAGATCAAGTGGCGAAGGGAGATAATTAATGACCGCGTCTAGCAACTGGTGAATGCCGCGGTCACGCATCGCGGACCCGCAGAGAACAGGAAAGATCTTCATATCGATCGTAGCCGCGCGAATCGCCGCCTTAAGCTCAGCCGTTCCTATCTCTTCACCCAGCAGATATTTTTCTGCCAATTCATCGTCGAACTCAGCGACCTTTGAAACAAGCTCTTCACGCGCCGCAGTTGCCCGTTCAAGATACTCTTGCGGGATCTGGCTTTCAACTGCTTCGATAAGATCCGCACCGTTGTCCCTGCTGGTTTTGATCGGCGGGTATAAATAGGCACGCATAGCCACTAAGTCGATCATGCCGATGAAATCAGATTCGCTACCGATCGGCATCTGAATTGGCACTGCGTTAGCGAACAAACGTCTATGCATCGTAGATATGGCATAGTCGAAATCGGCACCGATGCGATCCATTTTGTTTACAAATACGAGGCGCGGCACTCGGTGTTTGTCGGCCTGTCGCCACACGGTGATCGATTGTGCCTGCACTCCCGCGACCGAGTCAATGATTACGGCCACACCATCTAAAACGCGTAGGCTTCTCTCTACCTCGGCAGTGAAGTCCACATGCCCAGGAGTGTCGATGATATTGATCTGATGATGGTTCCACGAAGCGTTGGTAGCAGCCGCGCCGATAGTGATTCCACGTTCTCTTTCCTGATCCATATGATCCATGATCGCAGTGCCTTCATCGACGCTGCCGACCTTGTAGGTCTCGCCGGAGAAGAAGAGCACGCGTTCAGTGACGGTGGTTTTGCCAGCGTCAACATGGGCGATGAAGCCGATATTGCGTAATTTGGGTAGATCCACTCCGTTATCCGAATTACGCTTGGCCTCGGATTTTTTGCTTTTAGTCATCGTCATTTGCGCGTTGCTCATGCGAAAAGTTGAGATTAAAGTTCTAAAGCGTAGAATTAGCTTGGGTAAACGCGATTCGGAAGTCTACCATCTGAAATGGGCATACGCCCGGTTCGCTTCTGCCATTCTCTGCAGTTCATCTTTACGACGAACCGCGACGCCGGTATTATTGGCCGCATCTAGCAACTCAGAGTAAATCTTGCGCGCTATCGGCTGACCCTTGCGGGCTCGGGCCGCAGTTACCACCCATCGCTGCGCCAATGCCTCCCGTCGCTCCGGGCGAACTTCGCTAGGCACCTGGTAAGTTGCGCCACCGACTCGACGCGGTCGCACCTCAAGTATCGGCGTGGAATTTGCCATCGCCTGCTCAAAGGCTTGGAGGGCCGGCATGTGTAGCTGGCGCTCAAGCATCTGCAATGCTGAATACACATGGCGTCGAGCGACGCTTTTTTTGCCGCCCATCATGACGCGATTGATGAAACGCGACAACTCCCGGCTCCCGTATCTGGGGTCCGGAGCTACCGTGCGTCTCTGTGCTCTTCGTCTTCGTGCCATATCGTCAAAATATTATGAATCGCTAGATCGTTTAATATGCCTCAAATTCGTTAACGGGATCGTGGGATCGATCAGTCAGCGTGGCTCTCGCATCTATTCAAGACAGCAGTGAAAAAGGTTGATTAAAAGCTTTAATGTTGCGAAAATCGCAACCTGCCATCCGAGCGCGCAAACACCCACTCAATTGCTTACGAATTCAGCAATATTATACCACACCCATATACCCTTCTATCCTCCGCGCGGTGTGCCGTATTTGCTACGGCCTCGGCGTCTTCCATCAACACCCCTGGTATCTTTGGTTCCTCGGACTACATGATAACGCACGCCGGGCAAGTCTCTGACTCTGCCGCCTCGAATCAAGACTACAGAGTGCTCTTGTAAATTGTGCCCCTCTCCAGGAATGTACGCAGTCACCTCAACATTGTTCGAGAGGCGAACCCTTGCCACTTTACGCAAGGCAGAGTTCGGCTTTTTCGGCGTCACAGTGCGCACTAACAGGCAAACCCCGCTCTTCTGCGGCGCGCCTTTAGGCAGCTCGCGCACGCGTCTGGTGTGTGAGTTGCGAATCGCGCGCAAGGCTGGAGTTTTGGGCTTCCTGCGCGTTCGCTTGCGAGGCTTTCTGATTAATTGGTTCAGTGTCGGCACTGGATCGGTTCTTCTTTGATATCAGCAACTTAAGCCACTAAATGCAACTGCGCCGGATGATGGCCGACAAAGTCACAATAATTTGCATACAGAATAACTAATCATATAAAAACGGATTCGTAGCGTCAAGATGATAATTGCGCTATCGGAATCCAGCGACGCCTGAAACATCGTTTTATCGCGCTTCGCTTCACGTCTCACTCGCTCATAATAACCATCGCAACATAAGCTGTGTGAGTCGGCGTGGCGCCTCTACTGGGATGAGATGCCCACAATTCGGTATCACTTCAAGCCGTGCGGCAGGCATCATCCCTACCGCGCGGTGGGGATGGCTTAGCGGGAAGAAGCGATCATTTGCGCCCCAGATGAATAACGTCTGATTGGGGATTCGGATCAATGTCTCCTCGTCCGTAACATCTCGCTGTCCATCTAAAGCGGCGAACTTGCGGATGCCCTCGCGGAAAATGCATGGCCGGCCGTGCCGGGCAGATACTGAGTATTGATAGTTCTTCACCAGCTCTCGCTCTTCCGATGGATCAGACATCTGTGCTTCCATCCGATTGAAGAATAGATTCACCATGAATCGCCGCGGATGCGAAATCATAGGTCCCAGAATCGGCATATGTGCCATCCGAAAAGCCCATGGCAAATGTCTGCCCAACCCGGCTGAAGATATCAGAACCGCCCTGCCGAATCGTTCTGCTGCGATCTCCAGCGATCCCAGCGCGATCAGTCCGCCCAGCGATATGCCCGCGATGTCGGCATTCTCCAATCCAAACGCATCCATGATGTTTAATATCAATTCACCCGTCGCCGAGCGTATCGGCGGTATCTCTTCGGGCATCGCGGAAAGTCCGAAGAGTGGAATCTCCGGAACTATGACTCGACGGTGCATAGCCAGCGCGGCGATTTGCCGATGCCAGATCGCGCCCCCTGCTCCTGCGCCATGTATCAAGAACAACGGGCGACCGCTTCCGAATTCCATCACATGCACTCCGCGCCATCGACCGACATCCATCAAGCGTCCACGGTAATTGAGGTTAGACAGCCTCATCAATCGTTCGCCGGCAAGCCACACATTCGTCAAAGATGGATCGGATGCAGGATAGAAATCATGCCGCGGCTGTCGATCGCGTTTGGAAGAGATGCTTTGGCGCTCGACAATCATGTGATGAGTGAAATCGATACTCGGTTCTACAATGAGTATCACATATGAACCCAGCAGATTCTACCGCCATAGATAAAGCTCCTTATCAGGAGCGCCATCCAGCATCTCAAACCGTCATCGATCCTCTGATGAAAGAAGCCGATTCGCTTCTAGAGCATGGTCGGATCCGAGAGCTGGCGGCGAGCGAAGCGCGTTTCTACATGTCGCGCGAAGCGATACTTTCATCGCTTCCATCAAGACATCCCGAGGATGTGTTCCGTCTGCAGGAAGAGACTTCTGAAGCCCGTGAGATGCTGCGCGAAGTCGGTGATATTGGGCTATCCGGAATGCAAGACCCGCGTGAACCGCTGCGGCGGGCAATGCTAGGAGGCATCTTAAAAGGATCTGAATTGCTTCTGCTTTGCGCCGTGTTCGATTCGGTATGGACCGCGCGCGCCGCTGTTGAGAAGATGGGGATCGATACGCCGCGCCTGAACCGGATGGCACGCGACATCCATGATCTCAGACCGCTGAGCCGCCAGGTCGCTGTCGCACTTTCCGAAGCTGGCAATGTGTTAGATTCTGCGACTCCGCGGCTAGGTGAATCACGCTCTCGAGCGCGCCGTAGTTATCAACGTGCCATGCGCATCATGGATGACTTGGCGAATGATCCACAATTGTCGACATTCTTACAGTCGAACGCGGTGGCATCCAGGAACGACCGTCTAGTTCTAGAGGTGAAGTCATCGCAACGTCAATTTGTGCCGGGAATAATCCACGACGTATCGGGCAGTGGACAAACGATATTCGTGGAGCCCTTCCGAGTGGTAGATGCTGCGAACGATTGGCGCGCGGCAAGCTCGGCGGCGCTGCATGAAGAGAATCGAGTATTGCGACAACTTACACGATCCATCGCTGCGCGCGGCGATGATGCATTGGCATCGCTACACGCCGCCGCCAACCTAGACGCGGTAGTTGCGCGCGGACGGTTAGCGATCAAGATGTCAGCGGTGCGTCCCGATTCTTCAAGCTACGGCGATTCCGGAGTAGATGATCATATATCGCTCAACCAAGCGAAGCATCCATTGCTGGGTGAAGATGCCGTGCCAGTATCCATACAACTGGATTCTGGATGCCGTGGCCTTGTAATCACAGGACCGAATACGGGCGGTAAAACAGTGGCGATGAAGACACTTGGACTGATGGCTCTGATGCATCAGAGCGGGATGCAGATTCCAGCCGCAGAGAGTAGCTTTCTGCCGGTGTTCGACGGGGTGTACGCCGACATCGGAGATGCTCAGAGCATAGATCGATCGGTTTCCACCTTTTCTTCTCATATGGCGCGGGTCGTGAGAATCATACGGCGCGCCAATCAAAGATCCTTGGTGCTGCTGGACGAACTGGGAACCGGAACCGATCCTGAAGAGGGATCGGCGCTGGCACGCGCGATTCTGGGCTACCTCGTGAGCCAAGGCGTATGGACATGCGTTACCACTCACCACCGTCAGGTAGCAGAATTCGCAGAGACGCATGATGCATTGCAGAATTCTTCGGTAGAGCTGGATCCTGATACGATGCTGCCGAACTATCGGCTCATATCGGGAGTGCCGGGGCAGAGCTATGCGATGAACGTGGCATCGCGCCTGGGAGTGCCTGCTAGCGTCTTAAGCGATGCTGAGGCGATGTTGGATCCAGCGCGATCGCAAGTTGAAGAGCTACTCAAAAATATGCAGAAAGATCGCGATGCGATGCGCGATGCGCAACAGGAATCGGTACGGGAACAGGCCGAAAATGCGAGACTGAAGCGCGAAGCCGGAGAATTGCTCTCAGCCGCGCGTCGGGAACGAGAATCGATGGTGGAAGCGGCTAGAGAACAGTTGATTCAAGAAGCGCAACACATTCGGCGTCAACTGCGGCGATTGATGCGCGAGGCAAAGGGAAAACAGTCTTGGGAATCCGGTCGACAATCGGCTAAGGCGCTGATCCACTCGCTCCGTAGCGAAGAGTGGTTAGAAAATTCAAATGCGCGGCGTCAAAATAAGTTGGATTCTCCGCGGTCTGATGGTGGGGCAAATTCGGCTCCGATTTTTGCGCTGGGTGATGAGGTGAAACTAGAGAAACTCGGGCTAAGCGGTAAGATAGTTGAATTAGGAGCTGACGGTAGTGCCGTGGTGCTCGCTGGTGCGATGCGGTTGCAAGCGCGTCGGCACATGATGACGCTGGTGCGCTCTGCTCAAGAGGCTGAGAACCACGGTAAGGTTTCGACGATTCGCTCGGTTCCGAGCATCGCCGAATTGCACAAAAGCAGTGGCGATCTAGATATCCGTGGATCGAGAGTCCATAATATCGAATCCATGGTTCCCCAGTTCATCGACCGCGCATTCATGCAGGGATTGAAATCGGTTCGCATTATTCACGGCGAGGGAAGCGGCGCGCTGAGAGATGCAGTCCGCGAACTGCTCGCGCGCGAACCCAGTGTAGAGGGATTCCGATCGGCACCGGCCGATCAGGGCGGCAACAGCATCACAGTCGCGATCCTGGAGTAGGGAAAGGCGCGGAAATTCAATGACGGATATCAAGAACGCGGTCTGTTTCCGGCTGAAGACCCAGCAAATCTGCTGCCTTCCCATTTTTCACAAACAATAACGCGTGTTAAAGTAATCACCGTTAGAAAAGCATTAGAGCGTTAATAGCCGCGGCTTTAGGAACCCAGATCTCCAAGCCCGATCTCGCGCGCCCTCAGCTGTCCGCATCCCGCGTTTATATCAATGCCCTTCTCCATCCGCAGAGTGGACGGGATACCGTGCCTTCTGAGTTCAGTTTGAAATTTCTCCGCGGCTCCGCGGCTGGTACGGGCATACATCCCTTCTGAAGTCGGATTCACAGGAATCAAGTTGACATGACATGTGAGTCCTATCAGTAGTCTGCCCAATCTGCGTGCATGAGGGATTGAATCGTTCTGCTCCTTCAGCAACACATACTCAAAGAATATGCGGCGGCCGGTGATGCCTACATATTGACGACAGGCCGCTATGAGCTGCGCGATTGGATATCGCCGATTAATCGGCATGGTTTCAGAACGGGTTTCATCGTCCGCCGCGTGGAGAGAAACGGCAAGGTTGATCTGCAGCTTCTCACGCGCCATACGCAGGATTTGAGGCACGAGTCCCACCGTTGATATTGTGATGTGGCGCGCGCCAATGCCAATGCCGAGCGGATCATTGAGAATCCGAATGGCTTTCATGCAGTTGTCGTAGTTCGCCAGCGGCTCGCCCATTCCCATGAACACCACATTCGTCACACCACGTCTCATATGGTTTCTACACTCTGCTGATGCATTCTCTTCTTTGGCATCTTCGATAGTGGCTAATCTCTGCGCGTGGGTCACTTGAGCCACAATCTCGCCGACGGTGAGCTGACGCCTGAAACCTTGTTGTCCGGTGGCACAGAATGTGCATCCTAGCGAACAACCGGCTTGAGTAGAGAGACACACGGTTTTACGCTCTTTGCGATGCCCGTCTGATGAATATCGCATGAGCACCGTCTCTATAAGTTCTCCGTCCAGAAGTCTGAAGAGTGATTTGTCGGTGGTGCCATCAGAGGATGAAAGTCTGATAGCTTCTTGCAATGGGCTGGCTATGTAGCTATCTTTCAATCGATCGCGCAACTGTAAAGGAAGCGTCGTGATATCACTGAAATCAGTTAAGCATTCACGATACATGGCATTCCAGAGCTGCTTGGCGCGATACGGCGATTCGCCCATGACATCCACCACTTCTCGTTCCATCTCAGAGAAGCTCAGATCAAGCATTACTCGTTTAATTTGTTTGGTGCGAGTTGGCGTTGATGACATCATAAAGTTATTGTTCTAGAAGTTTTGTTTCAAGCATAATCAGCCGGAGCGCCGATCGATTTTTTCATCTCACGGAGCAGCGCTTCGCGCAACATCGAATGTTGCGGCTGCCTGAGCGTAAGGTCTTGCTGCAGGATTTTTTCTGCTGCTGATCGGCCGCGTTCTATCAGTTGCAGATCGTCGAATTTAGCAAAGCGCCATCCGGTCCACCCGCGCTGAGCCTGTTGCAGGTTTCGGCCGGGGCCGCGCATCTTGAGGTCTTTTATAGACAGTTCGAAGCCGTCGCTGGATTCGACTAGAGCCTGCAGTCTTTCAATTCCGGCCTCATTTTCAGCTTCAGATACTAGTATGCACACTCCGCTATGTTCGCCGCGCCCGACACGTCCGCGAATCTGATGCAACTGTGAAAGTCCGAAACGTTCTGCACTTAAAACGATCATTACAGTGGCGTTAGGGATATCGATGCCTACTTCTATTACTGGTGTCGCTACTAGAACATCGATGCGTTTGGCGCGAAACTGATCCATAATTTCTTGTTTCTGTGCCATCCGCATCTTCCCGTGCAACAATCCCAATCGGATGCCTCTTAACGGGCCTTCGGCGAGTCTCTCAAATTCCGTGATAGCCGCCTTGGCGGGCACATTTTCTGACGGTTCGATGAGCGGACAGACCACGAATCCTTGCCGTCCATTCCTCACCTGGCGTTTGATTTCGTTAAAGGCATCGGCCTTTTCCAGAGGCGTTTCAGCCCATCTCGTCTCTATCTTTTCGCGTCCGTGAGGCAGTGTTCTAAGCGTGGAAATATCCATCTCGCCGTACATCGTCATGTGTAGGGTGCGCGGTATCGGAGTAGCGGTCATGGCTAATAAATGAGGGCGTGGGCTGATCCTGGTTAGCGCCGCGCGCTGTTCAGTGCCGAATCTTTGCTGTTCGTCGATCACCACCAGCGCCAGATCCGAGAATCGCACGCTCTCTTGCACCAGGGCGTGAGTTCCTACCACCATATCAACTGTACCTTCTTTGCACATCACACGAACATCATCTTTGTCTCTATCTCTCATACTGCCAGTGAGAAGGGCCGCGCGCAATTGCCGACCGTTTCGGCCCGTATTGAAAAGTTCAGATTGGTATAGCGGGGCCGCGGTGTCGAAAACCGGCCGGCAATCCAGCTCTCGGATGAGGTTTATGAAGTGTTGCTCCGCCAGCACTTCCGTCGGCGCCATCATTGCCGACTGCTGTCCAGTTGCCGAAAGCATGGCCGCGATGGCAACGACGGTTTTGCCACTACCTACCTCCCCTTGCAAAAGTCTTGCCATCGGGGAATCTGAACTCATGTCCTTTAGTATGACATTGATGGATTCGGATTGATCCGCGGTTAGCGTGAAGTCCAATGCCGATTCAAATCGAGCTACGGCGCGATGATCCGGATCGACACCTACGCTCATACCCGGCCGTTTCCAGACCGCTCTTCGCCGCAGAGCCATAATCTGGTTATAGAAGATTTCGTCAAACGCCATTCTTCGCACCGCGGCGTGATATTCATGCCAAGAATGCGGATAATGAAGGCATTTCACAGCCTCGGGCAGAGTCAACAGTCCCTGATCAGCAAGTATCTCTTCGGGTATCGGGTCCTCAATTAGGCGAATGCGCAGCACATGGTCCAGGATCTGCCTGATGCCAGACCGCACCGGCCTCTGGTTAACGCCCTCAGTGAGCGGGTATACGGGGACGATAGTACCGGCGTGGGTCAATCGGCGATGGTTCTCTCGACCGGCACGTGCCAATTCGTCATACTCGGGATTCTCCATTGTCAGACGCCCACGGTATTTACTGACCTTTCCAGAGACGACGATGCGGTCGCCAGGCTTCCATCTTTCAGCCATATAGGGCATGTTGAACCAGGTGATGTTGAGATATCCCGTTCCATCTCGTATGCGCACTGCAGCGGACCCTTTTTTGCCACCGAATCTTCTTTGCGCATTTATGACATCACCTGCCACGGTAGCCTCGGTATCGATTTCGAGGCTCGCGATGCTGGTGCGGCGGCGATAGTCTATGTGGCGCAAGGGATAGTGCGAGATTGCATCTCGTAGAGATTCCAGCCCCAGCATTTGAAGCGTCTCGCGCGTTCGGTAATGGATTAAACGCACCGACTCGATGGGGGTGTCTAGCCCCTTTGTTTTCTTGTGGCCAGGATTTTCACGCCGAGACGCATTTGCAGGTGCAGCAGCGCGGGAATTAATGCTTGCCGGTACAGCGACGGTAGGGTCGGATAATGCTCTTAAGCGCCCGAATAAGGCTTTTTTCGCTGCTTCTGACCACCTACGCCGCTCCACCGGTGTCAACATGGAGTATGGGCGACGGCGCATAGGCGGAAGCTTAACCACCTCTGAAGCGACACGGGCTATCTGTGGCCAGAACTGGTCCAATCCCCCGCCCGTTACAGCGCTATTCTTAAAGCCGTACTTCGCTTCTAATTCTAGGATTCTGCTGAAAAGCCGTAGCTGCGCAACGTATTCGGGGTCAGGGTGCGCGTTTTCAGGCATATGGCGAAGATTCATTCAGTATATGGCTGAATTCCGAACTTCGTTCTATCCGCCGGGGGCACGCTGCACCGTCTACCAGGAGAATCCTATGGCGACGCATCCAGGACCCAGATGCGCCCCTACCGCCGGCCCGATCTGCGTCGTCATTGCGATGCCGTCGGGTGCAACCAATGGCTTCAACTCGGCCAGCAGGGCTTCAGCGTCCTCGGTATCAGTGGAGTACATTACTGCTAGGTTCTGCACCGGCGCTTTTTCACCCACCAGTTCTCGCAACTTGCCTATTCCCTTTTTGTACGACCGTGCAAGGTATATGGGCTCAACAACTCCATCTATGAAACCCAGAACTGGTTTTACTCGCATCAACGTGGCCATCTTGGATCGTACCGTGCCCATTCTTCCACCGCGCTTGAGGTACTCAAGCGTATTAGGGTTTCCAGCGAAAAAGGTGCGCGAAACCAACTGTTCAGATTGTTGCACCGCATCTTGGACAGAGCCGCCACGGTCGATGACGCCCTTTATAGCCAGAGCAAACCAAGCCGTGCACATAGAAGCCGTTCCCGAATCGATGCTGATGATGCGTTCGCCGCTAGGGTCGGCGTTGCGCGCTCCCTCCAATGCAGAAGCGTAAGTTCCGCTAACTTTAGAGCTGATGTGAACAGAAACTATCTGGTCATTTTCTTCTAGCAACCCCTGAAAGACCTCTTTGAATTGTCCGGCAGTAGGTTGTGAAGTAGTAGGAAAAATATCTTTATCTCGTTCCAACCGCGAGTAGAACCCATCGCCGGTAATGTCTACACCATCTCTATACTCAGTTTCTCCGAATCTCACCAAAGCCGGCACTAGAGTGATCTGGTTCTCATCCGCCATCAGTTTCGGCATATCAGAAGTGCTGTCAGTTACAACCGCAATACTCATCTTTATCCTCTTTGTCTGATTTATGTTGCTAGTGTAAAGATACACGATGTGTATCTGTTTTATAGCCGATACGCGTCGTGCAGCGATTTTCGGCCCGCTGAATCACATGGCAAGGCAACGCTACGATGCCGCGGCATTCAAACTGGATCTCTCAAAATCGCTTCTGATGGCCATGCCTATCATACCCGTGAATCGAGTGCCGATCGATCTAGATCGGTCTTGTCATCAAACCACGCTAACATAGCTGAGATGAACGCTGGCCTGTGCAGTGTGGCAGACTCTGAATCATGGATTTCAGATATCTCGAGATGACGGTCAAGGCTTTGCAATGCTAGGTATTTCAATCGACCTGCGCAGATGCTTGCGGTATCGCGCGGTTACGCGTGCGCGTAAGCGGAGACTGAAGTCCGGGAAGGGTTGCCGACAACGGCTATGCCGTTACACCGCTAAGTTTTTGCTGGCGATGGTGTTTGCCTACGGAATCTCTTTAGTCGCGCTTCCAGCTGGCGACCATCGTTTGTCTAGTCCCGTAGAGATAGCTAGCCGTGGTTTCTCGTACAACCTATCGTCATATGAATTGGCTAATCTGGCGGCTAAATGGTTTCACCTCCTTTATTCCGCACTGCCATGGACTGACCTGGATGCAAAGGCGAGGCACGCGCATCTGGCGCGTTATATAGAGTTGGCGCCTGAACTGCGCGCCTCGCAGCAACGCCTGGATAGTGCCATCGCACAGAACGACACGCTAGCAATTTCTGTTGAGCAGTCGCGATACGGCGCGCTAAAGAAGGAATTGGGGCAGATCAGAGATTCGCTAGAGGAGTTGCTAGAGAGCACGATATCAGGTGAAATAGTAAAGATTGGATTGCATCAATGGGGCGATTTCATCTGGCCGCCGGTAGATATCCGGCTGTCTCAGCCGCCGAGCATAGTAGTCTCATCGCCGCGGCATGTGATCAGGCGCGAGGAAGTTAAATTGCTCCGTCCGGATCTCTCTGATGACATGAAAACAGAGATTGAGCGAGCCTTGCTAGAGTCGTACGATTTGTCGGCGGTGGTGCTTGCAACTGGAGGGCTGGCAGCTTATCCAAATATCGTGGCTTCCGATTCGGACTTGCTTCCATTGCTCGAGGTTTCGGCACATGAATGGCTCCATGCCTATCTGCTGTTCCATCCGTTAGGCCGGGCTTATTGGGATAACAGCGATATGTTATCGCTCAATGAGACGCTGGCCGACATCGCTGGCGATGAGATAGGGCGTTTAGCATACGTCACGTTGACCGGCAATGAGATCGAAACTTCGGTGCCTCCGCCGAATACGGCTGCCGCGCAAGTGAATCGGCGTCAGAGGCCTGAAAACGAGTTTGATTTTCGCGAATTTATGTTTGAGACAAGAGCAAGAGCTGACGAGATGCTGGCTTCTGGAGAGATTGAAGCCGCGGAGGATTATATGGAGCATCGTCGCCTGGTGTTGGTTGAACGCGGCTACAACATTCGTAAGATCAACCAGGCATACTTCGCCTTTCACGGTCTATATGCTGCCGGTGCTACTTCTACCAGCCCGCTGGGAGAACAGTTGTGGGAGCTGCGGCAACTATCCAGCGATGTTGGAGAGTTCCTGAAACTGCTGCAGAGCGTGGGGACTTGGGAAGAGTTTTTGTCTGTATTGGATGCGCATGAGATTGATAGATAGAGATTTGATACCAGCAGACAGAACATCGATGCAGCGCTCTATGGCTTGTTGAAATATCGCTCAGAGCGCCGCGCGGCGTTTATGTTGGCGGATTATCACCTGGCTATCTCAGTGGCTGGCATTGCCGCCTGAGCTTACAACTCCGAATTCGATAAGATCACCGTGTGATTCGTTTTTCATCATTCGCGCGCGTCGTGTATCGGCATCTCGCATGATGTCCATCATCTCGAGACCGCGGCGCGTTTCATGTGCCATATGTTCCGGATGTGTAGAATTCAATCGCTTCTTGAACAGCCAATATGTGAATTCGTCTTCAACGGCCATTGAGATCAGATCTCCAGCTTCCCAATCATCTAAATCGTGGAAGCCGGCAGGATCTACATCCAAGAATTGTTGCCATAGGGTGTGCCGATCTTGTTCATATAGCCTTTCGAAAGCATCCTCTAGCGAATCGTCGTCAAGCGGCAGTCCACGGCTGAAGCGGCGATGAGCGACGGATTGCTGGACCGACAAAATGAGGCTACGCTCAAGTTGCACCCCGTAGAAGTAGTTTAGATGCGCCCGCCACTTCGCAACTCCAAGCAAATTTCGGAATGCATTCTCCGCCATACCGCCTGTCGGATGGTCTGATAGCAACCACTTCTCCATCTGCGATAGCATCAGAGGTTCTCTCATCTCTTGTTTAAGATGAGACACCATGCGCTCGGCCAATCGTTTCCAGTTAAATGCCTCGCCGCCAACGAAATATCTGAATGTTTCGCCTTCTATCTTCTCGTGAGAGGTTGGCCACTCGCCGATATTCCTTAAAATATGTGTTCGCCATGCGGCGGGAGAACTGGCGATCTGGGATCTAAGTTTAGAAAGCGGTTCATCGCGCGGTGCTGTATGCACCTTGGCGAATGTGTCATTGCTGGCGGTCTGAGTTGACATGAGATTTCAACGCGACGCGGCATTGCTACGCTTCTTCTGCAACCGTTCAAGTTGCCGGCGTTGTTTGCGGGTTAAAGGACGGCCGTCAGGTCCGAGCACGGGAGCCGATCGCGCGGCGGTAGATGCGGCTCCGTTATTAGAGTCATTGGATTTACGCGCGCTTGCCATTACGCTCTGTTGCCTAGAATGCGCCCTCGCCAATCGGAGCGCGGCATCCTGGGCATCATTCTTAGAGGCGATGATTCTCCCTCTGGAAGCAGTCATTTCAACGGGATTCATGCGCGGCGCTACGTTCAACACCATGCGTGCCACTTCATCGGCGCGATCTTGGTTCATCAGCTCGAACGCGCGGTATGACATAGTGCGATATTGAACTAGAGGATCACGCTGTCCAATCGCTTGCAACCCGATGCTCTGGCGCATGTTCTCCATCCGGGTGAGATGCACCACCCATAGCCGATCCAGCGCGCGCAACATTACACTATGCTCAATCATGTGTAGGCTTTCTTCACCGAACTCAACTTCTCGCCTCTTATAGACATCATCTATGTGGGCATGCAACTGATTCTCGATCTCGGTTTGAGTCTTATCGGCAAAGTCATCTTCAGAGTTGAAGATTTCGACGATCGGGAAGTATCTATTCAGTCCCGATCGGAAGCGAGAGATGTTCCATTCGCTTATGTCGCCGGCCAAGTTTTCTTCCACCACTGCACTAATGGATTCCTTTAGGTACCCTTTGATTTCATCCCTAATATTCTCACCGTCCACTATTCGGTCGCGCATATGGTAGATCACTCCGCGCTGAGTATTGGCAACATCATCATATTCAACTAGGTGCTTTCTGATTTCAAAGTTGGTAGATTCAACCTTTTGCTGGGCGTTTTCCACTGATTTCACGAGCATGGCATTCTCAACGGGAACGTCCGCTTCCCAGCTGAGCATATCTAAAATGCCCTTGATGCGATCACCGCCGAATCGACGCACGAGGTCATCTTCAACCGATAGGAAAAATTGGGTCTCGCCTGGATCGCCCTGCCGAGCCGCTCGTCCTCGAAGCTGATTGTCAATGCGGCGCGATTCGTGTTTTTCGGTTCCAAGTACGAATAGTCCGCCCTTTTGAACCACCTCATCGTGGAATAGTTGCCATTCATCTTCAGATGCTGCCAGTTCCGGGTTTCCGCCAAGGATGATGTCGGTGCCCCGTCCAGCCATGTTGGTGGCCACAGTCACCGCACCCGGGCGTCCCGCTTCGGCTATGACGTGCGATTCAGATTCATGTTCTTTCGCGTTGAGCACTCGATGATGGACTTGCGCCTTCTTGAGCAGATCAGAAATGATTTGAGATTTTTCGATGGTGGTCGTGCCCACGAGCACTGGTCTGCCCTGAGCGCTGAGAGCGGCGATCTTTGCTGAAGCCTCTTGCCATTTAGCTTTTTCATTGATGTATATGAGGTCTTGATGATCAACTCTGCGGTCGGGCCGGTTGGTAGGTATCTCCACTACTTCTAAGCCGTAGATTTTGGATAGTTCCTCCGCCTCGGTAGCCGCGGTCCCCGTCATGCCGGAGAGTTTTTTATACATGCGGAAGTAGTTCTGCAATGTGATTGTTGCGTAAGTGCTAGATTCCGCTCGTATATGCACATTTTCTTTGGCTTCTAGCGCCTGATGGAGGCCATCGGAGAAGCGTCGTCCTTCCATCAGACGTCCGGTGAACTCGTCCACCAATACGATTTCGCCGTCGCGCAGCACATATTCTCGATCCCGTTCGTAGATATGATGCGCGCGAATCGCATTTTCAACGAGGTGCGGCAGATCATTGTTCTCCTCGGTTGCGCTGTACAGATTGTCGATCCTGAGCATTCGCTCTACCGATCTGCTGCCGGCTTCAGTTATCGAGACATTCTTGCGTTTGAGGTCGATTTCGAAATCATCTTCGGCCTTCAATTTAGATGCGACCCACGCGAATCGGCTGTAGTCGCGTCCGCTATCGATGCCCGGACCGCTTATTAGAAGTGGGGTGCGAGCTTCATCGATGAGTATGTTGTCCACTTCGTCCACGATGCCGTATAAGCGCCCGGTCTGTACTCGCTCTTCGGGCTTAGATACCATGTTGTCACGCAGATAGTCGAAACCCAGTTCGTTGTTAGTGGCATATAAGATGTCGCAGGCATATGCTTCCCGCTTGGAGGCCGGCTTTAGGTGCATGCCGGATACTGCTGCGAACTTGGCGCTGGCATCTTCTGCATCCGCGTCTTCATCCGGCTCGCCCTGATAATTCTCGTCAAACACATATGAGACGCCATTCTGCTGGAGGCATCCAACTGAAAGCCCCATGAAGCTGTACACCGAACCCATCCATTCGGCGTCTCTTTTCGCCAAATAGTCGTTGACCGTGACCACGTGCACCGATTCGCCTTGCAGTGCGTTTAGATAAGCGGGCAGAGTGGCTACTAGGGTTTTGCCCTCGCCGGTGCGCATCTCGGCGACCTTGCCCTGATGCAACGCGATACCGCCCATGATCTGGACGTCGAAATGGCGCATGCCCAACACTCTGCTAGACGCTTCTCGCACCACGGCAAATGCTTCGGGCAACACATCCTCCATAGTTTCGCCTGATCGCAAACGGTGCTTGAGCTCGTAAGTCACGGCACTCAAATCATCATCCAGCAGTTCAGTGAAATGGGATTCTCTGGCATTCACACTGTCTACGATCGGCTGCATATCCTTCAGCAGCTTTTCATTAGGGTCGCCGACTATTTTTGCTAACAGTTTTCCCAGCATCGGATTTCAGTTATATTCAAATTTAAGAGTAAAAAGTATAGGTGCTTATGCGTGGATTCAGTTATTGAACAGAGCTCCCACGGATTTCCCTCGATGTATACGCAATATGGCTTCGCCCAAGAGCGGTGCAATTGACAGCGCCTTGATTTTGGGGTGGATCTTGTGCTTTGGCGTGGGCATGGTGTCGGTGATTACGATTTCTTCAATGTAGGGCAATGATGCCAGTCTCATGGCGGCATCGCCGGGGAATACGCCGTGCGCCGCCGCGACGTAAACCTCTTTAGCCCCGTTCTCAATCAGTCCCTCCGCCGCAGCCGCCATAGTGCTGCCAGTCGCGATTTCGTCGTCAATCAGGATGGCAGTGCGGCCTTCGACATCGCCGATCACGTTATGAGTCAGGACTTGGTCGTTGTTCCCGGTGCGGCGCTTCTCGACTATGGCTAACGGCGAGTCCATATATTCTGCAAAGTCGCGCGCACGCTTCGAACTGCCTATATCGGGAGATACCACCACCGGATCTAATAGCTCTTTCGCTTTGAAATATTTAGAGAGCATCGGCATCGCCGTCAGCTCGTCTACCGGCACCTTGAAAAAGCCTTGCACCTGTCCGGCGTGCAAATCCACGGTGAGGAATCGATTTGCGCCTGCGGTTTGCAGCATGTCGGCTATTAATCTCCCGGTGATTGGAACTCGGGGTTGATCTTTTTTGTCGGTGCGTGCATAACTGAAATATGGAACTACAGCTGTGATGCGTCCCGCCGAAGCGCGCAGCGCGGCATCGATCATGATCAGCATCTCCATGATGTGGTCATTTACAGGCTCCGATGTAGGCTGGACGATGTATACGTCGCGGGCGCGTATGTTCTGCAGAATTCGGATGAACGTGTTGTCATTGCTGAATTTGAAGACGTCGGCTTTTCCAAGCTCAATCCCCAAATAGTCGCATATCTTTCGGGATAGGGCCTCGTGGGCTCTGCCCGACAGAATCACCGGTCCTCCATTTGTAGGAAACATTAAGTGCCTCAAATCCTGTTCAGCGGTGGAAGCTAAGTAGATTCTAGCGCAATATTGGTGGACTACGCAGTGTGCGTCGGATCCAACGCAGAGTAATCATCGCGATCGAATCCAATGATGGGACGGCGATCTCGGAAAATCAATATCGGACGCCGTATGAGTCGGGGCTCTTCGGCCATAAGTTTCAGCAACTTATCCTCAGACATTCGGTCTCTCTGCGGCCGGAATAGCTTGGCGCTGGGGCTCCGCCATGAGAATAGACTAGCGGCTGGAATCTGCTTGAAAAGTTCCTTAAGCTCCGATTCCGATAACCGATCGACGAAGAAGTCGCGTTCATGAATCGAGATTCCCATTTCATCCAGGAATCTCTTGGCGTCTCGGCATGTGCTACACCTCTTCCACGTATAAAAGAACGCGCTATGCGTTGGTCTGTCTGATCGAGATGTCATACTTGAGGCTCGTACCGCCCGCGCACCGCGCACGGATCGGATCCGTTGCTTTACTCCAGTCTATCCCACAGAGCACGAGCGCAATACGATGCAAAGGTTCGGCTTATCGCTTTGCGGTATGCTGCGCTGCAGGCGTTAGTCACGCGAAGTTACCGCGGATGTTCGAGGTCAATCTTGTTTAGGCGCCGGATTTATCAGCTCCATACCGATAGTCTCCGGGATGATGGCCATCAGTTCATCGATATTCCACCTTCCCTCCTTATAGATCGAACGATACGGCACAGGGTGATTCATGAGGCTTACCCGATTTCCGACGCAGTGAAATATATTTCCAGAGACTCCATCTGCCGCGTCGGTGCATAACCACACCGCCGTGGGCGCGACGTAATCTGGAGAGTCGGTCAGATTACCATCTGGAGGCGGCGGGAATGGGCCGTCGCGCATAGCACGGGTGCTATCTGGGACTGAGTCTGTCATCCGAGTGTGAGCTCCGGGGGAGATTGTGTTGGCAGTTACTCCATAGCGTGCCAGCTCTTTAGCAACTACCCGAGTGAAGCCGGCGATAGCATCCTTGGCGGCTCCATAGTTGGATTGTCCGCCTTGTCCGTACAGCCCTGATACGGAAGAGAAGGTAACGATGCGCCCGCTCTTCTGTTGTCTAAAGATCTCGGATGCGGGACGGACGACGGAATAGGTGCCCTTGAGATGGACCGCGATGACAGCGTCCCACTCTTCTTCGCTCATGTTGAACACCATACGATCACGCAGAATCCCCGCCGGAGTGATGACGATATCTAGTCCATCGAACTCGTCGATCGCTTGTTTGACGATGTTAGCACCGCCCTCGGCTGTAGCTACAGAGTGATAGGATGCGACTGCTTTTCCGCCGAGTTCGCTTATCTCTTCCACCACTTGCGCGGCTGGGGTAGCATCCTCACCGGCACCGTCAAGCGCGGCGCCAATATCATTGACCACCACTGACGCTCCCTCTCGAGCCAGCAGTCTCGCGATACCGCGCCCGATGCCACGCCCGGCGCCAGTCACGACAGCGACTTTGCCTTCCAGTCGCTTGATTTTTCTATCGGCAGTAGCGATCGCGGGAGCCTTCGCGCCAGTGCCGGGGTTGATCTGGCTGAAGATGCTTCCGCCACTGGCACTGGCAGAGCCTTGCAACAACACGCGTGGAACTAGAACGTCCAGATCATCCAGTTCCCAGTATCCGGGAGGATTAGGCGCGTAGATGGTGCTTATGCGGCGCGGCGAGGCGAGGTGCGTGATGTTGCCGCCGTACACTAGGAAAATCTGCCCATTGATCTGAGCCGCCCCATCGGTTGCCAGATAGGCGACGAACGGCGCTACGTCTTCAGCTTCCCATTTCGGCTCGCTGGCAGGCGGCAGAATACCGTTTTCAATCATCGCTTCACGGACGGTTCCCGGTATCGACTCGACCATTCGCGTGACGGCTCGTGGGGCTATGCTGTTGGCGGTAACGCCATATTTACCCAGGTCTCTGGCTAGCACCTTAGTGAAACCAGCGATACCCGATTTGGCCGCCCCATAGTTGGACTGTCCGGGATAACCGACTAGCCCAGATTCAGATGTGAAGGTGATGATGCGCCCACCGCGCTGCTGCCTAAAGATAGGGGCGGCATGACGACAGACCGTGAAGGTGCCCTTCAGATGGACCGATATTACGTCGTCCCATTCTTCTTCGGTCATGTTGTATATCATACGGTCGCGCAGTATACCGGCTGGCGTTGCCACGATGTCGATACTGCCGAAGGAATCGAGCGCGGTTTCGATGATTCGCTTCCCGCCGTTCCAGGTAGCAACCGATTCGGTGGATGCCACGGCGTTGCCTCGGTTTCCGACAATGGCATCTGCAGTCGCCTGTGCCAGCGATGATGATCCGCCAGAGCCATCCAGCTCCGCGCCGATATCGTTCACTACCACGTTGGCGCCATTGGCGGCAAGCTCTTCGGCGACGGCTTTCCCGATGCCGCGTCCGGCGCCGGTCACAACGGCTGTTTTCCCTTCTAGGCGCATTGAATATCTCCTCTGGCGTATCACTCAAATCCGGATGGGCAGCGATACAGTCGCCCTGCCGGGAGTGGTCGCCAATCCTTGATCATTGCGGATTTCGATTTCAAGTTCCAATATTCCTATAGCATTTTCGATCCGCTTGGCGATGACTTTTCCGCTGCATGTGATGGGAACACCAGGATAGTCAACTGCGCGATAAGATGCCTCAAGTTCCAGCAATTCGCCCTTGGGGGCGATCCATTCGGTAAGCATTTGGGCGAGCATGGAACTTTTCAGAGCTCCATGCAGTATGACGCTTTGATGTCCGGCTTCTCGGGCATAGTCTCGGTCGTAGTGTATCGGCGTGAAATCACCCGATGCGGCAGCATATTGAACCAACTGACGCGTAGTAACGATTCGCACGCACGGCGGTGGCCCATCGCCGATCTCAACATCACCGAACTGCAAATGCGGCATCTATTCAATCCCTTTCACGTTCATCGGACGGTTTCTGATACCTCACACAGCTCCCGATGCTCTTCCATAAGATATCGAGGTGGATATCTGTTTCGCAACCAGTTCGCCATCTTGGTCCGTGTAGCGTATGTCGGATATCTTGAATAGCATGACGCCGATCCGACCAGTTTTTTCGTAGACATCAATAAGTTTACGCACCACTGTTATGGTATCGCCGGCAACCACACCGCGCTTGAATGTGTAGTGGCTGCCACCGTCCAAGATGTCGTGGAACGGTTCGGGAAACGGCGGATCGAATAGAGCAGGCAGCAACGAGCGGACAAAGGTTGGCAAAGCCTTCAAGGGAGCATTCGAGACACGACTTCCTGGATCGTCTTCAATAGGCGGCAAGCACCCCGATATCGCGGAGTTGAAGCGTGCTATCTCGCGATGCGTAATATGGTAAGTGATGGGAACGCTCTCGATGCCAATGAATGAACGCATCTCATCGGTTATGATGCTGTGATTGGTCATTTTCATCATCGATGCATATAAGTCAATGCGATTCTGTCTTACATGTTAAGCCCTTGTCTAATGGCTATCTCTTTCCCAGTGAACGGGTCTAACATCGTGGGCATTTTAGTCGATTCTCCGACTTCAAAATATTCCTGAATGGACCACAGTTTCACCCGATGGAATATTTCAGCTCCGATTCGCACTGATCCGGCCGCTCGCGCCTCGGCTCGGGCTATGGATGATTCTATTCTTTGAAGCGTTATAAACACGCCCATGGCGGCTCCCTCGCGGTCCAGCACATGAATGAAATCACGCAGATGGGATAGCTGAAAGCGTGCGCCGCCCTTAACTTGTGCCAGAACGAGTTGCGATGCTGCATCTTTGGGTTTGACAGCCATCTTGCCACGTCCGTCTATCCCCGCATCCGCAGTCTGCCTATCGTTAGGCGCCAAACCCGGCACTAAGTAGACCGCCCAACTCTCGAAGTCGAACGGGTTGTCTCTCGCGAGCCGGCGCGCGCCGGCCAGATCCTTCGGTATGCCTTCGGTGTGCGCCGTGATTCCGATTGGGACGAGACGGCGTTCTTGGATGAGATCAACCGCAAAGGACGAGATGTCTATTCCCGCCCATCTTCGTCCTAGGTTCTGCGCAGCGACGATAGATGTTCCGCAACCGCAGAACGGATCCAGCACAAAATCTCCTTCATTGCTCGAAGCCTTAACTATCCGCTCCAGCAGTGCGACTGGCTTCTGCGTGGGATATCCGAGTTTCTCTTTCGAGAAGCTTTTAATCATGATCGAGTCCAGCACATCTCCTGAAGAACAGTTCCATGTATCTTCTATCGGTATCCCCTTGCCATTGGGTTTCTTACCATCCCTACGGACATATCCTTCGACGTATGGAATAAACTCCTTATTGAATCGTTGTGCGGCACCTTCGCTTCGCAAGTAGTAAAGAATGGTGTCGTGATTACGTATCCATCCTCTCTTTTGCGATTTGAACCCTGATATCCATCCGATACGCCATACTATCTCGTTGCGAAAATTCCTCTTTCCGAAGATGGCATCCATCACAATCTTCAAGTAGTGGCTGGCAGTGGGATCACAGTGCAGGTATATGCTGCCGGTAGGTTTCAGTAGACGCCGAATCTCCACCAGGCGTTCCGCCATATAAGTGAGATATGCCATCATGCCCGACGGACCTAATATGTCGTAGAGTCCTTTGACTACGCGGTGAGTGGGATTGGCAATGGCGTTGAGAATGTCTTGAGTGCGCTCTACCGCCGCTTCATCCCATTTCCACGTATCCTCAAATGCTCTCACCTGAGCCGGCGTGCCGTTGCTCGTGTCGAACAGGATGTTGTAGCTCGTGTTGGAGTTGAATGGCGGATCGAGATATATCAGATCTACGCATTCAGCTTCCCACTCTTGCATCCAATCCAGGCAATCTCCATAGTAAAGTGTTTGGTGTTGCATCTTAGCCTTCATATATAACTGAACTTGGGTTTACCTCTCGGGCATGTTCAGAGCCACCTGTGATGTGAGCGTAAGCTACTGTATCTCTGAACAGTATCGCACCGATTCAGTTCCTTCTTCTCAGCCTCCGTCGCGGTCGTCGGCCTACCGTGTTCCCAGATCTCTGGTTGCGGCGCAATGCTTTTTCTCTAAGCTTGCGCGCGGTTTTGGCTCTTGGCCGCGGCGGGTTCTTGCCCCAGGCGTGCTGGCGTATGAACATGAGCACGGCAACCGAGGTAAGCATGGTTGCAGCAGGGATGTACAGCGCTCCTAGCTGGCGGAAGAATATCCCGACAAAGGTCCATAGCAGAAGCGTGCCGAAGATAAGGTTGAACTTGTGCCTGGTTTCGGATTTACCACTGGGCGGCACTGACATGATCGCGCCCAGAGTGATGATCGGCGGGATCACTGCGAATGCTACACCGAACATTCCATGCGACTCAAACACGTTAACCCGCTTCACGTAGAGCTCGCCGTCCGTTCCCACTCCCGTTATCTCTATCGCCTGCCCGAACAAAAGATAGGCCAGCGCGGCGATGCTCATCAGCAATGCGATAAGCGCGAAGACGAAGGTGCGATCGGGAAATGATGAGAACATGGATGGATTCAAATTCGTTTCAGTTGCGCCATACTGCCGAGAAGAGTCTTGACGCCGGCTGTTTTGAATGCCACCGTCAAGCGCAAATCGTCGCCCGTCACACGCGCATTCACCACTACACCATCTCCGAACTGATGATGATTCACTCGTTCGCCATCATTGAATCGCCACTCTTCAGGGATACGTTCCAATCCTTCTTCAGTGAGTTTACGACGGGATGCAGATCTTATCGGTCGATGGTCTAGTCGCCTATACGCGGCGCTGAATGCCACTGGAGCAGGAGCTTGGAACTGCTTCGCGGCAGTGTGATCTACGTGTTTCACACATTCATCTGGTATTTCGTTCAAGAATCTAGAAGGTGTGTTTAGGGTGCCCAAGTATGGATTCGCGCCTCTTGACTTTGGGCTGGTGATATGAAGCTTGCGTTTCGCTCTTGTCATGCCTACATACATCAATCGCCGTTCTTCTCCACATGCGGCTTCATAAGCTTCTTGTGTATTCACATCTAGTGCCAACGAATGCGGCAACATCCCTTCGCACACTCCGACGATAAAGACGGTGTCGAACTCCAGCCCCTTAGCCTGATGCAGCGTGATAAGCGTTACGGCACCGGTTGTGGATTCAACGCTCGGCTTGCGCGGTGCACCATCGGCGGCTACACCGGGCGCGATGCTGTCAACGTTAGAAAACAGAGCCGTATGCTCTAAAAAATCAGTGAGCGCTTGCATCGGTTCAACAGCTTCCGAGACCGAGTAAGTTTCGGCTAATAAGGTGAGTTCACGCAGGTTTTCAGTGCGTTCGACGCGCGTCGATTCATCTCGCTGCAACCACTCCAGATATCCGCTCGCCTTAAGTGCATATTCAAGTAGATCTTTCGGATACTGGACTTCGGAGTTGATGATAATGGTGTTTATGAAGTCCGCGAAGGCCGCCACTTTCTTCAGCGCGCTGTTGCCCAGGCCTAAAGATGATGACGCGACGGGATCTATTGAAGTCATAACCGATGCCAGCAGTGAGACCTCGCTGAAATGGCTGTGCTCTTCAAGCTTGCGAAGCGTTACCGGACCGATCCCGCGGGGGGGCACATTGATGATTCGTCGCAATGATGTTTCATCCGTGGGATTGACGACGATTCGCAGCAGCGCCATAGCATCTTTTATCTCGCGCCGCTCATAGAATCTCACACCGCCGATGAGGCGGTATGGCAGCCCGCGCTTGCTGCATTCAGTTTCCACGGCGCGCGACTGGGCATTGGTGCGATATAGGATGGCGAAGTCGTCTAACGCCAAGGCGCCCTTTGCAACTGAACCATCCAGCCGCGCAGCTTCGATAGTGTCAACCACTACAGATGCCTCATGCTCAGGGTCTTTTACAAACCCGATTTCTACCCTTTCTCCGACAGCGTTTTTGGTGAATAGAGTGCGCTTGAATCGACCTGGGTTGTTGGCTATCAGTCCGTCAGCCGCATTGATTATCATCTTTGTCGAGCGGTAAGATTCGCTGAGGTGCACAATCTTGCAGTCGCGCATCACATCGGCGAGCAACCCCATATTCTCGGGTCGCGCGCTCCGCCAGGAATAGATCGATTGATCCGGGTCGCCCACTACGCATATTTTGCGGTGCTTGTCGCCGAGCAATCTTACCAGCTCGAACTGCAACGAATTGGTGTCCTGGAACTCATCGACCATTATGTGCAGGTATCGCTCTTGGTAAAGCTGTCGGATCGCGGAGTCTTGGACCAGCGTGCGATACGGTTTAAGCAACAGGTCGTCGAAGTCGACCGCATTCGCGGATGACATACCGGCTTCATAATGGCTGTATATTTCGGCGTGCAGCTCCTTTTTGTGGCTAGCGCTGACGCTAGCTAAATCTTCTGGAGATTGGTTGTTGTTCTTCGCCGCGGAGATGTCGCGCAAAACATCGTTAACTTTGGCATCCGCATCCATCTGATCCAGGATTAGCTTGAGCAGGCGAGTCTGGTCGTCGCGATCGTAGATCGTGAACTCCCGCTTCAATCCGACGGCATCTGAGTGCACGCGCAAGAACTTGGCGCCGAACGAATGGAAAGTGCTGACATTCGCATCGCTGAGATCGGGAATGAACTCTGATACCAGAGCTTGGCAACGCTGACGCAGCTCTGATGCGGCTTTGTTTGTGAATGTTACGCCCAGAGCGCGCCAAGGCGCCACGCCAGTAGCGAGAATGTAAGCCATGCGATGCGACATGACACGCGTCTTTCCACTGCCCGGACCGGCGATGATGATCAACGATCCATCAAGATAAGACGCCGCCGCGCGTTGAGCCTCGGAAAGGCCTTCTAGAATCTTTTCGGCGGATTTGATTGCTGTCGCCACTTCTCGGCCCAGTCGTTGCTGCTAAAGTCGCAAGAGAGATGGTTACTAGTTTCGCACAATTGAACGATGCTCTAGCTGATCCTTGTCAAACCGACGCATTTATATCGTTGCTTTCGATCTGCGATACCGATATCAACCGGTGATTGCCACTATGCCATCACAACGCCCAGAGCGAGGAGAGCGATCTCAATGCGTGCGGGTGGCCAATCCCTCGAAGTGCACGAAGCATGACGTTGCACCGGGCATCTCTTTCCACTCCTGCCATGCATTGGATATTGCCTGCAGCTCTTCAAGAGTGGCGACCCCGTATTCCAAAGCGCTAGATGCGATGTTGGAGTGAAGTATTCGATCTGACCACTGATTGCCCCACCATTCTCGGCCAGCGGGTTCGGCGAATGTCCAGGTGCTGGTCGTGATGCGAATATCTTCCAGCCCCGGCGTGTCATACATCCATTTCAGCATGTTTCGCCCCGCTCTGGGATTACCGCCATTCTCAATCGCTACCGCGTCATAGATGCGTCTGAACTCTTGCAAGAGCGGCATCTCTGGATATACGGCGAAGGTTCCCCAATCCACTTCACGCATTGCCAGCATTCCCCCCACCTTTGCTAATTGCGCGGCGGATGTAAGCGCGTGGACCGGGTGAGACAGGTGTTGCAGGATCTGATGAGCGTATACGACGTCAAAACTTTGAGGGGCGAACTGCGGTTTAAATATATCGCCGACAAAGAAATCCAGGGCTTGAGCTTTAGATTCCGCTCTTCGCGCTTCCCACTCCGGTTTCAGATTCTCAGCTATGTCAATACCGATGACCGAGCCGCCAGGCGCAACGGCTTCTGCCAAGCCAGCAGTGATGGTTCCGGGGCCGCATCCGAAATCTAGTACCGACATGCCGGGCTTTAAATGCGGGAACAGAAACGCCGCTGCATCCGCTGCCGTTCGCGCGGCATGCGCGGAAAGCACGGATCGATGATGGCCGTGCAAATATCGCTGGCTTGCAACCATGATCTTCGGTCTGCAAATAGAGCTCAGCGCGTTGCCGGCTGAACGATAAGATCCGTGAGCTTGGCAGTGATCGATTGAACGTCTGCCAACTCCGCAATCCGTCGCAGCTTGTCTGGATGGTCGAACATTGAAGGTCTCATGGCGTCTAATCGATTCATGGTCTGAACGGTGTCATGAGCGGTCGAGATCAGAGGAATGCCCTTGGTTCGAGCTTCGTAAAACACATAGTCAATCGGATTTTCTCCGCCCGTCATCACTATCGCCCTGGTGGTATCGCTTTGCAGCGCGGATATCTGAACATCAGGCCGGCCACCTCTTACGAATACGCAGATGTTTTCCTGGGACTTGAAATAGAAAGGTCCCCAATCAAGCACCAAACCACCGATCAGATAGTTATCGATGAGAACATCCAAACCATTGCCTTCTATGATCACTTCGGCGCCTAGATGCGAAACGATATCATCGAGTCGCTGTGCCGCCAAGCATCGATCTTCAGGCAGCCAACCTAAGCAGGGCATGCCGCTTGCAGAGAGTTCGCCTATGCGCAAACGCACATGCGTGTCGCGGTAGCGCGGCACCTTGTTGAATATGATGCCGCCTAGCCGGTCTTTATACCGAGCTGCGATTTCCGGGATATCGTCTTCCAATTGACATATGAGAACGATGTGCGCATCCAGTCTTTCCGCTAATTCGAGGTCTGATGCCGCATCGGCAACTGAGCCCTCGATGACGGCCAACTTGTCATCGGCGGAATCGGCGGACTGGCGATCGACGAACTGGATGCGGGGATCGTTTCGGAACCGCGTATCAAGGCTATAGTCAACTCTGACTTCCGCGCCTTCGCTACACAATCGATCTGCCAGCGCGGCGCAGATGGCGGTCTTGCCAGTTGATGCGGATGTAGATGAGATGATTAACGCGGACATATCGGCAATGGTCCTCTTCGGGTTGCTTCACTCTATATTAAGCAATTCCATCCCTTTGGCGTTAATAGATTCGCTGTTGTCCTCGGATGCATCTTGTTTTCTATAGCCAGGGCATAGTCGATTAGAATTGATAAAATAGGTTTCGTTGCCGAGGTAGCTCAGTGGTAGAGCAATGGACTGAAAATCCATGTGTCGGCGGTTCGAGTCCGCCTCTCGGCACCAATTAGGCGTCATTGCGGAGATAACTTGGTGCCGAAGGTGGGAGTCGAACCCACACGGGCCAAGCCCAAAGGTTTTTGAGACCTTCGCGTCTACCATTCCGCCACTTCGGCATGCCGCTTCCAACAAGTGTAAAACCTGCGTAACAGATGATTGAACGCCAGCAGTTATATGGTAAAGTCTAATCTGTGATTTGAACCCACGCTTGAGCAGGAATCGAATGCCGTTGTATCCCGACGATCTTAAATACTCCGAAAAGCATGAATGGGTACGGATGATGGATTCGGGATCCGAGGCAGAAGTAGGGATAACGCACCACGCACAAGACTCCCTGGGAGATGTGGTATTTGTGGAGCTGCCTGCAGTAGGTTCAGAGGTAAGCCAGTTCGCCAAGTTCGGAGAAGTTGAATCTGTCAAGGCCGTCAGCGACCTATTCTCACCCGTATCAGGGGCTGTAATCGCGGCGAATCAAGCTTTGGTAGATTCACCCGAACTGCTGAACGGCGATCCTTATGGCCAGGGCTGGATCATCCGCGTACAGCTGAACGATACTGACCAACTCGATAATCTCATGGATGCTGCCGAGTATCAATCGTTGCTGGAGTGATCGAGTTGCCGATCAACGGTGAAGCATCGCATCCTTTCATCCCGAATACCGCTTCAGACCGGGCGGTAATGCTCGCCGCCATCGGAGTGGATGCATTTGACGAGCTGATCGCAGACATTCCGCTTGCTCATCGTTATCCTGATCTGGAACTGCCGGACTCGGCTTCTGAACTGGAGGTGGTTGCCGAGCTGAGATCTATGGCGTCTTCAAACGCGGAGCCAGGCGTTATGCCCTCTTTCTTAGGCGCTGGCGCGTATCGACATTTCATACCGTCAACGGTGAATGCTCTGCTGCAAAGAGGCGAGTTCGTCACTTCCTACACTCCGTATCAGCCGGAAGCATCTCAAGGCTCGCTGCAAGCGGGATTCGAGTTCCAGTCAGCCGTGTGTCAACTATTCGACATGGAAGTCGCAAATGCGGGGATGTATGACGGTCCGACGGCATTCGCCGAGGCGCTATTGATGGCGGCTAGAATCACTCGCAGAAAACGCCTGCTCATCCTCAACTCCATAGACGATAGGCTCGTGCAAGTCGCAACCGCTTACTCGCAGTATCAGGATGTGACGATCCAGACGGTTTCGCACCGCGAAGCCCTTGATGGCGCGATTGACTCAAGCGTTGCCTGTATCGCCTTCCAATCGCCGAATTTTCTCGGCCGGATCGAGGATGCGAGAGCGTTTTCCGCGCTGGCCCATCATCATGGCGCGCTCAGCGTAATGCACACAAACCCGATAGCGAACGCGCTTTTCAAGCCGCCCGGCGCGTTGGGCGTAGATATCGCAACTGCTGAAGGGCAACCCTTGGGCGTGCCACTATCTTTCGGGGGATCGTATATCGGAATTCTCGCCTCGCGCAAACGCCATATCCGCCAATTGCCGGGACGTATCATCGGCAAGACGATGGATACTCGGGGACGCGATGGATACACGCTGACGCTACAGACTCGAGAGCAACACATCCGCCGAGAACGCGCCACTTCCAATATCTGCACCAGCACACAGCTGATCGCGCTGATGGTCGGCATATATTTGGCGACCATGGGGCCGCGCGGCATCAGAGAAGCAGCTGAATTGTCATACCACAAGGCGCACTACATGGCTGATGCTATAGACGGTTTAGACGGATGGCGAGTTGCGAGAGATGCCACGATTGGAAATAGCGGTGCGGCAAGCGTATTCTTCAACGAGTTCCCAGTCGAGTGTCCGCTATCTCCCGGCGAGGTGAATCGACGGCTCTTGGATCAAGGCATAATTGGAGGGTTGGATATCAGCGAACTGATTCCCCGGGGAATGTTGCTGTGCACCACCGAGATGAACACGCGAAGCGAGATTGATCGACTCATACAGGCGTTGTCTGAAATCAATGCGGTAGATGCTGCATGACAGATAAAGTAGAGCCACTATCCGAAATCTCGGAGATGCACGATCGGTCGCTTTTGATGGATCGATCCATGCCCGGGCGCCGCGCCGTTCAGATGCCTAATCCAGATGTGCCGCTAGCTGAGCTGCCCGATGCTGATATGATGCGTGAAGCCGATGATCTTCGGTTGCCAGAAGTCTCGCAGCTGGAAGTGATCCGCTACTTCACGATGCTCAGCCGGATGAACTTTTCAATCGACACCAATTTTTATCCGCTGGGTTCGTGCACGATGAAGTACAACCCGAAGCTCAACGATAGTGTGGCATCGCTTCCCGGCTTCGCGCAGCTCCATCCTTTGCAACCCGAAGATACGGTGCAAGGCGCGCTTAATCTGATGCACGCACTGCAGCATTGGCTGGGTGAAATAACTGGCTTGAGCGGAGTGAGCCTCGCTCCCTTGGCGGGCGCTCAGGGAGAGTACGCCGGGCTTCTGATCGCGCGTGCCACAATGTCCGAACGCCGAGAAGAACATCGCAACGTCGCCATCGTTCCCGATTCTGCCCACGGAACCAATCCCGCATCGGCGGCGATGGCCGGGCTGGAAGTAGAGACCGTAAAGACAGATCAGTCCGGCAATGTCGATTTGGCAGACCTGAGGAGAGTCGCAAACGAACGGACTTGTGTCTTCATGTTGACCATTCCCAGCACTTTGGGTCTGTTCGAGCCGAATATTCTAGAGGTGCAGGATATCATCCATCGCGCCGGTGGATTGGTCTATGCGGACGGCGCCAACCTCAACGCATTGCTGGGATTAGTGAAACTCGCCGACATCGGAGTCGATATCTGTCACTCTAATCTGCATAAGACCTTCTCTACTCCGCACGGCGGCGGCGGCCCTGGTTCCGGCCCGGTAATGGTCACCGGAGAGCTATCCGATTATCTGCCTGAACCCATCGTAACGCGAGGTCAAGAAGACAGCGCTTATCGATTGGTTCGTCCCTGCAAGAGCGTGGGGCGGATAAATGGATTCCACGGCTCGTTCTCAATCTTGGTGCGTGCTTACACTTACATGCGGAGTTTGGGAGGCGATGGATTGCGCTCCATCTCTGAAAACGCCGTTATCAACGCCAATTATCTGCAATCGAAGCTGCGAGAACGATTCGAGTTGGCGGTCGATCGTTATTGCATGCATGAAACTGTGCTGAGCGGCAAACGTCAGGCCAGCCGCGGTGTAAAGGCCCTCAACATCGCTAAGCGTCTTCTCGATTATGGCATCCATGCCCCCACTATGTACTTCCCGCTGATCGTGTCCGAGGCACTGATGGTGGAACCTACCGAAACGGAGACTAAAGAGACTCTAGACCGCTTCATCGCCGTTATGGCAGCGATTGACGATGAGATAGACGAACAGCTGGAGATGGTGTTGAACGCGCCTCACACGTTGCCGAATTCGCGCTTGGACGAGGCTCTTGCGGCTCGCCGGCCGGTTCTACGCTGGGAAAATAGCGATTAACCGATAATGCATTCCAGCAGGAAGCAGATGATATGTGATGCCTGGGCATCAGCGGTGCATGAATTGCCGCGCCGGAATGTCTCAAATGCGATAAGGCATTGAAAATGGTAGTCTATATCAAAACCGAATCTGAAACGCCTTCAAGATAACTGTAAGGGAGAGCTGTTATGTATCTGGGAACACAAGTAGGCGCGCGTGATGATGCGGACCTTAGACAGTGGGCGCAGCTGGGCGTGAACAACATCTGCGCCGATCCGCGCACCGGCGACGCTACGACTTGGACGCGTGAAGAGCTAGAACGCCATCGGGAACATATCAATTCATTCGGGGTTGAGTTGGATATGATTCAGCTTCCGCTATCTTCAACTCCGGTAGAAGTGGCGCAATCCCCAAACATTCTGCTTGCGAAGGATCCGGAGCGAGACCGTGAGATCGAGGTGGTGCAGAATCTAATTGCAAACTGCGCAGCGGCAGGTATTCCAGCAGTGAAGTATAACCTTAACCTGATCGGAATACCACGCTCGGAGCGAGAAACCGGCCGCGGCGGATCCAGCAACTCCACGTTCCGTTATGAAAAGGTGAAGCACGAGAACCAGCCCGGCATCGCGGGCGAAGTGTCCGAAGATGAGTTTTGGGAGCGCATCAATTACTTCTTGGAACGCGTTGTGCCAGTGGCGACCGAGAACAAGGTGCGAATGGCATGTCATCCCCATGATCCGTATACACCGCCCGGTTACCGAGGAGTAACGCGGGTGCTGGGCACGCCGGATGGTCTAAAGAAATTCGTGCAGATGCACGATAGCCCTTACCACGGGCTCAACTTCTGCCAGGGCACCGTCACCGAGATGCTAGACGATCCCGGCGAGGAGATATTCGACATCATTCGATGGTTCGGCTCGCGCGGCAAGATCTTCAACGTCCACTTCCGCAACATACGCGGGCACAAACTCGACTTCATGGAGGTTTTCCCAGACGAAGGCAGCATCAACATGTTCGAGTGCATCAAAACCTACCAAGAGGTGGGATACAAGTACATGCTGATGCCCGATCATGTTCCGCAGATAGCCGGCCGCGACCCGCAAGGCACCGCCTTCGCATTTGTCTACGGCTACATCACAGCGTTGCTGCAAGCGATCGATGAGCCGCGCAAGCAACCTTGGCTGACTAAAGGCCCGTAAGCACGATCTACAGTTCAAAAGCTTGAGTGTGATACTGGCGCGACAGCTTCGGTCTGTCGCGCCGGCGTTTTGAATCTGATACATGAACGATTCGCTACAATCAATAAACGATTCTTACATGGTTGCATTGATCATCGCATCGATCGTAACACTATCCGCCGTAGTGCTGCAGATCGCGGTGAAAGTGGTGAAGAGGCGATTGCGTTCAAGGTCAGAAGAAGGCGAAGATTCTCTGAAATATCGATTCTTAAACGCTGCTGATGGTCCCATAATTCTGCTACTCATAGTGGCGGGTGGAACCTTAGCCGCTGAGACGGCGGTTGCGCAATGGCAATCTGAGCAAAACTACACGATTGATATGTCACTGATTACGCAACGGGCGGGCTCCGCTATTGCTCTGGCGGTCGTTGCATATATGTCGACACGTCTGATACGAGTCGCGATGGCTTGGTACGAAGCGGACATCGCGCCTGCCACATCAACTTCATTTGACGATCAGGTGATGCCTTCGCTACGGCGTTTGGCGCCTATCGTGGTGTACTCGGTGGCAGGACTGTGGATGCTCGCGATATTCGACATTGAAATAAGCCCATTGCTGGCGACGCTCGGGATCGGCGGCATCGCGATCGCGTTGGCCGCCCAGCCCACGCTTTCAAACTACTTCGCCGGAACGTATGTCATATCCGAAGGCGAAATTGCCAAAGACGATTTCATTGAGATCGAAGGCGGACCTTCCGGCTTTGTCGAAGATATTTCTTGGCGTAGCACCAAGCTACGGTCGCGTTTCAATAATCTCATCATCATTCCCAACTCAATGATGTCTGAGAACATGATCACCAACTACTCTCGTCCGGCGACGGCCATGAATGTCATTGTGAATGGCGGCGTGAGCTACTCATCGGATCTGAATCAAGTGCACGAGATCATTATGGAAGCGGCTCAGCAGATGGTGGTCGAATCCGAATACGCAGTCACGGAGACAGAGCCGCGCGCCGGTTTCGGCGCCTTTGGCGATTCGAACATCGATTTCTGGGTATTTATGCAGGCGACCGATCGCGCCGGCAGCTTCCAGCTGAAGAGTGAGCTGATCAAGCTCATCCACGAGCGTTTCAACGAAGCGGGCATTGTTATCAACTACCCGGTTCGACATCTAGTTGTAGATGAAAAGAAAGACCCTAACGATGCAGTGATCGACGCTCCAGGGCAGATAGTGGAACTCGTGCGCAACAGCGGAGATTAAGCTCTACATCAACGGGATTTTCTTATAGCGCGGATACCAGCTATACAAGATGGCTCGGTGCCAACGCGACCTCAATCAGATAAATTCTCTGTCACGCGGAACTGGTCCCTCTTCGTTGCTGAATCAGAAACGCCACTATGGCGCAACTAAAGCCCAAGAAGAAACTGTAAGTTCCCATGGTTAGCAAATGATGGAACGACATCGCAAACGCAATCATTAGAAGCACCCATCCTAAGATTGCATATTTGCCTAATGCTGAAGAAGTCGGCAAGGTCAAACTATGCCAAATCATCAACAAGAGAGCCGCAACGAACATCGCCAGGGGTACAATGCCCGCCTCGCCAATCAACATCAGGTACAAATTGTGAACACCCTCCGGCCGATACTCATATTGTAGAGGGGCTTCATCTAGGCTGCGCATAGTCATAAAGCCCTGTCCTACAAAGGGCGAATCCAGGATTTCTTCAAAGCCTATTGCCCACAGCTCAGTTCGCCGCGACAGTGGGTTTGAAGGTTCATCAGTACTTAAATCTCCTCTAATCGCCTTGAAACTAACATCATCAAAGGTATCTAAGATGCCGTTGGTCCCAGAGTCGTTTATCTGACCATCAGGTGTCGGTGCCGGCGTCGGCGTGGGCGTGGTCTCATCTTCCACAAGCACAGATATTGCTGGCGTCGGATCGGGAGGTCTTGTAAACAGAGATGCCATATCCCATTCCGATATGGTGATAAACATGAATATGACGGAGATCAATGTAGTGGCTAGAACAATAGTCATATTCCGCAATGGATATAAATTCCGGTAGTAAAAGCGCAACACTGAAAGTAGTGCTATTGTTCCTGCGCAGGCGGCTAAAGCCGTATATGAAAGAGTTGTCATTACTGCGGCATATCCCAAGATCAATGCTAGAAACGCTAGCCAATCGATCTTATGCCGATTGAAGATAAATGCTACCGCCAGCACTACTGTAATGGAACCTAAGAAGCCGGCATCATTGGGGTCGGTGAAAAAACCGGTGAAGCGGGTATATCTCAATTCCTGCAATAATCCAGCTTCGCGCCAGAGCGGCGTGGCTAGAATGACGACGCATCCTACAGTTAGAATAACCAGCGTCCACTTCAACACGGTCTCAAATCCGAAGCGCTCTATAATCCACCGGCCGCCAATCATAGCTGCAAGGGTCAGAACCAAGAAAAATACCTGACGTGTCAGGTCTCGAGTCTGCAACTCGGTGTCTGAGAAGAAAGAAACTGCAACACCGATGACTAGATAGGAGGCTATTGAGCCTAGAAACAATATCCCTATCCATATCGCTCCGGGCAATCGCCAGGTGCGTAGACCAGCGAAGCCGATTATGATCAGGGAACATATCAGCATGATCGACAGGACAGTGGTCCTTATGATGCTTCCCTGCAGATTCACCTGCACCAGCACCAGCAGAGTCCAGAACGAAAGGGCGATACCGGGAACTGACAGGAACTCAAGTCGCTGCCAGAGCGTAGGTATGAGTGACAGCACAGTGGAATTTCTTATTTTTAGATGCGCTTGATCAGCCACTTTAGCACCTCGATTTTACAGCGTAATACCGATCACAGAATGATGATTTAACGATCTTCTCTTCTCGGTCAGCAAAAAGATCGTCGATAGTCCTTCGTGGCGCCCGGCCATTGTCTATCTTTATATTCATCGAATGCAATGATTCCTCCCGGCACTACATGGGGTAGAGATTGGACAATGCGTCGCGATAGGAATGGTAAATATCCGCGTCGATATGCAACAGAGCGATGGGATTCACGCCATAACTTCGAAAGGTTCTTGTAAATTCGCCGGGAACGATAGTAATTACAGACGCCAATAACGATTCATCTACCTCGGAAAGTATTAGCCGGGCTTTGACATGCTCTTGAGATAGGGACCGGAGCCTCCACGATACGCATTGTGCTCCCTATTGCCTATTTCCAGCACATTCGGTGCAGGTCCGAAGCCATACGGTCATACCATTTATCACTGCGTAAAAACTCTCCTCGTTGCTTGGCGCCTTCGCATAGACGCTGATATAGGTTGATGTCTTTCAAAAGTCGCTCAATTGCTTCTCTCACGGCATCAGCGGACCGGGGTTCGATCAGCAGTCCGCTCTTCTCATGCTCGACGAGTTCGGAAACGCCACCGAATCTGGCCGCGACTACGGGAATACCGCACTGAAAGGCTTCAATAATAGATCCGGGATAACCCTCTGCTAATCCCATATAGCTGGGAAACAACATTAGGTCGTGTTCACTGAGGACTCGGGGAACGTCTGCCGGTGCCAGAACACCGCCGTAAGCAGCTCTAGGATGATTCTCAAAGAGGGAAAAATCGGTATCAGACATAGCGGGGCCAAAGACGTTCAGCTGACATTCTTCAGGCAAATCGCGGCATGCTTCCAGGGCCTCACCCAGCCCCTTGGCCATATCCAAACGAGAGAGAAATATGATCTTTATGATTCTGTCGCGCCGGTCTATCCGATTGGGCTTGAGATCTCTGGTATTGGGAAACCAGCGGAAGTTGGAGCGATTGCCGAACTCTCGCTGTAACTGTTCCGTTTCAACATACACCCGGGAAGATCGCATGTAAGTCCGGTCTGCGAGCCAGCGAGTCAACACCCCGTATTTCAAATACACTGACCTCAGCCCAGCGGCGGAGACACGCACTATTAGAGGACGGGATGTGATTTTACAGAACGCCCAGAAAAACGATGCCAAAGGGAATGCTGAATATGGCGCAACTATCAGGATGACTGCATCCGAGCCTTGTATTCCCCACAAAGCTCCCCATACTACCTTTATAAACCTCAGTATCCGACTAACTCTCACTTTACAGGCAGGCAAGTTAGTTACGCGCCCTGAGGTATCGACAACTCTTGAGTCGAACCCTCGCATCATCAGTTCTCGCACTTGATCATCGACCATCAATTTGTTCCCGCCGATCACGTTAGATGCAGAAGTTCCAGAGCCTTGCGGACCGATGATCAGGATGTTGAGCCTCTTATTATCTTTCGCGTCCAACCTGCACAGCCTTTTTAACCTAAAACCCCATGATTCAAGCGTATTTTCTGCATTCTGGTCCACGCTAAGCGTGAGAACGCCGATCGTTGCCACGGGATAGCATGGATCGGCACTCAGCCCAGAGCATGCTTGCGTCACTCGTTCTCGGCATCCAGATAGGTAGCCATTCCGCGCGCGTCTCGCGGTGAAAAACGATGGCTAGCAACAAGCATCGGGCTAGCATCCCCAAGGTCACGGCCCAGGCGGCGGCGGCGATTCCCAACGTCGGATATAACAGAGGCAACGAACATAGGTTGACGCATAATCCCAGAAACACAGCCGCCGAACAGATTTGCGGGAGATCAGACCCTTTGAAGTAAGTCATAAGTATTCCCGAGATGGCGCCGGCCAGCGTTCCTGGCGCGATTATCCATAGCAACGGAACTATCGGAAGGAATGCTTCAGGGAGAAAGGTGTCGATCAAGGGGGCGCTAAGCGCCAAAAATACAATAATGCATCCTGCGGTCGCGGTATACGCTAGCCGAATGCAAAACGCGATCAACGTGAAACCATCTAGACCGACGATACGGGGCAGTAACGCAGTGCCAATCGCGTTTGAGATCAATATGAATCCTAACATCAGCGCGCTCGCCAAAGAGAATAGACCTATTTCGGCCTGAGTCGAGATCAAACCCAGTACCACAATACCGATATGCGCTTCCAAGACGGTTATGATCCGCGCGGTGTGGTATTTCAATCCGTAAACGAGAATGCGGATGAAATTCAAGCTCTGCGGCATCTGCAAGGTCAACCCGTAATTGCGTCGTAAATACAACAGGCATGCCACTATCATTACGCTATGACTGACGCCGAGTGCCATAACCGCGCCGTCTACCCCAAGTTCCAAGTGCCAAACGATTATCAGAATCGAGAGCACGTTCGTAAGTATGCGGAGAAGAGAAAAGATTCCCAACTGTCTGAATCGCCTATGCGCTACGAACTGCTGATCAAGCGCGAAAGAGAACGCCATTAACGGGACCAGGACGAGCGCCAGCAGGAACGTATGTGTCTCTGCCTTTTGAAAGAAGGCAATATCACTGTGGATCAACGGCAACGCCAGCGGCAACGCCACTACGCTTCCGACCAGACTAATGATCAGTGCCGATGCCACTCCCTGGGATGCGTTGATGTCTCTCGTCATGATGTAGTACTGCGTGCCATACGCCGCGCCGGGAGTAAGGATGGAGCCAAGCAATGCCGCGAATACGATGCATACCATATATGCTCCTCTTCCTTCGGGAAGCAACGTATAAGCGAGGAGCACTTGGATGAGCAGTGACAATGCGGCCATGCTGGACAGCGTCACAAACATTACTGACACATCTTCACGCCCAGTAGTAACTGGGAGCTTTGCTGCATTGGTCATGAGTTTTCGCGATTGAAGCTCGGCAGAACCCTTCATGGCAATAGATCAGGCCCGTTTGGGGAAAAAGAAACCTATTCCCCAGCTTAGGTGCATGATTGCCAAAGCCAGCGGAAGAAGCACAGACGCCATGTCCCTTCGGCGAAAACCTATCACCACCGACCCGCCAAGGATAGTTAGCGTGTAAACAAATAGGAGCGTCGCCAGCGGCAATGGGAATCCTGCCAACGACAGCCCCACTCCTGCGACTAATGCCAATACGAATGCCGGCGGAGCTAGATGGCGTAAAAGTATCGAGCCCGGGTGTTTCGCGGTCACCAACAATTTCGATCGACCGTAATCGAAATACTGTCGTGCCAGCGCTCGAGGCGTGCTGCGAGGCTTATAAAACGCCATTAACTCCGGGTCGAACCATACAGTCTTGCCCTGCTTTATCAGCCGTTGATTGAGATCATAGTCCTGATTTCTATTCAGTGAGACATCGTACCATCCATCTAAATCGTCCAGCGTCTCGCGCCTGAACACGCCTAGAAAAGCGGATTTAGCAGGGCCTTCTTCGCCGCCGATTCGATGAATTGAGTCACCTACGCCCAGCAGGGTAGTCATGGCTATTGCCACAGTGCGTTCAAAGAAAGTTTCTCCCTCTGCTAATTGCCTTCCACCGACATTCGCCGCTCCGGTCCTTTCCAGTGTTTGTACTGCGCGGCTAACGTAACCGGGTGGAAACGCAGTATGGGCATCGCACCGAACTATGACATCTCCGGTTGCAACTCGAAAACCGGCATTGCATCCATGAGCGAGAGTCTTTTTCGGATTAGGGATCAAACGCACCCACGGATACGATTTTCGGATAATATCCCCCGTGCCCGAGGTTTCAGAGCCGTCGGCAACTATAACCTCCATCTCTCCTGCATAGTCTTGCGCTAGCAAAGAATCAAGCGTAGAGGCTATGGTCCGTTCCGAGTTCCGTGCCGGAATGATTATAGATATGTTTGGCAATTGATCGGGAGATTGATGCGGAGATTTGGACATGATTTATTTTTCGATAACTAAACCATTGTACGTACGATCTCTGAAGAAATAACATATATTCATGGTTTCATCAAAAACTCTTTCAGTCGCGCAACCTCGCGTTGTCTAAAGGCAACGTTGATATCTAAGCGCTCTAGATGCTGTTGGAGGGTCAACTCGCCAGTCGGTACCGAGTGCGTCCCGAAGAAAGCTTTTACATCCGTCGCCAATTCTGGTTTTGAGAGCGACCTTATACCGCTCAACATACGGACTATCGCGTTGTCAGGATACATCTCCAGCATCGAATCCCAGTTGGTTTTCACAAAATCCCAGGCCATGGCCCCGTGATGACGGTTCGCGATGCATGCACCGACGAGATATGGGGCGTCTTGGGTTCTCACTTGCCCGTCAAGGCACATCGCCAAAGTGGTTCGGATTTCAACTTCGCCGGGAAATGCGGCCAGAAGCCCGCGGTATCTGCGCTCTTCTTGAGGTGTTGACGGATTTTCGAACTTGGATCTGAAAACTGAGTAATCGGTGGAGTTGCCTGATACTGCTACCGCGGCAGCGGCCGCGGCCGCTAGGTTAGGCTCTACAGCATCATCAGATTCGAGGTACGCGTCGTGAAGCGCGCGCAACCTTTCTTTCGCATCTTCATCACGCGCCGTAACGGCTAAGGATCGTGCGAGCAATGCGCGCAACTCTAATTCACGCGGCGAATCTTCTGCTCTCGGCTCCCATTTCAATCTAGCTAACGCCTCGCCGAATATAGATGCCAATCTTTCACGCATGGCGCGACGCGGCGAATCTTCTTCCAGCATCCGCTCCAACGAAGCCATATTGCCGGCCAACAGAGTCCAAACATCTAGATCGTCTTCGTACCGATAAGCGTTTGCCAGGTTCATATAGTCAATGGCCGATGATTGGCCGGCTATCGCCGCGGCCCATTGGTCGTCGGCGATGCTATAGCGCTCAATAGGCTTTAAGTGAGGCATCGCGCTATTCAGGGCGTCTAGAAGCTGGGGCGAGTATCGCACCCGGTAGAATCCGTTGCTGCCGGAATTGGCAACGATCCAATTCGCGGCGATGAGTTCCTCGACCTCTTCATCGTCTTCGGTGAGCAATCGTTTCAACTCTCGAGTCTCGTCTGGCGCAGTTGAATAGCGGATGCCTATAGGAATAGGCCATATTTCCGGTCCGCCATCTCCTTCATTGGAATGACGCTTTTCCGGTGGCGAGTAGTAGAAGCGTTGCTGCTTCAGTATCGTCTTGTTGCATTCATCACATTGCTTGACCGAAACGATGGGGTATCCGCGCTGGTATATCCACGCGTCCATCGTGGAACGCACCGGCTCACCGGATACATTTTCGAGCGCATTCCAGAGGTCAGCAGTCTCGGTGTTGGCGTATTGATGCTTATTGAGGTAATGCCTGATACCGTCTCTGAATGTTTGCGCGCCGAGGTGCTGCTCCAGCATCCTCAATACTGAGCCGCCCTTTTCATAGGTGAGCAGGTCGAACATTCCGTCCGCATCGGATGGTGAATGCACTTCATATTCGATGGGTCGCGTGCTCTGCAACGAGTCGACATCGAATGCGGCTGAGCGTTCCAGGCTGAACTGGTCCCATCTTCTCCATGCGGGGTTGAAAGCATCGGTGCACATCGCCGCCATAAAGGTGGCAAAAGCCTCATTCAGCCATATTCCGTTCCACCACCGCATCGTCACAAGGTCTCCAAACCACATATGCGCCAGTTCGTGTGCGATAACGTCAGCGATGACTAGCAGTTCCGGCTGGGTGGCCTTTGATTTGTCTACCAGCAGGATAGCTTCTCTGAAAGTAACGCAACCGAGGTTTTCCATCGCGCCGAAGGCGAAATCTGGCACTGCCACAAGGTCTAGCTTCGGTCCCGGATATGGTATTCCGTAGTAGTCGGTGAAATATTTCAGTGCAAATTCCCCGGCTTCTAGCGCGTAATCGGTTAAGTGGGCTTTGCCGATGGGGTGTATCACTCGTAACGGGACTCCATCCACGTCAACGGGATCCGTGGCTTCGAATGGTCCCAAAATGAAGGCGACGAGATAAGTGGACATCGGTATCGTGCGCCCGAACGTCACGATTTTGTGGCTCTTGTCTATTGCCGGCTGTTCACAGACGATAGGGCCATTCGAAGCTGCGAATAGTTCAACTGGAACCGTCATCTCAACGGAAAACGAAGCCTTCATATCGGGTTCATCAAAGCAGGGAAACGCTCGGCGAGCATCGGTGCTTTCGAACTGTGTAGTAGCTATCTTGTGTTTCACGCCTTGGTCGTCGGTGAAAGTAGAGACATAGAATCCGGCGAGCTTTCGGTTCAGAATCCCCGCGAATCTCATCTCTAGCAGATAATGATTCGCTGGTATTTCTCGATCGAGTCGCAGAGTCGCGCGTTCCAGTTCTTCGTCATACTGGATCTCTAAAGCATCTGCTACCGTCGCATCTTCTTCATCCTTAACCCATGCCGATTGGATTTCGAGCTCTTTGGCGTTCAGCACGATCTCAGAAGCCGGGGCGTCCACATTGACAGAGATGGATACGGAGCCGGTGAATGTCTCGGCATCCAGGTCTGGATGGATGCGGATAGAGTAGTGCGAAGGAGTAACCGATCTTGACAGTCGATAGTCGTTAGATTCGATGTCAGCGTTGGCGCTGGGCTGATTCAATTACATTCTCCCGTGGCGATTAGAGGCCGTAGATCTGCAATCTCAATCATATTGAGCGCCCATTGCCTAAGCAACTGAGAAGGCGAGTGGATGTGAGTAGGTCTGATCACGGCTGAGAATGGTGTTGAATGGCATCGGTGCTATGAGTAAACGATAATGCCCGATTGGTGATAGGCTGATTAGATGTTTACAGCGTCACAGTTATCACTTGGTCAGGAGATTCAGCGAATATGCCCTACTTGGTAAACCACATCCATCTGAAGTCCAGTGATCCAGGGAAGACTGCCGACTGGTTCGTGCGCGCCTTCAATGTGGAGATCGTGTCGGATTCGGTGCGCGACTTTGGGGATCGCTTCATCATCACACGCACCGAAGGCGGACTTGCGATCAATATTTCCAGCGAGCGCACTGGTGAGACGCTGGGGCCGGGAGATGCCGATGTTCATTACGGCTTGGAACACTTCGGATTCGACACCGACGACATAGATGCCGACTTCAAGCGTCTGTCCGACATAGGCGCTGAGGTCAAAGAAGGCCCCATCTCTTTGCCTGATGGCCGCAAGATAGGGTTTATCGCCGCCCCGGGAGACATCAGGATTGAGTTGATTCAGCAGCCCAGCTGAACCTGCAACGCGAAACGTCTCTAGACGCAACGAGCCCAGCTCGTTGCCCTCCTCATTGTGGTTCATTACCGATTCGAGCTGTCGCTGTAGGAATAACGATCAAGCCCGCTCGCGCAATGGCTTGGGTACAGTGTCAGATTGTGCGCAGCTCCAACTCTGTCGTAATATCGATGCACCCCGCGATGCTCTTATGTACTGGGCAAGCGTTCGCATGGACGCGCAAGACACGGTCAATCGCTTCACGCTTCTCTTCTAGAAGAGCAGAATCTATCTTCAGACGATAGACGACGTGAATCCTTTTGATCACTAGAACTCCGTTCTCGCGTTCTATTTCGCCAGTCGTCTCAGAAACTAGCTGATCTTTGCTGGCTGGGACTCCGCGCGCCTCCAGGGCGCCGCCGAAAGTGCCGGTCATTCAGCCGCCGGCGGCGGCTATTATGTAATCGAGCGTGGTAGCATGTGGCTCTGATGCTTCTGGCAAGACTCCGTAGTGTTCAGCGATCTCCGAGTGAACGCCGAAAGCGATGGCACCGTCAATCGGCAGATGCGCGATGCGCAAAGGCCCCTGTATCCGTTCTATCGTCACTTGGGAACGATACACCACTCCAGAACCTAATGACATGTCAAACCTCCGTAGAACAAACTCGATACCGATGAAGTCAATACCCTTAGCATATCTGAATCTTCATGTCTAGATTCTTCATTCCGCCACTATTGCCCATCATGTTCACACTTCTGGGAATGCTGGTGCATTACACTTTCTGGCGAATCGAACCGTTCTCTACGCTGTGGGCTACAGTCTGCGGAATGTTGCTGATCGTAGCGGCAGTATCAGTGGCGGTCTTGGCGTTCAGGACTTTCAGTCGCCACGGCGAGAGTGTGGCCATCAATGTTCCAACTGTTACTTTGATGAATGAGGGGATATACGCGATCTCACGCAACCCGATCTACGCGTCGTTCTTGCTTTCAGTCATCGGGATCGGTTGTATCTTGAACTCGGCAGCCGTGATACTGGCAGTGATACCAACTTTCATTCTTATGAACTGGTACTGGATCGCTAAAGAAGAGCGATATCTATACCGTAAGTTCGGGGCTGAATATAAAGAATACGCGCGTCGAGTAAGGCGATGGGTATAACGGGTGTCGCGCAACCAATCTCGGCCAAGAGTCAGCAGGCTTCTGTGAGCTTTTGTAATCTTGGCATCTCGTATTGTGGTGTAGATTCTGCCGTGTCCGGCACCTTTGCCGATGACGCGCCAGTCTCTGAAATTTTGTTGCAATTCGCGGTCATTTGTAAAGAGTAGGCGTGCATCACTGACACTGACCAAGGCTAAAACATGGTGATCATTGGAGCTGCAGATGTTCTGTGCTTTTAGTGATTCGGTTTCATGATCTACTTTTTACTGTTTCATCAGCGACTTAGTCGTATATGTCCTCTCTAAATTACATCTTCTGCCACTGGATAAGATCCTAGAACCTTCACGAACGAGGCGATTCGACGCAGTTCACACAGCGCATCCTCTACTTTAGGATCCGCGCGATGCCCCTTAAAGTCCATGATGAATACGTAGTCGCCCAGCTTCTGCCCGGTGGGGCGAGATTCTATGTGGGTGAGATTGATGGCTCTGGATGCGAAAGAGCCTAGTGCAGAGTGCAACTGGCCGGGAGCATCACGGTTGAGAAAACTGAATATTATGCTGGTCTTGTCGATTCCAGTGGGCGCACAGTCTTCATGCGCCAATATCACGAAGCGTGTCACGTTGTTTTTACGGTCTTGGATAGCATCTGCAAGTACCGGCAAGCCTGTCAGTTCAGCCGCGCGGCGCGGACCGATGGCGGCCTTATCGATGGCCCCGGATTTGATGCTTTTGACCGCCTCGACGGTACTTGCAGTACCGATGCGCTCGGCCAAAGGCAGACGGGAGGCCAAGAAATTCCGGCATTGAGACAGGGCTTCGGGTTTAGAAGCTACGGATTTAATGTCTCTGAGCCTAGCCCCGGGCAGTGCGATCAGGCATTGCTCGATCTTCAGCAGCAACTCGCCTCTGATCTTAACGATATCCGAACGGACCAGGAAGTCTACGATGTCGATGACCGCTCCCCCGACACTGTTCTCTATGGGTGCAACGGCCTCATCTACATCTCCTCTTTCCAAGGCACGGACGACGAGATTCATCTCCGGATAAGCAACTCTTTCCCAATCGTCTTGGGCGTAGATATGGGCCGCCTGGTCTGTGAAAGTGCCTTCCGGCCCTAGATACGAGATGCGTTTAGACGACAACAGAAGAGAAACTCTGCCCGGTAATGGCGTACGAGAGCTCATTTAGAGACTCTGCAGGACATGTGGCTATAACTTCTTCACCGCCCATCAGCACAGTGTCTTCGGCGGGCACAAATGGCGTACCGACTCTGGATATGACTAACGGGATGATGATGCCGTATGGCAACGGCAGGTCTCGGATGCGCTTTCCGACGGAGTGTGCGTTGCGCGGCACTTTCATGGCGATGAGTTTTTCGTTTCGATCATTTATGCGCATCAATTCCGCCATCGCGTGATCGAGCAGTGTGCCCGCCAGGTTAGCTAATATGATGTCCGTTCGGCTGACAATAGTATCCACGCCTGCGGCATGGAAAAGGTTTGAATTGGAGCTTTCATTTACGATCGATATCACTTGCCCAACATTGAATATGAATTTTGCCAGCTGGCAGGCGGCGAGATTGTTGGCATCGTTCCCGGAGGTGGCGACGAAAGCATCCGCGCGTTCGATGCCGGCGTTTATAAGCGTGTCTCCAACAGCGGCATCACCCAGTATCGCGATATCGCCAAGGCTCGTTTCCACCTTTGCGATGCGAGCTTCATTGAGATCTATCAGTAAAACTTCATGCCCGGCGACGATCTGGGAGTATGCGAACCTAGTGCCTATGGCGCCGCATCCTAAAATAATCACGTACATCGATAGCAAACTTTAACGCAAGTCAAGAAACAACGGTACTGTCGTTAAGCGCCGGCCGATCGGACGCGCCCACGCTCAAAAGATGCGATTCGCTCAGGCTCTCCAAGGCTAGTTCATGCGGGTTGACGACGATGATTTTGAACCGTGGATAGACGCGCGCCAGCGATTCGTCGGTGATGAAAGCGACGACTTTGTCGACTTGGTATGAGATTTTCGCCTTGAGCGCGGCAAGCCCGTTGGCCGCATCTGATCGTAGCGCTGATATGAACATGTCGCATTTGTAGATGCCAGTGGCGATCATAGTTTCATCAAGTGCTGGATTCGCTTCGAATAGCGTGACATTTTCACGGTCAACGAGATGTTTAGTGTATGACCGCAGATGTAAGCCTTCTTCTTCAACGATAACTACGCGATGTCCGTCTTGGCTCAGCTTGTTGGCCATGGCAATGCCCAGATGGTCTTGTCCAGCGATTATTACGTTCATAAGGCAACGCCTCTATGATTCGATGACTGGGCCCCTCCCGCATCATATTGGCTAGCGTAGGTATCCTTACAATTCTGTGCGGATGATTCACACAACAGTAGCGGTTTATGCATCGCTGGCATCTTCTTGGTAGTGTTCAAGGGATTTTCTGATGAGTATTAGGGTAATCGGCAAGTTTGCCAGTAGGTGCTCGCAATCTCGATCAAGTGATAAATCGCCGAATGCATCTTCCATTCTCGCGGCAAGTACTACGGCGCCTATACGCTTATCGAAGATTTCTTGAACTATGGTATGCGATAGCGATCTTCCTTGCAGTATTCCGCCCTTGATTTCCTGTTGCTCCAATCCGGACATCTTTTCAGCATTGGCTAAGATTCCTTCGGCGCGGCGCACTTCATCTGGCATATTACCATCTAGCGGGAATCTCCTGTCTACCAAGATAACGTACACGATATATAGAAGCTTTTGGCTGCCTTGCAGAACAGATACAGCAATTTCGATCGCGTCGCGATCGGATTCTTCACCCTTTAATACGCAGAGCACTCTTTGGAACGGCATCAGATGAGGTTGTCTATAAGGCCCTTATCGCCGGCGACTACTACGTGGTCTTCCGGGCGCAATCGTTCATCAAGGCCGGGTACTAGCCTTGTGGTTTCACTGCGCAGCAATGCCATGACGGATAGACGGTAACGGTCTCTCGCATCGGTAAAGCCAGCTTCTCTGAGGGTCATATTGTTGAATCTCTCCGGGATGGGCAGTTTGCTCACTCCGAAAGTAGCGCCAAGAGAAATATATTCGCTTACGTTCGGATTGAATAGCGAGTTTGCAAGCCGCTCACCAGCATCCTCTTCAGGGGTTATGATTCTATGGCATCCGATGCGGCTCAGCGTTTGCGCGTGGAGCGGGTTTCGGGCGCGAGCTATGATGACGGGGATTTCAAAAGAGTTCAGGAGCGCCGCTGTCATGATACTAGCTTCTACGTTGCGTCCGATGCCCACCACCGCGATGTCGAAATTATGCACCCCCAAGTCTCGCATCAGATGCTCATCAGTGGCATCTCCAGCAACTGAGTAGGTGACTCGTCCGATGATGTCTTGAACTCGGTCCTGATCTGGATCCACGGCGAGCACGTCGTGCCCGAGCTGAAAAAGATTCGATGCCGCCTGGGATCCGAAACGTCCTATTCCTGCGACAACTATGTTACTGGCTACCACGATTCACTCCCATGATCAAGGATATTCATAATGTGTATATCCGTTTGGCATCAACCGATTCTAACCTCTTCAGTAGGAAGCGAGTACCTGTATTCCGCTAGCCTTCCGGCCATTAGCAGCCCCAATGAAAGCGGCCCGAACCGTCCGAGGAACATCGCGAGGACAATGATCAGTCGGGATGCAGTGTTAAGCTCCGGCGTCAACCCGGTAGAGAGTCCGACAGTGCCGAAAGCAGACATCGTTTCAAAGAGAGCATCTCGGAACGGAATCTGATTCTGAGCTTCAACTAACGCAAATACTAGCGCGATCACAGAGCTGATGGATATTAGCCCAACCACTAGAGTGCGACGCACCATGGACCCGGGAAACTGTCTGCCGAAAGCGTTGACGGTGTCGCGTCCGGCTAGTGTCAGCGCCACGGCGAATAGCAACACCATGAAGGTGTTTATTTTTATTCCTCCAGCGACTGATCCCGAGACTCCGCCGATAAACATCATGACTTCAGTAGAGATGTCTGTAGTTCCTAGCGTATTTGCATAGTCGATGACCGCGAATCCTGCGGTTCGACCGGCCATGGCGTGAAAGAATGCATCGGAGAATTTCTCTGCTACTCCGGCGTTGCCGGATGTGTAGGGGTTCGACCATTCACCGATGAGGTACGTCGTGATGCCGAATAGCGTGATGCCAACAACTCCGACAATAACGAGCTTAGTGTCCAGAGTGAAGCGTGCGAATCGCTTTGTTCGCCAGATATCGCTTGAGGCAATGTATCCGAAAGCCCCGATGAACACAATGAGCGCGGTTACGAATGGCGTAACGAAATCGCTTTTCAGCCCCACAAGGCTTGCTCCGCCAACCTTAGCGTCTGGCATGATGTCAAAGCCGGCATTGTTGAAAGCAGACACTGCATGGAAGAGGCTGTACCAGATAGTTTCAACCGTTCCGATACCCTCCCATAGACGTTGGACCGTCAGCCAATATACGGCAAATACAATGAAGGCGACGATCTGAATGCCGACGGAAAATATCACCAGGCGCCGCACCATATCAACCACGTCCCCCAGCTGTCCTCCGCCGAGCCCCTCACGCACTATTAGACGGTTCTGAAGACCCAACCTCTGCCCCAGCAGAATGATCATGAATGCCGCGCCAGTCATGAAACCGAGTCCCCCGATGAATATCAGCGTCATAATAACCGCCTGCCCGAAAACAGTCCATGCAACATCAGTATCGGTCAACACCAATCCGGTGACCGTGACGGCTGATGATGCAGTGAAAAGCGCGGTGACCGGGTTGGCGACCTTGGCGTCGGCATTGGAGATGGGAAGCATCAATAGAACCGCGCCGATGAGCGCAACCGCGACGAAGCTGTATACCAGAACCATCGGCGAGGCGATGCCGCGGACCGAGATTGTGCGGCGAGGAACTTCAATATCGACGGTTGCGATCTCTGCTTCTCTGGCGACTCGTAATACCTCGTCTCCGATCAGCGGATCACGGTCTGTAGTCATACTTCTTGACCCGTGTCATACATTATTCAGGTCGTGGTGTTGAACACGAAATGTTTGGTCATATTGCTGCAAACGAAACGATATGGCAGAGCACGCTAGCGATTTTCGATCTGGGTTCAGACTTGGTAGAGCATCTGAGCCAGCGATTCAAATTGCGCCATGCTGAAATCAGAACTTACCCGAGCGCAATAGCGTTTCGGCGCGTTGCAAGTTGCTCTCATTATTGTAAACGGACAGCATTTGTGCGATCTCCGATGCATCCTTTTTCAGCATTTCCTCGACGCCACGATTCAATATGGGCAACGCGCGTGCCACATTATCTACGATAGAGATTTTTGCATCGCGCGCGGTGCGTGAAAGCGGATTGAGGTCAATTGTTGCCACCCTCTTGCCGGCGGATTGGAGCGCCGCGCATCGGTCGCCATCTTCCAGCGGCACAAATACCCAGTCGGCCTTTGCGATACCTTTAGAGTTGACGAATCTGCGCCCTCCCCGCAGTCCATGTATAGATGTTGCGCCATCTGGTATCAGCACCGTCTCGGCACCGTGTTTCTCCAAGTGCCTCGCGATCGCTCGGACGCGTGAATCGCAATAGTGAAAGATATTAACCTCTAGCATCGCGCCCACAGTATTAGCGAGTTGCACCAGTTCATTGGGAACCAGAGCCGCGGTGTTTCCATTTACAGAAATTACCGGGTGTTGCGCAGTGATAAGCGCGGCGGCGGCGGCAAGGATCGATTGCTTTGCAAAGTCGTGAGTAGCTTCTCCGAGCAGATAGTCAAGCGCCTCACCACGGCCATGGGCTATCAGTCCATGTTCGGATGTGATACCATCCCTCAAGCCTTGTACGATCAAGTTACGAAGCAGAAGAGAGACTCGCCGGGGATGCGACGGCGGCACTTCATCCGTTCTGTTTCGCGGCATGATCACAATGGCTTCACCGATCATTTCGGCAACATGCGGATCAGTTGACTACGTTCTGTGGCTCCCCGCCCAGGAATGCCAGTGTGTTCTCAACTACGCCTTGGTTCAAAAGGTCCAATCCCTCAGGCGTCATATCTGCTATGTGGGGAGTTAGCACTACCTGTTCGCATCGTGTGATAGGGCTGCCTTCGGGCAATGGTTCTTGTTCAAATACATCTATCGCTGCGCCGGCCAGATGACCGGCATTCAAGGCCGCGACTAACGCATCTTCATCAACGATGGGGCCACGTGCCACGTTGACCAAAATGGCATCCGGCTTCATCAATCCGATCTCTCGATGTCCAATCAGATGCTTCGATTCTGGGGTGAGTTTGACATGTATCGAAACCACATCCGATTGTTGGAGCAGAGTCTCAAATTCAACGAACTGCACACCCAACTTTTGCGCGCGCTCTTCAGAAGGGTTGAAAGTATATGCGATGACTTTCATTCCGAAGACATTGCACATCCTAGCCATCTGAGCGCCGATATTACCCGTGCCGATGATCCCGATGGTCTTTCCCGTTAAAAAGACGCCTTCTTTCTTCATCCACTCGCCGCGACGAGTAGCTTCCGTATACCATGCGGCCCGTTTGGCAGCCGCAAACATCAGTCCGAATGCGTGTTCAGCAACTACCGGAGCCGTTTTGCCAGGGATGTTGGATACTACGATGCCATGGGCGCGCGCGGCTTCAAGGTCAATGGAGTCGGTTCCGATGCCGCAAACGGATATGAAGCGCAGATCAGGCAACAGCTCGAATGCATCTGCTCTCCATTCAAGATAACTCCGAGAATTGATGATGGCTGTAGCATCGCGCGCCCGTTCAATCTGAGTTTCAAAATCGGCGGCACGGCTACGGTATATCTTGAGGGCGGCTACTGCTTCCAGCTCAGCCATACGCGGCGAACCGTAGCACTGATCGGGATCGTCGGAAGGCACTACTACCAGCGACCTGCCACCGTTACTCATATTTGATCCCAGATCTATCACGAGATGGTATATATAGAGTTACGCAGCGATGGGTGGCGATGAGAAGAACTGATCGCATCGTCTTCAGCTCAATCTGCTAAACTTTCTCATCTTCCGTATCTACGTGCACTCCTTCTACGTGCACTTCTACTGAGCTGTCCGCACTTTCTGGGCGCGTGGAAGTGCTCGCGACGCGTTGTCGTACCGCTTCTCTGGCGCGGCTCGAGATTCTACTAGCTTCGTCGCGCATATCATCGAGTCTTACTTGAGCGGTCTCTATCACTTCATCAAGTCGCTCTCGGACATCGCCGGTGCTATCCCATAGCTGAGCTCGCGTCTCTTCGCCAGATTTGGGAGCGAGCATTATGCCAGTTGCAAATCCGATGAGTCCACCAACTATCAATCCGGCTATGAACCCGGTATCGTTGCTTCCATTTGCCATTCCATTTACTCCTATAGTTTCATCGTCGTCATATTTGAATCGATACTAAAAAACTCGCCTCCAAACAAGCGGCAAGGCACTCTTCAGTTCGTATTTCCGCGGTCTCGGGATCGCCTTGCGAAGATTGATCTCACCAGAAAACCCAGAGCCGCGCCAATCGCGTTACCCTTCGCTCCATCAGCAACATTCGGATCTCGATTGTCACCAGATCTGCTGTTAATCGAGGACAGTGTTTGGCGTAAAGATGCGAGTGTCTTCAGAAAGCCCTCAATCTTCTCCATGATGGCGTTCGCACGGTCAACGGCATCTCGCATCCGGCGATAAGACTTGACAATAACGACAGCGATGACGATAAAAGCGACGGAGCCTACCAGTGCGAAGCATATCAGCAGGATATCTCGTATGAATGCGGCGATTTCTGCGGCATCGTTCATGCTGACGTTACAAGATGTGTAGAGATGGGCGAGATGAAAAGTAGATTGTTAGTAATTATTCTACTACGATCGTTAAGCGTCTTTACGAGTTGCAATTGCCAACTTCACTGGAATAATGATCCCGGCTGGCACGATCGGCAGAAATTACTCTCTCGGCGTTTCGCTTTAACTGAGCTGATACGAACGCGGCATTTTGGGCAGGGATTTCCGGCGCGTCCATGCACCTTCAGGAATCCTCTTTCCTTGCGTGGCGTTTTGCCATCATCCCCGAACAAGCCACGAAGAGTATCCACAGCATCTGCCGTTACCGAATACAGTGAATTGTGCAACGCTTCCACTTCATCATCCGAGAGTTTGACGATCTTCTTGAATGGGTATATACCGGCGTCCCAAAGGATCTCATCGGCATATGCGTTGCCTATCCCGGCAACCAACTGCCCGCGCGTCAATACACCCTTGACTTCGCCCCGAAAGAGATTCAGCGCGGCTTTGAACTGTTGCAAAGTGTAAGGCTGGTCAAACACGTCAGGGCCCTGGTCTTCCAGGCGCGTCACCTCCGAGATACGGTCATTGGGGAGATAGTAGATCTGGCCCATGCGCTTAGAATCTAAATACCGCACCTGCATATCGTCATCTAGGTCAAAAGTCACGACGGTCGACTTAAGCATACGTTCAGATGGCGCTACTAAATCAATCTTGCCTGTCAGCATGGGGCTTACTATAAGCAAGTAGTGGTGCGACAAACTGAACATGAGCAACTTGCCTCTGCGTTGCAAAGCTTGAATCTCGCTTCCAATGATCCCTTCCATGAAGGGTTTTTCGGTAAGATTGCGAACTACCAGTGGCTGCAGTTCTGCTGCGCGCATAATTTTTCGTCCCGCGACGCGCGCCTCAAGGAACTCCTGCAAGATATATAAGTCTGGCGCTTCCGGCATCTCGGATCATCCTCCCGAAGATACTCTACAGAGCAGCTTTACGGTGGGTCGCTTAGGCTCTTAGTGATTAGCGGCCGATCATGGCTGAGGATCGTTTCTCGGGTGGAGTTACGATCCGGATAGCCGATGCTATCGGTTTCGCGATCAGTAATCGGCTTGGCGTTCTAGCGGGTAGAGCGGTATGCGGCGGTGGCGGTATTGGAAAGTCAACATGTCGGCAGTGGTTACTCCCGGCGTATTTACGATTATGACTTTGCCGGCGATGGGCTGGTAGGCCGGACGTGGGGACACGACTCCTTTTGCCACTATGATGCGGTAAGTTTCCGGAAATATTCCGATGTGATACATCTGAGAGCGAGTAGTGTTGCCGGCGCGTTTTGAGGTGAGTAATATGGTCTGGCCGCCGTCAGTGTCCAGGCGCACACAGACTCCGGCATCGTAGTATCTGAAACCACCGTGCGATGCTCCGTGTTCCTCATATTTCCCATCGCTGATGGCGCACACAGTGCCAGTTACATTCACGGGTTTACCATGCATTTCATCGGTCTTCCCGCCGACGTCTAGGGAAACTGTTTCACCAACCCCAGCTTCAACGCAGGCTACGACGGCTTCAGGATCGTATAGTGTCTGCAGGAATCCAGCTATTCCTCTAGCGACCGCTTCAGCTAGGATGTGAGTGGAATCGGCAGCGGATCCGCCCCCGATATTATCGCCGACGTCCATGAGCACTATTGGTCCGGGGCGGGCTTTCCCATCCGCGTCAGCTTCTCCCATAGCGAGTGCCGTGCCGTCGATCGGCACTTCGTCAGCATCTCCGAAGGCGCGCGGTGCGACGTACGCTTCAAGCGCCATCTCTAGCGCTTCGGAAACAGCTGGCAGGCGGATATTCAATTCGGCGCGCCTCTCCCAGGCCCTTTTGGCCATGCCTTCGGCGACAGATCTGGCCAGATTTTCATCGCCGCGGTCGGCAATGGCGATCCATGACATACCCATCTTTGCCACATCGGCATACGGATACCCTTCGGCCACGCTAGTGTCCAGGATGCCGGGGATATCGTTGGAAGCGATGCAGTCATCGACGAATGATTTCATCGGCTCTTCACCAGTGAACTGCTTGACGATATTTACAAATACCGGCGGCATCTCGATCCATTGCGCGGGCTGAATCTCACCGCGCGCGGCACGGACAGTCAATTCGGCGCATTTTCGTCCGCGCACTTTAGGATCTAGGTGCGGATTAGTGCGCCAAACCACACAAATATCAGTATGCTCCACAATCTCCTTCGACACGTTGGCGTGCATGTCCAGAGTGATACCGATGGGAATATCATCGCCAACTATTTCCCGCACCGCTCGGCAGAACTCGCCATCCATGTCTGGGAACTCTTCACTCACCGCAGCACCGTGGTTAGAGATCAGAACCGCGTCCCACGGTCCCCCTTCTTTCAACATTCCGAACATCTCGGCTGTTAGACGATCGTAGGCGTCTTTGGTAATAGTGCCGATCGGGCCGGTGTTTGCGTACATCAGCGGAACGATCTCGAATCCGAGCTCTTCTGCCGCCTCCAGATATCCCGATATCGTGTATTGCGCAGTGGAGTAGGCATCGGTTATCTGCGCGCCACGCAAGATGCCGGAACGCACAAATTGCCCATAATCAGCTGGGACGGTAGAGAATGTGTTCGTCTCGTGTGATATGCCAAGTAGCGGTATTCGCATAGTGAAGTTCACCTAATCTTCCCATTCATTTTCAATATATGGACGAAAATCGTATCTCGTTTTACTGCTCTTAACATCAAACAAGTATCGATGATCATCAGCATTGCTACATATATTCAGATCAATCAACCTTTTACCCTCTCTTACTCTGTTAGAGAATAATGTGTATGACGGGAATGTTTCAGCTTCGATCTTCAGCCAGATAAATCCAGAGTCTTTAGCAAGTATGAGGTGCAATTCATTCTGGAATCTCTCGATTGGAATACTAAACCACCAAATATGGATTGACTTATTTACATTTGCGAAGTGTGTATTCGAATGGTTGAGCGACTCACGCCCAATAAATGCATTGATTTTTTGGATCGCCGATCTCTTATCAATCCGCATCGACACTGGTTTGGAAGGGTTCTCAACTGTTGTGATCTCGGATCGATCAGGTTCAAAATCTGCGTACGTCACGATACCATGCCCTAGAGAGGCGTAGTCACGCTCCCACCGATCTTCTATCTTCGCGCGCCAGCTAAGCGCCGCATCTTGCAACTCTGAAGCCAGTTGGGGCATCATACCCGCAAGATTATTCTCCTCTGCAATGTCGTCCTGTAGATCGGCGAGATGCAGATGCTCGGAAGGCTCGTCTTCCTCCACTAGCACTCCGTCGATTACCAGCTTCCACCTTCCACGTCGAATCGCGGACTGACCGTCAAGTTCCCAGTAGATGTCTCGTTCCGGCAGTTCAGTTCCATTGATGAGCGACTCTAATATGCTCACACCGTCGAACTCGCCCTGGGGCGCGTCCGGTGCTGCAGCATCTACGGCATGCAAAACTGTCGGCACGATATCCATTGAAGCGCATGGCTGCGAGATAACCTGTCCGGGTGGAATACGCGCCGGATAATGCGCTATGGCAGGCATCCGTATTCCGCCTTCGAACAAGCTGAACTTATGCCCCCTCAATCCTCCTGATGTGCCGCCGTAGTATGGGTCTAGAGTGCCGTCCAGCCAGTTCCGTGTCTCACGCGATGGACCATTGTCAGAGACGAAGAATGTAAGTGTGTTTTCAGATTCGCCGAGGCGTTTCACCTCGTTCATAATGGCTCCGACAGCATCATCCACCGCGCTGACCATAGCGGCCATGATTCGACGGTCCCACGGCAGATTCACGAAGCGTGCGGTGTATTTGTTCGGGGCATGCATCGGGTAGTGAGGGGCGTTGAACGGGACGTACAAGAAGAAGGGTTCCCCGTTCCTTCTCTTCTGGTGTTTCATGACGCGCAATCGATCGATGGTCTTCTCGGCAATCAATTCTGTGAAGTACTGCCCATCCATCCACACTTCCTCATTGTTCTCCCACAGGTCATGAGTGGGGTTTACGCCCGGCCCGGGTCTGTTCGCGCCCCAATAGTATATGTGTGAATAGAAGTCGATGCATCCGGCGAGAAATCCGAACCAATAGTCGAATCCATGGCTGTGCGGACGACACTTATCTGTAAGTCCGAGGTGCCATTTTCCGATCATCGCAGTCTGATAGTCGCGATCTTTCAGCAGCGATGACAGTGTGGGAGTTGAGTTAGGCAACCCGCTGGCGGTGCGATGTCCTTGCAGAATGGCTCTAACTCCGGCGTTGCCGGGATATCTGCCGGTTAGCAACGCCGCGCGCGATGGGCTGCATACCGGACTGTTAGAGTACCAGTCCGTGAAGCGCACGCCTTCACTAGCCAAGCGGTCTAAATTAGGAGTGCTGAAATCGGTCGCGCCCATACACGATAGATCGCCATATCCTTGGTCATCAGTCATGAATACGATGACGTTGGGCGCGCTTTGGTTCTGACTCATGTGATGATGCTGAGATCTTAAGACATGAGTTATCGGCATTGATGTTAACGCTATTCCAAATAGCGGTTAGAACCGAGTCTAGACCATCCGGACAAAAGATGCATTCAAACGCCGGCTAAGTCCTCGGCGCTTGAATGGCTGCTGTATTCCCTGCTTAGGGATTGAAGTCCTTATTGTTCCTCAAATGAGACGATCTTTTCGTCAACGGAAGCGAGCCTGGATGTGAGGTCCGCGATATTCGGTTCTGTATCTCTGCCTTCAAACTCTTCTTCGTCTTCATCGGAGAATCCTACATTGAGGGTGCCGGCAGATTCCGTCTCCATAATGTCGATGGACTGCGAGTAGCTTGTCGGCAATGAGGAGTATCCTGGGTCATCGCCGCGGGCGATAGCCGCCAGCACATCTTCCCATCCTTTACCATCGTCATCGGATTCAACCGTGCCGATCTCTGGCCGATCCGGAATGCCAAGTATTTCGCGTCCCTCGGGTGTGCGGTCTAACCGTGCTGGTATCATGCGTCCGATAATGACGTTTTCTTTGAGGCCGTTGAGTCTGTCCACACTTCCCTGTAGCGCGGCTTCGGTGAGTACCCTTTCAGTCTCTTGGAACGATGCCTTCGCAAGAAAGCTCTGCGACATCAGAGACACTTTACTGATCCCGAGCAGTTCGCGGGATGCAGTTGCGACTTCCCCACCTTTTTGAGTGATCGCGTCATTTTCTTGAGTGTAAACCGACCGATCCACAATTTCGTTGATGATGAACTTAGTGTCGCCGGAGCTCTCGATCTTGACTTTACGCAACATCTGTCGGACGATGACTTCGAAATGTTTATCGTGAACTTTAACGCCCTGCGAACGATAAACTCGCTGTGCTTCTTCCACCAGGTATCGTTGCACGGCTTCAATGCCCGATATGCGGAGGATATGGTGAGGGTTCTTCTGCCCGTCCGTGAGCTGAGTGCCCGGTTCCACCTCGTCGCCGTCTGATACCAGCGGCTCGAAATGTCCCATAGGCAAATATTCGCGCTCTTCATTCTCAAGCCATTCGATCTCGATTTTGCCATCTGCCTCAACGACCATGCCGGTGTATTCCGAAGGCAGCTGTTCGGGCTCCGTCAGGATACCTTGGGCATCCGTGAATTTACGGCGCGCTCGCGTAGTAAGTGCGAAGAGCGGGGATCCAGCATCGATCCACTCGCCGTTTTTCACATTGGCCTTGTATCCCTCTGGTATCTTGACTTCTTCTCGACATGCTTTCCGGTTCTCAACCGCGATGATGACTCGTCCGTCGGCATCTCTGAATCTGACGGTGCCCTCAATGTCGGAGAGTATCGCCGGTGATTTGGGATTGCGTGCCTCGAACAGCTCTTGCACGCGCGGCAATCCAGTGGTGATGTCGCGATCGCTGACGATGCCTCCAGTGTGGAAGTTCCGCATCGTGAGCTGAGTTCCAGGTTCACCGATGGATTGCGCGGCTACTATCCCCACCGCCTCACCAACGATGGAAGCCCGGTTGTCAGCCAACATGCTGCCATAGCACTTGCCGCATATTCCGCGTTCGCCGCTCTTAAGATCACAGCCCACAGGGGAACGCACTTCGATCTCCTCAATGCCAGCATCTGCAATCCGCTTGGCGAGCGCGTGGTCGATGAGGGTATTATTATCGGCAAGCAGTTCGCCCGTTTCAGGATGGAAGACGTCTTTTACGGGATAGCGACTGAATATCCGCTCTTCAAATGGCACATTCAAAGCACGCGAGACTTCGGCAGTGATCTGCATCCCGATCGCGGAACCGCAGTCATATTCGTCGATGATTACATCTTGAGCGGCATCTGCCATGCGGCGTGTGAGATATCCAGCTTCCGCGGTTTTAAGAGCCGTATCAGCAAGAGCTTTTCGGGAACCATGGGTTGATGTGAAGAATTCATGCACTGAAAGCCCTTCGGAGAAGCTAGATTCGATAGGGCTTTCGATGATTCGTCCACGTGGGTTGGACATGAGGCCACGCATCCCGGCCATCTGCTTGATTTGCGCGAGGTTACCCTTGGCTCCGGAATCAGACATGGCGAACACCCCGTTGTACTCGCTCATGTGCTTCTGCACTACACTGGTAACGCGATCCGATGTGGTGTTCCAGGTCTCTATAGTGGACATGTACTTTTCATCTTCAGTGATGAGTCCATCTTCGTACTGTTGCTGCAGCATTTTCACCTGGGCCCGACCTTCAGCGATCAGGTCTGGCTTTTCGTATGGCGGTATGGCATCTCGTATCGCGATAGTAGTGCCGGAGCGCATAGCATACTCAAATCCCAGATTCTTCATCTCATCAAGCACTTCTGCGGTGCTTTGGTTACCGAGTTGCTGGAAGCAGAGGCCCACAGTAGCTTCAACTTCGTCTTCATGGAACACGTAGTTGTGGTATCCGAGACTAGGCGGCAGGATAGAGTTAAATATTATTCGGCCGGCGGTAGTTTCGATCCAATCATGCGGCTCTGGAACCACGTATGAAAAGGATTCCGAGTCGGTGAATGACTTCACTACGGTTCCGCCTGGGAATCGGACTCTTATTGGGAGCCGGAGCGAGATCTCACCGATGTCGTAAGCCAGTCGCGCTTCGTCGAGTGATCCGAAACTTCGTATTTCCTCATACCCATTTTCGGATCCGTTCGATGAGGCGTCGCCTTGCGCGGCGATCATGGATTGATGCTGCAGTGAATCTGATCCGGTCAAATAGTAGATTCCAAGCAACATATCTAGCGTGGGAGACACAATAGGCGCGCCCGATCGCGGTGCCAGCATGTTTTTTGTGCTCAGCATCAATTGCTTCGCCTCGTTGATGGCCCCCGGAGAAAGCGGCACATGCACCGCCATCTGGTCACCATCGAAATCAGCATTGAATGCCGTGCACACCAGCGGATGAAGCTGTACTGCAGACCCTTCAACTAATTTGGGATAGAAGGCTTGGATACCGAGCCGGTGAAGTGTAGGGGCTCTGTTGAGCAACACTGGATGATCTCTAACTATCTCCTCCAGAGTGTCCCAGATTTTCGCGTCAGCATCTTCAGCTCTTTTTTTGGCCGTCTTGATATTATGTGCTTCGCCTTTGGCGATGAGCCGGTTCATGACGAACGGCTTGAACAGTTCAAGAGCCATTTGCTTCGGCAGTCCGCATTCTTGCAACTTTAGATCGGGGCCAGATATGATCACCGAGCGTCCGCTGTAGTCGACGCGCTTGCCAAGCAAGTTCTGTCGGAATCGTCCTTGCTTTCCGCGCAACAAATCGGTAAGCGACTTAAGTTGATGGTTATGTCGTCCAACGATAGGGCGTCCGCGACGACCGTTGTCGATGAGAGCGTCTACAGCCTCTTGCAACATTCGGCGTTCGTTGCGCACTATGATTTCGGGAGCCGCGAGTTTGAGCAGATGCTTCAAACGGTTGTTTCGGTTTATGACTCTCCGATACAGATCGTTAAGGTCGCTGGTGGCGAATCGTCCGCCGTCGAGCTGCACCATTGGATGAAGATCCGGCGGAAGCACCGGAAGCGCTTTGAGTATCATCCACTCAGGTTTATTGCCGCTGTTTCGGAACGCGTCTACCACGCTGAGCCTTTTGATCGCCTTGGTGCGGCGCTGCCCGGAAGTGCTGCGGATCTGCTCTGATAGCTCTGAGTGCAACTCATCAAGATCAATGTTCTGGAGCAGTTCCAGCACCGCGTCAGCGCCGGTGCCGGCCTTAAAGATATCTCCGAACTGCCTGCTAAGCTCATGAAACTCACTCTCCGTGAGCTGAGCCCGCACCTGCAGTTTCTCGGCTTGATCGATTCGATTTTCGATATCATTCTTTAGCAGATCAAGATAGTATGCGAGTTTGGCTTCAATATCATCATCAATGGATGATCCTTCCGCCGCGGATGGTATCTTCTCCGCCGCCACCTCAAGTTTTATCTGCATCTGCTGGATTTCGTTCATCAGGCTAGCGAGAAATTCGTCTGCGGCGTCGGTTGCTACTGCCTGTGTCTTTTCTTCAACCAGCCTTTGCTGCTCTTGTTCGCCGTAGGTTTCAAGTTCTTCAATCGCCTTCTGGCGTTCTTCTTCGTTGACGCTGGTGATGATGTAAGACGAGAAATACAGCACTCTTTCAAGACTGCGCGGAGCGATGTCAAGCATCAATCCGATACGGCACGGCGTGCCCCGTGAGAACCATATATGTGCCACTGGAGCTGCAAGTTGGATGTGCCCCATACGCTCGCGGCGCACGTTGGCGCGCGTAACTTCAACACCGCACAGTTCACATTTGAAACCCTCGCGACGCTGCCGATCTCGTTGACGCTTGTACTTCCCGCAGTAGCACTCCCAGTCACGCGTAGGGCCAAAGATTCGCTCGCAGAAGAGCCCATCTTTCTCTGGGCGCAAAGACCGATAATTGATCGTTTCCGCTTTAGTTACTTCACCGAATGACCATCGCACTATCTGCTGAGGCGAAGCGAGAGAAATCTTTATCGCTCTGAAATCATTGCCCGAGGAAGCGGGGGCTACGGCCTGTCGCAAAGGGTTAAATGCCATTGAATTCCTAACCTCTCACCAATTGGCGTTGAATCTGGGGCGTGTAGTAAATGGAGTTGCCGTTAAACGAATCGTTTCCGATGCTGATCGTTACAAGATTATTCCGCCTTTTCGTCACCATCAATCGAGACGACCGCCTTTTCTGTAGTTTCGTCACCGCCGTCGCCGTCGAGCCGATAGTCGTCGCCATCATCATCATTGATATCGAATTCCAGGCTCGGCGGCATCAGTTCGGTCCCAATATCCAAAACGTCTCCTCCCAGATGCTCTCTTGCCGGTTCTGCATCATTGAGTGACGGACGCGCAACGGCTTCAAATTGGTTATTCTCTGCGCTCAACTGATGCTCCGGGATCATATCCACCGCTAGTCCCAGGCCTTGTAGCTCTTTGATCAGAACGTTGAACGACTCGGGAACATCGGCCGAGACGACAGGGTCGCCTTTGACAATCGATTCATACGCCAGCACTCGGCCGCGCACGTCATCGGATTTAATGGTGAGCACTTCCTGCAAGGTATGAGGAGCGGAGTAGGCCTCTAAAGCCCATACCTCCATTTCTCCGAAACGCTGTCCTCCGAATTGGGCTTTACCCCCCAACGGCTGCTGGGTGATCAGCGAGTAGGGACCAGTCGATCGGGCATGCATCTTGTCTTCAACAAGGTGGATGAGCTTCATCATGTATATGGTTCCAACTGTAACTGGCTGATAGAACTGCTCACCGGTGCGCCCGTCGATAAGTGTCTGTTTGCCGAGAATCGGAGCTGCCGTTCCCTGTTCGCGATCGACTTTGCGCGACAGCTCGAGAAGATCAGTTCGGCTCAATCCGCTCACGTCTTCGTGCGCGACTTCGCTCAGCCATATCTTCATGCATGCGTTGCTGGCGCGGCCACGAGATTCAGCGTCTTCTTGCCAAAGTTCGTCATATCGATAGTCGCGTTCGGCCAGCCAGTCGGCGACGCGCTGGCGGTCGAATTCATACTGTTCGCTGAAGTTTCTGAAATCTCGGGCGCCAGATGCCTTTACGAACCATGCCCGCGCCAGACTGTCTTCTATGGCAATGTCTGATGCGCTATCGAATACTGGCGTCACAGCGGCGTAGCCCAGCTCGCGCGCGGCCCATCCGAGATGAGTCTCAAGCAACTGTCCGAGATTCATGCGTGACGGCACCCCGATAGGATTCAAGATAATGTCGAGCGGAGTGCCGTCGTCTAAGTGAGGCATGTCCTCTCGCGGCAGAATCATGGCTACAACACCCTTATTCCCATGTCGTCCAGCCATCTTGTCGCCTTCGGTGATCTTGCGCGTGTTGGCCACCCATACTCTAACGGTTTTGGATACCCCTGGCGGAAGCTCGTATCCGTCATCCTTAGTGATAACGCTGACCTTAATGACCTTGCCCTTCTCGCCATGCGGAGCGCGCAGGCTGCTGTCTTTGACATCTCTAGCCTTCTCTCCAAAGATGGCACGCAGAAGCTTCTCTTCGGCAGTCAGCTCGGTCTCGCCTTTAGGCGTGATTTTTCCGACGAGGATATCTTTCGGGCTAACCCAAGTGCCGGGAATTATGATGCCGTCTTCGTCGAGGTTGGTAAGGCTAGTGTCGCCGACGTTAGGTATGTCGCGAGTGATCTCCTCGGGGCCTAGCTTAGTGTCTCGCGCATCGATGACGTGTTTCTGAATATGAACTGATGTGAAGCGGTCGTCTTTGACGAGGTCTTCGCTCAAGATGATGGCATCCTCGAAGTTGCCGCCGCCCCAACTCATGAAGCCAACTAATAGATTCTGTCCCAGCGCCAACTTGCCGCCATCAGTGGACATACTGTCGGCGATCGCCTCATCGGCACGAACGCGTTGCCCTTTGACGACGGTTGGAGTCTGATTGATACAGGTACTCTGGTTTGAACGTGCGAATTTTGTCAGTCGATGCTCATGGGTTTCACCGTCATCGTCTATCACCTTAATCATGTCGCTGGTGACGGAATCCACGATCCCGTCACTCTCTGAGAGCACGATCTGTCCGGTGTCGCGCGCGGCTCGCAGTTCCAATCCGGTGCCCACAATGGGCGCTTGAGCACTGATGAGCGGCACCCCTTGTCGCTGCATGTTTGAGCCCATAAGAGCTCTTGTCGCGTCATCGTGCTCCAAAAACGGAATGAGCCCGGCAGAAACGCTGACAATCTGAGCCGGAGCTACATCTATGTAGTCGACTTCTGAGGGTGGCACTTTAACGTATTGCTCTCCTCCGGCACGACAGTTGATGTCCGCGGCGAGTTGGCCAAGGCGGTCGCGATCAACCGAAGATTCGCCGATGAGCACATCTTCCTCTTGGTCGGCAGACAGATACACTACATCTTCAGCATCGTCGGTGACGTATGGGTGAACCACCAGTTCCTGTTCCCCCAGCCGGCGTAGACTAGCCGCCACTTCACTATCAATGACAGTATTGGATTCAGCTCTGACAGTATTGCGGCTTTTCTCGCGCACCTCTTGTAGCAATCGCCGGCCAATCAGATCATCGGATTTGTTGGATATGGTTTTTTTCACCTTGCGATATGGGGTCTCAACGAACCCGAACGGGTTGATGCGCGCGTACGTGGCGAGCGATCCCAAAAGCCCGATATTGGGGCCTTCAGGCGTTTCGATGGGGCATATGCGTCCGTAGTGAGAGTGGTGCACGTCGCGCACGTCGAAACCGGCGCGGTCCCGTGTCAATCCTCCTGGGCCGAGTGCTGTCAGTCGGCGTTTATGCGTCAATTCAGAAAGCGGGTTCGTCTGATCCATGAACTGAGAAAGCTGTGAGCCGCCGAAGAAATCCTTTACTGCCGCGCCAACTGGGCGGATGTTTATGAGCGCGGCCGGAGTAGTTTCGCCGGGATGGGTGGTCATTCGTTCACGCACCACGCGCTCCATACGCACTAGTCCAACTCGAATCTGGTTCTGAATCAGCTCGCCGACAGTGCGGACGCGTCGATTGCCGAGGTGGTCGATGTCATCGGGATGCGCTTCTCTATTGTTAACCGCGATCATGCGACGGATAATGTGAACGAAGTCGTGTTTCGTCAACGCCCGATGATTGGCATCTACGTTTACTCCTATCCTTCGATTCAGCTTGTGCCTTCCAACTGCCCCCATGTCATATCTACGAGTATCGAAGAATAGTTGCTCTACCAGTTTTTTAGCATTGTCCACAGTTGGCGGCTCACCTGGGCGCATCCGTTTATAGAACTCCATCAGCGCCTTTGATTCATCGCGCGCATCCGCGTCGATTTCCCAAGTGTTGCGAATGAACGAGCGCGCGTCGGATGCATTGGAATCTTCTCCGAAGACTTTAAGCATGGCTTCAAGCGAATCGAAGTTCACGGGATTAGCTTGATCGACTTCAGCCAGATCCGGCGCAACGGATATTGCGCGCAGCAATGTGGTTATAGGCAACTTGCGCTTGCGGTCTACTTTCGCGAATAGAATGTCTCGATTACTGGTTTCAAGTTCTATCCAAGCGCCTCTATACGGGATAAGTTTTACGCTGGCAAGGCGGTTTTCGGTGGCGGGATCGATAGTGGCGGAGTAATAGGCGCCGGGGGAGCGCACCAGCTGCGAAATAACCACACGCTCGGCGCCATTGATGATGAAGGTGCCGTTCTTGGTCATCTTCGGGATTTCGCCGAAGTATATAGTCTGCTCCTTCGTCTCGTCAGTTTCAGTGATCTGGAGCTCAATCGTGATATGGAGCGGCACGCTATAGGTGATCTCTCGCTCAAGGCACTCTTGCTCGTCAAACTTCGGATCTCGGATCTCATGATCCGTCAATCGCATCTCGTACTTCGCCTTCTCGGCGGAGAAATCAGTGATCGGCGAGAGTTCTTCAAAGAGCTCCTTCAGTCCCTCTCCAAGCAACCATTCAAACGAATCTCTCTGCACTTGAACCAGATCTGGCATTTCGAATGATTGCTGTATCAAGCCGAAATTCTTACTTCTCATGTTGCTGGCAGTTAGAATGCCCGAAGTTGGCATGCATTGCTCCTTAAAATCAGGTGTTTGGAAACCGATCCTGGTTTGGTCGGGGTTCTAGCAGACGCCGAAACGGCACGCTATCGGTGGAATAGTGCTCTGTGTGGAAGCGCAAGGATCCGCGCAAAATCTAACCGAAGGGATGCTACGGCTGAAAATCGTGATATAAAACCGATAGAGTAATCGGCATTGAAGAGCGCGCACTAGCCAAAGTTTAACACTAAAGGAGTGCTGGTTGCAACTTTATCTGGCATTTTATCCGCAAATCGCCTGTTGGCTGCAGTAGAAGTCGGAAGAGACTTTCTACCGAGGCGCATCACGGATGTCTCAGATCATAGCCAGTTCACTCAGAAACTCCTTCAACGGCGCAAACGCGCGGTGATCAAGCGGCCAGTATCCCTTGCGTGCACCTACTCCCACAGTTGTAGAAGGCTCTTCTTGGGCGGCTAGATATGCATGAACCTGTGTTTTAGCACGTTGCTTCGATTGCAGCGCCTGAGATTCTTTGAGGCACTCCATATAGGTATCTACGCATTGCGCGGCTGGCGTATCTTTAACCGAACGCCAACACAGATGTTCAACGCTTCCAGGCGATTCGCCGTCAGGCATGATGAATATGCCAACCGATGGGCTGGACGCGCTGAAATCATTGTGTGCCTTGGGCGGTTGTAACCCCAATGATTTCAGCGCGTCAGACAAGGATTGCATAGCTCGGTCAGGATAATCATCTGCATCTCTTAGTACCGCAATAGATCTTAGAACGATTCCATCCGTTGACGCACGTCCTAAGACGGCTTGGATATAGGCTGAGAATTCGTATTTCCCGCCGACCGGAATCACTTGAATAGATTCAAAGCTCAACTCAGCGAGCATCTTTCGGATCAAGTTGGAATCATCGTTCCCCTCAACAAACAAGATACGGTCTGACTTAAGTTGCAAATCATCCAATGAATTATTCATCGAACACCTAGTCCGAGATCCAATGCCGCCATCAAAACATCATCTGAATAGGTTTGGCTTTTACGGCTACCGTCCTTAGTCATATACATTTGATGAAGCGAAAAATCCGATGGTGCATGATCTTCAACATTCTTTTGCATCACTGCAGCTCTTACGCACTCATCGCTATGGGTGGTTGCAACTACCTGCACATCCAGTTCTTCAGCCAGTCGGCGTATTTGTTGCCAAAGCTCCGGCAACGCCGAATAATGGATACCGTTCTCGATCTCATCGATCAAAATCAAGCCCCCTTGAGTGGCGAAGAAGCTGGTGACCAATGCGAATAGCCGTACTAAGCCACCTCCCAGCGCTTCCAATGGCAACAGATTTGGCGCACTGGTATTTGCCCACAGGCTAGGAATGCCGCTGTGGCTGAGTATTTCAATATCTTTGATTTCCGGTTTGATCAGGCGCGCCGTGTCTAGCAGGTCCTTTTTCTTACCTTGTGCGACTACTTGCGAGAAACGCTCCACTGTATCCGCGGATACGGGGGAAGAAGCATTGATGGTTAATAACACAGCGCTGTTTACTCTAGCTTTGTTATGAGGACGGGACAGCGCCGGTCCGACTGGGCTCAGTACAACTTCAGATTCATAGCTGCTGAGATGCGGGTCATTGTCATAACTAACCTTCAGCTTGCCCAGCATCGGGATAGAAAGAGGTTCACCTGATGTATTTCCAACGACATTGTCTTGTGAATTCTGATTCCATCCATCTTGTCTAGGAGTGCCGTTTACGGGCTGTTGAAGGGCTTGGATAACCTCTTGAAATTCAAACTGCACTTCAGATGTGCTACCGTCTTCGCTCCCTCTCAGATGCACAGGCACGCCCCCGAGTTGAGTTATAGGGTTTGCACCTTGTATCGCGCGTCTTTGGACATGCGGATTCCACAGCAATGAGGGATTGTAACGTCCATGGAACAGCCATAGGGCTTCCAGCAGACTCGTCTTCCCGATTCCGTTCTCGCCGGTGACGATATTCACTCGGCGCAACGAATCAACCGAAAAACCACACAATCCCTTATAACTGATGATCTCAAACTGCTCGATCATGCTATTTGACCCATGCCGCTCAGCAGTGAAGTATGAATTGAATGCCTAACATCCTTACACCGTGGAATTATATATAGAGCCGACGAATGCCGTTGAAACGGCGAGGCCATCGGTATGAAGATACGAAGATACGAAGATACGAGGCGTTTCGTTGCGCGTTCAGGCACCGCCTGGAGGTGCGCTGCCCTGCGAAGACCGGGCACGCAATGGAGCATCGCGCAGAAAGAACGTCACCGCGATTGCGATGATGAGCACGAAAAAAGTTATGAAGAACACATCGGTCACGGCCTCGGCAAGGGCTGCGCGCATGTTGTCCAGCACGCTCGACACCGGCACCTCCGTCTCCCCGAGACGCTCAGCGAGAGCAGACATCGCGCCCGAGTCGATCATCGAGCTCGGATTATCAGAGATATCAGATAGGACTGATTCGCCAATTGCCGATTTTGCTTCTGGCGAGATGCGGTCTGAGAGTCGCATCTCGAATCGGCTGGGCATCAATCCGCCGAGCAGCGCCAATCCTAACGAGCCGCCGATAGTTCGGTAGAACTGCACAGTTGAAGTGGCAACGCCCAAGAAGCGATGCTCTACCGCATTCTGCACCGCGATGGTGTAGGCCGGAAATGTGAAGCCTAGTCCGAAGCCCAATATGACGATGAAGCCGATCGCCAAGGCGTACGCGGTGTCGGTCGACATGGTGGACATCATAAGTATCCCGGCTGCCATAACCACGACTCCGAATATCGCTGGGATGCGATATCCGCCCAGGCGCGAGACTATCTGTCCTGAGATCGCGGCGCCGAACACTATGCCGAGCATCATCGGCGTGAGGAACGTTCCGCTGCTGGTAGCTGACGCTCCCAGTCCAGCTTGGAAGAACAACGGCACGAAGATGACCGCCGAGAACATTCCGAAACCGGTCACGAAGGTGGCAATGAGCGCCACCGCAATCACGCGGTTCCGATAGACGTTGAGCGGCATGATGGGATTGCTCACGCGCATCTCGACAAACACGAAGATGATGCCAGCTATCACTGCCACGGTCAGCAATGCCAGAACCAGCGGCGACGTCCACCCGAAATCAGCATCGCCGCTAAGCGAAATGGCCAGCATCAGGGGCACCACCGCCAGAATCAGCATCGCGATGCCGGGAATATCCACTTTCTGATCCTCGCCTTTCGGTGCGATAGCCGGAAAGAAGATCGCCATCAATATGAGCAACGGAATGCCGAGCGGCAGATTGATATAGAAGATCCAGTCCCACGACAGCGAGTCGGTGATAAAACCGCCCAGAGTCGGTCCAACTACAGAAGCCAGCCCGAATACGGCCGCTACGACGCCTTGGATCTTGCCGCGCTCGGCCGGCGGGAAAAGATCGCCAACGATCACGAACGCGAGTGAAAGCAACACTCCGCCGCCCATACCCTGCAGTGCACGGAATGCGATGAGCTGATCCATTGATGATGCCGTGCCGCAAGCTAGTGAGCCGACCATAAACAATACCAGCCCGAGCATGTAGAAGAACTTGCGCCCATACAGATCGGTGAGACGGCCTACGATCGGCACTGTGATAGTCGATGCCACCAGATACGCCGTCGTAACCCACGCGTAGCGCTCGAAGCCGCCCAAATCAGAGATGATGCGCGGCATTGCAGTACTGACCACTGTCTGATCCAGTGCGGCGAGGAACAGTCCCACCATCGCGCAACTCATGGTGATGAGCACTTGTCGGCGCGGCATCGATTCGTAGATCGCTTCGACCGACATGCCCGACGGGGCATTGTTTGGCGGTTTAGACATTAGGTCATGGTCCAATGATTAAGTGAAGATCTGGCAACTAGTAGCCGATATGACGCAAACAGAAAGGCGCGGACTCAATAATGCTACATTGAGCCGGCAATACCATCGCGATATTGAAGCAAAGGGGTGTCTAGCCGAGCATCTTGGCATCGATTACGATTTCATCGATCTCAGCCATCAGATCGATGGTCCGCTCCAGTGCGGCGTAGATGCGCCGATAGTGGGCGATGTCAGCGAAGGTCAGCGCCCTGCCCTTGCGGTCTTTGAGCCATTTATCCAGCGGCTGATATCCGCCGATGCGAAACTTCCAAACCTCCGGCGACACGCCCTCGAAGTACTGACCGTGCCTGTTGCCGCGCGCATCGTCGCTACTGATATAGACCCGGCCGCGCTGGAGAACGGGATCGCGGCCAGTCGGCTTCTCGCCCGGCGGGTAGTATTTCGGATGCGCCTTCTCAACTATATTGTCACCGGCAACGGGGAATCCAATGGACGGTGACGTCGGATCGGGAACCGATGACCGCATCAGGTGGGCATCTGTCATGCGTCGTCCAAGCCCGACTAACGCGCGTAACCGCTCAACATCGTCGATAGTGGGAACGCGCGGAAAATCGTAGCGCAGGAACTGTGCGTAACGTTCGCGATAGGTTGGCGAGTGGAAAACGGCGTAGATGTAATGCAGCACATCCTCCGGGCCGAAAGTCTGCCTAAGATCTCCCTTGCCGTCGCGCACGAACTGCAAGCCGGTGCTTCGTTCCATGTCCGCCACGAAATCAGGCGCAAGGTTCGGCTCGCGATCTCCGAGCGAGTAAAGCCCCTGCGCAATATCCTGTTCAGCGGGGTAAGTGTAGAGTGGAAATAGGTAGTTAATCTCTTTAGTTTTGTTGGAAATCGCACAAGCCTCAATTATTGAACCGGCTATACCAGAATGACTCCACTCTCGTCCTGCCTGGGATTCTTGCCTGCAGGTAATAAGCCCTAGATTATTTCCGTCCAGCATATGGCGCATCACGCCTTGGCGCGGCATGCAGATAAAGCCCCTAGTCTTTCCTGTGTAGTAGGTGTAGCGTGTATCAAAGGGACGATACAGCATCGGTGTCGCCAGATCGTACTTCAATCCAGATCGGTTCAGGTCTTCCTGTGCCAGATTCACTTTCCAATCTCGTGCATCCTTGCCCAAGTTGTATTTGTCTCTGGCAGTTTCGGTCGGCAACGATGCAAAATCTCTCACCGTGTGCATCACTTCGTCTGCCGACCAGTGAATGGTCAGTTCGTCGCGCGCCGTTACAACTCCCACTGAGTTGACGGGCATAATCTCTGTGATCTTCTTCCACTTCATCCACTCCTCTTCAAACTGGCTGTCCCAAGGTTTGAAGAGGTAGTTGGGCGAATTCGGCTCTAATCGCTCCCATTTCGTGGTTGCGATGTCCGTCTCCGACAGAACCTCGTACTTGTATTCGCGTTCGCCCCATAGGTCGGCGTGATGAACCGTCGCCGGCCCCTTCTTGCGCGCCTCTTTCACGAAGATGGCAATTGCCACCCCTTGCTGGATGTCGAACACGTTCTTGTCGGCACCGCCGTCCGGAGCGCGCTCTTTCTTCAACGCGTTGCCGTGCAGGTCAAGCAGGTAGATAGCGGAGAAAGTATCCTTGAGCTGCTGGCGCATGCCGCGGAAGGTGGGGTTGTCCAAGTACGAGTGATTCGTGATGAATGCCATGATCCCGGCGCCGCTCTGCTGAATGCGCCACTGTCCGAATCGAATGAACTTCACATAGTCGTCTTGCAGCCACTTCGGGTTTCTCTCGCCAAGCGGTCTACCGTCTAACTTCTTATAGTCCTCAATCAATTCGCCGATCCATGTAAGCCTGCCGCGGCGGCGGCTGGCGTTTGCGGAGTGCCCGGAGTAAGGCGGGTTTCCGAGTACCACCATGATCGGCAGGTCACGCTTGATCTCGGACGCCGCGTCAGCTTCCTGAGCGATGATTCGCATCGGCCCGAACAGTCCTGCCGCCTGCTCCGTAGCCTGCTCGAGGGTATTGGTGAGATAGACGCGCAGGCGTTCATCAGCGCCGAATTCGTAATTCCAGCCGGTGCGACGTTGATCCTGCCTATCCCCGCGGCGAGCTGCATCCCGAGTTTCAAGTGCGCCACTGCGTACGGCGCCATCATCAACTCGAACCCGAAGATGCGCTTGAGCAGATGTTCGCGGATATAGCCGCTCCACATTCCTGCCATACCGTTTCTCAGATAGTATTCGCGGATGTGATTGATAACCGCGTAGAGGAATGAGCCAGTGCCGCAGGCGGGGTCCAGCACGAGCACGCGATGCGACTCTCTTTTGACTGTCTTTTTCTCGCTCTCAGCCTGTTCCAGCGCTTCATATTGCGTGGTCTGATAGTCGGCCAAACCATCCGGACAGTTGAAGTTCTTTCTGAGCAGATGATCGACCGAGCGGACGATGTAAGAAACGACCGGCTCTGGTGTGTAGTAGACGCCGCGTCGCTCTCGTATCTCAGGATCATACGCGGCGAGAAACGTCTCGTAGAAATGCATCACCGGATCCTGATGCGCGCTCTGCTTGCCGAAATCGGCGAGAATCGCTACCATATCTGATTCGGCTAGAATATACGCCAAATCGTCTACAAAGCCGATGAACGGCTCCCTCTCTGCGTTAGGTCCGGCGACAAGACTGAAAATCTCTCTGAGGAATGGGTTTGCGGATGAGATATCGTAGCCGGCGCTTCGCCTCTGAAATCGGCCCGATGCGTGGTTGACCCGCGCCGCGAACAGTCCGTAGGCAAGTGTCTGAGCGAACATATCGGCGAAATCTTCTACCGACAGTTCGGGCACTAGAGTCTTCTTTGACGCCTCGTACAGGTCGGTAACGTTCTGAGAACCCTGACCACTGCTGAAGCCTTGTTGAACGATGCCACGTATCATGTGAGTGAGGCGTGCCATGCGCTTGGCGAGTTCTTCCGGGCTGGCGATCGGCTCGGGAGTGCGGCTGACGAACGCGAGCAACAGTTCGTTGACGGCTTCGACGCCGCGATCGCTGATATCCAGCCTGTTTCCGTCTAGAAGGAAACTCGCGCAGATGCGCTGCTCGCCTCTGTGTACCAGCGGAATTCCGTGTAGTCGGTCAGGATAAGATTCGGCAAAGCCTCGCGATAGCGCTTCAGCTGGTTGCCGTTGGGAGTGGCCGGTTTGGTGCGTCTGCTGTCCCGGTCTATCGCATCGAGACTGGTGCCGAGGTCCTTTGCCTCTACATAGCCGAGCGTGATTCGACTCTGATACTCTCCCTTGCTGACGGAGAAATCGGGGGCTCCGCACTCGATTCTTTTGGGCTCATTCGTCGCTGCTACACCATTCGCCACTGACTCCAGCAGGCTCTTGAGCGCGGGGCGATGCGTATGCTCCGTAGCATCTCCGCGCTCAAGATTCACCTGCAGATCACGGATATAGTCGCGGAACGATGGAGACATAAGCAAGCAGTATACTTGGTAGCAGGTTCTTCACTGCTATCCCGAGCATTGAGCTATGGCTGACACGCCTTTTATCTCATCATCTTCGGCCTTATCATCTGTCACTGTCTACGTGCGCGGCATGACTTGCGCGGCTTGCGTCGGCCATGTAACCGACGCGTTACTGTCAGTTCCCGGAGTTGAGAAGGCCGAAGTATCGCTGGCCACCAATAGCGCCAACTTAAGCTACTCCACTAGCCATACCGACTTACTCGCCCTTGCCGCCGCGGTGTCCGACGCCGGATATTCGTTGGACGCTTCATCCCTCGCGGATGCGAATTCTGGCTCAGATACGGTTTCAGATCATGGTCGACGCTCTGACACCGCGCGCGCGGCACTGCGACAGACGGGCATCAAGGCTCTGGCCAGCGTGGCAGTTGCAGCGATCATCATGTTGACCATGGCCGTGCGATCATGGCTGTCGACCGATGCTCTCGCTGATCCCTGGATGAACGTTTTCTTTCTCTTACTGGCGACACCGGTCCAGCTGTGGCTGGCGTCGGATTTCTATCGCTCAGCTTGGGGCGCCGCGCGGCACGGGACTTCCAATATGAACACGCTCGTGGTATTAGGGACGTCAGTTGCCTATGTTTACAGCGTAATCGTTACTTCGTTGCAACTCGTCGCGGACCGTGCTCCAGGCTGGGCATCAGGCGTCACCGATGGTCATTATGGCCACACTTACTTTGAGGTATCGGCAGCGATCATCGGGCTGGTGCTTTTCGGCCGCTGGCTCGAAGGCCGCGCGCGCATCAAATCATCAGACGCCGTGACGATGCTGGTGGGACTTCAGCCCCTGAGCGCACTGGTAGAGCGTCAGGATGGCAGTGCCGTTGAGACGCCGATATCGGCGATCAATGCTGGCGACATCGTGATACTGCGACCTGGGGAGCGGGTGCCGATCGACGGCGAAGTACGCGATGGCGCCGCTGAGATAGACGAATCTATGCTTACTGGCGAGAGCACGGCGGTGATGAAGTCGCATCGCGATCGCGTTTATGCCGGGACGATGAATCTAGATGGCTCGTTAAAGATCGTTACTCGTGAAACCGGTGAAGCCACGATCCTTTCGCAGATCATAAGGCAGGTTGAACATGCCCAGGCATCGAGAGCGCCGATAGAGAGGATCGTGGATCGCGTCGCATCCAGGTTCGTTCCCGCAGTGCTGCTGATAGCCTTACTGGCATTTGCAGTGTGGCTGGCATTCGCACCCGAGCCGCGCTTCACGAATGCGATGGCAGTCGCGGTTACAGTACTGGTAATCGCGTGCCCTTGTGCGTTGGGACTGGCTACTCCGACGGCGATCGTGGCCGCGATTGGGCGCGCCGCCGAGACGGGTGTTTTGATTAAAGATGCGACCACTTTGGAACGACTGTCCGCAGTGGATACTGCACTGCTCGATAAGACGGGCACCATCACCGAGGGCGCGCCGAAAGTCACCGAGATCTTCGTGGCGCGCGAGGCCGGATTAGATGAAAAAGAACTGCTGAGCGTAGTGGCCGCCGCTGAAATGGCGTCAGAGCACCCGATCGGGAAGGCGATCATAGACGAAGCAAGTCGACAAGGATGCGCTCTCCCTACCGCGATGAACTTCAGGTCTATACCGGGGCAAGGCGTATTCGCCGAGGTTGGATTCCGGACTGTGTCGGTGATGAAGTCTGCAGATATGGAAGTCGGCTCCGGTTCAGAGTTGTCGGGCGCGGTGGATAGAATGTCGACAGATGGTCAAACAGTGGTCACCGTGTCGATCGAAGGCCAGCCGGCAGCGGCGATTGGGCTGGTGGATGCTTTGCGTCCGGATGCGCCTGAATCGATCTCTTCATTGCGAAATATGGGTATCCAGACTCGGTTGCTTACCGGCGACCGCGAGGCCGCGGCGCGCAAAGCGGCACGGGCAGCAGGCATTGATGCGGTTTCGGCTGATCTGATGCCTGCCGACAAGGCGGATGAGATTCGGCGACTCAACGAGGCCGGACGCACCACCGTGATGATCGGTGACGGTATAAACGATGGTCCGGCACTCGCAACCGCACACGTGGGAGTGGCGATGTCTAGCGGTAGCGATATTGCGATTGAGGCGGCGGATGCCACGCTCATGAACAGTGAACCAAGCGCGGTGCCACGCATGATCAGATTGAGTCGCGCGACGGCGCGCATTATTCGACAGAATCTCTTTTGGGCGTTCTTCTACAACGCGGCTCTGATCCCCATTGCCGCCGGCGTGCTGCATCCGTTTTTCGCCGCGGGTGGCGCGCCAAGCGGTTTGGCAGCAATCGTCGACGAAAATGGATTCCTCAACCCGGTTGCCGCGGCAGCTGCGATGGCGTTCTCGTCGGTGAGCGTATCCATGAACTCTCTCCGGCTGAGACGCTTTCGATAGCAACAGTACACATGGTTCGGTGCGCTTACACACGCATCCTTGCTACAACTCATTGCCAGTCATAGCAAGGACGCCTGGGCGATGCGTGTGCATAGCGGTTCGGTTCGGGCTATAATTTAGCCATGCCTAATAAAGAGCCTGCGCGCGCGAAGACGCTTGTATACACTCACCCCACCTGCGGCTACTGCGACTTGCTGAAGGATGATCTAAAGTCGCAGGGAGTCATATTTGAGGAGATCGATGTATCTAGGCATCCCGATCAGTGGCGCGAAGTTGAGCGGCTGTCAGGCGGCGACCGCATAACGCCTGTAATGGTGGCTGCAGATGGCTCGGTGGAGATCGGTTACAAAGGTATCGGTTGCAACTACGGCTGAGCCGTGATTCACGCCTCAGCGGCATATGAATGCGTTGACGCTAGCGAGTGTTGCGATTATTCTAGAGAGTATCTGGCTGATGCATCTTAAGCAGGGTTGAACAGCCGGGTTCACATTTAGCGACGGCCCCGTGGTGTAGTGGCCTAACACGCCTCCCTGTCAAGGAGGAGATCGGCAGTTCGAATCTGCTCGGGGTCGCCAGCGTTGCTCATGCTCGCAACCCCTTCCCAGCGCTATCACGCCACCAACTATGCGGGCAACCGATTCGCGTTCAGATTCTTGTATCTTGACGCATCAAATCACCACTCCAATCCAATATTCGCTGATCGGCTGTCAATAGCATCCCGCCATGATACACAGCCGTTGCGGCTATGATGCGATCGGCAGGATCAGCCGGCAGACCATCCAAAGCCGTCGATAGGATGGCGATCTCGCCAGAAACCGGGATCTCTTCCACACCTGCGCTTAAAACCATCCTGCGCCACACGTCTACCGGCCATTCAAGTGCCATTCTCTTCTTCGCTGTCAACATGGCAACTTCCCAGAACGTGAACGCAGAGACGCTCAACGCTCCTCTTGCAAGAGCTGAATCAATGAGATTGCGGGATGCTATACCCATCTCTGGTGCGCCTTCTCGCAACCATATCAACGCGTTCGTATCAAGAACTATGGAGCTCACTTCATCGCTTCCCATTCAACATCTATCGGAGCTAAGATCTCGCCCAAGATTCGAATCGATCCTTTATCTACCCCGAAAATAGTTTCGGGAACATTTCGCAGAGGAACAAGCTCAGCTACCGGCACGCCTCGTTTTGTGATCAATACTCCCTCGCCAGTCTCCGCTACTTGATCCATGATCTTGAGGCACTTAGATTTGAACTCCGATGCCTTGTAAGTGATCATCTATCACATCTCCTATGCGACTATAGTCATGACTATGGTCAATCATAGCATTTCCACTAAATGCGCCATTTCATAGCCCCGCTCGACATTTATCGCATCCATGATGCCCCAATGGATCGAATATCGAGTATTGGTGAGTACCGAAAACGCTACCATAAATTGCTGGATCGGCGCCGGCCCCGTTATCAACACATCTTGCTTCGCGATCCTCAACGACTTCACTCGTTTTGACCACTTGGTCCGCCAACCCCGAGGCGGTTGGCATTGAACTCACAAGATTCGCAAACGCCCAGGTAAAGCATCTTGAGCTTGAAATAGCATAAACAGTGTTCAATCTCGAACATCTGCCTAGCGCGCTCGATGAAACCAGTAAGCAAACGCACGACGGCATCTGTCCAGACTTTCTAGGCGGTCTGTCCTGGTAAAGCGCCGGATGCGAATCCCCGCCAGTAGCGTTTGCCCTCCCAGCGCACCAGTGTTCCCCATCCCGGCGGAGAGAGATGACTGCCGAGCACTATCATCGCTTCGCGCTCCGCCATATCTAGCATCCGATGCCTAGTCGCTATACCCTGCGCCGCGTCCGTATCCGGCATATAGGGCAGTTCAGTGTCTGTGGCATGCATGGGCGAACCTAGAATGTCTCCGATGAGTAAGGCGCGGTCTTTGCCGGATGAAAGAAGCAGGCTCATGTGCCCTGGCGTATGCCCGGGAGTGTGTATCGCGGTGATGCCTGGAGCCAGAACCGTCTCGCCATCCATGAGGTCCAGCACACCCGCATCGGATAGCGGCAACACGCTCCGACGCATCGTCTCGGCGGCGGCCCCGGTCATCATCTCTGGTCGACTGAAATGCTCCCAGTCGGCGCGATGAACCAGATATCGAGCATTCCTAAACGTAGGAGCATCCACTGTTTCTGGCTTTACATTCCATCCCACGTGATCGCCGTGGAGATGAGTGAGAAACACCTTGCCGATATCATCCGGCTTGATGCCTTTGCGCCGGAAGTCAATCATCAGTTCGGCCGGAGTGTCGGCGCCGAGCATCTTGCCGTGCGGCCCGAAACCAGTGTCGGCAACGATCTGCTGGCCGCCGGACGTGATAACGAATACGCCCAGATTGACCAGGAAGTAAGATTTTGCAAAATACTCGGGAAAGATGTCATAGTAGATTTTCCAATGCTCCAGCGGCGTCTCTGGAAACGTGATACGAGGATCGAACACCACTCGCCCGTCGCTGAGCGAAGCGACTCTGATATTTCCGACATCCAGAACGTGATCCATCGCAAGAGCAGGGCGATTAGAGCAAGCCGGAATGCATTTGGAGATCGATCAGTGTTAGGACAACATACATGGACAGATATGATACATGTCCTCGACGCTGAAGTGATGATGCCGCAGTATTAACCGTCCATTTGCACAATCGACATGTTCTGTAGAGCGCTTGAGCGGGTGCAGTCTCCGCTCAGGAGACATTGTAGACTTCGGCTATCGCCGCTCTTCTCTTTGTTGGCGCAATTCTTAGAGTTCCCACTTGAAAAAGCTCATCTATCCTTCACGTTCCAGGCGCGTCATCGCCTTGTCGCTGCTGGTCTTCGGGAGTCTATTCGCTTCGCTGCTGGTAGCGGCGATAGCCAATGTCGCACCTGCATCACCACTGTCAGCGGATGCGCCGGATGCCGATGCTTCCCCCGATGCCGTATACGACGATGATTGGTGGCTGGACGAGGACGCGGAACTCGAGCCGCCTTCGCTAGCCGCGGTCGGCAATACGGGATCCGCAGCGCATGACGTATCGTGCCAGCAGAATCCAGACCTGGCGCGAGACTGCGCGACGCTGCTGGGATTGAAGTCGGAGCTGGCCGGCAGCGCTGCTCTGAACTGGCGCTCCGACTTGCCGGTCAACGGCTGGGACGGCGTCGGACTGGGCGGCTCCCCGGCGCGCGTGCATATGCTGCTGCTCCATCGCCGCGGTCTGGACGGAACAATCCCGCCGGAATTGGCACAACTTTCAGAACTGAGACGGTTGGACCTGCATGTGAACCGTCTTACCGGGGCGATTCCCGCCGAGTTGGGCGGATTGTCGAAGCTCTATCGGCTGGCTCTCTACACCAATCGTCTGACGGGTATCATACCGACGGAGCTCGGAGACCTTTCGAAGGTCTCGATCCTGTATCTTTCGGACAATCGTCTTACGGGATCGATTCCGGGCGAGCTTGGCGGATTGTCGAATCTCTCGCGGCTCAGCCTGGACAGCAATCGTCTGGGCGGCTACTTTCCCAGCGATCTGAGAAGCTTGTCGGACATCGACTATCTGAGCCTGCACGGCAATAGAGTGCGCGGCTGCGTGCATGTAGACTTGAAGCGGGCAGGCACGATCCGCCGGGGCGACACACCGTTCTGCGATACGCTTGACGAATGGGATCTGTCGATGGCGATGATCGGGGAGCTGGTGCATAGAGTAACTTCCAGCGCAGAGTACCGATCGACGGAGACTGGTTTCGCTTCTTGCATGAGGAGCCAGACCGGCGATCTTCCGCCTTCGTTCGCCATGTCGCTGACGCAGTATGTCGGCAACACCAAATCAGCGATCGATCAGTGCGATCGCCGTGCGGGGATGTTGATGAAGTATCGCGATCTTTCGCGTTCGGATATTTTGCGGCTGAAGTCTATCAACCCGCAGTATAAGAAGATATTAGACACTGAGCAGGGCCGGCGCTTCGCGGCCAATGTGGGAGATCCGGACACGGTGCGGCTGGTGGCTGATGCGCTGTCTAAGCCGGCGCCGAGTCCCCGGCGAAGCAGGCGAGATGTCAAGGATACTGGATTGGACTGTATTCCGGATACTCCTCCCAGTGATTTGCAAGTTAAGCTGGATGTGCTGAACTGCTTGGTATTCGGCACGGACGATCAGTTTTGGGGCGATAACAGTGATCCGACTGATCCGTTTTGGCGCAAGGATGCGAGAGTGATGCATAACCATAAGTCCGATCCGCGTTATAGCTGGCTGAGCTTCGGCGATTGGGAGTGCAGTTCATCGCCGAATATGGCGCCTTTGGCTTGCTTGAAGCACGATGTGTCGTGGGCCAGCTTGAAAGAGTTCGACGGAGGAGATGAAGAAGATGATACTCTGGACTTAACTTGGAATCCTCGGAATAAATACCTTGCCGATGCCGCGTTTTTCGAAGATGTGGCAGAGCATGCTTGCCAGGATATTTCTATTCTAAGGGATAGCGATCTAACATTTGATGGTGACATTGGGGGTTGGTTGAGACGGGTAGCATTACAAGGCGGAGGAGAATTTTGGGAGGAAGTGATGGAGGGCTGGATATGGTGTGTGGTGAGGAATGCGGGATCCGAGCTCGGGTTTGTTTTTTCACCTGGGAATTTGTTGCAGATGGTATTAGGACCATTAGGTCATTCTCTTAGAGAGAATCCGCTTAAAGACAAATCCATTTTGTTGGCTGAGGTATATCATTTCGCTGTCAGCAAGATAAATAACAAAGGATGGCCTGTAACCATTCACGACATCGCTCATGCTGAGGCCATGCCTAAATTCGTTCAATGTCCGCAACCTCGTATCGACGATATTCTGGTTTATCGGAGAGATCTAATCATCCACTCTTCATGGGATTATACGCACGGATGCCTGGACGCAGTCAAAGTATATCGTTACGATTTCTGCTGGGGATACGGCCAATACCAGAGCCCGGATCAAACTAATAAATCCCAAAGCGATTTTGATTTGATGATCAAAGTGCGTTGCAAACAGGTTGATAAGGATTCGTCAGAAGACAGAAACAAGAGATTCGCATATCGAGTGGGGCCGGCCTATAGACCTAACTTACCTTATTTGGAACTTGACAAAATCAGAATATACCCCTACGAAATCAATTATGGCGGCGACTATTATTACTACAAGGAACTGGATATTCCAGTGCATCGGGACTATGTAGAAATCGGTTCTTTGACCGCTGATGTTCGAAATCCTGTATCAGGTCGCAAAGTAACCATTTCTGTCGATGCATCCAGCTCTTTGCCAGGTGATATTGACTACCAGTGGGAACGCTACCGCAATGGCAATTGGTCGACTTTCGGTGGCAATGCGAATCGAATCGTCGACACTCGTTTCAGTGCGGGAAGAAACCAGTACCGAGTCACTGCAACACACAAGCAGTCTGGCATCAGCGAGACTTCGTCGCCGGTCGAAGTGACTTGGGTCGATCCCGCACCTACCGCAACCCCGACGCCGGTTCCAACATCTACGGCTACACCTACTCCAACTCCGACTCCAACTGCAACCCCCACTCCGACACCGATTCTGACGGCTCCGCGCATCACTGGCTCGTCTCTCAACGGTCAGCGAATGACCGTATACTACGATGAGCCTGAGGGGACTTCGCGCTACATCTTCGAGCTTTACCGCCGTTTCCGGACTGCGGATCGCTTCAGCCTATACGAAAGCAAGCGCGATTCTTCGTCCCCGGTCATCTTCCGCGATCTGCCGCGCGGCTACACCTACTTCGCAGAGGGGAAGACCTGCGCGGATTCCCGATACTCCAACTGCGGCTCATCCGGCAACCGTTCGCGCAATGTCACCGTTCCCGCAGAAACTCCGACGCCAGCTCCGACGTCTACGTCAACTCCCACGCCAGCTCCCACCAGAACTCCGACTCCAACTCCGGTTCGAGTGGATGCCGATTTGACGGTAGATGACGCCACCATTGAGAAGGGAGCTTCCACCTGGGTGCACGCGCGAAACGCATCGCCTAGCAACGCCAGGCTGAAGTTCAGCTTCAGCGGGTCGGTCGGCCGCTGGAGCGCGAGCCTATGCCGCCAGTCCGACACTTATCCTTCTCAATACACGAGGAGGGTGAAGGTCTACGGCTGCAATGTCGGCAACGGCGCCGTGAAGCTGCTCACTGCTGACGGCAGACAGCTCGATTCGGTGTCGATCAGAGTGGAGCCGGCGCCGGTTCAGGCGCCTCAGAATCTGCGCTCCAGCGCCGGCGCCACTTGGATCAATGTCGTTTGGGACGCGGTCTCGGGTCTGAGCTACTACGTGTCTTTCAATGGTGGGAACTATAAGTCGGTGAGCGGCAACTCGTTCTTCAAGAGCGGTCTGCACATGGGAACCCCGTACCGCATCAAGGTGATGGCTCACGACGGCAGCAGCTACAGCTCCCCCAGCACGATAACCGTAGAGACTGCTTGCTCCTCGCCCGACGGCTTCTGCGCCCGCGGCGCGCAAGGGACGCGGGACGAAGCGGGCCGCGAGATATTCTCGGACGGCATCCATCGAGTGGGCGTGGAAGTCTCTCCAGGGACCTACGTGATCGATCCGGATGGCGATATCAACGAGTGCGAGTGGGAGCGGCTGTCGGACTTGGTCGGCTCTGCGGATCAGGCGATAGAGAGCGGCGGCTGGGATCATGGATTGGAAGTGTCGATATCCGCGGCCGATGCTGCGTTCTACAGCTCTAATTGCGGCGCTTGGACGCAGGTGCGGGGACCGTAAGCGGTTATCCCCTGCCGTCCCATGCGCATGATGAGAGGAGAGACGCCAGATGATTGAGACGCCCCTGCTCTTAATGGCGAATTATGGTGAGATCGGTTGGAAGGTCATCATCTGCTACGCTATCACCGGCGTGATGGTCTCTCCCGTCTATCCCTTAATCCTGCCGGTAGTGGGCATTCCGTGGTCGCCGTTCGCAAGTGTTATATCTTGGCGAATAGCTTACAAAGACCACGATTTTGAGACTATTTGCAGAGCAATTCCTAAAGCCTTCCTCTATTCGCTGATCAACCCGTTGCTATGGCTCTACTTGAATCAGCGAATCCGGAATCGTCGCTTCAGGAGAGGCACGATCCGCTTCGGGTACGCAGTGGTATATGTTGAATGGGGCTTCTTATGCATACCGTTTCCATTTTTATTGGCTGCTCTGTTATTTAGCGGCCAGGCGTTTAACAGCGAGGTGTTTAGCGACTATGGCACTTCGTTGGTATATGCCTTGGTGTTGGGAGGCAGCATGTCGGCCCTGGTCTGGTCGATTTCCTTGATCCGGCTGTATCGTGCGCGCTGGGATCGCGATCTTCGTTCTCCCGATCCTGGAGCAGCGCCTCCGGACATCCTTCCAGCGCCGGTGTATCTGATGCCCCTGGTGTTCTCCAACCTATGGATGCTATGGCCGTTGACAATACTGTTCCTGCAAAATGCCGAAGTCTTCCTGCCAGTGTGGAATTGGATGTGCGTCCCGCTCTTCGTCGTCTGCATGGCCTGGATCATCTGGGATTGGCGGCGTATGAAGGCGCGAAGAAGATCATCTCGCGCGGTGTGAGGCTATGCCGTGTTATACAGCTGAACGCGGTCTGATGCCAGATAGCGAGTGAACGCGATGCCGATGCTATTCATGATGGAACCCTCTAATCTGGGTGAGTACATCATCTGCTACGGACTTAACGCGATCCTTTTGTTTCCCGCCTATCCGTTTGTGTTGCCTGTGATGGGCATTCCATGGTCGCCGTTCGCAGCTCTGATTTCAGGGTATGTTTCTGCAAGCAATAGATCCAAGGACAACACTGAATCGAGATTAGCTGGCAGGCCTTCCTCTATTCAATGATCAGCATCCTGCTCTGGTGGCATCTGAATCAGAGGATTCGGCAGCGTCGATTCTCCAAAGAGACGATAACCTTCGGCTATCTCGTGATCTACGGGCAGTGGGCGTTATGGCCGGGCTTCTTTGTCTACATCGCGGTTTCTCCGTCTGCACTACCGGATCTACGCCTCGAACCTCTATTGACAGGTGCTACGCTATGCGGTTTGGTTTGGCTTCTATCTCTGTTCCGGCTGTATCGTGCCCGCTGGGATCCGACTCTGCGGACTCCGGATCCTGAGCACAGTCATCCGGACATCCTGCCGGCGCCGGTGTACGTTATGCCGCTTGCATTCGCCAACGCCCGGCTGTTGTGGATCGGTGCCTTTCTGATCAATCAGCTCGTGACCGGATGGTTATCCATCCCTCTCTTCATCGTCTGCATGGCATGGATCATCTGGGACTGGCGGAAGCCGAAGAAAAAACCCAACATCAGTGCTAAAGCATAACGTCAAGATTCCAACTATTCAGAGGAATACCCGCGCTTGGCACGAGGCGAAATGCCTCGTGCAATTAAATCTGATGATCCTAGCATGTATGCTATTGATACACAGCAACCTAACGCGCTGGTCAATGATGTATTGGATGGAGGACAAGGATTGCCAGAAGCTGCAGTCGCCTCGTCCATTCGTCGTGCCGCTGACCTGATAAAAACTTCCGATTATGTAGTGGCGATGACCGGTGCCGGCATGTCGGTCGAGAGCGGAATCCCGCCTTTCAGAGGCACCGATGGACTGTGGACTCGCTACGGCGCGCCGCAAATGGACGGATATCAGCAGTTCAAGGCTGATCCGGAAGGCTATTGGAACCGTCAGATAAATTATCAGATTGACGATCATATCCTGGAGCTACGATCAGCCCTCCAGAACGCTCAGCCTCATGCCGGGCACTTCGCGCTAGCCCAGCTCGTGAGTCACGGCGTCATAAAGTCAATCGTTACCCAGAACATAGACGGTCTAGACATCAAAGCGGGAGCCGGCGACGTGCTCATCGAGATTCATGGCAATCGATCGCGTCTGAGATGCATCAATTGTCAATCGATAAGGGATCTGAACGACTTTGTGCCGCTTTTCAAGCCAAAGCCTTGTGAAAAGTGCGGCGGAGCAGTGAAATTCGATGCCGTGATGTTCGGGGAACCGATACCCCAAGAAGTGATGAAGCGCGCGCAGCGAGAGTTCAATCGCGCAGATTGCGTGCTGGCAATCGGAACATCTGCCACTATAAGGCCTGCCAGTGGGTTGCTATGGATCGCTAAGCATCGTACGAAAGGATCGCGAAACAATCCCGACCCGCAGCTGTCGGATGCCCGACTAATCGAGATCAATCCGAATGAGACTAAGCTGAGCGTGATATGCGACGTGGTGATTCGTGCCGCAGCGGGGAGTGCCTTGCCGCGGCTTCTTGAGGCGATTCAATAAAGTCATGAAGCGGAGACGCTAAGATGATCTCAGCAGGGATAGCGAAGGTCTACAAGATTCTCTTATGAAGAGCATGGATAACGACGAAAACAGCGGGCGGTTCGGGTCATCGCTTGCGGATTAGCATCATGCCGTCTCGTACGGTGAGCATCACGTTGATTACACGGTCATCTGATTGCACCGTTTCGTTGAGAGATTTTATTGCCCGAGTAGCGCCGGATTCCGGCTCATCGTCAGGATCGTTTCCGCCGATGACTCGCCCGCCCCAGAGGACGTTATCGATGATGATAATGCCACTAGGCGCAAGCAGTTCCAACGCTTTCTCGTAGTAGTTCGGATAGTTCGATTTGTCAGCATCTATGAACACCAGGTCGAAATGGGGTTCTAGAGTGGCTAATGTATCAAGCGCCGGGGCCAGGCGCAGGTTGATCTTGCTCCCCGCGGGATGCCGTGCCCAATGCTTGCGCGCGATCTGCGTGAACTCTTCGCTTACATCGCAGGTTATAAGCTCACCGTCTTCAGGTAACGCTGATGCCATCATCAAGGCGCTGTAGCCGACGAAGGTGCCGATCTCCAGCACTCGCTTCGCACCGGACACAACGGTTAGAGTGTTCAGAAAGTAGCCGACGGTCGGCCCGGACATCATGCCGGCCGAGCCAGTAGCCTGTACATCAATTGCGATGTCCTGAAACACGCTGTCCGGCTCCGAAGTGTGTGCCAAGACGTATTCTTCGATTCCCTCGGTAACAAACGTCAGCATTAAGAAGCTCCTATGATTGCACGTCTTTTATTGAATATTTAACCGGAATGGTAATGTATTTAGTTGGATATGCATTTGCAACAGTGATGAGACAAAGCGCGATCAATGCGCGTAACACGATAATTTTCCGAATTGCATCACGCGCAATCCATACTTTAGCGAATAGATTCACTCTATAATCTGCAACATCATGTGAAGCATAGCAATTCAAGGAGCTATGAACCTGTGTCATTCATGAAAATTAATCAAGCTTACATCATGATCATGCTGAGTGCGCTTCTGATACCTATCATGGCATTCGCGGCGATAGCATGTTCCGATGATTCCGGTCCGGCCACTTCTGGAAGCGTGACGATCGCGGTGAGTGAGGTGCCGCCGTTGATTCAAGAGCCGCGACGAGATATCCGCGCGACCGGCGGGATCGGCAAAGACCTCTCGATCTACGAGACGATTGTGCGTGCGCCGCATATCGCGCCGCCAGAACCACCGCCTCAGGATCACACCGGCTACTCGCCTAACGATTTAGGACTGGCTGAATCTTGGGAAGTGGCATCGGATTTCAACAGCATCACATTCAAGTTGCGTTCAGACATTCCGTGGCATGAGAATGGCGGCAAATGGGGCGATGTGACGGCTGAAGATGTTGCTTGGACCTTCAACTCTGCTTTCGCGGCCGATTCAGTGAACAACGGCGCTGAAGAGATCGGACCGGAGATGAAGGTCGGATTTGATGTAGTTGACGATCTCACAGTTCGCCAGAACATTGAACCGGGCGGATTCGATCCTACTTGGGCATGGCTGCAAGGCAACGCTTCTTTCAACGGAATCGTGATCGTGAGCAAGAAGGCTTTTGAAGATTTGGGCGAGGACGGTTTCGCACAGAACGCGGTCGGCACTGGGAAGTATCGAGCGACGGAATGGGTTGCTGACGATCAGGTAGTGCTGGAAGCCGTTAAAGACCATTGGACTGGCATCCAACCGTCAGTGGGCACAGTGAAGGTGGTGCACATGCCTGAACCGGCCACTCGTGAAGCGGCATTAAGGTCAGGTGAGATCGATATCGGAGAGCTGACTCCGCAAGTGATTAATTCGGTGGTCGATGATATCGGCGGCCGAGTGCAGGAAATCGGCATCGCCAGACCGCAAGGCTTTCAGATGGCAGGCAACTACTGGAGCATCGAGTGCGCCGATTGCGAAGGCGGCATGATGCCGCGTCCGGGATGGGAAGAGGGAATTGAGAAGGGCTATCCTTGGATAGGCGACCCGTCAGATCCAGCATCGATGGAAAACGCGCGCAAAGTGAGATGGGCGATGGCGATGGCAGTTGATCGTGAATCGATCATCGATAACGTTCTCGACGGCCTGGGACGTGTCATCTATGCCTGGCAGAACATTCTGCCTAATGATCCCAGCCATAAATCAGAGTGGGTGATTCCCTATGACGTTGGAATGGCCAAGCAATATATGGAGGAAGCCGGCTATCCGAATGGGTTTGAGATGGAGATCTGGGTGCCGAGCACGTTCTCGCCGGGAACCATCGCTGCTGCTGAAGCAGTGGCCGAGATGTGGCGAAGCGACCTCGGGATTGATATCACGATCGATAAAACGGAATATCCGGCGCGGCGCCCCCAGACGGTGGATAAGACGATCAATGTTCCATTTACGCATGGCATCAACTGGATTCCCGGCGCCACTTCGGCTCGCTACATCTGCGCCGCGCCAGGACACATAGTCGGCTTCACCATGGAGCAATCGGTGTGTGAAACCGGACTCTCTAACGCGACCGAGCAATCGCTGAACAAGCGCATTGCGAACAATATCGAAGTGCAAGACTATCTATCGCATCAGATGTTGTTCATGCCAATGTTCCAGCACAGCGCGAATCTGTTTGCTTTGGCGCCAACCGTCGCATCTTGGGATCCTTACAACTCACAGGACGTACTGCCTAATCGTCCGGAGTCGATCGTGCTGAAGAGCGAGGATTAGAACCTGCATGCCGCGCTTCGGGCTGGCTGTTTATTGTATGCCGGGGAAGGCATTTGAATTATGGGTGCCTTCCCCGGCAAAGAAATGTTCTTGAATACTCGCGCTGGTAGCGGCTTGAAATCCAGACGCTGAAACGATCCTGAACGGTGCCGCCCTTCCGTGTCGGCACTGAATGTAAGCCTCTGATCAACTCAATTTATATGGCCAGATTTCTAGCGCAGCGAGTGCTATACATGATCGCCGTCATGATCGGCATATCAATGATTGTGTTCGGTCTATCGCGTCTAACCGGCGACCCGCGTCTGCTCTACATGACGCCGGGAACGAGATGGTCGCAGGAAGCGTGGGATGCGCGCGGCAAAGAGCTGGGTCTCGATAAGCCGATGGCAGTGCAGTATCTGGTTTGGGCCGGCAACGCGGTGCGAGGCGATTTCGGAAATTCGCTTTGGCACAAACGCAACTCTTTAGATGTGATTCTCTCCAAGATGCCGGCTACTCTTCAGCTTTCCAGCATCGCTTATGTGATGGCAGTGGCGCTTGGAATAACACTAGGCACCATTGCTGCAGTAACGCGCGGGACTTTCATCGATATCGGCGCTCGGGCCTTCGCGCTGGTGGGGCAGGCGGCACCGCCCTTCTGGCTGGCGCTGGTGTTGATCTACATTTTTGGAGTGTATCTAGATTGGCTACCTACATCCCGGCGTGGTGACTGGTCTAATTTCGTGTTGCCAGCGATCACTCTGGCCTGGCTCGGCTCAGCCGCGATCACGAGACTGACGCGCTCCGCGCTGCTGGAAGTGCTGGACAGCGAATATATCAAGCTAGCCCGGGCCAAAGGTGTAAGCGGCACTCAAGTGATCATCAAACACGGGCTCAAGAACGCTCTAGTAGCGCCGCTCACCGTCTCCGCGGTTCTGCTGGCAAGTTTTCTCACCGGCACAGTAGTAGTTGAGACCGTGTTCGCCTGGCCCGGATTGGGACGTCTCGCGGTAGATGCCACTAAGAACAACGATTTCCCCTTGGTGACCGGTATCACCGTCATATTCGCGGCGATGTTTTTAGTCTCGAGTCTGATCGCCGACCTGCTCTATGCTTATATCGACCCTAGAATACGCATCTATTGATGCAGTTACATCATCCATTCACAGTCAATTGATCAGGTGCTGCTGATAATGCGATCTGTATACAGATGGTTCAGACGATACCCCGTGATTCCGGTGGCGATCGCGATAGTTTTGATGGTGATGGCGTTATTCGCACCGCTGGTATCACCTAGCCATCCGCTGGAAAGCAACCTTGAAAAGATCGCCACGCCTCCCGTTTGGATGGAAGGCGGCAGCTGGGACTATCCGTTGGGCGGCGACAAGATAGGCCGCGACCTGCTAAGCCGTATCATCCACGGCTCTCGCATTTCGCTATCTGTGGCCTTTATTGTCATCATCTGCGGCAGTGTGATCGGTAGCGCGATCGGCATCGCATCGGGATTGGCAGGCGGAATCTGGGATGAGTTGGCAATGCGGGTGGTCGACCTGGTGTATGCCACTCCCTTCCTGCTGATAGCTCTAGTGGCGGCAGTGGTATTCGGGGCCAGCCTGCAATTGGTGCTGATTCTGTTGACCATATTCTCTTGGCCGATATTTGCGCGTCAGACCCGAGGATTGACGCTTCAACTGAAGAACATGGAATACGTAGCCAGTTCAAAGGTCGCGGACGCTTCATATCTTCGCATCGCGACTCGTCATATACTGCCCGGGGTGATGAACACTATCGTGGTAATTGCCACACTGCAGATCGGATCCTTGATCCTGACCGAATCGGTCTTATCGTTTCTAGGGGTAGGAATTCCCGCTCCGCAGCCAGCTTGGGGCAGCATGGTAGCAGACGGCAGAGAGTTCATCACCACGGCTTGGTGGGTGCCGGTGATGCCCGGCGTGGCTATCTTCTTGACCGTGTTCGCATTCAACTTTATCGGCGATTGGATACGAGACTATTTAGACCCTCGGCTACGGCAGATCAACTGAAGAAGGCACTCTCGACAGGCAATATTTTGGACTCGGCTGCCAACTTAATCTGTAGTCATGAACAGATTGGAGCGCCTGACCCCGAAGATGCGACTAGCGGCAAGCCTGAGCTATCTTGTTACTTGAGCGATAAACCCTAGCGACTGTCTTTTTCGGCTCGGTACTGCGCGATGACGGCATCGTCTGGAGGATAGTACTTTCCCGGTGTCAGATTCTCTCCATCCAGCCGGGCCCGGATCCACTCTTCCAGGTCATCATACTCAATAGCCTTTTGTGCGATTTCTCTAGCCACCACACGTGGGATGCAGACCACGCCGTCGTCATCTGCGACTATGTAATCGCCCGGCTTGACCAGCACACCATCGCAATTAATGGCATCATTGGTTGAGTATGGAGTGCCGACGCGAGTGCCCAAACTGGATGTTTTGTCGTAGCCGTACAGCGATATGCCATAGTCTTTGACTACGTGCATGTCGCGGATTCCGCCGTCGCACACCAGTCCGTCGATGCCGCGCTGCTTGAGACGCAGAAACTTGATGTCACCGCCAATGGACATCCACTTGGTCCGCATCGACTCCATCACGACCACATCTCCCGGTCCACCAAGCTCGAACGCCGCATACTCCGGCGATTCCTCTCCTCCCGGCTTATCAGCCATAAGATCTGGACGAGCCGGTAAGAAGCGCACCGTGATAGCGCGCGCTACCAATCGCCTGCCCGGTGTCATGGTGCGTATATTCGCCATGTACACATAGCGCGGATCGTGTCCATTGCGCGCCAGAATGTCAACCACTGCCGTACTGTTCACCAGCTTGAGCGACTCGATGGTTCGCGGGTCTAGAACGTGATCCGGAGTAGGTTGAATTACAGGCAAATCTGACGTGTCTCCATTAGCTACTGCGTGGCATCGCCACGGCCAGAGTCATCGGCATCGTCATCCAGGCTCAGCGTCTCCAGAAAATCCGAGTATGCGCTCAGCTTCTCTTTCTCTTCCGGAGTCACCGGTGTGGATGCCTCATCTAAACGGCGAGCCGATCGGCGTCTAGATCCTTTTGCCTCTTCATCGGAGCGTCTTCCTCGAAGGTCGCGATTCACTCGCTCTAAGATCTCTTCAGAGACGTAGATAGGCGCTTTCGCTCTTGTTGCCAGCGCGATGGAATCGGATGGACGAGCATCAATCGCAATGAGCTCTTCGCCTTGTTTAATTACGACGTCAGCAAAGAAAGTAGACTCTTCAAGTTCTCGGATGTAGATGTGCTGCACTACTCCACCGAGACCAGTAATCATGTTCAGCAACAGATCATGTGTCATTGGGCGGGGGGGAAGCTGTTCTTTTTTGGCTGCCGCTATGGCGACGGCTTCGTTGTATCCGATGATAATTGGGCATACGCGCTGATCGGATCGATCTTTGGATCGAAGTATCAGAAATCGCTCCGGGGAGCCGTCTCGGCTACTTGCGATGTGCTGGATTTCCACCTCGATCATGACGGGTTACTCCCTTACTATCATCAGTGCAACACGGCAATTCAGATCACTCAAACTTGAATACGATACGAACTCGCAAGGCTCAATAGATCCGACTTATGGATAACGTTACAATGAAATCGGTTTTCATGCCGAAGTCAAGGTTCAACAGCGCGGATATAGATTCATCGGCACAGCGTGGCGGGAGTCCAATTTTTCATTCTTCGTTGCACATCGTAGCGGCTCATCATGACGCGCCGCCCGCACTTGTTGCATAGCATCCCGATGTCAGCGCCCACTCTATATATGTTCCACCGATTCGAGCCGCATGGATGTTGTTTGCGCATGGTGACGGCATCGCCAATCGCGAAAGGGATTACTTCACAGTCTTTTCTCTCAGTCGACATCTCTTGCGCGCCTGATGCAACTTACGCCGAGATATCGCTGCGTAGTCTGACGACTGCATCTCGAGCCGCACTATCAAAATCGTTGCGACTATTTGAGGCATAGATAATGCCGCGCGAAGAATTGATGAGTGAAAGATCGCCCGCTACTCTTGCGACTTCAGCCGCATCGCCGCCCTGCGCACCTACGCCGGGCACCAGAAAGGGAATCTCAGGATACTTATCTCTGAGCTTTGCCAGGTCTTCCGTAAATGTTGCGCCGACAACCAATCCGACCTGTCGGTTGCGGTTCTCCGACATCGACACCGATATCTCGGATACCCTTTCGTAGACCGTGTCCCCAATATCATCGGAGCGGATGTCTTGGATTTCCGCAGAGCTCGGGTTGGATGTTCGGCAACATACGAAGATGCCACGATCAGAGTATCTATCCGCTAAAAATGGTCGCAATCCATCGGTGCCTTGATACGCTACTACCGTCGATGCATCGCAATCCCATACCTCAAACATAGCCTTGGCATACGCGGCGGCAGTGGAATCGATGTCGCCACGTTTAGAGTCGCCGATGATGAACATGCCCGGCGCCACATCGCGGATGTATCGAATAGTCCGCTCCAGCGCATAGAATCCTCGCCGCCCTAAAGCCTCGTAGAAGGCGAATTGCGGCTTATATGCAGCTACCAGATCGTGAGTAGCATCTATGATCGCGCGGTTAAAATCAAACACGTCGTCAATCGGCATTCGGTCAGGGTCGGGATCAAGACCGACGCAGATGCGACTTCCAGAATCACGGATCGCCAAAGCGATCTTGTCTGCCATCGATGCTGTAACCGCGGTAGTCATAAATAAGAGTCCATAGATAAACTATACCGATATCCCAAATCTCAGTCATACATTTATTCGCATTTATGGGAAAAGCCATAGCTAGAGATTTCAGCGATTCTAGGTCTGATCCGTGCTTAGCATCTTTGTGTGAGCCGACCGCGGCTGATCTGGAATGGCTATTCGCGCAGCTCTTCGATATACATGGTCCGCGAGAGTGGTGGCCAACGGTTCACGGTGGCAAGTTCGAGTTGGCTATCGGGGCGATCCTGGTGCAGAACATCTCTTGGAAGAACACCGAACGCGCTCTGATCAACATGCGCCAAGCAGGGATATGGTCGTTTCAAGCCATCCTCGATGTTCCGTTAGAGGAACTACAGATCGCGATACGCCCTTCAGGCTACTTCAATGTCAAAGCGCGTAAACTGAGGGAGTTTGCGGCTTTCATAGTTGACAAGCACGATGGCGAGCTATCAAATCTCTTCGCTTTAGATATCAATGCAATGCGAAAACAGTTGCTAAGCGTATGGGGCATCGGCGAGGAAACGGCAGACGACATCATTCTTTACGGTGCCGAGAAGCCTTCATTCGTGGTAGATGCCTATACGAAGCGGATGCTGAAACGCCTGGGCTGGAGCGCCGAAAAAGATTCTTACGCCGCGTATCAGCAACTGTTCCACGAACGATTGCCCCAAGACATCTACCTCTATAACGAGTTTCACGCGCTGATCGATTATCATTCCGCGCGCATATGCCAGAAGAAACCGCGCTGCGACATATGCCAGTTGTCTGATCAATGCCCAGTGGGACTAGGCATCAGGCCGGCGTAACCAGGATACTGCTGGTTTTGAACATCGCGTAGATCTGACGTCCGACTTGCAGCGAAAGCTCGGTTGCTGATTCCGGCGTTACTTCCACCACTAGCCGGATCCCGGCATCGACAGACACTATGACGTTGGTATAGCCTCGATTAACGGTCGAAACTGTTCCAAATAGCACATTGCGTGCGCTTATGGCTTGAGGGCGCTGCGATGCCAGGATGATTTCTGATGCACTGATAGAGACCGTCACATCGGTAGCGACCGGGAACGAAGAAGCTGGCGCCCATAGAGTGGTTGTTGATACTGACACGCTGTCCGGACCCGTGACTGTTCCCGAGAAGATGTTCTCAACCGGCGTGCTACTCCCGCCGGCTGATGTTGCGGCGCTCATCACCATCTGCCGGGCTGGCCCGAACCACTTGACCTTGCCGCTTTCTAGGATTATAGCCTCAGTCGCCAGGAACATGATGTCCGACAGCGAATGAGAGACGTAAAGCATCGGTATCTGATATTTCTCGTGAACCTGCTTGAGATAGGCTAGAACTTCGTTGCGCAACCGGATGTCGAGGGAGGCTACAGGTTCGTCTAGAAGCAGCATTCGGGGCGATGTGGCAAGTGCGCGTGCCAACGCGACGCGCTGCCTTTCGCCGCCCGATAGCGTATTAGGAGCGCGATGCAATAAACGTGACAAACGCAAGATAGCGATCAACTCCTGCACTGCAATAGAGCGATCATTCTCTGGGCGTAGGCGATATCCATACTCAATATTCTTGCGCACCGTCATGTGAGGAAAGAGCATTCCTTGTTGGAACACCATCGCGGCACGGAACGATCGCGGTGGTTTGTGTATCGCGTCGTGAGAAGAGAAAAGCGTCTCACCACCACTCCGTATCATCCCTGAATCGGGTTTCAGTTCACCAGACAGACATGCTAGCAGGGTGGATTTCCCCGCGCCAGAAGGCCCGAATATCGCCGTGATCCCAGAGTCGAATCGGCCCTGCGTAGAGAGACTGAAGCCGCCTCTTCGGACTTGCACATCGAACTCCAGGAATGAATGTCTCAAATCTTCAGGCATTTCTGGAATCGTCTTCCCATTGAGTAGTACCGGCTCGGCCCACGAGGGCATTATGCACCGCCAGCGCGCCGCCACCGATCACGATGGAGACTGCTGCCAACGCCCAGGCATCATTGAAATCGCCAGTAGATATACGGCTGAAGATGGCCGCTGGTATGCCTTGAGTTCGTTCCGGTATATTGCCGGCGAAAACTATAGTGGCTCCGAACTCTGCAAACGCACGCACGAAACCGAGCAACAAACCGCCCAAGATCCCGCGCCTAGCCAAGGGCAGCGTTATCGTTATCGCGACGCGCCACGGTGCGGCGCCCAAGTTCCGTGCGGCGAACTCCAAGCGTGGATCCACCTGAGATAGTCCGGCCACGAAGGATCGCACTACCAACGGGAATGCCACCACCGCGGATGCTAGCACCATCGCGAACCATGTGAAGGCGATACCGCGCGTGGCATCGCCAAAGGGGCCTTCGCCTCCGAACAGCCATAGCAGTGCGAAACCTACCACCACCGGAGGCAGCGCGAGCGGCATCGAGACTAACAGGTCTACTGCAAAACGCCATCGGCTTCGCGTACGCACTAGGAAGGCCGCAATCAGAAGCCCGATCGGAGCTATGATCAATGTCGCTACGGTTGCCACTCGCAACGACAGAACGATGATATCAAGGTTCGGGTTCAAAGCTGATATCGGATTATGCTGAGGTAGCTGAACAGATCAAAAGACGGTGATGATGATTTTCAATTCGTTTACGGGGCAACGATATCGAAACCGTAGCCTTGAAATATGGACGCGGCCGGTTCGGAGTGTAAAAACTTTATGAACCGATTCCCTGTCGTCTCTCTGCTGATAGTGGCGGCATAGTAGAAGGGAACGTTTTCGGAACTGCCTGAAGCGATTTCCAGCACTATCTCCACATTCTTTTGCGTCATGGCATCGGTACCGTATACGATCGCCCAGTCGGCGTTTTTGGATGCTACCGCGCCCAACGCCGCGCGCACGTCTAGCGTAGGAATTATCTGCATTTGCAATCGTTCCCAAGCGCCGGCTGACTTGAGCGCGGCGGCAGCGTACTCCCCCGCCGGCGCGGTGGCCGGATCAGCAATTGCGATGCTACCAGTGCCGACGAGGTCTTGCAAAGATTCGATGCTAGGCAAGGATCGTTGCACGTGTTTCACCAACACTAATCTGTTGTACAGCACTTTCGAGACTGATCCCGTTTCAACTTTGTCGGCGTTGATCAGTTTGCTGATTGGCGTATATCCCGCCACGAAAACGGCGCTGGCCGGCGCTCCCATGGTGATCTGATTGGCGAGCAGATTGGAGCCGGCGAAGTTGAAATCCACGTTCTGACCGGTTTTTCGTTCATACTCTTGTGCTACGTCATTAAGCGCGTCGGACAAAGATGCGGCGGCGAACACTAATGGCGATACGGTAGACTCTTCGGCAGGTGTTGGATAACATCCTGAGAAAAGGATGGCGACTAGAAGGATCGTTAATCCGCGCCGATATATGTAGTGAGTTACAATGCTGATACAATTGAAGCATGGCGACATGTATCTATTATCGTTGAATCTCAATACAGAAGTCCGGGACAGCCGATATGACAGATGAGACCGACACTGCCTATTCCGACGAGTATTCCTTCCGTCAATTCTCCAATCTGCCCTTCTATCATGGGATCAACGCGCGTTTCATCGATCTGATCGGAGTTGCAGAGAAGAGGAAGATCATCGATCTTGGGTGTGGCACCGGCGGCATCACGAAATTAATCCTAGACCGGCTTTCGGGGGCTAAGCACACGGTGATCTACGCCGTCGACCACTCAGCATCAGCATTAAAGTCGGCAGTGAATGAACTCAGCGGACGTCGAGAGGCGATAGTCCGTTTCATCAATGCCGAGGTGCAACAACTGACGAATTGTGTGAATGAACCGGTAGACGCAGTGGTGTACTGCAACTCGATCCACTACGTCAGTGAGAAGGCGGAGCTGTTGGCACAGATACGCGACCGTCTGCGTCCAGGCGGTATGCTTGCCTTTAATACTTCCTTCTTCGAGGGTGCCCACCCGCCTGAGACGCGCGACTTCTATCGCCGCTGGATGATGAGATCCTTGCGCACCTTGAAACGCGATTACGGACTCTCGCCCGATAAAGACGCGGCTAAGACCGGGGCTAGACAGCAACTCACTCCCAGCGAATATAATCAGCTACTCGACGAAGCCGGCTTCAAGAACGTTCAGACTGATGAATTGCGAGTAGACGTGCCACAAGATGGCTACCACTACATCAGTGGTTTCAGAGATTGGATAGAGGGCGTCATGCCCGGAGTGCCTTTGGCCATCGGCCGAGACTCGTTGCAGAAATCTTTGCGTCAGGTGTTCCAGGAGATGGAGCTAGAGACCGTGCCGCGCATCTGGCTGGGCGTAAGAGCCTACAAAGCCGGCTAGACAGCGTTTTAGCCGTATATATCATCAAGTTCTAGGCTTCGCGGGCATCTTGCGCATCAGCATTGAAAGCCGCTACCGCTTCAGATGCTTTGCCTATAAAGGATTGGGGTTTCACACCTGCTGTGAAGTGCACTAATCGCTCTATCTCTTCGTAGCTCTGCCGACTTTCAGGTAGATGTATCATACTAGCGACAAGTTCCATAAATGAGGAATTGACTAAGTGCGAGGCATCGTCCATCAAGCTGCAAACTTGACCGAGTACCGCGTCGAAACTGGCTTGCCGTCCGTAACTTGCACGGTGTTCAAAGGCGACAATCGAGCTGTGATCGCTGACTTACCCGATGATTCCGTTGATCTAGCTGTAACTTCACCTCCCTATTTCCAGCAACGTTCATACTCATCTGCAGCGCGACTCGGAAACGAAACATCAATGGAAGAGTACTTGGACAATATCATTCAGACTTTCCAATCGGTCATCAGATTGTTAAAACCTAGTGGCAGCATCGCCTACAACATGGGAGATAAGTACTTGAATGGAAGCCTGTTGCTCGTGCCTTATCGCTTCGCCATCCGAGTAACGGACGAACTCGGTCTACGCCTGGTAAACGACATCACTTGGATCAAGCGTAACCCAGTTCCGCATCAGTTCAGTCGGCGGTTGACTCAAGCACGGAGCCCTTCTTTCACTTCGTCCTGAACAACGATTACTATTACGACCGCGATGCTTTCATGCCACGTCTGCCCCCAATGCGCAAGCGGCCTTCACCTCGCCTGTGAGAGAGATACCGCGAATTGATAAAGACATCTAATCTGAGATCAGATCAAAGGGCACAAGCGCACCGTGCGTTAGACAAAGCGATACGAGAAGTGAATACCGGCGTAATTCACAGTTTCCGAATGAAAATACGCGGCATCCACGCGCCAGCTTATGGCGGACAGAACGGTGGACAGAAAATCCATATGGAGCGCGAAGGATTCACCATCATACGAATATCCGGGAATCCGATGGCTAAAGTTTGGCGACGATCTATGATGTCGGTCTGGACGGTAACGAGAATCTATTTCGTATCAGTTACAACTATGAGCGGCCCCTCACATATTCGCTCACTGTCATTACGTTGAAATCTTGTCCATCATGCTGCTCTCCGGCTGCATCGCGGCCCGATCGCAAAGCAAAGATTTGTGCCGCATCTACGGCGCATTTGGCAGTATCGATAGACGTGAAACAGGGAATGCGACGCTCTACCGCAGCGCGGCGGATGTAGAAGCCATCTTGCTCGGCATCTCGATCTCCAGTGGGGATATTGACTACGGCCTTGACGGTGCCGTCATTGATAAGCGTGACAACGTTTGGGTTATTGCTGGATAGTAATCGATCTACTTCCACCGCGTCGTATCCCATCTGCCGGACTTTCATCGCAGTGCCGGAAGTGGCGTAGATATCGTGTCCGTTATCGCCTAGCTGACGGATGAGCGGCTCGGCTTCAAGCTTAGAAGAATCAGAGATGCTCAACAGAACCGAGTCGCCAGGTTGAATTGCGTGTCCCGAAGCGATCAGCGCCTTGGTGACTGCTGAGTCGTAATCATGATCGATGCCCATCACTTCACCCGTAGATTTCATCTCAGGGCCGAGGAAAGTATCTACGTTCCTGAGCTTCGACATGGAAAATACTGGTGCTTTAACGGCTACCAGATCTTTACGCGGCATCAGTCCGATACCCCATTTCAGGTTCTGCAGCCTTGCGCCCATCATCACTTCTATGGCAATGCTCACTATCGGAATTCCAGTAACTTTAGATATGAATGGCACGGTCCTAGATGATCTGGGGTTCACCTCTATGATGTGGATCTTACGGCCAACATGTTGATTTTTTCTTGCCGGCTCGCGTTTGTCTACACTTCGGAAGTGTGGTTCCCCGGTGATGACGAACTGAATATTCATCAATCCACTCACTCCCAACATCTTGCCGATGCGCCGAGTGTAATCCACTATGGCATTCACCTCTTCGTCCGCGAGCCATATGGCGGGATACACGGCGAATGAATCGCCGGAATGGACGCCGGCGCGTTCTATATGTTGCATGATGCCCGGTATCAACACGTCTTCTCCATCGCACACCGCGTCTACTTCCACCTCAATGCCTTGCAGATAGCGATCAATAAGTATAGTTTGGCCTGGCGCGGCATGTTGGGCGCGATTGAAGTATCGTGCCAGTTCGCGCGGATTGTCGACTATCTCCATCGCGCGTCCGCCCAGGACGTAGCTGGGACGCACCAGCACTGGGTAGCCGAGACTCTCGGCTAGATCAAGAGCCGTTTCAGTATCACTCGCAGTCCCTCCCGGCGGCAAAGGAAGACCGTTATATGCCGCCAAACGTTCGAATCTCCCTCGATCAGTCGCGTTATCAATGACTTCAGGCTTGGATCCCAAGATGCTGTTTCTCAGCCCTGCTGCTCCTAGTATCTGGGAAAGATCGATCGCGGTCTGCCCGCCGAACTGCACTACCATACGATTGTCGCTTAGGCTCAAGGCTCCGTTCTCGTGGGAAGCATTCTCGTTGTCGATTATGTCCCGTACGCTCTCCTCGTCTAGCGGCTCGAAATAGAGTCGGTCCGAGGTGTCGAAGTCGGTGGAGACGGTCTCCGGATTCGAATTGACCATGATCGCGCGCATACCTAGTTTTTGCAGAGCCCATGCCGCGTGGACGGAGCAGTAGTCAAACTCAATGCCCTGTCCGATTCTTATCGGTCCCGAACCGATGACCAGCGCTCCCCTCTCGTTGTGAGGCAACGCCTCGTTTTCCTGTTCGTAGGTGCTGTAGAAATATGGTGTCGATGCTTCAAACTCTCCGGCGCAAGTGTCCACCATCTTGTAGACCGGAGTGATACCCAGTTCTTTCCTGAGTTCGCGCACTTGTTCGGCAAGATTGATGCCGCTGAACTCGGCAATGTCCTCATCGCTCAATCCCAATCTTTTGGCACGCCACAGCAGGTCCGCGGAGAGTGTGTCGGCATATCGTAGCTCGCGTTCCATCTGCACGATTCGTTCCAGCGCGCGTGTGAACCATACATCGATTCCCGTTTCGACGGTAAGCTCTTCCGGACTGGATCCAGTGCGTAGCTTGAAGGCTAATTTCCATAGTCGTATATCATCGGCTGCCAGATCCAAGTCATCAGCGCCTTCGGCGCGCCACTCTGGATCTTCCCATCGCAGAGACCGCTTACCATCTTCTAACGACCTCACTGCTTTAACCAGCGCGGCTTCAAAGCTACGGTCAATGGCCATCACTTCGCCAGTGGCCTTCATCTGAGTGCCTAAGGATCGATCTCCCATTCCAAACTTGTCGAACGGCCAACGTGGAATCTTGACGACGCAGTAATCTAAAGCCGGCTCAAACGCGGCGCGTGTCTTGCCGGTAACTACGTTGGTGATTTCATCTAGGCGCAGCCCGAGCGCCACTTTAGCGGCTACTCTCGCGATTGGATAGCCAGTGGCTTTGCTGGCAAGAGCGGAAGACCTTGATACGCGCGGATTCACTTCAATTACGTAGTACATAGGCCCCTCGTCGTCATATCCGGCGCCTTCTCCCAGCTGTGCCGCCACTTCAGAACCAGGGCGATACGCAAATTGAACGTTGCATCCGCCTTCGATCTCTAGTCCATCGATGATTCGGAGTGCCGCGGTTCGCAGTCGTTGATAGTCTTTATCCGTAAGCGTCTGGCTTGGTGCGACGACTATGGAATCGCCGGTATGCACCCCCATCGGGTCTAGGTTCTCCATGTTGCACACGGTGATGACATTGCCGGCGGCATCACGCATCACTTCATACTCGATCTCCTTCCATCCCAACAATGATCTTTCGATCAGCACCTGGTGGACTAAAGAAGCGGCGAGTCCTGATTCCGCGATTGCTTGCAACTGCACTGAGTCGTGCGCCACTCCTCCGCCAGTGCCCCCAAGCGTGTATGCCGGGCGTATTACAACTGGAAATCCGATCTCTTCGGCAGCCGCTTCGGCCTCTTTGATCGAATTGACTGCAATGCCAGGCGAGACCGGTTCACCGAGTTGCTCCATGAAAGCTTGGAATTGATCTCGGTCTTCCGCTTTTTGAATGCTGGCCGTGGAAGTGCCCATAACGGTTACTCCTTCCAACGCGCCTGCCTCCGCCAGTTCAATCGTGAGATTCAACCCCGTTTGACCTCCTAAAGTGCCTAGGACCCCGTCCGGGCGTTCACGCTCGATGATGCGACTTATCACAGGTACCGTGAGCGGCTCGATATAAACTCGATCAGCGATGTCTTCATCCGTCATGATGGTCGCCGGGTTGGAGTTTGCGAGGACCACTTCCACGCCCTCCTCGCGCAGCGACTTGCATGCTTGTGTGCCAGCATAATCAAACTCTGCGGCTTGGCCGATGACGATGGGGCCAGACCCGATCACTAGAACTTTCTTAAAGCGAGGATCTATAGGCATAGCGCAATTTCCATCAGATTCTTCATCACAATCTCATGATGCGGATGCCAACATGCGTTGTCTCACATGGTCCATAAAATCATCGAATATCTGCTCGCTGTCATGTGGGCCAGGCGATGCTTCAGAATGGAACTGGATCGTCATCAAAGATCGCAAGTCGTCTGCCAATCCCTCGACGGTGCCATCATTAAGATTGATATGCGTAACCTGCAGAGTTTCGCGTTTAGGCAATGTGTCGCGGTCCACCGCGTATCCGTGGTTATGAGCAGTAACATAGACCCGGCCGGTTCGGATATCTAAGACTGGCTGATTGCCGCCCCGATGTCCGAAATGCAACATGAACGTCTCGGCGCCCATAGCTCGCGCGACGAGCTGATGTCCGAGACAGATTGCCAGCATGGGCGTCGACTTAGAGCCATCGCCTTCAAGATCAGCGAGTTGACGAATCGTTTCAATTGGCTTATCCAGCAACGCGGGGTCGCCTGGACCAGGCGATAGAACGATACCGTCCGGTGAGTATGATCTTATCTCATCAGCAGTTACATCAGCCGAGAACACGCGCGTGGAACATCCTCGGGCGCGCAATGAGCGCAGGATATTGTGCTTGACGCCGAAGTCGACGACTGCGATCCGCAACGGATACTCTATATCTGGGTCGCGATGCTTTTCGGTGGTGTTGCGCATGGCACGCAGATTCAATTCCTCAGATGCTCTCTGCTGATCTGCACCTTCTCCGCGCCATTCATATGCAGCATCAGCGGCAACTTCTTTCACCCAATCTCTATCGCCGTACCATTGCGTGCGCGCCAGCTTCTCCTGAGCCAGCTTAGCATTGTCGCCCGGCATCACAATTCCCATCATGACGCCAGCAGACCGAATCTTGCGAGTAACGGACCGAGTATCGATTCCAGAGATGCCCGGCACATCGTTCTTGAGGAGATAATCATGTAGCGTCATCCGAGCATACGGATGAGAAGGCGCGTCGCAGTCATCCCGAACCACGAACGCCTGAACCTGTATTCGTTCCGACTCGGCATCTCGAAGATTGATGCCGTAGTTACCCATGATGGGATAAGTAGGCACTAAGATCTGTCCGCCGTAAGACGGATCCGTGAGCATCTCTTCGTATCCAGTCATCGAAGTGTTAAAGACCACCAGACCAACAGCTTCTCGTTCGGCGCCCAAAGCGTTTCCACGGAAGACCGATCCGTCGCTGATCGCCAGCATCATCGGGCCGCGAGCCGGACTATTCGACACCTTGAGACTCCGCATTCCAGACGGTAGCGCCGGAAACGATTGTCCGCACCACGCGTCCCTTCAGATCCATTCCTAGCAAAGGAGTGTTCGAACTCTTCGATCCCAGATTCTGGCTGTTCACACGCCACTTGGCATCAGTGTCGATCAACACGATGTCGGCATCGGCGCCGGGCTTTATGCATCCGATATTTTCATCTCTGAGAATGGACCGCGGGCCGGCCGTCAAGCGTGCGATCAGCAGCTTAATATCGATCTTGGCGCGATCGTATAGCAAAGCGAATGCCGTTTCCAATCCTATGATTCCATTCGCTGCTTGGGAAAAGGCACAGCTTTTATCAACTTCAGAATGAGGCGCATGATCAGTGGCAATGGCATCGATCACGCCTTCTTCCAGGCCGTTCTGGAGCGCCTCGCAATCTTGCTGGCTCCTTAAAGGCGGTGCCATCTTGGCGTTGGTATCGTAAGCCCATTCCGAGATCGCTTTGGGGACCTCGCCACCTTGGCCATATACCCATTCTTCTGTCAAAACCAGATGATGAGGCGTCACCTCGGCCGTCACTTTCAGTCCGGCTTCCTTTGCGCGCCGTATCAGTTCAACCGATTCGGCAGTTGAGACGTGGGGGATATGCAAACGTCCGTCTGTAATCCGCAATAAATCCAGATCTCTCGCGATCATTGAGGTTTCGGATGCCGACGGTAGTCCGATAAGGCCGAGTCGATACGCAGAATATCCATCGTTCATATCCCAATGGGGGGACATCTCACGGTCTTCAGCGTGGTTAATGAGGGGCAAATTCAGATCTGAAGAGTATAAGAGCGCTTGGCGCATCAAATGGCTAGACATCACTGGGTCGCCATCGTCTGAAAACGCCACTGCCCCGGAGTCGGCAAGCTCATGCATCGGCGAGAGCTCAGATCCCTTTCGGGCTTGGGTTATGGCGCCAATCGGCCTTATCCGCACCGACGCTTCACTGACACTTCTGTGTAGGAGCGTGGAGACGACGACGGCATTGTCCAGCGCGGGATAAGTGTTGGGCATGGCGCATATAGTGGTGAAACCTCCATGCGCAGCGGCCGCCGATCCGGTTTTTAAGTCTTCTTTCCACTCTTCGCCAGGGGTACGCAAATGGGTATGCAGATCAATGAATCCTGGTGCCACTACCTTTCCAGAGGCATCGACGATTTCACATCCATCAATCCGGGTGATCGAGTTTGGAGACGATACAGCCTCGATTTTGCCATCACGGATAAGCACATCTCGAATACTGTCGGTATCGCTGACAGGATCGATCACTCTTCCGCCGCGTATGATCAAAGATGAAGAGAGTGGCAGCGTCATTAAAGTTAACCGTTTCTGCAGTATCGTTCCAGCACCGCCATCCGCATAGCCACACCGTTCGTCACCTGTTCCTCGATCAGGCTTGAGCCGCCATGGGCCACCTCAGTAGATATCTCTATACCTTCGTTCATCGGTCCGGGATGCATGACCAACGCATCAGGGCTGGCCATCGCCACCCGATCAGCATTGATCCTCCAAACTCGCGAGTATTCAGTCAAGCCTGGCAACATGCCATTCTTCTGCCTCTCGATCTGCAATCGAAGCGGCATAATCACATCTGCGCCGCTAAGCGCTTCCGACAAAGTTTCGCAGACGTGTACTTTGGGCGCGGGAACATTGTTGCGGCCTCTTGTTGCGGGGCCGGTTCGCGCCTGTCTCCAGATAGAAGGTATCAGCGTGGCGGGACCTGCCAGCACCACTTCAGCTCCCATCCTGGTGAATGCGATAATGTCGGAGCGCGCGACGCGAGAGTGCAAGATGTCGCCCACGATGGCGATCTTGGCGCCCGAGATGCTGCCCAACTTGATCGTCAGCGTCATGACATCCAGCAACGCCTGGGTAGGGTGAGCATGCGAGCCGTCGCCGGCGTTGATGACTGGGGCGTCGACGTGCCTGGCCACAAAGTTCGAAGCTCCTGCGCAAGGATGTCGTACCACTAACCCGTCTGGAGCCATGGCATTCAGAGTGCGCACGGTGTTCAGCAGGGATTCGCCCTTCTCTACACTGCTACGGGCGATCGACACATTGATGATATCGGCGCCTAAAGTTTTACCTGCCCGCTCAAACGAGACGCAAGTTCGCGTGCTGTTTTCAAAAAAGAGCAGAAAGATTGATCTGCCCTGTAAATTGTTTAGCTTGAGAGATCGTTGGGTGATAACCCGGCGCATCTCTTCCGCGCGACCGATAAGAGAGAGTATATCGGCGCTAGATAGTGAGTCGATGTCTAAAAGATGCCGTGGGGACGCAGTATCCGATTCGTGCTGAATGAGGGCATTTTCCGTTCGCGATGCTGTGGCGATCAATTGCGCCCTGCCCTGGCGGTCTTGCCATCCAGCTCTCTAAAGATCGCCACACTGTCTTCACCGTCAACTTCAGTCAGCTTTACATGAACTCGTTCGGACCGTGAAGTGGGTATGTTTTTACCGACGAAATCAGGGCTGATAGGCAGTTCCCGGTGTCCACGATTGATAAGAGCTGCGAATTGAACGAGAGAGGGCCGGCCAGATTGCATCAAGGCGTCCAGGGCGGCTCGTGCCGTACGTCCGGTATGAAAGACATCATCCACGATTACAACCTTGATCCCGGAGACATCGATGTTCTCCATGCCGTTGGATATCTGCCGGCGAATGCTTTCTGACGGGGATCCAAACCAGTCATCTCTATGGCCGGATGGGTCTAATCGAGCGGTTATTGGCCGACGGTGCTCGAACTGTTCTATAGATTCGGCAATTCGCTTTGAGATGTGTACCCCGCGGGTAGGTATTCCCACGAGAATCAGATTCTCGGCGCCGTGGTTGCGTTCAATGATCTCGTGGGCCATCCGCGCCAGCACACGACGCATCTCAAGACGGCTCATCAATTCGCGCGATGATTGTATCTGGCTACTCAATTGGTTTCACGAAAAATCAGAATGGATGGAGCGGCATACAAAAAGAAACCCCTGACAGAAGCTGGCAGGGGCGTGCATAAAAAGTTAACCTATAGCCGATCAATTGCAAATCGACTGTCAACTCAACATGCATAAGAGTTATCTTGGGGATCCTTGCCAGCCACTCGGGACTGAATTAAAGGCGGCGATGCTAATGGGCTGCGCTATATCTGCTCCTGGCGATTAAATGACGAACTTAAATTAGATTTGCGCAACTTGCTTATCTGCATACGAATTTTATCACGCAAAACGTGCCGGACTAAGGTCTTGAAAGAACGTTTTTTCTCGGTTGATGGCTATACGAGCAGCTGTTTCACCGATGCTGGGACCAAGTTCAATTCCCGATCGACCGCCACCTGAAGCAACGACCAAACCCCGCGCGCCGGGAAGCTCACCGATCACCGGCAATCGGTCTTCGGTTATAGGACGCAGGCAGGCAGTTTGCTTAACGACGCGGGCATCTTTGAGGAACGGCAACACACGAACAGCAGAGTTTGTTATAGCTCGTCGTGCCTGTTCCGTGGGTTGTTCGTCGAATCCGACGCTCTCTTCAGTAGTTCCGGCATAGAGCAAGCGATCCGGTTTAGAGGATGCGTAATTGCCGTTCCACCAGATTGAGACTGGCATCGACGGCTGATCAGCGATGTCGTATCTGAGTATCTGACCCTTTAGAGGCTTGATGGGCAGTTTAAGAGCGGCTGTGGAAGTATCGCGCTTCAGCAGTTCGCCGCTCCACGGACCGGCGGCAAGTATCAGCGAATCGCAATTGATAACGCCGACGCTAGTTTCAACGGACTTCACTTTGCCGCCTTCTACTTGGATACGAGATGCTTCCGCGTTGATCATATCGGCTCCGCTGGATGCCACCGCAGCTTCCCAAAGGGCGTTGGTGAGTTCGCCGGGAGCGATCTCCAGTTGATTACCGACATATAGTGCACCTATAGCTTCGGGAGTCACTCTGGCCTCTATATGGCTGAGCTCGCCATATCCCAACCATCGGATGTCGCCCCGGTCAACATCCCAATCGGAGGCGCGGTAGGCCGCAATGCCGGCAACGCGTAGACGCTCAGCATCGGCTTCGCTGAGCGCCAAATGCAAAGCCGCTTTTTTCTGCGCTCGATACTTGCCGCCCCCTTCCTCGATCAGTCTCTCTGCTAGCGCGTGATGAATATCCACGGATAGAGCCAGCAACCGTTCCATGTCGGATGCGTTTGGTGAAGCTTGAAAACGCGCAGACACCATCCCGAATGCGAAACCGGATGCATGGGCAGCGATTCCGTCTTTTTCGATCAATGTGGGTTTGAAGCCGGATCGGCTCAAGAAGTAGGCGGCCGCACATCCGCTGATGCCGCCACCGACGATAACAATGTCGCGATTCATATCAGACTCATTTCTGATGCGTCAGCTTGGAGTTTCAGCCGCAACCGCTTACCTGTTGCTCATGGTGGCGTACACTTCTTCAGTTTGGCGGCGACGGCGGCGTGCCACGCCAGTGTCTTGTGCAGCGATGGCTACGCGCTGCGCAACGTTGCGTGCCACATTGCGATCAAATACGCTGGGGATTATAAAGTCGGGATCCAAGTGACTGGCGGGAATCACAGCCGCGATAGCGCGCGCAGCAACGATCTTCATCTCTTCGTTAATATCAGACGCACGCACATCTAGCACTCCTCTGAATAGACCCGGGAAACAGAGCGAATTGTTTATCTGATTGGGATAATCGGTTCGCCCCGTTGCCATGACTCGCACGTTGTCAGGCGCTTCTTCTGGCCAGATCTCTGGATCCGGGTTAGATAGCGCGAATACGATAGCATCATCCGACATGCGCTTGACTTGATCCGGGGTTAAAAGGTCCGGGCCTGCCAATCCGAGCACGAAATCGGCACCGTCTATCACATCGTCGATGGCTCCGCTCACATTGCCAGGATTGGTGTTCTGGGCGAACCACTCTTTCATCTGGTTGCCCTCGTATTCTCGTTCTCGGCTGAGCGCTCCCTGACGGTCGAATCCTATGATCTCACGGACGCCGTATGAAAGTAGTATCTTGGTGCACGCGGTTCCGGAAGCACCGACCCCCAACACCACTGCTTTAAGTTCCTGCGGCGCTTTATCAACTACTTTTAGGGCATTGATCAACCCAGCTAGCACCACTACTGCGGTGCCATGTTGATCGTCATGGAACACCGGTATATCCAGCTCTTCTTTCAATCGTCTTTCGATTTCAAAGCACCGGGGAGCGCTGATGTCTTCCAGATTGACACCGCCGAATCCGGGTGCCAATGCTTTTACTATGGCAACAATTTCGTCGGGGTCTTTAGTGTCTAGGCATATCGGCCATGCGTCTACACCGCCGAACTCTTTGAAAAGCAGAGCCTTGCCTTCCATGACTGGCAGTGACGCCGCGGCACCAATATCTCCAAGTCCCAGCACTGCCGAGCCATCCGTCACGACGGCTACCGTGTGTCCCTTGCCAGTGAGGGACCATACGGCCTCTGGATTTTTATGTATCTCCAGGCATACACGCCCTACTCCAGGCGTGTACGCCTTAGACATGTCCTCACGCGTGGCAACAGGCGCAGTGGAGCGCATCTCTATTTTGCCACCGATATGGAGCAGGAAAGTGGCATCAGAAACGCTGCTGACAGTGACATCCGGCAACATAGCGATAGATTCGATCACTTCCCGGCTGTGTTCCTCCCCAGATGTGTTGATCGTGAAATCTCGTATCATATTTCCGCCGTTAATGGAAACCACATCAATGGCTGCCGCATCGCCGCCAAGTTCACCGATGGCAGAGGTGATCAATCCAAGCATGCCCGGCTTGTTCGGATACTCGGCACGCACTGTGATGCTGTATGCCACTCCTGGGCTGGGTACTTCCATATCGGTTGGATCCTCCAGTAATGCTATGATGCGTATGCTCGCTATACACACAGGCACAATATGCTCGTTCAGAACATGGATACTGGCAAAATAGTATCACTTTTCAAACACGAGGCGCTTATAGAAAACATACAGTCGATCGATCAACGATCCTCGCTACTCTGAATCACCGTCGGTTCCAAGACTGACTTATGGTATGAAAATGCAAAAGAATTCCGCACCAGCCTTGAGATAGCGCGATGATGTTTCTCACCGAGCTCCGAAACAAATCCAATACCCTCTATCTACTGGTCGCCAGGGCCGTGGCATTATGCTCGCTCGGAATCGCACTCCACACCAGCGCGAACCATGATTATGTCCCAATATGATGGCAGGTGATGACCCATGGGTCACTGGCAACGCCTACGGACCGGCGTACAATCTGATCGCGGTTGCATATTCACTCCACACGCTACTGCCGAAGCTGATCTTCGCATTTGCATGGATCGCCGGCAGCTGGCACTTGGTGCGTGAACTGGCACGGCTTTACATCGGCGTTCCATGGCAGATCTTTTGGCTCGTCGCGCTTCCGCTCAATCCGCTCTTCTGGGTGCAAGTCTTGGGATACGGATCGGTCGATGGCCTCATCGCCAGCATCTGCTTGCTGGCAATAGCATCGCACCAATCCTCCCGATACTCCATAGCCGGTTCAGTTCTCGCGCTAGCGGTTCTGCTGAAGTTCTATCCCATCGTCATCGTGCCATTCCTCGACGGCTATCGGATCAATTGACGGTTCTTAATTGCCCTTACACTCTCAACGTGCATCGGCTTCATGATCAGCCTGATGGTATGGGGCGCATCTACGTTTGACCCGTTTGTTCACTCGATTACGCGCGAGTCAAAGCTACTGTCAGTGTTCCGATTTCTAATAGGCGGTGCAACACATTTTGTGCCTTGGCTGAAAAATGGGGCAGACCATCTAAGCATTTACGCGATGGCGATGGCGGGCGGTGCCGCCTTTCTCTATGCATGGAAACGGCGCCTACCGCCAGTCTCAGGAGCATTTCTAGGGCTGCTCATAACACTTGCCTTCTACAAGGTGGGACACCTCCAGTTTTCCTCGTCATCCCGCTCGTGGCGGGATACTGGTATCTGATCCGGCGGCCCAGTCGAGACTGGATGCTGGCGTTCTCCTTGATCGCCGCGCTAGGCTGGCTAGATGCTATGGCACTGTTGTACGATCTGACGAGATCGCCCGGCGAACTGTGGGGATGCGCTGCGAATGGAACTTCTTGCGAGACTGGATCGGCTTGCCCACCTTCATCACTATCGCGCTACTTATCGCCGCGCTGATCAGACATGAGCGACACTTCCTCACCACATTGAAAGATTAAACGGTTAACGAAGACATTTTGACGGCGAGAACAGTATTCAGATTAGAGTTTATGCGCGACGCGCGTTGCGCGTTGCGGTTGTTCAGACTGAACTTCGATGATGTGCGTTGCGGAATCGCGTATTGTAACCTGATTGAATCAGACTTGAAACCAAAAGTGCACCTATGACACAACATAGAACATCTGATAAACCGGCTCTGCGAGGCCGATTCACAACTTGCGAGATTACCCGTCGGGAAGATCTGACGGACGATCTATGGAAAATCTGGCTGAAGCCGGCGCAGCCGTTCGCATTCAAGCCTGGGCAGTACTGCACCATCGGAGCCGACGGAATCGAAAGGCCTTACTCCATTGTGTCATCCCCAGACGAGCCGGAAATCGAACTCTTCGTGGAACTGGTGCCGCCGCCAGAGGGAAATCTGACGCCGGTGCTTTTCAACCTTCAAGTAGGCACAGAATTGACCCTGCGGCCAAGAGCCAAGGGCATATTCGTGTTCAAACCGGAATTCAAGAACCATATCATGGTCGGGACCGTCACCGGAATCGCGCCCTATGTGTCAATGCTGCGGAAGTTTCTGAACGATCAGGAGTGGAACGCAGAGGGTCCGGTAGATAGGAAAGATTACTGTTTTTTCGTTTTAGAGGGCGCCAGCTATCACGATGAATTCGGATATGACGCCGAACTGAAGCTGCTAGCAGCCGAGAATGAAAACATACAGTTCTTTCAATCCGTCAGTCGTCCGCAGGAAGCGCGCAACCGCGATTGGGGCGGCGCGACTGGCCGGATCAATACGCTGGTTGAAGAATATGTGCGAAATTTGAATCTAGAGCCGTCAGAGACTGTAATCTACGCTTGCGGTCATCCTGGAATGATCGAAGATGTGAAGGAACGGTACCAAGATACGGGTTACCACTTCGAAGAGGAACGGTTCTGGAAAGACGATTAACCGTCGGCTCGCGGATATCATCTACACGATACGGCAACAATGGATGCGAAGATATAGAGCTACAAATACTTATACAGACTTCAAGGAGAATGCTTCTATGACCACAGAGAAAATCGGCTTTATCGGTCTCGGCATCATGGGCAAACCCATGGCCAAGAATCTGCTCGACGCGGGCTATGATGTCACGGTATTCGATATCTTTGCCGCTCCGATGGAAGAACTCGCGGCGGCAGGGGCTTCCACAGCCGATTCATGCGCTGAATTAGGCGCCAATACCAATCTCATAATCACGATGGTGCAAGACGGTCCCCAGTCTATACAAGCCATCCTTGGCGAAGACGGAGTGATTGAGGGCGCATCTGCTGGGGATCTGGTAGTAGACATGTCTTCTATCGCGCCTGGAGTTTCTCAGCGACTCGGATCAGGGCTATCCGAAAAGGGAATCCATTTTCTAGACGCTCCGGTATCTGGCGGCGAGCCGTTCGCCATATCGGGCGACCTTGCCATCATGGTCGGCGGTGGCGCCGACCATTTCGAGCGGGCTAAGCCGCTGTTCGACGTTCTCGGTAAATCAGCAGTGCTTTGCGGCGAACACGGCGCCGGCAACGTGACCAAGCTGGCGAATCAGATAGTAGTAGGCGCCAATATCCACGGTCTTGCCGAGGCGCTGGTTCTGGCCACCGCGGCTGGCGTGAACCCGCAGACGGTATTCGAGGCTATCCAAGGCGGATTGGCGGGTTCCAACGTTATGAACGCCAAAGCCCCGATGATGATAGCCCGCAACTTTGAGCCCGGATTCCGCATTGAATTGCACTATAAAGACATCAACAATGCTATGGAAACGGCGCGCGCGCTGCAGGTTCCGCTTCAAGTCACTGCCAACCTGCAGCAAGTGCTAACATCGCTTGTCAACAGCGGACGCGGCCGGAACGACCACTCTGGCATTCTGCAATACGTGGAGCAACTATCAGGAGTTGAAGTAAAAGAACCTACTAGTTGAAACTATCTGGCATCTATGCCGCCATGCACCCATATCGCCGCCAGTGAAGATTCGGAATTGCCATGAAAATCACCGCTGTGGAATCTTATATCGGACGCGGCACACGTTATCCGTGGGTATTCATTCGCATCGACACTGATGAGGGATTGCACGGCATCGGTCAAGCGCAGGGCGGTGCGATGGCGTACATGGTTCATGCCGCGGCACAGAAGATCGCCCCGTTCTTACTGGGGGAAGACTCTAGCCGCATCGACTACATATGGAATAAGCTCTTCGTCGAGTTCAATAACACCGGCAGCAGAGGATTTTCCAGCGCGCTGATAAGCGCAGTAGACATCGCGCTCTGGGACATCAAGGGAAAACGTTTCGGCGTTCCGACCTATGAACTTCTTGGCGGAAGATTCCGCGACCAGCTTCGGCTTTACTCGAACGGCTGGATGTCGGGACTAGTAACGCCTGAAGATTATGCCCGCGGCGCGGCTGAGACCGTTGCGGAAGGACACACCACGCTGAAGATGGACCCATTCATGGAGTTCGACGATGTCGCGCCATTGCAACATGGACATAACATCTCGCCATCTGGGCTAAGGATGGGAGTGGAACGTACGCGCGCGGTGCGAAACGCGGTGGGCGAAGATGTGGAGATATTGATTGATCTGCACGGTAGGTACGACGTTGCCGCCGCGGTTAGAGTGGGCAAAGCGCTGGGCGAATTCAACATCGGATGGCTGGAAGAGCCGGTGCCGGTCGAGAACGAAGCCGCTTTGCGCACCGTCAAGGAGCAGGTGCCGATGCCGATCTGCGTGGGCGAGCGTTTACTGACGCGCTACGACTTCCGTCCGATACTGGACCAGCAGCTGGCCAACTACATCATGCCCGATATCGTGCGTTGCGGCGGCATCAGCGAGATGCGCAAGATAGCCACCATGGCGGAAGCCTATTATGTGCCGGTTTCGCCGCATGACGCCACCGGTCCCATCACTATGGCCGCTGGCGCGCAGGTGATGATGTCGACTCCGAACTTCTATCGGCTTGAGATCGCGTATTCAGAGCTTGCGGACTACAACAAAGCTCTGACTCCGGCGTTAGATGTTCACGATGGATTTTTCTTCGTATCCGATCGTCCCGGTATAGGTCATGATCTGAACATGGACTACATCGAGGAAGGGGTTTAAGCAGGATATTCTTTGGAGATATAACATCTCTTTGCTTATCATTTCATCAGCTATCTGATCTGAGTAGCCCGTTGCCTTGCTTCACTATTAGGTTTACCGATATGTCAATACATTTCCCCTAATAGATGGTGGTTGTCCGACTATCAACACATCGAATTTCAGAGATTTCATCACCAAGCTCTCCGCGCTGTGCAATCTGAAAGATAATTGCCATCCTTGATCTAGAAACATCAGCACAGTGGTCTTGCTTTTAGGCTTCATGCTAATCTCTATCAGTCGCGTCGGCATCTTGATTCTTTGTCCCCACCTCAGAGTGCCTCCTAAGTTGAATGGCTCCAATGAAACCTCGCCATTTTCCTTATAAACCTTGTAGTAGTCATACACTCCTAGCATGTAGCGCATCATACGACGCGCGATAGCGTTGTTTCCGGTGTCGAATATGCGTTGAGTTTCCTTCATAAAGGCAATGAGCAGCGGCACATATACCTTCTCCCATTTATGCGGAACGGCTCTCCAGAACATGTGAGATGATTCATATCCATCAAGTATCTCAAACACTTCCCTGATTTCAGCGAAATAGGCATATGAGCATGGCTTGCCGAACCAATCGCGCCCAAAATCTATCGTTGGTGAAATTCTTGAATTTCGGATAGTGCGGCTTCGATTCTTGGCCGATATTCCTATCTCGCCGTCGTGCGTACTAATGATTATGTCTCTCACATCGCCATTTACAGCGCTTTGGTCGACTTGCATCATGATCAAGTCAACATTCCCAGAACTTAAACGATCATCCCATCTCATCAGAAACTCTATCGCTGCCTTTGCTGCCGCGTCGCGCTCGCCGCGTTCTGCTGCTGGCAATGAATCATAGTGCTTCTCAGCGTTGATGCGAGGTTTATTATTAGCTATACTCACTCCCAATTCAAATGCCAGGCGTTTTGCCAAGGCGTATTCAAAAGCTTTGCCCGAAGCGGTCTGAGACGCTGATGCCATTTCAAAATCTCAACGAACGACGATAGGTCAGATATTGACGATCAGAAGCTCGCGCGAATTTTTGTCGTTCGACATTCCATAAATCCAAGACGGCTTCAACATTCGGTAATCGCTGTAGATTGCCCTGATCTCAGGGCAATCATTGTAGGAAAGAATCCAGTTGGACCTTTCGCCCAGCAGTTCGGCAAGAGCAATATGATCAAAGCCAGAGTGCATATCGCCGCGATAGCCATAAAGATTGTCGCTGGCAATCATGTAGGGGGGATCCAGATACATCAATCTATGGGCTGGATTCGCCGCGATGGCATCTCTGAAATCAAGATGATCGACATTTACCTTGTCAACATGGAAACTTCTAACTCTTTGGATGGAGCTTTCGGTGAACCTGGGATGTCCGGGAGACATCCCGCCAGCAAGCGTAGCTCCTGAGTACGAAGCACGATTCAAGACGAAAAATACTGCCGCACGCTCAAGTGCAGACGGTATGGAATAGTAAGATTTTTGCAACTTGTAGAATCGAGCCTTGGGCAAAGGCAAATAAGCTACGGTTGCATCCGCCAACGCGGATGGATTCGTCAAAAGACATTGCCAGAAATTCACGAGCGGCTCAAAAAGATCAGAGCCGAAGACATGGATCCCGCGCGCCGCGCAGGCCAGCTCTATCGATCCTCCGCCAAAGAAGGGCGAACATATCTCATCGGTATTATCAGGAATCAATGCCAGTATGGATGATATCGCCCGCGACTTGCCGCCAGGGTAGCGCAGCGGTGAGCGCTGAACTTCTTTTCGAACCGAACCTCGATTAAACACATTTCGGGTTAAGGATACAAGAGGATCTGAGTTCTGAGGTTGGAGCGGAAGATCCATTGACTGTTGCGTTGCATTTACACTCATATATGCATCATTTCACATTGCCCAAATGTAGATAGACAGACTGAGAGTCATCGTTGCAAATGTTCAGCGCGAGCGGCAACGACTCTCAACCAATCTCACATAGTCTAAACCTTAAAGAATATCTATCAAACTTGTAGCGTCACATTCAACGACATGACTGAATCTATGGACATGAAGCCCGCTGAGGCTGACGAATCGATTGCGCAAGAGTCGCCGCTTCAAGAAGACTTCACACCTCTGAAGCCGAAGCTTCTGCCGGGAGGCGTACCACGCTCTTACCTAAACGATAGCGAGGAAACCGATCAGCTGTGGAGACTTTTCATCGCTATCGAACTGCCGAATCACATTAAGTCAGAGCTTGATAGCCTGGCGAAACAGATGTTCTCGCTACCGCGGCGAGCAGTGAGCCGACAGGGACGAGATGCGAATCTATATCGGCAAGCCGGTACCTTTAGACGCGAACGTCCATCAGGGTTTAGACGCAAGTCGGTTCATGAACAGAGCACTATCTGGACCCCGGGCGAGAACTTGCACATTACAGTGAAGTTTCTGGGAAACGCCTTGCCGCAGGATGTGCCAGACATCAAGGAGGCTATGCGCCGAGTTTCCGAAGAAGCGGCCACACTCAACATCTCGCTGTCAGAAACCGGATGCTTCCCAGGCGATCGCACTCCTAGAGTCTTGTGGACCGGGATCAAGGGCGACATTCACCGTTTGACTAGCACGGCCGCGATGCTGGAAGGCGCATTAGAGTTAGCCGGCTTCAACGTCCACGCCAATCGTTTCGTGCCGCATATAACCGTGGGAAGAGTGCGTAGCGGCACCGCAAAACGAGTCCTCGCCGAGATCGGTGGACGCTGGATCCGTCTCGCTCCAAACGCCAGCCGCTCTTCAATGCATATCAAAGCCTTGACATTGATGCGCAGCCACCTCAGGCCCAAACGGCCGCCGCGTTACGAAAAGATCTTCAGAACGCCCCTCGGCTGACGAGCGAAAGATGATTTGTTGAATGCCGTCCATGAAACTCTATCGGTGCTTCATCAGAAATCGGTTCACTCTTTGCGCGAAACGTTCGGGATGAGACGCATGCATCCCATGTCCACATCCTTCCCACTTCTGGTGCTCAGCGTCTGGCAGTATCGCAATTGCCGTTTCAGCTTCATCATCCCACAAAGCAGAGCCATGCTCGGGGTCTGCTTGCAACAGTAGTCCCGGCGGCGTTGCCTTGGGCAACAAGTCTTCAGTTAGCCATCCTACCCTTGATCTGCCGCTGAGCGTTGATCTGAACACATCCGGATCCATAGCCAACAGTTTTTCTGCACGGGCAAAGTAATATTCAGTATCTTGTCCTGGATTCATCTCTTCCAGGCTTGACGCCAGATTTTGCGCGTCTGGATTCGTTTCCAGCAACTCTAGAATCGCCGCGAATGTATCGCGGAATTGGTTGCCCTCCCATCTGCGGTGAACGAAAAACGGTGGATCCTCATACACTGCTGCTCGCACCAAGTCGGCCCGCTCCGCCGCGAGGCCCAGCGCAGTAGAGCCGCCCAGTGAATGCCCTATGACAAATGTCGGTCGTTTAATCACACGTTCTATAAAATCGATTTGATCTAGCGAGTAGTTTCGCCAGTGATATCCATTCGGCGTCCACGACGATTTTCCGTGTCCTCTCAGATCAACGGCGAAGATATGCCAACTGTCAGCTAACAAGTCGAAGATGCAGTGCCAATCCTGCCACTGGCCACTGATTCCATGTATTAAAAGCAGGGGCGGGCCAGATTCGGGGCTGGCAGCGTAATTGATGTGCCGACCACTACTTGCTTCGAGCTTAGCCTCATGGACTTGGGTGTTAAGCATTTCGAGAATCTTTCGATCAATAGTTTTGGAATAGTTTGCCCCATGGCGTCTTCAGTGCTTCCTTGACGCGTTTGCGGCCGATGAATCGGAGCCAGAACTCATTGTGATAGAGGTTAGAGGCGATGAAGGCCCATGGCGCGATCGGAGACCGTAGCAACATGTGTTCAAGAGGTTTTAGCGGGCCCCAGTAGATCATCTTCTGTCCGCGTGAAGCAAACGTATTTTCAGACCCGGAGAAGCGCCAGTTAACATCTGCCACATCATCGCCCCGATAATCTATCTCGCGCGGATCACCGATACCCAAACCCATCTCATGCGCGATTCTTATCTTCGGTATCGACATCGGGTCGAAGCCCATCAAGCGCGCGGCTACGGCGTCTATAGCCACCTGATCGGCAGATGCCAGAATGATGTTCTTATTGTGTATGCGCATCGCTCGCGGACCTGGTCCGTCGCCCGCGAAGGTGCCGTCCATCACCGCGAACAGCCCGCTGTGTATTTCACGCTGGATCTGCAACAGATCAACCAGAGTCTCATGGATCTGTGCATGTGTCCAGTGGCGATATCGATGCAGTAATCCGCCAAACGCGTTCTTCATGGCGCCGGTCATAGTGGTGAAGACGTGCGTCTTGACGGTCGGGAGCTGTATGATATTGGCGCCGAGTAGCATCTCCGGTATGAAGATGCCATCTTTATAGATATCTGAAAGCACCAGCATCTCGCGCTTCGGCATGTAGCGCACCCATCCGATTTCAGGAGTGTCCAGTATGGAATGCGGCATTCCCATCCGTTCTTCAATGGCGGCGTGTTTGTTCTTGATTCTTCCTTCCACTGGGTCTACTACAACAGTGCCGTTATGCGCGGCGGTGAGATTGCTGAAGCCATCTGATCTCAGCTTTGTGGCTACGCCCTCAATCTGCCACGGCGCGGTTGAACATGCCGGATAGTAGTGCTGCCAAGAGATATTCACTTTTAGCAGAGTCGGGATGCCAGGCGTCAGCGCGCCTTGATAATCTGCCAATTCCATCAGTCGCGCGTAGTCGGCAATCACCGTCTCCGGGCGCGTATACAGAACAGCTACGGTGCCGAGCTGAGGTTCTGCACGCGGGATATCAGGGGCTGTTACTACCCGTTCGAGCGAGCTGATTTCGGTTGTGGTCATCAATCGATCCTGTGGGGTTGAAGTGTCTTATCACTCATTTCCGGGTTACGGCTCAAATCACTTGCCTTGACGCATTTGTTCTTTACTTATTATCCAATAGTGTTCATCCTAGCCGACATCCCCGGATCTACTTAAACATTCAGCGATGATCATTGATGCTCTGACACACATCTTGCCTTCATACTTCGTAGAACATCGCGAAGATGCTATCAGCGTGGACCGTACGTTCAGCGAGCTGTTCGAGAATCCACAGTCGCGCATCGCGGCGGCGGATGAGCTGATACGAGAGATGGATTCCGCTGGGGTAGCGAAGTCGGTAATTGCGGGGTTCGGATGGACCGATGCTGAGCTGGCGCGACGCGCGAACGATTATCTGATAGAAAGCGCACTTGAACACCCCGAACGCCTCATCGCCATGTGTAGCGTCAATCCTAACTGGGGAGAGCATGCATTAATCGAAGCGAAACGGTGTCTCAGCGCCGGCGCGGTGGGAATCGGCGAACTGCACCCGGACACTCAGGGATGGCGGGATTTCAAACCCGATCTGCTCATGAGGCTGATGCGATTGGCACGCTCATATAAAGTTCCGATCGTAATCCACTCGTCCGAACCCGTGGGACATCTCTATACTGGCAAAGGCACGATGACTCCGACACGCCTTTTAGATCTGGCGCGGAACTTCCCCGATAATCGACTGGTGTTCTCACACTTCGGCGGCGGTCTGCCTTTCTACGCCCAGATGCCTGAGGTTAAAGTTGAGCTTGAAAACGTCTGGTTCGACTCCGCAGCCGCTCCATTCCTCTATGCGCCTCGTGTATACCGCACCACATCCATAGCCGCCGGGGGCGAAAAAATCCTATTCGCAAGCGACTATCCCCTGCTCAGCCAGAGAAGAGCTTTGCAGCATCTGAAAGCGGCAAAACTGTCGGCCGCGGAAACGGAACGCCTGATCAGCGTCAATGCAAGCGCGGCTTACAACCTGCTTCCTTGAAACTTTTATGCCAACCCTCGCAAAAGCATAGCAATCCGTCTCGATGAGACGCCGCGCGCTCTAATCCACGGGCATATCGCCGTCGCCCTTACACAGCGAAATGATATGTATCATCATTGCATACGCCTAGCGTTCAATTGCGATATTGCCCATCCCCGACACTCGGAGATTAGGCGGTCTATAAAACGAATGGAGGATGATGGATGGCACTCTTGCTGAACCGATCAGACGTGGAGAGACTGCTCCCAATGGAAAAAGCCATTGATGTAGTTGAAGCGGCCTTCGCGGAGCTTGCTGACTCCACTGCCGAGATGCCGCCACGCACCGTGATCATCGATGCTGATGTCGGCGGTTGGATCACATATATGCCGGCCTATCTCAAATCGGGCGGTGCGCTGGGATCTAAAGCCGTAACCGTATACAAAGACAATCCCGCGAAGCACGGTCTGCCCACCACGCTCGCCACGATTCTAGTGCAAGACAGCGATACTGGACGTGTGGTCGCGGCAATGGACGGCGGTTACCTCACCGCTATCCGCACTGGCGCAGTTTCCGGGGTTGCGACTCGGCACATGGCGCGTCAAGATTCCGAGGTGGGTGGAGTGCTCGGAGCCGGCGTCCAGGCGCGTCAGCAAGCCGTAGCCATCGCCGTGGCGAGCAGTATCAAGACGATACTTTCCTTCTCTCTAGATGATATGGATGCTCAGCGCGAGTTCGCGCAATCGATATCTGATCAAACTGGGCTGGATGTGCAACTCGCGTCTAGCGCTGAAGAAGTATGTAGAGAATCGGATATTGTTTGCTTAGCCACTACCGCGGTGCAACCGATTGTAGATGCTTCTTGGTGGAAGCCCGGAGCACACATCAATGGGATTGGATCACATGCCCCGGGAGTGCGAGAGCTTGACACAGTAACGATTCAGCGCGCGCGCGTGATTTGCGACCAGGTCGATGCGTGCAAAGCTGAAGCGGGAGATTTACAGCTGCCGGTAGAAGCAGGAGAATATTCATGGGATAGCATCGCCGGGGATCTCGGCAATGTGGTTAACGGCAAAACACCTGGACGAACATCAGACGATGAGGTTACTCTCTTCAAGAGCGTAGGCCTGGCAGTGCAAGACATCTCATGCGCGGCGCTGGTTTACCGAGAGGCGCAGAGCCAAGGCATCGGACAGAGATTCGATTTCGCCGCTTGATCTCTAGATGTCTAATTGATCGCCCTAGATTCCTCAATCTTCTTCATCACATCAGAGTGTAAGATCAACCTTCGCCAGCGGTCTGAAGCCGCGCTCACGCATCCCGTGACCGTCATCGCTCTCGCGGCGCTCTTGCTGAACGATCTCGTGCTGAAGTTCGTGTGGCAAGGTTCCTGGATCACTGGCAAGCTCAGCGATTTGGCTTGGGTCATATTCGCATCGCCGTTGCTCGCATTCATACTCTCATTCATCGCGAGAGAGAACCGCATCGCCCAACGCTCGGCATGGATCGCCGCTTATCTCGGACTCCCGCTACTGTACTTCGCGTTCAACACCTTTGAGCCGATTCACAATTTCATCATCTCCGGATTTTCGCTCATCAGCGGCAAAGCCGGCGGATCCCCATTCGATCCCACCGACTCACTAGTCATCCCGTTAGGGCTTGCGATCGCGCTATCGGTATGGCGTAGTCGCAGGGCGAAAAGCACTCTGTCCCAGCTCCGCATCGGACTGATTGTAGCCGTACTCGCGTCGCTAGCAACTCTAGCCACTAGCGAAGCACTCCCAGAAAAGGGAATCATTAGTATCGGATCAGATCAACATGGCAACCTATTCGCCAGCACCTACTTCACAGGATATGAAAATGATAGAACTCCTCAACCGCAGTACATCAGCAAAGACGGTGGATTGACCTGGTCTTCGTCTGGGCTAGGCGAAACGACTATCAGCTGGGGCAAACAAAGTGTCGACACTCCAAGGGGTATATATGCCATTGAGGGCACAGATATCACACGAGTATCCAACGGATACAAACGAACTGTCTACTCGGCCATTGTAATCAACATAAACGCCGATCGCATCGCTCAACGCTCGGCCACGCAACACTTGGGAAGTAGGGATGTAACGCTCCATCCGCATACTATCCGATACGATCATCAGAGCGGCAATCTGGTAGTAGGTGCAGGACTACAAGGAGTCATCATTGGTTATCCAGGCGAGAAATGGGTGCGCGCCTCCGTGGATGAATTCCGACCGATCGACTTCTCCATTATCGGTAGAATCAAGCGGATGAACGACTACCAGATCTGGCTAATGGCGCTAGCACTGTCCTCTTCTTGCGCTGCATTACCGCTAATGTTATTGAAAGCGTTGAAGATGATGAGTGTCAAAAAAGTGATATTAACTGTCATTGCAATATTGATATTAGGTCCATTGAGTCTATATTCGGGTATTATTGTTCCATTCTCTGGAATTTTGCTGGTCGTGATCTTTCTGTCAATGCCTATCTTCGGAATTCTGGCCATATTGCCGAAGCGTTTAAACAATAGCGACCGCATATTCGGAGGTTTGATAATCGTTCTAACTTCTATTTTGGCATCAGCAGTTACTGTTTGGAGTTTTTCTGGCTGGTCAGAATCAATTGCTTCAACGATTTTATTGATTCCTGGTTCTATAATCGCAATATTGGGAGCCGGAGTATCAACTGTCGCTGCACGCCCTTCAATTAATCAGTTATGGGCCATCGTCGTCTCGTTATCAGTTATGGCACTGTTGTTTGAACTCATCGTATTCATGTGGATGAGCGGCAGCTTCATACTGGGCACCGCTAAGATCGCTGCCGTGTTGCTCAACATATCAACGACTATCGCACTCGGTGCCTATCTATGGCACACGCAAGAAAATGAAACGTCCCATCTCGTCAAATAAATCACATGCATCATCAGAGTAAAATCAGATTCATAGCTTGCTTGAGCAAACGCCATCACCGCTCAATCATCATCTCATCGCAGGTTTTAGGAATATGTCTCTTAAGCGCAAGCCGGATCGGAGCCGTCCCAACGGTTGAAGCTCGGTTGCTCTCCTCGTGCCAAAGAATCACGCGTATCGCGCCACATCTCATGCCACACCTTAGCATCGTGTAACTCGGCAGACGGATTTGATCGGCTACGCGCCACAAAGCCAGGAAACACCTCTCTGCCGGTTGACTGCCCAATCGGGTTGTAGCGCAGATCGAAGCTCCAGCGGATGCGATCGCTATTGTTCGGCAAGGATGAGTGAACCGTGTAGCGCGTCATGAATAGCGCATCGCCCTTCTTCAACGGGATCGGCACCGCCGTATCAAACGCGAACTCAGTCTCTGGAATCTGCAATCCGCTCTGCAGTCCGCCTTTGCCGCCCGGGCAGTGCGTGAGTAGATCATCTCGATGGGAGCGCGGCACAACTTGCAGGCACCCGTTCTCGGCATCAGTGTCCATGAGCGGAAACCATACCGTGAGCATCAAGGTATCATCCGCATCCTCATTAACTACTCCGCAGTCTTGATGCCACGGCGTTACTCCGAACTTCACGTTTCCGTTCGCGTCGCGCGGCGCTTGATGCTCTGGGACTTTAATACGGACGTGCTGCACGGGATTCGAGTAGATCTCGTCGCCGACGAACGACTCTACAGCATCAAGCAAAGAGGGCGCGGTCAAAGCATTGAAAACTGCCGGCCCCGCCCAGAACGGAGTGTCGGACTTTATGTCGCCCTGGGGCAGAGAAAAATCGAAATGATTATTGTAAACTTCGCCCGATTCGGCATAGATCCTGGTGACTCGCTCGCCAAAATCCAGCTCCTCGTGTTTGGAACCGATCTTGCCTTCCCCGTACAGCTCATCAGCCAAGCGATCCAGCACGCACGCGTATTCATCGATGATCGGATCGATCACCTCCTCGGGCTCTATCACGTCTGCTATAGTGACGAATCCGAACTCATCGAAATGCTCTAGCTGTTCCTTGGTCATTGCGGGCATGGTGTGAAATCTCCGTCAAACAAAAAGTGCATGATCTTGATTAGATATTTTGTAGATGATATATCGCGCTATGATTCGCAGTGCCAGGTTGCGACTAGCACCGGCTTTGAACATTCATGATGCACGCTGAACTGCATCGCGACGAAGCAATCTCTTCAGTTAATCACACCCCGCTTCTCACCATCCCAGCGCGAAGCCGTCGCGGCGCGGATCAGCAGCGCCGAGATAACTGCCGTATTCGGTAGCATGTATCGCCTGCGCTCCTCCTACCACATTCGTATAAGGCGGCATCATCGCGAAATCATAGCCACGCATTCTCAGTCCTTCCAGCACATCGTCCCTAATCCGGCTCTCCAAATACAGCTCGCCCTTGTCGTAATATCGGAAACGGGGAGCTTCAACCGCTTCTTGGATATTCAGCCCGCCATCAATAAAAGCATGCATGATCTGAACTGTGGTGTGCAGAATACCGTAACTTCCAGGGGTACCGATCGAAGCAACAAAGCGATTTTCGCTATCAGCTGAAAACAGTTGCGCCGGCGCGATCACAAAGTCTACTGCACGGCCGCCAACCAGATCGTTCGGACTGCCCTCGTTAAGATCGAACCACTTGCCCATGTTGTTCAAGAAAACTCCCGTGCCACCCGCGGCCACGCATGATCCGAAGCCGCCGCCCAGCGTCTGTGTCACAGTTACGACGTTGCCCCAGCGGTCGGCAGTAGCAAAGTGGGTTGTCATCGGCGACGCTGAAACACTGCCCGCGCTCCAGACCTGCGGTAACATCCCCTCAACAACTGATCTGCCCCAACGCTCTGGCGGGAAGCCGCTGAAGCGATCGGGATCGATTTTGCCGCGAATCTCAGCTGCATACCCTTTGGATAACAGCCTATCAAGCGGGATATCTACGAAGCGTGGATCGCCCGAGCATTGAGTCCGATCATCCGCGGCCTTCAGCACTGCTTCGGCTAATAGATGTATAGTACGCGGCGATCCGTAGTCTAAGTCATAGCCTTCCAGGATATTCAGGGTCTCAATCATCTGAAACGCCGACGAATTCGGGCCTGGCACCCGCACCTCGAAGTCGCGATATTTGCCAATGATCGGTTCTTCCCACACCGGATGATAACTAGCCAGTTCGTCGCGGTTCATCTTCCCGCCTACTGATCGCTGCCCACCAAATATACGGTCGCCCAAATCGCCTTCATAGAACTCTTCCAGACCGCCGTCGACTACTGCCGACATACTCTCGGCAAGATAAGGTTGTTTCAAGACGGCACCAATCTCCGCGGTTTCATACATCAGCGGAAATGAGCTTTCGTCATCCACAAACTCACGGATTGTAGGCTCGGCGCCAGCGATAGTCAAAGCCATCAACGGAGTCATCGCGACACCGCTATTCGCCAGATCGATGGCGTATGAAAATAGTTCTCCTCTTGACTTCGTCCCGTACTCCTTATGCATCGTCAGCCACCCGCCCAAGTTCCCCGGCACTAAAACGCTGAGCGGACCGTAATCTAAATCGTCGCGCGTCATCGCACTCGGATCAATCTCGTTAGGCGCATGTCCGGAGAAATTAAGCGCTCGAGTGCGATTATCTTTAGCAATGTAGATTAGCGCGATACCGACTCCGCCCATGCCGGACATGAATGGTTCCGCGACGTTGAGTGCCGCCGCGGTCGCTACTGCCGCATCTACCGCATTGCCACCGTCTTGCAACACCTTCAATCCTGCCAGCGTCGAGTGCTGGCTCGCCGAAGCCACCATCGCCCGGGTTCCTGTGGCCGGCGGGCGTGCGGAGAAACCGTGCGGGGAAATGCCTATCTGCGATGCCATATCGTTTTCCTCCTAGCTTGAAACAGTGATTTCATGAATGCGACGGCTGTTGATCACTCCATCAGTGATGCAAGACGATCTCGAGAAGCTACCTTCTCCTGATCGTTGCCATAAGCCATCATGTAATGCCCCTGATAGCCCGAAGATTCTAATCGCTCAAGACACGAAGCGAAGTCTATGTTGCCTTGCCCTGGAATCAGGTGCACTTCATAATCGCCGCTGTTGTCCGCCAACCGCACTTCCCCGATACGCTCAATGCCGAAAGCATCTAAGAATCCATCGATGCCCTCCGTCACCAGATGAGCGTGATTCACCGTGAACGCCCAGCCCAGCTTCTCAGGCGGGATAGCGTCGAAGATGCGTCTGCATTCTAGTGTGTCGTGAGCCAGATATCGGACTTCAGCATGTTCAGGCTCTCGATTCAGATTCTCCAATAGCAGTCGTTGCCCCGTATCAGCGGCGTAAGTAGATATTCGTTCCAGACGCCTGATCGCGGCGGACAAGCGCGGTTCCGGATCGGAAGTGAAGTGATAACCAGCATGAACCACCGTCCACTCGCATCCGAGCCGATTCGCTAAATCGACACAGCTTCGCATATAGTTCTCAACACCGCGCGAGACGTGCGGCGAATACTCAGCCACATTCACGGCGCTGAGCGTGTGCAACCCTAGCGAGATGCCATTGATCCCGCATAGTTCGTGCAACGCGTGAATACGCGCGTCATTCCAGCTGTCCATGTGATTGGCACCGACATCGGCGTTGAAATCGACGAAGTAGAAACCATTAGAAACGGCGAAATTCAACGCATCTTCCAGTCGGGTGGTCCCAGCGTCGAATCCGATTCGATCTTTGAGCGACATCTCTCTGCATCACCTTGTCATCGCGGCTGAAACTGCCTGGTTGCACGATTGTGATGCTACGCATTGTAACATCTTGACAACGTCAATGGAAAGCACAAATTAGAGGAAACAGATGAACTCGGATCAACACAATTTATATAATGCCATTGGATATTCAAAATTACACCGAAGACCAGAACTTGAAAAATTGATCTCTCTATTAGACGTAAATGAGAAAATATTTGCACTGATGAAGGGGCTGAACCACAATTATAGTGACACTATTTTAGCAGTTACGGATCATCGAATATTGACAATTAATAATACCGGAAAGTCAATGCATAAGGTTGAGGTATATTACGAAGATATTGTAGCTTTAACATACGGTGTGAGATTCTTAAGCTGGTCTGGAGATATGAACATTTTCGCTTTACAGAGCAAAGTATCAATGGTCAGTATCGACAGAAAAATGATTAATAAAATAGGAGATTTGATACAGAAGTTCATCTCAGATTTATATCTTATAACCCATGAAGTGAACAGTAGAATGAATCATATTGCAGTCCAGAACACAAAGAGTAGAGCGGAAAGATCAAAAATAAACAAATTTTTTGAAGCAACGGTGGGTTATTCTGAGCTATCTGATAGAGAATCTACGAGATTAATTCCATCAATACTGGAAGAAAATGAAATTCCATTGGCAATGATCGGTCTTGACTATTATAGATACTATGATACATTAATAGCAAGTAATCTTAGAGTGTTTATGATCAATGAATATGGAGAACAAGAGATTGGCAATGGAGTGTATTATCAAGATATTACCAGCATCAGTTACGATGAAAATTCACTGCACATTCAAGCATTAGACTTTGAAACACGTATTCGCAGTTATAGTCACAATTTAGTAGCATTTTGCGATGTGATGATAAACAACATTGCAAGTGCACGTTCAATTTTGCACACTATTAATAAAGGCAGGGCTACTGAGATTATTTTTGATGTTGCAGGTAACAAAAAGTCTTCTAAATCCGAGAGTACATCATCTGATGAGATAATTAATATTCCTCATGAACAGAAAGATGCAAACCAAGAATCGATAAATGAATGGATCGTAAATAGATATAGAGAAACAACCCAAATTGAAAATGCTCATTTAAACTTTTGGCAGACTGCTTTTGCAGTAATGATGGGCATGTTAATGGCTTCTGTAATAGCTGGCATCGCCTACTTGATCATCTTTATAATATTATTAGGTTCAATCACATAGAATCTATTTCCATGGATTGCCTCTCTTTGAGATCTCCAATCTTCGCCTACCGCGTCAACTCGTCAAACTATCCACCGCGTCTGCTACTCCTAGATGAATAACGCGCTTAGCTCTAGACCTCAGCTAGACATCTGGATCTTCTATTCCGGAAGATTCTTGAGAGACGGGGCGCGCTGGCTGATGGCGATCATTGCGGTCATATATCTCGCGGCCATCGGATTCGCCCCATTGCAGACGGGCATCTTGCTGGGCATCAGCTTGGCCGGCGGATTCGCCATCTCTGTCATCGTCATGATCACCTCCCGTGCCGTGCCCACTCGCGCCTGGTCCGTAACCATCGCCGCGCTTACTGCGCTCGCCGGCATCGTGCTTATCTTCACGCACAACTTCTGGATACTGGCGATTGGCAGTCTCGTAGGATCGTACGCTGCCAGCGGAGTGCATTGGGGCGCTATGACCCAGATCGAACAGACCGGAATCACCCGCATCGTCAACGACGACTCCAGAACCCGGGCCTTTTCATTTCTCACCATCGCCTCTGCTGCCGGAAGAGCATTAGGCGCGCTCACGGCCGGACTATCCACCCTACTCATCACTGCTTACGATTGGGAACCGACAGACGCGTATCGATTCGTACTCGCCATCTATGTTGCTATGAACGCCGCGGCAGCAGTGTTATATCTTTTCCTATCTAAAGCCCCAGACATCGTTTCGGCCGATAAAAACTCGCATTCATCCTCCACACTAGTTCTCAACAATCCGTTCAAAGCGCGTTCCCGAAAGCAGATACTCACCATCGCCGGACTGTTCTCGCTCGATTCTCTTGCCGGCGGGATGATATTCGAATCGTTTCTCAGCTTCTGGCTCTTCACAAAGTTCGGGATGAGCGCAGCAGCGATCGGCGCCCTGCTCATAGCATCACAAGCCGCCAACATGCTTTCGCTGGCAATGGCGCCAGCCCTCGCGCGAAAGATAGGATTATTGCACACCTTGGTATTGACGCAGATAGTGAGCAATATCATGCTGATCATATTCGCCTTCGCGCCGCATGCCTTAATGGCGATTGTGCTATGGATCCTGCGCTCTCTATTCGACGAGATGGATGTTCCTACTAGGCAGTCCTACATGATGGCGATCACAGAGCCGGATGAGCATCCAATCATGGCCGGCAGCGCTAATCTCGGGCGCGGCATCGGCCGGATGCCAAGCGCGACCATCACCGGAATGCTGTGGTCCGGCGCGCTCACAGCAACGCCATGGCTAATTGCCGCAACCATCAAGATCGGGTATGACATCGCCATCTATGCCGCTTTCCGAAACGTTAAACCCCCGGAAGAGAGCGCGAGCACGCAACCCGATCATTAGATGCCTATTAAGGATCACCTTATAGGCATGGTCGACATTCAGAGGGCATGCATCGAATCGGAGCGGGGGTGGATACGGATTTTCAGCCAGCCCTGACAACTACAGTGCTAGCGATCTTGTCGTGCCAGCCTTGATTCTTCTCGTCAAAAAGTATCCAGATAAACCCCAGCATCAACACTAACCACGATACTATCTTGCCTAGAAGCTCTCGCAAGAGAGTAGTGCCCCAACCTGGCACGTTGCCGTCTGATAACTTCACTATCTTGATCCCCAGCAGTCTCTTGCCTGGTGATTGACCGCTAGTCGCCACCATGAACCAGACCCCAACCATATAAACGATCCAAAATATTGTCGCCAGTGTATTGCTAAGGCTCGAGTCTTCTCCACCGATTGTAATGCCTATAATACTAGCTACCACTATCACCGCTACTCCAATAATGAAATCTACGATACCTGCCATCACCCTGATGCCTCGAGTAGCCAGATCCATATCGCCTGATGTTGCACCCTGACTCATCATTGCATAGCCTCCAATCCAAGTTCATGATCAGATGAATAAATTACACTCGCCAAGCACACCCAATATATGCCTAGATATCACTTACTTTGGAAGCAAAGTGTACAGCATTAAACTCGTCCATTCCTACAAAATGCTCGCATTTTAAGAGAAATCATCGATTCGCCACGCCTGTCTCGTTTCGCACAGAGACGATTTCTACGGTTGTGCTCGTTGCAACCATTTAGCCTGGCGAAACATCCCTACTCGCTCGGCACGCGCCTCGATAGCGATAAATTATCCTTGAAGTCATGGCCTCTCGCTCATATTTTTCAACTTCCATGCGCGTTGCGGCAACCGGCGCTTCCGTAGCCATCATAGCTGCGATAACCATATTCGCACCGCTGATCGCGTCGGCACAGACACTCACCATGACATCTGGCCCTTTCGTGCCGATCGCAGATGAGAACGCCGGACCTTATCGGCTTATCGTTCAACAGTCTCCGGAGCGCGTGATCCTGGGTACACTCGCCATCTCAGTGCAAGTCCATGATGTCGAAAGCGACGCTAGCATACCCGATGCTATCGTGCGCATCTACGGCACTCCCGCGGAACACGGGAATCGACAGGTGGCGCCGGCTCTTAACTCGCCCCAAGACCGTGAATACTACGTCGGTCGGCTTGAGGTAGAGGAGACTGGCGTATGGGCTATCGACGTGGCTGTCGAGCATCCTGAATATGGAGCCGCGAATCTTACGCTGGCGGCTGAAGTGTTCAACCGTTCGCGCGGCGGATCGAATCTGCTCTTTGGAACTATCTTGTGGATCCTAGTCTCATTGGTCTTCATCGGCGTGGTTTGGCACCTCGTCCGTTCGTCTCGAAAGACGCGTGCCAAACTGCAAGACGTACGAACTGACTAGTCAACTCTTCGCATTCTGCCGAGCATGAATCACACGCTAACCATCTCAGAGAGCTGTCGCCTCCAGCGCTCTATATCAAGACTGATAAGAAATATCCGGGTTGCGATAAACTTTCACTTGATAGTGCTTCGCAGATATAAATGGATCGATGGGGATATGACCTCTTGAGCACCAGCAATATAGGCATCATCGGCTACCCGCTAGGGCATACGCTGTCGCCAGTCTTTCAGAATGCAGCTCTACGGCATCACGGAATTGACGAAGAGTTCCAAGCCTGGCCAGTGCATCCGGACGATTTGATTGAGAAAGTCGATACGTTTCGCGCGGATAGCTTCTTAGCCTGTTGCGTAACCTTGCCACATAAGCAGGCCGTCATACCGCTGGTAGATGAGCTGGCAGATACCGCGAAGGCTGTAGGAGCAGTGAACTGGATCGTCAACAATGATGGTCGATTGATAGGCCACAACACCGACTCGCCGGGCTTCTTGAGAGCTTTGACGGAGCTGGGCAAGTTCGATCCTAGCGGGAAGTCGGCTTTGGTTTTCGGCGCTGGCGGCGCGGCAAGGGCGATTGTCCACGCTTTGAAATCGGCCGGTGTTGACTCGATGACTATCGCTAACCGCACACTTTCACGCGCCCGGCAGCTGGCCGACAGTTTCAGCGATGAAAGCCTTAAGATAGGAACTGCAGAACTGTCTCACGATGCGCTGGCTGATATTGCACCGAACGCGGACTTGCTCGTTAACACTACTTCGATAGGAATGGCTGGCGGTCCGGCACCAGGCGATTCGCCGATCAGTTCTCAACTCATCGCTCCGAATACTGTGGCATACGACGCCGTGTACGCGCCGCCGATGACGCCGTTTCTGAGAGAAGTGGATAAGGCCGGCGGTTCAACCCTGGGCGGATCGACAATGCTTCTACTGCAAGGGGCGGTAGGATTCGAACTGGCTACCGGAAAATCCGCTCCCGTAGACGTGATGTTCACCGCGGTTAGACAAGCTGCAAACTCATGACCACGTTCCGATATCTCACCGCCGGCGAATCGCATGGACCGGGGCTTACCGTCATCATCGAAGGCGTGCCCGCAGGACTGCCGATAGACGAAAACTACGTGGAGGTGCAGATGGCACGGCGCCAGAAAGGATACGGTTCTGGCGGCCGAATGAAGATCGAGAAAGATCGCGCCGAGATAAGAGGCGGTGTGCGGCATGGCATGAGCCTCGGCTCACCGATCGCGATGTGGATTGAAAACAAAGACTTCGCGAATTGGACCGATGCGATGTCCGTGAATGCCGTGGGCAAAGATATCAATAAGAAAACTCATACGAGAATAGTTCCTGGCCATGCAGATTTCCCCGGCGCACTTAAGTACCTGCATCATGATGTACGCAATGTGCTGGAACGTGCCAGCGCACGCGAGACGGCGGCAAGAGTAGCCGCGTCAACAGTAGCGCGTCGATTGCTGGAACAGTTCGGGATCGAGATCCGATCGCATGTGATCAGTTGCGGCGCTGAGAAGGCCCCACATTCGGATCCGGCCAACATAGATTGGAATGCGGTAGAAGCCTCTGAAGTGCGTGCCTGGCACCATGATGCCGACGCCAGATTCAGGGCCGCCATCGATACGGCAAAGAAAGAACGCACCACGATCGGCGGCGTGATGGAGATAGTGGCGTTCAGAGCGCCCGTAGGGCTAGGCAGTCATGTAATGTGGGACCGCAAACTAGATGCACGCATCGCACAAGCTATGATGAGCATCAACGCGGTGAAAGGCGTTGAGATCGGTTTCGGTTTCGAGAACACCGCGCGTTGGGGACGCGAAGTGCATGATGTCATTGTTCCGGATCCGAACGACCGTCGCCGATTCAGACAGCTCTCGAACCACGCCGGCGGGATTGAGGGTGGAATGTCCAACGGGAATCCCATAGTCGTGCACGTAGCCGTGAAGCCAATCGCTACCATGACTCGTCCCTTGCCGAGCGTGGACATCAACACGGGCGAGGTGATAGAAGCCGCTTACAATCGTTCTGACATCTGCCAGATCGCGCGTGCCTGCCCCATCGGCGAAGCGATGATGGCACTGGTGCTTGCCGATGCCTTGCTAGAGAAGTTCGGAGGCGATTCACTGGCAGAAATGATGCGCAACTACCAGTCTTACATCGACTCACATCAGGAGTTCGGCATCCCGCCGGCATAGTCATTCACTGGTAGACCATCAGTCATTCGACTTCTTATGTTCACAGCCTTCTGCAACGACTAAGCCGGTTAGAGATCGTTCATATGAATCCCGCTGGCAACATATACCTGATCGGCTTCTCGGGGACCGGTAAAACTATCGCTGGGATGAAGGCCGCAGAAAGATTAAAACTGCCGTTCGTGGATATGGACGAGTTGATTCAGTATCGAACGCGCAAGAGCATACCGCAGATATTTGAAGAAGACGGAGAGGCTGCCTTTCGGCGCCTTGAGACCGAACTGCTTGAAGAACTGAGCAGCAAACACCGTCGAGTAGTCTCGACTGGAGGCGGCGTGCCGATAAACGCAGAGAACCGCGAGATGATGGATAAGAGCGGAATTATCATTCTCCTCGTCGCCAGCCCGAAAACTATCCATCAGCGCATCAACTCTAGAGCATCGCGTGGGCGCACATTGCGTCCGTTGCTCGGCGATGATGCGCCGACGAATAGGATCGAGCAACTGCTGGCGAGTCGGCAAGAAGCCTATTCATGCGCTCATCAGACTATCGATACCGAAAATATCTCGCATGATGCCGTATCTATAAAGATTGAGCGCATATCACGCGAGTTGAATGGTGGATTCGGCTTACGGACAGAGGTCGCGCGCCATGGCTGAGATTGATGTCGCGGCTACAGTACGCACTTCACAGGGCGATTACCGAGTGATCGTAGCGCGCGGCGCCGTGGCAAACATCGGAACTGAACTGCGCGCCGCCGGCATCGACGGACGGACGTTCATCATCGCCGATGATGCCATGTTCCCCACTGAAGTGCGACGCACGCATGAAGCTTTGGAGAGCGGCGGATATGAAACTCACTCGCTGATAATGAAGCTCGACGAAGCTTCTAAGACGCTAGATACCGTTAACACCATTTACGAATGGCTGGCACAGAGACGCGCGGAACGCATTGACTGTCTAGTGTCTATGGGTGGCGGAGTCACCACCGACATGGTAGGATTCGCCGCCGCTACGTGGCTGCGCGGAGTCCCGGTGGCACATGTTCCCACTTCGCTCGCCGCGATGGTTGACGCTTCGATCGGCGGTAAAACGGGGGTAAACCTGCCTAATGGCAAGAATCTAGTCGGCGCATTTAAGCAACCGTGTCTCATCGTTCATGACATCGATTTTCTAGACACACTGCCAGCACGCGAGTTGGCCGCCGGCTGGGCAGAAGCGATCAAGAAAGCGCTTATACTGGATGCAAAACTGTTGCATACCTTGGAATCGGATGCCGACAGTCTCTCTGATCTTTCAGAGGAAGCCGCGGAGCGAGTGATACGGCGTGCGGTTCAGATCAAGGCCGATATAGTATCGGCGGATGAGTTTGAAACGGGAGATGACCGCGTTTTGCTCAACTACGGACATACGATAGGTCATGCGATTGAAGCGACCAGCGGCTACGGCGAGTATCTACATGGCGAAGCGGTGAGCATCGGGATGATGGTGGCTGCCAATATATCGCATAAATTAGGACTTATATCAGAAGCTCTAGTGCATCGCCAGGCACGACTGCTGCAACTATACGGATTGCCTGTGACTCTGCCTGCAACAGATGCAGAAGCGATACTAGACGCAACGGCTTCAGATAAGAAATCGCGCGGCGGAAAGATACGATGGGTCTTGCTAAAAGGTCCCGGCAGCGCCACTACCAGCCGAGAGGTGCCGCCATCAATAGTCCGCGAGGCGCTTGATGCGGTGATCGCTAAAGCCGCATAGCGAACATTTGAGCAACCGCGAATGATTCATTCGCCGACGCGCGGCCACGGCCTTGATGATGCTATCTGCCGCCGGCTACCGCCGGGACGATGCTGACCTCGTCATTATCCGATAGCGCGGTCTGCAATCCTTCAAGATACCGTATATCCTCGCCGTTGACATAGATGTTGACAAAGTGGCGCAGATCGCCACTATCGTCGCACAGCCGCGCCTTGATACCCGGATATGCGGTATCTAGAGAGGCGATAATCTCTGCAACGCTACCGCCAGCCGCGCCGACAGTGGCTTCTTGATTAGTCAACCGTCGCAACGGTGTTGGGATTTTCACTTGAACTGCCATGATATTTACAACCTGCCATATCAATATCTTCCGCGCACTGTGCACGGGCTCGATGTCATCATTGCCGAATAGATTCTAGTGCCGAGTATCGTTGTCAAGCCGCGCCAGCCTGTAGCATCTCTTCCTGGAAGGAAGATACCGTGGGGTCTATGGTGCGTAGCCGTATCCCGTCTTCCACCGCGTCTAGCGTCTTCAGCCCGCTGCCAGTGATCAAGGCCACGGTCGATTCGTCTCGCTTGATGGCGCCGCTTTCAGCGAGCTGCCTCAACGCCGATATTACCACTCCGCCAGCCGTTTCAGCGAAAATGCCCTCAGATTCTGCCAAAAGCCGAATCCCTTCTGCAACTTCGTGCTCCGGCACAATACATCCTTGACCGCCAGACTCGGCAGTGATCTTAGCCGAGTAGTATCCGTCGGCGGGATTTCCGATGGCTAGCGATTTGGCGACCGTATTCGGCTGAACCGGCCGCGGATGCGTCTCGCCGTTCTGGATCGCGGCCGATACCGGCGAACATCCAGCGGCTTGCGCTGCGTGCATCGAGCTCGGCGCATCATCGATCAGCCCCAAGTTGATGAATTCACGCAATCCGCGCCATACTTTCGTCAACAACGAGCCTGATGCCACCGGCACGATAATGTGCCTAGGCGCTTGCCATCCCAATTGCTCTGCCACTTCAAAGCCCATAGATTTGCTGCCCTCCGAATAGTAGGGGCGCATGTTGATATTCACAAAAGCCCAGGGATGTTCATCGGCCAGTTCGCTACACAAACGGTTCACATCGTCGTAGTTGCCACGCACCAAGATCACCGATCCGAATATCGCCGCGGTATTGATTTTAGCGCGTTCCAGATCGTGCGGCACGAACACCATCGTCTTCAAACGCGCCTTCGCGCCGTGCGCCGCAGTGGCTCCGGCCAGATTGCCGGTGGAAGGACAGGCGATAGTGTCGAACCCGAACTCCAACGCCTTAGTGGCCGCTACTGAAACGACGCGATCTTTGAATGAGTGCGTCGGATTCGCAGTGTCATTCTTTATCCATAAATTATCAAGACCTAGCGCCTCACCGAGATTATCGGCCTTGATCAGCGGAGTAAGCCCGGCGCCTATATCAACTGCGTTCTCAACACTTGCAGGCAGTAGAGCCGAGTATCGCCACAGCGTCATGGGGCCGCGCTCAATGCTCTTGCGACTGATAGCGCGCGCAATGGCATCGTAGTCGTAATCCACTTCAAGCGGGCCGAAGCAGAAGTCACAGACATAGATGGGTTCGACAGGGTAACATTCGCCGCACTCTTTGCAGCGCAACCCGTTTACATGTGGCACTGGTTTCCGATTCCTCGCCTGCCGCTCACACTCTCACATTCGGCCTTTTGAAATCGGGCGCCTGTGCCGGGAGTGACAGCAGCAGTTTCTAGATCCTGAACTCGCTGATTCACCGACTGCCCGCGCGCCACTTTGGGATCGACGCTACCAGGCAACGATTAATATCTACATCGTAATCCCCGGAGCTGGAAGTGTCAACATGAACTGCGTTTCTTCAGGCGATTCCACCCATTTGAACATGCTCGCCCATAGTGGCATGATTCCGCTTCGGAACTAGTACTTTGCGGCACACCGATAGCACGCGCTCGTCTCGCTGGTTGTATCCGAAAACATCGAGTTGCACAATACCACGATCGTCCTTAGACGTCTCCCACTTGTTCAGCACCACTGCCTCCGAGTAAATCGTGTCCCCGTGAAAGGTAGGCCTTTCATGCTTCACCTGTTCGTATTCCAGCGCCGCGATCGCGCGTCCCGACACTGAGGGCACGCACTGCCCGATCACGATGGCGAACACCAGTATGCCGTTCACCAAGCATTTGCCATGCTCCGTGTGTTGCGAAGCGTAATGAGCATCGATGTGGATGGGGTTCTGATTCTGTGTCAACAACGAGAACCAAGTATCATCGGCTTCAGATATCGTTCTTCCTGGCCAGTTGCGGTAGACGGCACCGACCTGGAAATCCTCGAAGAAGCGCCCGAACGCGGGTGGCGAGGCATTCTCTACGTTCTCAGTCATCGCTATACTATCTCCTCAAAGATCATACGCTACATGTTTCCGGCATTGAACACCGACTCTACAATCTCACCAGCCTATCATCCACCGTAATATCTGCCGCCGACGCACTGCTCAGTCGAGACGCTTCAAACATCATTGAACGCACGACGATCGAACCCAAATGTGCAGTCGCTGTCACTAGTGCGAAAAGCAATGCACTATTTGGTGCTAGACATACAAAGATGGAATACAAAGCGCTTTGATTTAATCTTCAGGATCAGATGACAATATACAATCAGTTGCGACGAGCGATTCATAGACGGAATTGCATCTCATCGAATGGCATAAGACAATGTCATAAGCATACATAATCAGACAGCTTAGCGAACTAGAAAGAGTATCATTACTGTGGCTAGCGCAATCTGAGATATAGCACTGATATATGTGTATGATGACCATTTACTATCAATCATAGATGAAAGGTCTGTTATCTTTGTGTGTCGCCATTGAAATTTATTCAATGCGATGTGAATTGCAACGGTTCGGGGTATTATAATTATGCCTTGCACGAATCCTATCATAGAGATAAATCCGAAAAATTGAACAGGTATAGCCACTGCATCATCCATTTTGCCTATTATCTCAACGGCATGGAGGAAGTATACAATCAACGCTCCAGCGATCCCAAATATGATGACTGGAGACCATATTTTGTTGTGTCTATATAGTGATACACTATTGCCAGCCTTTATACTTCTGCACAAGAAATAATCTGCAATAGTTAGGAGCTGAATCATTTGTCTCTAAAATCGCTCTGAATTCTTCAGCATACCATAGATCGTACCACCGGCAGACCGATTCTCCTAAAAGGATGCGTTTCATGCTCAACAGATCAAAATTGATCCTCATGCCGATCAAGATCACGAATAGAGATACGAACAATATGAAATCTACCATCACACAGTCTAGATATGCTACTCATTGTCTTCAACCATTTGCCCATAATCCGATAGAGAACATAACTGTCAGGACAGTTATAAGCAAAGCTAGAAAAAAACACGATCCCGTAGCTTAGCAAAATATTTTCGACCCGCGCGAAATTAGAGTTGAAATATCCAAATATTATTACAAAATACAGCCACCACCATGGATAAAACAGAATTATCTGAGTGCTTTTATCGGCCACAGAATCGTCAATCAGTATAGCGATGGCTATCCCTATGGATATCAGCAGTAGCGATATTCCATTGACTGCCATAAGGGAATCTTTGAATCTATCTGATCTAATCCCTATATTTGAAGTTATCATACTCTGATATCCAGCTACGGATGAAGTTGTCACTAATCTTATTGTGTTCAGTAAAGCATTCTCACCGAGTAAATAGAATGCCGGAACCATAAGAGAGAAGTGCAACATATATGAGGCTAATAGAAAACGCCATCGCATGATTTCATCCTAGTCTCATATACATGCCATATAATCGTATTGCTTTAATCTTCTGGATCGCAGAAGCGAAATTCCCGAAGCGTCACTGTCGGATGCTCCAAGCTTGATCATCGTGATCAAGGATGAACTGCCACGGGGAGCCATTCTGATACCGTCAGAGAGGATGCCTGGAATTGAAAGATCGTAGTGCGATCCGCTTTTCTCGAGCAAAACCGGCAGATTCGTCGATAAGTGATCGGAATCACCTGGAACGTCGGCTTGGTAACCAGTCTCATCACTGCTACTCCCATCATCGATGACGATCATGTTGTCATCCGGAGTTTGCGCCCATACAGCATCCCCGGCGATGCCGATCAAGAGCAGACTGATCGTCAGTGCGACGAATTACATCAACATGTATTTCTTTATCTTTATCTTCTTTCGAGATTAACGCCTCTAATAACGATCCTGCCTCAAGATCGAAACACGTTTTAACAGCGATGCGAATGCGTATCAACCATTGATACTGTACTCAGCGGTTTGATGGATACAACGGATCTTTCTTGAGGATCCAAGCGTTCCGGTTCACGCTAGGCGAACGTTTTCTATACTCTGCCTATGCAAGCTCGCAACATTCATACAGATATCGACTGATAGGTAAAGCATGCGAATAGAGAACTTAAGAATCCGCCACGTGTTCGGAACTCTAGAGACTGAAGGCACGTTCTGGGAAGAGCGCCTAGTAACACCGCTCGACGTCTACGAAGAGTTCAGACATTCTGGGCGCCGTAAAAACGTAATGACTGAACAGTGTCAATCTGATCGATTAGAACATGATGCCTACTTCGTGCAGATTGAGACGGACGAAGGTGCCATCGGCATCGGAGGACCGGTAGACGAAACGGTGGCATTCCTAGTGGCTAAGCAGCTGTCTCCGATCATCTTAGGGCGCGATCCCATGGCAACAGAGTTTCTGTGGGACATCATGCATCGATCGCAAGTTCATGGCCGACATGGAGAGGCGATGATGGCTATATCAGTAGTTGACTGCGCGCTATGGGACCTTAAAGGCCGGGCGCTGGGAGTGCCGGCATATACTTTGCTCGGAGGGCCCACACGCACCGAAGTGCCGGCCTACGCGTCTATGCTCGGATATGACGTGACCGATATGGCGCTGGTGCGCGAACGCGCGCAATGGGCGAAATCGCTCGGATACACCGCGCAGAAATGGTTCTTCCGACATGGACCCATGTCCGGCCACCAAGGATTCAAACAGAACATAGAGTTGGTTGAGACGCTGCGCGATGCTCTAGACGCTGACTACGACATCATGCTTGACTGCTGGCAAGCCATGGATGTGAATTATGTAGTAAGGCTAGCCGCGGCGATAGAGGACTGTGCGCCGCGCTGGCTGGAAGAAGTCGCCATGCCAGACCGTATCGACTCATATCGCAAGATACGCGACAAGACCAACATTCCGATCTCAGGCACTGAACACGAGTACACCCGCTGGGGATTCAAACGATTCATCGATGCCGAAGCGCTAGACATTCTTCAGCCAGACATCTACTGGGCGGGCGGCATCTCGGAAACCATCAAAATCATGGCGCTGGCTACCGCTGCCGACTTGATCACGATACCGCATGGGCACTCCACGCCGGCGGGAATACATGTGTCTGTAACTCAATCGCCTATTCACACGCCGTACCAGGAATATCTCATCAAGTGGAACGAGATCCATCAGCTATTCCTGAAAAACCCGATCAAACCCGTCAACGGAATTATCCATATCCCCGACACTCCGGGTATAGGAATGGACTTGGACGACGCCCAAATAGAACGTGAAGAAGAGCCTGTCTGGTAAAAATCAGAAAAGCCATATCTGAAACGGCGCAGGTTTTAGATTCTGACGCGGCAGTATTTGTCCGCTGCTTGCGGGAACTGAATCCCAACCGCGATCAAGATCGCACGAAAGGCATCTCTACTATCTCGGCTGGCAACATACGTCCTCGCACTTCAATCTCCACGCCAGTCCCAGTCTCGGTATATTCACGATCCACCAGAGCCAATCCTATAGGGCGTCTGACAGTCGGAGAATAAGTTCCCGAAGTAACCGCTCCGATCTGATGTCCGTCAGCGTGCATCAGGGCCCCGTGCCGCGCGATTGCGCGGCCATGGATCATGAAGCCGGCGATCCGGCGCGCTATCCCCGCATCGCGGATAGCTCTAAGCGATCTGCCTGCCAGATACTCGGCACGATCCGGGCGCACCGTCCATCCCAGTCCAACCTCATAAGGATTGTTCCGAACCGTCATATCTGAACCGTGCAATAAAAGTCCCGCCTCTAACCTGAGCACATCTCTAGAGCCGAGTCCGCAAGGCTCCGCGCCAGCAGCTACCAGAACACTCCACAGCCGTATGCCATGATCGTAGTCAAACATCAATTCAAAGCCGTCTTCGCCGGTATAGCCGGTGCGTGCCGCTAACATCAGTTCACCGTCAATGGTGATCTCGCCGGCGTGGAAACGACGGATTCTGCCAGCCTCGCCTTCACATAGACGGTCGAGCATAGCCACTGCTTGCGGGCCTTGCATCGCTATCATTCCGATGCTCTCGGTAACATCGTTGAAGCTTACCCGGAATGCGGAATCTTCACTGGCAACCATCAGCTGACCTAACATCCACTCGCGCACCGCATCAGCATTGCCAGCATTCGATACCAGCAGAAATCGCTCATGCTCAAGGCGGTAAACAATCGCATCATCGATGATGCCGCCGTTGAGATCGCAGATCAGATGATACTTGGCTTGTCCATGCCTCAGCGATGATGCTTCCACACTGAGCACGCGGTCTAAGAATCTACCAGTTCCGGGTCCCGACAATTCAAAGCGCGCCATATGCGAGACGTCGAAGATGCCAGCTGACGATCGCACCCTGCCAGTTTCGTGAATGATGCCCTTCGGATATTGCACAGGCATCTCCCAGCCGCCGAACGGCACCATGCGGGCGCCATGCTCCAAGTGCGCCTTGTAAAGGGGCGTTCTTTTGTGTTGCGGAGGGATATCGTTCAAGGCGTTGTCACTCCTTTATCCAAACTTTATTCCAGCGTTCAGTCTCAAGATGGGCTCACAGTCATTCTCTATCAATATCGCCAAGAGGATCCGCTAGTACCTCAAGTGCCTATCTTTAGGCTGGGGCATGGGAAACGCCGCGGCAAGATTCTCTGGATCGCTATCGAGAGCCGGCGCATCGATGCGATGCTGTGCCACGATAAACGATCCTAATCCTCTGGGGTCTACCAACGCGTTCAAGGATCTGAGCGTGGCTTGGCTAAATCTGAAATCGTTTTCACGGCGCGCTTTAATGCGCTGAGTTCGAGCCGTCATCAGATAATCGCCAATGCCGAGACGATACAGAAAATCCCGTTGCGTCTGCGTATCATCCGCACGCTCGAAGCCACTAGCGCTCAGCTGAGCGTCCAGTTCGGTGAAATCGACATGAGCCGTGATATCTTGATCGCCTATCGCGCGGAAGGGGTTCTGCCCCAGAACATGGTTGCGATAGCATCTCAGCGAGCCATCATTTCGCATAGGATGATACAACACATGGCGGTATGCTCCATAGTCGATGGTCAGCACGTACCCACGGCGCAGTATGCGAGAAAGGGTTTTAGCCCAATCAGCTATTCCCAGGTTCACTTCCCCCCGATAGCCTTCGGGAAGACGCTGGACTATTCCCTCTAATCGAGATTGAAGTTCGGGCGTAGATGGATGGTCAGCGGCATACATAAAATCACCGCCAGAATCTAGGGTTACGAACAACTCTCGCACCTTCCCACTCCACACCTCAAATTTATGGACCGGAAAAGCATCTAGCAGCTCATTGCTCAAAACGCAGTCGGCGCGCACTGAATCTTCATCTAGCATAACGTTGCTACGCACTGATGCGGCAGCGTTGCTGACCACAGAACGCGGCGCGGCATCAAAGGCTTCATACCTGATGGCACGGGCGAAAGATTCACACGCCATAGAGAGGCTGGATGCAGAAGCTGCCGCTTCTGCAATGTCTTGTGCCAAGCATCCGTCTCCGGCGCCTAGCTCTATCACTCTGAAGCGAGTCGGCTCGCCCAATTTTCGCCACATATCGAAGAGACACCGAGCGATGAGCGCGCCGAACGCGGGATGCACTTGAGGCGAAGTGGCGTAGTCGCGGCGTTTTACGGCAACGGTTCGATAGTAGCCCCCGGCGCTGTACAGCGCCAGATGCATGAAGCGCGCGAAGGTGATCTTGCCGTAGGCGCGAATCTCGGCTTCTATCTCTTGTCGCGGTGTTCTTTTGGTTGAAACCCTATCTGTGGGAGCCACAGAACTTCAGCTATATGATTGGTGACAGCCAGTTTTAAGCGTTATCAGGATGGGTGAAACACCAAATTCAATCGCGTTCCGATATCGGCACATAAGCGCGGTCGCGTTCTCCAGTGTAGAGCAATAGAGGCCGGATCAAGATGTTGCGGCGATACTGCTCAACGATCTGTATTATCCATCCCGGGATTCTGCCAATTGCGAATATGGGTACGAACAGGTCTTGCGGAATGCCGTTTAGGTAATAAATGACGCCGGCGAAGAAATCGACATTGACATGTATTCCGCGGCGGGCATAGCGGTGCATAGCGTCTTGGACCGCGACTAGGATGCCGTACCACTCCGGTTCACCTTTCTCTTCGCTGAGGCGTTTGACGCCTTCTTTGAGATGGCGCGCACGCGGATCTTCCGAGCGATACACTCGATGTCCGAAGCCCATCACTCGGCGCCGGCTTCTTATCAAGTCGGCGACATAGTCCTTAGCGTTCTCTGGGGAACCTATTTCCCGCGCCATCTGCATCACATTCTCTGCCGCGCCGCCGTGAGACGGTCCCGAAAGCGCTCCTATGGCGGCAGTAACAGCGCTGTAAACATCGGCCCTAGTTCCCGATACTACGCGCGCAGTAAAAGCAGAGGCGTTGGAGCCGTGATCCGCATGCAATATCAGATCTTTGTCCATGAGGTTAGTAGTGTCGGGAGTGGGCGTATCACCGTTAATCATGTATAAAAAATTGCCGGCATGATTCAGCTCCTGATTTGGCGCGATAGGTTCTTTGCCTTGCCTTATATTGTGATGCGCGGCTACTATTGTGGGCACTTGGGCGGTTATGCGAACTCCTTTGTGATAAGTGGCATCAATATCATCCAACGGCGCGCCGGCATCCGGATCGAATGTTGAAAGGGCCGACACGGCGGTTCGAAGAACATCCATCGGATGCGCGTCTTTAATCGCCTCGATCACTGAGAATATCGATTCCGGCAACTCGCGAGCACCGCGAAGATCAGCATCGAAGCCGTCTAACTCCAACTGCGTCGGAAGTTTGCCGTGAAGCAAAAGATAAGCCGTCTCTTCAAATGTCGATTGCTCGGCCAGATCATGGATATTGTAACCGCAATACTCCAGAACTCCATTGCGTCCATCTATGTAAGTCGTCTCGGTGCGGTCGAAATATACTCCCATCAATCCACGATGAAGCTCAATGTCAGTATGCTTAGGCATGAAATCCCTTGTCCGAAAACAATCCTAAGAGGCTTGTGCGTCACCAACGCGTCTGGCGCAGAGCGCCCGCTGCAAGCCTCAATGTGCTTATCCTTATTGTAGAGCATATACGATATCGCAGTTTTCGGAAGTTTGGCATGCGGGCTGCATCATCAAAGACGATCTTCTCGCGCCATCATCAGAACTATGCGGACTTGAGAATGCCATGACAAAACTGTTGCTATACCGATTCGACGACTCTGAATCTAATGCCTTAATTCAGAAGCTCGTTAGCCATGACCATTCGATGGCGATGGATCGTTGCGTCTCAGATCGGCAATCGGCGCCTGAAGATGTTGCAGCATATGATGCGGCCTTAGTGTGGTGTCTAGATACCAGTTCAGCATATGCGGCTGATGTTGCCAATCGTATCGCATCCGAAGGACTGCCGGTAGTGGTGATTATGGATCCATCCGGCGCGCCAATTTTCAACTTCCATTCCCCATTTATCGAGCTATGCTTCAATCCGCACTCGATGCATGAGACCTTGGCCCGAATTCGGACCGTGATCGCAAGGTCCGGCCAAAATCATTCCAAAAACATCGTCCACGGCGATCTGGAGATCGATATCAACCGCTTCAGAGTAACGCTTGAAGATCGGAACATAGAGTTGACCTACAAGGAGTATGAGTTGCTGAAGCTGTTGGCGAGGCATCCGGGAAGAGTTTTCAGAAGGGACGAGATCTTGAGTCGAATCTGGGGCGACGATTACTATGGCGGCACGCGCACCGTAGACGTTCATATAAGACGTTTGCGAAGCAAGCTCGAAGACCTGAATCACAGCTTGATCGAAACCATATGGCGAGTCGGCTATCGTTTCAACCCGCGTGAAAACAACGCCCCCAAATGATGGATATAAGCGCTTTGATAAAATCAACATTTGGGGGACGCGCTACCGCCACGCACTGATTTGATGCTGATGTTTTAGCGCGTCTCTGATTGAACGGGGCGGATAAAGCCGCGGCGATACGAAATTCCATCTCCATATGCATAACCTGATACCGCAACATCCCACTGATTCCAGCACCGACGTTAACCGCGCGGCGAAAGAGTTCGTGTTGCAATCGGCGCGGCAACGGGATGTGCGCTTCATTAGGCTATGGTTCACCGACATCCTCGGTATCTTGAAAGGTTTCGCGATCACGATCGACGAGCTTGATCATGTTCTAGATTCCGGCGCCAGTTTTGACGGGTCTACGATTAACGGACTGGCACGCGACGGAGAGACCGATACTATCGCCGTGCCAGACCCTTCTTCATGGCAGATCCTGCCTTGGCGGCCTAAGGAAAATGCCGTGGCCAGCATGTTCTGCGACCTTTACACTGCTGGTGGCGAGCCCTTGCCTACCGACGGCAGACACATCTTGCGCCGCGCCATGCGAAGAGCGCAGAAACTCGGTTTCACTTTCTATGTGGCGCCCGAACTGGAGTTCTTCTACGCGCCTTCTATCAACCACTTCTATGCCGACAAAGGGCGCGAGCATTCGGCACCATCGGAATTGAACGTGATTCATAGAGCCGGCGCCACAGGCACTAGTTTCTACTTCGACCAGACATCATCAGATGATGAAGGCGCCGAGATTAGACGCGAAGTGGTACTGGCGCTGGAAGCGATGGGCATTCCGGTCAAACACAGCCATCACGAGGTGGCACAGTGGCAACATGAGATAGATTTGCGCCATACCAACGCGCTTACAATGGCCGATTCCGTGAGCACTTATCGCGTGGCCGTCAAAGAGATCGCCGCCGCGCGCAATGGGTATGCCACCTTCATGCCACAGCCATTCAGCGACCGCAACGGATCAGGTATGCATACGCACATATCACTATTCAGAGGCAACGAGAACACATTCTTCGACGAAAACCAGGAAAATCGGCTTTCTGTTGTTGGGCAACGATTCATCGCCGGACTGATCCGACACGCGGCCGAAATCACAGCCGTCACGAATCAATGGGTGAATAGCTATAAGAGGCTAGTGCCCGGATTCGAGGCGCCGATTTTCGCGACTTGGCCCTCAGGTAATATTAACGATCTCATACGCATCCCTACTTACCGCGAAGGTGAAGAGCCGAATGTGAGAGTAGAGTATCGCGCGCCGGACGCGGCATGTAACCCTTACCTAACCTTCGCGGTGCTGTTGGCGGCAGGGCTGGAGGGGATCGAGAAACAATACCCTATCACACCGCCCGTGGAGACAGACGCCACATCGGAAGCATTGCCCACCCTTCCGCGCACTTTGCAAGAGGCCGTGGCGCTGGCCGAAAACAGCCCCCTGGTGGAGCGCGCGATCGGTAAAGACGCTCTGAACAGATTCTGCCGCAACAAGAGGCTCGAATGGGAGACCTTCAATCGATCGGTAACCGATTATGAAATGCGCCGCTATCTGGATGTGATGTAACTGCACCATCGGCTTAGACACCATCTCAAAGCGTTAATATTCAATTTTCACCCAAAATCCGAATGCTCTCATGACCAGCGACAACCATAACCACGACATCCGCCGCACAGCGATGGAACAACACGCAGAGTTCAAGCGTCTCGCAAAAGAAGGGCTATACCTGCCGAATCACGAACATGACGCTTGCGGAGTGGGAGTGGTGGCCAATATCAATGGCGACCGATCGCACGAAATCATATCGCAAGGATTGGAGGTGCTGCGCAACCTGGAACATCGCGGCGCGTGTGGATGCGACCCGGACACTGGAGACGGCGCCGGCATCTTGATACAGATGCCGCACCGATTCATGCTCAAAGCCGCCGCTGAGATCGGAATCCAGTTGCCCGATAGATCGCGCTATGCAGTCGCGATGTGTTTCTTGCCAAACGACAACAACCTGCGCCGCTTCTGCCAAGAAGCCCTGGAAGAGTGCGCACGCAGGCTCGACGTGAAGCCGCTCGGATGGCGCGAAGTGCCGACCCAGCCAGAAACGATCGGGGATTGGGCGAAAGCACGGATGCCGTACATCGCTCAGCTGTTCCTGAAAGCACCTGAAGGCGTCGAGGAAGGATTGCTGGAGCGCCGGCTGTATGTAATCAGAAAATCAGCCGAGAATGCCGTAAGGAATCGGATCGAGACCGCTGAGCCAACCGCTGAAGACGCGTTGCTCAACGAGTGGTACGTAGCATCGATGTCAGCCCGCACCATCGTATACAAGGGAATGTTGATCGGCCATCAGATCCACCGCTTTTACCCAGATCTGACCGACCCCGATATGCGATCACACTTCGCGATTGTGCACTCTCGATTCAGCACCAACACGCTCGGATCTTGGAAATTGGCGCATCCTTATCGGATGCTGGCGCACAACGGTGAAATCAACACTGTGCGCGGCAACCGCAACTGGATGATGGTTCGAGAACTAAACTTGCAGTCCGAACTCTTCGGCGAACATATCAACGAGATCCGCCCCATATGCGAGACCGATTCCCCTTCAGATACGGCATCTCTAGACAACGCCTTTGAAGCCATATACATGGGCGGCAGAAGCGTCGCTCACACCGCCGCGATGATGATCCCAGCGGCATGGTTCGGGCATGAAGACATGCCGCAACGCGTAAAGGATTTCTATGAGTTCCATGCCGGAATGATGGAGCCGTGGGACGGACCGGCGATGATAGCCTTCTCTGACGGACACACGCTAGGCGCTCTGCTAGATCGTAACGGCCTGCGCCCGTTCAGATACACCGTCACCAACGACAACATCCTCGTAATGGCATCCGAGACCGGAGTATTGGACATCCCCGATCAGAACATCAAACTGCGATCGCGGATCAGCCCCGGCAACATGTTCTTTGTGGATTTCGACCAGAAACGCATCATTCAGCCGAACGAAGTGATAGCGAAACTTGCCGGTGCCAAAGAATACGGACAATGGCTCTCTGATAACAGAGTAAAGCTGAGCGACTTAAAGAAACCTGATTCTGTTCCCGGCATTGATCTAAAGACGCTGACCACTCGGCAGACGGCATTCGGATATTCTCAAGAAGATCTGCGGATGCTGATCGGCCCAATGGGCGTAACAGCTCACCAGCCTCAAGGTTCCATGGGAAACGACGCGCCGCTGGCAGTGATCTCAGACAAGCCTCAGAGCCTGTTCGCATACTTCAAACAGGATTTCGCACAAGTATCCAATCCGCCATTGGACGCGATTCGTGAGAAATTAGTTACGCAAATGGCAGTGCCGCTCGGGCGGCGTCCGAATCTCTTCGATGAAACTGCGCTGCACGCGCGACTGTTGCGCGTCGATCATCCCGTGATGACGAATGAAGACCTCGCGAAAATCAAGGCAACCGAGCAGGCAGGCATAAAAACGCGCACTATATCAACGCTTTTCCCGGTCCAAGGCAGCACTAAGGCGATGAAAGACGCGCTGGACCGCATCCGTGCGGAAGCATCCTATGCCATAGACGACGGATGCACCATCCTGGTGCTATCAGACCGTGGCGTGGATGCTGAGAACGCGTATATCCCCGCTCTCCTAGCCACCGGCGCCGTCCATCATCATCTAGCCCGACAGCGCACTAGAACCCAAGCCGACATCATCATCGAATCTGGTGAGCCGCGCGAGGTGCATCACTTCGCGCTGTTATTCGGATACGGCTGTAGCGCCGTCAATCCCTATCTCGCGCTGGAATCTCTAGCCGGCATTCGCGCCGCGGCAAGCATAAACGGAGACATGCCGCATCAGGAACATGCCGAAGCTAACTATTGCCGCGCTGCCGAAGAAGGCGTCCTGAAAACCATGTCAAAGATGGGCATCTCTACACTGCAGGGCTATCTGGGCGCGCAGATTTTCGAAGCGCTCGGACTATCGCAGGAACTGATAGATGAATACTTCACCTGGACCAATTCTCGCATCGGCGGCATTGGGCTAACCGAGATCGCTGCCGATGTTATAGCCAACCACGCACGAGCTTATCCCCGACACAACATCCCCTCTAATTTAAGGCTGGATATGGGCGGATACTACATGTGGCGCAGCACCGGCGAAAAGCACATGTGGAACCCTGACACCATAGCCCTTCTCCAGAGCGCGTCAACCCTGAACAACGAACCGCTATATCAGCAATTCGAGTCAGTTGCCGATAAAGAGCCGACCGGCTACATCGCTCTCCGTCAACTGCTGGATTTCGACGAAGATAAGTTCTCTCCGGTCCCAGTCGACGAAGTGGAGCCAGTAGAAAAGATTCTGCCTCGATTCGCCACTGGCGCCATTTCGCTGGGATCCATCAGCCAAGAGGCACATGAGACACTTGCAATCGCCATGAATCGCATCGGCGGACGCAGCAACACCGGCGAAGGCGGCGAAGATGACGCGCGCTATATCCCGTTCGATGCTGACATGTCGCGCAACTCGGCAGTCAAACAAGTAGCCTCCGGAAGATTCGGTGTAACCGCCGAATACATGATCAATGCGAAAGATCTGCAGATAAAGATGGCGCAAGGAGCCAAGCCCGGCGAAGGCGGTGAAATACCTGGGCACAAAATCAGTGAATACATCGCTTCCATACGCCGCACTACGCCCGGCGTCGAGCTGATATCGCCGCCGCCGCATCACGACATCTACTCTATCGAAGACTTGGCGCAGCTCATACATGATCTGAAGAATGTAAATCCGGATGCCCGTATCCACGTGAAGCTGGTAGCTCGCTCCGGCGTGGGAATCATCGCCGCCGGAGTGTCAAAAGGCAAAGGCGACGTGGTGCTCATCTCTGGCGATTCGGGCGGCACCGGAGCATCACCGCTGTCTTCCATCAAGCATGCCGGCATCCCCTGGGAACTGGGAGTGAGTGAAACTCAGCAGGTACTAGTCGCAAACGGACTTCGAGATCGTATCGTCGTGCAGACTGACGGGCAGATAAAGACTAGCCGCGATGTTGCTATCGCAGCCCTGCTGGGCGCCGACGAGTGGGGAATCGCCACCGCGGCGCTCATCACTATGGGGTGCATCATGTTGCGCAAGTGCCACCTGAACACATGCTCGGTCGGCGTGGCGACACAAGACCCCGAGTTGCGCGCCAAATTCGCCGGCGCTCCCGAAGCCGTGGTCAACTACTTCACCATGCTCTCGAACGAGCTACGGCAGCGAATGGCAGAAATGGGATTCAGAACCGTCAACGAGATGATCGGGCGTGCGGACATGCTGAAGCAGCGCGAAGATGTATCACACTTCAAGGCTCGTAAATTGGATCTCAGCCGGATACTCACTCCCGCGAATACTCTTCCGGGAGACCACCCCTACCAATGCCGAGAGCAGAATCATGAGCTGGACAAGGCGCTGGATAATCGGCTGATCGAGATTGCGAGTGATAGCATTGAAGCTGGCGGACGAACCGAACTAAATGCCGAATTGCCGATCGCCAACACGAACCGAACTGTAGGAGCGATGTTGAGCGGCAGAATCGCGGCGCGATACGGACGGCGAGGAATGCCCGACGGAGCGTTGAACTTCACCTTCCGCGGCTCAGCCGGACAGAGCTTCGGAGCCTGGCTAGTAAAAGGCGTGGTTTTCAAGGTATTCGGCGATGCTAATGATTACTTCGGCAAAGGGCTCTCTGGCGGACGACTGGCGATTGTACCCCCGACGGGAGCTAAGTTCATAGCCGAAGAGAACATCATCATCGGCAATGTAGCCCTCTACGGGGCAACGGGCGGCGAAGCTTACATCCGCGGCTTGGCGGGCGAGCGTTTCTGCGTTCGTAACAGTGCCGCACTTGCAGTGGTAGAAGGCATCGGAGACCACGGTTGCGAATACATGACCGGCGGGCGCGTCGTCGTTTTAGGACCCACCGGCAGGAACTTCGGCGCTGGCATGAGCGGAGGCATCGCCTACGTCTGGGACGAAGACGATACCTTCAAACATCGCTTCAACGACGGGATGGCAGATATAGAAAAGATCGACCCAAGATCCGAGGACGCGGCAGAGATGAAAACGCTGATTCAAAACCATCTGAATTGGACTTCAAGCAGTGTCGCCGCGGCAATTCTGGAGGATTGGGATGTATCACTCGGCAATTTTAAGAAGATCATGCCACGCGACTATGCCAGAGTGTTACGCGAACATTCGGCAGCCGAAAAACAAAACGGACAACCAGACACTGCTCTATACAAGCCCCGAGATGCGGACCCGGACCGGCAACCGATTCTCGCAACGAGTTCTTAAGTAGAAAAATATGGGCAAAGATACCGGCTTCAAAGAATTCGTCCGTCTCCCGATGGCACGGCGAGACAAGTATCAGCGACTCTCTGATTGGCGAGAAATATACCTAAAGTGGGACGCGAATGAAGCGCGGCAACAAGCCGGCAGATGCATGGATTGCGGAGTCCCGTTCTGCAACCAGGGATGTCCCCTCGGCAACCTTATCCCCGAATGGAACGACCTAGCCTATCAAGACGATTGGCAAGAGGCCATCGCCCGTCTACACGCCACTAACAACTTCCCCGAGTTCACCGGGCGCATATGCCCCGCGCCATGCGAGTCAGCTTGCACTTTATCGATAAATATGGAACCCGTTACCATCGAGATGATCGAGAAGCAGATCGCCGAGCGCGCCTGGCAAGAGGGATGGATAACGCCCCAACCCCCGACGGAACGTTCCGGAAGCGCTGTCGCTATCGTCGGTTCCGGCCCCGCGGGACTCGCTTGCGCCCAGCAACTTAACCGTGCCGGACACTATGTGACCGTCTTCGAACGCGACGAGTATATCGGCGGACTTCTGGCTCTGGGCATCCCGGAGTTCAAACTCGAAAAATCAATAGTCGAACGTCGCGTGCAGCAGATGCGCGACGAAGGTATATCATTCCGCACCGGCATCGAAGTCGGTACCGATATCAAAGCTCAGCAAATAGTTGAAGAGCATGATGCGGTGATCCTCGCTGGCGGATCTACAATGCCGCGCGACCTGAAGATCGAAGGCCGTAACTTGAACGGCATCGAGTTCGCCATGGATTATCTCACTCAGCAGAACCGACGCTTGAAAGGGCAAGAATTCGCGCCCGAAGCGACCATCTCGGCCGCCGGCAAGCGCGTCGTCATCATCGGTGGCGGCGATACCGGCGCGGATTGTCTAGGCACCGCTCACCGACAGCGCGCACACGACATCGTCCAGCTAGAGTTATTGCCGCGCCCGCCAGAACGAAGAGCGCAGATGAATCCATGGCCGCAATGGTCACGCATATTCCGCACATCATCAGCACATGAAGAAGGCGGAAAGCGAGACTACAACATCATGACAAAAAGATTCGTCGGCGATGACGAAGGCAACGTCAAATGGCTTGAATGCGTGCGCGTCGATTGGATCATGGAACCCGAATCCCAGCCCAAGATGGTTGAAGTAGAAGGCAGTGAGTTCAACATCCCTGCCGATCTAGTGCTGCTGGCGATGGGATTCTTGCATCCGCAACACGAAGGACTGCTAGACGATCTGAAGGTCCAATACGATCGTTTCGGCAACGTGCAGACCGACCGACATATGCTGAGCAGTATCGATAAAGTGTTCTCATGCGGTGACATGCAACGCGGACAGTCTCTGGTGGTGCACGCCATCGCAAGCGGTAGACAGTGCGCGCGTGAAGTGGACATTATCTTATCCGGCGGCGAGAGCAACCTGCCTACGGTGCGCGGATATGCCCGTCCCGCAATGGCATACGCTGCCGAATAAGATAATGCTAGGCGCTCAACCGTTTGATTTGAAATCAATCCCTGGTGCATTCCCCGGCCATATCCATGCCTGAAGCACGTCGAATATCGGCAGTTAAACCGATGACAGCCTTCGTCTCAAGTCTCTAATCCTCTGTAATACCAAGATGCCCGTCATCAGAGTCGCAGCTGCCCAGATAAACACTGCCGTGGGCGACGTTGAAGGCAACACCGCGCTGATCAAGGACGCTATCCGGCAGGCATTCCGCATGGGGTGCGACGTAGTGGCGTTCCCCGAACTATCAGTAACCGGTTATCCGCCGGAAGACCTGCTCCTTTCCGATAGTTTCGTGCGTGCCAGCCAGCGCGCGCTGGACGAGATCTCTGAACACTGCGAAGGGATAGTGGCAGTGATCGGCACTGTGGACTTCATTGAAGATCGAAGCGGCACGATTTCGCATCTCTTCAATGCCGCTGCCATACTTGCAAAAGGCACGATTATAGCTATCTATCACAAAAAACAGCTGCCGAACTATGGCGTATTCGACGAATTGCGCTACTTTACTCCAGGCAATAGAAATCAACTCATAACCGTGAACTCAATCCCCATCGGCGTGAATATCTGCGAAGATTTATGGGTAACCCCAGGCCCTGGCGATGAGCAGTGCGCGGCCGGCGCAAAGGTGATTATCACCATCAATTCATCGCCATATGAAATCGGCAAACTGCAGACACGCACCGATATTGTTACATCCCTTGCCAAACGCGGCGGCGCATTTGCAGTTTATACGAATCAGGTGGGCGGACAAGACGAACTAGTCTTCGATGGTGGCAGCATATTCGTAAATCCCGAAGGCGAAGTCATCCACATCGCACCTAGATTCGAAGAGAGCATCACCGCAGTCGATTTGCATATCCCCGATCAACCGCTTGAAGCGCCGAAAAGCACCGATAAATCTTCTACTCTCAAAAGCTATGACTCGATACCTATAGAGCTACCGTCAAGAGTCAAGCCGCAGCTGCCCGCGATTGCTCACCAAACTGCCTCGCAGCTGCATGATATTTACTCCGCGCTAGTGGTTGGGACACGCGACTATATAGCTAAAACAGGCTTCCGAAAAGCTGCTATAGCCCTTTCCGGCGGGATCGACTCGGCATTGGTCGCGTGCATCGCTGTAGATGCTATCGGTGCTGAGAACGTGGTGGGTGTTTCGCTGCCGTCGCGCTACTCGTCTGAGGGCAGCGTGAACCATGCTGAAGAGCTGGCAGATCGATTGCAAATACCCCTTTGGCGGATTCCAATTGAAGCTGCACATTCAGCGTTCGAGCTCATGCTGCAAGAGCATTTCAAAGGGCTAGAGCATAATGTGGCAGAAGAAAACGTTCAGTCGCGCATCCGCGGCAATGTAATGATGACCATCGCCAATAAGTTCGGATGGCTGGTGCTCAGCACCGGCAACAAATCAGAGATGGCAACTGGATACGCCACGCTGTATGGCGATATGGCAGGTGGATTCGCGGTGATAAAGGATATTCCTAAGCAGATGGTTTACGAACTGGCAGAACATCGCAACGCCATCGCCGGCAACGCTCCGATTCCTAGAGCCGTGATCGATAAGCCGCCCAGCGCCGAACTGAAGCCCGATCAGCTAGACGAAGATTCGCTGCCGCAATACAGCGTGCTCGACCGCGTCTTACACTCATACATAGAAGATCGGAAATCATGTGCCGAGATAATCCGCTCCGAAGTCTCCATGTCCGCCTCGAACCATGCCGATCCCGCCACTGTCGCGCGTATCATCGACATGGTCGACCGAAACGAATACAAGCGTCGGCAAGCTGCCCCCGGAGTCAAGATCACGGGACTGGCATTCGGCAAAGATCGTCGATTGCCGATTGCGTCCCGCTGGCGACATTCATCACCGCCGTCATAAGCTGAAACTAGTGCCAATAACTCGATCGAGAATCCAGGCTTCTCATACCGTCATTTCAGACTCGATCGCGAAGCCAGACCCACGCGGCGCCGAGAAAATAACGACTGCGACCGATAGAACCACCTCGATCGCGGAGACACATTTGAGCATATTGACAGCATGTAGAATGAGATAACGATTATGACGCGCAAACAACTTATGGCTAGGGCACATATGCCAGTGTTCCGATTATCCGCGCTTTGCGCATTCTCTCTAATCATCGCGCTGACGGTAGCTCTCTCAGCATCATGCGCCCAGTCGGAACCTACCGCCACTCCGGTGCCTAATGCTACACCGACTCAGACTGCCACGGCGATCCCGACAGCCACTCGCACTCCAGTCCCGACGGATACGCCCACGCCGACGACCACTCGCACTCCAGTCCCGACGGATACGCCCACGCCGACGACCACTCGCACTCCAGTCCCGACGGATACGCCCGCGCCGACAGCCACTCGCACTCCAGTCCCGACGGATACGCCCGCGCCGACAGCCACTCGCACTCCAGTCCCGACGGATACGCCCGCGCCGACAGCCACTCGCACTCCAGTCCCGACGGATACGCCCGCGCCGACAGCCACTCGCACTCCAGTCCCGACGGATACGCCCGCGCCGACAGCCACTCGCACTCCAGTCCCGACGGATACGCCCGCGCCGACAGCCACTCGCACTCCAGTCCCGACGGATACGCCCACGCCGACAGCCACTCACACTCCAGTCCCGACTGATACGCCCACGCCGACAGCCACTCTCGCAACATCTCAGACTCCCCGTAGACAACCGTCCGATTCGTTGTACCAAGCGGTATGGCGCGGAAAAGCGGATCTTGTCCGCCGCCTTTTAAAGCAAGGCGCCGACCCCGACTCGCGAGACGGCGGCGATACTCCACTGTCAGAAGCGACATGGCCCGGGCACACTGACATTGTCAGACTTCTGTTGGAGAACGGCGCAGATCCCGACTTGAGAGACGGCGGCGGCGATACTCCATTGTCAGAAGCGACATGGCCCGGGCACACTGACATTGTCAGACTTCTGTTGGAGCACGGCGCAGATCCCGACTTGAGAGACGGAAACGGCGACACTCCTTTGCACGAAGCGACATGGCGTGGGCACACTGACATTGTAAGGCTTCTGTTGGAGCACGGCGCCGACCCCAACTGGAGAGACAGCAACGGCAACACTCCTTTGCACGAAGCGACATGGCCCGGGGAAACTGAGATTGTCAGATTACTGCTGGAATATTGTGCCGACACAGCGGCTAAAAGCGGCGGCAATACTCCTTTGTCCGAAGCGACGTGGCGTGGTCACACTGAGATTGTCCGGATGCTGGAAAATCACGACTCCAGCAGTTGCAAGCGTTGAGCATCTATAGCCACATGGACTCTCTAAAAAAGAAGATGCCAATCAGACTTGCCCTACAGCATCTCATATGTACATTTTCCCTGCCCTAAGCAAGAGCGCGTGTAAGGCTTCCAGGCTTCAGCCCGGGATGCTGATTGCCGAACATGTAAGCACTCCGCTGGGCATGACTCGCGTCTGCGTGTGAGAGGCTACTAAAGCAAGGCACGGAGCCGTATGACGGAATCAAAGCGTATAAGCGGAATGCAGAATCAGTCGGAGGCTGTGTCTCCGCGCGCGTAGTGATCACGCTTGGCGAATGTGTTGGCCCATGACGATGTGCCTTGCAGTTTGGCGTCTTTGAACGCTACGGGGCGTTGCAGCATCGATTCCTCTTCACCGAACAGCTTCAGGCGATTATAGGCTCGCAGATAGATGCAATCCTTATCCAATATTTCACACTTGCCGGCGCGGGTGCCGCCGCAGGGGCCGTTGCGCTGATTCTTGACGCACTGAGATTCGGGGCATAGCTCTCCGATCTCTGGCAATGAACAGTCGCCGCAATCTCGGCATCCGTATAGCGGCACTTTAAGCGCTTGCTCTGCCGCATGGGCGATCTTGGCGGCCGATCGGCTCTTCTCCAGCTGACGATACACCGCGGCGCCAAGATTGAAGCCTGGCGCATTACGGTCGAACAACCATTCCTTGCCAATCCGCCCGATGCGATAGCTTAGGCTTAGCGACACCATTCGTCTCAGTCGCGAAGGCAGTTTGCTTTTCGCATCCACATACTCCTGATTCAGAGACTCAGAAGCAGTACCTGCTCGGTCGTCAGGCTCGAAGAGATAGAACTCGCCGGGCTGCGCGAAGTTGATTTCGCGCGCCAAGTCTTGCCAGTCATCGGATGCGAATGAGTCGGCGATATTGAGTATCTGTTCAATCCGTTTGTAATTCAGCCGCCCTGATAGATACACGCCCTGGTATCCGCATCCGCGCAGTATGGCTATCTGTTTAGCAGCCAGCTGATTGAAGAATGATCGTCCACGGTCTTTTGATTTAGCTTCACGATTCGCGATATCTACCAGATCGCTGTTGACCGCTACTCCAGGAATGCCCCAGCGTCCGAAGAAGCGCGCCGCTGGCGCGCTCAGCACATATATCGATCCCAACAACGGAGGAACGTCCGTCCCGCCCGGGGTCATTTCCAGATATCGGATCAGCTCATGGTGCTTCCGCGCGTCATATCCGATCTGAGCAACCAGCCAGCGCGCTCCAGTGCGCAATTTCATATCCATCTTGTAGAGCTGGGTCAGATACTCGCCTTCATGCAATTTGAAGGGATTCACCGCGGCGCCGGGACAGAATCGCGTGGGCATCAGAGCCGATGAAACATGGCGCCGGCCAGGCAACGATACCGACATCCCTTCGTTCATTCTTCGAATCATCTCTAGCAAGCCAACCGAATCGGTGTCGAACACTGGTTGCGCCTGACCGGAGAATCCGGCTACCGGATAATCGCCGGATAGACACAGCAGATTGTTGAAACCCCGGGTGGCAAGCGCCCATAGTCGGCTTTCGAGTCCGTTGCGGTTGTAATCCTTGCAGGAAAGATTGATCACCGCTTCTGCGCCGCCATGCTCCAACAGACGGCGGCCCAAGGTTTCCGGAGTCAGATGCGGATTGCCGCCCGGATTGTCGGTGAAACAGAGCGCATCCACAAGGCTACTGTCTGCACACTGTTCAGCCAGTTCTAAAGCATGGCGCGCGCCACCTTCCATAGCCAAGCCACGCGAAGTTTCAATCTCTACCGCGACTGCGAAACCATCGGCCGAAAGCAGAGATCCAAAACCGTTCAGATACGGAGTTTCTGGGATTCGAACGGGTGCGTCAGACACGGTTTCAGATGGCGGGTTCATCTCTAAACGTGAGTACGATACTTGGCACAGATGCTGTGTTTCTAAGCGCGATCGAAGTCATCCATAGTCATTTGGGTAGTTAATTCTTAATCTTCACCACGTAGGTATCTGCTATTTTGTCGTGCCACCCTTGCCGTCTGTCATCGATCAATATCGAGACAAATAATAATGGAGAACCTAGTACTAACCCTAGTGCAAACCCTAGTACTAACCCTAGTGCAAACCCTAATTCAGACTGTAATGCAGACCCTAATACAGGCCCTAATGTAAACCCTAATACGAGCTTGCCCAGAATCTCGCGCTTCAGCGCTGTGCCCCAGCCAGGCGTTCTTCTACCGTGAGACTTCACAATCTTGATATTCACAGCCTTCTTGCCGGGGCTTTGCCCCGACGATGCGATCATGGCTAGCACAATGACGTAGTACGCGATAAATACGGCGCCGGAGACAAAAAATCCTATAGCAACCGCAAAAAGCCATCTCAACGCTGCCTCTATATCTGATTGGGCGCCCAGGGCGCCACTTATGCCCGGGATACGGGCTACTATTACTCCTACTAGTACACATATTGCCGCAACGATCAGCCAATCCACGATCGCGGCACCCAGTCTGTCTCCGGCTGATGCAAGACTAGCATCCCCTTCATCTAACTGCTTCCCGGTCATCCCAGGTAACAGTTCGCCGCACGCGGCGCAATAGCGCACACCCGCATGGTTCGCAGTCCGGCACCTTACACACTCAGCGCTCCGTGCAACGTCAGTAGTCAATAATCTCCCTCCAATCAGCGAAACGCGCGTCCTTGCATCTTGAATATAGTCAGCACGATATACGGTGAGGCAACCTATCTGCTCCAAGATCAGTGCAACCCCACCGGCGCTGCTCCACGTCTCATCAACTGATGATAGTGTCTAACTCCTACGCTGACGATCACTCTGAGTGTCAGCCCAGCAAATAATATGCCTGCCTGTCGAATCTATGCTATCGTGCTAACATTCGCCACAGACGAACGAACCTTAATCGACGCCGCGCGCATCATTCATAGCGAGCATCAAAATCATGAAGATCGAAAAAGTTGAATCTATGCTTCTGGGAGGCGCCGACGGTTCCCCTGGGCAGCATCACATAGTCCGCATCCATACCGATAACGGCATCTCAGGCATCGGGCAATCGGCATGTTGGGCCTATCTCGAGGGTGTCGACAAGATCGTTGAGAAGTGCGCCGAATATCTAGTCGGCAAAGACCCGTCGCGCATCGAGCATCACTGGCAGTACCTGTACCGCATGGGGCCGTTCCGAGGCTCAGCGCTATCGGGGGCTATCAGCGCGATCGACATCGCGCTATGGGACATCAAAGGCAAACGATTGCAGGCACCAGTTTGGGACCTGCTCGGCGGCAACACTCGCGACAAGATCCGTCTGCATCTGCTCATGGGCGCTAAGATGCGCACCGACCTGCCTCACGCCCATGATCGCGGCGCGCACGCCCAGGGGTTATATGACGCCGCCAAAGAATCGGTCGAAGAGGGATTCACTGCCATTAAGACCGACCCGCTGCCGAACGGCTTTGAGAGCATGACTCTGGAGCGCATGATCAGCGACACTGTAGACAACGTCGCCGCGATGCGAGATGGAGGCGGCAAGGATGTCGATCTGATTCTAGAGATACATCGCAAGCTCACGCCCATGAACGCCATCGCGCTGGCGCAAGAACTGGCGCAGTTCCGTCCGCTCTTCTATGAAGACCCGATACAGATCGACAGCATGGCGCTACAGGGCGGAATCGCCCAGCGCACCACGATACCCGTAGCGAATGGCGAACGAATTCACAACATCTGGGAGTTTCGTGATTTGCTGGAAAGCGGTGGCCCTCAGTACGTCAGGCCAGATCTGGGACTGGGCGGCGGCATCACGCATGTCAAGAAGATCGCCGCCCTCGCCGAGTCTTATCACTCCGCGCTTTGCACCCACAACTTCCTAGGACCAATCTTGACCGCGGCGGCAGTGCAAGTAGATGCGTCTATACCTAACTTCGTGACGCAGGAGTACTCGCTCCGCGACGAGCATCCGGCCAATACCGTTTTCAAGAACTCTTTGGTGCGTAAAGGCGGCTACATCAAGTTGCCCGAAGCACCTGGAATAGGCGTCGAGCTAGACCAAGATTTGCTGGAGACCGCGTTGAACAGCTACGAGACGCGCGACCTGAACACGATTCCGATGCGCATTGATGGATCGGTGGGGTTTTCGGTGTAGCTGCAACGAATCAGCATTGCCGTTGCACCTCCTTACTGGCACGACTCACTGGACCTATATCAGAGCATTCGCAGTTCGCAGACGATTCAAGTTGTTGGATGATGATTGAAGCGTTTCGCCTCATTAATTCGCCCATTAGCTTTAATCGCCATCTCCTCGTCGATCTCAAAGCCGATGAAGCCCCGTTTCTCCAGGCGCGCGGCAACGCCAGTCGAGCCAGAGCCAGCGAAGGGATCCAGGATAATCGTGCCGGATCCAGGCGCCGTGAAGATACGGATGAGATGCCGGAGCAAGTCTACCGGTTTGGCGGTCATGTGTCCGAAGCGCTCGCGTGGCTTAGACGCCGGAATTATCGTCCCGGGAAATCGATTAGGTTCGATCAATCCCGCGCCAGTGTCAATGAGACCAACGCGATGCTGTAGCCAATTGTCGACAAAAGTGCCGTCTCGCGGCGACTGGGCAAGCACTATCAGTTCCATCTGCGGTTTCAACTGCGGAGTCTTGCGCCCTCCCAGCTCTTTGATGATGCGTTGTTTCTCTCGTTCCGGCAGATTCCGTCGTCTAACGAAGTGATCTTGAGTGAATGCCTTGGCTTGACCTTCATATCGCCATGCCAGCATGTCTCTGATCTCAAAACCGGCGTCCTCTATCGCCAGTGCCATACGATGGACTAGACGCGGTTGCGAGAAGCAGAGCACAAATCCGCCGGGCTTAAGCAGTTCACTCCACTTCTCGGCGACCGGTGACATGAATGAATAGAGACTCTTACCTTGCGAAGGATCGAATTTCATGCCCGCCGGCACTCCACCCACTACTCCCCGTTTAACCCGCGCGCTTAGCCGCGCGCGATCCCAGCCATCGTCCATGCCATCGATGAAATACGGCGGATCCGTCAGCACCAACGATACGCTTCGGCTAGATAAGCTCTCCATTCCGAGGCGGCAATCAATGCCCATCACCCAAGTGGTGCGAGGCTCAAGACCTTTGATGCTAGTGCCGCTAGACGATGAGAAAGTGTCGGTATTCACGCTTTTGATGATTGCTGCACACGAAGCGAATTCATGCATCGTAGGTGAAACTGATTATTTGCTATGAATGTTACATCGTAGCGCCAAATCACCCTATTCATACACGTTTGTCATATTAGCCGACGCGCGACGCGAATAGAGAGCATCTCACCGACGTCTCTGTAGTAGAACCACTCTCGTTGACTGGCATTGAGGAAATGACCATTTAGTTAGCTAACGCGCCGATAAATCCGATTCGCCTTTACCTTCGTATTTATAGATTGATAGCGCGTGATGCGATACCCTAGAACGGCGAGCTCCCGGCATCCCGCAATAGTGATCGCGACGCTTTTGATACAATTTCGCGGTGCGTTCGCCGAGAACATGATGACTGTGGATCGAGATTTAGAGGCGCGCGTTGGCTTCGTATAACCCATGTTTTTTGATCTGAGCATCATACGTCTTGTCTATCGCCGGCTAGCCGGTGAATCTCGACTTTTAGCCGGGGCGCTAATGGGATCGCTCATCACTGCGACGGTAGTTGCCGGCGGTCCGATATACCTCCGCACTCTGGAGAGAGCCGGCATTGAAGATGCGATCGATGCGATAGGCGCTTACTACGCGAACATCCAGGTCTCTTCCTCGTGGGTGCCATTAGAGCCGGTCGAAGCTGATCGCGCCCACCTGGCAGTGCGCGCGGCTGAAGATGAACATCTGCCAAACGCGATACTAGATCGCTCCGACCTGATTAAGACGCGACGCGCCTTTTGGGGGCCGGAAGGGAACCAGATGCCGCGACACCAGATGGCGTCGAGGGCCATGTTCCAATCCTTCACTGGGATTGAAGACCACGTTACTTACATTCTCGGTGAACATCCGAGCGATAACATCGAAATCAGTGATGGCAACGCCATCATCGAAGCCAGTTTGCTTGTGGAGCGAGCGGCACTTCACGACATCCGAGTCGGCGACATAATCGAAACCGTCCCTGAGGTGCGCGGCATCGGTAATACAAAGGTGAGGATAAGCGGCATATTCGCGGTTGTGGACCCGAATGACGAGTTCTGGCTGGGCTTGGCACGCCCCATACTGGCGCCGGCGCCAGTAGTAGAAGGCAGAGCGCCGCCAATAGCGCTGATAGTGCAACCGTCCGTCATGCTGGGGCCAATCGCCGAGGCCAACGCTGGACTGCCTGCCACATACACCTGGTTTTTGTACGTAGACCGCGACCACTTTAAATCTCTGCCACTGGGCGAGGCGTTGAATCGGCTTTCCGATTTTGAAGCCCGTCTCGATCTTGATGTGATACGCTCCGACGTGCTTACCAGCTTAGAGCCGCGGTTGAAGTCTTTGCAACGCAGGATGCTGTTCGCCCGCATCCCGATGCTGTTGCTGGCGGCGCTGGCATTGGCATCGATCGCGTACTACCTGTTCATGGCTGCTGGCATCATTGCTCGACGGCGCGCATCTGAAACCTCTATGATGCGCTCACGCGGCATCAGCATTCAGCAGATCATACGCACCTATGCGGCGGAAAGCATCTTCATCGCCGGTGTGCCGGCCATCATTGCTCCCATGCTGGCAATGATGCTGGTATCGCTCTTGGGAGCGATGCCATTCTACCGCGATGCTGTGCCTGGATTACTATTGCCCGTCGAAGTAGCTTGGAGCTCGTGGCTCTGGTCCTTCATCGCCGGCATCGCCATATTCGTCATTCTGCTGGTGCCGGCTATCTCCGTAGCGCGGAGCGGCATCATCGATCAGCATCAAGCCGAGGCGCGCCCAGATCGTCCGCCGTTGTTCCAGCGCTATTACCTGGATATCATATTCCTACTGCTCGGCGGGCTGATATGGTGGGAACTTACATCACGCGGATCGATAGCGGTATCGAATCGAGAAGGTGAGACTTCCGCCGATATCACGCTTCTATTCTCACCGGCGGTTTTTCTTCTGGTGGTTGCCCTGCTCTTCCTGCGCTTGTTCCCTGTGATCGCACGAATAGTGGCGCTGATAGGCACTCGCTTGACTGCCGCAGACGTCTCGCTAGGACTTTGGAGATTGCGCAGAAGCCCATATTGGTACTCTTGGCCGGTGCTGTTGCTGGTGCTAGTAACCGGGCTAGGAGTCGTGTCTGGCACTTTGGCATCTACTCTGGCGCGAAGCACTGAAGAGCAGATTCTGTACTCTTCCGGCGCCGACCTTAGATTCGCGCCCCGTGAATCGTTGAAAGATGAGACCATATCTCTCGCCAACCGCGTCCCTGGTGTTACAAGCGCCACGCCAGTTTTCAGATCGTCTGGTCGCTTTGGAACTACTGCTCTGGGAGTCGGTTTCGACTTCATGGCTGTAGATTCGGTAGATTTCGCTCAGACCGCATGGTTCAGAAAAGACTTTGCCGAGACCAGTTTCGAAGCTCTGACCGCTAATATCGCTGTAGATGTGAAGCCAGAACCGATTTTCTTGCCGCCGAACACGGTTCGATTGGGTGCTTGGGCGAAGAGTGAGCCACGGGTAGAGAATCACTTCATGTGGCTGGTAATCAGAGACGCTAAGGATAGAACACGAACTATCACGCTGGGACAGATAGAAGGTGATTGGCAATTGCAGGAAACGGATGTGTCAGGCTCTTTTGCGGATCCCGTAGAGATAGTGTCGGTGCAAACTTTTTCTCAAGCCGGTCCAGACGGTTCAACGCCGACGGCGCTGTATCTCGACGATGTCTTTGCAGAGAATGTCAATGGCGAACGTACGGTGTTGATAGATTTCGATGAACCCGGCGAATGGGTCGGCATGCCCACCTCCAACGGCCTTGATATAGAGTTCGGAATCGCGGATGAACCGACAGGATTGATCGTGAATCCAGAAGATCGTAGCGGCGCCTCAGTCGCTCGAGTGACGTTGGATCGAGGAAACGATCAGGGAGTTAGAGGCATCTATAGAACTGCCACGGGTGAACCGTTGCCAGTAGTTGCCAGTGAGGCCTTTATGACCGCGACTAACACTCTGGACGGTTCGCAGTTCATCGTGCAGATCAGCGGCGGATTCGTGCCCGTGGAGATCGTGGACACCGTCAAGTACTTCCCCACTCTAGACCCGCGGCGGGCCCCTTTCCTGGTTGCCAATATAGATTCAACGCTAGATTTTCTAAAGTTGCGCGGCCTCACTTCGCACCGTCCAAATCAATTGTTTGTCGATATAGAAGATGGGCAGCATGACGAAGCTTTAACTGGCTTGAAGGGTGTGCTGGGTTTCGCTTCAGTTACCGATCGGGCCGGGCTTTTGGCTGAATCATCCGTGGACCCCCTGGTAGTAGCGGGCTGGCGCGGGATGAGCATCATCTCCATCGTCATGGCCGGCATTGCAGCATCATTCGGCTACTTCACTTACCTAGCTGCGCACTCATTTCGAACTCGGCGAGATTCCGCGTTTCTACAGAGCATGGGAATGCCGGCCGCGGCGTTCGGACGTTTGTTGCTGATAGAGCATGCTATCGTGGCGCTTCTCGGTATCGGGATCGGAATCGCAAGCGGCCTCTATGTGAGTCGGCTAGCCGTTGGAAGTCTCACTTTCACTGAAACTGGCGGCGAGCTCTTGCCGCCGTTCATCATGCAAACCAATTGGCTGCCGACTTTGACATTGGCGCTTGTGGTGGCAGTATCTACTGCGGTCGCGATCTTCCGCATCATGCAGCAGTATCGCGAGCTGCCGTTGCACGAACTGACACGCGAAAGCGCCTGAAGCAGAGATCATTCACATGCGCAACTCGCTTCAACTCATATTCAAGCGCATCTTCGCCAATTGGAAACTGCTCTCCGCGGTGATCGTGGGATCAGTGCTGGCCGGCGCCATCATGTCGGCGTCTGTGATCTACTTCGAATCATTGCGCGACATCGCGTTGCAGAAAGAACTAGCCGACCAGGAGCCTCGGGACCTAGACATCCTGATGGAGGTCGACCAGTTGCCGGTGAATCAAGAGACGCATGATGAAATGGTAGGCAATATGTCGAACCTGCTCGTGGATCGCGTCGGTAAGTTCACCTCTAACCACGAGCGAGCGCTTCGCACTTGGACGTTCTTCGTGGATCAGCCGCCAGAGTATGTTCTAATCGGCCAGTGTCCATGCCGTCCCACCGTGGCGGAGCCGGATGCGGTGAACGATTTCGGAGAAGGTTTGATCGAGTGCGACTGCCGGCGCGTGCAATGCATGACCGTGCCAGACGAAATCGATAATTTGGAGATCATCGCCGGGCGGTATCCGAGCGAAGTCGTGGCTCCAGATGCGCTAGGCAATCTTACTGTAGAAGGCTTGATCACTCAGGATGCGGCTAATGTTTTCGAGTTGCAAGTGGGCGACATCATCCCGGTACGGCCGCACTGGGAAGAGTTCAATCACAGCGCCGACATTCGCATCAGCGGGATCTATCGCCGCCGAGATACCGAAAACCCGCTCTGGCGTATATTCGATCAGGCATTCGGCAGCAAGAGTTCCACCCTGAAGTTCGCCCAAGTGATAGTTCCAGAGGCATCGGTGCTGAACGGTTTAGGGAACTACTTCACCAATATGGGTGCCGAATATGCCTGGCTGCTGAACGTAGAGCCACGAACTATCCATGCCACAGACACTCAGCTGATTCGCGGGACACTTGCTATTACCGAGGATGAACTGAAATCTGTCGCGGACGGATTCGTGATGGATACCGAGCTTGACAAAACGCTCCTGCGCTTTGAAATCGAGCTCTTCTTCAACCGATTACCGATGTTCATAGTGTTGATATTGATTGTGCTGGTTGTGGTGTACTACACTGCCACACTGGCCGGACTATTGATCGAATCGCAGTCTGCGGACGTTGCGCTGATGCGCGGTCGCGGCTCCACTTCGCGCCAATTGCTGGCGATGTTTTTTATCGAAGCGATGATCTTAGCTGCCTTCGCAGTATTGATCGGACCATTGCTAGCTTTGTGGGGCGTCTCAATAATCGGATTGATTCCCTTCTACTCTGATCTCAATGCCGGAGATGCATTGCCGGTCAACCTCACCGCGAACGTCTACATCATGGCAGTGATCGGCGCGCTAATGGTGATGTTGGCGATATTCATACCGGCGGTAAAGGTGAATCGCCAGGGAGTTTTATCAGAGCGCGCCGGGCGCGCGCGCCCGGACCGTCTGGCATTCATCCAGAGATACTACTTGGACTTAGGGTTTCTGGCGCTGGTGCTTTTCTTGTTCTGGCAGCTTAGACAACAGGGATCGTTCGTGGCAGTAGATATTTTCGGCGAGGCGGCAGTTAACCAAGTGATACTGGCTGTGCCGGCAGTATTCCTAGTCGCGGCCGGCATCGTGTTGCTGCGTCTCTTTCCGATCGCGATGGATCTTCTCGGCCGGTTGCTGGCCACCAATATCGCTTCTCGATTCGTGCCGCCGGCGATTATACTGGCAATCTGGCAGATGGCGCGCAATCCGGCGCAACACTCGCGCATCTCTCTGTTGCTGATACTCACCGCCGGACTGGGGGTGTTCGCTTCCAGCTTCGCCGCCACGCTCGAGAGAAGCGCGCGCGAACGGGTGCTCTACGATACCGGCGCCGATATCCGGGTCTCCAGCATTACGCCACGCGCCGGCGGACGTTCATACAGCATTGAAGGCGAGATCCGGGATGTAGATGGCGTTGCTGAAGCCACTTCCGTATATCGATTGCGCGGCTCTCTAGTATCGGGGTTTGATTTTGATCAGTTCAGCGTCCTAGCGGTGGATCCCGAAGCGATAGACGATGTGGCATGGCATAGGGAAGACTTCAGCGATTACAGCTACGAAGAAGCGTTCAAAGCCATCAGATATAACGCTGAATCAGGTATTCAGCTACCGTCTGACGCGCGCTGGATCACGGCACGCGTCAAGCCGCTGTTCCCCATGGCAAACGTTCACCTGGTCGCACGCCTCAGTGACGCTAACGGGCGCTACTTCAGCGTAACCCTAGGGACGCTTTTGCCCGAAGGTGAACAGAATCGGCGTTTCAATTGTCAACTCATCTACGAAAATCCCGAAGAAGATCAACTGCCGTTGCCATCATGGTGCCGAGTCGGCGCTTCACTGCAACCACAAAGCTACGGCCGCAACCCCGGGCTTCTTCCTGCAGAGCCGCTAACGTTACATGCGATCGGCGTCGCTACTGATGAGGGCAATTTGAACAGCGGAGCCGTAGACATCGATGACATTGCCACGCTCAGCGACAATGCCACTGTGCTGACCGTATTGGAAGCATTTGAGCAATCAGCGTCTGAACGCTGGTTCCAGATGAGGCCTACTGCGGAGTCATTCGCCGACACACTCGCGCCATCGCCGTTGCCGGATGATGAAGCTGAAACGCCCGGCATTATGCGCATCCGCTGGTCTAGCGGGGCTCCAAATGAATATCGCGGCATTGCACGCGGAAATGCCATTGAAGATATTCCCGTGCTGGCAAGCCGCTCATTGTTGGAAGATTTCAGCGCCTCAATCGGCGAAACGCTTCAAGCGAATATCGACAATGAAAGATCCACCATGAAGATTGTGGGCGCGATCGATTACTTCCCGACATTGAATCCTGACACTTCTCGCTTCGTCATCATGGATTATGAAACTGCGCATTCGCTATTGAACACGCGCCGGCTGAGCGGCGAGCGACAACCTAACGAAGCCTGGGTAGCGACGGAATCTGGCATCCCGTCTCAGCTTGAACTCGACGAATTGAAAGTCGATAGCGAAACTGATTTGTTTCGCTATGCAGCCAGCGCAAGAATCGGCAGAACCCTAGATGGCATGAGAATGCGCACCGGTCCCGTTAGAGACCGTTTGACTGAACTCGCGGCGGTCAGCGTCGATCCACTCGTGTCTGAAGGTTGGCGCGCGTTGCTAGGAATAGCATTTGTAACTGTGCTAATAGTCAGCGCGGTTGGATTTGTAGTACATACTAGAGTCGCATTCAATAGTCGTCTGGCATCGTTCGCGCTGTTGCGCACTATTGGCCTGTCCATGCGCCAGCTATTGCTGCTGGTGTTGCTGGAGCAACTGATTGTAGTGGGGGTGGCGATCGCTTTGGGTGTTTTCATGGGGACTCGCCTCGGCGACACCATTGTCCCTTATCTGGCCAGCTCCGGACAGGATGCGACGGTTGTCCCGCCGATGACGCTAGAAATATATTGGTCTGGGTTTGCCAGCACGTTCGGATTGCTGGGAGTTGTGTTCTCCATGGTAGTCTTGATGGGGCTGATATCGGTCTATCGCTTGGCCATTCATCGCGTGATGCGTATGGGTGAGGCTTAAGTTAATATCACGCGGCGCGATATAGAATCGATTTTGTGCATCAGGAGCATTCAAATTTGCAATCGTCATTCACGGAAACGTATATCACTTGCAGCGGCCTCTACAAAATCTACAAGGCCGCGGGATTAGAGGTGGTAGCTCTGCGCGGGCTCGAGCTGACCGTAGGACGCAGTGAAATCATCGCTATTGTCGGGGCCTCGGGTTCCGGCAAATCCACGTTGCTGAACATTCTCGCCGGGTATGATACCCCTTCTGCCGGAACCGCTCGGGTAGGCAGCTATGATTTGCTGAACATGAACAACAAAGAGGTCGTGAACTATCGTCGCCACGAGGTAGGGTTCATATGGCAAGAAACTTCGCGCAATTTATTCCCATATCTCACTTCTATCGAGAATGTAGAGTTGCCGATGGTGCTCACCGGGGTGAACGGAAAAGAACGTGCTAAGCGCGCGCAGGAGTTGCTTGACATAGTCGGGCTTTCGCATCGCCTCAGCCATAAGCCAGACCAACTTTCGGGTGGAGAACAACAGCGGGTGGCGATCGCAGTAAGCCTTGCGAACAACCCGCCGTTGCTACTGGCAGACGAGCCGACAGGCGAGCTAGACGACCTCACCGGGCAAGAGATACTAGACCTGTTCAACGATGTTAATCAGCAACTGGAAACTACCATTGTGATCGTTACTCACGATGCCGCGATCGCCACCAGCGTCGGGCGTGCCATCACCATACGCGACGGCAAGACCAGCACCGAAACCACCCGTCGTGTTTCATTCGAGCGTCGCGTCGGCGGCAGAGCATCCGATACCGAAGAGTTCCTCATCGTCGACTCTTCGGGCTCCGTACAGATACCGCGCGAGATGCTTGAGGAGCTAGAAATCAATCGTCGGGTGCGAGTTGCAATCGATGGAGATAGGGTAACCCTTGAACCAAGTGAATGATCAGCCCGAATCTGTCCCCACTATACAGGCCATAAAAGTCACTAGAGGCTTTCAATTGGCCGGCGAGACCGTCTCGGCCGTCAAAGAGCTTTCATTCGATGTGCACAGAGGCCGATTTGTGGCGCTGGTAGGCAGGTCCGGTTCGGGAAAAACTACATTGTTGAATCTGCTGGCGGGGCTGGACCATCCATCTACTGGCCAAGTGCTGTTCGAGGGGCGAGACATGGCCGGTTTCACTGAAAAAGATTTCATATATCTACGTCGAAATCGCATCGGTGTGGTGTTCCAATCATTCGCCCTGCTGCCATTGCTGTCGGCATACGAGAATGTCGAGCTACCGCTGCGAATCGCCGGAGCTTCGGCTAGAGATCGATCGGAACGCACCCGGGACGCGTTAGATCTGGTAGGTCTTTCTCGCCGCGCGCAACATCGTCCTTATGAACTGTCCGGGGGTGAACAGCAGCGAGTCTCGATCGCGCGAGCCATCGCGATGCGTCCCGATATAGTGCTGGCAGACGAGCCGACAGGCGAGCTCGACTCTGTGAACGCGCAATCAATCTTCGGCTTGTTCCGCGAGATGGTGTCGGAACAGGGAATGTCAGTGGTAGCTACGACTCATGATCACACGTTGCTCGATATGGCAGATCAAATCTACACGATGCAAGACGGTGAGTTGGAGCTCAGCGAGGATCGAATGTTCGCGTAAAACCGTTCAACCAGTAGCAGATATAGCTGAAGCAAGCGCGCTCAATATCATAGCTTTCGCGCTTAAGACGCTTTCAGCAGTTCGCACTCCATTTACGGACTGGATTCGAGCCATATAATAAAGCTGAAGCTAACGCGTTCCATTCCGATGACGACCGCCTCAAACATCAACACAATGCAAGACATTATGCGCTTGCTAGACGAGAACCCAGAATGGGTTGGTGAGTTGCGCGCGCGCCTGCTCTCTAAAGAACTGCTAGAGACACCAGATAGGCTTGCCAAGCTCACAGAACGGACTGACGCTTTGGCGGCGCAGGTCGAAGCGTTGACGCGGCGGACCGAGGCTTTGGCGGCGCAGGTCGAAGCGTTGACGCGGCGGACCGAGGCTTTGGCGGCGCAGGTCGAAGCGTTGACGCGGCGGACCGAGGCCTTGGCGGCGCAGGTCGAAGCGTTGACGCGGCGGACCGAGGCCTTTATGCAAAAGACTGAAGCATTCATGGCCGAAACGAACCAGCGATTTGAGGCTATAGATGCCCGATTCAACCGAATCGATGCTTCCATGAAAAGAATCGTTGATGACCTCGGGATACTCAAAGGCGGACATGCATTGAGCGCCGCAATTCGGAATGCATTCTTGATCGCGTCAACTATGAGACTATCCTGGCAACGAACGCTGAATGCCCAGGAGAAATTCAATCTGACTGGTCATGTTGCAATTGCAGATATTCCGCCTAATGAGCTCAACAGTTTCATCGCCGCAGATCTCATCATAGAGGCTAAAGACGCTAAAGGTCAGGTCTGCTACATCGCGGCTGAAGTGTCATTCACCGTCAATGGACGCGACACTAGTCGTGCGATTCGCAACGCCGAATTGATTACTAGATTCACCGGCCACCCGGCCCGTGCGACGGTAGTGGGAATACGTTGCGACGACCGTGTAAGCGATGCCATAGCGAACGGTGAAGCCTATTGGTATCGGCTCACCGATGAACAGATGCAGGTCGAATGAGATGCTCGCTCGATGCGATGCCGTTTCAAACCATCGCCGAATTTCTGAGCTTGACTACATTTCCCGCTTGCAAGACTGTAGATGCGATGTCAAGGTCTCGGATGTGATCTGCGGGGTCACCGTCGAACGCTGCTAAATCTGCCGAAAGCCCGGGAATGATAGATCCTGCCTGTCGGTGTATCTTCAAGGCTTCTGCGGTGTCAGCAGTAGCCATGCGCAAAGCGTCCCAGTTGCTCCATCCCAATAGTTCTACTGCAGCCCAGGAGTTAGCGGCCGATCTATCGTGTGTGCCGTGCGCCATTCCCATATCTAGCCCGTTGGTGAAACGCACCCCGGCGTCACGCATGGCATTCAGGGTGTCGAAATGCTCTTGGTCTGATACTTTCGCGGCTGCGACTGACCAGTGTAGCGGTCTAGGCGCCGCGGCGTCGGCAGCTTCGGCTTCTATGCCCAGCAATAAATGACCTATGGTCGGGTCTACCCATTGCCCCTGATCGGCCATGCGCTTGACAATGTCAGGCTGAAAATCTATTCCCTTGTCTGCGTCGCGGTGGAACCATCGAGCATGGACCAGATTGTGCACCCCAGCGTCGACACAGTTTTTCACACCTTGCGCTGACAGACAATGTGCGGCGACGGTGATGCCCGACCGAGCCGCTTCTTCCACTGCTATTCGAAGGGTCTCGGCGGAGTACTGAGGCATTCTCGGGTTTGCCGTAGGCGTGAACATTCCGCCGGTAGACATGATTTTAATCGCATCCGCTCCCGATCTGACTTGTCGGCGCACTGCAACGGCGACTTCATCTGGGGTATCAGCTTGATTGCCAAAGAACCAGCAATGTCCGGCCGTGATCGTTATTGGACCTCCAGTCACGAGAAGTCGCGGACCTGGTATCGCGCCATCGCTTATGGCTTGCTTGATACCGAATGCAACTTCATTGAGCGATCCAATATCGCGCACCGTGGTGGTGCCGGCGAGTAAGGATTTGCGCATCGCCGTAACTGCACGCATAGTAAGGCGTTGGACATCTTCTTTTTCGGCCAGCGCGAGCGCTTGCGCATCGGCAGTCGCGCTGCAATGCATGTGGCAATGCGAGTCGATCAGTCCCGGCAGGAGCGAAACATCTCCCAGACGGAATATCTCGGAAGTGTCATCGGCATCAGACGGCATCTCCGTCACTTGCATAACGGCATCGATCACGCCATCGACGATTCTCACGGCGCTGTTTGTCAACCAGCCGCTCAGGGTAGGGTTCGCGATTCTTTCCGCCGTCACATATCTCGTAGTCATCGATCTTTCTTTCGCAATTATTGCCCGCCGTTCTGCGGTGTCATGCAAAGTTTACACCCCAGAAAGTCTGTCTACGGCCCAGCTCGAAACACATAGTCGATCGCGATCATCTGACTGATGCCCACGTCTTTTCGTGTCTCGGTCGTTAAAAATCTTGCAACACTCGATTCCGCATCGACACCGATTACAGATCTATGTCCGTCTGACGGTTTCTGATCGTTATTATCTTAGCTTTTGTGATTCGAGCATCATCGATCAGCGAATTGTCTGTCGCTGTCATGAGTGTTTGCTCATACTGCTCTGCTCTGGCGATGATCATGGATCGACGCTTTGCATCCATCTCAGACATAACATCGTCAAAGGCGATGATTGGCGAGCGCGCTGCGAATTGGTCTACCAGCGCGGCTTCCGCCAGCCGTAGCGACAGCGCCGCAGTTCTAGCTTGCCCGCGTGATGCGTACTGGCGCGCTGCTGTTTGTCGGATCCTAATCATGAAATCGTCGAGGTGCGGCCCAATGACGGTTCTTCCGACGGCACTCTCCTGCGGCTTTGACATCATTAAAGCATCATAAATCGTCTGCCGTAGATCTTTGACATCGAGCGCGTGGAAATCCTTCTCTTTCAGCACCGTGCCGAGATTCGGTTCGTACTCTAGAGAGAGTGTCTCTCCGCCACTCAATTCTGCATATATAGGTGCGGCGCGCTGATGAATCATCGCCATCACTTCGCGTCGAGTCTGGATTACTTTCAGCGCTTCGTCTCGGAATCGCTCGTTCCAGTAAGGCATCTCTTCATCTGGATCAGCGCCTTCGTACAGCCCTCTTAGCAGTGCATTTCGGCTTTTGCGGATATGTTCTATCCGAGTCAGAGCTCGCAGATACTGGCTGTCGAACTGGCTGATGAGCATATTCAGATATCGGCGGCGCGGCGCGGCGCCGCCGAGTATCAGGTCCAGATCGCGCGCTTCGAATAGCACGGTGTTCGTTCTGCCCACGAATTCCAGAGCCTTCATCCTCACTCCGTTTATGCGCCACTCCTTGGATCGTACTCGCATATGCTGATGCGGTGGGGTTCCGACGCTAGTGACATCGATATCGAACTGCGCGCGTACCGAATCGGAGCCTTGTCGAAAAATGCCTGTGACTTGTGCATGGCCGCCTTCTTGCGCGGCGCTGTGGTTCACAATCTCACGATCGGTACGTGCACGAGTGGATTTCGCCACGGACAACATATGGACAGCCTCAAGCAACGAGCTTTTACCAGCCCCGTTCGGCCCCGTAAACACTACCACTCCCGGCTCCAGATCGAACTCGGCATCGGTATAGCTTCTAAAGCCGGCCAGCCTGATACGCGTCAAGTGCATGGCTATATTCTTGGGCCTAGCATGGTTGAATTAGCACGCTGGCGATCAAATATCTTGCGCGCTCTATTCACAGAGGCTCGCGCTCTGTGCTTGAATGCATGTCCCCGCAACTGTTCGTGTGTATCCTTTGCTTTTGGCAGCTTCATAACTGATCACATCGGGATATGATATGCGCATAGATCTTTGTCGGCGCTGGCAAGTGGGATTGAAATGATTTTACACCGGCGTTCTTGTTCAGTACTGCTAGCGACGAATACGATGCCAACGCTAACCACACTCCATGTCACTTTGTTGCTGTCTATCTTCATCGCACTTGAGCTTGGTTGTGGCGAAGCTCTCCAAGATATTTCATCAGAGAACGGATCGGGTGAAATTGCGACCGTGAGGCGCGCGCCGGAGATCGCGACTGCGCCGGCAATAAAGATCGCTCCCACGGTAGCCGAGGCGCCGGGCTTCAAGGCTGCACCCACTATCCCGAAGGCATCTTCGGCAAAAGAAACCCCGACAGCTGATCCTTCTATGGAGACGAGCGGCATTGATGACAGCAATGCTAGGGAACGCGATGTAGAGATTGTTGAGCTGTTGCCGCCGGATGCTATTCCCTCGATAGACGCCCCCAGATTTTTCGATTCAGTCGATGATGCAGATGAGCTCTATTCAGCTGGTGAACTGGTTCTGGGAATTGAGATCGACGGGGATGCACGCGCCTATTCAGTGCCGCTTCTGAGCAGCCACGAGATCGTCAACGACGTTGTCGGGGACAAACCAGTAGCCGTCACGTGGTGACCGCTCTGCTTCACTGGGATAGGGTATTCCAGAGAAGTGGATGGAGAAACTCTCACCTTCGGCGTCTCGGGCAAGCTGACGATGAATGCCTTGATCATGTTCGATCGCCAGACCGGATCTCTGTGGAGTCACTTTCTATCGGAAGCGATAGCAGGCAAATTCAAGGGAACGCGCCTCCAAAACGTGCCTATAGTGCTGACCACTTGGGATGAATGGAAACGGGCATTTCCGAACACCAAGGCTCTCTACAAAGCCCGCAAACGCAACGATCCGTACGAATATTACTACTCGGCAGATGATGCCGGAGTGATTGGAGAGGCGAACGAAGATGGGCGTTTACCGCGCAAAGAGTTGGTTCTAGGCGTCGGCTTCGACGACGGTCCGATGGCATTCCCTCATTCCCGGCTGGCGAAAGACGCGAGCATCAATACCAGAATCGGCGACATGCCGATCGTTATTTACTATCACGCCGCTACTGCTACTGCAACGGCATTCTCCAGAGTGATAGATGACGAGACATTGACATTTGAGATAAGCGTTGAAGATGACCGTGAGTGGCTAGTAGACAATGCCACGGGCACACGCTGGCTGCCATTCACTGGGCAAGCTTGGCAAGGAACATTGCAAGGATGGCGACTTTCGCCTATCCACGCCGTAAACGTTTTCTGGTTCGCGTGGAGCGATTTCTATCCTGATACCGCGATCTTTTCAGAGTGAAGTGCGGCTAGGCAATGGCAGTGGGCAGGGATTCATGTAGATTAGCAAAGAGATGCAGAAGCTGAATGAGGAGCGAACCGTGAAATTGCGCGACTGGATTCGTGAAGCGCCGAATTTTCCTCAACCGGGAATCAATTTCAAAGACCTGACTCCCCTCTTGGGATATCCGCCAGCGTTTCAGGCTGCTGTAGACTGGTTTTCGCAGCAAGTAACAGATGCCGAAGCCGAGGCGGTAGCCGCGGTAGATGCGCGTGGCTTTCTCTTCGCCTCAGCAGTAGCCTATGAACTAACCTTGCCTTTGACGCTGTTGCGCAAGAGCGGCAAATTACCTCCGGAAGTAGTGTCCGTGCAATACGATCTCGAGTACGGTCCTCCAACAATCATGGAGGCGCGTACGGATGGCGTATGCAATGGGCGACGCGTCGCTATCATCGATGATTTACTCGCCACCGGCGGCACCGCTGCAGCCGCATCAAAGCTGGTGCTAGAAATCGGCGGGCATACAGTGGCACAGATATTCCTCATCGAGCTTGCATACTTGTCCGGAAGGCAACGAATAGCTGAAGAACAGCCGGAATGCATGATCAATAGCAGAATCGTGTATCGATGAGTCTTGAAGCGCAACATACACACCTGCCTAATCCATCGCACCGGCACCGACTTGGAAACTGGACAACCAGTGCATTCGTATATCTATTCATCAAGAAGCGATCGAGATGCCGACAGAGATTAACAATCTTTTCAAAATCGTTGCTTAGCCTCAGCTAAGTCCATCTTCGAATAACGTGCTTGAAGTCGAAAATCATTTCGATCCCATAGATAGGTAGAAAACTCAAGGACAAACCAACATGAAGGCTACAGCCATCAAGCTTCTGATCGCTATGACCGCCATACTCGTGGCCCTGTCAGGATTCGCATGCGCTTACCAAAGCGAAGCCGAGTCCGTCGGCTCTGATCCAGCGGCAAATAACCAGCAAAAGCAATTGCAAACTACGGAAACACAAGACATCATCTCCGATGATCCGATGTTGCGCCAAGCCTTGGAAGCTAGGCCAGACGATACGGTCTCGAGGTTGAACCACACTCCGGGCATCGCTAACAGCTACACCCTGGCGCTCGAGCACAGCGATAACGGCGACACCTCGGCCATGCCACGCATATTCACAGATCAGGAGGCTATGCTGACCGGTATTTGGCAACGCTCCATCAATGGGATCGTGGTCATCACTACCAAATCGGAAGGTTACAGTTTCTTCCCATCTGGAGGTTCCGGCACCGGTTGGTTCTGGGACCGTGACGGGCATATCATCACCAGTCTGCACGTCATCCGATCGGTTTACGGCGATATGGCAGATTCGATAAACATCCGCACGTTCAGCGGTGAAGAGTATGTCGCCGAGTTTGTGGGCGGTGACGCCACCTCGGATATCGCGGTGTTACGGGTAGATGCTGATCCTAGCGCCTACAATGCCTTGCCGACGGGAGGGACGGCGAATCTGATACCCGGCATGACGGCGATTGCGATAGGCCATCCCTTCGGTGAGCAACAGGCATTTTCAATGACTACTGGCATCGTAAGCGGTCTATCACGCTCAATGCAGAGCAGTTACCAGACGCGCCAGATATTCGGCGTGATCCAGACGGATGCAGATATGAACCCCGGCAACTCTGGAGGACCGTTGCTCAACAGTTCCGGCGAGGTGATCGGGGTGAATACTCAGATCAGGAGCAACGACAGGGCGAACAGCGGCGTTGGCTTCGCAGTGCCGATAGAGCTCGTGCAGAGAGTAGCAAACAATATCATCATGCATGGGAAACATGAGTATTCATTCATGGGCGTAAGCACCAGAGTGTTGATTCCTGAACGCGCGGATGAACTTGGATTCCCGGAAAACACCGCGGGGATATACATCACGCGTGTCAGTTCCCAATCGCCTGCAGCAAAAGCGGGACTCAAGGGCGATACCGGCGTTTACGAGCTAGACGGAAACGGTGACCTCATCTTGAGCATAGACGGAGTGAAAATGGTTGATGGAGATGAGTTCCTGGAATACATCACTATGAATACCGTGCCCGGTGAAACGGTCACTCTCGGAGTGATGCGAAACGGTGAAGTGATAAAGATCGATCTGACGATGGGGAGTCTGCCTTGACCGATCCCGATTCGGTATCCTTTACGGACCGATGCCGCAAGAAGATTCATGGATAGCGGCAACCATGATTTGGAAACGCTGAAGAATATCGGCGTGAAATCTGCTGACCGCATGCGAGCAGTAGGGATTTACAGTCGAACCGCCGTTGCCGCACGCGGCGCGGCTGCAACTTACTTGGCAGTAAAGCTGACATCTCCGCACGAAACGTCCCTCAACTTGCTATGGGCTTTACAGGGAGGGCGGATTGATGGAAATCCATTGGCAAGACATCCCATCCAAAATTAAAAGAGCAGCCCTTGAACAACAGCTTAAAGATATCAACACCTGCGAACCATCATCACGCAGGATTCAGCACTGATGCTCACTCTACTCAGATGACGTGTGCCGATATCTGAGAGAGCATCGTTTTGTTGCACTTTTCGAAAGGCGTCGTGCTGAAAACCGAGTTGCCCAACATAATCATTGAAGCCGATCCGCCAGCGGCACGCGCTTCCGATATGCACTCCTTAACACTAGGATCTGCCAATAGTCCGCTACTAGTAGCGAATCCCAGTGCAATATCAGCCAGAAGCGAGAATCTGATCTGTCTACTTTTTCTCATCATCCCCGCGAGCGTTTCCAGCGAGACATCAGCCGATTCGTTTATCAGTTTATGCCGCATTTTATTTGCCAGCACCTCACTGGTTCTGATCGGGCTGAAGTAACGCCAATAAATAGGCTGCGGATTCACGTCGATCCTATCCGCATTCAGTGGGGATCCAGGACGAACCTTTGCCAGACAACCGCCAATATGCTGCGAGCATACGTCGCCTAGTCCCGTGAGGTTTCTAACCTCCGCGACATGCGCCATCATGGCCAGCTCGGACCGAGTGTGGCCGGTGCGCAACAGACTCTCGGCGGCCAGCAGTGAGGCATACGCAGAGGCTCCGCTCAGCCCGAAACCGCTGCTCAACGGCAGAGTCGACTGCAAATCAACGTTGAATGGAATATTGGCAAGACCGCTCAATGCCTCTACGACCGTGGGAAAATCGATGCGCGTATCGTTGAATCTCACCGTCGTAGACTCTGCGTCTGCTACAGATAGAGTAGCAGTAACCCCATCTGATACGGTGAATCCCCATCCCAACGAGTGCATCCGGCCCGGATCCGGATGCGAGATGATTTTGAAGAGGCCCGAGATATTGCCCGGCGCGAACGCGCTTGTAGTTTCTCGAGAAACCCGAAATGACGTCATCGATAATGAGGCTGTTGATGTTAGAAACGCATCAGCCGGTGAATACCGTGCCGCGCAACAGCTTCGCTTCATCGCTGGCCATAAAGGCAACGATCTCAGCTACATCGTCTGGCGAGGTGAGTTCCGATAGCAGATCGTCCAGATTCTCGCTACTACGATTGATGCGATGCGAACTCTTTACTTGGGACACTTTAAGCGGGGTGCTCACCGAGCCGGGCGCAATATCATTGACGCGAATGCCCTGCTCGCCGAGATACTGCTGCATCACCATCGTGAATCCGTGCACGCCGCCCTTACTAGCCCCGTAAGCATAAGACGAAGAACCGCCCTTAACCCCCGCGCCCGATGCCGCAAGAATGATCACGCCGCGCTCGGGACCCGGCTTCTTAATCATCTCTACAACCACATACTTGGCGATCAAAAACGTGCCGCGCAGATTAATATCTAAAACCGTGTCCCAAACACCCTCGGTGAAGTCTTGCAAGTGAACCGAAGCACCTTGCAACACTCCGGCGAAATGCAACAATGCGTCAATATCTCCCATCCAAGCCTTGGCCGCAACCACTGAGCCGGAGACATTAGCCTCATCTCTTACGTCCACGCTCCAGAAGCGGGCGGTGCCGCCCTTGCCAGTGATCGCCTCAACCGTCTTGCTGCCGTCTTCAGCGTTATTGTCGAACACGGCCACTGAGGCTCCTAGCCCAGCAACTTTGAGCGCCGATGCCCGGCCGATGCCAGTAGCTCCTCCGGTGACGATGATGCATTTACCCGCAAGACTTTGTGGCATATCATTTCTCCTTAGCTGTCATGAAGCGATTCTAATTCGTTGTTCTAGTCCCATTCAATACCAGCGGCGTCTGCAGCATCTCGAATGCCGCGGGCAGCCGCCGGAATCTTATCGTCCGGATAATGTTCCACCATCACTACTATCTCCGGCGCGCACGCTTGAAGACCCTTCAGAAGAGTTACATTGTCCAGCATGGCAGTCGTAGCGCCGATCACCTCTTCCTCGAAGTGTGGCAACAAGGCATCTACCACCCTGAAATCCTTAGCGTCACAGCCAATTATCTCATCCGCCATCAGCTCCAGGCATTCCTCAATCAGAGAAGTCGTATCGTAAGCCACATCTAGAGATGCGACCAAGTTCACCGGGTCCACATTGAAACGCAAAGCCGGCATGGCCACTGCATCGAAGAAATCTCGCACGCGCTCGGGGCTGTAGAGCGGGCTAACTACCCCGGCTTCTACGGCGAGATACACTCCTTCGGATTCTGCCACCGCGCAGACCTTTTTCGCACTATCTACAAGCCGATCCAATGTGGCATCGCTTCGGTTATCAGGGTGCGGCAACCACGCGCCGTTGGGGTTCAAGCTGCCAGGGCGAAAGTACGTCGTCGGGCAGGTTAGCCGAGCGGAAAGTCGTATCGTATCGATCAAGAAGCTAACCGCTAGCTCACGGGCATCGTCATCGTCCGAGCACAGACCGCCTCCGTATGCGCCTCGGGTCATCGGCATTGCCATGCCGAAATCAGAGTAAAGAGACTTAAGCCTGGCTATGTCATCGGCACTGCCCAAAGATGGATCTGAAACCGTCAACAAGGCGGTCTTAAAGCCATTGTCTGCAACTTTCTGCAGCTCAGATTCTGATACCGAAATCCAATCTCCGTGGATAAAGCCAGACACTCCTAGCAACATGAATTTCCCCTTTTCCGATCATTGCGCTACAACGATTTTACCCTAAAGACTGATCCAATCTTGTAGCTATAAGCCGTTCAACAATGTTGCGATAACGGGCTTGACACGCGTACGATTTCTATATGGCTTTCTTTCTTCAGCGTCGATTCAGTCGGAGAAACTCCCTATCAGCCATAGTTTGCAGCAGCGCAAGCACCTAGAAGTAACACTCAGGCAACCTTGCCGAAAGGAACTATCCAGCGAATCATGACAATGCCTCCTGCATTAAATGAACTCGGGGAAATAGCCGATGCCATCGCGGTCCTGGTGAAGTCAGAAGATGCGACGGGCGCGGTAAGACGCATTAAGAATCTACATCCCGCCGATGCCGCCACAATCGTAGAAGGCATCTCGCCAGAGCTCTTGCTTCCCCTCTTGGAAGCCACGCCGAATGAACTGGTGGCCGAAGTGATCGGACATCTCGACCCTGAAACGGCATCGAACACGCTCCTAGTGATCGGCGTCGATCGTCGCGCCCGCATCCTCGACAAATCAGAACCCGACGTAGCTGCTGACGTATTGCGCCGCATCGATTGGGAGGAAGCTAGAAAAACTCTTACTAGAATGCGCGACCTGAACGTCGTCGGCGACCTGTTGATTCATGCGGATGACGATGCCGGCGGGTTGATGTCGCCAGATTTCGCAACTTTGCGAGACTATTGGACCACGCGACACGCGCTAAGCGTGCTCCGGGATTCTGATCTTGCCCCAGCTGCCATGCGACAGATCTACATAGTAGACGCGCAAGAGCGGCTAGTAGGCAGCCTGGAACTCTCTGAACTTCTTTTCGCGTCTTCTAACACCCGACTGCGCGAGATCATGAAAACTGATGTCATCGCAGTAAATGCCACCGACGACCAAGAGGAGGCAGTGCGACTGGCTGAGCGATATCAGCTGCTGAGCGTGCCCGTAGTGAACCGCAACTATCAACTTGAAGGCATCATCGCGATCAACGATCTTATCGATGTGGCCGAGCAAGAAGCTACTGAAGACATGTTCCGAATGTTCGGCGTAAGCGGCAACTTGCGATCGACGCTCAGCTGGAAAGATTCGATGCGAAACCGATCGCCATGGCTGATACTGAACCTCTTCACCGTCATGATCGCTGGCTACCTCATCAGTCTCTTCGAGCCAACTTTGGACGCCATGGCCCTGCTGGCAGTCTTCCTGCCAGTAGTAATAGGACAGGCAACCATCGCAGGCACCCAGACTCTGACCATCATCGTCCGATCGTTGGCACTCGGCGAACGATCCACGGCCAGTGTTCCCAAATTGCTAATATTCGAACTCGGAAACTCAATCATTCAGGGGGCTATTGTCAGTGCTATCTTAGGCGCTATAGTGTATATCTGGAAGAATGATCCGGCACTTACCATGTTAGTGGTCGGTGCCATGATGCTCAACCTGATAGTGGCAGCATTAAGCGGTGTGCTAGTCCCGATGATGCTCAGACTGTTTCGCATCGATCCGGCCATGGCATCCGCGGTCATCGTATCTACCGCCACCGACATCTGCGGCATCTTCATGTATCTAGGGCTGGCGACGCTGTTCCTGGAGATGCTCACTTGATACCCGTTCCACACTTAACCGTCGGCAAAGATTAACCGGCTGGCACAAAAGAGCGCTCATGATAACCCGAAGCATCAGCGCGTCCGGCATCGCCATAACTTATCTACTCGTCAATCGTCGGATTCTGTATTTACGGCTGTTTCAAGCACGTTAAACTCAAGTTATAACCATGCCGATTCTCTGGTAGCGTATAAATTGAAGACAGGATATTGAAATCCTCCTACATATACTCGCATGCGACTTAAGGAGATTGCCTTTATGACGATAGCACACTTGCGTACCTACACTATCAAAGAAGGGCAGATGGATTCGTGGCTGGGCCTTTGGCAGAATACGCTCGTGCCGCTGATGGCCAAGCATGGCATCAAAGCAGAGACGGCATGGGTCAATGAAGATGCCTCCCAGTTCGTGTGGATACGCTCGTACGGCGACGATATGGAAGATATCGAACGGAAAGAGGCTTCGTTCTACGGTTGCGAATGGTGGCTTGAAAACGTCGACATGGTGCGCGGACATATGACTGACCGCGACATCAAGCTGCTGAAATCTTTCGATTAGCGGTCATCGTTTCCATAGAACAAAGGCTCATCGCGCTCGCACGCGCCGGGAAGGCGATGCACGAATCTGGCGCTGTCGCATTGAATCGTAGCGTATCACGCACCTTTATCGTGCTGGTAGCGCCGATACTCAATACGCTTGGGTGGGATTTGGCGACTCCGGAATATTGGTTCATCCCGCAAAACGGCAACGATGCTGATGCCAGAATGGTGCACTACATGAGGCTGGAATCGGCGGGAAATCGCCCTATGATAGCAGTTGAAACACGCGCGCTAGGATCCGACATAACAGACGGAATCGAGTTCCACCTACGAAAAAGCTCATCGCTCGGAATAGCCGAATTCGCTGTAACAGACGGACGCAAATGGCATCTGTACCCGATATTGCAATCAACTCGAGTGGGAGAGCCATCAGCGGTATGCGATCTATTCTCGGGAGACACCGCCAACATCGCGGCAATGACGATGCTTAGATATCCCCGCCGTGCGACCGACAATGGCGTAAAACATTGGATCCCGTTGCCGGAATATGACATCAAGAGGTTGGACAAGCCGGCCGAGATAATGTTCCCGGACGGTTCTGTCTCACAGCGCCTGCGCCACGTCTACGATGTCCAGCGATACGTGGTGCGCTGGCTGCACTCGACTTCGCGCTTGAGCGCGGATATGTGTCCGATACAGACTCGCCGAGGCGCTATGTTGGTAAACGCGACGCCTGTAAACGCGAGCGGCAAGCCATTCAAGAACTATGCACAGACCGACGGTGAATTGTATGTGAACACGTCGCGAGACGCCATCGGGAACCAGCGCGCGGCCATCGACATCATTAAAGCGGTGGGGCTAAAAGCCGTGGAATTCAAGTGCCGTCCATTCGTATGAAGAAAATAGCACATAGACGATAATTCAATGCCGCGGATGTAATCTCGTTTTCAATTGAGGGCATCGATTCTCCACATCGTGAGAAATTCTATGCTACACTCAGTAAAAATGGAGGATGATAGCTTCGCTCTCTATTAAGCATCAAGCTCTAACACTTAAGTGTAAGGAAAAGGATGTATCCATGCTAAATCTATCAACCTTTTATACGCCTGCTCTGATAATAATCCTATCAATTGCATTGGTGATTATAAATCTGGTGGCATCTGTGGATGTGCAGGGAGATGCTCCCCCGCAAGATCGAATTATATACGATGGACCGGTGCCGGATCAATGCCATAATTTATCTGACCAATCAGACATCGATGCATGTATAGCAGCATTAAACGAAGAATTGCCTGTTTTACCCGGCATGGATGAGTTTCCACTAGAAGGTATTATATGCAATGGAGATGATTATTCTGGAACTTTGACATCGCCCTATCTAACCCCCTATGCTAAAGAAGCTCCAAATTCAGATCAAATGGCTGCGTTCTTAAAAAATGTTGCGATTGGGGTACTTGCCGTCGAACAAAATGTGAATGGGAATATGACTGTCAGGTAAGTTCCACGGGACTCGTTAAATGCAATTTCGTATGTAATATCGTGTATGAATACTATTCCTGTTGCACACGATCGGTATGGCCGTGGCAATCATGCGATTAATGCGTTTTATCTTAAATAGTGCGTCTAGGAGAAAACAGTCGATGCTGTACTCATTAATTGCAGGGGGCGCCGCCACGATCGCGGTGCTATCTGTGATCAGTATCGTTATCTTGAGCAGCTCCGGTTCGACATCTGTTCCTCCATATGATCCGCAAGCTCGCCTCGCGATGGGTTTTTCAGATGAATGCCTGGAACAGCTGAGTGAAATACCTGAACGAGGCGAATACGGACGTTGGAACTACAGCTGGTACGGCACGCGACAGGAGCTTGAGAGTTGCGAAACAGAAGCCTTGGCAATGCAAGCGAATGAACCAGATATCAGGCATACGATACGATCCAGCTCAAATGAAGCCGATATAGAAAATATTTCCTATAAAAATGACATCTTGGAGATGGACGAATGCCAACCTCATTTTGTCGAAGTGCCCAAAGATAAGATGCCAGAACGATACACTAGACGACCGGATTGGGACCATTCGTTGTCAATAAGCTACGAGTGGGTAGGGACAGATGATCAGTGGCGTGAATGTACAGTCGTCATGAAACAGGAATATGGCATCATCTGGCCGCACGAAAATGACGTGCCCGGCGGTTCGGTTGACTACGGAATAGTAGTAGTCGAATAGCAGGGATGCATGACGCGCGCTTTGAGCATGATGCAAACGAAGGTAGCGTCCACTTAAGCGGCTGTGCGTTTCCTGGACGGGAGCGAGCAACGCTCCGACGCTCCGACTCTGGCTTGAAACCATCAACTCTCAGATGGGTTAGGGTCTTTCAAAATCGCATTTACAGCGATATGTCGTTGGTCAAGTTATCGTGTTAACAGTAAAATGAAGCTTGACTACACAATCGCCAGGAAGGAACCTTTCATCCGAATGACGGACCTCAGAGCATGCAACGCGCTCACCTTTGATCTGTTCGGAACGGTGTTGGATCTGGGCGGTAGCCTTACCCCCTATATAGCCGAGTTCATTCGCCGTCACGACGCGACGAATGATGTGGATGCCGGCGCATTTTGGGGACAGCTCAGGCATCGGCAACGAATCGAGCAATATCAGGATTCGATGGTCCAACTCGGACACTCCGGCTACTTGGAGACCGCCCGCAAGGCTTTCATCTATGTGGCGCGGCTCAACAAACTTCCGCCCTCAGCAGACGAGACTGATACCTTTATGGAGGGATGGAAACAACTGAAGCCATTCCCGGACTGTCTTCCCGGGCTGGAACGGCTTTCATCTAAGTATCGGCTCGTCGCTCTCTCCAACGGGAATCCATGGTTCTTGGACTATTTGGTGAAGAATCGCATCAAGTTCCAGTTCGATGATGTGATATCCGTCGAAACCGCCGGCGCTTTTAAACCGCATCCGGGCGTATATCGGAGCGCAGCGAGAAAATTGAAGATGGAACCTGCCGAACTGATCATGGTCTCCTCAAACTCATTCGATGTCATGGGGGCTAGAACCTGTGGACTGCGCGGAGTGTACGTCAACCGATATGATCTGCCATACGAAGACACTGATGCCCAGTACGAGCCAGACCTTACAGTGGCTGATTTTGGAGAAATGGCGGATGCGCTCTTGCCCGCCTGAGAGCTTTAATCGCTAGCCCTATCAGATTACACGTAGATACGATCGTAAACGGGACAAGAGCCGCAAAAGACTTACATATGTGCGGCACGTATCGAAACGATCTTTTCAGGTGCGGAGATCAACATCGCATTTACACACACTAGTGATGCTGCATCGAACAATACGCACATATGTAATATCCTCAGCGCACTGTGCCGTGACCGCCGCGGTGATAATTGCCTCGCTGTCCTGTAGCAATGACGGGAACACAGCTACGAACACAAACGTCGACGTTGAGAGTCATGCCGTGGTTCAGCCGTTTGGGCCTGAAGAATACTGCCAGCAGGATGTTTTGCCCACTCCTAATGTTTTGCCCACTTCTACTCCTGATCCCGACATTGAACCGACTCCAGTTTCAACCGCGCCTCCTGCCATATCATCCGAAGATTTTCCCGAAGAATGGATCGCAAAGATGGGTGAGATCGAAACTTGGGTTCAAGGCTATTACGAAACGGACCGCGACGCGATCGGCGATGTAGAGCGAATCTTCATCGATGATTCAGCATGGGAAATGTGGGAACGGGACAAAGCGAGAGACAGCGCAACACGAGACGAATCTACATCTGATCTGTGGCAGCAGATATATCGAACGCTCACTTTGTTATCGCCCAACGGAAATCTCACCAGCTCTATCGCAGATTATCGCGCGAATAACATAATCGGGCGCTACGATCGCAATGATCGGAAGATATTCATGAAGGTGGCTGACAGCGACTTCGGAGTTCTAAAAGAAGCGACTTACGCCCACGAGTATGCTCATCACATTCAGAACGAGCTTTACAACTTCAATGCCGCCATTGAGTGCTTCAGCGGTGATTCCGATGCCATCAACGCGTTCGCGGCGCTGATTGAAGGCGATGCCTTCACAACCCAAATAGCCTACATAGAAGACGAAGCCAATATAGATCGTTACCAAGATGCCTTGGAAAAGCGCCTCGCCGAACAAAATGACGAAGTGGTTGAAATACCACCTATACAGCGCTACATAGAGGCACAGAGTCTGTTCACGTATATAGACGGTTGGGACTTCGTATACAGCATCGCAGAGGATCTTGTTGAATGCGACCATTGCCAGACTGAGCGACAACGGATCTATGAAGCCTTCAGAAACCCTCCCACTACCACGGAGCAGGTGCTTGAAATATCGAAATATTTCCGCAAAGAGCGTCGTACAAAGTTGAACCTCAACGAAAATCTGATGGGAGATGAATGGCGCGCGCGCTACGCTTCCACATTCGGCAATATGAACTGGATAGCGCTGCTGTTGGTGCTGACTGGTGAATACTCGGAGCTAGAAGGCCCGGGATTGCCCCGTCATGAACTGCATCTGAAAGGATGGATGGGTGATTACCGCATTCTATTAGAAGACGATAATCGAAGAGCCATATATATCACCGCATCACGATGGGAGAACGACAGATACATAAATCGGCTGATCGAAGCCTTTGATGACCGAGCCGGACTGACCTTGATTCAAGATTCGATGCCCGCGGCATCGTTGCAGCTCGAAGGATATTACGTCTGGCAAGGAGATACCGGGAGCATCGCACTCGGATATACGGCTAAGCAATACGCCGAACATCCGGCAAACATGTATCTCGCAATCGGTCCAGACACTGAAACCGTCAACGAAGCTGTTGTTGCTGCACACAAGAATCTCGTCGTCAGATGACGAGATGACAACATCCGCACACGCCACTGAATTTCTGATCTACTGATAATATTGTTTCGCGCGTTGAAAGACGCCCGATACAGAGAGCAGAAGAGCATATCAAGCAACGGAGCAGATCCCATATGCCAGGCAACATCATACTTCCGCAATGGGGAATGGGAATGAATGAGGGGCAGGTGATCCGATGGCTGAAATCAGTCGGCGACACCGTGTCCAAAGGCGATGCCCTGGTAGAAATCGAATCGACAAAGGTCAATGCTGAAATCGAAGCAACCGCAGACGGTACTCTGGGACGAATATCCGTGGCGGAGGGCGAGACAGTGCCCGTCGGAACCGTGCTCGGGCTGATATTGCTGGAAGGTGAGAGCGATGCCGATCTGCCCGAAATAAAGGAACGATCCACGGATCGTCCAAAAAGAAACGATTCCGCGCGACAGAATCGGCAACGATCGGATGGGGGTGCTCGTATAGCAGCAACTCCTAGAGCGAGGCGGCTTGCCAATCAGATGGGAGTAGATCTGGATACCATCGATTCCGGAAGCGGTCCACGCGGACGGATCACCGAGGATGACGTTCGCGCGGCAAGCGATGCCGCGGCATCGGTGCCCGCAAGCGCATCGCCTAGCAGTTCCATTCCTTTGACTGGAATGCGAGGAGTCATCGCGCGGCGCATGATGGAAAGCGCATCGGCGGCGCTTGTAACGCTCCATACCAGTGCCGATGTTACCGAGACCGTAGCGGTACAGAGAAGATTGGTGCGCGAGTGGCGGCGCGCGCGCGTCCGACCGCAGTACCAAGACCTGGTGATCGCCGCTACGGTGCGCGCCCTCGGCGAACATCCACTGGCGAACGCTCATCTGATAGACGACGAAGTGTTGCTTTTCGATACGATCAACTTGGGATTCGCGCTCGCAGTTCCAGATGGATTACTAGTGCCCGTCATAGCCGATGCCGGCTCCAAAACTCCGCTGGAACTGGCGGTAGCGGTGCGCGATCTGGTGAGACGAGCCAAATCAGGCGAACTCGGAATGTCGGAACTCAGCGGCAGCACATTTTCGCTGACTAACTTGGGAGCCTACGACGTGGATAACTTCACGCCGCTCATCAATCCGCCTGAAGTCGGCATCTTAGGCCTAGGACGCGTGCAACAGCAACCCGCGGTAATGCCGTCCGGCGACTTTGAGGCACGCTCCATAGGATACTTTAGTCTCACTTTCGATCATCGGGCATGGGACGGCGCACCCGCCGGCGCATTCTTGCGTGCTATCGTTAAAGGACTGACGGCACCCGACTGGATGCTGGGATGACTACGCGCATAAAACTATCTGATTCTGCCGACCCTATATCCGAGGGACGGTTGAGTTGTCATCAGTAGGCATCATCGCCAACCCATCCGCCGGGAAAGACATCCGCCGATTGGTCGCCCAAGGACGGGTAGTCTCAAACCAAGAGAAATCAAACATTCTAAGGCGAGTCTTCGCCGGACTGCACTCCATGGGCGTGGAACGGGTTCTGGTGATGCCAGACTTCGCCGGATTGGCGCGACAAGCCATCGCGGATTGGCGCGATCAGATGCGATGCGAGTATGTGCCCCTTGAGCCTACAGGGAATCAGAGAGACTCAGAAGAAGCGGCTCGTATGATGCGGAACTCCGGCGTGAAATGCATAGTAACCCTGGGCGGTGACGGCACGAATCGAGTGGTTGCCAAAGGCTGCGGCGATACGCCCATAGCACCGATATCCACCGGCACCAACAACGTCTTCCCACAAGAGATAGAAGGCACTCTGGCGGGCATCGCCGCCGGTTCTATCGCTACGATTGAAACGGAGACCAGCCAAATATGCAGGCGGTCCAAGAAGATTGAGATACTGATCGACAACGATCCGAAAGACATGGCACTGGTGGATGCTGCCGTTTCCCGACACAGCATGGTCGGAGCAAGAGCCGTATGGGACGTCACCGCTCTGCACTCCGTCTATCTGGCGCGAGCAGAGCCAACTACCATCGGGATATCATCTATCGGCGCACGCCTACGCGTCGTCAGGATCGATGATCCGCACGGTCTGCGCATCGATTTCGCGGAGCAAGACGCGCTAGCCGAAACTTCGTTTACGGCACCGATAGCCCCGGGCATGATACCCGAGATTCGAGTATCCGATTGGGGCATCATGACCCCGGAAGTTCCGTTGCCGATAGAAACCCGGCGCGGAACCATCGCCCTGGACGGCGAACGCGAAATAGAGCTGTTGCCAAAGATGAGTGTTTCCGTTCAACTGCAGACCGATGGGCCTTGGGTATTGGATTTTGACCGCGCGCTGGAGCTAGCGGCACAACGCAGATCGTGAAACTTAAATCACGATCAGGATCAGTTTCCTGAAAGATGAGCACAACATCATCAGGTCAAGGAAACTGCAAGCTTAGACTCTGCGTCATCCATCGCAACAACGTGTATAACGCGTTATACACGTTCTTCAATTATGTATAACTAACGGTATTGTTTTATACACAATTCTTGAATCTATGCCAGATTGCTGTGAGCATGAGGCGGCGACATGAAACATAACCCTTCCAAACCGTTTGGCGCGCTTCCTGCTATGCCCCAGATGTGGAGATAGAGACACGCGATATTTTACGCGTTTGCATCTTGGCTCTTAGCAAGCTGGCGGAGCTGAACGGAGCGGCCATACCGCGTCCCGCCACTAGTTATCAGTCCAGAGGATGCCGATCTCGGTGATATATCATCGCTCTGTTGCTAGCCAGACCTGATCTTGGCTATCAATTCAACCACGTTCCGGCTCCGCGCCTCCAGCGCCTGCCACTCTTCATCTGCCACCACATCGCTCGATATCAGCTTGGAACCCATGCCCACGGCACATACTCCCGCCTCAAACCACGGACGGAGGGAATCCTCAGTTATGTCCACACCGCCAGTAGGCATGATGGCAGACCACGGCATCGGCGCCAACACATCCTTCACGAATTCCGGGCCGCCCACCGCGGATCCGGGGAAGATCTTAACTATGTCTGCGCCCAATCCTTGCGCGTAAGAGATTTCAGACGCGGTGCCGCATCCCGGCACATATGGAATGTTGCGACGATTGCAAACCTTCGCCACCTCTGAGTTGGTGACCGGGCCAACAATAAAAGACGCTCCATTGCCGATATACAACGCCGCGGTACCAGCATCAATTACAGATCCTGCTCCGAGCACCGCTTCCGGCAGCTCGGCGGCGCAGAACCGATCCAGCTCGGCGAAGACCTGCCAGGCATGATCGCCGCGATTCGTGAACTCTAGCACCCGGATACCGCCAGCTACACAGGCGCGGGCAATATTCTGAGCTCGCTTCAGATCAGCATTGTAGAATACCGGCACTACTCCGATATCATGGATAGCGTTCAGCGCCGCGAGCTTAGAATGGCGTGGCATTTTCAACCTCTTCTTGCAGATTCTTGCAACAACATCTCAAGGATATCGCCATCGCGGATCATCGCTTGCCCACGACGAACTCGCAGAGGACCGTTAAGGAATAACGCTTCGGCATCCTTGCCATGCCTAAGCGAAGCATCATCTAATCACCCACTAAAGAACGCGGCATCTATGGAGAGAATGCTTTCAAGATCAGCTCTTAATCGATGAAACTAGCCCATTACAGACGGTTCTACGCCAGAGCATCGCCGCGCTTCTAATCGTCGTTGGAAACCTTATCTATGTAGTTTCCAATTTTCACAATGAGAATGAATAAGCCGACGGAAACTACCAGGGATGCTGTTGCTGCCGCCAATGTAGCTAAACCGGTCGTGAATTGGATAAAATCATCCATGTCTTTCTCCTTGTTTCTATTACCATCTCACCCACAACTGTTTGCAGATTATTTCATGATTCGGTTAAATGTCAACATCTTTTACAAAGCAATGTGATTTCCTGCTCGGCCGAATGTGATTGGGACCGCACAGCCTCGAAACCGACTATAAATTCTAATAAGCTGAATTTGATAATTAGCCGCTAAGAAGGTTAGACGGAATCATTCTAGAAAAAGAGAAACAAGCTACCTGTGATTAATGTACTCAAGGTTGGTAGAGTGACGATCAACCTGATGTTTCACCTCACTTGCGATGCCTTGCCAAAACGCTACACGCTGAAAGAACAGCTGTCAAATCGGTCGTCCGCGGCACAAATGCAATTGACATTTATTCCGTATTGATGCAGTTCTGCGGCTAAGGATTCTGTAAGGCTGATCATAGTTGCTTTGGTGATTCGGTAGGCGTTGCGCCCGCGTCCGCCTTTACGTCACCCGATATTGATGATGTCGCCGCGGCGTTGTGGGATCATGGATTGGATCGCGGACTTAGGATTGCCCACACACACGCCGCTGGCATGGATAGGAGCTGAACCAGTGGCCGACCGACGTTCGGCGTCTGGACAAAGAGCCAGACCGGGATCTGCGTGAGCACCGCAGTGTTGCCGCGCTGCATCATTCATCCGGTGCGGATCAAGCACGTCAGCGGCCATTAGTCATTGCTGGCACTGTTGGCAGGCAACCTTGAACCGATGATACGCGTCAACTTCTACCCGTCGAATACAGGTTCGCCTACCTGAAGCGGCGATGCCGATATAGAAGACGCGGATGCAACCTTCTTCTTGCGCTTATCCCCGGTTTTCATGATCGACCGCCCATGCATCGCTAGCGGTACCGTTTCGATAACCTGGATTTCAGACTGCCGCGGCTCGGGCGCTGATTCGGAAAATCTGCCTCGCTGTCTGATATCTGCTAGGCTACTCATCACCCCCATCCGAGCCGGACAGCACAACGGTGAAGATTCGATCTGGGAATCCAGCTTCAAATTCAAAGAGACGGAACGAGGACGCACGCATACGGGTACGATATATCGCTCGTAATTAGATTCATCAAGAGCGTTGAGATGCCGCATCGCTCCGCGAATCTGTCGGTAGATTTGATATAAGTTTTGTTAGTGCGTACCTCTATAAGTGTTTTCAGGAGACCATGATATGCCGTCGGTAGTCACGTTCGGAGAGATCATGTTGCGGTTGGCGACGCCGCGCCGTGAACGTTTCACTCAGGCGCGCGAATTTGAAGTCACTTACGGCGGCGGCGAATGCAATGTGGCCGTTTCGCTCGCCAACTTCGGGATCGATTCGATCTTCGTCACCGCGCTTCCAGACAACGATATCGGGCAGGCATGTCTAAACTATATCCGGCAGTGGGGAGTGGACACTTCCCACATTCTTCGGCAGGGCAGCCGGCTAGGCATCTACTATCTGGAGAACGGCGCTGCCATGCGCGCTTCAAAGGTCATCTATGACCGCGCCGCTTCTTCCATCGCCGAAATAAAGCCCGGCGACACCGATTGGGAGAACGCCTTCGACGGCGCTGACTGGTTCCACTTCACCGGCATCACGCCGGCAATATCAGAGTCAGCCGCCGCCGCCTGCCGAGAAGCGGCGTCAATCGCAGCATCCATGGGGCTGACAGTCTCAGCAGACATGAACTACCGCAAGAATCTATGGTCGCCAGCCGAAGCTCAGTCCGTCATGTGTCCACTCATGAGCTATGTAGATGTAGTGATCGGCAATGAAGAAGATGCCGAGATGTCGCTCGGAGTAGCCGCGGAGGGAGTAGACGTAACCAGCGGCGAGATCGATGCCGCCGCATACGAACCCGTAGTCGATCGGCTGGTAGATGAGTTCGGCTTTGAGCAAGTGGGTATCACATTGCGCGAATCTCAATCTGCCGACGACAACGACTGGTCTGCGATCTACTTCGACGGCGATAAGGTACTGATGGGACGCAAATACCCGGTCCGCATCGTTGACCGAGTCGGTGGCGGAGATGCCTTTTCGGCCGGATTGATATATGGCAACCTGCAAGATGAATGGTCATCGCAGCAGCGGCTCGACTTCGCGGTGGCAGCCTCGGCGTTGGCGCATACTGTGCACGGCGATTTCAACCTGGTATCGGTGGGCGAAGCATTGTCTATAGCCGGCGGAGATGTGAGCGGACGCGTGCAGCGATGACCGATTCCGCATATAGGCTAGAGGGACGCACGGCGCTGGTGACCGGCGCCTCCAAGGGAATCGGACGGGCTATCGCAACCGCATTCGCGCGCCAGGGCGCCGACTTGGCAATAACCGCGCGCAACGTATCGGAGCTGGAAGAAACGGCCGAACAGGCATGCCGACACGGAGTGCGTGTCATCGTCTGCCCCGCTGATTTCTCAGCTGCACATCAGGTGGCATCAGCAACGTCAAGAGCCATCGACGAGTTCGGACGCATCGACATTCTGGTCAACAACGCCGCCATCATACACCCGCGCATCGATCTGATGGATATGGAGATCGAGATGTGGCGCGAAGTGATCGAGGTGAATCTGAATGCGGTCGCGCTCATCACTAAGTCAGTGTTGCCGGCCATGATTCCGCACGGCCGCGGCGACATCATCAACATCTCCAGCATCGGCGGTCGCAAAGGCGCCCGTGGACGCAGCGCATACCGTGTAACCAAGGCGGCATTGATCAGTCTCACCGAATCTCTAGCCGCCGAGCTGCATCAATATGGCATCAACGTGAACTGCATCTGCCCGGGCGGAACTGACACCGAAGGATATCGTGAAGCTTTCAGCAGCCGCGGACGCGCCGAAAACCCGCGCTTGATGCATCCCCGCGAGATCGCAGAGCTGGCTGTGTTTCTAGCGTCTAATTCATCTTCTGCCATTACCGGCGCGTCGATAGACGCATTCGGTAAAACTAATCCCTTATTCGCGTAAGACGCTCGAGTCATATGATCAGCGCGCTAGCAGCTCACGGATTCCAGTCCTGATGCCGATGCTTTCCAGCGCATCCATGCTGATTTCTACGCCTAGCTCGAGCTTTCCGCTGACATTCACATACGCGATCGACGGGCATCCCAGCATTTCGTTACACGCAGGTATTAGCCTATGGAGTGTTCCAAGCGATAGAAATTGACGGTGCACATGCACATACATCTGGATAATGAGCAGGTAGGCGATACCGAGGTTCCTGATGGAAACATGATGTAACGAATCACCTCACTCTGTGATATGATTTGTGCAAAATGTACAAACCGTGGAGAAAAGCGGTATGAAAATGAACATGAGGAACTCTATTTTATAACAGCCATATTAGCAATAATTAGCGGGATATTAATATTCACAGTTGTTGCAAGGCCAGCGTCAGCCGACCGTTTGGAGCTAGAAGCACTACCCGAAGAGAACAATTTGCCGATCCCAGAAAACTCAGAAGAACAAAACGATGACATTCAATGGCGCATAGATTTTGGTAATGATGAGATTATAATGCTTAGCAAAACAGATATTGGAGATTTAATTTACCAAGGGGAAATAGTTACAACTAGCACTGTTGATATGAACGGGAATCAGCAAATCGAAAAGACATGTGAAGATATTCCAGAGATGTCTCTCAGCTATGAAGTCGATTCAGATGTAGAAGAAGAGGGAGGAATTACGCTATTACTCAACAATGAAGATTGCTCTATCGAAGTATCTCATATCCACAGAAATATCATAGAATTCTCTGAAGCATCATCATATTTGAATTCGTCGACACGCGAACTGAAGTTTGACAATAGATTTGATGCTAGATCGCATCTTATATCAATGTTTAGCGACTGGAAGTATAACAGCCACGATATAAGTGCCAATAGAAAATCGAATCAATCATCCCGTAGTAGCCACCTGTCGGCAACATTGAAGGGTGCAAAGGATTTTGGCTTTGTGCTCTCACCGAGACTCAATTACACCGGGTGTATGATGTCAGCACGCTCACGACTACAGACTATTCAAGACACTGCGATGCTGATTCTCCTGCTGCTTGATTTGGAGTAAGATGGCATGAGGATGGATGTTATGGTACGCATTCGAAGTATTCAGGTTATGCTAGCGCAACTGCACAGGGCGCTTACCATGCTACGTCCGACGGTCGTGTGAAGTTTAACCGACCAACCAAACATACTTCTTCATTACTGTTGCAAGGCAATACTAAACGGGAGTTGTATCGTTGCACATTTAACCCGGTGTCAATTGAAGATTTAAAGGCGAGTTACGGCATATTTGATTTCAGTGTGAAGATTCAATGCACTTATAGCAGTCGAGTCTTTCTCAGCGGATCAGCTTTAAATGCAGCTTATTAGTGGAATCCATAATATTCAGAAAATCGACTAGTAGCAGTTGACGGTGGTGCGATATAGAATTTATTTTCGCCTTTGCATTTGTAGTGATAGGCCCATCTTTGCTACTCTTTTGGACAGTATTCTCACTGGGACGTCATTTTAGACGAATGCAGCAATTCAGATTCGCTGATGGTCTTAAGTATCAACATCAAATGGAAGCGGCGAAATTTGCGTCTGGCGAACATAATGGCTTTCTGATGCCCCACGTTATCGGGCTTGCTAAATTGCTTGATCGTGGCGGCGTCATGGCGATAATCTTCACCGCGATAGTGCTCATCAGTAATTCCATGATGTTATTCTCTCCTGGTGAGTACATAAGAATTTTTCCAGAATATATCACCGGTGTTGCATTGCTATATACCAATGTTCTCTGCGTGAAATGGTGGTTCTCGATGCGATGCCGAAGAGTCGCTAATGCGGGGTATATAGCTCTCTCTACTTGGTCGATTAGTCGCATCATATGGCTCATGCTGTTGATCGCCTATGATCGTTACAATCCCTCCGATAATCTCTTTCTGATGTGGTTGATCGCTTCGGTTGCAGCGGCATTCATAATTTTCATTATGATAAGCGCGTATCGATGGCATCTGCCGCTATTGCATAACATTGCGCTGGCTATCATCATGTTAGGTGTCGCATTGTTCTGGGTTACCAATATATTGGGTATAGTCGATGCTGGTATAGCAGTTGTATGTTTAGGTTATTGGATGTTGCGTGCCAATGACTTTCAATTTCGTTTGCATACATACATCGCCGGTGCCACGTTTTCTCCCGGGACAAGGGTGGCGACAGTGTCTATGCTGAATCAAATGCGTCATCGGATATCGATTTTGGCTGTGCTGTTAGCCTTCATAGCCTTGGCTGGCGTGGTTTGGTTCATCATCGATCCAGAACGGGACGGGGCCGGATTGGCCTTGCGTTGGAGCTCTCTCTTGATCGCCTGCGCGCTACTGGGCTTGGTGATGCATAGGCACTCGATATTCAACCGGCACCATCGATTAGCATGGATCGCAATGCTTGCGCTGTCGATCATGGTCATTCATAGTGCATTTCAGATGCTGATCGATGCGACGTTTCATTCTTACGATCTCGACGACTTCGTGTATCTCCCGTACGCCATAATAGCTCTTCAAGCGCTAACGATAGCTTTTGGCGCGCTACTGTTGCTGTTGATCACTCTTTGGTTAGACATCTGGCGCGCGGCACGTCCTTTGATGGCAAGTTTCGTTCTCCTGATGTTGCTGATTTCGACACTAGATGTTTTCAGCTCTTCACATGCAGATAGAGGCATCGATTTCTGGATCTGGCTGGACATGTTCATGTTGTTGATTGTGGCGATACCCATACTGCGATGCATATCTGGAGAGAATCCAGTCCAAGCGCCGAGGTTGCCAGATGCCAGATAGTGATGATGCTCGCGCTCTTGACTTAACATTGTTATCAGCGAATGGGGCCAGCGAATCGCGCATCACCAAATCATGATGAGTGCCGATAGCAGGCTAGAGGGAAGCGCGGTGCTGGTGACCGGCGCCCCAAGGGAATAGGACGGGCTATCTCAACCGCATTCGCGCGTCAGGGCCGACTTGGCAATAACCGCGCGCAACTTATCGGAGCTGGAAGAAACGGCCGAACAGACACGCCGACACGGAGTGCGTGTTATCGTCTGCCCAGCCGATTTCTCAGTTGCGCATCAGGTGGATTCGGCAATTTCCAGAGCCATCGGCGAGTTCGGACGCATCGACATTTTGGAGACACTGCGATGCTGATTCACCTGCTGCTTGGGCTGGGATAATATGACATATGTACAATTGTTCAGGAACTCAGGTTTCTATTGAGGCCTTAAATTCGATTATGTTGCGGTCGAATCAGATTATGGCGACTTGATCCGGCATGGTTTATTTGGTTCTGTATGCATTAGTCTTTGGCCCGACTTTGTTGCTCCTGACATTGGCGTCATTGCTGGTATTCGATTATTACCGCCCATACCGCAATGCCAAGCGACCGAAGCGACTGCTAACCACCCCTGAGCTGATCGCGAGGGGACCCGCTCATCAAGAGCCGGCGGCACCGATTTACAAGCCCCACGCGATCAGTGCTATCGATCTGATCGATTGGCGGGCCATCGCGTCTATAGCGTTGACCGCGTCAGTCATCATCGCGACTACTGTATTCATATGGGATCCGGCAACCATTGATGAATACTTTCCCACGCTTGAAAACGCTACGAGAGTAGCAGTAGCGATGATAGCCGCCGCTGGGCTGTTAGCATCTAATCTGGTTTGCGGATCGTGGTGGATTGAGATGCATAGAAGAAGAGTGATACACGCCGAGGTCTACGCGTTCGCGATATGGTCGCTGAACCATATCGCATGGCTGCTGACAGTGACGTTCACCCACATTGACGGAGCCATGCCCTTCAACCGTGCCCTTGGCATCGTTTTAAGCATCGTCGCCGCTATAGCCGTATCGCTGGCCATCGCCACGGCATACAGCGATCACGCTGGGCGGGCGAGAATCATATGTCTCTTTATCGCTTTAGTCGCAGTCGCTATGTTCTGGTCTTCACATCCGCTGGGCGTCGTAGACGCCGCTCTTGCAGTAGTAGCGATCGGATATTGGCAATCTCGTATTCTGCTATCTTCTCACAATCAGCGCGGCGCGTCTTCAATATCCGCCTCTGGCGAGGGCAAGAAGATACGCTTTAAGGAAGCTATAAACCACATGCGTGGCAAAGCGATGCATTTGTCGATTATCGCGGCTGCATTGATGCTGTGCATCTTATTCAAGCAATGGGGCGATAACGGGACGCTTAACGGAGAATCGACAGTATCCGCATTGCGATGGCTCTTTGTCTCCGCTTTGTCAGTGATGGTATATCTAGCGATGCGGAGATGGCTGGGTCAGAGCAGAAGCGAAGCTATCGCCTGGGCATCGGCTTGCGGGATAGCAGCATTAGCCATCTTGACGGCACCATCCTTGCTAGCCTGGGCCCGCGCAGACGCGGCATCCAATGGCTACTATCTAGCAGGCCATGTTATAGCCATCCAAGAAGCAGTGATCGGTATGGGCGCGGTATGCGTCTTATTGATTCTAATGTGGCTAGATATCCTGAAACCGCTGCGCCCATTCTTAGCGGCGCTAGCATTCCCCATGATTCTGCTTATGACAGTAGACACCAGCATCATATCTCCAGAAACGTTCCAGTCCGATTTGGTGACTTGGCTTGAACTCACCATCGCGACGATTGCGCTATTCGTCATGATTGGGAGCGTGTATGGGATCGCTGAGCATCGACAGCGATCCGTGCGCTGGCAGTAGTTGAATACAATACTGCCACCATAGTTGATCGGAGTGATATTAGGCTCTTTAGATTAAGATTGAATCAGTTGATCTATTCAGGCAAGTGAGTGACTTACCAAATCATGACTCAATCAAACGGTACGTTCGATCCTGTGCCCAACGAGCGAGAAATCGATTTCGTAGCCATTGAGAAGAAGTGGCTCGATCGCTGGTACGCGCCGGACGAGCACGGATGCACTCTGGTAGATAAGTACCTCGCGCGCAACCAGCGCTCCGAACGGCGACACTCATTCATCGACGGTCCCATAACCGCGAATAACCCGATGGGGGTGCATCATGCCTGGGGGCGCACCTACAAAGACTTGTTCCTGCGTTTCCGCAACATGCAGGGGTATCGTCAGCGATTCCAGAACGGATACGACGGGCAGGGACTGTGGATCGAGGTGGAAGTAGAGAAAGAAAAAGGGTTCAAATCGAAGCATGAGATCGAAACTTACGGCGTCGGCAAGTTCGTCGAAGAGTGCAAGGCCCGCGTCGACCGCTTCGCCAACATCATCACTGAACAATCCAAACGTCTGGGATACTTCGCTGATTGGGGAGATTCGTACCACACCAAATCAGACCCGAACAACTACGGCATCTGGGGCTTTCTCAAGGTATGTCATGAGCGCGGATGGCTTTATAAAGGCAAAGACGTAATGCCGTGGTGCCCGAGATGCGGCACCGGAATGTCACAGCACGAGATCGCCACCGAAGGATATGCGGAGATTGTGCATCCCGGATTCTTCGTCAAGTTTCCTCTTGTCGAACATCATGGCGAAGCATTGCTAGTTTGGACCACAACTCCATGGACGCTATCCGCAAATGTCGCGGCGGCTGTTAATCCTCAACATGACTATGTCAAGGTGATCAATCATCGCGATGATGATGACAAGGCAGATACTCTATGGATCAGCGCCAATCGCGTCCACGTGCTGGAGGGATCTCACGAAGTATTGGAGCAAGTCAAGGGATCTAAGCTCATAGGCCTGAAGTACCGCGCGCCGTTCGATCATCTGCCCGCTCAGGAAGCCGCACGCGAACAGCACCGCGTCATCGAATGGGATGATGTCGGCGATGAAGAAGGCACCGGCATCGTGCACATCGCACCCGGAGCAGGTTCCGAAGATTTCCAGCTGGGCAAACTGCACGGATTGGAGACAATAGCTCCTCTTGACGAGAACGGCGTATACATAGACGGCTTTGGACGTTTGACCGGCAAGGCCGTGCATGAAGCCAACCCCATCATCTTCGATATAGTTCGTGCGCGCGACTGTTACTACAAAGTAGAAGAATACTCGCATCGGTATCCAATATGTTGGCGCTGCAGTTCCGAACTGGTATTCAGACTCGTCGACGAATGGTTCATCTCGATGGATGAACTGCGTCACTCCATGATGAATGCCACTCGCACCATTCAATGGGTGCCCGCGTTCGGCGAGGAGCGCGAGCTTGATTGGTTGCGCAATATGAGCGATTGGATGATATCCAAGAAACGGTACTACGGGCTGGCGCTTCCTATATACGAGTGCGTGCAATGCGCCAATATAGACGTTATCGGCTCGCGCGCCGAACTGGAGTCTCGCGCCATCTCCGGATGGCAAGAGTTCGACGGGCATTCGCCGCATCGCCCTTGGGTTGACGCGGTCAGGATCGGATGCTCTCAATGTAGTGCGGCATCGGAGCGGATCAAAGACGTGGGCAATGCCTGGCTAGATGCCGGAATCGTCAGCTTCTCAACATTGCGCTACGATACCGACCGTGAATATTGGCGCGACTGGTTTCCAGCCGATTGGATATCTGAATCGTTCCCCGGACAGTTCCGCAACTGGTTCTATTCGCTGATCTGCATGGCCGCGGTGCTGGAGGGAGTAGCGCCCACTCGTGCCATATTCTCATACGGATTGATGCGCGATCAGAACGGCGAAGAGATGCATAAATCCAAAGGCAACGCCATTCCATTCGAGGAAGCCGCGGATCGCATGGGAGCCGATGTTATGCGATGGGTGTTCTCTCGCCACATACCGCAGAACAACCTTAACTTCGGATACGCCGCCGGCGACGTGGCTCGCCGAAGGTTTATACTGCCGCTCTGGAATATCTACTACTTCTTCACCACCTACGCACGCATCGACGGTTGGCGGCCCGCCAACACAGATGATGCCGACACCACCGAGCTGAACGATTTGGATCGATGGGCTATTTCCGAATTGAACTCCCTGGTGCGCTCAGTAACCGTAGATCTGGAGAATTGGCGCGTGGATCACGCCTCATCCTCCATTGAAAACTATGTCGAACGATTGTCCAACTGGTACATCCGCCGTTCACGACGCCGCTTCTGGAAGAGTGAGGACGATGCCGACAAACATAACGCATATAAAACCCTTTACACTTGTCTGACCACGCTCAGCCGGCTCATCGCGCCGATGCTTCCATTTCTCGCTGAAGAGATCTATACGAACTTGGTACGCCGCGTATGGGACTCGGCACCGGAGTCGGTTCATCTCGCAGACTGGCCGACAGCCTATGAGAACCAGATCGACGAAGCTCTGTCTCGCCGCACGGAGCTGGCTATGCGTCTAGCCTCTCTGGGACGCGCCGCGCGTGCCAGCTCCGGCATCAAAATCCGGCAGCCGCTCGAGGCACTGGTGGTAGAGCTCAACAACCCGGAAGAACGCGCCGCTTTGCCTCTGATCAAAAGTCAACTCAAACAAGAGCTGAACGTCAAGGATGTCAGACCTGCTTCGGAAACCGATAGTTTGATGGCGTATATGTTAAGGCCTAATCTGCCTTTGCTAGGCCCCAAATATGGACGACAGCTCAACCAGATACGCGTATTTCTGCAATCCGCCAACACGACGGAAGTAGCTGCCGCAGTAAGGAATGGCGAGTCTTACACCTTCTCATCGTCCAGTCTCTCAGCTGACGATGCCGAAGCCGTCAGGTTCACGCTGCGCCCGGAGGAGGTGCTCGTAGACAATATCGCCGCGGAAGGATTCGCCGTCGAGAGCGACGGACAATACACTGTCGGTGTCTCGACCATGATCTCTGATCAGTTGCGAGCCGAGGGCTACGTGCGTGATATTGTCCATTTCATCCAGAACATGCGTAAAAGCGCCGGACTGGAGATTACCGATCGCATGACGCTGTGGATAGATTGCCCGGATGATGGCGCGGTGAGAAGCGCAATCGCATCGCGCCTAGAATACATCGCGTCAGAAACCCTTGCCCAAGAAGTGATACAAGGCACTGCAACAGAAGAGGCTGATGCCGAAGTCGCTACCTGCAGATTAAACGGCTATGAAGCATTAATCGCCCTCCGAAAAGCTTGATCATTGAGAGCGCGATACAGAAGCTATCGCCGCGGGGAACAGCCCGCGCGGGTAAGACAAAAGGGCGAAATCCGCGCCCCAAAATACAGCTAACTGCAGATCGGCGAAAATCCGTTCATACGCCGCGAATTTGCGGAACTTTGTAACGATATCGGTCGTCTATCCTAATAGATACCGGAATCGAACTCTAGTTAAAATCATCGGCATTCACAGAATTCGTATCGCCCGCATAAGCGAGTGTTTTAAGATGAACACCACTCGGCCCCAATTTCACATAAACCAAGACCGCATTATCGAAAGAAGATCTAAATGTCTTCGCTTCTCAATCGTCTAGCAGACAAAAAAATCGGCTTGGCGGCAAATCTCACCACTGACAGCGTTGCCGGATTCATCATCGTTATGGCGCTTGTTGCAATCCCGGTCATCGCGTTTTCATCGAGCCTCCTCTTACAGCTTCAAGTATCCGCGCACGATCAGCCTGCCAAGCCCGCGCAGCTTGATAAACCCGTCGTCACATCGGGCGATGCTTCTCTGACCGTCGCTTGGACACGGACCTCGAGCCGTGCCGCAACTACCACGGCATACTCCATAAGGCATATCGAAAGCAGATCTGCGGACAAATCGGACGGCAATTGGACACTGTTAGATAAAGTGTGGAAGCTTGATATCGGAGGCACGTTAAGACATATCATCTCAGGTCTCACTAACGGGACCGGGTACGACGTGCAGGTCCGTGCCGAAAACCAGACAACACTTGGAGATTGGTCACCGACGGAGAACGGGACGCCAGCTACCTCTCCGGGACCGCTTACTAACATCAAAATTGTGCCCGGCAACCAGCAATTAACAGTCTCGTGGGAGCCTCCGAAGAACAATGGCGGATCACCGATCACGGAATATCGGCTGCGATACAAGAAAGACGGACCGATATCCGCGCAGAACCAGTACCAGCCTGCTCACGACGGCGTAGGCGTCACATCCCCACACACGATTACTGGATTGACCAACGGACAAGGCTATACCGTGCATATAGGGGCCGTCAATAGTGTCGGTTGGAAGATTGCCAATGAAAACATCACCTATGGAAATACGCCAGTAGCCACTTTCCCAGGCCCGCTCATCAACATCAGGATCGTGCCGGGTCATGAACGGCTGACAGTGTCTTGGGAACCGCCGAAGGACAATGACGGATCACCGATCACGGAATACCGGCTGCGATACAAGAAAGACGGGGAGGCCAACGCGCAAAACCCATACCTGCCTGTTCACAACGGCGTAGGCGTCACATCCCCACACACGATTACTGGATTGACCAACGGGCAGAGATATACGGTGCAAATGTGGTCCGTCAATAGTGCCGTCAGAAGAATTCTGGATGAAGACATCACCTATGGAAACACGCCCGTGGCGACGATCTCTATAGAGGCGCAGAAACCGACTGTGAATGAGGGCAACAACGCTATCTTCGTGTTGTCGTCTCCAGAAACGCTAAGCTCAGATCTGGAGGTGAAGGTTAATGTTACTGGAGGCGCTGGCTACACAGCTGTTTCTGGAGAGACTAAGATAACCATCCCGTCTCGGAGTAAAGAAGCGAATATCACGATTTCAACGGTTGCAGATAAGGTGGACGAGCTAAACGGAACTATAACCGCGGCACTGATAGCCGGAACCGGATACGTGATCCAGACTGCTAAAAGTAGCGCTTCAATTACCATCCAAGACAATGACATGGCACAAGCGATTGTGAATCCGACTCAGCCAAAAGACGTTGATGAAGGCAACCGCTCGTCATACTCCATAAATCTGAGCGCTGAACCCAGCGCTAATGTGATCATTACCGCCACCAGTGACAATCCCGATGTGAAGGTTTCGAGCGACGGGAAGAGTTTCGCATCATCTGCGAAGCTAATGTTCACTCCTACTGACTACGGCGTCAAGACGATGTATTTAAGGGCTGATGAAGATTCTGATGCGGACCCTGATAAAGCACAGATATCCCACGCCGCCAGCGGGGCTGCAGAATACACGACCATAAACATTGTGCATGTGTCCGTAAAGGTGAAGGATGATGATGTGGCTCTAACGTCAAGTTCAAACACTCAGACTATCGGCGGCAATACCGCTCATTTGAGCGTTGAACCGAGAGCCGGGGATGTGCGAATAATACTGTTGGACCAGGCCAGAAGCCGCGTAGCGGAATTGAGCGCCCCGCTGACTGTGACCGTCAAGCCTCAGAGCACGGATGATAATACTCGGACTGACGCGCCGCCTTATCCGCAACGGTTCGATATCGGAAGCGGAAGGACATTGACCGCGGTCGATATAAGCTTTGATAAGTCCATCAGCGGACAAAAGGTCAGACTCTGCCTGCCTGCTACCTCAGATATGCGCAGTATCGCGGGCAATCGCGACTTGCAGGTTATCCACTATTCGCGGAATCAGTGGCGACCGTTGCCCAATCAGTCGCGCGAATCAGATAGCAGCGGGAAGGTGATCAGAGTATGTGCCGATACCGTTGCGTTCTCAACCTTTGCCGTGGGATCCCTTGTCGATCCTGGCATCACCGTTCCATCGAAACTCGAAGTCGACGAGGGCAAAACCAAAAGCTACACCGTGCAGCTGAAGAACCGACCGCGTGCGAATGTATCGCTAAAGATCACTAGCTCAGACAGCGGCGACGTGAGCGTGTCTTCTGACGGCGACTCTTTCTACAAATCGGTTACGTTGCAGTTCTCGCGCGCGAATTGGAACATTGCCCAAAAGATCACATTGAGAGGAAAGTCCGACAGCGGCAGCGCCGACGATCAGGTCACTGTTTCACACGTCGCCAGCGGCGGCGGATACGACGATATCCGCGTGTATATGAAGGTAACCGTAGACGATGATGACTGGGATCGGGACCCGCCGCAACGGCGCGCACGCATTTATCGCATTGAGCCAGAGGTGGAATCGATCACGCTCCGAGCGGGCGAGAGCGTGCGGCTGGAAGCCAATGTTTACAGCCTGCGCGGGGGCATCGACAACTCGCTCGGTAACGCCGTCACGTTCCGCTGGAGGGACGGGCGGGCAAGCGGCAGTTTCAGCAAAGTCGGCCGTAACGACGGCACTGACGAGCGCGAGATTATTTACACCGCTCCAGATGATCCTGGAAGATACACCGTAGAAGCGACTCTTAGCCACGGAACCTATTCCGAATGCTCCGGCAGCCGGTCGCAATGCACCGCGGAGTTCAGAATTAGGGTGCTAAAATCTCGCACAGCACCTACTCCTACTTCTACTCCCAAGCCGAAGCCGGTGAATCCCAGCATTAAGATACCGACCGTCATCAACGATAGTAATGGCACGGCGTATCTAACGTTCACACCGGCCGATGGCGGCGAGTTCAAAAGCGCGAACTTCAGCTTCTCAGTGCCCTCCGGCGCCATACCGAGCGGTGAATTGATCGGTGTGCGTATGGCAGAAACCCTGAATGATGCCGGACAGGTGAAGATCAACACCGATCGCTACCTGCTCAGCGGCGAAGTATACACGGTATCAGCCGTCAATCGAACGGGAAATGCATACGAACAGTATCAGCTCGACAAATCGGGCACCGCTTGCATCCCACTGCCCGAACGGTTCCTTGGCAACGTTGGCAACATCTATATGGTAAAAATTCAACCTAACGGCAGCATCGTCGTGGTAAGCAGCAAGATCATGGTTGCCGATCGCGGATTTGAAGTGTGCGGCAACTTCAGTTGGTTGCCCGCGCATCTGGCAGTCGGAAAACGCTCGCCGATTGTAAATGTGTCAACACCGGTGCCTACTGCTATCGCGCCGACTCCGGAAGTTTCACCTGCTCCACTGCTCCCGGTAACCGGAGGCGCACAACCGCCTAGTCAGACGCTGACGACGATCTTCCTGCTGATGGGCGGCGCCGCAATCCTGCTCGGGGTGCTGATCACAGCAACTCGCGCTAAGAAGCACCAGGGAGCCGTTCGCGTAGCGCATAAACCGCGAAGCCAAACGCAATCGCGGCAAAGATAAATACCGTCTGCCCAGCGTCAAACACATGATGATGCGATGCTGGGCGGCGGCCAGCAAAGTCAAGGCGCTTAGATGCGCGACTCGGTGTTTCGCGTCCGATTTTCTGATTCCGATTCAGTTTAAGCATGCGCGCAAAAACGCGTAACATTGATGAAACACATACGCATTAAAGTGTGTTGTAGCAATTCCGACACCTTATAAAGGAGGTATGCATAATGGACACCGGATCGATTGCCTGGATGCTGACAGCGACTATGCTGGTACTGTTTATGACACCAGGTCTGGCGTTCTTCTACGGGGGGCTCGCGCGTGGCAGAAACGTTGTCAGCACGCTGATGTACTCTTTCATATCGATGGGGGTAGCGATCATCGTTTGGGCGCTATGGGGCTTCTCGCTGGCGTTCGCCGATCCTAACCCTGATTCCAGTGGAAGCTTCATCGGAAGTCTTGATCACTTAATGCTGAGTGGAGTGGGGCTGTTGGATCCATCCGATGGCAGCTTTATCGGACTGGATAGCAACGGGTTGCTGTTTGCGACCTTCCAGATGACTTTTGCAATTATCACGCCCGCGCTGATCACCGGCGCGTTTGTAGAGCGCTTCAAATTCACCACCTACATCATCTTCCTTGTGTTGTGGATATCGTTGGTATACGCTCCCATCTGCCACTGGGTATGGGGCGGCGGCTGGATCGGAGGCCTGGACTTCGATGGTAGCGGCGCCCTAGATTTCGCTGGCGGCACCGTCGTTCACATCAACGCTGCGATCGCAGCTGTGGCCGCCGCCGCTCTAGTCGGCAAGCGCCGATTCGCCGGTGTTGAACCACACAACATACCATTTGTATTGCTTGGAGCGGCGATACTTTGGATTGGATGGTTAGGATTCAATGCCGGGTCCCAGCTCGCTTCGGATCACATCGCTGTCAGCGCGTTCTTCGTCACTAATTTGGCGGCCGCAACCGCGGCTGTAACCTGGGCGATACTCTCCTACATCCATACGGGAAGAATAAGCGCGGTGGGTGTCGCAACCGGTGTAATAGCGGGTCTGGTTGCGATTACGCCCGCAGCTGGTTTTGTGGGAGGCGCTGGTGCTCTTGCGATAGGTCTAGGCGCCGGCATCATATGTCACTATGCCGTCCATTTTGAGATCCTCCACAAGGTCGGCATCGACGACTCGCTTGAAGTGTTCGCGGTGCACGGACTGGCCGGCATCTGGGGCGCGCTGGCAACTGGAATCTTCGCTTGGGAGATTCTGGGCAACAACTCCGGCGGTCTAGTCGACGGTAACGCCGGGCACTTGCTGGCAAACCTCATCGCCGTGATCGCCACTATCGCCTACTCAGGTGTCGCGTCACTGATCATCCTGTTCGTGCTCGACAGAATTCCCGGATTGGGGCTTCGAGTATCTGAACATGAAGAAGGCGTCGGGCTGGACATTATGGAGCACGGTGAACACGCCTATGTCGCCGATGGCGCCGACAATCCTACCGCCAGTATGGTGGGATAGCCTAAAACTGAGCCATTTGATACTAGATAAAACTGTTGCAGAGACGGGTTGGATCTCGTCTCTGCAATATAAAAAGTGAGGAGTTACGGAGATGATTATCAAGATTGAAGCCATAGTCCGACCCGAGAAGGCACAAGAGGTGGTAAAAGCCATGAGCGACGCCGGTGTAAAAGGGTATTCCTATTGGAATATCACTGGACGCGGGCAACAGGAAGGCGTCGATGTCTTCACTGGTCGTGGCGGACATCTTTCACATATCGACACGCTTCCCAAAACTATGATCATGACCGTGATCGATGGGAAGGTGCAAGAAACCGTCATCAACGCCATAGTTGAAGCCGCCAAAACAGACGGTGGAACGATTGGAGACGGCAAGATCTTTGTCTCTGAATTGCAGGATGCCATACGTGTCCGCACCAATGAAAGAGGCGAAGAAACCATATCCTAGAGCTTGCAGTCCCTCATCCTGGCGCAACGCCAGATACCGGCGTTGCGCCAGGAGTTCGCGTTTAACATGAAGTGGATGCGTGTTTCTGCTACAATCATCAGTACGCTAGAATGAGTGGTCTGTATCGCATCGGGCACATTATGATGCCTAAGGCACTAAGATCATTTATATGCGAAGTAGAGGAGCGTAGCTCAGTTGGCTAGAGCGTCGGTCTCCAAAACCGAAGGTCGCGGGTTCGAGCCCTGCCGCTCCTGCCACATCTGATTCGGATGCGCCGAGTATAAGAGAGCAAACCCGACCACGATGTGAGACGCGCCGGGATGCTGAAATTGGTAGACAGGCTACGTTGAGGGCGTAGTGCTCGAAAGAGCGTGTGGGTTCGAGTCCCACTCTCGGCACCATCAACTCGGTGTTATAAAGAAAATATACACACTTCGCAACAAGGCGACGTAGCCAAGTGGTTAAGGCAGGGGTCTGCAAAACCCTTATTCGGCGGTTCGATTCCGCCCGTCGCCTCCAAACCGCGTAATGATTAAACTTCACTGCATTGCCATGGGCCAAGCCGGCAATCCACATCAACCCTCTCCATACTGCCCGTCCAGGCACTTCACAGATCCCAATTATCAACGCTTCTCCGCTGATTCTCACGTGGCTCCGGTCCCTATCCGTCCCTAAATGCCGTCAACACCAATCCGGATCACTTCCTTATTTCGGCCGTCAACCACTGGCTGCCGAACGAGATCAAGTCGATATCAGAGCGCAACCTTGATTCGGCGCACGCCACTGCTCTAGAAGAGCTCATCGCGAATACGGTTGAGTGCAGGTTGCGCTTGAACAATTGGAACTTGGCGGCAATGGCGAGCTCATAAAACTAGTCCGAGCTAAGGCGCATCCCCGGCATCGCAAGCCTAAACATCGAACAGCTCAGCCCATGAAACAATGCTCTCGATACCAGCGCAACTCCGCTATGCTCTCCCGTACATCATCCATCGCACGATGCAGATTCGCTTTCTTCGGCATCAGACCCGTTTCCGGCAACCATCTCGACACCAGCTCCTTGACAGTGCTGACATCAATGACCCGATAGTGAAGATAGGCTTCCAACCGCGGCATCTCTCGCTTTAGAAACAACCGATCGACCCAGATCGAATTTCCGCATAGCGGCGCCTCATGCCTATCAACCCACTGTTGCACGAAACTCAATGTGCGACCTTCAGCATCGTAGATGCTGATGTTAGAGCCCATCACTCGGGATAAAAGCCCTGAATGCTCATGCTGCCGGAGTGACCAATCATCCATGTTCTCCAGATCCACCTTCGAACGCTTTATCGCTATCTCTGGCCCCTCCGCAAGAACGTTCAAGTCCGAATCTGTGACTATAGACGCAATCTCGATTACCACGTGATGCTCTTCAAGCCCCGTCATCTCGAGATCGATCCAAACCATCCTGCCGCTCTTTGACATAGCCATCACCGTTTCGCTTAGAGAATATCTGTAAAAACATACAAACCATAGGCATCTATCACGGCACACTTTCCCAGACTAGCCCAAGTCCTGCGATAGATGATTTAGAGTGCCTCTTCATGTTGCAACTCGCGCGCCATCAGACCACGAATCGAATCGTCCGGTGAAACACCCTCGAACATCACTCTATAAGATGCCTCCGTCAACGGCATCTCTACTGCCAATTCATGTGCCAAACGCACCGCGGCACGCGTTGTCGGCACCCCCTCCGCAGTCTGACCGATCTGATCCAGTGCATCGTCGAGGCTAACGCCGGACGCGATCTTGCAACCCAGCCGATAGTTGCGGCTCAACGCGCTGTAACAAGTAGCCAGCATGTCCCCTGTGCCGCTCAGACCGGTGAAAGTAGCCTTATTGGCACCCATCGCGACCCCAAGACGAGTGATTTCGTGCAACCCTCTAGTAACATACGCCGCTTTGATATTAGCTCCCAGACCAGATACATCTATGAACCCGGCGCCAATCGCAATGATGTTCTTCAGCGTGCCGCCAAGCTCAACGCCGACGATATCGGAAGAAGCATAGAGGCGGAAGCGCTCGCTGCTCATCAATCGCTGCACGCGTTCCGCCGTAGAGATATTGGCAGATGCCACTGTAGCCAAAGCTGGCAGGCCGGCACCGATCTCTACCGCGAGGTTAGGCCCCGAAAGCGCGCAGACTCGATCTAACGTGACAGCTAGCGAACCATGAGTGAACGCGCGCAAGCTATCGGCTATCACTTCGCTCATACGCTTCCCAGTGGCTATCTCCAGTCCCTTAGTCGCGCTCACAACTACCGTATCGCTAGCTATCACTCGCGCGTAACCATTCATTGTGGATCGCACAGCAACTGAAGGAACCGCTACTATGATCAGCTCGGCGTCGCGCAAAGCTTCTGCCGAATCGCTGTGCACTGTTAGAGATGCAGGAAATGGCACCCCCGGCAGATAACGTAGATTCTCGCCAGCCGACGTCAAATCAGCCGCCCTCGAAGTTGACCGGGCTAGCATACGCACCTGATGGCCGCGCTGCGAAAGCAACACACCCAGAGCTGTGCCCCACGCTCCAGAGCCTATTATCCCGATCTTAATTATTCTTTGGCGCTCCTGTTCAAAATGCGATTGCAACCATCTTCAATAAGGTTCCGAATCAGAGTCTATAGCATCCGTCAGAATGAGTACAGAGAAATCATTCTGAATGGAGCCTAATACCCTCATGTCATTCTTAGCGGGTGAAGAATCTAATGCGCGGGGATATCCGTATGGATTGGATTCCCACCTACGCAGGAATGACGAAAGATGCTCGCAATAGCAACTTGGATGCTGAAATGACGGAGGAGCGCTCGGAATGGCAATGTGCCGCGGGAACGACGGCGGAGGACTGTACTAGTCGCGATAAGATGAACGCTCTGGACGCGGCTTTGTCTCCAACCGCCGTTCTCGGCCTCGCAACAGTCGCCTGATATTATCAATATGCCGAAACAGAATAAATGCTATCGCCGGCGCTCCAAATGCAGTGTACTCAATGGGTTGCACCCCTATCAGCGACAAGATAATCAGTGCAGCCACACCGCTAATAGCCCCTAAAATCGACGCTAGAGAGACGTAGCGAGTGATCAATATCACTGTTCCTAGCAAAGTCGCCAAAGTAGCAATCGGCGAAAGCACTAGCAGAGCCCCCCAGCCAGTGGCGATGCCTTTGCCGCCTTTGAAACCCACATAAATCGGCCAGGTATGTCCGGCAACCGCCGTTGAGCCACACAGAGCAAAGAGTAGATGCGATGAAACTGCATCATCTGTCAACAGCCTCGGCAGCCATACGGCGATAACGCCCTTAGCAAAATCAAGTGCCAGCACCAGTGCTGCAGCGGGCTTGCCCAACGTGCGCAACACGTTAGTCGCGCCGCTGCCGCCGCTGCCATAATCGCGAATGTCGATCCCGCGCCATAGACGAGATGCCAGCAATCCATTCGGAATCGCGCCGATGAGATAAGCCGCCGACAATGATATCGCCCATATTAGAGCGTCATTCATGCCGTCGTCTGCCTTCGCTACGGTAGATCATGCGAAGGGGCGTCCCTGCAAATCCGAACCTCGCCCTTAGCCGATTCTCCAGATAGCGCTTATAAGAAAAATGAATCAATTCCGGACGGCGGCACATGATCACGAAAGTCGGCGGGCGCACCCCGACCTGCTCGATGCCTCTGATACGACAATGCCGACCGGTGCGGCTCGGCAAGGGTCGCTCTCCCAGTGCTCTATACCACTCGCGTGAAAGTTCAGACTGATCCAAATGTCGACTGAACTCAGCGTATGTCTTCAAGACAAATTCAAATATCTGTCCCACACCTTCACCGGTCAAAGCCGATGCGAATACGATTGACGCCCCGGGAATAAATTTGAACCTATCACGCACCTCCGCCATAGCATCAGTATCGGTAATACCAGTCTCAGCTGCCAGATCCCACTTGTTGATGACTATCACGCCAGAGCGATCGGCGCTGTCCGCGAACCCGGCGATGTGAGTATCCTGAGCAGTAACAAACTCAGTGGCATCCATCACTATAACGGCAACATCCGAACGTTCAATCGCACCAATCGCCCTTATCGCGCTGTATTTCTCGATCCCGCGATCCGTTTTTCCACGTCGCCTAAGCCCCGCAGTATCGACAAACAGCAACTTGGTATCGCCATATGAACATAAAGTGTCCAACGCGTCGCGCGTCGTGCCCGCGATCGGGCTGACTATCGCTCTCTCTTCACCGATAAGCGCGTTGAATAGAGCCGACTTCCCAACATTAGGACGGCCGGTGATCGCAATCTTTATGGCACCGGATTCGATATCAGTATCATTAGCAGGCGGCATCGACTCAAAGACGCGAGTCATCAGCTCATCGATGCCGGTGTTGTGATACGCGCTGATGGGAATCGCGCTTTCAGAGCCGAGATGCTCGAACAGATGCAGATCCGCCAAACGAGAACGATTGTCGGCCTTATTCGCTGCCACGATCACTGGCTTGCCCGAACGGCGCGCAAGCTCAGCCGCCTCATAATCACTCGCCGTAAGGCCTTCTGCCAAATCCACCATCAGAATTCCAACGTCAGCGCTGTCTAAAGCGCGCAGAGTCTGCTCACGCACCTCGCGCCAAAGTACCGAATCCGCCGCAGGACGGTCTTCAATGCCCCCGGTGTCGATCAATAGGAAGCTTCGATCGTACCAATCTGCATCGGTAGAAACGCGATCACGAGTGGTTCCCGGCACGTCGCTCACAATGGCGATCCGACTGCCGGACAATCGGTTGAACAAAGTAGACTTGCCCACGTTGGGGCGCCCAATTATAGCTATCACCGGCAAAGACATATCAAAATAGAGGACGTATCAACATCTAGAACCTGTCGCAGAACATGATCGCAAAACAAAATCTAATGGTGAATGGAATCGATACATGGCTGATATCAGCACCCCGGATAGCAGGCTGCATTGCTAGGATAATGCCTGATACTAACGTTGATCATAAGAAATCGCCGGCGCGCGGTTGACCTGACACGCACAGCAAGTTGATATCAACCGCCGATGATCTTCTCCATCAGAGACATCTGCGCCCACATTCTATTCTCGGCCTGCTGGTACACCACTGATGAGGGGTGCCCGAGCATATCATTTGAAACCTCTTCGCCCGGATGCGCCGGCATATCATGCATGAAGCGAGCCTGCGGACGTGCTTTTGACATCAACTCCGGATTCACCTGATATCCTGCAAAGTCTCGCAACCTACGCTTCGTCTCCTTCTCCTGCCCCATGCTGGCCCACACATCCGTATACACGAAATCAGCCTGATGCACAGCATCGGCTGGCTCTCGCGTCTGAATCACACTGCCAGCCAAATCATAGCGCCTAGAGTAGCTCGCAGTGCCCGAGCGCACTCTAAAGGGCAATTCGTAACCCGTTGGCGATGCCATCACGAATGTTCCTTCAACGCTGGACACCGCATACGCCAAACTGCTTGCCACATTGTTTCCATCGCCTATGAAAGCGACACGAACATCATCCAAACTACCGCGACACTCTAGCATCGTCTGCAAATCAGCCAATGCCTGACACGGATGCTCTTCGTCTGTCAGCGCGTTGATCACCGGCTTAGAAGATGCGCTCGCAAACTCTTCCAGCGTTGATTGTGCAAAAGTGCGCAACACTACTAGATCCGTCATGCTAGAAACCACTTTAGCCACATCAGTTACTGATTCGCGCTTGCCCAGTCCCACCTCTTCCGGTGAAAAATACACCGGACGGGCGCCAAGCTTCTCGACTCCGATCCAAAACGAGAGTTTCGTCCTCAACGACGGCTTCTCAAAAATCAGTGCCGCTGAAAGTCCTGACAGTGCATCGCTATGCGCGCCTGATTTAAGCTCTATCGCGCGCGCCAACAGCGGAACTGTTTCTGACGGTTCTAGATGCTGAAACTGTAAAAAATCTCTATGCATTCACGGTTTCCTATCAGCGTACGCTCAATCCGCAACGTATTGACTGCATCAGCATTGCCACATCATTATTAGCGACTCTAACTGGGCCGCGCTGATTAAAGCTAGCTGCAGTGCGAACGCGTAACTGGCGTGATAATGTAATTATGCCGGCATGAAGTTCGGCAAGGTGCATGTTTCACTGATCTTGGTGAAAACGACCTGCAGAGGCATCCCGATCTTCAGTTTCTTCGGGTCGGGTTCTACGCCGACGATGTTGGCTGCCATCCTAGGTCCCTCTTCAAGCTCTACGATCGCGGCAACGTACGGTGCTTCGCTTACAAACCCCGGATGCGGCGGCACATGGACTATCCCGAAGGTGTAAAGAATAGCCCTGCCAGATGCCTTCACCCACTCCATCTCACCGCCGGGATTGGCTAAGCTAATCGCACGCGGATAGAACTGATACCCTCCGCTGGACCTGTCTCGCTGCAGCCACAGTTCGCCCTCGCGCGCTCCTGCCCAGTAACGATCCGACTCGGGTTGTGAAACTGGCTCTGGCCTCATCGCTACTTTCTCAGCGCTCATTACTCTCATCTCCTGTATCGACATCGACTCGTTTGCAATGCCATACCCATAAGCATATTTCAGAACGCAAAGCCTAAGCGCACAAACTCAAGCGTTGAATCGCGAACATCAGAGATTGCTTAGAACGAACATTGCTAGAATGCAGATGCGATGAACCTGAAGAGAATGGCTTCATAAGGGCAGTGAGTCCAGATCGCGCGCATGCTGACACCATGCTCGTACATCTGTCAGATATGGATGAAATCCATTGTCGCTCGCACCAGGGGTTAAGAACATCCGGAGCGGCCGCGTCTGACAAGGCGGCTTCAACTTTGAAGAGCATACCGCGGCGGGGATGAAGCGCTATTAAAGACATTTCAGGCAGGAACTCGGCGGACGGGCACTGCAACGGGCAAGAAGTATACGTCTGCGATCTTCATTGGCGATAACCGTTCTTGTTAAGAATAGCGTAGCCAGACTAAGCCGCTCAGCGCGTCAGCCCTTCTTATTCACTCTTTCTGGATATCTATCGACAGCCGTTGCTCTACGCCTTGCAACACATCACCAGCCACTTCGATGGCTCGCTCAGAATCTCTGGCATCATACGCCTGGCAGGGCGCTCCACCTGGCAATGCCACCGGATACCGTGCCCCGATGTAATGCTTGTCCAACAACGCCGCAATCGATTTCAAGAACTCGAACGATTGGTCAAAAGCCTTAGCATCTTCACATAGATCTGACAGCGCGTGCCCCCAAACCCGCTCGGCTCCGCGTGCATAGAGGAATGCGGTAACTGATTTCTCTGCCGATTGATGACACATGAAGCAACTCAAAGCATAGCGACCGGACGCGGCATTTGCCACTGCCGATTCATAGTCGTCCCGGGCCTGAAGCATCCAACTGGCAGACACACGGTCAAGCTGCGACGAGTAGTCTAGGGTTCTCAATGCGTCTTTAATCCCGTCTCATATTGAATAGCTAGAAATCAAAATCAGCCGTAGAGCGACTCTCCGTAATGATGAGCATGTAGCAACAGCGGATCAACATTCTGCAACTCCATGAACTCTCTTTCGGTATACACGTAAAAAGAAGTCCCCACTGACGGGCGAAGGTGCGTAACCCAGAAATCGGCGCGCCGATGGAAAAACTCTTCAGTTTCCTGCACCACTACAAGTTCTATCTCGGCAGTGAAGGGAGAAGGCGCAGAGGCCAGCACCAGCGACCCGACCAGTATCAACCGCGTCATACCTAGTTGCGGCATTTCAGCCACGAATCTCTGCAGCTCGGCATCGATCATCTGCCGGCGCTGATGGGCGAAGCCCAGCATCATTGGCGACACGCTGAGATCCTAATTACTTCGCGAACTCTGAGCAACGCATAAACCTCATCTCTATACGGACTCCGTCAAACAAAAAAACGAATGGCGAGGCCGGGACAGATATGCACCTGTCCGGGCCCCGCCACTCGCTCTGGAAGGTGCCTCACTCATGATAAGAAAGGCTCCCCTGAGTCAAAAACTCAGTTGTTGGAGATGAAGTTCCAAAAAGGGGAACATCAAGGACACTCGCCTAGAGCGAGGCACCTCTCCTACAGCTAAATGCCATTGTGTAGACGTCCCTCCTTTCATACAATGTCCGGATCATGGAAGGTTCCAAGTCCTCGGCGAGACCAAGGTCTGATCATGCCGGCTGATTGCCATTATACAGAAAATGAACCCGTTTCAACAGCGTATCGGCAAACCTATTCAGGAATCAACCGAACGGCATCCGAACCCATTGCATCAGCATCATCGGCTCAGGCTAGCTCCTTCTCCAGGCGCTCCGCATCGGCAGCGCCTAGAATCCGAAAAACCTTGTTGCCTGATGGTGAAACTCCCTGCACCGCCTTACGCCCGTTCTTCATCGTTACCAGCTTTGGATTCAAAATCGGCACTTTGGCCTTCTCTTTAACTGAATACGCTGTTAGTTCCATATCTTTAACTCCTCACAGATCTACAAAGATTTCAATCCACGCATCACTCACACATGAAACCTGAACTGGATTCTCAATCCAATTATAGGAATCACCCCTTAAATCGGGAAAATATATCAGTATCCATCAGATTACCAGGCGGGGCGACGAGAAATCAGACATTCAAGGCGCTCAATCTGCTGATATGGCTGAAAATGAATCCTTTATCCGATCAGACGCCTCCTCGATGGCGGTCTCCGCGGCATGGATCAAGTCCAGCTGCAGGTTGAAGCCGTGAATCATGCCTTCGTAACGGGTAAGGCGCGCATCTACTCCGGCATCCGCCAGACGCCTCGCGTAAGCTTCTCCCTCGTCTCTCAAAACATCACATTCCGCCACAATCACGGTCGCGTCAGGCAATCCGACCAGTGAATCGGCGCGCAATGGCGATGCATAAGGATGATGAAAGTCTTCTTCAGCACCGATATACTGCTCCCAGAACCAGCGCATACCTTCAGCAGTCAAACCGAAACCCTCGGCGAAGTCGGCACACGATGCACGCTCAAAATCAAAATCCGTCACGGGGCAGAACAGAACTTGATGCGAAATGACCGGGCCTCCACAATCTCGGCTCATCAGCGATACCACTGCTGCAAGATTGCCGCCGGCGGAAGTCCCTGCCACCGCCATCATACTCGCATCGCCGTTCAGCGAAGTCGCATTATCCATCGCCCACTGAGTAGCTGCATAACAGTCTTCAGCCGCGCCCGGAAAACGAGTCTCAGGCGCCAATCGATAATCTACCGAGATCACTGTCGCGCCCACTCGGCGACATAACCCGCGCGCGGTTACATCCTCCGAATCCAAGTCGCCTGTTACCCAGCCGCCGCCATGAAATACCATCACTATCGGGCACGGACCTGATATCCCATCCGGCTGATAGATGCGAATCGGTATCTCGCCGGCCGGTCCGGGTATCTGCCGATCCATCACTGTGCCCACCGGCTCAAGCGCCGGCCTGATCATAAGTCGACGCTTAATTCCCGCAGCGCGCAACTCTGCAACGCTACATTCTCCCGCGGACAGCATCTCCAAACGAGCCAGTTGCTCCATATAGGCAACTGCTTCCGCATGAAGCAAATTAGACTGCGCCATTTTATCGCCCCTCAATGTTTACTGATCGTGGCACTGATTCTGCTGGAACCGCCGCAATCTGCCATATGCAGACGGTATCCGTTGAATAGCCACGCGCGAACTTTTATCGGTATCGGATCAGAACCAGTTCTGCTTGTCTACCAGGTTGCGCAACGGCTCTCCGGCTGCGAATCGACGCATGTTGTCAGCGATCACCTCGTAGCGGCGCTCTCCCAAGTGGCGTCCCTCTTCTGCCGCGATGTGCGGGGTGAGTATCGTGTTCGGAGCATCCCACAACGGATGGTCGGCCGGCAACGGCTCTATCTCATACACATCCAGCCCCGCACCGCCGATCTCGCCGGATCGCAACGCATCGTTCAAATCATCCAGCTGGGTCGTCATGCCACGGCCGATATTGATGAATATAGCGCTGCTCTTCATGGCCGAGAATTTGGCCGCGTCGAACAGTCCCTCCGTGCTGGGAGTATGCGGAATCGTGAGAATCACGAAGTCCGCGGCACCCAGCAAAACATCCAGCTCCTTCGGATCGTGCATCTCATCTACATGCCGTGCCAAGTCTGGCGCCTCCCAACGCGCATCCACGCCAACTACCTTCATGCCCAGCGCCTTACACAGGCGCGCCGTCTCTGAACCGATGCCGCCAACGCCAACTATCAGCGCCGTCGACTCGGGAAGGAATATATCGTTATAGCCTGATCCGCGCAACGGGGACCATACACGATCTAGCTGCTGATCTCTATACAGATGCAAGTGTTTCGTGAATGAAAGCAGCATGGCAATGATATGCACCGAGATATGGTCGTTGTAGATCTCGCGGAAGTTCGTTACTTGCACCGGATGATCGATCAGCTCGGAGAAATAATATCCCGCGGGCGGTGCCGCAGCCGGAGCCTGAAGCCAGCGCAATCTGGGCGCGGAGGCGATGAGGCGCGGAGACATGGTCCCGAACGCCGCATCGGCATCGGTAAGCTCGCGCAACGCCGAATCCTCATCCGCGGCAACGACCAGACGCGCTTCCGGCACCGAATCCTCAAGCCGCTCTATTAATTCGCTCGTAGATGCCGCTATTGGGGGAAGAAACACCATTTTGAATGACATGTCAGACTATCCACCTGTAAATCTTTTGGATACCATCGGTAAACGATATCACGATGTCAGAACACGCCGGCCACGTTACGCGGCGACGCGCCGCGTGGCGCATGCTAAGATCCCCGAGCTCGTATTTACCTAATCGGACCGGAAAGCAATCGTTCCGTTTCCTGTTCCGCGTGCACCAATGCCAACTCTTCACCCCTTCGGCGCGAGTAGCGATGCAGCGCAGCGATGATGGATGAATGGGATCTTCCGCCTAGAATAGCGCCGACCTCCGAGCTGGTCATACCGCACTTCTCACGCATCATATAAGATGCCAAATCGCGCGCGGCTGAAAGTCCACGCCCGCCCCGCTTAGATTCTGTGAGTAACCGCACATCAACGCCGCAGACTTTCGCGACGGCATTCAGCACGTCCTTAGGGGCGACAAGAGATGGAGACGGCGCCGTAAAACGATCGCGCGCCGCTTCTTGAGCTACCGCTCGATCAATCGAAATCGGACTTGAATCCCGTGCCAAATCCGATATGTTTACGTGCGCCGAGACTCTGTTGATCCCGCCTATCAATTCGCGGACATTTCGCACCATGCGGTCAGCAAGGAAGGTAAATGCATCCGGCTTCAGCGAGATATTCATCTTTTCGGCGTACCGCTTCAGCAGGTCACGTTTCAGCTCGGCATCAGGCGGCGCCACGAAAACCTCCAAGCCGCCGTACAGCCGCGACGTTATTTCGTCGGAAAGATTACCCAAAGGATGGGCGGAGTTGCCAGTAACGACGACTTGACGCCCTTCTGAGATGAGATGATTGAGCAGGTCCAGGAAGAATCGCTGCGTCTCTTTCTTGGCTATCAGCTTCTCTATACCGTCCAATATAAGCGCGTCGAGCGCGAAGTAGAGCCGGCGCAACGCCTCGACCTTCGAGTTTTGCGAAGCATTGACGAAGTCGCTCAGAAACGCCTCTCCAGTAACACATACTACGTTGAGGTTGGCGTTTCGCATTTCATGCGCGACGGCCTGAGCGAGGTGAGTTTTGCCCTGTCCGGTCTCTCCCGTTATGGTGAGCGGATTGTAGGATGTTCGGCGCGCCGTCTGCACGGCCACGGATTTCGCCGCCTCGAGCGCGATTCGGTTGCTGCCAGATGCGATGAAGCTGCCAAACGTCATCTCCGACCGCAACGGGAATCGGCGCGCGTTCGCTGTAGCCACAGTTTGACGCTGTTCCGCCATCAATGCCGCCGACCAAGTCTCGTGATTGCCCATGATGCCGTCCGACACTGGTTCGGCTTCGATATCACTGGCTATCTTAAGCCTGATTTCTAGCTCATGCCCAAATTCACGTTGCGTAACCCGCCGTATCGCCGGCATCATGCGCTGCTTTACCCAGGACGCGATGAATCCATTGCGCACGGTCAGCAGCAAGATGTTTTCAGATAGGGCTACATGGGTATCAGCTAAAAATGTGTTGAAGTTCAAAGGGTTGTCCATCTGTACGGCGAGAGCGCACAGCACAGCTTCCCATTTCTTATCAGTATTGTCATCACCGCATACAAGATCGTCACAAGGCACGTCGAATCCTTAACCAAATAATAGAATCGGTTTCGTGGCTGGACGGCAACCAGCCGGTGCAGGAGATCGAGTCAACAGATTCCCAGAGTCGCCTCCTCTAGACTCAAGAAGCCTGTAAACGCATAAGTAAAGCTATCACCATATTGCAAGCTCTGCAACACCAAATTCACTGAAAATCAACGATTTTTAACTTCTCGCCAATCGATTAACAATTATTGACACAATAAAACTAACCGCGATTCCCAGATTCAAATCCCTCAACTAGCACATTTAGGTGCACATAAAGAACCATGAAAACAGTTTTTTTCGGAACTCCAGAGTATGCGTTGCCCTGTCTACAATCGCTTTTGAAATCGGGCATCGAGGTGCCCATGATTTGTACTCGCCCCGCACGCCGAGCCGGACGCGGGCGCGGTCTACGGCAAACACCGATCCAACAGGCCGGCAACCGACTCGGAATCGAAATCTTCACTCCCGAGCGCTTGGATGCAAACGCGGCGAATAAGATCCACGCCGTCGATGCCGATGCATTCGTAGTGGCAGCCTACGGCAGGATGATTCCGCATCAACTGCTAGAGGCAACCGAGCTCGGCGCTATCAACGTCCATCCCTCACTGCTGCCTCGATACCGCGGTCCGAGCCCGGTCGTCAGCGCGATTCTCAATGGCGATAGCTGCACTGGCGTATCCATCATACTTCTGGATGCCGGCATGGACACCGGACCGCTGCTGATGCAATCAAAGCGCATGCCAATCCAAGCTGACGAGCGTGCCGACACGCTGACTTCTCGCCTCTTCGCAACTGGCGCCGAGATGCTTCCAAAAGCACTGTTCGGCATCGCGCATGGCGACCTAGAGCCGCAACATCAAGACGACGCTTCAGCATCCATTGCCAAGCTGGTGCAGAAATCAGACGGTGAGATCGATTGGAATCTATCCGCAGACCGAATCGAACGGATGATGCGAGCTTATCATCCTTGGCCCGGCATCTTCACCAAGATGAAGGGCGAGCAGCTGAAACTCCTATCCCTCCGAAAAGGAATCGCTGAAACGCCCTTGACCAACGATCAGCCGGGACTGGTCTCTATCGATGACCAGGGACAGCTTGTCGCATTGGCCGGCGATAGAGAATGGCTGGCGCTCGAAAAGCTGCAACTAGCAGGACGGAAGCCTCTGCCCGGACCCGAGTTCTTGCGCGGCTTACCCGGCATCGTCGGCACCGTCCTGGGATCATGACCCGGGTAGAATGAGGACTTCAGCAACCGCCCCTGAATAGACTGCCCAATGCCATGATCATCGATACGCACGTGCATGTATGGGAGATGCCGCCCATCGCGCCTATCGGACCTACCGCTCCCACTTGGTCCGCGCTTCCAGATGAAGCAGGCTCTGCCGATCAACTACTCGAAGATATGGATGCTAACGGGGTAGATGCCGCCATCTTAGTCCAGACCAGCTGGTCCACCTGGGATAACTCATACGTAGCGAACGCCGCCAACAAGAACCGAGCCCGATTCCGATCTATAGGACTCATCGATCCACTAGATCCGCAGAATTTCGTCGCCGCTAGATATTGGATGGACGAGCACGGGATGTCAGGCTTTCGATTCCATCCCGACTACTATCCCGATGCCGAGATCATCGGACGCGGCTGCAACACTGCATTGCTCAAAGAGATCGAGGCACGGCAGGGCGTGGTTAAGGTGCATAACCGAGTAGGGAATTTTCAGCAGCTGCGAGACGCGGCAACACTTTTCCCGGGCATCACTTGGATCATCGACCATATGATGTACCCGGAACCCCAGATGACGTTCAATGATTGGCGAGAGTATCAACCAGTGCTGAGCCTCGCTACGATACCCAATGTGTACCTGAAAATATCAGACGTGCATAACCGCTCGCGACAGGGTTTCCCCTATTCAGACATGCATGAAGCGGTAAAACGCGCCATCGATGCTTTCAGGATAGAACGATGCATGTGGGGCACCGGATACCCCGGACATCATCGAGTAAAGCATGGATGGATTTCACTAGAAGACGAACTGCGACTAGTCAAAGAAGGTTTCGACTGGCTGACTGTGGATGAACGGAACGCTTTGCTAGGCGCCACTGCAACCGCGGTCTACGGATTCTGATGCAGACGTTTGAGACGCCGCTTCTTTTCCCGTTTCGGATCTCGGACTCGGTTATACTGCCTCTCCATGTTTTCATCGATCCACTGCACGGGATGAGTCGTGTTTAACCGCGAACGTGCCTGACGCGCGCGATTGCCGGACGAGGCTGGCGGCAAGTCTCTCTTCATCGCATCTGAAGTCGATTCGTTTGGCATCGCGCTAAATCTCTATCCCGCGCAACTTCGCTACCGTATCCAAATCTTTATCTCCGCGTCCGCTCAATAGCATCAGGATCACGCTTGAAGCATCCAGCGAAGGCGCCAATTCTCGCAAGTGCGCAATGGCGTGCGCCGGCTCCAGCGCCGGGATGATGCCCTCGGCGCGCGTCAACAGATCAAAGCCATCCAGAGCCGCATCATCATCTACCGCCACATATCGCGCGCGTTCCACATCCTTGAAGTAAGAATGCTCAGGACCTACTCCCGGGTAGTCTAAACCCGCCGATACGGAGTGCGTCTCAGTAACCTGCCCCCACTCGTCTTGCAGCAGATACGACATCGCGCCGTGCAGAACACCGGGACTACCTCTGGAAATAGTCGCGGAGTGACGTTCAGTATTGATCCCATCGCCGGCCGCTTCCACCCCGATGAGCGCTACTGCGGCATCATCTACAAAACCGCTGAAGATGCCGATAGCGTTCGACCCGCCGCCAACGCAAGCGACCACACAGTCTGGCAGTCGACCGATCTGCGTCATTGCTTGGCGTCTAGCTTCTCTGCCGATCACGCTTTGGAAGTCTCGCACCAACATCGGATAGGGATGAGGCCCCACGGCGCTACCGATGAGATAGTGCGTAGTGCGGACGTTCGTCGCCCAGTCTCGGATCGCTTCGTTGATAGCGTCTTTCAAGGTTCGGCTGCCGGATTTGACCGTCTTCACTTGCGCTCCCAGCAGCTTCATGCGATACACGTTCGGTGCCTGACGGTGAATATCCTCTTCGCCCATGTAGACTACGCACTCCAGTCCCATCATCGCACACACAGTAGCCGCTGCCACGCCGTGCTGGCCGGCTCCCGTCTCGGCGATGATGCGTCTCTTGCCCAATCGTTTGGCGAGCAGAATCTGCCCCATCGCGTTGTTGATCTTGTGCGCTCCAGTATGCGCCAAGTCCTCTCGCTTCAGCCAGATCTGAGCGCCGCCTAGCTGTGCGCTGAGATTGCTGGCGTAGTAAAGAGGAGTCGGACGTCCAACGAAATCTTGGAGCAGATTATCCAGTTGGCGCCAAAACGATTCGTCTCGCCGTGCCGCTTCATAGGCGTTTTCAAGTTCGCCCAGCGCCGCCATCAGCGTTTCCGGCACGAACTTGCCGCCGTACTGACCGTAGCGACCTAATCGGTCGGGAATATCTCTTTTAGGCGGCGGCGCAAGCGTCATGATTTACCCATTGGAACTCATTGAGAGTGTCAGGATTCATATAGAAGATACTATATATCTTCATCTGTTCATGTCATCCTGAACGGAGCGCAACACTGCCTATCGCTTTAGATCCCTAGTATCCGCTCGGTTGAACGATGTGGATTCCCGCCTGCGCGGGAATGGCAGTTAGGCTGGAGGTTGAGAACAAAAAACTTGGGTGCATCTCAAGATCTGAGATGCACCCAAGTCAAGGCTTCCGCTTTTCAGTCACGCCGCTCCGTTATCCGAAAGCTCGCTCGCAGCTATGATCCGGGAGCGACGTGAGAAGTCTATTGTTGCTGCTTATGGCACTACAACGAAGTTTTTGGCGTAGAACACCCACACGCCGTCGCCGATAGTCATCTGCTGGCCTTCTGGGACCGACTCGAAGCGGTTAAAGGTGTTGTCCCAGGTATACGCCCTGACGTATTCGCGTAGGTAGTCTTTGGCGGTTACCGGTGACCTCTTATCGTTTAGCAAACCCGTGCCGAAGTGGTTCTCCGTCTGGTCGCCATCCTGATCTATCACGCCGACGAAGTGCCAGCCGCGGTGATCCGGGTCAATCACCGTGAAACGCGGCTCCCAGGGCAATGTGCCGCGGACGTTGCCAGTGAGCGCCACGGCCTGCCTCACGAAGCTATCGGAGTGGACCCAGTAGCCGTAGCCCGCCTCGATGCTGCTCAAAGTGGCAAACTGCCCGCTCGTCGTCCAAACGCCGTCAACTCGGCTAGCGTAGCGCCATGGCTGCGACGGATCAGTGCCGTCCCAACCGATGACCGTACTCACATTCGGATCCGTGAACACGGTATCTATCGTCGAGTCGACCGGGTCGGCAGGAAGCGATATCGCATTCCATCCGGCGCCGAGCGAGATGATGAACTTACCGCGCGACTTCACTTCAAAGTCGTAGTCATCAAGAATGTCGGTATTGCCAGCAGCATCCTTGTACTGCACCTCGATCCGATGTTCACCCATGCTCATCGATTGCGGCCAGTAGATGAAGCGGTTATTGTCGCGATTCTCAACCTCGTCTACAACATCCTTGCCGTCAACCTTGAAGTAATCCAAAGATATCTTCGTCGGTTCGTATTTGAAGTCAAGAACGATGAAAGGACGCGCCTCTTTAACATCTTCACCGTCATCCGGAGTAGTGTCCGGAGCATCGATTTCGGTGTCCAGCCTGAACTTGGCGGTGGCAGCGCCGTAGTTGTAGACCTGGTCGTCTTTCAAGTTGTCGTATCGAGATCGGTCGCGCGCGAACGCGATTACCGTCAGTGCCCCATCTTCCAACTTTTTGCCGCCGGATAGGTTGCTCCAGGTGTATTCCCAAGTGTTGCGCGGGCGAGAGTACGCCGAAATCTCAGTTGGAACGAATTCAAGACTATCGTCTTTACTGCCGCACTTGAATTCATCTCCTGGGATCTTATCCGAATCGCCGGAGCGCGCATCGATGTAGTGGCGCAAAGTGCGTTTTTTATCGTCACTTTCCTTCCACGTCAGGTTGTCGCACACTACCTCAATCTTCGGCGCGCCTTGAAGCGGCTCATCTGAGGTGATAGTGACTTTAATGCTGTTGCGGGTGAGCCTGTCCGGGCCTTCGGCACCGCTGCCGGAGCCTGATCCGCCGCTGAGAGTTACCTTCAATCCGGGCAGTATTCCATCTTTGACTTCAAACGGCTTTTGCTGTGAGAAGTTCATCTCATTGCCCGCGGAATCCGCTATCACTTCGCCATCACGGACTGAGATCTTAGGCGTGGCATCGGTAGCCAGCGGCTTGGACAGCTTCAGATAGATGGTGCCATCGCCGGCTTCGTTCAGGTTGACATCGGTGACGGTCGCTTCGCTGCCGTCATCGAGTTCCACCTTGAATGTAGAAGTGCTGATGCTGTCGCGGTTCACGCCGCCATCCAGCTTCACTCGGATGCCTGAGGCGTCGCGCTTGCTTCCGTAGAAACCGGTCACCGTCTGGTCCTTGCTGAACTCCGGATCCTTGTCATCGAGGTGTACTACGTGGTGAGAGTACCAGCCGATGACATTACCTCCCTTACGATCCTTCGCCTTGCCCAGATCATTTATGAAGGTCGGGCCCATCTCGTCACCGTCTGAGAAGCCCACGTTCCCCGCCAGGTCCATCACCAGCGCCTGGAACTGCACCTTGACCTGTTTGCCTCCGGGATCAAGGTCCTTCGTGTCGAACTGGAAGCGGATATCGTCGTCGAAGCGACCGGTCCGATCACCGTCATCCACGCCTCTGGACTCAATGTAGCGCGGATCTTCACCTCGATCCGTGCCTCCCTTAAAGAGTTTTGACGCAGCAAAGACGCCGAACGTACTACCATCATTAGTGAAGCCCGAGTAGTCTTGGCGCGTCTGCACCTTGCCATTTTTTGCTACCACATCATCGGCATTAAGACCGAGGCTCAGATCAGCTGCTTCGCCAGATGTTTCGTTGGCGGCATAGAGACGGAATGTGTCCTCGGCCAGACCGGATTCGTCATCTTCAAACGATCCGACGAAGTCCGGGCTGCGGTCGCGCGTTCGCGCACCGTCCTGAGGCTCCGTCACCCTGATCGTTGGCGGCCGCATGTCGATCTCTATATCAAAGGTCTGTGTCCGGCCGCTGGAATCGCGGTACGATATCTTCACTGGACCGCTATCCACGCCAACTACTGCGGCACCACCTTTATCGCTATTCGATCCGTGTTTGATCCGAAGTCCCCAGTTTTTGCTGGTGACACTGCTGTTTATCTTATCAGTGGTGAAGCCAGACCCGTTTCCGTCGGCATCGGTAAGGCGGACATAGCCTTCATAGCGGCCCGTGAAACGACCGGTCTCGGTGAGGAACAGATTAACCGCGCCTTCATCGTTGTCGCCCTCTATCTGCACCATCAGGGCATCTTTATCCTGACGCTCGTCTTCGGTGTATTCGGGCTTGTCATCTTTTGACGCGTAATCTGAGGATGATTCTTTTCGTCCACCTACCAGATTTTCTTCATCACTCGTCTGGTAGTAGATCGCCGCAATCACGATGTCCTTCTCGGCCGGCGCTTCCGCTATCAAGGTTAGCCAAGGCGAGGTATCATTGCCGCCCTCCGACCGATCTTCGTCTAGCTTAATGTACCGTTCGTCTATCAACTCTGCGAAGTCTGTGGGTTGACCATAGTCCACCGTCGGCGCTTTAGTACTTGCCTCGTCGTTCGGGACCAAATAACCGAAAATCTTGATCTCACCGTCGGTTGCCATGGGCGGGAATGATCCGCCACCGGAGGTTCGTATGAAACCGAAGCTTACAGTGCCAGAAGAAGTAATGGTTGAACACCTTGGGCGATCTTTCCTCACTTCTTCGGCATCAGTAGATGCAAAGTCAGGGGCGCAATCTTTATCCTGTAGCAGTTTGAATAGCTTCTTGCTTTTATGATCTTCACTGAGAGAAAACCCTTTATTTTCAACTCCCTTCAGAGCTTCATCAATAACGGATTGTGGAATCTCCCTAGTTTGTGCTTTACCTGTTTTATATCCACTTGCTCCCGCGTAACCGGCTGCTGCGATCATCACTCCGGTGCGGCGGTCGCGTCCGGGGTCGTCAATGCTGATCTTCAGCAGGTCGGAGTCTTTAAGGATGACTCGGGGTTGTTCATGCGCCGTCTTCGGATCATGCGCGTAAGTGGCATAGAGGGTATCAACCTCTTTCAAACCCTTGCGATCACCGACTTTTTCGTCGTCAGTGCAGGCGTTTTTATTGAACACTGAGTCGTCGGTAGTCATGCATGTTCCGACGTTCAGCGCCTCGATATTGCCCGAGGCGGCGTTTGCCACGGGTAGCGCTACGGCGCTAAAGCCTAGGGCCAGCACCGCTAAAGTCAGCACGGCGATGCCGGCTAGCGCGGTATAGGTTCGGATTTTCTTGTCTCTCATGCGGACTTCACTCTTCTTTTGCATAGTGAATCTCAATAGTTCGTCCCGGCTGGCACTGGTGCCAGACGCGTGTTGAGATGCGTCGCCGGGCGGTTATGTTCACGAATATACGAAGTTTGTAGAAAGCGATTCAATGCATAGCCGCGCGATTAGCAGCGATTTTGAAGCGCATCAAGATGGAGCACATCTGCAGATTGGCGTATGGCTATACAATCACACTGCCATGCCAAGCATACCTATACCGTCATTCCGAGCTCGGAATGACGGTATAGAATCGACGGCATCCTAAGCGAAGCCCTGAGATGACTGTGAAAAGCATCGGCACTGGGAGGCACTTTCATGATGATCAACGCCGACATCGCCGTAAAGCTCACATATGCTGACTATCTACAGACCCCTGACGATGAGCGATACGAGTTGATGGACGGAGATCTCATCATGACTCCGGCGCCTAACACTAGGCATCAAGGTATCACGACCCGACTGTCAGGACTGCTAGATGCTTTTGTGTGGAGAAAACGATTAGGGAGGGTCTTCGTGGCGCCGTTCGACGTGGCCCTGTCGGATGTCGACGTGGTGCAGCCAGACATCCTTTTCGTATCCAACGCGCGCGCCGAGAGGTTCCTGGACGACGAGAACCTGAAGGGACCGCCTGACTTGGCCGTGGAAGTGCTGTCGCCATCGACCGCGCAGCGAGACCGGAGCTTCAAGCGCGCGCTGTACGCCAGGCACGGCGTGAAGGAGTACTGGATCGTGGATCCGGACGCTAAGACCGTGAGCGTGCTGCTGCTGGACGACGATCGTTTCCGGACGGTGCGGATATACGCCGAGAGCGAAACGGTGGAATCGATCATCCTGGACGGCTTCCAATTCGATGCCGACGCAATATTCTAGTCCCCACATCCATCCGTCATCCCAAGCGCCATTCCGTCATTACCGCCTGCGCGAGAATCCATCGCCCCTTAACTGCCATGCAAGCGCAACCATCTCAGCAATGGCGCTTGGAATGACAGTAGGGGCTACGCTTTGCTCGGAATGGCGGTGTAGAATCGACGGCATCCTAAGCGAAGCCCTGAGACGACTGTGAAAAGCATCGACACTGGGAGGCTGTTCCCTGATGATCAACGCCGACACCGCCGTAAAGCTCACATATGCAGACTATCGCCAGACCCCTGACGATGAGCGATACGAGTTGCTGGACGGAGATCTCATCATGACTCCGGCGCCTAACACGGGACATCAGACAGCGGTATCAGATCTGTCTGCATTACTAAACCAGTTTGTGAAGATCCAACGATTGGGGAGGGTCTTGGTGGCGCCATTCGACGTGGTGCTGTCGGATGTCGACGTAGTGCAGCCAGACATCCTTTTCATATCCAACGAGCGCGTCGAGAGGTTCTTGGACGACGAGAACCTGAAGGGACCGCCTGACTTGGCCGTGGAAGTGCTGTCGCCATCGACCGCGCAGCGAGACCGGAGCTTCAAGCGCGCGCTGTACGCCAGGCACGGCGTGAAGGAGTACTGGATCGTGGATCCGGACGCTAAGACCGTGAGCGTGCTGCTGCTGGACGACGATCGTTTCCGGACGGTGCGGATATACGCCGAGAGCGAAACGGTGGAATCGATCATCCTGGACGGCTTCCAATTCGATGCCGACGCAATATTCTGAACGAAGTGAAGAATCTAAACGCGCGGAGACATGCGCATGTATTGGATTCACGCCTGCGCGGGGATGACGGGAATAGCGCTTGGGATGACTGAGGCCCCGTCCCTCGGAATGACGAAGGGTTGCGCTCTATTCAGAATGGCAGTGCGCCGCGGGATGACAGGAGTGTTTGCTCGAGATGACCGAATGCTACGAGGCTCTAGTGCCTTTGATCACTGGTCAGCAAGCATCAGATTAATTGAGGCGGAGCAGATGTGGGCATAGAAATTTGTTCGCCGGCGTCGTCCACTGTTATGCGAGTGCCTATATGCTCGCCCGATACGAGGGCTGCTAAGTTACCCGGTTTGAAGATGTCAAAGACTATGATGGGGAGTGCGTTCTCCATGGCTAGCGATAACGCGGTGGCATCTAATGCTCCTAGTCTGAGCTCCAGCGCTTGTTGATGCGTGATGTGATCGAATTTCACCGCTTCAGGGTTCAAAATCGGGTCTTTATCGTATATCCCGTCGATATTGTTCTTCGCCATCATCAACACTGAAGCGCTGATTTCCAGGGCGCGTAAACTAGCCGCGGTGTCGGTAGACATGTACGGGTTTCCGGTGCCGGCGGCTAAGATGACGATGCGCTCCTTTTCAAGGTGTCGGATAGCACGGCGTCTGATGTAAGGCTCGGCGACGGTCTGCATCGGTATCGCGGTCAGCGTGCGCACATACCCGTCATCTTCTTCGCGTTCCAGGCGGTCTTGCAACACAAGCGCATTCATGACCGTTGCCAGCATTCCGGCGTCGTCGGCGCTGCTACGGTCCATGCCCTGGTGCGTTTTATCGGCTCCGCGCCAAATGTTGCCACCACCAACCACGATGGCAATGCCAACGTCCCCCCAGTTGTGCACTTGCTTTATCTCAGCTGCCAAATACTGCACAGTCTCATCGTCGATCCCAAAATCAAGCTCGCCCTTGAAAGATTCACCGCTCAGTTTCAGCAGTATCCTTCCGTAAATCGACTTACCCATCGCAACCTTCTCGTGCGTTCGCCGGATCGACGATATCGATCACTCTCCCAATGCGAAGCGCTGCATGCGTCCGATCTTGATGTTCTCACCAACCTTCGCGATCATCTGATTGACTAGATCTCCGACCTTCATGCTTCCGTCGCGAATATATACCTGCTCCCATAGAACTTCGTCTTCTGATACTCCTCTTTCATCTGGAATCGATTCGCGGTCTATATATTTAGGGCTCATCGCGGCGATCTGCATCGCCAAGTCGCGAGCCAGCGATTTGAACTCCGGGGTTCGGGCGACGAAATCGGTCTCACAGTTCAGCTCTACTAGCGACCCCACCCGTCCGCCAGTGTGTATGTAAGCCTCGACAATGCCCTGAAGCGCGGATCTTCCGGTCTTCTTGGATGCTTTTGCGAGTCCGCTTTCCATCAGAGCGGCAACGGCCTTTTCCATGTTTCCTTCAGCGGACTCTAAAGCCCGTTTGGAGTCCATGATTCCGGCGCCGGTCATATCACGCAGTTCCTTTACTTGGTCCGCGCTGATGGTATTCATCGGTATATTCTCCCGGGTTTATATGCGATTCATATATAGCTGATGACGCGCTTTTGAACTAACTGTTGCCGTTCGACCCTCGGTTAGCTTGGGCGCGTCTGGCAGCCGCGGCGCGGGCCGCGGCCATAGCGGCTTCCTGGGCCTCACGCTCTGCAATAGCCGCTTGTCGCTCCTGCTCGCGCACCTCCGCTATCTGCCGACCTTCCAGTATGGCGTTCACGATCTGGCGAGAGATCAAAGCTATAGAAGCATGTGAATCATCATTGCCGGGGATCGGGTATGTAACTGTGGCAGGATCGCAATCGGAATCGACAATTGCAACGACCGGAATGCCGAGGTCAGTAGCCTCTTTTACCGCGTGTCGCTCTCGCTCTATGCCGACTATGTATAGCATCTGGGGCAGTTTAGACATCTTTTTAATGCCGCCGAAGAACTTGCTCAACCGTCTGACTTCGGTCTGCTTCATGAGCAACTCTCGTTTGGTGTGGACTTCGACTGAGTTGTTGGCGAAGTCATTTTCTAGCTGAGAGAGCGCTTCGATGCGTCGCGATATGGTGGCGAAGTTCGTGAGGGTTCCACCGAGCCATCGCGAAGCGATGTACATAGCATCAATCTCTTCGCCTAGCCGTTGTATCTCTCCCCTTGCTTGTGCTTTAGTTCCCACCAATAAGCACTCTCCGCCATCGGCTACGACATCTCGCACGGCTGCGCTGGCGGTTTCGAGCGCTTCAAACGTTTTGCGCATATCTAACACATGACGGCGGTTGTGCTTCAGCAGGATGTAATCCTTCATGCGCGGGTGCCAGCGCTTCGTCGGATGCCCGAGATGAACCCCGGCGCGGAAGAGATCCTCGATGGAAAAAGCTACTTCGGCACTGGTTTCTCCAGCCGCTGACGATGGCTGCGTTTGCCCGCCGGTTCGAAGGTCCGTTTCAGTAGTCAATATGTGCCGTTAATCTCCTGATATTTGCTGGGAGTTGGTTTTCGCATCAGTACACAAACCTGCCGGGACAATCGCAACGCCCATAAATCGAATCTCTATGCTAACACAGGCCGGCAATTCAGAATCGGCAAGTTGCAATCTTGATCGCTCCGATAACATTTGGTCACGGATGCAGAAAAAATGGTCGTAAGCTGATGACGGTAATGTCCTCGAGATCATCAGTAATGGATCGCGTTTCCCACTCCGCCGCCTGCGGCGATGGCATCGCCATTTATAGCGATCGCTTTCGGCGATGCCAGAAATGCCGCTATATATGCGATCTCCCGAGCATCGATTAATCGGCGTATCGAGTTGGCGTTTTTCATCTGCAGCTCGATCTCACTTTCCAACACCTCTTGTTGCTCGGCGCGGTCTGAGATTATAAGCGCAGTCGATTCAGTGCGAGTGAGGCCCGGATGTATGACGGATACGTTGATTCCGTGCGGGCCGAGCTCGTCGGCGAGGTTCTTGGTCAATGCGGCGACTGATACATTGCGTATCGATCCTATTGTGGCGCCGCTGGATCGGGCCGCAAGTCCGCTGATATTGATGATCCTTCCCCATCCGTTCTGCTTCATGATGGGCGCGGCTTCACGCGCGCATCGCAGATATCCCAGCACCTTGACGTTTACATCCGCGTTGAAATCGTCATCGGTTATAGTCTCAATGTTTTGCGCTGGTATTTGCCTTAACGGGCGCGCCGCGTTGTTGACCAAAATATCGATTCCACCCAGCGATTCATTAGCAGTTGCCACTAGATCTCGCACCGATTGGGTGTCGCCGGTATCGGCTTCAATGGGAATTATCTTTCGCCCAGTGTCGGCTGATATCTCCGATGCTGTGGCATACAGCTCGGGCCTTGAACGCGCGCATATTGCCACGTTGCAGCCCTCGCGGGCCAGTTCCCAAGCGATTGCTTTACCGATGCCTCTGCTACCGCCTGTCACCAGAGCGCGTTTATGTTCAAGTTCTAGGTTCATGGACTAGAAACTCCATATTCTGGGAATGATAAAGACGCAACGATGCATATGCGTATCGGCACAAGATTCAATACCTGATCTCTTCCTCTCCTCATTTTGCTATTGCGGGACGCTGCATCCAGTATGCAGTGGCTTGTTCAAAAGCATGTGCCATCTGAAGCGTCTCGAAATCGGCGTGTTGCCTGCCTACCAGCTGGAGTCCACAAGGCAGTCCGGAATCGTGAAAGCCGGCCGGAACTGATATCGCTGGCAGACCGGTCACCGTGACCGATGAGCAAGGAGCCATCCATTCAAGATAGTTTGACAGCGTCCGGCCGTCGATCTCGGTCGGATACTCCACTTCGATTGAGAACGGGGGAACTGACGTCACGGGGAGCGCGATGAAGTCATAGCGGCTCATGAAATCGGCCAGGCGCGCGTAGAGCAAGGTTCGCCGTTCTTCCGCCCTCTTGATATCAAGCGCCGTGAGTTTCATGCCTTGCTCGGCATTCCAGATTATGGTGTCTTTAAGGAGCGGACGGTGGTCTCTGAGATTGGCTTCGTGCTGATGTGCGAAGATAGCAGCGCGCAGGATATGGAATATCTGGCCGGCATCTTCCAGCGGTGGATCGGCATCTTCTACTATGCAGCCCAATTCTTCTTCAAACACAGTGCGCTGCGCGTCCAGCGTCTTAGTGATAGCAGATGCAATTGGCGCTTCGCCTAAGTCTCGGCTCCATGCTATTCGTGCGCCCTTGAAATCTCGCTCCAGCGGCTGCGCGAAGCGCGCGCCGTCCAGCATTCGGCTGTTGGGCGCTCGCGGGTCCGGCCCGGCCAGCGCTGATAGCTGCAAAGCAACATCAGCGACGGTGCGTCCCATGCCGCCTACAACAGATTCCGAGGTATACCCTAGCGACGCCGGATAGACCGGGACTGTGCCGATGGTGTTTCGCATTCCGACAACGTTCGACCATGCGGCCGGATTCCGCAACGATCCGCCGAAGTCCGAGCCCTGCGCGATCGGCATCATTCCACACGCCAGCGCTACTGCTGCACCGCCGCTGCTGCCGCCGCACGTCTTGCTCAGGTCATAGGCATTAGGAGTAGAGCCGAAAACCTGATTAAAGGTTTGGGAACCGGCGCCGAACTCTGGCGTGTTCGTCTTGCCCAACACTATCGCGCCGGCATTTTTGTATCGTTGCACCGGCAACGAATCTTCATTGGGAACAAAATCTTTGAATATCGGTGATCCGTAAGTGGTCCGTATGCCGGCGGTTGGTTGCAGATCTTTGATGCCTACAGGCAACCCATGCAACGCGCCGATGCTGTCCGGCATGTTTACGGTAGCATCGTCTGCAGCTGATGCCTGCTCCATCAGGCGGTCGCCGTCCACCATCGTGACGATGGCGTTAACGCTTGGATTTACGCGTTCGATCTGCGCGATATGGGCCGAGATCACTTCCCCAGCGGATACTTCTCGGCTGCGCATCAGTTTTAACAACTCTACCGCCGTCATGAAGCACAGTTCGCGCTCATTCACCACCATGTCTGCCCTTCCACTTCATCTTTGAACTCTTTCCAATCTTTGGCATAGATGCCGGTGGAGAGATACTTCCAGCCGCCATCTGCGAATAGCATAACGATCTTGGCGTTCTCGAAACGGCGTGCGGCTCGGATCGCGGTAGCCAATACGGCGCCTGAAGATACGCCGACGAAGATGCCCGCATCCTGCAACAGCTGCTTGGTCCAATGGAACGCCTCTTCGGCTTCCACCATGATGCGCGCGCCTAGCCGGTCGAGGTCCAGTATCGGCGGAATAAAGCCGTGCTCTATAGAGCGTAATCCCTGCACCTTGTCATCCGGATGCGGCGCCGCGGCTACTATCTTGACGCTAGGATTGTGCTCCCGCAAGGATCGTCCGACCCCCATCAAGGTGCCGCCGGTTCCCAGCCCGGCTACAAACGCGTCAAGATCAGGTATCGCGCGCGCTATTTCTTGCCCGGTGGTTGTGTAGTGCGCATCTGGATTGGCGGCGTTTCCGTACTGATACGGCATGAACCAAGTAGGGTTCTGAGACTTCAGATCTTTAGCCAGCACTATCGATTCATTCGTGCCTTTCTCGGCTGGTGAGAATATGATCTCGGCGCCGAATCCCTCCAACAGCTGCACACGTTCGGGGCTAACGCTGCGCGGCATTACTGCCTTCACCTGATAGCCGCGCAGTTTCCCGATCATTGCCAACCCGATACCGGTGTTGCCGCTAGTGGGCTCGATGATGACTCCGCCCTGTCCGGGGGTTAAATCGCCGGCCTTCTCGGCCGCATCGATCAAAGACAGCGCCACCCGATCCTTAACACTGCCAGTCGGATTATACGATTCCAGTTTCGCGAAGAGACGGACGTCGGGTTTCGGGCTGAACTGTGATATCTCCACTATCGGAGTGTTGCCGATGAACTGCAGAAGATCGTCATACTTCTTTAGGTTCATATTCGACACTTCTCAAGTTCAGTCCGTCACAACCGCGATCGGCCCGATGACAGGGGACAGATTGATCGTTCGCTGAAGTTATCCAGCCACGGTGGCAGCTTGCGGCGGTGCGATGCCGCAGAAGAGTTCGTAATCCACCAGTTCAGTAACTTCCGGTTCATCTCCGCATAGTTTGCAGTCACTTCTTCGGCGCACTTTTATCTCGCGGAACTCCATGCCCAGCGCATCTATGATCAGCATCCGGCCGGTAAGCGTATCTCCGATGCCCATGATCAGCTTAATCGTCTCTAGTGCCTGCATCGACCCGACCAGCCCGGGCAAAGCTCCGATCACTCCGGCCTCGGCGCAGTTCGGAACCTCGCCTGGCGGCGGCGGCTCTGGGAACAGACATCGATAGCAGCCTTCACCCGGAATGTAAGTAGCGGCCTGACCGTCGAAGACGAGTATCGCGCCGTCCACCAACGGCTTGCCGGCTAGATATGCCGCATCGTTCACCAAGTAGCGTGTAGCGAAGTTATCGGCGCCGTTCACCACCACATCGTAATCGGGAATGATATCCATCGCATTATCGGCGTTGATCGGATCCTCGTGCACTAACACATTAACTTCAGGATTATGCGCCTGAAGAGTCTCCTTTGCCGATATGACCTTGCGTCTGCCGACATCGGTATCCGAGTGCAGAATCTGCCTCTGCAGGTTGCTGACATCTACCACGTCGAAATCGATGATGCCAATCGTGCCCACTCCAGCCAGCGCGAGGTATAGCGATGCCGGCGAACCAAGCCCACCTGCGCCTACTACCAAGACTTTAGCGTTCACTAGTTTGCGCTGCCCGGCGCTGCCGACGTTCGGCATGATTATGTGGCGGCTGTATCGTTGCACTTGCGCCGGTGTTAAAGGCAGTGCCGTGCTGATATCGATTCGCCCGTTGGATGATCCATTCACGTTTTGTTTTTCCATGGTTTCGTCTCTTTAATCGGCATCTGATCCTGCCGGAAATCGATTCGTTATGAAAATCACTTCCCTTGACGTGAGATTCTATCGCAAATCAAGGGCAGACATGGACCCAATACATACAATGCGATTCAATGAAAACCTGATTGAATGCGTGCCCGCTGTCGCGGATAAAAGGCGGCGCGGATTCGTATCGGCTGGCAACATGTGAAGTTTGCTTCCTGTAGCCTGCGGCGGGCTTTAAGAGGATGCGGTCGCGTCGATCGGATGCAGCGTGAGCTTCGCTTCGCCCTCCAATTGCCGTTGCTTCATGACTAGGTCGTCGATGCGTATTCCCAAAAGGTAATCTTGCAGCATCTTCTCCACGTCAGACCATAGCTCTCGCTGCGAACAGGCATTGGAGATGAGGCAGCTGTCAGGCGATTCGATGCAGTCCAATGCTGCGAATGAGTGGTCTACACACTGGATGACGTTCCCGACAGTGATATCAGCAGGGTCTTTAGCCAAACGTTGGCCGCCGCCGGGACCGCGCCTCGATTCGACCAATCCGGCGCGCACCAGGTCGGCTGAAATCCTCAGCAGATAAGGCTCTGGAATATGTTGCTTCTTGGCGATCTCAGAAGTCGGGATGTAGCCCTCGCCAGAGTGCATGGCAAGGTAGACCAGCATCCGCACCCCATAATCTACTCTCATCGGGATTAGCATGACATGAATACACCGGCACGGGAAAGGCTGCGCGACACAACGCTGACGACCGTTGATCAGCGCTGCTCCCCTTATTTATGGGTTCCAGCCTCCGCGTGTGTTGCCAGTATATCAGCGTGATCTGCATTCACACCATATCGCAGGTAGCCATACCGATCCGCTGCGAAACCAGTAACATTGCCGCCGGGATTTTAGTATTAAGCTTGAAAAGACGCGATACACGCAGGAGATTTTCTGAAATGGCTGACTTAATGCTGGATGCAGAACCGCGCACCGCGATGGGCAAGAAGAATCGCGCGCTGCGAGCAGCCGGGTTAATACCGATACACGTATACGGGTTGAAAGATGCCCCAGCGTCGTTGCAAGCCGAAGAGAAGCACCTTGTAAATGTGCTTAAAGCCGCCGGACGCACTTCCCCTATCACTGTGAAGACGGCGGACACCGACCCTGATATCACTTTGGTACGTGATATCGCCACCCATCCCGTATCCGGGCAATTGTTGCATGTAGATTTCATGCGCGTCGACATTACTCAGACCGTGCAAGCTCCGGTGCCGGTGATGCTGATCAACCAAGATATCGCGCCTGGAATCAGAGGCGGCAACGGGTTCGTCACTCAAGGCGTATACGAGGTGTTGCTCGAAGCACGTCCCGGGAACATACCGCCGCAAGTCGAGGCTGACTGCGAAGTATTGGAAGGATTCGACGATGCCGTGCTCGCCCGCGATATGACGCTTCCATCAGATGCAACTCTTATCAGCGACCCCGCTGAGCGCATCGCCTGGATACAGCCACCGAGAGTCGCTGAAGAAGACGCGGATGAAGAAGAGATTGAAGGCGTAGAAGCTGCAGAAAGTGAAGCCTCCACCACGGCCGACGAAGATGGATAATCAGTCTGCGATCTTCGGTATTTGCTCTCATAGCTATCGTCTGAGCTGAATTTATCGCCGTGACTAGCACTTTAAGGCGCGCGTCATATTTCGACTCGCGCCTTAGTATGTGGTTGCGTTTTGGCACTGTTGTCTCGTAAGATTCAGAGATATAGATTATGACGCGGCCGCGTGCCGAAGATCAAACTGAGTGCTGTTCGGCTCTAATGCCGCGGCGCCTCGTCCGAAAACTGCGATTAGAGCGTTTCGATTTGCAAACCCGGCGCTAGAAAAGCGGTCTTAATTGGCAACGCGGCCGAACGCAGATTACTGCGGCTACCAATTAGGAGCGTTCGCATGGAGCCCTTGACCGTAGCCGTCCTTGCAGGAACTATATCTGTCTTAGTCGGCATCCTCATGGGATCCGTGCTCGGTTACTGGGGCAATTTGCGCCTCAACGCCCGCGCGATACGAGCCACCGAGGAAGCTCTGAGCCAGCAAATTGAACAAGCACGGACGCGAAGCCAAGAGATACTTCAAGAATCACAGCGAAACGCCGCTGAGATTCGAGTTGATATAGAGAAGGCCCGAGCTGAATCATCGCGCCGCAATCGACGCGAACGGCGCGACCTGCAACGGATGCAGCGGCAGATCGAATCATCTCGCGAAAATGTCAAGCGGCGAGAGCAACGGCTGGTAGAGACTGAAGAGAATCAACAGCAAGCCCAGAAAGAGTTCAAGCAACGATCAGACGAACAGCTGGAAATCATCGCCGGACTAAGCCGACAAGCAGCTCTAGAGAGATTGCTGAAGGGCATTGAAGAGGAAAATAGCTTTGAGTTCAAGCGTCGATTCCGAGATGCCGAGCGCCGATTCCAAGACGAAGCCGACGATCGCGCTAAAGAAATACTCGCCGCATCTATGCAACGGTTGGCATCAGACGTAGTCGCAGAAACATCCGTTACCAGCATCTCAATACCCTCAGACGATGTTAAGGGAAGGCTTATCGGACGTGAAGGTCGAAACATCCGCGCGATTGAAGCTACCACCGGAGTCGATCTCATCGTGGACGATGCTCCCAACACTGTGGCAATTTCATGTTTCGACCCGGTGCGGCGAGAGGTCGCACGCGTGGCGCTGGAACGCCTGATAAAGGATGGACGCATACAGCCGGCACGCATCGAAGAGACGGTGCGGAGAGCGCAAAGAGATGTAGACTCTACGATCCGAAACGCCGGCGAAGAGGCGACGTTCAAGGCTAAGATTCGTGGTCTGCACCCGGAGCTGGTAAAGTTGATGGGACGCCTCAAATTCAGATATTCATACGGCGAGAACGTATTGCAGCACAGTATCGAAGTCGGACAGTTCGCTGGCTTGATGGCATCGCAGATCGGCGCTAATGTGCAGGTATGCAAAACCGCCGGGTTCCTGCACGATATCGGAAAGGCTTTGACGCATGAAGTGGAAGGACCTCATGCCGAGATTGGCGCTGATGTGGCAAAGCAGTATGGAGTGCGCGAACCTATAGTGCTCGCCGTACGAGAGCATCACGACCATGAGATGACCTCCGTGCCGTCTTTCATCGTCGGCGCCGCGGATGCCATCAGCGCGGCTCGACCAGGGGCGCGCAATGACAGCAATGAGAACTATCTCAAGCGTCTTGAAGAGCTGGAGAACATCGCCCGCGGATTCGATGGAGTCCGCAGAGTATTTGCCATACAAGCCGGCCGAGAGGTGCGTGTGATGGTTGATCCGTATAAGGTTTCAGACCCTGACGCGAGTATGATGGGCAACGAAATCGCCAAATCTATCGAGGCACAGCTACAATACCCTGGACTCATAAAAGTGGTGGTGATTCGAGAGTATCGCACTGAATCGATAGCTTCTTAGTCCGCTAGCGGCTACATCTACTATCCCATCGGCGCGTATCACGACGATCAATGTCGAATGGCATTATCTGAAATCGGCATGGAGCGATAGGTTGAATAATATCGCCGGCTCTAGACATGATCCTGAATCGCCTGTCGTATCACCAGATTGGCAAGTGGAAATAGACCTCCATCTGCACACCACGGCATCTGACGGCTTGAAAACGCCCAGCGAGATCGTACAGATGGCAGCGGAAGCTTCATTGCGCATTATCTCCATCACCGATCACGACACTACCGAGGGTTTGGCAGAAGCACAGTCAGTCGCCGACGCGCTAGACGGTCTGACACTGATACCGGGCATCGAGTTGAGCACTTACACCGCCGATTCAGAAGTGCATCTAACCGCTCATTTCATTGACCCTGCCAACACTCAGCTCCTATCGACGTTACGACGTCTGGCACAAGACCGCGCAATAAAAGCGCGAATGATAGTAGAGAGATTGGCACATCTGGGCATCAACATTTCGTGGAACGATGTGGCGCAAAGAGCGCGCGGATCGGTGGGACGTCCACATATCGCGCGCGCGATGATGGCAGAAGGTCACGCGGCATCGATCTCAGATGCCTTCGATCGTTATCTAGACCGTGGCCGACCGGCGTACGTTTCTCGGATAAAGCTGGACACTTTCGAGGGGCTAGAGCTGATACACGATGCCGGCGGAGTTGCCACAGTGGCGCATCCTCGGACCGTGAATGGCTTGGGGGATTTGCTCCCTAAGCTGTCAGCTGCCGGTCTCGCCGGCCTGGAGGTATACGCAGAGAAGTATCAGCCAGATACGGCGCAGCGTTATGCCCAGATGGCAGATCAACACGGATTGGTGCGTTCCGGCGGTACCGACTATCACGCTAATGGAACTTCGAACGAGGTACTGCCCGGTGCTAATGGGCCGCCGCCCGAAACTGCCAGATTGCTGTACGAGCGTGCAATAAGCCATCACGGCGAAAGCGGCGTCGGTGCGAAGTTTGACTTGGAATCGCTTTAAGATGATCCAGATGTCAGAAGTGCTTCTAACATTGGGCGCCATTCTGGGCGCGTATTTCATCGGCTCGATACCCACTTCATACATCGTTGCCAAATACGTCAGCGGCATCGACATCCGAGAGTACGGTAGCGGCAATGTGGGCGCCTCGAATTTCTCCCATCATGTCAGCCGCGTCTGGACCGCGCCGGTGGTGGCGTTCGACATTCTTGGCAAAGGCGTATTGCCGATCTTAGTGATATCGGATCATGTGATGGGACTGGGGCATCTAACTGCCGGACTAGCCGCCATAGCCGCGGTGATCGGGCATAATTGGCCCGTGTTCCTCAGATTTTCCGGCGGACGCGGAGTGTCTGTAGGCGCGGGTGGGGCACTGGCGCTTAACGTTCCGATGCTGGTGCTATGGGCATCGCTCCCAGCAGTGATGCTGTCCCTATCGCCGTGGCGTGATTCGGGGATGTTATGGTTCAGCGCCACGCTGTTGCTACCGTTATGGGCGTGGATGCTGAATCTCGAATCGGGTATCATAATCTTCTGTATCGGTTTTCTGATGATCATGTGCATTCGCCGCGCATTGCCGGGTCCGAATGCCGATGCGATAAGAGAAAGAAGAGGACTGACAGTTGCTAAACTGCTTTTCAACCGCATCGTGTTCGACCGCGATATCGCGTCGCGCGAGGCGTGGATACACCATCGCCCGAAGCAACGAGCTTCCTAATCACGCCAGCCGTAACAATGCCTGAATCGACAATCATCTGGTATAAGAATCGCGCAGTATGACCTCGAATCGAAACGATATGGAGATAGCATATGCGGAATGCCCTCGCGATGCTGGCGTTCAAACCAATCTTCACTGCTCAAGATGCGAGGATCCGATATGCCCTAGCTGCATGATCTACACGCCGGTAGGATCTAAATGTCCAGCATGCGCCTCGATCGGCGGCCCGGCGATGTTCAAAGTAACCGCCAACGACATCGCGCGCGGCGTGGCGATGGGCGGGATATTGGCCATCGCGATGGGCGTGGCGATATCCGTTTTGTTGCTCGCGCTATGGAATCTGAAGGTTTTAGAGGGTGTATCTGGACAGATATGGGTGATCATTAACGGGATCTTGCAATTCGGAGCTACTTACCTGATCGCGGTCGTTATGGGCAACATCGTAGGCAAAAAATACTCCACCAGCCTGCGAGTGATGGCGGCAATGCTTGCGTTGCTCTTCTTCATAACCGAGACGATTGCCATTTCGCCTCTCAGCGCCATCAGCGGATGGCCTGGAGACCACACACTGATCCTTAATTTCGGCGGTATCATCGGTTTCGCGTTCGGCACTTACTACGGAATGAACCGATTCAAGATGTAAATGCCCGAAGCGCATACTTAAACGTAAGCTGGAACGCACTCATATATATCGTTCTGCCTCAGATTATCCCGCATAATACTCCCGGACTCAGCTCGGCAATAGAATCGCTATTAATATGACCCAGCGCATCAGTTTCAACGCACCGCGAGGGGTGTCCGACATCCTTCCCTCGGAACAGCCGCTCTGGGATCATGTCCGAGAGACGGCTAGGAAAACTGCGCTACAGTTTGGATACTCGCGAATCGACACTCCGATTTTCGAGAGCACCGCACTATTCAAACGCGGCGTCGGAGATGATACCGATATCGTGCAAAAAGAGATGTACTCTTTCAAAGATCTCGGCGGCGATTATCTGACGCTGCGCCCCGAGGGCACCGCGCCAGTTTGTCGCGCCTATATACAGCATGGAATGCACAATCTGCCGCAACCAGTGAGACTCTTCTATATCGCGCCTATGTTCAGATACGATCGTCCGCAAGCTGGAAGATATCGCCAGCATCATCAGTTCGGATGCGAAGCCATTGGCGACCCATCACCATTTCTAGACGCTGAAATCATCGAGATTGGATGGCATTACATAACCAGCCTGCGACTTGCCGGAGTGTCCGTGCGGATCAACTCAGTCGGTGATGCTGAGACGCGAGACGCCTACATCGTCAAGCTGCGCGATCACTTTTCGAGATACGAGTCTGATCTGACCGCGGTAGACCGCGACCGGTTGGTGCGTTCTCCTTTGCGACTACTCGACTCGAAAGATTCGGCAGCTCGGCGAATCAGCTCTGATGCCCCGAGAGTCATTGATTTCTTGTCTGGAGCTGCCGCCGAGCACTGGGATAAGCTGCTAGAGATACTGGAAGCCCTTGGCGCCGTGTATACAGATTTCAAATATCGCATCGACCATACGCTGGTGCGCGGCTTGGACTACTATAATCGCACCGTCTTCGAATTCGAACCCAGCAATACAGGTAGTCAGACATCGCTCTTCGGGGGCGGACGATACGATCCGCTCATCGGGACTTTGGGCGGCAAACCGGCTCCTGGCATAGGGTTCGGATCTGGCATAGAACGCATCATCCTGGAGATACGGCGTCAAAAAAAGGTTAAGGTGAAAGCGGGCGCGGCAGACGCGGCGATAATCCATATCGGAGAAGCAGCAACTCTGCGGAGCGTGCAGTTGGCGGCCGAGCTGCGGGCACGACGGCTCTCAGTAATCGCCGCGCCGGCGGGAAGATCTATGCGGGCACAGATGCGATTCTCGAATCAATCTGAAGCTAGATTCGCGATCATAATAGGCGATCGAGAGATAGAGAAAGGCATCGCGGCGGTGAAACCGTTGCTCAGTGATGGCGAGCAGATCAACATCGCGCTTAACCCCGATGCCATAGCTAACGCAGTGTCTCAGCGATGACGAATGCCAACACGCAAGAATCTGTGGCACGGACCGCCCTGGCGAATCTGCAAGGCGCCGCAGACCGTCATGCCGAGATCGAATCGATGATGGCGTTGCCGGAGGTGATAGCAGATCGAGAGCAGATGCGCCGAATCGGCAAAGAGTATGCTCGTCTGACATCATTGGTGAATCTGCGCGACGACTTGGTGAGCAGGGTGCAAGAACTAGAAGACGCGCGCTCGATTCTAGCCGATGAAGACGATGCTGAGATGTTGGAAATGGCTCATGAAATCATCCACCAACAGCAGGAAAGCACGGCACTGCTGCTCGAAGAGATACAACTGGCATTGATCCCGAGTGAGGAGACGGATGACGCAGATGCAGTCATCGAGATCAGAGCCGGCACGGGCGGAGATGAAGCCGGGCTTTTCGCGGCCGAGCTGTTTCGTATGTACCAGCGATACGCCGAGAACCACGGATGGCGCACTAGCATAATGTCCACCAATGAGACCGGTATCGGCGGCATCAAGGAGATCGTCTTCGAGGTGCAAGGAGACGATACGTACCGCAGTCTCAAGTATGAGAGCGGAGTGCATCGAGTCCAGCGGGTGCCGGCAACGGAGTCGCAAGGACGTATCCACACCTCGGCGGCTACAGTGGCAGTATTGCCGAAAGCCGATGAAGTGGACATCGAGATCAATGAGCGCGACTTGAGGATCGATATCTTCCACGCCGGCGGACACGGCGGACAGAATGTGAACAAAGTGGCTACCGCGGTGCGGATCACTCACGAGCCGACGGGAATAGTGGCACAGTGCCAGAACGAACGTTCCCAGCTACAGAACCGCATGCAAGCCATGGACATTTTGCGCAGCCGGCTGTGGGACATGGAACTGAAGAAGCGCAACGAAGCTGAAGCCGCTACCCGTAAGGCGCTACTGGGATCAGGAGACCGATCCGAAAAGATCCGAACTTATAACTTTCCGCAGTCACGCGTTACCGATCATCGCATAAACCTCACCAGCCACGCGCTACCCAAGATACTCGACGGTGAACTGGACGAGTTCATAGGCCTGCTTATCGAAACCGAACAACGACAGAAGCTTAAGGGCTTAGCGATAGGATGACTACGTGATTGGCACACTATCATGGATTCGGTCTGGCCGCCGTCTGCTAGGGCAAGGCACAAAACGCCGATATTACAACGGCGGGATAGAAATTCGCATCTCAAGCGCTTCACGGCAATGCCGATGCTAGATTCTAGCGCGATCTGAAATGCCCTCATATCAATATCGGGCAGTGTTTAGATGCATCTATCGTCTGTAACCATCGCACAAACCATCCGCACCGCCGCCGAGCGGCTTACAGGTGCCGGCATCTCGCAAGAAGAAGCCGCTCTCGAGGCGCGGTTGCTGTATCAGCATGCTTCGGTAAGCAATGCCGAACACGTGATCGCTGCCATGCATAGAGAAGCCGTATCCGCTGAAATTGCGCGACAGATGGAACGTTTGGTCGAACGAAGATGCCGACGCGAGCCGTTGGCGCATATCACCGGACAACAGGAGTTCTATGGCCGAAGATTCAAGTGCGACCGCCGAGCTTTGATACCGCGCCCAGAGACCGAGCTTCTCGTTGATCTCACATTGGATTTCATAAAGCGGAACAATGTAAATGCTCCGCAGATCATCGACATCGCTACCGGTAGCGGCATACTTGCCATCACCCTCGCGCTAGAGATAACTGATGCCGTCATCACATCTACAGATATATCTGATGATGCTCTGCAACTGGCAATAGAGAACACCCGGCAACATAACATCAGTCCCCACCGAATCAAGTTTATGAATCAGGACGCCCGCACATCCCCGATAGCCTCCATGAAACATCGATTCCATGTAGTCGTGTCGAATCCGCCGTACTTGAAAACTTCTCAGTTAGACGGCGGCCTGCAGCCAGAAGTGTCGCGATGGGAACCACGAGTGTCGCTCGACGGCGGAGGAAACGGGATAGGGGTTCTAAAACCGATTATCCTGAGCTTGCCCGAAATCATGCGGCTTGGCGAATCATGCGCCGCGTTCATCGAGATCGATCCGCCAGTAGCTGAACAGTGCCGCGTGATAGCAGAGAAAACGATGCCGAAAGCTTGTGTAACCGTCGGAGTTGACTACGCCGGCCTCGAAAGAGTATTGACTATCCACAAATCGTAGTCTGAGCTTGAAGCGATTAGAATCATGCCAGCATCATATTTCCAACTTATCGGTAAAGAGCGCGTCGTAAATGTCTGAAGAAAACACACTGAATTCACTGCTCAATCCAAACTCCCGCGCTGATACCGCGTTGATCGTCCCTGGATCCATGTCATGGTCTTATTCAGCTCTGGCAGATGAGACGCTGCGCCTGACCGAGTTGATCGCCGGCGCGGGAGTGAAATCTGGGAACGTAGTGTCGATAGTGTTGCCGAACGGGCCTGATTTCATAGTTACATTCCTCGCCGTGACACAAGCCGGCGCCGTCGCGGCTCCCTTAAACCCGGCCTATACGTTCGAAGAGTTTATTTTCTATATGGAAGACACCGATACTCAGCTGGTGATACTACCTGAAGGAGATCATCCAGGACGCGCGGCGGCGGCGCGACTAGGGATATCGGCGATCGACGCTCGTCTGACACGAACGACTGGCGGCGATCCCAGCATCAGGCTTTCTCGCAACGGACAAGAACTGAGCGCTAGGCGCGACCCGATGCCCCCGAAAGCAGAAGGCATCGCCCTTTTCCTGCATACTTCAGGCACTACCAGTCGCCCCAAAGGAGTGCCGCTCAGGCACATCAATCTGATGCGCTCAGTGCGCAATATCGTGCGCACTTATGAGCTTTCGCCCGATGACGTCTCGCTGGTAGTGATGCCGCTGTTCCATGTTCATGGATTGATCGGGGCTTCGCTCTCCACGCTCGCCTCAGGCGGAGCGATAGTTTTGCCGTCTCGGTTCTCGGCCGGCTCGTTCTGGGAACAGCAGCGACAGAGCCATGCCAGCTGGTACTCAGCAGTGCCCACCATCCACCAGATACTGCTCACCCGCGCTGATGACGACGATGCGCCTCACCGTTCTTTCCGATTCATCCGCTCCTGTTCCGCGGCTCTAGCGCCGGCGGTGTTCCACCATCTTGAAGCGCGTTTCAACGCGCCCGTGCTAGAAGCCTATGGCATGACTGAAGCGGCGCATCAGATGTCTAGCAGTCCATTGCCGCCTGAGCCGCGGATGCCTGGAACTGTAGGTACCGCCACCGGTGTTGAAGTAGCGATCATGCAAGACGAAGCGACCGGGAATCTGACGGCTGTAGAGCAGCGTGGCGAGATAGTCATCAAAGGAGAAAACGTTATGTGGGGTTACCACAACGATGAAGTCGCGAACCGAGACGCCTTCATAAATGGCTGGTTCCGCACCGGCGATCAGGGCTTTTTAGACCGCGATGGATATCTCACGCTAACCGGTCGCCTCAAAGAGTTTATCAATAGAGGCGGTGAGAAGATATCGCCGTTGGAGGTGGACGCGGTGTTGCTGGAACATCCCGCGGTGACAGAAGCCGTGGCATTCGCGGTACCGAACGTAAAGTACGGCGAGTGCGTACAAGCCGCGGTGGTGTTGAATGCCAACGCCGAAGAGAAAGATTTACGCGACCATTGCCGCAAGCACATTGCCGATTTCAAGGTGCCAGACACGATCTACATCGCCGATCGCCTGCCGCGCACTGCGACCGGCAAGATCCAGCGTCGGCACGTAGCAGCCACGTTCGCCGGCGCGGAACAGGCATGAATAGCTTCTTTATCGGCCGCAATTGATACCTACAGGCATCCGGTCAATATATTTGCGTGCCGAACTAGGACTTTCAGTTACGCTCCGATTGAGTGAGATGCATCTGCTCAGATTGTCACGGGATTGTATGATTATCTGCATATTCGGGCAATCCCTTGTAAATGCTCGACTAACAAATAGCTCTCGGCAAGAGTAACCAAAGTGAAATCATCAACTAACATCGACCAATCCGACTGGACTCCCAATCGCGCCAATGCCCGAGTGCTGGCGATTGATGCTGAAGAGATTACGCACTTCGAAAATCAGAAGGAGAAATTCCGCGCCGGCGATTTTGGCGAGACTGATTTCATGCGCTTTCGGCTAAGGCAAGGCATTTACGGACAGCGACAACCAGAACGTCAGATGGTGCGCATCAAAGTTCCGTTCGGCGGGATGACGGCTCTGCAACTGGAAGCCATGGGTGAAGTTTCAGCAAAATTCGCGCCTCTCAAGAAGGGACATCTCACCACCAGAGAAAATATACAGTTCCATCACGTGCCGCTCGATCAAACACCCGACCTGATGCGTTTGATAGGTGATGCGGGGCTCACCACGCGCGAGGCTTGCGGCAACACAGTGCGTAACGTAGTGGCGCATCCTTCAGCCGGCGTAGCAAAAGACGAAGTCTTTGACGTAACGCCGTACGTCGCCGCATATGCCCGATATTTCTTGCGACACCCCACTACTCAAAACATGCCACGGAAGTCTAAGACCGCTTTCTCCGGATCCGAGAAAGACGAAGCCATGACGCCGTTTCACGATGTCGGTTTCGTGGCCCGCGCAATGAATGGCCAACGCGGATTCAAGATGGTTGTAGGCGGTGGACTCTCTACCATGCCGCAGATGGCCGAGACCGTGACTGAGTTCGTGCCCGTGGAAGATTACCTCAGATACGCCGAGGCTGCCTTGCGCGTCTTTAACCGTCAAGACGAAGAGCGCAAGAACCTCATGAAGGCTCGCATAAAGTTCACCATCAAGAGACTGGGAATCGAGAAGTTCCGCGAGATGGTAGAAGAAGAACTGAAGGGTGATTGGGCTAAAAAGGAGATTGATCTAGACGCGCTTCTATTCATCGAGAACGAAGAGAACGATGCGCCTCAGCGACCCCGCAATCCATCGCCGGAGCCAACCGATGATGAGGAGTACAAGATCTGGAAGCTGAACGCAGTTGAAGAGCAACGACAAGAAGGCTTCAATATGGTGTATGTCCGTGTTGAACGAGGAGACATCTACTCTGAACAGTGGCAACCGCTAGCCGATATGGCGCGCCGATTCGCCGGGGGGCGAGTGCGTATAGACCAGCAACAGAATATCGTATTCCGATGGGTGCGAACCGAAGCGATCTACGACCTCTATTCGGCGCTGAAAGATATCGGGCTGGCAACTTCCGGGCGCGAGACGATCCGAGACATCGTGACGTGTCCGGGCACCGATTCGTGCAAACTGGGAATCACCTCGTCTATGGGACTGAACAAGGCCCTGGGCGAAAAGTTGGACAGCTTGGATCTGAGCGATCCGCTGGTCGCCGGCATCCATATCAAGGCCAGCGGGTGCCCGAATTCGTGCGGACAGCACCATATCGCAAACATCGGATTCCACGGTGCGGTGATGAAGGGTCCCGGTGGGCAGGTGCCGGCTTACGAACTTTTCATCGCCGGCGAATCTACCGACGGGCCAGTTCGAGTAGGCAACCGAATCAGAGCGCGCGTTCCGGCCAAAAGAGCTCCGGAAGCTCTGGAGATGATCGTTGAACATTACAAATCTAACCGCGCATCTGGAGAAACGTTCAACGCTTTCGTGGACCGCGTCGGCACTCAGGTTTACGAGGATATGTTCGCGCCTTGGAAGAGCGAGACCGGCCCGCTGAATCGCGAGAATATCGATTCTTACATGGATTGGGGCAAGACGGCTCTGTACAAGCTAGAACGCGGCGAGGGCGAATGCGCAGTATGAACTGCGATGATCTAATTGACCGACGCGCTACCAGCTACCAACCACCTATGCGGCTAGCGACCCGCGCTATTCAATAGCATCGCCGTAATGCGCCATCAATGCTTGGCGACTGCGCAGCATCACGTCGCGCGCGTCAATCCGGTCAATCCCAACTTCCATAGTCGCGAACTGAATGTTGAACTGCTCCGACATTAGCGGCTGCATCTCTTTGAAATCCAGATTCCCAATACCAATCTCTTTATGCTCGAAACCATCAACCGCATCGTTCAGATGCAGATGTCTTATCCGATCGCCGAAAATTCCCATAGCCTTGGTAAGACCGTCTCCGATTATGCAGTGCCCCACATCAAGGGTTACCGCCACATTGTCGTGATCGGCATCATCCACCAAAATCGCCAGTTCCTGATAAGACTGGACTACTCGGCCTGGTAGATGGGTCTGATTCTCAACACATATCAGCACTCCGCGCCGTGCCGCTTCAGGGGCTGCCTGGCGAAGAAAACTTGAGACATTACGCAACGCCTCGCGGCGCACCAGTTCCGAAGCATTATCCGCACTGGTGAGAGTAGGCACGTCTATCATGCCCGGATGCAACACGATCACCGCGCCGCCGATGCGATGCAGTAAATCTAAATCGCGAATGAAACGATCCATCGTCTCACGCCTCACGCTAGCGCGGTGCGAGGCCGGCAAGGCATCATGATGGAAGTGAAGGTTGAATTCTATAGATGAAGTTTTAGAAACCTCGATCAAGAACTGTATTTCTTCCTCAGATAAAAGATCGGAAGATTGATGCTTTCCATGTAGCTCGATCGCCTTGAAACCATGCTGGATGGCGAAGTCTACGGTATCTTTCAGCGAATCGTTACGGGTATGTAACGGAATCAGGGCAATTTTGGGCATTGCGGAGTCTCTCTGCTAGTTAACACCATTTCCAAGTCTACCAATCGCGGCGCTAATCAAAGTTAACGCACTCCCGTATGTGAGATTCCGCGGAGCGAAACATGGCTTTACGCTAACCGGATAAAGATAGTTTTAGCGGCTTTTACAAAGCATTAACTGGATGAGGGTCTACGTATACAATCGCTCTGCCGCTCATAACCTCTTCGCTATCTGCATTGCCGCACGCGATTTTGAGCGTAACGATAGGCTTATCTTCCCGAGTTTCAATCACTTCACACTTGGCGGTGATTTCGTCGCCGATGTATACCGGACTTGTGAAACTGACTTCCAAGCCGAGGAATATTACGGTGAATGAATCGTCTGCCATCTTTACGCCCAGCACTGCGGATATCATTCCAACGAGCAACGCGCCATGGGCGACGCGGCGTTTGAATCTAGTGTCAGATGCGTAATCATCGTCTATATGCAATGGCTGAGTGTCGCCGCTTAACGATGCGAAATCTCGTACCGTCTGGTCGGTGATGACACGAGTCGCTGAGCCCGTGGCGCCGATGCTCAGGCTTTGCGGGAAATGAGACACTTTTCAAATCTTAAAGCAGAAGTTAAGAACGGAAATTCAGCTGCTCGAGTTACGGTCTGAAAATCAGCGTTGAGCAATAGAAGCCAAAACTGAACCGATGAACATGAGTAGAATTGAATCGCATACCAGCCTAATCATTCGCCGCGAACCGCTCATACTAGATTCCGCGACAGCTGCCGGTGCATGTGAGATCTCAAAGCAGAGACCCGGGCGCAGTAATATCGTTAATCGCCGACCGTGGGAACAATCAATTGATGGAAGGCGGTATCAGACGTTCTTGCCCGGTTCAGAGCTGTCGTAATCGTAGTCATAGTTGAGGGCGATAAATTCAAATTCGTCTTCTGGGACTTGGTCTTCCGGAAATATGGCATTCTCGGGGCATACCGGCTCGCAAGCGGCGCAATCGATACACTCTTCAGGACTGATGAAAAGCTGATTATCGCCGGGCTTTGAGTATATGCAATCCACAGGACAAACATCTACACAGGACCCGTCCATGATGTCTATGCATCCCTTAGAGATTATGTAAGTCATTCTTCTAAATGCTCCTATCTACATCATCACTCATAACTCTATAGCAAACGCCTGAACATCAGGATTTTCATGCCCTTCGCTACAGATATCGATTATCCGCCGCAACCGCAGCCGCCACCGCCACAAGCGCAACCGCCAGCGAAATTGGGGTTAGAGATAACGAAGCCTGAGCGTTGGAATCCTTCCACGTAGTCGATGCTAGAGCCGACCAGCAAGGGCGCGCTGGAATCGTCGATCAGCGCCTTGATGGCGCCGTGCACAACCGACTGATCCATATCATCCGGCTCATCTTCCAATCCGAATTCGTAACCGACTCCTCCTTCCGGCGTAGGAACTGCGGCAATACGCAGGTATTTATCGGCAGCATCTTGCTCTTTCATCACTTCGCCTAGTTTCTCCAGCGCTGCATCGGTGAAAGAAACTATCGCCGTGTCATTTTCAATCGTCATATCTACCTCCAAGAGGGTAACACCGTAGGAGCATTTCAAACTCTCGCGACCGCTTGCCATCGTGCGGTCCACGTTAACGAAAGCGGTGCCAACATAACGGCTTGGATTACAATTTTAACTTAAACGCATTCTATGATGCGCGCTCCCGCCAGATTCGTAATCTCGGAATGATGGACCTTATGAAACTACATATCCATAAATCGATAGAATCTACGCTTATGCACTCTAAAATCTACATTTATGTATGATATCGAATAATATTTTCATGTGGACAGCGAAATCATCCATCAATATGAACTCATATGTTCTGGATCACTCCAACACCGCTTGCAACTTTGTGTGAGACTTAACGATGCCTACTTTTAGATAAAGAGGAACTCATGGACAATCTTGATCGCCGAATCATATCCGCACTTAAAAAAGACGGACGCGCGCCGAATGCACAGATCGCAAAGGAGGTCAAGGTAAGTGAAGGCACTGTGCGCCGACGGCTTAAGAAGCTAACTTCTGACAAAGCGATCGACATTGTGGCTGTGCCCGATCCGGAGAAGATGGGATATCACTCCGAAGTGCTGATCGGAATGCAGGTAGAACCGGACATGCTAGAGCAAGTGGCGGCGCGAATGGCGAAGCTCAAGTACACCACCTTTGTAAGTATCACTACCGGCACCTATGATGTCTTCGCCTGGGCTACCCTCCCCAACTCTTACGCTCTCGGCGAATTCATACGCGATCACGTGGGCAAAACGCCCGGCGTGCAACGCACCGAGACATTCGTATCCCTAGAAGTCAAGAAACGCAGCTACAGCCTGCCATTAGAAGTCGATGCCGAACTGGGATCGCCTAACGGCCATCTACATATAGAGTAGGTTTTCAGCCCAGCAATTAATCGATTCAGATCCAATATCTGAGAAACGAACTTCAACTGATCATCTCCATTCGCTTGATACGATATGCAATCATTAAACGCAAGGTCTCGACCAATCTCCATTACTTGGAGCCGCTTCGGCATCCGAGAATCGCTGTTCGACACTCTATTTCCCAACGCCGATGCGATGCATCGCGTCATCGCTTGCGCCGTGCTGGTAGCCTTCATATTCGCTTGCGCCAAGGCGAGGTTCTACCTGCCCGAGAATCCCACTCCGGTGACGTTGCAAACCTTCGGTGTGCTGTTGAGCGGCGGAATCATGGGATGGCGATGGGGCATCGGCGCTATCACGGCTTATATCGCGCTCGGAGCACTGGGGCTGCCAATGTTCGCCGGATCAGACCCCCTGGCATTGCGAACACCGCTTGAAGCATGGCAACAGACTCTCACCGGAGTGACCGGAGGGTACATCATTGGGTTTGTACTGGCGGCGGCAGCGGTGGGACTGCTCAGCCAGATGGGATTCACTCACTCACGATCGATATGGCCGGCGATCATCGGCGGATTGATACTTTACATTCCGGCTCTGATATGGCTTGCAACTTTCGATTTCGGATGGCCCGCCGCCGACAAGCTATTCGAGCAAGGGATGTACCTATATATGCCTGGCGACATGATCAAGATGCTAGTCGCATCACTGGTGCTTTCCGGATTATGGAACTACGGCGCGAGCATCATCGACGTTATCAAAAGCCGCTTTAGCCGTGTTGCAAACCGCGTTTGAAACTGCACGATACATTATGATGACGCATTGCGCGGTTCCTGAGTTAAACGCATCGGGATGAGATTCGAAACTGCCGTGTATTTCGCCTTCTCCAGGCTATTTGCCGCATCTTCTCTTCAAATGCAAGATAGCGGATCGAGAGAGTCCAAGAAGCATGTATAAAGACATTGACTGTTCAGCGCCGCGACGATCAGACGCAGGGCGTGAAGTTACAGTCGCTGGTTGGGTTCATCGGCGACGCGATCATGGCAAGCTCATTTTCATCGATCTCAGAGATCGTAGCGGCTTGTTGCAAGTGGTGTTCAATCCCGAGGTTTCACCAGAGGCGCACGGCTTGGCGGAGCATATGCGCAGTGAGTGGGTGGTGCAAGTGCGTGGAAATATCACGGCGCGCCTGCCGGGCGCGGAAAATCCCACGCTCGAAACTGGGGATGTGGAGCTTGCAGCTATGAGCGCAACCGTGCTCAATCGCGCCGTTACCCCGCCGTTTGAGATTGAAGATGACACTCAAGCCGAAGAGAATACGCGCCTGAGATATCGATACATCGATATCCGTCGTCCTGCAATGCGCAAACGATTGCAGATGCGGCATGAAGTGATACATATGATATGGAACCATCTTACGGCGCGCGGCTTCACTCAGATCGAGACACCGGTGCTGATAAAATCCACGCCTGAGGGGGCACGTGATTACGTAGTGCCATCGCGCGTCAACCCGGGCTATTTCTACGCGCTGCCGCAGTCGCCCCAACAGCTGAAGCAGATTCTGATGGTAGCCGGGTTAGAGCGATATTTCCAGCTCGCGCGCTGCTTTCGAGATGAAGACCTGCGCGCTGACCGTCAACCTGAACACACGCAGCTAGACCTTGAAATGAGTTTCGTGCATCAAAGCGATGTCATGGAACTGGTAGAAGGTCTCTATACTCACATCATCCACACTATACGTCCCGACGTGAAACTTCATACGCCCTTCACCAGGATGCCGTATGACGAAGCCATCGAAAGGTACGGCTCCGATAAGCCCGATCTGCGCTACGGACTGGAGCTCGCTACACTCACCGACGCGGTAGCAGAATCGGAGGCGAGAGTGTTCAGCGCCACGGCTCAATCAGGTGGCACGGTGCGCGGATTCGCCGCGCCGGGATGTGCTTCATATACTCGGCGCCAATCTGATGCACTGGTCGAGATCGCCAAATCGCACGGTGCGATGGGGCTGGTGCACATCGCCATCGATGAAGCTGCCGCCAACATCGCAGAGCTACAGATGGCGCACATCCGATCGCCCCTGAAAAGATATCTCTCGGCGGATATTGTGCGGGATATCGCCGAAAAGACCAATGCCGGCCCAGGCGATCTCATCTTGATCGTGGCCGGGCATGAAAATATCGTCAACAACTCACTAGCGGCGCTACGTGCCGAGATGGGCGACCGTCTGGATCTAATCCGAGCGGATGAATTTCAGCTCTGCTGGGTGTATGACTTTCCGCTCTTTGAATGGGATTTGGAAAGCAAAAGTTGGAACCCTGCGCATCATGTCTTCTCAGCGCCCAAACAAGAAGATGTGCCTTATATCGAATCTGATCCTGGACGAGTGTACGCTGATCTTTTCGATCTAACCTGCAATGGCGTGGAGCTCGGAAGCGGCAGTATAAGAATCCATGATCCAGATATTCAGATGAAGGTATTCAACGTTATCGGATATTCAGATGAAGAGATAGAAGCGCGCTTCGGACACTTGCTCGGCGCGTTTCGATACGGTGCGCCCCCTCACGGCGGCATGGGATTGGGCCTGGACCGCCTGATAGCCATGCTGTCGGGGCAGAGTTCGATACGGGAAGTAATCGCGTTTCCGAAGACCCAATCCGCTGCGGATCCGCTATTCGGTTCGCCGGCGGAAATCGATTCGGGGCAATTGAAAGAACTGGGACTCTCGATTCTATCGCCGGCGGAACCCAGCGGATAAGCTTGATGCCAAGTCTGATATGGTATAGATACTTAGACGCTTCACCGATTCGCTTTATGGTTCCGAGCATGGCTCGATTGTTAAAAGAATGGAGGCGCCCACATGGCACGCGTGTTTCTACCGTTTGAACTGCGAAAAATGGCCGACGGCAATGCGCAACTAGATGTGCCAGGCGCTACTTTGGGCGAAGTTGTGGGAAATCTTGAAGCTAGCTTCCCCGGCATCTCAAAGCGTCTGGTGGAGGACGGACGGCTGAGGCCCGGTTTGGCGGCAGTCGTAGGGCATGCCGCTACCAGACAAGGGCTTCTGCAACCACTGGATTCAGACACTGAGGTGCATTTTGTGCCCGCCGTGTCTGGCGGCTGATACTGTTGCTCATGATTAGCGGGGGTTAGATATGCCACGCATGATCCTAGCCTCTAATCGTCTCCCGGTAACGATCAATATCGACGCGGAAAACGGTAGGCAGATACTCACACACAGCATCGGCGGGCTTGTGGCAGGGCTGAAACCTCTGCAAGAGAACTCTGATGCCCTGTGGGTCGGTTGCCCCGGCGTTACTCCTAATGAAGGCACTAGGCGGAAACTGTCGGAACGTAATCTAGTGCCGGTAGATGTAGACGCAGAAGAGTATCGCCAGTACTACGATGGATACGCCAATAGCGCGATCTGGCCGCTGTTCCACTACCTGACCGAGCTGAGTTCATTCTCTTCGGAGCAGTTTGTCGCCTATCGCAATGTGAATCTGCGCTTCGCGGAGGTTATAGCGCAGCTAGCGCGCCCGGGCGATACAGTTTGGGTGCACGATTACCATCTGATGCTGTTGCCGCGGATGCTACGGAAAATGTCGCTCGATGTCAGCATCGGTTTCTTCTTGCATATACCATTTCCAGCCGATGAGACGTTCCGCATCTTGCCCCATCGGGTAGAGATCCTGCGCGGATTGCTAGGCGCAGATCTGATAGGTATGCACACCTATGAATATACTGACCACTACCTGAGAAGCGTGCGCCGGGTGCTGGGCATCGAAGCTAGGCAAGGCAAGATCCAGATGAGAAGCCATTCCGCGCGGGTAGAAGCCCACCCTCTCGGCATAGATGTGCGGGCGATGGGCAACAACAGCCGATCGCCCGAAGCCGAGAGCTACCTGACGCAGATGAAGCGCACCGTGGGTGACCGGCAAGTAATGCTAGGAGTGGATCGTCTGGACTATACCAAAGGATTATTGCTGAAGCTGCGCGCGGTGAAGCGTCTTTTTGAGCGGTCGCCGCGCTGGGCCGATCGTATGCTCTACATTCAACTGGCGGTGCCGACGCGTGAAGGCGTCGACGCGTATCAGAACCTGAAGCGCGAAGTAGAGCAACGAGTGAGTGAGATTAACGGGGTATATGGATCGCCCATCAGGAGCCCGATCAACTATCTTTATCAAACCGTGGGGCCGGCGCAACTCGGGGCGCTGTATCGGCTAGCCGATGTGTGTTTCGTGTCTCCGATACGAGATGGGCTGAATCTGGTGGCTAAAGAGTACGTGGCTTGCCGCGAAGACGGTGGTGGAGTGTTGGTGCTGAGCGAGTTTGCCGGCGCTGTCAGCGAGCTGGGCGAAGCGTTGCGCGTGAACCCTTGGGACATTGAAGGCACCGCAAGGCAGTTAGAGCGTGCTTTGGATATGGGATTCGGAGAGCGCAACGAGCGGATGTCGCCGATGCGCAGCCGCATGATTCAGAACGACGTTCACGTTTGGGTGAAGCGCTTCATCGCCTCTTTAGGCAACCCAGACGAGCCGGTGTCGCGCGTTCCACCGATGGTGCAATCCTCGGTGCTTGCAGAAACCCTGTCCGGCGAATTCTCGGTGGCCGGCAAAGCGTTGCTGATGCTTGATTATGACGGTTCTCTGCGTGAATTCGTGAACCGATTCGAAGATGCCGAGCCAAGCGAGAATATCATTGAATTGCTCACCCAAATGGGTAGCCTAGACGGCGTTCGAGTATTCATAAACAGCGGCCGAGATCACCGCAATCTGGATAAATGGTTCGGCGAATATCCCGTCGATATGATCGCTGAACATGGCGCTTGGATCCGCACACGAGAAAATCCGGAGTGGAACACTCTGGGAGAATTGCAAACATCATGGAAACCCGATGTCGCCGAAATACTGAGAAACTATGAGGAACGAACTCCCGGCACACGCGTAGAAGACAAAGAGACGGCACTAGTGTGGCACTACAGAGAAGCGGATGAGGAGATGGGCAACTGGCAGGCTATGGAGCTGACGTCTCTGTTGGAAACTTCGTTGCGAAATGAGCCCGTAGAAGTGTTGCATGGAAACCGAGTAGTAGAAGTTCGACAGCAGGGAAACACCAAAGCCAAAGCGTACGACCATGTAGTCGAGCGGTTCGGACCCTTTGATTTTGCGCTAGCTACCGGTGACGACCGCACTGACGAAGATCTATTCAATCACGTCAAGAACGAAATCTACACCGTCAAGATCGGCCCCGGCAGTTCCGCGGCCAACGTTGCCTTATCATCTCCCAGCGCGTTGCGCGACTTGCTATGGGCCATGTTGCAGCAAAAGAAAAGCTTGCGATAAGCCTTCTTGATATTCACGTCGGGCTGATCAACCATTGATTCCACGCATCGCGTCGCGCGGATGCTGCTGTCCCTATGCTCTTAGCTGCCGCAAACGCGGATCGAACCAGTCTCTAAGCCAGTCGCCGAGGAAATTGAAGCCCATCACTACCAGGCAGATCGCCATGCCAGGTATCGCGCTCACCCACCAAGCGTCTTTCAGATGCTGTCGGCCGTCAGAAACCATGATGCCCCATGCGGGAGTATCCGGTGGAACCCCTACGCCCAGGAAGCTGAGCGTGGATTCGGTAAGGATGAGTGAACCGACTCTGAGACTGCCGATGACCAGTATCGATCCTGTAACGCCGGGCAGGATGTGCCTGAATAGTATGCGCCATTCCGATGCGCCGAAGATACGAGCGCAATTGACATAGTCTGATTCTCTCAGCGTCAGAGCCTCGGCTCTAACCACACGCGCGAAGTTGTCCCAGCCGAAAAATATGAGCAACACGATCATCAGTTCCAAACTTTGCCCGAACACACCTACCACGACTAGCGCCACCAGCAGGAAGGGCATTGCAAGAGTGAAATCTACCGCCCGCATGGCAACTTGGTCTATCCATCCACCCCGATAGCCCGCTATCAGCCCGATCAAGGTGCCGCCTATCCCGCCGCCCAGCAGAACGACGCCAGAGATAATCGAAGATACCCGCGCGCCATGTATCAATCGGCTCAATATGTCGCGCCCTTGGTGGTCAGTGCCTAGCAGATGATCAGGGTTGCCACCTTCCATCACTATCGGTGGTATCTTGACCGATCGGATATTGCCGCGCACCGGATCATGCGGTGAAAGCTGCGAAGCGAATATGGCGCAAAGCACTAGCAAAACAAATATCAAGGCCGGAATCACCGGATAGCGACGCATGAAGGACCAGGAACGTTTCAGCGCTCGGGTCGCTCCGCGATTTTTATCCTCGCCTACGGCATGTAGCGGCGCCGGATGCCCCGGGTCGCGATGTTCGGCTTCTATAGCCATGAATGCCCAATCATGATTCGCTCAGCACTAGGTCTTTAAGATAGACGGATCCTAGGATCGAGTTGCGCATAAAGAAGATCTACTATCAGATTGATGAAGACGTAAAACACTGCGAACATCAGCACGATTGACGAGAGCACCGGGAAATCGTTGTTCTTGATCGATTGAACCGCCAGCCTGCCAACGCCGGGCCATCCGAACACTGTCTCAATGACCACGGTGCCGGTTAAGAAGGCCGCGAATATGAGCGCGGCCACTGTCAATGGAGGGATAATGGCGTTGCGGAAGGCGTGTATCCAGATGATCCTCGTGTTAGCCACGCCTTTCGCGCGAGCCAGCTTTATATACTCGCTATCCAATATGTTCAGCATCGCGCCGCGCGTGATACGAAGCAACCCCGCCGCTGGCAGCCATCCCAGCGCTAACGACGGCAGTATGAACAACCGCAGATCCATCTCCTCGCTACGCACAATCGGCAACCACTGCAGCTTCTCAACGAATATCAGTATCATCATGATGCCGATCCAGAACACGGGCAGAGATTGTCCGAACAGCGCAAACATGCGTGCCACGTAGTCGGACCATGAGCCGCGTTTCAGAGCGGAAAGGATGCCAAGCGGTATCCCGATCACGATGGCGACTAGGAACGCCACGCCTCCCAGTTGCAATGTATTGGGCACTCGGTTCCTGATCAGTTTGATGCTAGGGACGTCATAGTAAAGAGATTCGCCGAAGTCGAGACGGATCACATCGCCTATCCATACCAGATACTGGATCGGGAGCGGGCGGTTCAGCCCCATTCTTTCGCCCCAAGCGTCCCAAGCTTCGGGGGTAGCGTATTCATCCAGATAAATATTACGCGGGTCGCCATGCGCTCTCGATAGCGCAAATATCACCACGCTGATGAGTAGAACTATCAGCAATCCATATATAAGGCGATATCCGACCAGCTTAAGCATGTAACTCGGATCCATCGATGCGGGGCAGGAATCGATTTGAGTATCGTCTGCCCCGACATCTTTTACTAGCGTTGCCGTTCCGATTCATCAAGCATCGCATTGTATTTCTGTCAACATCAACATCGCTTATTGATCGGTGACGAACTGCGACCTTGTCTATCAGGAGCTGCGGCCGTGAATCACTTACCCATCACGATGGTGTCTAAACCGTTCAGACCTCCGAAAGTCTCCGTATGCGGCATCCACTCCTTCACTAGGGGTGATACGGCATAGAGCTGGCTCTGGCGGACCATCGACATCACCAAAGACCTTTCATTCAGCCAATCGGTGAGGTAGATGTTGTTCTCGATTCGCTTAGATGCATCCGTCTCCACCAAGTTCGCCCAGTATGTTTTCTCCAAGATCTCATTCGGCAGCTCGATACCGCGATTCGCGCCGCCTTGGGCAGCAGACATCAATCTGCCTTTAGGCTCATCTGCATAGCCGAGGTTCATATGGTGATAGAGCGGGATATCGATAGTGCGGCCAATCAAAGTGGGACGTCGCGCCGAGTATGCCGTGGCCTCGATCTGCACGTCGAGGTTTAGGTTGTTCGCCCACTGCAGCACCGCCGCTTCGGCAATATCGTAAGGCAAAGATCCGGAGTCGGGAGTGAGCCACACCGGAATCGAGAATCCTTCTGGCACGCCTGCTTCAGCCATCAGAGTCTTAGCAGCTTCAGGGTCGAACGGCACTTCCCACTCGTCTTTCCACTGTGGATCGTTAGAGGTGAAGCCGGTAAAGGTGTAGTGCGGTGGATACAGACCTTTGCCGATAACTTCGTTCACGGCAGCACGGTCTACCGCCATGCTTAGCGCGCGACGGAATTTATCCGCGCGTGCCATCGATGCCTCATCATCCGGATCTCCGATCCAGGGGTGTTTGTCATCTGCGATCAATCCTTCGCGCGGGAAGATCGTTTCGCCGCTTATCGGATCGGTTTTCTGCCAGAAATTGCCGCCCATGTAGATGTGCAGCGTCTGCCCTTCACCCAAAGGTTGATATCTAGAACCCGACAGCTGATTCACGGCGTCAAGCACGAACTGGGCCGAAAGCACGCTGATGTGAACCTCTCCCGTCACAAACGCCGCTACCCGCGTCGCCGGCTCGGGTATAGACACCATGCGAACTCCTTGAATGGCGGGAACGCGTCGGTAATGCTCTTTCACCGCTTCGAATTCGATGAAATCATCCGGCGCGCCCTCATTCATCTGGAACGGTCCCTGTCCGATCTTGCGTCCTCCCGTCTCTTTGCCAAGCTCGTCAATCGCCTTTTTCGAAGTCGCGGTCAATGTGTTGCGCCATAAATTGGATGTCTCAAGCAGCCAAACCGGGCTGAGCGTAGAGTTTTCTCGCACATTCATGCGCACCGTATTCGAGTCGATTACATCCCAAGAGCCTTGGTACTCGCCAACGAATCCCGAGCGAGAGTTGGTGTTGCCCTCGCGCAACGCATCGTTGAACGACCATGCCACATCTTCCGCAGTCAATTCGCCCCATCCGTGATGGAACTGCACACCTTCTCTAAGTTTGAACGTGACTGAGCGACCGTCTTCCGCTACGGTCCATCCGGTTGCGATGCTGATCGCAGGATTGAAATCTCCGCGTTGCGGTATCGGCGCCGGGTCCGCGTATATTAACGGGTCGGCAACGCCTATCTGGTCGCTCGTATAGTCATCATAAGGAGAGCTGGTGAACCAGCCGGCGCCGATATCGGGAGATACCACCACCAATTTGCCTGATTGCGCAACTGGCGCAACTGGCGCAACTGTCGCCTTTGCCTCGACCTCTGTGCCGGCCCCAGCGCCATACTTCTCAGCCGTTGCCGTAACTACCACGGTCTGCACTACCTGCCTTTCCACTGGCACTTCTACGCGCTTCTCAACTTCAACCGTCTCTACTACCTTTACCTCTACAGCTTTCTCCACTTCAACCGTCTGAACCACTTCACGAACCACTTCTACGGGCTTCTCCACCAACACCGTTCTTACCACTTCCTTCTCAATCTCACGCGTTACTTCAACCGTCTCGCCGCAAGAGATCGAAGTCATCACGGCAACGACTACTCCTACAATCACCGTCAGATGAAATTTTGACATGATCCATCCTCCTCATGGCCTGCAAATAGGGATTTCACAATCCAATGCAGGGAGCTATTAGATTTGGTTTAACTACTTTACTACGTTTCGTTAATAAGATTTATCGTTTATTGAAAATACAGAAATCGATTACAAATATCCCACAGGTTGTCGAAACCGATAGCATCAAGCCGATCTCACGATGATACGCTAAACATCTTTATCACTTGGGATACGAATGAGATATCATACCCTCAATCGTGAAGATACCAATCTGGATCCTTCAGCGCCTCGTAAACTATTCCGCCTTCCACGTTGGTCGGCATCGGAAGCCCCAGGAGATGGCATAACGTGGGTGCTACATCAACCACTTGCACTTTGCGCTCAAGCTCAACGCCCTTCTTGACGCCGGCGCCGGCCAGCACGAAGGTAGAATGTTGGCTGCCGATACCGAAAACCGACGAAGGCAAGTGCTTGCCGTGCACACCGTCATACTCAGGGCGCACCGCATAGATCACATCGCCGGCCGAACTTCCCCATATGTTCAGCATCTCAGCGTCTTGCCGGCTGAGCACCACTGAGAAAGGATGCTCGCCGTTCGCCGGATCTTTGTAATCCATTAGCGTGTCGATGATCTTACGCTGAACTTTATCGTAATCTTCCGGCGCCACATGCCCCTCAGGGTCGCGTCCCTTCAACGGGATGAATATATCGATGGAATTCATGGGAATTGCAACGCTCTTCGCGAAATCCACTTCATACTTGTTCTGCTTCATCACATCCCAGTCGACTCGATCCGGAACTTCACCCGCCCCGAACGGGCCGGTGCGAGCCGCGTCTTGATCCGCTAGCTTATCGGTGAATACCAGCAAGCCGGCTTCCACCAGAATATCCTTCACATCCACCGGCTCGCTTCGGTTAGGCGTTGCGCCGTGATCAGAGACTATGCATACTACGGTGTCATCATCGGCAAGCGCCATTAGCCTTCCGATCATCTTGTCTGCCGATTCGTAAGTATCTTTGAGTCCGTTCAGGCAACGTTCCACTACCTCAGGTGGAGCGCCACTCACCGGGTCTGCCGACCCCATGAAGAAGTGATCCGAGTAATCGGTGGCATGTGTCTCGGCCATCAAGATATCCCACTCATGGTCGCGAGTGAGCGTTTCAGCGATGTCTGCGATGCGTCCATGATGGAAATCGCACAACTCAATGTACGTGCGATCGTCGACATAACCTAAAGCGTCGCGAGCCGGATTCTGAAGGAAGTTGCCCACTTTCTCATCTATCTCGTCTGCAATCGATGATGGGTTGGAATAGTCGCGACGGGGCCAGATCTGTGGGAAAAAGAGCTCGAAGTTATCAGCGGCACTTGTCAGGGTCACCAATTTGCAAGCTATGTATCCCTCTACACCCGCGCCGTCGATCTCAAACGTGTCAAGCGACCATTCTGACCACTCTCCTTCGGCCAGGTCGGCTAGCATATCGTTCGCGTCCTTCGATTTCGTGACTCGGACCCGGTCGTAGCCTTCAGAATCGCCTGATGCGTACATCAGCGCGTGCCAATTCTTAGGCGTGCCGCTTCTGCCGCGATAGAGAATCTCACGTCCGCGTTTCAGTGGCGTGATAGTAACTGAGGTTTCCAGAGGCGGCTTCTCGGAGCGCGGCAAGTTGGTCCATCCAGATGCCTCTGTGAGCTGCACATAATCGTAAGGCGAATCACTGCCGCCGCGGCTGGGATCGGTGGCTTCAGGGTCTATGGAACCGCCCACCGGTCGCGGACGCCAATTCCCAGACACGAAGAGATGATATCCCGCGATCTGGTGATAGTTCGATACGCCCGGACCAGACCCTTCGATCTGGATGCCTCGTTCCAGCGTCGCCGGCCATGTGATCTCTTGTTTGATCATCACCGGAGTTTTGCCGGCGCGCTCCGCGGTGCTCCAGATCGGCTCCGATTCAGAGGTGTGCGCGGCCATCGTCCATTGTGCCGTCTTCATCGATTCGCCTTCGCGATGCGACCCCCACCACATAATGCCATGCGTTCCTTGCCAGCTGCCACTGAAAAGCGACGTCCATCCGCATGGGGTGAGGGTGGGATGAGTGCCCAGCATCGGCCTGGAGACGCCATTTGCCAGTAGTTTGGCCATATTCGGAGCGCGTCCCCAGGCGGCCATGCGGCGCCATAGCTCCATACTGGCGCCATCAGTGCCGATGAGTATCGCCTTCTTAGCCGGTCCCGGGCGGACAGCCATATCTCACTCCTCCAAATCAGTGTTGGGCAACTATCGATCAATCAACCTAATGAATCGGTCATTCAATCATGGGTTAGTGTAGCAGTTATCGATCTATTCGGCAGAACTAGTGTTGCAACAGGCTATTTGCCACGCGCTGGTGGAGGCATCATAGGCCATTGACCATTACCGCATCCCCGGAACGTATGTCCATCGCTGGTCCTTAAATACGGTGAAGATTGGGATGAGAGATCACTCCGAAAGCATCCTGCTTGACTTCCCATCAATCTCGCTGGACATCTTGGGCAGCGGCCCGCTGAAAATTTCGCATCATAATTCAGCCGACATGCGCCGTTCGCTCTAATCCTTCCACTTGCGCGCGGACTCTATCGTCCCTGCAACTTTGCCTTCGTTGCAGCGTCTCTTGCGGTATCTTACCGTAAAGTAGCATGATCACGTCAACGGCAGCCGTAGTCAATAGCGTCACTCCGACGGCGTCGCCTATATGCTGAAGTATAGCCGCCACCGTCTCCTGCCAAGTGTCGTCACGCTTGTAGAAGATCGCGTACCATCCCCTAGCATACTTAGGGCATTCGCCAGGATGACTGATCACCAGGTAGATAATCATCAGACCATTAGATGGTTGCCGGGCATTTTGAAACCATCATTAGCCATGCTTGTATAAATCACGAATTGTATGCGATCGCGCCGTCACAGATGGCCGAATGATGTTGAACGGCTGATTCTAGCGATGCGAATCGCTGTAAAACGTGCAAAAGATTATTGCTATCCGATAGCGGCGCTCACAGATAATCATAAGCATGTAGATGGCAGTTGCCTTGAGATTTATTCACTGACGACTGTTCTAAGGAGCAAGTAGATTCGTAGAAAATCAGGACTGAGGCCAACTGCGTCCAGAACTAAGACCGCGATATTTTCGATGCTAGGCCCGCCTGGCGTCTTGAACTTAAGGGGATTGGAACTTTACGCCGGCACTGGCAACATCGGGTTAGAGATGCTTAGACGCGGCGCTCATAGCGTGCACTTCGTCGAACGGCATCCTAAGCGGGCGAGCGCGATTAGCAGGTCTATCAAATCATTGGGATTCGAACCTAAGTCGCTTGTCATCCGTTCCGATGCGCTCGCAGCATTGGAAAACCTGACCGGAGTTTCCTACGACATAGTTTTCGCAGATCCGCCTTATGACACTTGCCCATTTGAACAGATCGTTTGCGCGTTGCAACGATTGCAGTTGCTCCGGCCTGATGCCCGGATCATACTGGAACACAGTTCCAGGCTGGTACTGCCGGACCTTCTCGCCGGAGCGGTTGCAGTGCGGAAACGCACGTACGGAGACTCGGCGATCACTATTTACAACATTCTCGCAGATGAATAGGCATCAATGCTAGCCACTTTCTAATGAGCAATGTTACTGCGCTATATCCGGGTACTTTTGATCCTGCCACCAACGGTCATGTCGACGTGGTGCATCGAGCCGCCTCGCTGTTCGGAAAGCTGATCGTCGCGGTGTATGCTGGAGAACACAAAGACGTTTTATTTGATGTACAGCAACGGATTGAGATGTTACAGAACTCGATTTGCGATGAAGCGAACGTGGAGGTGATGGCGTACAAAGGATTGACGGTGGATTTCGCGCGTGCTACTGGCTCTTCGGCAATCGTGCGAGGGCTTAGAATCACGAGCGATTTCGAGTACGAAGGCGCGCTGGCTCTGATGAACCGTCACCTAGACAGCGAAGTTGAAACTGTCTGCTTGTTCTCATCCATAGAGAATCAGTATGTCAGTTCATCTCGTGTGAAAGAGATCGCGGCATTGGGCGGCGACATCTCCGGGCTGGTTCCGGCGGATGTAGTTGCATCTATCGCTGCCAAATTCGCCGTGAAATAAAATGGAATGTCATCACTGAAACATCTATATAAACCAATGTCATGGCACTACATATGCCTAACCGTCCAGAGGGGAGACTAATGGAAATGACTACCGAAACCAAGTTGAGCTACAACGCTGAGGGAAGTGAATTTGCGGCTTCGCCGGCAACTGTATATGAGCTTATAGCTCGCATCGAGTCGATAGTGGAAGCCGGCCGAATGCGCGGCACCGGCCGATCGATGCTCAAATCAAGCGAGACGCTCGGGATTGTAGAGGACCTTAAGAGCGAGATGCCGAAGATCATGTCGCTGTCGGATCAGATCTTGCTGAAGAAGGATCAAACCATCAGCGAAGCGGAACATTTCGCCCAAGCGTCGAGAGAGAACGTGATGCGTGAAACGGAGGAGATGCGCCGCCGAGCCGAAGACGAGCGTAACATCATTATTTCGCAGGCGCAGAGTCAAGCGCGAGAACTAATCGAGAAATCGTCCGTGGTCAAGGCGTCGCGTGAAGAAGCCGAACGCATCGTCGAAGAAGCCAAGAACGACGCCGAAAAGATAATGGTGCGTGCGAAACGAGAGGCGAACACGATTGTAGACGCGGCTGACGAACGCTCATACCGCCAGATCATGGAGACGGACGAATACTCGAAGAAGCTAATGATGAAGCTGGAAGAGCGACTGGCTCAGCAGATCATGCAGATCCGGCAGGGCATCGACGCGGTGAATGAGAGCATGGAAGAGCGGGAAAGGCAGCACAGTCGCATCTCCATCGGCTTTAACGCGTCCCGTCCATAGAACTCTGAAAAGAGTCCTATTGGCAAGGGCTATACAAGACTAAACCGCGGCACAGCCCGCAAACTGGGCATTGTATCGTCAATATCGCGCCTTAGCCTAGGTGTGGGCGCGTGTGGATGCCGCCCGAATCGATCTTTGTGATACGATTCTGATCAGATTTGGGTTATGTGTGCAACCCTGCATGCGGCAGATAAAACAATGCCCCGACGTTTGGAACGCCGAGGCATTGTGCGGGTTACCCTGCGAAGCTACAAATTCGGGATCCCCGCTGAAGAAGATGCTATCTTCTTACCGTAGCTTCCCTACAGACAATGCCATAGTAGCACATCCAAGCGAGTGACGCAACTGAAATGATGCAAAACAAAGTCCTTCAATCTTTGGCTGTGCGACATGAGATAGTCAAGGGTCTGGCAATCGGTATAGACGTGGGCATCGCGTCTTGCGGCTGGGCAGTGGTGGATACCGTTAACGAACATATCTTGTCGATGGGTTCCCGGTGCTTCGAACCGTCAGAAGAACCTAAAACCAAGAAACTCTACAATGCGCATCGCCGCGAGAAACGCGGGATGAGAAGGGTGACTGCAAGGCGAGCTGGCCGCATGAAGAAAGTACGGCGAGTAATCAGCGACTCGGGACTGTTGCCCGATCCTTGCCATAAATACTTTCAGGAGCTAGGTGATGACGCGCCGGATCCTTGGCAAGCTCGTGCTGAAGGGCTGGAACGGGTGCTATCCCGCGATGAAGCGGCGGCGGCATTGATCCATATCGCGAAGCATCGCGGATTCAAATCGAACAGCAAGCGCGAAAACAAAGACACTGAGGGCCGAAAAGTCTTAAGCGCGGCTAGTGCCATAGAGAAACGGATGGAGGATGGCGATCGCACTTACGGACAGGTCTTGTACCGCGAAGAGTCGGATCGTAAGCGTAACAAAGGGGGCGACTACTCCTTTATGCCACTACGAGACAAGCTTTATGAAGAGTCGAAACGGCTAATACTCACGCAGCGCGGTCTAGGCGCCGATTGGGCTACCGAAGAGCTTGAAGAGAACTATCTAAGTGCTGCTTTCTTCCAGCGGCCGCTCCAGAGCAGCGAGGGACTGGTAGGAGAATGCCCTTTCGAGGACGGTGAGAAACGAGCGGCGAAGTTCTCATATTCATTCGAAAGATTCCGATTGCTGGAGGCTCTGATGCACAGAGCGCGCATAAAGACCGATGAGGGTGACAGGGCGTTAGCAGCACATGAGATAGAGAAGGCTCTACCTAATTTCGGATCTCAAAGAGGTCTGAGCTACGCCGGATTGCGAAGGCTCATCGGGTTGCCGGACGAATACGAGTTTGTCGCTGCGCCGGACCGAAAAGATGAAAAACGTGATGTAACCGGTTCCAGTTCAGGAGCCATGCTGGGTTCTTACACCCTCCGTAAAAAGGTGTTGGGCGATGACTTATGGGAGCAACTGAGCGACGAGCCTCATAAGTTGGATCGCATCGCCGCGATCATCACTTTCAATGAGAGTCCGGATGAGATCGCGAAGAAGCTGGCGGATGTGGTCGATGATGCTCAAATCGAGCAGAAGCTAACCACGGCGGTGAAGGCAGGAGAGCTCGCCAATTTCAAGGGTGCGGGTAATATATCTGCCAAAGCGGCGCGCAAGCTGATCCCCGAGATGCTCCGAGGCCGTAACTACTACGAGGCATGCGAAGCCGTAGGCTACGATCACGCCAAGATGCTGGAGATAAGCATCGACGACATCAAGAATCCGGTGGTGCAACGCGCGGTGACTCAGTCCATCAAGCAGGTCGAGGTGATGGTGCGCAAGTTCGGACGCCCCGAGAGGATCAACATCGAGTTGCTTCGTGAAGTCGGCAAATCGGCTGATGAGCGCGGCAAAATCACCAGTGGCATTAAACGGCGAACTACAGAGCGCGCGGGCAACGAAACCGAATTCCTGGAGCTGATAGGACAGGACCGATGCTCCAGAGATGACCTCTACAAATACGAGCTTTTGAAACAACAGGGATGCAGATGTCCGTTCTGCGATAAACATATCACTCCTATCGAAATCGTTTCGCAGAGTCGCACCGTGGAGATTGAGCACATCTATCCGCGCAGTCGCAGTTACGAAGACTCCTTCGTCAACAAAGTCCTCAGTTGTATCAAGTGCAACCAAGAGAAGCGCAACCGCACGCCGTGGGAATGGAAAGGCCAAGGAGATACTGAATGGTGGCGTGAGTTCGAAGCGCGCGTTAACGCGATGTACCCGACTAGCGGCAAGCAAGGCGAAGGCGGTAAACGCGAAAAGAAGAAACGTCTGCTGTCGAAATCTTTCGCCGATCGTGAAAAGGATTTCATTGCCCGTAATCAAGTAGACGCCAGTTACGTAGCCAGGACTTTGCAACACGAACTGATGGCGCTGTATCCGGAGAGCTATGAAAGCGGACGGATTGTAAAAGGATCTTCTCGCAGAATCCTCGCAAGGCCAGGGAGAATCACCGCGTATCTGCGTTACGTCTGGCTTTCCAGTAGCAAATACAAGAAGAATCGGGATGATGATCGGCATCATGCGATGGATGCGCTGATAGTAGCTTTAGTGGATGAATCTCTGGTGCAAAAGATGACCGATGCATATCAAGAGGCAGAGCTGATGGGAATGCAGCACCGGGTCAATGTGACCGTACCGCCGCCTTGGGATAGCTTCGCGCAAGACGCCGTGGATGCTTACAACGCGGGATGGATGGTGTGCCGCACCGAGAACCGTCGCGCGCGTGGACAGCTGCACCAGGAAACCCTGCGTCGCAGGAGCACTGATGAAGACGGCAACCACGCCTTCTATGAGCGCAAGTCGGTAAACGATCTTAAGAAAAGAGATATTGAGAAGATACCGGATCAAGCGATACGAGACGAGATCGCGCTTTGGATAGAGGACGATAAACCCGCAGACGACCCGCCGCGCTCGGCCAAGGGCGACTTGATACGCAAGGTGAGACTGAAGACAAATATCAAGACGGCGCGGCAGATAAATGCCGATACTATGGGCGGTAAAGAAGAGCGTAGTCAGGGCGGCTTCGTGGAAAACGCCGATATGGTGCGGGTAGATTTGTTCTACGTTTCCATAAACAAGCAAGATCGCAACTTCAGAAAGGTCACCAAAGGCTACTATCTAGTGCCTGTCTATGCCTGGGACCTAGCAGACAGAAACTCGGAGACGCCGCTTAAAGCCATTGCAAGTGGCAAGGACGAAGCTGAGTGGCCGATCATGGATCCGGCAGACTTTGTGATGTCGCTTTACAAAGACAGCTACGTGGAAGTGCTGAAGCCGAACGGCGAGATTGTAGATGGATACTATCGAAATGCAGATCGTCGCAATGGGAATATAGCCATATCTCCGCACAATCTGCGCAAACCCGAATATTTCACTAAACGCCGTCCTGGTGTCAAGGGAGTAAAATCCATTCGCAAGTTCCACGTCGACAGGTTCGGCGAGAAGCATGAGATAAAGCCCGGCGCAGAGCGGTGGCCCGGATGCTCGCAAACAACCTCCAAATGATCCTGTGGCCTGGCGCGGGATACATATCTCTGAACCTGCAGCATTGTCGCAGCGGCAGCGTTCCATCACGGTTGAGCGCAAGGGCAATGATGCCGTGCGCATTCCGCTCGAAGACGTGGGCTGGATCGTTGTCGACACCCCAGAAGCGCAATTTTCCTCGGCACTGCTGGCGTCTTGCGCCGAGGAGGGCGTTGCAGTGGTTTTCACGGATAGGCGCCACATGCCATGCGGGACGCTGCAACCGTTCAGCGGCAACTACGCACAAGCCGAAGTGTCGCGCATCCAGCTGGCTGCCACCGGTTCTCTGCAGCGCCGTATATGGCGCAAGACGGTACGCGCCAAGATAATGAATCAGTCGACCTTGCTGCTCAAAGCACGCACCAACAACTGGAGGGTGCTTCGCGGCATGGCTAAACAGGTGAAGGTGGGAGACACTGACAACATGGAGGCGCAAGCCGCCAGACGCTACTGGTCGGCGCTTTTCAGAGACTTCAGGCGCGATACGGATGGCTATGATCGAGTCAACGCGCTGCTGAACTATGGATATGCGGTGATGCGCGCAGCAGTGGCACGCACTCTAGCCACTGCCGGACTGGTACCTGCTGTCGGTATCCATCATCGATCCAATATGAATCCCTTCAACTTGGCAGATGATGTGATAGAACCGTTTCGGCCGACCGTCGACTGGATGGCGTACGAGATGCGTGAGCCGAGCGGATGGGACGAAGCATATGATGCATCTAAAGGTCTGGGAAAGTCGGATCGGCAACAGATGGCGGGAGTGCTGACAATGGAGGTGCGAATCGAAAACGAGATCATGAATGCACTGAACGGCATTGAAAGATGCGTGGCTTCTTTGGTGCGATCTTTCAGAAGCGGTAAATCCGGCGATTTTCAGCCGCCTGAGTTCATCTGACGCATAACCTTCAAATGTAGCCGCACCATATGCCTGTGAATGCAGGATCGTAGGATTCAGACTGGTCAAGCGCGAGCGAAACACCGTAAAGTTTAATGATCATGTTGATCCGTGAACCATGCGGTCTATGATTATGCCCATTCATGGTCAGACATCCGAGATCGGTTAGGTTTCAAAACGCGAGAGGATCGCCCACGATGGAGCGTCGAGCTTTCGGACTTTTGGGAGCTGTCAGCCGGCTGTCGCTGGGCGGTGCCGGACTTGGCCAGGTGCGGGATAACACTACCCGAGAAGAGGTCATCGCCACCATGAAGCTGGGAGTAGATGCCGGCATCTCGTTCATAGATGCGACGCCCGTCTACGACAACGGCGATTCAGGAACGGTAGTAGGTGATACTTTCAATGGCAACCTGCCGGACGGCGTGGCGATGTCGACTAAGTGCGCTTTAGGCAATCCGGAGCCATCAAAAGCGTTGAGTATCCTAGAGAGCAGCCCCAAATCCAGCCTTGAATGCATGAAACTGGGCCATTTCGACATCCTTATCCTGCACAACTACATCATCGCCGACGATGACACAAATCGCTATAGCGGCACGCCACGGTCGCTGTTCGCGAATGAGACAGTCGCCGCGTTTGAGAGGCTTTTGTCAAAAGGCATGACTCGCTTTTGGGGCATAACCGGCATCGGAATTCCGGATGCCATCATAGAGAAGCTGAACGGCGATCTGAAGCCTCATTTGATTCGATTCATATCCAACTTGCTGGATTCGCCTGGCAGCCTGAGACGGTGCTCGGAAGATGCGAAACCGCGCGCCATATTAAATGCAGCCATGAACAGCGATGTCGCGGTGGCGGGGATACGGTCGGTACAAGCCAGGGCTTTAACCGACCAGATAGACCATCAGCTGCCATACGATCATCCAGAGGCTACGGACTACCACCAGGTCGAACGGATCAGGGAGCTGGCGAAGGAACTGAATGAGGCTTCGTCTGAATCAGCTCATAACTATGCACTTTCCATTGGATGTTGTGTCGACAGCAGTGCTAGGGGTGAAAAACGGGCGCGAGCTGCGGGAGTGCCTGAACGCCGAAGCTCGGAGCGAACTGGAAGCCGAAACTATCCGGAATATAGATGAGGCTGTAGACAAGCGAGTTCGCTGATACCGATTGCAAGATGCCTGCACAGGAGGTTCGCTACTTGTGGCTGATGGTCTTCTTCGACCTGCCAGTCAAGACCAAGCAGCAGCGGCGTGTCGCCACTAAGTTCCGCAAGTTTCTATTGGACGATGGCTACATCATGTTGCAGTATTCGGTCTATGCGCGGATTTGTCGAGGGCAAGACGCGGTGGACAAGCACGCCGGCCGGTTGCTGAATTCGTTGCCGAGAGAGGGATCAGTGCGGTCGCTACAAGTGACCGATATGCAGTATGCGCGCATGAAAACGCTAGTGGGAACAAGAGTGACTGAAGAGGAGATCGGGACTCACCAGATGATTATGTTCTGACGGCGATGGTACACAGTTCAGGATTGAAAGTGGTACCCGATGAGCGCGAGCCGGCCGACCTGGTGCTGTAACTCGGCGAATCCCCCAAGTAGGAATCCTACTTGGGGGATTATAGCACCCTAGTGTCTGTAGGGAAGCCACGGCTCTATCAATGCAAGTGATTCTAACGCTATTATTATAGCACCCTAGTGTCTGTAGGGAAGCCACGGCTCGTTCAACTCTTGGAATCCGATACTTAAAATTATAGCACCCTAGTGTCTGTAGGGAAGCCACGGCCATACCTGCGGACGATCGCGATACCTGGGTATTATAGCACCCTAGTGTCTGTAGGGAAGCCACGGCTGATTCTCGAGTGCATCGCGCACATACAGCATTATAGCACCCTAGTGTCTGTAGGGAAGCCACGGCCAATCTATCCAAGTGATGAATACTCGAATTATTATAGCACCCTAGTGTCTGTAGGGAAGCCACGGCGCGAAGTCTGCCGGACCAATCATCAGTCTAATTATAGCACCCTAGTGTCTGTAGGGAAGCCACGGCCAAAAGAGTCTTATTAGGCACTTGATTCGTATTATAGCACCCTAGTGTCTGTAGGGAAGCCACGGCGAACTCATATCGTGGGTTTTTACTATCGCCATTATAGCACCCTAGTGTCTGTAGGGAAGCCACGGCGGAACGGATGGCGTTCCTACATCCAGGAACATTATAGCACCCTAGTGTCTGTAGGGAAGCCACGGCTGTTGCCACGACTGCATCTGTTGCGTGATCATTATAGCACCCTAGTGTCTGTAGGGAAGCCACGGCCAGTAGCGCTCCAATCATTGCTGAAAACCGATTATAGCACCCTAGTGTCTGTAGGGAAGCCACGGCTTGAAATGGCAGTAGTCAATATCGACAAAAATTATAGCACCCTAGTGTCTGTAGGGAAGCCACGGCGCGAAGTCTGCCGGACCAATCATCAGTCTAATTATAGCACCCTAGTGTCTGTAGGGAAGCCACGGCCAAAAGAGTCTTATTAGGCACTTGATTCGTATTATAGCACCCTAGTGTCTGTAGGGAAGCCACGGCGAACTCATATCGTGGGTTTTTACTATCGCCATTATAGCACCCTAGTGTCTGTAGGGAAGCCACGGCGGAACGGATGGCGTTCCTACATCCAGGAACATTATAGCACCCTAGTGTCTGTAGGGAAGCCACGGCTGTTGCCACGACTGCATCTGTTGCGTGATCATTATAGCACCCTAGTGTCTGTAGGGAAGCCACGGCCAGTAGCGCTCCAATCATTGCTGAAAACCGATTATAGCACCCTAGTGTCTGTAGGGAAGCCACGGCTTGAAATGGCAGTAGTCAATATCGACAAAAATTATAGCACCCTAGTGTCTGTAGGGAAGCCACGGCGCGAAGTCTGCCGGACCAATCATCAGTCTAATTATAGCACCCTAGTGTCTGTAGGGAAGCCACGGCTGCGTATGGCAAGGATCCCGGCGGCATCGGATTATAGCACCCTAGTGTCTGTAGGGAAGCCACGGCTAGGATATCCAATAGAGTTAACAGTGATGTATTATAGCACCCTAGTGTCTGTAGGGAAGCCACGGCCTCATTCGCACACGCGCATCCTTCCGACATATTATAGCACCCTAGTGTCTGTAGGGAAGCCACGGCAGTAAAACCTAACTGATACCGGGGGCAACTATTATAGCACCCTAGTGTCTGTAGGGAAGCCACGGCAAAAGTTACTACCGGGGGCAACTCGGTAAAATTATAGCACCCTAGTGTCTGTAGGGAAGCCACGGCTAGCCCTGTTTGTGGGATCGCGATGGCGATATTATAGCACCCTAGTGTCTGTAGGGAAGCCACGGCCTCTTGGCTTGCGGCATTATGAAGAGATGGATTATAGCACCCTAGTGTCTGTAGGGAAGCCACGGCCGCTAGACACGCATTGCCAGAGCGTATCTTATTATAGCACCCTAGTGTCTGTAGGGAAGCCACGGCAGACCCGTTGGAATAGTTTAGCCTAGCGTTATTATAGCACCCTAGTGTCTGTAGGGAAGCCACGGCAGACCCGTTGGAATAGTTTAGCCTAGCGTTATTATAGCACCCTAGTGTCTGTAGGGAAGCCACGGCACCAGAGGCAACGCGTTGATATTAACATTTATTATAGCACCCTAGTGTCTGTAGGGAAGCCACGGACTAATGACGAGAGAAGGCATCACACCATAAATGCTACAGCGAATTTATACTGTTTATCTGAGAAGCAGTAGGGTGTCAGCGTCTTACAGATTCTATAGCATCAACCACGAAGTTGAAGATATCTAGAGTGCCGTCCAATGCGAAATCAATGACAAGAGCAACGACTGATCCCAGTACAAGAAGCAGCAACAATCTCACTGTTTTCCCATCTATGGTAAAATTTATCATGATAACTCCTTGAAGTTTATATTTCATACTTTGAATAGGCGCAATTATTGCACTACTATCCCAGGGCGCGCAAACAAGTGGAATATCACAAGACAATTAATTCAACATCCAGATCGTCAATTGATGGGATTTGGCTTCCAGCCTCGCACCGTCACGCTGTGCACCGCTTCAGCCCAACCAGAGCCATCATCGCGCGGTGGCATCGGAACCGCGGACAGAATCTTCACATCGGCGAAGCCGGCGCGGTTGATCCGAGAAAGGTAACGCGACAATAGATCCGCGCCGCCCACGCACGCTACCCACTCCGCAGCAGAATGTCGCACCGATTCGGGCAACTCTTGAGTAACGACCATATCGGCAATCACGAATCGGCCGCCAGGCTTTAATACGCGATAAATCTCATCGAACACCAGATCCTTGTTTGGCGCCAACGCGATAACGCAATTCGACATCACCAAATCAATGCTATCGTCCGGCTCCGGCAATGCTTCTATCTTCCCTAGCTTGAAAACGACATTCTCGACGCCCAGCTGCTCCGCGTTGCGTCTCGCCAGATCGATCATGGCATGCGTCATATCCACGCCGATCACTCTTCCCGATGATCCAACCGCCGTTGCCGCCAAGAAGCAATCGATCCCTCCTCCACTACCAAGATCTAGAACCGTCTCGCCCGTTCTAACTTCTGATAGCGCGATGGGATTGCCGCATCCAGCCGAAGCCGCCAGCGTTTCGTCATTCACTGCACTCAGCTGGTCGTCTATGTAGAGACCAGACGCGAGCGATTCGCCGCAGCACTCATCCGGCTCAGATGCATTTGATCCGCAGCCTCGTTCAGCCACTAGCGTGTAACGATCACGCACTGCGTTTTCTATACTCTTCGGCTCGAATTCATCCGCAGAGTGTATAACTCCAAGTCGCTTCATAGCTGCAAATGCTCCTCATGTTTGATGGCTCTTTAGACACTTATCCTAAATGCCGCTTCTAAAGTTAATGATCAGATGCGGCATCATGCTTAATCGAAAAACGGCGGAAACCACTCGCGTTTCAGGTGCAATCCGAAGCCCGGTTCATCGCTAGGCTTAAGCTGTCCCTCAAATGGCACCGCAGTTCCAGGCAACCGATCCTTTTCATGCAACGGAATGCCAGGCTCTGTCATGACCGGACCGCTACACTCAATCATAGGAATTGTGGTCAGTCCGTAGCAAGCATGCTGACCGTACGATGTGCCGCCGCTGCCGTGGGGTATCACCGATATGCCGGCTGCCTCTGCGATATGGCAGATCTTGATCAGCGGCGTCAACCCGCCACACCAAATGATGTCGGGCTGCATAATATCTACCAACCCCGCCTTAGCAGCGTGAAAGAATGGATAGACACCGTACCAGTGCTCTCCGGTCGCCAGGTTCTGCCACGGCACTCGCTCCCGCAAACGATCATATTCATCCAAAGTGTCCGGCAAGAAGGGATCCTCAAGCCACTTCAGGTTGTAAGGTCTAATCCGTTCGGCAGTGCGAACCGTAGTCTCAACATCCATGCCCATCCAAAAGTCGAGCATCAGCTCAGCGTCCGGACCAATCAGATCGCGCGTAGCCGCGATTTCCTCTTCCAGTTGATTGATACCGGCAATGCCATCAGGCGGACCGTAGGGACTGAAACGCTTGAAGTTCCTAAACCCTAGCTCTATCTGCCACTCAGTGTCGTTGCCGGTGGAGTATAGCGGTTTCAGAATCTGGGTGCTGCCGCCGAGGAGACTATACACCGGCTCTCCCAGCACCTTTCCCTTGGCGTCCCAGATAGCGAGATCGACCGCCGCGATCGCGTATGCTACCAGAGCCGTGGATCCGAAGCCGGAACAGGATCGAATCATCAAGTCGTATAGCGTCTCAGTGGAGAATACATCATGCCCTACCACCGCCGGTGCCAGATAATCATCGATGATTGAAGCGGTGGTGCGTCCGTGGTCTGTAAATCCGAACCCCCAAGAACCATCTTCCAATGTAACTACACATCCCACATCGCGCTCCCCAGGCGGCATCGGACGTCTGAAGGGCGAAGCGGCACCCGCATCTCTCGTGTATCGTCTCAAGGGAGTAGCTTGAAGATTCATATCCGACCGCGAAGCTCCTGGGCGCGGCACGGTGACCGGTTTGAGACGGGGATAGCGCATCTTAACGGCTTCAACTGCAACTATCTTCATACTTTAAGTACCATCCCCGCTTCTATTCATAGATTCATCCGCTGATTCGACTATATCAACGTGCATCGCGAGCCGGACACCCGTCAGCAAGCACGCACTGTGAGCATCGCGGGCGTCTGGCTTTGCAAATCTGTCGGCCATGAGTGATAATTTGCATATGCAGCTGGAATCTCAGATCCGGCGCTACTGTCGCCTCCATCACGGTATGAGCATCATCGGCCGAAGTCTTATCACTGATCAGTCCGAGTCGCTTGCATACTCGATGGATATGAGTATCTACCGGAAATGCCGGCATCCCTAGTGCCAACGACATCACCACTGCAGCCGTCTTAGGTCCCACTCCGGGCAGTTCCATAAGCCACTTGCGTGCCGATTCCAGATCATAATCGCGTAGAAAATCGATCTCGAATGCGTTGCGATTAGCGTGAATCGCCGCCAGTATCGCTTGAATGCGCGCCGATTTCTGGTTCGACATGCCACCGTGAAATATCGCTTGTGCCACCTCTTCACGGCTCGAGTTCAGAACTGCATCCCACGTCGGCATCCGTTCTTTCAAGCGCTCAAACGCCCGCCCTGCGTTGAGATCCGAGGTGTGTTGCGTCAGCACGGTGAAGATCAGCTCGTCGAGAGCTCCATAACGAGGCTTTTGCTCAAACTCGCCGTATCTAGACGTCAGTCGCTTGACAATCGCCTCCGGCGACAACCTAGTTTGATGCTCAGAATGCAACTGTATCAGCGGTTTCACCTATAGATTCTCAAATAAATATCGGATAGTCGCGATACGTTTCACACCGTCTTGACGCCGGCAGCGATTGCGTTTAGTGCATCTCTACTCTCAGAAGGTTCAGGTTTGGCCACGTCTAAGCTTGCGATAGCTGCGTCTATGAACTTGCTCGTCGTCTCGTCGGATCGCTCTACTCCGCCGCAAAGCCGGATCTTATCCATCACTTCGTCCAGCATGGCGGGGCGCTCCGAATGCGGAGTGTCAAAGAAAAGCTCCACCGTGGCGGCGCACTGTGGGTCTTCGGATGCCAGTATCGCCGGTAACGTCAATTTACCGGACAAAAGGTCTTGATGAGCCGGCTTGCCCAGTGCATCGCTAGTAGATTCATAGTCCAGAACGTCATCTCGCACCTGATAAGCCATCCCTAAATAGTAGCCATAGTTTCGAAGCGCCGTCACCGCACCTTCATTCGCGCCGCCCAGTACAGCTCCGCCTTCAGACGAGGTGCAGAACAGCGATGCTGTCTTGTCGTAGATACGCGCCAGATACTCATCCCTGCTTACTGGAAACTGCCACAGATTTGTCATTTCATGCATCTCGCCGCGTGAAAGTTCCGCTATCGTATCGGCGAAACGATAGATCAATCGCACCGATTCCGTAGCGCATACGAATTTGGCGGAAGTGGCGAATACATAGTCGCCCAGCAACACCGCGAAGTTGCGCCCCCACAAGGCGCCGGCAGTGGCTTTGCCGCGCCGAGTATCGGCTTCGTCTACAGTGTCATCATGGATAAGAGCCGCAATGTGCAGCATCTCAACTGCAACTGCCATGCTGATAATGCGATCGTCTGGCTCCGCGCCCCAAAGCTGAGATGAGAGCAGGGTTATCGCGGGACGAATCTTCTTGCCCGGAGTCGACATCACATGCGCCGAACGTCCATTCAGCTCATTCAAGGCTGAAGGGTACTTGGAGAGCTCATCCATGCTAAGCCCGGCGATAGTCTCCACAACCCGCTCTAACTCCTGGGCGACGGGAGCGAATAGATGTGCAGATTCGCTTTTGATCATCATGTCTATCGCCGAGAATCTATCAGAGTTTCAGACGACCGTTCGCAAACAATACGAAGGTTGAAACATCAATCCGCCTTAGATTGTTGTTGCTTCGCTAAGCGCGCCTGTTCCTTGGCTACTATCTCAGGCTCTAGCTTCATGAACAGCGGACGCGGGTACGGCAGCCGATTTCCAGGCTCCACTGATCGTCGCTGCCAGCCATCGGATTCTACGTCGCCGTCAAATCCCAGCAACTCATGCATTTTCGCGCTCGATGATGGTATGAACGGATAGAATACGGTGCGCAACGTGGCGATCATATTGAGGGCTATCCAAAGCGTCGTTGCGGCACGGACACGGTCGCCTCGCACCGTCTTCCACGGTTCCATCGCGTCCAGATATCGATTGCCTGCTCGTGCCAACTCCATCGCCTCATAAAGTCCGCGCCGGAAATGCCGCGAAGCTAGCGATTCGGCTACCGTCGACAATGTCTCATCACAGGTTGCGAGCACCGCATGGTCGCGGTCGATCAATGCCACCGGTGAAGGCACGGCGGCGGCGAAGTTTCTCACCGTCATCGAAAGTGTCCGATGCACAAAGTTTCCAAGAGTCCCTACCAGAACATTGTTATTCGTATCCAGAAATCCCTGCCAGGCGAAATTCGAATCCGACGTTTCCGGCATCGTCGATGCCAGGTAGTACCGCAACGGATCCACGTCGTAACGCTCCAGATAGTCGGGCAGCCATACCGCCCAGTTGCGGCTGCTAGAGAATCCCTGCCCATCAAGATTCAGATATTCGTTCGCCACTACGTCCGTAGGTAGATTAAGCCCCTCGTACCCCATTAGCATCGCCGGCCACAGCACGGTATGGAACGGGATGTTGTCTTTGCCCTGAAAGTAATAAGTCTCAGCTTCTGGATCTAGCCAAAACTCTTTCCACAGCTCCGGCTCACCGTTCGTCTGCGCCCATGCCTTAGTCGCCGAAAGGTATCCTATCACAGCCTCGAACCACACATATACTCGCTTGTTCGAGTAGCCGACGATCTCAGATGGCACCGGCACTCCCCACTCTATGTCGCGTGTAACGGCGCGGTCGCGCAGACCCTCGCCCAAGAAACCAAGTGTTTGATTGCGAACATTCGGCCGCCACTCGGATTTCTGTCGCACCCAGGACTCGATCCGATCTTGAAACGCGCTCAGCTTGAACATCAGATGGGCGGTGTCTTTGAAAATCGGTGTCGAACCATCTCGAATGCTGCGAATCTCGATCAGATCTGAAGGATCCAAAGTGCGCCCGCAACCGTCGCATTGGTCGCCGCGCGCGCCGTCAAAATCACAGAACGGACAGATGCCCTCCACGAAACGATCCGACAAGAAACGCTGCTCCGTCACCGAATAAGGCATCCGCTGAACTGCTTCATAGATGAATCCCTTAGCGTTGAGGGTGCGCAAGATATCATGCGTTACCTCTTCATGCAACGCCGTATGCGTGTGAGTGTAGAGGTCGTACGAAAAGTTCATACGCTCCATGCACTCGGACCAGATATCGTGGTATCTGAAAGAGATCTCTTCAGGGCTGACTCCTTCGTCTGCTGCGCGCAGAGCGGTCGGAGTGCCGTGCATATCACTGCCTGACACCATTGCCACCCGATTGCCGGCCATGCGGTGGTAGCGCGCGAAAATATCAGCCGGCATATTCATTCCTGCAATATGCCCCAAATGAGGCTGACTGTTCACATACGGCCAAGCCACGCAAACAAGGATTTTTCTAATCAATTTAGATCCCGATTCTTACTGCAATGATGTTCTGTGAACTGAACCGTTTTTAGCGTCTAGCAAAATCTACCCGGTGCAAACCATCAAAAAGGCATCGACCCACATTCACACCATTCTAAGGTCTCAGATCCGCTTCTCGCGCAGAATCTACTAATCCGAACACCGCCAATGTTCATCAGAAACGATGAAATCTGAAACATCGGCATCTATCGTATCGAGACGATGCACGATCTGATAAGCGCGGCGGCGCTGAATCGCCAATCTCCCAGCAACTTTATCAGCCAAGTCACGGCGCGACATGCCAGGAAGCCGCATCTTAACTGCGGTCTCAAGTATCAGTGAATCCTCCACTTTCGTTTCATCTTTAGGCTGCCATCGCGCTGATGCCGAAAGAGGGGCCGCCACGATCACAAACTCGCCGCGCGGCACCTTGAAATGCTCACGCGCCGCGGCTGAGTTACCGCGCCAGATCTCCTCGTACAGTTTCGTCATCTCTCGGCAGATCACCAGCTCACGGTCGCCCAAGATATTCTCCATATCCATAAGAGCAGAGCACAAACGGTGGGAAGTCTCTAATAACACCGCCGCCGCCGTTTCAGACGCTACTGCTCTGAGCACACGCCGCCGAGATGATCCGTTCGAGGGCAAAAACCCAAACGCTGTGAAACGATCGGCATTGAATCCCGAAACCGATAGGGCCGTGATGATAGAAGAAGGGCCGGGCAATGGAACTATCGGATTTCCGTGTCGGACCGCCTCAGCCACCAAATCGCCGCCCGGGTCATTAACCCCTGGCGTTCCCGCATCTGACACTAGCGCGGCATCGCACTTCGAGAGAAAGTCGATTATTGCGCGCAGCCTTGCCGGCGAACTGTGACGATGAAAACTCATGACGCGCGGTGTCGCATCAAGGCTTTTCAAGAGCCGCCACGCTACGCGAGTGTCCTCAGCAATCACCAGCGGGACGCTACGCAGAGTCTCAGCCGCACGCAACGTAATATCGCCCAGATTGCCGATCGGTGTCCCTACTACGTAGAGGATTCCCATATGACCTCTACCGGAAGATTGAACCTGAAAACATGGGACAACAAAAACCAACGACTCAGATAAAACTTAATCAGGCCTGAACTAGTGAAAACCGAGAAGCGCATACCATGCAAGATGCATTCACACTCTCGCAACCCATGAAATGACGCGATGAACATAAACACGACACGAAGAAGCATCGGACGGTCACTTATCTGCATTGCAGTTATAGTTGCGCTATCCTCATGTAGCCAGTCTAGTCTATATGCTGAGTCAAACCCATCGCTGATGATACCTTTGTCGATACTCCCGCATCCACTCCTTCGCCAACCGCAACGCCAGAGTCTGCTCCGTTAGTGAATCTTCAACTTAAGACGCGCCATCAAATCAATGGATACTGGTCGGATGGCGACGCCGATTTAGAGCTGGAGATCGCTTTGCGAAATGACAGCGCTCTGCGGTTCGATGATGTTCAATCCATATCAGCCACTTGCGTAAACGGTGAACAAGTCGTGGAGAGCTGTGGTCAAGATATCCAACTGCCGGATGGATTCACAGAATCGTATCACAAGCAGACTTTACGTCTAACCATGGGACGAAGCTACAACATTGAAATCAATTACGGATTTGAAAATCCGAAGACGATTCAGCTCCCGATTTCTGAGCGCATATTGGGAATAGAGCGTGACGTGTGGGAATGTTTCGCGGATAATCCTGTACGAGATGAGACAAGAGGGATATACATTGCTGAAGGGTGTTCAGGATGGGGCAGACGGCATCGCCTGCAAGCGTCACAAACATGAGATGTGGGAAGAAACCTATAAAGGTTTGCAGAACGCCCGATCGGCTTCGTTCATCGTCAGTAGAACATCTGAAGAGTGTGACCTAGGAGCCAACGAATTCATAACCGCAGAGTTACGAGATCGCGAATTTCACTTTCCACTGCATCAGATGGACCTACTTTAAGAATGGATCTAAAGAGTGCTGCCTGATCAATTACGGCGACTGGCACGATGATGCTGGCGCAACACGATTCCAGGAGGTATGGACAAAAACGTCTGGATGATGGCTTGGATTCAGTTCCGGAAATTGGCATCCCAAACTATCCAGATGGGTACCGAAGTTCCACCATAGATTGCTCCGAGCGGTGGGCGATCACAATGCTTCAAAGATGCTGATAGTCGATCACGAGGCAACATACTAGTTGGTTATATCGAGCAACTAGTATCGGCTTGACATAATGGCACCATACCGACTCGCTCCATGGCGATTCAGTTTAACTGTGCGGCAAGATGTCATAGACGAATCGGTCTCTATCAGCAGTGGATACAATCATACCTGCGCGCTGAGATCAGACGGCTCACCAGTGTGCCGGGCAACGATGATCCCGACATACATATCCGTAACCGAGAAACTCATCATGCAACCAAATAGACTCGCATCTACCCGATGCAGACTAGCGAACAAGTGCCTCATGCCGATGCAAACGAATGATGTTATCCGATATTCAGGCTGCAAACGGCTCGCGCGGCATAGCCAAGTGAGGCATCCAAAGGTCATCAGCGCATAGACGAATCGCCACTGGACAGCGCCGCATCGTGTTGTTCGTCCGCATGGTATGAAGATCGCACCAGAGGTCCAGATGCTACGTGCTTGAATCCCAGCTCCGCGCCGTGCTCCGCTAGGGCAGCGAATTCATCCGGATGATAGAACCTTATCAGTGGATGATGACGCTCTGACGGGCGTAGATATTGGCCGATAGTCAACAAGTCGCAATCATGCTCGCGCAGGTCCTCCATCGTGCAGAAGATCTCATCTTTGGTCTCGCCCAGTCCAACCATCATGCCTGATTTAGTCGGCATTCCGCTATCCATCTCTTTCACGTGTCTCAGCAGCTGCAGCGACAGCTCGTAATCACCCTTGGGACGCACCTTCCTGAAGATACGCCGCGGTGCCTCGATGTTATGGTTCAACACCTCTGGCTTAGCCTCCACCACTCTCTCTAAGGCAGAACGATCCCCTCGGAAATCGGGGATCAGCACTTCAACCTTACACTCCGGCGCCAAGCGATGTATCTGACTCACTGTCAACGCGAAGATCTCAGATCCGTAGTCCGATAGATCGTCTCGGTCTACCGAAGTAACGACGGTGTAGCGCAACTGCATGGCTGCCACTGTTTCAGCCAGGCGGAAAGGCTCGCCCCAATCGACGTTATCAGTCCCCGGCCAGCCGGTCTTGACATTGCAATAGGCGCAGGCTCGGGTGCAAGTATCACCCAAAATCATGAAGGTGGCGGTGCGTCGTTCCCAGCAATCGCCGATATTAGGGCAGGCCGCTTCTTCACAGACGGTATGCAACTCGGCACCGTCGAATCGTCGTTTCAGATCGCTGTAGTTCTCACCGCCCGGCGCGCGCACCTTGAACCACTCGGGAAGCCGGCGCTTCGCTCGACGCGGGGGACGCACACTATTGGCAGTTCTCGCGGCTAAAGCATCATCTCGACTAAGCATCGATTCTCGATTGTTCATATCATGACATTAAAGGCTAAGAAGCAGGATGCAGGAGGTGTGAAACCACTCGCACGGTATATTGAAAGCCAATCGCAATCCGTAGCCGAGCTCATCATCTGCAACTCTATCATTCCATTATCTTTTACTCGTACCTCATCAGATGGCCAAGCGCAAACGAAGAAAACGCTATCAGGGGCCAAAACTCACCGAACAGCTGCAACTATCGATCGGAGACACCGTCATATTGACGGCTGAAGATTGGGATGAGCGTGGCGCAACCACCGCCGTGATCGACGGAGCTCCCGTCTCAATCGGCGGCGCCATACCCGGCGAGAAGATAGAGGCTGAAGTGATTAAGATATTTCCCGATCGCGTCGCAACGTTTGCATCTGCGGCGCTGGAAGTCAGTGAAGACCGCGTCACGCCTCCGTGTGAATATTTCGGCAAATGCTCCGGCTGTCAGTGGCAACATATCTCCTATGACCGTCAGCTAAACCTGAAACGCGGAACCGTGTTGAACGCGCTGGACCAATATCCCTCGATCAGAGACGCTGAAGTCATGCCCACTTTGCCCAGTCCGGCGCGCTTCGGATACCGCAATCATGCCCGATTCACAGTGGGCAAGCACGGAGACGATATCGGCAAAGCCGGCTTTGTAAATGCCGACACTCGCCGCTTCTTACCGATTGACAGATGCCTCATCATGTCGGATCTGATCAACGATAAGCTTAATCAGTTGCAAGGACGTCTAAAGGGCATGACTCAATTCTCGGTGCGCGCCGGAGCCAACACTGGCGATTCCATCATCCAGCCGTTGCTGCCAGCTCAGATCCAAGACGTCGCATCCGGCCGGCAACGCTATCGAGAAGAGGCCAACGGATTGACCTTCCAAGTGGCAGCATCTTCTTTCTTCCAAGTGAACACCGCGCAGCTGGAAAACATGATTAAAGAGATAATCGAGATGCTCGATCTGAAGGGCGACGAAACGCTAGTAGACCTCTACTGCGGAGTCGGCACCTTCACTGCCATGCTAGCCAGCCGGGTGGGCAAAGCGATCGGGATTGAAGAGTCGGCATCTGCGATTGAGGATGCGCGCCGGAACACTGCCGGCATGAATAACGTATCGTTCATCGCCGCCAAATCAGAAAGCGCCGCGGGCGAGTTGTCCGCCGCCGGACTCAGCGCCGATATCGTGATCATAGATCCGCCGCGCGTCGGATGCGCGCCCGAAACACTGCCGGCAGTAGAAGCAATGCAACCGAGCCGAGTGATCATGGTCTCCTGCAATCCTGATACGATGGCGCGCGACCTGGACGCGCTATGCGCACGCGCGTTTAGACTCATCAAGGTGCGTCCCATCGATATGTTCCCACAGACTAGGCAAGTCGAAGCCATAGCATTGATGGAGCATTGTCGACTAATGCCCAAAGCCATCTGAAGATGCCAAACTCTAAGTAACGGCGCTCTTGAGAAGATAAGATTCATATTGCGCCCGTCCAGCAAAGTATGTCGGAATACCAACCAGATTCGATCCAAACCAGGCCGGAGAGACGCTTTGTGCTCGCTTCAGCATCAAAGAGACGACATAGCATCATGCGATTGGCAGGACTGAACATCAATGTTCAGCCTACCGGGATCGCGGAGCAGAACGAGCCGCCGAACGGCAAGGCCGATGAACTTACACGCATCAATGCGGTCGCAAAACTGCGAGCCGCGCTAGACGATGGCAGGTATCGTTCAGACGCCAGCTGCATCTTCATCGCCGCCGATACCGTAGTCGCTATTGATGGCGAAGCACTTGGAAAGCCCGCCGATAGAATCGAAGCGCTCATGATGTTGAGACAGCTGAGAGGACGCGCCCATGAAGTCATGACCACCGTCGCCCTGGCGAGACGATCTGGTTCATTTGATCCACCAGCCATCACTACATCCATAGTAGTTTCACAGGTCGTGATGCGCGGCTACTCCGATGCCGAGATCACGTGCTACTTAGAGACCGGTATGCCATACGACCGCGCCGGAGCATACGGCATTCAAGACGGTTCGTTCTCGCCCGCCGAGCGAGTTCATGGATGTTATCTCAATGTGGTAGGTCTGCCCCTATGCGCGCTCGGCTCGATGCTGGAGCGTTACTATGCAAAGCCATTCGCGAATAGCCATATATACGCGCTTTGCGTGCCTCATCTGAGCCGTTCCAAACGCGTTGTTTCCGCGGTGATCACAAATACTGTTATTGGCGGGCCACGCATCGATTCATGCGGGATCAGCAAGCTGTGAACTTCTTGGGCATCGGTGGGTTGGAACTGATCCTAGTGTTGCTCATCGCACTATTCGTGCTCGGGCCGACGCGGCTGGTAGATGGAGTGCGCACCGGTAAAAAATACATGACGGAGCTACGCCGCCAACGCGACGAACTCACTCAGATGGTGGAAGAAGCCGTCGATGTGGAAACGATGCGGCAGCGACTCGATCAGGAAGGCGTATTGGACACCGTACGAGATTTGTCGGACGAGCTGAAAAGTTTCAATGCTGACGTGCACGGGAGCCAGCGTGGCAGCGGGAAGCTCCGAGAGCTAACGAACCCAACGTTCCGACCCGAAGGGTATAATCGCCGCGGCACTCACTCCGAAACCCCTTCAGCTGGCATCAACATCTCCGGACCAGAAGCTTCTAATACCGATGAAGCAGACGACCAAGGCCAAGGCGAGAGTCGCCCTTGAGAGATCGTCCGGAAAGCCTGATGAGCCACTTCGCCGAGTTACGGCGAAGGTTCTACATCTCAGCGGTTGCGGTGATCGTATGCACCATAGTCGCATTCGCCTTCTATCAGCCCGTGCAAACATTCGTACAACAACCGGCAGTCAATGCTCTCAAACGCCTGCGGCCCGATGAACCGGCGAGACTGGTGCAACTCGACATCACGGAGGCTTGGAGCGTAACGGCTAAGGTATCGGTGATGCTGGGATTCGCGGCTGCCTTCCCGGTAGTGCTGTACCAGATCATAATGTTCGTCGCACCCGGTCTGCACGGTCGAGAGAGGAAGCTACTATACATATTGCTCCCGGGTGGAACGCTACTCTTCTTGGCCGGCGCCGCGTTCGCCTACTATATCCTGATTCCGCCGGCGATTCTCTTCTTGCTCCAGTTCGGCGGCGAAATCGCGCTGTTGACCCCTCGGCTGGCTTCTTATGTATCGCTAGTGATGACACTTACGATTTGGATGGGGATGATATTCGAGCTGCCGATAGCGATGTTTCTGCTCGCAAAGATCGGGGTATTGCGTCCGCAAAGCATATCTAAGCAACGCCGCTGGGTGATACTCTTCGCATTCGTGCTGGCCGCGATCATCACTCCCACGGTAGACCCGGTAACACAATCGCTAATGGCAGGACCGGTGATAGTGCTCTTCGAGATCGGGCTAATCTTAAGCAAGCTGGCAGTCAAATCATCACAACCGGCATCTACGCCGGCTGTGTAAGCTTAGGCACGATCTTCGTAGCTGCTACTCTTGACGGGCTGCTTGTCATCGCCGTCTGACGGCTCTTTGTCGTCCACCGAGCCGCGGAACTCTCGGATCGCCGAACCGATGCTCCGTCCAACCTCCGGCAATCTGCCAGCGCCGAAGATGATCAACACTACCAACAAGATCAAAAATATCTCGAGCGGACCTATGCCTCTGCCAAACATGATGCTAAGTGTACCCTAGAATACCTCTCTTAAGTAGAGCTGGAAGCCAACTCCTGCCGATCAATTCTAACACTTAAACACTTGAAGCCATGAATCTCAATAGCTATTCCCTACCTCATGCGATCCTTGAGAGTTTAGTTTCGGTAAGCGCCGTCGCTCATCGGACACGGCGCGGTTGATTTTTGCAAGCTGTCGCGCCGAACTGCTAAAAGTGGAGTGGTATAGGTTCTCAATACTCTCTTATCACAGAAAGCACTTTGCCCTGGACATCTACCTCAGACGCGTGCAATTCGATCGGAGCCATATTGGGATTCGCTGGTCGTAGCTCGACTCGATCGCCTTCACGGTAGAAGTGTTTGAGCGTGAATTCATCAAACTCTCCGTCGCGGGTGATGCGGGTGGCTACCATATCGCCGTTGCGCGCCCGGCTCGTTTTGCGCACGATCACGGTATCACCGTCGCCGATCAGCGCATCGACCATCGAATCGCCCTGCACGTGCAACGCGTACACTGAAGCAGGGGATCTGAACTTGTCTTCGGGCAACTCCAAGTAGTCAAGATCCGGGTCCAACTGATCGCTGGTGGGGATGTCGAGCGGAATGAAATCAGTTCCTGCCGCAATGGTGCCGAGGATAGGGATTCTGACGAAACCGTCATCGCCAGCCACGCTCAGCGTGCGGGCCAGCTTCGAGCTGCCATTAAGCAGACCGTCGCGCAACATCCGATCGATATGGTACTTCACGTTAGAAGCGGATCCGAAATCAAGCTCCTGCTGAATGTCTCTCAAATTAGGGCTGTAACCGTTTGTGAGCTTGAAACGACTGATGAAATCAATGATCTTTTGTTCAGTCTCAATAGTTTTGATTCTCTTTTTGCGCCTATCTTGCATCGTTGCATCGTTCCTTTCGATCGGCTTGGATTCTAGGATGATGGCCGCCGCTGGGCTCGCCACTATCAAAAACTTAATTACCAAATTATACGAATGTTCAATGAAACGTCAAGCAGAATCGAAGTGCTATTCAGTTTGGATGTTACGCTCAGATTCTCTGTCGGTATTGCTTTATCGTCTAATCAAAAGCCCGATTGTCAGCCTGATACACCCGCGTGATAAATAAATCGGCGGTGCGTTAGAATCCAATTAATACTGCTATTAGCTTCTACATAGTCGCATCTTGAACGTTCGGCCACCACTTCCATGACACGCGCTCCTCATTCTGATCGCCATACCAATCCCGATCCGGCGCCGGTTAAAGACAAGTACGATCCGGCCGAGATTGAGCCGCGTCAGCGCGCGCTTTGGCAAGAAGCCGAGCTCTATCGCTGGCGGCCAGAGCGCGTAGAAAAGCCCAAGTGGTTCGTCCAGTCAATGTTCCCTTATCCCTCGGGCGATCTGCATGTGGGACATTGGTTCGCCTACACCGGCGGTGACATCGCAGCCCGATTCAAGCGCATGGAGGGATACAACGTGCTCCATCCGCAGGGCTTCGACGCCTTCGGACTGCCGGCCGAAAATGCTGCCATACGCGACCAGATTCACCCCCAAAAGTGGACCTACCAGAACATAGCCAACATGCGCCGACAGTTCGAATTGATGGGCAATTCATATGACTGGTCGCGACAGATCGTAACCTGCAACCCCGAATACTACAAGTGGAACCAGATCTTCTTCCTCAAGTTGCTGGAACATGGGCTAGCGCATCGATCCGACGGCTCCGTTAACTGGTGTCCAGACGACCAGACGACGCTGGCTAACGAGCAAGTCAAAGACGGCAAATGCGAGCGTTGCGAAGCCATCGTCATCAAGCGCGACATGCCGCAGTGGTACTTCGCGATAACGAAGTATGCTGACGAGTTGCTGGATACGTCCGAGATCGATTGGCCCGAAAAGATCCTCGTGAGCCAGCGGAATTGGATCGGGCGTTCCGAAGGTGTAAACATCAGCTTCGACATCTCGGAATACGGCCTGGAAACGAAGTTTATCTCTACCTTCACCACTCGCATCGACACCATCTACGGCGTCACCTTCTTAGTGCTATCTCCCGAACATCCCCTAGCGGATCGACTCACTCAAACCGAGCAAAAAGAAGCGGTCGACAACTATGTGACAAAGGCGGCGCGCGCATCTGAAATTGAACGCATCTCCAATACGCGCGAAAAGACGGGCGTCCGCACCGGCGCCTACTGCATAAATCCGCTCAACCGCGACCGAGTGCCGATTTTCGTCGGCGATTATGTGCTGGCAACCTATGGCACCGGCGCCGTGATGGGAGTGCCCGCGCACGACGCGCGCGATTTGGAGTTCGCCCGAAAATACGAACTGCCAGTCCGCACTGTAGTCAATCCACCAGGATGCGATGGCAACGAACTCCAAGAAGCATATACGGGTAACGGTGTTCAGATCAACTCATGCGAATTCGACGGGATGTCGAATGAAGATGCCAAAGAAGCGATAGCCGATAAGATACAGGCCAACGGATGGGGTGAACGCACGGTGAGCTATCATATGCGGGATTGGCTCATATCGCGCCAGCGTTACTGGGGCACTCCGATCCCGATCATATACTGCGATCGTTGCGGCATCGTGCCAGTGCCTTACGATGAATTGCCGGTGAAACTGCCGGAAGATGCCGAATTTACACCCTCGGGCAAATCGCCGCTAACAGCGCATAAAGGATTTTTGAACGCGCCTTGCCCCAAATGCAACGCGCCCGCGCAACGCGAGACGGACACTATGGACACCTTCATGGATTCGTCCTGGTATCACATGCGCTACCTCAGCCCGCAAGACAATACAAAGCCGTTCGACCTTGATCTCAGCACGCGATGGGCGCCTGTAGATCAATACACCGGCGGGATGGAGCATGCGGTCATGCACCTGCTATATGCGCGCTTCTTCAACCGCGCGCTGCGAGATATGGGTCTGTTGCATTTCAACGAACCGTATCGACATCTCTTCATCCACGGCGCACTGACTACTGATGAAGGCAAGATATCGAAGCGCTCGAACCCTATCGCACCGGACCCGCTAGTAGCCAAATACGGCGCCGACACTCTGCGTTGCTACCTGATGTTTCTCGGACCATGGGATAAAGGTGGCGGCTGGAGCGATTCCGGCATCAATGGGATCCGAAGATGGTTGCACCGAGTATGGGAAATATCGCTACGCGCCTCAAAACGATTCCGTAACGGCGCAGAACTCGATCGCGACCTGGAACGCGCATCGCACCGCCTATCCAAAAGTGTCATCAAAGACATGCATGCTTACAAATACAACACCGTGATCGCCGCACTGATGACATATGTCAACCAGATGAACGAGGCGTGGGATAGAAACGCGGCACCACTCGAACAGTGGAAGGCAAGCGTCCAACGGCTGCTGTTGCATCTGGCGCCTTTGGCTCCTCACATCGCGGATGAACTATGGCAGCGCAACGGATGGAAATTCTCAATCCATAACCAAAATTTGCCGCAATGGGACGAAGAGATGGTGATAGCTGAAACAGTACGCATCGTAGTCCAAGTCAATGGAAAGGTGCGAGACACCATCAGTATGCCAGCCGACGCGGGCGAGAAGGAAGTGTCGGAAGCTGCCTGCGCGGCGACAGGAGTGCAAAGACATACCAAGGGTAAAGAGATAAGGCGCACGATATATGTGCCCGGCAGATTGATGAATATAGTTGCAACCTAGTTGCGTTCTAACACACTACCCTCGCATCATCTTCATGCCCACGCAACATGGGCATCCTTGATCGCGGTCGATGACGTAAGCCCACACTGTGCAGAGCAACGCGATCACCATTCTTATCGTCATTCATCTCCACCATGCTTGCAATGATAGACATGGCGGAGATGATGACTAGGACACCGACATCACAGAAAGCGATAGTGCGGACGCGGTGGCAAGAACGAATCAGGATCGAAAGCCCTAGAAACCAGATCCGGCGGAGAAATCAGGAACCCCTGCCCATCGGCCGCCGCCCTGCGAGCGCATCACCGCAATCGTCTTGATCACTTCTGGATTCGCCAATCCGTGAGGCGCGCGCCCGGTCAATGCGAAGCTCACATTTTCTGCCTGTTTCTGCCCGCACTCTTCTAAGAAGGTGGGCGAGTATCCGGCCAGGTGCGGCGTCACATATATATTCGGCAGCGAAAGTATCGGATCTTCAGGATCAATCGGCTCGATCTCGGTGACGTCGATACCGGCGAATGCGATCTGACCGTCGCGCAGCGCCGCGTGCAGAGCCACCTGATCCACTATCTGACCGCGCGCGCAATTCAGCAGAATCGCCGTCGGCTTCATCTTGGAAAGCGTATCAGCGTTGATCATGTGATGCGTATCCGGCACATGCGGTGCATGGATGGTAATGATGTCTGATTCAGACAACAATTCTTTCCAGCTCACCAGCTCCACGCTGTAGAGGTCTGCAACAGATTGCGAAACTACCGGATCGTAGGCAATTATGCGGCGCGGCCCGAATCCAGAGACGCGTTGTGAAAAGGCACGCCCTATATTGCCCAAACCTAAAATTCCTACTGTTTTGCCGGCCACGCGGTCTACAGTCGTCTGAAACTCGCGCATCAACGCCGGATCGTCAGACCATGCTCCTGACCTGGTAGATGCCACACTTTCAGGAATGCGTCTCAAGATTGCCAGCATCATCGCCATCGCATGGTCTGCCACCTCTACCGTATTAACCCCCGGCACATTGCATGCCAGCACTCCAAGCTCAGTAGCCGCATCCATATCTATCGAATCTACTCCCACACCCATGCGGCTCACCACCTTCAGCTTGGTGCACTCTTCCAACACCCGACGATCTGTGAGCGGCCAAGTCGCGATCAGCGCGCCATCCGCATCTCGCAAAGCGTCGATATAAGCATCCGTATCATCAAATTCGTCGTGTACAGTAACTTCAATATCGCCCGACTGCTGAATAATGCCGGCTATATCCACAAACGTCTCGCAGGTAACTGCAACTTTTAGTGTCATTGATCAATCTCTCTTTCTTGCCGTGTCATAGTAAAACTCCTAGCCAGAGACCATAAATCCGCTTCATACAACCATAATCCCTATTAATCTGAACATCATGCGCGGCGAATCACCTTCTTGCCCGCAACTCTCGCTGGCGACGGTAACGCATCTGATAGTAGACATGCTCATCGTAAGTCCCCGGCTCGTAATGTCCATTATTCGGATCCGCATCGCGCGCCACATTACCTTCAGATCGGTATCGCTCAACCGCATCCTCGTCTATGTCCACGCCCAGGCCAGGCGCGTCTGGCACCGTGATATAGCCGTTCACTGTGGGTAGATGAGGACGTATCACTTCGTATCGCTGCGGCACGTCATCTTCTAGTCGTTCCAGTATCAGCGCGTTCGGTATCGCCGCCAGCACATGGATCGCAGCATACTCCGCTACTGGGCCTAGGGACCCTGAGTGCGGAGCTACAGTGATGTAGTGCGCCTCGGCCATCGCCGCAAGCTTCTTCAGCTGTGATATCCCGCCGATGCGACCGGAATCGGGCTGCACCACATCTACCAGTTCATCCTCTATAATCTCGCGCACTCCCCAAATATGGGAATGACGCTCTCCCGCCGCGATCGGGATGTCGACATTATCCTGAACTCGACGCAACGCCTCGGTGTTCTCCGGCGGCACCGGATCTTCGTAGAAGAGCAAGTTGTACGGCTCTAGTGATTTCCCCACGATGATGGCATCCTTCGCGGTGAACCAGGGCGGACCATGCGCGTCCACCATGATATCCATCTCATCGCCTACCGCTTTCCGTATCGCCTCCACCTTATCCGCGGTTCTGTACACTCCGCCGGTCTTCACGCCCGTGATGCCGCGATCCTTCAGCTCCAGCGCGCGTGCCGCCGTAGCCGCGTGACCATAGGTACGGATGCGGTCCCGCATCTTGCCGCCAAGCAGATTCCATACCGGCGTATCCAACGCCTTGCCCTTAATGTCCCACAGCGCGATATCAATTGCGTTCATCGCCCCGGAACCCGGCGTGCCCGTCATGCCATGCCCCATCATTGCTACCAGCATTTTCTGCCACAGGCGCTCGATATCACTCGGATCCTCGCCAATCAATACGCTTGAAAGGTCTCTAACTCCAGTCTCAACCAATCTCGGCCAGCCAGATCCCTCTCCGATACCCGTTACGCCCTCGTCCGTATAGACCTTCACGAAACACCAGTTCCGGCTACCGCCGCCAGACATCAGAAAAGTCTTGATCTCAGTGATCCTCATTAATGTCCAAACCTATCGCTAACGCGGAAGCCTTTGTAAATCTATCAAGAGATCAACCGAGGCCAAGACCGCAATGGATTTATCGGTTAGTTTACCAATCTTCATCTCCATCCGCGCGTCAGAGAACCTACACGTCAGCGCATCTCTCTTGGCATCTTCTGAAGAACCGCTCAGCTATGGCGCATCCGCCATGTAAAAACCTGTAAAATTGAGAGCATCTATTGAGACGCTCATTGATCCAGATGCCGCGTCATTTACGCGCGTTTGAAACACGAACACATGCCTCCAACATTCCTGCACTCGATCTCGCAGAAACTGTCCGCCGCCGCGGAGTTCAAGGCTTTATCAGACCAGGCGATGCGGACACGCGGACGCGCGCAAGCTATATGCGTCGATGCCGGACATCCTATCGCAGTGGCAGCTGCATCAATAAGGCTGCAACGTCCGATCCTTGTCCTGACGCCGAATCCAGACTCGGCGCAACGGCTGGTCGATCAGCTTCCGCCATGGCTCGGTCTGTCAGAAGAAGCATCTCCGCATCGCTCGGTGCTTCATTTCGTAGAAACTGAAGGCATTCCCTTCGAACGCTATCAACCGGATAGCGATCCGGCGCATCAGCGGCTCGCCACGCTCGACGCTCTGAACCAGACCCGAGTCGCTACCGCTACTGATGCGCCTGCTCCATTAGTAGTCGCATCCATCAACGCCGCGGCTGAGAAAACACTATCCACCGAGAGCTTCGAAGCCGCGGTGCAAGAGATACGGACCGGTGACCGTATCGATGTTTCGACAACCGCTAGACGCTGGGTAGAAGCCGGTTATGAACTGATGCCGATGACTGAAGAACCGGGGACTTTCAGCCGTAGAGGCGGAATATTGGACATCTTTCCGATCGGAGCTAACGAACCGCTGCGCATCGAACTCTTCGACGACGAAGTAGAAAGCATCCGCCCATTCAACGTTGAAACGCAACGTTCCAACACTAAGAGCATAGACACCGTGAGGATCGTGCCGGCACGTGAAGAGTTGCCGGCACTAGTGAATCCGAATCTGCTGCGTAGCTCAGTCGATAATCTAGTTCTCACCAATATGGACCTCGCCCGTCTGGAAACACAGCGCATCATCAGCGAACTAGAGTCCATATCATCTGCATCCATCGATGAAGATCTTCCCTTTTACGGCGGCTTCCTAAGACACGGCACTATCTTCGATTTCATCCCTTCTGACACCGCAGTCATCATCATACGCCCACGCATGGCATCTGAAACATCCATCAGCATCGATCGGCGAAACGAAGATATGCGACGCGTCAAGGAGAGACGAGGCGAAGTGCCGCTCCATTTCCCACTGCCAGTAGCAACCTGGCCGAATGTCGCAGCCAGTATCGAAGGTGTCGGACACCGAATCGAACTCAACCCTTTCGGCATTGACGATAAGGATCTAGGCCGCGATATATCTCTGCCCATTCAATCGCCGGAATTGCTAAGCAATTCGTCGCCGAAATTGCATGAAGGGCAAACAGGAGCCTACTCGGCGAATCGAATCGTCGAAGACCCCATTGATCCGATCCGTAAAACCTTCGCCAGCGGAGCCGAAAACGTAGTTGTCATAACCAGCCACTCTGAGCGCCTGCGTGAATTAGCATCAGCTCAAGATTTGGCTTCCCTAGTGCATGAAGATAGTCGCCACGGCGAGATGCGGCGCGATACCGTCAATATTGTGCCCGGATACGCCACCTCTGGGTTTGCACTCGATCTCGCCGCCCAAGGTGTTACTGCAGTGCTTACCGACTCGGAAGTGTTCGGAGTGCGCAAGCGACGGCGATCAGTCAGGCGACGGTCGACGCGTAAAACGCCTCGGCTGGGCGATCTGCAGCCTGGCGTCTATGTGGTCCATATCGACCATGGCATAGCCCGTTTCTTGGGCACGGAGATCCGGCAGAACGATGGGCGCGAGCACTTGATATTACAGTATGCCCGCGACGACCGTGTATACATACCCACCGAGTACATGGATCGTATTCAGATTTATCAAGGCGGCGGAGACACTGCGCCTCGACTTTCCAGACTCGGGACCCAGGAATGGAAATCGGCGCGCAACAGAGCCAAACGCGCCACCGAGGAAGTAGCCAGCGAACTGCTCACTCTATACGCCGCACGAACCCTGTCGAAAGGGCTGACCGCCAGCGTCGACACTCCGTGGCAACAGGCTTTGGATACCAGCTTCCCGTACGAAGAGACGCCCGATCAGCTACTCGCCATCGAGGCGGTAAAGAAAGAAATGGAAAGCGGGCGCGCGATGGACCGCATTATCTGCGGAGACGTTGGCTTCGGGAAGACCGAGATCGCTCTACGTGCCGCCTTCAAAGCAGTCCAGAGCGGACGACAAGTAGCCTTACTGGTGCCTACTACTCTGCTCTCGCAACAACATTTCGAGACGTTCACCGAAAGGCTCGCGCCATTCCCTGTATCTATAGAGTCGCTATCAAGATTCAAATCCACGCCCCAACAGAAAGAGATCATCAAGCGACTCGCCAGCGGCGAACTGGACATCGTAATCGGGACTCATCGACTCATCCAGCGGGACGTAAGAATCAAGAATCTCGGACTGGTCATCATCGATGAAGAGCAGAAGTTCGGAGTGCAACACAAAGAGTACCTGAAACGTCTGCGCACCGAGGTCGACGTGTTGACGCTATCGGCAACGCCTATACCGCGCACTCTGTACTTGTCTCTCGCTGGCATCCGAGACATGAGCAACATTGAGACTCCGCCCGAGCAAAGAGTGCCGATCCGAACCTTCGTCTCTGAATATAGTGAAGATCTCATCCGTCAGGCCATTCTTCGCGAGATTGATCGCGGCGGCCAGGCATTCTTCCTCCATAACCGAGTGAAAAATATCGAACGCGTCACCGCAGAGCTGCGCCGAATCGTGCCTGAAGCCACTTTCGTGATCGGACATGGCCAAATGCCGGAAGGAGAGCTTGAAACAGTCATCGCAGAATTCGAGGATGGACAGTACGACGTTTTGGTGTGTACCACTATCATTGAAGCCGGCATCGACATGCCCAAGGTCAATACGCTCATCGTGAACAACGCCGATCGCTTCGGTTTGGCTCAGCTGCACCACATACGCGGGCGAGTAGGACGCAGTACAAGCCAAGCATTCTCATATCTGCTCGTGCCTCCCGGCAAATCACTCACCGAAGAAGCCGACGCACGGCTCAACACTATACTCACTGCCAACAAACTCGGCGCCGGATACGAGATCGCCATGCGCGATCTCGAGATCAGAGGCATGGGCAATGTCATCGGCGCCGCACAAAGCGGTCACGTCACATCCGTCGGATTGCACCTGTACACCCAGCTGCTCGCCCAATCGGTAGAAGAACTGAAACGGCGGCGCAACACCAGCAACAGTGACAACGATGATACTCTTAACAACGGAAGCGGACCAGAATCAAAGCTTAACCATAGCTCCTCGGGCGAAAACGGCATCATCCTGCCCACCCATTCGCGCGCCGATGTGAGACTCGGGCTGGACGACCGCATACCCGAAGAGTACATCGAGGATTTAACGCAACGGCTAGCGATGTATCAGCGCATCTCTTGGTGCACAAAGCCCGAAGAACTGCAAGATCTCCGTATAGAGTTTCGAGACCGTTTCGGGCCGCCTCCGCGCAATGTTGAGTATCTGCTTGAAAATACTCGCATAAAGCTACTTGCTGAAGAATCTGGTATCGATGCCGTGAGAGTCCGTGAAAACCGTGCCCTGCTCATACTGCAACAGCCAGTCGGCGACGCGAAGCATCAACTGCAGAGACTGCTCGGAGAAAACGCTCGCGTCGGCAACACTCAGATCACCATTACCCTCGACACTGATGATGAACCCGAGGACTGGATCGATGAGCTAGTTGCATCCATAGAGATTATCTATTCCTTCAAGCAGCGCATCATATCGTTGCTTCAAGCGCATTGACTATTGACCAAACACTCAGTGCTTCTGCACCTACATCCGCGCATGGCGACCGCCAGATCAGTGACCGCAACATACAATGCCACGGCTACAGCCATCTTAATTCGCATAAACTCACACTTATTGTTGTAAAGTGGCTTGCATACATAACCTGCTTGAGCGCGCGAAAAGAGTGCCTGGCAGTGATCATCTCAGACCGATAACAGCTTTAGGTGTAAGGAGAAACTGCATGAATGTAATCTGGATAGTAGCCGACACCTTCCGGCGAGATCAGCTGGGAGCCTACGGAAACAACATCATCCAAACCCCCGTGCTAGACGCCCTAGCGTCCAAAGGCACTCGATTCGACAGTCACTACGCCTGCGGATTTCCAACCATGCCGACGCGCGCCGACCATCACACAGGACAATGGAGCATGACCTACATGGGATGGGAAGCGTTGCCGGACGATGCCGTGACGCTCTCCCAGATACTCGGCGAGCAGGGCGTGCATACCGCGGCAGTCATTGATACTCCGTTCTACACTCGCGGCGGCATGAATTACGACCGCGGCTTTCAAACCTACTACTCCATACTGGGACAAGAAGGATCTGTAACACGCGCTGCGCAGATCGGCAATCACGAATCACGCGATGTAGTTGCCGATTGGCGCAAAGAATCAGACCACTGCGTTGCCCGGACCATGACTCAGGCCGGCGATTGGCTGGAGAAGCACTACAAAGATGATTTCTTCCTCTATATCGACACCTGGGATCCGCATGAGCCCTGGGACCCGCCCGCGTATTACGCCGAGCTCTACGATCCGAACTACGACGGCAAGGTCGTTCAACCGCCATACGCATATTGGCACGAGACCGATCACCTCACAGAGAAGGATGTTGAAACCGCTTTTGCTTGCTACCGTGGCGAGATCACAATGGTCGATACGTGGATCGGCTATCTCATGAGAAAAGTTCAGAACATGGGCATCGAAGAGAACACCGCGGTCATATTCACCACCGATCACGGCTTCTATTTCGGCGAACATGGCGGGCTTCTGGGCAAGATGCACTTCGCGAAACGCCCCGATGGGAAGCTGTACTTCCACGGCGACCAGGACTCCATCTGGGACTTCTCACCGCTTTACGAAGAGCTGGTGCACATTCCCCTGCTCATACATGTCCCTGGCATTGCTCCTGGCACCTACGACGGATTCTCTGCCGCGCTCGACGTAATGCCCACGGTGCTAGACATTATGAGAAAAGAAACCCCGAGCCACGTGCAGGGACAGTCGCTGTTGCCAGCGATGCAAGACGCTAAGCATGAATCGGCACGCGACTTCGCCATCTCAACCGTTCCTTTCACCAATCCCGGCGAAAGTATCCGATCGGTGGATAACTTCGCGCGCCAGATGAACGCATCAATAGTAACGACCGTCACCAGCGGTGGACACTCTTTGCTCTACAGCATGGATGAAGGATACTCAGAGCTGTACTATCTGCCGACCGATCCGGGGCAGCAGAACAATATCATCAGCGCAAACATGCACACCGCTAAAGAGCTGCATCAGCTGATGCTGAAGTTCATGCGCGACACGAACACGCCGCAACGCCTCATCGACGCACGGCTGGAATTGAGGATGTGACGGAGTGGAACAAATGGGAATCATTGCGACAATAACAGGCAAGATCGCCTGAAGATACTATCTCTAAGGGCAGCGACCGAGGTAGACAGACAAATATGAGAACCACCACATTCGCAGAACTAAAGGCGAAGCAAAGGTTCGATCCGCTCAGAGACGATCGCAATTATGCGGTGCAAGTGCATCGCGCTATCAGCTGGATCGGACGCGCCGAGAAGGAAGAAGCCGAGAAAGATTCCGATGCCGAGTTCGTGTTCTATTGGATCGCCTTCAATGCTGTATACCAAGCTGCATTTGAGGACATTCCGGCGCAAGGCATTAAAATGCGAACGCCGGAAATCGATAAACACCGTGAGTACTTCAAGAAACTTCTGCAGCTTGATACCGACAACACGATTACCCAAACCACAATCAATCGATACTCCCACTCCATCAGGATGCTACTACTCAACAAATACATCTACGATCCATTCTGGAAACACCACTGCGGCAACCCGGGATACGCGGACTGGGAGCGACATCTCGAATCAAGCAACCGACGCGGTCTAGCGGCTCTGCTCCACGGAGATACCGCGTCGTCTCTAGTAGAGTTATTCAAACGCCTCTATACCCTGCGCAACCAGATCATGCATGGCAACGCCACTTGGAATGGCTCTTATAACCGCGATCCTGTGCGCGACGGTGCCGCTATCATGCGAATATTGATCCCGACATTCATCGATATCATGCTCGATCATCCCGACGAAATCGAGTGGAACCCGCCGCGCTACATCGCCTGAAAATCCATACGCGCAACGCAGCAGTCAATCAATCAAGTAGATATGCGCTGGATCGCGCAACGATATCGTTGTTGATTGCTCACAGCTATCTGAGGCTGAAGTTAATGCGCGACAACGGCACACTGCAACATATCGTCGATGCAGGGATGGAACTTGATGCTGCAATCATCAGTGAACCTGTAAGCAGATTCGAAAGCCTTCGCAGAAATATTCATGAGACTGTCCGTCGCAACTTTTCTATCGGCAGATTGCACTCTATGAAAGGCCAATGATCCTTTATCAGCCGGGTTTTATACTGAAATTAGCCAGTTTACGGAAAAATTATAAACCAACTAATTTCAGTATAAAACCCAACATGGACTCGATCCACAATCCTTATGCGCCCGGCGCAGGATCGCCGCCGCCAGAGCTTGCCGGACGTGACAAACTACGCAATGATGCCCGGATCGCGCTGGAGCGCATCAAACGAGGGCGGCATAGCAAAAGCATGATTCTGGTCGGTCTGCGCGGGGTTGGTAAAACCGTGTTGCTCGAGAAGATCAGAGATGATGCTGAGATAAGTGGAATCTACACCTTGGAGATCGAAATGCCCGAGCATCGATCTCTACCATCGATCTTAGCTCCACAGTTGCGCTCCGTATTGTTGCGACTCTCAAATAGGGAAGTTGCGAAACATCTGGCTCAGCGTGCTCTTCGCGGCCTGGCCGGATTCGTTGCCGCCTTGAAGATGAAATACTCGGACATCGAAATCGCATTGGATTTCGACCCGGAGCCGGGATTAGCTGACAATGGCGATTTGGAGATCGATTTACAAGAGCTGTTTCAAGCTGTGGGAGCCGCGGCAAAGACGGCTGACAGTTGCATCGCGCTTTTCGTCGACGAGATGCAATACATTCGTGAGATGGAACTCGCAGCTTTGATCACAGCGTTGCACCGAACGGCGCAACGAAAGCTGCCAATCACCATGTTCGGCGCCGGCCTGCCCCAGGTCCGCGGGCTCGCGGGAAAGGCGAAATCCTACTCGGAGAGACTTTTCGAGTTCCCTCAAATTGGAGCGTTGTCAACTGAAGATGCCGCGCTGGCGATCGCTAAGCCCGCACAAGAAGAGGGAATAGAAATAGAGGCAGTGGCCCTTGATATGATCGTTGAGAAAACTCAATGTTATCCCTATTTCCTGCAGGAATGGGGAAAGCACCTATGGGATGTTGCTGAATCTTCGCCTTTCACTGTATCCGATGTTGAAACCGCATCTACATATGCTCTAGCGGACCTTGATCAAAGCTTCTTCATGGTTAGATTTGACCGACTGACGCAGACTGAAAAGGGATATCTGAGGGCAATGGCAGAACTAGGAGCCGGCCCGCATCGCTCCGGCGACATCGCCAGCGTGTTGCATCGGGCAGTAACATCCTTGGCGCCCACTCGCAGCCAGTTGATCAGCAAAGGAATGATATGGAGCCCGAGCCATGGCGAAACTGATTTCACCGTCCCATTGTTCGACCAGTTCATGTTGCGAATCATGCCCAGCAATCAATAACGCATCATCACGCTACTATTATCATCAACACCGTGCGAAACCCTAACACCTATAACTGAACCCATGAAAATCACAAATATACGTCTCCGACATCTCACTGGACATATGAGCGTGGACGGACCGTTCTTCGAGGACCGTCTGCTTCAGCCAACCGATATCTACGAGGAGTTCCGCCATGAAGGCGATCGCAATGCCCGTGGCGCGCAAATCGACTCGTCCACCTTCCAAGTCGAGCAGACTTTTGTGCAGATTGAGACCGACGAGGGCGTCAACGGTATCTGCGGCGGCATGTTTCCCGGCGTGCCGTGGCACATCTGGCAGCTGAAAGACCTCCTCATCGGTCGCGACCCACTAGCCACCGAGTTCCTATGGGACATTATGCATCGCACTTCAGTGCATGGACGCCAAGGCGAGCCGATGATGGCGATCTCTGTCATCGACAACGCGCTCTGGGATCTCAAAGGCAAATGGCTCGGCAAACCGGTGCACATGCTCATCGGCGGGCCGTGCCGAAACTCTATGCCGGCCTACGCATCTATGCTCGGACATAACGTTACTGATATGGGATTGGTGCGAGAGCGCGCCGCAATGACGAAAGAGCGCGGATTCACCGCTCAGAAATGGTTCTTCAGGCATGGTCCCATGAGCGGACACGAAGGTCTCAAGAAGAACATACAACTCGTCAAGACGTTGCGCGAGACGGTCGGTGAAGATTCCGACATCATGCTTGACTGCTGGCAGTCTATGGACGTCAATTACGTGCTCAAGCTCGCCCACGCCATCGCCGAGTATTCGCCACGCTGGCTAGAAGAAGTGGCGATGCCAGACCGCATAGATTCTTACCGCAAAGTCCGCGAGAAGACGAACATACCAATCTCCGGCGCGGAGCACGAATACACTAGATGGGGCTTCAAGAGATTCATGGACGCTGAAGCCGTAGACATCATTCAACCCGATCTCAACTGGGCCGGCGGCCTCTCTGAAGTGCTCAAAATATCGGCAATGGCAACCGCTTACGATCTCATCACCATCGCGCATCAAGGCGTATCGCCAGTCGGAATGGCATGGTCAGCTGCACAATCTCCAATCCATACCCCGTATGTAGAGATGCTACTCAAACATGCCCGGCTCGGATACTTCTTCGATAAGAACAACGGGCCGATACTCGAGCAGGGATCACTCACCGTATCTGATCAACCTGGCTTCGGATACGAAATCGACGATGACAAAGTGGATGCTGAACACGAGATTAAGTTCTAGCTGGTATCGCCGATCAGATCCTTCTTGGCAACGGGCTGAACGTCTATGAGGACATTGCTGAACATTATCGGCGTTGTCATTATCATTGTCGGCGTGTTGCTGTTGGTGAGCGGATTAGCGAGCGCGCCGACTGATTGGAGAATGATTGGATACGGCGTCTTTGCAGTCATCATCGGCGCTTTGGGATTCAAGATGGACCGTCAGACACAGGAAATGAAACGCGACCGCGAGCAACTGGAGCAACACCTGGACCAGTATCTTTCAGGGGCAACAGAATACTCACCCCCGCAAGCGTCAGTCCGGCATGGCGACAGCTATGCGGCAACCGGAAGTGATGCTGCTCAATCTCCCACGATCACTCACGCTTCTACTATGCTGTTCACCGCCACAAGCTCTTACAACAATGGCATCAAGGCGATTGACGGCGGTGCCCTGATGTCCGCTTCGGAACGCTTATGGCATACCGGGCGATATCTGATCTCGGAAAGGGCGTTTGAAGCCGATATCGATTGGGATGCTGAGGATCGATATGCTGACCTGTTGCCAGTGGTGCAAGAATTAGTCGATGCAACCAACGATAGAGGACTATGGATTCTTTACGACGCCGCCAATTCGTTGCGCGTCAATCGATATCAGCAGTCGCTGTCTGCTATAGACATCCGCGCCCGTGCAGACATTCTGCGCTCGTTCATTGAGCGCTTGGAGGAACGCGTCCCCAAAGAGCAGCGCTTGAACGATTTAGAATAGACTCACGGTTGCACTGGTTGCCACGATGTGACTAGGATCGAATCGATGCTGAAGCGGCATCTAGGCTAACGCCTTCGGCGTTTTAGTGCCATTGCAACTACACTCAGTCTCTAGTCCTTACTGGCGGCAATTTTATAAGCCGCTCGCGCCATTGCCACAGGCAACATATGCATCACATTTCCGATCAGATGCCATGATGCATTAAGAGCGGCGCTAAACTCTAAACAGTGAAGACCGATAATCTAACCCGAAAAGCTGATTGAATGTCCATTAAACGGTTATTAGCTCCATTCAACTCGCGTATGGCGATGCTGGAGCCGCGAATGCGTGTAGTCGCTGTGTACCTCATCGCCTTGGCTCTGCTATTCCCCATCTCCACGTTCTTATACGGAAACGTAGCGCTCGGTATCATCTGGGCCGCAGCGCTAGGGCTATTCGCGCTTTACATAGCGTTCCGAAGCGGATATTTCGCGCGCACTGTCATGCTCCAGATCCCCGGGAATCAAAGACCCACTCCGGAAAAGATACGAAACACACAAGGCGGCATTCGATTTCCAGAATGGGATGATGCCACCTATTTGCACGTTGAAGATGCAAATGAACAAATCAGCCCCGACGAACGCGTCATCGGTTTCGAGATCAACGGCGATGCCGCGGCCTATCCCCTATCAGCGATGGTATTCAGGGAAGTCGCAAACGAAGCGATCGAATCTCTGCCAATATCGGTGACATGGTCGCCGGTGACGTATTCGCCGCGCGTGTTTGTGACACGCGGGCCTAACGGCGAAGCATTCACCTTATCGCCCACCGCTAAAACCCTGCTCAACTCGCCGTTGTACGAGTCCGAGAACGGCAGCTGGTATATGCAGTTCACCGGCGAGGCCATAGCCGGCCCCGATGCCGGGCATCGGCTGGAGCATCTGCCATCCGTAAACACCACCTGGCGCGCCTGGACAACAGCCTGGCCCGAATCTGAGGCCATGTCCAAAACTGCTACTCCGGAAAACGACGTGTTCGAGAATTACTATGCATCAACGCGGCCGGGGCTCTATCCACAATCTACCAGCGATAAAAGGCTGCCAAACAAAGATGTGGTGCTCGGAGTATTCACATCCGAACGCGACGCTAAATGCTACTCCGCACATTCTTTGCGACAGAACCCACTCATTCACGATCATATCGGCTCTACACCCATTCTGGCGCTGTGCGAACGCTCATCATCCACTTACATAGCATTTGATCGCCGAGTGCGCGGACGCACTCTGACCTTCACCGGCCACAGCAAGAACCTGCACCGTCCCAATCGCGTTGTGGAATCGAAGGATGAAGTTGAAGGCGCGGAAGAGAGTGATACCCCGTACGAGGCGTGGATACTGCTAGATGAGGAGACGGATAGCGCCTGGCACGCAGTCAGCGGCCTATGCATGGAGGGCGAGATGAAGGGTGAGAGATTGACGAAGCTAGATGGACGGCTATCGTTTTGGTTCGCCTGGTCCAAGCTGCACGCCGATGTGGAACTGGTGCTTTGATTGACTCAACACCGCCGCAAAACGAGTATGTGCCAGTAACCGATGCCAACATCTTCAGCCCCGCGTTGCTATCCGGGATCGTGCTCGCCGGCGGACATTCTCAGCGCCTACGCATCGCGTCGTCTAAACCACTACTATCTTTAGGCGGCAAATTAATGCTGGCAAGAGTGGCAGATACCTTGAAGACGCTTTGCCACGAGACGATACTCGTAGTGAGGCCTGATCAGGAAGACGACGTGCCAGATCTGGGACTGGCTCTAGGAATGCATGTAGTCACCGATACCGAAGGATACTCCGGGCCGCTGGCCGCGATGTGCGCCGGCCTGCAAAGCGCCGTAACGCCACTGGCATTTGTCGTCGGCACCGACCATCCCTTTCTATCGCGCGGGCTCATAGTGGAGATGACGCGTCAAGCATACGGCACTAGCCAGGGTCGCATCGCAGATGGTGTGCCGACCGCCGCAGTAGTGCCCAGATACGGTGCGCGCAATAACCCCTTACACGCCGTCTATCCCGTGAGCGAGTGGCGCATACTCACTGAACAAGCTTTGCATCAAGGCATCAGATCGCCCAACGCGCTGCTCGAAAACGCCATGGACAGCTTTGATGCCGCGGTTCACATCATGATGCCAGACGAAATTGAAAAGACGGATCCCAGCCTGCTCAGCTTGCTCGATATCGACACGCTGGAAGATCTAGGCATTGCAAAGCGAATCATTGAAGATCAAAGACACAAAGTACGAGCCGATCTGAGAAGCCATGGCATATGACCGTGAAAGACTGAGAATATGAAGCGGATGATACTCCTGCATCGATGTCAATCATCTGACATTTTCGAACTAGCTCTGCACAACAGCGCAGAACATCTGAAGACTATCGATTTGGCATAATAGCAAGAGAGACTGTTATCAACACTCGGAAGGATTCTTACAGATGGCGGTTAACCCTAAAGACCAACAAACTGTAGTAACTACGCCCAACGGCAATGAGATCCGTACTCTCACTGACGCATCAACTGGATCCGAGATGCTCACAGTACTAGATATCGCCATCAAATCCGGCAGTTCCATGCCTTATCGCGCCAACACCGACCACGAAGAGAGTTACTTCATAGCGTCCGGCCATGTTACTTTCCAACTGCATGGAACACAATTCAAGCTAAACGCCGGCGACTGCGTGCTCGTCAATAAGGGCGACGCCTGCGGCATCATCAACCGCGGTCAATCTGTCGCCCGCATCATATCGGTCTGCCCACACCCATCGCCTACCCGGCAACCCGTAGAAGAAGCGAATTTCATCGTTGGAAATCCCGGTGACAATGTTATGATCCGCGCTGATATCGAGCCTTTCGAGTTCGCTCCCGGCGTATGGCGAGTCGACATGGTAGGAGATTTCAGAGGCGCCACTAGCACATACTTCAGCGAGTTGCGATTCGACCCCGGAGCCAAGACGCCGAACCACTACCATCCCGCACATGAGGAGTCGATGTTCTGCATAGAAGGAACCCTGTCAGCAGTATATGCAGATGATGACGATATCCCGCTTCTGACGGGCGACATGTTTCTCTGCGAGCCGACCGTGCGTCACACTGTCAACAACCGTTCAGACCGGCACGGCACTCTGTTGGCAATACACCCTGTGCTCAATCCCCCACCCAGAGTCGTATGCGATTGAGCATCGCCTATGCATAATCTCTCTCCCGCCGAAAGGGTGCCGCGAGACCATTAACCGCGGAACTCTTGGATAGCTGATATCAGTTCGGCGTGCACACCATGCCAGGCGGCAACGGCAATCGGTATCGTATCGTCTTGAGACCAATCTATCGGAACTCCATCGCCGTCGGTGAAACTAGCGCCTAGCTCAGTGGCTATCAACGCCCCTGCCGCCACATGCACCGGATCTATGCTGTAGAAGGCCACGCCGTGCAATCGTCCCAGGCAGAGCTGCATCATCGGGTAAGCCGCCGAAGAGAAGGCGTTGATCTGCCCGGCTCTCGCCACCCACTTAAGATGTCCGGAATCGATCATTGATCGCCACTGCGACGGCCCGTCAATCTCTAAACCGATCGTCACCTCTCGCAATGTTGATTCGGGTACGCGCGTAACGAATTCGCCACTGCCGCTATCTGCTGACAATCCTTCGCCTTTAAGCGTCGAAAGCATGTGTCCGGAGACAGGCGTGGAAAGCACGGCAGCGTCTAGCTCACCAGCTCTGCGGAGCGCGATGTTGATGCCCCAATGGCTCATTCCGGTACTGAACGGCACCGTGCCGCATAAAGGATCTATCAGCCACTCGCACTGCATGGAAGCAGCGTCTCTCGCATCGCCCAGTATGCCACTGCTCTCTTCTGAGATGATAACGCCCGGCGCACCAAAGCGTTGCAAAGCCGCCGCTATGGCACGGTCCGATTCCATATCGGCTTGAGTGACTAACGCGCCGGGCGACTTTTCCCACGTCTCCAGCTCGCGCGGACCGCTCATGAAACGGCTCATCAATGCTTGAGCGCCAGCGTTTGACGCAGCTACCGCGGCACGGAGACTCGCTTCTCTACTGAAAAACATGATCGGGAAGAATGCCCTGAGCGAACCACATTCACAATGCGTTATTTATGTCGCGCCGCGAATGTCAAAGGTAGTTTATTCTTTAATGGTATACAAACCTTGAAATCGCCATCGTCAGACACTGATAGGAGAGTTAAATATCATGTTCGCGACCATCGGACATACATTTGAGCTTATGAAGATGAGTTGGGGAGTTTTGATGAAAGATCGTGAACTCATGCTCTTCCCGATCTTTTCCGGTATCGGTCTGCTATTGCTGGGCTTAGTCGGCGGGATTTTATACAGCGCCATGCCATCTACTTCCGAAGCTGGATCCACCAGCCCAGGCAATGCGAATATAGCGATTCTCTTCGTCTTCATCGTGATGGCATACTTCATCATGATCTTCTTCAACGCGGCACTGGTATCAGCTGCGCTTGAGAGACTGCGCGGCGGCGACCCCAATATCGGATCCGGCCTCAGCCATGCCGCCAAACATATCCACCACATCTTTCTCTGGTCTATCATCTCGGCTATAGTAACCACCATTCTCACCGCGCTGAAGGCTAAATCAGACAACTTCTTCGTCCGGCTGATGTTTGACATGATCGGCGGCGTTTGGGAGTTCCTCACCTTCTTCGTGGTGCCGGTAATGGTCTCCGAGGGACACGGCCCCATCACCAGCGTTAAACGGTCAGCCAGCATCGTGCGCGAGACGTGGGGACGCCAGATCACTGCCAGTTTCGGTTTTCTCATCGTATACATCATCGCCATCATCGCCGCGGTAATACCGTCGATACTCCTGTTCATGCTCTTGCCGGCCGCTGGGATATTATTCGGGGTCATCGCCGTCGGGCTGGCTGTCGCAGTGATCCAGACGCTGGAAGGCATCTTCAAAGCCGCGCTGTACGATTACGCCATGGGCGAACAGCCGGAAGGATTCGATCTTAGAACACTCCAGACAGCTTACCGATACCAGCCGCAGGTCGCTTGATCATCCTCAAATCAAACCATCGGTGCCGTTCCTAGAGATTTGTAGCACCGTCAGGTGAAAATCCAACCAGCGCTGCAGGGCGTATCACTACGTGTGCAATCTGGCGCGCATAGCAACGCCGTTCATGCTGATCCTTGCCTTCTGATTCGTTATCCAAAAAATGACATGCCAGGTCTTCTCTTTGCCGCGTTCGTTACCGCTCTTACATTCGCGTTTATAGCCACAAAAGACGCATTGCCCATTCAGGCTCACGAAGGACGCGAAGTAGGCCTATACAACCTGGTAGCAGGGTTCAAGAACGAACCGGCCTATGAGGGGCTGATAAACGCCGTGTCACTCAAAATCACCGTCCGGGAAGAGGCTGTCAACCATATGCAGACTGAAGAGGATGGCGATGATGAGGAACACCGTCAGATGCCATCATATGCTATGAGCCATGGCGCGCTATTCGTCTCTGGAGGGCTGGATCGTGGCGATGAATTTGAATTCATCATCGAAGATGATATGAAGGGCAAGGAGATCATGTATCACATTCATCCCGGCAATCATGAAGGCATCATCAAAGTGAATGATCGAGGATCGGGCGATACTTCAAAAAGAACCGTCGTGATACATGCCGATACGCTTGATCCGCCGCTGCTGGAAGTTAACCCGGGAGATACCATCATCTGGCGGAACGATTCGGGATTCAACGCCTCGGTCATGAGCGGACCGCTTTCTTCCATGGCGCCGGAACCTGTGACTATGAACCAAGTCAGCAGTGCCAGACCGTCCATAACCGCGGTTTCTGACGCATCGCTTCAAGTAGAAGTAACGCATCTCGCCACTGGATCATCTAAAACGATGCCGATGCAAGAAATCATGGTAGAAGCCGGACACTACACAGCGGAGTTCATACCAACCGCCACTGGCGACTACGTCTTCAGATTCTTCGGCAATATTGACGGCTTCGCAATTGATGAGACTTTCCAGTCAGGTGACGGAACATTTGACACCGTCGTCTCTTCGGATGAGATCCAGTTCCCTCGCATTCTACAGAGTCCACGAGAAGTCGAAAATGCTGCGCGCGGCGCCAGCGACGTCGCTAGAACTGCCGATCAGAACGCCAGCGATGCTACAGACACCGCTCGAATCGCTATCATCATCGCTATCATAAGCATTGTCGCCGGATTGTCTGGCTTAGGATTCGGTGTCGCGGCATTGACGATGTATAGAAGACGCAGATGATCAGATAACCCACCGGCTAGAATTGAACTAACCCTAATCCAGATCAACGCGTCTGCCGATGCGTCCGATCGGTTGCATCTACAAAATAACATGACACTCTTACATGGAAACGTGGGTTGGTGGGACGAAATCGGAACCATCATCGCACTCGTCTCGTTTGTCGTTCTGGCCGGATTTCTAGCCTGGTCTAACGGCAACAAAAGACGCAAGGCCAAGGCTGCCCAGCGACGAAGGCGCCATTCTGCCGAGGCCGACTAAGCCGCACCGGAAGCTCTGCATGACGGTTTCACGCCTCTCAGCGTCAGCGATGAAGCCGTGGCTATTCGCGATTGCGGTCTTAACGCTGGCTATCGGATCAATCGCATGCGCATCTAAAATCGCTCTCGCGCACGCCAATCAACTACACTCCGCTCCAACGCCTTCACAGCAACTGGAAGATGCCCCGGACCGAGTCATCATATGGTTCACTGAACCCATAGAGTCGATGTTCAGCCACATCTCCGTGCGTAGCACTACCGGCGCTGAAATGACCGTGGGAGAAACCGTATTCGATCCCACAGAGCCTCAATCGATGTGGATCCAGCTCCAAGAACTTGAAAATGGCACTTACACCGTGAGCTGGCGCAACCTTTCATCCATCGACGGACACAAGGTCTCGGGATCATTCCTATTTTCGGTCGGCGAACCGATAGGGGCATCCGCCGAGGCGAACAGCTTTGAACAGCCGTTCATACAAGCCCCTACCGACCCCTTTATACGCTGGGCCATCTATCTCGGCATCGCCATCTTCGCCGGCGGGTTGCTATTCGAGTATCTTGTCGCCTCACACACCCTCTGGTCTGAGGATAACGGCCTGCGCGTCTCGTTAACCGCCCTGCGTGCCAGCCACATCTTCACGCTAACGGCATTACTATCAATCGCAACCGTCATCACGGCACAGCTCGCACAGCTTATTCAGCAGGTTGCAGTTATATATGACGCGCCATGGAGCGCATTGACTGTTACAGAGTATCTGCCACGCGTGATCGGAAGCGCTTGGGGATCGAACTGGGCATGGCGAATGCTAATCGCGCTAACGGCGCTAGCCACACTCTTAGCCGCACATCGTTCTCGCGCCTCTATTGCCGAAGCGCGTGTCGACGCAAACGATACTGCCCCAGCCGATGAAGAACAATCATATTTATTGACCGATAACTTCTGGGGCATGGTCGCGCTGAGCAGCGCCGTCGCATACCTGGTTCTCATATCTCTCGTCAGCCACAGCGCAGCAGTTCCGAATGACGTGCGACCGATAGCCATAATCTCGGACGTCATGCATATTGCCGCGGCCGCCACATGGTTCGGCGGGCTCGTCTACTTGATGACCACAGCATCAGTGTCTATCCGAGGTGCTTCATCTTCCCCTGACGCGATGTGGTTAATCGCCGATTCGGCTACTCGATTCACCCCCATAGCGATTATTGCCGCCGCGGCGCTAGTGGCTTCTGGAATCGTATCCTCGCTGATGCAAGTAACCGTTCCAGCCGCGATATCCACTCCGCACGGTGCTGCTCTCGTCGTAAAGCTACTGTTGCTGCTACCGCTAATCGCCATTGCTGGCTATAATATGTTGTCGCTTACTCGCCGACTGCGATTCCACCGCGAATCCATCAATACTTTGCGTAAAACCGTAATCGCCGAGTGTATGATCGCTGCTTTGGCGCTACTTGCAGCCGCATGGATGGCAAGCCTAGAGCCAGCACGCCTATACGCCGAACGCAAAGGCATCGGTATCGAGCGCGCGGCTAGCCGAAGCGAAGAGATCGACGGCGCCTTGATCGACGCAGCATTGGAGCCGGGCGAAGTCGGCGCTAACACACTCCAGGTGCGATTGACCGATACTAGGGGCGCGCCATTCACCAAAGTCGAAGAGGTACGAGCAAGAATAAAGTATCTAGACGATGATTTCGCCGAGCCTTACCTGCCCCTCGAAAAGATCGATGAAGGCGTTTGGGAACAGCAAGATGCCCAGATAAGCATCGCCGGCGCGTATCAGATAGAAGTGAACGTAGTGCGATCAGATGCCTTCGATTCACGCTTGTCATTTCGATTCTCAGCGCGCTCATCTTCCTTCGCATCCGATCTGATACGGCCTCAATCTTCAACTGCGTTGTTGCTCTTCGGATTGCAGATAGGCATCATCGGCATGGCGTTGATACTTTCAAGGTTGCCCTGGAGCGCACTGCCCAGGCTTGAGTGGCGCCAATACTTAGTGAATAACCGTCGATTCTCTGTCATCGGCGGATGCTGCATGACAGTAGGCGCCGCAATAGCAATCAACTCTTTCACCTTAGGAATAGGCGTGACAAAAGAAGCGGCCGGCAATCCATTCCCATTGACACAGGAGTCGGTGCAATTAGGAATTGAGCAATACGTCGCTGCCTGCGCGTCTTGCCACGGCGATGCTGGCCGTGGCGACGGTCCGGCCAGCATCGCGCTGAATCCTAAGCCGGCCGATCTGGCGGTGCACGTGCCATTGCATAGCGACGCCGACCTCTTCGATTTCATCGCCAACGGCATCGATGGCACTGCCATGACCGCGCAAATCGGCAAAATCAGCGAAGAAGATATCTGGCATCTAGTAAACTATATTCGAACTATACGGGAGTGAAGATGATCTAAATTAATAGCAGAAAGCAATCGCGGCATAATATAGATATGAATGTAATCAATTTTCATACCATTCATTGAGATGCTGCAAATTCACTTACGGTTATGTAGCATAGAAGCCAAGAGTGAAACTAGATATAGTGGCATTCAGAAGAAGCAATAATAAAATTGCTACAACATAGGTCATTTGTTTACTCATGAATCGATTAGAACCTGAGTCGAATCAATACAGTATTATGGCAAAATAAAGTAGTCACTAATGAGAAAACAGAAGTGCCCTGCACTATTTTGTCGGATACAAAATCGTCAAGTAGTATTGCTATAGATATAACTATGAAAAATGTTGCATTGACCGTTAGAGCAGAATTTAGTAAGCTATTCGCTCTGATTCTTGCCTGTGAACTATGGAATTTTGGCAACCAGAAATTACTGCTGTGGATATTAATCCCATTGCATTCAATAAAACGTTCTCACCTAGCAAGTAGCGCGCAGGGGCAATTAGGCAAATGTGAGCCAAATACGAAGCTATCATGAAATAGTGTCTCATAATTTAATCGTAATCCACAATCAACGAGCTGTATCAAACAAATTCGTCGGCCATTAGTCTGAATATAATAGCATGAACAATTACATAGATTATTGAAAATCACAGTGCTTCGTTTCGCAATAGTCTCATGAAGTAATACAATTATGCTTGCCCGTTAATCATCTGGATAGCATATTGCCAAAAATTGAATACGCCAAAGCCTATTCTAAACTCTCATCCCACATGTGCAGCGCCGCAAGCGATCATATCATCTATCTCAGCATCGCCGAAGCCGGCTTCGGCTAGAGCCTCGCGAGTATGCTGCCCCAGCAAAGGCGCGGCAGTGCGGATGCGCCCCGGCGAGCCATAGAGCTTCGCTGCCAATCCGATATTCCGAACCTTTCCCGCGGTCGGATGCTCCAGAGTCACATCCATCTCACGGGCCTGAACCTGAGGATCCGACCAAGTCTGTGCCATGTCATAGATCGGACCAGCCGGCACTCCCGCCGATTCTAATATCCCGCACCACTCAGACGTGGTCTTCTGCTTGAGCGTGTATTCCAAATCTGATTCCAACTCATCGCGGTTGCGCAACCGGCCCGCATTGTCCGTATATCGCTCATCATCTATCAACTCCGGCCGTGCGATGCTGTTGCACAGTCGCTCCCAGTTCGATTGATTCGGCGCGCCGATGTTTATATATCCGTCTTTGGTGCGAATAGCCTGATAAGGGGCGGACAGTCTATGCGCAGATCCTAGCGGCGCCGGAACTTGACCGGTTGCGAAGTAACTGCTCGATTCCCATACCGTGTAGGCGAGAGCAGCCTCCATGATACTCACTTCCAATAATTGCCCCTCGCCGGTTGTGAGGCGGTGTATATAAGCCGAGAGTATCGCATAGGCAGAGTACAGTCCAGCGTTCAGATCGGCCATGGGCACTCCCACTTTTACCGGCGGCGATCCGGGCATGCCCGTGAAGCTCATCACTCCGCTCATGCCTTGCGCCACAAGATCGAAGCCTGCGCGCTGGGCGTAAGGCCCCGTTCTGCCGAACCCCGATATCGAACAGTAGATGATGCGCGGGTTGATCTCTCTCAGCGTCTCGTATCCCAGGCCGAGGCGCTCCATGACGCCGGAACGGTAATTCTCAATCACCACATCAGCCCTTCTCACCATACGATGCATCGCATCGATGCCGGCTGGGTTCTTGAAGTTGATGACTATACTGCGCTTGTTTCGGTTCATCGCCAAGAAGGCCGCTGATTCGCCCTCCATGAACGGAGGTCCCATGCGCCGAGTATCATCGCCTCCGTCCGGCTTCTCAATCTTAACTACGTCCGCGCCCATATCTGCCAGCAGCATCGAGCAGTAAGGTCCGGCGAGGATCTGCGAACAATCTAGAACCTTCATCCCCTCCAAGGGTGAGGGCAGCGTTGAAGAATCTGGCAACTCAGACAATTTATCAATCCCTAGCATCTCACCGCATGATATTGGCTCAGCTCCCTGCCATCTGATATATCTTGCCCTCGGTCTTAATGGCAGGAGCGTAAACCATGCGTGCATCGTGCATCTGGCGCAGATTCTCCGCGCCGACGTAGCCCATGCACACTTGCAATGCGCCCGCCAAGTTCAACGTGCCATCAGATGTCGATGAAGGACCGAACAAAAGATCATCAAGTCCGTACTCCACTCTCAAATCGATGCGCGTCCCGCGCGGCAGCGATTCGTGCCAAGTAGCCATGCCCCAGTGCATGCCTTTAGCTGGCGCTTCACGCGTCTTGGCGAATGGACTGCCAATCATGACCGCATCGGCGCCCGCGGCGATCGATTTGCATACATCGCCGCCAGTTCGGATGCCGCCATCCGTAACGATGGGCACATAGCGTCCGGTTTCACTGTAGTAGGCATCTCTCGCCGCCGCACACTCTAGCGTCGCCGACACCTGTGGAACTCCAATGCCCAGAACCTCCCGGCTGGTACAGGCCGAGCCAGGGCCGACACCGACCAAGATGCCGTGCACCCCTTCCTCAAGCAATTCACGCGTCACAGAGTAGCTTACGGCGTTGCCGACCGCTACCGGCACTCCCACGTCCTTCACCAGTTGGGACAGGACCAGACCGACAGGACTGTTGATAGAGCGATGTCGGCTAGTGATGACGGTGCCTTGCACAACTACCAGATCCGCGCCCGCTTCAGCGGCCAATGGAGCATGGCGCTTCGCACTCTGCGGCACGAAAGACGCCGCCGCCTTACCGCCTGATTTTTTTATCTTCTCGACTCGCTGTCCCACCAGTTCGGGATTTACCGGGGCAGAGTAGAGCTTTTGCAAGAGTGCGGTGGCTTCCAGCTCGGAAGTTTGGGCAATCTCCTCATATATCGCCGCAGTATCTTCATATCTGGTGTGGATACCATCCATGTTCATCACCGCCAGCCCGCCCGCTTCAGACATCTTCACCGCGAAACCTACATCTACCACGCTGTCCATCGCTGAAGCCAGAAAAGGTATCGCCAGTGAAAGACCATCAAACGCGGTGGATATATCCGTCATGTCCGGATTTATCGTCTCCGATCCGGGCACAATCGCCACATCATCGAATCCATAAGCAGGGGGCAATTTTTTCATTCCGACAGGAAGTTCCATAACGTTCAGCGGCTCCTGGTGTCGCAAGCTACTCAAACTTGCACCTAAAAGGTCGGATCAGAGGCGATGGAGACGATCTGCACAGCGCCGCTCGATCCCGATTGAAGCTAGTAGACCTAGCGCGGATATGTGTGAATCAACTGCTGGCATGCGCCACCTGAATGCGATACTGAGATTCAGAGTATTATCGCAGAATTTCGTGTTATTTACAAAACAATCGAAAACAACAGACCGAAAGTTGTGATTGATTTTACAAAAGCAGTATCAGTGATCGGAGCCGGACGCCTGGGGGCCTCACTCGCCATCGCGCTCTCAGAACGAGGGATCAACATCGTCGCGGCGTCTTCACGCCGCGACGAACAACGAGAGTGGCTACGCTCCAAACTGCCGCACACTATCATAACGCCATCCCCTGCTGAGGCTGCATATCATGCCGATATCGTTTTCATCACATCCCGCGACGATGCCATAACGCGGCTCTGCGAAGAGTGCGAATGGCGGCCCGGGCAAATGGTGGCGCACTGCTCAGGGGTTCAGGGGCTGGAACCACTGCGCTCCGCAAAACGGTCTGCTGCCTTCACCGGAGCTATCCATCCCCTACAGACTTTCCCTTCACGCGCATCGTCGCAACGCTTCGAGAACATTACATTCGCGATTGAGAGCGAAGACGATGCCTTCGAACAGTGGCTGACGGATCTAGCTGCCCTGCTCAACGGTAGATCGATCAGCATCTCTGGAGATCAAGAGCGCGCGCTGTATCATGCCTCAGCCGTCATGGCATGTGGATTGCTGGCCGGACTGGCCGGCATCGCCGCTGAAATCTGGGAAAACTTCGGCGTCGATCGGTCAAAAGCTCTATCCATGATGTCGCCTATGATCATGTCAACTGCTAACGAGATCGCCCAGCGCGGCATTCCGGATGCTCTCACCGGACCGTACACGCGCGGTGATATAGATACGGTGCGCCGACATCTAGATGCCACAAAATCTAGTTCCCACACGCTCAGCCGTGCTTACGCCTCCATAGCGCTGGCGCAGCTTCATATCGCCGCCGAACAAGGAAACATCGAACCTGGCAGACTAGTCGAAATCTCACATCTCCTGCAAGCACATCTGGATACCCTATGAGCAAACTGGATCTTTCATTCACCATCAAAGAACTGCGAGCATTTCATCTCGCCTTTCCCGAAAACTCCAGCTATTGGGAGCAGTACCGGTTGCGATCCAACACGGATGAAGATCATCGCACAGGCGGCCGATACGAATTCAAACCCGGGTGGCAGACCGTCTACGCCACCGCAGTTGAAACATCGATGGCGAAAGTAGCTCTGGTCGATCGATATGAAGGCTGGGGAGAATCCAACACCCCGATCGCGCCGGAAGTGGTGTGCCTCATCCTAGAAGCAGCAGTAGCCGAGATGGTAGTTGGCAGAGAGTTCGATCATCCCGCCGAACTATGGAATTTCGTATATGATTCCCAACGCGGGCGAGGCATCAACTCTGGCTACTGGATGGATGCTCTAGCGGCTCTTGACATCGCGATTTGGGACGCCCTCGGCAAGCGACACGATCTTCCTGTAGCCGCCATGCTCTCCAGCGCTCCGCGCATCGAGATTCCTGTCTATCTATCCGGGCTTCGCCAATCCACACTCTCTGCACGTGTGGAACGCGCCCGCCGGGCCGCATCAGATGGCGTGCGAGGAGTGAAAATCTTTCAGAACGGAAACGTTGAAGAGATGCTGCGAGAACTAGATGGGCTTATCCGCGGCGAGCCGGGCATTGAGCAGTGGATGGTAGACACGCTATGGATGTGCGATCTCGAAACGGCGCGACGAGCCAAGCGCGAACTGGGGAGCATAGACGTGCGCTTCTTTGAGTGTCCGCTACAGCCGGAGGACCTAGCCGGGCACCGCAGCCTGATCGAAGCGCCAGGCGCCGCGATAGCTCTGGGCGAGCACTTCAGGACAAGATTTCAACTTGGAGAGTGGCTGCATCCTAAACCGGCATTCAATATCTACCAGCCCGACATCGGACGAACTGGCATCAGCGATTTCGTCCGCCAACGCGACCTGGCATATGCCACGGGAACTCCCGTCACGCCGCACATGGGCAACGGTGCATCGGTTTTCCAAGCCGCCACTCTGCAATGTGCGGCAGTATCATCGTCGAGTCTGTTGCAAGAGTTTCAGGGCGGACTCTCGACCCTCTTATCCGATGCCTCGGATTCAGCATGGACAATGCACGACGGCATCTTCGCTCTGCCAGATCGGCCCGGCATCGGGGTGGAGATAGATCTACAAGCGCTGAGCGCACATATCGCGCGCCCGTCTACGCGGCGGTAACCTATTCGCCTTTAACCAGAAACTTCGCTACCGACTGAGTTGAACTGTTGGACGCTATCCGCAAAACCGCGCGCGTGAATCGATTCACGCGCGCATACGGCAGATACCACCTCAGGGGAGTGTCGCGCGCCATGTCGACACGCGGCTTTGTGCCATTGCTGACCTATCGCGCGATCATCGACGTCGCCTCCTTAGCGCGCATCGCATCACAGTCATGGGTAGCCTATGACCTGACCGGATCAAGCGCCTGGGTAGGCGGGATGGCCGGCATCAGAGCGATTCCGGTATTCCTGTTTCCGATCTTGGCCGGGCCAATCATAGATCGATACGACCGTCGCATTCTGATCAGTACCGTGCTCGTTCTGCAGAGCATCTTCGCGATGCTGCAGGCGGCGCTGATCGGAACTCATCGGATGGAGCTATGGCATCAGATGGCATTGGCATTCGTCGCCGGAAGCGGAATCTCGATCGTCGGTCCGGCTTTCTGGGCGATCATCGCAGAAATGGTGGCCCCGAAAGCGCTCCCGCGCGTGAACGGAATGCTCACATTTGTCACGAACACCGGCGAGATGACGGGGCCGTTCCTAGCCGGGATCATCATCGCCGCCGAGGGCGTCCACTTCAGCTTCGTCTTCATCGCCGCTCTATACCTGATCGGGGCTCTACTATTCTTCCGGTTGCCATCGAAAAACAGCCGCCAATCGGATGCAGAACCAGTCAAAACCGATCAGTTGCCTTACATCGACAGCATCAGAGAGGGAATCGCATATGCCCGACACACGGAGCCGATTCCGTGGCTCTTCGTGATGATCGCCTCTACCAACATCTTCGGCGTAGCCATCTTTCCGCTGATACCGGAGTACGCAGAAGAGATCCTCAAAACCGGAGGCTTCGGGTTCGGATTAATGATGGGAGTATTTGGCGGCGGGATGGCGATCGGTAGCGCGTTCATCGCACTCACCGGGATGCCGAGCAGATTGTCGTTTGTGATGCTCACCGCCAGCATCATATGGGATCTTGGCATGATCGCCTTCGGATTCTCACGCGTTTTTCCGCTCACCCTAACCGTTCTGTTCTTCATGGGCATTGCCGGCATGTATTGGGTGAATGCGGCGCTCATCATGTTTCAGCGAGCGGCAGTGGAGAACATGCGTGGGCGTGTAATGAGCATCTACACCATGGGAATGGGACTATTCCCTCTGGGCTGGGCTTACGGCGGCGCACTGGCTTCATGGATCGGCAATGAGCCGGCGCTCATCATCAGCTCCCTCGGCGGCACGCCACTAGTCATCGCCGCGCTTGTAATCTCTCCGGCGTTGCGTAAATCCTGATCCGATGACGATGCAGATGTCGAGACTATACCTGGAACTTAACTCGCGCCGATATCGATGAGACGACTCGGCTATCGCGAAGATCATCGATCTAAAAGCCCCCCCCCCCTGCTAGACTGCTATCTGCTGCGCCGTCACTAACCAACTCAACGAAAGCATTCAAGCTATGCTTGCAAACAAGACGCGCAAATGCTCTTGGTTTTGATATATTTGCAAAATAAGAATGTGCATCATTCAAAACGATCTAAATAAGACACATTGCATACCAGAGGGAAACGAGCATAGCAAAGAACTATCGCATCAACCACCGGATACGCGCGCCTGAAGTGCATCTGGTGCTAGACGGATCAATCGCACAAAGAAACCTTGAGATGTCCGGCGTTATGTCTAGAAACGCCGCTCTGGAACTCGCGCTTGAACGCGGGCTGGACCTGGTAGAAGTCGGACCCAATCAGAATCCTCCCGCGGTGCGCCTGATGGACTATGGCAAGTACAAGTTCCAACAAGCTAAAAAAGAAAAACAGGCACGGAAAGCGTCGCGAGCCACAGGCCAGATCAAGAGGATTCGGCTCAGCACCAAGATTGCTGACAACGATGTCGCACAAAAGATAAAGCGCGTCTCAGGCTTCTTGCAAGAGGGCGCGAAGGTGCAGCTATTGGTGCGCTTCAGGGGGCGTGAGAGGGCGCATCCGGAACTCGCAATGGCCGTGTTGCGAAAAGTTGCAAACGGAGTCGCCGACCAAGCCCGGCTGGAACAGAAACCGGATTACTCTGACCGTAGCATCAGTATGACACTAGCGCCTAAATCATCTTCCGGGTCTACCTAAAGGCCCGAAAGAGCGCTAAAAGCACGCCTGCCAATTCAGCATTTAGACAAAGGCGCCGCTGCCGAGACGGTTTGCAACCTCGCCGGTTGCCGGCCGAATCACCCAAGAAGCGCGGGTACAGTCTGCGTAAGATACGCGCGCCATGTAGCGGAGATACCCATCATCCATCGACCGCAAATGAACGATAGATCTTCAGGACGCGTCGCCTTGATGGGCGCATCTGTTATTGCATAATTGAATCATGCCAAAACTAAAGACACATAAAGGCGCAAAGAAACGTTTTCACATCTCCGCAACCGGAAAGGTGCTGAGAACCAAGGGGCCTAAGAGCCATTTCCGCCGCCGCAAGCCGAAACGGATGAAGCGTTTGCTCGGCAGCAAGGTCGGTTTAGATTCGTCTCGCGCCGCCCGCAAAATCAAACGTGCGCTGGTGGGTTCTGCACGCTGATAGCGCTAGCCAGTTGCATTGCCGTTATTGCCCGTGCCTGATTCACGCGTCGCCCTGATCAGACCTTCTGTACCGAGGTATAATATAAAGTGCCAAGAGTAAAAACAGGAACCACTCGACATCGAAGGCATCGCAAGGTGCTGAAGGCGGCGAAGGGGCATCGTGCCGCCCGTAGCAGGCGTTACCGAGTAGCGAAAGAATCTGTTCTGCACGCCATGCGCTACGCCAGCCAGCATCGCCGACTCAAGAAGCGACAGCAACGAGCGCTGGCAATTATCAGAATCAACGCCGCCGCCCGGGCTAACGGAATGACCTATTCGGCATTCATCAATGGCCTCAAAAAGGCAGGCATCGAGCTGGACCGCAAATCTCTTGCCGAACTCGCCATCCGGCAGCCGTCCGCATTCTCGACAGTCGCTGAGTCTGCACGCGCCGCTCTCTAGCCGGCGGCCGAAACGCTAAGCCGCCAAATAGCGGTTGAAGAAGGCCGAAACGCGCGCCACGTATCGGTCCGGATCTTTGCGATAAGCCTGAGTGTGCCCCGTATCCGACACCAGCCAGAAATCATCCGATGCTCCAGCATCAATAGCGCGCTGAGACACGCCACGCGCACGCGCTAGGGCATACGCGTTTTGCGGCGGCACCACTTGATCGCTGGCTCCGTGAATGATCAAGGTCGGCGTGTCAGATTCTGCCATCCGCTCAGCGAGAACCACATCCGTCAAACGGTAACCGTAGAGGCGATGCAAGAAAAAGTCCATGCCAGGGCGCACCAGCGAAGTAAACGCCGCCTGCATACGCGTGGAAGCAGAACCCTGAATCATGCTCCAAAGATCCGCGAAAGCGCTGTCCGATACCAGTGCCGCCGCTACGCCCGGCGTTGAACATGCCAGTCCTGATGCCACCGCGCCCAGCGAAAATCCAATGATGCCGATCCGAGAGCGGTCCGCACCCAGGTCAACGAGGCAGTCCAGCGCACCAAGAACATCCAGTCTTTCATCCCATCCCGCCGTGAAACGCCCTTCTGACGAATCACCGCAACCCCGCAAATCAAACATCAATATGCCGTAGCCCAAACCGTTCAAATCCGATGCCAAGCCCAGCGCGCCGGACTGAGGATCTGTGCGATTGCTCGATTCGCCATGCACTATCACTACCCAGCGCGTGGCGCGCGCTTTGGCAATTGCTCCGTCTACTCGGGATGGGATCAGCCATCCGCGCAGTTTGCGTTCCGTTTCGCCGCGCCCGCGCCGACTCGGAAACTCCACATCGCGATAATCCATTCCCACCGCGCGCGGAGTGTCGTTCAATGCCAGCCGTCGTGAACGGCGTCCCATCGATATCGCCATAGATGCCGAAGCGCCTAGATACACGCCGGCCAAAGCTCCGGCCATCATCAGTGCAGTTTTGTAAAGTCTCATCTTGCAGATCGATTCAATGCACAACACTTGAAGTTATCGCGACGCATCAATATCAAGCGACGCTCGCATCTAACATTATCGCAACGAAAAGCAAGGTTAGGTATAGCAATGAGAAACGATAGAAAATAGAAGCCGCGCGCCGGGCGGCAGTGACGTAGAGACTGACAGCCAGCACCAGAAAGAGCAGTCCCAGCGCTACCGCAGATATCAGATAAACCACTCCTAATTTGCTGGATACAGTATAGTAGAGAACCGTCAGCGGTAACAGCAGTATCGTGTAGAGCAGTATCTGTAATCGAGTCGCGGCCTCGCCCGCCACCACCGGCAGCATCGGCACCTCGGCACGCGCGTAGTCATCCTTGATCAACAAAGATAAAGCCCAGAAATGCGGTGGCGTCCAGAAAAAGATGATCACGAAGAGATACCACGCTTCCAGATCCAAATACCCAAGCACTGCGGCATATCCCACGAGTGGCGGCATTGCCCCGGCAGCCCCGCCAATCACGATGCTCTGAGTCGTCGTGCGTTTCAGAATGGCGGTGTACAGAACCACATAAAGCATTGAGCCGGCCAGCGCCAGAGATGCCGCTAAAATGTTCGTCATGAAGTAGAAAACTGCAAACGCAGCCCCGTTCAAAGCCACGCCGAAAATCAACGCGTTCATCGGGTTAACCCGCCCGTCTGCTACTGGGCGCCGGCCGGTGCGATGCATCTTCCGGTCCAGCTCCTCCTCATACCACATGTTCAGGGCGCTGGCGCCGCCGCATGCAAGGGCGCCGCCTAGCAACACCGCGAAGATATATTCCCAAGGCGGAACTTGCCGCGCGGCTAGGAATGCGCCCGTCAATGCCGTGAGTAAAAGCAAAGACATCACGCGCGGCTTTGTAAGGGCAAGATAATCGCGCGCCACGCTCATCGCCCAATTTATCCCGCGCGCCGAATCGTCAGATCGAGTCGCCATCATTTATTCACTTTAGGCATTAGCGGATCAGCTGAAGAAGCTGTTCCAGGCAACCGATCAACCATTCTCAGCATTGCCGCGCCTGGAAGGATACCTCAGCATCAAAAATAGCAACGTCAGCAGGGTCCACTGCAGAGTGGCGAACGCTAGATGCGCTATCCGTGACCACTGTTCGAACCCCGTCCAAGGATTCGCCGCTCCGAGCAGAATCTGCGCAACCACGCAAAGCATCACCAGCAGCGCCGCGATGCGTATCTCGTGCGCGGCAACCGATTCCAGACCGAATCGCAACCGCATCGCTGCATGTCCCGCCCAAAGCGCGACCAGTGCGGCTACGAAGGCCAAGAAGCGATGAAGCATGTGTAGCAGCGCTAAGTGAGTCTCCGGCCAGATCGCGCCACCGCACAGCGGCCAAGAGGGACACACCGTGCCCGCGCCGCGCCAAACTGCATAGGAGCCTGAAAGTAATGCCAGCAACGTAAACAAGGCCGCTATCAGGGCTAGTGCCACTATTGCTCGCGGCACTCTAGCGCTCGCCTCGAGAACCGATGCATAACGCGCTGATACCAGCGCGAAAACCAGCGTCGCGGCAACGCTCTCCGCCAAGATGAGATGCAATGTCCGCAAGCCCGGATCCAATTCGCTCAGCACTACGGCGCCTCCGATGAGTCCTGCAGCCGCGACCAGCGCCAGTGTCGCGGAGATGGAAATGACCAGCTTCAGTTCATTACGATGCCGCAGCCAAGCCCGCGCGGTCGCCGCAACGATCACAACCCCGGTGATGGCGCCGACAGTGCGATGCCCATACTCCATCAACGCATGATATTCCAGCGGTGGAATCCAACTTCCGAAACAAGTGGGCCAATCCGGGCAACCGTCACCCGATCCGGTTACGCGCACCGCGCTGCCCATGGTGATTTGAATCACCGCGCAAACCAGCGAGGCGATCAAGAGGAATAGCAAAACATCATCGCGCCAGACCGCGTGCCGCGATGACGCCTTTGAGTTATCAGCTGTCGCCTTCACCTGTGCCTCAAGATGCTCAGCTTGGCGGCGAGAACTTAGCTCTCAACCGCGATCAGCGCCTTGCCTTGCCGGAGAGATATCGATAGCGCCTAGCCCAGCGTCTTCACCGCGATCAGAGAGGCATAAACCACTACCCGGTGATCGTAGACGCGGAACGGCCAGCAAGTTACAAGAACTATCTGCGCTTCATTTGCGTCGGTGATGCTAAGATCGTCCTGATGCACTTGACGCGTGCCAGTAACGCGGTACAGATACTCCGCTTCAGCAGTGCGGACGAAGATATCGACCGGGTCATACTTGATCATCTCCGAGATCTGCGGCAAGCGACGGAAGATGTCTCCCTCGTTGCTGATGAAATTGTCTAGATGCCCGAAGTACCACCCGCTGCGCGGCTCGCCGGGATTCGCAGTGTCGGGAATGTGGCCCACAACTCGGTTCGGGGTGCTCCAGGCTCTCGAATCGCCCAGATCCAAAATCTCAAGCTCATCAACGTTGGCATCAAGTTCAATCGCCGGGATACGCATGAACAAGCCACGCTCGTCATTGCCACGCGCTATCGACATGTCAGAAGCATCGACCGGCTCGAACCCATCTGGAATCGTCGGGCCGCCATAAGGCATATTGCCAGCCCACTGCGGATCTGACCAGTAGCGCGGATTCATCAACCCGCCAGGATAGAGGTCGGCAAACATCTCCGCATCTATCTCCACCGCGGCTACAGGGGAATCGGCTACGGATGCGGCCTTATCATCCAGCTCCGCGTCCGCAGAAGCTGTGAACGAGAACACATCATTTGCGCGCGTCTCAGGCTCATTCCAGTTTTCGTCGGCCGGGACCGATTCGACGAAAACTGAAGCCTTGCCGACTAATGCTTCGTCAGTAAAAGATCGATCAGCAATCGGCACGATATCGGGCTTCACTGGAATGCCAGGGCGCGGCGCTTTGCTACCTAAGAGCTCTGATCGAACCTCATTCGATACCTGGATGTTGAACTGATCCGCATCCGTGCCCGATCTGATATATGCCATCAGATAATATCCCGACACCGTCACTATTGCGATGCCTGCCGCGACGAGCAAATAGCCTGTTGCACGCCTAATTTTTGATGCTAGCTTCACCTAAACATACATACCGAGCAAGCGCGAAATTTCGTCCATTGCCGCGCAACGCCACGCGATGCAATGCTACCGATGCTAAGCTATCGGCGCGGACCCTCGAATATCGGCTCGTTAATGTGTACCTCGCCGTTTCGTATCTTAATGTTGTAATCGCAATCAGGGCTGGTACACACCCATGCCTTGTAATGCACCGCGGCGCCCTGCCCTCCGAAATCAGAGAGCGGCACCAAAACACCACCATCCTTACACGCTAAGCATTCTGGCCATACCGTTATCATTTCCAACTTCCAGTTCCTCCACCGAAACTGCTTCTCATGCTGATCGTCACCCGACGCAATATAGTCGCGCTTACACATTCACCCATGCCCGCATATAGAAACATCTACGCCGGGCATGGCACCGTTGAAAGCACATCTATCAATAGTCTATAACTTAGGCTGAAGCTATTTCCACCTAATGCCTAAACGCATTGTCGCAGTTTCACTAAGGCGGGAAACTCTTACCTAAGCAATTAGGAGATACGCACCGTAGCGAGTCGCGGTTTCGTTTCAACCAGAGCTTCGGCGCCGGACAATGCTGAGCTATCAGACATCTCTCGCCGCTCTGCACTCAATCATACACTGGATAAGCATTGATCAACGCATCCATCTGAATGAGAATCGAATGATCCTGGGCATTGAAACGTCGTGCGATGAAACCGCAGCCGGCATTGTCGATCACGACGGCAGACTACTTGCCAACTCAGTCGCCAGCCAGGCCGAACTGCACGCCCAATACGGCGGAATCGTGCCCGAAATGGCTTCTCGAAGGCATATATACGATATCGCGGCAGTGGTGCAAAAGGCCCTGACCGATGCCGGTATCGGCTGGGACGACCTCGACGCGGTCGCCGTCACCAACGGACCGGGGCTGGCCGGCTCTCTCATGATCGGCGTCAACTTCGCAAAAGGCATCGCCGCCGCCACTGCTAAACCGCTCATCGCCGCAAATCATCTCGCGGGGCACATCATGGCCGCCTTCATTCGGCTTCGCGCGCCTGACGATCATCTACGCGACGATACTCATTTGCCGTTGGCTCCAGCTCTTCAAAACATCGGGACCGAGTCGATCATGGCGCTGATCGTATCCGGCGGTCACACCGAACTTGTGCTGATCCGCCATGCCGAACGGGACGGATACTCTTTCCAGCTGATCGGCGAGACGCGCGACGACGCGGCCGGCGAGGCCTTTGACAAGGCCGCGCGCGCCATCGGATTGCCATATCCCGGCGGACCGCACATCGAGCGCGTAGCTGGCGAGAGCTCGGAACACATGGAACCACTTCCACGCGCCTGGTTACGCGGAGGTCTGGAGTTCTCGTTCAGCGGATTGAAAACCGCTGTGATCGAACGCGCGCGGCAAGAAGGCCTCTACCCACCAGAAGTTCGGCGCAGCGATGCTGCGGAAAAACAGGCGCGTGCCGCAATTGCTCGTGCATTCCAAGATTCGGTAGTCGACGTGCTAGTCGCGAAAACCGTCCAAGCCGCTCAGCAATACCAATGCTCGGCGATCGCGCTAGTGGGTGGAGTCGCCGCCAACTCCGCATTGCGCAACGCGATGCGGCAAGCATCGCCCGTTCCGGTCGCAGTGCCGCCAATTTCACTATGCACCGACAACGGCGCCATGATCGCGCGCGCCGGGCTAGAATCAATGCGCCTCGGAGATACCGCCGATTTCGATCTCGACGTAATTCCGTCGCTCCGCATCGGATGATCGACAGCACCCTGAATCAGGCGTCTCGGCATCGAGAATCTTCAGCGTGCTAACAAGCCGACGCCTTGCCGTCAGGACGAATAGCATCTACTCGCGCCATCACCAGCCCCGCGAAATGATCCGCTGCCTTCAGTCTGTGACTCGAGAAATCAGCCGTGATCTCACTCCCGAACACTGATCTGAACACCAGCCTTACATTCCCCGAGACCAAGAAGTGAATAAGCAATGAAATCAGGCTCGCAGCCACCACAGCTCCGGTGAATACTAGCCGCAAGTTCCCTACGCCATCCAGCGATTGCCAGATTCCGAGTGCAGCTAATAGGCCTATAATCCCCCAGTAGATCTCGCGGCGTCCCTTCGGAACCCGAACCACTGAGACCGTCTCAACCTCGCTCAATCTAATGGAAGCGAATAAGTTCTTGGCTTCCAGAGATCCGCGCAGAAAGAGCCGATGATTCGTTAGCAAAAGCTCTCCGCCATCATCGATATCGTAGCGTTCTGACGCGACCACATCCTCGCCCGGACGCAACTCAAATAGGCTATGAACATCAGTCTCTGAACCGGTTGCGGCATCTGTATCAGTCACGGACGAAGCGTTTTTTCTAGCTTCCTGATCTTCCGCCATCAACACCACTGGCGCGGAGAGATGGGCCGGGCGATCGGAGCAGGAGCAGAAGCGCGGGTGGGTGATTTCAGACGTGCTAAGCATCACCTAATTGGCAACCGGCGTACCGACTACAGCAATCTGCCGATAAATCGAAACTGTCGACAAATCTCACGCTCTCAATTCAAATAGCTGCTGAAGCACTTAATTTCGCCCCGTTAGAGGCTCTCATACCGATGGTACTTTATGGCCGAGCGACAGTTGCCGCGTCGCCCGTGGTCTCAGCAGCATACGCTTATAAGCCTGCATCAAGCCCTGTTGCTGGCGCGCCGTCTTCAATCTCCCGATGTTAAAGCCGCGTCGTCCCAGCATCCGCGCCGCCTCTCTGATCACCGCATTATCCGGTAACGCCGGGTGATGCGCAAAGCAGTGCCGCGCCGCACGGTACAGTGCATCGTCACGCCGCAGCTCCGACCATGCCGCGACAAAGGGCAGAACCGCATTAACCACGATATCGCCTGCCCGTCCGCACCCAATGCTCGCATCTCGGATCGTGAAGATGCCCCGCAGTTGCGTCGCGCGTTCAGATCGTCGCACCGCATTGACGGCATGCCGTGCTGGCCCAGCGTTTCTTATCCATACGCATGCCAGTGCCGCCGCGCCGCGAACGCGCGCTTGCGGACGGTTAGACGGCCGTCCCGACACCGATGACCATTGTGGAGCATCGCCCGCCAGCCTGGGCACATCGATCTCGTGGGGACGCGCGCCGAAACCCGCTGCCCAATCAAAAATTTCAGACATTCGCGTCTCCAGATCTCCCGCAACAGCAACCCGGCGCGGCATCACCGACCACCTGGCCAGATAAGGCCACGGCAGGCGTTGCCCGAGCTGGCGGAAAGCAGCGCGATTGCGAGAGTATCCCAGACATTCAAAAACCGCTAGTTGAAGCGCGAGGTCCGCGCCATAGCTCTCGATCTCGTGCCTCAGCATCCGCACCTTCATCGCGAAGCGCTCATCTCCAGCCTCATCCAGCCAGTCGCGGTCGTACCGAGCGTCTACAGCCGCGAACGCGTCATCCTTCTTAACCACTGCATTCGGAGGCGACTTAGCCAATGCCCCGATGTCGATGCTAGGCACTCTCATTCCGTGCACGTTGAAGGCCGGCGCGCCGTCCAGACCGCCGGTCACTGCGTGGAACATCACATTGCTATAGCGGTGATCCTGGTGATGCCCATGCGCTTGCCAATCATACGGATCAACGTGCACCTCCAAATCGCCTACGCTCTCGGTGCCGTCCGCCGATTCAAGCACCGCGTCCCTGAAATCAGGACCCACAGAGCCGCCCGGCATACCCGGATAAAGCACTCGATAATTGGAACCGTCATCGGCCTCTATCACTCGTCGCTCCCCGTCCACGCTCGACCAGGCCAAGTGCAACACACTCTCTGGCATGCATCTCCTATCCATAATGCCGTCAGTTTACAGCATCTCGCACTCTTGCACCAACCTATCTTAAGCTGCTCATCCCGAATCAATCCGAGAAGCCAAAGGGATGCGCTGTGAACCGCGCCTAGTTGCCACATCTAAGCTCATGATGCTGGTATCCTTGGCATTAAATGCGCTAGCTCATATCGTACGTCAGACTGTGATTCTTGCCCATGCCCGCCGTAACATCAATCCAATTCCACCGCTTCTCGGCACAGCACCACAACGCGCAGCGAAACTGGCTGCTGGTGCAGGTGAACACCGATCAGCCGGGGCTTTACGGGCTCGGAGACGCCAGTCCCATGGAGGCTGATGAAGCGGTAATGATGCTGGTCGACAACCTGGCGCAGAAATGGATCATCGGACGCGATCCCATCGACTCTGAAGCGATATGGACCGATATGTATCACAACTCGCCCGGCAAGCGTGGACGCCTGGCAATGACCGCCATCAGCGGGCTCGATATCGCGCTCTGGGACCTGAAGGGCAAGATTCTCGATAGGCCTGTATACCAGCTGCTCGGCGGCGCGCAGCGAGATCGCATCCGCGTCTACGCCAACGGATGGTACTCCAACCCCGGCACTCCAGAGCAGAACGCTGAAGAAGCTGAAACAGTCATCGACCGGGGATATACCGCGCTGAAATTCGACCCTTTCGAACAGACGAACTACTACACCATCAGCGAAAAAGAAGCCGCCACCGCCGAAGCGAGAGTGGAAGCCGTGCGTGAAACCGTGGGCGACGAAGTCGATATACTGGTAGAAGCACACGCGAAATTCGACGTCATGAACGCCGTGAAGCTCGGTCGCCGCCTTGAAAAGTATCGCCCCCTATTCTACGAAGAGCCAGTATCTGAAGAGCGCATCTGCGAACTCTCGGAAGTGCGACGCAAGGTCAATATCCCCATCGCCACTGGCGAACGGCTCTACACCAAGTTCCCATTCGCAGAGATCATAGAAGCACACGCCGCTGACGTGTTGCAACCCGATATCGCCAACGCCGGCGGTTTGACCGAGCTCAAGAAGATCGCCGCCATCGCCGAAGCCAAACACATCACCATGGCGCCGCACAACGTATGCTCTCCCGTGGGAGCCATTGCCGAGACGCATCTCGATGCCTCACTCGTGAACTTTGAGATCCAGGAGTACCATGCCGAGTTCTACTCGCCTCACTATTTCAGTGTGTGCGAAGGATTCCCGCGCCAGCTAGGCGGTGAGATAACTCTCAATGATGCGCCGGGGCTGGGGATAGAACTGAACCTAGAGGAGATCGCAAAACACCCGCCGCTCAAACGCACCAACGCACGTGGCGGGTCCAACCGCAGAATCTGAAATCTCCATCTATAAGCATTCAACCGCTCGCTTCGAGAACCAGAAATGGAGAAAACATCATGATTGAGAACACCATCTTAAAAGCCAACCGAGAAGGCCGCCAGGCACTGGTATTCGCGTTGCCATTCCCTTCCATGCCGCTCATCGAACTCGCCGCGCATGTAGGCTTCGACGCCATCACCATCGACGGCGAGCACGGCGCCTACTCTACTGAGAGCGTCGATGACATCTGTCGTCTTGCCAACGCTTTAGGCATGTCGGTAACTGCACGTGTGCCGAACATCGCATCATACTGGGTCAACCTGTTCCTCGATCGCGGCGTGCAAGGCATCACCGGACCGCACGTAGAGACTGGCGCCGAAGCCCAAGCGCTCGCCGATGCCTGCCTGTTCCCAGAAGCGGGATGGCGTTCATGGGGCGGTGGGCGCGGCACCGAGTTCGGCGATCCGGAAAAGCTGGCCGAGTACGGCGGGCAGCGCGCTTACATGCAGTGGGCGAACGACAACATGATCGTTATGGCGCAGATAGAATCTAAGCGAGCCTGGGACAACCTAGATGATATCCTCGCCGTGCCCGGACTCACCGGCGTCGCCGGCGGGCCGAACGACTTTGCCGCATCACTGGAACTGGCCGGTCAGCCGGATCACCCGGATCGAATCGCCGCTACCGCCGATGTCGAGCAACGCGCCGTCGCGGCCGGGAAATCTATCGGCGCCGCAACCTTTGGCACTGGCGTTCGCGAACTCATGCTCGGCGAAGCCCGCGCGTTCTGCCGGGAGCATGCTGACAAGCCGTTCTCAACCCTATGATGCCGGGGAGTAGCCGAAGCTGCGGATCCTCGGATGTTAAAACCGATTTTTAACCGCTGGCGTATCACGTCAAAGCAAGCCACACGGAAATAAGTGGCTGCTATGCGATAAGATTGAATCATTCAAAGATGCGTAACACCCTCATATACCTGCTCATCGCAGTCGCGGCTGTGACTCTCATCCTGCTTCTATTCCGGCAGGGGGACAGCACGCAAAGAATCCCATTCAATCAAGTGGTGGAGATGGCCAGCGACAATATCGGCGCGCCATTGGCCATAGAAGTCAGCGGAGATACCGTCAAGGTCAGCAACGGCAACCAGGTATACATGTCGCGAAAAGAGAGCTCTACAAGCGTCTACGAAGCACTCTCAGAAGTCGGCGCCGATCTCAGCAACTACCAGCTTGAAGTGCGCGGGCAGAGCGGGCTGGCAACACTCTTCCAGGCTTTGTTGGGGTTCCTTCCGCTCATTCTCTTCGGGGCATTGCTCATCTTCATGCTCCGCCAAGCTCAGAGTGGCAACAGTCAAACACTCAACTTCGGCCGCACTCGTGCCCGCATGTTCGTCGGCGCCAAAGCAACGGTCACGTTCTTCGACGTAGCCGGCGTCCCGGAAGCCAAAGAGGAGCTTGAAGAGATCGTTGAGTTCCTGAAGTTCCCAGAGCGATTCCAGGCGCTAGGCGCGCGCATCCCGCGCGGCGTGTTGCTAGTAGGACCGCCTGGCACCGGCAAAACCCTACTTGCACGAGCCGTAGCTGGCGAAGCCGGTGTGCCCTTTTTCTCCATCTCCGGCTCCGAGTTCGTAGAGATGTTCGTCGGCGTCGGCGCATCCCGGGTACGAGATCTGTTCCAGCAAGCCAAAAGGCACGCCCCCTGCATCATATTCGTCGACGAGATCGATGCCGTCGGAAGGCATCGCGGCGCCGGGCTCGGTGGCGGACACGACGAACGCGAACAAACATTGAACCAGATACTCGTCGAGATGGACGGATTCGACACTAGCTCTTCCGTCATCGTCATTGCCGCCACCAACCGTCCCGACATTCTGGATCCGGCCCTGTTGCGTCCCGGCCGATTCGACCGCCGCGTCACCATCGATAATCCAGACGTGCGCGGACGAACCGCCATCCTCGACGTTCATGCCAAGGGAAAACCCTTCGATAAAGACGCCGATATGCAATCGATCGCCAAGCAGACGCCCGGATTCTCCGGTGCCGATCTCGCCAATCTCATCAACGAATCAGCACTGCTGGCAGCCCGAAAAAACAAGAAATCAATCGGCAACGACGAACTGCTCGAATCAATCGATCGAGTATCCATGGGGCCGGCGCGCAAGAGCAAGGTCATCACTGCCGATGAGCGGCGCCTAACCGCATACCATGAAGCGGGGCACGCCATCGTTCCCCATTTCATGCCTGAAGGCGACCGTATGGGCAAAATATCCATCATCGCTCGCGGGCATGCCGGCGGCTTCACCCGCTGGGAACAGGAAGATAAATCATATCTCACAAAGCCATACCTGCTGGCAAGAATCGCCGGCGCTATGGGCGGAAGAGCTGCCGAAGAGATCAAGCTCGGGAAAATGACCACTGGCGCCTCTAACGATTTTGAACAAGCCACCCGCATCGCTCGCGAGATGGTGATGCGCTACGGCATGAGCGACCAATTGGCTTATCGATCTTTCGGCAAGCGTCAGGAAGCCATCTTCTTAGGGCGTGAAATGGCCGAAGAGCGCGACTACAGCCTCCGTACCGAAGCCGTCATCGACCGTGAAATCGACCGTTTGCTCAGAGAGGGAGTTGCAACCGCCAAGGAAATACTCAACACTCACTTAGACAAACTCGACAAGGTGGCAGAGTTCCTACTGGAAAATGAGACGATCGATGCTGACCAGTTCGAAGCTATCATGGAAGGTCGCGATCCGCATCAAGCTCGGAGCCAAAGCCCCGAACCCGACTCAGTGCCGACTGGTATTGACCCGCAACCTGCGCAAGAGCCGGCCGGAGCTTCAGCCGCCGATCCATCTCCAGCCACATAAAGAAGGTCAGCGACTTCTCTACGCGGCTATCGCGACCAGCAACATTACACACCCTACACCCTCCTTGTTGCACCCTGACGGTCTGAAGCAGGAACTTGAGCAATCACCGAATCAGAAAGGCGATTGCCACACTAATCTCTTAAGGAATACTCATAGCGCTTGCATTCGTGCAACAACTGCATCCATCCGTAATACCTACCACAGCAATTATCAGTTACCTTGCTCAGATGGGATTCGGTGGATCGGTACCCTTCCCTTATTTCTCGACACACTTATAAACGCTCTTATCACCCCTCCCTCGAAGATTGAAACAAGCATCCCTGCGCCACAGGCTGACGGCCTTGAATAGAACTTGTAGGATCGCCGAATCAGAAAGTCGATTGCCGCTCCATGGCTTAGAGCAGACTCACTAACACTCGTCTTCTCGCAGCCAATCATATCCACCGTCACCCGTCTATAACTCAGAGCAACAAGGCCAAACAGGTTCCACAGCACGCTTGGATTTATGGATATAGGTAGATGTTAGCGAACGATGCGAGAGACGGGATCTAGGGAGAGAGAACCTTTTCGTACAAACTTAAGGGCATGATCGGCGCGTGCGTGATGCCTGCCGATCATGCCCTTGATTCTGACGCTGGCAATCACGAGATGCCGCATCTCGTGGTTGCCAGCAACGCTTCAGATCAGCTTCAACTTGATGACTTCAAGTTGACCACTATCTTCAAGAACTCTTGCTGCCAGGGGTGCAAGACGCCGTAATTATCGTCTTTAGACGGCCAGCCTTTCCAGTAATGCTCATTGCCCAAGTGCCGGATGATCAGCTGGGAGACATATATATCTGGCATCTCCTCGAACCATATCTCCATGGCCTGGGTGAATAGCTCCATGGTCTCAGGGTCTGTGGCCGGTATCTTCGACATCTCAGTAACAATGGCGTCGAACTCTTCGTTGCGCCATCGTGCAGTTGCCCATGGATTCACCGGCGGTTCGCCGATGTCGCGGAAGGTGGCAGACGAGTACAGCGAGAGCATGTAGTAGGGGTCGGCTCCTAACACGCCTGATGGTCCCTTGCATCCGAACTGGTAGTCGCGCTCGCCGCGTCCAAACGCTTCGCCGGTGCCCGGGCTCTGATCCATCTCCGCCTCAAAGCCAGCATCTTGCAGCTGGCGCACGACGTGCACACCGTAACGAGCCAGCCACGACGGGAAGCCGATGCTCATCTTGATCGTTTCGCCATCCTTTTCCCACATGTCATCACTGTTCTTCTCGTAACCTGCGGATGCCATCCTCGTATCGATCATGTCATAGTGATCAGAAGTATCCAATGTGTGCTTCTGATATATCGATTGCAAAGATGCTTCGAATGGATCGAACCAGGTATAGGGCGTGATCATATGGAAGGCAACCGATCCGGCGCCGCCTTCAGCCTTGCTTACCAGCGTCTCTCGGTTCAGGGCATAGTTCAGCGCCCATCGGATGTCTTTGCTCATTGCCACTGGGCTGTCGCCGGCGTTATTGACGAAGAGCCCGATAGGGCACCAATCCAGATATCCATAGGGCGGATCTTGCTTGCTCCAGCTAACCGCATCCGGGTTCTGCTCAAAGATATCTCGAAGCGTGTCCACCGGCACCATGCTCATGCTGTCGATCTCGTTCTGGATAATCATCTGCGCGCGCGCCGTCTCTTCTCGCTGCGGTATATAGATGACCTTCTCGATCTCTGGCAACGATTTGAATCCGGTCTCCGCAGCCCACCAATCGTCGCGACGCACAAACACCTTCTGCTCCGCGGATGCAGATACCAGCTTGTACGGTCCGGTGGAGAACGGCCATCCTTGGGCAGGGTCGTAGAAGGTGAATTCGTTGATGTCTTTATCCTCCCACACATGCTTGGGCAGGATCTGCTCTCCCAACCCGTGGTTGCTGGTGAGAGTGTTCACCCACCAGCTCGGAGAGGGGGCGAGCAGTACGAACTTGACGGTGTGATCATCAATGACTTCGGCGCGGTCCATGAGATGTATCTCAGCGGTATGAGACAACGAGTCCTGGTGCTGTTTGACCAGGTTGAAAGTGAACGCGACGTCTTCAGCTGTGAAGTCAACGCCGTCGGCCCATTTCACGCCGTCGCGTATTTTGAGCGTTACTTCAGTGAAATCGTCGTTCATGTCCATGCTTTCGGCGAGCCAGAAATCGGCTTCGCCACTCAGCAGATTGAACATGACCAGAGGCTCGGCCATCGTCTGCAACGGCCCCGAATGCCATCCGCCAGTGCCACCAGGGACGTAGTTGTTGAAGTTCTCCCAGTCGGGGTTCCGTCCATCCTGTCCGCCAGACATGACGATAAGCGTTTTTTCTCTGGGAATGGCATCAGGATCCAGTTCTTCAGCAATGGCGGCTGGAGCTTCAGTGGGATCTGGCGCCGGAGCCGTAGTAGCAGTTGCCGGCGCCGGAGTAGCTGTGGGAGGCGGAGTAGCAGTCGGATCCTCGCTGGAACAGGCGATTGCCATGCCTGCCAGAGCTGCCAGCGCGACAACGCTGAGCAGGTGCGCTCTGGGATACAACCTAAGTTTTATATGCAACTCTTTAACCTCGCTTTAGGTTTAATCGATGGAGTTCAACTATTTTCGTCTATGGTATGCTGATTGCCAATCGTTATTAGACGACAGACGATTTAGTTAAGCGTATTCTACACAAGCGCTGAGGCTTCGCATGGTTTGTAGAGTTTCTACATACAATTTCAAGGGCTCGTTATGGCCAGCTTCCCAGGCTTGAGCCGCGCGGCGGTTAGGCATCGATGACGGTCGAGTATCTGCTCAAGCGGATCGGCGTGTTTCTGCTCGTGGTATGGGGTGCGGCGACATTCAATTTTGCGGTCCCGCGGTTGGCGGATGTGAATCCCATTGAGGAGCGCATGAGCCAATTGGCATCGCGTGGCGCCGTTTCCAGCGGCAACACCGAGGCCATGATCAAGCACTTCGAGAAGCGCTTCGGCTTAGATAAGCCGCTGTGGGAGCAGTATCTGCGTTACTTGTGGAACTTCACACGGTTCGATTTCGGATTCTCCATCGCATACTTCCCCACCGAAGTGCGAGACGTGATCGCGCAGGCGTTGCCTTGGACTCTGGTGCTAGTCACGGTGTCAACCGTGATCTATCTGATGCTGGGGATGACACTCGGCGCGCTAGTCTCATGGCCGGGCGCGCATCCCGTCTTCAAACTGCTGTTCCCACCCGTAATGGGCCTATCTGCTATCCCCTACTATCTGGTGGGAATCGCCCTGATTCACTTCTTAGCCTTCCAGTTTCAAGTGTTCCCCCTTTCCGGCGGGTACACCGTAGGCAGTTCACCGTCTTGGGACTGGGGATTCATAGTCGATGCGGCTAAACATGCGGTGCTGCCATCCTTCGCCATCATCTTGTCCAGCATCGGTTTCAGCGCCATCGGAATGCGCGGCATGATGGTCACTACGCAAGGCGAAGACTACATGTTGCTGGCGGAAGCTAAGGGCGCCAAGAGTTGGCGACTGTTCGCATGGTATGGCGTGCGTAACGCTATGCTGCCTCAGATCACGGCCTTCGCACTGTCGCTGGGACATGTAGTGTCCGGCGTCGTGCTGGTGGAGGTAGTGTTTTCGTATCCCGGCATCGGGGCTATGCTGTTGCAAGCGATCCGCAACTTCGACTACACACTGCTGTACGGGGTCGTATATCTCACCATCCTGTCGATTGCACTGGCAACCTTGATTCTAGATCTCACTTATCCGCGTCTGGATCCGCGCATAACCTATGAGCGCAAGCAATGATCACATTACAGCGGCATACTGCCACGACTCGGATCCTCCCTTCATATTGTCATCAGCGCGCCATTCGCCTCATTCCAAGCCAGCGGAAACCAATTCCTTATCATTCTCGCCTTGCTAACATTCAACCATATCCAGTCGCCGCCCAATGCGGTGCTAGTGCATCCTTTAATCTCGTAACCCACCGATTCAGACGATAAAGATGACAGAAACCACACTGGAAAATCAGTCTCAAAGCGTGCCGATGCGTGGTATCAATACCCTGCTCAATTGGATTCGGCTCTACCCGCTTCTGTACATCGGTATATTCCTGTTGCTGTTCGTGTTTATATTCACTTATGTGGGATCTAGGCTCACGGACCGACAGCTGGTGAGAGCAGGCACGACGGAGATTGATCTGCAGCCTTGGCAAACGATAGAGTATCGCATCAAGGGCGAAGATCGCAGTGCTTTTTCGGTGCTGGGCACCGACAGTCAGGGGCGCGATGTTTGGGCGCTCACACTCTACGGCGCGCCGCTGACAATGTATGTAGGGTTCTTGGCGGCGCTGATCGGCATGAGCGTAGGCGCCGCGCTCGGGTTCATCGGCGGTTTCTATGGCGGCATCATAGACAACATCTTCAAGAGTTTCGCCGACATACTCATCACGGTCCCTGTGCTGATGGTTCTGGTAGTAGTGGCCGTAACGCTGAAGTCATCGATCGATGTAACTCAGCAGGCACTCATAATCTCCGCCTTTATATGGATGTGGCCCTTGCGGACGATCCGCTCTCAGGTGCTTACCATGCGCGAGCGCGCTTATATATCTGTTTCACAGATCTCCGGCGCCAACGCCCTGGAAGTGATCTTCTTGGAGATGCTGCCGAATCTATTGCCCTACCTGGCGGCAACATTCGCGACCGCGGTCGCCGCGGCGATGCTGACAACGATCGGCATGGACGCTTTAGGGCTAGGCCCGCAGAACCAGCCGACGCTGGGGAACACCATTTACTGGGCCATCTTCTACTCGGCGCCGTTCCGCGGCATCTGGTGGTGGTGGGCACCGCCAGTGGCGGTGCTCGCGCTGGTGTTCGGCAGTCTATACATGATCACCGCCGGGCTAGATACGATCGCGAATCCGCGACTTAGGAGACACGTGTGAAGACGTCAGCGACAGCAGCAGATAGCCTTTCGCCAGTGCTTTCTGTCGAAAATTTGCAGGTGTCTTACTACACATCGAGCGGTGAAGTGAAGGCGGCTGACGGTGTCAGCTTTTCCCTGCGCGCCGGCGAAAGATTGGGGCTGGTAGGCGAATCTGGGTCCGGCAAGTCCACAACCGCGCTTGCGCTGATGCGCCTCATCAAACCGCCCGGGCGAATAGTGGGGGGACGCGCCGAAGTAGACGGCGTAGATCTTCTGAGCCTGGATCACGAGGGCATGCGGAAAGCCAGACTATCCCAAATAGCCCTCGTGCCGCAGGGCGCCATGAACTCCCTTAACCCGGTCGCCAAGGTGAAGAATCAGATCCTTGATTGCCTGTGGGATCACGACGTGAAGGCATCGAAATCCGAGTTCGCCGATCGAGTGATGGATTTGCTTCTCAAGGTAGGGCTGGAGCCTGGCGTCGGCGAGAAGTATCCGCATGAGCTGAGCGGCGGGATGAAGCAGCGAGTAACGATCGCAATCGCGATATCTATGGAGCCTAAAGTGATAATCGCAGATGAGCCTACCAGCGCGTTGGATGTCGTAGTGCAACGACAGATCATGGAGACGCTGGCCGCCCTGCAGGAAGAGCTGGAAGCGGCGATTATATTGATCGGACACGATATCGGATTGATGGCGCAATTCGTCGACCGTCTGAGCGTGATGTATGCCGGGAAAATGGTCGAGACCGGATCGTTGCGCAGCATCTTGCGCGAACCGAAGCACCCCTATACGGAGATGTTGGTCGATAGTCTCCCCTCTTTGGAGCGCGATGACCGTGCGCGCGGCGATCTGCGCGGCATTCCTGGCGCTGCGCCCTCGCTCTACGCTCTGCCTTCGGGGTGCCCGTTTCATCCCCGATGCCATAAAGCGTTCGCGCGGTGCGATTCTGATGAACCGACTCTGAAGATAGTCGCCGATTTCGATAACGACAACGAACGGGCTCAAAAGGCTGCTTGCCTGCTGTATTGAGATTGTTGTTGCTAGGTATTCCCATTTAGCTGTGCCATGTCTGATCTGGTTGAACTGAAAAGAGTTTCTAAAACGTTCGGAGCCGGGTGGTTCGGAAAGCGCACGATCGCGTTGCGAGATTTCTCGCTCCGCATCGATGACGAAACCCCCACCATCACTGCACTGGTAGGAGAGAGCGGAAGCGGCAAAACTACTATAGCGCGCTTGTTGCTGGGCTTGACACCGCCCACTTCTGGCGAAGTTCTATATCGGAATACACCGCTGAGAGCATTGTCGCGCCGAGTTCGCAAAGAGTTTCGTCGCGATGTGCAAGTGATTTTCCAAGATCCTTTCGAAGTCTACAATCCCTTCTACAAAGTGGATCATGCTCTTCATCTGCCGGTGCGGAAGGCGAAACTGGCAGCTTCCAAAGATGAAGCGGTAGCGCTGATCGAGACAACATTGCAGCGTGTGGGGTTGAACCCCAGAGATACTTTGGGGCGTTATCCGCATCAGCTCAGCGGCGGACAGCGTCAGCGCGTCATGGTGGCGCGCGCATTGCTGCTGAACCCGAAACTTATTGTCGCCGACGAACCCGTTTCAATGGTAGACGCATCGCTACGCGCCACCATATTGGAGAATCTGCGCCAATTGAAGAACGAGTTCGGCATCTCGATTATCTACATCACTCATGATCTCACTACCGCGTACGAGATCAGTGATCAAATGATAGTTCTCTATCGCGGCGCCGTCGCCGAGATCGGTGACGTAGTGCCTATAGTGCGCTCCCCGCAACATCCATACACTCGCTTGCTGATCGGATCAATACCGATGCCCGATCCAGATAAGAAGTGGCAACAAGGCTTAGAGAGTAGCTCCGGAGCGACTAATGGAGTTGTGGCGGCGTCAGATATCGATTATGCCGGGTGTCAGTTCGCGGATCGTTGCCCGCATGTGATGGAAGAGTGTGCCGCTGCGCCGCCGCTATATCCGTCATCCGAGGCGCGCGCTGTGTCGTGCCATCTCTACAAAGAAGCCTCCACAACCGTCGTCCTATAGCAGCTGATGCGGCTATAAGATCTGTAAATCTCAATCTAAATACCCTGCCGCGCCTCAATTTGCCATGCAAAACAACAGACTCACGGAATGTTCGGACCTGGCAAAGCTGCTCCAAACATCACGCAGGCAGTATCATATTCTTGATTATTGCTGGAATCCAAGTGCAATAATCGCGCGATACGAATTGAAAGGCGAGGCATAAAATGTCAAACATATACCGCGGATCGCTATGGCGCATCGACAGCTGGGTCTCGGGATTCGCCAATAACTCTTATCTCATCACCTGTGAAGCTTCCGCTCAAAGCGTTATTGTGGACACTCCAGAGGAGCCGCTGGAGATGATCGCAGCAGCGGAGCAAACCGATGTGCAGGCCATACTGATAACTCATAATCACTGGGATCATATCGAAGGGTTCGATGCCGTAACAGAGCGCTTCAACGTCCCTGTAGGCATCGGCGCGAATGATGCCGAAGCCTTGGAAGATCGGTCCGGATACAGCAACCCATTAGCCGTGAATCACGACACTTTGCTACAGTTCGGAAACATCCGTCTCCGTTGCATCGCCACTCCTGGACACACTGACGGATCTACCTGCTATATGCTCCCAGCCGAGAAACCCAACGCGAACCCGCATCTCTTCACCGGCGACACTCTGTTTCCCGGCGGACCAGGCCGAACCCGTAGCGCCGAGGCGCTTTCACAGATTCTAGATAGCATCGCTTCACGTCTACACACTCTGCCGTCTAACACCGTAGCGCTGCCCGGGCATGGAGATCGCACTACCATTGCCGATTCAGTTGCCGAAGCTAGAAATTTCCCCTACTGGTCAGACCATGAACGCCCATCAGACCTGTTTGGCGACGTCGCATGGAACACCTCCCTATGAAGCGCTTGGGATCCGAATGACGGCATCCCTGAACAGCCGTCGCCATCGGCGCATTAATCGCTGTAACTGCCGTCATCTCTGACGGTTAGAGATGCGTTGCTGCCGCATCGTTGTGCAATTCCAGTGAAAATGGCCGACATTTCCTCGCCAGCGCCGTGGGGCATCAGAGACATCATCGCCGCGATCATCGCCTGGCTATTGATCAGCTTTGGCTTTGCAATCGTTGCTGAGGCGGCCAAATATTTCAATGACGACGAAACGCTTCGCTCACTACTGCTGCTGGGACTGTCCGGCGTATTAGCCGGTGCCGCATGGATCACCGTCAGGATCGCAAATGCACCCGGACGCGGAGTGGCTCTCTGCTGCATCATCGGCATCTCGGCTATCTTCGGCGCGCATCTAATCGCACCTTCAACCAGCAACGGCAACGCTTCACAAGCCATCATCAACTTCACGCTCTTCATATCCAGTTTTATCGCACTCGGGGTATCGGCATGGACTTTCACCCGCGGGAAACACAACGCATCCAGCCAGATGCTGAAACTCCTACCGCCGGAACGTCCGCTCTGGGCTCTCATGCTCGCAATACTGATATGGGCTATCGCCTTGACAGCCACCGCGGCTTGGAACTGGATGACTGCATCATTCGCAAATCTTGAATTTCTAGAGACGCCTGACAATGTTAAACCCCTCATCGACCATATGGGAGGAAGCTGGCTACTCACCGTCGTATTGGGCTGCCTTGCGGCGCCGGTGGCAGAAGAGTTCTTCTTCAGAGCATTCGTTTTGCCCGTCATTCAGAAAAGACTGGGCGCCATCATAGCGGTTCTCTTATCATCTGCCATTTTCGCTTCGACCCACATCTCACCCGATATTGGAGTGGGCATAATAATCCCGACCTTCATGCTCGGCGCCGCGCTGGCGATAATATATCTATGGACGCGCTCGATATGGACTTGCATCACCATCCATTCCTTGCATAACGCTCTGGCGCTGTCAGTGGCCATTGTGCCTTGAATCACTTGATGCGAGTAACATTGAACCTGACTGGAAGTGCAAATGGCAGACCGAATCACACATGCTTTCAATAGTGCCGAAACGGAACATCGGACCGCTCTCGCGCCGTTCGTCACGATCGGCCATCCGGCGCGCGACAGCACCCTGTCAATCATCAAGTCCCTGTCGGAAGCCGGCGCGGATGTCATCGAGCTGGGAATGCCGTTCAGCGATCCGCTAGCCGAAGGCCCCGTGATACAGAAGTCCAGCCATCGGGCGCTCATCAACGGCATCACGCCGCAAAGCTGCCTGGATAATGTCGCTGATATCCGCCGTGCCGGCATCGAAACGCCTATCGCGCTGATGGGATACTACAACCCAATGCTGCAGATGGGGCTAGACACCTTCTGCAACAAAGCGAAACAAGCCGGAGTCGATGGCATCATCGGTGCCGATCTGCCTGCCGCGGAGTCGGGCCCGCTTCTTGAAGCATGTGCTGAAAACGAACTCGCGCTGGTGCCGCTGTTGGCGTTGACCTCCACCGAAGAAACGATACGGTTGGCCTGCCGACAAGCAAGTGGCTTCATATATTGCATATCCGTGCTCGGGGTTACCGGCGTCCGCACCGATATCTCGGCACAAGTAGAAGGTTTGGTGCGCAAAGTGCGATCTCACACCGATCTGCCGGTGGCAGTGGGATTCGGAATCTCAACCGCCGAACAGGTGCGGCAAGTGGGAGCCTATGCTGACGGTGCTGTAGTCGGAAGCGCGCTAGTCAACGCCCTCCACAACGGAAATGATGCCGATGCACCCGAAATCGCAGCTCGATTCCTGCGATCGTTAAGCGAATGATCTGACGCCGCGAGAATTGAGCCTTCACTAATAGAATGATTCCAGTTCTTGCATCTCACAACCAATTTTCTATGCAACCATGTCCTTAAGAGTCAGAGGCGTCCGAGGCGCCACCACAGTTGATGCCAATAGTCGCTATGAGATCATGGATGCTACGGAAGAACTGTTGAAAGAGATGGTTGCCGCGAACCAGGTCAGATCAGATTCTCTGGCGGCTGTATACTTCACACTCACACCTGATCTGGATGCCGAATTCCCGGCCGTCGCGGCAAGAGAGAGACTGGGATGGAGACATGTGCCACTCATAAATTCCGTAGAGATTGACCGTCCGGGAGCCATGCCGAATTGCATCCGGGTATTAATGCTTTGGAACACAGACAAAGCACAACCGCAAGTGCGTCACATATACTTGAAAAAAGCCGTAGCTCTCAGGGCCGATATCACCGACGCTCAGTGAAGCCGATACATATGCCGCAACGCCTGAACATGCAAACTCACATTTATGCAACTGTGATGGACTTAACGGCGCGCGCCGATTCGCCCCTAGCATCATTCGTATTTGCGGCTACTCTCACCGGCGGTATCTATATTCGCCGGCATCGCGCCTAGAAGAGGCTAACCACCGTGCGGTGCCGATCATTGCAAAAGCGGATCAAAGCCCGGCTTTTGTATGTATGCGAATGCAATGCCAATGCGCATTGACCCAATAAACCTCAGCGAAATAGAATGCCCAGAACAGGGATATGAAATGAACCGCCAAATCACTAACGTAAACATTCACTCCATCAAACCGCTCAGCCCGCCTGCTGAGTTCATCGCCGAAATACCGTCATCACCACAAATCGAGAAAACGGTCATCGAATCTCGAAAAGAGATCGCACGAATCGTCGCCGGACAGGATGACCGTCTGCTGGTCATCGCCGGCCCTTGCTCGATACACGACGAACAAGCCGGCGCTGAATACGCGCAACGGCTCATCCGCATCGCCGATGAGTTGCGCGATCGACTTCTGATCGTAATGCGCGTCTACTTCGAAAAACCGCGAACCACCGTGGGATGGAAGGGACTCATAAACGACCCCGACCTGGACGGTAGCTGCAACATACCAGAGGGACTGCGTCGCGCGCGTCGTTTCCTGATGCGAGTCACAAGCCTCGGGTTACCCACGGCGACCGAATTTCTAGATCCTTTCGTTCCCCAATACTTCGCCGATATGGTTTCATGGGGCGCGATCGGCGCGCGCACTGCTGAGAGTCAGACCCACCGTGAGATCGCCAGCGGACTCTCTATGCCCATAGGATTCAAGAACGGCACCGGCGGCAGCATACAGCTCGCAGTCGACGGAATCGTCGCCGCCCAAGTATCACATGCCTTTCTCGGCATCGACAATGCCGGTAACGCATCCGTTGTGCATACCAGCGGCAACTCATCATGCCACATCGTGCTCCGAGGCGGGGCTCAAGCCCGAACTACTCATCCGAACATGTAGAAAACGCACAGCAGATACTCAAGAAGAACGGTCTGATGCCGAACCTCGTCATCGATTGTTCTCACGCCAACTGCGGCAAAGACCACGCCAAACAGCCCGTCGCATTCCGTGATGTTATAGAGCAACGTGCAAAAGGCAACCGCGGCATCGTGGGATTGATGCTAGAGAGCCATATCAACGCCGGCAACCAATCTCTAAATGGAACCGCGGCAACCCTGAAGTATGGCGTTTCCATCACTGACCCGTGCATCGATTGGCAGACTACCGAGACGTTGCTCAGAGAGGCGCACCGCGCGCTGGCTGCGTCTGTCGCTGGATCGCCGTCATAATCTGAATATTCGGAGCAGCGCTGTTGCAATGGCTCTGGAGAAGCAACTTGCCGATATCAATCGATCGGCCAATGGCACATGCATAACCATCGGCACGTTCGACGGCGTTCATCTCGGGCATCAGGCGCTGTTGAAACAATGCGTAGAAGCTGCAAAGCACCAAGAACTGTCGAGCATCGCGCTTACCTTCAAGGATCCGCCCAGAGCGGTCTTGGATCCATCACGCCCGATCCTGTACCTAAGCGGTTTACGGCATCGCATCGGGCTGATCCGAAAGATGGGCATTGACGTTGTGCACACAATCGATTTCAATGACCGCGTTCGCACCATGTCGGCGGCTCAATTCATCGACTTGCTGTGCCATACCATCCACATGCGTTGCCTCGTGATCGGAGAAGGCGCGCGCATCGGGCACGATCAAGCCGGCGTCGACGAACTTCGCCACCTGGGCGGCCGAAAAGGCTTTTCGGTGATCAGCGTCCGCCCCTTGCGTAGCAACTATGGCATCATCTCCAGCTCGGCCATCCGAGGGGCGCTCGGCCGCGGCGACGTCAGACAAGCCGCGGCATTGCTCGGAAGGCTCTATCAGCGCGGCGGAGAAGTGATAGTCGGCACCGGGCGGGCGCGTAAAATGAACGCTCCAACGGCGAATATGAAGTGGGATCGATCCATCGTGATGCCTGCCGATGGAATATACGCCACCTGGGCAGAACTGCCAGACGGACGTTTTATGCCTTCGGGAACATACATCGGTAAGAATCCCACTCTCGGAGGTTCAGACCACGCGTTTGAAACTTACATCAGCGGCATCGATGAAGATTTATACGGCAAAATCGTACGAGTGCAGTTCGTGGAATTCATACGGCACGACCAGACCTTCGAATCTGTAGAGTCGCTACAAGCACAGATAAAGCGTGACGTAGAGCGGATTGAAGAGATTATGGACCGCGAGAAGCCGCCTCGCCTGGCGCATGAATGATTATGATGCGGAAGGAAATCAAAGCATGAGCGATTTCTCAGATATACACGACGAACTCTCATGGCGAGGCGCCCTCTTCGAGGCAACCCCAGACGCTGAACGCGTGCTTAAGACCGAGAAAATATCGTGCTACAACGGATTCGACCCTACTTCCGACTCGTTGCATATCGGGAATCTGTTGCCGATAATGTGTCTCGCCCGAATGCAGCGTTACGGACATACACCCATCGCTATCCTCGGCGCCGGCACTGGACTGATAGGAGATCCCAGCGGCCGATCACATGAACGCCCCCTGCTATCCATTCAGGAAATCAACTCCAATGCCGAAGCCATTAGAGAACAGCTCGCAAACTTTCTGGACTTCGACAGCGATTCGAATCCCGCCAAACTCATCAACAACGCTGATTGGCTGCTAAACATCAATCTCATCGAATTCCTGCGCGACACCGGTAAACGCTTCACCGTGAACACCATGCTGAAGCGCGAAGCTGTGCAAGGGCGCATGGAACGCACCGAAGGCATTTCATACGCCGAATTTTCATATCAGATGCTACAGGCCTACGATTTCCTAATGCTTTACCAGCGCGAAGGGTGCACCTTTCAATCCGGCGGCAGCGACCAGCTAGGCAACATACTCTCTGGAATCGATCTCATCAGGCGCATCCATGGGTCGTGTCCAGACGGTGCATCTATCGCTCACGGCATAGTATTCCCATTGATAACAGACTCTAAGGGCGACAAGCTAGGCAAATCCATCGGCGGCGCACCCGCGCTCAGCGCCGTGCAGTTTTCGCCTTACCGTCTCTATCAGTTCTTCTACAACACCGACGATGAAGACGTTATCCGATATTTGAAACTATTCACCTGGCTAGGCCCGAAAGATATCACTCCGCTGATACTCGCCGTGCAGAACGCGCCCGGCAAGCGACAGGCACAAACCACGCTTGCCCAAGAAGTTACACGCATCGTGCACGGTGAATCGGGACTGCAACAGGCGCAAAGAGTCACTAGCGCATTCTTCAAAGGCGCTTTTGACACTCTCTCCGGCGAAGAACTGGCCGATGTGTTTGCCGGCACCGAAGCCATCGAGATCCCGAAATCAACGCTTGAAAACAGCCGCATCTCATATGAAGAGCTGGCCATCAAAGCGTCTCTCGCATCTTCTCTCAGCGAGATCAGACGAATTGTCAAACAACGCGGAATGTACCTGAACAGCCAGCGAATCGAAGCACCGGACCGCGCCGTTACTACCGAAGACCTGTTGCACGGCGGACTCATAGTGTTGCGCCGAGGGAAACGAGAACATAGATTGGTGCGCGTGAACTGAAGCGGCCAAAGATGCGCTGATGCTAGATGGATGAATTGTAGCGATATACTGCGATACAAGTATGTTGAAAACGGGACAGATCGCTCTTGACGCCAGCCTGGCTTCCGTCATTTCCAATGCCAACGGGACTTTAATTGCCGGAAGTAATCCTGTCATGTCGTGCGAAGACAATCTAGCGTTCATGGCAAGGCTTGCCTCGGGATCTATGAACCTCATTGTCACCTCACCGCCCTATAACATCGGAAAATCATACGAGCGAAGGAAATCACTTGATTCTTATCTGGGCGAGCAGGAAAAGGTGATATCGGAATGTGTACGATTGCTCGATCGCCGCGGCTCTATCTGTTGGCAGGTGGGCAACTTCGTTGAACGTGGCGAAGTAGTGCCGCTAGATACGGCGCTATACCCGTTGTTTAAGAGGCACGGGTTGAAACTGCGTAATCGCATCGTGTGGCATTTCGGGCATGGATTGCACTGCAGCAAGCGATTATCCGGGCGCTATGAAACGATCAATTGGTGGACGCTGAGCGACGACTACACCTTTGAACTTGACCCCATTCGAGTTCCTTCTAAATATCCAAATAAACGCCATTTCAAGGGGCCTAATGCAGGCAAACTATCAGGAAACCCTAAGGGCAAAAACCCCAGCGACGTCTGGAATTTCCCTAATGTCAAGAACAATCATGTCGAAAAAACGATCCATCCATGCCAGTTCCCCGTAGAGCTGGTTGAGCGCCTGGTGCTCTCAATGACGCATCCCGGAGACAACGTCTTTGATCCATACATGGGGGTCGGATCTGCAGTGATAGCCGCGCTGATGCATCAGCGCAACGGATACGGTTGCGACATTGTCCCTGAATATGTGGAAATAGCTTGGAAACGCGTTACCGACCTCCACTCCGGCGCCTTGCGAACCCGCGAGATGGGGAAGCCGATCTACGATCCGACGAAGCCAAACGGCGGTCACTGATGCGCATCGCGGCGCGCTACTCGCATCTAAACGGCGAAGAGTTTCTGATCGTCAGACACCCAACACTCTGGCATGAAGTGCAAGAAGTGATCGCATCGGTAGATGCCAGTACATGCCGTACAAAGGTGTCGAAAGAACGAGGAATGCAAGGTAAGGTCCTCTATTCACCGGCTGATATGAATAGAGCCTTCAAGCTGGGATTCGAGTGTAGAGGTTGGGAGCAACGTAAAAATACTTTTTGGGTGACGAGTGATGAGAAACTGCTGAGAGGAGTCGCGCATCTTACGGCTGATGAGCAACGTCGAATCATTGAGCAGGCGGGATTCGAACCCATAATGTCATATAACCAAACTGATTTCGTAAAAGAACGAGTCGCCGTTGAGGTGCAGTTTGGAAAGTACGCATTCGTCGCCCATGACCTCTTCGTGAAGCATATGAGCTTCTTCGTATCAGGAATCATCGACGTAGGGATTGAGATTGTACCGATGAAACAGCTAGAGCGAGAGATGTCTTCAGGGGTGCCGTATTACGAGCGCGATCTGCTTAACATCATTCGACAGGGACGTAATACACCCGCGGTGCCATTGGTGCTGATTGGAGTGGCAGCAGATGATGCAACTACGTGAGTAGCAGAGCTATCGACGCGAACAGATCAAGAGATCATACAGTTCTAGCGAGCTCGCAATCTAAAATCAAATAACAACCATCCGATGCCCGCGTCGTAGAGATGATGCATCGACTATCTATCGCACCCGCTATATCCAAACTCCCAGACGCGTAAGAAACACTCATGCCAAAACCTTCTTTCTCCTCAGACAGCCCTAATCTCCGCATTCCAGGCCCCGTCCCTTTGCCCGATGAGGCGCTTCGCATCTCGGCACGCCAGATGATAAACCACCGCGGTCCCGAATACGCCGACATGCTCCATCGCATGAGCGATAATTTACGCGCTGTCTTGATGACCAAGAACGACGTCTATTTCATCACATCATCCGGCACCGGCGCCATGGAAGCTTCAGTAGTCAACACAATCTCGCCCGGCGACGGAGTGCTAGTCATCATCATCGGCGTGTTCGGTCTCAGATTCGCCGAAATCGCTGAGGCCACAGGCGCTGATGTTACTCGTCTGGAGTTCCCGCTCGGATCGCCTGCCGACCCGGACCGAGTCCGAGACGCGGTGCGCGCGCTTCCCAATCTCAAGGCAGTAGCGCTTACGCACAACGAATCATCTACTGGGGTAGCGAACCCACTAGCCAATATATGTCGCATCGTGCATCAAGAATCGGACGCGCTGATACTGCTCGATGCCGTCTCCAGCGCCGGCGCAATACCTATCGCAACCGATGCCTGGGGAATAGACGTAGTCGCCACCGCTTCTCAGAAATCCTGGATCTCGCCGCCCGGCATTGCGATGGTCTCTTTCAGTCAGAAGGCATGGAAAGCTCACGAGAAGTGCACCACTCCCAAGTACTACTTCGATATCCAGCAATATGAAGAGTATCTACAGATCGGACAGCCGCCCTTCACGCCGTGTCTGCCCGCGATGTTCACGTTAGACAGCGCGCTCCAAGCGATGGTTGATGAGGGCGCTGAAAACGTCTTCGAGCGTCATCGTAGAATCGCTGAACATACGCGTAACAGCGCCAAAAAACTTGGCCTGCAGATTCTGCCCGATGAGCAACACGCATCGGACACTGTAACCGCGATACGTCTCCCCGAAAGCATCGACGGAAAAGAGTTCCTTTCCAAAACTCTGCATGATCACAACGTGGTTCTAGGCGGTGGACAAGGCAATCTAAGCGGCAAGATTTTCCGCATCGGACACATGGGATGGGTGGAGCAAGATCACATCGATCACGCACTCGCCGCCGCCGAAGCTACGCTAGACGCCATCAAATGAACAGATGCATCGGCCGGACGTTCCAGATTTATCTCCACTCAACAGGCGATGAAATCAGGTTCCACCAAACATCGAATTTCGCTCAAACGATCGTACCGTCCAGCGACTGAATCACAGAACCCGCTGGCGGCTTAGGATAGAAGTTAGTGGCTTTGGGCGGCAATCTCTCACCGCGGCTCACTATCTCCACGAACTCGGGCATCGGAAGCGGACGCATCACGACACCCAATCGCGCCGAACCGTCATCTACTTTCAACGCCAACTCGCGGATGTCATGCTCAAAATCTACCGACTCGTCGATGCCCCTGTTGCCCAGCGCCGGCACCAAGATATCGGCATGAAGACGGGTATACTCAGCACGGTCCAGAACCGTCTTGGGAGAAACTTCTGATCTACTATCGTCTCTCATGCGCGCGATGTGGAACGTATTCGGCTGTAAACCGTAAACGCCGAAAACCGTATCATCACCTTCACGCCGTCCGAGATGAGACACCAAGGCATTCAAAGCACCGTCCGAATCATTAGCTCCCCAGCGCTTCACCTCGCAACATCGATTCAGTCGTTCTACGATGGCGTCTAGCTGAACTTGTGAGACGCTTCGTATCAAGCGATGATAGCCGCGAGTGATCAATCCCGGTTCATCAATCGACACCAGATGCATCATGCGATAGTTCAAGGTCTCATCCGAATCTATCTCGCGCTGCGCCCGAATCGAGCTTCGATATCGCATTGATGCCTCGTATCGGTGATGCCCATCGGCGATGAACAGCTGCATACCGCTCATCAGGCTTTGCAACACGCCGATAGTTCCACGATCCGTCAACTGCCAAAGACGCAAGACGTATCCACCGGCCATGGTTGCCACTTCCGTCGGTGCGCCCCCGGCAACGGCACGGATGATGCCACCCACGGATCGTCTTATATCATCCTGGTAAACCACCAGCAACGGGCTGAATGCGGAACGCGAAGCTTGCATCATTTTCACTCGATCATCCACCCAAGCATGACGAGTGCGCTCATGCGGGAATATGATGCCGCGATCATACTCCTCCAGGCGAACTGCAGCGATGAAGCCGCGCCGAATCTGGGCAACGCCCTCATACATGAACTCCTCTTCCGTCACGTACATTGACGCATCAGTATCACGAGCCAGCACGCCGTCTTCGATCCACCTTCGCTGCGTTTCCGCTACGTACCGATAGCGATCGGCGACTTCTCGGGGTGCCAGTTCCACACGAACTATGTTGTACCGCGAACGATCCAGCAGCTCCTTTTGAACTTCGGCCGTGATCATATCAAACGGCGGCGATAGAAAATCGCCCAGATCCTGGCCGCGCGAGGCCGCGCTGAACCTGATACCTCGAAAAGGACTTATCTCTGCCATCTGATATTAGACATCTCAAATTCACCGGCCCGATCCACAGAATCGAGCATCCAACTACTCTCGCAAGTATAAACAGCATCTGATCGGCTCCCGAACCACTTGAATTGCCACTGCTAAAATTGCTTCTAGACGCTGAAAATCGTCAGCTGCTTAACCTTTTCGGTGCAATATAGCTCCGAAATCGTGAGACTTAGAATCATACCTAGCGCAACGATAAGGCATTGATTAGCAAATCATGATCGGCAATTCTGAAACAGAAGTGAATCAGCACCGAATCTCCGCTTCTGATGCGGAAGCTCGTATACAGCATCTGCGCGCATCGCTGCATCAAGCCAATCACGAATACTACGTGCTCAGCCAGCCATCAATATCCGATCAGCAATACGATGCCTGGTTCAAGGAACTGGCAGAGCTTGAAGAACAGTTCCCGCATCTCATAACTACCGACTCTCCCACCCTGCGAGTCGGCGCGCCGCCGTCTACCGAGTTCAATGAAGTAATCCATCCCGTGCCGATGCTCAGCCTTGGCAATGTGACCGACGAGGCATCATTCACCGCGTGGCATCAGCGTGCTCTGAACTATCTTGAAATCGAAAACGCGCCGATGGTATGCGAGCTGAAGATCGACGGGCTTGCCATCGCCGTCACATATTTCAATGGAGCGCTTACCCAAGCGGCAACACGAGGCAACGGATCCCAAGGCGAAGATGTAACCGCGAATGTCCGCACTATTCGGTCAGTGCCTTTAAAGCTGCAAGGCGATGACATTCCCGAACGCATCGAACTGCGCGGTGAAGTCTTTTACCCGAGGTCGTCATTCCATCAACTGAATCAACAGCGTGAAAAAGAGGGATTGCCACGGTACGTCAATCCCCGTAACTCCGCTTCCGGCTCATTGCGACAGCTCGATTCATCAGAAACCGCAAAACGCCCGCTAGACGCATTTTTCTACTCCATCGGATATGTCAAAGGTGGCGAAATACCTTCGACGCAATGGGAGTGTCTAAAAGCTATGCGCCGTTGGGGATGCAAGGTAAACCAATGGACCCGACAGGCCGATAACACTGAAGCGGCCTTGAATGACTTTCAAGCCGCTGCTGCCGACAGGCCCGGCCTAGACTTTGACATTGACGGCGTCGTAGTAAAGATCAACGACATCGCGCTGCAGAATCGGCTGGGAATCGTCGGGCGTGATCCGCGCTGGGCGACGGCCTATAAATTCCCGGCCGAGCAGGCTACTACCAGGTTGCTCGATATACGAACCCATGTAGGACGAACCGGCGCCATAAACCCTTACGCAGTACTAGAACCGATAATGGTCGGCGGGGTCAACGTCAGCCGTGCCACGCTACACAACGAAGAAGACATCAACCGCAAAGACATCCGAATCGGCGACAAGGTCGTGGTCCAGCGTGCCGGCGATGTTATTCCGCAGGTCGTAGGCCCGGCTGAAGACAATGATAGGCCGCAAGAATCAGAGCCTTATCGCATCGATCCACTATGCCCTGCCTGTCAACGTCCACTGTCGCGTTCCGAAGATCAAGCCGACATCAGATGCATGAACTCGGATTGTTCGGCTCAGTTTGAACGGCTTCTTGAACATTTCGCATCCAGATCTGCATTGGACATTGAAGGATTCGGCGAGAAGATGGCAAAAGAGCTGGCACGAAGCCGAATCATAGCATCAATATCCGATATATACACGTTGCACGAACAAAGAGATCAGTTGCTCAAGATGGAGCGTATGGGTGAAAAGCGCTTGCAGAACCTACTCGACGGAATCGAAAAATCAAAATCACAGCCACTCGCACGCCTGATCTTCGGGCTTGGCATCATCGGAGTAGGGAGTGAAATGGCAGAAACCCTGGCCCACGAGTTCCGCACCATGCAGAACCTCATGCAAGCCGATGTGGAACAACTGGTCAGCATTGAAGGATTCGGCCCCATTCTGGCGCAGTCGATCTATGAATGGACTCACCGCGAAAGCAATATCCAACTAATCGACGCGCTAATCGACATCGGTGTCAATACCGAATCCGACTCTCCGCTACCGTTGCAAGATCACCCCATAAAGGGCCTCACATTTGTCATCACGGGCAAGCTCAACACTTTCTCGCGCACCGAAGCCGCCAACGCGGTCAAAGCCCTAGGCGCCAAGACCACCGGGAGCATATCCAAGAAGACCGACTTCTTAGTTACAGGCGCAGACGCCGGATCAAAGCTTGAGCGGGCCATCAAATTGAACGTACCGATATTGGACGAAGATCAGTTCAAAGAATTGCTCAACGGTAAAATCCCTGAAACTGTGCCGCAAGCCGAAACTCTTATATGATCGCTATCCGGTAGCAGTCCGAACACGGTCGACGGCAAAAAATGAACCGCTTATACGGTCTTTCGCTAAAATCGATATCGGCAATGTTCCGTCGCAAAAAGAACCCGCTCCGAACCAACCAACATCCAGTGAATCCTTGGATCATACTAGCAATCGGGAATCCTGGAAGCGAATACTCTCAATCTCGGCACAATGTTGGATGGTGGGCCGCCGACATCATCGCCGCGCGCGCAAAAGCCGCGCTGCGCGACGAAGGCCCGTCACGAATCGCTAGCATCCGCATCGCCGCCCAGAAGGTTGTACTCGCCTACCCCAAAACCTACGTCAACCGAAGCGGCGCTGCTGCAAAGCTGCTCATGGAGAAATATCAAACCGACACCCAGCGTCTGATAATTATCTCTGACGATATAAATCTGCCTCCCGGCCGATTGAGAATCCGTCGACAAGGCGGCGCCGGCGGACACAATGGGCTACGCTCCATCATCGATGCCATCGGCGACAACAAGTTTCCACGCATCCGCATTGGAGTAGGCAAACCGCCGAACGCCCTAAGCCAAGTGGATCACGTTCTCAGCGCACCTTCAGCCGAGGAGCTGAAAGAGATTGATCTGGCGACTGAGCGCGCGGCCGATGCGCTAGAGATCATAGTGGCGCAAAGCATAGAAAACGCCATGAACCAATTCAATCGGCATGAACCAGTAGTACCGTAAAGCCATACATCAGCTCGTTTGGCGATTATAACTACCAAGCAAGGCACGCATTCACTGATATGCAAAATCTTTCAGCGCCTCTATAAATCGTCTTCCTAATCAATCCGTTCGAACCCGGTATAGCCTTGCAACACTTCCGGCACCGCGATGCTGCCGTCTTCTTGAAGATAGTTCTCCAGCACCGCGATGAACGTGCGCGGGATCCCCAGGGCAGAGCCGTTCAACGTGCACGGGAAACGAGTGCTACTACCATCAGATGGACGGTATCGAGTGTTGTTGCGTCGCGATTGGAAATCTCCACAGGTAGAGACCGAACTTATCTCCAGCCACTCCGATGCACCCGGCGACCAAACCTCGATATCATAAGTCTTCGCCGATTGAAAAGCGATATCGCCGGCACATAGCTTCAACACTCTAGTGGTTAATCCTAATCTGCGGCAAAGCTCTTCAGCGATATTCAGCATCTCATCCAGCGCAGACTCCGAATCTTTCGGCTCCACAAAGCGGAACATCTCCACTTTCTCGAACTGCTTCACACGCTTCATACCGCGTACATCGCGCCCGGCCGCCGCGTGCTCTTTCCGGAAGCAAGGCGTATGCGCCACATACTTCAAAGGCAGGTCTACATCTATGATGCTGTTCTGATGCATCCCGTTCAGCGACACCTCCGCCGTGGGAATCATCCACAAATCAGTATCCTCGTCTCGGTAGAGGTCGGCAGCAAACTTGGGTAGATTCCCTGCTCCTGTCAATGTCTCGCGCCGCACCATGTATGGCGGAACAATCTCCTCATATCCGAATTCGTCTATCAGCGTATCCAGCAACCAGTTGACCAGTGCACGATGCAACCGAGCTCCCTTGTTGCGCAACATATAGAATCGCGCGCCCGAAATGCCCGCTGCCGTCTCCATGTCTATAATGCCCAGCCGCTCGCCGATGTCCCAATGCGGCTCTTGCCGCGCCACCGATGGCACTTCCATCTCGCGAACCGCCACGTTGCTGTTCTCATCTAATCCTTCAGGCACATCATCCAGTGGCAGATTAGACAACGTCAACAAACGCTCACGCAATGCCGATTGAGTGTCGCGCAGTTCATTCTCCAGCTTTGATATGCGATCGCCGGTGGAACGCATCTGCGAGATCTCATCGTCCGTCGGGCGGCGTTTTTCATTGCCGATCCGTCTGGAAACCTCGTTGCGCAACTGACGCGCCGAATCGGTTTCTTGGATCAGTTCTCGGCGCCGCGCATCCAGAGCAACGATTGCCTCTAGCGGCGCTTCGGTGTCGCCGCGTTTGGCCAGTCGCGCGCGAACCATGTCTGGATCCGCGACTATCATTCGCAAATCAAGCATCCAACAAAACCTCCTAGCGATAACGAGACAACATCTGCACAACCTTATTTCATTATCGCCGCGCTTCTAATCATTGGCATCAATAGCTCAATGCCGATGAAGCATCCTGCATAGTTGTACGATTAACAGCAGAGCCGATACTCAGACCGAATCAAATGATGCCATTTCGTTTTGACGAACCGTCGAATCGGTTTTCTCTAATTATCGAATCGAACAGAGGAGCTGTGAAACTAATGGCTAATGGAAAGTGTGTTCTCGCCTACAGCGGAGGCATGGATTCCACCATCTCCGTCGTGTGGATACGAGAAAACTACGGGTTGGATGTCGTTACGCTCACAGTAGATATCGGTGGCGGTCCGGAACTAGAAGGCGTGCGCGCACGCGCAGCATCTGCTGGCGCCGTAGAGTCACTGGTCTGGGACGCGCGCGAAGAGTTCGCAAAAGACTTCATTATCCCGGGGCTGAAGGCCGGCGCCATGTATGAAGATGCATATGCGCTTTCCACCGCATTCGGAAGACCGCTCATGGCGAAAAAGCTAGTTGAAGCCGCCCGTAAGGTAGGTGCCGTTGCAGTTGCACACGGATGCACCGGAAAGGGCAACGACCAAGTGCGATTCGATGCTGGGATCAAAACTCTTTCCGCTCATGGCGAACCGCTGAGAATCATCGCCCCCGCACGCGAATGGGAGATGACGCGCGACGAAGAGAAGGAGTTCGCCGCTAGAGCCGGACTGGAGCTGCGCGAAGTCGGAGGCGATCAGCGCGTATACTCTATTGATCGCAATATGTGGGGACTTGCGATTGAAGGCGAAGACCTGGAAGACACTTGGATGCAGCCTCCGGAAGATGCTTTCTCGTGGACTGTATCACCGGAAAATACTCCCGATGAAGCAGAAGAAGTAGCGATTTCCTTCGAGCAGGGCATCCCAACTGCGCTGAACGGAAAACCGCTCGGCATCGTTGAACTGATCGAGCAGTTGAATGCCTTGGCGGGCTCATATGGAGTGGGAAGAGTAGACCACCTGGAGAATCGACTCGTCGGCATAAAATCAAGGGAAGTTTACGAAACCCCTGCCGCCAGCGTGCTTTATCAAGCTCTCAACGCACTCGAAACCGCTACTCTATCGCGAGAGCAGCAACGCATCAAATCCCAACTGGCGCCAGTATACGCTGATCTCGTATACGACGGCAGATGGTACACGCAACTTCGGGAAAACCTAGACGCCTTCTTCGATTCAGCTATGAGATATACCACCGGAGATGTGCGCCTGAAACTCTACAAAGGATCATCAACGGTAGTCGGAAGACGATCCCCCTACTCGTTATACGACTTCGAGTTGGCTACATACTCTACCGAAGACGAGTTTGACCATGCGGCAGCGACCGGGTTCATCGACATCTACAGTCTGTCAGCAAGAACGCAAATCAAACGCCAAACCATGCGCGACGCGCGATAATGGAGCAAGAGCGACACAGCTCGCTATGCCTCACATGAAGCATCCTAACCACGAGAGGGGCGATACTGTAACAATCCCACCCATCTATCAGCCGCCGCGCATCCAACGCACGGCACCAGCGTCTTACCGACTCATAAACTCCATAGTAGTGGGGGAATCGTTGCAGTCTACTTTCGACTTCTGCCGAGACACCAGATTTCTTGACAAGATCTCACCACCCCGATTGCGTTTCCGACCACGCGGCAGACTAGACGTGCGAATCAGAAAAGGCACTGAGATTGAATATGATATGCGTCTACATGGGATCCCTGTGAGGTGGCGTAGCCGCATACCTGTATTTCATCCTCCAAATCGATTCGTGGACGAGCAGACAATAGGGCCGTACTCACAGTGGAAGCATCTCCACACATTCAAAGCCATCGACGATCGCAACACCGAGATCGGCGATCTAGTCGACTACACCCTGCCCGGCGGCAGAATATTGGCATCTATAGCACAGACGCTGTTCGTGGCAAGAGACCTGATAAGCATCTTCAAATACCGCTCGCTCAAATATCGAGACTACCTCGGAAGCCCGATTTTCTGATACTCAGCAGACGCATGTTCTGGCTCGAAAATCGGATTTCTAGTCCCATAACTAGCATCCTCTTGCGCACGATTGTCGCAGTCGCAGTACTTCTAGCCACGATACATGTTGCAGGCTTCTCACACCAAGAATCATCTACAGCACACGCCTCCGATAGCGCGCTTACCGATGGTAGGCATCTGATAGGTAGCGACATACAGCCCGGCATCTATGTGGCCGAGGATATAGAGCATATCTGCAACGTCCGCATCGTTGATCAATACGATGGCAGCCGATCATTTTCATTCCTCGGGCGCGCCATCATAGAAGCAATGCCCAGCGATGCCGAGATAGAGACGCTCGGCTGTGGAACTTGGCGATCCGAATCAGAGACGATTCCAGAGCATCGTCTCGCACGCTTCGGGCCTGGAACATATCGAGTAGGCGCCGATATCCAGCCAGGGATATACACTGCATCAGGAAACCGCGGCCGATGCTTCTGGATATACGCTGATGATTTCGCATGGCTACCACAAGCCGAACCTTCTATCAACATCTGGGCCGTAGGCGATCCCATCGTCAACATCACCGCAGACCGGAACGGGTTCTACTCGGCTAGATGCGGCGCCTGGACCAAGGTCAATGCGGAAGATCGAATAATAGACGCCGACATCATCACGGACGGTGCTTATCTGCCGGGCATTGATATCCCGCCCGGAACTTATGCCGCCGACAGCGGAGCTGAGTTTTGCGTGTGGTATCGCACCTCGCCGATTACTGGTGGCAACAGCAGCGGCGGATATCGATCTCAAGGCCATCAAATCGCCACTATTCTGGAAACGGATATCGGCTTTTACTCCAATGGATGCGGGACTTGGAAACCGATCGCGACCGGGCAGAACAATGAGCTTATCCCGCGATCATTCGACAAGGGCACCTTCGCTGTCGGTTCGGATATCGCACCCGATATATATAGCGCCGAGGCTGTAGAAGGCGAAACGTGTAACTGGTTCATTCTCTCCGCATTCGCCGGCAACGCACAAGACATCATTACTGCCGGAAGCGGCACCCTGCGCGGCATCGTGCAGATACCGCCGAACGCCGCCGGATTCCGATCTTACGGATGCGAGGTTTGGCGTCCCATCCTAGAGCTGCCTAGCGAAGAAGCATCGACCAGATTCGGCGACGGTGAACATATCGTGGGCGTGCATATCGCGCCGGGCATCTACACCACACCCAATTCCAGCAAGAGCAGATGCCTGTGGAAACGAAGCGCCGGCTTTAGCGGATCAAACTCCGATGTCGCCGCGTTGCGCAACGCGGTCGGAAAAGCGATCGTCGCCATCCCGGAAACCGATGCCACCTTTGAAGCTCACGGCTGCGGCGAATGGAGACCATTATCGCTGCGAGACCGCGACGACGCGCCGCAAACACACTTCGCCAACGGCACTTGGGGCGTCAACATTGAGCTGCAGCCCGGCACTTACGTCGCCAAAGCGCCGACATCCTCTTATTGCTTCTGGAGCCGCATGGCATCGCTGAAAGGCGAACCGCAAGATATGCTCGGCTCCGACGCCATCCCTAACCACGCCGTGATGACCATCGTCGACAGCGATGCCGGCGTATATTCCGACGGATGCGGAACTTGGAACCGTGTAAACACTGAAACAACCATTGAGCATCAGCCAGCGACTGAGTTCTCGGACGGCGTCTACATCGTGGGATCAGACATCGCTGCCGGAGTGTATCGCGCCGAGCGAGTGGATCAAGGTGAGACCTGCTATTGGAGCCGAATCTCTGGATTCACCGGCGACCACTTCGAAAGAATATCTTTATACGCATCCAAAGGACCAGCTATCGCAACAATATTAAGCACCGATCTAGGATTCAGATCCGTGAACTGCGGCGACTGGAAAATGATGAATCCGTCCGATGGCGAAGCGGAGCTCGCCGAGACCTTTGTAGATGGCACTTTCGCCGTCGGAACTGACATCTTGCCCGGAAACTATCGCGCCGATTATTCTGGGAGCTCGCCTTGCACATGGCGCCGAATGTCGGATTTCACCTGGAACACCGGCGTCATCACCGAAGTTCGAACCGACTCTCCCACCATCGCAACAATTCGACAAACAGACGTCGGATTCGCCTCTAGTGGGTGCGGACAATGGACACCGTTACAAATTGATCCACAATCAGATTCGATAAAAGAATGGTTTGACGACGGCACTTACAAAGTAGGCGCCGACATTGAGCCGGGGACATATATCTCTCAGACATGGCACACGCAGCAATGCCGATGGGCACGTCTGTCGTCCTTCACCGCTGACGATACCGCTATCATCACGCAAGGATCATCGCCCGGAAGATGGATCGTAAAGATAGAAGCCCAAGACGAAGGATTCACTTCAAATGGATGCGGCGCCTGGTTCCCACTGGCAAACGACAAGACCGACAAATCGGCATCATCTGATGTCATCGGATCCGCGCCGACCGATGGCGTTGGTACAGCATCACATGGTGATACAAGGAAATTGGAAGACGAGAGGCTGCTGCACAATATATTCTTCACCGATGGCATGCATCGAGTGGGCATCGATGTGCTTCCTGGCGTCTACTCTGCCGACATCGGCCACGCGATCTACACTGAAGGCGAATTTGTGCCTGCCTGCAGCTGGAGACGTCTCGCCGGCTTCAGCCATCAGCCGTCCGACATATTGCAAGAGGGCTTCGCACGCGGCAAGCACACCATACGCATATTGCCTTCAGACACTGCGTTTCAGACTAAAAACTGCGGACGCTGGCATTTGGTCAGCCCACACAGCGAGTAGAGATTCCAGATAGCCACGAGGATCGTCGCGCTGGCTTCATCAATTTGCGACTTGCCTTACTAAGCTCTATCTGTGTTTTATACATAGATAAATATTTTCAGTGATAAAATCGATTTATCGTTGGTTTGTGCAATTTTTAAGTTATCATGCATACGTATTGATGAAGCGTTATAGCTAGTAAGGAGTAGTCGATCATGATTGCTAACTACGAAGATCTAGATTCTGAGTTTAAGAGTTCGGCTGAGACGCAGCTTAAGAACCTGGAAGCTCGCTTAGCAGAAATAAATGCCGTTATAAGCAAGTATGAAGCGCAACGCAACGCGATCACGCCAAAAATCTACGCCCTGAAACAGCTTCTCGGCATCCGTGAAAGCAACCCCTCTATAAAGGTGCATCAAAGGTCAGAGCTGGCTATCCAAAACGGTGTTGATCCTTCTCAATCTTGGCGAAGCCCGGCCGATGTGGCGGCTGATATCTTGGCTGAGCGAAACGGCGAACCGATGCACTATCGAGAGCTGGCGACTGAAGTGATGGATCGCGGTGATTTCCTGCCCGAGAGATCGCCGGCAGCAACGCTCAACGCCATGATGAACCGAGACAGGCGCTTCATCCGTCCATTCCGGCGCGGATTCTACGCCCTGAAGCGAGACCATCCCAACGTGGATATCAGCGTGGGCGCGCGGCGTAGAAAGCGTAACCAAACGAGCACAGCTAAAGATGACAATTGATAAAGCGCCTAATCTCGATACTAAAAATCCGTAACCTACATATTAGAGAGATACATAAATGACAGTGCCAGATAACACACAACCTTCATCTTACCAATCAACTAGCACTAACATGGTGCATCTCATCGAGAGCATTATAACTGGTTACAAGATGGGCGCCATACGCGCGCTTGCACAGGAGCCAGTGCAAAACTCTAAAGACGCCAAGCGCTCATCCATCGCCAAAATCGAGTACCGGTTGCACCAGCGCACACTTGCAGACGGCTATCCTAGCCACATGCTCACCATCACCGATAGCGGCACTTCAGGATTGGGCGGCCCCATTCTGAACGATGAAGAGATAGACAAGCGCGGAGGCGTATTGAATCCAGGCGAGGATTGGTCCGCGTTCGAGGGACAGGGTTACACGAAGGCGAATCAAGACGCGCTCGGATCACGCGGGCAGGGCAAATCCGCGTCTCTCTACCACTCATATGCTCGAGGAACCGGTCAGCGGCGTATGGTCATGCTCTACGACACGCTTTTGCCAGACGGCGAATACCGGCTCGGAGTGCGTTACGCCAGCCCGCGCGACACAGTTCGCCGCCCGCCATATCTTGACGAGACGGCTAGGGAACTCGTAAGCGCTGATGCTTTCACCATCGACGAAGGTCTAGGTCTCGAATACCTCTTGAAACTCAATCCGCTCACAACGGTCGGCACGCGCGTCATCATGCCCTATCTCAGCTCAGAAGCCGTTGAAGCCTTCAATAACTACGAGCTTGCCAAATGGCTACAGATGCTCTGGTGGCGCGCCATCCAAGTTGGAGAGATAGAGATAAGCTTGGTCGATACCCACGGCGCATCGAGGAAGATCGGCGTGCCGAAGTGGTGGCGATCTCAATTCTGGAACGCGTCCTCAACCGATGAAAATCAATATGTCAAAACCAATATCTATCTCAAATCGGATCCCAATCTCAAGATCAAGCGACTGGCGCTGCAATACGACGAGAATCTAGAAGCGCATCAGCATCTGTACGATCAGTCGGAGCCCGAATACGACGGTATCCAGATCATGCGCGGGCTGCAATGGATCGAAACTCTTGGCGCTAAACAAGAATATTCCCAGCAAGTGCCTGAAGAGCGCCGCGCCGGATTCAGGGGATTCGTCGAGTTCGAGCGCGATCTGGACCGTGAGTTGCGCTCTGCCGAGTACGAACGTCCGCAACATGACAGCTACAATCGCCGTAAAGGGCTGATCCGAGAGATACGAGATGAATTGGCTAGTTGCGTGAAAGAGTTCAGCGAACGCCAGGGATGGGTCGATGAAGATGTGCATCAGGAAGATGCATCAGAGCGTGAACGCCAGATCGCGTCCCGAGCACTGAGCGTGCTCGTAAACCCGCCTAAAGGAAAATCTGCCGGCAGCGGCAATGATCACGGCGGTACCGCGTGGGGATTAGATATCCAAGTCGACTATCCGAACCCGAAGACTACGCGAGTCGATTGGGGACAGAAGCTCTCGCGGATATATGTGCGATGCCAAACTGAGCCGAAGCGGGATCACGGCTCTGTAACGCTCAAAATAATGTCGGTCGATCCTGACAACAAGCGTCAAGAGATAGCGACTAAACGAGCTTATCTGGGCGAAGACGGCGCCGCATCCGCGGAGTTCGGCGATCTGCTAGTGATGATTGGGAAATCTGACCAGCAGCATATGTCATGCCCGGGAAAGGGGAAGTACCGACTCTATGCCACCGTGTCTGATGCCGGCACCGATCTGAAGCGTGCCAGCAGAGCAGTCTACGTCCAGGAGGATCCACCCGAGCCGCCGGATAAGAAAACGATCACCCTATCCGTAAAAGTTTCCAACCTTGAAGATCCTGAGCGCGCCAGAATCAACAACGGCGAAAGGTTACGGGTCGACGTTTCTGTAAAGAATCGATCTGATCAAGATGCCGTCTTACATATGAATGCCTCACTAGTGGCATCAGAGCTGCCGCCTAATCTGGTACCCGGAATCGACGCCCCGATTTCTCTGTCACTGGCAACGAAAAAGAAGATTAAAATCAATGGCATCGAACGAAGCGGAGAGCCGCCGGTTGTCAAACAGCTCATCAGCAAGCCCGTGAGACTGTTCAACGATATCCCAGATTCGACTATTAGCCAAGCATATCTAGTCGCCTCGCCCGGAACGCATGACCTGCACGTTAACATCTACGGCGAGCACATGGGCGAGGAGATAAAGATATCAACATCTCGTCGCATCCACTTCGAAGTAGACCCGCCCGGCAACGCGGGTAAAATGCCATTTGAACTGATCCGACAAGAAACAACGGACGAAAGCCGTGAAGCCGCACCGATCTGGCGACTTGAGTCCCCAGAAAAATCAGACGCATCTTATCCGCTATACTACTCGCCGCAGCATCACATATATAGAATCGCCGAGCGTGCCGACAAAAACGCCAAAACTCTCTCTGAGGGCGCTAACGCGGTGATAAGAGAGATTATCGCCGACGCTTACTTGGATTGGATGCATGAAGCGCATCGCACCGGCGACGATAGCCGATACGACACTATCCTGGAACGTTCGGATCAGGCAGAAAATCTGAGATGGCGAAGACTGGCGGAGCAAGTCGAGGAATTTCAGCGCATGAGCGACAGTGAAGATATAGAGACCGAGAGGCTCGCCGAGCTGCGCCGCCAGATAGTCGCCAACTTGGTATGCGTCTTCGAAGAGGCGGAAGCCTGATGCCGGTAAAGCTATGGCAACGAGATTCGCAGGGCAAATACACGAGCCGAGTAGTCACCGTGTGGGATCGCCCGCTAGGCGGCGAAGAGTACCGCGCACAAGCCGAAGAGCTGGACCAGCGTCTAGACGATGTGCTGGATGACGCGCTAGCTCGCCTCGAGAGCGTGAAAAACGTTGATGCCAACATTCGCTTCAAACGCATCTGGTGCGTCGGACGCTCGGTGCGAGAATCCGGAATACTGCATCTGACCGCTTTGCGCACCGAACGTCGCGCATTGCTGTGGCGCGCCATGGCCTGGAAATGCTGGCTAGGAACTAGACACGATTTTAAGGTAGGCTCTGACCCCGAAACCAGATGGCGCACCTTGCGATCATCGGCTCAGCCAGAAACTAAGAACAAAAAAGGAGGAGTAAGAGACCTGTTTGAAACCGGCTTCTGGCTGCAACAGCAAGAACTCGCAGATGCCGTATTCACTTTCGGCGGAAGGGTATCAAATGTCAGAGAGATCGATAGCAGAACCAGCATCAACTCGCCGGCTATGAGAACCGCGCTGAACAGTTGGCTCAAGGCACTGCCGGCAGAGCATCGCGAGCTGGCTCATAGAAGCAGCAACTTTGAGAAAATCGCCAAGAATCTCCGCGCCCGTTGGCCCGACAGAGGTTTCGGTGCCGCGCGCCGACCTGAGCATCAGGAGCCGGAAGAGCTTCTGGATGAAGTCCACGAAGTGCTAGATCCGCTGGTTATGAAGATAACGGAACGGTAGGATGCTGAGGAAGCGCGTCCGACATGATGAGAACCGTTGAGGGATGCCGGTGCAATCACCGAATGCTGTAGATTCCCGCCTGCACGGGAATGACTAGAGGCGTATAGTTACCCGCTCGCTTTTGCCACGCGAACGATGTATTCAATCGCGCCTCTAACTTCTTGCATCCGGGAGAACATGCTTTTGCCGTCGGGGTGAATCAGTTTGGCATCCCTCAGCAGTCCGTCGGTGCTTCCAATGTCTATAGACGCTTGACGGAAGAAAACAGCAAGAGATTCCCCAGATTCACCGTCTTTCAGCCAGACATTGTAGCAACCAGCTATAAGCCTGATGAAAATCAACCAGCAAGCAAAGGTAGCGCCGCGCAATCTAGGGATCTCAGAGTTCTCAATCTTGCCGGTGAGCAATCCTTCATACTCTTCTCGGGCGGCGGGCATGAATTTGTCTGACCATTCAAGGCTCTTAACGCGCAGATCATCGATATTGTGCATGTAGTGATCAATGAGCTCGCGTCTAGCTTGCTTGTAATATCCAACTTCAATCACCTTCAAAAGCGCGGCAAGCTGGTTTATCGACATGAGTTTATGACTCGTGCGCGAGGCGGAACTACGCTCCATCTCGATTCGGCCCTTCAAGAATCTGCTCTTCTCCGCGAGCCACATCGCAGTTAAATTGAAAGGATCGCGTTGGTCGAACCTAGTGACAGTGTTCGCCTCTATACGTTTCGTCTTTGACGCGTCGACGAACATCTGTCTGAGCGTTTTCATGTCGTTTTCCGCGTAGAGAACAATGCTCATCGAAGATGCACACAAAGCCTCTAGCTTCTGCGCGCTGCCCGGACTTGTTCCGCTAGAAAGATCGTCTAACATATCTTTGATGGCCCGACGGCGATGCTGACCGTCGAATATCCGCATCGTATTCACGCGGTTGGTGAGAATACGCAATTCTCCGAAGTTCGAGTCCACTCGCTCGCCAGCTTCATTCTCATAAGGATCAAACTCCAGAGCGTCTGGCGCGATGCCGAGCATCAACGCGCCCAGCATCCAATCGTCTTGTTCAACAAGATAATTCTTGATATTCTTGGCGTGGACCGGAGTGAGGCGTCGATTCGCATCCCTGATTACGTCATCATCCACACGCTGAGGCAACAGACCGTCAAGCGTCGCCAGATCGAGCGCGAAGTAATACACATCGCGTTCTCCTTGGCGAAACCGATGTGCCGGGATGCGCAGACTGTACTGATTGGCAACGGTTGGTATATTGAGCGCCATTTGCTATTCCTTATGCGAGAGTATGTGGCTAATAGCAGTAATCCACGCTATTCATTGCTCTCTTTTGCGCGTAGCACGATGTAGTTGATACCATCACGCACTGCACGTACCGGCGATGCCGGCGATGTGCCTCCAGGCGGGACGACACCTGCTTCAACCAGCAATCCTTCTGTGGCACCGGTCTTCAGCGACATGTCGCGCAGAAATTCAGCCAGCGAATTCGGCTCATATCCAGCCTTTATCCATTCGTAGCAACAGCCGGCAAAGATGCGAATCACCGAGGCGTTGTAAGCCATCGTCGCGGCACGTTTCGCAGGAATCTCCGAGTTATCGATCTCGCCGTTCATAAGTCCTTCGTACTCTTCTCTGGCGCGCGGCATGAAATCGTCAGCCCAATACCAGCAACGCTCTTGCAGCGAATCGAGGTTCAACAGGTACTCTTCGTTCCTATCTTTACTCACTCTGCCGCTGAAACCCACCTCCAGAGTCTTCAGCGTCCGCGCCAACTGATTGATAGCGATTATGTTGGGGCTTTTACGAGAGACCGAAACTCGTTCCATCTCGACTCGCCCATTGAACAGGTCGCTGTTCTCAGCGATCCATAGCGCGGCAAGGTTGAAGGCATCGGTTTGATCGAACAGAGCAACAGTGTTCTTCTCTATGGATCTGGTTTTAGACGCATCTGCAAACATCTGACGAAGCGCGTCGATGCTCGCTTCCGCGTACAGCATTATCGGCAACGAGTTCGATTGCAGAGACGCAAGCTTATTCGAATGCCGGATGTGATGCGAAAGATCATCCAGCAGGTCTTTGATCGCGCGGCGCCGATGCTGACCGTCGAACATCCTCATGGCAACTGCTGCATCGGTGCCTATATGCAATTCGCCCACTGCGTTGTTTGAAGCTGTCTCATCTGTATATGATTGAAACTCAATCTCATCAGGATCAACACCCAACAGCAATGGGCCAAGCAGCCAATCGTCTCGCCCTGCCAAGTATTTCTGAATGTCCTTAGCATGTTTAGGCGTCAACTGTCTATTCGCATCTTTTACTACCTGATCGTCGACTCGATCAGGCAATACCCTGTCCAGCGTCTTCAGGTCCAGAGTAAAGGCATATACATCTCTCCCGCCCTGCTTGAACTTATGGGCCGGCGTTTTGAGCGGCATTAAGTTGGGCACGCTATCCCGAACAATTCGGGCTCGATCCGGCTCGTTGATCTCCACCAGCACATCAGCGATATCCTTGAGCCTGTCAACCGAATACTCTAGCTCAACATCATCAGTTCCGGGATGGTAGGCGGTGTTTCTCGCCTTGGCGATCCGGTACAAAGCATCGCGCACTCCGGTTCCAGGTTCAAATACGAACTGAAAGCGATCATGCCAGTTAGACTTGACGATGCTAGGGAAATCACCGATGTCGATAGCGTCCTCAATGCCCTTTCCATGACTCAAATTCTGCTCGAATTGGTGATATTGATCATCTCGAAGCGCAGACTTGACCAGTTGCTCTGCCTTTTTGCCGCGCACACTCTTCAATTGCCGGACGATGAATGGCCGCATCGCGTCGCGGTAGATGTCGAGCGCGTCGACCAGCGCTTTCGTATTCGGGCGTTCACTCATCGCAAACCTCTCACTAGGTTTTCTGTTTTGTGCCACACATGATTTAACGCTTGAATCAAGTTATAAATACCGTGCCGAAATATCGCGACACATCAATGCTCCTATTAAGGTTAGGCTATCTTGGAAGAAACTACAATCTGGGGATTGACTGCAAGCATTCGGCAACACGCCGTTACCCATCATTCGTTCCGCAAGAACATTATTCAAGTGCCGCGCATGAAATATCATTGCCTGCATGGCTCGGTTAGCCGAGAGTGAGCAAAAGGGGCGACGCGAGACGACGCTTGCGGCCAATATAAGAAGAACACATGTCCGATGCGATCATAGAAGCGCGCGAACTGCGTAAACGTTACCGCGATATCGTCGCTGTGGACGGCATATCGTTTTCGGTGCGCGCGGGCGAAATCTTCGGGATGCTAGGTCCCAACGGCGCGGGTAAAACTACTACGGTCGAGATGGTGGAAGGCATGCGGGAGCCGGATAGCGGAGATGCATTCATCAACGGTATCAGCGTGGTGAAAGAACCCAAACGCGTCAAATCCATTATCGGCGTCCAGCTGCAGCAGAACGCATTTCTCGACAATCTTACGCTTGCCGAAACTGTGGGGCTGTTCGCAACTCTCTACGGCTCGGACATCACCGCTGACGACGTGCTGTCGCAGGTGGGGCTTCAGGATCGCGGCAAGCACAACTACAAGAACCTCTCCGGCGGTCAGAAACAGCGGATGTCCATCGCTGTCGCCCTCGTGAACGATCCAGTGGCAATGTTCTTGGATGAACCTACCACCGGGCTTGATCCACAGGCGCGCCGCAACATCTGGGGACTGATAAGAGACCTGCGCGACTCCGGCAAGGCCATCTTGCTCACCACTCACTATATGGAAGAAGCTGAAGATCTCTGCGATCGCGTGGCGATTGTCGACCAGGGGCGCATCGTCGCCATGGACACCCCACATGCGCTCGTCAACGCGTTGCGGGATCGCGGCGCTCGATCCGAGCATCGCGATGGCGCTTTGAACCTGGAAGACGTATTCATAGACATCACTGGCAAAGATCTTCGGGAAGGCACTGGGAGCGAATCTGAGTGAAGATCAATCGATACCTAATCCAGCTAATCGTCGTCAGGATGCATGCGCAGTGAAGATCTATCTCGCCTTCATCGTTGCGGAGATAAAGATGTTCTACCGCGACCGCGCCGCGCTGTTCTGGACGCTGGCATTCCCGATGATCATGATGCTGATCTTCGGATTCTTGAACTTCGACCGCTATGACCCGCCTGATGTCGGCATTGTAGACAACGCGCATAACGAAGCTTCCGCAAGCCTCGTATCGGTTCTGCGCGGCGACGGCGACCGTCCCGAACTGCTCAGCGTGCCAGCCACGAATGACGAGCCGGAGCTGAGAGCCGAACTGGAAGAGGGCAACATCACCGCACTCATGGTCATTCCCGAAGGATTCGGAAGTCGCGGACCGGCATCGTCTCTCATCGACATTTACTACGCAGAAGGACAGCCGCAAGAGGCATTCTCGGCTCAGTCCATCATTGAAGACACCCTGGACGGCGTCTTCAATGCCGTAGCAGATGTTCCGTCACAGTACCAGCGTCAGCAGTGGGCGCAGATCAGAATGACTGCCACCGAGACTAAAGGGCAGGGCTACAAAGGATTCATCGTCTCCGGAATAGTGGCTCTGTCCGTGATGCAGAGCGCGGTATTCGGCGTTTCCTTCACATTTGTGCGTCTACGCAGCCAAGGCGTGTTGCGACGATTCCGAGCCACACCGATAAATCCTTCGCACTTCCTCACCGCCATGGTCATAACTCGCATGATCGTGATAACTGCGCAGGTCTATATCTTATTGCTCATAGGCATGCTTACATTCGGCATCACTATCGGACCTGGACATCCGCTGGTATGGCTGGAGCTGTTGCTGCTCGTCATATTCACCGCCGCCGTATTCGTATCCTTGGGGCTATCGATCTCCAGTATCGCCAACACTGAGAACACCGCCGCTCCGATCGCAAACGCCATCATCCTGCCGATGATGTTTCTTTCCGGCATCTTCTTCCCGCGCTCAGTCATACCGGATTGGCTGGCGCCCGTCACCGATTACTTGCCGCTGACGTATCTAGCCGACACGATGAGGGCAATGGTCAACACTGGGGAATCATTTTTCTCACAAGGCGGCAACATCCTCGGACTCGCCGTGTGGGGCATCATCATATTCGCAGTGTCGATACGCGTATTCAGATGGGAATAGCAGTGTCGGACGCGCACCTGTTTCAACGCCTATGATGATGCATGAATCATAGTGATATATTTCAACGCCAATCGGTGAACTCAGCGAGGAAATCTGCCAGCGCGCCATAGTAGCCAGCAGGATTCACAGTGTCCGCGAAGTTGTGCGATGCATTCGGAATCGAGTAGAAACGCTTCGGATCGTTCGCCGCTTTCAGGATACGCTCGGCACATTCATACGGCACCGTTTCGTCATTTTCCGAATGCATCACCAAGAGCGGGCAGCTAACCTTTTTCACATATGATTCGGTGTCGAACGGGTTAATGATGAAGCGTTCGATAGGCATATAGCACCAAGGACTGATCCGTTTAGCGATGTCAGCGATCGATGAAGGCGCGCACTCCAGGATCAAGGCATCCGGACTGCAGCGCGCGGCCAGCCTAGCCGCAACTGCACCGCCCATGCTACGCCCGAACAGCACCTTCACGAAGCGATTTCGGTTCTGCTCGCCCCTCCGTCGCGGCGCGGTGTTAGACTTCTGAAAACGCTCTTCCAGCCATCGATAAGCCGCTTCAGCATCGCGCGCGAATCCTTCCTCGCTCGGCTCGCCATCACTCATCCCGTAGCCGCGATAAGAAAGAGATAAGATCGCAATATTGCCGAGACGGCGCATCAGCTCACGGTACTGGTCCAGCCGCACACTGATGTTGCCGCCGTTGCCATGCACCATCAACAGCGAGATTTTGCATGCATTAGCACCGGTATGCTCGCGCCAACGCGCACTGTCTGCTACATCTTCATCGAAACCAGTTATGAACCAGGCATGAACTTTAACGCCGTCTTCAGTCGTAAGCCACACATCTTCATATCGCATCCCCAAATGGCCGGGATTCCCGCGCAGCTGCGGTTGCGGAAAGAAAAGCATCGCTCGCTCAAGAGCGTGTAAGGGAGAGGTGGAGATACTCATATGATGGTGCCGGCGGCTATCGCCTAGCACAGGTGATTTTTCTATGCGCGCTTCGTATTGATTGCGAACAATTGCGTATGTCCGTCTGTAAATACGCTCTTCGGATATTCTTCATCGTCTCGCCAGAGGCATCGTCTCGGAACGCTAGCCCATGCTCAAAGGCGGCACCTCGAGCTTAGTGTGCGTCATCGGCGACCATCCAAGGTCGCGTTGAGCTTTCGTGAGGTTGTGTTCCACCTGGTTCTCGTCGCCAGCGATGAAGAACGGCTCAAATGAGCCTTTGCCGATCTGCACATAGTCCACTGCTGCCAGATAAGCGTTCGCCAGATCTTCTTCATCCGTCACGTGCAACGGTGGCGTACCGTCGGATGAGATTTCTTGCGGCGTGTTCCGATACTCGATCCACTGCTCTCGGGTGCGCGGCCCGGTGATTCTCAAAGCTGCCAGGTTCATTCTAAAGTGCCGAGCGAAATATCGGCATATCAACTCTCCGAATCCCTTCGACAGACCGTAAGCGCTCGGCGTGTCCAGCGGCGCTTCATCCTCAGACGGATACCAATCCCGGATGCGGTAATGGACGCTCATGGTGCTAGTGTATACGCCGTTGCTCAGTCCCGCGTTGCATGCGGTCCACAGAAAAAGATGCAACCCTTTGCAGTTCACCTCGTAATTCTCTCGTATCACCTTTTCGTCCTGATCGGTAGACGATCCGCCCTGCGGACTCTGCATCACCAGCCAGATAAAGGTGTCGACGCCGTCCACAGCTTCCTTGATGGCATCGGTATCGGTAACCGATCCGCGCACGAACTCGATGTCGTCATGTCGGGGCCGCGCCAGGTCCAAGACGCGCAGTTCATGACGCTGCCGTAAATACGGAGTGATGAAGGTTCCGACGTGCCCAGACCCGCCGACAAGAAGTAGTTTCATGTTTATGCTCACTTATCGTGTGTAGATAGGATCACCAGGTTAGTTTGGTTGGCATTTTACACGTCTTTATGATCCGAATGGAGCGCATGGCGTGTGATCTGCACGCTGGCAAGCGCACGACCGAAGCCCGGCAATGCTCCCGGCTTGCTCAACTTTACCGTTGCCGCAATGACGTTAGGATGCGAATCGAGACAGACGCCAGCGACCCTTTCCGCCAGCGCTTCCAGCAAAGTGAATCGGCTTGACGAAACCGATGCCACGACGCGATCGCACAACGCATAGTAGTCGACGGTATCCTCAATTTTGTCCGACGCGCCGGCACGGCTGAGATCGCACTGCAGTTCGAGCTCCAGCAGTAGCCGCTGCGGCGACAGTCGCTCCCAATCATGAACTCCAATCACGGCTCTGATCTCCAGATCGGTGATCAGCAATCGATCTTTATGCATATGCTCAATGTCTCGCGATAAGCTATCAGTTCAACGATCTGCGCTCATCTTCAATCCGACCGCTCCGTAAAAACCCAATCAGCGCTTGAAAAGGCAGCTAGTCGCTTGCGCTACCCATTTCATCCGCCATGCGCTCTATCACGCCCAGAACCACGGCAACGGCTTCCCCCATCGGTTGCGACTCTATATGCTCAACTGTATCCAGCGTGGAGTTTATATACGCAAGATCGTCTGCGAATATCCACATCACATCCTGATGTCCGGCTTGAATGAAGGGGGTATGATCCGATGCGTACATTCCCGCCTCATGTGGCGTGGGTTTTAGTTCAACTCCTGCCGTCCGGGCAGCGTCGCGCGCGCGATAGTCCATCTTGCCCTGGCCGAAGATCACAATGTCGCCGGCGCCCACGACATCGATGTTGATCATGGCAACGATCCGCTCTTCCTCTTCATCGTTCAGCGACCAGACGTAGTGTTGGCTGCCATGCAATCCTGTCTCCTCAGATCCGAACAATATGAAGCGCAGATCAAAAGGCAACTCATCGTCTGACAGCTCTTCTGTCAATACCATAACAGCTGCCACTCCGCTACCGTTGTCGTTAGCGCCTTGAGTATAAGGGGTAGTATCGTAATGAGCCCCGATAATGACTACCTGATCATCATCGATATCGTTGCGCAGTTCGGCGATGACATTGCCCGAGTAACCTTCTGTCGGTGCCGCAGAGTGTATGATCGCCTCGATGCCAGTCTCTGATTCCAGCGCGGCGACTAGTTGCTCGCCGTACTCCCAGGGGATGAATACCACCGGCAATGTTGGCCGGTTGTCCAACATCCCTTGCATATACTGATAGCCCGCGTTTTCAGCGCTATTGAAGATGATCACGCCAGCAGCTCCGGCTTCATCCGCCAGCCTCTGTTTCTGTTGAAATGAAAGCTCGCCACGCCCGATCAGTGCTATCTTGCCCTCAAGATGCAAGCCCGCGAAATCTTTCTCTCTCCCCAGTCCGGCATAGACTATCTCGCCAGATGCCATCCCTTCAAAGGCCGGCTTCATGGGCGCCGCATAGATCCTAGGCTGCCTGCCATCCGAAGCATCGAAAAGAAAAGTCTGAGCATCGCCTTCTGGCACGCTTATCGTAATTTCCCCCCACGGTGACAGTTCATTCACGCGGAATGCCTGAATATAAACGTCGAGCCCCATCTCCTCAAAGATGTCGGATAGAAACTCGGCGGCATTCGCCTCCTCATCTGAAGCGCTACGGCGTGGGCTCGCTTCTTCAGCCAGCATAATGGCGATATCCCCGACTCGATCGGCCAAATCTCCAACATTCCAAGCGTTCGTCGAATCATGGCCCGAAATCGGTTCCGCTAACAACGATGGCGTTGTGGTCGCAGTGATAGGTACGAGAGTAGCCATAGGAGTTGCTTGAACTGCTGTAACCAGAGTAGGAGTAGATGCCGTAGATTCTGAGATGAGATCAGCATCCGATGAAATCGGGGAGGGCGAAGCAGATGGTGTATTCGCTGCCCTCGGAGTTGGACTATCAGCCGGCATCGATGGCTTAGTCGCCCGAGCTATATGTGTCGCGCTAACAGTGGGAGATTGATCGATCACGCCAGTAGACGGCGGCACATCCACAGCTGTGATTTCTGCAATCGCCGACCAGGTAACTTGTGGAGTGATCAACGATTCGCTTGGCGTCACGGGCGTCACAGAAGCAGCGTCCGAACAACCGGACCAACAGATCGCGCTAAGCGCCAATCCTAAAGCTAGAAGAAGATTGTTATCGATTCGAAGAGCTAGATTCATATCCGCACCACAGTTTAGATTGCTACTCGATGCTTACGATGCGGCATAAAGTAAAGTTTCTGGAGCGATAGCCCTCAATCCAGATAAGTAAGAGGTTCACTTTGGCAAGGCTGTTCCAACCACACATCTTCGCCGGCAATCACATCGACCGTGGCGATGTGCTACGCCGTAGCGAGGCCGAATTGCTGAGACTGACGCGCTCTGACAATTGCCGCGTGCTGCTCTTTATGAACTTTCAACCGCTCATTAGGATCAAGAACAGCGAAACTGCGTCTCTGGTCTGGTTGCCGCTGCGCCAGGCATCACGCGTAGCCGGCAACGCGAAGCGCATCGAAACATTTCTAGGCATCGATCCTCACGATGACGCGCCGCTGGTGGCCTGGAACTTGACGGATGCTCAACATCAGAACGATTCTGAAATCAGCGGTGTAGAGCTATCGCAAATAGGCGATGCTGCGCTATCCTTCACTGAAGCACGTGAAGCCGCAACGATAGTATCCGGATCAGAAAGCGGCATTATAGCGCAGGCAAAATCCAATCTGGAGTGGCATCATCGCCACGGCTACTGCTCGCGCTGCGGAAACCCAACCCTCATGCGTCGCGGTGGTTTGATGCGTGAATGCAACCGTTGCAACTCCCAGCACTTTCCGCGCACCGACCCCGTAGTCATCACCGTCGTCGCGCACGGCGATTCGTGCTTGCTCGGACAATCTGCCGGACGGCTTCGCAGCATGAACATGTATTCCGCACTCGCCGGATTCATGGACCAGGGCGAAGCTATGGAAGAAGCAGTGCGCCGCGAAGTAAAGGAAGAATCCGGCATCGAGGTCGGAGAAGTTCAATATCACTCTACACAGCCATGGCCATTTCCCAGCTCGCTCATGATCGGCAGCCACGCCCAAGCTCTCAGCTCCGAAATCGATAAAGACGATTTCGAAATGACCGACGTGCGATGGTTCAGCCGAGATGAAGTGCTATTGGCGCTTGAACGCAAGCATCCGTCTTTGAACGTGCCGGGCGACATCGCCATCGCGCATCATCTCATCAAGGCATGGGCTAACGGAGAAGCAGGCGATTTCCAAAGATAGACGCTAGATACTAAATATCGAGCCGACATCATATGTAGCAACGTCTCAACTCAACGTCGCGCGCGATTCGCATCTATTAAGAGCGATTTTTGCGCCTTCAATAGCCCCTCTCATTCAATTGATACGATGTATCATATAGATATTGTGATACTACGTATCGATTTTATTCGCTGATAACTACCAATGATCGTTCGGCAACGGCCGGCGATCGTTATTGAAGAAGGGTCCGTATCAAATGCCACATTGGAAGGTGTTTATATCCATAGGCTTAGCGTTGGTCATATTGGCGGGAGTCGCCTGCTCAAACGAAGCAGAAGCGCCTACCGCTACTGCAGTGAAAGTGCAAGCTACACATACTCCTGCGCCAGAGAGCACTCCTACGCCAGAAGCGCCTACTGCAGTGAAGGTGCAAGCTACACATACTCCTGCGCCAGAGAGCACTCCTATACCAGAGGCTATTTCTATTGCAGTGAAGGTGCAAGCTACACATACTCCTGCGCCAGAGAGCACTCCTACACCAGAGGCTATTTCTATTGCAGCCTCATTCAGTATCATATCCGATTGGATCGAGAACGTCGGAGGGGATCGCGTCGAAGTGTTTTCCATTGTCCCCAGACAAGTTGATCCTCATAGCTATCATCCCGGTACCAGGCACTTGGCGAAAGTGTCTGAAGCCGATTTGGTCTTTGCTATCGGGCTTGGATTTGAAGAATCTCAGCTACATGAATTCATAGAAAACGCCGGTCGGCAAAAGGAAGATATTGTCGCGATCGGAGATCATATCGATCCCATACCCTTCGATGAGCAGGACGCACACGGGGACGAAGATGAGCACGAAGAGCAGGACGCACACGGGGACGAAGATGAGCACGAAGAGCACGACGCACATGGGGACGAAGACCGCCACGACGCCCACGATCACGGCGCGCTTGATCCCCACTTCTGGTTTGACCCGACACGAGTCAAAGCGGCTATCACTGCTATAAGTCAAGAGATTGCAGCACTACAGCCCGAATCTGCAGACTACTTCCAGGCGAATGCAGAAGCCTACATTGGCCAGCTAGAAGAACTAGACGGTTGGATCAAAAGCCGAGTATCTGAATTAGATGAACATGACCGAATGCTAGTAACCACACATGATGCCTTCGGATACTTGGCCGCCAGATACGGATTCACGGTGGTCGGCGTCATCATCCCAGGTGGAGGCACCGAAGCTGACCCCTCGCCGTCTCATCTAGTCGATCTATTGCATGAGATTGAGGATCATGAAGTAAGCGCCATCTTCTCTGAGGCTCAGATCAGTAGTGATCTGGCGGACACTCTCGCCCGAGAAGCAGGCGTATCGGTAGTAGGGGGGCTGCAGCCGGGCACTCTAGGGACTGAAGGGTCAGAGAGTGATACTTATATGAGAATGATGCGTTACAACGTTGATATCATCGTCAATGCGCTTGCAGACTGAGCCACGGGAAATATAATTTGCAATTCAGTGCCGAATCGTGACTAGTCACACTATAAAAGCAATCTCGGCCGTATCTGCTCGCGACGCGCGTGTCATTTACGGATCAAATCTCGTGCTGAACGACGTTACCTTCTCGGTTCCAAAAGGATCGCTGGTCGGAATCGTCGGTCCTAACGGTGCCGGTAAATCCACCTTGCTCAAAGCTCTTGTAGGCCTCATAAAGCTCGATTCCGGCGAAGTAGAAGTGCTCGGCAAAACTCCCTATGACTCGAGACGGTCCGTCAGTTACATCCCGCAAGCCGAAACCGTTAACTGGGACTTCCCCGTCACGGCCGGAGAGGTCGTGATGATGGGGCGTACTGCCCGAATCGGGCCGTTCCGATTCCCATCCCGAGAAGATCGAGAAAGGGCGCGTGAAGCGCTTAATCGAGTAGGGCTTGAGCATCGCGAGCACGATCTGTTGAGGGAGCTATCCGGCGGCCAGCGGCAACGCGCCTTCGTAGCGCGTGCGTTAGCGCAAAACGCTGAATTGCTGCTGCTAGATGAGTCTTTCAGCGGAGTAGATGTAGCGTCTCAGCACGAGCTGGTAGATGTGTTGCGCACAATGTGCTCCGAAGGCAAAACCGTGCTGATGACGACACATGACCTGAACAATCTAGCGCGCACGCTGGACCGCGTAGTATGCCTCAACTGCCACGTGTGTGCATATGGCACGCCCGAGGAGGCTTTCAAGCCCGAAACCCTCAGCGAGCTATACGGCGCACACCAAGAATCATTCATCAACTTCTAGTTGCAGAAGCGACCGGCGCCGTTCCGATCTCAAGCTCAGTGAGGCCTATAAAACCTTAGAGAATGTTCGCGCATCGAATCGCTAGAGTCTTCGTAACATGGATGCAATCAACTACTTGCTAGAGCCTTTCGGCTATAGCTTCATGGTGCGTGCGCTGGCGATATCGCTCATCATAAGCATCTTATGCCCATCCATCGGGATCTTCGTGATCACGCGCGGATACGGATTCATGGGCGACGCGCTGGCACACTCCATATTTCCCGGCATGGTCGCAGCTCTGATACTAGGGATCAGCCCGTGGATCGGCGCCTGGCCTAGTGCCATCGCATTCGCACTCATAGTCGGATACTTAATCAGACACACCGGAATACGCGCCGACACTGCGATAGCCATAATGTTCGCCACAATGTTCGCACTCGGAATCATCTTAATATCCATATTCTCTTCGCACGTGGCAATCGATCTCGATGGATTGCTCATCGGGCAGATACTGGGAGTCTCCGAAAGCGACATCGTCGCTACCATCATCGCCGCCATCATCGTCTTGACTATCGTATTCGGATTTTACAAAGAACTCGTCTTCACCAGCTTCGATGCTACGGGCGCAGAAGTTGCTGGAATACCCACCGCCTTCATCAACTACATGTTGCTCGCCGTGATCGCTACCGTAATCATGGTCACGGTAAAGGCCGTCGGCATCATTCTAGTGCTGGCGATGCTAGTAGCTCCATCAGCTGCCGCCGCGCTGATCGCACAGCGTCATGTCAACATAATTTTCCTGGGCATAGCGATTGCATTAGTCGCCTCCATCTCCGGCATCTACCTCGCCTACTATCTCGACTTGCCTGCCGGACCGGCGATGGCGCTAGTCTCAGGCGTGATATTCGGCGGCACCGCGCTTCTCCGACGCCGACTGTCATAGCCCTAATGTTGATCGCTAGACGCGGACATCGATTCGCACTCGGGGCAGACGTCATAAATCTCAATGCGATGATCTATCACATCTCCAAGCACGCCTTGCGCCGATGAATCCAGGGCCTGCACCGCGCGCTCTATCGCATCGGCGGTGAATGATCTGACCGAGCCACATACGGTGCACACGGCGTGATGATGGTGAGAATCGGAGTGATCGATCAGCGCCGATTCATCGCTCTCAGATAATGCCCACCCGATGCTGTAAGCCATTTCGCCGTTCGGCATCACCACTTTGCATAGTGCATTGGCTTCTTGCATGAGCTTCAAGGTGCGATACACAGTCGCACGCCCTATCTCCGGCAGCCGTTCGCAGATACCCTCCGCAGTGAATGGCTGCTCCACGCTGACGATCGCTTCAGCGACGCGTTGGCGCGGCCTGGTTACACGAATGTTTCGCTCCCGAAGAATGCCCAGAAGGCGTTCGCGCTGATCTGCGCTAAGGGAGGGTGAAGAATCGGGGTTCATGCCATTCTTCACTCATCCATAGTCGCCCGAGCGGCAGTCACGACCTTCTCCGCGCTCGGATACACCAGACGCTCCAGAACCGGGGTGTACGGTATATGCACCTGTTCCGCCGCCACCTTCATGATTGGGGCTTGCAGATCCCAAAAAGCCTCTTCCGAAACTATCGATGCTATCTCCGATGCCGCGCTGCAAACCTTGTGCGCCGGGTCCACCACTACCAGACGACCGGTCTTGCCCACCGAATCCAAAATTGTTCCCTTGTCCAGCGGCACCAGAGTGCGCGGATCTATAACCTCTGCCGAAATTCCATCGGCCTCCAACTCTTCAGCCGCGCGCAACGCCATCGGCACTGCGCCCGCAATTGCCACTATCGTCACGTCCGAACCCTCTCTCGCCACGTCTGCGACTCCGAACGGCACCAGCGCCGCATCCCCGGCTTCTATTTCGCCCGCAGCGCCCGACAAGGTGCCATCCTCGAACACGATGCACGGATCGTTGTCTCGGATCGCCGTCTTCAACAATCCCTTGGCATCACGCGGCGTCGCCGGCACCAAGATCTTGAATCCAGGCATGTTCATGAACATCGGATAAGAGCGGTCCGAGTGATGTGCCGCAGAACCGCCGCCGTAGAACATCGTGGCCCGGTACACTACCGGCAACGTCGCCTGCCCGCCGAACATGTAGCGCATCTTCGCCGCCTGGCTCACCAACTGGTCCATCGCCACCCACATGAAACTGGTAAGCGTCTCAACTACTGGCCTCATGCCCACCAGCGAAGCGCCTATCGCAGCACCGAAAAAGCCGTTTTCCGACAGTGGGGTATCCAGAACTCGATTCTCTCCGAATCGATCCAGCAAACCCGCGGTAGCACCATAAACCGATCGGCGAATGTCTTCTCCCATGATGAAGACGCTCGTATCGCGCTCCATCTCTTCGATGATCGCTTGATTGATCGCCTCAATATAGATCGCGTTGCTCGCCATGCCTAAAACCTCATCTTTACATGGAACACTTGAAATCGATTCAAATTCAATGCTCTCGCAAATCAAACGTTGTCCGCTAAGGCGCCGGAATCGGGTCCGCCCACATATCTTCGAATAGATCATCCGGTTCCGGGTAGGGACTGTTGCGCGCGAAATCGATCGCTTCTTCCACCTCGGACGCCTTCGCCGCCGATACCGCATCGCACTCCTCGCGCGTCAAAATGCCATGATCTATCAACGTCTGCTCATGCACCAAGATCGGGTCTCGCAAACGCCACTCGCCGACCTCGTCCTCAGTGCGATACTCGCCACGCCGCACCCGGCCCAATCCCAGCGAATGTTCCTCGAAGCGATACGTCAGAGCCTCGATCAGAGTAGGCCCTTCACCAGCACGTGCGCGTTTCACCGCCTCGCGTGAAGCCTCGTACATCGCCACTGCGTCTTGACCGTCTACAAGTACGCCCGGCATATTGTAAGCCGCCGCGCGATCCGATATGTGTTCGACTGCTACCGAGTCGTGATAAGAAGTGGTTACTGCGTATTGGTTGTTCTCACAAAGGAATATCACCGGCAACTTCCATAATGAAGCTAGATTCATCGACTCGTGGCAAGCTCCCTGGTTAGATGCACCGTCGCCGAAGAAGACTACCGACACGAATTTCTCGCCGCGGATCTTGGCCGCCAGCGCGGCGCCAGTAGCTACGGGCACTGAAGACGCCACTATGCCAGACTCGCCCAGTATGCCAATAGAGAAATCGGCTAGATGCATCGAGCCGCCCTTACCCTTGCAGTAACCGTCCACTCTGCCGTACAGCTCCGCCATCGCGCCTTTCACACTGCCGCCTTTCGCCAACGGATGCCCGTGCGAACGATGATTGCCGGCGATATAGTCGGTATCTTCCAGTGCCGCGCAGGCGCCTACCGCTACCGCCTCCTCACCGATATATGGATGCGCCGCACCGGTGAACTCGCCGGCTGAATGCACCTCCATCACACGCACTTCAAAGTGGCGGATCAGCCACATTCGCTCAAGCATCTGCACCAGAATCTCTTTGCTTATGTTCTCCAATTCAACATCTCCATCGCTATTCGATTCTCTGAAATCAACTATTTACACTATGCCATTCATGATACATATCTAGAGCTTCCAGCACTCCATCGCGTCAATGTTATTCCATGGCCTGCACATGCCACACGTACACGCACGCTTCAGCGACTTGTCTAGACTGTCTATCTGACCGCGCCAGAGTAAAGCATAAACGCGCATCGCGCGCGGATTAGCGCTGTATATTGATTCCATAGCCGCGAGCAATCCTGCACTGCGCATAGATCAATCGACTGCCATACACGCCTAGATGGAGCATCTCACATGTCTAACACCAGCCAGAGCTACAAAGACCTGGAAGCCAAATACTATATGCAAGTGGTGCGTCGAATGCCCATCGTGCTGGTCCGTGGCGAAGGCTCGCGCGTATTCGACAATGATGGCAAAGCATATCTCGACTTCACTGCCGGATGGGCGGTGCTCAACATGGGACATTCGCATCCCGCCGTCACCGAAGCCGTCAGCGAGCAGGCCGGCAGCATCATGCAGATGTCTAATCTCTTCTACACACTGCCGCAATTGCCACTGGCACAATTCATAGTCGAAAACTCTGCACTCGACCGCGTATTCTTCTGCAACTCCGGCGCCGAAGCCAACGAAGGCGCGTCGAAACTCGCGCGCAAGTGGGGACGCAAAAATCTGAACGGCGCTTACGAAATCATCACCGCTCTCGACTCTTTCCACGGCCGCACGCAAGCCATGATGGCAGCCACCGGACAGCCGCACTATCAAGACAACTGGAAGCCGCTAATGCCCGGCTTCGTGAACGTTCCGTACAACGATTTCAATGCCATCGCCGAGGCCTACCAGGAAGGCAAGACGTGCGCGGTGTTGCTGGAACCGGTGCAGGGCGAGGGCGGCGTGAACATCCCTGATGATGACTACCTCCAGCGAGTCCAAGAGTTCTGCCGCGCCAAGAACATCCTCTTCATGCTCGACGAAGTGCAGACCGGCATGGGGCGTCTCGGCACGATTTTCGGATATCAGAGATTCGAAGGCGTCGAGCCGGACGTGATGGCGCTCGGCAAAGCGCTCGGCGCCGGCGCGCCCCTCGGAGCATTCGCGTCTAAAGAGTTCTGCTCAGTGCTGGAGCCCGGCGACCACGGCTCTACATTCGGCGGCAACGCGCTCACCACAGCGGCCGGCGCGGCCGGAGCCAAAGCGCTGATCGACGAAGACGGACCGGGGCAAGCCATGCGCAACGGCGAATATCTCATGGGCAAGCTGAACGCGTTGCGAGAAGATCACCCTATCATCACTGAAGTGCGCGGCATGGGAATGCTGATCGCATTGGAGATGGACCGAGACGCCGCTGCTGATTCAGTAGCCAAATGTCTCGCCAACGGACTGCTGCTGAACGCCGTTCGTCCTAACACCATCCGATTAATGCCGCCGCTGAATGTCAACCGCTCCGACATTGACGAAGCAGTAACGATAATAGCTAAAGCGATCAGCGCGATCGCCGATTGACGCTCGTCGCTTCACTGCCTCCGATGGCTCAGCTCGGTTCGATAGCGGCTACTCTTTCTATCCGTCGACGCACCTGTTCGCTCTGAGTCCTTATCTCAGCTTCGTTCATCCAGTTCTCGTAGAAGTTGCCATGAAGCGAATTGGCAGCAGTGAATAGAGCGAATAACTCATTGTCGCCAGATTCGTCTATGAGTCGTCTAACGATCCTGAAGAAATGCGCGTGTGAATCATGCTCCCACTCGCGTTCCTGCGCGACTGATTTCAGAGTCTGCGCTGCCGCTCTCCAAAACTTCTCAGAAGCCTGCAAAAGATCCCATGCCGCGCACTTCAGCAGCATTTTCAAGCAACAATGCAGACGTAGCGCGATATTGAGATGCAGTAGTCATAGTTATAGCTTCATTGACTAAAGTAAATGCTGCAAGACCGAGATTCAACCGTTTTATACGTCTTGTCATTAGCAACTTAACATAATTGTGCACGGAACCAAAGACGCGAATCCTCGTTGATATCGCTCGGTCTTACAACGGCGTCCGAACTAGACCGTCGCCAGCTCGTACGTCATGCCGCGGCGACGGCACCAAGCTTCCGCGGAACGCCGTTTGCGCTGCACCGAGGGTGAATCGATCAGCGCCGGGTTCTTCACCTCGATCAAACATTTCCGCCCGTCAGCATATTCAACTAAGAAATCAGGGCGATAGTTGCGCTGGCGACCATTGGAATCGATCCATGCTATCGATATGTTATGCCGCTTCTGCCATTTGGATACTTCCGGATTACCATCCAACTTAATCATCATCAGGCGCTCTAATTCGCTGTCATAGCGTTCGAAGCTCCACGGGCTCTTAGCAGGCTTCTCATATATGCCTCGCCGGCTAATCGCCATGCTTCACCATCCCTTCCACCAAGCCGTGCTTTTCGGAGATGGTACGCTCTACATCGGGCAACAGCTTCCAAGCCGCCTGCAGATGATGATCAGTCGACAATCCGAGCGACATGCCTTCCAAGAACTTTGTTCTCACATGGCCCAGCAAGATGCCGTAGATCTGTCCTTTGAACTGTGTCGAGTGGCCGGCTTCTTTAAGCAAACGCTCCGACATTTTAAGCAGTTCGTCTTTAATCGCATCGGCTAACTCTTTCGGAATTTTCTCCGATGATTCATCCGTGTCTTCATCCGGAGCCGCCATCAAGTAACGCCATCCATCGTCGGTGAGTTCCTGCCGCTCCACGCCGGAGATTGCTTGATCCGTTATCTCCTTGGTGTTAGCCGGATATTGCATGGATTCCAAAATCTCGCGCCAGTTCTCAATCGGCAGCTGATCATCTACCGGAACCTCGATATTGAACTCTTCTTCATCTACTTCAGACGGCTCTGGGAGTTCGATGATCAGTTCGGGATTCACTATCTCCTGCCGCGGCGGCGGTGGCGGCAAATCTTCACTCTCGTCATACTCATCATCGATGCCCACATTCCCTCGGATCTTGCTGTTGAACAATTTCCATAGCCATCCATGTTCCAGTTTCGGATGGTCTACCACCGCGCAGATCTGCGGCTCCGCTTCCGAAACTCCCGATTTTCTAACGCGCCGCAATCCGCGTCCGATCACCTGTTGTCCATATACTTTGCTGCCGAACTTCCGCAACAGCAGCACCACGCTCACTTCTGGCACGTCCCAGCCTTCACGCAGCATCAAAACGCTCACTACCGCCTTATATGGATTCTTGGATCTGCTACTGAGCTGCGTGGCGCGTTTACGGTCGGCATCTGAACTGTCTTCGGTTACCAGCAGCGTCTTCAGCTTGAAATGCTGGTTGAGTGTCTTGGCTGCGCGTTCAGCATCATATTTGCATACTGCCACCACGAACAGTATTGGCTGATAACGCCCTTGCGCTCTGCGCTCCTGCTCTCGCAGCCTTTGGATCGCGATCGCCATCTGCTGACGCATCGGCTTATCGTCCGTTACCCACTGCGTGGCGTTCAAACCGGCACGGTCTACCTCTGCCCAGTCAATCGCTTCCACACCGCGTGTCTCGCCAGTCATCGCATCCGTATAGGTCAGCTCTACCGTCTCGATGTTCGGCTGATATACTACCGGCGTCTTGACCAATCGGTCCGACAGCGCGTCCTGGATGCCATATTCATAAATCATCTTGCTGTCCGGCGTCTTGCCGTCCGCGCGTTCCGGAGTAGCCGTAGTATCTACTCTCAGCATCAGCTTCGGCTGCAGTTTCTCCAGCGTCTTGTCCCATTCCGGCGCCGGCGAGTTGTGCGCTTCATCGTTGAAAACCGCGAAGTTCGAACCGTTCATCAAGTTGGCAATGTTGCTCTGCCCGCTATGATTGCTAGTGTAGAACTGGTGGATGTTGCCTAGTATCACATTGGCTCCGAACAGATTCGCCCAGCCGCCCGGACGATCTCCGCCTAAAACCGTCAGCGCGAAATCGTCTTTACTCACTATCGCACCATTCGGTATGAGGTCGCGCTCGACGAACACCTTGCCGTCCTGAAAATCATCTTCCAGCCGATCGCGCACGATGAGGTTCGGGCATAGCAATAGGAACTTCTGGACATTGTGCGCAATGCGAAGCCATACCATCAATGTTGCGATGATCGCCGTTTTGCCGCCGCCAGTAACTACATTCAACAGCAAGCCATCCGGACGCGCCAGTCGCTCATGTTTTATCTCGTAGGCATAGATCACACGCAGAAACGCATCCCATTGATGCTCCCACAGCGTGCCCTCACGCGGACGCGCATCATCGTCCGCATCTGCCAAATGCGCGATATAGCCCGCGGTCTCATCTTTCGCGCCCGGATATCCGTCTCGCCGCCACTGCTGAAATTCACTCTCGTAGCTGATGAATGAGTTATGCATCACAACATCTCACCCACCGGCTACTGAACATACACATTCCCATGCCATTCGCCCTCACCGCCCTTGCTATCTTGCACCCGGCAAGCCACTCGGAAACTTCCCGATCGGCCGAACTTGTGAGTCACCTGCAGCTGCGGCTTCTTCGTCTTCTTATCGCGCGTGAATGAATAGCCGGCAGTGGCGGAGAAGCGTTGCCTGTCATAGTTGAAATCCCACTGCACATTGATGATCTCGGCGCCGGGATTCATCACCGCCGTATCGCCGGCATCGAACGTAACTGATCTTCCACCGTGGATGCGATACGCCACCTCCACCTGCGGTGCCTGAACGAAGGTCAGAAACTCGCTGTAATCCGCGCGCTCAGTCGAACTTCCGACTATATGCTCACGGAACTCCGGATCGCCAATGCCGATCTGGCTCAGCCGCACAAAGTCGACATCTATCTCTTCCTGCTGTCGCAGTCGATCGGCAACGGTGCGCGCGGCAGGCGTAAATCCCCATGCCAGCATCTTGCCGTCGCGCAGATTGGCATCGCGATACTGCACCGTGCGCCGAATCGCATTCGCGAAATCGGCTACATCCTCATGCGTGGCTTGCGATTCGAGTGCCGGTTCGCCGACCCAGATGGGAATCTGGTTGTGCCAGCCGTGAATAGTCGATGCTGTAGACGAATCGCCAGTAATAATAGAACTTGCGTTTGAAATATGGGGGGGGGGCAGCAGACTCGTGCCGTGTGGCGCCATAGCAGTGCAGCACGAACTCTCGGAATTCACCCGACTGCATGTCGGACAATCGCTGGGATTCGTAGATTCCCCACTGCTCGACATTGAAGTCTGGCGCCGGACCCTCATCCATCTCGCGCGTCATAGCTTGCCCTTTCAGTCGTTCGGCAGTTACTGACACTGCCACGCGCGACTGGTCGGCCGCTATCCATCGGCGATTGAGGCGTTGTGCGACTGCCGCGGTAGTGCCGCCGCCGATAAAGGGATCGAACACAATATCGTCCTCATTAGACGATGCCTTGATAATACGCTCAAGCAACGCTTCCGGCTTCTGCGTCGGATAACCGATGCGTTCTTTGCTTGTTCTTCCAACCGCATCTATATTCCAATAGTCTCTGCAATTCGTTAGCGTGAAATAACCACGTGAATCTCTGTATAACTTGATATGGGTCTTAGAAAAAACAACTACCTGATATCTTCCCCACTCATCATCATAGAAAGTCTTGTCTGCCACGTGTCCCATTTGGCCGGTCAAATAAGATCTGTCTAATTGCGTATTAAAGAAATATTCTTTAGATTTGGAATAAAACAAAAGAGCGTCATGCTTCCTGCCGAAAGATCTCTTAGTTGCTCCGCCGGTGCGATAAGCCCATATAATCTCATTGCGGAAATTCTCGTAGCCGAAAATTTTGTCCATTTCTACTTTTATGTAGTGCGATGCATGCCAGTCGCAGTGGACGTAGATGCTGCCGGTCGGCTTCAGTATGCGCTTCATCTCGAATAGTCGCGCATTCAGCCAGATCAGATAGCCCGGCATGCCGTCTTGCCAGATATCGTTGAAGGATCGCATCTCCTGCTCATCGCCCCACATGACGTTGTACTGCCGCCCCGAGAAGAAGGGCGGATCCATGTAGATGAGGTCGACGGAGTTCGACTCGATCTGCCGCATCACGTGCAGGTTGTCGCCCCAGATGAGTCGGTTAGGTTCATGTGGCTCGGTTTTGCCTAGCGAGACGCGCTCGATGATCTGCATGGGCAGATTGACGCGGGGGTAATGTTTCTCGAACCCGCGTTTTCGATCCCATCCCATCGGTTCGGCTTCTACTGGCACCGATCCGAAACGCGCCGGCGGCCGCCAGAACTGTTCCTGGTCGGGCAGGGATTCGGGTATGGGTGTATGTTGGTCGGAAGCGTTAGACATTGCACTATCTAGGGCATAACGGTTTTGACGAATTGTACGAAACCTATGACCGGAATACTGAGTTGCTTACATGAATCTGCAACTGGAGTTGTTTGCGCATCCTTTACCGCGCTTGAATGCGCTGATTCACGACGCGGACAAATTGAGATACATCCAGAGTCGGGATGCTGTATCCAAAACAAGCATCCTGCACGGCTTGGTCTTTGGAACTGACTGTTGCTTTGATGCCTCGTTGTTGCAGGGTCATGGCCATTGCGATGACGTAAGGATCGGCCCTTGCTCGCTCTCTATCTGGCGAGCCAATGAGCGCGGGATGCTCTCTTTGGACGCGGATCAGAGCGTCATCCGAGATCTTGGCGAAAGGTTGATGGACATTTTTGTGCACGCCTGCTACCCAGGTTCCAGGCGCATCTGGATACGGAGTATCCGCCACTTCTATCTTCACTTGTTCCGGAAATACCAGTTTGCCCTTATCTACCATGTCTGCCATTTCCACTAGGAAGCCCCACAGCTCCGTCAACGGTATTACTTCAGTCGATTTGAGATCGATCAGCACATCGGCATCAACGACTATGACTGTGCTTTGGTGCACAAATAGATCAGCCATTAAACGCATGAACCTCTATCAAAGCAGCGGCTCTATCAGTCTCCGGACCGAATAAGCGCAAGTACTCTCTCGAGTCGAGTTCATCGATGCGCCTATCCGCGAAGGCCTGCAGGAACGTCCTAACTGCAAGCGCGCCGTACTCACGGACTCGTTTCGCCGGACGCGAATTATCTGCGTTGCCACCGCCGTCCTTCGGACGGTCGCGCAGAGGCAATCGTTTATCAGTGCGGAGATAGATTCCTCGCGCCGAAGGGAATGCGTTCTCTATAGCAACTGCCGCCGCGCGCAGGCTGGTCTTGTAGTGCGAGGCTACGCGTTTCACTCTCTCTTGTTCATCAGATTCGCGTCGGCGATCGATGAAATCTTTCAGATCATCTCGGGGAATGAGAGCCGAGCCGGCCACTCGGTCGCACCACTGCTCAACGCCCTTGGAACGAAAGGACGGCACATGACAGGAGTTATATTCTCGGATGGTCAGATGTGCCAATTCGTGGAATAGCGTGAAGGAGCGTGCCGGCGGATAATCGGCAGATATGACGGCTACTACTGGTGCATAGTCGTCTGGCAAGCTGAAGCCGCGCAGCTTGAAAAGCTCTTGCGATTTATCCGATCCGCGCGGACGGCTGAGCTGCGGCAACATAACGAATATCCGCTTCGCTTCGGCCATCTGGCGCCATTCAGCGAACTCGCGTCCGATGGACTCTTCTGAAGCACAGTCGCCCGCGACCCAGCTTCTGATGCTCTTGCCGACAGCTTCAGGTTCGTCGGTTAACTCGTGTCGGGGTATTTCTACTTTCGGCCGTTCGTCTTGGAACACCAGCTCTGATAGCTTTTGCTGCAGGTATCGGGCGCGGCGAATCGCAAGTCGTTCCGGCGGCGATAGCTCAAGAGAGGTTCCGTCCGGGCGCAGCACCGATCGGAATTCAGGTCCCAGCGAAGAATCTAGCGGCACTCTTTGCAGCAAGAAGACCAGAGGAGAACGCCTCAGCTTCCTCGCCAAGCCGTTCAACTGGCCTTTAGTGGGCTGGCCATCGCCCACGCGCCACGCGTGTACTTTAGACGCATCTACTCTGAGCGTCTTAGCTATCTCAGCAGTTGAGTAGCCACTTTCATCAATGGCCCATTTGACTACTGCTGGATTGACTGGGATCTCGAGGTTAGCCATGTGCAAGAAGCCCGCATTTTCGCATCATGGTTAGTGTATGGTATCGATTATTGTAGCGTAGGCGAATAATACCGCGGTTCAAGCCCGGATAGCATCAGATTCGGCATCGCTATCATGCCGACAGACAGTACGTTACAAGGCTACGTTCAATCTCACCTCTGCTTCAATGCGGGAATAAAACAGATTTTCGGCTATGCTGACAGCTAACCATTTATACGAGACTGCCCTGACGGTTCTGTCTTATCCATCCCATCTCTGAAAGCCTTCGAAGCACTATCTTTATCTGACGTTCTGAGAACTTCCGTTTCTGTTCGCCCCATTGGTATGTTCGCTCAATGATCTCGTCATCCGATGAAGGAGACGATTCTTTAGCTACCCAATGCACCGTGGCTAGCAGTTCAAGGCCAAAAGACGAATCGAATCCATCAACCAAGTTATGCACTCGGGCAATGTTTTCACGAGTCTGATGATTGTTTTCCAGGTAAGATTCCGCTTCCATTGCGGCTTGTGGCATCAGATCAATTGGTTTGTTCGGGGTATCTACGTTGTCTTGATATCCTGATATGAAGCGATTTTCGATTTTCATCAGCATGTGCCTTAAGTTTTCAGCGTAAGGTCCATGAGGTGCTTTTCGGTATGTGAGCTTGAGCGGTTCGCCAGCTTCTTGTGCAAAGTACATGAGCTTGTGGATTTCTAAAAGCGTTACGAACGGTTCTAATAGACTATTGAGATAGAGATACTGGTGTATCAGAACTATCAATGTAGCACGCGCTGGTGTCATGCTGATCTTGTCGACCACCGGGTTGGCGAGTGGCATTTCAGGCTGGCTGTCCGGTGTGAATGCGACTATTTTGACATCATCTAGTGGCTGTAGCGTGTTCCGCATGCATACTCGCACCACGTCCCAGTCCAGTCTGCCTAGCCCGCTCCCGAGAGATGGTATGGCTATGGATCGGATACCGCGTTCAGTAATCTCGTTGGCCAGTGCCGCCAGACCCGATTCGATATCTTCGATACGGCTCTTGCCGCGCCAATGTCGCTTGGTGGGAAAGTTGATGATGTAGCGCGGATTGGAGATTTGTCCCGTCTCAAAAACGAACATCTTGCCCGGCACGACTTCGCCACGCTTGCAAGCGGCCGCATAGGCGCTGAAATTGTCTGGAAAGCGATTCTTGAACTGAAGCGCTATGCCGCGCTCCATCACGCCTACGCAGTTGACGCTGTTAACGATAGCCTCGGCATCATCTGCGAATATATCTCCGCTTTTATATTCAATCATGCCGCAAGTCCGTCTTTTATCGGCAATCTACTTGACCTAAATAGTACCAGCATGGCTTGATCTCTACACGCGGGCGGTGTAAGGGTTTTATAAGTGCCTTTAGCACTTGATCATGAGTTGCTCTTGATTGGACACATATACGCAATACCAGCTCCCAAGGGAATCTGTTCTCCACCCAAAATTCGGCTTGCTTTCCCTCTTTGCAGCCATGCCAGTCGTTAGCCCGTACCGCGTCCCATTCAATCTTGCACAGATAGCGCAGATCTGAATAATCTTCGAAATACCCTGATCCAGCATTCGATGTTGTGAATGCCCAGCGCATGCCACTTTCATCCGCCCACTTCACAGTCCGATGTAAATCTGCCTCCAAATGAATAATCGGCGCTTATCCGTCTCGATATCGGAGTTCCTGGTGATTCGCTTTATGAAGCACATAGAGCATCACCGATCTCGGGCAAAAGTAAAGCGGCACGCAGTCTCCAAAAATAGATATCCTTGTTCAATGATCGATGGCAGTCGATCGACGTGAACGATGTGATATATCTTCGGGTTTGCAGGCATCTTCATAGCAACATCACCTCCGCAGCGCGAAGTACGAACCCAGAATCACCAGCGCGGCGCCGGCGTACAGCTCCGTCCCTATGCGTTCGCCCAACACCAGCCAAGCCAGCAGCATCGCCATCAGTGGCTGCGACAGCGAAATGATCGTTACTCGGCTGGGCAAGTAGCGGCTCAGCAGCCAAGTCTGACCTATGAAACCGAAACCAGCGATCACTACGCCCTGATACAGCAGCGACAATGCAAGCGTCATTGTCATTCGCATCGGCTCATTTTCCAGGAGCAACGATCCGACCAGAAACGTCACCGACCCGAAGATTCCTTGCGCCATCAGCAGCTTGACTTGAGTCATGCCCTGCCCCAGCTGCGAAATATATACCTGTCGCAATCCGAGCAAAACTGCGGAACAGAGCAGCAACAGATCTCCCAGCCAGGGATTCGCAGCATTATCAGACTCTACCCCGCCCAAAGCGCTACGCGCGAATACCACGACTACGCCGCTATAGGCTATTAAAGAGCCGATCACGCGCTTCTTGGATAAACGATCAGAAGGTATGAATAGATGCGCGAACAGCGATGACCATAGCGGGAACGTGGTTATCACTACTCCGGCATGTCCGGCGGTAGTGAGGTTCTGTCCCACATTCATGAAGGCCAGCTGAATCGAGAATAATGCGCCCAGCGATAGCAAAGGCAACCACTCTCGGCGCGCGACGCGGATGCTCTGTCTCGCCGCAATTGCCCACACGATAACTACTGCCATGCCCAGCAGGAAACGCATCCAGCCAACGCGCAATGGCGGTGCATCGGCGAGTCCTGCCTTTAGAGATATGGGTTGCCCGCCCCATAGCGACGACAACAGAAACGCGAATGCCCCGGCGCTCAGCGTCAACGGACGCCGTCGATCCGGCGGCGCGTGATTTTCCACCGGACGCGCTCCCGTATCCGAATCGATCAGCGGTCCAATCGCTTCAGATACTGTCCTACCCAGTCGAACTCCACCAGATCAACGTACGCGTCCATCAGCGCCTTCGTCACCGGGCCGGGCAACGCGCCATCGCCCACTGGATTGCCCTGAACCTTGCGCACCGGACAGATGCAGAGAGATGTAGAAGTAAGAAAAATCTCATCCGCGGTCATCGCGTCATACATATCTAAATCCGACTCCACGACATCCAGATCAATCGTCTCTGCCAGTTCGATCGCTGTCTCGCGCGAGATGCCGCCCAGCACGTACTGCTCCTTAGGCGTGAATGCTACCCCGTCTTTCACCAGGAAGATGTTCGATCCAATGCCTTCGGTGAAGAAACCGCGGCTGTCGAGCAGAATAGCCCAGGCATCATCGTTATACTCCTTCGCTTCTAGGTCGGCCATGATGAGATTCAGATAGTTGTGCGATTTGGCGCGCGGGCTGAGCGCGTCCGGTCCTATGCGTCTGGTAGTTGGAACCCACACGTCGATACCGTCGCGATAGAGCCGGGCGCGCGGCTCAAGCGGCAACGGCGTGCACTCTATGATTACGCTTGGGCCGCCCTCGGTAGACCACATGTCGCCACCCACCAGATCCACGCCGCGGCTGACGCGCTGACCTACCCAGTAGTCGTCAGCTTCTCCCAGCAGTGCCAGATTCGCATCTACAACCTCCAGCGTCGCCGCGCGCATCTCGGACTGCGAGATGCCAGGATCGATCCGCACGTAGTTCAACGAACGATAGAAACGCTCCAGGTGCTGATCGAGCTTGAAGATACGATGCCCGAAGGTGCGCGTCATATCGAACACGGCATCGCCGTACTTGAAGCCGCGATCACGGAACGATACGCGCACCTCGCTCTCCGGGACTATCTGCCCGTTGAAGTACGCTACTCGTTCTCGGCCCTTATCAGATCGCATCGATTACTCTCCCAGATCTCTAAAGCATGGCAATTATCACCATATCTTAAAGTCTCACCGATCCTGGAATGCGAATAGAATCCGTTGCAACTAAGGAGAGCTGAATTGTCTATCATCGAGCGTCCGAACGCTGAAGCCTTATACCGCGCGCTAAACATCTACCGTGACACCATGCGGCCGTTCATCATCAAGTGTATGCCGGTAACGCCCGGCATCTCCACGGAAGCACAAATCAATGAAGCCCTGCCGGCATTGTTCCAGGATAGCTTCTCTCGCGAACTTGGAGAGCACGGCAGCAATCCAATTGGAGTGATGGACATAAAACATTTTGGATACATCATTTCCCACTATTGGTCCCCTTACTTCAATCAACGCTTCAACTGTAAGATCAATCGCATCAGCGCATCACTGCGAGAAATTGAGAAGGCGCGCAACCTCATCGCTCATCCCAACGATAGAGATATCGAATCCAAAGCGACACAGAACTACTTGCATAAGATCGCCTCAAGCCTCAAATCAATAGACGCTGAGGAAGAGGCGGACCAAGTTGAGGAAATCATATCTGATCTGAATCACTCTCAACAGTTTGAGCCTGCAGATGAACATTCTCGCGCCGAAGCACCGTCTGGCATTGCTGGATGCCACGGACATGAATATAACGGTGAAGTTGAGAATGAGCTGATCCTCGATCTATTGCTGGCGATGGAACGGCAGACACATAAGTTGGACGAATTGAGCCGGATCTTGAAAGAAACCCAGCAACTGATAAGAAGACACGGCTGATGCGCATCGGATAAACATCTGCGAATAGCTGTTAGTCAATCAATCGCCTGTGTGAAGGACATGGCACACTCCGAATCCAGTGCTTTATCCAACTCCATATCCAATCGCTCATCACGATAGCACTCTCGGCGTTTCGCAGAGTCTGATCCACGCTTAGATATGGCTTTACAGATGCTAAACTTCTCAACATGGTTGCCACTCAAAGACTCACCTACAAAGACTACGCACAAATTCCCGAAGACGAGCGATACGAACTCATCTGCGGAGAGCTCTTCATGTCGCCATCGCCAACGCCGATACACCAAGAGACATCTTAGGCTCTCTTTACGCATCAATGCTGGCACATATCAGAGCGAACCAGCTGGGTAAGGTATTCATGTCTCCCCTGGACACCGTTCTATCCCAATACGACGTACTGCAACCGGACATACTATTCGTATCCGACGAACGTCTGCATATCATCAACATGCAGACGAATGTGCAAGGCGCGCCGGACCTTGTTGCCGAGATACTCTCTCCTTCTACAGCAGAACGTGAGCTCATAGCCAAACGAGACCTGTACGCGGAGCATGGCGTCAAAGAGTACTGGATCATAGACCCAGAGGCGCGTACGCTGACGCAGATGACGTTGGAAGGAACCCGTTACTGGACTGCTGGCGTGCTGACTTGCGAGCAAACGCTCCGCTCGCAAGTCATCGAAGGCTTTGAACTGTGTCTAGTAGATATCTATAACTCGTAACGAGGTTCAGCAGCGAAGTTCAGCTACATCACGCGCTAATGAGAAGACGCAGATGAGTCGCATTGAATAATCGCCTGCGATCGCATTCGTCGATCAATCGCCCGTCCGATTTCTATGGCGCACCACCGGATCCAGCACTCTAGCTAGTTCCATATCCAATCGCTCATCGCGATAGTGCTCAGGACGTTTGGCAGAGCCCGGACCACGATCCGGCCAGCGTTTGACTATCGCCTTGCATAAAGCAACGTAGTTACTCGTTTTAGATAGCCATTCCAGGGCTTGATCATCTTGAAGCATTAACCAGCGTTGCAAAGACTTGCGTATTTTCAGGGAACGCATCGCTTGACGAAGAAACGCTCTTTCAGGATTACTGGCGCGTCCCATGAAAACAATCCTGGCATCTTCAAACTCTTGCTTTTGCAACCAAAGAGATGTCGATCAGGGCGTGAGATGACGTGCTTGACATTGGACCTAACACTGGACCATCGACTCTCTGGTTCGCCGTCGGCTCTTACGCCTAGCAATGCTTTCTGCTCCATCGCTTGCCAAAGATTGATCCGTTGTTCGTTGCGCATCGCATCATGATCGAGAATGCCCGATTCTGCTATCGCACGCCCCATGGACCAGGTGCGAATGAATTCGCGCTGCGCTTCTAGACTCTCATTCCGTTCGAGCAGTTCAACAGCACCATCCAACACTTCATCAATCTCAGCGTCTAGCATTTCCGCCAATTCGCGATGCTCTTCGCCATCAAACGCCGTGCGCCAAGAAGTCTTGACCCGCGCGAAGCGCTTCCCATCAACGCGCTCTTCCCACATCAGAACTGGCATCACTGCATCCGCTGACGCAATACGCTACTCATAATCCCGCCCATTTCACGACGACAGCGGTTCATCTCAATGGCAAATTCTTCCTGCTTGGTGCTAAAGCCGCACAGAGCTATCGCGTGTTGAATCCGGTCGTCATAGAGATCGCGCAACTCACCATCTCCTATGCTCCGCCCGGATTTGCGCAACTCCTCCAAGTTGCTATCATCGCGACGCTCCAGATAAGGCAGCAATGCCCAATCCAACAACGCCTCAATGCATACGTGGCCATAGAAAGCCATCTTCGCTGCCATGCTACCCATCAAACCCACTGTCTGTTCATACAAAACATTGGTTCGGTTATAGTAAAGCACCCACTCATTGCTCTCAGCAGGCTCCTCATTAATCTCGCACAGCGGAGACATGGCGCGGTCGACTGGCTGAAACCGAAACGGCATCGCACCGCCCTTGGCAGCCTTAGGGTCTACTTCCACATAGATGTTACGAGAGGCATGAACCGGCGGATCGTCGCTAGCCACCACGTAGAGATCTGCACTGACACGATGCCTGCCGGGGGACAAAACGACGTGGCGCAGATCATCGTGGCGCAGGTCATCGCCGGCACGAGGCGATGGAGTCCAAATCTGCACTTTTTCACGCAAGAGTTCTTTCTTCACGCCATCAGCGCCCGGTATCGCGGCGGGAAGGATATGCTCGTCATCATCAGCCAGGAGAAGAGTGTTCTCTTCACCTGAAACGAATGCGCGAAGCGATACATCCAAAAGGCAAAGTGTATCGCGATAGTCTCTATTCGTTCCCGTTACTGCGATGCTCAACACATCCCCATCTCTGATGCGCCGCGGAGATGAACTGAGGTCGTCACCGGTAGTTTCGTTCACTATGCGGATGCCGATACTCTGCTTATTGCGTTCAGGCGGTTTGGGCGGATCCTGCTCAACGAAGATAGGCATTGATTTAGATGCCACAACGTTGCCGTTCGATATGACCGTCAACTGCAAAGTGTATTTACCAGGCGTCGGGCACTCCACAATCGAAGAACTCTTCGCTGCCCCCCCCCTTGCTTGGCACAATCTCCAGATCATCGAACAGCAATGTCGCTTCTCCCCTAGAGGAGGTCGCGAATTTCTGTTGCAATGTGCGAAACCGGCCGGTTTCGCTCTTTATCTGTAAGCGGACATTCATCGACAACTCAAGATTCTTCGGCTGGTGGCTACACTTGGCAATGATGCCGGTGATTTGCTGTCCCCAGTCAACGCGCGGCCCGCCTTCTGGGTAGTGCAAACTGAAGTCCAATTCCCAAGTAGGCGGAGCATCGTCGGTGCTGTTTGTCCCCGAATCATCGCTAGGCAGATTTAACGATTCACGGACCGGCGATATGAACGAGGCGATGATGTTAGACATCAAGTCCGTGTCGGGAATGTCTGCGGCGTCTTGAACTGTTTCATCCGTTATCGGCCAGCCTTGTCGACGAGCGAAATCTCTTACACGCTCATCTATCCTTGAGCGGATCTGTTTCACCTCAAGGTAGCGACCGTCAAATGAATCGTGTTGCGGCTTCTCGATGGAGCGTAGCCGCCGGTTCAAGGCATCGTTGAATTCCGCGAAACCTCGGAACTGTCCCCGATGCGCGAATGGAACGATGTCCGGGAACTCTGCCTTGGCGCCTAGCGTCTCCACCCATTGACCGTGGCGAAGCAACTGAATCCCCGAGTACTCCGGGATCGTGCTGTGCAGTTCTTCAGGCTCTTCAAGATCGTCTCGATGCAGCAACACCAGTCGCTCTATCTCATATCCGTTGTTTTCGCCGATCTGCAAATCTCTATATTCTGCTACACCGTTCTGCTTCATATCGCTCCAAGGCTCACCTTCCCACCATTCGGGCATTCCTATCTCATCGATTCTGCCGTTAGGAAATCGGATAGAAACCTCCAACTCGCCTTTCTGAATCGGCCGCCACCAGCAACGTTCGATCCACTTGGAAAGGGTGCCTTCCGATATGGCTTTCACTGTCTCGCCAGAGATAAATGGAACTATTACACGCGTCCCAACATCCTTAAGCGGCTCAAATCCCATCGGCACCTCAAGCTCAGTATCTATCGTCTCATCGATCTTGAAAAAGTCGGACGATATCGCTTCACGCGCGGATCTGCCTATAAGTGGATTGCGCACCACATCCGCTGGCGATGCGAAGCGTACCCCCAGCCGATACTCTCCATCAGGCAACAAGGTGTCATACAGCATCAACATCCGCTCTTCTTCAGGATCACCCGCCGGTGGCGGCACCTTCGACTGATAAAGAAAAGCCGATTTCCCCTGGCCCCGAGAACCTATATTGTGATCGCCCGTCTTGGTGAAGCCGTGTGCCTCGAAGGCCGCCCAACGCTGCGATTCATTCAACCGATAGCGCAGACGCTGCAACTCATCCAGAGTCATGATCTCGCCGCTCAGACCGCTCGTGCCAGTATCCGTGACAGTCAACAGATATACTGGCGCGCCGCGCCGCGAATCTCTGATGTGAAGCTGGTACTCCACCTTGACGACGTTACTGCCGATCCGAGCGTCCAGCGAATTCTGAACCGGATCCTGCGCCAAGGCCCGCAATGCGCCCATGCGATACCCTTCAATGATGTTCTTCACATCTTGAACCATATGCTGAGGGGTAGGTTGGAACTGCGTAGTCATGGCATTATCCGTTGAGCCAGTGATAAATCTGTTGATCGCTATAGATTATGGCTTATATCGGGATGTCGCGAAGCGAGTGTTAGGAGTGGCGAAATTCTACACACTGCAAGCGTCATTGATGTATTTCTGCATCCCTATCATTCATTGTCTTGATTATGAAGCTGGCGATAAACCTTAGATGAGAAATCGCATCAACCTCATCATCATAGGTCCCATCTCTCGGCAAACATAATCCATCTGCGGTAATACGATATATAACCGGTGCATATGCCTTCGCTATCGCGCCGCGGCGTTGTTTAGAATCACATGCACATGGCTTACAGGATCAATGATAGAGCCGGTGCTTCTGGCGCCGATACGCTTGCGCCAGCGCGAGTCAACGCCGCGAACGGCGAAAGAGCCGGCTTAGAGCAAGTACTGATAAGCCGAGCATGGCGTCCGAACATAGAGCTGAGCGTCCATCCTTACACCTTATTCCTTACCGCCATCCTCTTCTTCGCGCTTTTCCTGAGGCTCTTTGGCACTGATTGGGATCAGGGCGGGCTCTTCCATCCCGATGAACGCGACTTCTTGACTCGAGCCGAACGCATCGATTTCGCGGATCTGGGCAATCCTTCCAAGTTCCTCAGCGTTGAATCGCGGATGAATCCTCACTGGTTCAATTACGGCAGTCTGCCGCTGTATGCGCTCGCCGGCATCAAAGCAATCGCAAACCCCTTCACCGACCTCGATTGGAACCTGTTCGATCTGCGCTTCCCAGGGCGAAATCTGGCCGCCCTGTCAGACACTATCACCGTGCTGTTGATATTCCTGCTTGCGCGGCGGCTGTTCGACGTGCGTGCCGCTCTCACCGCTGCGCTGTTGGCGGCGCTGGCTGTCATACACATCCAGAATGCTCACTATACCGCGGTAGACGCGCCCATGACGATGTTCGTCACGGCTACTATCTACTTCTCGGTGCGCGTAGTGCAAGAGGGGCGGCTGAGGGATTCTATGCTCGCCGGCGCAATGCTTGGACTCGCTATCGCCTGCAAATTCTCCGCCGCTCCGGTCGCTATCGCTATCGTTGCTTCGCACCTCCTGAACGCCGCCACACCACTGCTGAGAGGCGAGAGTATCAGAGCCATTGATTCAGAAGCTGTCCTATATGCCATCAAAGGCTGCATTATCGCCGTCATCGCGGCTCTGATCACCGTCGCGATCTTACAGCCATACATGATCATCGACTGGGAAACATACATCGCCAACGTAGGCCAGCAGTCCGATATGGTGCGCCGAATCATAGACTATCCATTCACTCGCCAGTACCTAGATACCGCGCCGTACTGGTACCAAGCCCGTCAGCTCTCCACCTGGGGGCTCGGCATCGCGCTCGGCATCACCGTCTGGATCGGACTGGCATGGGCTATCGGCAGAGCGCTGATATGCCGCGACCGAGCGATCATCGTCGTTCTTTCATTCCTCTTGCTGTATCTGCTAGTGACTGGCTGGTTCGAGGTGAAGTTCCTGCGCTATATGCTGCCAGCCACGCCTCTGCTGATCATACTTGCCGGCGGATTCATCTGGTGGACATACGATCGCATCGTGCGCCATATGCGCCGGGCGGCACGATACTTCATATATCTCATCGCCGCGCTGGCTATGCTCTCACTCGTCCACTACTCGCTGGCTTACATGAATGTGTTCCAAGGCGACCATCCGGCGCAGTCGATATCTAAATGGCTGCGCGACAACGCTGAACCGGGAGCTATCGTCATCCAAGAGCATTGGGAAGAGGGCATCCCCAACGTGCCGGAATTGAATATGCATGAACGAATCCCGATGTACGAATCCGATACTCGCAATAAATACGCATCAATCGCCGACACGATGGAAAATGCCGATTACTTCATCCTTTACAGCAATCGTCTCAGCGCCACGATTCCCAGATTGCCCGATCGCTACCCTGTCGGCGCTCGTTTCTACGAGCTGCTGTTCAACGGCGAACTGGGCTACCGATACGCCTATTCCGCAGAGCGCAATCCCGAGTTCCTCGGCATCATGTATCGAGACGATCCGTATGCCCGCGTCCCGTTCTCGGAACCGGCGGGATACCGCTATCCTAAAGCCAGCCTTTTCAACTGGAGCTGGTACGGATGGGCTGATGAGAGCCACACCGTTTATGAGCACCCTCATGCCATAGTCTTTGAAAACGCCGAGCATCTATCCAGATCAGAACTGCTGAACAGACTCCGCATCGATGAATTGCTGCTTGGCCCCGGCGGCACGGTGAAACCGCACGTGGGTCTCAAGCTTTCAGCATCCGATGCCGAGATCCAACAATCTGGCGGCACTTGGACATCGGTCTACTATCTGCATCGTATGGTGAACGGCTTGGCGTGGCTGCCGTGGCTATTGGCGGTCCAGATCATCTCCCTGGCCGCGGTACCTTTGAGCTACTGGCTGTTTCGTCCGCTGCCCGATCGCGGTTATCTATTCAGCAAACCGATTGGGCTGCTTCTAGTCGCCACCTCGTCCTGGTTGCTCGCGAGCTACCAATTGATGGGCTTCAGCGCGCTGAGCGTCGCGCTATCCATCGCGATCCTAGCCGCTGTATCGGGACTGATACTGTGGCGACTGAGAATCGAAATATGGGCATACTTCAAGGCACACTGGAAAATGGTGGCGGTGGCCGAGGCTATCTTCTTGCTCGCATTCTTCGCGTTCTTAATGGTGCGGCTTGCCAATCCCGACTTATGGCATGCTTGGCGCGGCGGCGAGAAGCCGATGGACTTCGCGTATCTGAATGCCATCACGAAATCTACCATCATGCCGCCTTATGACCCGTGGTTCGCCGGCGGGTACATGAACTACTACTACTACGGACAGTTCATCGTGGCATCCATCATCAGATTGACTGGCATCGCGCCGAATGTGGCTTACAACTTGGCAGTGCCGCTCCTATTCGCGCTGACTGCAACCAGCGTATACGCCGTTACATCCAATCTGATCACACTCACGATAAGAGCGCGCGGCGTAACCTCAGCCAGCAATAAGCCCATCATTTTCGGCATCGTGGCGATTCTCCTGACGGTAGTGGCTGGCAATATAGACGGGCTTGTCCAAGTTTTAGATGGCGTGCGCCGAGTCATATTTGAAGCTTTGCCCTTCGGATTTTTCGACTACTGGCGCAGCTCTAGGATGCTTGAACCCGGCACCGGCGGCAACGAGATCACCGAGTTCCCATTCTTCACCTTCCTCTACGCTGATCTACATGCGCACATGATCGCATTGCCGTTCGCTATCCTTGCGCTCGGGTTGGCCATCGCGGTTTTCCTGCGCGCCGGGCTTCAGAAAGTGAGTCGGCTCGAGACATTCGCCGCCCTTGCGGCGCTAGGCATCTCTATCGGCGCGCTGCGGATCATCAACTCCTGGGACTTTCCGACGTTGCTGCTACTGTCATCCGCGCTCATATTTATCGGCGAGATTTTCTTCGGACATCGGAGAAACGTCATCGCTAAAGTCTGGGCGGCAATCGTTAAAATCATCATCGTCGCCGTCGTCGGATATCTCGTTTACCTGCCATTCCACAGCAACTTCCAGCTCTTCAACGACGGCGTGCAATCAAGCTTGTATCAAACCCCGTTGTGGAGATACATCGCCATCCACAGCATATTCCTGTTCGCCATATTCTCTTGGGTATTCATGGAGTGGGACAGAGGCGCATTCGGATTCGGCAGATCGGTCAAACGATCAGTGCTCAATCGAGATTTCTCGATATGGAAACCGTTGTTTATCGCATTCGGATTAGGCGCTATATGGACTTCTCTGTTCTTCGTCCTGCCCGACTATGCCACTGTATTCGCCACCTTCACCGGCGCGGCCATCCTGATCGCCACCGTACTGATGGCGATGGTCGGATTCAACTATGATCAGCGCTACTTGATCATCATCGCTGGCATCGCCATCCTGGCATTGATGCTCGCTGCCGCTGTCGACCTGTTCACAATCAAGAACGATATCGGACGTCAGAACACTATCTTCAAGTTCTATATCCAGGCTTGGTGGCTACTATCGATAGCGGCTGCTTTCGCCACTTGGAGATTGTGGGAAGCAGGCGCCTTCTCGCGGCGTAAATTCAACCCGTTGCGCGCGGCCTGGATCGCAATTTTCGCGTTGCTTGCCATCGGCGTCTTCATATATCCTGTGCTCGGCACAAGAGAACGAATCTCGGACCGCTTCAGCATCATCGGCATGGGAATCGACGGTGAAGCATACATGAACCATGCCATCTACCACCGCCGCGACTACACCTTCGACCTTAGTCTCGACAGGCCGGGCATCCAATGGCTGAGAGCCAACGTGCAGGGTTCGCCAGTGATCATAGAGGGCGTATGGGATCTATACACCTGGAGCCAGCGTATCTCCATATATACCGGACTGCCGACCGTCATCGGATGGGATTGGCATCAGACTCAGCAGCGTCTCGACTACTCATGGGAGATAGACCAACGCCAGCAAGCGGTGAACGATTTCTATTCATCCGAAGATACCCAGCACGCGATAGATTTCATCAAGGATTACGGCGTCAAATATATCTACATCGGAGAGATGGAGCGACGGCTATACCCAGAAGCGGGGATCCAAAAGTTCGATGCCATGGCGCCGATGGGGATAAATCTCGTTTTCCAGAGCGGGCCGGTAGCGATATATCGCTACCTAGAGTGAAGATGCCATGCGCGCCAGATGATAGCACGAAACTCATGAATCCCGGCGTTGCAACTTTGCATTACGTGGCCAGGGCCGCGAAATTCGCGCTCGATCTCGCAATACCCATTATCTGCGTTCACTGCGCACGAGAAGGCGATTTGCTCTGCGACCGGTGCATTGCATCTGTGCGCCATCATAAACAACCTTTATGTCCGAAGTGCGCGGAGCCAGTCTTGAGGCGCAACACGCTCTGCGGAGATTGCACCACTCTTCCGCCGCCGCTCGACCGTTTTGTCTCCGCATATCCCTACGACGGTGCGATCCGCAGCGCCGCTCACGCCTTCAAATACCGAGAGACAACCGCTTTGGCAAGCCGTTTAAGCGAACTGATGATCGATACCGGCTTTATCGCCAGAGCGCTGCGCATCGACTGCATCGTGCCAGTACCGATGCACTCTGCCAAGCTGCGAGAACGCGGATACAATCAATCTGTCTTGCTGGCGCGACAGATAGCGGCAAAATCGCGCATCCGGCTCGTTGAAGACGCTCTTATCAAGACGCGCCCGACTGAATCCCAAGTGCGACTCACACGGCAGCAACGGATCGACTCTTTGCGAGGCGTGTTCCGCGCCAATTACTCTTTCGCTGATGCGCACGTGCTGATAGTCGATGATGTGTCAACTACTGGCAGCACCCTCATGAACTGCGCCTCCGCGCTGAAGAAGGCCGGAGCACAAAGAGTAAGCGCCATCGCATTGGCTAAAGAAATTGGAACTCCATCGAGGCAAAGGATTAGCAGTAGGAGAGCGAATTGAACGTTCAAAAGCGTAAGTCTCTGATGTTCGATGTCTATGGCACTTTAGCGACTTGGCACCCGGATCGCAGCGTCATCCAATCCCGCGCCGCGGCGCAGTTCGGCATCAATCTCACCAAAGAAGGCATTGACAATGGGTACTCATGCGCGGATGCTCATATGACTCATCAGAACATCGTCAAACCGATCCGCAACATGAACGCGCAAGAACGCGAAGCCTTCTTCGCGCGCTACGAGCAACTGGTTCTAGATGCCGCCGGGGTACAGGCGGATACGGAACTGGCGACGCGCATCTGGAGAACAGTATCCAAACAGGACTATAAGCTCGCGCTATTCGACGATGTGATCGATAATCTAGACGCGTTGCGAAACCGCGGCTACGCAGTAGGAATCGTATCTAACATGAACATCTCCGGCGCGCAGCTGGCATCTGATCTAGGATTAGACGGACACATCGACTTCGCCGTGACATCATTCGAGACGAATTGCGAAAAGCCCGATGAACGCATATTCCAAGAAGCGATGCGAAGAGCCGGCAACCGCAATCCCACAGATTCCACTATGATCGGAGACCAGCCGGAGTCTGATATGTTCGGGGCCGAACAAGCAGGTATGAACGCGATACTGCTGGATCGATACGATTTGCATCCGCAGTATCGAGAGCACCCGCGCGCCACTTCCATGCAACATCTGCAAAGCTTGCTGACAGTACTGTGAAACCTATCTGCTCACCATACATGCGATTTCGGACTGTAGCCTCATGAACAAAACACAGCGCCTGCAAAAATGGTATGACGACAATCCCACTGCCGACAGCGTACTCTACGGCGAACACATGCATGTAGGCGCGAATCAGACCATTCTCAGGGCCGGATTGCACGGCATGGATATGGATGAAAACTCGGTGGTGCTGGACATGGCTTGCGCGGTGGGCGGCAATGCTCGATGGATCGCTTCTCTATACAAATGCCGAGTCTACGGCAACGATATCGACGCGAAAGCGATAGAAGTGGCGAATGAACTTGCTGAAATCGAGGAGATTTCGCATCTATGCACCTTCTTCGTATCTGATGCTGCCAACACTGAACTTGAAGACGCGTCTTGCGATCTCGTGGTATCTACAGACATCTATGACATGCCAGAGATCGCGCGCGTCCTGAAACCGGGCGGACGATTCTTGCTCAGCTCGCTATTCAAAGACGAAGCGCCATCGCCGACAGAAATCGCAAAGACTTGGAACCTGAAACTGGAGATGATGCGCAACGTCACCGAGTTGGCGCGAACGTTCCATCATGCCAAAGAGGCCGAGGCTCACATGCTCCAGAAATGCGGCATTATCACCAACAAACAGCTGATACAAGCACTGAACGATATCATCAGCCCCAACCGTCGCGGCGGGCATCATCTATTGGTGCGCTGGCGAAAGCACCCCTGAATGCACCACACGGCAATGTCACAAACAGTACTCCGCTTCACACATCCGCATGTTGCGAACCCAATCCATATCAGCTTGGCTGCCGGCAACGCCTACTATACGCGACGACGCATCGCATGCCGTCTGATCCCTACCATTCCCACTTCTTCAATACCCATCGACGCGAACGTAGATATGTATCCCATGAAGCGATAGCTGGGCGAGCTTGGCTCTATCGGATATGCTTCCACAAGCGTTGCCCCGTTCTCTTTGGCGTAATCTACCGCCGCCGCGTAATGCCTTGCCGGCGATATCCCGTTCGGATGAAGAAGCATGCAATTGACCACACTTTCTCTCCACTTGCCTCGTCGTCTTTCGCGGTGTAACCGTGCCCGCGCAGATCGCGATAAGTCTCGAGCGGGGGGGCACGGAGCATCAAGCAACTGGCTAATCGGCATCATATCCCAGAATCCCCACCGGAACGTTCTCCTCTACCACCAGCTGTCGCATAGTCTCCTTCTTGGAAGTGGTATCGACTCGGCCGAAGCTGCCGGGCATATTTCGATAAGGCATGCACCAACAATACATCGGACCGCCACGGCCTTCGAACAATCGCTCCATATCGTGCCATCGTGAGCGGTTTACGGAGATGAACTCAAGTGTGTGCAAACTGTTTCGCCATCTTCATATCAGAAGCTCTTCTCTATCAGAGTTAAAGGATATCCGTGCCTTAAGCGGTGTGTCTCTACATCCAGCCTTGCACTGTTTATAGCGACATGGTCGCCATGCAGAATCATTCATGTAGCATTTCTCATCGCTCAAACTTCGGAAATGTCTTCCGGATTGCATATGAGGCCGGCCGCATAGCATGATTCAAAGCTCAAAGCGTGAGCGGGTACACAATCTGCAAACAAAGATGCTGGCAGGAAAGCGAGGAGCGAACATGAAGGTCGCATTTTGATGCGTTACTATTGCAGATACAGGTAGAATAGCGACATTTTAGATGCCTAATAACAAGCGCATCATACTGGTATCAGGCATTCAAATCACATTGAGCGGAGCATATGTTATGTATCCCCGGGTTGCCGGCGTAGCGCGGTGAATGGGGGATGCTGACGATAGTGCAATCACGCGCAATAAAGTCGGATGCGCGCCGAGAACAGGGTATGGCAGACCAGGAGTCGCCTCAAAGAGGGCCTGCTGGCAGCCAAGAGGTAGCTACTCTGCTGACCATGCATGGCGCAGTCCTGGCGCTGAGCGTGTTGACACAGAGCATTTTGGCCTACACGCTACTGCCAGAAGGCCGGGGATCATACGCTGTATGTGTGCTGTTCGCAAGTATCGCTGGAGTTCTATGCGCGCTTGGCACCGCACGTGGCGCGCAATATTTATCAATGACTCGCCAGGCAAGTGCCTCGGAAAGCATGTCTATAGCATTGCTCTGTTCGCTGATAGGCAGCGCTATGGCGATCGCCATAGCCCTACCGCTGATTCAGAGTAACTTTGCTTTTTTCCGCAAAGCCGAGACTAGTGCTTTCTACCTCTCTCTTCTGCTGATACCGGCTATCTCGCTCGCCTTCGCCGCCACATTGCAGATGGAGGGTTTCAGGCGTTTCAGGCGACTAGCGATATTCTCAGCGATCAAGGCTGCAGCTGGAATGATAGGGATACTGTTGCTGGTTGCAATATTGAAACTAGGCGTGAATGGAGCCATCTTGGCACTGATGGCGTCCAACGCCCTGATGCTCGCGCTATGCGTTGCCGATCTGGCTTATAACCGCGAGACAACCCTGCAACTGCCGTCTATAGACGGAATCAAAAATACTATCCACTACGGGCTGAGAGAGTACCTGGCCGGGATCGGGCAGTCTTTGGACCCCAAGCTAGCCGGATTGTTGCTAGGATTAGTAGCCGTACCGGCTGAAATAGGCATTTTCACTGCGGGATACGCTGCTATAACCCGCGTTTCAATGGTGCCTGCAGCAATAGCCACTTATCTATTGCCTCGAGTAGCAGGAGACGGCGGCACACGCCCACACATTGTGGCATTCTGCGCACGCGTCACGTGGTGGGTTGTGGGTGGGATGCTACTGGTATGGGTCGCTGTAAGCGCTCAATTAGTGCCGTTGCTATTGTCAGAAGCATTCAAGCCCGCGGTGAGGCTGAGCTGGATCATGTGCATCGGCCTGTTGGCGTATTCCGGATCCGAGATCTTCGCGGCCTACTTCCGCGGCATCCGCGCACCGCAGATATACTCTTACTCCATGTGGATGGGGCTATCGGTGAATGTCATTCTATTCTTCACGTTATACCCGCACTTCGGGCTGACAGGCGCTGCATGGGCATTGACTGGCGATCTTATATGTCGCAGCTTGTTCTTGGGGGTCATGTTCCATAGAACCGCTAGGCTGCCAATGTTCGATGCATTGTTGCTTCGAACATCCGATGTGGCGTATCTATGGAGATCGAGCATCCAGTTGGCAAGAAGGGCGATGGCAAGATGAGCGCCAAGATGCTATGTCTCATGAACGCCATGTATGACACCCACATCGCTCGACGGATCGACATGCTCAAAATCTTAGGATTCGAGGTTGAGGCGGTTGGATACGAACGCGATGCTGAATCAGGAAGTATGCCGAACTGCCCGACCACCAGCCTCGGCTACATCCCGCCACAGCGATATGCATCCAGAATGTTTCGTCTGCTGCCAGCAGTTCTAAAGCTGAGAAACTTGATAAGACGGAACGACATCGTTTACGCTTTCAGTTCCGACCTCGCCGCTATCGCTGCCGGCATTGGACTCGATAGGCCTATCGTGCTAGATAGCGCCGATATCAAAACGATCCAAACATCGCGAACATGGAGAGGGTGGGCAGTGCGAGCGCTTGATAAATTCGCTGTCGACAGATCCGATCTGCTAGTCCTTTCGAGCAACGCCTATCGCGACTACTATCGAGCATGGTTGAATGCCAAAACGCCTATCGTCGTGATCGGCAATAAACTGGACGGTAAGTTCGTTGAGGAGGTGGCTTTCGGCAAGCCATGGAAACTCAAGCCTGATAACGATGCCAATCGACATCTGATTCGACTCGGATGGTTCGGCAGGCTGAGAGATCGGTGGTCTCTGGAAGTGCTCGACCAGGTTACGCGTCTCAATCCCATGAGGTTCACTGCCGTCATCGCTGGTAGCATCGATCCTTTGATGGGCGATTTCGGCAAAGTTACAGCTGCGAATCCAGCTCTGGCATACAAAGGCGAATACAGCTATCCTGACGACCTATCAGGACTCTACAGCGACATCGACATTGCTACCGCCTTCTATCCTCCAGATCCGCCACATGGATGGTCTGATGCCAATCGCTACTATGAGGCCTGTCTGTTCCGTAAGCCGATCATGGCGCGCGCCGGTTGCACTGTTGCCAACAATGTGCGCAAGCACGGCATCGGGCTGGTAATTGACACGGAAGATGTGCTAAAGGCCGCCAAGTCTATTGAATCCATATCAGAAACCGAGGTGGCGAGATGGCGAAGCAACATCTCAAAGCTCCCGATGAGCGAATATGCATTCGTGGAAGAGCCGGCGATGCTGAAGCAAGCAATAGATAAAACGATACATGCTTGATGCAGTTTCACATCGTATCGAACTTATTCCTCGGCGATGGATAAGTTTCAAGCTCCAATCTTGGTCGCTGAGCCTCTTTATCGCACTGGGACCAGTTTCATGGCTGCCCGGCATACCGGTGGGCTGGATGCGTTGGAGCACATTCATCATGTTCTTCATCGCAGTAGGGATAGCGCTGGTGCCAGCCGTCACCTCTCGCAAGCTTCAGCTGCCCGGCGGATTGCTAGGCGTGCCGGGATTCGCAGTGCTCATTGTATTGTCAATCCCCGGCATAATGCAGACATCTTCGGCTTTATGGGTGTTCGACTATCTAGGCGATATAGTCCGAGCCGCGCTCTTACTGTGGTGCATGTACCACATCACAAGAAGCGGGCACGACTTCGCAGGTATTTTCAGACACTCTTTCTACATCATCGGCGCACTCGCTATCGCAGGGTTGCTAATCGCGGTGTTCAAAGCCCTCCCGGAAATTCTTACAGGAGTGCCGTTATACTCATTGCACTACACTACGGGTATTGTCGGATTCGGTGTGAAAAGCACCGATTGGGCTATCGGACTCGCGCTGCTACTGCCTTGTGCGATCTTTCTAGCATCACTTCAAAAGAGCGACCGTCGCCTCGCATTCGCGCGCAATGCAATCTTATTTTTACTGCTGGCCGCCATTGTCGGTTCGCAGATAATTTCAGGCGGACGCACTGGCCTAGCGCTAAGCATCGTCACCATTACAGTAATGTTGGCGCTATCTTACATGCGATGGCATGCCGCCGCTCTAATGATGGGGGGATTGATTGTTTTCCTTGCGATACTGGGAAGCCAGCAGTGGGTAACTTATCTGAAACTAGAACGATTAGGAACAGCATCAAACGCCTTGGATGTGAAGACGAGCCCAAAGCTGTTCGACGTCCGATTCGATGCCAGTCTCAACCGACTTTCATACACTCGTGATGGGTGCAACGACAGCGACATCGAGCATTCTTTCTTCCTTCACATCTACCTCGTCGATCCTCTATCCCTACCGCTGGAAAGACTGAAATACGGATTCGACAACAGAGGATTCAACTTCAGCCAGCACGGAGAGATGGCAGACGGAAGATGCATCGCTGATGTAGCGCTGAAACAGTATCCGGCACCGATCCGATCCATCCACACCGGACAGTTCACACCCGGAAAAAGAGCCATATGGGAGGAACATATAACGATCCAGGAACGAGCGGACGATGCATCGACCGATCCCGTAGACGGCCAGGATGCCGCAGAACGATCAGAGGATCCTCCCGACGGAGCCGACGAGGCCTCGTATATAGACAAATTAGATGATTTCTCGACCGATCGATTGACATCTATGAGGAACGGGATAGATATTGTCCTCGAGCGTCCTTTTACGGGGCACGGGATACGAGGAGGATTGGTGAACAGATCCCAGGAAGAGATGCCGTCGATAGAGATTCACAACTTGTGGCTAAGATGGGGCGCCAATACTGGCATCTTCGCCCCGTTGCTGGCCGCTGCGATGATGATATCGATAATCACTGCGGGGTGGCATGCCTTCCGGCGAACCACTAGGCAAAGCATCTACCGTAAACATATCTTTGCGCTAATGATGATCGTCTTTCTAGGAGTCATGGCATCAATGGTTGAGCCTAACCCGCTGATAGGAAATTTTGGATACACATCTATATGGTGGGCAAGCGCCGGAGCTCTTTTGGGTATCTATGCTCGTAATAAGTTGCAGGACATCGATTCGTCGAAATCCGACAGGTTCCCCAACTATAGATAATACCGTGCCGCACCCATCACATCACAAAGCCAATCTATCTACCTTTAGTTTTCATAGCCACTGTCTTCTCCAGAATGCTCAGGTAGTCTTGGGCCAGTGATCCAACTGAATAGTTCTCAACTATGTAACGATGTCCGCATTGTCCCATAGTCTTTCTCATACCTGAAGAACTCAGCAGGCTGAGTATTGCAGATGACAACGATCTGGGGTCAGATTGTTTAACCACGATCCCTGATCGAGACTCTTTTACTAAATTTGCCGATTGTCCCTGTGCCGATATCAAGATCGGTCGCGCGAAAAACATGAACTTCAGCAGGCGAAACGGTATTATCAGTTCGTTCACTCTGGCATTGCGCATAGTTACCAGGCAAACATCACTGGCGCAAATGAAATCATCGGCTACTTCTTTAGGTTTTCGCGATAGAAAGGTGACGTTAGTAAACGCTTCACGCGTCGTCTTTTCCATGACGCGCTGTTTGACCGGACCATCTCCGACGAAGAGGAAGTGTATCTGATCGGACAGGTACGATAATTGTTTGATGCTCTGAATTATGATGTTGAAATCTTGCGCCAATCCCATATTGCCGATGAAAGAGACTATAAATTTATTGCTTATCCCAAGAGACTCCCTTATCTTCACAGATTCATGGTCACGTGCAGTCGCATCTGTGTCTACTCCATTTGTGACTTTGAAGGTTGTTTCAGCACTAGTTTTGCCACGTTCCAGCAACGAATCTCTAGTGGCGTCGGAAGTCACTACCACTGCATCGGCGTCACGGTAGATACATCCAACAATTGCACCCATAAGCCGTTCTAATAGCGACCCTTGTCTTACTGAAGACAAATCTACAAGAGATTCTGGCCAGAGATCTCTTACGTCAAAAACGAACGCGGCCCGTCTGATTTTACTCAGGAAGCTACCGGTGATCCCTGTAGTTAGAGGGGGTGAAGATGCGACCACAACATCAGGCCGGGTAATACACATACCTTTAATGAGAGTAGTGATTGATAAAGAAGAATACGCAAACACGCGATCGAAAATGGAACGGTCTTTAAGTCTCCATGAGCTACATCTAAAGACATCTATGCCATCATCATTATCGTAACCATTCAATGAGAGATAGGGTAGATAACTCGGGCTTGGATACCCGGTGAGAACAGAGACTCTATGCCCCAACTGTACCCAGCGTTTAGCTAATTCATACGCGCGAAAAGATCCGGCACCGACTTCTGGTGGAAAATACTGAGAAACATAGAGAATGTGCATTAGAAGCCCCGATATGCCGATGATAAAGTGCGTGTCTATATCATAACCGATCCGATCTCCCTACCCACCGCCAGGCGGCATCCCTCCACCAGGCATCGGCGGCGTAGGCTCCGGCTTCTCCGTGATCAACGCGGCCGTAGTAAGTATCATTCCAGCTACAGATACCGCGTTCTCAACTGCCGAGCGAGTCACCTTTAGAAGTCCCTCCCGCTAGAAGTCCATATAATTTTTCCGGTCGCGATCCCTACGAGAATCAAAACACGATCTGGCACCAAGCTTCGCGGAGGTGCCAGATCGTGTGAAGTGGGCTAGTTTGCTTGCTGATGCCCGCTCTTTAAGTATCGTTCCACCTAGAAGTCCATCCCACCGCCAGGCGGCATCCCTCCACCAGGCATCGGCGGCGTAGGCTCGGGCTTCTCCGTGATCAACGCGGCCGTAGTAAGTATCATTCCAGCTACAGATACCGCGTTCTCAACTGCCGAGCGAGTCACCTTGGCCGGGTCGACGATGCCCATAGCGAGCATGTCGCCATACTCGTTCATCATAGCGTTAAAGCCGTAGTTCTTCTCATCTCTGTTGGAGACATTCTCAAGTATCACTGCGCCCTCAAAGCCGCAGTTCCCGGCAATCACTCGGATCGGCTCACGCAACGATCGGGCAAGTATCTGTACGCCGGTCTGCTCGTCTTTGTCTGTGAGGTTGATTTCAGACAACGCTTTAGAAGCTCGGATCAATACCGTCCCACCGCCAGGAACAATGCCCTCTTCCACAGCCGCGCGAGTCGCCTCTAGAGCATCTTCCACGCGCTGCTTCTTCTCTTTCATCTCAATCTCAGTGGCCGCTCCCACACGCAGAATCGCCACTCCGCCAGAAAGTTTAGCCAAACGCTCCTGAAGCTTCTCCCGGTCATAGTCCGAAGTCGTCTCTTCGATCTGCGACTCAATCTCAGTCATTCGGCCACGAATATCGCCTGCATCGCCTGAGCCTCCGACGAAAGTGGTGTCGTCTTTCTTCACCACTACCTGCTTGCATCGCCCGAGGTCATCCAGAGCAGCAGAATCGAGCTTCCTGCCGATTTCGTCCGAGATCACGGTGGCGCCGCTCAGGATCGCGATGTCCTGTAGCATCGCCTTGCGGCGATCCCCGAAGCCGGGCGCCTTCACCGCGACACAGTTCAAGGTGCCGCGCAACTTGTTCACCACCAGGGTAGCCAGGGCCTCTCCCTCAACATCCTCGGCGATCACCAAGATGTTCTTGCTGGTCTGCAAAACCTTCTCCAGCAACGGCAGAACATCTGAAACGGCCGATATTTTCTGTGATGTGATCAAGATGTAAGGGTCATCCAGCACCGCCTCCTGACGGTCCTGGTTAGTCACAAAATAGGGCGACAAGAACCCACGATCGATCTGCATGCCTTCCACGAAGGCAGTTTCGTAAGACAGCGACTTTGATTCATCTACTGTGATAACCCCGTCCTTGCCCACTTTCTCCATCACTTCGGCGATTAGATTGCCCATCTCGTCGTCGTGAGAAGAGAGCACCGCCACGCTGGCGATCTGATCGCTGCTGTCTACAGGTGTCGATTGGCTCTTAATGGATTCGCGGATGGTGGACATCGCCTTCTCCATGCCGCGCTTCAATGCCATCGGATCGGCGCCGGCAGCCACGTTCTTGAAGCCTTCAGATACGATCGCTTGCGCCAGCACCGTTGAAGTGGTGGTGCCATCGCCGGCATCGTCATTCGTCTTCTTGGAAGCCTCTTTGAGCAGCTGCGCGCCCATGTTCTGGAACGCGTCTTCAAGATCAACCTCTTTGGCGATGGTTACACCGTCCGAATTCACTTGCGGCGGGCCGAACTTCTTGTCCACGATGACGTTCTGTCCGCGTGGACCGAGAGTCTTCTTCACCGTGTTGGCAAGAATGTCGATCCCTTCTTTGAGCTGGGATCGAGCTTCATCTTCAAATAACAAATCTTTTGCTGGCATTTCTATTGGAACTCCTTAATGCTCTGCCAGGAATGATATACATGCACTCCTATTCACGATTCAGTCGATATATGATTAACCCACTATCGCCAGAATGTCGGACTCGCGCAAGATCAGATAATCGTTACCATCCTGCGAGTACTCGGTGCCGGCATATTTCGAGTAGATAACCGTATCGGCTACGCTGACAGATATCTCAATCGTCTTACCCTCATCGGTAGTTCGGCCGGGACCGACCGCTACAACAGTTCCCTGTTGCGGCTTCTCTTTCGCCGTGTCCGGGATGATGATTCCACCGGGGCTGGTAGACGCTTCATCTTCAGAAGGCGAGATGATCACCCGATCGCCTAGCGGCTTCAAGCTAACTGACACTTTCAATCCTCCTTGAATAGCGTGCGCTTTGCTTAACATTTAGCAGTCAAAGGCATCGACTGCTAAAAATCAATTATATAGAGTTGTGGCGAATCTGCAAAGCAAGTCGCGAAAATTTGTCCATCGCGTCTTGCTCGCTGACCCAATCAGGAATTTACAAGCCGAACCGCTTATTAGCCTCGCCTGTCGTCACTAGCTATTCAGCGTTTCGTTCACTGCTCGAAACGTGCTGAATCCAGTTCGCCATAGGCGCGCATGATTGCCGCTTTCACGCGGTTCGGCGCCGTGCCGCCAAACACGTCCCGCCCGGCCACAGAATCGGCAGCCGTCAGCTTTGGCAAATCAATGTCCGTCGCGTCTGATCCTGAATCGTCCTTGAAATGTGCCGCGACAGCGATATAGGCATCTCTGAACGCCATGTGCCGTTCTCGCACCAGATAATCGGCGTAATCAGTAGCCAGGATGTCGGCATCGCCTAGAGCCGCCGCCATGCGACCAGTGTCAATAAACATCTCCGCTATCATTCCCTGTGCCGACTCCAGGCATGCCATGACGGTATCGGCAACATCCATGAGCGCAGGCTTATCTTCCTGCAAATCTCGGTTATAGCTCAGCGGCTGTGCTTTCATGACGGTGAATACGGACATCAGCGAGCCGATGACACGTCCTGATTTGCCGCGGATCAGCTCAGCGAAGTCTGGGTTGCGCTTCTGCGGCATCATGCTGGAGCCGGAAGAGTAGCCTCCGCTCAGCCGAATGAAACCAAACTCCGCCGTCGACCAGATGACGATATCTTCCGCCAAGCGCGAAAGATGGATCATCGTCTTCGCGGCCGCGAAGATATAGTCCAACACGAAATCACGGTCCGAAACTGCGTCCATGGAGTTAGCGCTGAGCTTCGAGAAGCCGAGCTCAGCGGCCACATACTCTCGGTCCAGATGGAAGCTGGCGCCAGCCAGCGCTCCGCTGCCGAGGGGCAAAACATCGGCGCTATCCAGGCAGTCGGCGAAAGAATCTGCGTCGCGCTCGAACATCTGATAGTAAGCCATTAGAACATGTGCGAACGATACCGGCTGCGCTCTCTGCATGTGCGTGTAACCAGGCATTAGAGTATTCACATGCCGCTCCGCACGATCCAGCAGGGATCTTTGCAGACGCCGGCACGCGGCGCGTGATGCTGACGCGATCCGCTTGACGTATAGACGCGCATCCGTGGCCACTTGATCGTTGCGCGAGCGTCCCGTATGCAACTTGCCAGCCGTCTCGCCGATCAGCTCATAGAGTCGCGCCTCCACATTCATATGGATGTCTTCCAGTTCCGGCCGCCACTGGAACCTTCCTGATTCCATTTCCATGCGGACACTCTGCAATCCGTGAACTATCGCATCCGAGTCTGGTTGTGAAATGATCCCTTGCTTGGCGAGCATGCGCGCGTGGGCTATCGAGCCAGCGATGTCCTCTTGATATAGGCGTCGATCGACAGTCAGCGACGAAGTGAAATCGCTGGCCAGCTGGTCGCCGCGCGGCGCGGCGGCCGGAATATCGTCAGAACCTGGCATCGAATCAAAAGCAGGGTAAGCGTTTATTCTAGTGGCGCTTTACGACGGTAAATCCGTCGACATCACGCATGTTGCGCAAGAGCGCGCATAAAGAAAGGCAACCGATCAATCATCAGCGCCACGCCGCTCTTTCACCAAGCTCCGCTCCACTTGTCTCGGTAATCCAGCTTCAGAGCCGCGCTGCCGGCCAAGTTGTTCCACATCCGGATCCGCAGATATTTCTGCTTTGCGGCAAGAGATCTTTGCAGAGTCATCGCGTTCTCGCGTTCCAGACGCACCCGCACCGCGTCATCGTTCTTCAGATCGTGGCGCCAAGACGGCACATCCGGACGGTTCTCGCGCTGGAAAAGAAACTTCAGCATGTAACGCACTTTGTCGCTGGTGTTGGCCGTGCCGGCGTGCCATATGTCGTAATGCAGCATCACTACTGTGCCGGCGGGAACCGAGGCGATGAACTGGTCTTTGAAGTTGCCCTGGCTAGACATGCGCTCCGGCAACGCCTTTAACACATGCGTCCCTGGGAGCAGCGCTGTGGGACCCATGTTCGGTTCCACATCCTGAGGATAGTACATAGCGAGTACCAGATTTATCCGATCCGGCACTCTCACCTGTCCCTCCGAAACCCGCAAATCCATCAGATTGTCCTGATGTATCTGCTGGCTGGGCGTGCCGGGCATGTTGCGATGGCAGTGGCGATGCGGGAGCATCGAGTAGCCCGGACCGAGCAGGCTAGTCAGCGCGCCTTCCACCTCCGGCGATTCGTACACCTCTGCCAGCTGCGGCGCCGCTTCGTAGATGCCGTCGCCCGGATTTGAAGGCAGCTTATCCAGCGCGGCGTAGATATCATCGTTCAGCCCGTTTTTCAGCTTTGGCTGCAGGATGTGATAGCCGCGGATGACGAACGAAGCCATCTCTTCATCTGAAAGCAGATGCCGGTTATTGTCGGTAGTCGCAGTATTCATGTGATTGTGCCTCTGATCAATCGGCGGCGGCAAATCGATTCTCTGCCGCGAACGGATTTAGCATCAGTCATCGAAATTCTCTATCTTCTCCAACACGAACTGAAACCCGATCAGTTCGCCCGCGCCTTCTGCCGTGATCCCGGACCAAGGGTCTGGGAACTGAACCACCCGCCAGCCGTCGATGATCGCGGCATGCACAGAATCGTAAGGCAACGACTTTGAAGTGGGATCGAGCTGAGTAACGCTGTCGGCTATCGGTTCGTAGATCGCGGCTGATAGGGCCGGCGACTGCGGATGGGTGCTTTCGGAATTGATGTATAGAAGTCTTTGCAGTTTGGGCATGTTTAGTTCGGAATGTGTCTATTGCGATAAATCATAACCGATGGCAGTGAATGGTCAGAGCGACCATCAGCTGCTTAAAGCAGGTTTTCATGGAATTAGTTCGCGTCTTCTGGTGAGCGATGAAGATGAAATGTATGTAGCCATGAAGGCATCGATGCAAGATGAAATTTTGTCATGAATAAGATGTCCGTGCAATATACTCTAATCGGCAAATGGCGAGTTCATATGCGGCTTCATCTATGGTCATCGGAGACAAGCATGAGAATTCTGGAATCTATCCGCGGCACTACTCTGAAGGAAGCGATTTCATTCAACCGATCCATGGGGTTCAACGCTTACGCGTCTAGGATATTGGGCTGGGTAGTAGCCTTATCCATTGTCATATGGGTTGTGATCGGACTGGTCTCGTTGCGTTTCGATCTCAGCGCCAACCTCGCCGACGTGCTGTACAGCCAGCTGGACCTGATGGGCATCATAGTGGTGTGCCTAGCCAATGTTTACATCATCGATTCGGGCGGCTTCGGCAGTCGAGGCTTTTGGATCATCTTCCGCTACAGTCCGGTGCTGTACGCGTTGCTCACAAGTATCGGTCTCATACTGCTGCTGCTCCACATCTGGGCTGATTTCGATGGTTTTCCGAACGCGTTGCTGAAACTGACTTATTCCCTGATCGGCATCGGCCTCTGTGGAACTTTCGCCGGATTCGTCTCTCTAGCCACGGTCTCATCGATCTATCGCCCTTTGATTTGGGCGATGCATCTGCTCACCTTGATAGTGGGGATTGAAATCGTAGAAGCTCTCTGGCAGGTGGATGTTCTTTCAGCCGAGGATGCCGGCGCGGATTTTGCGTGGATGGGAGCCGCAATCGCCATCACGATCGGCACCTACTCATTCTGCGCGTTGGTAATTGGCGGCACCGTGAAAACCGCCCGCTCACGCCTTTGGGCACTCGCGGTTTATGCCGTTATCGGCTTGGCCGGGTTCGGAATCGTGCTTCTTATGCTCTGGGGTGAACTTGAAGCCGGACCGCGCCGATTCGTGCTGGGCGCATCATTGCTGCTCGCCATATGCTCCGTCGCGGCAGCTTTGTTGCATTACTACAATCTCAATCCTCCCGAAGCTGCGGAAGTTGCTCGCCCGGTCCATTTTTGCACTGGATGCGGTTCTAAACTGTTGCCTAACGCCACGTCATGCGCTTCTTGCGGGAAATGGGTTGCTGCCTAGCCTGGATATCACCGCTGAACGCGGTTTTTGGTGCGCATTCAGATTCCGACGTTCAAGCAGCTCTTTTATGTCTTCCGCCAGAAAGGCTCGCGCTTAGATACAGTCTCAAGAATCGACGCATCGAAGGGCGGCAGATGCCATCCTGCCGGCTGGGGCGCTCCGCTCCGCCATCCGATACGGCTATGCACACGCGCGTCGCTATAGTAAGCGGTATATACCAGGTGCACGAAGTCGCCGAAATAGTCCGCCATCGCCGCCTCTATCGCCTTTAGAGACTCCACCTGTTGATCATCTTCCAGCGCCCTGAAGCCGCCGACCACACGAGCCGCCGGATCGAGCGTGATCGCGTCCAGCACCCTGATCATAGCCTCGCGGTAGCGCGGGATCCGTTCGGCTATCGCCTCGGCCTCAATGCCTAATCCCATCTCGCCGGCGCCGGGCAGATCATCTACCGCGGGTACGATGCGATCCATCGCAACGGCTAGATTCAAGCGGTCGGTGGCGGTTAGATGCTTCTCAGATTCGGTCATAGCTGAGGATCAAGATTTCAGATCGCTGCGTTCTCGTTTGATGTAATCAGCCGTCCTTAGCGCCAGAGCGCCGATGGTAGGAGTGGGATTCACCGCGGCACACGTGACGAACACTGAGCCGTCGATGACGAAGATGTTCTCTGCACCGTGCGCCTGCCCCCACCTGTCTACCACCGAAGCGTTCGGATCGTCTCCCATCCTAGCAGTTCCCATAAGATGCCATCCGGACGATCGCAATAGTGGATTGGCTAGAGTCTCGAAAGCGCCAGCTTCCTTAAGCGCGGTCTCGGCGTTGGCGATCGCATCGTCTAGCAGTCGGCGCGAGTTCTCGCTCAGCTTGTAGAAGATCTTCGGCGCGGGAATCCCGTTTGCATCGGTAAGTTTCGGATCCAGCTCTACTCGGTTGTGCTCTTCGGGCAGATCTTCGCCGATCACTGCCAAGATAGTAGAGTTGCCGAAACGCGCTGTGAACGCACCGTGATGCTTCTCGCCCCATGGAACACCGGCCGTCATGAGACCAGCAGCGGTAGTTACCGGTCCGCTGCTGCGTACCATCTGATAGCTATAACCGCGCACAAAGTCCTTCTGCTGATTCGTTTCGTAGAACTCTTGACACATGATGATGTTCGCAAGCGCGCCCTTATAAGTGAGCATTCCGTCATTGAAGAAGCCCGTCACCATAGCATAGGGATGGAACATCAGGTTCTTGCCGACCAGACCGCTGGAGTTGCAAAGTCCGCCCGGGTGCGACTCGGATGACGAATTCAGCATAATGCGCGGGGTGCCAACTCCGTTCATGGCCAAGATCACGGCGCGCGCCGGCTGGAAGTTGACTTCACCATCGCCGTCGAAGTAAGATACGCCCGTCGCTTCGCCATTGTCGGCAGTATCGACGCGGAAGACTCGCGCTCCCGTCCTTAACTCCACGCCATTCTTGATAGCTTCAGGCCAGTAAGTAACATCAGTAGAGCCCTTGGCCTGGCGCGAGCATCCCAAACCAGTGTTCCCGCAGTTATTGCAAGCGGCGCGCCCACGATATGGCACGGAATTGACGTAGTTGTCCGACGGCCACCAATGCCATCCCAACCGATCGAACGCTCCTGCCATTCGCTCACCGTCCGAACCCAGCGGCAACGGCGGCATCAGGCGTTCCTTGCGCGGCGGATTGGCAGGATCGCCGTTGATGCCAGAACAGCCCATCAACTCATCGTTGAGATCGTAGTACGGCTCCAGCTCATCGTAGTCGATGGGCCAATCATCTGCTACCGCATCGAGTGTCTTGACACTGAAATCGGAAGGGTGGAAGCGCGGCACATGAGCAGTGTAGTGGATGGTGCTGCCCCCCACCGCGTTGAACATTAAAGGATCAATGCATGATTCTTCCACGTTCAGCGGGTAATCAACATCCCAACCGCGAACATTGGGATCGAACGCCCAGGTGCCGCGGCTCTGAGTCTCCCAATCCTCGGCGGCGTTAGGATACTCTTCCGGCTTGATCCAGCGTCCTTGTTCAAGACACACGATCTTGAAGCCGGCGAACGACAGTCTCCAAGCCGCCGCGGCGCCGGAAGCACCGGATCCGACAATGACTATGTCTGCTGATTCATGTGTGATAGTCAACTGAAGCCGCCGTGTCGCTTTCGCTTGCAATGCGCGATTCTTCGCGACATCATACACTACAATTTAACATCGCACACGGTGCGACAACGCGTTCACATCGTCACAGGCGTTACACAAACATGTTCAAAGGCATCGCAGCCGCATTTGCAATCATGCTCGCGGCGATACCGATACCGATAGTCCACTTCGTTGCGATCCCGATCAGTCCGTTCATCGCGGGCTTTGTCGGAGGCGGCATCGCAAAGGCCGATGAAGCGCGGATCATATGGTTCGGATTGATCGTGGGCGGGCTCATGCTCATCCCTGCATCCATCATACTGTTGCTCTGGCAGGCGCTAGATGTGGACACCATGCTCGGCGCGCCCGCTATGTTTTGGGCCGCAGTCGGTTTCGCCATCGTTCCTTACACCTGGTTCGGCGCCACCGTCGGTGCGCTGGTATCTTACGCGCTGCGCGCTCGCGCCGCGTGAGCCGTTCGGATGCATGGCTCCAAGCAGATCAAGCCTAAGCCTGTTCAGCTTGCCAGTCCACTAGCCATCGTTTAACGGATGAGGCGCGGCGCGGGATTATCTCTGGTTGTGGCACGGCAATAACCGGGCATGATACCTCTCGGCGCAGGTTATCCACAAGCGAAGGCACTAAGTAGCGCGTGAGGCCGCGCCGCATTCTGGAGCCTAATACTACCCAGCTTCGCTCTTGTTTCTCCTGTGCTTCTACCACTCCGCTGAGCAGGTCGGTCGATAAGCAGGTAGTGGTAACGTCGAAGCCTCGGTTGACCAGTGCAGTTTCTACCTTCTGGTACAACTGATTTCGTTTACCGCGCTGGTTGCTGGCGGAACCGTTTCGCAACAGTTCGATTCGGGCGCCGCTCTTCTCGAGGATAGCGATGACGTATGGTAGCGCGGCACGCATGGCACTGGCCGCGCGCAGAGGCACGATCACCTTGTCTGGCACTAAATCGCTGACACCACGCGCGCGCTCAGTCTGCTCGTTGAGCATCATCATCGGCACCGTGGATACGCCTAACAATTCTTCGGCCGTCTTCTTACCCACGATGCGATTCAAGCGCCGTTGCGGCCGGGCGTACATGACGATTATCGAATCGCCCGCGACGTTGGCCTTATGAGTCAATATGTACGCCGGATTGCCCGCCGCGACATCCATATCTATGTTGACGTTCAAATGCTCCAAGTGTTTGACCACTTCCCTCAGATACTCGTAAGCCATAACTCTACCGAATTCGTAGAGACTGCCGTCATAATTAAAAGAATCGGGGTTGAAGTCTCGAATAAGATTCTCCATGCCTACGGACACGTGGGCTCTCTGATTCCACTCGCCGTGCCGCACTAGCGGAGGCAATTCTGCCAGGGAGAAGAATAGATTCATTTTGGCGCCGAACCACTCCGACAGCAACAGACCATACGAAATCGCTCGCTCATGCCATTCCGTGCCATCGAGCGGCACGAACAGATTATCTATCTTGGCCGGTTTCAATGGCAACACTCAAGGCGATCGGATCTGAAACTGGAAACGGGGAACGAAGGGGCGCCGAGCAGCACTTTCAGAGACTCATGAAATTCGTGCCACATCATTTATTTTAACAAGCGTGAAAGCATTAGCGCGCATCCTGGCGCCATCATGCACCAGTCGCCGTAGGGCATCCCGACGATGAGATGACTTCATTCCAGAGCTTCCAGCACCGATAGCATCGCAACCTCCAACTCTTGCTCCGGCGCGTAGTTCTCAAACCTGCCACGCACTATTCCCGCGCGATCCATCACGAACGTCCACTCCTGAGAAGTGAGTCCCCACTCTTCAAGCAACGGCGATGCAACTGCGATAGAGAGGTCGCCTTGTATCTCGGCCGGGTTCTGAAACAGATCCACATGGATGAAATCTGCCCGCTCCGAGTAGACTAGCCGCAGATTGCTGATCGTTTCTACTTGCGGGCCGCAGACTGCATTCGTGCAGAAGGCGGGGCTCGCGAACACAACTACAGTGGGACGCCCATTGCTAATCGCGTCCGCGATAGATATCTCATATAAGTTCGGATCGGGCGCGGAGCCGGTCGTAAGTTCGGCGATAGATTCAACGTCGGCTAGCGTCCGGCTGACGCTGCGCGGCGCCGGCTGGCCAACATCTACCGACATAGTGCGTTCAAAAACCTCTATCTCCACCTCAATGCGATCCACTTCGCCGTCAGCGCGCGGCACACGAGCCTCCACACTCCAGATCCCAGGCGAGTCGAACACTAACTCTGCTACATGCAGCCCGCGCGAACCGTATGGGAAACGGTGGAACTTCGCGCGTGCGGTTTCTATGGGACCGACACGTGAACTTTCGTCTCTGGAACCGTTCAGATAGCGATACGTGGACAACTCTACCACCGGCAGAGAGATCACGCCGCTAAGATCAGTGATCACCAGCGCGAACCGTCGCGTGCCTACAGCCAAATCAGGAGTCGCTAGAATCGCCGAGAGATCGGGGTTGGTCGTAAATATCCGCCACTTCGATACCGGTTCCGCAGGCTGCATATCCGACCGGGCGGCAACGAGATCATCGTCTTCGCGTTGCATGGATAGCATCATCTCCTCAGATGCAGCTTCAGAAGCGCAACTTGCAACCGACATCATAAGAGCCAGCAGTCCCGACGCGGTCGATACGATTTTCGCTACCATTCCATATGCGTATGCGTGGCGGGCGATTCAGAATCCTTCACTGTATACTCCGAAAGTGAAGGCGAAGATGGCGAAAGCATCTGAATCGCTGCTCAGCTTCAAGATATGCGACCCGAAATTCGGCAGCTCCACGATCTTGTACATCCTTCCCTCGTCAACCTCGAAGAACGTGTTGCCGCGCGCATCCGACTCGATGTCTTCTCCGAATTCAGTCGGATTCAAAGCACGCTCATCCAGTTGCACGAAAACTCTGAATGATTCTCCGGCTGGCGGATCGATCACCACATTGGCGCTCTTGCCGATGAAATTCAAAGCGATATAGTCGCTCAGATCGTCCGTCTGGCGTGCGTGTACCACCGCCTCGGCCTCATTCCTCCATAGACCATGCAAGACAAAGCTCTGCTGAGGATAGTTGCCCGGATCGATATACTCCACCTCCTGATTCGGTTCGAGGTAATACTCATCATTCGCGGCATAACCGCCATAGACGCTATAGTTGCGCTCATAGCCGCCGTAGAGCTCGCGCGTCATCTGGTTGGCCGCGCCGTCGCGCGGCACATTATCCACCGAACCTATCGGCACCTCATTCACATCGTGCCCCGCCGCAGTCAAGGCTTCTCGGATCTTCAGCTCAGTCTCTCGATAGCTCCCTTCGCCAAAATGCGAATAGAGCAGTTCATGGTCCGCGCCGATCAAATACTTCGCCGGCCAGTAACGGTTGCGAAACGCACGCCAAGTGCGCATCTCGTTATCCAGAGCCACCAGCCATCCTATAGATTCATCTTCAGTCGCCTTCTTGACGTTGTCCAGCTCTTTCTCGAACTCAAATTCCGGGGAGTGGACGCCTAAGATCGTCAGTCCCCTATCTGCATACTTAGCGTGCCACTCGCGCAGAAAAGGCAATGTGCGTAGGCAGTTCACGCAGGTGTAGGTCCAAAAATCCACCAGCACCACTTTGCCGGCGCCGGTCAGCTCGGCGATAGTGGTAGCATCGCCGTTCAACCACGCATCTATATCGCGCACCTCCAGCCGAGATTCCAATTCTGGCATTTGGCGTTCCGTCATCACCGTCGGCACTTCTGAAACGGGGACGCTTTGGTCCGGCGATGTCTCCAGTGTGGGCGCATCGTCTGAACATGCCGACAGAACCGAGAGAAGAAACAGCAGAGCTATCAATGATCGGCCGAACTGAGTGCCAGAGATATAACGGAACAATCCTCGATCCGTGTCATATCCCAGCTTTGATTTGCTCCACAATTTTTCGCCTCGACTCAAAATCAAATCCTGCGCTTCGTCATTCAAAATCAACCAATCGCATCCTCATCTAATACGCGACGCTCGCCCGGGAGATGCCGCTCAACTTTCGTTCTCGATGGGAACCTTCGGATCATTGCCCCATTGCCGCCACGAAGCGTCGTAGTTGCGCACTCCTTCCATCCCGATCAGCTTAAGCGTCCAGTAGGCGTGAGCGGCGCGTATACCGCCCTGACAGTATGTTATGACCTCGTCATTCGCTTCGATTCCATGCCGATACAGCAATGCGCGCAACTCATCTGCCGGCTTGATCACCGGGATATCGCCTCCGGTGTGGAAATTGACCCATTCAAGATGCTTCGCACCGGGGATGCGTCCTCCGCGTCTGCCTCCGCGCTTATTTTTGCCTAACCATTCAGCATCAGAACGAACATCCATCAGCTTGGCATCGTCATTACCAACCGCTGAAAGCACATCTTCCAGGCTGGCATAGACGGAACGATCCGGCTCCCGCGGCGAGAACCGTGCGCGCGCGCCAGAGCTAAAAGCGCCAGGCACTGCTTCTCGTCCCTCTGCAACCCACTTTTGGAGCCCGCCGTCCAGCATCTTGACCGCGGTATGACGATAGTAGTGCAACGCCCACATCAATCGCAACGCGTATAGACCGCCAGTGCGGTCGTATGCCACGACGAGAGAATCATCGCTGATGCCCAGAGCGCTCATGGTGGCGGCAAACTGTTCCGGACCTTGAATGTGGGTACGATCATCCAGCGATGTTTTGTAGTAATTATCGGGCGGATTGGCCGCCCCGGGAATGTGTCCGGCCGTGTAAACCGCCGGATCATCGGTATCTACTAGCGCCACATTGCGATCGTCTAGATGCTCTGACAGCCAATCGGTAGTGGCGAAAATTTCCGGTATCGCATATCCTCTACGCTCCGGTGGAACGATCTCTGCGGCCCTTGTGGTCGTCATTTTGCAATCCTCGCGGTTTAGGTTCTTGTAGCTCCTATACCTATATACGATACGTGCATATATTGAAACCTAGACCTATTAGGCGCGCCGATTCATTGACAAGTCGCCAATAGATTTGTAAAGTTTTCGCATCTTATTCGGAACTGATCAGACTCGAGGTCTTTAGCATCGTGAATCCAGAAAACATTCGACAGTGGCTGTGCGGACCTATGGTCGCCGTAGCTACGCCGTTCAACGAAGATTATTCGCTAAACCTTGATGCGTTGCAGCACAACATCCGATTCATGATCGAACGCGGCGTCATCACCGGACACGGGTCCTTGCTTGTGGGCGGAGCCGGCGGAGAACATCCGACCATGAGCATCGCCGAGCGCAAAGATGTCATGACTGCGGCTATTGAAGCGGCGGATGGCCAAGCGCCGGTGCTCACCAGCATCCAACACACCGACTATCGAAACATCGTTGAGCTAGTGCAGCACGTCGAAAACGCCGGCTTGCACGGCGCGCAACTCGGCCCGACATACTACTACGAGCCCACCGAAAGCGATGCGCTTCGCCTGTTCCAGCTGGTCGCGAAGGAATCTGATGCCACACTCATGATCTACCACACTTGGTGGGAGGGGCTGACGATGAGCATCGGACTATTGGAAGAACTCGCAGAAATGAAAACCGTGCGCGCGCTGAAGTGGTCGGCGCCCGACGATTCGCTGTATCGCAAGGGGCTGTCCACGCTCAGCGATAAGCTCGCCATCATCGATAACTCGAACCAGCAGATACTGAGCCACATCATGGGCGCACGCGGCTTCATCACTCATCTCAGCGGCTTCTGGCCGCAATATCCTGGCGAGATCTGGGATCTGCTGGAACAGGGCGACTATCACGGCGCTAAAAGCAAGCTCGCAAGCTTCAAGTGGCAGTGGGCCGAATGGCGAGCCAAGGTCTGCCAGGTCACCGGCGGCGAAGGCCCCTTCATCAAAGCCGCCATGGAGGCAGTGGGATTGCCGATCGGACCGCCGCGTCCGCCTTCCATACGTCCGCCCTCACACCTGATCGAAGAGCTGAACATCATGCTGCAAAAGTGTGGAGTACCGATCGTGGAATGATGGCTCCGTAGCTGCCATATTCAGCGCCTGAAGCAGTTCCGGCTGGGCATAGCAGCTCCCCGCGCTAGGCTTCAGCGCATAGACTTGGCTTGTGAGACACTGCGTGCACCGCTTCTTCTCGAGCCGCGGCGATCCCTCCTGCGATACCCTCGGGATGCTTGAATATACCGGTGCCGGAGATAAATGTGGTAGCGCCGTTTTGAGCCGCCATCCCGATCGTATCTTCTTTGATACCACCGTCTACCGCAATCTCCATCGGTCGTCCGTCACGCCAATCAGACAGTTGTGTAGCCGCGCAAATCTTGGGCAACTGGTCTCGCATGAAAGATTGGCCACCGAATCCCGGCTCTACAGTCATGATCAATATTCTTTCGATGCGGTCGATCACGCCGTGCAATGCCTCGATGGGCGTCCGCGGCCGGATCGCCACGGCCGGCGTCGCTCCGGCCGCAAGTATGATATCTATCGTGGCGTCAATATCTGCTACCGCCTCGATATGAACCGTAACGATGTCGGCTCCAGACGATGCCACTGCCGGTATCGTGTTTTCCGGCGTGCGCACCATCATATGAGCATCAATCGGCACTGATGCCGCCTCAGCAACAGCTTCTAGCAACGGCGGACCAAAAGAGATGTTAGGCACAAAGCTACCATCCATGATATCGAAATGAAACTCATCAACCCCGGCCCGCTCGGCTTCAGAGATCGAATCGGCAAGATGCAGAAAGTCAGCCGCCAGCAGAGATGCCGATATCTTCACCATCGCGGCAAGATGAGATTTATCAAACGCGTTTAACGACTCACTCACGAAAAAGTCCAAATCTTTCCCTTCCCGCGGGCGCGAGAGAAGGATGACGCGAAATGGTCAACGCGACGGAAAGCTTAGTTCTGTGCGGCTCTATTATCGCCCGGAGCGGCGACTGTCGGCTCAGCTCGGACATAATCGATACAAAAACTGTCAGCTGTTACTGGATCTGAAAAATTCCTCGGATTCGAGATAATCCTCCATATCTTCCCCAATATCGTCAGTGTTCGGCGCGACATCAACTTCACTGCCGTCTGATGTTATACGCGCCCATCCCTCCTGAGTCGGCGCATCGTAGCGCGCAACATCTCTCTCATCGCCGCGCAATCCGATCGGCGCCCCGTACAGTCCGCGCTCCAGCATCTCCGGCGAAACTGCGTATCTAAGCTCATCCTCAGCGTGAAGCACGCCCAACGAACGCTTCGCCGCCTCGCGCACCGATGGCTCGCTACTGCTAGATAGGCGTCGATTGAGCATGGCACGCGCCTTGTCGCCTCCGAGCAGGCGCAAGGCCTCTATTCCCGCCAGCTGCACGCTCAGCGCGTAGTCATCCAGCGGTTCATCCAACATCCAGACGTCTTCATCTTCTGCGATCATACCGAAAGCGCGTACGGCCGCGGCACGCACTGCATCAGAACGACTATCGAATTCTCCGCGCACGTCATCCAGCCAGCACGGATCGCTGCTCTTACCCATCGCAGTGATGGCATCCACCCGCATAGCATCATCGCCGGATGAAGATTCAAAGGTCGACGATATCAAGCCCGATGCATCGTGATGCGGCATACCTGCCAGTGATATCAGAGCTTTGCCTTTGACGCGCGGCGATCCGCTCTTCACAGAAGCGCTCAACGCATCCACAACTAAGACGCAACGGGAAGCTGATAGTCTGCCATCTGAAGCCAGCTCTGAAAACCCTGCTAAGGCTTCAGCCGCTCTGCACCTGACAGCTTCACAATCATCGTGAGCAAGCAGATCCGCCAGCTTCGCTGCGAAGTCCGCGTCGGCGCTGCCGTGCAGCTGCCTAATGCACTCATCGCGAATCTCTGGCTTGGAATGCATCAGGCCGGCCTTGAACACCGTATCGAACTCTATGGATGGATCTGCTGCCGCGACTGCGCCCAGCTTCCTGATCGTGTCCAACATCCGCTGGGCATCCCAGTCTTGCGTCCAGGCAAAAAATCTTCGCGCATCATTCCTGTCGATGCCGGAAAGATCCTTCAGAGCATCTTGAGATGGAACCTCGACGCCCGAGTACGCGACATCATTCATGAAGTGATCCAGCGACATTGCAATCCTTCTATGAATCCATCCTCGCTCTTCCGGCTAAGACGATGTGGCAACCTCGACGCCTCGACATCTGACTGCAGGCGCTCGGCGGGTGCCGAACACCAGTTCCGAGTGTGATGACACCGCCTCTACTTCGTTCAGCGCGCGATAAACGTTCCCGGATATCATCGTGTCTTTAATCCGACCAACCGGCTGTCCGTCTTCGATCAAGAACCCCAGTGATACGTTAGCGCGAAAATCACCGCTCAGCTCATTCCCCTGCCCTGCTCCAAGCAACAGGTCTACCATAATGCCGCGCTGCACTCCCTCGCATATATCATCGCTTGATGCGTCATCTCCCGGCATCACGAGGAACGACGTGCTAGGGGATGGCGTCGTGGACAGCCCGCGCAGGCCGGAACCGGTGGGAGACATTCCCAGCTCGCCCGCGGTCTGCAAATCTAGTATCGGCTCTCCAATGCTGCCACGCTCGACTAGGCTGACACGCCGTGCGGGAACTCCCTCATCATCTACCGGATGAGACTGCGCGGTCAGCGGGTGCAAAGGGTCGTCGAATATCGTTACCCGTTCGTCAAGCATCTTTTCGCCCCATCGGCCGATCAGCGGCGAAGATCCGGTAGCGACGTTGCGTCCGTCAAATCCGGATAGCAACGGCGGCAGCATCGCACCGACGAAACCCATCGGAGTAAATGCTACCGGACAGTCCTTCCCGGACGGCGCCTCCACGATGCGCTCGGATAAGCGCAATTTTTCCAATATGCGCTCCATCATCGCATCGGTAGAATCGGTGCCGAACACCGCGCCTGAATAGAGACCGTCCCAGACGCTCAGCAAGTCGGTGCCGCGTATCAGCTCCACGCCGACCGATACACCGTATCCGCTCTGACGATAGGCGATATCTGCGCCAGCCGAGTTCAAGAGCCGCTGTTCATGGATAGCCTTGCTGATGGAGACCTCGCACAAAGCCTCTGGAAACTCCGCTCTCACTCGATCGACGAACGATTCACCCACGCTGATCATCTCGGCATCAGACACCTCTTCCACCTGGGCATCGTAGCACTCTACTTCGGCATAAGCTCTCTGATCTGGAAACTCGAAACTAGCTTTTGAACCGTAGCGCGCCAGATCACCGGCACGCTCAACCAAAACATCCATATTCTCGGCGTCAGTAGTGGATGCGAATCCGATGCGTCCCGATTTATCTATGATTCTGAGCGCGACTCCAGAAGATTGGCTCTGTCCGATGTCTTTCGCGCGATTCGCTTCGAAGTTGACGTAGCGACGCTCAGAAGCGACGCTGAATACCTCTGCCGCGCCGTGCCGCGCCGTGGCGTTATCCAATATCGATTCAGGTATAGACATAACTCATAAGACTCAATTGAAACACTAGTATCGGCACATTGACAGACCATATTCACATTGCGCCGATACGGCTCTAATCATTGATGCGGTTCTGGTAATCCCACTAAACGAAGGCGCTCGCCGATGATTTGTGAGGTGCAATCCGTTCTTTCATGCTCAAACAATGCAACGCATTAGTAAGATTTTATGCATCTTCACCCGCGTTCTAGTTAAGCCCCTGAGATGAGGCAGTTACGAATGCGAATGTGCGGGCTACCGTTACCGACTGGGAGTGGCATCTGCCCGCCCTTGCCGCAACCGCCGCCTTGATTCACGCCACGATCGTTGGCGACAGCATCGACATTCTCCAGTGTCTCGAACAAATTGCCTGAGAGCATCACTGGGCGCACCGCCTCCTGCACCTCGCCGTTGCGAATCATGTAGGCCTCGCCAGATGAAAATGTGAACATCTCGTGTTGAGTCATGCCTCCATACCAGTTCTTAACGTATACACCGTCATCCACGCCTTCCAACAGGTCCTCGAAGCATGCTTCGCCGTTTTCGATGAATGTGTTGGTCATGCGCACGATGGGCGGAAAACGGTGATTTATAGCACGCGCGTTGCCCGTCGGCTTTTCACCCGTCTTAGCCGCCGTCTCGCGCGAATGCAACCGTCCGACCAGCACGCCTTCGCGCACCAGCGGGGTGATCCCTGAAGGCGTGCCCTCATCATCGTATCGGTAGCTGCCGCGCATGCCGGGCATTGCCGCGCCGTCCGTGAAGTTCAGATGCGAACCGCCGAACTTACGGCCCATATACATCAGTTCTTTCAACTTCTCGTTCTCATATACATTGTCGGCCTCGGAAAGATGCCCGAACGCTTCATGAACGAACACTCCCGCCAATATAGGGTCGAGTATCACGGTGCGGGGGCCTCCTGCCAGCGGTTTCGCGTCTAGCAATGCTGCCGCGCGCCTTGCCGCATCTTTCACATCTTCGTCCAGCGCCTCGAAAATCGCGTAATCTCCTAGAGAGCCAATGCTGAAGCCGGCTTGTTGCACATCGCCGTCGCGCCGCGCCTGCGCCGAGATTCGACAGATGACGTGCACCGACTCTTGCTCGACATAGGCGCCGTCGGAATTGCCGAACGCCACTCGGCGCGAATTATCTCCGTAGACAATATCCGAACTCACGATGCCTGATTGACCCCACACGATCCCGTTGTAATGCTCCGCCAGACGCACCTTCTCGTCCAACGGCACCGCGCGCGGATCCTTCACTATGTGCGGCTCCACACTGTCCATGTGCGGCGGCACCTCCGCAAGAAGAGTTTCGGCAGAATCGCCATCGCCGCCGGCGAGGCTGCGCGCCTGCTGCACTGCTTCGCGGACCCGGCTGGCAAGTGAAGAGATATCGTTGAAACTGGCGAACCCCCAGGAACCCTTGACGCAGGCTCTCACTGCACCGCCGAGGCCGCTACTCATATTGATATCTTCAAGCGTCTTGCCACGATAGGTCAGACGCGTCGAATCGGTCTCCTCGATGCGTGCCTCGCAGTAATCAGCGCCATGTCCACGCAACGCCTCTTCTATCTGATCTCTATGCTTCATAAATCCCTCTCGATACACTGCTGAACAACCGATCTGAATATCGATGCTTCTCTTCATCTTAACCCGATCCACACATCCGATAACTAACGGGCGCATCATCCCTGTGCGGCGAACGACCTATGGGATAAATTAACATTAACGCATCACACATGTAATCTATGGCTGATCAGCGAACGCCTCAGAACCTGAAACTGGTAGCGGTAGCTATCCATATCCATCCATGTCGCAACTGAGCGCGCCACAGCGATACGCATCGGCCACGCGCCGTCTCCTCACGCTCGCCGATTTCGAACGCAAATCACGCGCTGATCAGCCGCCAGATTGGCATCTGAAACGCATGCAAAGGCTGATGCAGATGCTAGGCGATCCGCACCTTGCCAAACCGACGGTGCACATCGCGGGCAGCAAAGGCAAGGGAAGCACTGCGGCAATGATCGCATCAGCCCTTACCGCCAACGGATATCGAAGCGGGCTTTACACATCCCCGCACATCCATCGATTCACAGAGCGCATCAGAGTCGACAGCAAGCCGATCTCAGAAGGCGACTTCGCTGATCTAGTCGAAGATCTGTGGAACAACGTCGAACAGATCGAGAAATCCGGCGATCTAGGCGTGGTGAGCGTATTCGAGATGCTCACCGCGATGGCTTTCGTCTATTTCAGAGACTGCGCAGACACCGATATCTCAATCATCGAAGTAGGCCTCGGCGGACGACTGGATGCCACCAATGCAGTCCAGCCGGAAGTCGCCGTCATCACGCCCATCAGTCTGGATCACGTCCCCATCTTAGGCGAAACGATTCCCGAGATCGCGGCTGAAAAAGCAGGCATCATAAAGAGCAACGCCGTGACCGTATCTGCCGCTCAGCCGCGGGATGCGCTACATGTGATCGAGGCACGTTCTGATTGTCTCGGCGCGCCATTGACGAATGCCGAAAGCATCGTGCGCCTCGATCAAAGCGAGCCGCCGGCTACAACTGCAACCGGCCAGACATGCTCCTTGATCAGCCCGCTCGGCAAGATGGATCTATCTCTCGGCCTGCTCGGAGAACACCAGATCAGCAATGCGCGCACCGCGGTGGCGGCGCTCTACGCGCTTGCGCAACGCGGATTCAACATCCGCGCCGCGCCCACAGCGCAAGGCATATCATCCTTGGTGTGGGAATGCAGATCCGAGCCGCTGAAGATCGCCGGCGAAACTTGGGCTTTGCTCGACGGCGCCCACAACGACGCATCAGCGCGCGCGCTGATGCGCACCGTCGAGCGACACTATCCCAAGCGCAAAGGCATCGGGCTGGTATTGGGAGGCACCGCAGGGCACGATGCCGGCGAGGTGGCGCGCGAAATCGCAGTCTTGCAACCGGATTTCACCATCGCCACTCAGTCTAGACACCCCAAATCGATAGACTGCAGAGAAATAGCTCGATATGCCGAACGCAACTGTATGCCTGAAGTGCATTCCGCCGCCAGTGTCGCCGAGGCGATGGAAATCGCGAACCGCATCGCGCGGCAAAGAGGCATCCGGCTCATTATCGCCACCGGCTCGCTATTCGTCGCCGCGGAAGCAAGAGAGCATATTTTGGGAATCAAACCCGAACTCTATCCAGCTCTGACGTCTCCGTACCTCAAAACTTACTCCCAATAGATACACTGCATATCAACATAACCGTTAGCAGACTAACAACGGGCGTCATTCGGATGCTAGCCCCCGCAATATGTAGCATATTGAATATGTAGAATGGCGCCGCTCAATTGAGAGCGACTCACACCAAGTTGGAGGTCGCGCAATCATGAAGATGAGAGATTATCAGAGCCGCAGAACCGTCATCACTGGCATGGGGGCAATGACGTGTCTGGGCAAAACCCCCGGCGAGTTCTGGCATCGCCTCAAAGAAGGCGTATCCGGCATCAGGGGCATGTCGCTGATCGACTCGGCGCCATTTCCGTGCCAAGTGGCCGGCGAAGTGCAAGATTTCGACCCTTCGGCCGGCGGCATCATGAATCGGCGCGAGGCACGCCGGATGGGGCGATTCTCACAGCTCGCAGTGCACGCGGCGCACAGCGCGATCCAAGACGCCGGGCTGGACATGGACACTGAAAATCCCGAGCGCGTCGGCGTCTTGCTGGGTTGCGGCGCCGGCGGTATGCCAGAGACCGACCAACAAGCCGAAATCAAGTTTAAGCGCGGCACCATGCGTATCAGCCCGTTCTACATTCCGATCATGCTTGTAAACATGTGCTCTGCGAATGTCAGCCGTATATTCGGGCTTTGGGGCTACACCAACACTTGTGTTACCGCCTGTGCCGCCGGCACTCAGGCCATCGGCGAAGCAGTGGAAGTGTTGCGCCGAGGCGCCGCCGACGTGATCGTCACCGGCGGCACCGAAGCCGGCATCTGCGAACTGGGCATGGGCGGATTCTGCAGCATACACGCCCTCACCACCAGAAAGTGCGAGCCGCACGAAGCCAGCCGGCCGTTCGACGCCGAACGCGACGGATTCGTGCCGGCCGAAGGCGCGGCCATATTCGTCGTTGAAACCCTTCAGCATGCGCAGCGACGAGGCGCCCAGATATACGCCGAGATCACCGGCTGGGGCGTGTCGTCAGACGCTTTCCATCTGGTGCAGCCGCATGACGAAGGCAAGGGCGCGGCTCTGGCCATGGAGTGGGCTATGCAAGACGCCGAAAAGAACCCCGAAGACATCGACTATATCAACGCTCATGGAACTTCAACGCCGCTAAACGACAAATATGAGACGCTAGCCATCAAAAAAGCCATGGGCGAACACGCCTACAAAGTTCCCATCAGCAGCACCAAATCCATGATCGGGCACTCGCTCGGAGCTTCCGGCGCCATGGAGGCCATGGCCTGCGTCTACAGCATCCGCGACAACGCAGTGCATCCAACCATCAACCAAGTAACGTCAGACCCTGAGTGCGATCTCGACTACATCCCTAACGTCGCTCGCGACCTAGACGTGCGAGTGGCGCTCAGCAACAGCTTCGGATTCGGCGGTCAGAACGCTTGCTTGGTGATCGAACGCTTCGACGGATGAAGATAACGGTTAAACTAGAGCACTTGAGATGACGCATTATTTGGTTGCCCAGCATTGATGAATCACCGGCGATGCGATTCGGTTTGATGGTACCGATACCATGCGAGTCGAGAATAATCCGATTCAAGCCCAAACATATTCGCATCATCTTTACCCTGCATCCGTCGGATATACGATTACGCGCGCGCCACGGATCGTTTCTACCGTGACCGGCGCTCCATCCGGCTGCTCAGATGCGTATCTGCGGCTTCGAACATGAAACATCGCTCCCGAGGGCAGGCGCACCTCGAAATTGGTGAAGTCGCCGTGAAACTCGCGCGCCGCGATGCGCGCCGCGCAGCGACAATCAGCCGAGCATGGCGCCGCCATCCGAAAATAGCCGTCTTCTTCGTCGCCAGAAGTGCCATGACGCCGCAATCGCAGCTCCGAAGCGCGCATCAATGCCAATACATCCGATCCGTCTCGAAGCTTTTCGCCGTTGGCCGGCACTGCGGGGAAATCGCCCGCTTCAGTGAAGACGCGGCTCGAACGCCAAGTGCCCGGCAGAAACGCCGAACTACCGACCGCGCGCGCCACATGCATCGAGACCGGGCGCGCGTAAACCGTCTCCGGAGCACCGATCTGCTCCACCATGCCCGCGCGCATCACCGCGATGCGATCAGATGCCAGAAACGCCGTCTCGCGATCGTGAGTCACCAGAAGCGCCGTCTTTTCCGCATCGCGAATTATCTTGCGAACTTGTACTCTGAGCTGATTCACAAGCCCAGCATCCAAGTTGCTGAACGGCTCATCCATCAGCACCGCTATCGAATCAGGCGCAATCGCACGCGCAATCGCCACTCGCTGCTGCTGACCGCCTGATAGATCGTGAACGGCCCGATCGCCATACTCAGCAATGCCGCAAATCTCCATGATTTCATTCGCCCGGGCGCGCTTGGCTACTGCCGACATTCCACGCATTCCGAATGCTACGTTCGCAGCCACCGAAAGATGCGGGAATAACGCGTAAGACTGGAAAACCAGTCCCAAACCGCGCTCATCAGGCGGGACGTGGATGAAAGGCGAGCCTACTAGACGTCCGTCTATTCGCACGTACCCGCTCGCCACGCGCTCGAACCCGGCAATCACCCTCAGCGCCGTCGTCTTACCGACTCCGCTCGGTCCCAGAAGGCTCACCGTCTCACCATGCCGTACGCGCAGATCGAAACGGTTCAGAACCGGCGGCTCATCCGGATGATAGCGCGTCTCAACCGCCTCCATGTGTATTACATCGGTGCCGCGACGCGACGCGTGTTTCAGGCGTGGCGATGATGGCCGGCTTCGGCTTCTTGAGCGGAACAACTTCATGAGCGAAAGTGAAAATCGCGGCACGCTCAGAACAGTTAGTCGCTACTCGCGCGCCATGCCTGAAACGCTATCTGGATCTCTGCGGATAGCGTAACACCAGCCATGCAGTAGGAATTCCAGCCGCCGATATGAGTATAAGTGACGCGCCCGCGGTACGAGCGAAAAAAGCCTCCGACGATGATGCCCAGATCGACGTGGCCAAAGTGTCGAACCCGGTAGGCCCCAGAATCAGTGTCGCGGGCAATTCCTTCATCGTCAACAGAAACACCATCGCCGCGCCGGCGAAAACGCTTGGCGCAATGATCGGCAGCGTTACTTTGGTGATGCTCTGCAGTTGGCGTTTGCCCAATGAGCGCGCCGCATCTTCCAGAATCGGATTAACCTGCAACAGCCCGGCGCGCAACGAACCTATGCCCGCGGGCAGAAACAGAACTGCATAAGCGAATATCAGCAACCACATCGTTTGATAGAGCGGCAACGCGAAGTTCACCGCGAAAAACACCAGCGACAGTGCTACCACTACGCCGGGCAAGCCGAAGCCGATATAAGTTGCACGCTCGAAAAAGGCGCTGAAACGACTGCTGTACCGCACGGTCATCAAGGCTACTGGGAATGCTAGCAACACGGTCGCTAACGCCGCCAAACCCGAGACGCGCAACGAGTTGAACAGCGGCTCCCCGAGCGGCAGCATCTCCTGCCCCTGGGAAAGCCCTCTCAGCAGCCAATTCGCCAGCACTGCCACTGGCGCTATAACTCCGGCCACGACCGGCAATAAGGTGAAAATCAAGGCCGGCGCCTTCCACCAACCGAGCTCAAACGGCTGGAATGAACGTCCGTAAACCCCAGAAACATCGTCATACCGCAAGCGTCCGGCTCGTACCGATGATTCTACTACCAGCAATGCCAACACAAACAGCGCCAGCAGCATTGACATAGCCGCGCCGGAAGCGCGGTCGATAGACGATTGATAGTTCGACATTATTGAGACGGACAGTGTGTCGTGCCGCATTAATGCCACGCCCCCGAAATCGCTGAGCGTGTAAAGCGCCGCCAGAATCGCGCCCGAACCAATCGCTGGCAGCAGCAACGGCAGCGTTACGCGTCTGAAAGCATGAAGCGCGCTGTATCCCATGCTTCTACAGGCCTCGCTCAACTCCGGATTCAAACCGGCCATCGCACCGCGCACCATAAGATAGATATACGGATAAGACATCAGCACCAGCACCAAAGCCGCACCTTCCAGACCGTAGATGCTGGGAAGCCGGTCTACTCCCAGCGGCTCCAACAGCCGTTGCAAAGCCCCGCGCGGACCGAACGCTTCGATGCTGGTAGTTGCCATCACAAAACTAGGCACTACTAACGGCAGAGCCAGCGCGACCCCGACCACTCGCCGGAAGGGCATATCGGTGCGCATTGTCAGCCATGCCGCAGGCACCGCCACGCAAAGCGAGAGGAACGTAACTACGAACACTGTCGCCACTGTGCGCACGATGATCTTGAATGCCGCCGCCCGCGACAGGAACTGCCACGTGGCATCGCCGCCCTCGATGCCACGCACGAAGAGATAGATCACCGGCAGAACCGCTGCCAGCGTAACTAGCGTCGCACTGGCAACAACCCAAAGCGGCACTCCGCCAGCCCCGCCGAAAGGCATTCGGCGGGGAAGCCAGCGTCTGGCGGGCAAAGACGAGCTTTCGGCGGAGCGCCTCACGGCAGCGCGCCAACCTCCTGCAACAGCTTCTGAGTGCCTTCAAGATCGCTCAAGTCTCCCAGGTTGACACCGAAACGTCCGCCGATATCGCCTAATTCCGGCAGTAGCTCGGATTGCTTAACGTTCGGGTTCAATGGGAATTCATGTGTTTTATCGGTGAAATACTGTTGCGCCGTCAACCCTTGCAAGAAGGTTATCAATCGCTCTGCCGAGGCTTTAGAATCGCTGGATTCCAAAATGCCGGCCCCGGCCGCCATGACCAGTGATCCGGGATCGTCGGCCGGGGTGTAATAGTTCCTAGCTTGGAATGATTCGCCCTCTTCAGCCAGAAAACGATGCAGATAGTAGTGATTCACGAAACCGGCATCTATCTCGCCAGCCGCGGTCGCCGCTACCGTCGGGGTGTTCTTAGCATAGAACTGGGGGTCATTAGCCATGATTCCTTCCAACCACTGCTTCGTCTTCTCCTCGCCCCAGCTCAGTCGCATCGCCGTCACCATCACTTGAAAAGAAGCGTTGGTAGGAGGCAATCCGATGCGTCCTTTCCATTTGGGATCCGTGAACTCCAAGATCGATTCTGGGAGTTCATCCTCAGACAAAGCGGCGGTGTTGTATATGACGACTCGAGCACGCCCTGAAATGCCCACCCATTTGCCGTCCGGGTCGCGCGCCCATTCCGGCGCGGCATCGTGGATCGAAGCCGGCAATTCACTCAAAAGCGTCTTTACAGCCCCTAAACCACCGGGGTCCTGAGCGAAAAACACATCCGCCGGCGACTTATCGCCCTCTTCAAGCAACGTGGCCGCCATCGCACCAGTGCTACCATAGCGAACTTCTAACGAAATCCCCGTCAGCGTCGAAAACTCCTGCAGAATCGGGTCCACCAGAGAAGAGCTGCGTCCCGAATAGACCGTCAAACTCGAAGCCGATTCTTCCGCCGCGTCAGTTTCGCTGCACGCCGCTGAAATCGTCGATACCAACGATAGGCAAAGCAGCATCGCTGCCGCTAATAGACGATGACACATCGTCGACCGAATTTCCCTGTACAAGCCCATAACTCCGAAATCGCATTTATACGATTGAATCAATAAGACAGCAGAGTGCAAGCCATTGCACAGCACTGCAAAACGAGATTTTATTACCGATTTGGTAATAAATCAATTATTGCTAGCTCAGCAGTGATTTTCGGAGTGCAGAAACGCACCCAACGACAACGCAATCGTTTGCCTCTAATCAGGCGTGGAACACATACTCTCGTATAGTGTGAAAAGATGGAGTGGATGCCCAGCTGATCCGGCGTGCCTTAAATCAATCACATGAAAACTCCCGACAACTACAATCCGCCGAGCCTGCGCTCTGCTAATCGAATACCTCGGATTGTGCGGATTCTCGCCGTCGCACTGGTTCTAATCGCACTGGCCGGTTTCATCTTCTTTCTGGCCAACTGGGCCAACTCCAGAGATCGGCAAGAGATTATTCCGACCGCGACCCCCACCGCAACCGCCACTCCGATTCCTACCAACACTCCTACCGCATCGCCACTCCCAACGCCGACGCCAGAATCCAGATCCGAAGGCGAACCGCGCAAGCCGGACGATGCGTCCCCGACGCCTAATATACCCGACACTCCCGTGCCGAATCCCACTGCGGCTCCCACCAGAACACCTACTCCCACTCCGACGCCTACCTACACGCCAACGCCTTCACCTACTCCCACTCCAGAGGTCCCCATCATGCTCGAAATCCGAGCTCGCGGCGCGCTCATCGATCTGGGGTTCCGAGATGTAGCAGTAGCATCCGTCCAAGAAGCAGAATGGCACGACACATCTCTGGCGTGCGGGCCGGTGGAAGGCAACAATCCCGCCGTCGCGATAAAAGGCTGGATCATCACCTTCCAGCAGAATGACGACACATGGAAGTTCCACGTCGCCAATAACGGTGAGGATGAAATCATTATCAATTGCACTGATGCGCCGGTCAAAGATCAGAACATCGTCAACCTAGTCGAGGCGCTGAAACTGCGCAACGCATCAAAGCTCACATTCTCAAGGGGAAACGGGGAGGGCGGATATTCGACCGTCGGCATCGTCGAAGACGCGCCAGCAGTCGCCGAGTTCATAGACGCCTTAGACATTTCTATCCCCATCGAAAACACCGAACTGTGTGAAACTACGTTCAAGCTTGATTTCGCCACCCCCGATGGCACTCAATCCATACACTTCTTCTGCGAAGATGATTGGTTCCGCATCGGCGGTGAGCATCCACTGTGGAACGAAGCTCAAGGAGCCATGCCCAGATCGATACTGGATCTCATATCTCCGTTTCTAGCCGCTCAGCCAATGCCTTCTCTGCCGCCGGATCCGGAATAGAAAGGGCGGCATCGATGACACTGCCAGGTTTAAGGCATATCCATATTCACCGGTTCAACATCGACACACATGACCACGCAACATGAACATCGATTCCTTAAGCCCGGCAAACTTCCCGCGCATATACTTGATCGGCTCCTGAAAGGCATCGCACCGAGCAGGAAAGATCCGCGCCTGGTGATCGGGCCTAGACTCGGCGAAGATGCCGCGCATATCTCTTTCGGAGAACGAACTCTCCTCGCCAAGACCGACCCCATAACATTCGCCACTGAACATATCGGATGGTACGCGCTGAATGTGAACGCCAACGATATCGCCGTTGCCGGCGGCGATCCCAAGTGGTTCCTAGCCACAGCGCTTCTGCCTCCGGGCACCACCGAGAAAGAGGTGCAGAGCATCTTTGAACAGCTTGGCGCAGCAGCCGAACAGCTCGGTGTATCTATCGCCGGCGGACATACCGAAATCACCCCCGCAGTAAAACAGCCCGTCATATGCGGTTCCATGCTCGGAGAAGCGCCGGCAAGCGGAACCGTGAGCTCAGCCGGCGCCTTGCCAGGAGACCACATCATACTCACTAAAGGCATCGCTATTGAAGGCACTGCGATATTAGCGAATGAGCTTCGCTCCCAACTTGCCGCCCGCGGTATCTCAAAAGATGAGATTGAAGAGGCGAGCGCGCTTCTAATGCGCCCCGGCATATCGGTGCTGAAAGACGCGCGCACGGCGATTTCAGCCGCCCCAGTGAACGCGATGCACGATCCTACCGAAGGCGGACTCGCTACGGCGCTTCACGAAATCGCTTTCGCGTCTAACGTCAACCTATGCATCGAGGAAGGGAAAGTGCCTATCCTCGCATCATCCAGAAAAATATGTCGCGCTCTGAAAATAGATCCTTGGGGACTGATTTCCTCTGGCGCACTCTTAATCGCAGCCTCGCCAAGCCGTGTGCAGAAGATACTTGATGCCATGCAGCAAGAAGGCATTCAAGCCCAAACAATCGGGGCCGTCACGGAAAAGCGCGTGCCAAACACTCCGCCGAGAAACTTGTTGCGAGCGTCTGATGGAGCTCTGCGTCCATTGCCCACATTCGAGCGCGACGAAATCGCACGCGCTTTCGAAAATATCATAAATAAGCGTCAACAGCACAGTTGCTAGCTACATTCGAACGCTGATATGACAATCAGGCCACGCCGATCCAAAGCAGGTGCCAACCTTGCTACAGGCCGTTGGCGCGTTGCGTTGCAATGATCCATGGACTCGCATAAAATTAAAAGCGAGATTTATAGCTTTATTGCAAGTGTTGCATTGTAAACATACGCTTCATCTTGGCGAGCTATAAAGCAAGGGAGAGATATGGCAACACAAACAGACCGTTCCAAATCCGTCGACAGCGTCAAACAGATCTCCATCAGAGATGCGCTCGTCAAATTCATGGCCACGGTCGACAGCGACAAAAAGCAAGAGATTCACCCTGAAATTTCTCGCTTCGCCAGCCACATCGGTCCTGAAAAACTAGCCTCCGAACTATTGCCATCAGACATTGACCAGTACGGCGCTTCCCTCGGTCCGGCAGCATCCCAGGCCTACCGGAATCGCATTGAAAGCATCAAAGATTTTCTGATCTTCCTGAAGAAGAACGAATACATACAGGACGGACTCTCAAAGCACATGCGCGCCCGCAAGCCCTCTACGAGCGGGGCACATGTGTCCGTCATGCGGCGAAGAGACACTGAAGTTCAAATCACTCAGCAGGGCTTCAATGAGATGACGAAACAGCTTGAGAAACTGCAGATCGAGACCATCCGGATCTCATCCGAGATCGAGAAAGCTGCTGCCAGCGGAGATGTCCGTGAAAACGCCCCCCTAGAAGCGGCGCGCGAAAACCAGGGAATGGTGCAGTCACAAATCCGAAGACTTGAATCCACTCTTAAATCGGCAGTAATCATCGATGAAGCCGAACTGCAGTCCCGCGAATCCATCCAGATCGGTTCTTGGGTCAGGCTGAAGAAAATGAACGACGGCTCCACCATGGAGTATCAGATCGTAGCGGCCAACGAAGCGAATCCGCTGAGAGCCAAGATATCCGACATCTCGCCCGTGGGCAGAGCCATCATCGGTGGAAAGCCTGGCAAAGAAGTAATGGTCAAAACTCCGAGCGGTGAGCAGCAATTCAGAATCGAATCCATCTTCTAGGTTCTACCGCCTAGCTCGATCATAAGCTCAAGCTAATCCGCAATGGCAGACCGATACCACACGTTGCGAAATCTCGTAGCAACCGAATCTTCAACTCGCATCAGCGCACTCTAGATGGACGGATACTTCGACAGCTTCTCGGTGCTGCTGATGTTCACCGTCGGCGTAGTGGTGTTGCTGGCAATCGATCTGTTGTTGCTCAGCGGCAAAGATCATCATGTCGGGATGAAGGAAGCGGCCCTGCTGACACTGCTCTGGACCGCGGTCGCTGGCGCCGTGGGAGTATGGGTCTATGTCAAGGGCGGCAACGAAATGGCCGTCGAGTATACAACTGCATACATCGCAGAACGTGCGCTCAGCATTGACAACTTGTTCGTATTTCTAGTTATCTTCGGATACTTCGGGTTGCCAGACCAGTATCGATCTCGAGCATTGCTATTCGGGATCATAGGCGCGCTCATAGCACGCGCGGTATTCATCATCATCGGGCTTGAGATCATAAAAACTTTTGAGTGGACTTTATACATACTCGGATTCTTCCTCCTATACACCGCTTACAAACTCATAACCACTGCTGACAAAGAGGTAGATCCTTCTCAAAACGTGGTGGTGCGCATCTTCCGTAAACTCTTCCCGGTCAGCGACACCTATGACGGACATAACTTCTCAACTGTCAAAGACGGTGTCCGAGCCGCCACACCCTTCGCGCTAGTGGTGGTAGCGCTCGCTGCCACCGATGTAGTATTCGCCGTCGACTCGATACCCACCGTGCTCGGCATCAGTCATTCTCAGTTCATCGTATGGTCCTCTAATGCCATGGCCGTGCTCGGTCTCCGTCCGGTATTCTTCCTGCTGGAGGGGCTAGTGAACATTTTCAGATTCTTGTCCTATGGGCTGGCAGCGATACTCGGATTCATCGGCGTCAAGATGATCGCGGAAACTGCCTTCGGAGATCAGATAGACAATCTGTTGCATGATGGATTCGGAATCGATGAAGCGCACCTATTCCTCACTTTCGTATCTCTCGCCATCGTGATTTTCATTCTTGTCATCAGCGTCATCGCCTCATTGATGCTGCCATCAGCCGAGGAACACGGGGACGCGGTATGACTATCATCGCCGAGCGAGCTGCTCGCGGCGAGATAGAACAAGAGCTAAAGCGCATCATCCGTGGCGAAGTCAGATTCGACGACTACTCCCGACATCTGTACTCCACCGACGCTTCAATCTATATGATGACTCCGGCCGGCGTCGTGCTTCCTAGAGACGCAGATGATGTAGCCGCGGCCATTGAAACTTGCGCCGAAAACGGCATCAGCGTTATGCCCCGAGGCGGCGGCACCAGCCTATCCGGGCAGACCGTCAATACCGGCGTGGTCATAGATTTCTCCAAATACATGCACCGAGTTCTGCAACTCAATGTCGAAGATAATCAGGTTCATGCTCAGCCCGGCATCACCATCGACGAACTCAACCGACAACTCGCTCCTAGCGGTCTCTACTTCACTCCCGATCCCAGCACCTCGTCGCGCGCCAACATCGGCGGCGCCATGGGCAACAATTCTTGCGGATCACACTCTATCGTATATGGCAAAACCGTTGACCAAGTACAAGAAATGTCCGTCGTTCTATCCGACGGATCTTCTGCTGTATTCAAGCCGATAAGAGGCGATGAGATAGAGCAGAGGATGGCCGCGACCGGGCTGGAAGGCGAAATCTACCGCAACATCTCACAGATCGCAGCGCGCGCGGCTAGCGAAGCGGAAGCGCGATTTCCAAAGCTATTGCGCCGAGTGGGTGGATACAACATCGATCGCACCTCGAAACAAGCCGAGATCGATCTCACTCAGATCATGGTCGGATCAGAAGGCACTCTCGCCGCGGTGACAGATGCCCGGCTCAAGCTATGGCCGATACCCAAAAGCAAAGGTCTGGCGGTGTTGCACTTCCACACCCTGCGAGACGCCATGGAGGCCACCGTCGCCATCCTGGAGCATAGCCCGGCGGCAGTTGAACACATCGGAGAACTCATCATCTCTCAAGCCAGAAAATCTCTCGGGTTTTCGCGCAACCTAGGATTCATGCAAGGCGACCCTTCCGACATCCTGGTAGTGGAGATGAACGGCGAAAACAGATCCGAAACTGAAGCGAAGCTGCTGAAGATAAAATCAGTCTCCGAACGATCCACCGCCGCTTACGCCTGTGCAATGCTGCTGGAACCCGGCGATCAAAAGCAAGTATGGAACATGAGACAAGCCGGGCTCGGGCTGATGATGAACGTAGAGGGCGATACCAAGCCCATGCCATTCGTCGAAGACACCGCCGTCGCTCCAGAGCAACTGCCCGAATATGTTGAACGATTCGACGAAATCGTTAGAAAGCACGGCACTGAAGCCGGCTATTACGGCCACGCCAGCGTCGGATGTATGCACATAAGGCCGCTCGTCAACTTGAAGCTAACAACCGGCATCGACCGTATGTACGCCATTGCAGACGAAATATCGGACCTAGTGCTGGAGTTCAAGGGATCGCTGAGCGGCGAGCACGGAGACGGCATCGTGCGCGGCGCCTGGGCCGAGAAGATGTTCGGCTCTGAACTCGTTCAGAGCTTTCGAGAAGTCAAGGGGCTGTTCGATCCACACGGCATCATGAACCCGGGCAAAGTATTCGACACCCCAGACATGCGAGCCAATCTACGCTACGGCAATCGATACTCTGTAAATCATCCGTCCACCAAACTCGACTGGAGCGCAGACGGCGGATTCGCGGCCGCCGTTGAACGATGCAACGGTGTCGGCGCATGTCGCAAAGTGAATGCCGGCGCGATGTGCCCTTCTTATATGGCCACTCGCGAAGAAGAGCACTCCACGCGTGGGCGGGCTAACGCGCTGCGAGCCGCGATGTCCGGCGCCATGCCGATAAGCGAGATACAGTCCGACCGAATGCATCAAGTATTAGACCTGTGTTTAGAGTGCAAATCATGCAAATCCGAATGTCCATCCAATGTGGACATGGCGAAGATCAAATATGAATTCCTGAATCTCTACTATCAGAATCGTTCCATACCGCTCCGCTCGAGACTCATCGCCAATATTCACAAACTGAGTGCTCTGGCCGCGGGACCCCAAGCGCATATCGCCAACTTCGTCAATCGCTCCGCGCCTGCCAGATGGCTGGGCGAAAAGATGCTCGGCATCGATCATCGACGCAAATTGCCCGCGACCGTGAATCGAACTTTTGAGCAATGGTTCCGCAAACGCTCGCCGAACACTACCGCCGCGCGCGGTGACGCTGTGCTGTTCCACGATACCTTCATGAACTTCAACCATCCCGAAGCCGGCATCGCGGCCGTGAAAATATTAGAAGCGCTAGGATATCGAGTCCGAATCGCCGATCGGGTATGTTGCGCCAGACCTATGATTTCAGCCGGACTGCTGGACGATGCGGCCCACAATGCACGAACCAATGTGGAAGCGTTGTACCCATATGTAGAGTCTGGCGCCAAGATAATCGGCTGTGAAAGCAGCTGCATACTGACGTTGCGTGACGAATACCCAGATCTGCTCGGCAATAGCGATGCCAAGGCTAAGGCAGTAGCCGAAGCGTCCCTTATGATCGAAGAACTGCTGGTGCAAACCCGTGATGACGGATATCAGCAGCTGCAATGGAACGAGCAACAAGCCGACATCATGTTGCATGTGCACTGCCACGAACGCGCGCTGGTGGGCACATCCGCGGCGATCCAAGCGCTCAACCTGCCGCCAAATTTCAACGCTGTTCTAATTGACGCTGGATGTTGCGGAATGGCAGGCTCTTTCGGATTCGCTAAGGAACACTATGACATTTCTTTGAAGATCGCTGAAGACAGGCTGTTCCCGGCGCTCAGAGCGGCGTCGCATGACACTCGATTCGCCATCACTGGAGTTTCGTGCAAGCAACAGATTGAAGACGGTATGCAACGGCCAGCCAGCTTCGTTTCCGAACTGATCGCGCAGGGGCTGCAGTAATCAGATGCCAGACAAGAATTCGAATGGTCACAGATGCAAAGTCCGATCTCATCGATTGCATCGAACCTGCACCGCGCGAGTAGTCGGCATCGGCACTTATGCCGGCTCTAGCAGAAACAGTTCCCGCAAACCACCATTCAACTCCATGCGATCGATCACCGTGAAACATCGGCGCAGCTCCAACACACAGTTCGCCGTGGTGTAATCGGCATAATCATTTTACTGTTTGCCAAGAGCTTCTGGAACATTTCATCGTCACGCCCTACGAACTCCAGAATGATCGTCGCGTTCAGCTTCCATAGCCATTCGATGAAGATATCCAGTGGAATGTTCGCGGTGACGCGCACACGATAAATCACCGCCAGGCATAGTGCCGTATTGGGTTTCAATGGCATCATGATCGCCATCCACTGTCACTGCAGTACCCAACTATCAGTCGCGATGCGAGAGAAACTCCAGTGTTGGCCCTAGATCCCAAGTCAAGGCCGGACGACGCGAAGCGACATGTCGCCGCACAAAATCTTCTTTCCGCTTAAAGTCTTAAGTGTCGTAGGAATGACTCTCGGTGTACTCCAACCAATCCGAGTATGACGATCGATGCGAAGGTTCAATCCTCCGCAGGCTGTCTAATAGAGCGAGTAGCACCGTCTCGGGCTGCCGGCGGTGTGATTCCGCGCGCGCCATCGATCCGGCACGCTTCTCCCGTCGGCGCATGCGCTGCTCAGGCTTGGCGGGAAACCATATATGCAACAGAATGCCGCGCTTGAAAAGACGCGTTCCATAGAAATACCGTGCATCTTCTTCGGGCGGAATGCCCTCGATACCAGAACGGAGCAAAGGCTGAAAATGGATGCCTAGATGCGCCATCAGAAGAAACGGAATGAGGAGAGTAGTGCAGAACTGGCGATATATTCTCCAGTATCCACCATCATCCAAGGGGATAAAGACGGTATATCGATGAAGACCGGAAGCGCGCCTCTCCACTACACGTTGAAGGGTGTGGCATCCTTCATCATCCATCCGTTACTGACGCTCGACTCCAACAGGCGCAGCTGTAGCAGCGCCGCATCTCTCAACATGTAGAACGGCCATTCGTAGGGCCAGAATTCCACAGCATCGTGCTCAACTGCAACGCTCGCCGGGCATCGCGCGGCTTTCAGGATCAAGCAACCTGGTATTCGCCACCAGATCATCAGCGGCCAGTTCCGCGAAGAATGTCTCGCGCAACAGTTTTCCCATGAATCCAGCAAAGGTTCAGTTAAGTTCGCGGAAGATACGAGCGTTCCCGTCGGAACCGGCGACGCGGTACACTCGCCCATAAGGATCCTTGAACGATCCGCCGGCAAGGCGGAGAGTGTCACCCGCTGACCATTCAATCATCAGATTTGTCGTGGCTACCTAAAACCAGCTGTTTCAGGCAGCGAAGATACTCCCTGGCGATATAGCCTACCGCGGCTAAAAAGCCAAGCGCCGTAGTGATGATGAAGCCTGCCGCGCCATGGTCAACATAGGCGAAGGGGATTTCCGGTGCGTCAATTATGTTAAGAATTCATGCATTTGCTCGTACTCATGCACAGACCTTCTCATTCATACCGATAATCCTTGAAGTCAATGGGTTCGTTGCTGGGAACGTCTACTCTAGGACGCGAGTATTCAGGCGGCTCGATGAGCGCGCTTTCGCCGCCGGATAGGCAAGAAAGGATGGTGTGGACAGCCTCCAAACTGCTCATATACCCTATCGAAATAGATGGCGCAAGCGTCAGGAGGATAGATGCCGTCCACGATGCCAAAACGATCCTGGATGAAGAACTCCGGATCGTCCTCGAAACTCAGTTTTTGAGACAAATAAGGGCCATGGTCGGCGTACACCAGCAGAGAATGGCGTTCGGATCGTTGGCTATCAGGCTTTCAAGCATGCTATCCAAGTAGTCGGCGACTGTTTCGATACGCTCAAGGTATAGGATTCGGAACTCATCTAACGGCTTTGCGTCGTCATAATGGAAGTTCGAGACGGTATGAAACAGCTTGGGAATATGCACCATTATGAACTGAGGAACCGCGTTGGCGTCTAATGCACAATTGAATCATGAGTAAATCTCAGGCGCACGATCTCACATCGGAATCTAGAGTTCCATCGGGTAATACCGACTCTTTCCGTGCCAGCGCTCTTCAGCGCGCTCGCCGGGAAGAACTTGCAAGGATCGATGCCGACCTTGTATTTAAGAAACGCCTCGTAATCACTAACAGCATCATCGGTGCCATGGTGGGAATGCTGGTCGGATACCTCGGTTTTGCGATCTCTGTCGTAGACGATAACATCGGCGAGTTCGGGTTTACTTTTTTTCGACCCGATGCGCTGAATTACCTTAGGCTGAGCTTCGCGTATTTCGTTCCTGGCGCGCTTTTGGGCGCGGCTGCGTCTTACGTGCTTTTCACCGGCCAGTCCGATGTCAAAAGCATCATCCGCTGGGTGATGGCCGGCATCGTAATCGTTCTGGGTTTGCCGTTGCTCATCGGATTCTTTCTGCCACTCACCTTCTTGATGGTATTCGATATCATCATGGGTGGGTTGGCGCCGGGACTATGGATCTCGGCGATAGTTGAAACGTTACTGGGATCTTTTCTTGATGGATTCATCTACATGGTCTCGGTGCTATATGCAGGCGTGGCGGGCGGCGCGGTGTATTTAGCCGCTTCCCTATCATGCTCGGCGCTTTGGAGCTTCGACCCGGTGCCAGAGAGCTGGCAACGCCGAGCCCCAGGAACTTTCATCTACAACGGAATCGCGCTCGCGCTCACTGCCTTTCCGATCATCATTTTGATGTTCGCTCCATTCGCCATTCTTAAATCCTTGACTGCCTTGCTCTCGGGCGAATCGCTCTGAAAGAGACGTATCTCTAACTTGGATATACACTATCGGCTCACACCTGCTCACAGTTCGTTTATCTGCACATCGATTCCTTTCAGATACAATTGGATATGGTCAATAAGACGCAGTTAAGTCGATTCTGCGTCGGTTCGCCATATAAGGATCAGACACAACATGGCAAGACAAATTCCCGGAGAACCGTACGTCCGAATATCGTCTCAGGAAGCGCATGGAATGGTGGCGCAAGGCGACTCGGTCGTCATCGATGTGCGCAATGAAGATGAATGGAAGGCGGGGCATGTGGAAAACGCCGCATGGATACCGGTAGATGACATCATCCCGCGCTATGACGAGTTGCCGTCAGACGCTAATCTTCTCTTCATCTGCGAAGTCGGAGCGCGCAGCGGATTGGCAGCTGAGTATGCGGCTGCGATGGGAGCGGATACCACCCGGCTCTACAACATAGAAGACGGCACTGGCACATGGATAGCCATGGGATTGCCCCATCAACGCGGTGAATAAGCGATCGCATCTATCGTCATGATCGCTGATCTGTCAAATCGCGCCGCAGCATCTTTCCTCAATGGCAGATCGCAGCCGCAACATTCCACATATCCCATTGAATCCTGCGCCGAACCGACGCTAGCGGCAGGAAGCGCGCGGTGAAGATATTAGTCGTTGGGACGCTGGCTTACGACTCTGTTGAGACACCAGCCGGAAAGCGCGCCTCGCAGCTCGGCGGCTCCGCATCCTTCTTTTCCGTGGCGGCCAGCCGATTCGCAGAAGTCAGCATTGTGAGCATTGTTGGCGAAGACTTCGCCGCAGAAGATAGAGACCTGCTACTGAATCACGGCATCGATATCAGTGGCGTCGAAACCGCGCCCGGAAATACCTTCCGCTGGTCGGGCAGCTATATGAACGATATCAACTCCGCCGAGACTATGAACACCCAGCTCAACGTATTCGCCGGATTCGCGCCGCAACTATCCGCAGCACATGCCGCATACCCCTATCTCTTCCTCGCCAACAGCGATCCCGATCTGCAAAGCAAAGTGTTGCAATCAATGTCGAGCCGTCCCAGATTGGTAGCCGGCGATACCATGAACCACTGGATAGTTCAGAAGCGCGACGCGGTATCTGATATATTCGCTCAGCTCGATATCGCCATCATCAACGAAGGCGAGGCCGAACAGTATTCGGGGCAACACGGTTTGGCGCCCTCGTCAGAAGCGTTGCTCGGCGCCGGACTGAGCAAGGCAGTGATAAAACGCGGCGAATACGGTGCCGCACTGCTCGGAGACGATATGAGATTCGTTGCTCCCGCGTACCCTTTAGCCAGGGTAGTGGATCCCACCGGAGCCGGCGATGCCTTCGCCGGCGGATTCATAGGATACCTCGCCGCGAGCGACAACCTCAGACCGGAAACCATGCGGCGCGCCGTCATGGCCGGGTCGGCAATCGCATCTATCACCGTCGAAGGGTTCGGATTGTCCACACTCGTTGAACTGGAGACCAACGCCCTGCAGCAAAGATATGACGAACTGCACGAACTTATACGAATTCGCGGCAACGGATCTGAGGAACCGCTGCCGTTCAGAGAACTTTGAAATCAGACCCGCGTCTCAACACTAAAGGCAGCATCATGGACTACGACATAGCAAACATACACCTAGCTCGTGAAGGGGCATTGAAAGCCGAATGGGCCGAGCAGCAGATGCCGGTGCTTCGAGAGATACGCAACCGTTTCGCGCAAGAACGTCCCCTCAATGGCATCCGCATCGCCGCCTGTCTACATGTAACGTCTGAAACCGCGAACCTGGCAAAAACCCTCGTTGCCGGCGGGGCAGAACTCGCAATATGCGCTTCAAATCCGCTCTCCACGCAAGACGACATCGCCGCTCACCTCGTAGATGAAGGCATTGCCGTGCATGCCATCAACGGCGAAGATTCGGAGACTTATTACAAACACATCAACTCTGTAGTCGATACCAAGCCGCAGCTCACGATTGACGACGGCGCCGATCTGGTGGCAGTGCTTCACTCCGACAAAAGAGAACTGCTGGCCGGCGCCATGGGCGGCATGGAAGAGACCACTACCGGCGTCATACGCATAAAGGCGCTGCATGCCGAGGGGAAACTCGCATATCCGATCATCGCGGTCAACGATTCCATGACCAAACACATGTTCGATAATCGATACGGCACTGGTCAGAGCACCCTGGACGGCATCATTCGCGCGACCAACATGTTGATAACCGGGAAAACCGTGGTCGTCATCGGCTATGGATGGTGCGGGCGTGGTTTCGCCGACCGTGCGCGCGGTTTGGGAGCGCATACAGTAGTGTGCGAAGTTGACCCGGTTAAAGCTCTGGAAGCCGTCATGGATGGACACCGCGTTATGACACTGGCAGAAGCCGCGCCCATCGGCGACATCTTCCTCACCGTCACCGGCGGGTTGCACGCCATAGATAAGCCACATTTTGAAAAGATGAAAGACGGTGCCGTAATCGCCAACTCCGGGCATTTCAACGTCGAGATCAACGTAAGCGGGCTGCGTGAAATGTCGGAAGCACGCCGATACATCCGACCATTCGTCGAAGAACACGCTCTAGAAGATGGACGCCGCATATACCTCCTCGCCGAAGGAAGGCTAGTAAACTTAGCCGCGGCTGAAGGGCATCCGCCCAGCGTCATGGACATGAGCTTCGCCAACCAAGCGCTCGCCAGCGAGCACATCGCCGCAAATCACGCCTCCATGCCGCCCGGCGTGCATAACCTGCCCAAAGAGATCGACATGGAGATCGCAGCCGTGAAACTGCGCGCCATGGGCATGCGCTTCGACACCCTGAGCGCGGAACAAGAGAAATATCTCAGCAGCTGGGAAATGGGAACTTAAAACACTCTAAACTCTTGAAGGGGACCACCGTAGTAAAACTACTGAGCGGAGAGCTATGACTGGCAAAGCGACAAACTTCCTACTCACATCCGAATCGGTCTCTGACGGGCACCCCGACAAGATTTGCGACCAAGTATCAGATGCCGTCTTAGATGCCGCGCTAGAGCAAGATCCTTTTTCCAGAGTGGCCTGTGAAACTTCATGCACCACCGGTAGGCTGTGGCTGTTCGGCGAAATCACCACCAGCGGCAAGATCGATTTTGAAGCCATCGCGCGCAAAACTATCAAAGAGATTGGATACGACGATGCGGAATACGGCTTCGATTACAAAACCTGTGATATCACCGTTTACCTTCATGAGCAGTCCCCAGACATCAAAGCCGCGGTAGACGCCGCACTTGAAGCGCGCGATGAGGCACAAGGCGAGGCTACGCAGCAAGGCGCCGGGGATCAGGGCATGATGATCGGATACGCAGTCGACGAGACACCAGAGCTCATGCCTCTGCCAATCTCGCTGGCACATCGTATGACGCGTCAGATTTCCGAACTGCGCCGAGATGGCACCATCTCCTACCTGCGTCCCGATGCCAAGAGCCAGGTAACTGTAGAATATAACCAAGCGCATCAGCCGCAACGCATCGATACCATAATTATCTCCAGCTGGCACTCTCCAGATGTTGAGCAAGAGCGAATCGCACATGACCTGATCGAGCTGGTCATCAATCCGCTCGCACCCGCCGAGATGATCGATGATCGCACCAAGTTCCTCATCAATCCTTCAGGAAGATTCGTTGTCGGCGGGCCGCACGGCGATGCTGGATTAACCGGACGAAAGATCATCGTCGACACTTACGGCGGCAGCGCAAGACACGGCGGCGGCGCATTCTCTGGCAAAGACCCCAGCAAAGTAGACCGATCGGGTGCATATGCCGCTAGATACGTAGCCAAAAATATCGTGGCCGCCGGATTGGCTAATCGTGCTGAAGTGCAGATCTCATATGCCATCGGAGTAGCAGAACCCATATCGCTAATGGTTGATACGCGCGGCACCGGCAAACTGAATGACACCAGAATCGCCGAGATAGTCGGAACAATTTTAGACCTTCGCCCCCTCGGGATCATCGACACGCTGAAACTGCGGCAACCCATATACCGCAACGTTGCCGCGTTCGGTCACTTCGGACGGAGCGACCTGGACTTGCCATGGGAGCGTACTGACAAAGCGGAAAAACTCATAGAAGCCGCTGGACTGTAAGTTTCTGATCCGCATCGCCCACCACCTTATCGCGCCCATACTTTCATCCAACATGCAAACAAAGCGGCAAAGTTCATTAGCAACGTACATTTGCCCTCGCTAACTAGCAACTATCCGAACCCTATTCCATCTCTGATGCTGCAGGTTCTCCGAATAGCCCATCGAACACACTCAGAACGGCACTCGATCCCGGATATCTCGGCTAGTTCTAGCTCAATCGGATCAATCAAGATCTCAGCTATCTTATTCAGATCGGAATACATCTCGGCATGCATGAATGCCGAGTCATGAACGCTGTGAACCGCTGGGTCCTGCACGAAGAATCCGCTGAATTCTAATCTCAACACTCCACCATCGCGACCAGCATCTGAAGCGTCACCGTCCACCGGTTTTGTCAGCTTATCTGTAGGTTCCAAAGAAGCGTTGTCAGATTCAACCGTCCCCTCCGAGATTGCTGTAGCCTCGGGCACTATCTCAACTCTGTTCTCAGATGGTGAGGCCATAGGAAGGACGCGCTTTGATTCGTGCAACCGATAACGCTGAAAATCACCACCCAGAAAGCAAAGAGAAGCGGAACTGTAACGAAGCACACGCCTCGATGCAACAGATGCCGTCCGGGCATCTCCGTGCAACCTGAATCAAACCCAGATCAATGCCAGAAATTCATCCTTATCGAGCTTCTGGCTACAGTATGAATGCCCAACCTAGTAGAGTAGAAGAAGTTATTTAAGGTCGCATCGCGTGCGTGAATCTGCGTCAAAGGACACTACGATATATGGCTCATAATCCCAATATATCCTTCGGCACCGACGGCTGGCGCGCCATCATCGGGGATGAATACACCTTCCACAACGTGCGCGCCTGCGCCCGCGCGCTGGCGATAGAACTTGAGGCATCGGGACGCGCTAAGCATGGAGTAGCGGTCGGATACGACACGCGATTCATGTCCGACCGATTCGCCAACGCCGCCGCACAGGTTCTAGCCAACCGCAACATATCCGTCTGCATCTCCGATCGACCGTTGCCTACGCCGGCGCTCAGCTACGCCGTCACGACACTAGGCGCGGCGTCTGGCATCATGATCACTGCCAGCCACAACCCGCCGGAATGGAACGGCTTCAAGATCAAATCAGCCGTAGGCGGAAGCGCATCGCCCGAAGAAGTCGCGCTCATCGAAGCTAGACTTCCAGATGCCATCGCGATGTCCAATGACACCGACGGAATACGAAGCATCAATATCCCCGCTGTCGATATGCTTCATCCGTACCTCGATCAACTATGTCGAATCGTCGACATCGAGCGGATCAAAGCGGCCGGGTTGCGCGTCGTCGTCGACTCGATGCACGGTTCCGGCGCCAGCGTGATCGCAGAGATGCTTGATCACGGCAGCACTCGGGTAGACGAAATCAGATCAGAGATAAATCCATCATTCCCAGATATGAAGCAGCCTGAGCCGATCGAAGAGAACCTCGCGCCGCTGAAGGCGCGAGTAGCGAACAGCGATACCGACATCGGTATCGCAACCGACGGCGATGCGGACCGATTGGGCGTGGTAGATGAAAACGGCGACTATATGACGGCGCTTGAAGTTTTCGCGATGCTGTTCCACCACTTTAAGGCTAGAAGCGGCTTGCCGGGCGGCGCAGTATCGACTATCACTATGAGCAGCATGATGGAGCAACTGGCGCAGCATCATCGAACTGATTTCTTCCGCACACCTATCGGATTCAAGTATGTCGGACCCAAGATGACCGAGAACGGTTGCGTGTTAGGCGGTGAAGAGAGTGGGGGCTACGCATTCTCGACTCATATCCCGGAAAGAGACGGCCCGCTGAGCGGGCTCTACTTTCTGGAGAGCATGGCGAAGTCCGGACTTTCTCCATGTGAACTGCTAAAAGAAGTGCATGAAATCACCGGGCCAAGATCATATCGGCGCATCGATATCAAGTTTGAAGCCGAAGATCGAACGCGGATAGCCCGAACAATCGACAAACTGCAACCCAAGGATCTAGGCGGTATAGAAGTGCAAGAAGCCAACCGTCGCGACGGGTTGCGTCTGACACTTGCCGACGGTAAATGGGGCGTAGTCAGATTATCCGGCACCGAACCGTTGCTGAGGCTATATGCAGAAGCAAAGAGTGCCGCTGAGCGCGATGCTATATTGCAAGATCTACGTGGGCTTATGAGAGTTTAGAGGAAGCATTTATCCCACCTTATGTCGATCATCATCTGGTGAAGCGTCCCCCGATCAAGCCTTGATCCGACGGCTATTGTCGGCTCGCTTCACTGCGGTTGCCAAGTGGGCTTCCCATCGATCTCTGCTATCTTGCCAATGCTCATTCCCGTCGGCAGATGACCAGATGCTACGATCCATTCTTCTACCATCGCCCGCCACAGCAACCAGCGCCTAGACGCGATAGACAGATCAGTCCGCCAATCGAACACCGGACACCAATGCTGCTCCACTATCTGCGCTACGTTATGGAAAAGATCGCCGGTTATCACCGCCGTCTCACCGCGCGAACGCACCAGCACGCACTGATGCCCCGGGGTATGCCCATTGGTAGGCACTATTGTGATGCCATCAACTATTTCTAAAGTGCCATTTACTAGTCTCAGCACGCCATGATCTCGTAATGGACTCACCTGCTGATCGAACGCATCGTTCGCGTTCTCTGGCTTGCTGTAGTATTCCCAATCACGCGCCGCCACATAATAAGTCGCATAAGGGAAAGTCGGACTATAACCGCCATTATCTGCATCACTCAGGTTCCAGCCGATATGGTCGCCATGACAATGAGTGATCACCACGTTGTCTATACCGCTCACGCCCAGTCCCGATCTAACCGAACCCGATAGCGACTCTATACTCGGCTTTATCTCAGCCAAATTGCGTAGCAATTCGCCACTCGCCGGACCATGGTCGTAAGGACCGGTCCCCATGCCGGTGTCCACCAGCACCGTATCGCCGATACCGTCGGCGCGACGAATCAAGTGTCCGCGCCACTGTGATTCCCATTTGCCATACTCATTCAAGGCATACTCTCGATGCGGCTCCCACTCGGCAGACGATACATTAACGAACACGTCCGCAGGGTCGCGCTGCAATCCGATATGGTCATCGATCACGAAGATCTCAAACTCGCCGACTGTTATCTGTACCGACCCCATTTTCTACTCTCCATACTCGGTATAGGCAGTTATTCCCTATGGTGCAAGTAAGTATCAATCTGCTTCATCCCGATGGCTCAATCACTTCCACCAGAATGGCAGATTCTTCGCCTTCCGCTACGATCTCGCGCGTCTCACCAGCGGCGGAGTAGACCACATCGCCTTTGCCAGCGATGAACGCATCATCATCATTGATTTTGTAACTCACTGCGCCGCGCAGCACCACCCACCAGGCTTCATCAGCTCCAGCCCGAGATATCACGCTGGCGCCTGGCAGCTGATGCGACATCTCTACATGATTGCGCTGGTCCGATATCACTGTCTCGTTCCAGGCTGATTCAGCGCCATGCCGCGCCAGCATATACTCGAACGGCGTGAAGATACGGTTTGGCGGCTCCCAGCGGGCGTCCAAAGGAATCGTACGCGCCGGCTCTAAGCCCTTCAGATCGTGGTTCGAGTTCGGTTTCCCGATCACCATCCGCATGCACATGTCGCCTTTCCATGCCCTGGGATCGTGGCGATACCCGCATGGCGCGACGATAATATCGCCGAAATGCGCCAGGAACGGCTCATACTCGCCGATGCGGTACCGCATCTCACCGCCATAGATGATCCACCACTCGTTGAAATCGGCGTGTAGATGTGGATCGCTCGGTGATCCGCCGGGCGATGATATCACCGACATCCGATTGCGGCTGTCCTCCACCAAGATACGCGATTTCGTGACACTAGCGTAGCCGCCGCCCGAGCGCGCTATCTCCGGCAGCGCCGGCGCAACAGCATCCGTGTTATCCGAGCTCAGTGAAGCTACAATCTCTGCATATGAAACATGTCGGGCATTTATATCTGCCATCTGCGACTCCCGAGTCTAGATGAAATTCCAACGTCTATAACATTACACTCTTCCATTGAGAATGACACTTGCTCTGACCGTTGTTGCGCATTGCAAGCACATGTCATTGGAATGGTGCCGAGAGTGGGATTCGAACCCACATGCCGTTTTAGGGGCCACGGGGTTTAAGCCCGCTGCGTATACCGTTCCGCCATCTCGGCAACTGGAGACTTTCATCTGCCAGACTGGCCCATAAGCATGATTTTAACCTGATATCACTTCCTAAGCCCTCGCTCTACAATCGAATGCCAACCTCTCAACCGGAGAACCATATGCCCATACAGAACGAAAACGTCATCGGAATCATCGGCGGCACTGGGCTCTACGAACTGGAAAAGCTCGACCATCCGCAGTGGGTCGAGATCAAATCTCCGTTCGGAATACCATCCGACCATATTCTGACCGGTGAGTTGCTCGGGCATCGGATGGCATTTCTGCCGCGGCATGGAAGAGGGCATCGCTTATTGCCATCAGACATCAACTATCGCGCCAACATAGACGCCATGAAAAGGGCCGGCGTCGACCGCATCATCTCCTTCAGCGCTGTAGGTTCGCTCAAAGAGAGCCTGGCACCCGGCGATTTCGTTCTGGTAGACCAGTATATAGACCGCACTTTCCGTCGCGCGAACACCTTCTTCGGCATCGGTCTCAGCGCACACGTCAGCATGGCAGACCCGGTATGCCGAACCATGATGAAGGCGATGATGGAAGCCGCGGCCGATTGCAACATGAACCTGATCAGAGGGGGCACCTATCTTGTGATGGAAGGTCCGCAATTCTCAACGCGCGCAGAATCCGAACTCTATCGATCTTGGGGATGCGACGTTATCGGTATGACCAATATGCCCGAAGCTAAACTGGCCCGAGAAGCCGAAATCGCATACGCCACAGTGGCGATGGTGACCGACTATGACTGCTGGCACCAAGAACATGAAGATGTATCAGCGTCTATGGTGTTAGAAGTCTTGAAGAAAAACTCTCAACGCGCCCGAGAGCTCATCATCGCTGCCACTCCCACAGTAGGCGCGCTTAAAGCGCCTTTCGAATCGGGAGTTCATACCGCGTTGGAACACGCCATCGCAACCGCGCACGATCAGAGAGCATCTGACCTGATTCGCAGGCTAGATGCAGTCGCTGCCAGAGCCTTGAACAAATCGGGGTGGGCTGAACATTGAGCAACCGCTGTTACACGCTGAAGATGCCTGCCGACTCCATCTCCAACAGGCGCGCTTTCAGCGGAATCCCGACCGTGCCGCCGAAGCCTTGCAGATGCCCGTTGGAAGCCAACACTCGATGACACGGGATGATGATGGGAGTTGGATTAGTGGCCATCGCTCGTCCGGCGGCTCGTGCCGCCCTAGTAGAACCAGATGCCTGTTCGGCAAGCCAGCCGTAGGTACGAGTCTGCCCTCTGGGAATGCGCCGACAAGCCTTGCGCGCATTCAGTGTGAAAGCGGATGCATCACCGTAATCGATCGGCAATCGATCCAGAGATACTTCTCGGCCAAGGCAATAGTCGATCAGCAAAGCTGCTGCATCGTCCAGAAGCGCATTTTTATCGGGATCATGCTCTGATACTGGAATATCGGCGATGAAGCTCATCGCCGAAGCAGCATCGGGCTCTGGCAAAGCGCTCCGAGCGATGCCGCGAGCGGAGGCTGCCAAGGCGATCCATCCCAGATCAGTTTCTACCAAACGGGTTTGCAATAACATCGATGCATCTCCTTTGTAAACACTTCGCCGGCTTTAAGCGCACATAGTCCAGTCGGAATTATCTGCACTATCATCTCCTAAGATCCCCAGAGTGGCGGCGCGATCCGCAAAACGCTCTTGATGCGATACACCAGCAATGCGCGCGCCATGCGTCGCCATCGTTTACCCAGATGCATGTCATCTTCAGGATCATCGAAGCGGTTCGATTCCTGATCTTCTGATAACGATTCTTCAGATGCGCCGACTCGCTGAGACCGCGGACCGTACATCGTGCGCTCATAAGCTTCTACGAGCGTCTCGGCGTCCGACGCGAAGATTGGAGACACGTGCTGTAATTTCAATGCATATTCGCGTGCCGACCAGTGCGAACGACGGCGATAGCCTAGTAGCACGGCGACCCTGGTGAACTGCGAATAGGCTCTAGCCGCGGGTGATGCACTGCGCATATTCCATTGCCAAACCACTAACAAACTCACCAACAGCAACAATAATAACGATACCGCTGGGATCGCGATCCATGACACGGATACTTTGAAACTTTGCTGCGGTTCCTGATTTTCCAGTTTCTGTCGCGACAGAAACTGTCTCGCCTCCAGCGCCAGACTATCCAGATAGAGCAGGTCTTCCATAAAATCCGGATCGAACTCCGCCGAACTCACTGTTTCCGGTGGAATCTCACTCAGCGGCACCGTCGGCACGAGCACATTCCTCGGCGCACCAGGACGCCCTGGCGTCACTTCGATATCGATCCAGCCGTAAGGCGGAAGATACGCTTGCGTCCATCCATGACGGTCCTGATCGCGGATCAGGAACTGCCCCTCATCGGGAACATATTCGCCGGCGCTCCATCCGGCAACCATTCTGGCCGGCACGCCAACGCTGCGCAACATCACCGTGCCCGCAGAACCGTAATACTGGCTGTAACCCTTGATCTGGCTCGAATCGCAACTAGGCTTGTCTGTCGGGCACGGCTCGCTGCGAGTCTTGAACAAGAAATAGTCGATTCCATCATCAAAGGGGCTAGGGCCTACGATCTGTAACGAGTAGACTTGGCTCTGTAAGAATCGCTTGATGGCCTGTACTTTCTCCCAAGGCGTCTCAGCATCCGCATCATTCACAACCTGAATTGCCAGTTCACTTACCCGACTCGGTATAGAACCGGGTAGTTGCAGATAGCGATCCGTCACCCATACGGGGTAGTCATCCTCGCTCGCCGCGAGCTTTGATTCCTCCGCCGTAGAAACGTACGTCCCTACTCGATACTCCTGGTTCTCTTTAAGCGGCTCCGAGAATTTGACCGTGTTCTGCTCCCGAGGCGCATCACGGACGATTCGCATCACGCTGGCGTTCGACCCGTCGGGATCTGAGAAAATGTTATAAGCGGAAGAATTCCAACCAACATCATCCCAAGCGCGCAACCGGCTGCGCATAAATTCTTCGATTTCGTTCAGTCGTTCAGCATTTTGCAAATGCCCCTCGTTATCTCCCTCAGCGCTTAATTCCTCTATCTCTTCAATCGATGTTCTAACCCGCATTAATCTTTCGTAAGCCGTGCTGCCGTCCTTAGGCCGAGCGCCCTTCACAATGTCTTCAGTCTCTATCTTTAGCAGAAACTCACGCGTCGAATCTACGTCATCGGGATCAACACTTTCTGTGCCCTCTGCATCTCCCACATAAAAAGTCAATTGTCTTCGTTCGCTATCATCTCCAAGTTCGGCGCTCTCGGTGAGTATCTCCTCCATCGTTTCTCTCACCGTCGCCTCATCAAGCGCCGGTAGGTCGCTCGGCGTAAACTCAGCCTGCGGCAAACGCTCCTGGGCAATGTATGCCAGCCGAAGCCGCAGCTCAGTCGCCAGTTCTTGAAGATCAGTCGGCAATCCCGCGATTTCTTCGTCGCTGCCGGTGAGCGATATATCCCAGGCCAGCGGATCTAACACTTCTACTTTCGCGTCATAGTCAACGGTATGCACCGCAGCGGCTGGCACCACGAGATCCGTTTGCCCCAATGGTTGAACCGTCATCGATGCCAGCTCACGATTCTGAATCTCATTCTCGCGCGGATGATCCAGCAGGCGCGACTGAGATGATGCCTCTGCAGACACGCTGGGCGCTGAGAGCCAGCCGCTAGAGGTGTACTCTTGATACATGCGACCTGGATGCAACGTAGCGTAACGAGAACGAACCCACATTATGGGTTCATCAGTCAACTCAATACCGCCCTGGAACAACATCACCGAGTTCGGAGCGTCCAACAAGCCGTCATTTCTATTCGGAATGCCGGACAACAAACGCTCGGCAGTAGACTGGAAGTTCTTCAACGGATGTAGCAATAAGGCATTCCAACGATCGCGCAATATATTCGACCGCACCTCCACCAGCGGCAGAAACGCCACAGCTATAATCACTATCACGCCGAGCAGAATCCCGTCGCGAACCGCGCCCCACATCGCTTCTGTCGGCGAATCCACGCCTGCATCTCGCCACCTCTTTATCTGATTGACCGCGATCAGATGCGCGAATAGAGCCACCGTTGCAACCATGAAAAGATAAAAAGTCTGCTCGTGCAATCCTTGGCGATGGCTCAGATTCGTCAGCAAAGCAAATCCCAGAGCTACTACTGGTATCCACGGCGTGCGGAAGCGGAAGGTCAACGCCGTCACGGCGAAAGATAGCGTCCACGACACCGTCATGAAAATGATCGCGAACGGCACGGTGTCGGCGCTCACGCCGCCGTTTATCGCGACGTCTATCCACAGTTCCAGCCGCTTATACGCATCTAACGATCGCGCTATCGCGTTCGCGCCATCGGCCGGTGCCGACGCTTGCCAGAAAATCACCGCGATGCCTAATACGATGAAAATGATCAGCTTGATGAAAACTGATATCTTCATACGCGAAACCGCAAATGCGGCGGCGGCGCCTAGCAAACTAGTCGGGATGATACTAGGCAAGTCGCCCCAGCGCGCCAATCCCACCGACCATCCCACCGCTGCCAGCATCCAGAATATAAGCAACAACGCGATCCAGTCGCTTGCCGGCGCGATATTGCGCAATGAGAGCATGGGTGTGCGTATATTTCCCCGGATGTTGCTATATATGCTCCTGGAAGCATGCGCGCTCGCGGTATTGGTGTTATAACTCATCTCGTGGCTCAACCGTTTGCTTCAGAGCGTTGAGAATAGAGGGCGCGTTTGAACATGGTTGAATCGCCGTGATCCGTCTCCTGTGCACTCTCCGCGATCGAACCATGACTCGGGTTATAGTGCGCATCGATCCGCATCGGATTCGCCAGTGCTTGAGATATATCGTCTCCCTTCTGCACACGATAGGTGATGATGCCCTGTGCCAACAAACTGCTGTGAGCGTCGCTGCTCGCGTCGCCGCCGAAAGATTCTCTATCCATCGCCACGCATATCACTCTTAGACCTCGCCCCTGCAGGGAAGCCAACGCTCTCACCCAGCCGCCGTCGGGCGCCGCCGTAACCACCACCAAGGTGGTGTTGATGTATAGATCACGGTCGATGCTTGCCAGCAAGTCGATGATCGGCACTTGGCCTACTGGTCGGCTGGCAGCGATGTGCCGCATGATGCTATCGCGATGTAAAGCGGATTGTTCTGGAGCCACCACCAGGTTGAGACTACCGTGAGCCGCGTAGCCGACTGGCATGAAACTGCCAGCGTAACGTTCAACTGTAGAAGCCGCGATCGTTGCTCCATATTCGTCCGTCGATTCGGAACCCTCTCCGGCCTGTGCTTCTGAGTGCTGGTCGAATATCACCCAGAGGTCGCCGGCCGAGCCTTGATCGAACTGTTTCACCATCAAATTTCCCGTTCGTGCCGTCGTGAGCCAATGGATGCGTCCTACGGGATCGCCGTCGGCGTACTCGCGCACCGAAGATACGTCCGTGGAAAGAACGTTCACTCGTTGCCGGCGCGAGCTCTCTCCGGTCATGTGAATATTGGCGGCGGCGAAATTAGGTATCGACTCGATCTTGGGGTAGATGAGTATAACGTCTTCCCCTTCAAACACGATCTCGCGCGGAAACAGCGCGAATGGATCCGCGGTGCGTAGAACCAGCGGCCCCAGCTCATATTCGCCTCGGCGTTTAAGCGTCGCATTCATCTCAATCGATTTGAAGGGAACAATGATGCCCAGGCTGGCAATGTCGCGGAACGAAACATCCGGGATATCGGTATTGTCTTCTATCTCTATCCATGCCTTGGGAGCTCTGCTGGAATTGCGTATCGTGATTGTCTCAGACAGAGTATCTCCCACATGAAAAGGCCCGCGCGCCCGGATAACCTTAGCGACGATGTTAGCCGCGCCGAAACGCGACCATATCCAACTGGCAACGATCAAGATGGCAAAGATATAGTTCAATCGCACCGCGAGATCGAAACCCGTAGCCATCCCCGATATGAATACAACTATCATCATCGCTATGATGACCGATAGCACCGGGTACCGTCTAATCGCAGTTATCGTCTTGCGACGCGGCCTTGCGGCATCAACGGCAGTCGCCGCATCGAAAGCGTTCCTTTCTGTGACCCTCGCTCTCATGCTCCGGGTACAGATACTTCGCTCAGAATCTCTTCAACGATATCGGATTGGTTATTGCCACGCATCCTTGCGGATGCTGATAGAAGCACTCGATGTGCCGTGACCGGCACGCATATCGCCTTCACATCATCCGGAATCACATAGTCGCGGCCGTGCATCATAGCATACGATTTTGAGCCCTTCATCAAATTGATGCTCGCGCGCGGCGAAACTCCAAGCGCCGCATCAGGATGGCGTCTAGTTGCACCCGTTATCTCCACAATGTATCGCTTTACCAGAGCATCCATGTATATGGAGTCGGCGTACTGTTGAAGCGCTAAAATCTCGCCGGGATCGCACGCCGCCGAAAGCATGTCAATCGGATCCACCGACTCACGCCCATCCATAATCGCCACTTCGTCTTCTGGCTCCGGGTAGCCCAGAGAGACGCGCATGAAGAAACGGTCCAGCTGAGCCTCCGGCAACGGGAATGTGCCTTCATACTCAATCGGGTTCTGTGTCGCCATTACCATGAATGGCTTCGGCAATTGATGCGTTACCCCCTCCACGGTCACCTGTTGCTCGCCCATCGCCTCCAGCAATGCCGATTGCGTTTTAGGAGTGGCACGATTGATCTCATCGGCAAGCACCATCTGCGACATGACCGGACCAGCCCGAAATTCAAACTGACCGGTCTGCTGGTTATACATCGAGGCGCCAGTAACATCGCTGGGCAACAAATCCGGAGTGAACTGCAACCGTCGGAACTCACAGCCCGTCGTCACCGCCAATGAACGCGCCAGCATCGTCTTGCCTACACCCGGAACGTCCTCTATCAGCATATGACCCTTGCTGATCAGCGCGACGGTCGCAAAACGCACACTCTCTTCCTTGCCGACGATGACACGACTGATGTTGGAAACGATGCGATCCACAAGTTCAGAGTGATGCGAACTGGAGGCGCTTGCAAGGCGTGATTCGGAGGAGATGCTCAATCGGTCGTCCTTTCCGGACTTTTCAAAGTCAGTAAAGAGGCGCGGTAAAGCTCACGCCGCGCGATTGATGATAATTTACGAATATCTACCCGTTGCGCAAACGTGCCACTAGATGCCGACCGTATCGGCTATTAACATGCCTGATACGCGCTTGTCGAGACACAACAACCGCTATTCTATCTACGAACCCAAGCGCGTCGCGGTTTGAATTCTACGTAATAGTCGCCGGCGTGTTCATATGCGCATCAGAGACTGTCCCATCGGCATGCCAGCATATCGGTGAGGGCCGGGCCTTCAAAGACACCTGGTCATGGAGTCCAGCCATAGAGGTCCTATACGACGAAACAGTAACCTCCGCGCCGCGCCTTGAAATTCGCAACACAATCCTCGGCCTGATGAACGTGCTCGGCAAGGACCGGCTAATGGCATACATCGTCAACATGACGGCACACCTGATCGAGATGCGCCGGTTGCTGAAACCGTCCGGCTGCATATACCTGCACTGCGATCCTAATGCCAGCCACTATCTCAAACTAGTGATGGATGCCGTATTCGGGCGCGATAATTTCCGCAACGAGATTATGTGGGCTTACCGCACCGGCGGGGGTGAGTAAGTTCCGATTCGCTAGAAAACACGATGTCATTTTGTTTTACACGAAAGAAATAAAAGGACACATTTCTAATGTTTTGCGGGAACGGTCATACTCAACAAGCTCACCGCCCGGGTTTTGTGGCATAGAAAAACATCAAGACGAATATGGGCGTTGGTACACAATGGCTTCTATGCGAGATGTTTGGAATATAAACGCTATAGGACGGACTTCAAGCGAGCGTACTGGATACCCCACTCAGAAGCCGCTAGCGCTGCTCGAACGCATCATCAAAGCATCCAGCAACGAAAACTCGGTGCGCGTGCATGGAGGTAGCGTCATCGCTCGCGGCGCTGAGTTTTGCAAAAGTCGACTAAAGCGACATACCGGGACAGCATCTTTTCAGCGCGGCGATGCCGAAGCTGATAGCAGATGCTTAAGCAAAGCCATATCCTGCGCGGGCAGAGTCGGATCTTCCATGGCCGCGACGTTTTCTTCCAAGTGCTTGATGCTGGAAGTGCCGGTGATCACCGTTGATATCGCCGGATGCGCCGCCGCGAATTTGTATCCCGCTGCGATCACGGAAGGCACGCGCTCGTTCACCAGCCATCCAAAACCATCTCGCAAACGTGGATCATCAACATCTATCTCACCCTCCTCGCGCCATTGCCTGAACAAATCACGCCTTTCAGCTTCACGAGTCAGCGTATAGCGCACTGGTGCCATGTTCAGTATCGCCACGCCATGCTTCTGCGCCAGCGGCAACGCTTTCTTCTCCGACCACTGATTCAAGATCCCGTACTTCAGCATGATCACGTCCCATAAATCATGATGCTCTTCTAAAGCTCGTTCCGGAACCGAATGTCTGGGGTCCTCCGTCATCATCTCCGAGAACCCGATCAAACGCGCCTTGCCGCGCTGCTTGAAATCCAACAATATAGGCGCATATCGCGCTACTGAGTCGTCATACACATCTTGATTGATTCCATGCAAAAGCATGATATCTATAGCGTCGGTGCGCAGATTTTTCAGGCTGCGCTCCATCGATGCTATCAGCACATCTTCACTGGGCGATTCACCGTCTTGGCGCGGGCGCCAGCTCCATTTAGTGCAGAGCAGATATGCATCTCGGTCGAATCCGCGCAACGCATCGCCTAACCAACGCTCAGCATCGCCGCCGCCGTATCCGGCCGCGGTGTCGAATAGGTTCACTCCCAGCTCTAGAGCTCGCCGGACGATGCGGGCTCGACCGCGCGCATCAATGCCGGCGTGCTTTCCGAATTGGCTCGGTCCGCCAGTTCCATAAGAGAGCAGAGATACTGGGATTCCAGAGCGTCCTAGAGTTCTATAGAGTATCTTTTCAACACGATACATTGGCGCGCCCAGCAACGAATCTCGCGACGAGCGAAGAATACACTCGTTCCTTGAGAACACAGATCCCGGCCAAGCTCGACTTAGCCCGATCGATGATAATCATGCAGCCCTTGGAAATTAATCCTTGATTCAGCTGCGAGAACCTATTGTTAGTCGTAAACCATGATGGCACGGCCCAGTATCTCACCGTTCTGAAGGTCGTCGCACGCCTCATTGATCTGGTCCAGCGAATAGCGGCGCGTCACCAGCTTGTCTAGCGGGAACTTGCCCTCTTTGTGCCAACGCAGAAACTGAGTGAAATCGCGTTGCGGGTAAGTGGCGCCGAGCGATCCTCGATACTGCTTCTGGTGATACATGAACTGCCCTGGGTCCACCGTCATCTGCGGCGCGGGCATTCCGATCAGCACCGCCATGCCGCCATGATTATCGGCCCCTGGTCCGCCGCCGCGCACCGAGGGCAATATCTGCTCGCTGGTGATCTGAAGCCCGATAGCATCGAACGCGTAGTCGGAGCCGCCACCGGTGATCTCATGGATCGTCTCTATTGGATCCGTCTTCAGCGCATTCACGGTGTGAGTGGCTCCCATCTCCTTGGCATACTCCAGCTTATCATCCGCGATGTCTACTGCGATGATCGGATAAGCCTCTAATATGCTCGCCATGATCAGCGCCGACGTGCCCACTCCGCCGATGCCATATATCGCCACTGAATCGCCCGGCCGGACTCGTGCCGTGTTCAAAACAGCGCCGGCGCCGGTGAGAACCGCGCACCCCACTATCGAAGATATGTCAGTGGGGCTGTCGTCATCGATTGGAATCACATAACCGCCCCATACCAATGCATCCTCGCCCCACGTGTAAGTAGCTCCATTCAAAGGTTCCTCATGGTAAGTCGCACCGCCGGAATCGGGCGACCAGCGTCCGCGTATCGGATCTTTCGGCACCCAGGTCACTATGGCCAGATCGCCTTCTTTCACATGTTCCACGTTTTCTCCCACGCTTGCTACTCGGCCGGTGCCTTCATGCCCCAGCAAACAAGGCGTCGGCGTCTTAGGATTGTGCATCTGATGCAGCTGTGAGTGGCAAACGCCGCTGGAATAGAGCTTCACATGCACCTGATCGCCGCGCGGCGCCGGCAGTTCTATCTCGTCTACCACTAAAGGCTTCCCATGCTCGACGTGGATCGCGGCTCTGCTCTTCATGTCCTAGATCTCCTCTATAGAATGCAAATGGCAACTCTAAAATGATTATCAAAGTGTAGCGCCACTGCAACCTTGAATCTTGATTCTGGCGATGAGCGTCGCGCCTTTATCATGCTCATGCATCTGTTCATGGCTTGTTTGCGCCGTCGATTGGCTAGCCGTAGAACCGCGAGAGCAATTGCATGCGCAACAGTCCGAACGCGTTCATCGCCGCCCGTCGACGATCTGGAGCGCCGCTGCCAGCAGATCTCACATGACGATGCATGGACCCGTGTTCATGGTCCACCACGATATAAGTGTCGCCGGAGGCCAGGTTATCCGCGCTGCCTTCTCGCTCTGGCACGCCGTGCACGGCAAGACCGTATTTAGCGCCAGACTGTTCTCGCATGGAGCGCGCCAACGTTGCGGCGCGCTCCAGAGCGCCCGAACCATCCCAGCGCCGCTGACCGAACAGGCGTTGCCGCGGCTTGTCGGAATTGGCTACTAGCGCCTCCAAAAACCGATGCCCTGCCGCGGTGCGCATCGCATCAGACACTGCGCCGCCGCTCAGATCCTCATACACTGCCACCGTGGCATCGTCTTCACGCAACAGATCGCCGATCACACGCTCGATAGTTTCATCATCACTGCCGAAGATATGCGAACCAAGCCGATTCCTTACCTGAACCTCCATCGGTAAGATCAGCTCTTTCGCCGCTTCTATCGTTGATGCGCGCGCCGCAATTCTAACGTCCACCTGGCCGGGGCGTGCCAGCACTCCAACCGTGGGATTCGACGACTCCGCGATCAGATGTCCAATCTTGTCATCCACTGCGCTCTCTCCCAAATCGATCACCTTTAACACGCGATAATGAATCGTCTCTGTCAGGTCATACTTCTCTTGCAGATACGGGATCACTTCGTTAGTTATCAGCCACTTCATCTCGAAGGGCACTCCCGGAAGGCTGATAATCACCCCGGGCTTCGATTCGCAGATGAATGCCGGCGCGGTGCCATTCGGATTCTTCACCACGATGGCTCCAGCCGGAATCTGCGCCTGGCGCTCGTTGTTTTTAGTCGGTATGAAACCGCGATTCTGGAAGCGATCGCGCAGTTCCGTCAACGAACCCTTGTCGGTTACCACTGTAACCCCCATCACCGCTGCCACAGCTTCACGCGTCAGATCGTCCTGCGTAGGCCCGATACCGCCCCCAGTGACGACGACATCGGCCCTTGAAAGCGCCGTCTTCAGCACCTCAGTCATGCGTCCCAGATTGTCGCCCACGCAAGATTTGTAGTAGACATCGGCGCCGATCTCAGCCAACCGTTGCGATATCCATGCGGAGTTCGTGTCCACTATCTGTCCAAGCAGCAATTCCGAACCGATCGATACTATCTCGACGTTCACTGGCATGTTCGATTCCTTGGCTGGTGGCGTGTTTGCAAATCGCAGATGTTCATTATGCACCAATCAGCCAGCATCAGATGAGCGTGCGTGCTTATATCAAAATTTCATACATTTATAGAAAAACACTTGACAGTCACGCATATTGAACGTATATTCAAAAAAACAACAAATGTTCGTCTTAATTTGGGAGAACCCGATATGACGTTGCAAACCTTGACGCGAACAACGCAGAAGCCTCTAGACATCGAAGATGCTGAACTGTTCAATGCCACCGGAATCGTAACTCTAGAACATGAAATTTCACCCGCTGAATCAGATCGGCGCGCGCGTCACACATCAAAGGCTGCGGCAAGAGCGGCGACGCGTCGATACCTGAGCAACCGCGATGAACTGGGACGGCTGGTTTTGGAATCTGCGCTGGGAGATGAGCGAGCTTCCTTTGCTCTAGAGTGTCGTTCCACTAGCATCGCAACTAGCTTCGCCACACCCATGCGCAGCCTTTTGCTCACACTGACATCTGGATTCGGCGGCACCAGCGTTACCGTGTCCCCCTCTTTGCTACTGCATACATATCCCGCTATGCAGGCCCTCGTCTCCGAAGTAGAGGATTCCGGAGCCGCTGGGCTGTGGCAACCGATCGGAGAGCGAAGCCTCAGCATTGGTAAGGCGCGTCACGTCTTCGTCAGCGCCGATCATCCCGTACGCGACGACGCGCATCGCTTCACTCCCAACGTTATGGTCGAAGTAGTGGGCGCACACCTCATACCGTCCGAGTGGTTCGAAAAAGTAGTAGTTCCCAGATGCTCCCATGCGCAGTTGACGCTTGTTTTCTATGGTCAGCGTGGTGCCAAAGGATCGATTTTCGAGCGCGCGTGGGAGGAATGCCGGACATACGGCAGCATTTCGTAGCTACCGACATCGCATCAAGTCCAAACGCTGATACTACCGCCTTGAAATGTCTATCCAATCCGAGGCCATGGAGCAAGATGTCGCTGCGTTCGCACCTCATCGCATGGCGCCAGGGGGCGTGCAAAAGCGAGGGTTGCCGGAATATTCTCATTATGAAGATACCGGATGTGAAGCCGCGCCTTCTTGCCTTGAATGTCCTCTCGCCATGTGCAAATACGACGATCCCGGCTGGGACAAGCGTCTCGCCAAGGCGAAACGCGATGCCGAGATCATGAAACAGCGCCAAGCCGGCATTGGAATTGATCGCATTGCCGCCAGCACTGGTGTCAGTCGTCGCACTGTATACCGCATCTTGAGTCGCACCGCCGAAAAAACAGGGAGCAACATCGCTAATCAATCGCATGAAGAGAATCCGATGACTCTAGAAGAGCTATCTCAGTGGTCGCCTGTGGTTGTATACCAGAAAGAGCTGATGCCGTCGCTTTCCAGAGTAGAGATCGGTGATGAAGCGTCGCAGCATTCTATATCGGGAAGCCTTGATCAGCGCCGTATTCGGACTGAAGTTAGCTAGAACTCAATGAAGCTACGCATCGGTTTCGCGTACCTTGCACGGATTCGGCAAGAATTTTCGCTCGTGTGCGAGGTTCAGTTTGAGCTCGGCACGACACTCGTGCGTTGCACCATGCATCGCGGCAGTTCTATTCGAACGCCGCCATGGCATCTTTGGAACCGCCTACCAAGACTCCAGTAGCGATGTAGATGGCGCGTTCAGCGATGTTGGTGGCACGATCTGCGATGCGCTCTACGTTGTGCGCTGCCCATAACAGATAGGTCGCACGCTCTGCCGCGTAACGGTCTTCGCGCACCAGCTCGAGAATATCGGCCTGCACAGTCGCGTAGAGACGGTCCACTTCATCATCATCTTTCTCAATGGCGATCGCGATTGCGCTTGCCACATCGGGATCATTTTCCGTCATCGCGTCTATGCTACGCTTCATCATCGAAACCGCCAGGTCGCCCATTATGGGAATGTCTTCCAACTCTTTCAGCGGCGGTTCATGACCCATATTGATCGAGACCTTGGCGATGCCTTCGGCGTAATCGCCGATACGCTCCAATTCGTTAGCGATAAACATCATCCCGATGATGCGTCGCAGATCCACTGCCAGCGGCGCTTGGCGTCTTATCTGTTCAACACAGTCGATCTGGATCTTGTTCTCCAGGTCATCGATGCGGTCATCATCTTCGATCACTTGCTCAGAAGCCGCCAAGTCGCGCGTCCGCAATGCGCGGATAGCCTTGAATATCGCCATCTCAACCATTCCGCCCAGCAACACTATCTCCGCCTCTATGTGTGCCAGTTCATAATCAAGTTGCTCGTTCGGCATTGTGCGCATCTCCTACAAATTCGCCGGCGCGGCGCTCATCAACCTATTCGCCCAGTGACATACGCTTCAGTCCGCGGATCCACGGGATTGCCGAATACCTGCTCGTTAGTGCCATACTCCACGAGGTGGCCGATGCGGTCTTCGCCGACCATCATCACCGCTGAATAATCCGATATTCGAGTGGCCTGTTGCATATTATGAGTAACGATGATGATCGTCACCTCGGACGATAGATCGCGTATCAGATCCTCAATCGCCTGGGTCGATATTGGGTCTAACGCCGATGCTGGCTCATCCATCAGCACCACGTCAGGGTCTACTGCCAATGCGCGCGCTATGCACAGGCGCTGTTGCTGACCGCCAGATATCCCCAAACCGCTCTCGTCCAGTCGATCTTTCACTTCATCCCACAACGCCGCCCGCCGCAACGATTCTTCAACCACTCGATCCAAGTCATTTGTCAGGCCATTTACTCTTGGCCCGAAGGCTACGTTGTCATAGATGCTCTTCGGAAACGGGTTCGGCCTTTGGAAAACCATCCCGATGCGGAAACGGATATCGGTCGGGTCCACATGATCAGAGTAGATGTCTACTCCGCGGTACGAGACGCGCCCCGTGACCCGCGCTTGCGGTATGAGGTCGTTCATGCGATTGAAACAACGCAGCACGGTGCTTTTGCCACAGCCAGAGGGACCGATAAGCGATACGATAGCATTGCGTGGAACTTGCAATGAAACCTTCTCAACAGCTAGCGTATTGCCATAGTGAACCGAGGTGTCTTCCGCTTCCAGAACGATATCTTCATCATCGAATCGGATTATGGCATCACTTAAAACGCCGGCCGCATGGCTTTCACGGGCTAGATCATTGATATTTATACTCATGCTGTTCAATGCTTTTAGCGGGATATGCTTCTAAATGTACTTAGCGAAACGCACCGCAGAAGCTAGCCTTAGCTTCGCATTGATGCTAAATACAGGGGGTTAATGCGTTTTCACAATTGCCATCTTATTCGGCTTTCCGCTATAGTCTACTCACTTAGGCGATGATACTCACCGTCGGCATGTCAACGGCTATCGTAGCCCAGCCGAAATTCAATCCGCGCAAACCTTTGCCGCTCAGCGGAGAATAGAACTCTCTGAATTCGCGTGATGCCATAGCAACCGACTTGCTCTCCAATTTGTGCGCTACATCATCAAATCCATGTCCTCGCAGCCCGCGCGCCAGCAGCCAATTCAGATTCAGGCACACCGGGCCACGCCAAATCGTCGACTCGCCATCTGGATCGAAGGTCGGCTCGCTCGCCGCGACGCTCGGAACCGGATAAGTGGTCCAGAAATGATCCGGATGCAACAGCTGTTTTTCCAACACGCGGCTCACCCTCTCGCGGTCCATCCCACCAATGATCAATGGAAAGATCGACGCCACCGTCAAAGTTCGCTCCGGAATCCGTTCGTGTCCGCGCAGGAACAGCCATCGAGCCGACGATTCATCCCAGCACTGATCATTAAGCGCGTTCAGCGTCAATGCGCTCCTGCTAGCCGCGCTGGAAGCTAGCTCAGATTCGCCAAGATGGTCGTGCAACTCTGACAGCGCGTCCCATCCATCCGCATACACCGCATTCATGAACGGGTCGATCATCACTAGACGATCGCGACGCAAAGCTTCTCGATAATCATGTCCTCTGCCCCGAATCGAGTTGTGCCAATCCAGCAGCCAGTTCTTGAACAGCAACCCTCGGCGCCCAGGCCTATGCAGCCCCAGCGCGGCATCATACGCCGGCGAGTTATCCATACCACTCTCGTAAGGCGAGATCACCCCGATCAGGCCATCGTTGAGAGCATCTCTTTCACGCGCCAGCCAATCGTGCCATGCGCGCACTTTAGGTAGCAGTTCCGCCAGAAAAGAATCATCTCCGCTGGCACGCCATACGCTCAGCAATGCCTGTGCCAAAACCGGCGGTTGAAGCATGCCTGTGTTACGCAGACGCCACTCTCTCAGCCTTTGTTGACCTCCGAACATTCTTCGCAGTGGAAAACCACAGCCCCAAAAAGTTATATGCCCCAGAAAACCGTCGGCGCGCTGTGGGATGAGCAATGTGTGCAACTCCCGCTTCGCCATCTCCACATCGATGCGCGATAAAGCTATCGCATGGAAACATGAATCCCAGAACCATTGCCACTGGTAGCGCCCTCTAGACGGCAACGCATATGAGTAGTCGCAACCATAGAACCGATCATAGCCGTGTCGGACGTTGGCGCGCATTTGATGCCGAGCCCGGCGTCTCAGAGCTTCAAGAGTGGTATGGTCAGTGGCGTGCAATGCGGCTCTTCCATTTCAACATACTCTCTTTGCGCGAAGCAGACGTTGTTGGCGCTGATGAGTTGTAACATATGCGGATACTAATGCAAAATCGTAGAGGCGATGGAATCGAAATGACCGCTACCCAATCTATTAAACCTTTAATCGGCAAGGCTGCCATTGTTACCGGAGGCGCGCTGGGCATCGGCGGCGGCACCGCGCGTCGGCTCGCCGCGGACGGCGCTTCAGTGCTAATCGTGGATATTGAAGCCGAAGCCGCCGGGCGAAATGCAGAGCGCATAATCAGCGCCGGCGGCAACGCCGGGCATATGGCAGGAGATGTGGCTGACGAGAGCGTCGCAAAGTCGATGGTGGAACGATGCGTGGATGAGTTCGGACGGCTAGACATTCTGATCCAGAATGCATATGGCGGCGGCATCGGGCGTGACGGCAGCGCCGTTGAAGTAACGCTAGAAGGATGGCGGAGCGGCATGGACCTGCTGGTAGGGGCGCAGTATCTCGGGGCCAAATACGCTGTGCCGGCAATGCAAGAATCGGGGATGCCAGAAGGATTCAACCCGGGACCGTGGCGCGGCGCCGGCAGGAGGCATGGAAACGCACCGGCCATAGAAGTGGGGAGAATCGTAAATATCTCTTCTGTGCATGGACTGTTGCAAGCCCCGAAATCACTCGTTTACGAAGCCGGGAAGGCCGCGGTAGTAGGACTGACTCGACAGATGGCGGTAGATTTCGGACCGCTCGGAATCACCGTCAACGCCATTGCTCCCGGACATATCGTCACTGAGCGCGGCGAGGCCATGTGGGCCGAGATGGGAAACGATGAAGGCTTCAGGCTATTCGAACTGCAATACCCTGTCCGCCGAACCGGAGTTCCAGAAGACATCGCTAATGCCATCGCGTTCCTGTGCTCACCGCAAGCATCATTCATCACAGGAGTCGTTCTGCCCGTCGACGGTGGGCTATCCATACAGCTGCAAGAGAACATCGTCATGCACATCAAAGACTACATAGTTGAAAATCCCGAACTGCGCACCCATTTCGACACTCGATTCGGCGAATAGTCTCTAGCTTAGGGTCAACAAAAACGAACACCTGCATGCTACTTATCGCATCTTGTCTGAATCAGTATTTACGCTACCCAGCTCAACAGTATCGCCGACGCTAACTTCACCGCCTCGGCCCAGAAGTGAAAGTGATACCGCAAAGTGCGGCTCGGCTTGACCTATGATCCGAGTCAATGCATTCAAGACGTCTAGATCGCGCGCGCCGCTAGTCGGGTCGGCATGAGTGGCGAGGCAACGCACCACCGGCTTCACAACCTTGAACTGCACATCCCCGATCTTCAACCCACTTCCGCGCCAGTTAAACTCGTCCCAGGCATTAACTCCTTCAATCACGATGTTGCTTCGGAATCGGGCATCATCTATATCTTCTGCCTGAAGCGCCTTAGCTAAATCCAAAGCGCTGGCGCGAGAGTGCATAGTAACGCGGCCTGAAGCCGTGTCGTGGAACCGGCCGGTATCGCCGTCTCCCACCAGACGCAACGGTTGATGCTGGTGCCGAGATGCAATGGGCGTTCCCTTCAAAGTGAGCGCGTAATCTGTAACCGCGTCCCCCAAACGATCGCGATCTGATGCGTCATCGATGCTGCCTTCGATAGGCGTCTTTCGGCCCGGAATCCAGAGCTGCAAAGTGCGATCTTCAGAATTGTAGAGGCTCTTGATCCGAGCCAGTTTCGGCGTGTGCTGAAGCGACGCGAACCAAGTCTTGCGTCGCCACTTAAGATCATCCGGCGGCCCAGCATCGTTGAATCGAAATGCCAGTATGCGATCTCCCACCACCCTGCCGTCATCAGAGACGATGAGGGATTCCGGTGTCTCCGGGGTGAATGATTTGACCGGATATCTGTAAAGCTTCGCTACCTGCATCTCTGCACTCAGTTTTCTGTCTATGGGCCGTGTTATGCAGTCCAAGCGTCCGCGTCATCCAATGGAATTATCAGTGTCGCGCGCCGAGGCCGCCGTCCACGCGCAAGCTAGCCCCATTGATGCGATCGTTCGCTATGAGGGCGATTACGGCCTCGCTAACCGCATCCAGCTTCTCCATCTGGTGCGTCGATGCAAGCTCATCTATCCCCGATTCCGCGTCCGGCATAGCATTCACCGGCGGAAGAATCGGTCCTAGCAACAGCTCGTTCACTTGTATACGGGACGCCAAGTTTACCGCCAGCGAGCGCGTCAAGCCCGTCAGGGCAAAGTTCGATACTCCATAAGCGAAACGCGAACGATATACGCGGCGAGTGTCATTGATGTTAACAATCTTGCCTTGCGCGCCCGCTTCTAGAGCATTATCAAGCTTCCGCGCCAATAAAAACGGTGCTTTTACATTCACCGCCATGGCGCGATCCCAAACCTCTGCATTCGTCTCTCTAAATCCGGCAATCTCATATCGCGACGCGTTGTTCACTAATATTCGCGGACTTACGCCCATGCTTCGCGTGGCATCGTCCCATAGCGTCTGGCATCCAGTCGGCAAAGACAGATCGGCTTGCAACCCTTCTGCTCGTCTGCCCAGCGCGCGGATCTGCCTAACCGTCTCTTCGGCTTCTCTTTCCGACGTGTGCCAGTGGATCGCCACCTCAGCGCCGGCGGCGGCAAGAGACAGGGCTATCTCGCGTCCGATCCTGCGTGCCGCACCTGTAACCAGGGCAGTGGAACCCGGTATCTCCATATATCAATCACTCACGAATCAAGCTCCAGTGCAGGTACTGATCCCGACAACCGGCAGTGCTATCTCAGCTCTCTAGCCATTGATGCCAGATGCTCGGATATGCCCTACAAACTCCTCACGAGTGGCCAAATTGTGCCGAAACGATCCTAGCATCGCGCTGGTTATCATCTGCGCGTTCTGCTTGCGCACGCCACGCATGATGCTGCACATGTGATATCCCTCAACTACGATTCCGACGCCGCGCGGCTTGATCAGTTCTTCTAGAAAGCTCGCGATTTGCTGCGTCATCCGCTCTTGCACCTGCAGACGGCGCGCGAACATGTCCACTAAGCGCGGAATTTTCGACAAACCCACCACTTGTCTATCGGGCAGATATCCGACGTGCGCCTTGCCATGGAATGGCAACAGGTGATGCTCGCACAAGCTATAGAAATCAATTGCCTTCACCACTACCATCTGGTCGTACTCAACATCGAACAGCGCGCCGTTCAACAGTTCAAACGGGTCTATCGAGTATCCGCTCAGCAATTCGTCAAACATCTCGGCCACGCGCACCGGCGTGCGTTCTGTGCTCGGCAGATCAAGGTTCTCCGATCCGATGGCATGCAAGATAGTGGCAACGCTATCTGCAATCCTGGCCTTGGTCCTGGTGTCCAAAGTAACACCAGGCTCAAACCTCTCCGGCTCATGGCCATTCGCGTCAGGGGACGAATCAGTGTTTAATCTAGGCATTGCGGCTTCTTTCATTCGAGTCTATTGTCCAGGCTGATAATTGCGATGAGGCGCATACAATCTCTAATACGCAAGATTAGCGCTCATAGATCGTTGCGTGATTATCGGAAGCTGGCCAAGCGCTTGACGATTCTTACCGCTTTCGCTAAATTCAGGATGCAGACCCGGCTTCTTCTAGACGCGAATCAGTGAAACACGCCCGTTTGCAGGGATTGGCACGCATCGCCGCCACTTTACCGACGCCCGGTTCCTAACGGCAATGTTGCGAGCGCGGCGAGTGCCGCCGCGAATCCTATCTGGGGCGGCACCGCGTTTCCGATCATCTCCGCTAACTTGTTGCGTGTAGGGAGTTCGCCATTCGGAAACCTGAACTCGAAGCGGTCCGGAAATCCCTGTATCCTGGCGGCTTCATGCGGCGTGAGCGTCCGGCGCTGCTCCGGATGAATGTATCGGCCTCGGCCGGGAGTCGAGAAGCCAGTGGTTATAGTTCCCGAAGGCCGATCCCATCTCAGTCGGCCGTATATTGAGGGATAAGTATGTCCGTTCCGATGGCCTTCCGGCCGCCAATTGTTGGGAAGGTTGTACTCACCATTGTCGAACAGATAATCGATTCTCTGGCGATTGATAGGCGTCAGATCGGCTGGCATATCTAGCAGGCTTTCAGAATCGATGCCATTCAGATCCCCGATGGCCCAACGCAGATCACGCGGCTGTCTTGCAAGTGCATTTACCGCCGCCGCCAGATCAGGATCTGCGCCCTTGGACGCAATTAGAATATGTCGTTTTCTAGTTTGAGGAAGCCCGAGAACCGTCGCACTGACAATCTCTTGATCAAGGTGATAGCCGGCCGATCGAAACAGACTCATTGCGTGGTCGAGGATGCCTTTGCTGTCATGGCGAACGCCGGGTACGTTCTCGACGATGACGCAAGATGCATCGAGTGCCACTGCCAAGGCCGGCATCGCAATATACAGCATGTTTCGCGGATCCATTCTCAGCGTGCGGTTATTGGATGGAGAATGACCTTGGCAAGGCGGGCCGCCCAGTAGAATGTCGACCTTGCCCACACATGATTGCAACTCTTCTGTGAGAACTCTAGGGTCGCTCACGAATCTGAAGCTCGAATTGCGCGTCGAGTAGCTCTTAGTCACTGAAGTCCATACATTGTGGCTGGAACAGTGAAGCGGGTCGAAATTTCTTCTATATACCTCCAGTGCCGTGTGATCGGCATCGGCAGCGAAAATATGACGCGGCTCCATTCCCAGCGCGCGCACCGCTTCGCTTACGCCATAAGACAATCCGCCCGCGCCGCAGAAAACGTCGGCGATGCCGATAGTTCTATCGGTTCTTAGTTCATGATCGATGTCGCCCGTTAAGAACTGTTTATCCCATAGGCTCTGCAGATGCGGCAATACGGAGTTTCGCACACCTTGAGAGTCTAGCGAGACAGTTGATTTACCAGTAGCTCGGGCAGAAGTCAGTTCGCGGATGAGCGCATTATCGGAGAGCGTGAATTCTTCCAGCAACGCGCCCGCGAACAGCGTGCGCTGGGCTATAGATTCGCTAGGCACGCTTCAAATCCCGACTCTTGTCTTGCAGAATATTTTCCAATTCATCGTCGGATATGAACTCGAACGCCACGGTGGGATGAAGTCTCCGCAACCGTTTGTAAAGCTCTCGGATGCCGTTCTCATGAGTGCTGTGGAGAAAGGCGCTATCAGATTCTGGGGATCGATACTGAAACCGCACCAATGCTCTAGAGAGGTTGCGGCACCACGCGTAGCGCGGGCGAATGATTCCCGACTCTAAGAAGTCGGCATGGAGGTGATACTTGGCGAGATGATACGGGTCGCGCGTCGCATCGGCATCGTACAGCATATCTGCACGGAGCCACAGTATCGCCATTCTATTGCTGGTGACGCTCTTATCTATTCCGTAGTTCCCTAGATGCGCCTGCGAAGAAGCAGGTGCATGCCGTGCCTCTATGATCGCGGAGAATTTCGCAACGGCGAGCCAGCGCCAGAAGCCGTCGGAGGCGGCTAGGTTCGGCGGTAAATCAAGCTCTCTATGCACTATCTCACAAGCGATTCGGTCGAATCCGAAAGCGTCGATTTTCTTGCCGCTAGCTTCAAGACCACGCTGAATCTTGAGCAATCGATCAGTTACTCTATCGGCACGCGATTCATCCCATTTGTCTCCGGAGCCGACAGATCCTAAATCTTTGCTCAGAATCTTGCGTGGATTCCCTCTGCCTCTAGTCTCCACGGCCTGCCGAGCGGTTTGATTAGATAATGTTTTGCCCTTCATGTCCGAACCCTCATTGCACTACTTTAAGCAGCTGATACACTAAACCGCGCAGTTCGGAAAGGCTGTCTTCCTGTTTCGCCAGTCCCTTAATCTCGGCATATGATTTGCCGTTTACACTTGCAAGACGCATAAATGTCTGACCGACTAGCGTCTCATTGTCTTGCTCATCCGGCTCCTCCTCAGTGTTTGCCAGCACGTCAGTCCATATCTGTACCGTTATTTCCGCGGCCAGCATTCGCCAGGCGAGTCCAGATGCCCCGCTTGCAGCATCCATCGCGCTCAGCTTCTCTTCTGCCTTGCTATTGGCCAGAACCGTCAGCGCCTCATTCACTGGACGATCATATGCGTCGGCGTCTGCATCGTGCCACTTGATCGTCCATAGCAGTTCCTCTGGATATCCGGTGCTTCCTCCGAACTCCACCCACTCAAACGGGAAGGTTGAAGAATCAGTCGGCTCTTTGATTGAGAATTCCTTGCGCGCCAGTGCTTTCCCTACGCTCATTCCTTGACGGGCCAGCCGGTCGTTACTGGAAAAGACTCGGATCGCCAACACGAAATCCATGCCGCGCCCGGTTTGAAGCGGTTTCAACTGATCCGCTGTGGGCGACCAGACGCTATCGGGAAGCACCGACATTGGCCATTCGTGCAACTGCTCATAGCGTCTGAGATGTCTGCTGCGCGCAGACAGACTCAATGCCAGGTCGGAGAGGTTGCAGCCGAGCATATGAGTGAGCTCGTCGGCGTCTTCTATCGCAAGTTTGAAGCGTGGCTCAATCAGACGATTGTTATCGGATACATCTAAGATGCAGTCATCTTCCATTAGTTGCAGATCGGCGAATGGTGCGAACATGCACCGAGATAGCGTGCGGTCCAGCAGATTCGCCAATCGGTTCGGATTAGAACCGTCGCCGAACGGCGGGATTAAGCGTCGCTCTCGACGATAATTGCTACCGCCGATCGCTCTGGCTTGATCAGGCATGGCTAGCTTCGGCTCCAGTATCCTCAGAATGATCCGCGTCCAGCATCAATCCGAGTTCGTTGTCGCTCTGGTGCAGTCGCACGGATACATCCAAGGATGCATACAGGTCGCGGTCGAATAGTTCCGATACAGCATCTATGTTGGTGTAATAATCTTTGGAAATAGTCGTCTGAACATCAAACCCATCCTGTACCTGAGCCTTTTCACCGTCCACTTTCACCGAAGATAGATCCAATCTCCCGGATCGTTCGCGCCGCTTATTGTCATCTACAACCACCGATGGAACTAAGGACACTACTACCGTCGCAACTTCCATCGGAGCATCATCCCGAAGCTTCACTTCCACTGCGGCGTTAACTCTCGATTTCTGCCTGAAACCGTGATTCGTTCTGCTTTCAAGGATTCTCAGTACAAATGGGTCAGAATCTGACGGGGGGGGGGGGGGGGGGGGTAATAGGGCCTAAGCCTTTGACAGACATCAGATCGGCAAGGATGCGGGCTAGCTTCTTAGTTCCTGGAACTGGATTCGGAAGTGTAACTGGAGCTAGATCTTTTCTGAATTGTTGGGCGTGTGATTTAACTCGTTTGATTATGCTTTCGACTACCTTTTTCGCCTGATCACGTTTGTCGGGCTTGTTGAGATAGGCGTCTTGAATCCGTCGCGATTCAGGATTCCATGAGTCGTGTGACGGCGGCTCGGATAGATGAAGAGCCTTTTCTGCATCCTGATGGCTTACGAACACTCCGGTGAAATTCCCGTCGCCTCTTCCGCCGGGATCGAAGTACTGAACCACCATCTTCGGTCCGTTGCGTATGCAGGCGATCTTGTTCCTAAGTTCATCTTCATCGTCGTCATCGGCTTCAGGATCAATCTCTATGCCTTTGAGCGCCAAACTCCCCAGCTGGCTTCCATTGACGGGTTGCAAGATATGCTTTCTCTCTTGTAGCGTGTCTTTAGGCTTTATGTCATGCTGGAGCATCTCATAGCAGTCGATGTAAGGCTTTAGATCCGTATTTGCACAAGGTTCAGGCGGTTTTTGCGCTTCATCTTCATGCCACAGTTCAACTGACAATTGATTGGACAGTATTCTCGGCCACCAGTGCCTCTCCAATGCATCTCGCACTTCATCCATCTCCATCTTCGCGCCTAAGATCATTATTGAGGTGCCGTAATCGTCCCGTGCTCTAACTTCGAATCCTAGCCGCTCGGCAACGGCGTGTGCCTGCTGGTCCACAAGCGGCCTGCACTCTATCTGATCGCGGTCGTTCTTCTTGTGAACACCGAACAGCGCGCGGCCCTTGTAGCTGCCTCCCTTCCATTCGTGTCCATTAAAGGTGGCACACGCGAAAAGACGAGCATGGCTTCCAATTTCCTGCCCTTTTCGGCTTGGCTCAAAAACGCTGTAGACGATGAACAAGTTGCAATCTGAAGCCTCTTCATATACTTCCTTGCCGAACCCGTAAGAACCGCCTCGCTCACCGTCAACTTCGGTGCGGTTCTGCCCGAACGATAAGCATAGCTCGTCGAATCGATCTTTGCCGTCCTTGGAGTCGTATCCCAAGCCGCAAGTGTTGTAATCCTCAATGATGAAGACTTCAATGCTATTTGGATCTAATTTGCGGAGGCGTTCAAGCGCGTTGCCGGCCTTCAAACCAAGCCTAGACAGTCTTTGCAAAGGCGATTCATTGCCATTCAGATCTAGGAGCCGGGCGAACTCTTCGGCGGCTTCACTTGAGACGGTTTGATTGCGGAACAGCACTTCCGTCTTGCGATTGGACAGCGTTGCATCGACGCTGTTCTGGATCGCCTCTCGCACTACACGCGCGACAGTAGACTGATTATCTCCTTCCAGAGCGTGACGCCGAGTCGTCGACTTGATTCGGTCATTGGGATCCTGTTCAACGAAGAACCATTTAGCATCATGCTTTATCTTCATGCTCTCCTGATCCCGTAATAGCTTTTATGCAGTTCCATCTTTTCAGGCAATATTTGAAGATGCTGAGGCGAGATACAAGCTCTATTCAGTGGTTTCTACTGAATAGAAATAATGATAGCAGTGTATTATACCCATCAATCTATCTATATCTATAACTGAACACCGCAGGAGCAAGCCGTGAGGATCACAGAGATTGAAACCTTCGTGGTAGACGCCGGATGGAGGCCATGGCAGTTCTGCGCCGTGCGAACCGATGAAGGCATCACCGGATACGGCGAGATGTCAGACGGGCGCAATCCATATGGCATCGTCGGCACGATCAAGGATTTCGAGCCGATACTGCTCGGCACCGATCCGATGGCAGTAGAGGCACGCTACTGGGATATGTATCGAATGGCGCGGCAATCTCAGGGCGGCATCGCCTCAAAAGCCATCGCCGGCGTCGAACTGGCGCTATGGGACATCAAGGCGAAAGCGCTCGGCGTTCCCGTTCACAGTCTCTTCGGCGGACCGCTGCGAGAGAGACAGCAAGTTTACTGGTCGCACTGCGGATCGTCGCGTTCCCGCAGCCACGAAATTATCGGGTCGCCGCCGTTCGACTCTTTGCAGGCCGTAACGGATCTCGGGCAAGAAGTGCGTGCGCGTGGGTTCAAGGCACTCAAAACAAACATCGTTTTCTTCGATGACGACAACTTGGGATACGGCACCGGCTTCGGCGGCAGTTCGGGAACTACCGACCAAAAGATAACGCCCGCCTTGCTGCGACACGTAGAGAACTACATCGGCACCTTCAAAGACGCCGTAGGCCCGGACGTGGAGATCGCGCTGGATCTGAACTTCAACGTGAAGCCTCAGGCGGCGAAGCAGATCTGCCGGGCGCTGGAACAGTTCGACATGATGTGGGTAGAGATCGATATGTACGAAGTGGACGGGCTGCGAGAAGTGAAAGAGAGCACTTCATGCCCTATCACTTCGGGCGAAAACCTGTTCACCATCCGCGACTATCGGCCATATTTCAATGCCCGAGCAATGGATATAGTGATGATCGACATTCCTTGGCAGGGTTTCGCGCGATCACGCGATGTAGCCATGCTAGCCGAGTCGCACGAACTAAATATCGCGCCGCACAACTACTACTCTCACCTGGCAACCATGCATGCCATGAATCTATGCGCCATCGTTCCCAACGTCCGCATCTCTGAGATTGACATCGATGACGTGCCATGGAAAGATGACCTTACCGGCGGCCCGCTAAAGTTCCACGAAGGCGGTATCCTAGACATTCCGAGCAAGCCTGGATGGGGAGTAGACCTTGACGAAGAGGTGGCACGCGCGCATCCGTGGGCATCAGGGCGCGGGCCTGGTTACCGATGATGCCCGTCCAATAACGATCGGCCCGCGCGCCAACCCTACTCTTATCGACACAATCATTTCCGCGCTCAAAGTATAGTTTTCATTAGAGGCTAAGCTCATACATACAGAATTGGAACCTCGAATCGGGAGCGTTTTAAGGGCATGTCAGTTGAAATAGATCTCTCCGGCAAGCACGGCGTCGTATTCGGCGTTGCGAACCAGCGCAGCATCGCCTGGTCCATCGCCGAACGGCTGCAAGCCGCGGGCGCTGAACTGGCGTTCACCTATCTGAATCAGCGGTTGCTGGCACCGGTGCAGAAAACTGTGGCGGCATTAGGCGATCCGATTCTGCTGGAGTGCGATGCTACCAATGACGATGATGTGCAAGCAGTATACGATCGGCTGGGCGAAGAATGGGGACGACTAGATTTCGTGATCCATTCAATCGCGTATGCAGAGCGAGACGATCTGGGAGGCGATTTCTCCGGCACTGACTTGCAAGGCTTTCGCACCGCGCTAGAAGCGAGCGCATACACTCTCATGCCGGTGGTGGCGAGAGCCGTGCCGCTGATGACCGAAGGGGGCAGTGTCGTTACACTCACCTTCGATGCTTCGCAACGCGTCTATCCCGGCTACAACATCATGGGCACCGCTAAAGCGGCACTGGAAAACGAAGTGCGCCAATTAGCTGCCGAGTTTGGGACGCGCGGAGTGAGAATCAACGCCATCTCGGCCGGTCCGTTGCCCACTCTAGCCGCGCGCAGCATCCCCGGATTCAGAGATATGACGCGCGCGCATCGAGAGCGAGCCCCACTGGGACGCAACATCACCCATCGCGAAGTTGGAGACACCGCTCTCTTCTTGCTCAGCGACATGGCCAGTGGAATCACCGGCGCCATAATACCCGTCGACGCCGGATACGGAATCATCGCCCTCTGAATCAATCCATCCTACTCGGGTATATGAGTAGAATCGTTGCCGTGTTACCGCCTGATCGTCAGGCACTGCCAGATCTGCCGCGCCTGATTGGAGACTCAAGATTCAACCTGCCAACTGCGCGATCTCGGTATCGTCCAGACCGGCTTCGCGCAAAACTGCCGCCGTGTCAGCGCCAAGTCGCGGCGATGGTCTCTGGGGCGGCATACCGTCCGAGAACTGCAATACCGGGCCAGAGGTGCGATAGCGGTGGCCGGAGTGATGCTCTAACTCAATAATGTAGTCATTCGCAACTGCTTGCTCATCGTATACAATCTCTTCGTTGAACCGCACCGGGTCGCAAGGTACATCCACCGCTCGTAGCTCTTCAAACCATTCAGCCGTCGTTTTACTCTCAAAGATGCGCTCGAATTTCTCTATCATCTCCTCGGCACGGCGCTCCGCATCAGGGCCTGAATCTACATAGCTAGGATCCGTCACCCTCGGATCGTCTAGCCCCAGATGGTCTAGCAGACGGGCGCGGGCGCGAAGATCAAGAGTGCCTAAACACAACGCACCGTCCTTCGTCTTGTAAGCACGGTAGTAGCAACGATAAACTGATGGTCGCACCACATTCTGGTAATCCTCTTGCAACTGCTCGTAGCTGGCGCCTTGTCGGAGCAGCTGATGATATCGATTCCGGTACCAATCCATGGATGGCGTGGGCATCTCTGGCATATGCGTGACTCTTATGCACTGCATCGCCAGGGCATTCGCCATGAGGCTGGTCTCCACTTTTTGCCCCTTGCCAGTGATGCGTCGTCCGATAATTCCTGCCATCACTCCGGCCGCGGCGGCGTATCCAGTTGAAAGATCGATGTAAGAAGACGACCATACCACCTCCGGCTGGCCATCCTTAGTCAGCTTGCCCTCTGAAGCAACGGCACCGGTGTAGCCCTGCATTATCAAGTCGAAGCCGGGCATGTCAGCGCGTGGACCTTTGCGTCCGTATGCGGTAATGTCTACATATACGATCCCAGGGTTGATTTTCGCAAGCGTTTCGTAGTCGATGCCCAACGCTATCGCCGTATCTGGACGGTTGTTAGAGATCACGGCATCTGATATTTTCACCACTTTCGCCAATGCCTTGCGCGCCCGTTCGTCCTTGAGGTTGAGTTCAATGCTTCGCACGCCGCGGTTGAGCGGCAGAAACACTCGGCTCTCGCCAGGCGCGAAGGGCTGGGCATGACGCCAAGGCTCTCCTCCGGGCGGCTCAACTTTGATGATGTCGGCACCCATATCGGCCAACAGCTGTCCGCCGAATGGTCCGGCCACGAAGTTGCCGAACTCAATTACTCTAATGCCGTGCAATGGGCCGGTTGTGGAACCTTCTAACGGACTGTCGGTGCTCTCTGCTGTCATGATGATTTGGAATATATCACTTTCCAACTGTTAGGCCATGATCTTCACCGCCTTAAACTCGTATCATAGGCGTCTCTGCATACTTAGCGACGGCAACAGTTGCCTCGGCGTGATTTTCTCAGTTTCTTGGTTTTAGGAGCAAGCGTCATTGTCTATCGCACCTTAGGAGCGGCAAGCAACCGATCTTCCACTTTAAACCAGGTGCAGTGCACAATAGCGCGGTCATATTACAAGCTTGCTGTAAGGCTGCGCTGAGATTCCATCGACAGGCACTGATAGAATAATCTGTTATAGCCTTGTCGCGCGCGCGTGCATGCGCGCTCCATAATAAATCGGGCTCTTGCCTTGGCGACGAGAGACTGTTGATTTCTCGCACTTACGCCAACTCTTATCAAGGCGGTATGGGAATCTAAGCGCGAGCCATGACTGCCACGCCGGCGAGCATCGGCAAGAAAACCTACAGCAGCGATATCCGCATCCGATAAAACGCACCAGAGGATCTATGACCACTCAAACCAGAACAAGATCGAATCACGCAGGCTCCGAGCAGTACACCGCTGAAGACATCACCGTAATGGAAGGGCTTGAGGCCGTACGAAGACGGCCGGGGATGTATATCGGCACCACCGGGCCAGAAGGCGTGTTCCACCTGGTTCGAGAGATAGTCGACAACAGCGTTGACGAGGCCATGGCCGGATTCGCTACCACTGTTGATATCCTCATTCGATCCAATGGCTCCGTATCAGTAGCTGATGATGGGCGAGGGATACCGGTGGACACCCATGATAAAACGGGCAAATCAGCCCTAGAAACCGTCATGACCACTCTTCATGCTGGCGGCAAATTCGGCGGTAAGGGATATCAGGTTTCAGGCGGGTTGCACGGGGTTGGCGCATCGGTGGTGAACGCGCTCTCGGAATGGACGGTTGTTGAAGTGCGGAGAAACGGTAAGGTGTATACCCAGCGCTTCGAAAGGGGCATCACCGTTTCGGAAGTAGAAGTCCGTCCTCAGACTTCGCAAGATCTGGTCGGCACCGGCACTAAAGTAACCTGGATGCCCGATCGCCAGATATTCCCAGGCATCGAATACGACTGGGGCGGGATATCATCGCGGCTCCGCGAAATGGCGTATCTGAACCAGGGCCTCACGATCAGAATCCGCAGCGAATGGCATGACGAAGACCGATGGCCGCACAACGACATGACATTCAGGTTTGACGGCGGCGTTAGCAGCTTCGTCCGCAGCTTGAATCGACGGCGTGGAGCCGCGCATAGCAAAGTGATCTACGCTGAAGGCAGTTCCGACGAAGTATCTGTGGAGATCGCTATCCAATACAGCAAATCATTTGTGGAGCACTGTCTATCGTTCGCAAACGTCATCCGCACCGGAGACGGCGGCACACACGTGACCGGGTTCAGATCCGCGTTGACTCGAGTTCTGAACGACTATGCGAGAAAGAATAATCTATTCGCCAGCGGCAAAGATGCCATTGCGTCGCTATCTGGAGATGATGTGCGAGAGGGGCTAGTATCGGTTATCAGCGTCAAGGTCAAAGACCCCCAGTTCGAAGGGCAGACGAAGGGACGGCTTGGCAATCCAGAGGTCAAAGGGGTGGTGGAGCAGATAATGGGCAAGTCTCTGTCGGTGTTCCTGGAGGACAATCCGGATGATGCCGCGGTGATCATCGACAAAGCCACTACCGCCGCTAGGGCCCGAGATGCTGCCAAGAAGGCACGGGATTTGATCATCCGCAAGAACGCCATGGATGGAGGGGCGTTGCCCGGCAAGCTGGCTGACTGCACCGAGAAAGAGGCGGCAAGGTCAGAACTGTACATTGTGGAAGGAGAGTCCGCGGGCGGTTCTGCCAAACAGGGGCGCGACCGACAGTTTCAAGCTATATTGCCGCTGAAAGGAAAGATTCTGAACGTCGAGAAGGCCCGCCCAGAAAGGATGTTCGCGCATGAAGAGATCACCGCGCTCATAACTGCTATCGGCGCTGGCATCGGAGATGATTTTGAACATGCCAAGCTGAGATACCACCGCATTATTATCATGACGGATGCCGATGTGGACGGCGCCCATATCAGAACGCTGCTATTGACATTCTTCTTCCGCAACATGCCGGAGCTGATACAAGGTGAGTATCTTTACATCGCTCAACCGCCTCTGTATAAGGCATCCAGAGGAAGAAAAGCAAGCTGGCTATACGCAGATGCTGAGCTGGACGAATGGCTTGCGGCAAGGGCATTCCAAGGGATATCTATCGCCTCCATCAAAGATGAAAAGCTCGTCGTCAAAGGCAAAAAGCTAGGACACCTGATCACGATGCTACGGGAGTTTAGAGACACCGTCAACATCATACGCGCGTTAGGGATGCCAGACGATGCCATATTCAAGATGCTGGGCGATTCCAGGTGGAACAATCTCAACTTCAATCCCGATCCAGATATTGGAAGCGATAGCAACAGCATTGAAAACAGAAAACCAGATCAACAGACACTAAGTTTTGAAGATGCTGATAACAAGCATCAAAGCTCTTTATTCAGCGATGAAGATGAAGTTAAGCCAGAGGCTTTCAATAGGGAAGCTCAATGGCAAGGACCTGAAGAAAGAGAAAAAAACGGCCGCATCACATTCAATATCGATGGATATGAGCTGGACGAGGATATGTACAACAGTCCAGCCATCCAGAGGGCGAGACGTTTATACCCCAGGGTATCCAAATACACCGCAACCGGTCTCTTCAAGATTCAGAGACACGAAAATGTTCTCAACGATGACGTAGAGTGGCACAAGCTGCCGGAGGCGCTTGAGGAAAACGCCGATAACAGCGGTATCAACATCCAGCGCTACAAAGGCCTCGGCGAGATGAATGCCGATCAGTTGTGGGACACTACCATGAATCCGGCTAACAGAGTGATGATGAGGGTAACCTCAGAAGATGCGATGGCTGCAGATGACATCTTTCGAACGCTTATGGGCGAGGAAGTGGGACCGCGCAGGGATTTCATACGGGCAAACGCGCTTGAAGTGAAAAATTTGGATGTGTAGCGTTCATTTGTGAAGATTAATTGCCTAGATGAATGAACCGTCATCTATTCCTTTGATCTGATCTCACTAGATGACAGTCACAGTAATGATGTCAACAGTGTGGATTCAACTCGTGATTGAGGCTGATCCGAACTGAAAAGGGCTTAGCATCATATTCATTGAGCGCGCGATAGAGAGTCAATACTTCGTCTAAAACCTGGGCATGATATCTGCTTGAACGACCTACAGCCGTGTGTGATTCGATTATTGACGTTTTATCAACATCTAAACGCAGTATGTTGACAAGATGCTGATACCACGCCACTTGAGGATCATGCTCTGCCCGCCCTTGATTTCATGGAGGTATTATTTGAACCACGTTCTGAGATTGTCGGCATCAACGTTGACGGTCTCTTCGGTTGTTTTGGATAGGATGCTGAAGAGCATGATGCCGCGTCGATTCAGCTCTGCATCTCCCCCTTGCTTTCGATTCAAGATGCACATCGCTAATCGCACCTTAGCATCAGAACCCCTTTCTAGCGCCTCGACAGCTTTGAACATCGAACCTCCAGTCGAGATCGTGTCATCATAAATCGCTGCTTCACTTTCATTCGGAATGGTTCCCTCTATCATCTTCCCCATTCCATGCCGCTTGGGTTCCGAACGCACGAAGAAGCCGCTAAGGTCAAAGTTCGATTGATAGGCTCGGAGAGCCATTGCTCCGATCATTGGGACCGCGCCCATAGCCGGGCCACCGAATGAATGTATTCGCTTCCGTTCAAGCGCTTCTATGAAGATCTCTGATACTATTGACACGCTTTCTGGGTCTGTTGAGAGCAGTCGTCCATCAAAGTAAAAGGCGGAGGTTTCTCCCGAGCTCAGGAGAAATTTCCCGTATTGCAACGCCTCTAGCTCAACCGCCCTCTCCAGCAACCTTTCTGCGCGGGCAATCGCTGAATTCGCGTCCATTAATAGATTCGCTCCCTGACTATATGATCATGCACTTTTGCCGGGACCATTGCCCGTGCGCGCGTCAGCTCTCCCTGCCGATACGCAGCTCGCACGTCTGACGCGCTGATGTTCGACAGCGGTCCGATGACGGTGATGGCTTCTTTGAATATGTTGTTCGATAAATCTAGGTTGATGCCATGCCGCTCCACAATGGCGACCTTACACATATTCAGTAGCTTCTCATGCTGGTGCCATTTGCTGATGGTATTCGCGCTGTCTGCACCCAGAGCTAGAATGAAATCTCGGCCGCGCCCATACCTGTCTCTGAGATCGGCGATGGTGTCGATAGAGTGGGTATCGCCTTCACGCACTATATCTACATCGCAGGCTTCAATGTCTTTCTCGTTGAGAACAGTGAGCTGCACCAGTTTCATCCGCGTTTCCGCTGAGGCCATAGGTGCATCGGATCTAAGCCACGGCCTGCCTGCTGGAATGAGTAATACGATCTCCGGGTTTAGATCATCGCGCAAAGCGCGTGCCACCGCGATATGTCCATTGTGAATCGGATCGAACGTCCCGCCGAACGCCACTATAGGTTTTGACTTCACTGCCATTCGAACTCCCAATCATCTATCAACACTGTGTCGCCGGCACTGATTCCGGCGCGCCGCAGTGAATCGGATATCTGCATCCTGTCGAGCCGATTCTGGAATTGAACGAGTGCTTCCCAATCGTCGAGATTAGATCCTTGTGCTAAGCGAACCGCGCGTTGGTGGACGATGCGAAACGAGCCATCCGTTTGCTTTACGAAGCTCGGAGATTGAATTGCGGGCCTCACAGTTGGCAGATCGTCTCGATCTAATAGGCCATCGTCGCGGCTGATGATTCGCGTGCGGTTCCCGTCTCCCTTCTCGGTTCCATCCCTAATTTCCGTTAATTTGTATGCTGATGCCACGATCAATTGGTCAACACCTTTGCGGGTGGTAGCGGATATAAAGTGTATCGGCCGCTCATCGCCCGACACTGCACGCACGATTTGCTCGATGTCTGTGCGCAAGACACTCACTTCCTCAAGGTCTGATTTGTTGATAGCGATGATTTGCGGCCGATTTGTCATAGCTTCGTCGTAGAGCGCGATCTCGTGGTCAATGGCATGGATGTTTTCGACGATATCCCAGGCACTGCCGTCAACTACGTGGATCAACAGTCGAGTGCGTTGCGCGTGTTTGAGAAACTCGTGTCCCAGGCCGGATCCCTGGGCTGCGCCTTCAATCAATCCCGGCACATCTACAACGGTAAAGGCGTCAAAGCCGTGCTGTACCAATCCGATCATCGGATCAATGGTAGTAAAGGGATAATCTGCGATCTTGGGACGTGCCGCGCTCATTGCTGCGAGCAAGCTTGACTTGCCCGCGTTTGGCATTCCGATTATCCCTACGTCGGCCAGCAGTCTCAGATTCAGCCGTAACCGCACTGTCTGCCCGGCTTCTCCGGCTTCGGCTAGCAGGGGTTGCCGATTCGTCGGCGTGACGGACGATGCGTTGCCGTTGCCGCCGTTGCCGCCGCGTGCCACCAGAAGCTTTTGTCCCGGCTCAACCATGTCACCTAGAAAAACGTCCGGCTCATCTCGGCGCGGCGATAGCTGCCACACTTCCGTTCCGAACGGGACGGCTACTGTTACGTCATCGCCGTTAGCGCCACGGCGCTTATTTTTGCTCCCGCGCCCGCCATTGCCGGCGATGAAACGTTTTTGCCATCGGAACTTGAGCAAGGTGTTAAGAGATTGATCTGGATACAGGTACACGGAGCCACCTCTTCCACCGTTGCCGCCTGACGGCCCTCCGAGTGGCTGCATCGCTTCTCTGAGAAACATTACCGCGCCGTTGCCGCCGTCCCCGGCGCGAGCTTCAATTGTGGCTTCATCTATCATATGGCGGATTCTAGCAATATGCTTAAGTTAAGATAATTTATTGAAATTATATTCAAATAAATAGATATTTTCATAAATTTGTTTTATAATATGCTTCGTGAATCATACACGACTTCCAAACTGATAACAGCATAAGATAGGTGGAGATTAGCTATGGTCTCAGTGCCAGCCAAACCCCGGAAGAGAACCGAGTCACAGGACGATACCATCGTCCTCAAGGATCGAAAGGACGGTCGAAACAAAGTGAGTAGTCGTCAACAAGCTCTGGATCGTGCCCTTGCGCAGATAGAGAAATCATTCGGCCGCGGCACTGTCATGCGCATGAGCGAGAGCGGTAGCGCGCGTAACGTATCTGCGGTGTCGACTGGCTCTCTCTCGCTAGATGTCGCCATTGGTATCGGAGGTCTTCCGCGGGGGCGCGTCATTGAGATATACGGAGCTGAATCGGCTGGCAAATCCACCTTGGCGATGTCCACTGTGGCGCAGGCGCAGAAGCATGGTGGAACGTGCGCTTATGTAGATGTGGAACATGCCATGGACCCCGTCTATGCTAAAGCGATTGGCGTGGATATAGATTCTTTGCTCATCTCGCAGCCTGATTCAGCCGAGCAAGCTCTAGAGATCATAGAGCATCTAGTGCGCTCCGCCGCGCTTGACGTCGTGGTCTTGGACAGTGTCGCGGCGCTGGTGCCGATGGCTGAAATCCAGGGCGACATGGGCGATTCGCATCCTGCCGCTCAGGCTAGGCTGATGTCTCAGGCCATGCGTAAATTGACTGGCACGATACACAAGACGAATACCGTTTGCATATTCATAAATCAGCTGCGCGAAAAAATTGGAATCGTATACGGAAGCCCAGAGGTGCAGCCTGGCGGTAGGGCCTTGAAATTCTACAGCAGCGTGAGATTGGATATGCGGCGCAAAGAGGCGCTGAAACAGGGTAAGGACATTACCGGCAACAGAGTCCGCGTCAGAGTGGTCAAAAATAAGGTCGCGCCCCCTTTCCGTCAAGCCGAGATCGATATCATATTCAATGAGGGCATTAGCCTTGAGGGCGACATCCTTGAGCTCGGCGTCGAACATGGAATCATCGATAAACGAGGCGCGTTCTACTTCTATGACGACTTGAGACTCGGGCAGGGAAGAGAGACCGCACGCTGTTTCTTGAGGGAACACACCGATATGCGAGATCAGCTGGAAACCGAAGTGCGACGCATCGTACTGCCGGCCGCAACCGGCTAAAGACGAAACGGTTTTAACCGTTTTGCCGTAGCACGCTTTAACGGCTCGTTTTCTAGTTGAACCGAGGCTGTCTTTTATGATTAGGGTTCATGACCGTCAACATCATCCTGATCTTCTTCGCGCTCGCTGGCAGTGCATTCATCAGTGCCGCCGAATCGGCGTTGCTCAGTGCTCGTCCATCTCACATTGAACATCTGGCCGAAGGTGGAAATCGACGTGCTGAAGCCGTTAAGAGAGTCCTTGAGAAATATGAGAATTTCTTTGCCACCATACTGCTAGTTGGAAACGCGTTCAACATCTTGGTGGCGACTACATCCACCAACTTGATGATCGCCTCCGTCGGCAATGGAGAGACGACCGCCCTTACCACGCTGCTCTCAACCGCCCTGGCGACGTTGCTCGTTTACACCGTTGGCGAGCTCACCCCGAAAACATTAGGCGCCATCGCACCCGAGAAATGGTCGCTCTCCGTGGCTCATATCATTCTCGCCATCATGGTAGTGGGCCGGCCGGCAGTATTCATATTCACAATGTTGCCCACTGGATTGCTGCGCCTATTCGGAGTATCGGCCGGCCCGGTAAGGCCTGGATTCACATCCGGGGAGCTTAGCCTCATCATCGATATGAGTCAAGAGCAGGGAGTGGTTGACGAGACCCATGGGGAGATGCTTGACAACCTCCTCTATTTCGGCGCCCACGACCTGCGAGACCATCGCGTGCGAGTCCATACCAGCCAGATCATATGGCTGAGCGAATCAGACACGGTGCAGACCTTTCTCGCTCGTTACATTCAACATACTGATGAAATTGCAAACTCTGGCGAGAGCCACAAGCTTCAGCCGGGCTTCTTGGTGCATCGCGGCGAAGCTATAAGCACCGGATACTGGTACCAACTGGATCAGCTCAGCGGTATCGTCTACTCAGACGATATCATGCGCTCTATCGCACGTGGCGGCGACCAACTGGATACCCCCCTATCAGAACTGATGAAAAGCGACGTACTCAACATGATAGACACCACCAAACTTGACGACCTCTTCAAAGAGATGATCAAAACCGGGCATGAAGTCGTCGTCTCTTACAACCAGCTCAGACACATCAACGGGCTTATCACTCGGAACAGCGTCCTCGAGCTCATGCGCGGAGATGAAGACATGTTAGCGGTTGAAGAGAACTCCATAGAGCGCATTGATGAAAATATTTTCATATTGCCCGGCGCGCTGTCAATCGAGCGCGTGCGAGATGAAACTCAAATCGACATCCCTCAGCATGAGCGCTATGAAACCATTGCCGGTTTCATGATCGATCAACTGCAGCGGATGCCGGCCGAAGGCATGGCAACCCGACACGACGACGCGCTGGAAATGACCGTCATCAAAATGGATGAGAACAGAATCGCAAGAATCCAGATAGAACGCCTTGAAAACGAGGATCATGTAAACCTTAGGATTACCTGAACACTATCATCATGCAGCCGCGGGAAAATCCCAGCAAAGCAGAGAGTCCATTCATGCGACAGCTAGGCAGTGGACTGAGAACCGCCGGATACGATCCGCAGGGAAAAATCATCTGCGCCGTCTCCGGCGGGTCAGATTCTGTAGCCATGCTCCTGGGCATGCTCCAACTGCTGAAATCGGCCCCTAAGCTGATAGTGGCTCATTTCAATCACCGCGCGAGAGGAAAGGACTCGGATTGGGATGAGGATTTCGTGCGCCGTATATGCTCCGAGCGCTCGTTAGAACTGCGCGTCGGTCAATCCAAATACGCACGGACTGTCTTGAGCGAAGAAGAAGCTCGCCGCGAAAGATATCGATTCATCGCGAAAATCATCGCGTCTACAGGTTCGCAGGGCGTGGCGGTTGCGCACACCATTGAGGACCAAGCTGAGACTGTGCTGCTGCATCTGGCTCGAGGCGCTGGCATCTCTGGCGCCGCCGGCATGAAGAAACGCCAGCAATTGAAAATCGCGGGTGATTCGCCACTCACGATTCTGCGTCCCATGCTCCAAAGCACACACCGCGAAGCCGCCGAGTTCCTTGCTCGTTTAAGCATCACGCCGCGTCACGACGCATCAAATGATGATTGGAGACGATATGCCAGAAATCGCATCAGACATCAGGTATTGCCGCAACTCACGAAGATAAACACGAAGGCCGTTGAAGCATTGGCAAGATTTGCAGAAACCGCCCATACTCAGGATAGCTTCATCCAATCCCTCGCGCAAAATACCATAGCCACGGCCGGCGACCAAGAGCTCAACACCCTTGATCGCCGCAACCTTATCTCTACGCACCGTGCCCTTGCATCCGAGATACTCATCATTATGCATCGAAGAGTGGCGCAGCCAGGATACCATTTACAACAATCTCACATTGCGAAGATGATCGAACTGGCAGCGTTCGGCAAACCGGCTTCATATCATCTGCCCGGATCAGCGATCTTCACTACTGATCACGCGGCCATCACAATCGTCAGCACACAACAGCCGAGCCAAAGATTTGAGAATCCATATCCTCAACCGTTCGACGAAGCGATACTGAAGCTGCCTGGAGAATTGAGGCTCGACGATCGATACGCCATATCAGCCGGCATTTGCAAGCCTCCGGCCCGATCCCAGTTCCAATCTGAGCGTCAGGCCTTTCTAACGCCCGGACTCTTGCATGAAAGAACATTGACAGTGCGAACCCGGCGCCCCGGCGACCGTTTTCAGCCGCTTGGCATGAGAGCAGAAATGAAACTGCAGAACTTCTTCGTCAATGCCAAAGTGCCTAAAGAGCAACGCGATCGCATCCCAATTGTTGCTTCACCAATCTCAGGTCGGATCGCGTGGATCGCCGGATTAAGGCCGGCCGAATGGGCAAAGCACCGACCCGAACATCAGGAATGTTTGTTGCTGAAACTCACATCCATGGGCGATTGAGCGAATGCTCAGTGCTTGTGCCTGCTTATAGACGGCGGCGCGAACTCGGGCTCTATATCACCATATCTATGGCCGCCAGGCGTGGGTTGGGCACCCTCCCGGGGGTCATACCACGCACTGCTACCGCTTTACCATCAATTTCCTTGATGCCGCTCGAAAAACGTGCTGCTGGCGAAGAAGCGACATAGCTGCCCACTACGAACAACGATACTGGCGCATCGGCGGCGACATATTCGGCGATCAATTCGGGAGTGAGGTTGCCAGATATCTGAATCTCTACCGTATCAAAACCCGCGTCAGATAAACGAGACTTCAATTCAACCGCATAAGCCGGTGAGCCGCCGCCCAGGTTGGGGGGAATATTCAAGCGAACCGCGCGTAACCGATTTCCCTGCGGTGAGCTCAGGGCGTAGGCAGCGTCAAGCGCTTCTTGAACCGGATCTGCTGTCGTCGGAACCGGCAACACGCGCGGAGAGCCGATGCGAGTATTACGGTCGTAAAGCATGATCGCACGGGAAGCCGAGCCCCAGATAAGGACATACTCGGGGCTCATTGAACCCAGGGGCACTGTTGAGGTCAGCTCTCCTCCGATCTGAGTGGACACCGCGGCACAGCCGGCAACATATGCCGAATGTTCCAGTGAACCCACCACCTCCGGATGTATATGCGAGGAAGCAGCGATAACTACACGAACACCATCTGCAGCCCTTACGCAACGATCGGCCGCATTCGCCCACCCGGTGCAAGATGCCAGAATCCCTACTGCCACATCGCGGTATAGGCCGAATGCCGAGTAAGGCGCTTCGACGCTCATCACAGTTTCACCGGTGCTCACCTGATCGCCATCTGAGAGCGCAAACACCGAGCTGAACTCACCGGGAAGGCGAGAGTGCAACAGCGATATAACCTCATTTACTCCGCACAGAACTCCCGGTTCATCGGCATAGATCTCATATACCACTTGCGGATTCTTCTGCTCCGAACGCAAGATCGACTGCGAGTTGTGGTATTCCACGGATACTGTAGCGCCGCGCAACACATTGGATGAAAGATCTGGCCTATTGGGCGTCATTTATAAGTCACTATCTTTTAGCGTCATCTGATAATCAATACTGTTAGCCGGCGAAAATCATCACCCCGCAGAGCTTGAGTCGACTGTGTAAATCCATCGGTTCACTCTATACCGATTCCGATTCATCCATACCAGGAGCGCGGAAGCGCATTCTGAACAACCCTTTTACATCTTCCAATGCAGTAGATACTATTCGCACGCGAGTATCGGGGTCATCTTCCCACAGCACCGGTATCTCCTTGATCTGGTAGCCGGCCTTCATGCTAAGCAGTAAAAGTTCAGTGTCGAAGAACCATCCGGTGTTCTCGATATAAGGAACGACGCGCTCTGCCACTTCTCTCGACACAGCTTTGAAGCCACACTGAGCATCACGGAATGTGCGCCGCGGAAACATGACTCTAATCAGCGCATTGTAGGTGCGCGAGGTGATCTCGCGCTTCAATGCGCGGCCGATTACTTGCGAATCGGGGAGCAACCGCGAACCTATAGCAACACCATAGCCGTCCTGCGCGATGGCGTCTAGCAACGCGGGCAAGGAATCTAGTCGGGTCGATAGATCGACATCCATGAAGCAACGCACATCGGCATCGCTCTCGGACCAAGCCTTTTTAAGAGCGCGCCCGCGCCCGCGTTGCTGAAGCCTGGTTATGCTCACACGCGGGTACTTGGCCGCCAGCTCCATGCCTACACGCTGCGTGCCGTCTTCGGAGCCGTTGTCTGCGATCGTGATCCGCCAATCCCACTGCTCCGCAGGACGGTCTTCCATAAAAGCTGAGAGAGTTTCTATGCAGCGCGTCAGAGACGTTTCCTCGTTCAAAACCGGAATCACTATCTCTACTGATGCTTTAGCCACTGTTTATGTTCCAAGGATATGTACTCAATGATAGAAATGGCGTCGGCCGGTTAACACCATCGACAGCCCTAAGTCGTTCGCCGCGCGTATCACGTCGGCATCTTTGACCGAGCCGCCCGGTTGCACTATCGACTTGATGCCTGCTCTGGCCGCCGCCTCGATGCCGTCTGGAAACGGGAAAAATGCGTCCGAAGCCATCACCGCTCCCTCAGCGCGCGCCGCTGCCGCACGCGCCGCAAGCGATACGCTGATCACACGATTCGGCTGGCCGGCTCCCATGCCTACCATCGCTCGATCTTTGGCAAAGACTATCGCGTTCGATCGCACGTACCGACATGCGCGCCAGGCAAAGCATAGATCAAGATGTTCGGCATTGCTCGGATGGCGCTCGGTTACTATTTGCCAATCGGAATGCTCTTGGTTTCTCAGATGGTCCGGATTTTGCACCAAGGCGCCGCCAGAAATCATTCGCATCTCTAGCCGTTGTTCTATATGCGGTGCGATTTCCAACACTCGGGTGCGCTTTCGATTTTGCAATGCCTCTAGAGCACCGTTGCTGTAACCAGGCGCCACGACAACGTCGAGCAGAATTCCACGCATCGCCTCGGCAGTTTGCGTTTCTACTATCTGGTTAAAGGCGACGATGCCCCCGAATGCGGAAATCGGGTCGCCTTCGCGAGCCGTTTCCCAAGCTTGGGCCTGATCATCGCGCACCGCCAATCCACATGGATTCGCGTGTTTAATCACCGCACAAGCGTGCCTGCTGAAACCCGAGAAACTGCGTACTATTGACCAGGCAGCATCGGCATCGCAGTAGTTCAGATAAGACATCTCTATGCCGTGAAGCTGCTTCGCGTTCACGATGCCGCCGGTATCGCCGGGAGTGGAGTATGCGCCTGCTGATTGATGCGGATTCTCGCCATATCGCGGACGCTTTACCAAGCGATAGCCGAAAGATAATTCATGGGGCAGAACATTGTCATCGTCATCATCACTAGCATTCGCGTCCCGATATTCTCGGAGATAAGTCGCCACTGCAGTGTCATAGGCTGCCACATGCTGAAATGCCTTTGCGGCCAGCCGTCGCCGTTCAACCAGCCCGACTCCACCGCTCTTCAATGCTTCACCAATCGCGTTATAGTCATTCGGGTCTACAATCACCAGAACATCGGTGTGATTCTTCGCCGCGGCACGAGTCATCGCCGGGCCGCCGATGTCTATATTCTCAAGCGCATCATCTAGCGCAGCATCAGGATAGCGGATCGTCTCCACGAACGGATACAGATTGTTCACCACTACATCTATTGTCTGTATGTCCAAGTGTCGAAGTTCATCCATGTGTGAAGCATCGTTTCTACGCGCCAGCAGTCCGCCGTGGATAGATGGATGAAGCGTTTTCACGCGCCCGTCCAGTATCTCCTCCGCGCCGGTCAATTCGGAAACTTCCATCGCTGATATCCCCGCGTCACGCAGTTCGGCCGCGGTGCCACCCGTGGATACGATCTGATAACCGCATTCCACCAGCGTCTTAGCGAAATCTACTAGCCCATCACGGTTATACGCGCTGAGCAACGCCGTCTTGAGCGATAAATCTGCCATATTTCACATCTTCATTCACGTAATCTCGCTGGCAAAACCGAGAAAATTTGTGTCTCACACAAAGCGGACACGCGTCTTTTCATTATCTTCAACATCTACTGTACGGCCGATAATCCAACTGCCTGGCAGCTCAGCCATCACAGAATCGATATTATCCACGGAAACGGCAATAACCATGCCCACTCCCATATTGAAAACGGTATACATCTCTTCTTCACTGATACCGCCAGAATTGCGGATGAAATCGAAAAGCGGCGGCGGTTCCCATGATGACCGTAACAGCTCCGCACCGATACCATCGCTCAAGGCACGCGGAATGTTTTCGATAAACCCTCCGCCAGTGATGTGTGCCACACTGCTGATGCGATCAAGTACCGGGCGCAACAGGTGGAGGTACAAACGATGCGGCTCCAGCAAAGCCTCGCCTAGTGTCCGTCCGTCGCGCGGCACCTTCTGGTTCAGGGCTTCTGGTTCTTCGTCAATCTCGAAGATGGAACGCACCAGCGAGTAGCCATTAGTGTGCAATCCGTTTGATGGCAACGCTATCAAGCAATCGCCCGAGCGGACGCGTTCTGGTTTCAGAAAACGGTCTCGGCGCACACGTCCCACAACAAACCCCACGAGATCATAATCGCCATTATGGTAGATACCGGGCAGCAACGCAGTTTCACCGCCGATCAAAGCGCAGCCGGCGCCGATGCAACCCCGGGAGAGACCGCTCACCAGATCCGACACTAAGGTATCAGACGTTTCGCCCAGGCCTATGTAATCCAAAAAAAATAGCGGCTCCGCACCGGCCGGAAGAATATCGTTCACGCAGTGATTGACGATATCTATCCCCACGGTGTCGTGTTTGTCCATCGCCTGCGCGATGCGAAGCTTTGTGCCCACCGAATCGGTGCTAGAAACTAACAGATATTCGCTGTTTGGGTCGGCATCGAATACGGCGCCGAAACCGCCGGGCCCCGAGACTAACCCGTCGCGGAAGGTTGCGGCGGCTTTATCGCGGATGTCGCGCTTGATGTGTGCCGCCGCGGCGAGGTCTACGCCTGCTGCGGCATAAGATTCGGCCGACATGCTACTCATAATCAAAGCCTATGCCAGCCTAACGGGAGCTGACCGGACTGTAGCCCCGAGAGTCCAGAGCCAGCTTGTCCATCTCCATCTGCACGTCAATCGGATACTTTCCGGTGAAACAGCCGCGGCAATATTCGTTTTTGCCGGCTGAAACTGCCTCCTGCAAACCCTCGATGCTCAAATAAGACAATGAATCGGCGCCGATCAGTTCGCAGATCTCTGAGATCGAGTTGTTAGCCGCGATCAATTGATCCAGAGTCGCCATGTCGACTCCGAAATGACAGGTTGAAATTATGGCCGGCGCTGCCACTCGGACATGGATCTCCACGGCGCCAGCATCGCGCAACATTCGTATTACGCGCGTGATCGTGGTGCTGCGCACTATTGTGTCGTCAACCACCACGATGCTTTTCCCGGCCACGATGCTACGCATCACGTTGAACTTGGTGCGGACACCGATATCGCGCATATGTTGATCCGGCTTGATGAATGTGCGTCCCACGTAGCGATTCTTCACTATTGCTTCCACAAAAGGCGTCTTGGCGGCCGCCGCGAATCCCGCAGCATGAGGCGTCGATGAATCCGGGATACCGATTACAAGGTCCGCCGTATCAACCGGATTCTCACGATATGCGATTTCGCCCATTTTGTAACGCGTCTCATACGCTAGACTGCCATTCAAAACGCTGTCTGGCCGCGCGAAATAAATGTGCTCGAATATGCACATCTTGTGTTGTAGCGCGGCCCCGGGCCAGACTCGGCTCTTGATGCCGTCGGCGTTGATGATTGCCACTTCGCCATGCTCAAGCTCACGCACGAACTGAGCGCCGATATTGTCCAAAGCGGCTGATTCTGACGCTACTACGTAACCGTCTTTGAGACTGCCCAGGCAAAGCGGACGCACCCCTAAAGGGTCGCGCACTGCAATCAACTCGTCCTTGCTCATCATCACTAGCGAGTAAGCGCCTCGCAACATAGCCATGACGCGATCGGATACTTGGAACCAATCATCGCCCGGAGTCTTCGCGTAAAGCTCTGCAATCGCCTCGCTGTCGGTTCCGCCGCTGAATCGACTGTCGTACAGCCTCTCGCAATGCTCGCGAATCTCGGCGGCATTGATGACATTCCCGTTGTGTCCCAACGCTATGCGCCCACGCGGACCTTCGGCTAGCAACGGTTGCGCGTTGTAACGTCGGCTAGCCCCCGTGGTTGAGTAACGCGTGTGCCCGATCGCGATATGGCCTGGAAGTTCCTGTAGGTCTGCCTCTTGGAACACCTGCGACACGAGGCCGACGTTAGACCGGAGATGCAAGTGGTCGCCGGCAGAGGAGGCGATGCCGGCGCTTTCCTGTCCGCGGTGTTGCAACGCGAAGATGCCGAAAAAAACCTCGCGTGATGCCTGCTGTCTCGGAATGAAGGCGCCGAATACACCACATTCCTCGCGCGGCTTGTCATCCGGCGATAATTTGGAATTGTCAGCTGGGCTACCCGTAAATGGCACTGACGACTCAGCCACATGACTATACAGATTGATTTCAGCGATGATGTCTCTTTGCGACACATCACCATACACCATATTAACCGCGCTTAGCCTTAGATGCGAGATGGGCTTTGTGCCACGACGAAAATTCCCACATTAAGTGAAATTGCTGTCTGAAGCCTTATCAAACCGGTGCCACTACCCACAGCGGCTCTTCGCCCCGGGCGACTCGGCCAACATTCGCGATCACATTGTCAATCGCATTGTGCTCGGATTCCAAAGCACGCGTCGCCATGTGAGGAGTAACTACAACATTCGCCATGTTCGGCAGATCGTTGTCCGGCTCTATCGGCTCTACCTCTACGACATCCAAACCAGCGCCAAATATCTCACCGTCAATCAATGCCCGTTTCAGAGCGGATTCATCCACCACCGGACCACGGCAGGTATTGATGAGTATCGCTGATGGTTTCATCAATCGAAATTCGCGATCCGACATCATATGCCTAGTAGTGTTCTCTAAGGGAACATGGAGACTGACGATATCGCTGCTTTCAAGCAACTCGTCCAGCTCCACAAATGCAGCGCCAGCGGCTAGGATGTAATCTTGGTCATGATCGACCACGTCATAGTAGACGACTTCGCACTCCCATCCCTGCAGACGCTTTGCGACGCGCGATCCGATGCGTCCGAGTCCCACGATTCCCACGCGCTTGCCGACTAGGGTATGGTACTCGTGCCGGTCGCCGCCTACTCCCGCCATCCAAGTGCCATCCTTCACCGATTGAATCTGCCGATCCAGCTTGCGCTCCACGGTGAGCATTAGCATCACGGCATGTTCTGCCACCGCGACAGCATTAGCGCCGCCATTGTTAGCCACCCGAACTCCCAGCTCTGCCAATGCAGCTTTGTCCATCCAATCCGTACCGGCGCTGAAGGTCTGGATCAAGCGGAGCTTCGGAAGCCGCGAGATGAATTCGGTGTCGAACATGCGCACTCCGCCCGGTATCAGCGCCACGGCGTCATTACACTCTTCTATGATCTTCTCGAGGGGCTGCACAGAATCTACGAACCGTAAATCCAGTCCCTCGCAACTTTCCGCGGCCTTGCTGATCTCTTCATTTCGAACTCTTGATCGCTCGTCGCCTAACGGGCCGAGCAAAACTGCTATCGACATCTTTTCGATTCTCGCCTTTCTCTAAATATCGTTATCAGTGCGCCTGCTTAAGCAAGCTTCCTGTGGGTGTTGTCGCGTGCGTTAATCGCAACTTGCGAATTATACTAATCAAGACGCTCAGCACACGATAATATGCTCATTGCAAATCCATAAGCATCCGTCCAGCTCGTATACGTTAGATCACAAATCAATAATTCGCCCAGCTGTATATGTACGAGTCTGAAGGACGCACGATATTGGTGCGCGCACCTGCTACCAGCGCCAACCTCGGCCCGGGTTTCGACTGTATGGGAATGGTGCTGGATCTGTGGAATCAAACCCGCGTCTCAGCCGGCGAAGATAGCGTGCAGATCTCCGGTGAAGGTGCCGAATCGCTACCTGTGGACGCGCGCAACCTGCTCGTCTCAAGCGCCCGAAAGACGTTCGAGCATCTAGCCATTCCAACCATCCCGATGTCGTTTCGCTGTGCGAATGCCATTCCATGCGCGCGCGGTCTGGGTTCCAGTTCTGCCGCCATCGTTACCGGCATCGCCGCCGCGTATGCGATGGCAGGGATCGATCCCGCATCGGATGAAGTTCGGGGAGACATCTTCAACTTGGCAGCTTCTATCGAGGGGCATCCTGACAACGTGGCGCCGGCTATTTTCGGTGGATGCCAGATCGGAATCCAAGTCAGATCCAGCAACGGAATCGATAGTTGGCAGTCGCATAGCATCGACATTCAGCCGCAACTTAAGGCCGTAATCTTCGTTCCTGATTTTTCCATGCATACTGCAGAAGCGCGCGGCATCCTGCCTACCCAGGTCAAGCGTTCGGACGCTATTTTCAATATTGGGCGCGCGGCATTGCTGACACTGTCGCTCGCCACCGGCAATTGGGAGATGCTAAGACACGCAGCTGATGATCGCTTGCATCAGCCGATACGCGTCAAACGGCTCTTTCCGCGTTTCACGCCGATCGCCAACGCGGCGATTCAATCGGGCGCGCACGGCGTATTCCTATCCGGCGCCGGCCCGGCGGTGATCGCGCTGGCGTCTCAACGCTACATGACCATCTGCTACGAGATGGCTGAAGCGGCGCGCAAGACGCAGACCGACGGTAAGGCTATGATCCTCAACGTCGGCGGAAGCGGAATCGATATCAGCATTGAAGATTGACCGCTGAATCGCATGACCACTGCAAATCGACAGAGAATCATCGTCCAGAAGTATGGCGGTAGCTCGCTAGCGAACGAGCAGATGATACGCGCCAATGCGGCGCGAATCTGCAAGCGCAAAGCACAGGGCTATAACATCGTCGTGGCAGTATCCGCGATGGGCGATACCACCGACCGCCTGCTGGCACTGGCGCAGCGACTAGCCGGCGATCAGTTGCCACCGCCGCGCGAAGCTGATGCGCTGATATCTACCGGAGAGCTAGTCAGCGCGGCGCTCATGGCCATCACGATCAAAGAGCAAGGACACGATGCGATCAGCCTCAGCGGACGTCAAGCCGGAATACGCACTGATAACGCTTACGGATCAGCCCGCATCGCTCATATCGACACGCAACGGGTGCGCCGAGAGATTGAACGCGGCCGCACGGTGGTGGTAGCCGGTTTTCAGGGATTGACCGCAACGGACGACACTACCACTCTAGGGCGTGGCGCGTCCGACCTCACCGCCGTGGCGCTTACTGCCGCGCTTACTGCCGAGAGATGCGAGATCTATACCGACGTAGATGGTATCTTCACTGCCGATCCGCGATTGGTCCCGGAAGCCCGAATCTTGCCACGGATCGGATACCAAGAGATGCTTGAGATGGCTTCTCTAGGCGCCAAGATGAACCCTCGATCGATTGAGCTGGCGGCCGTGCACAAAGTACCGATGCTCATCACCTCTTCATTCAACGATCAATCAGCCGGCACTATCATCAGAGATTGGGAGGAAGACGGTAAGAACATGGAAATCCGAAAAGTCATCACCGGCATCGCCACTGAAAGTAACATTGCGCGCATCACACTGCGCGGAGTGCAAGATCGTCCGGGCATTGCCGCCGCACTATTAACTCCGCTCGTAAATGAATCCATCAGTGTCGACGTCATCGTGCAGAACGTATCCGCGGATGGACGCACCGACTTTTCATTCACGGTCAAAGAAGATCAGCTGCGCCGTGCGCAAGAGATCGCTGCCGAGCAGAAGCAGGTAGAATATGCCGAACTCATCGCTCGGCATGGATACGCAAAAGTCAGCATCGTCGGCGTAGGCATGCAGAACGCGCCCGGATATGCCGCGCGCATGTTCCAAGCGCTTGCCGACGCCGATGTCAACATTGAGATGATCACTACCTCTGAAATACGAATAACTTGCATCGTTGAGCAACGATCCGTCGGAATAGCTGCCCGAGCTCTGCACCAAGCGTTCGAACTCGGCGAAGATTGAAGCCATCATCGAATCGACTGCTACTCCACTGAAATCCCAATGCCTGAACCCATGAAAAAACGCGAGCGTTTAAGCGGAAGCTTCGCTGACGACGTAGAAATCGCAGTGGTGATACCGACCTACAACGAAGCCGAAAACATCGATACCATCACGCAACAGTTGCTCCAACTGGGAATCCCGCGCCTCGGCATCATCATCATCGACGACGGTTCACCAGATGGCACAGGCGAAATCGCCGATCGGCTGGCAGAGCAGCACGCGAGGCGCTTCATCGTTGTCCACCGTGTCGGCAAGCAAGGTCTCGGCACGGCCTACATCCGTGGTTTTGCGGCGGCACTGAAAACAAACGCGCGCATCATCGTGCAGATGGACTGCGATTTGTCGCATCCGACCGCGGAGCTGCCATTGATGCTCGCTGCGCTCAAGAACGCCGATATCGTAGTGGGATCGCGCTATGCGAAAGACGGTGGAGTAGACCCCGAATGGAGTATGAAACGAGTGTTGCTGAGCAAGTGGGCGAATGTCGGCATCAGGTTCATCTTGGGTTTGAAGGTGCATGATGCTACATCGGGATTCAAAGCCTATCGCCGCACCGCGCTCGAGGCGATCGATCTAGACCGCTTGAAGCTGAGCGGCTTCGGCTTTCAGGCTGAAGTGGCATATCGAGCTCAACAGCAGCCTCTGCGAATCTCCGAACACCCATATCTCTTTATGGAGCGCACTGCCGGCAAGTCCAAGATGTCTATCGGCATCGCGATAGAAGCATTCTGGCGTTTGACGCTGCTGAGACTAGGACGGGGATGAAGGGTGAAATACGGATACCGTCTATCCGATGATGGGGCTTGATGGATCTGAGATAAAATCCAAGAAATTAAAGAAGCTGTCAGCAAGCTATAAGCTACCCAGGTTTCAAACATGCAACATTCAACCCCTGATATTGAACGGATCGTCAAATCGGCTAAAGAAGGCGATTACGCGATCCCTGAGTTCCAAAGAGGCTTCGTATGGGGCGCGCCAAAGGTGAGAGATCTTGCCGATTCTCTATTGAAGGGCTTTCCAGTTGGCAGCCTGCTGACGTGGAAGTCAAGTACCGCGATTGAACGAGGAGATGGCAAAGAAACGAAGAACAGATCTTGGATCATTGACGGACAGCAACGCACAACTGCTCTTTGCACGATCTTCGGCGAGCGTCCACACTGGTGGGACTACAACGCTTCCGGCACTTGGCAAGATCACATGCAGAAATTCAACGTCTGCTTGGATGTGGGTCAAGACGATCCCACGCTGACGATAAGAAGGGCGAAGTCGCCGGCTAATAGATACGTGCCGGTCCGTGAGATATTGCGTAGCGATAACCTCTACGCCCTGGCTCAGCAGTTGATTTATGAGCAGCGATCGCCCCATACCACTGGCGATTTGGCGAATGCTCTGAGCAAGGTTCAGGACATCAAAAAAGCTATTCTGCCGGTTATCGAGATGGACGATAACGTGGAGCTGACAGATGTCGCGGAGATATTCAAACGATTGAATTCGACCGGGACTCGGATTAGGACGGCAGATATCTATCTCGGCGTGATCGCAGCGCGTAATCCAGGATGGATTAATAGTGAATTCCTGCGATATCAGAGAGAGTTGGCAGAACGACTATTTGAGATTGAGCCGACTTTCATCTTCAGGACTCTCACAATCATAGGGACCGGCAAGAATACATTCAGAGATGTTCCAGATCGCTTCTGGGATGATCCTGATAGTGATGATGCTTGGAAGTGCGCGAAACACGCTTGGGATTCTACCTTGAAAGGACTTCAGCAGTATGGCATCGTGAACTCCGATTTCAGTATAAGCGACAACGGAATCGTCGCGGCTACAGTCTTCAGAGACAAGTTTTCGGAAGGTTCATTCGCGCCTATCTTTGCCTGGCTGATCAAATCTGGGAGGGTTGCATATTTCAGCGGTCAATCTAACGGCGCACTAAATGTATTCACGGGCGCAGTGCGCGGATCGAAATCGAAGTCAGAGTGCATAGCATCTCTATTCAATCTTATTGAGAGCACTAACGGCGGAGATATCAATTTCACCGCTGAGGAGTTTATAGAGACAGGCCGCAGTAGAAACTCGGTTCAAAGATTGATGATATATCTCCTGATGTACGACAACGACGGCAAGGATTGGTCGTCTGAACGCTATCGGATCCGGGCAGAAGCGACTGGAAACTATAAGCCGGAATGGCATCATATCTTTCCGAGGGCTTGGTTGCAGAAGAACCGTAAAGATTTAGATAACGACAGAATCGATTCCGTAGCGAACATGGCGGTGATCAGCGGAACCGCGAACAGAGCTATCGGCGCCAAGCCGCCTAGCGAGTACATCCCCGAGCTTCTAGGAAGCGATGCTCAAGAACTGCTCTCCGCACAGGCAATCCCGAATCCGACCTTTGTCAATAAGGATCAGTACGAAGAATGGCTGGAATCCAGAGCGCGACTATTAGCCGATAAAGCCAACGAGTTCATCGAAAGACTTCGAAACGAGGATTAGTTCCTTTTCGTTAGTCGTTCCAATACGCGTCTGAAGGCATATCTGCAAAACCCGTCTAGTGTTGCATATGTATGGATGTGTGAGACGTTGCATATACCTCATGCTCTGCAATCGGCGCACCGGCGTATTTCATAGATGGTCTGATATACCCACAGGTCAAACTGAACAGTCAAACCATCGATTGAATCATTCGCTCCACAAGCGCAGCAACTTTATGTAGGGCTTCTGAACCTATCCCGTAGCCGTGAATCAATGTTGAATACATACATAAAGAATGCAAACTGAACAGTCAAATAATCAATCTTATAACTTGCTCCAAGCACGCTTCAACACACGTCTGAAGGCATACGCAAACCCGTCTAGCTCCTTATAGGTATGGGCGTCTGAGACGTTGCCGGCGCAACGGTTCGACAGCAGATAACCCTCATTCATCATGCCCATGAACACGAGAGTCTGCAAATCAGAATCGTTGGTCGCAAAGGAGCGATAGTCGGTAACGCTTTGCGAGGTGCACTGGATCGCGAAAAGCGAAGCGATGCCGGTGATGCCCATCGGCGCCTCATATTCTGCGATCACCGCCTGTAGCTTATCCCGCAGATACTCACCTTTGTTCTCCAAGCTGACATACACTTCCGGCGTGAGCTGCTTCAGTGTGGCAATGCCAGCCGCAGCGGTCATGGGATTGCCATTGAAAGTGCCGGCGTGAACCATGCGCGGGCCGTCGCCGCTCGGATCCCACAGCGACATGATATCGTCGCACCCGCCGAAAGCGCCTACTGGCAATCCGCCGCCGATCACCTTGCCGAAGCAGGTCAAATCTGGAGTGATCCCATAATATTCCTGCGCGCCGCCGCGTGATGCGCGGAACGCGATCACCTCATCGAAGATCAAGATGATTCCGAGTTCGGAAGTAACGTGCCGCAGTCCCTTCAGAAACGCTGGATCCGCCGGAATCATTCCGCACTGGCCGTTGATCGGCTCGACGATCACTGCGGCCAATTCATCGCTATGCTCGCGGATGATCCTTTGCGCGGTTTCAAGATCGTTGTAGGGCATGATCACTATCTCATCCGTCGCGCCTTTCGACATCCCGTTAGTCGCCGGCGTGGCGTTTGGTCGGTTCGCATCGCCAGCGGCATCTAAATCTGGCGTTACGCTGATCTGGACCGCATCGTGGTTTCCGTGATATGCGCCTTCGCACTTTGCCAGCAGATTCTTGCCTGAAAATGCACGCGCCGCGCGAATCGCGTTCAAGGTCGCCTCAGTGCCAGAATTCACGAAACGAATCTTATCCACCGAAGGCACCCGGTCGCATAGCAGTTCACCCCATTCCACTACCATCGGGGTGGGAGCGGGATACGATACGCCGTGTTCCAGCTGCTCGGACAAGGCCGCAATCACCGCGGGATTACGATGCCCCAAGATCAGCGTCGTCATATTGTTGATGAAATCTACTCGCTCATTGCCGTCAGCATCGATGATCTTCGATCCTTCTGCATGCGTCACATAGATCGGGAATGGATCCCAGTAGATCGAGTTGCGAGTATCGCCGCCGGGCAACACTAGCTTAGCAGCTTCGTGACTCGTTGCCGAAGCGCCGTTGGCGCTTAGATAGCGATTGATTTCGGTTTGCAGAGATTTGGGTGCTGATGAATCGTTCATGGGCAGTTGCCATCATGCACTTTCTTTTCGAAGGATTCTTTGAACAGCCACACCGCATTTAATATCAGCCACAGGAAGAATGCAGCTCCGGTAACGCGGTGGAGAACGGTGGCAGCGTCTACCCAGATGAAGAGCATTCCGATTCCTATCGCCGCATCTATGAGCGCCAGCCATTTCATCGATGCTCCGGCACGTCGTCGAATCATGGCGAACGCTATGATCGCCATCCCTGCCAGTGTAAATCCGGCCTTGCCGGTTACAGATTTGATGTCATCGAAAGTTTCTATCAGTTTCAAATCATCATTGATTGTAGATGGTGTCGAAGCGGATCTATAATCGTGGGATTCGCCGCGTAGAGAAGAACCTATTCCGATCGCGTAGGCCCCGGATACTATCGTGAATAGTGCTGATGCGGAGAATAGAACGGCGATCGTGTTAGCGACCATCTGTCGCCGCTGCCGTATCACCCACCAGAGAAATGGGACCGCTGCCAGCAGGAAAATCGCCGATGCCACTCTGGACGCGCCGCTCATGATGTACATCCCGTTGTTGGACGAGATCATGAGCATGGCTTCTTCGATGGTTGGCTGATCGGCATCAGCCGCCAGCCGCGTCACTACCATCAATCCCATCGCTATAGATGAGAGGATCAGTAGTGCGGCTGATATTCGTGCGGCAGTATTCATGGCTTCGATCCTAGAGTTACACGCTCTATATTCAGATCACATCACTGGATGATGCGGGAAGTGGCGCGCCCAGCTCTCTTTGCCGAACTGGGGATCCTGCGACATATCGCCGTAGTGCGCCAATCGGTCCTGCGAAGCGGCTTCCAGCGACGTCATTATCTCCGTCATCAGTTCACTCTCCAAGCGATGGCGAACCTCGGCATAGACCGGATCTTCTAGCAGATTCATCTGCTCCTGGGGATCATTCTCAATGTCGAACAGCAACGCCTCGCCTGATCGATAGCGGTGCAGCTTGTACCTGCCGTCGTAGTTCATCCAGCCATCGGTAAGCATTCCGAATATACGCTCTCGTCCTTTATCCCCAGGCATCCCATCGCCCGGCAGGGCCTGTGCATCGTACCAGATCGGCAATTCATCTACGCCTGCCCACTTCAGCATCGTAGCGGTTACATCTCGCAGTTCGATTAGATCATCCACGATCTGCCCGTCGCGGATTCCGGGCCCCGTCGCGATGAACGGGATGCGGATGGCAGATTCGAAGAATGATGCTTTGCCGATAAGGTTGTGATCGCCTAGATAGTCGCCGTGGTCTGATGCCAACACGATGCAAGTTTTCTCTAGCAGTCCCTGACGCTCCAGCGCGTCTACTATCGCGCCGACTTCGTAATCTATCTGCTGGACAAGGCCGGAATAGTGCTTGCGGATGGTCTTCTTGGCGCTGTCTGGGAATTCTGTATAGTCCACGCTGTTCCAGGGCCGGCGATTCCCGGCGACGTTAGTCTCACGAAGGTGGGGGTGAGCGCCATGCGCTTCCGGCGCTGCGTCGGGCAGTTTTTCTTCGTCAATGCCCGTCAAGAAACGTTTGGCTGGATCATACGGGCAGTGCGGCCCCGGGAAGCCCACCATCATGGCGAATGGCCCTTCGCCGCCGTACCGATCGATGAACTTCACCGCCTCAGCGCCGACGAATCGATCCCACGAATGCTCCCAAGGCAGCTGATGTATCACGGCGCCCTTGTTCTCGTGATAGCCATCCATCTCATTGCCATGCAACTTGCGCAAACCATGCCTTTTCAGGTAGTGATAGTAATCGTCCCGCACCTCGAGCCAGCGTTTGTCTTCGCAGATGACGCGGTACTGGAAGCCGCGCCGCTCGTCCCAAGGATAGAAGTGCATCTTGCCGATGCCGGCCGTGTAGTAGCCAAGATCGTTCAGTATCTCCGGCCAGGTCTGCATCCCGGCAGCTCGCCAATCGGCGCGGAGGTTCTGATTGTTGTTCGTGACGCCGTTCCTAATGGCATTGGCGCCGGTCAGCAGTGCAGTGCGCGCCGGCACGCACACCGGCGATTGTGAAAATCCGTTCGAGTAGCGGATTCCAGATGCTGCGAGCGCGTCGATATTGGGGGTTTTCAGCCAATCCGCGCCGTAGCAACCGGCGAAATCGGCTCGGAACTGATCGGGGAACAGAAACACTATGTTGGGTTTATCGGCGCCCGAGCTCATGTTGAATCTCCAATCCTTGCAGAATTGATTTAGTTACCCGTGAATACCATATCACCAGAGTGGGAACAGCATTGAATGGGCATGGCTTCGCTGATGAGATCTTGCACAGTAATTTAGCGACGTAGAATCAATATAATGATATTTATTTACTAGATTTTGCGAGGATAGATGTGAAAGATGAGTTATGACAGTTCGAAATTCCAGCGGGCAGTTACCAAATGCCTTTCTAGAGCAATCGTAGACGTAGCAGAAGGTGAATTTGTACGGCTCTCAAAAGATAAAAGCCCTGTGGCACAGGCAGAAGAGATAAGAGAAGCACTGAGAGAATTGCTGAAACTCAGTAGTGGTAGCGAGATGCCGAATTACGAGAACAGTTGGGTGCCACTGATGTATCTCACTTGGTACCATCCGAGGCAAGTGAATCTAGCGTACTCAATAGTTTTGAATAGTTTGCGGCAACTATCTACTGATAGGTGTCGCCCAGAGAAACTCTACATAGTAGATTACGGATGCGGCACTTTGGCGATGCAGTTCGGGATCGCGCTGGCACAATTGAAATGCAAGATAGGCGGATTTGCGACACCCGAGATAAGAATGGATGCGCTCGACACTAGTGAACCCATGATTGAACTGGGCAAGAGAGTCTGGAATCGATTCATTAAGCTCTTGCCCCCCCCATCGATAGTGAACTTGATTTCGTGCAGCCAAACATCATAAAGAGGATTGATGAAGCAAGTAAGAAGCCCGGCGAGGAATGCTGGATCAGCGCATTACATACGGTTTACCATGCTAACTGTTCAGATGTGAAGAGCGATCTTGCCGAAATTTATCGGGCTATCGAACCAGATGCGGGTTTCATCACCACTTTTAAGGGTAAGTCCGGACTGACTCGGAATGTCTCTCCGTTTGAAGATGCTAAATACTCTCTTGATTTTCAAGACGAACCAGAACTTTGTTTCAACGGGGAACTGGATTGCGTCACGCAGTGGCGGAAGTGCATTCGTCCACGTATTGAGAAAAGCGCATCCAGTAAAGAGGAAAAAACGCAGATTGGTGGCATTTGGGTAGATACACTCAAGAATCAAACCCGCTTTATGACGTCAAACTCTCTTTTGAACGGATCGGTTGAGTGGAAAAACGATAAAATTGGCACTCCTTTTGCCTTGATCTACACCCGCAAGTGAGAAGAGCATGACCGTCGATTCGCTTCAACCCAGTCTTTCTGGCATGGCTTCGCCGAAGTTGCTTCCTATCGATGGCCCGAATCGCATTGGCGGAGCTACCGTCTCGTACCGTGATGCACGCGACATACTTACTAGAGCATCGGGGTTTATGGGTGAGTACGATTTCACTCTGAATCCTTACAGCGGTTGCACATTCGGTTGCACTTATTGCTATGCCGCCTTCTTCAGCACCACCAAAGAGCAACGAGACACTTGGGGCGACTGGGTGCTGGTGAAACGAAACGCCCCCTCTCTGCTATACAAACGAAAGCCGGGGGCGTTAGACGGCAAGTTGATTTACATGAGCAGCGTGACGGACCCGTATCAACCCGTCGACCGCGAGTTGAATCTGACACGCACGCTGTTGGAGATCATGGCAGAACGGCACAAGGTGAAACTGGTAGTGCAGACGCGCAGCCCTGATGTAACGCGCGACTCAGACCTCTACCAGCGGATTGAAGAGAACGGTGGACGTGTGCAGATCAATATGACGATCACTACCGATGATGAAACAGTGCGCCGAACCTTTGAGCCGCGTTGTCCCTCCAACGCGAGACGAATGGATGCCATGAAGCAGCTTCGGGCAAACGGCATAGAGGGATGCATCACCATGACGCCGTTGCTGTGGGTGGATGACCCGGAGGGGTTTGCTCAAGATTTACTAGACACCGGTGTGCAACGCTTCATCGCTCAGCCGTTCCATTTCCAGCGCGGCAAGTTCGTTGCCAACACGCGTCAGGAAACCTGGGATCTGATGGCGGATAAACTCGGTTGCACGGTGAGTGAGTTCCGTCCGCGCTACTTAAAGCACTACGAGAACGTCTTCCGCATCTTGCGCGACGCGTTGCCTGAGCTCGGCGAAGGCAAAGACGGTTTCAAACCGCCCTTTTAGCTGATGGCTAGCTGCCGGTTGCGCCGTTCAGCGACTCTAGCATCATCGTCCTTCGTCTCGCGCCATAGTTACTCCAGCTCTGCTACCGTCGCGGTGAACGCTGGCAACACCTTTTGCCAATCGCCGACCACTCCGAAACGTGAGTGCGAGAAGATGTTGGCATCAGGATCACGGTTGATGGCAACTATGTTGCGCGCCGCGGAACATCCCGCCATGTGTTGACTGGCGCCGGAAATGCCGATCGTGATGTAAGTGTTTGGATTGATGCTCTTGCCGGTCAGTCCCACCTGATGGGAATGATCTATCCAACCCGCGTCGCAAGCCGCGCGCGACGCTCCCAGAGCGGCGTCGAGCAGACTGCACAGTTCGCGCAGTTCGTCGAATCCCGCTGTGCCTCCCAGACCGCGTCCGCCGGCTACTACGATGTCTGCGCTTTCTAACGGAACCCCATCGCCTGCCTCTAACACCGTCTCTAGATGAATTGCACGCCGCTCTGGCAGGTTGATATCTGAAAGATCGAGAGCTTCGATTTTCGGCGATGAATCGGCTGTTGTCTGATCGGTGTCAAACGCGCCCGGGCGAATCGAGATCACTTGCATACCGTCCCCGGTAAACTCATAAACTGCCAAGGCGCTACCGCCATGCACCGGACGAGTCACTGCGATTCTGCCAGACTGAGGGTTCAATGCCAGATCGATGCAATCGGCCGCGAACATAGCGCCGTGCCGGGCTGCGGCGCGCGCGCCCACGATCGCACCAGCATCGCTCTTGGAGATTAAGACGACATGCGGCGACAGGCGAGCCAAAGTTTCTGAAACCGCCGCGGTCAAGAGATCATAAATTCCTGCATCGGAGGGATCGACAAGAGATTCCTGACGCATCAGATAGACGGTATCTACGTTGACGTTCATCAGGGCTTTCGCGTCTGATAGCGCGCCGTCTGGAATGCAGAGAGCGATTTGCCCGCCGTCTGCCTTAGCCTTTCGAGCTGCAGATATCAATTGGAACACAGAAGGATGCAAAGCACCGCCTGCAACCTCGCCGACAATGAGCACATCCAGATTATCGGAACTCATATCAACTTCGCTTCCCGAAGCCTTAGCGCGAGCAATCGGCCTGCATCGGCATCGTCTTCGCCTTCAATCATCTCGGCCTCGCTATCGGTAGCCGGTATAAAGAGTCGCTTCATCTCTAAGGCTGCTTTCGATTCTATTTCCGATAGTCCTAAATCTGCCAGGGACATCGTATCTGGGCGTTTTCGGCTTGCGGCCATGATGCCGCGCAGGTTGGCGTAACGTGGCTCGCCGAGCTCGTTGGTGACCGTCAGGAACGCGGGGATCGGACAGCTCAGCTTCTGGAAGCCGCCTTCGGAGACGCGCTCAAGCATGAGTGATGCACCGTCGTCATCTAGTTCCAGCGAGCGAACCAGGGTAACTAACGGTAACCCCATCAACTCGCTCATCATGATGGGCACTTGCGCCTGATCCCAATCTGAAGCTTGGCGTCCGGCGAGAACAATGTCTGCTCCGCCATCTCGTTCTATCGCGGCGGACAAAGCCTTAGCGGTAGATGATGCGTCTAGATGGGGTGCCGCGGCATCGTCTACCAGCACCAGTCTGTCGGCGCCGATGGCGAGCGGCTTCTTCATCACATCCATAGCGAAACCGTTGCCCACTGAATAGACGGTGATATTGACTTCGGTTCCGGCATCGCGCAGCCTCAGCGCGGCCTCGACCGCGTTCATGTCGAATCCGTTCACTATGGGAGGCACGCCGACTGGAGGCACTACCTCAAGCCGCGCGTCGTCCACCTTGAACTGTGACGGCGGGATGTCTGTGTCTGGAACCTGCTTCGCGCAGACGGCGATTCTTAGCATCTCTAAGCAGTGTCCTGGTAATGATCAGTCGCTCTGCGTACGTTCACGAAGCACTATTCTAATCAATGATCGCTGATCACTAATATCTCGTGTGATGTCTTGACATGATGTTCTGACCCATTCTCGATCCGATTCTTGCCGATGCGCGTCTCGCCCTGTCCGAGCGTGTACTGCCACTCGACTTCCAAGATGCGGAAATCCGAATACCAGTCGCGGATAGCAGAGCAATCGTTGTAGGAAAGGATGAAACCGCCGCGATGCTGATGCAACAGATCGCGCAGCTGTGCATGATCGAATCCCTGATGGTGAATCGGGAAGTTGCGCTGCGGATAGATGCCGCGGAACATGCGACTGTTGCCTTCGAGATAGTAGGGCGGATCGCAATATAGAAAGTCGTTCCGATGCCGCGGCAACGTGTTCTCGAAAGATCCTAGCGAAACTTCTAATCCCGCGCATTTGAACTTTCGCACCTTATCCACCAAACGCTCAAAGCGCGCCGGATCCTCATAGATGCGCGACATCCAGCCCAGAAAGCCTGGACCATAGCTCAAATTGTGATTGAACCAGTAGTGAGCCGCCAGTTCCAAATCATCCTTAATGAGACGGATGCCGTTCCAATGATCCTTGAGGCGCGATTTCACTTCAGCGTACACAGTCTTAGCGGGCTGCCACTTCAGTATGCGCTCTGCCAGATCATGCGGTGAACTGAGCTGGACGCGCCAGTAGTTGGCGAGAATGTCAAAGATGTCGTAGCCCCGGACGGATATTCCCAGCTCTCTGGAACAGGCGATCTCAACCGAACCGCCGCCAAAGAATGGCGATACCAGATGGTCTATCGACCTTGGCAGTTGCTCTATCACATGCCCCACGGCCAGACTCTTGCCGCCGGCGTAGCGCAATGGGAGTCCGTTGTAGCGCCGATAGCGATAACGCCCGTGACTTCGCATCGCATCGAGAAACGCATCGCGGGGATGCATTAGCGCGGCTGCTTCATGAGGGGGTGACAAAGTCTGGACGGGCATGAACGTATATTCCTAACCCATAGAATACACGTTTGCGTCTGTTTCGACCGTGATACCTGTCAATGCCACGGTCTAAATGGCATATGCGCCTAGCATCTCTTCCGCGTTGCGATTAGGCGCCGAAGCCGTCACATCGTCTATGCGATCTTGTAGTGTCGGACGCTCTTCCTTGTAGATCAGTCCCAGCGGTATTCCGGGGCGAGACAGCAGATCCTCGGCAGACTGTCTGCTGTATGGATCATGTTCCGCCGGCACTTCCCATGCCAAGCCTGGTATTCCTTCCCGCGGTCGGCCCTTCAAAAGATCGTAAGTGTCGTTATAGGTAGTGCAAGGCGACTGTACGTGGACAATTGCGAAGCCGGGATGATTGATCGCTTCTTGGATGAATTTGGCAAGGTCGCGCGGCTTGCTCGAGTAGTGCGAGGCGATGTAAGATACGCCGAGTGTTAGGTAGTACTGCAACGGCAGCAACGGCATCTCGGTTTTACCGTAAGGCGTCGATGAAGTCTTCATGCCCAGCTCCGAGGTCGGAGACGATTGACCTTTTGTCAATCCGTATACTCCGTTATCCATCACGATGCAGGCCACATCCAGGTTGCGCTGGGCAGCAGGACCGATGTGTTCCGCGCCGATGGAGAGAAAATCGCCGTCGCCGGCCACGATCACCGCGTTGAGATCTGGGCGCCCCATCTTCACTCCGAACGCCAGCGGCAAGGTGCGTCCGTGCACGCCATGTAAACCGAACGGCTGGTCGCCCTCCATCAGATGTACCATGTTGCCGGAACATCCGATGCCGGCCACTACCACGTAGTTCGACTGTGGAATCTCATGCTCTGCTACATGGCGTTCCAGCGCCCACTCCAGGGCGCGTCGCACCCCAAAGTCGCCGCATCCGGGGCACCACGCAAAATCATACTCGGGGTTCCGCTTGCTCAAGCCAACACCTTCCTTTCTTCGGTTAGAGCCAGCTCTTCCAAACGCGATTCGATCCTCGCCACCAAAGTTGACGGTTTGAATGGTAGTCCGGTGTACTGAGTGATCGATTCAGCTCGATAACCATGTTGACGGAGTATAGCCGACCACTGTCCCATGTAGTTCAGTTCTGGCACAATGACTAGCTTGGCATCCGCTAACGCCTGTTCTACGCGTGGTGGCAGGGGGTTCAGCGACATGGAGTAGATCCAGCCGATATCAGCGCCTCGCTGTTTCAGCCGCAGATAAGCCTCCCGGGCGGGACCTTTAGACGAACCCCAAGGCATTATCATTGCCTCGCTGCCTTCAGCTTCAATCTCAAAGGGAGCGTCGTGCAGCAAAGAGAGTTTCTTGAAGCGCCGTTCAGTCAAACGAGTGTGATGGAGCGGCAGATGTGTAGTGTCGCCGATCTCGTCATGTTCTGATCCATTGGCAACATAGGCCCCTGCGCCGCCAGGAACGGGCATCGCCGAAAGCTGATCATCGTCGGACCACGAAGCGTAGCGCCGATAGCCATTGCTACCGTCGTATATCCTACGCTTCTCAACCTGAACTTGGGAAATATCCGGACGCGGGATATTTTCGCCCTTCTCGGCCTGCCCGAACTCGCTCATCACTATCACCGGACCCTGGTAACGTTCGGCCCAGCTCACCCCCAGCACGGCGGCGTCGAAACATTCCTCCACCGAGCCAGGCGCCAGAATTGGAATGCTCATGTCGCCGTGACCGGGATGGAAACATATCATCAAATCGCTTTGCTCTGACTTGGTAGGCAGGCCAGTAGATGGTCCGCCGCGCTGCACGTCGACGATGACGCACGGTATCTCCGCCATCCAAGCCAGCCCGATGCCTTCGGACATCAGCGACAGTCCCGGCCCGGCGGTGGCGGTCATCGCCTTCTTGCCGGCGTATCCCGCGCCCACGATGGCGTTGATCGATTCGATCTCGGAAGAGACCTGATACGCGAATCGGCCTTTGCCGACCAGATTCTCTTGCATCCATACCAAAATAGTCGTCGCCGGAGATATTGGATAACCGACATAGAACTCGACGCCCGCGGCAACTGCGCCTAGCGATAGCGCCGCGTTTCCGGTGATCATGATTTGTTCATGGGAAGGCGGTTTGGGCTTTGCGAGCTTGCCCACTTCAAATCCACTCTCTCTAGCCACGCCAGCCCCGAGGCGAATCGCTTCTTTATTGGCTTTTACGATGGCATCATCGCCCGGACGGCCGCGCGACCATCTCAGAGTGATGAAGTTGTCGATCTCTTCGAGCGAGAAGCCGATCAGGTTGGCTACTGCGCCGAGCGTGACCATGTTCGCGGCGCGGGCATTGCCGGTTGATTTTGCGAGTTCATCTGCTCGGATTCCGAAATAAGTTCCGCCGCCCGATAGCTGGAACTCCTCTTCGTTGTATATCGCCACTCCGTTTTCAGACAGCTCATCCTGATGATTGTCGTAAGCGTATTGGTTCAGGGCTACAAGAACGTCGATGCCATCTCCTGAGCTGAGCACTGGTGCGTTGGATATGCGGACTTGAGAGGATGCTGGTCCGCCCATTATCTGAGAAGGGAAGGTGGAGAAGGTGGATACGTAGTAGCCCGCATTCGCCGCTGCTCTGGCCATGGCATCCGCTGAAGAAACCAGCCCCTGTCCGCCTTCGCCAGCGAACCTTATCACAAAATCTTTGCTTAGAGAATTCGACATTTGCTTTTCCTGCTTCGGGCAAATCTCGCGTCAATAGCTTTAAGCGTATCGCTCAAAATCCTAATCGCTTTCAAGTATCAATGATATTCATGAACATAGCCCAACACACGACTTTCTTGACCTCTCAGATCACAATCGTTAGAATAAGCGCGCGTTTCAAACTCTTTTCGTTATCCGTAGATCTTCTGATGGAAAATGGATAAACGCACTTGAACTTCTCAAGCCCATCACCATGAACATCTTTAGGCCGAATGCATTCAAAACCGATAATCGATGGTCTGCCGGCGGGGTTGTCGCGCGTCTCAACGAGAAGGGGATGCCTGAAATCGTAATCGTGGGACGAAGCGAAGAGAACTTGTGGGCATTGCCAAAAGGCTCTCCGGACCAGGGCGAATCAATCGAGCAAACTGCCATCAGAGAGGTACAAGAAGAAACTGGGCTGCAGGTAGAGATCATCGCATCCCTAAACCACACTCGATACTCATTCGTGCATTCCATCGCCAACCGCATGTTGAGCATGCGTGTGAATCCGCGCCAGAACGTGAAGATCCGCAAAACCGTGCACTGGTACCTGATGTCTTCCATCGGCGGAGATTTCTCTCAACACGACGATGAATACGACGTGGTGAAATGGGCGCCGGTAGAGGAAGCGTCACATTCGCTCACTTACCGAAGCGAAGCCCAAATCGCCCAGCAGGCCGTCCAAATCTTCAATCGGATCCGAAATCATAAAGATGAGGTGCGAATCGCGGGGCATAAAATCACGCTGCGCTCCAAGAGACGAGCAGATGCTTGGACCGATTATCAGTGGCGGATCGACCCTGAACTATCAGCTCTAGATGCAACTAATCCGCTAAACACGCCTTTCATCTACTTCGAGCAACTATACGAAGACCAAGTGCTGAAACTGAGCGAATCGTCCATCCGTTTCGGCATTGAAAACCAACATGGCAAGCTGATCGGCAACTGCATGTGTTACGACATTGACTTTTTCCGAAGAGAAGCTGAGTTCGGTATCATGATCGGCGACCGCGAGCACTGGAATCAGGGCTATGGCTCCGATGCAGCTAGAACTGCCATGCAATACGTATTCAACACCACTAAGCTCGAGCGAATATATCTTCACACGCTAAAATCGAACTTCCGAGCTCAGAAAGCCTTTGAAAACGCAGGCTTCCGAAGATGTGGCGAAACAAGGCGGGACAGGCTAGATTTTTGGGAGATGGAGACGCTGGCTCAGGAGTGGCAAAACGGATCGCCGGGCCAATTAGCGAATCCTGCGGCTATCACCGTGCCCGTCATCCGCTGATAGCGACATTAGTCAGAGTGATGTCATTTCAGTTGATCACTGCCGTTTAGAGTCATGGCTTTTCACAGTCCGGCAGCCCGAGCGCATCAAGGTCATTGTCGTAGACGTCGCGCAACTCAGATGGCACGCATCCGGTCAGCTGGTTGCTTCCTAAGCCTAGAATGCTCAATCTAGAGCGATTGCCGATTTCTGGCGGTATCTCGCCTGTGAGCCGATTGTCGCTGAGAACCAACTCCCTCAGATTGGATAGATCGCCCAGTTCGAGCGGGATCTCACCCGTCAGATGATTGCTGTATAGATGTAGTTCGTCCAGACGATACAGATTGCCGATTTCTGACGGTATCTCTCCATTCAGATGATTGCCGTTGAGCCACAATTGATTGAGATATGACAACCTGCTGAGCACAGATGAAATTTCACCTATCAGATGACTGTCGGAGAGATGTTGGCAGTAAGCCGATTTCTGATGGAATACCCTGCCCCGCATACGCATTTAGGATGATTGAGGTTATGATTTTCCAGTGGCTGACGCAGTAGCATAGGCTACGCATCCCAGGCGAGTCTAATAGACTACGGTGATACCGTTGAACGGTGCATGTGATGTTTATCTATTGTCTATAGGTAGCGTCTTAAGCCGAAAGGGCGTTTATGAAACCTTATCGCTTGCGACTGAAGATTTCGATACACTCAACGATTTAGGCGAAACGATGCGCAGCGCGACCATCTTATCGCAGTAAATATATTAGCGATCGATGAGATTGCACCTGATCGAATATTAAAGGAAACAACACGAAAATGTCCAGACTACTGCTTATCACCGGTGGAAACCATCCATACGACGAGACGACGCCGGTGCTCACAGATTTTCTGATCGCCGCCGGACATCAGGTCAAGGTCTCGGAATCTGCGCATGAACTGGAACAATCTCCATCTGAGTATGACGCGATCGTATTGAACACGCTCCGACAACCAGCCACGGATAATGACTTCACAGCGCAGCAACGCGATGAACTTATGGGATATGTATGGACTGGCGGCGGCCTGGTATCGGTGCATATCTCAGCCGCATCAGCACCCGATTGGCCGGAGATGAAGAAGATGACTGGCGGCGGATGGGTTCTAGGCGAAAGCTGGCACCCGCCATTCGGATGGTTCCAGGTGCATATCAGCAATCAGAAACATCCAGTGGCACGAAATGTGGCAGCGTTTTGGACTTACGACGAATGCTACTGCGGGCTTGACATTCAGCCCGGGATAGACGTTTTCATGCACGGCATGGTTGAAGGCGAAGTGATGCCGCTGGGATGGTCGCACCAGTACGGTGAGGGTAAAGTCGCCAACATCGCGCTGGGACATGCCGGTTCAAGCCAGCTGCATCCGCAGTTCCAGCAACTTATATTGAACAGCGTCGAATACGTCGCCGGCGGAGCTGCCCTCTAAGCTGTTCACTCCAAGCCCAGCTTCAAGCGCGCGGATGTATCATCTGGCGGTGGCGGCGGCGGGATGAACATGCGTTTGACGGTTACCCACACCGCGCCGAAACATAACTTGAGGTCCATCCATATCGACATATTTTTGATGTAGAAATTGTCGTATCGCAGTTTGGCGCGAGGAGTTATGTAGTAATCGCCTCGCACCTGCGCCAGACCGATGATTCCAGGCTTGGTTCGGAGCCGATCCGAGAAGGAGGGCACACTTTCTTCGTAAAGCTTGTGCAGCTTAGTCGAGCAAGCCCGCGGACCGACCAGGCTCATTTCACTTCTAATGACGTTTATGATCTGCGGCATCTCATCAATATGGAGCGCCCGCAACACTTCACCGATCCGAGTAGTGCGATCATCGCCCACTGAAGTCAAGTGCGGGCCAGCATCAGCCCCCACCGACATCGTCCGAAACTTGATCACTTTGAACAATTTGCCGCCCAGCCCAGGCCGTTCCTGAGTGAAGAAGACTGGGCCACGGTCCGAGAGCCAGATCGCCAGAGGTATGACAATCCATAACAACAGGAACAGAGGCGATAGCAAAATGAGCGATGCGATTATCGCCACAAGATCGAAAGCGCGCTTATACCTATATGCATAGTCTCTTTTTCGAGACGACATGGTCGTTCGCTGATTCAATGCGTGGATAATGGAACTAGTCGATCGTGTCTTTATGTTAGCGATGTTGATTGTATCAGGTCTAAAACTCAATTTGCGCGCTACTCCGCAAACCGCATAGCTCTGATAAAAATAGCTTAGCGAACATAGCGATGCTATCAACACTATTCGCGAGCAATCGCATAAAGCGCATGACGCGACGCTAGGCACTTCATGGTCCATCCTACCCGCATATACCGGCGCGCGTTCAACCTCCGATCCCAAATCGCGTATCGAATCAGGAGCGGACCCAGCAGTCTCTTCAATCTTAGCCTGTATTCATTCGGAATGTCTGGAATCTTGACTGGCTTCGGCAGCATCATACTGCCTTTCAAGGTCATAAATATCATTGAGGAGCAACCGATCGAGATGCTGGGGATCGAGATGGGTAAGAACGCATTGCTCGCCTTCATCTCGCTGCTGGGGTTGCTCGCAGTTGCCGTCGTCCAGCCGATTTCTGGACTCATCAGTGACCATGTCAAAGCATCGAAAGGGGGTGAATCGCAGCGGTTGCCGTTCGTCATATTCGGATTGTTTGGGCTTTCGGCCATGACCTTGATCGTAGGGTTCGCGCACACATTCATCACCGTATTGCTGGTTACACTGGCGATGCAGATCATAGGGAACATCGCGCAAGGTCCGGCCAATGCGCTCATCATCGACCATGTAGAAGACAGCCAGCGCGGTAAAGCATCTGGCGTCTTGAACCTCATGCGATTCGCCGGCGCTGGCATCGTCACCATGATCGTCGTCGCGCTGATGGCAAATTACGATTCGAATCTATCGCCCCAATGGATGTGGTATGGAATCGTGGTAATGGCGACAGTCTCGGCGGCGACTACAACTTATACTTTTTTTGTGCTCCGTCTATCGACGCGCAAGCATCGCGCGCCACCTAAAACCGATCATCCAGTTTTCAGTTCCGCGACGCCCGACGGTACAGACAGTGATCCCGCCGAGTCAGTAGTTGCCGCCGATATCCCGCCGGTTGCGCGCGTCCGGACTGAAACCGCCTGTAAGCCTAAGCCTTCTTATCGGCTTCAGCGCGGCCCTTACATCATGTTTCTGATCGCGCTCGCATTCGCGCTGGCGGCCATGTCGGCGATACAGACTAACGCGCTCTTCTTCTTCCAAGACGTGCTGGAGATGGAAAATCCCACACGCGGCGGGAACTACATCATCGTCGCGCTCATCGGCACATCTATCGCGGTAGTGTACCCGGCAGGCAAACTATCAGACCACATCGGACGCGGAACGCTATTGCTGCTTGGCGGCTTCGCGGGTGCGGCAGGGGTGGTATGGCTGGTATTCATCGAGTCTTTCGTGTGGGCAATACCTGCCACCGCCGTCATCGGCATCGCTGTCGGGCTTTATCTCTCGGTGGGATGGGCATTCGCCAACGACCTCGTATCGCGCAAAAATGCCGCGCGCGATCTGGGGCTCACAAGCATATCCGCGCTTCTCGGATCCGTTGTCGGCCGTGCCAGTGGCTTTGGCATCAATGCGTTGAACGACTCCAGCTATGGAACCCAATACGAATATCTGGGATACGATGCCATGTTGATAGGATCAGCGACGGCATTCATCATCTCTGGCATCATGTTCTCAAGAGTGGTGAGCCGTAACTGAACGTGAATCGAAGCGTGCAAATGCTAACATCAAAGAACATGAACCCGACAAGCGTGAAATCAGAGCCTGATCATAAAAGAATCATCCTGCTCGCCAGCCCCAGGGGATTCTGCGCCGGCGTTGATCTGGCTATCGGAATCGTTCAGCTGGCGATCAAAAGATACGGTTCGCCAGTCTACGTCAAGCACCAGATCGTTCACAATCCGACCGTGGTAGATGATGTTGAGAGACTCGGCGCCATCACAGTCGAAAAGGTCGATGATGTACCGGAGGGTGCTGTAGTAGTATTCTCGGCGCACGGTTCGCCGCCTTCGGATTTCGAAATCGCGGCGCGTCGGAATCTTACGGTGCTAGATGCAACATGCCCGCTGGTCACGAAAGTGCACAACGAAGCGAAGAAGTATGCCGCCGAGGGAAACAGAATCATCATGGTTGGTCATCGAGGTCATCAAGAAGTTGTTGGAACTACCGGGCAGGCTGAGATGGAGTTAGTAGATGATCGCGAAGATCACCAGTTCCCGCAATGGGATCGAAACGTGCCCGTTGCGATACTCACTCAGACGACGCTATCCGTGAATGACACGCGAAACGCCGTTGAATCGATACGTGCGCGCTACAAAAACGCCGTGGTGCGAAACGACATCTGCTACGCCACCACTAACCGACAAGAAGCGGCGACTGAACTCGCCAGAATGTCTGACATTGTGCTGGTCATTGGGGCTGTTAACAGCTCCAACTGCAACCGTCTTACAGAAGTCGCACGAAAACAGGGGGCTGAAGCACACCTGATAAACGGTCCGGATGAGATAGACCCTAAATGGCTAGAAGGCAAAAAACGCATCGGAATCACATCCGGAGCATCTACGCCAGAAAAAACAGTGCAATCCGTAGTGAGAGCCATTAAACACGATCAAGTCATCCATGTCGGTTCAGGCCCTGAGAAAATCACATTCAACCTGCCTAAGCAGCTCCGACAAACTGCCAAAGACGCTGGCTTTAGATACACCGGCTCGTCGCTCACTTGAAAATCGGTCTACTCGTCTATCTCATAATCACATGTTGCCTAGCAATCACAGTCGCGACATGCCTAACTCAACCTGATGAAGCAGCCCGTTCCACGCCGCCGATTCAAGTTGTTTATGTAGCGCCGAGCGTTCCGTTGCCTACTGCCGCGGTGATCTGGGAATCGTCAACTCATGCCCCTAAGTTCGTTCCCTCCAACACACCTGTTCCTACCCATACGCTTACTCCCACCCCAACACTTATACCCATCTATACTGCAACATCTACCCACGTTCCTGTTTCTACGCCGACGCCAGATGCGCTCAGGGAAGCCGATGCGCTGTTCATTGACGATGAAGATTGCCGTAGCGAGCAGATCAGCAAACAGACTCTCCCCACGCTGGAGATATCGATCAGCTCGCCGGGCATCGTTGCCACGGTCATTGCCGAAATCGCAGACGAATCAACGGAACGAATGCAGGGATTGATGTGCCGCGATCAGATCCCGAATGGCACCGGGATGCTATTCGTGTTCGACCGTCCATCCACGCTTGGGTTCTGGATGTTCAGGACCTATGTTCCTATAGACATCGTCTATATCGATTCCCAGAAGAAGCCGCTGCGCGCGCTCGCTATGTCGCCCTGCCCCCGCCAGGAAGGGAAAGACGATTCGCAATGGATCAGCTCTTGCCGAGAAGCATCGCGTGGCTACTCGTCCGGCGAGGCGGCTCAGTTCGCACTTGAGCTGCCGGCCGGATGGTTGGAGAGTATCGGCATCGGGCTTGATGAAATCATGGAGGCGAAGTTCGAATGGTGAGCCACCGAGAAGGTGGAAATTCGACTGGCAGAGCTCTAGTAGTTGTTAGTGACGGTCTGGGATTCGATCCCGAAAAGACGTCTCAATGCATTCAGGCGATGTCCGAGTCGCTAGACAATCGGGACCAGCGAGCGATATCGTCTGCCGCGCATAGATGCGCAGATTCCGATGTTGATCCGGAACTGCTTGCCAAACTGGTCATGATGCCTGTAACTGCTGAAGGGTTGACGCCGGAACTCACCTGGCGGAGCGCTGAATATATAGCGGCGCGCGCACACATGGCTCGCAAACTAATCGCGGAGCAAGGCATCGCTGAAACCATCGCATCACACCGCGCGCGAGTCGCCAATCAATACCGATACGTTCCTTGGTGTGTGAAAGCATCGGAGTGGTGTGCGGTATTGAATGCCAATCTTGCCGTGCCTACGCATGCATCTGGCATCTGGGTTGGATATGAAGATTTAGAGCCGCCGGTGCAGGGCAATTCTGAGACTGGTCATCAGCAGATCGGCAACCTCGCGCTCGCGCCTCAGATACCGTTGCAGATCACTAGAGGCATCGCTGATGGATCCTTCTACAGCAATCGCGAACTCGTCACCGCTATTCAGGATGCTTTGAGCAATGGCAGCAGCGTCAACTTTTGCTTCCTGCTGTCCGGCATCGACGGCTCGGATGGACGAGTGCACTCGGCATGGAACCATTTGGAGGCATTCTGCGAATTGGTCTTCAGCCGTATCGGCGCATCACCCCAGCAAGTGCGGATGCAGGCGATTCTTGACGGAAGAGACGCTCCAGCTACTGGATCCCTCGAACTGCCGGGACCGAAGCCTGGATTCCTGTACCGCCTTGAAGAGCTGCTGCAGAGATTCAACGCCGTTGAATCTCTAGCCTGGATAATCGGAAGATCCATGGCGATGGATCGAGACTATCGCGAAGAAAACGCCCGTGCTGACTATCAGCTTCTCACTGCCGCGCAAGGCGAATCTGCGGCGAGTATCGAGCATGCCTGCCGCATCATCGCGGAGACGCATCGACAAGGACAGACCGACGCCGACGTGCCGCCAATCGTATTGGCTCACGGATACTCAAAGCCGCCCACGGTGAAACATGGCGACGCGTTCGTGAATCTGAACTTTCGATCCGACCGTCAACGCGCCAAGACCGCATCGCTGTGCGGTGCCGAGAGCTACTTGCAACGAGAGGCGAAGTCGCGGGGACGAAGATGGAAGATGGGCTGGATGCAGAAAAGCCTCGAACTCAGGATGTGCACGATAGCAGAATATGATGACACGTTCCAGGATCGCTATGGCGTTCGAGTGGCCTACCCTATCCAGCCGCATCGGCTGAGCTTCCTTAGCCAATGGGACCGACTCATGCCTCCGGAAGCCAGGTATCTGCTGGTGGCAGAGAGCGTAAAAGCATCGCACATGGGATACTTCGTGCGCGGCAGACGCGAAAGTCCCGAAGCAGCAAACGCCGAAGATCGCATCATCATTCCATCTGCTGGCGCCGACGAAGATATTCGTTCAGATTCAGATTTTTATCGCGTGCCTGAGATGCAGAATCGAAGGATTGTCGCTAAAATTCGTGAAGCGATGGCGCGCCGCCAGCACTCTCTTATCATGTGCAACCTCGCGGCTCCGGACATGGTAGGACATCTCTTGCCGAAGCGATTCGAACAATCGATACAGGCCTACGCGTCGAATGCGCAAGCACTGTTCCAGCTGCATATCGCCGCCAAAGCCAACGGATATTCCATGGTCGTTACTTCTGATCATGGCAATATTGAGAATGATACTCCCACCCACACCGCGAACCCGGTGCTCACTGCCGTCATTCCGGCCGGTGGAAGAGCATTGCCACGCGCTCTGGAAGCAACGTTCTCAGCGACGCTGTTCGACATCACACACACTGCTGCGCGATTGCTCGGCATTGACGGCGAAAAGCTGGCGAAAATCGTCGCTGATGGACGCGATTCGCTGCCCAACCGATTCATCGGCAAATCCATCATCCGCTGATGGAGGATGACGAACGCGCCGTCACCAAGCGGTTTCGCCGCCGTCGATCACTAGCTCTATGCCGGTAACCCAAGATGATTCATCAGACGCCAAGTAAAGGATTCCGTTCGCAATGTCGTTCGGCAGTCCCAACCGTCCCAGCGGAGTCATGCCCAGCCGAAAATCTCGTATCTCTTGCACGGAATGAATATCTAGCGTCATAGGAGTCTCTGTGAATCCTGGATGCACGGAGTTGACACGGATATTGTGAGGCGCATACTGCACCGCGGCGGCTTTGCTGAAGGTGCGCGCGGCACCCTTAGATGCATGATACGCGGCACCGGCGCGGCTGCCTATGATACCGAAGATAGAAGATACGTTAATTATGGAACCGCCGCCGCTATTCTTCATCGCGCCGATGCCGGCGCGCGTTCCCAGCATGACGCCGGTAGAGTTCACGGCGAAGACATCGTTCCAATCGTCGATATTCACGTCCTCGACTACAGCCCGTCCCTTGACGCCAGACATTCCGGCATTATTCACGACTACGTCCAGTCGCCCCCATTGAGACTCGACAACGCCAATCGCGCGCTCCCAATCCGTCTCGTCGGTTACATCCAATCGGGCGAAGATCGCATCCGGCGATAGCTCGGATTCCAGCGCCAATCCCTTCTGATCATCTATGTCGCCGATGAGAACCTTGGCGCCCTCGCGCACGAAGATGCGTGAAGTTGCTTCGCCGATGCCGGAAGCGCCGCCGGTGACGATTGCTGCCTTGCCCTGCAATCTGCCCTTGTTAGACATTTCTTCTCTACTCCGTGCCATCTAGATTCGTAAGTTGCTGTCGGATCGCATTCTCGTCTCGGATAAGACAGCCATAAAAAGCGAAACTCAAAATCTAATCATACCCTGCCACATTGGGTTCATATTTGTTCTCGAATACCGTCTCTCGTGGCGAATCCGCGCCCTCTTTGTCATCCCGAGCGCAGCGATGAATCTAAATCATTCAACGTCCGTTGAATGAACGCGCCCATGTTTCCAGCGCCATAATGTCGGCCACAGCTTCAATCCACGGCAAGCTCACGCATCGTGTCCGATCGCGGAGCGAGTCCTAGCCCCGGACGGTCTGCAAAGGGTTTCCATTGTCCATCGATCACTGGCGGAACGTCTTCGAACAGCACGGGCCATCGTTCCATCTCTGGTCCGGTAATTTCGACTGCCTTGATGTTCGGAGTAGCCATGGCACAGTGCAAGTGCAGAACTCCATATGCGTGCGGCGCTACAGGCAGATTGAAGGCATCGGCCAGATGCGCGACCTTCATCCACTCGGTTACGCCTCCCACTCTCCCAATATCTGGCTGCACGATATCGGCGCCGCCTTGCGATATCAAATCCTTAAATCCGTACTTGGTGTATTCATGTTCGCCGGTGGCTACTGGAATAGTGGTGGCGCGCGATATGGCTGCTAGCCCTTGGATGTCATCGGCCAGAACTGGCTCTTCGAACCATGCCGCTCCGTAATCCTCGAACTGCTTCGACATGCGGATAGCCTGCTTGGCGTAGTAGCCGTTATTGGCATCTATATAGATCTCCACATCATCGCCCACAGCCTTGCGCACGGCTTCTAGGCGCGCCATGTCTCCGCGCTCGTCCATGCCGAAATCTTTCCCCACCTTCATTTTGACGCGCCGGAAGCCGGCTTCAACGTAGCCCACCTGCTCAGCTACCAGCTCCTCAATGCTGAAGTGCGTCCATCCGCCGCTGCCATAGGTTGGAACGCTCTCATGGGCGGGTCCTAGCAATCGATACAGCGGAACGTCGAGTGCTTTAGCCTTTAGATCCCATAGAGCCACGTCTAGTCCTGATATCGCTTGGAAGGCCAGCCCCTTGCGTCCGTAACCGCGCACGCGCCAGAACATATCCTGCCACAGCGCTTCAATGTTGAAGGGATCATGTCCGATCAGCGCATCGCTGATATCGTCATGTATGAGCGCGCGGACTGCGCGCGGCCCGCTAAGATAGCTGAAGCCGCTAGCGCCTTCATCCGTATCGATGAATATGAAGACCGTGTCTCGGCCTTTCGCCCCGGCCTTAAGCGGCGGAATAGTCGCATCTTGCACCACGATCGCGTCCGGATCGTGGATCATCATCGTGTTGACAGCTATGATTTTCAATACCAAACCCTCGGCATCTTCATGGAATCAGTCATCGTGCGTCTACCACTCACATCTATAATCCCGTCCCGATTTTACACTTACGCGTTGCAGACACGCGCCGGTCTCGCTCATCGAGATCAATTTATCGGCTCATCGGCGCTATTATCTTGAGCCAAGGACAAGCTGGCTGATATAGCCGGCGATGTTGCGATGTGGGACGCAGCGCGCTATTACAGAAAGGAACTCTGATACTGCCATGCCAGACCGAATCAACCGAGCCATCGAGCTGTTCGAGCAAGACCAGCCCGCATATTACACCGGCGGACATACCGGCGCAGTGCTAACGCATCAGCAGGGCGTGCAAGACGCTCACACCTGGGCAGACTATATAAACGTAGGCATGGAACATGGCGCGTTTGATATGACCGGGCTAGGCTGTTACATGCAAGGACTGGTGAAGGGCGGACCGACCAACAGTGGCCATAGAACGCCTACTGTGATAGTGGAAGCGCCAGTAGATGGCACGTCTGATGGCATCATTCGATACAGCGCCTGGCAGTTCCGACAGATACTAGCGCGCGGGGTGCATGGGATACTGCTATGCCAGGCCGAGACTCCAGATGCAGTGCGAGCCTTCGTGGAATCGTGCCGATACCCGCGCAATATGATCGGAGTCGGAAAGGGGTTGGAGCGAGGGACACGCGGTGTGGGATCGGAGCCCGATGCCGCGCCTATATGGGGTATCGACGGTGCCGAATATATTGCGAAGTGCGATCCCTGGCCGCTGAACCCAGAGGGTGAACTGATGCTCGGAATAAAGGTAGAATCGGTGCGCGGTGTGGCGCATATAGAGCAGATGCTGGCAGTGCCCGGCCTCGCATTCGCAGAGTGCGGCCCCGGCGATTTGCATATGTCATATGGAGTCGAGCGAGTGCCGGGGCAGCCATTCGACCCCCGCGTCGAAGAAGCATCGGAACGCGTCCGAAAAGCGTGCGCCGAAAACGGCGTCATGTTCCTAGGCGGCGGAACTCACGACACCATCGCCCAGGCGATTGACAACGGTGTAAGAGTAGTTTCTGGAGGCAGTGAAGAGACTGCGAAAGCAGGACGCGCGCACACTAAAAGATCGATGCCCGTTGGATGATAAGCCTTCACTCATGAATCTCCATATGCCCGTCCACATAAATTAACCGATGCCAGAGATCTGCCAGACATTCTCGGAAGCGGTCGCCGATATCCCGGAAGGCGCATCCATTATGGTCGGCGGCTTCGGCGGCGCCGGCGGGCAGCCAACGAGACTCATGATTGCGCTCGCTGAGCGCCGCGCGGGCAATCTGACGATTATCGGCAACGTCGCGGGAATATCCAAGACCACCGGATATGGATGGCCGCCACATCTGGAACCTATAGACCAAGGCATATTCTTTGAAACCGGACAGGCCGAACGAATCATATGCTCTTTCCCGATCCCGGGACAGACGCGTCCGTTGTCCGAGATTGAGAAAGCGTGGCGCAAGGGCAGCTCCGAGGTAATCGTAGTTCCCCAGGGAACGCTTGCTGAAAGAATACGCGCGGGCGGGGCTGGAATCCCGGCCTTCTACACACCCACCGGAGTAGGAACTCCGGCCGCAGAGGGAAAGGAGACCCGAGAGTTCAACGGCAAGACGCACTTGCTGGAACACGCCCTCAGAGCCGACTACGCGCTGATCAGGGCTCTGCGCGCCGATAAGTATGGAAATCTGCAATATGTCGGCACTTCACGCGCGTTCAACCCGGTAATGGCGCCGGCTGCAGATATCACCATCGCAGAAGTGGACGAGATAGTTGAGCCAGGGGGAATAGACCCTGAGCGAGTCGGCACGACGGGAGTGTATATCGACCGCATAGTTCAGCGCGCGGCAGACGATCCATTGCCATGAAGATATAGCGCTGCATTCCGTTTCATTAGCTTGCGATGCCCCGCATACTGCCTTCCGTCCCATACAGATGGGAATCGAAACCATGGATCAATCGCCGCCCGGCGATTGATCCATGGTTTTCCATATTCTCCCACGCAAAATCTCTACATCATAGAGGAACAAAAGAGGCGAAAATCATGAAGCTGAAAACCCTGCGCGCCGTCCATGTAAATATTCCCCACGCTCAGCCTAAAACTCCCGCGATGCGCGCGCCTTGGCCCATAAAATCGCGGCGCGCGATGCCCATCAACCACTATTCTGAATTCTCGCGGCTGCCTCAGAATATGCCCGGCGCCGGAGGCTTGCCCGAGGTATGGGTGCAAGCTATCGCTGAAGACGAGACTTACGGACTCGGAAGATGTTCATTCGGGCAGCCAGTGGCATCTTACATCGACCACGTCATAGCGCCGTTGTTGGAAGGCAGGAACTGCCTGGCAATCGAGCTTATGAATGACCTCGTGATGCGTGCCGGACATCGCCACGGGCTTGCCGGCATCGTTTCAACTGCGCTCGCCGGCGTCGACATCGCGCTTTGGGATCTCAAAGGCAAGTTGCTGCAACGCCCCGTATACGAGTTGCTTGGCGGTCCGGTAAGGCAAAACATTGAACTGTATGCGACCGGCGATGATTTAGACTGGTCGCAAGAGCTGGGATTCACTAGATTCAAGATTACCAATCCGGTTCACTACTCCGAAGGCGACGAGGGGTTGGCGCGCATCGAGGAGCATGTCGCCGCATCGCGCGAAGCCGTGGGGAGAAACGCCGAACTGATGATAAATCCCGTCATGTCGTTCAACGTGGAGTTCACGTTGCGACTGGCAGAGCGGCTGCGGCCTTACAATCTGCGCTGGTTGGAAGAACCGTTGCCGCCGCACGATATAGAAGGGCATGCCGAACTGAAGCGCAGCATCACCTGGATACCAATAGCCACCGGCGAAGATCACCGTGGACGCCACGCTTTCGCTCAGCTGATAGAACGCAGGTCCGTTGACATAGTGCAGCCCGACATTGGCTGGAGCGGCGGTATCTCAGAAGCCATCAAAATATATCACATCGCAGAAACCGCTGGCATAGCGACCATTCCGCACGGCGGCGCCAACTCGCCATGGGGTCAACACTTTGCAATGGCGGCACCAGAATCTCTCATCGCCGAATATTGGCTCGGCTCTCCGCCTGGGGTGCCGCTGCATGAATTGCCTTCTATACCCGGCATGGAATTACCGAAAAACGGGCGCGTTACACCATCCAATGCTCCTGGTCTCGGCATTGATATTACACCTGATCAGATACATCCTTGGGTTTATCGCGGGCGAACGCGCTGATAATTGAGCATCGTCTACTCACGCCCGCACTGAATGCGGCAATACTTTTATTATCGCGGCGCTATTTGAGTGTTATTCTGAACGGATTGAATAATCGTCCGCGATCAGAGAGACAGCAGTTAAAATAGATTGACCAGGAGCCCGCGCATTCAGAGCGTTCCTGATTCCGTATTAAGATTGTTGATGTTGGCGGCGATCAGATGCCGTGTATCCAATGCCGGCACCATCACCAATAACTGTTGCTATACCTAGATGTCTAATCGTGAAACCAATGCCGAGCCGTCAGTCGATAAAAGACGGCGGCGGCTCCAGCGACTCGGGCCGGTAGAGTTCGGCGATTCACAGGGCACTTTCGCACGCCTCAGAAGGCAGCTCCGAAACCCCTCAATACCCACATTCCTCATCCTGTGCATAATCGCCGTTTCAATACCGCTTGCCATAATCTCTCCCGGTTTTTACTCTGGCGCCAAAGATGGCATAGTGCGTATCCGTCAAGACCCGGTGATGCATTTCCTGAAAGCCTCTACCCCGAGTTGGATAAATCCATATCTGCACCGACAGATAAATACTATGAAAACAGCTGCCGAGCCGATAGAGTGGCGCGGAGTGTCGTTCCAACACGGGCCTTGTTTCGCGGATAACCTCGAACAATTGCCGGACGGCAAGTACTCTGACGGCATCGCGGATGCATGTCATGATCTGCACGCCATTCAAACCGAATATGCCGCTTCATGCGCGAATACGGGAAGCTGCGACATCCCGCCGGAAGCAGTTGCAAGGCTAAACACAGTGCAACAGAATCTCATCGACGTATTCTCTGATGCATATTCTGGATACTCAGAGACCGAGGAGCAATTTACACCCTGACGCGGCGCGCAGACAGCAATTGTCAGTGGCTTTACGAACCGTTCCTCCCACCGTCTATATGCCGCGTTAATCTCAGCTAGCCCGGCGGACGGGTAACTATCGACGCTGGCGCGCGTTACAGAATCGTTCCTGAGTTTCCGTATAATCGCTTTCATAAACTTCAGCATCGTGCCAGTGTCCATCAGCGCCCAGATGAATAATGCCGTGACCGAATATACAGAACAGCTAGATCGTGCCCCACTGTTGCTCGTAGTCGATGGGCACTCTATGGTATTTCGCGCGTGGTTTGCAATTCCAAGCCGACTATCATCATCGCTCGGCAAGGATACCCGCGGCGCTTACGGATTCATGACTACTCTGATCCGTACGATACGAGAACATAAGCCAACACATATAGCGGTAACTTTCGACACTCGCGCGCCCACTTTTAGAGACGAGCTGTTCGAAGACTATAAAGCGCACCGACCGCCGATCGAACCCGAATTGCATGAGCAAATTCCGATGGTTGAAGGCGTTATGAAGGCCCTAAAGATACCGGTGTACAAAATTGACGGTTGGGAAGCGGATGATGTGGTCGGCACTATCGTAAAGCGAGCCGAAGCACGAAACATTAAGTCGCTGATATTGAGCGGCGACGCGGACCAGCTGCAGCTAGTCACCGATCAGACGAATCTCATCATGTACTCCGGATTCGGGAATGTAAGAGTATATGACCCTAGTGGCGTAGCAGAACGATACGATGGTCTCGGCCCCGAATTCGTCGCTGAGATAAAGGCCCTGGAGGGCGACCCATCAGACAATATACCGGGCATTCCGAAGGTGGGTAAGAAAACCGCCCGCACCGTTCTCGCCAAGCTAGGGCACTTCGACGAACTGTATGCCAATCTCGACGCAGTCGGCGAACTGCCATCTTCACAGTTGCGTGGCGCCAAAGGCATCATGAAACGACTGCGAGATGGACAAAAGCTGGCATATGACGGACTCAAACTCACGACCATCGTTACCGACGTTCCGATTGACATCTCGATTGAAGACACTAGGTTTGGGCGCTATGACCGAGCCGAGGTGGTTGAGGCTTTAATGGGTTTGGAGTTCCGATCGCTGGTGCGGCAGATACCAGAGCCGCAAGATGCCGCCCACGGTAACTTCCCGCTGCCTTCGCAAGCCGGAAGACAGAAGAGCATCTTTGATGCCGCTCAAAAACCATCCGCATCTACACCTCAAATCAAAAAAGAGCACGGCAAGTATCACACTATCTCTGATGAGTCGGCGCTGCGTGAACTGGCGAACCAACTAGCCAATCCGAATGGCTTCGCTTACGACACTGAAACTTCAGGCACCGACTCCATGCGCGACGCGCTAGTAGGCATATCATTTTCAAATCAGGCCGGTATCGGATGGTACGTTCCCATAGGCCACTTGGAAGGTCGACAGGTGGATGCCGTGCGTGCTCTGGAGATAGTCTCGCCGCTGTTTGAAGACGATTCAGTCCCTAAGGCCGCGCATAACGCTAATTTCGACATCATGGTCATGAATCGAGCCGGCGTCAAAGTCGAAGGCTTGAGGTTCGACACCATGATCGCGGCATCGCTGTGCGGAAGCTCGAAACTGGGGCTCAAAGAGCTGGCGCTATCGCTGTTCCATGCTGAGATGACTCCCATTACCGATCTGATCGGCACGGGGAGAAAACAGATTTCCATGGCGGAAACGCCGATAGAAGACGCATCTCCATATGCTTCAGCCGACGCCGATTTCACATGGCGACTGTGGAAGCGCTTCGAAGAGCAGCTGCCAAGCCACAACGCCACTCGCGTTTTCTCGGAGATAGAGATGCCGCTGCTTCCCGTCATCGTTGAGATGCAACGCACCGGCATGTTCGTGGACCGAGATCGACTAGCCGGGCTCTCCGAATGGCTAGGGCAAGAAATAGAGCTGATAAAACAGACGGTCGGCAATTTGCTGGGAGGCAGGAGCTTCAACATCGCTTCCAACAAGCAGATCGGTGAGATACTCATCGACGAACTAGGCGCGCCGACCACTAGACGCACCAAGACGGGATGGTCTATGAACGCCGATGCGCTTGACCGCATCCTAAATACGCCGGGTCTCGATGAACGTGTTTATGAATTCATAAACGGAGTGCTGAGATTCCGCGAACTGTCCAAACTGAAATCTACATATGCTGACGCACTGCCCAAGATGATCAATCCATCTACAGGCCGGGTTCACAGCACCTTCAACCAGGCCGGTTCGGCAACTGGGCGACTCGCCAGCACGGATCCCAACGTGCAGAATATACCCGTGCGGACCGAACTCGGACGAGAAGTCAGAAACGCATTCACAACTAGAACACAAGACGGCTGGCAGATACTCTCGGCTGACTATTCGCAGATCGAGCTGCGCGTATTGGCGCACCTATCTAAAGAACCGGGTCTCATCAAAGCCTTCAAAGAGGGCGAAGATATACACGATGCAACAGCCCGCGCGATGTACAGCGTTGAAGCTGTATCATCTGACCAGCGTCGAATAGCCAAGATACTGAATTTCGGCGTTATATACGGTCTCGGAGCACAGGGCGTTGCCAGACAGACGGACCTCACTCAGCAGCAAGGACGCGAATTCATAAGCCTATACTTCGGGAAATATCCTGGGATAAGCGATTTCATAGATCAGCAGAAACAGCTGGCAAAAGAACGCGGATACGCGGAGACCATATGCGGAAGAAGAAGATACCTCTATGATCTTAGAGCCGCTAATCAAGCTCAACGCGCGGCGGCTGAAAGAGTGGCGGTAAATATGCCCATTCAAGGCACCGCGGCAGACATTATCAAGATTGCAATGATAAACATCGATGCCGAGATACATCGCCGAAAATTAGCGTCTAGGATGATTGCACAAGTACACGACGAACTTCTATTCGATGTCGCTCCTGGCGAACTTGAAGAGATCACCGTTATAGCGCATGAACTTATGCCGGCGGCCATGGAACTGGACGTTCCGCTATCTGTAGACATTAAATCGGGCAGCCGCTGGGGCGAGCTCTAGTAGCATCAACTCCATAGCATTTGAAGATGGAGTGACAAACCGGAATTACAATAGCGACGATAATTGAAAGCCCGATCGCCGCAATACGATCCGATCTTGAGGAACAATTATCAGCTAAGCGCCGGCTCCCCTGATAGTTGGCATACATCACCCACGGGTAAACCCAAATCTCGTCGCACTGCCGCCGATATACGATTCAAACGCTTCAGGTTCACATCATCCGGTTGAAAAACGTCCGATACGAAGCTAAATCCTAAACCCAGCTCAGGATCTCCCCAGGCGATGGTCGTGCCCATGCCGCCATGTCCGAAAGCCAAAGAACCGTCCGGCGCCGCAAAGCTGTTGGGCTGCGCCAAGCTCAGCCACACGCCCTGCCCTAAGGCTTTCTCAGTCATATCTGACATTTCATATCCCCGCATATGCACGGCGTAGACCTTTGCCGCGCCTTCGCGGCTCAGCCACTCATACCCATTGCTCAGCCTGCCACCATTCGCCACAGTGGAGAAGAGCTTTGCCAGACCATGAGACGACGACACACAGCTGCCCCCAGGCGCGTTTATGCCGTTCACCAACATCCAATCCATTTTGGACGGCATCATATCGTCGCCGAAATCAGGTGATGCCGACAGGTGCGCCACGCGGCTTAGGATCTCGTGGTCATCGGAATGCACGGTGAAGAACGTATCCTGAAGTTCCAACGGCGATCTCACTTCACGCTCGAACACTTCCTCGAAAGTGAGCCCGGCCGCACGCGCGGCGATTTCTCCGGCCAGCCAGCCGAAGGTCAGGGTGTGATAGTGAATGACTCGCCCCGGCTCGTACTCAGCTCTCATCGAGGAAAGAATGTCAATCATTCGCCCCCAATCCATCCAGTCCGTAGTTGCTTGGGATAACTCGTAAGGCAGTCCGGACGAGTGGGTCAATACGTGCTGCACAGTTATGTTTGATTTTCCGTTCTGTGCGAACTCGGGCCAGTAATCCGATACGGTAGCATTTATATCTACGATCCCGCGGTCCAACAGTCGCCACAGCGCAGCCGCGACCATGGGCTTGCCGGAAGAGAACACTCGGAACAATGGATGGCGACCATTCGCATCCGCCACCGATTCCAATTCGGTTCCATCTATATTACGCGCCACGCCGGAAGAGAATGCCAGTATTTGCTCCCCGCCTTTATAGGCCGCTATAGATGCCGAATTATGCAGCCGCCCGTCCAGCTGATGCCTCATTTCCTGCACGGTCATCGGAAAATCTGACCGCTCACAGCCATCGATGTTGGTGTCTGTAGCGTTGATGCTCACTTGCTTCTGCTCCCGCCCTCGTTGCTGTGAATGCCTAGCTTAGAGATCACATTTTCCGAAAGCCGCTCCAGTCCGGACATCCAGTTCTCCTGAGCTTCTCTGGACCAGGTGGGATCGAAGTTCGGATACTTTTCTAACACTTTCTCGGCCAGGGTCAAAAGGATCGCGGCGCCTGCAGCGTCGTCAGGCGCGTCATTTGCGACTGAGCTTTTCGCTTCCTCTCTTGAAACGGGTGCGACAGGGGCGGAATCGGAAGATGACGACGGTGCTTGACGGCGTGTGCGGACTGCTCGCGTGCGGTGCGAAAGAATGTGATGTGAAAGGGGTATTCCAGCATCTTGGGCTGCTTGGATGAAAAACGCTTCGCACTTCACAAGCATGGAATCGGTAGTTCCAAATTCACGGAGAGCAGTTCGTAACTGGCGCCTTGTGGCGTGTGCCAGATCAAGCTTGAAGAGTGGCTTGTAGACTTCTCGCAGGATGGCGGCTTTCCCACGTCGGCGCTCTTCCCCCTTAGCATTCACGAGTTGCACCAAGGCCTGGCGCGGCTTGCCGTCCGTGTCTACCAGCTTCAGTGAGCGTAAAGCACTCGAGATCTGAGAAGCGGCGCTTCCAGAAAATCTGGAATCGAACACTGAACGATCTATTCTATCGGGAATTCCGCGAAAAGAAAGAAGTTCCAAGAACGTCGTGAAAGTCCGATGAGGCACATACGGAGGTATCGATTTTGTATCTGGAGGCACGATTTTGAACTGCAATTTCAGTGAAAACCAATCCACCACCAAATTCTAACGGCGCGTTGTTCCAAAATCAATGCTCTATTTGGAATTTTCCAAATCGCACTAGGATAATTGTTTGATTCCATCTGCTGGAAATACGAAAGTGTTAAGTGTCGATGAAATGTTAGCCGAAAAATAGAGGGGTATTTCACAATGCGGATCGCGATCAGCAAGATAAAGTTGCAACCCGGCCGGCCAGAATATGGACGCACTCGTCGACCTTGGGCGCGCCGCCGGCGCCCTCGCCGAATGCCAATCATACTAGCGGAGCGCGGACAGTTCTACGTTCTAGCCGGGCACAGCCATATCATGGAAGCCGAAAAATCAGGAGAAGACAGGATCGAATGCATAGTCCGCAAGACGGTCTCGCAAGAGGAACGAGATGCGTTGCAGCTCCACGACGAATATTTTTCTTCTCTCTTGCCGCCGATGAAGATGGCGGAATCTTTTATCCGATTCCGAGAAAGGTACGATGTTACTCAGCAGGAGCTAGCACGACGCACCGGCATTACGGCAGGGACGATACATCACTACGAAAGTCTGTTGCGCACATTGTCTACGAATCTTAAAAAGTATGTCGACAATGGCGCTTTGACATTCAAAGAAGCGCGCTGCATCGCTGATATAGACGGGAAGGATCGTCAAATGGAGCTCGCGCGGCCCTTCATAGATTCCAGGCTCAGCAGTGTCCACGTAGAGGCGCTCGCGTCCAAAGCGAAATCCAATCCAGATGAATCCGTTGAGCGACTCGTATCGGAATTATTGGGAAATGATGAACCAGTTCAAGAAGGAGAACACGGGTTAGACAAAGCCGACCAGAAGCACAGTGCAGATAGTAGTATGCGCCTGGACGAAATCATCCCGCCGCAAATTTCAGTCGATCGTGATTTAGAAGGATTGCAACAGACTGCATTTAGTTTGGCGGGAAGTTTCGAGCAGCTGATGAGCATTGATATTCCCGAGTATCGAAAACTGCGCCTAATCAGCACGCTCCGGATATTATCCAGACGCGTCGAGATGGCGCTCGGGCACTTAAATGCGGGGAGAGCAACACGCGAATACAAACCGCCGAAGCCTATGTTTACAGCTACAACGTCAGCAGTGATGTCAGTTGCATCTAAGAGATAATCAGCACCTCGACCATCGCTCGCGCGGTAGAATCGTATTATCTGACATGCGATCGGATATCTTCGCATTTTCAATACGATACTGTAACCGGCAACGTTGAAAAAGCAATATACAATGCGGCCTATTGCTTTTGTTTCAAATGCTATATAATTTTTACTATAACGATTTTAATTTTGCAGATTACAATGGTTTTAGGTTCCGAGACATGTTTAGGAGCGAATTGCATTTCTGCCCTGAATATGCTCGGATGCGAGTAGCGAAGCAGGAGCAAGTATATAGCTTTGATCGGTATATGTTATGACAGCGGGCGCTCATCGGCAAATGAGCGCCCACGATGCTGTCATTGCGAGCCTTGGAAATCCGTACATAGCGGAACTCATCGGCTCTTTTGAGAGGGGATGCCTTCGCGCCTCCTTAGGCATTCCCTCCTCAATCATTGGGATTCACTTTCAGTTAGGCACCATCCGTAGCCGTCCCACCGCACGCCAAGATTTTGATTATCGGTGCCATTTCATCCGAACCTGCGCCTCTCAATGAATCCTTCAGTGATTCTAAACTCTGCACCTTCACCATTGGCATCAGAATTTCATGGATTTACACGAATATGAGGGTTGCACTTATCGCGCAGATTCGACGTATCGCCTCGCACTCCATTTCGCGCAGGTTGCGTTAACCGATGGTTTGCTTTAATCTGCTTATGCCTAACGCGCTTACCGTCCCAGAGACCGTAGGCGTGAACATCAGTTCGCGTCATTCATATGATCATTCGATATGGTGTACGATTGCCACAATTCACTGCGATCGCGCTGGGCGCAATGACGAGTGCGATGCGCAGAGATTAGACCGTCAGAAGATGTGAGATCGGAAAAATGCTAGAACATTTCCACGTGCCAGAAGATCAAGCCGTTAGAGTCATGCCTGATCGCATGAGAAGCGCCGCTAACACGATTTTCCTGAAGATGGGACTCTCGGATTCAGATGCTGCACTAGCAACTGACGTGCTGATGTACGCCGATCTTAACGGTGTCGATACGCACGGTGTCTCGAACATGTTGCGTATGTATGTGCAGGGATACCAGGCCGGCAACATCAATCCCAACCCGGATATGCGGATCATACGAGAAACCTCAGTTACAGCGTCTTTCGATGGCGATGGCGGGCTCGGTCTGCACCAGGCGCCGCGCGTCATGGACATTGTCATCGATAAGGCGAAGCGTCATGGGATGGCGGCCGCGACGCTTATGAACTCTGGGCACTTGGGCGCCGCGGGATACCATGCCGTGCGTGCCATCGAACACGATATGATCGGGGTTTGCATGACCGGCGGCGGCGGATTCGCGATGCTGCCCACTTTCGGCGCCGAGCCTCGTTTCGGCACTAACCCGCTGGCATGGGCAGTGCCGGCAAACAAGCAGCCGTACTTCATATTCGATGCCGCAACCACTCAAGTAGCCGGAAACAAGATCAGAATCCTGCAAAGAATGGACATTCCAGTGCTGCCCGGGTGGCTCGCGCGAGACGATGGGAGCCCGATCATGGAAGAGGAAGCGGTGCCGGAAGAAGATATCCGAGGCGAGCGAAGGCACTGGTACATGCTGCCGTTCGGAGGCACGCGGGAAATGGGGTCGCACAAAGGATACGCCATCGCTTGCATCGTCGATATTATGACCAGCACTCTATCTGGAAACGGCCCCGGGTTCATCACCGAAAGCGGCGGACACTTCTTCATGGCGTATCGCATCGACGCTTTCACAGATCCCGATAGCTTCAAAGACGATATGGACGCATTTCTGGGCGGTTTGGCCGACACGCCTCCCGCGCCGGGACACGACAGAGTGGTCTACCCGGGGCTGCTGGAGAGCGAAGCGCGCGCCGACCGATCTGAAAACGGCATTCCGTATCACGCCGAAGTCATGGAGTGGTTCGAATCTATCAACGCCGAGTTAGAGCTTAATCTGCAATTGCCCTGAACAGGCATGGCTCTTTCATTGAATCCGCATATACCGACGCCAGCGGAGCTGTTGCAGAGCCTGATACGGTTCAACACCTCGAATCCGCCGGGCGATGAGAGGGACTGCGCCTTATGGATCAAGCAGCTATTTGATCGCCACAGCATAGACGCTCAGATCCTGGCTCCAGACTCGGCGCCTCATCGGAGCAGTGTTGTTGCGCGCATCCAAGGCGCCGGAAAATCACCGCCCTTGCTGTTGCACGGTCACATTGATGTGGTAGGCGTTCAAGGCCAGCGATGGCGGCATGAACCGTTCGCCGGACGTATCGCAGATGAGTGCGTATGGGGACGCGGCGCGGTGGATATGAAGGGCGGTCTGGCGATGATGATTCATGCGTTGCTACGCGCGCGAAAGGCAACGCAGCCACCGCCCGGCGACATTATCATGGCAGCAGTGGCAGATGAAGAGATGGGAGGTGAATCAGGCGCTAAGTTCTTGGTGCAGCAACATTCGCATCTCTTCAAAGACGTCATCCATGCATTAGGCGAAATAGGCGGCTTCACTATCCACATCCGCAATCGCCGCTTCTATCCGATAATGGTCGCTGAGAAGCACATCTGCAGAATCAGAGTCGTCTTCCGGGCTGATGGCGGACATGGATCGCAGATACATCTAGACACTGCCATTAGCAAGGCTGCGGAAGCGATTAAATGCTTGGAAAAGCGTGGATCGGCGTTGCAAATCACTGATACCACCCGTGAGATGATGCTTTCCATCGCCTCGGCGCTGCCATTCCCATCTAGTATCGCTATGCGCATGGCGGCATCCAACGCCACCGCAGGTATAGCGCTGAGGTTGATGAATGGTGTAAGCGCGCGGATGCTGGAGCCGATGATGCGCAACACCATCAACCCCACGATCATAAAGGGCGGCAATCAAGAGAACGCGCTTCCCGCGGAAGTGAGCATGTTGCTAGATTGCCGGCTACTGCCAAATGCCGATCAGCAAGACATCGTCCGGGATGTGCGTCGCGTCATCGGTGCGGAGCCCGAAATAAAGGTAACTAGATACGATGCCGGCCCGCCGCCGGCCGATCTTGCGCTGATGCCGTTTCTAGCAGAAATATTGGAAAGATCCGATCCCGGCGCCAAAGCGATACCGTTCATGGTAGCCGGCGGCACCGATGCCAAGTGGTTCGCAACTATCGGCATCGATACCTACGGATTCACACCGATGCTGCTGCCGCCGGAGATGCCCTTCATGTCGCTATTCCACGGCGCGAACGAACGTATACCGGTCAAGGCGCTTGAGTTCGGCGCTGAACTTATGCATCAAGCGATCACCACTTATCAAGAATAAGGTCATGCATCCAGGCTTGAGGACGCATCGCGCGCCGCGGCTATCGTTAGCTCGATGTCTTCGTCGCTATGCGCGAGCGAAACGAACCAGGCCTCGAACGGCGACGGTGGCAGGTATACACCTTGATTCAGCATGGCATGGAAAAAACGGCTGAATGCAATATGATTCGATGACAAGGCGTCTGCCATGTTGCGAACCGGACTATCAGCGAAGAAAACGGTTAACATCCCGCACGCCGAGTTCACACATGCCGATACTTCCGCCTCTCTAAACACCGCCTCCATGCCCTCAGCTAAACGGCGCGTCTTTTCATCTAGATCTGCGTGGGCATTAGAATCTCGGAGCAGCTCTAGAGTGGCGCTGCCGGCCGCCATGGCCACGGGATTGCCCGACAGCGTCCCGGCTTGATACATCTCGCCCAGCGGCGCCACATGCGACATCAGCTCGGCGCTACCGCCATATGCGCCGACGGGGAATCCGCCGCCGATGATTTTCCCCAGCACGGTTATATCAGGCTTCGCTTTGTACAGCGACTGCGCACCGCCATAAGCCACTCTAAAACCGCTTATCACCTCATCGAAAATCAATAGCGCGCCGGCTGCAGATGTCGACGCGCGCAAAGTCGCGATGAACTCACTGTTCGCGGGCACTACTCCCATATTCCCCGCGACGGGCTCCACAATCACACACGCTATCTTTCTGCCATACTCCGCGAAAAGGCTTTCTACAGCATCGACGTCGTTGTATGGCGCGATCAAAGTGTCTGATGCCAGTTTCGAGTTTATCCCTGCCGAATCGGCGATGCCCTGAGATGCCACGCCCGAACCGGCACGCACCAGCAAAGCATCATCATGGCCGTGATAGCCGCCGTCGAACTTCAAAACCATGTCTCGACCAGTAGCCGCGCGCGCCAGCCGCATCGCCGACATCGTCGCTTCGGTCCCGGAGTTCACGAAACGCGTCATCGCCACCGATTCTATGCCGTCCACAATCAAGCTTGCCGCTCGGTTCTCATATTCCGTAGGCGCTCCGAAAGAGGTCCCCGTCTCCATTGCCCTCGCGGCAGCTTCTAAAACGGCCGGATGCGCGTGCCCCAGGATCAACGGTCCCCAAGAACATACATAGTCTATATAGTCGTTCCCGTCTACATCTGTGATGTGCGATCCATATCCGCGCGCGATAAACAGAGGATTACCGCCGACTGCGGACCAGGCGCGCGCCGGACTGTTCACCCCGCCGGGGATCAAACGCGCCGCTGCACGGTGAAGACGCTTGGAAGTTTCAGTTCGCATAACTATTCATAGACTCCCAGACATCGATCGAAGCGACTGCCATAATCTCATTGCATACTACCCTCTCGGATACGCTGTATATGATCGGCCAGCAAACGCTTCACGATCGCTCTAGTCATCGCTTCCAGTGAAGACCGATCCGTGGCGTTCAAATGCGGCATCCTCGATAAGGTGCGCTCAAGCTCCTGCCTCCGCACGCGCTCTGCATACTCGCCCAAATTTCGTAGCGCTGGCTGCAACTCGATTTCACGCGTGAAGTCCGATGCTGCATCAGCCACTATCTTCTCGGCGCGCTCACAAGCGCGCGCTATCGTGCCTCGATGCTCATCCCGTATCGATTCGATGTCGCGCATGGTATATAGACGCGCTCCTGTCACGGCACCGGATTTCTCATCTATATCGCGCGGCAGCCCCAGATCCAAAAGATGCAAAACTCGTTCCGATCCTCGGGCTGAGAACGCACTTGCCACATCCGCGGCTGATATCACCGCGTGCGGCGAAGAAGTGCATGCCACCACCAAATCCACATCCGACATCGCGGCACGGATATCGCGTAGCTCCACGGAAGAGCCGCCTATCTCGTTCGCCAGACCTTCGGCACTGCTGTTGCTACGGCTCGCGATCCGCATGTCGCGCAGCCCGGCGCGCATCAGCGACATCGCTGTCAATCGTCCCGTCTCGCCAGCACCGACCAGCAGCGCCGAACAATCGCTTAGATCGCCGATATTGCGTTCCAACAAGCGCACCCCGAATGAAGGTATCGACACCTGTGACCGCTTCAGCCCAGAATCGCGGCGCGCACGCCTTGCGGTGCGAAACGCCATATGGAACATACGCGATAACCCGGGATGCACCTGAATGCCGGCTTCCGATATAGCTCGGAAGGAACGCGCCACCTGCCCAGCCACCTGATGGTCTCCGGGCGCCAAAGAATCGAGCCCCGTGACTACTCGAAAAAAATGATGAACGGCATCGCAACCCGTCTTGCTTCGAATATAGGGAGCCAAATCCCCGGATGCGACGTGGTTGCAGGAATGCGGGGATTTTAACCCAGAGGCCAGCTCAGTGATATAAGCAGACATCTCTTCCAGCGCGGAGCCGGCGTCATCGGCAACAGCATATAACTCAGTGCGGTTGCAAGTCGAGATGATCGCCGCCGATGATCCACCCAAGCGCCTTGAAAGCTCGCGGATATGTTGCGGAAGGCGTTCCGCGCCGATCGCTACCTGCTCCAGCACCTCAAGTGGAGCCTCAGCATAGCTCAATCCACTCTGTACGAAATCCAAAACTACCCGATCCATAAAATCGTTTCGACATCATAAATATATGTCTTACTCATTATCCATCTTACCCTTGACTACTCGTCCGCCATGAATCTCCAGACACTGCCATTTTGATGCCGAGCATGGCTGCAGCCGATGGCGTCGAGATTTGACACATCCTGTTGAATGTTGCTAGAGTGTGGACTAATCAGTCAAGAAGGCAAGTAAGGGGAGCGCTACGTTTGGAGTGTGTATGCGTTACGGTATAGTTGGCCTTATAACCTTCGTTCTGTTCATGCCGATTGGATCTACGGCGGTGTTAGCCGATGATCCGGCAGCAGCCCTGGATATAGCCCCTCCGACTCGCGATGGATAGATCTATCAGAGTTACGTACGGACCCGATAACCACGCCTGACTTTAATTGCGAGTTGAGGGCGAACAATGTCCACAGGTCTTCACATTATGGGGGACGCATGGCCGAGCAGGTGCAGAACAAGTGTCCTATACATGTTGATGAAATTTGGGTATTCGCGCAGTTACAGGAGAAAAGGTTTAAGTTTTTCTGGATGGACATTGGAGTGCCTGACGCTAAACTTGGTTTTTACACCAAGTATGAAGCGGCGAATGCCAGCGATATTTGCCGGCATAATCCAGATGGAATTGGTGTTCGGGGCGATGGCTACATAGTCGTAGCGGGTCAAAAACACTTCCCGTTACACGAAGTTGCAAGTCCGTCCGTGGAGAATCCATGTGGACTATAGATTGCCTCGTCAATGGGTAGCAAGAACTGCGTATCGAGTTCATGCCGGTGTGATACTGCATGGCGCTGTGTATTGTTGCCGCTAGCGTTGTCTCAGCTCTGATGGTTAGCTCAATAGGATGCAATGCCCAGCCGCCTACACATGAACATCCACCGATCCCTTGGGGGACGTGGGTAATCGGTCCTGGACCTCCTCCTCATCATCCACCGCGAGTCAGAATAGTCAGCGATGAATCTGACTGGCACGTGGATGGTGTGTTGGAAAGCGTTGATTGGCGGCATGTAGACGGATCGATATTCCAGGAACCGTCGCTGCCAATTCCCTGGCCAGATCCGGTAGCTCGTGGCGATGCGGTAACAATTGAGTTTCATGCCGAAGAGTTTCCCACATATGCAGCCGCCGGTATGTTCATCAGGATAAACGCGCACACCGACGAACCGGTTGAACCAGTGGCGAGCGGTGAGTTGCAGGAGCCATAATACGATCTCCAGTGCCCCCCTTTTTACCAGAATGGCTGTATGAAGATGCGAGGCAAAGTTATCAAGTGGGACGCGCTTCCTAAGTCACTCTGTCACACGAGTATGTCATAGTCGGAGCACAATGGAACAAACCACCTGCCGATGGTTTGCCTCAGGGCAGAGTGCAAGCGGTGTGGCTTTCCCATTTCATCAACGAATAGCCGATAGCGTCCCCTCGCTTGGAAGCGCACTTGTGCGGTTGATCTTCACATCGGCTCCCGCTGGTTTTAACCTTCTTCCAGAACCAGCAGGGATGATACTGAAGTCGATCTGCCGAATAAAGATAAGACGGGTTGCTCGAGCGTGGTTTCAGCCGAGTATGCTCTTCATCGCCTCGCCGATATAAGCCGGCGACTCTACCACTAGCGCGCCGGCCGCTTCCAGCGCCTTGTTCTTCTCGGAAGCCAGTGCTGCCTTGCCAGTGATGATGGCACCGGCATGTCCCATGCGCTTGCCGCGCGGCGCTGTCTGCCCGGCTATAGTTGCCACTACCGGCTTCGATATGTGGCTCTTGATGTACTCTGCTGCTGATTGCTCGCGAGTGCCTCCGATCTCGCCGATCATCACAATCGCATCCGTATCATCATCGCGCTCAAACTCGGCTAACGCATCCACGAAAGTAGTGCCGTGTATCGGATCGCCGCCGATCCCCACGCAAGTGGATTGTCCGAAGTTCTGCGCGCCCAGCTGTGCCACTGCCTCGTAAGTCAGCGTTCCTGAGCGAGAAACTACTCCCACGTTTCCCGGCGACACTATCGCGCCGGGTATGATGCCGAGCTTCGCGCGCAAGCGTGGGTTGATCAGGCCGGGACAATTGGGGCCTAAGAGCCGAGATTGTGCCGTGCGCATATAAGCCATTGCGCGCATCATATCCTGCACCGGAACTCCCTCGGATATGCACACGATGAGACGTAGCCCAGCATCTGCCTGCTCCAAAATCGCATCCATCGCAAAAGGCGCTGGCACGAATATCACGCCCGTATCAGCATCAGTAGCATCAACTGCTTCCCGTACCGAATCGAAATAGGGCACGGAATCTTCAAACTTCATCCCTGAACGATTCGGATGCACCGCGGCCACCATGTTAGCGCCGTATTCTAAGATGCGCCGCGCCTGGAAGGAGCCGTCGCGCCCGAGGCCCTGCACCAGCAATCGGTAGCTGTCTACAATGAAGGGCGGCATGATCAGCTGGCGCTCATTTCCATCGTGGAGAGCTTCTCTTTCAATGCCTCTGCGGCGCCGGACATGTGCGAAGCCGGCAAGATCTCCAGATCCGAAGCGGCTAGTATCTCCAATCCGCGCTCGGCATTAGTGCCGCGCATCGCCACTACTATGGGTAGCTGAGCACCGCTCTCGCGGGCGGCATTCACTATTCCTTCCGCCACGACGTCGGCTCTTGCGATGCCGGCGAATAGATTCACGAGAATGATGCGGACATCAGAATCGGAGACGATAATCTTGAAGGCGCGCTCGATCCGCGCTCGATCCGCGGAGCCGCCGATATCCAGGAAGTTCGCGGGCGCTGCGCCGGCCCACTTCGTGATATCCATAGTCGCCATCGCCAATCCGGCGCCGTTCACCATGCATCCCACCAAACCGCCTTCCAGCTTCACATAAGCCAGATCAAATTCAGCCGCCGCGCGTTCCAGAGGATCCATCTGGCCGGTATCGCGCCATGCAGCCAAATCGCGATGCCTGAACAGGGCATCATCATCAATTGAAATTTTGGCGTCCAGGGCCATCAGCTGACCGTCTTCAGTAGTAACTAACGGGTTGATCTCCACCAGTGAACAGTCCAGCTCCGTGAACAGTCGATAAGCGTTTGCCACGATGCCAGCCGCGGATCTCACCATAGACGGCGGAAAGCCGAGCGCAAGCGCGACGTCGCGCGTCTTATATGGCAATAGTCCCAGCAATGGATCGCCAATTACGCGCACTATCTTCTCCGGCGTCTCCTCGGCCACTTTCTCGATCTCTACGCCGCCCTCGCGAGTGGCGATGACAACTGGCGCGCAGGCATCGCCATCCATGGCGATGGAGAGGTAAAACTCATGGTCTATATCGATTGCTGCGGTGACGAGGACTTTCTCCACCGGCACCCCGCTCGGTCCGGTCTGGTGCGTGACGATTCTAGATCCGAGCATCCCAGCGGCATTTTCTCTAGCTTCGGTAGCCGTGCCGGCCAGTTTCACGCCGCCGGCCTTGCCTCTGCCACCAGCATGCACTTGCGCCTTCACCACTACTGCGCCGCCGATCTCTTCTGCTGCTTCAAAGGCCTGTTCGGCCGTGTCCGCGACTATGCCCGGCAATACGGGTATTCCGTAACGCTTGAACAGCTCTTTGGCTTGATATTCGTGGAGATCCATGGCTCAAAGCTAGGCGCTTGCGCGTATAAATTACAGGTTCAATGTTAGATTACAGCGCGCTGAGTGTCTAATGATCTGAATCATCGCAAGCGCGCAGGTTACAACACACTCTAACATTCAAAGCACTCTGCGGAAATCCAACATGCCATAGTACGAAGCCCGTTCATCGAGTAACTCAAACTTGAGTACCCATATTCCTATATCGCCGGTCCGTAAATGTGGTATGCCTAAAGTGATCTGTAATTCATCTCCTTCTTCGTGGAAAACCATCTCTATAGCGGATGACGGTGCTTCAAACGTCCTGTCCAATGCCCAAGCCAGTGCTTCCTCTATAGATACGCGGCTCGTATCTTCAATGAATTCTTGAATCCCACTCTCGGCGATATTGCGGTGAAGATCAGGCGGGATATTCACCATTGATTTCGGTGGCTCTCAGTCCTCGCCATAAAGATTTATGGAGCTCACGTTGATATCTGATATTTAGTATCGGAGCCCTTCAGCAAGGCGGCAATGTCAACATCCGTCTTAGGAACCATCCAAGCCGTCTCATAAGGTATCGCTTCGCGATCCCGCGCCAATATCCATCCCACTTCTTGGTGAGACAGATCAGATGCCTCTTTGCCTGAATATGGCGACAAGAACGCCAAAGTGCTATCTATGATCTCCAGATCATCGTTATTGAAAATCAACCTCAGTGCTTCAACATTTTCAGATGTTGGGATTAAACGATGCTGCAGATACCTGAAGAATCGTTCGTACTTCATAGTTGCCAATCCTTCGTCCAGCAATGCCTGACGCTCGCTCAGCATCTCGCGCGGCACCGGCCCCTCAGGGAACTTCACATAAGTGGCACCGGTGATCGGGTGTTGCAATAGATGAAACGCCCGAAAATCGCAGTAGTAGAGGATCTTGTTCAGCTTCACCGCGCCAAACCAAGGATCATCTAGGCTGCGATGAGCTGCATACAGCACCAATGCCCGAAACTTCTCGCTATTGAAATCAGGCTTATACATCACGCATCTCCGTTAGTGCGAATCCGTTATGCAGACAGAAATGTTTAGAACTTTTATCGCAATGGTCAGGTCCCGACATCATCCGTAAGAATCATCCTAGCAGTTCATTTTGCTCGCTTGTCAGATCGCCGTGTTCCGGAACGCCGCCCACCCATGGATCAGCTTCAACTATGGATCAGAATATGTTTCCGCGCCATAACATACCGCTTGGACAGAATCGAATTATCAGCGGTGAGAGAGGGTGATCATTCATTCAGCAACCCGCTCTTGCGCAACACATGCCATATCGCCGCGCGCTCATCATCGGCAACCGGTCGACTGGGCCGCCGCGGATCGCCATATTCGTAGCCCAACATGCTGAGCGCGGTCTTCGGTGCGCCGATGCTGCTCATCACCACCGGGTTGAGCATCGATGCCGTGCGCTGCAGCTGAATCGCTCGCCCGTAGTCGCCGCGGTAGCCGTCCGAGATTATTTCCATGCAAAGAGCCGGTGCGATGTTGCCCAGCAACATGCAGGCGCCGTCGCATCCGATCATGGCGCCGAACGCCAGTAGCGCGCCGCTGCATATCCAGCGTCGGACCCCGTCCGGCATCTGAGCCATAACTTGCTGCTCGAACAGAATTGAGTGATCCGTGATATAAGCAAAAACGTTGTCCATTCCGCATAGCTCGGCGATTACGCTGGGCGAAGCGGCCGGGTCGCCGCCGCGGGCGAAAGTTTGATGTATCACCACTACCGGCAACGGGCACCGAGAGGTCACGAAGCGGTAGTATTCCACGAGGCGATCCTCAGGCATTCCGCGGGGGATGCGCAGCCGCAGAAAATCAGCCCCGGCATCGGCGTAGCGATCGGCCAGCCGCAACGTCTCATGGGTTGAAGGTTCGTCGATGCCGGCGATCACGAACTTCTGCCCATGATGCGCCGCAGCGATGATGCGAACCGTGTCCACGCGCTCTTCCTCGCTCAGCATCGTCTCCTCGCCATTTGCAGTGACGGCTACGAAACCCGAAAGCGGGGTGTCCAGCCATTTGTCGATATTGCGTTCCAGTGCGCCGAAATCCACGCTCTGCTCATCATCGTCCTTAAAAGGAGTGGGCGTAGGAGCTACTACAATGGGTTGATCAGAAGAAGGTATAGTTGACATAGTCGTGGCTTTCTACAGACACTGAGGTACTATAATCGGGCAGATTGGAGTTCACATCCAACTGTGTACATACTTTACCAGCCGTTTCAGAATGGTCTGCATGAAGATGCCGAATAACATGAAGGTCTACTCCAACCATCGCGAAGAATCGCCAGATTTGCCTCCTTTGCCCAGCCATCTGTCTCTGAATGTGCCGCAGAAAATGGATGGCATGGCTCTCATGCGCTCATTGCCCGATGCTTGTGTCTCCGCGGCGTTCTTCGATCCGCAGTACAGGGGTGTGCTCGACAAGCTGGCTTACGGCAACGAAGGTGAAAATCGAGGCCGGGCACGATCCGCTTTGCCTCAGATGAGTTCAGATGACATCAACAGCTTCATACGCGAGATTGCGCGCATACTAGCCGCCAGCGGTCACTTGTTTCTATGGATAGACAAGTTTCATCTCTGCACCGGCATCTCGGATTGGATAAATGGCACCGAACTCAACACAGTGGATCTGGTCACATGGAATAAAGAGCGTATGGGGATGGGTTACAGAACCCGCCGTTCCGCCGAATATCTGATGGTGCTGCAGAAACATCCGTTAAGAGCAAAAGGTGTATGGACACGGCATAATATTCCCGATGTCTGGAGCGAAAAAACCTCATCTAAAGTCACTCACTCCAAGCCGGTGAGACTGCAACAGGCGCTGATAGAAGCGGTGACTGATCCGGGTGGGGTGGTTCTGGATCCTGCGGCGGGCAGTTTTTCTGTGTTGCAAGCCTGCCTACACTCAGGGCGCGTCTTTCTCGGTTGCGACATCAACGGATAACCGTGTAGCAGTTTTCAGCGTAAAGCCCGGGCGTAAGCCGTGCTGTCGCGGATGCCGGCATCCAGAAACGCTTCGTGTCGCTCGCGGCATTTGTTGCAATTGGCGCAATGTACTACAACGCCGTCCGAAGTCACCACTGGGTTCGAGCATGTAAGTGTCAGTTGCAACGGTGCCTCGTCCGCATACATGGTTAGCAGCTCTCTCTTCTGCAGATCGCGAAACGGTGCGACCACGTCTAGCTCATGATTCAGCGCCATCGAGTGCGTCCGGGCAATGCTTTTGAAGAAGGCCGCAGTAGCATCTGGGAATGGATTCCCGGCCAAGGTGCCGATGGCGATGCGATTTACTCGGTTCAAACTGCACCATACTGCCGCCAGAGTGATGAGAATGATGTTTCGCCCCGGGATGTGCACTCGCTCATCCGGCGCGCTGTAACCAGGGACGTCTTCGGCGTTCATAGTCCAATGATTGCCGCCGTAAAGCGGGCGCACGGGCAGCTGTAGCTTAATGATTGGATGCACCCTTTGGTGGCCTAGTGCGCCGATGAAACTATCCAGGGCCGCTTGCTCGGCACGTTCCCACAGCATACCGGTCTCGACATAGATTGGATAAGCCTCGCCGTGGCGAGCAGTTTCGGCGAGTAGCGCGCAACTGTCCATGCCTCCGCTAGTCAGAACCGCGGTAGCGATCATGAATCACCCAGCCCTGTGGATGCGGGACGATAGACCGCGTATGAGTTGACCGTTTCCCAGAGCCGAATCTCCGAGATTCGGAAATCAGTTGAAGAAGTCATTTCATAGATGTGCGCCGCGATGTTCTCGGCCGTGGGATTCCGATCGAGCAGATAGTGTGCCTCACCGCGCGCGGCCAGAACTGACGCTAACGGATCATCCTTATGCAGTATCATGCGATGATCAAGGTGCGCATCGATCCAACTTTTCACTCGATCTTTCACCTCTCCGAAATCAACGACCATGCCGCGATGATCGGTATCATCCGCATCGATGCATACCTCCACCCTGCCGTTATGTCCGTGCAGGTGACGACACTCGCCATCATAGTCCAAAAGACGATGGCCATAGCAGAAATCTATGATTCGAGTAACGCTGTAGCTCGCCATGTTTATCGATAAGCCCGATTACGATAGGTAGTCATACGCCGCGGATATGACGCCCAGAATCTACTCTGATTATCTCACCAGTGATCGATGAACTGCCTAGCAGCGTTGATACCATCTCGGCAACATCCGTGGCGGAAACTTCCTGCTGCAAAGGCGTCACGGCATCAATCATACGTTGCCATTTATCGATAGCTATATCCGGCGGACGCGCAGTCGGTCCCAGCGCTAATAAGTTTACGCGCACTCCTAAGGGCGCGCCCTCTGCTGCCAGTCCGCGCGTCATGAAGTGAATCGCTGCCTTAGATGTCAGGTACGGCAGATACCTCGTATACGGCGTCTCTTCAGCCGCCCAATCGCCGAACATGATGATGTGTCCGCGGTTCGGCGGCGGATTTTGTGCCGCCATATGTCGCATTGCGTGAATCGCCAGAAGATAAGCGCCTTTAGCGGAAGCCATCGCGGCATCCCAGCTCGCAGCATCCAGCGAATCGAACGGCGTGCGCGGATAATCCGAGGCAAGATTCACTACATAGTGAAGACTGCCCAGTTGTCGGGCAGCATTTTCGACGGCTCTCTTGACACTGGCTTCTTCGGATATGTCGGCCTGGAGCAGAACTGTTCTCAGAGGCGGCAGCTCGGGGTCGCGCTTAAGATCGTCTCGCAATGCTCGTGCCTCAGCTTCGGAGCGGCGGTACACGATCGCGAGATCAATGCCTTCTTTGGCCAGCCGTTTCGCTACGGTTCGTCCGACACGCTTCGCGCCCACGATAAGCGCGCTCTTTCTATCGTCGAATCGATGCATGGAGCCCCGACCTAATGCCCATATGGCGGAGGGGACAGGATTCGAACCTGCGGTCGCCGAGAGGCGACACTGGTTTTCAAGACCAGCGCATTAAACCGCTCTGCCACCCCTCCGTGTTGAAATTAAACATCATCTCTGATTATGCTCGATTCTAGCATCATGCCCCTCTGTCTCCACCATCTCATTCTGCTATCGCGTCCATATTCTCTGTGCATGCCATCTGATCGATGCTGTTTCAATGGTCTGTGGTTCAACCCTGATGATGCCTTTGCAATCTATTAATGCTGGCATGAATGGCAGTAGTAGGCAGTTCGTCCATTGATGCGGCGGCGGGATATCGTAATCCGGCAGCGCGGACATTCGGAACCGGACCGCCTTGAGATCAGCATCCGGCCGTCGTGCGCGTTCACAACATACGGGCTGCCGTCCTCGCTGGGATGCGAAGCGATGAATTCCACTGCATGGTCCAGAATATCTGCAATGGCGCGGTGCAGAGAACTCAGGCGTTCGCGACTGACGCGATTGGCGCGCCGCAATGGCGATATACGCGCTCGATGCAATGCCTCATCAGCGTAGATGTTGCCGACTCCCGCGATCAGACTTTGATCCAGCAGTGCAGGTTTGATCCGAGTCCGTCGCCTTTGAGCCCTGGCTGCGAACCCATCGTCTGAGATATCAACCGGCTCTGGACCCAGTCGTGACATCGCCTCATCTAGATTGCCAATGCACCAGAGCCGTCCCCACTTGCGCGGGTCGTTGAACTCGATTCTACGTCTGTCGTCCATCCATAGAACAGTCCTTACATGCGGCAACGCCGGAGCCGATTCATGTCGCATGTGCAACGATCCTGTCATCCCCATATGCATCACTAAAAAGCGATCTTCGTCGTTCTCTATTAGGGGGAATATCAGATATTTCCCGCGCCTCCCAAGCGAGCCGATACGTCTGCCGGTCGCCAGCTCGCTGAACGCCTCGGCATCCGCAGCCGGCCTCACGATGGATTTCGGCCAGCCGATCTCAATCCGCGCGAAACGCCTTCCGACAATATTTTCCGCCATCAGATAGCGACGAATAGCTTCTACTTCTGGCAATTCGGGCATGAATCGGAATAACTACAGGCGCAATTGGGTTCGGAATAATGGTAAAAGCCTAGCCCATAGAAGCATTATGGGACGATGCCGAAAAACTTAAGTGCGTGAGAGCGTTTATGTATGAACAGGGCGTAAACGTCCTAGATTTATCTAATCTGCCGCCGGAAAGTGATTGGCAAATTCATTTTCTGATGCTGGCAGCACCTTCGTCGGGCTGATTGTCGCTGCGTATAAATGCCTCAGGTCCGGCCAGCACTCTTGTCGCCATCGCCGGCAGATCAGAATCGTCTGGCATAAAATGGGCTACCACTCGCGCCGACATTCCCACCTCAATATCTGAGAGCTTCCCGGGCTCGGTAGAAGCTACCTCAACATCATCATTGACTGTAATTCGCAACGGTCTCAATTCGGCGTCTACTGTGATGATGTTCCCGTCCTTTTTCACTATCTCGCCTTCAACCGGAATTGAACTCGGTATGAAACGCCGAGTTCGGGAAGCCGCGGCGCCGAATTTCGGCATCATAAAAGAATCGAGCAGAAACACCTCAGTCACTATCGCACCGTCAGCCGTCATACTATTCTCCATGATGATCTCCAGATCGGCTGCTTCATCGTCTGAAATCATCCTGTCGAACCCGAAAAGCTCCTCCGAGGCTTGGTGGGAAAGGTTAGATTTCCAATCCGGCAGCAGAGTTATCTTATCCGCGGTCATTACTCCGGACGGACTGCGATTAGCCACTACCGACACTATGTTTCCGACGTCCAGATCAGATGGCGAGAGGACCTTCACGATCTCCAAGTTAGTAGCGCGAGGCACTGCGAACTTCAGCCCCACTTGATCTTCTCCCTCGTTCTCAGCGTATTCATCCGCGCCAGCACCGGCGGTGCTATGGGCATCAGGCGCCGGCGCGATATCATCGGCTGATGCATCTCTGTCGGGACTCGTCTCGCCCTCAGTTGTCGATGCCATGAGTTCCATCTCGTCGTAAGTCAGCAACACAAAGCCATAATCGCTAACCTCCAATATCACGCCCTCCGCGACCGGCAAGCCGATGTCGCCGCCCATCATGGCATTATGAAGCAGCGTCTGAAACCGATCGGATTCTTGGACAGTCATAGAACTCGTCTGCGACTGTTCCCACAAAGCCGTTAGCTCTGGATCCGTATGCATGAAGGCCTCGATCCCAGCGAGGCTTTCCATGCCTCCGCTATCGCTAGGCTTTAATGCTTCAAACTCGCTGGCCATCTCAAAGTCGTTAGAGAATGATCGGCTCCAATCAAACTGCGCGCGGTATGGAACGGTGGGTGTCGGCATAGACATTTCGTCGGCCATTGGAATCACATATATTTGCGGGGCGTTCAAGATGATCGCGCCAATCACTCCGATCACTAATCCCGAAAGAGCCGCGCCCCATTGCAAAAGCTTGCCGGTGCTATTCATATTTCAACGCCTCTATCGGATGCAGTTTAGCCGCCCGCACTGCGGGATAGATGCCAAAGAAAAGCCCGATCAGAACTGAGACGATCAACGAGATGAAAACGATATCAGCAGATACGATCGTCCTCAGGGTGAAGCCATCTCCCAGCCCGAGCCCGTTGATCAGCGTTGAGGCGCCGAAACCCAGCATCACGCCGAGCAAGCCACCGCCGAGCGTGAGAAACACTGCTTCAGTTACGAACTGCGCCAAAATATCACGCCGCTTCGCGCCCATAGCTTGCCGAATCCCGATCTCTCGGGTGCGCTCAGTCACCGACACCAGCATGATGTTCATAATCCCGATCCCGCCCACCAAGAGCGAAACCCCGGCGATAGAGCCCAAGAAAATCACGAACACCTGATCAGTCTGCTCCAAGGCCTTCAAAGCCTCTTGCTGACTGTAGACCTCGAAGTCGTCTTGACCAGTGATGCGTCGACTCAGTCGCAATGCAGTTTTTATCTCTGCTACCGCCTGATCGATTAGACGATCATTCATCGCTTGCGCGTAGATCGTATCTACTCGTATCTCTCCTGAAATGGTGAAACGACTCGTCAGTCGATAAAACGCGGTCGTGATCGGAACGAAGGCCTGATGATTCGTGGATTCGAACATCACATCCTGGCTTTTCAGCACTCCGATCACCCGAAAACGCTTGCCGTCCACTCTGATGTAAGCGCTTACCGGGTCTCGACTGCCGAAGAGTGATGCTGATAGCTCCGAACCCAGCACAACCACATCGGAGCGCGCATCGGTATGCGCGGGAGTAATGAAGATGCCACTTGCCAGCTCTATGTTGCGCACATCCTGAAACTCGGCTGAAACGCCGCTGATACGCGCGCCCACCGATTCTTGCCGATAGATCAGGGTGCCGAAATGGTCTATCTCCGGCGCCACGAGATTTACAGACGGAGCATCGCTCTTTACCCGAAGCGCCTCCACATCTCGCATCGTGATGCCGCCGCTGCCGGTTGAAGAGATGAACAACAGGTTGCTGCCGAACGATTCGATGGTTTGGCGAATCTCGAGTGTAGCTCCGCGCCCGATCGCCATCAGCGTTATCACTGACGCGATGCCCAGCACGATGCCTAGCAACGCGAGTGTCGCTCGCAGTCGATTCGACCCCAGCGAGAAAAGAGCCGTTCTGATCACATCGACGATAGACATCTCATGCTCCGCATCCGATCACACAGTAGCCACGCGCTCATCGGATACTACACGTCCGTCGCTTAAGGTTATGACCCGGTCGGTGCGTGCGGCGATCTCCGTCTCGTGCGTTACCAGTATCACCGTGATGTGATCCTCGCGATTGATCCGTGCCACCAAATCTATGATCTCGTGAGTAGTTGACGAATCGAGATTTCCCGTCGGCTCATCTGCGAGCAAGATGCTAGGCTTTTTCACCAGCGCCCTGGCGATACCGACGCGTTGTTGCTCGCCGCCAGAAAGCTCGGTTGGCTTGTGCTGCATCCGCGGCTCCAGTCCCACTGCGGACAAGGCATCCTGCGCGCGCCGCCGCCGATTCTTCCATCGGCCGTACATCATCGGCATCTCTACGTTCCCCAGCGCGGAGAGGCGCGGCAATAAATTGTGTGTCTGGAATACGAAGCCGATCTTGCGACTGCGGATATCCGCCAAGCGATCCGATGACATTTCCGATACCAGTTCATCATCAAGCCGGTATTCACCTGAAGTAGGCACATCCAAACAGCCGATGATGTTGATCAGTGTCGATTTGCCGGAGCCGGAAGCGCCGACTACGGCTAGAAACTCGCCGTGCGCGATCGTCAGCTCCACATCCGAAAGCGCGCGCACTTCCAGCGATCTCATGCCGTAGATCTTAGAGACGCCGTTCAGGAACACCGCCGCTTCGGAAGAAGCATCCATAGGCATCACCGATCACTCCTCGTATGTGCCTTGCGCCGTCTTCGTTCAAGCATGACTATCGCTGTACCACTGTCAAGCTGCGGCATCAGAACGGCGATAAGAATCGACTGGTGTCCGTGCTGATCACCGGCATCACGATCGTCTCACCCTCCTCGACTCCGCTCTTCAGCTCAGTCCAGAAATCATCGCTGATGCCCAGAGACACCGGCGCTAACCGATATTGCCCCGTGTCATCGACCACCAGCACGGCCGGTGCGGAAACTGAACCGAGCAACGCCTGAATCGGAACCATCAGAACATCTTCCTCGACGCGTATCACCACATCTGCCACCGCGGTCAAGCCGTCCACAAGTTCCGCACCATTCGGCGGCCGAGTCTCGATCTTCACTGGATAGGTCACGATGTTGGAAGATGACGCTCCGAACATTGAAGTCTCGAATACCTCTGAAGAGCTGCCGAACGGCGATATCTCGCTTAATCTTCCGGACAGCACTTGACCAGGCATCGATTCCAGCCTCACATTCACCTCATCGCCTACTTGCAACATCAGCACATCAACCTCGTCCACCGAGCCTTCCAGCTCGAAAACGTCAGCTTGCGCGATCACTATCGCCGTCTTGCCGGCTACGATTTCATCGCCTGCAGATACAGCTACACCGGCGATGATCCCGTTGAAAGGAGCGAGTATGTTCAGCTCTTCGAGATCCGCGCGTGCGCTCTCCAGATCAGCAATGGCGGAAGCCACGTCATAGCGCAAATCTTCAATTTTACCGTCATCGGGATCGATCAGCAGGGCCAGGTCTGCGCGATCCTTATCCAGCTTCGCCTGCGCGGTCACTATTTTCTGTTGCAACAACTCCACATCTGCCTGATTAGGCGGTTCCTTTAATTCGCGCAAAAATTTCTGAGATGCCCCATGCGCTATCCGCGCCTGAGCAACCTTGGCCTCTGCAAGCTCGCGATCAAGCGCGGTCGGAGCCACCTTCAGTTCGCGCAATTCATCATGCGCGTCATCTTTCGCGTCGATGGCGAGCGCGATATCGCGCTCGATATCTGCTAGACGATCAGACTGCGCGGCGCGTTTCGCCCGAACTTCTTCTAGCTCAGCCTCAGCGTCTGTCAGTATCGCCTTTGCGAGTTCCAGCTTCGCCCTTAAATCAGCTTTCTTCTCTTCCGTCGCGGGCTTCAAAAGATCATCAAGATTGTCGCGCAGGTTGTCGGACGCGCTCGATATCTCGGTTATCCGGTCATCAGCCGCATCTAGTTCAGCAATCGCATTTATATCTGCCGTCTGTCGCTCTCGTTTCAGCAGTTCCAGGCTATCCCAAGCATCATCGAACTCCTTGCGGATGCAAGCGCGTCCGGCATTTGGAGCCTTATCGCCGCAATCCACCAACAACTCTATGAAGCCGAACATCACCCAGGTATGGATGAGAGATTCATCCCAAGCCGTCGCCGGGTCATCCGCGTCCAATAAGTTAAGCGTCGTCTCAGAGCCGCCCACCTTATTAGCATCCAGTTGCGCCGCATCGAAAATCGCGTGTAAATCAGTGCCCGAAGCCTGAAAGATATCGTCGGGAGCAAGTGATCCCCATTCCGTGATGTTCATGCCTAGCCACTTCAAGAAAACATCCTGATAATTCTTCTCAGACTCGGCCAGTTTCTTATCAGAATCGCGCTGATCAAGCTTGATGCGATCCGAGATCTGCTTCTTGTTCTGGATGGCCAGCTCTATATCATCGTCGGCCTCGGCGATGCGCGCACGCAACCCCATTACTTTCTTGCTATCCGCACCTGAAGTTGCATCTTGCAACGCTTCATCAGCAATTGCCACGGCGTATGTCGCGGCAGCTATATCGGCCTTCGCCTGCACCAGCGCCAAATCAGAATGTCGGGTTGATCGCTCTCGTTCGAGCGCGTCACGGTGGTTTTCCAGATTACGTTCAGCGTTTAGGATGGCAACCTCAGCATTGATCAGCACCGTCCGATCAAACTTCTCCAGTTCTTCCAGCGCTTTCTGGGCATCTTCTAGGGCCTTATGCCTCTTCACAATATCCAGACGCGCATTCTCAAGCTCAATCGGCTCTTTATCAGCCAGCAGCTCCTCAAGTTCCTTTTTCGCGTCCCGCAGCTCTTTATCTGACTCTGGGATCTTCAATTCAGCAGCTTCGATTTCATACTGATCCGGGTTCAACAGTTCATCAAGCGCCTTTTCCGCCTCGCGCAACGCTTTCTCCGCATCTACTATCACCTTCTTCACGGAGTCAGAAGCATCTGAACTCAAGGCGGCGAGCCTATGGCCTTTCGGCACCATATCACCGACTTTCACCGCCACTGAATCTACCTTGCCGTTGGCGCCGAACTTCAGATCGGTGCGCCCGGAATACTTCAAACTGCCATTGACAGTCACATTGTTGGCAAGTTCGCCGCGACGGACTCGAATCAGCTGTAGCTCCGCATCCTTAGCTATCCCGTACACTGAGAGGTCAACGTTCGTCTCATCTCTCATAAATACCAATGAATACACAAAATAAGTGCCTACGGCTATTATTACCAGCAATATAAACGCCAGCGACCACTGAAATACAGATATTCTTTTCAGATTGCTTAACACTTCGATCCGTCTATGATGCATAGGTTTGCCGTGCGCTGGGCTAATGGAATGCGCGGAACCTAATATGATATGACTAATATTAAATGATAAGAATATGGATAAAATGCGAATGCGGACAACCGGTGCGTAGCTTCGCCTCTGCGCTTCACTGATAGCTGATAGAGTAGGCTTGACCGATCAGCAGACGCCCGAGCGCTTGAAGAACGGTGGGAATCGTGCCCACCGCACAGACTGACGTAACGCTATCCCAAAAGGCCGATGCCGACATGACGAAACCAGCCAGCGAGTACGACATCCGATTCGGACACGGGTTGCTTAAATCCGAATCTGCCAAATGGGGTCGATACGCAGCTATCACTACCCCCAGCGCATGGCAGGCCGCGCAATGCGAACTCAGCCAGCAACCGGCTGGAATCGGATACAACGAATGGCTTGACCGCAAGCATTTAATCGAAGTTTCGGATTCGCTTCCCCATGATATTGACCTCGTAGTTGGTATCGGCGCCGGCCGGGCGCTAGACCACGCCAAACTGGTTGCCACGCGTAAGAACAAGCCTCTCGTTCAAATTCCTACCGCGCTCTCCACCGGTGCCATCATCCATGGTTTCGTTGCCGACTGGGACGGCCGGCAGATCATTGGCAGCCTCGCGGAAATAGATTGTGAATACGTTCTCGTAGACTACGACGTAGTTCTTAAAGCGCCGGAGCGGCTGAACACGGCTGGATTGGGTGACGTGCTGTGCGGTTTCGCCGCGATCTCTGAATGGTTCTACGGTGAAGCCAACGGCACCGCGGACGCAGTCGACTACGCCAAGATCAATCGAACGCTGAGCCTGTTCAACCAGATCGTGCATGATTTCCCGGCATCGCTCGATAACCGCGGCGAACTCACTCCAAAATCGGTGCGCGTCATCATGAAGGCGGTGCAAGATCGCGACGACAACATAGTGCGCGACGAAAACGCGCCCGGCGCCGACCACGCGTTCTGCTTCGCCATCGAGATCGCTAACGACAGATACTGGATCCACGGTGAAACATGCGCCCTAGGCGCCGTCATCATCGCTTGGTACACTGAACACGATCCCGACGTTATCGTACGCTGGCTAGACCAGTGCAAAGTGCGGTGGCGGCCGGCCGACCTGGAGATTACGCGCGCGCAGTTCGCGAATGCGATCGCAGCCTGGCCGAAATGGCTGGGCGACGGAACGGACGGCAAGCCGAAATCGAGATCCATCGTCGTGCAACGGCCGATGACGCCGCAAATCATCGATGATTTATGGGACTGGCTCGCTTCACACAGCCAACCGACGAGCCGGTAGAGCCATTCAGCGCGAGTCTAGACGTTCGATCCGAGTAACGATTTTGACGCCTATGTGGTCCCTAATTATCGCCGGCGGGAAAGGTGAACGGTTGCTTCCGCTCACGGCAAACACCTGCAAGCCGATGGTGCCGATCGCGGGAAAACCGTTGCTTCACCATCAAACCTCATGGCTGATCAGAAATGGCATCACCGACGTCATTTTCCTATCGGGATATATGGCTGAGAAGATAGAGGATTACTTCGGAGATGGGGCGGACTTTGGATTCAATGCCCACTACTCACCTGAAGATTCACCGCTGGGACGGGGCGGGGCGGTGAAACAAGGCATGAAGCGGTTGCCGGAAAGCGTTGGCGAAGCGATCGTGATCAATGGCGATATCATCACGCCCCAGAACTTGCAGCCCATAATAGCGTTGCATCGAGAAACTGAAGCGACTGCCACCCTCATGCTGACTCCATATATAAGCGAGTTCGGCATCGTTGACATCGATGAAAGCGATTCTGTCACTGGATTCATTGAGAAGGGCCAGCTGCCTTTCTGGATCAATGCCGGCATCTACGTGTTTCAGCGCGAGATACAGCGACTGTTGCCTGATATCGGTGACCATGAGACGGAGACGTTCCCACATCTTGCATCCTGCCATCAGATGCGCGGATATCGTTCATCAGCCCCGTGGGTGTCCGTGGACAGCTTCAAAAACATTGCACAAGCTGAAGCGATAATAAACGCATAGGCTTAGCCTATTAACATCAGGCATCAATTACACACTCTCTGCTTCACCCGATCATTCCTACCTGTAACTCCGAGCGTAAGCGAGGAATCTAAAGCACCTGGCAGGCGCTCCAGATTGACGCGCGGCGGCTCACTTGATGAAGATGCGTAGAATGTCGTGGCGCGCCACGATCCCGACCGGCTTGCCATCTTGCAGCACCGGGATGTGCTGTGAATGATGGGCTGACATCATCTTCGCGATCTCATTCACTGGCGTTGAGAGTTCCGCGGTGGGCGCGTCTCGTTTCATCACGTTGCCGATGGGCTTGTCGCATACCTGCGCGATCGCCTCGGCGTAGAGGATATGGTCTCCAGTTCCGGCGTTTACTCCCATGATTCGGGACACAGTTCCGCGCAGGAACGGAAATCCCTCTTCATAGGGCAGAAACTCTCCTTCTGTCACCATGCCGAGGAAAGTGCCGTCTTCGCCCACTATTACAACTGATCCGATGCGATTATCCAGCATGGTTTTAGCCACTTCGGCGACGGTGGCGTCTTCGCGCGCCGTAATTACGGGGCTCTTCATCAATTCCTTGGCTGTGAAAGGTTGGGTTGAAGATGTCATATCGGCTTAATCGAGTCTCAGAATTAAATAGATGCTATCAATGAGTGTGCGGCATGCATTTCAACTAATCAACTAAGCGAGAGCCGAGTTTTCCAGTTGCTTCAAGCGCCGAGAAATCTCTAGCGCGGTCATATTGATGCTCTGGTCGGAAGTATTCACGACCAAGTCGTAAATCGCGGCGTCTTCGGGATCGGCTCTGTGCATGCGCTCGAAATACTCTTTCTGGGCGCGCTCGCGCGCAAAGATGATGCTTTCGGCACGCGTTTCATCCATGATGCCTTCGCGCCGCATCACCCGTATCACGCGCGCGTCCCAAGATGCGAATATGCCCACGCGAGTCACATCTTCACGATCGGCCAGCGCAACCGCGCCGGCGCGATGCACAATCACCGCATTTCCATAGTCTGCGATCTCGGTCAGGCTCAGGGACGCGTTCGAATCACTCTGCGCTCGCGGCCCCTCATAGTCCCACGTCAGCGGCTGATTAAGTCCGGCGGCGACCTGTAACATCGGTTCGTCACCCGAAGCGCCCATCGCGAAATACGATGATGCACGCTCTATCCAGCTCCAGACGCGGTCCGAAACCGGGGCCTTATCCCACTGTGATTCCACTGCTTCTCGGTAGTGAGCGGCCGACAAATCATGGCTCGTCGACGCTGGCAACGACAGCCGGTCGACGCAACGCATTCGGAACATGCGTGCCAGCCTTTTCCCGACATCCAAAGCACCGGCGCCGATATGGCCGTCTATGGTGATCAGCTTCATATTCATCTGATTTTGCCTTGAAGCAGGAAACTATCTTGCCCAGTAAAAGCCTTGTACTCTTGAGGGCTGCGAGAGAGGTTCCTGCAACCCAGGATTTGCTCGCGTTGCGAATGATACCACGTCATAGCAATGCACGCAAACTGCGCGCGAACCCTGTGCTACGCATATCGGTTTACGCACCTATCGGTCCACGGTGTTTTCGAGCGAGTATCTGCGAGACCTGAACTTCGCAGCCCGCGCGCGGGCTAATTGACGCGCCTTGGCATTCACTCGCGACTTAGACTCTAGGGTCATGGTCAAGGGAAGAGCCACAATCAGCGCTGCTGCCATGATCGCATAGCCCGGACGATAAGATGAAGTGAAATCATGCATGAAGCCTACGAACAGCGGTCCGGTCGTGCCGAATATGGCGCTTACTGAACTGGCGATGCCCACTATGGATCCGTAGCTGCCTCGGCCGAAATAATCGCCCAATATCGCCAGTCGCAACGGTATGGAAGCGCCGAATCCCAATCCGAATCCAACTACAAAGATGGGCAACGGCAACAATCCCCATGAGATTCCTAGAGAATCGCTGTTGATCATCGACAGCGCGCCGACGCCCATCATCTGAATCGCAAATGCCAAGGCAAGCAATAGTTTCTTATCGAATTTATCGCCGAAAATCCCAATGCTGACGCGCCCCAGTATATCGCCTATGGCTACTGCGCCGGCGGCGGCTGAAGCGAGCCACAAATCGATCCCATACTCCGTCAGCGCCGGCAAGTGGAACAGGTTGGTGGAACTTACCAGCTGTCCCAGGCTAGTTGCAATTGCCAGCTGCCAGAATACGCGCAAACGCAAAACGTCGCGCACCCCTATCGACAGTTCGCGCGGCTGCCGTGCACGCGGGCCGTCGCTATCAACGCCCTGTAACACGCCTCCATCTGGCAATAACCCGTAATCCTCGGGGCGACGACGCATCATCAACGCGATCGGAAATCCAATCAGCCAGAAGCCTAGACCGATCGCGAATAACGTCGACCGCCATCCGAACGAATCGATGGACCACACCAGCAAAGGCAAGGCTACGGCTCCCACCGCCGAAAATGTCATCAGCATCGACAATGCGCGAGCGCGCTGACGTATGAACCAATTGCCCACGGTAGCGACGAAGACGATGAAGGTTCCGAACGACATTCCCAGAGCCAGCAGCAACACTGCGAAGTAGAAGTGCCACAAAGTCTGCATGTAGCTCATCACGATAAAGCCGGCGCCTGTAACGGCGACGCCGAAGATCATAACGCGTTTCGGACCGTATCGGTCCAGCATCACTCCCACGAATGGCGATATGAGTCCGCTCTCCCCGCGCTGGATCGATATGGCGGCTGCGAACCAGGCGTAACTCCAGCCGGTGAAGGTGTTCAGTATGGGGTCTACGAAGGCCTGGAAACCGCGCCAGAATACGGCTGATGCATAACCTTGCATCACACCGCCGCCCAGCACTATCCACCAGCCGTAGAACATTTTGGGAGAATTGAGCTTCAGATCGATTCTGCCTTCTAGATGCTAGCTATCGCATGGCGCATCAGAAACGGCTCCAAAGCGCGTAAAAACCCCGTCGGGTTGTCGCCGGGAACGCGATGGCTGGCATTGTCGACATAAGCCGCGCTGCTGCCAGCGACCAGTTGCACCATCTGCCGCACCGTATCTGCCGATACCATGCGTGAGTTGCGTCCGAGGATGAATAGCGTCGGTGCTGAAACCGAACCGAGCGCCGCCCATAGCTGATCGGTTGTGAAACTCACCCGATGATGGTCTAAGAGCCGCTCATCATGTTTCCATCCCCAAGAACCGTCATCGCTCACGCGCGTCGCTCTTAACAGTGAAGCGCGCACCTGGTCGCGCGAACGTATGGGGCTGATCTCAGCCACTCGCTCCACCAGCGCATCGAAAGCTCCTTCTCTCGGCAGTGCCGATATATAGCGCTGCACTCCTTTGCGCGCTTCGCGGTTCAGCTGAGGCGCAACATCGACAACTGCTATGCTTCGGACTCGTTCGGGATGACGAGACGCGTACAAATAAGACAGCTGTCCGCCCAGCGATAAACCGCACAGGGTTAGACTGCTTAGCTGCAACGTCTCATACAGATAGTCGCACATGCGCTCCAAATCTGCCAGATAGTGTTCGGTGGCATAATCGGGATCCCGCGGCTTTCCGCTCTCGCCGTGTCCGCGCAGGTCCAGTGAAAAGCATCGGAATCGGTCTCTGAGCGCCAAGCAAGTAAGGTCCCAAGTTCTAGACTGTTGCAAGAAACCGTGGATGAAAACCACAGCTGGCAGTCCATCGCCACCCCAATCCACGAAGTGCAGACCAACTCCATCTCCGCTCAGACATCCGTGATTCGGAGCGGATGAATTGTTTACTGCGATGCCTTCCTTCTCCGCGGCGGACAATGTAGATCGGAACGAAATTTCATTTACAGACAATGGTGAATGCTCTCGTTGCTATATGCCGGCCGCGCGGAAGCGGCAACTATTCTGGAACGCTGATCGCGCGACGCTGTTTCGCATCGTGCCTAGTCGCCTATATAGGATACGTTTCATGATATGTTTCCATGGATGCCGAATACATCACCTGTCCGCCTATTCCATTGGTCGCCGCGCTACCGCAAACACAAGGGCATGCTTGAGCTTAGCTTTGAACAGCTAGCGAGGTGAAGCCGCCGACGTATAGTTGGAGCAATAACGATCTTCAAGGCTTGAATCTAAGCAAGGAACTGATTTGCGCATCGGAACTCTGTTCGGCATTCCCATCCATGTCCATTGGTCGTGGCTGCTGGGTTTCGTATTCATCACTTGGACGGTGGCCACGGGCAATCTGCCGTTCATCTCGACGGAGCTAACAGAAGCTCAGCGTTGGGCGATCGCTGCGTTGATCTCAATATCGCTGTTCGCCTCTGTGATGGTGCATGAACTGGCGCACTCGCTCACTGCCAAGCGGCTCGGTTACCGGGTGCTCGGAATCACGTTGCTGATATTCGGCGGTGTAAGCCTGATAGCTGAAAATCGATCCCGCGCCAGTCACGATTTTATGATCGCATTCGCGGGCCCGCTGGCTTCGCTCATCATCGGCATCGCAAGCATCGCGCTCATGCTCATCTTTACGGACGGCGCGACGACTAGCAGGAGTGCTTTCAATGCCGGTATATTCCGTGGCTGGTTGCAGTACCTCGGCTTCATGAACCTGATACTCGCCGCGTTCAACATGTTGCCCGGCATCCCGCTGGACGGAGGAAGGGTGTTGCAATCGGTCGTATGGGGCATCACCGGCAACCGAACTGTCGGAGCCAGAGTCGCAGTTGCTGCCGGCCGCATAATCGCAACCCTGATGATTATGTACGGTCTGTACCAGGCGCTCATCGCCGACAATTGGTTCTCAGGAGCCTGGATGATCATGCTGGGGCTGTTCATCGCTTCGGCATCCAGCAGCGAAGCCAGGAGCATCGATCGCAATCGCCCCGGCCATGATATATCCGTGCGCGCGGCAATGACGCCGGCGCATACCGTCCTTGATAACCGAACACCGCTAGACGCCGCGCTGCGCAACGTGTTGCAGCCCAACCCTCGAGGCATAATCCCAGTCATCTCCAACGGTCGAGTCTCCGGCTTCATCTCTCTGCGCGCCGTCGAGGCGCTGAAATTACATCCTGAAGAACCGAGCCGACTCTCAGTCGGCGATGCCGAAATGACAATTTCCACTTGCCCCATCTCGGATCAAGCCCGAATATCACGGGCGATACAGCTCCTTGAAAAGCGAAATCTCGAGCGGTTGCTGGTGTTTGACGGCGCGCGTCTCATCGGCACTATAGGGAGGGATGAAATATCATCGGCTATCGATGAAACACGCACTGACGACCTAATCGCACAATCTCGTGATTTGAATTAAGAGGCATATGCAAAGGGTTATCCGTGACCGCGCTTCGCGAATCTTGCCGACGCGATAGAGCATTAGAAGCGCGCTGCGACTGCCGAATCTATAAATCTGGCCCGCGATGCCCAAAAATACTCGCTAAGATCCATCTCAGCTGATCTTCATCATGCGGGTTGAGTGTAAACTGAAACACACATTTGGCAACTCATCCTAGAAACATACTCGCATCACCGCCAGGTGAAGGAAATTGACGATCGCCACATCAACTGCTGCTCCAGCCTCAGTATCAGCATCGCCAGCCGCCTTGGCTTCGATTAGCGGGATTGAAGCTATTAACCCGATGAGACTGGGCCGGACTTCCACGCAGCTAGTGGAATCGGTGCGCAGCTACCTTCCAGCGGAACATGTTGATTCGGTGCTGTCGGCGCTGGTCTTCGCAGCTCATGCTCATGCGGGGCAAATGCGAAAATCTGGTGAACCATTCTTCGAACACCCTGTAAGCACTGCCATCCGCATCGCCGAGTTGCAGCTGCCCGCCGATGTGGTTTGTGCCGCACTGTTGCACGATACGCTGGAGGATTGCGACGTCAGCATTGAGCAGCTGCGGGATCGATTCGGCGAATCGGTGGCACGAATGGTTGATGGAGTAACGAAGCTCACACAGATCGACCTCATCAAAAGCGAATATCAGGCCGCGCGGCGCGACAAGCGTCGCCATCCGGATCAGCAAGAGCGGCAACGCATTCACAGTCTCCGCAAGATGCTCGTCGCCGCCGGCGAAGACCGCCGAGTGTTGCTCATCAAACTCGCCGACCGGATGCACAATATGGAGACGCTGCGATATCTGCCGCCAGAGAAGCAGCGACGCATTGCGCGCGAGACGATGGATATATACGCGCCCATCGCCGACCGAATGGGCATTAACGATTTCAAGTGGAGGTTGGAAGACTCGGCGTTCCACTATCTGAATCCGCGCGAGTACAAAGCCATATCTCGTTTGGTCAAACGAACCCGCCAAGAACGCGAACAGTACACTGGCACCGCGATCAACATGCTGCGCAAAGAAGTGATTGAACGGCAAAGAGTGGATGCCCGAATCGACGGGCGCGCGAAACACCTTTACAGCATCTTCAGAAAAAAGCAGCGATACGAAGAGCTCGGGCGCACGTTTAACGAGATACACGATCTCATAGCCCTGCGCATCATCACGGCGCAGGAACACGATTGCTACCACGCGCTCGGCATCGTGCACAATCTGTGGCCGATGATACCCGGCTCATTCGACGACTATATATCTAAGCCTAAGCCGAATGGATATCGCTCTCTGCATACCACAGTCTACGGTCCGGGCAATCTGCCACTCGAGGTTCAGATCCGATCCAAGGATATGCATCTCTACGCAGAGGATGGAGTTGCCGCCCACTGGGCTTATAAGGATGGCGGCTCGGACAGCGCCTACTCCGACTATTACAACCACTCCATGTCTTGGTTCAAGCACCTCATGGAGATGGACGGGGTGTCAAGCGGGGCCGAAGAGTTCGTCGACTCTATCGAGACGGAGATTCTGCGTTCCGACCAAGTGCAGGTATTCACGCCGGCCGGTGATGTGGTCAGCCTTCCGCGCGGCGCGACCTCGCTCGATTTCGCCTATCGCATCCATACCGAACTCGGACATAGCACCGTGGGAGCGCTCGTCAACGGGAAGCTAGTAGCCCTCAACACTCCGCTTCAGCCGGGAGACACCGTGGAGATCCGCAAGGCGCGCGTGCCGCGCGGTCCGAGCATGGATTGGCAAGATGAAGGCAAGAAGTATCTGGCAACGGCAAGCGCGCGTGCCAAGGTGCGCCAATGGTTCGGAAAACAAGAACGCCAAACCAACATGCACGAGGGACGAAGGCAGCTGAAGCGAGTCATGGACCAATTGCGGCGCATGGGGCACGAGATGAAGGTTGATACGGTGTCGGAGATGATGGGCTACTCCAATATTGACGAACTGGTTCGTGACCTCGGCAAAAGCAACGAACAGCCATCGATCATCGTTCGCACCGTGGCCAAAGCCATCGCCGCTAGCAACGAACACGGATCCATTGAAGAAGAACTCGCCAAATCAACCGCTGGCGACAAGAGCCCTGAGCGCAGCAGTCTTGCCAAGGGCATCGTCGTCATGGGACAGACGGGCATGCAGATAAACTTCCCTAAATGCTGCTCGCCGGTGTACGGAGACGAGATCGCCGGCTACCTGACGCGTGGAAGAGGCGTCACTGTGCATCGAACCAACTGTCGGAATCTGCGCAACATCCGAGACCTCGAGCGTACTATGGAAGTTGCATGGGGACACGTCGATAACGCCTATCCGGCTAAATTGCGCGTCGAAGGGTCGGACCGCATCGGATTGATTCATGACCTTTGCGGGGTGATCAGAGCTGAAAAAATGAATCTACATGCCATCACTTCCGGCGAGGACATAGAAAGCGGCACTACCACTGTCACCTTCACCGTATACACCACCGGCATTGAGCAGCTGGCGCACCTATTCTCTTTGCTGGAAGCCGTGCCCGGCATCGACTCGGTAGTTCGATATCGCTGATGTTCTGCGCCAACGCCCTTTCAGCCATCATCGTTCGAACTTGAATATCCATCAGCTTAACGCTAGCGACTGAATCTACGGCTGAGTACAATTCATTGGATACCTAAAGACTCGCTGATGCGTGCCGTCGATTCATCAATAGCAAATAGAGAACTTACATGCCAGCATCTAAGACATTGCGCGCGCAACGCCGCAAAACACTGCGCAATCGATCTGTTAAGTCACACATGCGTTCGCGCCTGAACGCGGCTCGCAAATCGATTGCTGACGCCCCTGCCGCTTCAGACACTGAAGAAAAAGTGCGCGCCGCGGTCAGCGCGCTAGATGTGGCGGTGCGTAAGGGCATCATTCATCGCAACCAATCTGCGCGCAAGAAGAGCCGATTGGCAAAAAAACTGAATAACGCGCGCAGCGCATAATGCCGCGCCCCGCCGAGAACATCTGTCCCAGCAACAACGCAGAAGCCTCGCGCGACCATATCCACTCGCACGGCGTCTATTCACAGACGCGGCAACAGGCAGAGACGCGTTACCGATGGCAGATACACCATCCGGTAGACGGCATCAAAGACCGAGTAGCGGTAGAAGTGTCTCCCTGGAATGGGCTGCTACCGCGCTGGAGATTCATAATTCCTGCCGACTACGACGGAATGGTGAGGTGGGGAGTGGCTCGCTCGGGCAGCGATGACCCGGACCATGAAGCCGTCCGCCGTCCGGTCACCAGCGAACCGGTCCAACTAATGGACGGTCCGGATGTGAAGTGGGTCGGGGGGCATAATCCGCTATCGGCTTCATCGCTTAGCGCGGTCTTCGTTTTTCAGGGCGAGCCGCCGCACTATCTGGGATTCGGGCAAGCTGCTGAGCCGGACGGCCCGCCCGCGTCGGTAGAGGGAATATATTTCCAGGCGCATCACCACTCGCATCCGTAAAACCTATCTCTGGCCGCGCCATGAACAGAATCGCAGATATCTTCGCCCCTGGAATGATGCATTACCGCGCTTGGACCGTTTCTGAAGCGATGCTGTACGCGCCTGGCGGCGATCCATCTCGCAACACCCTTTCCAGTCCCGAGATGATAAACCAGATGGAGATCACTGCCGCCGAGATGATCGACTCGCAAATGCCTAACCGCGGCTACACCGTGGGATTCCACGTCGATGTCAAACACTTGGCGCCAGCGGCTCTCGGAGCCGATATAGTCACCAGCGCCGAACTGATAGAAATTTCCGCGGTCAAATTCAAGTTTAAGGTGGAAGCCAGAACAGTCGATGACGGCAGGCTGATCGGAATCGGCACCCATCGCCGAGCCGCGATATTCCCTTGATGATGGCCTTGCGCCGCCGCCACAGAGCTTCACATCCGTCAATCCACGCTCGGTTATAATCTCAATGCGCCATAGCATGGCGATATTCGTTGCACAAGCCCGACCTTCGAAAGTGCAGAAGTGCCGTAAGGCGGCAAATCGATACCATAAACGGCGTGCTAAATCCAAAAAATGTGTATACTATCATTGCGCATAGATAGTTCTGTAGCGTATACTCAGACGCTATAGCACTTTAAGAGGCGCTATCATTTGGTGTGTAAGAGTACTTTAGCCAAGCTGCTCTTGCGCGGAAATCAACAAGGAATTTAAGAAGACGCGAGGCGAGATTATAGTGATCAAGAAATTCTTTACACAAGAAAGCTTTTGGGTTGTCTCAGTTTTGATGGCTACCTTCGCGGTCGCCGTGACGGTCGCGGTTTTGCCTCCTTCAATCGGCGGGGGCACGTCTAACGAAGTAAGGGCTCAAAATGGCAGTAACACTGCTTCTAGTACTGATAGCACTACTAGTGCCACTAGCACTCAAAATGGCACTGATAGCAGCACCGAAGTTGAGGTTGAGCCTCCTGTTGAGACTCCTGTCGCTACCTCAGTCAGGACGATTAGCGTAAGAGTAATGGCCGGTGACACGCTTAGGTTGGCGGATGGAGACGATTGGCCGGCGGATACTCCTGGTGGGCCATACAAAGTGAGTATACGGCATGGTTCAACCCAATATAATTACAGGATCACAGTTCTACGGCCGGCTTCAGCGTCTGTATCTGGTAATACGGCTCAGACTCAGACGATAGATCCGGCGGGAGAGATTCCTTCGGTTCTGACCGATGCGTCTGGCAAGGCTTACAGTGTTTTCACTCCTAGCGCAGGCGGTGAGTTTAACGGCAGTGATTTCGGAATTGAAGTCCCACAGGGCGCCGTTCCCAATGGCGAGATGATTGGAATGGTTATGAGCTCGTCAGGCTCTGCCGAATCTGAAATAAAATTGCATCACCGGCTTACTCTGGGCGGCGAAAAATACGAGATCGGTGTGATCGACAGCACGGGAGGCGAAGTATCGTCTTACCGCTTGAATCAGCCGGCAAATGTTGCCTTGCCGTTGCCCCCTAACTTTAGCGGCAACATTGGCAAGGTATCGATAGTGGTGATTAACTCTGACGGTTCGCTGACGGAGCTCCGGTCTAGAATTCGTTTCACGGATTCAGGTGGGCAGGTAGTGGCGACGCTCAGCTCCTTCCCGGCAGTGGTAGCAGTTGGAGTATCAGGTGCGCCAGAGCCATCCCCGACTCCAGTGCCACCGCCAACGGCGGAGCCGCCCAAGCTTCCGCCAACTGGTGGATCTGCACCCTCGAATCAGATTGTGTGGCTGGTGCTGATAGTGGGTATGGGAATCTCGGCAATCGGTGGCACAATGATATGGAGACGCCGTAAGGAATCTCCATATTCATCACGCATTAGCTAGCGCGAGCTGAAGTTAAGAGCATCAGCATCATCCGGCTGAGATGATGACGGATGATATCGAACAAAGCGGCGGCACTCAGAAATGGGTGCCGCCGCTTTTGCGTGGTTCAGTAGGCGTTGTTCTAGCCCCGACTGAACATTATTCCGGTGTTGACCGGAATCCAGCGGCCTAGGAACGATGGATGTAAACTACTAACCTGCTATCCATTTTGCTGCATTCAGAATCGCCGCGCACAAGATGCCGGCAGCCACATCATCCAGCATGATGCCCCATCCCTTATGAGGGATATTTTCTAAGCGTCGAATTCCGAATGGTTTGAGAACGTCCAGTCCTCGGAACAGTATGAAAGCGGCGAGCATCCATGCCCATTCGATAGGTAGGAACAGAACAGCGCACCATTGCCCGGCGAACTCGTCGATTACGGCGCGGCTGGGATCGGGGTCCGATTCGGTTGCGATGCGTGATGATGCCCAAGCACCGACCCAGGCAGTGATTGCGGTGCTTGCCACTGCTCCGGCATGCCAATTGAAACTCGCGCTTCCTCCGGTTTCGCCGGCGACAAAAGCGGCCGCACCGTAGCCGGCGAGCGCCGCCGCGCTGCCTAGAGTGGCCTTGGCGAACGGAGTTATATGTGCCACGCCGAATCCGGTTGCGACCGTCTCGGCCAACAATCCTGTAGCGCGGCTACGAAGAGATGTTGCTGAGGCGGCTTTATCCCAAGGCATGGCTGATGATGCGTGGCAAGCGCGGATGGGCAGAAACCCGGGAGCGAGAGCTGAATGAACTCATCCGTTTCATTCTATGTTGCTGTTCAGGGACGATGTGAATCGCAGTTGCCCGAGCATCGCCGAGCATCGATTCAATCGATCGATGCGCCAGCGCTACAGATATGCTTGTGCCCAACCTAGGCTATCTTCGGTGTTCCCTGATGGATAGTACTCCGCGCCAGTCCATCCGGCGTATCCGATATCGTCCAGCATGCGGAAAAGATAGGGGTAATTGATCTCTCCGCTGCCGGGCTGATGCCGGCCGGGGGTATCTGCGAACTGGATATGACCGATCATTGGTAATAGACGCTTCACCGTCGCGGCCAGATCGCCCTCCATGATTTGCATGTGATAAAAGTCGTACTGCAGATATACGTTGGCATGTTCGGCATCTTGAATCGCTTTCACTGCCTGTTGCGAAGTGTGGATGAAGAAACCGGCCTGGTCGCGAGTGTTGATAGGTTCTACGAGTGCCTTGATATGCACTTTCTGTAGCTCCGTCGCGGCGTAACGCAAGTTGTAGATGTAGGTTTCATACGCGGTCTCGGGATCGATGCCGATCGGCAAGGGGCCGATGCCGGTGTTCACGCCGGTGCATCCTAGAGCCGCGGCATAGCGCACGCCCATTGCCACTCGCTCACGATACAGATCGGTTTTGTTCGGCAGCAATGGCAAGTTGTTCATGCCGGTGTGGGGGTCTGCAATGGGCAGATTAATGATGACATGCTCTAATGCATTGCGCTCCAGGCGTTCCTGCAGGGCATCTATCGGCATGGAGTATGGAGACTGTATCTCCACGCCTTTGAAGCCGGCACGCGCCGCCGCGTCGTAACGCTCAAGCAGTTCGTACTCATTGAACATGAACTGCAAGTTAGCATTGAGCTTAGGCATTGCGGAGCGGAGCTTTCGAGTTCAAGCTAAGCGTTGCGATCTCAGAGCGGATCGATGTTGGCGATTGCGATTGCGATGGCGGCAAACGATATCACTACTAATGCGATCATTAAGACAATGGACATTTAGTATCATTCCCGTGTCAAAGGGGTAGAATCAAGGATATGAGAGGCATTCTAGTCTCTCTTTAGCATGATAACGCTTAATTCTCGGATATGAACGGCTGAAGTGCGCTTAGAAGACATAATGACCACTCCGGTGCAGACTATCACTTCGGAGTTGAGCGTTTCTGATGCCGCGCGTCGGATGCGTGACCGTGATGTGGGTTCGCTGGTGGTGGTGCGCAACCGACTGGTCGAGGGCATTATCACCAGCTGGGATGTGGCAATCGGATGCGTAGGCAGCGATGAAAACCCGGCGCGCTGCCCGATACTTCTGCATATGAGTAGCCCGGTTCACACTGCGCGGCCAGAAACCGACGTCATGGAGGCCGCGCGCGTCATGGCGCAGCGGCGCATATCGAGATTGCCGGTAGTGGACGATTTCGGACGCCCCGTCGGCATTGCTACCTTTAGCAATATCAGCCGTGTAATGCAACAGTTGGCTAGTGACCTTCTCACCGGGTGGGACCGTCCGCCGTCACAGACCGTGCCCAAAGATTGAGATTTGCATCATGCTTCTTATGGACCCAAGAGTAACTCGCCGCTGTGTTTGAATCGCTGTCCGAACGCCTGACCTCCGCGCTGGGAACCCTGTCCGGCAAGGGCCGACTGTCAAAGAAAGAGATTGATACTGCGTTGCGCCAAGTGCGAATGGCGTTGCTTGAAGCCGATGTAGATTTCAAAGTCGCTCGTGAATTCGTTGCCAAGGTTCGAAGCCGTGCCGAGGGATCCGAGGCGATGAAATCACTGACTCCGGGACAGACGGTCGTCAAGATCGTGCACGAGGAGATGGTTGAGATACTAGGCGGTAGCAACGAGGGACTGCAACGCGCTGCAACTCCGCCTAGCGTAGTGATGCTCGTGGGATTGCAGGGCGCCGGCAAAACTACCGCGGCCGCAAAACTGGCGCTGCACATCCGTCGCGAGCATAAACAAGATGTGATGATGGCCGCTTGCGACTTGCAACGCCCGGCGGCAGTGAGCCAGCTGGTTACGCTCGGACGTCAGATCGGAGTGCCGGTCTATCACGAAGACGCGCGCTCATCATCGCCGGTGAAGGTTGCTGCCAATGCCATTGAGAAAGCTAGAAGCGACCGTATCTATTGGGTGATTCTGGACACTGCGGGACGACTGGCGATAAACGATGATCTGATGCGCGAACTGGAGAAGATGCGTTCCGTTGCCGATCCGATAGAGACACTGTTAGTGATGGATGCGATGACGGGACAGGATGCCGTCACTTCCGGCGCGGAGTTCAATCGGCGTATCGGCACCAGCGGGATAGTGATGACGAAGATGGAAGGCGATGCGCGCGGCGGTGCTGCACTATCTATGAAGAGCGTGACTGGAGCGCCTATCAAGTTCATCGGAGTCGGCGAGCGTCCGGATCAGCTCCAGGAGTTTCATCCACAACGAATGGCACAGCGCATCTTGGGAATGGGAGATGTGGCTACTCTAGTGGAGACTGCGCATCGCGAGCTTGATATGGGGCAGGCGAAGCAGCTTGAGAAACGCTTGCGGCGCAACGAATTCGATTTGAACGACATGCTGGAGCAGTTCCAAGCCGTGAAACGCATGGGGCCGTTGGGCGAAGTCCTCTCTATGATCCCGGGCTTGAACTCGATGCGCGGCGCCAAGAACCTGAATGATGTCGATGAACGCAGAATGTCGCAGGTGGAGGCGATAATCCTATCAATGACTCCACAGGAACGCGCGGACCCGACGATTCTGAACGGCTCTCGCCGCCGGCGCATAGCCCGGGGATCTGGCGTTTCGCCGACTCAAGTCAATCAGTTGCTTGGGCAGTATCGCAATATGCGTAAGATGATGCGCAGAATCAACACGCGCGGAGGTGAACGGGCGCTGATGGATATGTTCAAGGGCGCGTGATGAAGCGGTAAGCGCCGTATCGGCATCTTGTAGACTCGTGGCACTAGCGCTGAAGACAACTGGATCATGTAGCTATGACTACCCTTGAATTCAACGGCATACACTTCATGATGCCGACTCCGTTCAAACCCGATGGCAATGTAGACACTGCGCCGATCGCGCGCTTAGCCAATTGCGCGGCACAAGCCGGATGCGCCGGAGTAGTTACACTCGGCGTTATGGGTGAAGCGCATCGACTATCTGAATCGGAACGCGGCGCGGTCATAGAGCGTGTAGTGAAAGAGTGCGAAGCACGGCTTACGGTGACGGTAGGCATCAGTGGACAAAGCGGCCGCCAGGCAGTTTATCGTCTGCTAGAGGCACAGGCCATGGGCGCGAATGCAGTTATGGTTTCGCCGCCTAACATCGCCAAGCCGAATGAAAGCGCAGTCTATGGCTACTACTCCGAGATAGACGCGGCCTCTGAGATACCGATCGTGGTTCAGGATTTGCCGGAACAGACTGGCGTTTACATGTCGGCAGACTTCATCGCGCGACTGAACTCCGAGCTTGAGAATGCATCGTATCTGAAGCTGGAAGATCCCCCCACGCCGCCGAAGATTTCGGCTGTGATCGCGGCGACTGGAGGCTCGATGGGCATCTTCGGCGGATTGGGCGGAGCATTCCTATTCGAGGAGCTGCGCCGTGGCGCGTGTGGCGCCATGACCGGTTTCGCATATATGGAGGCGCTGGTGGATATCTACTTCCGGTTCGCAAATGGCGATGCAGAAGGTGCGCGCGATGTATTTTACAGATGGTTGCCGTTAATCAGATACGAAAACACCGTCGGATTGGGACTTTCCATCCGTAAACACATCATGGCGAGGCGCGGTATGCTCGATTCGCCGGCGGTGCGTCCGCCTACTCCGTCTATCGATGTTCTGGGCCTGGAAGAGCTGGACGATATAATGGATGCCATGTCTTCGGCAATTGCATCCGATATCGCGCGTCCGGTGTTTTCAGACTGACTGGCATTTCGGAGATTTCAACTCGGACTTTGGACTGATGCTGCGCAATCCGATTTCCGGCGTGTGATAAAGTTTGCGTATGCCATGCTTCATGACATGTATTTCAAACGTCATGATGGCAACTTTAAGATAGATTGATAGGCCAAAGGCATCTAAGCGCGCCGATCTGTTCCTGACGAATCCATATAGCATCGATAAAGAGCTAATGCCTGATACATCACCTCAGATTCCTCCTGAGCAAGGTTCGAGTAAACCTTGCATTTACTGCATGCATTGCGGCACCGGCAACTGGACGGAAGAGTACGCATGTGATCGTTGCGGTGAACGCGTCTACGTCCCGGATCCAGGGCGTCCGCCGCCGTTGGGATTCACTAGTTGCTTGAAGTGTGCGTCTGCTAATGAATCACACGCCTCTTTTTGTGCGCGATGCGGTTCCGAACTGGATCATCACACTCGCATATCGCCGGCCGGCGCCGGCACGCTGATCGAAAATGGGAACGAGACTGGAGCGATAGACGACGGCTTGCGCACGAGATCCTTTGGGAACGATTCAAAGCCGCGAAGAGCGGATCGACGGGTAGATGTTATGTTGCGCCGCAGCCTTCAGCAGATAGAGCTGCATCGCGATCGCAACAATAGCCAAGACGATTCGATGCGCATACCGCCCGAAGTGCGGCGCTGGAACTGGTCGGCGTTCATATTGGGTCCCATATGGGGCGTGTATCACCGCATATGGTGGTCTCTTCTAGGGCTGTTGCCGTTGCTGCCGTTCCTGGGCTTGCCGATACCGTTCCGCTTCGCCGTGCTGGCGATCATGGCGATCATGCTGGGGCTCAAGGGCAACGAGCTGGCTTGGCGGTCCGGGCGCTGGGAAAGCTCGGAGAAGTTTCTGGCGATCCAGCAGATATGGTCTACGATCAGCATCTTAATCGCGCTGGGGGCGTTGCTATCGTTCATCGCCTTTCTGCTTCTGCAGTGAAACGGGTGGCGGCAACGCTTAGTATTTCAGGCTGTGACCATGAGGTTTGATGCGCGCCAACGCGTGCGATAAGCGGCGATTCTCTGCTTTAGCAGTTGCGTGAAATTGCCATCGGTGATCAACGGTGTAGACATGATAATGGCATCCTCGTTGTTGTCGGCGTAGTACCGGTGTCGGATACCGGTATCGGCAAAGCCGTATTTCTTGTATAGCGCCCGGGCGGTTGAATTTGATTTCCGCACCTCCAGAGATGCATTGCGCGCGCCTTTGCGCTGAGACTCTATCAGCGCCGCTATCAGCAACAGCTCCCCGGCCCCACGCTTACGTTCGTCTGGCCTTACCGCTACCACCATTACATGCGCTTGATCCGCGGCCGTTACAGTGCCGATCATGCCGGCTACTATTTCATCGGTTCGGTCGGGAGCTTCGGTTCTGGATGGATGCGGCATGAGAGAAGCCATTCGCCTACCAAATCTGCTGAAACCGTTTCGGCGGCGTTTATTCCGGGCTAGCAACTCTTCGGCAGACAAGTTACGGACTGCGAGCAGGTACTGATAGTGATCGCGTTTCAGCTCGTGCGAGTAGTTCATGCCCGGCGCGAGTGATCCGAATGCCGCGCGCTCAATGCGCTCCATCTCACTCGCATCTTTCAGGGTCGCGTAGCGAACTTGGTATCGATTCGCCAGCGTATACGTGGGGAAGCCTAAGATGCTAGCGTTAGATTTTGTCTCTCCTCCCGCGTCTTCTTTTCTGTGGCCTGAAATGTGAGACATTTTCCGTGTTGCAGTTGCCCTTGCACAACCCATTTGGTGGTATGGAGTCGCTTGACTAAAGATACTTTAACTGAAATAGGCTTCTTTGTGGGATTCGTATGGCGGATATAAGTTGGCGAAGTTCTAATCAAGCATTTCTGATTGTGTGAACCTTGAAGCGAGTTCGCTAATCCATGTGTAGCTGCGAGTATCATCCGTTTACCGAACCGATTGACGAATACACTGGCGCACTATGTCATCATCATTTAATAGAATCGTGAGTCAACGCTTTCTAGTCGCGATCATTGCATCGTACCCATCAGCTCTTCTGTCACTACCCGTCCACTCATGCCACGCCTGCCATTTTTCTCATTTCTGATCGGTTTTCGAAGCGCCGTCGGCACTGCTGCTGGTGGTTCGGTATCGCATCCGTCTTCAAAGCTGTCGCCCAGCAAAGAAGGCTTAACGGTTCTGTGGCGCATCGCGCGGATGGCGTTGCGGCATCGCATGGCGCTTTTCATCGGACTGCTCGCCATCATCGGGTCGTCTATGTTTCAGCTCTTCATACCTTTGCAGATCGGTAGCGGTGTGGACACTGTGGAAAAGATTTTCATTGACGGTGGCGCTAGTCAAGATGCTCTTGAACGCGAGCTGATCGTCATTGCGGCGACGCTTCTGGCGCTGGCCACGATGCGCGGTCTGTTCACCTTCTTGCATCTTTACATCAGCGAATATATAGCTCAGAACCTGGGATACGCGTTGCGCATGGAGTATTACGAGAAGCTGCAACGGCTGAGCTTTGCCTACCATGATCGGGTTCATACTGGTGAACTGCTGACGCGTGGCATCTTAGACATTGAGGGAGTGCGTGCTTTTGCCAGCCGCAGCTTCCTCAGAGTGATATATCTGGTCATATTCCTCACTGCCGGAGCGATCTTGATGTTTCGATCCGATGTGTTGCTGGGGCTTTTGAGCCTGAGCTTCGTCCCGTTCGCGGCTTGGCGATCCATCGTCGCCAGATTGCAGACCTCTCGCGGCTGGCGTCTGTATCAGGAAGAGATGGCTCGGCTGACCAAGATCATGGACGAAAACCTCAAGGGCATTCGAGTGGTGCGATCTTTTAATGCGGAACCGTACGAGCTGGGCAAATATGGCGTTATTTCAGAAGCATCGTTCCAGCGTGCGTTCCAGCTGGTGAAGGTCCGATCGGTGAATCTGTCGCTTATCACGGTCGCCTTCTTCATGGCGATGGCGTTGGTGTTGCTTGTGGGCGGATTGAAGGTTTTAGATGAGAACGATCCCTTCACGCTGGGGCAATTGGCGCAGTTCCTGGCCTTTATGGGTATCTTGAGAATGCCGGTGCGAATGTTGGGACAAGTAGTTGCGGGATGGGCGCGTGGCGCGGCATCGGGCAAACGGCTGTTCGATGTATTGGATGAAATTCCCGAGATAGATGATAAGCCGGGCGCCACCGAGCTTCGGATATCGGAAGGCGCTATCAGATTTGAAAATGTAGATTTCGCGTTCAAAGACCAATTCGGAGACGAAAAAGTGCTCAGCGACATCTCATTCGAGGCGCGTCCGGGGCATACCGTGGGGATCGTAGGACCGCCAGGCTCCGGCAAATCAACACTGGCGCATCTGATCCCGCGCTTCTACGACCCTACTGATGGCCGCATCTTAATTGACGGTCAAGATATACGCGATATCAAACTATTGTCTCTTCGTCAAGCCGTCGGAGTAGTGGAGCAAGACACTTTCCTATTCACCACCACTATCGACAATAACGTCGCTTACGGCAATCCGTGGGTAGAGCACCGCCGAATCGAAGATGCCACTGAAAACGCGCAGATGCGCGACTATGTGACAAGGCTGCCATCCGGCTATTCAACGCTCGTGGGGGAACGCGGAGTGTCGCTTTCAGGCGGCCAACGGCAGCGCCTCTCAATTGCGCGCAGCATCATGTTGCATCCCCAGATAATAGTGTTCGACGACTCTACTGCTGCCATCGATGCCGCAACTGAACAACGAATCAGAGTTGCCCTGCAAGAAGCAACGGCCGACCGTGCCACGATCATTATTTCGCATCGCTTGAGCTCGCTTATGCACGCTGACGAGATTCTGTTCCTGGAAGGCGGGAAGATCGTAGAGCGAGGAAGCCACCAGGAATTGCTGGCGAAAGGCGGCAAATATCGCGACTTATACGAATTGCAGATAAGGCCTGAAGATGACGCTCTGGAACGGAACGACTGATAGCAGATGACATCTAGAACCAAGAGCAGCCGAACTTCTGACTCGAAGCAGGGCGATCAACTTAAATGGATTGATCGCGCCCGTCAGGTGGCGGACACTGACGAGATCATATTCAGCGCCGGCTTCAATGGCGATGTAGTGCGGCGCTTCTTTGCGTTCGTCCGTCCTTATCGCGGCTTAGTGATAGTGGGACTCATAGCCGTTATCGCCTTCGCTCTCAGTTCCTTGGCACTGCCTTGGATAGTCAGGCTCACGGTGGATGGAGCTCTATCCGGAGTCGAGAGCGATGGCGACGAAGCCAAGAGACGCCTCTATTTGATGGTCGGCGTATTCGCGTCGGCCGTCATCATCCACTCCATTGCGAGCTATCTACAGGACATGATTGTCGGATGGGTCGCGGAACATATCTTGATCGACCTTCGACATGCTATGTACCGCCATCTGCAGAAAGTCTCCATGTCCTTCATGGATAGGACGGAAGTGGGGAGGATGATGTCGCGGTTGCAAGGAGATGTGGCGGCGTTGCAGGAGTTTCTGGAGACTATAGTCACCGGAGTAGGCGATTTCGTGTTGCTGGTCGGTGTCATCGCCGCGATGATGATTATGGATTGGCGACTGGCGCTATTAACGATCGCGGTAGTGTCTACGCTGGCAATCGTGCGCGCAGTATGGTTGCCCGTTGCGCGCCGTGCCTTCTTGTACGCGAGGCAGACCAGCTCGATCACCAGCGGCGCGCTGGCGGAGAACATCAATGGCGTGCGCGTGGTGCAAGGCATGTCTCGAGAGCATGTGAACCTTGAGATCTTCGATGAAAAGGCGAGCGAGATGCTGCGCGCTAACAATCGCGCCGCGAAGCTGGGATTGATGATGGTCGCGATAGTAGATTTCCTATCCGGCTCCGCGATGGCGATAATCATCGTTGTCGGTGGAGGATGGGTGATGGACGGCTCATTGGAGATCGGTGCAATGCTGGCATTCATTCTGTACGTTCAGTTGTTCTTCGAGCCAATAAGATCGATAACTATGCACTACGCGGTATTTCAGCGCGCAATGGCATCTGGCGATCGTATATTCGAGGTTTTAGATGTGCCGATCGATATCAAAGACAGTGAAAACGCGCAGCCGTTAATTGAAAATGACGGCTCAGTGGAGTTCAAAGATGTCACCTTCGGGTACTTTCCCGATGAGACGGTGTTGCGAAACATCAGCTTCAGAGTTGAACCCGGCGAGACGGTGGCGCTAGTCGGCCCTACCGGATCTGGGAAGACTAGCATCACATCGTTGCTGCATCGTTTCTACGAGGCTTGGGAGGGCGACATCTTGGTCGGAGGCAAGTCTCTACGCGATATTCAGATCAGTTCTCTCGGCAATAATATCGGCATGGTGCTGCAAGAGCCTTACCTGTTTTCTAGCAGCGTCTACGAGAATATTCGCTATAACAAGACCAGTGCCACGCGCGAGAATGTCGTTGCTGCTGCCCGAGCTGTAGGTGCGCATGAATTCATCATGCGTCTGCCTGATGGGTACGACACGGTGCTGGAGCAGCGCGGCGCCAATCTGTCGCTGGGCCAGCGCCAACTGATATCTTTCGCCCGTGCAATCGTCGCCGATACGAAGATACTCATTCTTGACGAGGCCACAGCTTCCATAGACAGCTATACAGAGCTGTTGATACAGCAGGCATTGGCAAGACTGTTGGAAGGACGCACCGGGATCGTCATCGCGCACCGATTGGCGACCATAAGAGGCGCTGATCGCATCATCGTGTTGCAGGACGGAGAGATTATAGAGACGGGCGCTCACGATGAGCTGATCGAGATGCATGGGCTATATGCGCGCCTATACTCTATGAACTACGCATCGTTCGACGATATCCCAGACGATCTGATCGCGGAAGCCACCCAATTCGCCCGCAAGCGCGCGACTTGATGCCTAGAGTTGCACTTTTAGAGCAACGAAAATTGAGATGTGTCGAAGCGGTCGCGCATATGGGCGATGCCGGCCAGGGTAGCGCGGCGTCCCTGCGGAGTGCGTTGGATGAAACCGATCTTCAGCAGATAAGGTTCGATGACATCTTCGAGGGTCTGAGTTTCCTCATTGATGGATGCTGCCAGCGCGTTTACGCCGGCTGGACCGCCGCCGTACTTGTTCGCCAGGGTATGCAGATATAGCCGGTCCAGGCGATCAAGCCCTAGATGGTCCACGCCTTCTGCAGAAAGCGCTTCCGCTGCGATATCGGCATCGATGCTGCCGTCGTGGCGCACTTGAGCATAGTCGCGCACTCTTCGCAGCAAATTGTTGGCGATGCGAGGCGTTCCGCGCGCGCGTTTCGCGATCTCTTCGGCCCCCTCTTTATTTATCGCCACCTTCAGAATCATCGCCGATCGAGTTACTACCTGCGCCAGCTCAGCATTGGTATAGAAGTCGAGATGATAAGCCAGGCCGAATCGTTCTCGCAACGGCGCGCTCAGCATTCCGGCACGAGTTGTGGAGCCGATGAGGGTAAAGCGCTGTATCGGTAGATTTATGGTTTTGGCGAAGGCTCCAGAGCCAGTGATGAAATCGACTCGGAAGTCCTCCATCGCTGAATATAGATACTCGGCGACGGCGTGGGACAAGCGATGTATTTCATCGATGAAGAGCACGTCGCAGTATTTCAGATTCGTAAGCACTCCGACCATGTCTCTAGGCTTTTCCATAGCTGGGCCAGAAGTGTGCAACATGAAGCTCTTCATTTCACTCGCTATGATATGCGAGATGGTGGTTTTGCCTAGCCCGGGCGGGCCGTGAAAGAGCGCATGATCTAAAGTCTCTTTGCGCAGCTTAGCGGCCGCTACCGCGACCTTTATGCTCTCCACCACGTGCCGTTGTCCGATATAGTCGTCAAAACTGCGCGGACGCAGATCGTTGCTTCCTGAGAAATTATCTTGCACTGAGGCGCTGATGTTCAGTTCGACGCCTGATTCATATCCTTCAGCATCAGTGGATTGAACGATGCGTTCTCGTGCGGTCTCTGACATCTAGGATTCGCCTGTTTAATATCGCGAGCAGTTGAAGCGATGCTATCGTTAACGGTTGTTGATTCCAGAAGTTGCATTTGATGCTCTGAAAATCTCTTGAAGAATCCGTTGTAGGTCATCGGTGTGCTCAGGGTTGCGCCGCAAGGCTTCATCAGCCAGTTGCGCCGCCTCGCGTCCGCGGTAGCCCAGCCCTATCAACACATTCACTACATCCGCCTTGGTGTCGCTCGGCGCTGCTGCGCGCGGTTGATCGTCGCTGGAAGGCGCTGTCATAACGGCATCTGCCACCTTGCCCTTCAGCGTGGCAATTATCTTCTGAGCCGCGCGTGCACCGATCCCGGGCATAGAAGCGAGAGTCGCAGTGTCTTCTGTCTCGATAGCTCTTGCAATCTGGTCTACGGGCAGTATCAGGGCGTTGACAGCCTTGGTGGGGCCGATCCCTTCCACCTGCAGGAACTGCTCGAAGAACGCTCGCTGGGCAATATCTCTAAAACCTACTAGCAACGGCAACGGTTGGCGTTCCGTCACTGAGTAGTAGATATGCAGTTCTACCTGATCGCCCTCTTGAGTTCCTTCATGCATCATCTGCTGATAGGCGAATACTGGCAGGCTGACGGCATAGCCGATGCCGCATGAGGTGAGCATCACCGCCCGCGGAGGCTCTGCTGATAGGCTATGCAACTCGCCCTTCAAAAGGGTGATCATTTTTCGGCCTCGTCTGGCTAATTAAGGGTATCGCGCTGAGCTGTCGTTTCAGATTAGCCGTAACGCTCAGCGCGGCGCTTGTAGATATCTCCAGTGCAATCGTAAAGCATCGGAGAGTTACGATTGAGCTTTGCGCATGGTGTAGTAGGTTTTGCGTCAATTGGCATTAAACGCGCTCTTCAGTGCGGCGGCTGCGATCTGACGATTTGAACATGGCATATAGCGGCTCCCAATGCATCGCCCACATCGGGCTGTCTTAATTCATCCTGCAGCCTTAACAGCATCGAAACTGCCTTTAGCATCTGCGTCTTGTCTGCCGCGCCACTGCCGGTCACAACGCTTTTTATCCTTCTCGGCTGATAGCTGTGAACCGATAGTCCTGACTGTCCTGCGGCCAGCACGGCGATGCCTCTGGCGTGCCCCATGATGATCGCCGTTTTCAAATTACGGTATCTGCTGTGCAGATCCTCGATCGCCATCTCACCGGGCTTGAATTCTGCTATGACCTGCTCGAGATCCCGATGAATCAAGTTCAGCCTTTGCTCCAAGCTATCAGACGCCTTGGTGCGTATCACACCGCCTTCGACCATCCGCATTTCATTGCGCGCGTCGGTTGCGACCACGCCGTACCCCGTTACTGCGAGCCCGGGGTCTACTCCGATCACAGTGCGCTTCATTTGTATCTCAATCTCTCCAGAGTTCAAAGTTCAACAGAGATTCTACTATCATCTTATGAGTAAGATTGATAGCGCTAAGCAGGTCTGATATTAACGGATCAAACAAAGATGCTGACCCCTTGGCGTTATCGGCATTGCTTTGAGATCAATCGTCAGATTGATGCGTCTATCTACAGGACTGGAAATATGAAACCTTTTTATACCGAGCAGCAGGAGATGCTGGCATCCACAGTGCGCCAGTTCGCGGTTCGTGAACTGGCGCCGCGCGCCGATCTGGTAGACAGTGAAGAGAGTTTCCCGCGTGAGCAGTTCGAGTCTCTCGCTGAAATGGGAATGACAGGAATGCTGATAGCTCCGCAGTACGGAGGCGCCGGCCTGGGCTATCGTGACTTCGCGGCGGTGTTAGAAGAGATCGGAGCCGCGTGCGGCAGCACCAGCACGGTCTTGATCACTCACGCCTCGCTGGGATCGGAGACTATAAATCGATTTGGCTCCGAATCTCAGCTCCGACGTTGGCTGCCGGATCTGGCATCCGGGAAGAGGATCGCCGCGTTCGCATTGACTGAGCCTCAGACGGGCTCGGACGCGCTGGGTTTGCAGTCGACCATTGTTGACGACGGCGACACCTATGTACTCAACGGATCGAAACTGTTCATCACCAACGCTTCTGTGGCGGAGGTATTCGCGGTGTTTGTCACTTCGGATCGTCGGGCGGGACATCATGGCGTTTCGGCGATAGTGGTTGAGCGGGGCACGCCGGGCTTCGAGATCAATGATCAGCATGGCAAGATGGGAATGCGCGGCAGCGGCACCGCCGAATTGGTGTTCAGTGATTGCCGAGTGCCGAAAGAGAATCTGCTGGGTGAACTGGGCGCTGGATATCGCATCGCGCTGAAGATACTGGATTCGAGCCGCATCACGGTGGCGGCGCAGTGTCTGGGACTGGCGAAAGGCGCGCTGGACTGCTCCGTCTCTTATTCGAAGCAGCGCGAAGCGTTTGGCAAGCCCATCTCGACGCAACAAGCGATACAGTTCTCTATCGCAGACATGGCCACCGAGCTGGACGCCGCACGATTGCTCACCTTCCGAGCGGCCGCGCTCTACGATGCCGGTCTGCCATATGGCACCGCATCGGCCATGGCGAAGCTCTACGCTTCAGAAGCCGCGGGCCGCATCGCTCATAAGGCGGTGCAGATCCACGGCGGCATCGGATACTTCAAACCCGCCGCGGTGGAGCGCATCTACCGCGATCAGCGCGTAACTGAGATTTACGAGGGAACTTCTGAGATCCAACGCCTAGTCATAAGCCGTGCATTGCTCGATCGATGATTTCGGGCGGCATTTCAATGGCACTCGAAACGCGCATTTTGAGCATAGATTGTTGACATCTAATGTAAACAGGATTTAAGATATCGAATTGTGCTTATGCTGAGGTTGGCCTTGCTTTTGGATGCCATTAATTGAACGGATGATATTCAACGTTTCGAGACTTCTGAACGGTTTTGAAGGTGATACCATTGAGTTTCATTTCGCTCATGAGAGTTTGGAACATGCCGAGGTGCAGTTCCGAGAAGTTGAGGCACAGGGCCGGCTTATGCGCACTGACCGCACAGTATTGGCGGAAGCGAATGTGAAAGCCGTCAGTGGCATTGAGTGCGCTCGGTGCTTGGAGGCAATGGACGCTAAGATTGAGCTGAATTTCGCGGAGGAGTTTCGACCCGATAACTCAGATCTAGTCGCTAGAAGGCCAATCTGGGACAATGGATTTGATGAGCTAGAAGATGTCGCGCTGGCGATTGACGAATCGAACGTGCTAGACATGTCCGAAGTTTTGGGGCAATGCCTCTTTTCAGCGATACCGATGAGGCCGTTATGCAGAGAGTACTGCCAAGGTCTATGCGGAGAATGTTGGCAGAATTTGAATGCGCGAAATTGTGAATGCGTCGCATGTAAGTGAAAATGCATCTTAATTGTCGCCTAGATGTATCTGTACTATTAGCTTTATTGAAAGAGCATAAATATTTTATTTTGAATTAAAGAGTCGATCATGCCCCCCCTACCCAAGAAAAAGCACACCAGAGCCCGCAAAGGCGGCCGTGCCGCGCATCATGCCATTGGGCTACCTACTTTGATTAGATGTCCGTGTTCTCGGCAGCTAAGAGTGCCTCCGCATCAAGCCTGCCCAGAGTGTGGGAACTATAAGGGACGCACCGTCAATGGTTCGTGGCCGCAAGAGAATCTGCTGGCACCTGCTCCGGATAATGAGTAGGGCGGCTTATAACGCCTCTCTATATTGGATCATATGAAGACGATTAAGCATGGAGTTATAAATGATGATTGATAGTGATATTGCCGGACGCACCGCTTTCATCTTTCCCGGACAGGGTTCTCAGTCTGTTGGCATGGGAAAAGACCTCTATCTCAACTCGGTATCGGCGCGTGAAGTGTTTCAAGAAGTGGACGATGCGCTGGGACAAAGCCTTAGCGCGGTGATGTTTGACGGATCGGATGATGAGCTGATGCGCACTGAAAACGCTCAGCCGGCCATACTCACTACATCTATTGCCGCTTGGCGAGCCCTCGAAGAGGCCGTTGACACAGTTGTGATGCCAGATATGGCAGCCGGGCACAGCCTGGGTGAATACTCGGCGCTAGTGGTAGCCGGAGTTTTGTCTGTATCCAATGCTGTTAGATTAGTCTGCGAGCGCGGACGTCTGATGCAGTTCGCATGTGACGAACGGCCGGGTGGAATGGCAGCGTTGATCGGGATCGATGAAGTCACCACCGCTGAGATATGCCGTGAATCAGGCGTGGAGATCTCCACTATCAACACTCGCGAGCAGATTATCATCGCCGGCGACCATCGCGGATTGGCGATGGCGCTTGATATGGCGTCTGCGCGTGGCGCCAAAAGAGCCATACCGCTCACCGTCGGCGGCGCATTTCATTCCGGACTCATGTCGCCCGCACAGTCGGGATTGAACAAAGCCATCGCCGAAATCGAGTTCCAGGAGCCGTTAGTTCCCGTCATAGGCAATGTGGATGCTGCCATGCTGACCACCGCGGAGCAGATTCAAGACGAATTGCGTCGGCAACTCACATCGTGTGTCCAATGGCATCGGGGCATCAGATTCATGCTAGAGAATGATGTGAATGATTTTGTGGAGATCGGCAACGGCAGAATTCTCTCCGGCATGATGCGCCGTATCGATCGCTCGGCAAAGGTGACCAACCTGAATAGCTACGATGCTGTATGCCGATTTGCGGATGCGGCCTGACCGGACTATCGCTCTCGCATAACGCTCGCAGCATATCTGATATGCTGTATGGTGCCGTGTATAGTATTTTATCCTGAGGCTTGGTGTGATGGTTCCCGGCGAAGATGATGAATCGCCTAATCTGCTGTTTCCTCTGGCGGATGATGAACCGCAGTCGCGATATCGCCATGTATCGTTGGACTGCATTGGCGCTGAGCTGGGCGCGGAGCATGTTTCCGACAGTCTGCCTGATAGATTAGCGGGCCGGACCGCATCGCGCGCGGTGGCTGTGCAGGTGCTATATGAAGCCGATCTGAGCAATCGGCGCGTTGAATCGTGCATCAATTGGGTCGCGAGTGAGGCTAGACTGTCGAGACGCGGCAAGGAGTTCGCACTGTCATTGGTGCTTAAAGCCGAATCTGCCCGGGCGCTTGTTGATCGCAAGATCGATTCCTATTCTCACAACCGACGCATATATGCGATGTCCCCAGTGGTTAGAAACGTACTGCGCTTGGCATTTGCGGAGCGAGAGCTATCGCCGGAAACTAGCCGAGGCATCATCATCAGCGAGGCTGTAGTATTGACCAAGACGTTCGATTCAGATCAAGCGGCCAAATTCGTCAATGGCATATTGGGAGCCGTGGCCAGGGATGGCATTGACTTGTAGCGCGGGTCTCGACTGGAACGGAATCGTGCCGTAAACCTATATACGAGTTCCGAACAAGCCTTCAACCATCTGGTTACATTCAGATGCAACATGTATAATTTCTACTTATGCCAACACGCGATATCGTGTTAACGAAAAGTAATAGTGTGTACTCACAGCTCTGGAGAGCGTCCCGCCATGCCAACAGTATTGGATCGAGTTAGAGAAATCACCGCCGATAAGCTCAGCGTTGACGAGGAAGAGATACAGCCGGAATCTTCCTTCACAGAAGATCTCAATGCTGATTCCCTAGACGTGGTTGAATTGATTATGGCGCTGGAAGAAGAATTCGGCACTGACGATCAGCCGCTTGAGATTCCAGATGAAGACGCCGAGAACATCACCACGGTCGCCGATGCTGTCCGGTACCTCAAGGACAACGGTGTCGCGGACTGAACTCGGACTCTTTGAGCGCCCGCCCATGATTGTCAGACGCGGGTATGCCATTTTTTGGAAACATGTCTCATAAACGGCTCGGAGTAGCACCGAGCCGTTTGGTCTTACGGAGACATCGGGTGAATCTGTGGTAGCCTTCCCAAGTGATGCCATGCATGCGCCTGCCGAACCATCTGCTTCAGCGTCAATCCAGTTGCAACAGATACATACGGCGATAACTGAATGTCAGCGTTGCCAGCTCGCGCAATCCAGAATCAATACAGTGCCAGGTGAAGGCCCGTTTGACGCTGAGGTTCTGTTCATCGGTGAAGGCCCGGGGCGAGACGAGGATCAATCGGGAAGACCGTTCGTGGGCCGAGCGGGAAAGTTCCTGGATGAACTCATTGCTTCGATTCCGATGCGCAGAGAAGATGTATTCATCGCTAATGTTATAAAGTGCCGACCGCCCGATAATCGAGATCCCGAGAAGAAAGAGATCGATGCCTGTTCGTCATACATTAAACGACAGATAGCCCTCATCGATCCGCTAGTGATAGTCACGCTGGGTCGCTTCGCCTTGAATTGGTTCTTTCCAGGCCGCAAGATCACTCAAAGCCATGGGGCGGTGCTACGATACGAAAACCGAGTAGTGTTGCCTCTATACCATCCGGCATCCGGACTACGCAATCCGCCGCATGCGGAACGGTTGCGCCAAGATATTCACGTAGTTCCGGACGCGATGGGGCAAGCCATAAGGAACCGCATGGAATTGGCAGTTTCGGTTGCGCAAAGTTCTGAAGATGATGAGTCGATAGCCGAGGAATCGGTAGCCCTGTCGGTCTCTGAATCACGATCGGATCCTATTGCCCCGCGGCATAGTGAAGCGATGGTCGCGACACCGCTGTCCCCGGTAAGATCATCACCAGAATCGTCAGCGCCGCAGTCCGAGGCAGATACGGGTCACAAGCGTCAGGAATCGTTGTTTTGAAACGGCAGATGTGCCTTCCTACAAAGCGCAAAAGGGTTTTCATCCGCATATGCCGACATGGCGATTTGCATCTGTATTCTTTAATTTTGATTTCCTATTTGAAAGAGATTCATGTCCAGAAAACCAAGCTTTAAGCAATCCAACGCAGTCCGCATCATCCCGCTCGGCGGACTTGGCGAAGTGGGGATGAACATGATGGTCATCGAAACTGACCGGGATGCGATCATCATTGATTGCGGAGTGCAGTTCCCGAAGCACAGCACTCCCGGAATCGAACGCGTCATCCCGAATATGGATTATGTCAAAGAGATTAGCAAGCGGATCCGCGGGGTGCTTATCACGCACGGGCATCTTGATCATATCGGTTCTCTGCCCTACTTGATGGATCATGTCAATGCAACTATCCACGCCCCGCGCCTGGCATCTGATATGATCCGCAACGAACTCCGCAAAACCGGTCGATTGTCCCGGGCCCAGGTTAAATCGATTACGCCGGGTTTGGAGTATGACTTCGGTGAATTCAATGCGCAATGGCTACCGATGTGTCACAGCATTCCCGATTCTTGCAGCATTTACCTGAGCACCCCTCAGGGCGGAATATTCCATACTGGCGACTTCAAATTTGATAATGAGCCTATGATTGGCACGCCTACCGATTATCAGAAGCTGAGCGAGATAGGACGGAAGGGCGTCCGTCTACTGATGTCGGATTCTACAAATGCTGAATCTGGAGGCAGCTCGCGCTCTGATCGTATTGCGGCTGAAGCCATTTACCGAGAGATGTCGGAAGCGCGCGGGCGCGTCATCATCGCCAGTTTCTCCACTCAGATCGCACGAGTGCAGATGGTTGCTGATGCGGCGCATCAGCTGGGTCGACATGTAGCCATACTGGGCCGCAGCATGGTTGAGACGGCGGATTTGGCGCAGAAGAACGATCTGCTGGAGCTACCTTCAGAGACGACGATTTCAATCGCGGAAGCCAATAGTTTGCCTGATGAAAAAGTAGTTATCATAACGACCGGAAGCCAGGGCGAGTACGCCGCGGGCATTGTGAGAATGGCGCGCGGCGACCATAGAGAGGTGCGATTGAACGAGAACGACACGGTGATCCTTTCGGCGCGCACGATCCCGGGCAACGAGGTCGCAGTCAACGAAGTACTGAACAACTTGGCGAAACGAAATGTAAAAGCAGTAACATTTGCTAACCGCCCCGTGCATGTATCGGGACACGCTTGTCGAGAAGAGCTGAAGATGATGTTCAACATCTTGCGTCCGGAGTTATTCGTCCCTATACATGGCGAGTATCGGATGTTGAGAGCGCATTGCAACATTGCGCTTGATATGGAAATGTCGCCGGATGATGTGAGCCTTATCATTGACGGTGACATTCTGGAGCTTGATGAGGATGGCGCGCGCGTAGTGGGCAGAGCGCCATCAGGCAATGTGTTGGTGCAGGGACAGGGACAGTGGGAGCCGGAGGGTCGCGTGATGGAAGAACGGAAGTCTCTCTCAAGCGCTGGTGTAGTGTTCGTGGCGCTGGCGCGCCGACGCGGACGTCTGGTCGAGGAGCCGCGAATCGACACTTCTGGCTTCGTCGATGTCGCAGATGCCGATACTTTAGTGCGTGATGCACTGCAATCGTTACATGAAGCTATTGCGTCATCGAGCGCGGAATCGCTAAAGTTGGAAGAGATTGAACGAATAGTGAAAACGTGTTTGAGCCGTTTTTTCTTCCGACGAACCAAGCGCCGGCCGCTCATAATGGTGACCCAAATTGACTTACAACGCTAATGAACTGTCAAATGATCTGGATGCCCAATCTCAACCTGAAAAGGCGGTAAAAGCCGCGCGACGCGAAGGCAACCCCACTTCTAATAAGAGGCGAAAAACGTCTCAAGACGAGTTCAATGGTGTCAGCTGGCCCGCGCTCATGCGCCATATCGTTCTCTTAGTTCTTCTGGCGGCTAGCATCGCGATTGGATATTGGCGTCGCGAAGATGTTTTGCCTTATCTGGGATGGTCGGCGGTGCCTGTAGGCATGTGGATCGGAGTGTTCGCATACCTTCTCATAGCACAGACATCATGGCTGATCAAAAGGATCCGCGAAACGGTTTCATCGGCCGTCATCGTGTTGGGGATCGTGGCTGTTCTAGGTATTTATAACGCACACCTGGGAGCGATATCGGGAACATCGATGGGCGGCACGTTGGGCGAATATTTGGTGCGGGAACCATTTGATTGGAACCGATATGACATCTCGATATGGCATCATATCCAGGCCTGGGCTCGCGTTGGGCTGCTGTTCGCTATCGGATTATGGGGACAGTTTCCCGCCGGCTTCGCAACGGCGCTCATGATAGCATTCGTGGGGATTATGATGGGTATATCAAAGAGCATCGAATTCGTATCGTCAACGTTTTCAAGAGCATCAACGCCTAAACGATTGAACAGTGAAGAATCCATGGATGCGACTGATGAGCCCCAAATCGTTCCGCCGACCGAATCTAAGCTCGCGCAACCGTATTCAGCTACGGAGATCACGCCCATTCGCGCGGGCGCAACTGAGCCACGTGCCGATTACAATCCGTCAATCGCGAGCATGCACAACCTGTCGACCAATGTCGCGAAACCGAGTCATCAACCGCCCGCTGGAGAATCGATTTCCGAACGGCGCACTGTATTCGGCATGGGAGAAACGCTTTATCCACAGGCCGACGACGGCGCCGCGGTTTTGAACGCCGCTCACGCCTTTGGCGATAGTGCAGTTAACAAAGATGATTCAGATGGTTGGATCATGCCGGATGCTAAACCTATCGGCATGGCTTCATCAGCTGCGGTAGCAGTTGCGGAAAGATACCCTCATGAAGCTGGGCCTGAGCGCGCGCATAACAGCATGACTGTTGCGGAAGATGGCATCACATTCTCTAAGGAAGTGCGTGCAAGAGTAGATGAACCGGAGCGGATGCTGAGAGTCGACGGCATTGATGAAAGCGCAGAATCGACTCCAAATGGCTCCCGTATCGAGCGGGAGAGCAGCGCGCTTCCGTGGCGTTTACCGCCTACTGAGTACATCGCAGAACCGCCTGGCGGCGGTGTTAACGCTGACGAGATCGAATCTACAAGCCGTCTCATCGAAGAGACGCTGGCACAGCACGCGGTGAATGTTTCAGTAGACCAGGTCCAAGTGGGACCGACGGTCACAATGTATGGTTTGAAGCCGGGATGGAAGGGAGGCGGTAGGTCCGGGGCATCTGCGCAAAGGGTGCGGGTGGATACCATACTGAATCGTGAGAAAGATATTGCACTGGCTCTGGGATGCCCTAACATCAGGTTCGAATCAGTGGTTCCGGGAGCATCTGTAGTTGGTATCGAGGTACCGAACAGCAGTCCCACGTCAGTTAATCTGAGGTCAATATTAGATACTCCGCAATGGGAGAGCTTCGCCAGCGATGCGGGTTTGCCGGTGCCTATGGGTATGGGAAGCGGAGGCGATCCTGTGATGGCCGATTTCTCGAAGATGCCGCATACCCTAGTCGCTGGCGCAACCGGATCGGGCAAGAGCGTATGCATGAATACCATCGTTTCCGGCATCTTGCTTTGTCGGACGCCGCTGGAAGTGCGCATGGTAATGATAGACCCCAAACGGGTGGAGCTGACGCCTTACGAGGGAATACCGCATCTATACACCCCGGTCATAGTGGATCCTGATCGCGCTGTCACGGTGCTCAAAGCACTGATAAAAGAGATGATGGATCGCTTCGCGACTCTAGAATCGGCACGCGTCAAAAACATCGCTTCATACAACGAACGCGCCAAGGTTAAGATGCCGTACCTGCTGATACTGGTAGACGAATTGGCAGATTTGATGCTAACCTCTTCCAATGAAGTTGAACAGCTCATCGTACGGCTCGCCCAGCTGGGTAGAGCGACAGGCGTTCATCTGGTGATAGCTACTCAACGGCCGTCGGTAGATGTGGTGACGGGGTTGATCAAGGCGAACTTCCCGTCGCGCGTCAGTTTCTCCGTCATGTCGCAGGTCGACAGTCGCACGATACTAGATTCTATCGGCGCAGAGAAGCTGCTCGGCAAGGGCGATATGCTATATAAGCCGATTGACCTTAGCAAGCCGATGCGAGTGCAGGGAGCCTATATCGCGGAAGACGAGATTGAGGCAGTGGTGGAGTATTGGAAGAATCGTGCCGATGGTCCGCCCTTGCCTCAGCTAGAGATAGATGTGGATTATGACGATCATATTCCCGGGATATCGCCGGTGCCTCAGTCGAGCTCAAATGGCGATGATAATCTCTTGGATGCAGCATTGGAGCTGTCGCGCAACCAGAAAACACTTTCAACTTCGCTGTTGCAGCGGCGGCTCAAAATCGGTTACCCACGCGCCGCACGCCTGATCGATGAGCTTGAAGAGGCTGGAATAGTGGGACCCGGCCAACCGGGCAAGCCCCGACAGGTCTTGTAGAATTACCTGGGACTAGATCCAGCTGGGTTCGCGTCAAGATCTGTCTAGCGGCCGGCACGATGCCATATCCGCGTTACCCTCCGCGATCAATGATTTGTCGGGTAGGTCTATTTGCCCGTGAATTGTTGAATCGCCTATCGCAAGATGCCCATTAAACCTCTGTTCCCCGAACACAGCGACGTTACAGACAAGATCGACGACGTCGCTTTATCGGCGTTCCCGCCGCTCGACATTGAGGATACGTTGCCTCATTGCTTGATGTGTGGCGGCGAGTTTGTGGAAGGGTCGCTGTTCAAATCGATACGCGTTTGCCCAAACTGCCGGTTCCATTACAGCATCGGCGCGCGGGCAAGGATAGATTCGGTTATAGATCATGGTACTTTCAAGGAAACCCACAGATGGGTAGAATCGATAGACCCGCTAGTATTCTCGCCGCGCATATCCTATAGCGTTCGCATCTTAAAAGATCAGAATCGCACCGGCTTGCTTGATGCGGCGGTCTGTGGCAGGGCTGAGATAGGCGACGTTCCATGCGCCATCATCGCTATCGATCCTGGCTTCCTAGGCGGTAGCATGGGTCTCGTGGTGGGAGAGAAGGTGGCACGGCTATTCGAAGACGCGGCGCAAAACAGATTGCCGGTGGTAGCGATCGTGACTAGCGGCGGCGCACGTATCCAAGAAGGTGTTTTGTCGCTTACACAGATGGCGAAAACCATCGTTGCGGCCGCGCGGTTGCGAGATGATCGTGGCATGCCTCTCATATCGGTGCTCGGAAATCCATCTTCCGGGCAGATCCTGGCAAGCTTCGCGTCTATATCCGACATCCGAATCGCTGAGCCCGGCGCCTATGTGGGGTTTGCTCCTCTAGGTTTGCTGCGAGAAGTGGAGGATGATCCGGCCGTGATGGATCGTTGCACCGCGGAGACGATTCTGGCGCGCGGGCACATAGATCGAGTAGCAGATCGAGAGAGCATCAGAAGCGAGCTGGCAGCCATTCTACAGATGCTCAGACCCTCTATGAAGGGCATGAAGAAACAGAGCCGCTCCCTTGCCAGGTTCACACCGCGTCGCACCGATGCTTGGCAAGCGGTGCAGACTGCCAGGAGGTCAGATCGACCACCAGCCAGCTACTATATCGGAAATACATTCCGCAACTTCTTGGAGCTGCACGGCGACCGCATAGGAGACGACAGCAAAGCGATCAAGATGGGACTGGCTTATTTGGGGGCGTATCCGGTGATGGTGATAGGACATGAGCGCCAGGGAGCAGGGGTGTCCCCAGAGAGAGATGAATCGTCTTACGAGCCGGACTCAGAAGCGTCATCTGTGGCCTCCTTCACCGATATCTACGGCTATGCCGATCTGAACCGTGACGGCACGCGAGTAGAGGCTTTTCGCAAGGTGAGACGTGCGGCTCAACTGGCAGAGCGTTTCCAGTTGCCGTTGATAGTTTTGATCGATACGCCAGGGGCGATGCTGGGGTTGGATCAGGAGATGAACGGCTTGCCCGGCGAGATCGCTGCCACTTTGGATTTGATGCTGCGTTTGGAGACTAGAGTGATATCGGTTCTGATCGGCGAAGCTGCCGGTGAGGCGGCTCTGGCATTGGGTATATCGGATCGTTTATTGATGCTGGAGCATGCGATCTACACGCCGGTTTCGCCGGAATCAGGCGCTGAGACGGAGCTCAGAGATCGAACGCGGGCGCCGGAGCTGGCGCGGTCGTTGCGTCTCACCGCCTACGATGCGTTGCGTATCGGCGTGGTGGATCGTGTGCTTCCAGAGCCGACGAATGGCGCGCATGAAGATCCGGCGAGCATGGCGAGCATGATGAAGCAGGCACTGATAGGTGAGCTAGAGAACATGCCGAAAAGGCATCGTCGAACTGTGGCGCGTCGGCGGCGAAAAAAGTTCCGCCGCATCGGTGAATACGGACCTCAGTTCCGCGCCGCCTTGCGTAGAGAGATGCAAACACTACAGGGGTATCTCAGTGCGGGTGTCAGAAAAGTGTTCAGCGGCCCGTCTGACAACAAGGGTGATTAGCGGTGAAGCGCGACATATTCATCGCGTTCTTCTAAAATGCTATTGCATGATAAAGCGTTCGATAGCTTCGGCTAATCCGTCTGATTCTACCGGAGCAACGACGTGGACGGCATGGGCTTTGACAGCCTCAGGCGCGTGTCCCATGGCAATGGGCATTCCTACGGCGTTGAACATTGAGAGGTCGTTGTATCCATCTCCTACAGCGACGATTTTCTGCGTGTCGGCCCCTAGTTCATGAGCGAATTTCTTTACGCCTCGGCCTTTATCGACTCTGGCGCGCGTGAAGTTGACGTAACATTCTCCGAGACTCCCAGTCGACGGTACGCTACAGATGTCTTCAGGCGCAAACTTGCCCTGCCACTCTAATGCGGCATCTATGTTTTCTACCATGATCGTGATCAGACTGACTCCGTCCGGTTCGAGAATAGATAGAGAATCGGCGTTGCTACCGTTCTGCGATGCGAAATAGGCGGTTTCGGCATTATTGGCGGTGTCGACAATGTGCTTGACTAAGGATGTTGGTATGTATTCGCTATGGAGAGTCTCGCGAGTATCAGCATTGACCATAGAAGCGCCATTGTCGCCGATGTGCAATCCATTCAGACCGATGGCGCGTGCTACTCGCCCCACTTCTTGCACCTGGCGCCCGCTGGCGAGCGCTACGGGGATGCGCTCATTGGCGGCAGAAACGGCTTCTAGAACGCGCGAGCTAGCGCTCTGTTCGGGTCCGAACAGAGTTCCGTCTATGTCTATGAGTAGCGCGCTGGGGATTTGAGATGCCATACTGGATATGATGCGACAAAGAGATTATCGCGTTTTTACATAACGTTGATCACAATGTTAAGATTACAGCCAAGCCACGCTGAATTTAGCGCCTGGCCAGTTACAGCTTACTCCTAGTTTGAGTTGGAATTGCCTGACGATAGCAATAGTAGAGACATGAGACATATGTCCAGTTCGGCGCGTGCAGTGAATGACTGTGATGCGGGGCGACGGTTGGTGGAATCAGGAGTGGAGTTCCAATCGCCGGGCAATACCTATATAGACGATGCTTCGAGCATTGAGCCCGGCGTGTGGATCGGTGCCGGATGCCACATCACGGGATCTCACATAAAAGCCGGTTCCAGTTTGGGTCCAAACGCAATCGTGGAAGCTTCTGTGATCGGCGAGCGCGTGGTGATAGCTCCCTTTTCAATTGTTGCCGGAAATAGCGAGTTAGAGAACGATGCGCAGATCAAACCGCGCTCTGAAGTGCGTGCCAGCAGAATCGGGATCCGCGCCGAGATAGGCGCCAACGCGATAGTCGAATTTTCACGAGTCAATACTCTGGCCAAGGTGGGGCCGTTCTGTCGGGTGCGAGCCGGCTCAGAGATTTGCCAGGATGCATATATAGGCACTCAGGCTGAGGTCAAGGCGAGCCGTATCGGACCCGGCTCTAAGATGGGACATTTCAGTTTAATGGCTGATGCTGATGTAGGGCGTATGGTTAATATCGGCGTGGGAGTAGCCACGGCTAACTACGATGGCGAGAAGGTGCATCGCACAGTGATCGAAGATCACGCATCGATCGGTGCTGGCTCGGTTCTGATAGCACCGATACGGATCGGTGTCGGCGCCCGCACCGGCGCCGGCGCGGTAGTGACTCGTGATGTGCCGCCGGGCGCCCTTGTAGTGGGAGTGCCGGCTAGAATATCGGTTAAGAAAACGAATTAGCTGGCAGCATCTTCATGCATGCAATTGACCGATGCATTTTTTCTACATTTACCGACCGGGTTTAAGATCTCTATGCACGCGAAAAGTATTGGATAGAGTGCTTGTAAGATGATGAACACGGTGGCGAATACTGAGGCGATGACGAAAGATGCAGACGTTCCATTAGGCAGCGTCATCATTTGCCGTGCGTCATCTCTCAGTCCCCTGGCAGATGGCACAACCGCCTATGTTTGATGGATGGTCTACATGGGCGGTGTTGGCAGGCGCGGTGTTGGTTTATGGGATTATGACCCTGATCCTTCGTGCACTAGAGCCACAGGGGCTGTCTGAGCGGCTTGGCATAGCGCCGGCCGATAACGGAGATGAAGAGCGATCTCGTTGGCAGTCCAACTATCGTTCCACTCGCATGGTAGTGACCACGGTGCGCACCGGCTCCGTCATCGCAGTTGTTATAGCGGCGCTTGAAGCGGCACAGACCCTCGGTGAAACCGAGGGTCGGATGCTAGTGATGATTGTGGTGGCAGCCGCAGTGCTATTCGGAGTGATAGTTCTGCGTACCCTGCTGAATCGCCTCGCCGATAGTTGCTACGAGGATGTGGAGATTTGGATGTCGCCCCTGATCTGGCTCGCCGCGGGCATTGGCAGACTCTTGCGATTGAATCGGGTGGCTGAATACATCTACGAAACCGAATCGCCTCCCGACCGTCAAGAAGAGGCCGGAGAAAATGTGCTCAACGTGCTTCAGAACATCGCGTCGAAAGATCTGCGAGGAAAGGATCTGATGCAACCGCTTTCAGAGACTGTGGCAGTGCATCATAGCACCGGACTAGAGGATGTGGCTGACATGATGGTTGAACTGGATCTGCAAAATGTTCTGATCTATGGCGATACTATTGACGATGTGATGGGAACGGTAGAGAAATCGAAGGTGTTGCAGGCGCTTAGAGACCGGGAGCATGATCCTAACATCACCACGGCATCGATAGTCGATGAAGTGTTCTTCCTGCCAGTGAGCCAGCAAGTCGCCAGCTTGTTCAGCGATTTTAAAGACCGTGTAAAACAGACGGCGGTGATGCTAGACGAAGTCGGTATGGTCGCGGGAACTCTCACTTACGACGTCATGCTAAGGCAATTGCTCAAGGATGGAACCGTCGAGGATCAACCGGATATGGATTCGGCTGAGCAGGCGCCAATAGATTAAGGGTGCGGTGCCGGCGGGTAGCGAGCCGTTTAAGCTCTTGGGTTGGCATCGAACTAAGTCGGTATAGATATCGACCTAATTTCCAACTGCTGTCACGGCGAAGGATGCCCGGATGGATCGGCGTCTTCACAACTTAGATGTCTGATCGTGCTTTTAGGCATGCTTGAGAGAGGGGAATGAATGCCCAAGGCGGCTTGGCATTAGCGGACCGATACTCCGACCACTGATTTGGATCAAAATCGATACCATCCATCTGCTAGCTCACTTCATGTTTCAATCGGTATGCGCCCGTTGTTCTCGTGAGCGATAGAATTACAGAATGCCGTTGCATATAGGATTGAGACGGTTGCACAAGCCTCTCTCACCGCTATATGCTATGCGAATCTGATAGCTGGGATTGCGAGTGGGCAGGCGCGCATAAAAGCAAAGTCCGCAGGGGAGATAAACTCCCCTGCGGACTTTGCTTCAGTTTGTAGTCGGGCAAGTAGATCTGAAATCTGAAGCCGCGATATACCTCTGTATAGGGAGGCAGCTACTTCTTATCCGACAGGCTGACACCGGCAGATGCTCGTGAATTCTGTTCGCCCATAGCGATTATGGAGTGCATCTTGCCTTTATCGTAGATAGCAAGCTGTAGCGTAACATCAACCGAAAATGCCCCGGAGTCACTAGCGACTACATCGACACCTTTCTCGGTAATGCTGCTCGCTCCGCCTTGGATCGACAAGACAACTTTTTCATTGGCAGCGAATCCAGAGCCGACAACGGTAACCGTGGCAGATGGTTCTCCGTCTAGAACTCCTCTTGATGGGACGCTGTAACTGCTGTCGTGAACGGCGATATTTGCAAAATTATCTATACCGTCGGCACCGTCTTTGCCTGGTGGACCGGCCGGGCCTGGTGGTCCTGGTGGGCCAGCTGCCCCGGTGTCGCCCTTGGCCCCGGTGTCGCCCTTGACCCCGGTGTCGCCCTTGGCCCCGGTGTCGCCCTTGACCCCGGTGTCGCCCTTGACCCCGTCTTTGCCGGCGGGTCCTGGAGGTCCAGCGAGTCCGGGTATTCCTTGCATACCTTGTAGACCTGGTTTTCCGGGATTTCCGGGGTTACCTGCTGCTCCTGGCTCTCCGGGATCTCCCTTAGTTCCGGGAGGCCCTGGTGGGCCTTCGGCCCCTGAGCAAGCGATACCAGCAAGCAAAAGCACCGACGAAACTGTCAGCATTAAGGCGATGAGCCTGCTCCGCACTGAAATTATCATGAGGATCCGTCCTTCAATCTGCTATGAGATCACTACTATGCTGTCCATAGATTCCTAAAGCGCCATCCGCTAGCGTCGCACAGATATAACGCGTTCAAGCATTCCCACTCGACTGAGCGTCAATTCGCTCAGCACGCTTTGGGACACACTATTGAACTATGTTATGCATGTATGATTATACATGTCAATAGATTCAGTGCTTTATTGAAAGCCGTTTCAATTGTCATTCCCGCTTCAGAGAGGGTGCCATTTTGCCAGCTCGTGCTGGCAATTGACCATTTCCTAGATTGGCGGCAACGCGACAAGCACAGTTCGTGCGCTTCATTATTAACAGGCAAGATCACAGACTTATCGGACGTGAAATGTGCGCCGACCGAAAGATGCATGATATCCTTGATACCTTATATGGAAGTGAGATCACGGATTCTAATTTAGAGTGGAGATACGGATGTCATTAGCCACGATACGAGGAAATGTTGATTGTGGCCTGTCTTCGGTTAAAGAAAAGAGAAGAGTATTTGGAAATTCAAGCAAAGACTGCAACTATCAGCAAGTATCGGAGGCACGACACTGACACTGGTTCCACAGAGGTCCAGATCTCAATCCTGACCGAGCGGATCCGAGGACTGACCGAGCATTTCAAAATTCACCGGCGTGATGCTGCCGGGCGACGCGGGTTGCAACTGATGGTTGGTAAGCGCCGCCGACTTCTTGATTTTTTAGCGCGTGAAGACGTCCAACGATATCGCATCCTTATCGAATCGTTGGGACTCCGAAAGTAGATGCCGGACGACTCGATACGTTGAAATTGGTGCGACTGCGGATCCGCGAGATGTTTGCATAGCTTCCTGTTGTTAATGGCAGGCACTTCTAATCGCAGGCATCATATTGGGATTAGGTTATGCCTCTGCCGTCATGTGGCAGGCTACAAAAAACGAGCATGCTAGATCTCCATATTCGGATAATTCCATAACTGCATTGAAGCGTTGCGAGTGCGGACCATAATTAGAGACGTATCCAATCGCAATCGCTGAATCTGCTGATTTATATATGATGCGACCTCTGCCTGGAGCAGCGTGTGCATCAAGAGAATGAAAACGCTCCTTAAGAGTGAATTAAAGACACATTGAAGAAAGAGAACTTAAAGTCATATGACAATCAATACATTTGAGTTAGAGGTTGGAGGGCGTGTGATGTCCTTTGAGAGCGGCCGAGTGGCTGCACAATCTAACGGCGCGGCAACCTTGAGATACGGCGATTTGATGCTTCTGGCCACGGCTGTGGCCAGCCGTGAGCCGCGCGCCGGAATCGATTTTCTTCCGCTTACGGTGGATGTGGCAGAGAAGGCTTATGCGGCGGGACGTATTCCGGGCGGTTTTTTCAAGCGTGAGGGCAGGCCCAACACCGAGGCGATACTGGCTGCGCGTTTATGTGACCGTCCCTTGCGCCCTCTATTCCCGAAGCATTTTTACAACGAGACCCAGCTGATCATCACAGTGCTGTCAGCCGATGGAGTGAATCCCCACGCGGCGCTTGGAATCGTGGGTGCATCAGCAGCATTGGCCATATCAGACATTCCTTTTGATGACCCGATTGGCGCCTGTACCATAGGGCTGGTGAACAACGAGCTGATCGTTAATCCTACCTATCAGCAGCTTGAAGAGAGCGACTTGGACTTGACAGTGGCGGGCACTGCAGATGCTGTCATGATGGTAGAGGCGGGTGCGAAGTTCGTATCTGAGCGGGTGTTGCTGGATGCGTTGATGCTTGCGCAAGAAGTTAACGCGGAAATTGTGTCGCATATCCGCGAGATGCAGAGTTCAGTAGGGAAGCCTAAATGGGAAGCGCCGACGGCATCGGAAGCCGAGCTGGCCGCTGCCGCATCGACGCGCTCGATGGTGGGCGACCGTTTCAAAGATGCGTTGAAAATATCCGGCGGTAAAGCGGAGCGCGAAAATGCAGTCTCCAGCATCATGTCCGAAGTGAAATCGGCTTTGGTGGATGGAGATTCGGGGTTTGATCCGTTGCATGTTCAAGCCGAGCTTTACGCATTGGAGAAAGAGGCGGTTCGCCAGGGCATTCTTGAAGAGGGACGGCGCCCGGATGGACGCGCGTTGAACGAGTTGCGCGATCTGGATTCCACAGTCGGATATGTTCCGCTAGTGCACGGTTCGGCGATATTCCAGCGTGGCGAGACGCAAGTTATGGATGTTTTGACACTGGCCTCAGCGGGTGAAGCACAACGCTTGGACAATCTCTCGCCGACAACATCGAATCGCTTCCTGCATCACTACAACTTTCCGCCGTATTCGACTGGTGAGGCCGGGCGTTTCGGTTTCACGGGCAGACGCGAAGTTGGGCATGGCTCACTCGCGGAGCGTGCTTTGCGGCCAGTGATCCCCGAAGAAGATTCCTTTCCCTATACTGTGCGTTTAGTGTCTGAGGTGCTGGCGTCTAACGGATCGAGCTCGATGGGGAGCGTATGCGCCGGCACACTGGCGCTGATGGATGGCGGAGTGCCGATATCAGATCCGGTAGCAGGCATTGCCATGGGATTGATCACGGATGAGACGGGACGCGCCGAAGTGCTTACCGATATCCAGGGCGCCGAGGATCATGCCGGAGATATGGATTTCAAGGTTGCCGGGACGAAGGACGGTGTTACTGCATTGCAGATGGATATCAAAGTGAAGGGCATATCCTTCGAAGTGATGGCCACAGCATTGGAAGAGGCACGCTTGGCGCGCTTGGCGATCTTGGATCACATGTCGAAGACCATAGCGGCTCCGCGCAAGCAATTGCGAGACGGTGCCCCGCGCATGGTGACAGTCAAGATTCCGAGCGATAAGATCGGACAGTTGATAGGCCCGGGTGGATCAAACATAAGATCGTTGCAAGAAGAGTACGAAGTAACGATCAATGTGGATGATGAAGGCATCGTAGTAGTGGGCGCAACATCCGAGACGAATTCTAGGCAGGTGGCGGATATCATCAGGAAAACCACCAAGGATATTGAAGTGGGCGAGGTTTACACCGGTAAAGTCGTCAAAGTGATGGATTTCGGTTGCTTCGTCAACCTGATACCGGGCAAAGACGGCATGGTGCACATCAGTGAACTTTCGGATACCCGAGTGCCGGATGTTCAATCTGTGGCGGGCGAAGGAGATGAGCTGGAAGTGATGGTTGTGAATGTTGACCAGAATGGCCGAGTCGATCTTTCAGTGCGTGCCATAATTGATCGTCGAAGCTATGGCGATGACCATGCCAGGGCTCTGCAAGAAGCGATTGAACGCCGAGGTCCCGGTGGCCGTGGCGGCGGTAGGCCTCGCGGAGACCGAGACCGCAGATCGTCAAGAGATGACGGACGGAGGCCGCCGCGAGGTCGAGACCGATCTGGCGGTGACCGCGACCGATCCGGCGGTGACCGTGGCGGGCAGCGATTCGAGCGGCGCGGCAACTGGGACAACAGTGGATCATTTGGCGGCGATGACCGGCCTCGATCAGCTCGCCGCCCGGTGCAGAATCGATACCGTGGTCGCCGCTCAAGTTAATAGCTGCGAGGCTTAAGATAAGGTTGCTTCAGCAACGACTAAGCATGTCGGGCTTATACGGAAAGCATGAACCACTGCTGTAGATTACCTGGCTTCACAGCATGACGAACATCACAGTCGCGATAAACGGTGTAATGGGACGCATGGGCTCCACTGTCATTGGCGCAGTGGAGCAAGAGCCGGGCATGTCGCTAATAGGAGCCGCAGATCCGCAAGTCGGGGCTTCGACTCAGATTGATACGCCGAGCGGGGAGCAAATCGTTGCCGTGACGGATCTGGTGTCTCTGTTGGCAGTTGTGCGGCCAGATGTAGTAGTTGATTTTTCGAACTCGGAGGCGGCTGTTGCCGCGATGCATGCCTGCATAGAACACGGCGTGAGATGCGTGTCGGGCTCTACCGGGGTGGGCAACGAGGCGCTTGGTTCGATAGGTGAACGCGCATCAGCGGCAGGGGTGGGAGTGATTTCGGCTTCTAACTTCGCTCTGGGCTGCGTTTTGCTGGGACATCTGGCGCGAATTGCATCCCGATACTTCGATTACGCGGATTTGATCGAGAGCCATCATGAGCATAAGATCGATGCGCCATCTGGAACTGCGCTCTCGATAGCTCGGGCAATGCTGGAAGGCCGCGCTTCGGACTTCGATCAGAACATTACCGAGAAAGATATGCTGGCCGGAACGCGTGGGGGTTCTATCGGTAATATCAATGTGCATAGCTCGCGCATGCCCGGACGAGTGGCTCGTCACGAAGTGGTTTTCGGCGCTTTGGGGCAGACGCTGACTCTGACCCATGATTCGATAAGCCGAGAAAGCTTCATGCCCGGCGTGATGATGGCAATCCGAAGCGTGATGCACGAGAAAGGCCTGATAGTGGGCCTGGATTCGGTGATGGGTTTGAATAATTGACTGCTGGATCAACCAGTAATGTACACTTCACGGTTTTACCGAGCGCATGGACCGAGTCATGGCGATAGAGAACGAACTGAAGATAGCGGTCGTGGGCGCTACCGGCGCGGTGGGCGAAGTGGCGTTGCGGCTTTTGGCGGAGCGTGGCCATCGGGCAGAGAATATAGTTGCATTGGCATCTCCGCGTTCTCATGGCGTATCGTTGCCTTATCGCGACGGCGATTTGACGGTGTCAGCGGCCGATCCCGGTGCTTTCGATGGCGTTGATGTGGCCTTCATATCGGCATCATCTGCGGTCAGCAGTCGATTGGCGCCGGAAGCAGTGAAGCGCGGCTCGTTGGTGATAGACGACAGCTCGGCGTTTCGCATGGATCCGGAGGTGCCGTTGATAGTGCCGGAGGTGAATGGAGATGAGGTAGAATGGCATTCGGGCATTATCTCCACACCCAACTGCACAACTACCCCATTGGTGATGGCGCTTGCCGCGCTGCGTGAGCTGGGACGCATCGCTTCGGTGACGGTTTCAACTTATCAATCCGTTACTGGCACCGGAGTGGCGGCTCGGGACGAGCTGTTGGATCAGAGCAAGGCGTTTCTCAACGGGGGGAGACAGAGGACTCCGGAGGCGTATCCGCATCGCATCGCATTCAATTTGTTGCCTCAGGTGGATGGCTTCACTGCGAATGGATACACCATAGAAGAGATGAAGATGTTGAACGAGACGCGTAAGATATTGGGCGACGCTGAGCTTCGTATGGCGTCTACATGCGTGCGAGTGCCGGTAGTGGCGTCGCATTGCGAAGCGGTGAGCGTGGAGTTTGATCGCAAAGTGTCGCCAGCAGCAGCGCGGGCGGTTTTTGCTGAGTTTCCGGGGATCGATCTAGTAGATGTCCCGGATGAATCAAGATATCCGATGCCCATAGTTGCGACTGGCAAAGACGATGTGATGGTAGGGCGTGTAAGGGACGATTTGGCGCACGATAATGGTCTTCTGTTCTGGCTGGCGGCAGACAATCTTCGCAAAGGCGCGGCTCTGAACGCGTTGCAGATCATGGATGAATGTGTGAAGCGTGATCGCATTAAGCCACGTGCCGCCGCGGTTATTGGTGTATAAATCAAAGTCGTACGCCTCGCCAGCGGCATCCTAAATAGAAGCTTATTCATTGCTTCGGCAGTTGGCGATATCGCACGACGCATAACACATTTGGAAACTGTGCAGGAGTTGGAGATATGGCAGAACTAGGTCGTCTTCTCACCGCGATGGTTACGCCCTTCACCGAAGAGGGCGAAGTGAACTACCCGCAAGCGCGCAAGCTGGCGCGTTCGTTGCTGGCAAACGGCTCTGACGGTCTAGTGATCGGCGGCACTACGGGCGAGGCGCCTTCTATGTCTGACGAAGAGCGACTTCAATTGTTCGCCGAGGTGAAGGAGGAGATCGGTGAAAGTGGCTCGTTAGTCGCAGGGACCACAGACAATGACACTCGCCGCTCGATTGAACTCTCGCGTTCGGCTCAGGGTGTGGGTGTGGATGCGATTCTGATGACGGTGCCGGCCTATAACAAGCCGACTCAGGGCGGGTTGATCCAGCATTTCAACGCCATCGCCGATGCCGTATCGATCCCGGGCATTTTATACAACGTGCCATCTCGCACCGCGCTGAACATGACGCACGAGACTACTCTGCGCCTGGCCGAAACGCCTAACATCATAGGCGTTAAAGAGGCGAGCAGCGATCCGGACCAGATCGCGTTCGTGATCAGGGACGCGCCAGAAGGATTCAAAGTGTGGTCGGGCAACGACAATGAGACTTTTTCAATTGTCGCGGTTGGCGGTTATGGAGTGGTGAGTGTTGCGAGCAACATCATCGGCAATCAGATCAAAGGCATGATAGGAGCCATTCTGGAAGGTGATATAGAGCGAGCGGCTAAGGCGCACCTGCGCATGTTGCCGATTTTCAAGGCGTTATTCATAATCACGAATCCGATTCCGGTGAGATACGCTATGAATCGCGCCGGCTTCAATGTTGGGCCAGCCCGGCTACCGATGCAAACAGACGAAGCTGAGTTGACGGCATTCGCGGCGCAGTTCGATCAGGTGATGGATGCTTATACGGTTGATCTGCCAGCGGGATGATTGGACCGTATAAAGGGATACGATGTCCGAATACCAGAATGTGATTGCGCATCTTGGCGATGGTTTGGTGATGCGCTCGGCGACGCGTAACGATTCTGAAGCGCTGGCGGAGTTCAACGGCGAAATTTTCTCGGATGAGCAATCAGGCAGCGATGCTTGGTGGATCGCAGAGTGGACGCGTGACCTTTTGACGAAGCCGCATCCGACTCTGAAGCCAGAAGATGTATTGATAGTAGAAGATGCGACAAAATCACAGATCGTGTCCAGCACGGTATATCTATCGCAACAGTGGGCCTACCAGGGCATTCGTTTCACCATCGGTCGACCTGAAATCGTGGGCACAGCCCCTGAATATCGCAATCGCGGACTGATACGCCACCAATTTCAGCAGATGCATGAATGGGGGCAACAGCGCGGGCATGACGTTTCTGTCGTGCTCGGGATCCCCTATTACTATCGTCAGTTCGGGTACGAATTAGCACTGGACGCGGAAGGGGATCGCCACTCCAATATGCTCGCCATGCCCCGCTGGGGAGTGGATGAGAAACGACGGTATAGGCTGCGCGATGCCATACCCGATGATGTGCCATTAATGACCCGATTGCTGAATGAATCAGCCGACCGTTCATTGGTATCGCCAGTGTACAAAGATGACGAAGTGCGATACATGGCTTTCTGCCGCAGTAAGCGTAGTGGGGTACACTTCAGAACTGGTGCGCTTTGCAAGAGCCATGAAGATGAAGAGGCTAAGGGCGATGCAGTTGGTTTCATATTCTACGGGCTCGTACTTGCCCTTGATCAGGCTGTGATCCTGCGTATCGAAATGTCAGAGGATAAATATTGGCGACTGGCCTTGCCTTCAATGTTGCGTGAAATCGAGGAAAAGGCTCGGCTTGCTAATGAGGGCCATTCTGATCCGGAACGCGAGATCAAAACGATAAGGTCTGATATGCAGCCCAATCATCCGGCTTATATCTTTGATGAAGGCGCGTTAGGTCCGTTGCCGGAGCGACAGTATGCGTGGTACGTGATGGTGCCCGATTTGCCTGGTTTCATGATCAAGGTATCGCCGGTCCTGGAACGTCGGCTCGCGGCTTCGGTGCACGCGGGCTTCAGCGGCTCCTTGCAGCTGTTATTCAGCCGCGATGGAATTGCGATTGAGTTTGAAGACGGTGCGGTGAAATCAGTCAGACAGCATGACGCTTTGCGGCGTCAAGATGCGTTGGCGTCTTTTCCTGGACATTCGTTTTTGCAGTTGCTGTTCGGCCGACGATCAGTGGAAGAGCTGGTTTACGCGTCCGCAGACTGTAACGTCCGATCTAAGTCTGATGCTCATTTGCTGGAGACGTTATTTCCTAAGCGCAACTCCGATCTATCACTGACTCTTACATGATGGAATTGAGGTATGGGATTGAGTGAATCATCGAGTGTGCGTTCTCTGCGCACGGTTGTCATCGGCGGCGGCACGGGACTCTCAGCTTTGTTGCGTGGACTGAAGGGATTACAACCCAGACTGGATATCACTGCGATCGTGACGACCTTCGACGATGGGGGTTCTTCAGGAATTTTACGCAGAGAGTTCAAGTATCCCGGTCTTGGTGATTTGAGGCAGTGCATCGCGGCTCTAACGCCGCCGGATGGTGATACAAATGCCGCAGATGAACTTCTGAATTTCAGGTTTCCGAAACAGAGCGCTCTTGCAGGGCACACGGTAGGCAACATTTTGCTTGCCGCACTTCTTGCCCGGGAAGGCGATATCGCCACGGCAGTGGAACAAATATCTAGATTGATGCGTATCCAGGGGCGTGTGTTGCCGGTGTCATTAGAAGCCGGACATCTTTGCGCCGAACTGTCAGATGGTCAGATCATCTATTCTGAATCGGCGATCGATCTCCGAGAGTCTGCCGATCCAAGCATAAGCCGCGTTTTTCTACGCTATCCGGTGGAAGCTAATCCGGCGGCGATAGAGGCGGTGCTGAACGCCGATGCGATAGTTTTGGGACCGGGCGATTTGTTCACCAGTGTTCTCCCGAATATATTGCCAGTCGGGATGAAAGAAGTGATATCTGAATCAGACGCCAAGCTGATATTCGTGTGCAATTTGACCACTAAGCACGGTGAAACAGACGGCTTCACAGCGTCTGATTTTGTGTCGACTGTGAACAAGTTTCTCAGCCTGCAAGGATGCGGCGGCACAAATAGTCGTTGCATCGATACGGTAATCGTGAACGAATGCGATGATAGTGCCGCGGCGGCGATCACGAGCAACGATTATAGTGAGCTACCGGTGGAGGTGGATGAAATCGATCTCCGGCGACGAACGGATCAAGTGGTTTATAAGCCGTTGCTGGGAAGCGTCGCGCCGGCTCGCCATGATTCCGAGGCATTGAGCAACACGATCGTGGAGATCATGCAATCTGCATGATTCATGTAGCGCAAGGCGCTGCTAATCACGCTTGACGATCATGGTTTCATCGCGATGCGGCCCGGTCGATATGATGGTGGCTGGGATATCGACTAGTTGTTCGATCTTGCGGACGTATTTCTGCGCGCCTTCCGGCAGTTGACTCCATTCGGTTACGCCGGTGGTCGAATCACTCCATCCTGCTACGGGTTCGTATATTGGAATGCATCGTTTCATCTTTATCGGGTCGATGGGGAATTCAGTAGTTATAGTACCGTCTAATTCGTATTTGGTGCATATCTGTATGCGATTCCAATTGTCGAGAGTGTCGAGACGAGTGATGAACATGGAATCGAACCCGTTGACGCGGGCGCTGTAACGCGCGGCGACAGCATCGAACCATCCCACCCTGCGAGCGCGTCCGGTAGTGGCGCCGAACTCGCCCGCGCTCTCTCGTATGCGGCTCGCTTCCTCACCGAGTATCTCAGTGGGAAATGGTCCGGCGCCCACTCTGGTGAAGTAGGCCTTGAAAACGCCGCTCACTTCAGAAAATGCCCGTGGTCCGATGCCTAAGCCGGTCAAAGCGCCTCCGATAGTGGGATTTGACGAGGTGACGAATGGGTAGGTGCCGTGATCAAGATCCAGCAAAGCCCCTTGCGCGCCCTCGATGATCACTTTTTCATTGTTTGCCAGGGCATTGGCGACAATATCTTCAGTGCGGCTGATATAAGGCGCTAATTTATAAGCCCAATCCCGTGCTTTTTGCAACACCGCACCGGCATCTACCGGCTCGCCGCCATAAACATCAACGATCATCTGGTTCTTGAAATTGACGATCTCGGGAAGCCGCATCATCATCGCTTCGAGGTCTATAAGCTCTCCCATCCGCAAACCCATCCGCGAGACCTTGTCGATGTAGGCCGGACCGATGCCTTTGCCGGTGGTTCCGATGGCGCTTTGTCCGCGCCGTTTCTCTTCCAGTTCGTCTAAGATGATGTGGTAAGGCATGATGAGATGCGCGCGGTCTGATACTGCGATATCCCCTGGCAACCCAAGTTTGACGGCGTCAGCTATCTCATCGATCAACACGTCGGGGTCGACCACCATTCCGTTGCCAATGATGTTTACGGTATCTTCGTGGCATATGCCGCACGGTATGAGGTGAAACACGAGCTTTCCGTAATCGTTCGTCACGGTATGTCCGGCGTTATTGCCACCGGAATATCTGGCGACTACAGTGGCGTCTTTGGCAAGGAAGTCAATGATTTTCCCCTTGCCTTCGTCGCCCCACAGCCCGCCGATGACGGCTTGAGCCGGCATGAGTTCCCCTTTTTGTCGCGCATGTCTGGCCAAATCGCAACGACTTGGACAGACATGCCGCTTGATACGTCAGTCAGATAGCAACATCCGAATTATATCGCGTTCAGATTGCATTTAATTCAGCAGCACAGCGCAAGCGAATAGCTGTATATCGGTTCGTCTCGAACCGTCGGTTGACAACATTCTTCCGCTAATAAAGTTTTCACCGTGATTTAGCACCGTCAAAATGATGCGCTCTGCAATCTGGCTTCTTAAGGGCGCCAACGGCGTACGTGATTCTGCAGGAGAGCAACTCAATCGCGGTCGTAGACATCGTGACGGCGGTTGTCGGCGACACTATTCCTCTTAGTTACAAATCAGACGCGTTGCGGAGTTTCATTAAAGAAAGGCTTTGCGCTTCCCGCTCTCTTTCGATTGGCGTCGGATGTCCCATCCATGAGCGACGCGTAGCAGGTTATTCAGAGTTGTATGATTATCGCGCACGGTAATACATCATGGAGACGCTCTTGGAGGTTTTGTATGAATGCGCCGAGTGAAACGTCGGCAGTTGTGAAAGCGGAACTGGCTTCCAACACCACGAATTACATCTTTGTCTGGGTTATGTTCATATGCACGATATGCGTGGTGAGCATTCCTTTGATCCCGATTGTGGCGATTGTGTACTTCGCCTGGTATCGTCCGCGCTACATGCATTTTCATTCGCTGACGCTTACTGAGCAGACGGTGGAGGTAAAGCGCGGCGTGGTATTTCGCACTCAGACATCGATTCCATTGGATCGAGTTACGGACGTATCTGTGAATCAGGGGCCACTGATGCGTTTCTTCGACATTTATAGCATCACGGTGGAATCAGCAGGGCAGACTCAACTGCAAGGCTCTGCGAATATGCTGGGAGTGATCGATCCGTATGGTTTCCGGTCAGCGGTGATGCGCAACGCCGAGCTGTACAAACGCCCCACAGTGGGAGATGCTGCATCGCAAGCAGTGCCTGCAATGCCTGATGACGACATGGCAGAGGCTCAGTCCAGTTTGCTGAGGGAGATACGGGATATCTTGGTTCGTATGGAGCGTTCTGGCTAGTGAGTCAGTTCGCGATTGAGGCTTGTTTATTGATAAATCTCTGGGGATTGATGTTATACTGATGAATCCGCACTAGTGCGTCAGCGCGCATTTAGTCGGCTCGCGCAGATGATTCGGCGTGAGAATGCACCTTTACAGAAGAATATCGATTCCGCATTCTCCGAGACCAAAGTAGAAGATACCAGAGATTGGGTCAAGCTACTAAGGGCGCACGGGGGATGCCTTGGCACTAGAAGCCGAAGAAGGGCGTAGTAAGACTGCGATAAGCCACGGTCGGCCGTCTGGCAGGCAAAGCCGTGGATTCCCGAATGGGTAAACCCGAGGCCGCGCTTTCGTGCGCGGTTTCATCTCATACGAGAGGGTAAGCGGGAGAACTGAAACATCTAAGTATCCCGAGGAAAGAAAATCAACCGAGACTCCCTTAGTAGCGGCGAGCGAAAAGGGATCAGCCCAAACCCTGTAGACTTAAAGGATCAGAGTCTTATGTCTATGGGGTGTTGTAGGGCTTGGCGTAGGAGGTTCTGATCCTTCTATGGAGTTACAAAGCGTCATGCTAGCTGAACAGTTCTGGAACGACTGGCCGTAGCGGGTGACAGCCCCGTAGGCGAAAGCGTGGCGTCTTCATGTCAAGTTCCTGAGTACGGCGGGACACGTGAAATCCTGTTGGAATCTGGGGGGACCACCCTCCAAGGCTAAGCACTTCTAGTGACCGATAGTGAACTAGTACCGTGAGGGAAAGGTGAAAAGAACCCCGAACAGGGGAGTGAAATAGAACTGAAACCGTGCGCCTACAAACCGTTGGAGTCTGCCTACGGGCGGATGACAGCGTGCCTATTGAAGAATGAGCCAGCGAGTTACTTTGTGCGGCAAGGTTAAGGCGTTCAGCGCTGTAGCCGAAGCGAAAGCGAGTCTGAAGAGGGCGTCAAGTCGTATGGAGTAGACCCGAAACCGTGTGAGCTACCCATGGCCAGGCTGAAGCGAAAGTGATATTTCGTGGAGGGCCGAACCCGTTTACGATGCAACGTGATGGGATGAGCTGTGGGTAGGGGTAAAATGCCAATCGAACACGGAGATAGCTGGTTCTCCCCGAAATGCATTTAGGTGCAGCGTCGGGAGTTACTTTGCGGAGGTAGGGCTCTGATTGGGCTAGGGGGTGAAAAACTTACCAAACCCTGTCAAACTTCGAATACCGCAAAGAGCATCCCGGCAGTGAGACGGTGAAGGATAAACTCCATCGTCGAAAGGGAAACAACCCAGATCGCAAGCTAAGGCCCCTAAGTGAGTGCTAAGTGTTAAACGAGGTGGGGGCGCCCAGACAGCCAGGAGGTTGGCTTAGAAGCAGCCATCCTTTAAAGAGTTCGTAATAGATCACTGGTCGAGGGCTCCCGCACGGAAAATAAACGGGGCTCAAGCACACCGCCGAAGCTGCGAGAGGCGCGTTCGCGCGCCTCGGTAGGGGAGCGTTCCCAGATGCATAGAAGCGTGCGCCGCGAGGCTGCGTGGAGCGCTGGGAAGTGAGAATGCTGGCATGAGTAGCGTTAATGCCGGTGAGAATCCGGCACGCCGAAAGTCCAAGGTTTCCTACGCAACGTTGATCGGCGTAGGGTAAGGCGGCCCTAAGGTGTAGCCTAAAGGCGAAACCGATGGACAGCTGGTTGAAATTCCAGCCCCGCCCTAGGACCGGTTGAAACGCAGGAGTGACGCGGATTGGTAGATGCTGCATACCACTGGATATGGTGTGTCGCTGCCCGTAGGCGAGTATCAGGAGTTAAAAAGCCTGGTGCGTTAACAGCAGAGGGGCGGCGGAACCTTGAGGCACGCCTTGAGGAACAGCGTTGATCCTATGCCGCCAAGAAAAGCTCCGGCGTTGAGGTTCTACGGCGACCGTACCGCAAACCGACACTGGTGGACAGGGGTAAAGGCCCCTAGGCGCTCGAGACAACCATCGTTAAGGAACTCGGCAATTTAACCCCGTAACTTAGGAATAAGGGGAGCCGTGGACGTATACGCGCTTGCCGCGAAAGGCGTCTGCGGCCGCAGAGAACCGGCCCAAGCGACTGTTTAGCAAAAACATAGGTCTGTGCCAAAGCGAAAGCTGATGTATACAGGCTGACGCCTGCCCAGTGCCGGTAGGTTAAAGAAGGGGGTGAGAGCTCTCGACTGAAGCCCCGGTGAACGGCGGCCGTAACTATAACGGTCCTAAGGTAGCGAAGTCCCTTGCCGGGTAATTTCCGGCCCGCACGAATGGCGTAACGACTTGGGCACTGTCTCAACGATGGACTCGGTGAAATTGCATGACCCGTGAAGATGCGGGTTACGCGCGGCAGGACAAAAAGACCCCGTGGAGCTTTACTGCAGCTTGACATTGGTTTGAGCTCAGGGATGTTTAGTAATAGGCGGGAGACGGAGAAGCGCAGGCGCCAGCCTGTGTTGAGTCGCCCATGAAAGACCGCCCTTTTCTGCGTTTGAATCTAACCCCTCCAGGGACAGTGTCTGGTAGGCAGTTTGACTGGGGCGGTCGCCTCCTAAAAGGTAACGGAGGCGCACAAAGGTCACCTCAGGCTGGATGGAAATCAGCCAAAGAGTGTATTGGCATAAGGTGGCTTGACTGCGAGACCTACAAGTCGAGCAGGGACGAAAGTCGGTCAAAGTGATCCTACGGTTCCGAGTGGAAGGGCCGTAGCTTAACGGATAAAAGCTACCCCGGGGATAACAGGCTAATCTCTCCCAAGAGATCGTATCGACGGAGAGCTTTGGCACCTCGATGTCGGCTCGTCGCATCCTGGGGCTGGAGAAGGTCCCAAGGGTCGGGCTGTCCGCCCGTTAAAGCGGCACGCGAGCTGGGTTCAGAGCGTCGTGAGACAGCTCGGTCTCTATCCGCCGTGCGCGCAGGACATTTGAAGGGAGCTGCTCCTAGTACGAGAGGACCGGAGTGGACGAACCTATGGTGTGCCGGTTGTGACGCCAGTCGCATCGCCGGGTAGCTATGTTCGGAAGGGATAAGCGCTGAAAGCATCTAAGCACGAAGCCCACCCTGAGATGAGATGTCCCATCCTGATGAAGGAGTAAGACCACCGGGAGACTACCGGGTAGATAGGCCGTAGGTGTAAGGGCAGTGATGCCCTCAGCTGAACGGTACTAATCGGTCGAGGGCTTGACCCAACTCTGTTCATCTGAATACCAAATGGAAACTCATGGAGAACGCGGAATCGAATTCTAAAAACCAAAATGAGGCTAAATTAGCCTCAACTTGGAACTAGAAGCAGCGGCGCAAAACGTCGCATGGCACCTGTTGCGGGGTGGAGCAGTGGCAGCTCGTCGGGCTCATAACCCGAAGGTCGCGGGTTCGAATCCCGCCCCCGCTACCAGATCCACACACCGATATGGTGCGTCGCAAGGCTTCTTCTAATGTCATGGCTCCCTGGTGATTGGAGCGCAACGGAACCACCCGTTCCCATCCCGAACACGGAAGTGAAACGTTGTAGCGCTGACGATACTGCACTTGCAAGGGTGTGGGAAAATAGGTCGTTGCCAGGGAGTTTTTATTTTCTTCACGTGCCGATCCCGATGGCAACATACAAGTGCCCGATTGCAATGGCAGTTTCTTGTCAGACCACTGATAGATGGCGATTTCGCTACAGTTTTGTGGATGTTGACTGCAAACGAGGATGAAACGGATGAGCGATGTGAAGTGCTGCTCGGACTGCGGCGCACAATGTTACCGGTTCCAAATTCTGAGCCGAGTGCGCCCAGCAAATGATAAATGCATCAAGCGTGCCTCTACGCAAGCGTTCGAACCAGATTGAGAAAGACACTGAGCGGCCTGATTATGCGAAGATTTTGCTGTGGGCCGCTTGGGCTTGTATCCTAATCGGCATTTGTGGATTCGTAGTAGGTGTCTGGCCCGAGATCGAGTCGGAAGAGGTTAGTGCGGTTGCAAAGGCGTTTTTCAGCGGAGACCTTTCCTAAATGGTCAGATTAACGATCGGCGCAGCACTGGTACTGATCAGAGAATGCATACCGAAATTCGGAAGAATAAGCTCAATCGCCCGGCTGGGCGACTGCGAATGATTTAGCGAAGCTCAAACGATAGGACGAGGTAGCCGCCGGCAGTGCGCCGAGGTCCGGCCGGTTCGGTTAGCCCGGATCTTTGCTGTCGCATCGGATGGCAGGCGTGGTTGAATGCATACATTATTATTTAAGTAGCTGAACATCCATCGGCATGGAGAGGTGGCTGAGCGGTTGAAAGCGCCGGTCTCGAAAACCGGTATCTCGGGTAACCGGGATCGCGGGTTCGAATCCCGCCCTCTCCGCCACTGCAGTTTCTGCGGCGCGCCGCATCCTGAGGAAGATGCTACTGGCGGGTTCAGCGACTGGGCCGACAATGGCTTGGATGTACCGTTAGGAGAGGTGCCGGAGCGGCTTAACGGGCACGCCTGGAAAGCGTGTGTGGGCTTACACTCACCGCAGGTTCGAATCCTGTCCTCTCCGCCATCCGTGAGTGAAGCATCGTAGTGCGCTCAAGCCCGCGCTTCGTGCTTTCGTGACGCCATTGATTTGCGAACATGCGAGTCTGTTGTAATGTGAATTTGAATATCGTGGGAACTTTCGTTCTCTACAGCCTCGCACCCTTGAATACCGATACCGTTGACGAGAATATGAGATGGATGAACCGCTCGCCCCGACGGATGATTTGCAGTACTGGGTTGCGTTGCACCATGTTCCCGGTCTGGGTCCAGAGCGTTTCAAGTTGCTGGAACAGTATTTCGGCGGCATGCGCGATGCGTGGAGAGCCAGCCCGACAGCTCTCCGATCGGCCGGCATTGCGCCTTTGACACTGAAAGAGATCATATCGATGAGAGACAAGACTGCTCCAGATGCTTTGATGCAGGGTCTGGCAGAGAAGTCCATAAAGCCCATCCATCTGCGTTCTCCTGAATATCCGGAACTGTTAGCAGAGGCTCCGGCGCCTCCGCCGGTGCTATACGCGAGGGGTGATTTACTGCCTGAAGACTGCAACGGAATCGCCGTGATAGGCACTAGGAAGGCGAGCCAGTACGGAATCGAGATGAGTAAACGGCTGAGTTCTGGACTCGCTTCGCTCGGCATCACAGTGGTCAGCGGATTGGCGAGAGGCATTGACAGCGTGGCGCATCGAGCGGCTTTAGATGCTGGCGGACGGACAGTCGCGGTGTTGGCGGGCGGATTGGATCAGATATACCCGCCCGAGAACGCTGAGATGGCATGTGAAATTGTTGCTCGAGGCTGTTTGCTGAGCGAGCATAAGCTGGGCACCAGGTCGCGCCGGGAGCACTTCCCGCAGCGCAATCGCGTGATCAGCGGTCTCTGCCGTGGGGTAGTAGTGGTAGAAGCACCGATGAAGAGCGGGACTATGCACACTGTCAGATGGGCGCTGGAGCAGAATCGCGAAGTCTTCGCAGTCCCTGGAAATGCCACTTCATACAATAGCACCGGCACCAATTGGCTGATCAAGCAGGGAGCGAAGATAACCACCTCGGTAGACGACATCATTGAAGAGCTGGACACCTTTTATCGCGATCAGATATCAACTATCGAGCGCGCTCCGGCAGATGTGGCATCGCAGATAAGAGCGGCGAATTCCGCTTCTCAGCCCCGCCGATCGGTAGATAATCGTGCCGACAAGATGGGCAAGGCTCGCGCTACCATCGTGACTCACAGCAAAGATGAAGAGGCAGTAGCAAAGGTTTTGGCATCCGCGTCGGTACCGATTCATATCGATGAAATTGTTAGAGAGAGTGGGATTTCAGCGAGCAACGTGAGTGCTGCTCTGTCTATGATGGAGATCAGAGGTGTTGTGCATAGCGCGCATGGAGCGCGGTACAGTTTGGCTTCAATGCCGCACCGAGCCGATGCTCCGATGCTGATGGAACGTCATTCCACAGCGAATAATCTCAGTGAGATCTAAAGTAAATGGTGAAACGTAAACCCAACCAAGAACAGAGCAAGAACCTCGTAATAGTAGAGTCTGGTGCAAAGGCGCGCACTATTGAGCGTTATCTAGGCAACGGATTCAGCGTAAAAGCATCTGTTGGGCATGTGCGAGATCTGCCGCGCAGAGATCTGGGCGTCGACGTTGAAAAGGATTTTGAGCCTCGTTACGTCACTGCTAACGATAAGCGCAAGATTGTGTCTGCTCTTCGTAAGGCAGCAAAGGGTGCTTCCGGCGTATATCTGGCTACTGACCCGGACCGCGAGGGCGAGGCGATCGCTTGGCATCTCGGAAAGATTCTCAATATCGATGCCGATGATGCACAGCGAGTAGTGTTTCATGAAATCACAAAGAGCGCCGTCACCGAAGCGTTTAAGAATCCACGCTCCATCGACTATCAGCTGGTAGAGGCTCAACAAGCGCGACGCATCTTAGACCGGCTGGTAGGCTTCAAGCTCAGCCCGTTCATACGCAATAAAGTGGCAGGCGGGCAATCTGCCGGACGCGTGCAATCGGTCGCGTTGCGACTCGTCGTCGATAGAGAGCGTGAGATCGAGGCCTTCGTGCCTGTCGAGTATTGGGACCTTTCCGTAGATCTGCAAAAATCAGACGCTGACCCGAAGGTGAATGCGCGCTTGCATCGCTTGCACGGCGAAACTAAGGCTGCGAACATCCCGAATGAAACTGTGGCGTTGGGGATTGTAAATGAGTTGCAGAGCGCCGCTTACCGGGTGCAGAAGATCAACACTCGCAAGGGCAAAGAGCGTCCGCGTCCGCCATTCATCACCAGCACTTTACAGCAACAAGCGGCCAGAAGTCTGCGATTCAACTCGCAGCGCACTATGCGAGTGGCGCAGAGTTTATACGAGGGAGTAACGCTGGGCGACGGTGAACCGGTGGGATTGATCACCTATATGAGAACCGATTCGACGAATCTGTCGCAGAGCGTGTTGGATGAAGCGCAGAAATTCGTCATCAAAAGGTTCGGAGATCTATACCATCAGGGGCATAGACGGTATCGGACTCGTTCTAAAAACGCGCAAGAGGCTCACGAAGCGATTCGTCCGACATCGATCTTCCATACCCCTGATAGCGTCGCTAAGTATCTCACTGATGAGCAGTCTAAGCTCTATCGGCTGATCTGGCAGCGCATGGTCGCCAGCCAGATGTCTGATGCCATAGTTGAACGCACCACAGTGGATATCAGCGCTGTTGCCGCCAATGGCAAGACGCACACCGTGCGCGCGACCGGATCGGTGATACTGTTCAAAGGTTTCAGAGCGCTTTACGTTGAGACTCGCGACGAGGATGCAGAAGAGGGTGAAGGCTCGCGAGGCATGCCACCATTCAGCGAGGATGAGAAGCTTAAACTCATCAAGGTGCACAGCGATCAGAAGTTCACCAAGCCACCGCCACGCTACACGGAGGCTAATCTCATCCGCGAACTGGAAGAGCTAGGCATCGGACGCCCTAGCACCTATTCGACTATCGTCGGACGCATCGTGGAACGAAACTACGTGGAACGAAAAGCAAGCCGATTCAAGCCGACGAAGGCGGGCATCGCAGTTTGCGACATGCTGAAGCAGTACTTCACCGACATTATGGACGTTGGATTCACCGCTGGCATGGAGACTCAATTGGACGACATCGCGGCGGGCGAACTGGAACGTGTTCCCATGCTGAAAGAGTTCTATGAACCGTTTGACGAGACGCTGCAATATGCATCTAAAAACGCTCAGCGAACTACTCGGGCGGATCTAGATGAGCCTAGCGGCATCACCTGTGATGGCGACGCAGAGCTTGTGATCAGGTTGCGCAAGCGCGGCGGCAGCTTTCTCGCCTGTCCTCACTATCCGGAATGCAAAATGGCGATGGATCTGCATCCCGGAGCCGAAGCTTCCGGCGAAATCATCGAAGAGTGGGAAGGTATCAAGAAGCGCAAGATGCGGCAGTGTCATCTGGCGCATCCGGAAGGCGTGCCGCAGCCGGAAGAGCCGCAACTCACTCCCAGCGGAGTAGAGTGCGAGGGTGAAGTGCAGCTAATTATCCGAGATGGACGCAAGGGACAGTTTATCGCTTGTCCGGAGTTTCCTAAATGCCGAGTGACTATAGACCTGAAGCCAGAAGATGCCGAAGCGCTGACGGAATGGGAGGAGCAACTTGCGAAAAGGATGCAAAGATGCTTCAAAGCGCATCCAGAAGCCGCCAAAAAAGCTCCCAAACGCACTCGAACGCGACGCGGCGGCTCTACGAAACGCCGGACGAGAGCATCTTGATAAACCTTAGATCAGCATCTATTGTTATCGCTGGCAATCGGCTTTGAGACTATGGTCGCGCCGCAAGACAGCAAAATCAGAATCCGCACTCCCGGCCTCTGGCAAGTTGTTAAAGACAGTCCTTGGGTAGAACTTCTCAAGGCGTATCAACAGTATCTGCTTTTCAATCGGCAGCTGGCAGTTCCGACAGTTCGCAACTACATGAACGATCTGGCGGCCTTCATGCTTTGCCTGCGGGAGCGCGGAAAAATCGACGTGATTGAGGCGCCGAATCGTGCTGATTTACGGGCTTATCTCGCGTGGTTGGCGAATCGCCACTACGAAAGAGCCAGCATCGCGCGTAAATTGAGTGCGCTGCGCATCTTTAATCACTGGTTGCTAGCTAGTAGCGTAGTTAGCCGTGATGACACCGACACGGTGCGAGCGCCGCGCCAGCAACGCCGGTTGCCAGGCGTGGTGTCGGAGCAAGAAATCGAGCGATTGCTGATGTCGCCAGATACTGATGAAGCTCTGGGATTGCGCGATCGCGCCTTGTTGGAGCTGATGTATGCTTCTGGTATCAGAGTATCGGAAGCGGCTTCTCTGAACCTTGATGATTTAGAGACGGCGACGCGTGAGGCAAGGGTATTCGGCAAGGGCGCTAAAGAGCGCATCGTGTTGCTGGGCATAGAGTCTGTCGGATGGCTGACGCGGTACCTTGCATCGGCACGGCCGAAACTGGCGCGGCGCGCGTCTGAAAATGCTCTATTCTTGAACCGACTCGGCGGTCGGCTCACCACGCGCGGCATTCAAGGGATCGTGAAGAAGCATGCTTTGAAGGCTGGTTTGGAACACGATTTTCACACTCATAGCCTGAGGCACAGTTTCGCCACGCACCTTCTCGACGGCGGTGCTGATCTGCGTGTAGTCCAGGATCTGCTCGGACACTCATCGCCAGCGACTACCCAGGTCTATACTCATGTATCATCCGAACAAGCGCGCCGAGCGTACCTTAAGGCGCATCCAGGCGCGCGTTTGAAACGTAGGGACCGCGGTTGATTTGGTATCATTGTTCTAATGATGCGCAGCATTATTGCCGCGTTGCGAGATTTAGAGTTACTATTAGCAGCATCCAACAACAGAACATCTATCGCTAGAAATGACACAGATACTCGTCATCAATGGCCCTAATCTCAACAATCTAGGCAAGCGTGATAGCTCCTTGTATGGTGCAATGACTCTCGGCGACGTAGAGTCGGAAATCGCCGAAAAAGCGCGCGCTTTGGCCATCGAAGTTTCATTCTTCCAGTCGAATCACGAAGGTGCGATAGTGGACTGGATCCAAGAAAATGCCGCCGCGGCGGACGGTGTTATAATCAATGCCGGCGCGCTGACGCAGGTGGGATACTCGATCTTGGATGCATTGCTAGACGCGAAGTCCCCGGTTGTGGAGGTGCATATATCGAACATCCACGCTCGTGAAGAGTTTCGGCGAAGGTCTGTGATCACGCCGTACGCCGCTGGGCAGATCGCTGGTCTCGGCTGGCGAGGATATCTATACGCATTGGACTATTTGGCATCGACGAAGGAGTAGCGCCTGCGCTCATGGCTGATTTCAGATTCCCTAAGCGAATAGATGCGTTGCGGGCGGCGATAGCGGATGAATCCGTTGACGCGCTCATAATCTCAGACACTCATAACCGCCGCTATCTCTCGGGCTTCGTGGGCACTGCCGGTTATTTGGTGATAACTCGGACCGAGGCGGTGATTGCGACCGATTTCAGATATCTGGAACAGGCCGAGTCGCAGGCTGCAGGCTTCAATCTTCACCGAGTTCACGGCCCGATCGGCAAGTGGTTTCCGCCGCTGTTGGACGATCTAGGCATCTGCACACTAGGTTTCGAAGCCGATGATTTGACCGTATCGGCTCTCCAGATCTTTAATGATGCTTTGCGCGATGCGTGTGTAGAAGTAGAGTTGAAGCCACGCCGCGGTGATACGGCTAAGCTCAGAACAGTGAAAGATGAAGAGGAGATGATGCTTCTGCAGCGCGCGATCGATATCGGCGATGCGGCATTTGAAGAGACTGCTGCCAAGATGGCGCCGGGCATGACTGAGAAAGAGGTTGCATGGGAGTTTGAGAAGACGATTAGGGAGATGGGCGCTGAATCGCTCTCTTTCGAGACGATAGTAGCATCCGGACCCAACGCAGCGCGCCCCCATCATCAGACCGGAGACCGGGAGCTGCGCGAAGGTGAGACTATAGTGTTCGACTGCGGAGCCAAATTTGATGGTTACTGCTCGGATCTGACACGCACCGTGGTGCTAGGAGAGCTAGACGATGAGATTCGGCGGGTATACGGCATCGTCCTAGATGCTCAAGAGATGGCGATAGATAAGGTTCAAGACGGCATGACTGGCAAAGACGCTGATGAGATTGCTAGGGAAGTGATAGCCGAGGCGGGGCATGGAGATGAATTCGGGCATAGCTTGGGACATGGCTTGGGATTGCAGGTGCACGAGGAGCCAAATGTGGGACCGCGCGGCGAGATGGAGCTTTTGAATGGAATGGCGTTCACCATTGAACCCGGAATATACATACCCGGTTGGGGTGGAGTTCGGATCGAAGATGTGGCAGTGCTGGAAAATGGAAGGGCGCGCATCTTAAGCCAGGCCGAGAAGCTGAGCTTCGATTGATGTTCGAAACCGATTTTAGACCTTAAGAATTTGGAATTTAACTGATGACGATTTCATCATCCGAGATACGCCGCAATATGACCATCATGCTTGATGGCGAGATCTATCAGATCATGGAGTGGCAACACCGTCAGGCGCCGAAAGCCCCGCCTACACTGACGATCAAGGTGCGCCAGATAAGCACCGGGAATGTATATGAGCGTAAGTTGCCAGGCAACCAGAAGCTCACCGTGGCGCAGACGGAGCGGCGCAACACGCAATATCTCTATCAGGATGGCGACTTTCACGTGTTTATGGACCTTGAGACTTACGAGCAGCATATGCTTGGCGAGGATCTGTTGGGCGATGCGATCCGTTTCCTCGCTGAAGGTGCGGAACTAGTGGTGCTGATGCACGAGAATCGGCCTCTCTTGATCGAGTTGCCATCCGCGGTCAACCTGAAAGTCGCCAGCACTGAGGTAGGGTTGCGCGGCGACACTCAGAGCGGTGCAACTAAGCCGGCGACTATGGAAACGGGATTGACGCTACAAGTGCCGCTATTCGTGAATGAGGGCGACCTGATAGCGGTGAACACCGCGACAAAGGTGTATATCGGGCGCGCCGATTGAGACCAGAGTCTAAGATGTGACCACGAGAAGCGGAAACTCGGACGCATCTGTGTCTGTCGCGCCGAAATCTGTATCAGAGGTCTTGAGACTCATATCTGATGTGTTGGACGCGGAGCCGCAGCTGACCACGGTCTCGGTGACCGGGGAGGTATCCAACTTACGCTCCCCAAGGTCCGGGCATAACTACTTTAGTCTGCGCGATCGGGAAGCGGCATTGAATTGCGTGCTATTCAGATATCGACGCGGCGCGCGGTTCTTAGAGGATGGAGCACAAGTAATATCTCATGGGCGCGTAGGGGTATACCAGAGCCGAGGCGATTTGCAGCTAGTGGTAGATTCGGTTGAGCCGGTGGGATATGGAAACTTGCAGGCAGCCTTCCAGGAACTGAAGCGAAAACTGGCAAGCGAGGGACTGTTCGATCAATCTCGCAAGCGTCCCTTGCCTAAATTTCCGGAGTGTATCGCCGTCATAACCTCTCCCCAAGGAGCGGTGTTGCAAGACATCACGAAAGTTCTGGCGCGACGCTATCCGATGTTAAAGCTGGTTGTAATACCAGCCGCGGTCCAGGGAGCGCAAGCGGCTTCAGAGATCGTCGAGGCATTTGCCAACTTGGACGCACTGTCCCGTGCTACGCGCGTAGACGCAGCCATATTGGCAAGAGGCGGCGGAGCGCTGGAAGACTTGATTGCATTTAACGACGAATCAGTGGCGCGTACGATCTTCGCGTGCCGGACGCCGGTCATAAGCGGAGTGGGACATGAAACCGATCACACTATTGCAGATATGGTCGCCGACATTCGTGCCCCTACGCCATCGGCAGCCGCAGAGATATCGTCGCCGGATATGCGCGATCTTACGAAGAGCGTCGCGCTAGCATCCGAGCGTATACGTCAAAACGTCCTCAAGCAAATATCCGATGCTCAGGAGCGCTTCGAGATGGCACGCGATCGAATGGACGCGGTTAGGCCGGATATGTATCAGCGACGTGAAGAGACGCGGTCTCTAGTGCGAAGAATGGGGATCGGACTGTCTTCAAGAACGTCTAATGCGCGCCACAATTTTGAGTTGGCGCGCGCTCAGTTGGATAATGTTGCGCCTGATGGAGCGAGAATGAGACTTATGATGCAGAATCTCGCAGATCGTATGATGCACGGGATAGATGTGAGGATTACCGCCGCATCCGGCCTGTCCCGAGAGTCAATTGATAGACTCATGCGCGCGGCGCCAGATGTGGGTCAGAAGCGCGCGGACATTGAATCGCTGAGATGCCAGATGCAAGATTCTACTGCACGTTACATTAAGAGCAGAAGCGACTCGGTCAGAGCGTTAGAATCGGAGCTGAATGCACTTGGGCCAATTAATGTGTTGAATCGCGGATTTGCGATCGCGAGAATCAAAGATGGGGATACAGTTATCCGCGCGGAATCAGTTGCATCAGGCGATTATATGGAACTGACATTTATGGACGGCACGGTTGACGCAGAAGCGCTTTCTGTGACGGTGCTGCAGGAGAGCGAGAATCAACCTTGACACATGACATGGAAATCGATGAAGAGTATTCCGAAAATGCAATCTCGTTTGAAGATGCATTCGCAGGATTGGAGCAGATAGTTCGACGGCTCGAGAGCGGGCAGACAACCCTGGACGAAGCGGTATCTAGCTTCGAGAAAGGCATGCTTCTGGCGCATATCTGCAACCGAAAATTGGCATCTACCGAACTGAAAGTAGAGACCCTGAGGAAAAGCTTCGCCGAAGATTCAGGCCGATCGGTGAATGCTTCCGATGCCGCAAAAGAGACTGAAGACATTAACGGAACGGTTCAAGTTTCCAATGCCTCGGAAGATGTAAACCTTGAAGACTTGCCATGGTGAAACGGGTTCGATAGGATCGCCGCGGCTCGAATAGGCATAATAGATGACGCTACGGCTCGGATGGATGACGACTGCTAACGGCGAAGGCTCGCGCGGCATGTTCTCAGCCGTGCTGAACGCCATCGAAACCCGCCGTTTAGATGCCCGATTCGAATTCGTTTTCGTAAACCGATCAAGAGGACAGACTGAGGCCACGGACCGTTTTCTACAGCTGGTAGAAGAGAACAAGATTCCCTTGGTGACACTGTCATCGCGAGACTTCATGCGCCGGAATGGCAATGCTCCGTGGCGAACCTTGCGCGACGATTTCGACCGGCTCGCATTAGAGCAGTTAAAGCCCTTCAATCCCGATCTATGCATGCAAGCCGGTTATATGCTTTACGCGCCCATCATGTGCTCTTCAATGTTGATTCTGAATCATCATCCCGCGCTGCCCGGGCGAGCCATCGGTATGTGGCAAGGCGCAATATGGGATGTCATCGAGAGTCGCGCCACCGAGACGGGATCTATGATTCACATCTCTACCACCGATTTGGATCGTGGTCCTGTGGTGTCGATTTGCCGCTTCCAGCTTAATACTCATCAGTGGGATCCGCTGTGGAAGGGTGTGGAAGAAAGCGATGCGACTCAATTGCGCGAACGCAGATGCTCAGCTTTGCCGATTTTCAAGGCGATACGTGAGGCCGGCATATTGCGAGAGCGGCCGTTGGTGGTGCAGACACTGCATGCGATATCCACTGGCAAAATAGATCTAGCCGCTCTACAAAAGGGCGATCCGGTGGCGGCGCTGGACTTGACGGAGGTTGTAGAGAGTAGCTTGAACGAATCTCAGCTGGCATCATAAGCGTAAGCGGCAGATATCTCTCGCCAGATCCGTTCTGATGCCGCGCAAGGGTCGGCGGCACCTAGAATGGAACGCATTACAGCCACTCCCGAAGCGCCGTTGCGTATCGCTTCGCCAGCGTTTCTCTCGTTGATGCCGCCGATGGCGATGATCGGGATGCCGATCCGCGCGCGCGTCTCGCGAATGATGCCCATGCCATGCGTTTGAGCATTCGGATGTGACGCCGTCGGGAAAATAGTTCCCAGCACGATAAAGTCTGCGCCTTCTTCTTGCGCGTCTTCTGCGCCCCGCGCTGAATGCACCGATCTGCCGATAAGAGCATTTGCACCCATGATTTCACGCGCCGTTTCAACCGAGACGGCGGCATTTTCGGAGAGTTGCACGCCGATGCAATCGTCTATCTTGCGTAGCTGGATCCGGGACGGATTCACGATCTTCAGCGTTTTTTCGGAACTATCGATGCGCGTGAATCGCACAAAATCCCAGAACTGATCGTCAGACATTTGCGGGGCTCTGATCTGCACCATGTTGACGCCGCCACTTACCGCCGCATTCATGATTTGCACTAGCTTGTGAGTATCATTGCCTATAACTTGAAGGTCGGTGACGAGGCACAGTATCGGCAGCCTCATCCGCGTATCCACGGCAAACCTGCTTAGCAGTTAAGCGCCGACTGCTAGCTTTACTTGTGGGCTGCTGGGTGATGCTTCCGCGACGGGTATGCGTCCAGCGATGAATGCTTTGCGCCCGGCTCGTACACCTAGTTTGAATGCTTCACCCATCAGATCGGGGCGTGAAGCCTGAGCGATGGCGGTATTGACCAGCACGGCGTCTGCCCCCATCTCCATCACCTTTGAAGCATCAGAAGGCACTCCAAGTCCGGCATCTATCACTACCGGAACCGATGCTCTTTCGATGATTAAAGATATCTCTTCCGCAGTGTGAACGCCGCGCCCGGAGCCGATGGGCGACCCAAGAGGCATCACTGTGGCGCACCCCAGGTCTTCCATTTTCACGGCTAGAACCGGATCGGCATGGATATAGGGAAGCACTGTGAATCCCTCTTTGATCAGCGCCTTCGCGGCTTCGTAAGAACCGACTGGATCGGGTAGCAGGTGAGTGGGGTCCGGTATCACCTCCAGTTTTATCCAATCTGAGCTGGTTACTTCACGCGCCAGCTTCGCGATGCCGATAGCTTGTTGCGCGGTTTGGGCACCGGCAGTGTTCGGTAGAATCTGATACTTGTTCCAATCCAACATGCTGAGCAAGCTATCTTCGTTCGGAGCTTCAAGGTTGAGCCGCCCGATAGCCACCGTTATGATCTCGGTCTCGGACGCTACTACCGAGCTGATGAGATCACTCGCGGATCGATGTTTGCCAGTTCCGACCATCAATCGTGACTTAAAGCTTTTGCCGGCTATGATGAGGGGGTCTTGCATGTTGAATCTTATTCCTGCGTGAACCTGCTGGAAACGGTTATAAGCCTCTAGAACAGGTTATGAGATTGTCCACCATCGACGTTTATGCAGGCGCCGGTTATGAGGTCGGTGTGCTCGGAAGCAAGAAATGCGACGGTGGCTCCGATCGGCTCGGGCCATCCGAATCTGCCCATCGGCAGATTACGATCGACAAACTCTTCCACCGCTTCGGGAGAGTTTGCGGCTTGGAATCTTTCCCACGTGCCGCCTGGGAACAAGATGGATCCGGGCGCGACGGAATTGACCGTGACTCCAGACGGTGCGCTGCTGAGCGCGGCGTGTTTCGAGAGCGCGATCATGGCTGATTTAGCAGTCATATACGGTGCCGTGCCGCCGGCTTCACGACCATATATGCTAGAAATGTTTATTATCCGTCCCCAGCCGCGCGCCTGCATTCCGGGCAACACCAGCTTGATGAGCCGAATCGCGGACCAAAGGTTGAGATCTAAGACCATCTTGAAATCGTCTAGCGAAGAGTTGACGACGTCGCTGGTGCCCATGCTGCCGCCTACGTTGTTGACGAGAATGTCGGGCTCTCCGAGGTCGGATTTCATTCGCTTCACGGCTTCGCAGGATGCCGCTTCCTCTCCCATATCAAGAGCATATCCGACGGTTGCGACGCCGAGCTTCGCGATCTCTGCGACGGTGGTATCGAGAGTATCTTGTCCACGTGCGCATATTGCGACATCGACGCCTTCTCTGGCTAGCGCCAGCGCGGATTGACGCCCGAGTCCTCGGCTCCCTCCAGTTATAAGGGCCCGTTTTCCTCTAATGCCCAGATCCATAGCTTGAAACTCCCTTCTGCGCGGCATCGGCAACAGTTATCTATCATCCGCAATCCGCGTTTTCAGACTTGCTGAAGCTTAGGATATCTCAATTAGAGCGGGTTATCATGTGCAATAATCATATGTATGTGAGATACTTCGAGTATCATTGCTCGCCTTAAGCTTGATGAATGGCTTGTTTTGCTGTTCAGATGTGAAGCCAAAGCCATCGAGATAGCTAGCGAAGTGTCTTATAATGATGGCCATAGTCCATTTATTAAGGGATGCATCGGGATGCATCGATAAATCGTTTTTCTGAGGAACAGTCATTTGACAACAGTAGATAGTGATACGCGGGCAGCACAGCCGTTGCCGGCATCGGATGACTCAACATCCGATGCGGTACCATCGGGCATCACGACAAACGATGCGGATGTTGCTGATCAGATTGTGCCTGTAGTCGTAGACGCAGACGATCAGATAGAGCTCGCTTTCAGATATTTGCCTAAGGGCAATTTGAGGCGTGGGGACATCGTTGACGGCAAGGTTTTGAATTTGAGTGAAGATGGGCTGTTGGTAGATATCAGGCAAAAGTCAGAGGGATTCGTGCCGTTGCGCGAGACTCGCATGTTGTTGGAAGAAGAAGGCGATGACGCGCTGCCGCAGCCAGGCGAAGAAGTTCTGTTGTATGTTGCCCGAGTTGAAGGGCATGACGGGTACCCGTTGCTATCGATTGACCGCGCGAGGGGAGAACACGGGTGGCGCGACTTGGCGAAGGCGCACGATGCCGATGAATCTGTGAGGGGCAGGATAACGGGGTCGAATCGCGGTGGCGCGGTGATCCAAGTGAACGGCGTGCAGGGATTCGTGCCGCTGTCTCAGCTTGTGGGGCCGGCACGGGATCTGTTCGTTTCAGATGGGGCGCCTCCCAAGCCGGGCTTTATCGGTATGGATGTGGACTGCAAGATTCTGGAACTTGACCGTCGGCGTAACCGTGCTATCTTCTCAGAGCGCGCGGCATTGGAAGCAATAAACTATATGCGTAAGATGAAGCTGGTTCAAGAACTGGAAGAAGGCGACATCCGCCGCGGACGAGTAGCGGGCATATCCAGCTTCGGGGTTTTTGTGGATCTGGGCGGAGCCGACGGTCTGGTGCATATTTCCGAGATGTCTTGGTCCTCAGTGAATCGTCCGGATGAAGTGGTTTCTCTGGGCCAAGAACTTGACGTCCTGGTGCTGAAAGTAGATCGTGAATCGCTTAAAATCGGATTAAGCATGAAGAAGCTATTGCCGGAACCCTGGGAGTCGATTGAGAACGAGTTGCGAGTGGGACAGATAGTTGAAGGCAGGGTTACGAAGCTTGCGCATTTCGGAGCTTTTGCTAGGATCAGTGAAGGCATTGAAGGATTGATACACATCTCTGAACTGACGAACCGCCACGTTAAAAATCCGAACGAAGTGGTCAGTGAAGGTGATGTTTTGCAGCTCAAGGTTATACGCATTGAGCCGGAGCGGCGGCGTTTAGGCCTCAGTTTGAAGCAAGCGGTGAACGAAGGCGAGAAACAAGCCGCGAATAAGAATGCATACGCCGAACAAACGATATCCGAAGAGCTGGATACAGGCAGTTTTGAGGACTTGTTCGACCATTAGTACAAGCGGGCGATACGGCCCGATAAGCCCTGTCTGAAGGAGCTGGAAATGCCCGACAGCAGCGACAAAGGATTCAATATATTCTCCGAGCGCGCACGCCGAGTATTTGAAGTTGCGCAAGAGGAGGCCAAGCGATTCAATCATCGCTATATAACCACAGAGCATCTGTTGCTGGCCCTTCTTGGAGAGCAGGAAGGGGTTGCCGCTCAGGTATTCACCAACTTGAAAGTGGATATCGGCGAAATGCGGAACTCCCTTGAGTTCTTGATCAACAAAGATCAGAACTACGATGCCAGCTCGCCTAGCCTTGATCCCCGGGCCAAGAAAGCGATTAGACTCGCAGTTGATGAAGCCCGCCTCAATGATGTCCGATCGGTCGGCACTGAACACTTGCTCATCGGTCTCCTCAGAGACGGTGAAGGCAAGGCTGCGGAATTGCTGAACCAGAGCAGCATCACCTTAGATCGAGTTCGAGAAGAGACTCAGAAGCTAGTTGGAGTGCCACGCCGGGGCGGAAAGCCCGATCAATCGAGCAAGAAGCGCACCCCGATGCTCGACAGCATGGGTGTGGACCTGACGCAGCTCGCATCGAACGGCAAGCTCGACCCGGTTATAGAGCGCGACAATGAGCTGGAGCGCGTAATACAGATACTCAGCCGTCGCACTAAGAACAACCCGGTACTGGTGGGCGACCCTGGAGTTGGTAAGACGGCTATTGTCGAGAAGCTGGCCACTACTATCATGGACGGCGTTGTGCCTGACATGCTGAAGAATCGCCGAGTGGTAGCGCTTGATATGGGATCGTTAGTTGCGGGAACCAAGTACCGCGGCGAATTTGAAGAGCGCTTGACTAAGATCATCAAGGAGTTGAAAACTACTCAAGACTGCATCTTGTTCATCGATGAGATACATACTCTGGTTGGAGCGGGTTCTGCTGAAGGCGCCGTCGACGCTGCCAACATTCTCAAGCCGGCTCTGGTGCGCGGCGAGTTACAGGTGGTAGGCGCCACGACGCACGACGACTATCGCAAGTACATCGAACGCGATTCTGCGCTTGAGCGACGCTTTCGCCCCGTGACCGTGGAGCCGCCAGATGTGACGCAGACGGTTAAGATATTGCACGGACTGAAGCAACAGTACGAAGAGCATCACGACCTTGCCATAGCTGATGAAGCGATTGAGATGGCGGCTCATTTGGCAGACCGTTACATAACGGATCGCCACTTGCCGGATAAGGCCATTGATTTGATGGATGAGGCCATCTCGAGGGTTCGGATGAACAATACTATGCCGCCGCCCAAAGTGCGCGACGCGATACGCCAGCTGAACGAGATCTTGCGCCGTAAGAATCAAGCTGTTACCAAGCAGAATTACGATTCGGCTTCAGAACTGTATGAACACGAGACGCGACAACGCGCCATCATTGAGCAGGAGCAGCGCGATCACGACGATGCCACCAGAGACAAGCTCAAAACGGTCGTTATGGGCGACGACATTATGGAAGTAGTCTCGATGTGGACTAACATCCCGGTGACTAGGCTTGATGACGATGAATCGAAACGCTTGCGAAGCATGGAAAATGAACTGCGTAAGCGAGTGATGGGACAAGACGAGCCGATAGAAATCGTATCGAAGGCGGTGCGTAGGGCGCGGGCGGGGTTTAAAGATCCGCGCCGCCCAATCGGCGCCTTCCTGTTCCTTGGCCCCACCGGCGTCGGTAAAACCTATCTGGTGAAGCGAATCGCAGAGTACCTGTTTGGCGATGAACGCATGATGATTCGGCTCGACATGTCCGAATTCATGGAGAAGCATACTGTATCTCGGCTTATCGGATCACCGCCTGGATATGTCGGATATGGAGACGGCGGACAACTGACGGAAGAAGTTCGAAAGCATCCCTACAGCGTAATCCTGCTCGACGAGATTGAGAAGGCACACCCGGATGTGTTCAACATGCTCCTGCAAGTTTTTGAAGATGGACACCTGACCGACGGACAAGGGCGTCAAGTCAATTTCAAGAACACGATCGTTGTGATGACCTCTAACATGGGGTCCAATCTCATCGTGTCAAGTTCGAAGATCGGTTTCAACGCCGACGCTGAGTCAGGCAACGCTTCGGAGGGTGATTACAAGCGCATGCGAGAGCGAGTGATGGAGACCGTGCGCGACCCGCGCAATGGTTTCAAGCCCGAGTTCATGAACCGTATCGATGCCGCGGTGGTGTTCCGTGCATTGGGACACGATAGCATCTTGGATATCGTTGATCTGATGCTCAAGGAAGTTGAAGAGAGATCCGCTGGGCACGAGATCCGTCTGCGAGTATCAGAAGATGCCCGACATTACTTGGCGGAAAAGGGTTTTGACCCCAAGATGGGTGCCCGTCCGCTCCGAAGAGTCATCCAAGACGAAGTCGAGGATATTATCTCGGAGATGTACTTGAAGGGCGATCTGATCGAGGGAGACATTGCCAACATAACCGCAGGTGAATCGACTGCTAAAGATGGTGAGCGTCAGATTGAAGTGGCTTATGATCGAGCGAACCGTGAGAAACTTGATGCCGCGATGGAAGCAGCTGAGAATCAGCTTGCTCATTCGAAGAGTTGATGCTGCGACTGAAATTATCGCTTCTTAATCTATAACTGTAGGCCGCGTTGCATATCTGTTCCAGAGCAGAGCCATATCAATGCGCGCGATGGCAATGATTTCCGAAGAGACGTCGAGAAAGTTTGAGCGGTTGAGGAGCGGGATCGCTGATTTGGAGTCAGTGATAGTTGCATACTCGGGAGGCGTCGACTCCAGCCTAGTTGCTCAAGTCGCTCACGAAACACTTGGCACGAACAGCGCCCTGATCGTTACGGCAGATTCGCCCAGCCTGGCGCGCTATGAGTTGAGAGGCGCAGCATCACTAGCGGAGGCGCGCGGTTGGAATCATCTATTGATCGCCACTCAAGAGATGGATGACGCCCGATACGTCGACAACGACGGCTACCGCTGCTTCTTCTGTAAGTCCGAACTTTATAGCCGACTCTCTGAATTGGCGCTAGAGAAGGGCATCAAAGCCATCGCCAACGGTGCAAATAGAGATGATTTGGGTGATTATCGGCCTGGCATGAAAGCGGCGTCCGATTTCAAAATTCATTCTCCGTTGGTAGACGCGGGACTGCATAAAGAAGACGTTAGGATTATCGCTCGTGCCGTCGGATTGCCGAACTGGGACAAGCCGGCGCAGCCATGTTTGTCATCTCGCATCCCTTACGGCATGCGTGTAACTGTAGATGCGCTTCGCATGGTGGCCAAGGCCGAAAAACATCTCAAAGAGATGGGCTTCACACAGTGCAGAGTGCGGCATTACGGAAGTTCCGCGAAAGTAGAGATTGAACATCATCAGATACCTGTATATCTAGATCCTGATGTGAAGTGCAAAGCCGAAGCCGGAATATTGGCCGTCGGCTACGATAGCGTTGAACTGAACCCGGAAGGATTCAGATCGGGACGACTCAATGATGCACTATCGCGATAAGGGATCTAGGCACATGCGCGCTAGGCGGTACCTGACGGTTATCTGCGATTCTCAACCGGCTCGTGATCTTGTGAGCTGCACATAGTGCATCGTTCCAGACGCCTGACCATCATGTTCGGAACACGCTGAACGCGTATCCGTGGAGACAGGCGAAATTATAACTGCATTCTCTAGATTAACTACGCGTTAACCAGGCATTGTAGATTGAACAACTCTCGGATCGCATATCTAGATATCATCGGCGGAGTGAGCGGTGATATGTTGCTCGCGGCAATGTTAGATGCCGGAGTCGCTCTGGAAAGTCTTGAGCGCGAATTGACCAAGATTGTGCCGGACGAATTTCAATTGACGGTCTCCGCGACGCGACGCGGTTCAATTGACGCGGTCCATTTGGAGGTGTCGACGGGCGCCGATGCGCGGGAATTTTTAGACTGGAACGATTTTCGAGCTGCGGTTGAGAACTCATCGCTGCCCAGACGGGAGCGGGCGCTTATCGCCTCGATCTTCGAATGTCTGCGAGAAGCCGAAGCACAGGCGCATGGCACCGCCCCGGGCGATACCCGCTTACATGAGTTGGGCACCATTGACACCTTGATAGATATCTCCGGCGCCGTGATTGGGATGCGATTGCTAGGCGTGGAGAAAGTGTATGCATCGCCGCTTCCGGCTTCTCTTGGCGTTGCATCTAGCAGCCACGGCATATCACCATCCATCGCACCTGCAACTATGGCGATAATTCAAAGCGCACAGCTCCCGTTAATGGTGTCTGGAGGAATGCAGCCATCGGGAGAAAGTGTAACTCCGACCGGAGCAGCCATCATCGCGACATTGGCAGACTTCCAATCGGCCGAGATGACGATTAAATCCATCGGATATGGAGCCGGTGCTCGACAGTCCGATAATCCGCCCAACGTTCTGGGATTCTGGGTAGGTGAAACGCGCGGATTTAGCACTCGCCGCGTCGATACTATCGCGGGCGCGATCGGAGTTGCAGCAGAGTCCGATACTACTCTCATCGAGACGAATATAGACGACATGACTGGTGAGCAGCTTGGGCATGTGCTGGGGATGCTGATGAAGTCGGGTGCGCGAGATGCTTGGTTGACACCGATACAGATGAAAAAAAATCGTCCGGCGGTTCTACTATCAGCGCTGATGAGCGATGAAGACGCATATAGCATCGCATCTCTCATATTCGTAGAGACAACGTCCTTGGGATTGCGGCTGCGATCGGTCGATCGACTAGTAGCCGACCGCGAAGCTGTTAATGCTCAGACTCGCTTTGGAGACGCGCGCGTGAAGGTGAAGCGGATCGCCGGACGAGTGATGCAAGTTGCCCCGGAGTATGATGAATGCGCCCGTATCGCGTTAGAGCACGGGCTACCGTTAGCTGAAGTGATGGATCATGTCCGGGCTGACGCTCGAAAATCGTTCATGCAATCTGATCGACGGGATGGAGATTAGCGGCTATATGCTTTCTTTGCTCGATCCATGGTCCTTTCGCGCGTAAGACGTCATGGCAGGTTGGTCGAAAGATGATGTACGGACAACAGATGAAGAAGCATCGAGCTTCTACGCTTTACAGGCAGAGCAATTGCTAGGCAGACGCGCATCTGTGTTTATGGGCATGGCGGCAAGACCGCGCTAAGCTCAGCGTTGAGTATATTGACGAGTCAGCCGGAGATAGAGTTCAATTCGATCTTCTGGCTGCCCGACTGGGTAGCGCGCGACCGTGACGAGATGTTGGATGTGGCGCTGGATAGGGTATCGTCTTGTGACGAAGGTTGGATAGTAGATGGCAGTTACAGCATCATCCCGCGCTTGTTGCCTCTGGCCGATACGGTTTTCTGGATTAACTTGCCGCATCTCGCGATAACGCTGAAAACGTTGAAGCGCACCGTGATGAATGCGATCAGGAGGAATCAAGTGTGCGGCGACAACTATGAATCGATTCTGAAGATGTTCGGCCGATTCAATAATTTGGTATAAAGCGCTGCACGCGCGACGGCCGCAGCAACGCATCGCGTTGGCGTTGCAGAATATCGAAACACCGCGCGCGTATGTGAATGGGAATCCTATCGTCAGTTGAATGAATTATACCAAGTTCTAGGTGTTTTACCTCAATCATATGAGTTCGATGATCGCGATTCTGCAGGCTGATCTTTGGCTATAGAGATGCCGGGCTTTAGTATCCTGAAAATTGGGCGTTTAAGTTCGGTGTATAGCCTGTTAGAGCCTTCGCCCCAGTGGCGCAATGGTAGCGCAGCCGATTTGTAATTGGCAGGTTGGAGGGTTCGAATCCCCCCTGGGGCTCCAGGTTGCTTCGGCGATAAGTTCGTTTACGAGAATCGTAAAATCGTAGATGTAAGGATAATAACCGCGATATGTTAATATGAAATGTTGTGCAGGGATTGGGGAGCGGTCAAACCCAGCAGACTGTAAATCTGCCGCCTTGTGCTTCGTAGGTTCGAATCCTACTCCCTGCACCAGAATTGGACGCAGATCGGGCTCCAATCCTAAGAATGCACGCGGGCCCACATAGCTCAGTGGCAGAGCGCATTCTTGGTAAGAATGAGGTCCCGAGTTCAAATCTCGGTGTGGGCTCCACATTAAGCTTGCGACTATACGCGGCTCCGATAACCGGAGCGTGGAAGGTACTGAAATAGTATTTCCCTTGGAAAGGGCAGGAAATAGGAATGGCTAAACAGGTCTTTGACAGGACAAAGCCGCACGTCAACGTCGGCACCATCGGACACGTCGACCACGGCAAGACTACGCTCACTGCAGCGATCACTCAGGTTCTAGCTGGCGTTAACCCTAATGTGACGCCTAAGAACTTCGAGGATATTGACAACGCTCCTGAAGAGCGAGAGCGCGGAGTCACGATCGCAACCACACACACTGAGTACGAGACTGAAACGCGGCACTATGCCCACGTAGATTGTCCCGGACACGCCGACTATATCAAGAATATGATCACTGGCGCCGCTCAAATGGACGGCGCGATACTAGTCGTATCTGCTCCCGATGGCCCCATGCCTCAGACTCGGGAGCATATACTCTTGGCGCGGCAGGTGAACGTTCCGGCGCTAGTGGTAGCGCTCAACAAGTGTGACATGATGGATGATGAAGAGTTGCTGGAGCTGGTGGAGCTTGAAGTGCAGGAACTGCTCGATAGCTACGATTTCCCGGGCGATGATATTCCCGTAGTGCGTGTAAGTGCGCTGGAAGCGCTTGAGAACGCAAACGATCAGAATAACCCTTGGACCCAATCCATTATGGAACTCATGAGCCAAGTGGATGATTACATCCCCATCCCTGATCGTCCCATTGATCAGAATTTCATCATGCCGATTGAAGACGTGTTCGGCATCAAGGGACGTGGCACTGTAGTGACCGGGCGTATTGAGCGCGGTAAAATCACCGTCGGCGAAACGGTCGATATCGTGGGGTTCGGCAAGACGCAATCTACAGTCGTTACGGGCGTTGAGATGTTCCAGAAGACGCTCTCAGAAGGAATTACCGGCGACGCTGTGGGATGCCTGCTGAGAGGCGTTGACCGCGACGAAGTTTCGCGCGGTGCAGTGCTGGCTAAGCCCGGCACTATCACGCCATACACCAAAGGAAAGGCGCAAGTATACGTGCTGACAGCCGAAGAAGGTGGACGTCGCACACCATTCTTCTCCGGATACAAGCCGCAGTTCCACATCCGCACCACGGACGTTACCGGCGAGATAAGGCTTAACGAGGGCGTTGAGATGGTGATGCCGGGCGACAACACTGATATGGAGATAGAATTGCTCTATCCGGTGGCATTGGAAGAGAACCTTCGCTTTGCCATCCGAGAAGGCGGACGCACTGTAGGATCGGGTGTATTCACAGATATATCCTGAAAGAAGTTGCCCGTCAATGATGATCGATATGAGCCGCCGCCCTTGTTTTCGCCTAGAGGCAGAACTCCAATAGAGTGTTGCCGCATCGTGTCGATCGCCCTGCGAAGCGCATAGGCTGACAGCTTTGTTAGAGAATCAATAGGAAACTGTTATCGATGGCTAAAAAGAACGCCGTGAGAACCTTAGTGCAGATGGTGTGCTCTTGCGAAAGCTCGTACACTTACCACACCCAGAAGAATCGACGCAATACTCCCGATCGGATCACTTTGCGTAAATACTGCCCAGCGTGCAGAATGCACCGTGAGTTCCGCGAGAGTCGGAGATAGCGTGCTGTAGACAGTATCGCAATGGATTGATATGGCGCAGAATCGCACAAGACCCACTTTGCAACTGGCACCGGGCCGGCGTTTCTCGGTATTCGGTTTCTTCGGAGACGTGTTCGGGGAGTTGCGCAAAGTAACCTGGCCGACCCGCCAAGAGGCGGTGCGTCTGTGGTCGCTGGTGATTGTACTGTCGGCGGCCATGGGCGTGTTTTTGGGGTTCTTTGACTGGGCCTTCGCGCGCGTCCTGGCTATGATAGCCGGTAATTGACGAGGTTTCTGAATGATGGCAACCCATGCTGATACCATCCCCAGAGGGGCTAATTGGTACGTAGTGCACACCTATTCAGGGCGTGAAGACCGCACCTGCGAAAATCTGAAGCAGCGCATTCAATCTATGGATGTGTCAGATCGTATCTTTGATGCTGTAGTGCCGAAGCAGACTGTGGTGCAGATGATGGAAGGCGAGCGCAAGACGGTGCAGAAAACCCTCTATCCGGGTTATCTGCTGGTGCATATGGTGATGGACGACGAATCTTGGTTCGTTGTTCGCAACACCCCTGGAGTTACTAACTTCATCTCGGTAGAAGACGATTTAGAGGGACGAACGAAGCCCACGCCCCTTACTAAAGATGAAGCCAGCAGTATGATTAGCGGCGGCGACAGTGACAGTCCTCAAGTCAACTTCGGGTTTGATCCTGGCGATGTGGTTACGATCAAAGACGGCCCGTTCACTGACTTTAGCGGAACTGTGAATGATGTCATGGGTGATAAGGGCATTGTACGGGTGACAGTGTCATTTTTTGGACAGGACACGCCCGTAGAGCTGCCTTTCCTATCTGTTGAGAAGGCTTGACGCTGAAGTTTGAAGAGCCTCGGATCAGATTTGGTAGTGAAGTTAGGAATGAATAAAGTTGGCTAGGAAAGTAGTTGCGAAAGTGAATCTCCAGTTGCCTGCTGCTGCGGCCACTCCTGCGCCTCCAGTGGGGCCTGCTCTAGGGCAGCATGGTATAAACATCCCGCTGTTCATCAAGGAGTTCAACGCCCGATCGGTTTCGCATCGTGGCATGGTGGTGAGAGCATCTATAGATGTATATGCCGATAACTCATTCACATTCGTGGTCAAATCGCCGCCGGCCTCCGCGCTCATCAAGCAAGCCGCTGGAGTAGATGCCGGATCACAGACTCCCGGCACGAGCATAGCCGGATCTATCCGCCGAGAGCAGCTAAAGCAGATCGCAGAGACTAAAATCGACGAGCTGAACGCCAATGATATTGATGCCGCAATGCGAATCATCGAAGGCTCTGCACGTAGCATGGGTATACGGATTGACCATTGACCCGACTTCTAAACTTGATCACCGAAACAAATTCACATCGAATCTCAAATGTCGAAACATAGCCGAAGATACCGCGAAATCAAGAGTAATTCACCTCAAGGCATTCTAGACAGCCAGGATGCAGTGCGGCGAGCGCGGGAGACTGCCACCGCGAAGTTTGACGAGAGCATTGAACTGCATTTGTCGACCAATGCTGACCCTCGCCATGCCGATCAGCAGTTGCGTGAAGTGGTTTCATTGCCGCATTCACTAGGCGAGGTCATAAGAGTTCTAGTCTTCGCGGAAGGCGATGCGGCAAGAATAGCGCAAGAAGCCGGTGCCGACTATATCGTTGATGTTGATCTCATGGAGCGCATACAATCCGGATGGACCGATTGGGACGTCTCGCTGGCCACTCCAGATCAGATGCCGAAAGTGGGAAGATTAGGGCGAATACTAGGCCCGCGAGGATTGATGCCCAATCCGCGCAACAATACTGTGGTGCAGCCACAAAATATCGCCGCGGCCATCAACAGCGCCCGTGAGGGACGGATGGAACTGCGAATGGATCGACACGCGAACCTGCATGCGCGCATCGGTAAAAAATCATTCTCAGAAGAGCAGCTTCTGGAAAATCTCGCGACTGTGTACAGCGCGATCAATCGAGCCAAGCCAGAAGGCGTGAAGGGGCCATTGATAAGGTCTGCGACCGTATGCTCAGCTATGGGGCCGGGCATCAAAGTGAATTTGACCAGTCTGGAAAATTTGTCCGCCAACCGTTAGGATGAATATATCCGGCCAATGATTCGATACCGACATTCGCCGAGCGATAGAGAGATCTAATATACGAGCGCTGATAATACAAAAGCAAAACCGGCTGTAGACAGCGGGCGCACTCGATAGAGCTTAAAGTGGGATGGATAGACGCTAGCGCGCATCCGTTCCACACCTGCCGAAGCTGGTGATCCGACTATATTGATACCGTCAATATCGACTAATTACTGATTTCGGAGAACCGCCTCGGAGCAAGTTGCGCCTACCATCCGCGAAGCTGTCCGAGGCGGTTCTGCGTACAGCGGTACAATTTGAGGATAGCTGGATGCCATCAGAAAGAAACCAAAAGATACTGCAGGAGATAGAACGCCGGCTTGATGGTAAGTTGCTGATCGTCACAGCCCGTTATGCTAATGTCAGTGCCACGCAGATGAATGATCTGCGGCGTGAGGTTAGCAATGGCGGGGGCAATGTGTATATAGCCAAGAACAATTTGGTGATGCTGGCGGCGAGACAGATGGGCATTTCTGACATTGATCGTATAATTGATGGCCCTACGGCTTATATCACGGCTCAGGACGACGTTGCCGGCATGGTCAAGGCTCTCGCCAAAGTGATCAGGGATCAAGGCATGAACCTGGAGATACTGGGCGGCATTATGGAGTCTCGCCTCATTGATGCGGAACGCGTGAAGCAAATTGCAGATATGCCTTCTCGCGACCAGCTTATCGGCATGTTGGCAGCTACCATGAACGCGCCGCTCACCGGATTGGCACGCGTCCTAAATGCGCCGGTACAGAATCTGGCCAGCGTTCTGAATCAAATCGCAGAGCAACGCCGAGAATCGGCATCGGCCTGAAAGATCAATTGTCGGTGCTTTATCAAATCATTTTACCAACGCAATATTGCAACCCTAAACCATAGAAAGCTATAAGGAGCATACGGAATGACACTTACCAAAGAGCAGTTTATAGACGAGATCAAGGGGATGTCGGTTCTTGATCTTGCCGATATTGTGAAAGCGATAGAAGAAGAGTTCGGAGTCAGTGCGGCTCCGATGGCAGTCGCCGCAGCGCCAGTCGGCAACGGCGCCGACGTTCCAGCCGAAGAGGAGAAAGATGCCTTTGACGTTACACTTAAGGCGATTGGCGCCAAGAAGATCAACGTCATTAAGGTAGTTCGTGAGCTCACGCCTCTCGGGCTGAAAGAGGCTAAGGACCTGGTAGAAGCGGCGCCGTCAGTGGTTATTGAGCAGGCTGCCAAAGAAGCCGCGGAAGAAGCCAAAGAAAAGCTGGAAGCAGCAGGCGCGGCTGTAGAATTGGTCTGATCGCCGAGCTCGGTAGCTTGGATTACACCTCTTCGATCCGCTCGCCTGGTTGTTTGTGGGTTTATCTCAGCAACCGATAAAATGCTCGCTGAGTTACCTATCCATGATCCTAATGGCACTCTTATGCTAATTGCATCTACGCCGTTGAATGGTATCTGTTATGACCACACCTAAACGAAAACCCCGATCTAAGTCCGCTGCAACAGAAGTATCCGGTGCTGTAGAGGCACCGCCCCTTACTCAATGTCAGCAAGATGGGGGCAACTGTCACTGGGTGATTGATGCGCCGGACGGTCCGGCCAGTATGGGAAAATGTAAAAAATGCGGAGCCAAGAAAGAATTCCGCAATTCATTTGAATATTCGTCTTGGTACGGCACAAAATCAGGTGCCAACAAGCAAAAGCGAAGCCCTGGAAGACCGAGAAAGAGCTGATTGCTATATAAGGCAACGTGCTTTCCGGTAGTGTCTTAGTTGGAAATTGCGGCGGAGTTGGGTGCGACTGCAATCGGTGACCTGTAATAGTCTATGCTCCATGGAGCATAGATAAGGATGACATATCGGTCCGCTGTGGATCTGAGTGCATCCCCGCCCCATGACGATGGCCAACCCGGCGACCGAATGACGGAGCGGCTGCGGTTTCTCAAGCTGCCGGCCGCTCTGCCTCCCTTCTTTCTAATTTTCGCGCTGTCAACCGTATTCCTGTTCGCCAACGACCGGGGCCACTTTTACCGTGACGGACACCATGACTTCATTACGGCCCATCACCTGGCGATAGCGGCCAATCTTTCCCCAGAGCATAACTTCCTGCTGTTTCAGGCCCGCTCCCTTGATGGCAATGGCCGGACGCTTTACAAAACTTATGCCAGTTGGCCCATTGGCAGCTATGCCCTGGTCAAACTGGCCATGCTGCCTTTCCATGATGACTCGCTAAAAGCCATCTATGCCGCCCGGATTGTGCAGCTGTTCCTGTTCGCCGGCTGCGCCGCAATGGCATACTTAACCCTGGCCCGGCTCACCGGAGACGTCTGGATTGCGCTGACAGCGACCTTGCTGGCCTTTTCGTCATACTACGCTCTTTACTATAACGACGCCTTCGCTCCCGAAGCCATGCCCGGTCTTTTCGGCGTCATGCTGACCGCTCATGGCATGGTCATTTTCCGGCAGGAGCGGCGGTTCCGGCAGCTGCTAATCAAAGCGTGCGTCGCACTCCTCCTCTGCTGGCAGGTCTATGCGCTGCTGCTGCCCTTTATCGCTTTCGGTTTAATGAGCGAGCTGGTCAAATCCCGTGCTTTACCCCCCCCCCCCCCCCCCCCCCCACTCATTATGTCAACTTGCGCGCCGCCTGGCGCGCACTGCGGTTCAACCGCTATCTCATATTGGGGGCAGCCACCCTAGCTTTCGGCGCCGCATTTTTGTTCTCTAATGCAGCTAACGAGTATTTTTCCTACAGCCGGCAAATTTCACTGACCGAACTGCCCACGGTTGATTCTCTGACCAAGCGATTGGGAGCGAATGTCGAGTTCAATGCCCACGCCGCTGAAATTCTGGAATGGCGGAACTTTCTGCAAGTCCAGTTATACCGTATTGGCCGGCTGTCGCTTCCTTTCCAGATAAGTCCTTTTGACAATTACCGAATTTATGAGGCAAGAGACTACCTGAGCGTCGTCATCGGGATCCTGGCGACAGGAGTCTGCCTGGTCGGGCTGGCCTTCGCTCGCCATAAGATGTTGTGGGCCACGCTGGTAGTCGCCGGCTTCTGCTGGTCGCTGCCGATGCGCAATTTCACCGCGTTCCACGATTTCCAGGCGCTGTACTACATCGGCGTCCCACTGACTGCCTGCTCGTTTCTGATGCTCTACATAAAGCGGCTGTCCGGGCCGTGGCTCTGTTCCACGCTGGCGGTGGCAGTGCTGCTGCTGTTCGTTTTTTCCAGCGCGGCAATGGCCGGCGTAGGCCATGACGACCGGGAGGCCGCGGCAGATGCCGAAATGATGCAGGATTTTGCGAAGATACGCAGCATAGTGGGCGACGGCCTGGTTCATATTCCAACGCACCGTAGAGACCCCGCCTTTGGCGGAGCGCCGATGGCCTCCACTTACCTCCTTGCTGGCAGAGCCGTCCAATTCTACGATGATAATGTTCAGCGCGAAGCAATGGGGTTAGAGGTAGCAGTTCCAGATTACGCCATTTTCCGCTGGCCTGATGTTGTCGGGCCAGCCCTGCTCACCCCGGATAACCGGCGGATGTTCCTGTATGACGGGACAGCTGATTACGACGAAAAAACGCTGGGCAGCCCGATAATCGCTTCCGACTGGAACGTTTATCTCCGAGACAACACCCTGATTTACGTCAGCGAAGAATTCCTACACCGGGACGCAGCGTTTTTTCTCCATATAACTCCTGCCGCCTCCAATGACTTACCGGCGAGCCGCAAAAAGTACAGTTTCGACAACCTGGACTTTACGGCGCCGGATTTTCCCATTCGCATAGGCTCAAAATACGTCATCGCGCGCCCGCTGCCCGAGTATGACTTTGCGGCGATCAGAACAGGCCAGTACACTGATGAAGGCCGCATTTGGGAAGGCGAGTACCGCATTGCCGGGCAGTAGCGGCACCGGCCCGTGTGCTATCCTGCACGCCGAAATGCCGCACCCATATTCCAGTACTGCTGAACCGAGATGACCAGGCACCGCATTCTGTTGCTGTGCCTGCTTGGGGCGGCCGTATTCGACGGACTGCTGGCCTACGGCGATTTCCGACAGATTGGCGTCCTGCTGGCCCGGTTCCGCCGCTGTGGTTTCTGGGCGCAGCCGGTCTGGCGATGCTGATTTTTTGCGTTACCTGCGTTGGGCTATGTATCTGCGGGAGTTGGACATTCGCCCAACGCACTCAGTCATATCGCCTGTATCTATGGCGGGTTTGGCCCTGTCTAATTGCCGGTAATGTATCAGTTTGAAACTGCGTATTTGCGCGATTTCCATCTCTGATCCACTCTATTAGCCAAGGATAGTGGCAACAGTTTATGATAACTGTGCATCCTACCCTAATCTTTGATTTCTCATAATACAGTAGATGCATGCGATCGGCTACGCGTTCATAGCGTTAACAGTGTCGTCATTTCTACTCGCAATCTCCGTTTATTCCATCAGCTCCGTCATCGGGCCGACGGGACAAATCGTAGAAGCACGACCTAGCGAATCTCTTTCGCTGTTGCTGGCAGCGATTGGTGAGAATGATGACCGCTCATTCGCAAGGTGGAAGGCCACAGTTGAGAATCGATCGGCAACTAGTCTGAAGTTTCACTTTGGAGCAACAACCAGCGTCGAAACTCACGTCACCGTCATAGAAGTAAGCCCTGAAGGGGCGTGCGGGACGATTGATGGGATGCGGATATCGGCGAGCCGATTGGCATGTTCAGTTGATGGACATGAGACGGTGGAGATATTGTTCCAGTCTTCGTCTTCACGCTTATGCAGCGGTAGAATCACGGCCAGAGCAGGACTCTTTGACACCGCTGGAGCAACGACTCCCTTCGCGCAGAAGCAACAACGGATATCGACAGTCGAGCGTCGGTGTCCAGAGCTACAGGTTGAGACATGGCAAGATGAATCAGATCGTGTGCTACGTTGGCGTATCCAAATCCCTGACGATGGACTCGCCGACACGGTTGTAAGGCTCGATACTCCTGCCGCTCAAGCGGTTGCTGATTTGCCGCAGGGATGCGAGCGCGTCGGCGCTAGCGCTCCAGTTGCCATCATTTGCGATCTTGAAAGGATCAGATTCGATGGCGAGAATCGAGTAGAGATAGTGCTATCCGCGCCCATGCCGTGCTTGCTAGGCGAGTATCGCAGTGAAGTATCGGCGCGTTTCGCTGCTGACAATGCTCTCATACAGCAATGGTCGGATAGCCTAAACATCAGTTCGTTGCCTATGTCGTGCTTAGAATCCGTATCGATTTCGCCCTCGGCACTGGCAGTAGCGTATGCTGGATCGATATCGCTCGAATTGGTGGGCGTCACAGTTTCTGGCGATGCAGTGAGCCCATTGCCCAGTGGCGAAACGATTACCTGGTTCGCCGAACATGGTGAGATTACCGCCAACGGCGGCTCCGCTTCGTATAGGGCACCTGTCAGCGGTGAAATTTCTGAAGACACGCTTTCGGTGCGGCTCGATCGTGCTGGCGGCAGTCTCAAAGCTGAAGCGACCATCGCTATCACTGAGCGGATCGCCTCGGCCGCACTTTCTGGAGTATCAGCCGACGGAGACGGGCGATATTCAGTACGCGTTTTAATCGGTTCAGAAGTCTCGTTCACAGTTTCGGCGGCAGACGCTGAGGGGACGGATATCAGCGAACTTATAGGCAACGGAGACGTCTCAGTGGATTGGATTGCTCATGATGATGGTGAGAAAATCAAGACTGAAAACGAAGGCAGAACGGCAATATACTCTGCGCCCGCGGTGCTGGGCGATTATCGGCTAACCGCCCGCGTCGCTCAGCGATCTACACGCATATATGTATCAATCGTTATCGACATCACCGTCGCGATGCCGCCGGCGAAGAATGAAGTAGAGATTATATCGGCACGATATGATCACGAAACTCAAACCGGGAGCTGGATCGTCCGATTGAGCAACTCAGAGCCATCCGTGACCACTTTTGCGTTGACTCCACGCATAAGCATCGGTGTCGGAACCTCAGAGTCATTTGGCCGATGTAGAGCTGTCGATTCTGAATATCGGTGCGCAGTGCCGGCGAAAGGCTTTATGGAGGTTCGTTTCGTCGCTTCAATGGAGCATCTGTGCAACGGCAGGATATGGTTCAGATTGTCCGCGAAGATCAACGGTGTGGCTGTAGACGGGGATGAATCCCGATCGTTGATCAAAGGACCGGAACTGAACTGTCCGCGGATAGTGATCTCTGATGCGAGCTACGACGCCACCTCTGGCTACGTGCAATGGAGTCTCTCCATAGAGCAACGTTCCAGCGGTGTCATCCTCATCGATATCGGTGATGCCAACCTTGCATCCGAATTGCCGACGGGTTGCTCACAGACTAACCGAGGCGTCGAGTGCTCATTGGCCGTGTTTGAAGAAGACGTGGCGAACTTCATTATTTCCAGAAAATTGGATCGCGCTTGTCAGGATCAAGTCTTCATGCCTACTGCAATCGCGCGGTTCGCATCTGATGGTGCTGAAGTGCCGGTTTCCATAAATGTTGATAGCATCAGCGTGCCGGGCATTGATGACTGTGTCACGAGAGTCGAAGTAACGCCTGAATCCCCTACGGTAGTCATTGGACAAGGCGTGGAGTTGCATTTAGCGGTCTACGATACTGATGATAATCAGATGAGTAGAGTGCCTTCAAAGACAGCTGTCTTTTGGGAAGCAGAGCACGGTTCGGTATTTTGGTCTGACGAATCAGCTACTTACTATTCACCTGAGTCGCCGACCAGTTTGATGGACAGTGTAAAGATGACCCTCGTTCAAGGCGGTCGGCGATTCGAAGTCTCGATTCGGATCAAGCTGATTGAGCCCACTCGGACTCCAGTTCCCACGCCTACCTTCACTCCGAGTCCAACATCGACCAGCACGCCGACGCCCACTGCCACGCCTACCTTCACTCCGATTCCAACACCGACCAGCACGCCGACGCCCACTGCCACGCCTACCTTCACTCCAAGTCCAACATCGACCAGCACGCCGACGCCCACTGCCACGCCTACCTTCACTCCAAGTCCAACACCGATCAGCACCCCGACGCCCACTGCCACGTCTACCTTCACTCCGAGTCCAACACCGACCAGCACGCCGACGCCCACTGCCACTTCCACACCAACAGTCACGCCCAGTTCTTCCGTGCCGAGCGAACCGCGGGATCTCAGCGTTGAGTTTCGAGGTGGCGTTTGGATCTTGAGCTGGAATCGGCCGGTATGGGACGGCGGGAGCAAGATAGACGGCTACATAGTGGCATGGGAAACGGACGAAGCGAGTCCTTCGAGCGGAATTATCCGTATCGCTGGGGATGCTCGTGCACATGCTTTCACTGATCTTATCGCTGGAGCCGCGTATCAGTTCACGGTGATAGCGTCCAATGCCGTAGGGCACAGTCTGGGATCCACGCTTGAGTATCTAGTACCGCTTCCAACTGCTACTCCCACTGCAGGACTCGCTCCAGCTCCGGCTCCTACTGCCACGCCCACTCCTACTCCAGTTGCGACGCCGGTTCCGGCGGATGCTTATGCGCCGCGCGATGTGAGTTGGCGGGTGGAGGACGGCGCTGTGATCGTGAGTTGGAATCCTCCGCTCCGGGACGGCGGCTCTCCGATCTCGGGTTATCGTCTGAGCTGGTCTCCGGACGGTCCGTCTTCGCCGATCGTGCTTCCTTCGGCTGCGCGACGCTATGAGATTAGAGGTCTTCGTGCCGGTGTCGATTACACGGTTTCGCTGCTGGCGGTGAATGCGTCTGGAGATTTGCTGACGGCCGCGATCTTCACGCTTCGGCTGGCTCCGGCTCCTACTCCAGTTGCGACGCCGGTTCCGGCGGATGCTTATGCGCCGCGCGATGTGAGTTGGCGTGTGGAGGACGGCGCTGTGATCGTGAGTTGGAATCCTCCGCTCCGGGACGGCGGCTCTCCGATCTCGGAGTATCGTCTGAGCTGGTCTCCGGACGGTCCGTCTTCGGCGTTAGCGCTTCCTTCAGCTGCGCGCAGTTATGAGATTAGAGGTCTTCGTGCCGGTGTCGATTACACGGTTTCGCTGCTGGCGGTGAATGCGTCTGGAGATTTGCTGACGGCCGCGATCTTCACGCTTCGGCTGGCTCCGGCTCCTACTCCAGTTGCGACGCCGGTTCCGGCGGATGCTTATGCGCCGCGCGATGTGAGTTGGCGGGTGGAGGACGGCGCTGTGATCGTGAGTTGGAATCCTCCGCTCCGGGACGGCGGCTCTCCGATCTCGGGTTATCGTCTGAGCTGGTCTCCGGACGGGCCGTCTTCGCCGATCGTGCTTCCTTCGGCTGCGCGACGCTATGAGATTGGAGGTCTTCGTGCCGGTGTCGATTACACGGTTTCGCTGCTGGCGGTGAATGCGTCCGGCGATTTGCTGACGGCCGCGATCTTCACGCTTCGGCTGGCTCCGGCTCCTACTCCAGTTGCGACGCCGGTTCCGGCGGATGCTTATGCGCCGCGCGATGTGAGTTGGCGGGTGGAGGACGGCGCTGTGATCGTGAGTTGGAATCCTCCGCTCCGGGACGGCGGCTCTCCGATCTCGGGTTATCGTCTGAGCTGGTCTCCGGACGGGCCGTCTTCGCCGATCGTGCTTCCTTCGGCTGCGCGACGCTATGAGATTGGAGGTCTTCGTGCCGGTGTCGATTACACGGTTTCGCTGCTGGCGGTGAATGCGTCCGGCGATTTGCTGACGGCCGCGATCTTCACGCTTCGACTGGCAATAACGGATATTGTACCGATAGTTCCTACCGCGATAGCTTCTGGATGCGTTATCGATCCCGCGTCGGCGTACGATGAACGATCGGTGCCTGCCAAGCCCATCGTCGTGAAGCGCGAGTTACAAGGCGATGAATTCGCACTTGAATGGAGGCCTTCAAGAAACGGCTCGCCGCCAACAGGCTACCACGTCAGTTGGGACACTGAGGTTACAGATCATCTGGACGGATTCGAGCGGCTTGGCGCAGAAGAGTGTGCGCTAAATATCACAGGGTTGCTACGAGGCGCGAAGTACACAATCTCGCTTTTGGCGTATAACGCTGCTGGCTCTGGCGAGGCGGTAATGATCAGTTTCATGGTGCATCCCGAACCGGCTCCGACGCCCACGCTGGTGCCTACGGACACTCCGACTTCTACGGACACTCCGGCTCCGACGCCCACGCTGGCGCCGACTACAGAGCCTGATATTCGCGCAAAAGAGCGACGCGTCTCGGAACCCGATAAACCGGAAGACTTTATGTTGGTGCAAAGCTATCGATCGGTGCGTCTCTTATGGAACGATCCGGAATGGGACGGAGGTGCAGATATTGAAGCGTACACGGTTGAGTGGACGCCTCACGGTCCGCCGTTTCCCGAACTCATAGCTGGTGCTTCACAGTCTTACGACCTAATGGGATTACGAGGCGATGAAAAATATCGCGTCATCCTGCGTGCGCATAACAAGCATGGCGCCAGCCGCCGCGCGCGTGGCTATATAGACGTAGTCGATACATTGGTGCGAAATGCCCCCTCTGATGAATATGTCGGCTCGTTGTTCGGATGGCGCAAGACCACTCTGCAGAACCGCAGCGAACTGCCGGATTTGAAGATACATTCTGGAATTGACAGCTTATTCTGGGGCGACGCAATTCGGTTATCTGTCGCCCGCGAGCCATGGAATCAGGAAATTAAGGTTGTGCATGACGGACTAAGTGCCAATGAAACATCGGATCGTTTCCGCATCAAGGCGTCGCTAGTTTCACAACGCGGCAAGCGGACGCTGAGCGCTGGCGATTATATTTTCGCTCAGGCCTTGCGAATATGTATCAGTCCGAGCGCCAGCAGCGACTATCCGCCGTGGGCTCTTTCTATCATGGAAATCGACGAACGATCAGGGGCATCAAGGTTGCTAGATTCAGAGCCGGCATATGAGGAGGAACTGATGTACATATGCTCTGCGATTGAGAAGCTTCCGATTGGTGTTGATATGTGGTATGCAGTTGCTGCGCGGTTAGACGGCTATGGCGATACGCTCTCAGACGGCGAAGCTGCAGATCGCTCTAGCCTTTTTGCGCTGGTCATGATTCTCTTCGGGTCGGCGTTGATACTCTACACCAGAGTGCCATTTGCATCGCGCAATCGCCTCGTCGTCACAATTCGTCTTGCCTTCAATCGAAGACAGTGAGGGATAAGGCGTCGCTTGATGGGTGGTTAGTGAACGGCGTTCACCTTGAGAGAGACAGGGAGATCATAAACGCCACATCATCCCGAACGCATGCGACCGTCAATCTCGCCGGCTCGGGAGTGATGGAGCGTGGCAATTGATGAGAGTTTTGCACGTTTTATTGTTTTCAACGATGCGCGCGCAAACAGTTTTGAGTATCATATACTTTCAATGGCGCTCCCTTGTGGTTGCACATAGGCGCGCTTGCAATTAACATGCATACATCGCTTAAGATGCCGGACATCGCTACGTGGCGCAGGACGAAGGCGACGCTTAATACGCGTCGTTGCATATCTCCGCGCATCGCCGGGCCGGATTTAGTACAGCAGGAGGACTGAAGCGTGCAGCTTTCAGCGAGAATCTTGACAACGACAGCACTAGCCGTGCTTATCGTCACCGTCGCTTTCGTGGCCGGATCGGTGAGAACGCCTGATGTCAATGCCGCCGCAGGCTCCATCGCGGTGATCAACGTCGGCTCATGCGTAACCAGTGACTTGGACGTCCTGGACAAGGGCGACTGCAACGATCATTACAAGAACTACTTGTTCGAAAATGCCGGCATCAAAGATGCTATCGAAGTCGACCCCGACGAACTCTACGCCACTTACGCCTATGACCCCGTTACCGCCGACGACCCCGCGCCGCGTGGAATCTTGAAAGACTCTGATCTCCTGAAGATCAGCATCACTGATAAAGATCGCGACAAACGGACCGGAGTGCTGATCAGAGATTTAGACACAGATTATGAGCTTGATGATAATGGCAAAATATCGAAAATAAAGGCAATAGGCGTTGCTGATGATGGGACAGACGTTTATTTGACAGATCCGGCAGCGGCAGCAGAAATTGGAATCATAAACGATGCTATTCAAGAATCCATTGGCAAAGACAATAAAATCCCTAAGATAGAGGGAAAGACTGGTGTAAATACAGGAGAGATCGATTCATCCGGTACCCGCACCGTCAGATTTAGCTCATTTCCTGGCGTCTCAGACAGTGAATACAAGCCCGTCGCACCAGACGGTGTTGTGAAGTTCTTCGGCACTAAGGGTAATGAGTTCATGGATCTTGAGGATTACGTAACTCTAGACGAAGATATCGTGAGCGGTGACACCAATATTCCACCGGCTCTGCGTCTGATCCTGAACGTTCCTTCAAATACCGAGATAAAGATCCAGTTCATCTACTATGAAACGAGCGAGATCGACTACATCATGGGCGATCAAGAGTGCAACGGCAACGGCAAGCTTAATCAGGCAGCATGCACCAAAGACGAGATAGGTGATCCAGAAGACCCAAATGATAATGCTTCGTTCGACTTGAAGGCATCTGGGGATGGGGATTCCAACACCCAGCAGCTGTATCTCAGAGAGACCGGACGCTTCACTGGTGTTTTCGAAGGCTACTTGCGCCTGACCGACGGCGACGGCGACGGATCTGGTAAAAACTGGGGACGCCCGGTTCGAGATGCTGGTTCGGATACACAGGATGGTGCCGCCGTGCTAGGCGTGGAGAGCGGTCCAGTAACAATCACCTACAAGGACACCGACGCTGTGACGCGCACCTTCGAAGTGCTTGTCGACACGGAAGCGCCCATCATTGAGATTGAGACGCCGGTGCATGAGTCCCGGAGCGATGACGATAAGCCGGACTTCCTCGGCAGAATCAATGACGGCGTATCTGGGCTAGCGGCCGACTCCTTCGTCCTTTACGTCGACAACAGCGACGACCAGAGTAACGATGACACGATACTGGACATCAAGGCGGATGATGTTGCTTCGAAGGATGGTGAACCGATGCAACTGTCTAGGGACTATAGATCTAAATCTTTTGGTCCTTTTGGCGTGCAGGAAGCGCATGATCTCTATTTCGATGAAGATGATAAGACTAAGCCGGATGATGACGGTTACGATACGGAAGACGGCAAAAGACTCTCCATCGAGGCGGACGAGTTTGATAACGGTGATGCTGATGCCGTGTTTGAAGACGACTTGAAGATAGAGTTGCTTGAAGATGATGGCAACGAATTCTCGGGCGACTTCAATCATCAAATAGATTTCCAGGCGCTGGTCCGCGACCTGGCAGGCAACATTGGATTCTCCGACAGCGATCCCGATCATCCGCGTTTCATAAACGATCTTGGAACTGAAAGCGCTAAAAGAAAGATACCGAACGTACTTGGTTACTATTCTGCGCACATCGTGTACCTAGACGAAGTGGATCCTTATATCGATGAAGACAAGACGGTCACCGGTTTCTTCGGCATCGAAGATAAGAAACTGACACGAGACAGTTCTAGCGTTATGGTGGTGTTCGACAACTCAGTCGATGAAGAGAGCATCGACACAGGCACTTTCTCGGTGCAGCTTGAAGAAGATACCGATGCAGAGGAGATCACTGAGGTAGACGTAGATGGTAAGCTCGTCTTTTTGAAACTGGCGACTAAGCTGAAATCTGACGCTAAGCCCATAATCAGTATCGCCGAAGGCAACAGCGTCCTTGACAAGGCCGGCAACGAGACCAGGCATGGCGAGACCGTGATAGATCCGAGTGATTCTAAGCAGACCACTGTCAAGGCGAATGACGGCATACTGCCCACACTGACGGTTGAGCTCAGCGACGGGACTGGCACTGGTACTGGCGCCGAAGGTCCGAGCAGGCTGACGGGCAAGACGATTAAGATACGCGTGACGGCCGATGAAGCCATCAGCGGCGCGCCGAGACTTACGGTAATCTGCTCCGAACTCGAATGGGGCGACGACAATAAAAAAGGACTGAGCGACCTTACCGCTGCCCGTCAAGGTGCATTCTCGACTAACCCAGCTGGCCCGAATGAAGGCAATTGCAAGAGCAAGGAAGACAGGCAAATCAATCATCCATTGATGCTGTCGCGTCCCGGTTCCGCCTGGGAATATGAGTGGCGCAACCTTGGCAGCGCTAGCAGTGAGACGCATCTATCTGACGGTAAATTGACCGCTATCATTTGGGCTCGCGACCGTTCCTCTTATGAATTTCATGAGAAGAAAGACGGGACACGTTATAACTGGAATGCGGAGACGGCAGAGTTTACCTACGACACCAGCTTGCTTTCCCCACGCCTTCCTACGGGTGGAGACATAGAGCCGGATCCAGATAGTGAAGACGTCAATGAGCCGCGCCCGTTCATATTGATCGACTTCTTCGAGCCGACCACAGTGGCGCTCACCGCACTCAGTGTCAATGGGGAAGATGTGCTGGGCAGTGTTGACCGTGTACAGCACAATGAGTTCCTCTACTGGCCGCAAAGTCTGGATTATGGTAAACATGAGGTTCTATTTTCGGCACGCGATGCGGCCGGCAACGAACTGGAAGACGATATCTTTTCATTCACCGTGACCGCTCGTGATAGCTTCGTCATCAGCTTGATCGCAGGTTGGAATGCCATATCGTTCCCGGCGCGTCCGGTTGATACTTCACTCGAGTCGGTCTTTCCCGATAACTCAGTAGATCGAGTGATTGGCTGGAACGCGGAGAAGAGTAATAGCCCCTGGAGCATTGCTACTAAGATCGAAGGTGTATGGATGACGAGCGAAGAGTTCGCGCCCCTGACCGATGTTGGCACTCGCTACGGCTACTGGGTGCATTCCGCCGGGTTCGTAGATATCAGCGTGCCGCTGGTAGGTCCGCTCAACCGTGAAACTGACCCGGCCCCAGAGTTGGGACACATACCCACCGTCCCCGGTTGGAACTTCGTCGCCGTGGTAGACGCTGAAGGCGACCAGACCGAGAAGGACTTCGGTGAGAGCCTGGCATGGCGAGACACCAACTCCGGCGGCAAGTACGTCAATAAAGTGATTGAAGCCAAAGATTATATGCCAGGCTTCAAGCGTGCCTACACATGGAACGCCATCGAGGGACACTATAAGATCCTGAGGGCATCCGATCCTATGGTCATCGGGAGTGGCGTATGGGTCTACTTCCCAGACGATGATAATGAGGCCGTGGCCCCATAAACACGGCACACAGTGGATCGCAACGCGAGCGAGCGGAGGCAATAGTCCTCATAATTGAGAGCTAATGCCCCCGCTCGCGGATGCGCTTGCGCACACAATATTGAAAGCCTCGAGTGGTCAACACTCGGGGCTTTCGTGTATTCATCCATCATCGCAGTAGGTGTTTCCCGTTCCTTCTGCTCGTCATTCCCGACTCCACTTCCGTCATTCCCGCTTGCGCTGGGATCCATCCATCGTATTCGCGGTTTGGCGCATCGATGGTGCTCTTCATCCATATGCGGCGCTGGCGAGGCGTCTGTTCTCCGCTGTCCGTCCCTGCTGTGGATTCGACTGCCGGCGGGGGAATGGCGTTATATGGCTTCTCGCGGCCCTTCTGCTCGTCATTCCCGCTTGCGCTGGAATCTCCATTCGATCGTATTGTGATTCTGTCGCTGTAGGGTGGCTGTGTGTATGTTTGTTTTGGGGTTGTTAAAAAAGCGATTGACACGTTGGCGCTTGCGGCATATATTCGGGTATCATATACTTTTCAGTGCGTATGGTGTATGCGTGCGCGTTTATGCGCGTGTTGCATCGTTACGCATGTTTACTGCTTATGGAGACAGACTATCCGGGCAATGACGCGCATGATGCATATATGTTGGCAGGTCGTGATTGACATGTCGCTGTTCTTTGATTTGCGTGTGTTGGAGCCGGTGGAGACACAGGAGGACTGAGGCTGTGCAGCTTTCAGCTAGAATCTTGACGGCTCTTGCCGTTCTAACGCTGGCGCTTGCCTATGTTGCGGGCGCTGGTCTATCGTCGTCGCGTTCGGCGTCGGCGGCGACTGGAGTGATCGATGCGATCAATGTAGGCACGTGCTACACGACGGATGCGGATGCGCTGGATGAAGGAGACTGCGGGGACGACTACGACCTGGCGGGACGGACCGAGGCGAGTGAGGTGAGCACGCTTTACGCCACTTACGCCCACGATCCAAAGACTTCGTCTGAAGCGCCGCGCGCCATGCTCCAGGACTCCGATCTGCTGAAGATCAGCATCGAGGACACTGGACGCGATAAGCGCACCAATGTTTTGATCAGAGCCGCAGGGGCTCCCAACGCTTTGGTCAAAGCAACAGATGATAAACCGGAAAACCGAGACTTCATACGCTACCGCGACTTGATCTTGCAGGACTTGGGAGAGACCGATCCGAAAGAACTGAATCTAGGGGATGACCTAGATTCCCTTGATCCAGACAACGATGACCAGTACTTTGCCATTAGTCCTGGTGACGGTGACAACACTGGTAACGCTACCTTAGAGAATCAAGGTATAAACAAACTTCAAGTGGTGCGTAGTGACGATGAGGAATTCAAGCCGATGGCACCGAAGGGAGGCGCCGATGATTCAGATGATTCAGCGACATTCTACGGTTGTGTTATAGATGATGGATCAACAGAATGTGCTTCTGATGATGATTTCAAGAATCTTGATGAGGCTGGAGTGCTGACTAGGGACGAGGACTGGGGATCGGGTTCTCCGGCCAGCGATAATGTAGATACTGGTAATAGAGTTGCGCCATGGCTTAGCCGGCAATTGAACGCCCCCGATGGAAAGAAAGTCTTAGTCAAGTACATCCTTTACACCACCAGCCAGCAGGAAGTGTTGAAAGGCGGCTCCCAAGATAAGACAAGTGAGACATCTCCCAACTTCACCAACAAAGAAGATAGTTTACTGGTCGAGGTTGAATCCGATGGTGACGTATCCAAGCAGAACTTGTATCTTAAAGAGACGGAACGCTTCACTGGCATATATGAGGGCTACGTGCGTCTGACGGACGCCAATGGTGACGGGAGCACTAATAATTGGGGACGCAAGGTAAAACATGCTGAAGGGCCTACTGACGATGAGGCCGCGGTAATAGGTGTCCAGAGCGGACCGGTGACGATCAGTTACCGAGATAGCGACGGCAGAACGCAGACACTATCAATCGTCATCGATATGGTGCCGCCAGTGGTGCAAATAGACGAGCCGGCGAATGGTGCCCGGCAGGACGACTCCTCGCCCGAGTTTGTGGGCTCATTCACTGACGACACATCGGGACTGGTCAGAGATTCATTCCGTCTCTACGCAGACAATAAAGATGATAGCAACGAAGATGGTACGAGCGGCGATCCCGTCATAAATCTTCCAGTTACTGTTAATGCGAAAAATGGAAAATTGGTTAATCTCAATGAAGACTACGTAGGCTACACAGATAGTGCCCCCACATTCGGAATTGTGGGACGAGACGATATCTTCTTCGATGATGACGACATAGGACGCGATGGAGATGTGCAAGCCGCAGAAGCGGATCGTTATGTAGACGGCGATCTTGAGGGAACGTTCCGCGACAGTGTGAGACTATACCTAGACGACCCGGATGAGTTCAACGATACGGTGGATTTCCAGGCCTTCGTCATTGACCGTGCCGGCAATGTTGGTTTCTCGGACAGCAGTGGTCCAAACGAACCATCAAAGATCCGAGATTTGGGAACAGAATCTGGTAAACGCGAAGCAGGTAAGTACAACGTGATCGGTTGGTACGCGCGGCACATATTGCACTTAGATGAGAAGGATCCTGAAATCGAGGAAGCCCAGACAGTCACCGGTTTCTACGGCCAAGACGATGATAAAGAGCCGACTGCTAACCGCTCCGGCATCATGTTGGTGTTCGATGGCGCTGTCGACCCCGATTCGTTTGGCATTGATACTTTCGATGTGCGATTGGACAAGGATGAGGATGGCAACGAGGCTCAGGCCACTGTGATAGACATCCTATCGGAGGGTAGCAGAGTATATTTGAAGCTCGACAAAGAGCTCGCTTCAGATGCCACCCCATCTATCGACCTAGTTGCGGGCAAACTGATCCGAGATGCGGCCGGCAATACTACACGTCCCAATGAGTTTGACCGTATCGATGCCAACGATGGCATCAGCCCAGTCTTGAAGTTGGAGCTGAGCGACGGCAGTGGCACCGGCACCGACGGAGAGTCGGCCAGCTCGCTCACCAACAAAAAGATCACTGTTAAGGTCTCTTCTGATGAGGAGCTGCAAGGCGTACCGTCTCTGACCGTAGTCTGTTCTGAAATCAAGTGGGATGCCGACCCAGATGATGACAAACAGAATGACAAGACCCTCAGAGATTTCGTCAATAACCGCAAGGGATCAATGGATAAAGATGTTCCCGGAAAACTAGTGCCAGGATCAGATAAGTCCGTGATCTGTGAAGACGAAGACGAAATAAAACCCGTCCGCGCTGAAGCATACGCTCGTGCCGGCAATAACTGGGAGTACATCTGGGTCAACTCACCGACTGCCGGCAGTAAACTTGCCGACGGTAAGCTGACCGTGGTTGCATTCGCCCGTGACCGTAGCTCGCATGAGCGTTCATCAGATGTAAGCTACTACAACTGGGGCGTCGCTACCGCAGAGTTCAAGTACGACTCTGCTAAGCCAGCTAAGAAACGTTTCCTTCCCGAGATTGACGTCTCTGAGCCGCGACCGTTCATCATGCTTGAATTTGATGACGAATCATCCGTCTCCGTCGAGGAGATGAAGCTGGATGGCAAGATCATTGAGCTTAAAAAGCCTGAAGAGGCTTTGGATGCCGATCGCTATCAGGATCTGGGTCAAGGTCGTTTCATGTACTGGCCCCAGTCGTTGTCGCTCGGCAGTCACACGGTGAACGGCACGGTGAAGGATGCCGCGGGCAACAGCGATAGCTTTGAGCACACGTTTACCGTGAAGGATCGCGTGGCATTCAGGCTGAAACTCATTGCCGGTTGGAATGCAGTCTCCTTCCCCGCTAACCCGATTGATCCGGTACTTGATTCGGTGTTTACCGACCCCGATGTCGACCAGGTCATAGGTTGGGACGCGACTGATCCGATCAGCCCGTGGCGGATTGCCAGTAAGTTTAATGGTGTATGGACTACCAACCCTGAGTTTGCAACGCTCAATAGTGTGGAGGCCCGTTATGGCTACTGGGTGCATGCCCGAGACTTCACGACCCAATCCGTATTGCTGGTCGGCAAGCCTGGACGAGACGCATCTCAGCCGGCGCCGGACGGTCCGGCCGACATCCCAGCTCTCACCGGTTGGAACTTCGTGGGTGTCATTGATCAAGACGGTGACCAGACAGAAGGTGCCTCCGGCAGTGATCTCAGATACGGTGCTGATGCCGCTTCTGGCAGCGCAGGTAGCTATCTGGGCGAATACGAACGTGCTTACAACTGGAACCCCATTTTGCTTCAGTTCGAAGAGCTGGACGCTGACGATAAGTTGAGGATCGGTTCTGGCGTCTGGGTCTACTTCGCAGAAGGATTTGATATCGCGCCATAGCACGATGCAGTTGTCAAGATAATTGCCGTCGACGCTTGTTGCGTTGCCGGCAGATGGCGGCGATGCTCAGTTTATTCTGAGCATCGCCGCTTTATTTTTTCTACCTTGGGATATCATCAGTCGTTCATTCTTGCGCGCCCTCTTTACCGTCATTCCGAGCGGATAATCACCGTCATCCTCTTCTTTTCTTCACCGTCACTACCGCGTGCCATCCACTGATCATTCCCGTGTCCTTTTATCCGTCATTCCGCGCAGGCGGGAATCCATATTTACCATGAAACAATATGGAGTGCATTTGCTGGTTTGGTATGAGCAGCATGACACTATAGAATGCGTGATTGCACACGAGAAGATGCTTAAGAAATGGAAATGCAGCTTGAAATTGCGACTGATCGTGGAAATGAATCCCGATTGGTGCGATTTATACTGTGGCCTTATGTGATCACGGATGACGATTGAGTTTCGTTCTGATGCTTCGATTTACGCTGCGGATTCCCGCCTGCGCGGGAATGACAGAGGCATGATGAAGGCATTGGGTAAGTGACGGATGTGTAGCGGGAATGACGGGGCATTGATCTTCACAGCACTATCTAAAATGATGTGAATCGCTTATTGGTCATGATCTTTAATATGTGCAAAGGCACTATTTGTCGCACAACAATCGCAGTTATCGGATTTCTTACCCTTGTAGCGTTGTTGGTGTGGTTCTCGATCGGATCGCCGTTTGGCGCTTCTGCCAACGAAGACGGCATGGCGCCTCGACCTGAGGTCGTATGCTCGGATTTCCAGCATCGACAATCTGCTCAGAACTATTTCGACGCCCTGGACGCAGGCGAGCGTTTAGCATCTGGTTTAGATACCAACGGCAATGGCGTTGCCTGTGAGATGTTAATAAAGACAAAGCCTTATTTGCCGCGCGACGGCTTCGACGTGAGGTGTGATGATTTTTACCATCGGCAAGAGGCGGATCTCTTCTTCGACCACTATGCGCAGAGCGCCGAGAGTGACATTTATGGATTAGACCGCGACGGCGATGGCATGCCCTGCGAATCGTTGCCTTCTGAAGACGATTTCGACTCGGTGACTGCCAGGTTCAACGACCGACTTCGGCGTTCTGATCAAGACTACGCTGGCGATCGTCGGTGCCGAGATTTCGAGTCTTGGCATGATGCGGCAGCGTTCTTCGTGAACGTTGGCGGTCCGGCATCTGATCCACATCGCCTGGACGACGATCGCGATGGCATTCCGTGCGAATCGTTGCCGGGCGCCCCTTCAAGCGGGCACTGATCGAAGCCCATACCCTAGCAATTTACACTTTCTTTACCAGCTAGTCATTCCCGGTCTCAGCTTCAGTCCTTCCCGCTTGCGCTGGGATCCATCATATTCGCGGTTTGGCGCATCGATGGCGCTCTTCATCCACATGCGGCGCTGGCGAGGCGTCTGGTCTCCGCTGTCCGTCCCTGCTGTGGCTTCGACTGCCGGCGGGGGGAATGGCGTTATAGGGCTTCTCGGCCGGTCCTTCTGCTGGTCGTTCCCGTTCGTTATCGCCTTGTCATTCCGTGCTGGCGGGGATCCGTCGATCGTATTGTCATTCTGTCGCTGTAGGGTGGCTGTGTGCATGTTTGTTTTGTGGTTGTTAAAAAAGCGATTGACACGTTGGCGCTTGCGGCATATATTCGGGTATCATATACTTTTCAGTGCGTATGGTGTATGCGTGCGCGTTTATGCGCGTGTTGCATCGTTACGCATGTTTACTGCTTATGGAGACAGACTATCCGGGCAATGACGCGCATGATGCATATATGTTGGCAGGTCGTGATTGACATGTCGCTGTTCTTTGATTTGCGTGTGTTGGAGCCGGTGGAGACACAGGAGGACTGAGGCTGTGCAGCTTTCAGCTAGAATCTTGACGGCTCTTGCCGTTCTAACGCTGGCGCTTGCCTATGTTGCGGGCGCTGGTCTATCGTCGTCGCGTTCGGCGTCGGCGGCGACTGGAGTGATCGATGCGATCAATGTAGGCACGTGCTACACGACGGATGCGTCTGTGCTGGATGAAGGAGACTGTGACGACGGGGACGATAATACCGGGGATAATGCAGGATACGACCTGGCCGGACGGACCGAGGCGGAAGAGGCGAAACAGATCTACGCCACTTACGCCCACGATCCGAAGACTTCGTCCGAAGCGCCGCGCGCCATGCTCCAAGACTCCGATCTGCTGAAGATCAGCATCAAGGACACGGGACGCGATAAATACACCGGGGTCATATATAGGGTCGGCGATGCCACTCAAAATGCTGAATCTAGGGTATGGGAGAGTTCTAAAAACGTATGGAAAGATGTCATAGGGGTAGATTCGACCGCCAAGAATGGATCCAACCTGACCGGCGACACCAATCCTCACTTTACGTTAAAGGCAGCCGATGCAGGTGCTGCAGGCGTCAAAGATAATGTGATTACATCATCCGGTGAAGTGTATTTTCAGCTATCCAAAGCTGAAAATTCCATCCGCCCCGACGCCAAGATCGTATTCTTCGGGTGCTTGGTTGATGATGATAAAACTGAATGCGTTGAAGACTCGGACATAGAAAAACTCTCCTCCAACAATCTGGAGTTGGATGAAGACCGCATGAACGCTAAAAAAGAATCTCTGGCTGCTGATGATGTGGAGACATGGTTCAACGTGACGGCATCAGTGCCGGACAGTAAAAACATCGTAGTGGAGTACATCTACTACGAGACCAGCAATAAGGAGACGATTACCGGCGGATTGACAGATTGCTACCTAGATGGGAAGATAGCGAAGTCCCGTAGTGATGATGAGAAGTATCCCAAACTCACCTCTGATGAGATGGGTGAGATTAAGATGGATGATAAGGGTACTGACGATAAATCAGATGATGTCCCGTTCACAGATAAAGATGGTGAGGTTTGCGAAGAGGAGGGCGATGCCCTGCTGGTAGAGGCCAAATCCGACGGTGACACTGAGACGGTTAACTTAGTCTTGACCGAGAGCAACCGTTTCTCGGGCCAATACGAAGGCTATCTCAGACTTACCGATGCCGACGGTGACGGTGATCAATCACCTGAACATGGTGATAGAAGCAACTGGGGCCGACAAATAAAGTCTGCGTCGGATGATGGTGTAGACAGTACCAAAGATAATCCCCCTGTGCTGGGTGTGCAAAGCGGCCCGGTCAAGATCCGCTACCGCGACACTGGCGGTACGGTGCAAGAACTCTCAATCATGATCGACACTGGCGTACCGAACATAGTGATTGAAGAGCCAGTGCACAAGGTCAGCAGTAGAGACGATTCGCCGGACATCATTGGGACCTTTACCGATGGAGAGTCTGGACTGCGCGAGGATGCCTTCCGCGTCTATGCCGATAATACAGATGACCGAAAAGACGGTGCTCGAGTTTTGGATATTCCGGTGGATAACGTCACCAATGTAGACGACGATAGGGTGCTTGAAGTGCGAGAAAACTACAAGGGATTCACTGAAGCAGCGACATTTGGGATCGTCAAGAGAGACGACCTCTATCCAACCGAAGAAAATGACATATTGAAACTTGGCGAAAGCACGGATGTCAAAGAGGCTACAGCCGAAAGCTATGAGGACGGCGACAAGTCCGGCGAGTTCGATACGGTGCTGAGAATTGACTTTGAACCTGGGACTGACGATGATGCGCCGAAGAGCGCTAAGGACCGTTACAACAACACTGTTGACATTCAGGCGGTAGTGCTGGATGTGGCTGGCAACATCGGATTCTCCGACAGCGATCCTACCGGACCTACGTTCATCAACGACTTGGGCACAAAGAAAGCTGATCGCAGTAAAGACCTCAATGTGATCGGTTGGTACAGTCGCCATAGCTACTACCTGGACGAGGTAGACCCTTACTTTAAGGCAGGGCGTTCAATCACTGGCTTCTTCGACGAAGACGACGGCAAGCCGCAATTTTCCAGGTCTGGCGTGAGGGTCGCGTTTGACAGCAACATTGAGCCGTCATCCGTCGACACTGATTCCTTCATTGTCACACTGGATAACAAAAAAGCTGCCACGGTGAAGGAAGTAGCCGTTGAAGGCGATATGGTATATCTGTTGCTGGATGAGACACTGGCATCTGATGCCACTCCGAGAGTCGCGCTCTCAGAAAACGCCGAGATCGAGGATTTGGCCGGCAACGAATCTAAATCCGGTGATGACGGTGTCAAGGCGTTCGATCTTAAGGACGGCATCTCACCGCAGTTGACGATCACGCTCAGCGGTGGCTCTGGCCTCGGCAAAGAAGGCACTAAAGAGGGACCGAGTAAGCTGACTAATGACAAGATGAACGTACAAATCACTTCGGATGAGAAGCTGCAGGGGGCACCGATATTCGCGGTTCTGTGCAAGAACTTTGGTTGGGGCGAGACAGACGCCGACCGTAAAAAGAACAACATCAGCAAGTACGCATCCGACCGAAATGGTGCCACCCAGACGCCTAAGATCACTCCGCTTGACACCAAAGAGGGCTATGTGAAATGTGGCGATAAAAATATAACCATTAGTGAAACCAAGGCCTATTCGCGTCCTAGCAACACCTGGTCCTACACTTGGACGAACGATGCTGGATTGTCGGATGGTGAGTTGACGGTAGTGGCTTTTGCACGCGACCGCAGTAAGTATGAGCATGACAGCAACGATAAGGACGTCTACAATTTCTCATCGACCACTGCGAAGTTCACTTACGACAAGACGTTTAACGAAGCGATGTCTGTTCCGGCAGACAATGGTGAAGTAACTGAGCCGCGTCCGTTCGTGATGCTTGACTTTAAGAATGAAGGCACCACGGTTGAGGTGACGAGTTTCAAGTTTGACGGCTCTGATTTGACCGCCGAACTGGAGGCGATTGGGGATAATCAATTCGTCTACTGGCCCGAAACACTGGCATATGGCAGATACAAGGCTGAAGTGGAGGCTAATGATGGCGCGGACAACGAGGAGGAGTTTAGTTTTGACTTTACCGCCCGGCCTCGCCGACCGTTTGTGCTTAATCTGCTCGCAGGTTGGAATGCCATATCATTCCCAGCCGATCCGTATGACCGTGAATTGGCCGAGGTCTTCACCAATCCTGAGATTGATCAGGTGATTGGATGGGACGCTACCGAACCGGTTACACCATGGCGCATGGCAACCAAACTGGACGGTATCTGGACGACAGATGATGATTACGCCACTCTGAACGACGTTGCTGGCCGTTACGGTTACTGGGTGCATACCAACAGCTTCACGACGCAAGAAGTGTTGCTGGTAGGTAAGGGTGACCGCCGCGATTCCCCGGCGCCGTTCCTGACGGATATCTCGACCTTGGACGGATGGAACTTCGTTGGTGTGATAGATGCCGATGGCGACCAGACGGAGAATAATGCTGGTGAATCGCTACGCAATTCTGACAGTGAGCCGATGACTGCTAGTGACTATCTGCGCAATTACACCCGTGCTTACACTTGGGACTACAAAGGCAACAAGTGGCGAGTGCTGGAGGATAATGACACCATGATTGTTGGTCAGGGAGTGTGGGTATACTACACTTCGGATAACCACATCGCGCCATAACGTCTATGGCTGTAGACACCTGCATGGCATAACGCCAGTCAGGCGTAATCGCAGAGCCACAAAAACCCGATGCCCGGATTTGATACCGGGCATCGGGTTTTTTGTTTGGTTTCTAGCGCATCTACTCGTTATTGTCGCCTCCACCACTGTCATTCCCGCGCCGGCGGGAATCCACAGCGTCTAAGTCGCCATTAGACAGGCAACGAGGATCGCAGTTTATTCCTCGCATTCGATCGGAATGATAAGGTGATGGCACTTCCCGCGCGCACTGGGAAGCATTGCTATCATTGAGAATCGCATCCACTTTCTATATTCAATATTGATTGACTATGAATCACCAAATCTATCGCGACGCCACCGCTATACGAGACCGCATATCAGAGCTCGGGAGGCGTCTTTGACCTCGCAGATAAACAGTCTCGAATAACTCGACTGGAGCACCAAGCTTCGGCGACCGATTTTTGGTCTGATCATGTTCGCGCACAAGCGCACATGCGGTCATTGACGCGCATCAAGGATGAGACTGAGGGTTGGCAGTCGTTGCTCACGCGCTCGGCGGAGCTGGCGGAGCTAGCGGAACTCGCTGCTGAAGAGGAAGATGACGAACTGATCAAGCAACTGGATGATGAATATTCATCGTTGAAGTCTGAACTGCACAGACGCGAGTATCAGTTGCGATTCATCGACGAAAGTGATGCGCGACCTGCCATTTTAGCGGTTAAACAGGGCGCGGGCGGCGTTGATGCTCAAGATTGGTCGGAGATGCTACTACGGATGTATCTGCGCTGGGCCGAGAGTTCAGACTATAGCGCCGAAATACTTGACTTCACACCGGGCGAAGAGGCCGGCATCAAGTCTTCAGCGGTGCGGATTGAAGGCGACCACGCTTATGGCTATCTGCGCTCTGAACGTGGAGTGCATCGATTGGTGCGACTATCGCCATTCGATTCGGGGCACCGCCGGCACACCAGCTTCGCGCTGGTGGAGGTATATCCAGAACCGGATGAGAAGAGCGAGATAGAGATCGATCCGACAGAAGTGCGCATGGAGGCCTTCAGAGCCAGCGGCCACGGCGGCCAGAGCGTGCAGAAAAACTCAACCGCGGTGCGCCTCACACATGAGCCTACGGGGATAGTGGTGTCGGTTCAGAATGAGCGTTCACAGGCACAGAATCGTCAGGTGGCGATGAAGATATTGCTGGCTCGCCTGAACGAGCTGGAGAATCAGCGGCGCGCAGAAGAGAAGGCGAAACTAAAAGGCGCCCATGTATCGGCAGAGTTCGGACGTCAGGTGAGAAGCTACGTTTTGCATCCGTATCAGATGGTGAAAGATCATCGCACAGACTTTGAGACGTCTGATGCACGGCGAGTCCTGGAAGGCGATCTCGAAGGCTTCTTGAGAGCGTATCTCGACCGTAACATAGAGTAGCGGTTGACCCATGCGTTTGTCAGAAGGGGCGCTTTTTGCTGTTCTCACAGCGGAGAGAGCGGTAGTGGGCAGCAAGTGAATCTGCCTTACGGTCAGGCGCTTATCGACGATCATTTTCAACGATTCATTCAATCCGTATCGGCATCATGATTCGTATCATGATTCAGTAAATCAAGATAGACGGGAGACGTAATTTATGCGATTCACAAGCCGGCTTAGAATCTCAATCGTAGCCATGGTGTCACTGGCGTTGATAGCAGCCTGTGCAGATGATCCGGAGGCGACACCGACGTTGGTGCCAGAGCCTAGCGCTACTGCCACGGCAACACCGTTGCCTACAGCCACGCCTCCACCGCCACGAGCCGAGAAGCCTACTTCTGCGCCGGAGAAAGAAGCATCAAGAGATTCGGATTCAATTAAAGTAGCGCCGGAACTGCTCAATACACCAGAAAAGCCTGACAGTCGCGCTTCGGGGCGTCAAGGCGGAGTGTTGAAAAGGCTCTGGACCGACCCGCCAACGTTAGACCCGGCACTGATCACTGATGCGAGTTCGTACCACATCGTCATCGAGCTCTTCAGCGGGCTGGTAAAACTGACTGGCGATAACGACAATCCCATCGCGCCCGATCTGACAGAAAGCTACACCGTGAGTGAAGACGGCATGACGTATAAGTTCGTTTTGCGTGAAGATCTGAAGTTCAGCGACGGAACACCTGTTACGGCGCTTGACTTCAAATGGTCTTGGGAACGCGCCGCCTTGCCGGAGACTGAGTCACCCATAGTTAAAGAGTTTCTGGGCGACATCATCGGCGTGAAGGACATCATAGAAGGCAAAGCGACGACCGCGGAAGGGATAGAAGTCATCGATGACCAAACACTGCAGGTAAAGATCGATTCTCCCAAGCCGTACTTCATCGCCAAGCTCACATACCCGATCGCCTTCGTGGTGAACCGAAGAAATATCGAATCGGGCGGCGAGAACTGGACCGATACGCCATCCGGCACGGGGCCTTTTGTGCTGAAGCAGTACTTGATCGGCGATAGGATAATCCTGGCTAGAAACGATAACTACTGGGGCGATCCGGCCCATCTCGATGAAGTGCACATGTTCCTCGCCGGTGGCAGCGCAATGGCAATGTATGAGAACGATGAGATACACATCACAGGCGTAGGACTGGCCGATCTGGAACGGGTGCAAGACCCGAATGAAGAGCTCAACAAAGACCTGGTGCGAGTGCCCCCGTCCTACAACGTCTCTTACATTGGCTTCAACGTAGAACAGCCGCCATTCGACGATGTTAATTTCAGGAGAGCGCTGAATTACGCTTTCGATAAGCAGCTGGTGGCAGATCAGGTATATTCCAATCTAGTCCGCCCCGCAGACGGCATAATTCCACCTGGTTTCATCGGATTCAACCCCGACCTGGAGGCGCTGGAGTACGATCCCGATAAGGCACGCGATCAATTGGCGATGTCTAAATACGCAGACCCGGCAACTCGGCCGCGCATCGTAGTGACGCTGCAAGGCACCGGCGGCTCTCCGGGACTCACTATTGAAGTGGTGGCCGACATGTGGCGGCGCATACTGGATGTGGAAGTGGAGATCCAGCAAGTTGAATGGGCTACTTTCCTGCAAGATTTGCACCGCAATCGACTTCAAGCATACTCGCTCGGATGGACGGCAGACTATCCTGATCCGCATACATTCATAGACGTTTTATTCCGATCCGACAGTACTATCAATAACTCGAACTACGCCAACGAAGGGGTCGATGCACTGTTGAAGCAAGCCGACACGGAAAGCGATCCGGTGCGTCGCATAGAGCTTTATCAAGAGGCAGAGCAGATCATAGTGCAAGACGCTGCTTGGCTGCCGTTATGGTGGGGAGTAGAAGGTATGGCGCTGGTCAAGCCGCAGATCAAGGGCCTTACATTCCCACCAATATCTACACCGCGCTATCAGTACGTCTGGCTAGACGAGTGAAACTGCTCTCATATAGGTTTGCGCATGAACGCCGCTTCCGTCATTCCCGCGGACCCCATCGTCATTCCGCGCCAGCGTGAATCCGCAGCATCCATTCCATGTCATTCTAGCTACCACCCTCCTTTTGTCATTCTCAGTGCCATCGCCTTGTCATTCCGAGCGGATGCGAGGAATCTAAACTGCGAGCCCAGTTGCCTGCCAGGGCGTTCCACAGCTGGCGCTGGCGCTGACGCGTCCATGCCGGGCATTTTAGGTTCCCACCTACGCGGGAATGACAAAGGGATTGTCGGGAATTGACGGGTAGTGGGCCTTGAGTGACAGACAATGAAGAGCGCGGAATAACGGTAGACGGTATGTAGTAGCATGTGATATGCGATGCTGATCTACATGGCGCGAAGGTTGACTTGGGCTCCAGTGCTCCTATTCTTGGCCGGGCTTTTCGTGTTTTGGCTCGGCTCGGTGGCTCCCGGTGACCCGGCCGAACTCATCGCCGGCCAACGCGCCGACCCAGAAGCGATTCAACGCATCCGGGATCGATGGGGGCTCAACGATCCCTTCCTGGAGCAATACTTGCGCTATATCGGCAATGCTCTGCGCGGCGACTTCGGCGAAAGCTATAACTACCGCGGACGTGACGTGATCGATCTTTTGGCGCCTAAGCTGAAGGTGTCGCTGGAGCTGAACATCGTGTCGTATCTCGTGACTCTGGGCATCGGATTACCGCTGGGATTCTGGGCAGCCATGCGCCAGGGCACCTGGAAAGACCCGACCGCGATGACGTTCATGCTGGTGCTTTACGCTTCGCCGGTATTCTTCACGGCGCCGTTCCTGATACTGATCTTCGCGCTCTGGCTGGATTGGGTGCCAGTAGCAGGCTGGTCGGGCATCTTCAGCACTCAGGCCATCCTCCCGGCCATCACTATCGGGGTGCCGGGAGCTTTTGTATTCATGCGCTACATGCGCGCATCTACACTTGATGTGCTGGGACAAGAGTACGTGCGCACCGCTCACGCCAAGGGAATGTGGCACATGACGGTCAACTATCGACACATCGCACGCAACGCTCTCATACCGATCCTAACGATACTTGGGTTCTCACTGGCAGGGCTCTTCGGCGGATCGCTGATCGTTGAGATCATATACGGCATACCCGGAGTATCCCGATTGGCTCTAGATGCCGTGTTTCAACGCGATTATCCCGTATTGATGGCTCTCACACTGCTGGGAGCGACGATGTTGCTGATCGCCAATTTAGCGGTAGATGTCCTATACACGGTGATCGATCCGCGCATCCGCCTGAACGTTTGATACAAAAATGCCGCCCAAACTCCCAAGGCAAGAGATAGCTGAGCCAGGAACCGCTGTTCTCATTTATGAAGATTCTGCGGACGGTTTCTGGCATCGGTTCTGGCGGCAGTTGCGACGGCGTCGATTAGCGATGCTGGCAATCGGCGTTCTTGCGATTCTTTACACCGCCGGCATCTTCGCACCGCTGATTGCAACCCACGATTATTCCGAAACCAACTTGCTGAACACTGAAGCCGCTCCGAGCACCGAGAATTGGCTGGGCACCGACCGATTAGGCAGAGATATCTTCACTAGGATCATATGGGGCATTCAGACCACGGTCATCATCACCGTCATCACCATACTCACCTCCAGCATCATCCTAGGCCTCCTTCTAGGTATGGCATCCGGATACTTCAGAGGCATCATCGATATCGTTATCACTAGAATCGGCGAGATATTCGCAGTATTCCCCGATTTTCTGCTGGTACTTATCATCGCTGCCACGCTGCGGCCCAGGTTGAAAGAGTTCGCATATTGGGTAGAGGACAACACTCCGATCAGCGGCATCGTGTCGTCTGGCGCCATCGACTTCATCGTGCTTGGTCTAGCGTTTCTGCCGTTATCCTGGTTCGGCGCCATGAGGCTGATACGAGGCCAAACGCTGGTAATTCGAGATGCGCCTTATGTGGATGCCGCACGAGCGGCTGGCGTTAGCACGCCGATGATACTCATCCGCCACATCTTGCCTAACGTCGTCACCCCGCTAGTTGTGAGCGTAAGCTTCGGCATGGGAGCTGTGGCGCTGGGCGAAGTGGTTGCCAGCTTCTTCGGCATTGGAGTTCAGGCGCCGCGCCCTAGCCTGGGCTTGATGATAGGAGAAACTATCGGCCGAAGCGGCAGTGCGGCAGTGGAGACGCTGCAGAACCACCCGGAACAGTTACTATCCCCGATCATCGTAGTTTGGCTGATGATATTCTGCTGGAACATACTAGGAGACGCACTCAACGACATCCTGAACCCGCGAGCGCGATGATGGGCATCAGGATGCGTGTATCTACTTGCGTGCGGTGCCGCAAGCCCAGCCATTCCCGCGCTATAGATTCATCGCCTACACGGTCATTCCGAGTGCAACCCTATGTCATTCCTCGCCTACACGGTCATTCTGCGCTTCGAATGACACCAGGGTGTATATGTAACGACGAAGGATGTATCAAGGATGACTGAAGGAACATAATTATGAATAATCGCATCAAAGTAGGTTTGGCATGCACCAGGCAATATATGGAGCGCAGTGTGCAACCGGAACAGGTGCAACGCCTGCAACGTTTCGCCACGTTCCAATGGCGCGAGTTCAATGAAACGTCAGACTGGTATCATCCGCCGATATCTGATCCCGAGGTTATAAAGGAACTGATCGGCTTCGCAGCTCAGCTCGACGCGCTGGTCGTTTGCCACGGCTCACCGCGTGTTACCGGCGAAATCTTAGCTGCCGCGCCATCAGTGAAACTAGTAGGTGAACTGGAAGGCGACCGCTTCGCTCAGCGCATTGATGTAGAAGCCTGCGCGCAGCGAGGAGTTAAAGCTGTTGATACCACCCACGCCTCCAGCCTGCCGGTGTCAGAGTGGGCGCTGGCGATGATGATGATCGGATTGAAAAAGACGGGTGCGCACTTCCGGCGCATGATCAGCGATCAAGAGTGGGGAACCGGCGAACAACGTGCCACAGAGCCCGATTTTCAGATGATGGGAGACCTCACCGGACGCACCGTCGGGCTGATCGGCGGCGGCAATATAGCCCGCAGACTCATCGAACTGCTGGTGCCCTTCAAGGTGAATATTCTGCTGCATGACCCATATCTGCCGCGTGAACTTGCTTCCGCGCTGAACTTCACCATGACGTCTCTGGATAACGTCCTCTCCATGCCCGATATCGTGGTCTGCCTAGTGCCGCACACGCCGGCTACCGAAGGCATGCTGGGCAAGCGCGAGCTTAACCTGATCCGACCCGGCGCAGTATTCGTGAATGTCTCGCGCGGGCAAGTGGTGCAGACGGACGCTTTGATAGAACGCCTGGCAAAGAACGATATCTACGCCTGCCTCGACGTGTTCGATCCCGAGCCAGTGCCGACCGATTCGCCGATCCGTAAGATGTGGAACGCTTTCCTCACTCCGCACATCGCCAGCACTACCGATGGTAGCGGCATCAGCTTCTTCAGCGAGATGGTGGATGAACTGGATCGTTTTCGTCAAGGCCACGACACTAAGCACGATCTCATGCCTCGCACCATAGCCAATCGCATCGGCGCGCCGCCCGGCGACCTAGACGCGGTGCGTTGAGACTATTGCGCATATAACCGTATCGGTATAGCATGATACCCCCCCCCCCCCTTATTTTGAGCCGTCATGACTATGAACCCCGATATCAGACAGCAAGAGCGTATAGTCAACGCTGAGCTGGCACGTCTGTTGCGCGAGCAGTGCGGGCTTGACGCACAGGCAGAGACGATTGTGGATGGAAGGCAGCCAGACGTGCTGGTGATGCGCCCTGATAAGGGTCCGGTCATCATAGAGACAGAGTTTGCGCCGGCGCGAAGCGTGAACGACGACGCGCTGGCGAAGCTGGGATTGGCAGTGCGCGGCGAGACGACGAGAGTAACTTTCGCGGTTACGCTGCCGGCGTTTCTCAGAGAGGTGCATCAACGACATTTGGCTGAGAGACTGGCAGATACAGAGCTGCAGTGGATGCCCTGGTACTCGATCATAGATATCGATACCGCGCACAAAGGGGATGTTTTTCAACTATCTCGTGAACTGGTCAATGCCGCGCCGCCGACAGACGATCTGGAAGAGGCAGTCTCCAGGCTTGAAGCGGGCGCTCAAACCGCCGGCGCGACGCTTTACTCAAAGCCGGGTTCCATGTCGCATGTCGCGAATGTATTCGATCGCGATGTGAGCGATGAAGTGGCGAACATGGCCGCGCTCATGGTTATCAACGCCATGGTGTTTCACGATCGATTGAGCAGCGCATCTATCCGTTACCCCCCCCCCCCCCCCTACGAATATCGTAGGCTCTAACTACATCGATGCACTTAAATCGCAATGGAACGCGATACTTCAGGACGATTACTATCCGATATTTCGCAAGCCGCTTGATGTTTTAGAAGCCCTGCCGATTCAAGACGCGCTTGAGTTTGTGCGCCATTGCCGCGAAACTGCCGATGCGATGGCAGGTATGCAAGCGACTGGCCGGCACGATTTATCGGGGCAGATATTCAATCGTCTGGTAGCGGATCGCAAGTTTCTGGCGGCTTACTACACCAGCATTCCGGCGGCGACTCTGCTGGCTGGTTTGGCGCTGGATCCGGCTCGTTGGCCGGATGTGGATTGGTCTGACATCGATTCGATCCGCGAGTTCACGGTGCTGGATCCGGCTTGCGGCACCGGCACATTGCTGATGGCGGCGTATCAGCAGATACTCCACAACCATCGCTTGGCGTCTCAGAGTTTCGGCGCATCTTCAGCCGATGAACTTCATCGTGCACTGATAGAAGACACTATCCACGGCGCAGATGTGGTTGATGCGGCGATACACATCACGGCATCCACATTGGCCGCGATGTCGCCAGTGACTGACTTCGAACAGATGAACGTTCACATCTTTCCGTTGGGTTTAGACGGCAAGAAAATAGCTAGGCTAGGTTCGCTCGAGTGGTTGGAGCAACAAGAGGCTCTGGCTACGTTTTCAGGCACTGCCCGTCGCCTGACTTCCAAAGGGGACATAGAGACCAGAACCATCCCGCGTCCGGCTCCGCGTCTTTCCATAGTGAATCCGCCTTTCCGTCGGCATAACAGTGGCACCGGTGAGGGCGATTCGAACACTCGAGTGTTCGGAAATATCGTTACTGGCGAACGAGAACTTGCTAAGCGGCTTTCGCAGCTATTGGCAGATACTCCGAGCAATCAGATCGCTGGATTGGCGTCTGCCTTTGTTGTTATGGCTGACCGTATCACTATTGACAGAGGGCGAATCGCTTTCGTCTTGCCGGCGACATGTCTTTCGGGATCATCTTGGCGCAAGGTGCGTCAGATGTTGTCTGATCGTTACCAGGTGGAGTGTGTAGTCTCGTCTCACGATACGAATCTGCCTTCCATGTCTTACGACACTAGCATCGCAGAAATTCTTCTGATAGCCAAGAAGGTTGCTGAAAACAATTCGCCAACCCAGCGCGGCAGGTTCGTGAACCTATGGAAACGCCCTTCATCTCAAAGCGAGGCAGTAGCGTTGCTGAGTGTCATAAAGCGAGCCTTGGACACTGGCACTCATCGGATTGACGGGCCTCCCGTAGGAGGCACCGACATCATGCTCGGCAGTGACAGATGGGGCGAGATCGTGGAGTCGCCAATAGGTAGAGAGTCTTGGATAGGCGCCCGATGGCGCAATGCCACATGTGGCCAGTACGCGTACTTACTGTCCAGGGGAGCTTTATGGAATGCGAAAGGACAACAGCAAGCCGCAGGATTACCTATCGAGCCATTAGAAAATATCGCTGGAATCAGTCCGTACGATCTTCAGGTCAAAGGAACAAGTGGGGCATTCAACATCTATGACGGTTGGGACTCGATGGTGCAGTACCCGGCGCTATGGAAGATACATTCCAAAATCCAGACCGGCATCATCAATGAACCCAACGCACGGTTATCACCGAAAGTAGATGCTCGAGTTCAGGCGATATGGGATCAATCGGGACACTTGCACGTGAATCGAGATGTCGGCTACGGGGCACAACCCGTAATGGCGACAATCACAGTTGTGCAAACCCTTGGAGTAAGGTCATGGTATACGCTTCAAGTGCGAGATTCAGATAAGTCAACACGCCGAAACCGAGAAACCGCCCTCGCGCTGTGGTTCAATACCACACTGGGCATGCTGTGTCATGCCAACCATGCCAATCGTTCCCAGATAGGAAGAGGCACTGGCAGTAGAACCATGCTCAGAACGCTACCTACCCTTGATGTGCGCAAGCTATCGGATTGGCAGCTGGATGCTGCAGATGATGTGTTCAGCGAGTTCCGAGAGGTTGAGTTTAAGCCCTTCTACATGTTAGCAGTGGACCCGAACCGCATCCGGCTTGACGAACGATTCTTCCGTGACGTTTTGGGCTTTGACGACGATGCCATAGCATCGGTCGCGCGCATCAGATCGTTGCTAGCCGCAGAGCCGTCCATCCATGGCAACAAGAAGCCCGCGCTACGGAAGTGAAGCAGATACCCCCTTCGTCATTCCGAGTCTCTCTCTGTCATTCCCGCGCCGGCGAGAATCTAAACTGTGCGCATCTCATGGAGTGAAGAATCAACCGTCTGATCAGCCGTTCCGTAGCGCGTGATGGCGCATCCTGCCTTGGCCTTCTAGATCACTCGCGTTCGCTTGGAATGATAAGCGCGCGCGGTTGGACGGTGTGGATTCCCGCCGGCGCGAGAATGACAGAGGGGTCAGCGGGAATGACGAAATGTTACACGTGGAATGACGGGGTGTATGCGGAATGACGGAGGACACTCGGAATGATATTAATTGCTAATATGTAGACACCGATTCTCACGTTGCTGCAAAGCAATGTTATGCATCCGGTGCTGTGAAGCAAAGCAAAAACCTATCCATCATAAACGAAGGCGACCCAATGCCAATCATCACCAATCCTTACGCTTCTAGCTACTTTCAGTCGCGCCGATCGGCAGTGGTGGCGCGCAACGGCGTGGTTGCCACTAGCCAGCCACTCGCCGCGCAGGCCGGACTAAAGATGCTGATCGATGGCGGTAATGCAGTAGATGCCGCAGTAGCCATGGCCGCCGCGCTCAACGTAGTTGAACCGGGATCGACCGGCATCGGTGGCGATATGTTCGCACTCATCTGGAACCAAGACGAGAAGCGAGTAGTCGCGCTGAACGGCAGCGGTCGATCGGGCGCCGCGGCCAACGTGAATGATGTGAGAAGCGCCGGGTTCGATGCGATACCGAATGAGGGCGAAGGCGCGGCATTTTCGGTCAGTGTGCCTGGCGCAGTTCACGGATGGGAGACCGCGCTGAACAGCTACGGAAGCATGACGCTATCCGACGTGTTGCAGCCGGCTATCGACTACGCTATCAATGGCTATCCGGTATCGGAAGTGATCGCGAAGGGCTGGCAAGGCGCGGAAACGAAGCTGAGATACCGGCCGTCTGGCACTGAGCTGTTGCCGATCAGCGGACGAGCCCCTAAGCATGGCGAAGTCGTGTATTTGCCGCAGCTGGGGGGATCTTTGCAGACTATTGCAGAAGGTGGCAGCGAAGCATTTTACAACGGAGATATCGCACGCAAGATAGCCGACTATGTGCAGCAGGAAGGCGGTTGGCTCACCGAATCCGATCTGGCTGAGCATCGCTCGGACTGGGACGATGCGATACATGTGAATTATCGTGGCGTGGAGGTGTGGGAGTGTCCGCCGAACGGGCAGGGCATTGCTGCGCTGATGGCGCTGAACATAGCCGAAGGATTCGATATCTCGGATATGGGATGCCAGTCGGCAGACGCTTACCATCACTTGATCGAAGCGATGCGGCTGGGCTATGAAGATGCATTGCGATACGTAGCCGACCCGCGCGTCGCGGAAGTGCCGATCGATCCCTTGCTGTCCAAAGATTATGCGTCTCGGCGTCGCCGCAGCATTGATGCCGCGCGGGCACATCCGGAAGTCTCTTACGGCGATCCTATGGGCGGTGACGACACCATCTATTGCACCGCGGTGGACGGGCAAGGAAATGCCTGTTCGCTCATCAACAGCCTGTTCGCGGGCTTCGGAAGCGGCTTGGTGGTGCCGACTACCGGGATTGCGTTGCAGAATCGCGGCTCGCTGTTCTCTTTCGATCCGAACCATCCCAACTATTTGCAGGGACGGAAGCGTCCATATCAGACAATTATTCCGGCGATGGCTACTAGGGATGGCGAGATGTGGCTGTCGTTCGGCGTGATGGGAGGCTTCCAGCAGCCGCAGGGACATCTGCAAGTAGTTTCTAACATGGTCGATTTCGGGCTGGATTCGCAGAAGGCTTTAGACGCGTTGAGATTCAGCATCGATGTGGTGAGTGACAAGAGCGTGCGCGTTGAAGAAGATCTATCTTTGGAGGTTGTGACTGAGCTTCGCAGACGAGGACATGATGCAGTAGTTCAGAGGGGGTATGATAGGGCAGGCTTCGGCGGCGGACAGATAGTTTCACGAGATGCAGACACGGGCGTATTATGCGCCGGCACAGAGCCACGCAAAGATGGTGCCGCGCTGGGCTGGTGAGCGTTAGCCTACCCCTGTCATTCCTGCTATACCCTTCTGTCATTCCCGCGCCGGCGGGAATCCACACCGTCCACAACCGAGCGCAGGCAGCAGCGAGAAGTTTACCCCTTAAGGTCTGCGGTAACGCAGTGCTGTTGCGAAGATGCCTAAGAGAATGAGCGCCAGAGGAGCAGAAGCATCCAGAGGAGTATTCCCATCCAGCGATGAGTTGCACAGGCCGCCCGAAGAAGATTCAGGAGCTTGTGATTCATCAGTAGCGTCATCCACGGCTTCAGCGATGGAAGCATCAGGTTCGGAACTGGGAGTAGACGGTGACGAAGGAGCCTCCCTTTCCGGCTCCGAAATTGCGGTAGGGGTTGCCGAGGCAGTTATCGTAGGTTGCGGTTCTGTGGCGACTGCTGGCGTTGGAGTTGAGACTTTTGCCGGTTCGGGCGTGCTAGTAACAGATTCGCCCACTGTTACACCGCCTTTGATGGGGGTAAGCGTCAGCAATTTGAGGGCCGGTGTGGGTGCTGCTGATGCGTCTGGCGATGGTGTCGGTGTCGGTTGGGTATAGATGTCAGCCCCGACAGTGGCACGCCATTCATTGTCTAGCTGTTGCACGGATTTGCCGTATATCTCGCGGATCGCGATATCGGCATTCACACCGGCGGCTATTTTAGCCAATGTTTCAGCGATCTTTTCACCGCCGTAGTTTGAGATCAGATGATCCACTATGCTACGGCTCTGTCCATAAGAGACGATGATTAAGTCCGGATCGCCGGGAAATGTTCTGAGCCGCGAGAAGGGTGTAAGTCGGTTAGTGTCGATCGCCCACTCCAAGAAATAGTCGTAAGAAAGCCCTTGGTCGAGGTTTCCGTATTCGGCAAGGCCTTCGTTCAGCCATATGGGCACCAGCGCGGAGGTTCCGCCGGCCGCGCGCCCGACTAGAATGTGAGTCAGTTCATGGGTTAGTGTTCCGATATCGCGGTTGCCGCTCAGCACTAGCACTACGCTTTCTTGGTGGAATGCCTGCCCCTCGGTAATCAGTTCTCGACTGATGGTTGCGCTGCGCGCTTGCACGGCTCCAATCATCTCGGCGTTGTTGTTATACAGGGTTACGATGATAGGCGTTTCGATCTCTGCCCCCGTGATCGGTGCCATAATCGTGAGCGACTCCATTGCCGCATCGGCAAGTCGGCGCGCACGGCTCTCTACCGGCCCGTGATAGTAGACGGTGATCGGTCCTGCAGATACGGAATCCCATTCGTATCGCGAGTCGGTAACAAGGCCTTCATAGACCTCTGATAGATGCTCGTTACCCTCTTTATCGAATAGCTGGAAGTGAAACTTGACCACTGCGCCGGGCGGTATGTAGCGCGCCGAGGTGTTCACTCGCCACTCCAGCTTGCCCTCTATCATGCCGTCGTCTCGCGCAGCGAGATCCATATAGGCGTACTGCTCCGTGCTTAGCGGCCCGGTCACGAATCGCACGCGCACGTCATCGATGTCGATATCGGTATCGAACGATGCGAAGAAGCTGACGCGGTATGGGAACTCGCTTTCGAATCGGACGTCCGCGAATCTCACCGCGGGTCCCTGCGCGACCGCGGTTGTCGCGACGCTCAGCAATCCTAGCCCGATTGATGCGATGATGCCTAAGACCATCAGGACTATGGGGACGAAGAGGCTCGCTTTCGTAAATGTAGCGGCGGGCAGAATCGATTTTCTTGGCATGGAGTGGAATGAGGCGCTGATGCATCGCAGAGTGTTTCTCAGGACGCTAACTCCATATTCTATTAGCGCGCGCTGATTGGATTCCTCACCTGCGCTCGGAATGGCAGTGTTCGGAATGGCAGTGTAAAGCGCGTTAGATTCCTGCACCTGTGCGTGGATGACAGTGTGAGACTTGAGATGACATAGGAAGGGACTGAATGATGGTAGTAGATGATGAATCCAGTCCCAACACAAACCGATGGAGCCACACCCCGGCACAAACCGCATTATAGACGCGGAGCGTGCACATCGTCATTCCGCGCCGGCGGGGAATACACAGGTTCGGAATGATGGGATGCAATGCGCTCGGAATGAGAAAGGCGAAGTGCAGACAATGACGCGCCGCGTCTGGCATTCTAGCTTCCCGCTGGCGCGGGAATGATGGGGTTTGTAGCGGCTATTCTTCTTCAGCGTCTGATTGTTTGTCCAAACGCACTTTGGTATGTTTGGGCAGTTTCTCTAAGGCGCTCTCTGCATATGACAAGGGGTTCTCTCTGAGATCCAATTCTGCCAAATCGCTCAGCCGGTAGAAGGCATCTGGTGGAATATCCGCAATCTGATTGTTTTTCAGATCCAAATTTTCCAGCTTCGTCAGGTTGTCGAAGATTCCATCAGGGATCTTTTCCAGCCGGTTATTGCTCAGCACAAGCGTTTTCAGATCAGCTAGTGTCTCAAAGACGTCTCCGTCCAGGCGCTCAAACCGGTTGCTTGCCATGCGAAGCACTTCTAGATCAGTCAAGTTACGGAAGGCGTTGTTCGGCACTTGTTCCAAGTAGTTGTCGTCCAGATCCAGCAGGTTAAGGTTGGGTAAACTGTCTAAACTGCCATGGTGAATCTCTTTGATGCGATTTTCATGTAACAAAATGTGCTTCAGCGCTCTCGTTTCACTGAATATCCCTTCTGTTATCTCCTGCAGTAGGTTGCTTTGCAGTGACAAACTTTGCAGCTCTTTCAAGTTGTGGAAGATGCCGTCTGGCAATTCCCGCAGACGGTTGTTTTCCAGTGCCAGCCTTTCCATCCCTTTCATGCTATGGAAGATGCCGTCTGGCAATTCCTGCAGATTATTTTTATAGAGCAATAGCATTTTTAGATTGCTCAAAGAGTCGAAGATGCGTGCTGGGATACTCATCAGCTGGTTACTGAAGAGGGCGAGTGTTTCGAGTGCATCTAATTCGTCGAAGATGCCAGCGTCAAAAGCTTTAATCTTATTGCCCGCCAGGCCCAGCGTCTCGAGTCGGTCAAGACCGGCGAAGAGTCCGGCAGGTATTTCTTCTAACTGGTTGTTGTCGAGAACCAACTGGCGCAATCTAGTATTTGCATTGAACAATCCTTCCGGTATCTCTCTCAGCCGATTGCCTTCCAGACTAATAGCTTCCAAGTCGGTCTGGCTATTGAAAACATCATGATCCAGATATTGCAGCTTGTTTTTCGATATGACCAATTGTTTCAAGTTCGTCAGGTAGTAGAAAACTCTATCCGGTAACTCCCGTAATTGGTTTCCATCGATTCTCAGTTGCTCGAGGTCGATAAGGTTGTTGAAGATGCCTTTGGGGATTTCACGTATTTTGTTATTGCTAAGGTAGATCCGTCTGATCCGATTCGGTGTCTTGAAGATATCGGGCGACAGTTGGCTCAGCCCATTATCTTCCAGAGAGAGATTTTCCAAATCGTAAAGATCATCGAAGATGCCATTAGGCAGTTCTTGCAGACGATTCCCCTCAAGGGTGATTAGTGTGAGGCTATGCAAACCGTCGATGGCATTTTCGTGGATACGTTCTATACGATTGTTTTTCAGCGCTAGCACCTCTAATTTGTTTAGATGACCGAGACAATTGGGGTGCAACTCCTGAATTTGATTCCCATCTAAGATAAGTTGCTGAAGATTGGTTGATTGGTCAAAAGCATTAGCTGGCAACTCGCGCAGCTGGTTGTCCATAAGGCTGATCGCTAGCAGCTCGCCCAGGTCGTCGAACACGTTATCGGGAAGCGTCTTGATTCGGTTGCCCGACAGATCGAGTTTTTTCAGATCGGACAGCGATTCAAAGCTATCGGGGTCCAGTTTCGGAAGCTGATTGCCTTTTAGATCCAGGATCTGCAGATTAGCCAAACGACTAAAGACGCCGGATGGTAAGGATGTGATTTTGTTGCCCTCGAAGTCAATGATTTTTAGGTTGGCGCAACGTTTGAACACCTGTTCCGGCAGTGTTGACAACGCGTTCCCTTTCAGCGTTAGCACCTCTAGATTCTCCAGCTTGTATAAGATCTCTGCTGGCAGCGAACGGATCTGGTTTTCACTCAGATGGAGTCTCTCTAGCTGTGGCACCCTATCGAATATATCCTCTGGCAACTCAAGCAGATGGTTGCTGTCTAAGTCGATTATCTCCAACTGAGATGTGCTATCGAAAATGCCTCGGGGCATGAACTCGATTTTATTGCCGTCGAGATTCAGCGACTTCAATTCCCCCAAATCGCTAAAGATGCCCCCTGGCAGCTGGGAGATCATGTTGCTCTCAAGGCTCAACTTGGTCAGCTTGAACAGCCCCTTGAAATCTTGGGATGCCAGTGTGTCAATGTCACGATTGGCGATCGCGAGTTCCTCAATCCGTAACAGGTCCTGGGGACTAACTTGTTCGCAGCTGGAGATGTCGAGAGAATCTAGAATAGCTTCCTGCACCTGCGGAGTTCGATCGCAGATGCCATTCTCGACAATCTCATGATCACTGTTTTCAGAGTATCCGTTTGGTGAAATATTGTTTTCCAATTGGCGTCGTCCCAAATTCGTCCTAATTGATAGGTCTGATTTTCGTTAATAGATCATGTGAATATTGACCATCATTGGTACCATCCTGAATATTGAACTTGAGAATCGTAGCGGCATTCACTCTTCAGCAACCCGCGTTCTCGGTCGGAGGGGCGAAGCCGAAGCTGGCGACGATAGGGCGATTAAACCGCTTCCGAATGTGAGATGAAAAGAGTGCCGCAGCAGGCGAAACGCCGGGTAAGTATCCTTGTGAGACCGCCGGCGAATAAATTGAACGCCGGCTCATGAGATACCGCATCTACCTGTGAGGATACCCTTGCCTCACGCGCAAGAACAGGGTATGGCATTATCAAGGACGCTTGAAGCAACATAGCGTTAACCGTCATCGATTCCTATGCTATATGTGCAGACGGGTCGACATGCAACTAGTGCAACGCGTATCGGCGGCGCGAATATTTGGCATAGAGTGGCGAAGCCGTGTTCGTCTCACTTCGCGTTGCGCCACTCGCTCCAGAAGCGGTGGAACGCGCTGGCTGGCGTGCCGACGGCGAGGATCCAAAGTCCCAATATCGGCAGCCCAATTATCAGCGTCGCGGTCATGATGACCACGCGCTCCGGACGAGTCAGAAATCCGGCGGTGCCCTTATATCCCAGGCCTTCGGCACGCGCTCTCACATAGCTCACCATCATGGAGCCTAGAAAGGCGACGAAGCAGAGTATCACACCGACACGCGAGTTGGCATCTGCGGAAGAGAAATAGATCAGAAGCCCCAGCAGCAGCATCGCCTCGGCGAGTCGGTCAGCCGTGGAATCGAGCAGTGCGCCTCGGTCGGAAGTTTTGCCGGTGCGGCGGGCGATAGCGCCATCGATCAAATCGAACAGCGCAGCCGGAATGCACAGTATGCCGGCGGCTAGGAAGTGGCCGGTTGCGGCGAGAATAGCGGCGATGGCGGTGAGCAAAAACCCTGCCAGCGTGGCCGCGTTAGGAGTGAATCCGATCGCGACCAAGGCGTTTGCGACAGGCGCTTCGAACCAGCGCACCACCGATTGCCGCAGAGATTTGCGAAGCCTTTGCACCCCGCTCTCAGTGTCGTTATCCACTGCTGCGCTGCTGTCGCGCTAATACTGATACTTCAGATGTCGCAGATACGTCAGATACGTATTGATAGTAGTCGATGAGTTCATCCGCGATGCGTTGCCAAGTGTAGCGTTTAACGCTCTCCCGCCCATTCGCTACGATGCGGCGCCGCAATTGTGGTTGCTCAATGATTCTTCGCGCCGCGGCGGCGATGGCGTTTTCGTCGCTCTTTTCTACCAGCAGCGCGTCTCGTTCATGCTCGGCCACGCACTCGAATCCGGGGATGCGGCTCGCCACGACGGGAGTAGAGCTGGCCATAGCTTCCACTAGGATCAATCCGAAGCTCTCTTTGCCGGTGTTCGGCGCGCAGAAGATATCGGCGTGTTGATAGTAGGCCGGCAGTTCTTCATCTGTAACCGGCCCGGCGAATATCACGTCGTCGATGCCGCGCTCCCCCATGATGCGATACGAATCGCGGTCTGGCACTCCGGCGCCCACCACTACCAGCCGTAGCCGCGGATATTGCCACTTGAGCGTGCTGTAGGCGCCCAAGACGTATCGCAGCCCTTTGCGCTTATCACCCACTCGCCCCACGAAAAGCAGATTTATAGCATTCGTCCGGAATTCGCTAGGACGGGGCTGTGGCTTGGCGAATCGCTCAACATCGAGCCCGTTCGGGATCACACGATACTCGCTGGGGAAATATCTGTTCGCAAACTCTTTTGCCGCTTCCGACACTGCGATCCGCCCGTCAAGGCGATCGGCGACAGCATTGAAGATCGGTTTCCAAGCGATATAGCCCAAGCTGAGATTCTCGCGGTAGGCATGGAAGGTCCCGACTGTGGGCCAGGGCGATGACGCGCTTGACACTATTCCTAGAAACGGCATCAACGGCTCGTGGACATGCACGATGTCGAATTGTTCGTTAGACAATATCTGCCGCATGTGACGCATGGCGCGCATGCTCATCGAGATACGTGATACGGAGTCGCCGGCTACCACCGGGACGCTACCGCCCAGCCGCACCAGATCCAGTCCCATAATATCGGGCGCCGGCTGAGATCTAGCGCATGGAGCGAAGAGAGTCACCTCGTGGCCACGACGAGCCAGCTCCTTGCTCAGATACGCCATATGAGTCACAACTCCGCCGTGATAGGAGAAGTCGTAAGGCGATACTTGCGCGATCCTCAATCCGATGCATCCTCAAACAGATAAAAGCCGATAATGATAATCCATTACGCAATCATAATAGACTATCAATGCACTTTTATGGAGCATTCTCCGGATCAGATTACAGCTACTTATGCTATGCTGTCAGTTCGCCGCTTCAGTGTCGTCGCCAGTCACGAGTTTATGCCTAGGCTGCGCCGGCAACGGGTCCACATCTATAGAAGTCGAATTGGTTGTAGCTTGGGCATATAATCGCGATATAGTCCGTCTATTTCCCATCGTTAAGTTGCAACTGTTATGAAGCGCGTCGTCATCAAGCTGGGCACCAACACCGTTACGCGCGACTCCGGAGTGTTGGATCTGCAGTCGATCAGGGATCTAGTCGATCAGTCGGCAGCGGCATATAAGAGCGGATGGCAGGTGGTTATCGTATCTTCCGGCGCCGTCGGCGCCGGTCTGGACACTCTCATCGATAAATCCCAGACTAAAAACTCCAAGTCGAGGGTGCATAGCGTTACGATGCGCCAGGCCGCGGCGGCAATAGGACAAGTTGATCTTATCGCCATATATAAGCGTATGTTCGCGGCGCATGGCATTGAGATCGCTCAGACTTTGCTGACGCGCGGGGTGTTGACACAGCGGCTCGGGTATCTCAATGTGCGCGATACGATGGAGATGCTGTTGCAAGCCGGAATCGTGCCTATCGCTAACGAGAACGACGTAGTGGCGGTAGAAGAACTGGTGGGAGTTATCTATGGCGATAACGACCGACTTTCAGCCATGATCGCGAATGCGTTGAACGCCGACTTGTTGCTGTTGCTGGGCGAGATGAATGGACTGCACACATCCGATCCGCATCTGGATCCAGAGGCTGAACTGATATCGGAAGTGGGCGAGGTTACGGACGAGATACGCATGATCGCTGCTGGTCCTCTAGATCGGCGCGGCAGCGGCGGGATGAAGAGTAAGTTAGAAGCCGCGGATATGGCGATGCGATCGGGCATGGATATGGTGATCGCAGATGGACGCGTCGAGAATGTGGTGAATCGGTTGCTTGCCGGTGAACGGATAGGCACCTTGTTTCGCGCCAAGTCGCGTCCGGCTCACAGCCGCAAGCGGTGGATATTAACCGGGCGTACCGAAGCTAAGGGCGAATTGACCGTAGATGACGGTGCAGTGCGCGCGTTGCGAGAGAATGGATACAGCCTTCTGCCAGCCGGCATTGTGCATGTGCGCGGCAAGTTCGAGCGCGGCGATATCATATCGGTGATATCGGTCAGAGGCGATAGCGTGGCTTGGGGAGTATGTAGCTATTCGGCAGAAGATGTGCGCGTCGTGATGGGTAAGAATACTCGTGAGCTTCCACGATTGTTAGACCACTGCTTCGGCAATGAAGTGATCCATCGCGACAATATGGCGTTAGCGTAAACGGAGAAATCAAATATGTCTGCATCGAGATCTGATCTGCAACAAATGGGCGCTGAGGCGAGAGTAGCGGCTCGTTCTCTGGCACGATCCACCGGAGATGCGCGTAACTGCGCACTAGCGAGAATGGCAGATAGACTCGTATCGGATCGCGAGTCGGTCCTATCGGCGAACCGAGCCGACCTTGATGCTGCGGCTGGAGACGGCATCGACGCGCATGTGGCCGAACGGATGATGCTCGATTCGCATCGGATGTCTGATATGGCCGATGCCGTCCGCGCGATCGCCGCGTTGCCGGATCCGCTGGGCGAAGTGATGGAAGATAGCGTCGCGGATAACGGTCTGCGCATCCAACGCATCCGAACGCCGCTGGGAGTGATTGGCGTGATATATGAGAGCCGCCCCAACGTGACGATCGACATCGGCGCGCTGTGCCTGAAATCGGGCAACTCAGTCATCCTTCGCGGGGGGAAGGAAGCGATTCGAACGAACTATTCTCTGGCACGAATCGTGCGCGCCAGCCTGCGCGATGCTGGGTTGCCGCAAAACGCGGTTCAGTTTGTGGAGTCGACCGACCGCGCGCTTGTATCCGAGATGTTGTCGATGGATGAGCATATAGACCTTCTGGTTCCGCGTGGCAGTGCCGAATTGGTGCGCATGGTGGCGCGCGAAGCGAAGATGCCGGCAGTAACCGGCGGTGTGGGAGTGTGTCATACTTATGTTGATGCATCGGCTGATATCGACAAGGCGATCGATGTGGTGTTCAACGCCAAGACTCAGCGACACACCGTATGCAACGCGCTTGATACCCTGCTGGTGCATGAATCGGTAGCCAAGGCGATACTGGACGGTCTGGCTCCGCGCTTCAAAGAATCCGGCGTCGAGATGCGTGCCGATGTTAGGGCGTGGTCATTGCTCGGCCCTAAACGCGCTGAAGTGAAGGTTGCCCAAGCTCAGCCGGAAGATTTCGGCGTTGAGTTCCTCGCCAAGATCATAGCTATAAAAGTTGTGGAAAACATGGATCAGGCGCTGGAGCATATCGATAGATACGGCTCTGGGCATTCCGAGGCGATAGTTGCCGAAGATGTTGATGTTGCCGATCGATTCCTGCGCGATGCCGACGCAGCGGCGGTATTCGCTAACGCTTCCACCAGGTTCAATGATGGCGGCGAATTCGGATTAGGCGCCGAAGTCGCGATCTCTACGGATAAGATGCACGCGCGCGGGCCGATGGGGATGCGCGAGATCATGTCATACAAGTGGGTAGTGCGCGGCGACGGACACGTTAGAGCTTGAGTGCCGCGCCTGCTAGCCTGTACGCAGACAAGCCCTCCTGACGGACGCGCCTTCACGAACTCCATATCAGCGCTGCTCTATAATTCCAAGTGAACAAGTGAAATAGCAGGATGTCTCGATTGCGTTCCAGCGGAATAGCGCATAAGGGCCGGTAGACCGGGGAGCATTTTATGGCCGAGTATGGATTTCAAAGAGAAGTCAGAACCCCGAGTTCGGAATCTTTCTTCGTGATAGATGCCGAAGATCGAGATGTGGGCCGGCTAGATATCCACTATCCGCAGGGGATGGTTCATGCGACGCTGGTGTTGAAAGAAGAAGTGTCTGAAGCTGATCTGCGTGAGATCGTGAATCAATTTTTCCAAGACATGAATCAGCTGATAGGCGTGGACGGCATAAAAATTGCGGTGCACGCCTATCAGGGCGAAGACAAGGGTGTATTCCACGGCGATGACCTTGAAGACCGTCGCAACGGCAACGGACACGCCAACTGAGCTTATCGTGCCGACTAGGTATCGGAATGGCACATCGATGCAGAATGTGATCAGGAGCTATAGCCCGAAGGTGCCTCCGGCTCTTTTTCCAGTGCATCGCCGATATGGTTGATCAGGAAATTGAAATCCATGAACGCATCGGTCCCTGCAAATTGAGTATTCATGCCGCGCAGCTCCTCTCTCAGCGCGTCGATCTGACTGCGAAGATGGTATTGATTTTCAATGCTTGCTTCGTTGCGGGCGCTGTAGCGGTCTGCTGAAAGAGCGACGATAGCGCCGAAGATCCCCATATCATCTGCATAATCAAGAACGTTCCTTATCTCGGCGTGCTGGTGATTCGATGCGCCGCTGATGGGCGTAGTCCACCTCACTTCTACAGCGCCTAATGCATCGACACTCGACAAGGCTCCGTACCGATCCTTGAGTTCCAGCTCGAAGAAGACGGTGGTTGCGGCGCCAGACGGCAGTTCAGCAAATTTCTTGAGCGGCTGAGTGAAAGATTCATCTGATGTGACTCGATTCTCATACCCGATCAGTCGCCACGAGTCCACGTGCTCCGGGTCCCACCGCACTTGTGCCCGGGTCTGGTCTGCGAACGGGGAAGATAGCTTAAGCCAACGATCGCGCGCGAACAAGGCATTCGCTTCTGCGGCGCTGCTCAAGTATCGGTACCATCCATTGCCGTGCTGGGCCAGTTGCTCGAGCAGATAGTCGTTGTAGTTGGAAATACCGACTCCGATGGTGATGAGACGCAACGGATTATCAGCGTCGGAGTCCCCCGCGGTCTCTAAGATGGCGAATGGATTCGTAGCATCGACGTTCGCCACTCCGTCCGACATTAAGATGATGTAGTTCAAGGCATCGGGGCGTTCCAGTCTCATGCCGTGAGCCAGTTCCACGCCGCGATCCAATCCCGCTTGCACGTTGGTGCTTGCGTTTGGCGCCAACGCTTGGATCGAGTTAGAAACCTGATCGTCGTCTGGGTGTGCGTTGTCAATGACGAGGTGGTGTAAAACCGTTTCGCTGAATTGCACCACTGAGATGCGATCTTGAGCCCTTAGAGTGCGGCGCAATGTCTGCGCGGCTTCACGCGCGATAGCCACTCGGTTGCCATCGGCCATCGAACCAGACGCATCCAGCACTAGAGTGACGTTCAATGGCAGATTGTCACTAGTATCGGGTGCTTGGAACGCGATACGCGCTATGTGTTTATCTCTGTCGATGGGATGCGGAAACAGGTCAGCGTAGATATTGAAGGAATCAGAGTTGCGCGGAGCTTTGTAGCCATATTCAAAAGCGTTTATCCACTCCTCCGCGCGCACCGAATCAGGATCTATTTCATACCCTGCTCTTGCCCAGTTCAGAGCGAGCTGATATGAAGTGCGATCAGTGTCTAGGCTGAAGGTAGCGGTATCATCTTGTTCGGTTCGCACGAACTGTGATCTGGCATAGTCTTGAAAGGTAGTGCCTTGCGGAGCTCGATAAGATGAGGCGCCGTTTGACGAATTGCTAGGCGCCGACCCCGTACCTAGCACGTGTTCCTTCTCTACCACAACATTTTTCGGTTCCATTTTCTTAGAGTCTGCCTTGCCGGGAATACCCGGTTCCCCTGGAAGAGACTCGACCTCGATGTGCTTCTCCACTGCAACAGTGGCGATCGGTTTCACCACGATTTCATTCTCGACGACGACCGTGGCGACATTTTCTGCTCCCAGCTTAGGAAGATCTGGCTTGCCAGACATACGCTGTGATCCGGGCTCACCAGGAATGCCCGGTTCGCTCGGGGTAGACTCGACCTCGATGTGCTTTTCGACGGCAACAGTGACGACGACATTTCCTTGTGATAGAGATTCTTGCTCTACTATCACCTCTGGCTCACCTTCGCCTCCACATGCTACGACGGTCATTGATATGAGCATTGCTGCCATACTCAATGCCGCGATGCGAGTTATCTGAACGATGAATCGTTTGCCGGGTGTTGAGGATATGGTTTCTCTAGGCATGGATCTGCCGCTCCTTCATAATGATTCGATTCGTGGTCAACGATGTGCATATATAGACGCTATTACGGACAATAAAGTTCCCCGGATGTAGAGGCCGGGCATAGAGCCGGAGATCGATTACCAGATGCTATGCTTTTGCGGAAGCGGATCGATCTCCGCGCCGGGGTGACTGCCGAACCGATCAGCAACGGCAGATTAGTATCCACACACGATACTGTTGACAGGCATGTTCGCCTGTTCAAGAAAGCGCGAAAGACGCTCTAGCCTTTGTCGACTACAGCCTTGTCGCGCGTCCCGGCACGCCCTTGTGACGAACCGTCATCAGCTTGCTCATGATCTTGCGACTTTCGTGTCCGCCTTGATCTGATCACTCCCCGGCGAATGCCGTACAGAATGGCTGCTATCACCAGCCAAATGGGTGAAGTGATGCCGATCCATATGCGAAATATGAGACTGTGACGATGAGAGCATTAACGGCGCTGGTTGCGGTTTCACGCGGCGCAAACTCAGAAGATGCCATCGCCGGCGGCGGCGCGACGAATACCCACGTCTTGCCCTCTTCTCGCACTTCGCCAGCGTTGCTGTCGCCCCAGATCTCGAAACGCACTAGATACGACTCTGGTCCACTGGAGTTTTCGAATTCATGCTCTACCTCGACGGCGCTGATGCCTTCTGCAACTTCGCCTTCCACTAGTGGAGAGCCGTCATCGAAATCCCATCTGTAATGCAGGTCACTCACTGCATAATGATCGTTGAAGGTAGCTCTAAAACCGACGCTGTCTCCTTGCACGACGTCCATGTTATCGGGGGGCCGGACTTTTATCTGCGGCACCGGCGAGACGTGAGCCCATAATCGGTCCTCGCCCTCCGCTGCGCTCTGATCGGATGTGGCTCTGATCTTGACCGATACTGCGTAGGGGGAGTACTGATCGTCATAGTACGTATGCACCACTGGCACGGTGAGGAAAGAATCGTCGCCTTGAGTGCGTAGCGCTGCATAGACCACCTGTGGGGGAGAGCCATCGCCGAAACTCCACTCGATGCGGAAATCATCGAATCCTGCGGGTGGAGTGAAGCGAGCGGTGAACTGATGAGGACGCCCTACTCCCAGGCGTGCGTCGCCGCCGCCATCTACCTGCATCGATTGTGCTGAAGGCTGTATTTTGACGGTGATCCGAGAGAAGGCTACAGACTGGCTGATGAAGCGCAGACGGCCGTCGATCTGTTCCAGCTGCGTCTGCAGCGACGTGATCTCTTGTTGCACCTTTAAGATTTCGGACAAATCGCGGAAACGCTCTTCATCTATGAGCAATTCACGCAGTTCATTGATAGTCGTCTCAAGGGTATTGCGGCGCGCATCAAGATCGATGAACTCTTCAGTGAAATCGGCGCTAGTGACGCTGTTGTAAATGAGCTTATCAGCCAGCTCTTCGATCTCGGCAAGTACCTGATCCAAGCTATCGGCCGGCACTCGGATGGTGATGTTAAACATAGAGCCATCACTGGTTTGGCTGCTCACCAACCATCCGCCGCGCACGGTAGCGATATTTGAAATCGCCAATTGAACGGCATTAGGATCGGCGGTCTCGATATGCATATCAGCGTTGCGGACGATTTTGCGCGTCTGCTGCTGGAATGAGATGTTCACTTGCTGGCCATCAGCTTCTTCCGCTGAAGCCGAGGCGTCATTGTCGACCTCTATCTGCTTCTCAACCATTGCTTCTCCCTCAACCACCTTCATAACTTCCTCATTGGCGTAGGCTTCATCAGCAACTGCGGCGGCATAGCTCTCCGGCTTACCATCGGCCTTGAACGCCGATTCGCTAAAGCCGCTTTGCGCGGGTAACCCAGTTTCCGAGTCGGCGGCCTGACCGCAGGCGAACGATAGCCAGGCGGTGAAGATCGTGAGCGCGAGAGTTGCCAACGCGATTCGACTAACAGCCCCTAGAGGGATGCTCGAATGTTTGTGCAGATGGATCTGGAGTAGCTTGCTCATCGGGTTTCCTTGAGTATCGAGTGGCGGATTATTCTAATTCGATAGACGTTGCTCGAGCTTGAAACGTTCCATCGGTGTAATTGCGTCTGCTGGCCTATGGAGGCGTCGCGAATATGCTTCCCTTGCTTCGCGATTATCATTTCTGATTATGGCCGCATCGTAGCCAACAGGTAGCCTTGCCAGGAGTTTTATAGATCATGACAATCGAAGCATCATCTAGAAAAAGAGTGCTTATCACCGGCGGAGCCGGTCTGATCGGTAGCGTGCTGATAGAAAGGCTGGGAAGCCGATACGAACTTTCATCTTTAGACCTTAAGCCGGTGGATGGGATAGCTTCCACAGTGGCATCGCTGGCTGATCTTGATGCGATTCAGCCGGCATTCGAGGGGATCGATGCAGTAGTGCACCTTGCGGCTGATCGCGCTGCTTATGCGGAATGGGATTCGGTGTTGCCGAACAATCTGGTAGGCACCTACAACGTGTTCGAGGCTAGCCGGCGCGAGGAAGTAAAGCGAGTGATATTCGCGTCATCCAATCATGCTACTGGCGGGTTCTACCTGGATGCGCCGTGGAAACATATAGCCGATGGTAATTTCGACCAGCTGAAAGAAGGCGGATATCCATTAGTAGATGAAGCTGCGATGATCAGGCCAGACGGCTTCTATGGCGTCTCTAAGGCGTTCGGCGAGGCGATTGGCAGCTACTACAACGATTACCATGGATTGGCATCTATCCAGCTCCGAATTGGGTGGGTGATATCGAATGACGATCCTACTTTCTCGCCGTTCGCGCTGTCGCTATGGCTAAGCCATCGAGACGCGGCGCAGATCACTAGGCGTTGCATCGATGCTCCGGAGTCGTTGCGCTATGGGATCTACTATGCAACTTCGGACAATAAGTGGAAGATTTTCGATATCAGCCGCGCGAAATCTGAACTGGGCTACTCTCCGCAAGATGGCGCGGGCAGCGAGTTCACATTGGGGCCTCCGCCGGCTAGAGATCGCTGACGGTGTACAAGAATCACATCAGCTGAAGATATCTTGATATCGCTGATCTGTTATCACGATCGGAGTTCGTTTCACTCCAGATGTGCTAAACGCCCTATGAAGAACCGTACATCGTTGGCGCGTTCTCGAATCTGGCGTTCAGAAAGCCATCCCTCATAGAAATTGATATGCAAATCAGTTGCGGCCGAGAAGCACCGTCTCAGATCTGGGTCATCGATCTGTTTTTCGAGCTCAGCCATTATGGAGTAGAAGTGCCGGTGCGAATTGTGTTTCCATCCGCGGCGTTCAGCGACGGATTTCAAGGCCTGTGCGGTTGCGCCCCACAGCTTCTCAGAAGCCTGTTGCAGGTCGCCAGCTTCCAGTTCCGCCATTGCCTGGTCGAAAAGCCGGTGCGAAGTGTATCGATATCTCTGCGCAGTAGTCATTGCTTCAGATTCTAGATCATTGCTTCGCGTCGGCGGCAGTGCGCACGAATCCGCGCGGGATTACGTGTCCATGTCCGCGCATGTTGAACAATCCATTATCGTTCATGCCGGGGAATAGCCACGAACCGGGCGCTCCTGGCGGCCAGGAGCCGACACCGGCGCGCTGAGCCCATTCGGCATAGTCGCCAGACATTCGAGCCACGCGATCCGATTCTACGGATGCCATATCATGAGTCTCGGTGCGGTCTTGCTCCAAGTTGTACAGCTCCCAAGGTCGCATGTGTTCACGCACCAGTTTCCAGTCGCCGATGCGAATCGCTTGGTTTCCTTCGTGTTCCCAAGCCAGCGGCCGCGACTTCGACCAGTTTTGACCTTCTAACACCGGCTTGAAACTCTCGCCCTCCAAAGGCGTGATTTGATGTCCGTTGCGCTCTGGCGGATATGTCGCCGCGCCGACATCGATGCAAAAAGCGGTAACATCCATCAGTTGGATAGGAGTATGCGAGATCGTGCCGCCGCGCCCTTGTTCAGAGATCGCGGCAGGCCAGTGGACCACTAGTGGCGTGGATATCCCGCCCTCGTGAGTCCAGCGCTTGAAACGACGGAACGGGGTGTTGCTCACATTGGCCCACTGAGTGTCGTAGCTCATGTAAGTGTCGTCGGCTCCAGGAGTGATATCAGGGCTGTTACCAACTTGCACGGATCTGCCGCCGCGAGTCATGGGTATCGGCTCGCGCGGGCTTATATTGTCCGAGTCTTCACATAGGAACTCGGCGCAGCCGCCGTTGTCGGAGAGGAATATCACCAGCGTATCACGCTCAACGCCGCTGTTTTTCAAGGCATCTGTGATTCTGCCGATGCCTTGGTCCATGCGCTCCACTTGTGCCGAGTAGACTGCCATGCGCATATCTTCCCATTCGTGATGCGGAGCTTCATTCCATGCCGGCACCGTCTCGTCCCGCGGCGATATATCCCACTTTTCATCTACTATGCCTAAAGCTTTCATCCGCTCGTGCCGCGCGGTACGAGTCTCATCCCATCCACGCTGGTATTTTCCGCGATAGTTCTCAATGTTCTCTTCCAGCGCCTGGAGCGGCCAATGCGGCGAAGTGTAAGCGACGTGGATGAAGAACGGACGTTCGTCGTTCTGAGTATCGTCTATCATTCGCACGGCGTGATCGGTGATCATGTCGGTTAGGTAGTCAGTGCCGGAAGCTTCCACCGCTTTATCGTCGATGAAGAAACGCGAGTGGTTGAAGTATCCGTTACCGCCCTCGAACCAGAACAGTTGCTCGAATCCGCGTTGCAACTGAGGATGCCCTTCCTCGTCCCGCGCCGGGTCGCTGCCGCAGTGCCACTTGCCAGATATCCCGGTGCGATACCCGGCGTCTTTCAACACTTCGGCGATGGTAACGCAGCTATTGTTCAGATATCCCTGATAAGACGGCTCGCCTTCGATGAGATTGCCCATATGCCCGACGCCGGTCTGGTGCGGGTTCAAGCCGGTCAGCAGCGAGGCGCGTGAAGGGCAGCAGCGCGCAGTGTTGTACATCTGCGAAAAGCGCATCCCGCGGTTCGCCAGATTATCCAGGTTCGGAGTAGATATCTCGCCGCCGTAGCAGCCGATGTCGGAGTAGCCCATATCGTCAGCGAGTATCAAGACGATATTTGGGCGTTTGCGAGCTGAGATATCGGGCATAGTGATGGCCTCCGGTTTGTTGCGCGGTCTTCAGATAGTGTAGCGCGTGCAAACCAGCATATCCAACTATCTGCTGATTGACAGAATGAAGCTCAATATGGTAATACTTGCTTCATGAATGCCTGATGATTGAATAGGGTATAGCAACATGATTAGAATCGGCACGCGCATCAGTCCGGATTGGTTGGAGCGTAAGGATGATCTGCGTTTTCTGAAGCAGATCGGTGTAGATGCAGTAGACATCACGATGGATATGGTGCCGGGCTATGTGCAAAGCGGCGGCGCGATCAATCATGATGGCATGGATATGGTTGTTGATAAGCTTGGCGATGCTGGTCTGCTGATAGAGCGTGCGAATTGTCTGTCGGGATACTTCCGAGATGTCTACTTGAACGGTCCCAATGCCGAACAGGAAACTCGCAACGGTTGCGTCAACGCCGAGATATGTGGAGATTTCAACATCCCGGTGCTTGGCGTGCAGCCGTATGTGCCGAGTGTCAGCAACCCCGATCTGCCGCTCCTGAATAGCTGGATCGAAGGGCGTGGCGGGTATAAGTATCATCGCTTTGAGCTGGCGGAGGCGATGTCCATGCCGATGCGCTCAGACGCGCCCGATCCAGAATCTCTATGGGAGCGTCACATCACTCACTATTCAGCGATCTGTGAAGCGGCGGAAGCTGCCGGAGTTAACGTGGCGACACATGGCAACGATCCCCCGGTGCCGCGTCTAAACGGATATCCGCAGATAATCCACAGCTTCGAATCGTTCGACCGTCTCTTCTCAGCAGTTCCATCGCCGCGCAACGGAATCACGTTCTGCGTCGGCACCAGATACGAATCGGGGCAAGATATCTTTGAGGGTATACGCCGATTCGGAGAGCAAGGGCGGCTGTTCCATGTTCATTTCCGGAATGTGCGTGGCACAATACCCGAACGTCAGGGCTACGAAGAGGTGATGCCGGATAGTGGCGACTTGAATATGTTTGAAGTGGCGCGAGCGTTGCATGAAGTGGGATATGAAGGTGTGATCGATTACGACCACATTTTGCGGCTGAGCGCTGATAGCCCCGCCGGGCGAGAGTACATCGCCTACTGCGTGGGTCATATGAGAGGGATATTGCAATCATTGGAAGCGGTATCGGTGGGTGAGAAATGACGCAACTGCCGATGGACACGCGCCGAATATATGAAGATATGCCGATTACAGCCGTGATTATCATCCGCGTTATGCGTTAGCATACTGAAAGCGTATTCACTAGATGCCCAAGCAAGTACGCAAGTTACGGTGTCCGCGCGGAGCCAAGACGAGCGGTAAAGGAATGGGCGATAAGGAGTTTTCCATAATGGGTAGCGAAGTTGCCTTGAAAGAGCGCATCAGGCGCGGGGATATCCTGCTCGGAGTAGGAGTGTCGATGCAGTCGAGCAAAGAAGAGTTGGAAGATATTCTTGGCAAAGATGACTATGCATTTGTGGCGTGCGACGGTCAGCACAGCGCTTTCTCGGAGCATGAACTGGTAGAGTTCTGCGCGCTCGCTGCCGAAGTTGGGATACCGGTGCAGTTCCGCATCAAACATACCAGACATGCCTATCTGGTGGGCAATATAGCCGACTTGGGGCCATTGGGCATCGAGGTTCCACTGGTGGAGGAGACAGCGGTAGTAGATGAAGCGTTGAGATGGTTCTATTTCCCGCCGCAGGGGCGGCGCAGCTGGATCGGGGGCAGTAGCTATGGCTTCAATCAGGGATGGGATCGGTTGGAATACGCGCAGCACTGGAACTCAAATGGATATCTCTGCATGCAGATCGAGTCTCTGAAGGCGATGGAGAACGCGCGCTCACTGGCGAAGCCAGGAGTAGACTGCCTGACTTGGGGACCGGCGGATCTCTCATTTGACCGCGAGATGAATCCTGATCATCGCCTGAAGACGGATGATGACTGTGTGCGTGAGGTAGTGAAGCAGTTGGAAGGCACTGATACTCGATTGAGCTATCGATCCTATGATCCGGCGCTTCGGAACAAATACATCGACCTGGGCGTAACGATTCTAATGGAGAGCCCGAAGTAACGGCTCCGCGTTCGGCGACGCATTATATTCCGGCTTACATCGCCGGCAATGACGCGCCGATTTTGAGCGCGTGTTGGAAGCGACATATAATCTTGGCAATATGTCGCTAGCTGGAATTAAGAGTAGCAGTTGCGTCTTAATGGCTGAGCACCTGCAGCTGTTGGTCGGCAACTGTGCCGAGATCATGCGCGATTGGGAGCCAGGGATCGTCCAGCTTACCGTAACTTCGCCGCCATACGACGAGTTGCGGAACTATAACGGCTACCTCTTCCCTTTTGAAGATATCGCGGTCGAGCTGTTTCGAGTAACTGCGCCCGGCGGCGTAGTGGTATGGGTGGTAGGCGACAAGATAAATGGTGGCCGCAGCCTCACCAGCTTCCGTCAGGCCATCTATTTCCAAGAGCTTGGCTTCAGCGTTCATGATGTGATGATCTATCAGAAGAAGAACACACCGTTCACGCGCAGCAATGCTTACACCAATGCGTATGAGATGATGTTCGTGCTGTCGAAAGGCAAGCCATCTACGTTCAACCCGCTGAAGGATCAGACGAAACGGAGCGGCTATGAGATGCTAACGCACAACAAGCTGCCGGATGGCATTAACAAGAAGCGCAAGGCTAAACTGAACACGGAGAAGACTCGCACCAACATCTGGCCTTATGCTGTAGGGTTGGGCGGCACGACTTCAGACCGCATCGCGTTCCAGCATCCGGCGGTGTTCCCGGAAAAGCTGGCGTTGGATCACATACTGTCTTGGAGCAATCCCGGCGATCTGGTGTTGGATCCGATGTGCGGATCGGGGACGACGGGAAAGATGGCGCGGCTGAGCGATCGTAACTTTATCGGCATTGATATTTCACCCGAATACATCGCTATCGCAGAGCAACGGATACGTCAGCTTGGCATGAGGCTATAAGCGCAAGTGATTGATCCGATCGGTAGTTCTAACTGGATACTATGCATCGGCGGTAGAGGGTACGCCTGCTCGCACGGCAATCGCGAATCCATCAGCACACACTTCCCTAGTAATTCCATAGGTGTAATCATGCAAGAACTGGGCGAAGAGTTGCGGGTTTATCTGCCTGGGCAGGAGATGGAGTTCATTGTTTCTCGTGATCAGACGATAGATGTGAAGGTGGCAGAGACGGGCAAGGGCTATCGGGATATGATCTGCAATATCTGCTTCGTGCTTAAGAACGAAGACGAGTTCCAGATCAACCAGACAGATTCAAAAGGACTCAAGACTCGCCGTCCGAGCTGTAATCAGTGCCGACTTGGGATTGACAGACGTCAAATGTCAAAGAAAGATCGTGAAGAAGCAAGGCGTCAGATGCCGCCGAAGCACTCGCTATGGCGATGTCCGATATGCCGCAAGATGGGGATAGTAGGCGTGAACGTGAAAGTAGTGATAGATCACGATAGAGAATCGGGTCGCCGGCGCGGTTATCTCTGCGATAGTTGCAACACAGGACTGGGGAGATTCAAAAACGGTCAGAATTTCCTTCAGAACGCTATCGCGTATCTAGAGGAAGCAGAGATTCGGTGAGGAGCGACAAAGCAATGAGCTCTTCAGTGTCATTAGGGCGCTTAATCTGTTTGCGCGCACGGATAGTACAGAAGTTGCTTACCCCTTGATGCGACTGAGATAGTGATTAGCGCTATCTGCGGCGGGCGAGGTATCTAATCACTAACCGCATCGCGGCACGCGCAAGGATGCTGATCAGAATGGGGATCAGTATCAGCAGTATCGGTCTGAGTATCATCATCGGATGCGCTAGCCATCTAGTCGAGCATGGTGTTCATCAGGTATCTATGAGGTTAATCGTCTACGCGTATCCATCATCTGCCGATCATCCCATTCCTAGCAATCGTCTGCCACCCATGATATGAGCGTGTAGATGATAGACTTCTTGTCCGCCGTCAGCGCCTTGGTTGATGGTGACGCGATAGCCGGTGTCGGCGATGCCCTTGATCTTGGCTACTTCGCCCGCGGCCATCATCACTCTTCCCAGCATATCTATGTCATCTATGCTACTGGTGTGCAGTTGGTCAAAGTGCCGGCGCGGCACTGCTAATACGTGCACCGGCGCTTGCGGATGTATATCTTCGAACGCGTATACTACATCATCTTCATAAATTTGAGTGCTGGGAATGACGCCGGCGACTATCTTGCAAAAGATGCAGTTGTCTGGATTCATGGTCTCTCGTGGCATGATGATGTTAAGCTCTGAATCTTCAGACAGCGCGTGCCAGAGCATCGATGTGTTGCGCCGTATCGCCGCATTCTGTTCGCCAAGTCAATATTCGGCGCGTGTATAGGTGTAGATCATGCTCCCATGTGAATCCTATCGCGCCGTGCGACTGATGCGCGGTCCAGCACACTTCCGGGATGAGCTTGTTAGCCGCCCATTTAGCTTGGCTCACTAGCTTGCTCCGCTCTACCGGATCGTCTACATTGTCCAATGCCCAAGCGGCCCGATCGGCTAGATGCTTCACCGATTTCACCTTTATCGACATTTCGGCCATGTAGTGCTGGATAGCCTGGAAGGTTCCGATGGCACGTCCGAACTGCTTGCGTTCTTTCACGTATTCCAGCGTCCGTTCCAGCACAGTGCGGCCAGCTCCTGCCATCTGCACCGCGCGCGCTGCCGCGCCGTAGAGCATTATTTCGCTCAGCACGGATTCGGCGGTGCCAGCATCGCCGAGGATTGCGGCAGATGATAGTTCCACCTCGTTCAGATCGACGTGGAATGTCGGTGCGCCGGATGCCATCTTCACGGGATGCTGGCTGAGCGTTCCTCGCACGTCTTGAATATCGATGGCGAATATAGCGGTTCCTAAAGAGTCGTTGCGTGCCGGTACTAGCAGTAAGTCAGCAGAGTTGGCATAGCTCACAAATCGCGCGCTACCGCTCAGCACCCAGCCGTCTGAGATCTCGGAAGCTATCGTTTCAATCTGGCCTGATGCTATGGCGGGAATGGCTATCGCACTGCCATCGGCAATCAAGGGCAACCAGCGCGCTTGCAACTCTTGGGATCCAAAGCTCTCTATAGCCTTTGCCGACATGACGCTCGACTCGACGATGGGGCCGGGCGCGATTGCGGCACCCCACTCGGTTAGCAATACTGCCATATCGGTCATATTCATCTGTGCCCCGTCATGGTTTTCGGGGATCAGCAGTCCCAGCCATCCGAGCAGTGCGATTTCACGCCAGAAATCTTGGGTGTATCCGCGTTCATCTTCAGCCATGGCGCGCACGAAATCCGAGCTTGATTGCGTCGACAGGAAATCCGCCGCGGTGGCGCGCATGATCTCTTGTGTTTCATCTAGACCGAAGTGCATGGCATCTCTCAGAATGGGTTATCGTCGCGGCAGATTCAATCCGCGGTAGGCGATGATGTTCTTCTGGATCTCGTTGGTGCCGGCGAGTATGGGGCCGGAGGTGTACATCATCCTGGTTCTGAATAGCCTCCCTTCAAGGCTTTGACGTTCATCGGGTTCGTCGATCAGACCGGGCATTCCCATCAATTCCAATCCAAAGTCCAAGACGGCATTATTGGCTTCGGTAGCGGCGATTTTGCACATGCTGGATTCAGTGGATGGTGGATGGCCTTCGGTTTGTAGCCATGCTACTTCGTAGGTGATAAGCCGCGCCATCTCGATCTGGGTTTCCAGTTCTGCGAAGCGACGGCTCACGGTCGGGTCTTCGATGATCGGATGTTCGTTGATGCTGCTAGTTTGCTGGGCGTAATCTCGCAGTTCTTCCCAGGCGCGCCTTGCCCAGGCAACATAGTCGATGTTTCCGCGCTCGAAGTTGAGCAGATTCATCGCCACGTTCCAGCCGTCGTTAAGATCCCCGACTAAGTTCTGGAGCGGCACGCGCACATTGTCGAAGACGACCTGGTTGAAGCTGTGTGCTCCGGACATGTTGATTATGGGCAGGACTTGCAGTCCGGGTGATTTCATGTCGACGAGCAGGAATGATATTCCGCGATGGCGTTCGGCTTCACGGTCGGTTCGCGCCAGCATGAACATCATGTCGGCGCGATGCGCGAGTGAAGTCCATATTTTAGAGCCGTTGATAACGAATTCATCCCCCTCGACCACAGCGAATGTCTGTAGCGATGCGAGGTCGGATCCGGTGTCCGGCTCGGAATATCCTTGGCACCACTGAATGCCGCCGCGAGCGATATCGGGCAGATATTTTCGCTTCTGCTCTTCGGTGCCGAAGCGCATGAGCGTGGGCCCTAACATGCGGGTGCCGAAGCGATCGTTGCCGGGTGCGCGACGATAGGCCATTGTTTCGGCGAAGATGAGGCTGATCATGGGAGATGCGGAACGCCCTCCGTACTTTTCCGGCCATGACATCGTCAGCCATCCGCGCTCGGCCAGCGCCTTGCGCATGCTTTGATAAAGCAACCAGCCTTCGTCGCTAGATTCGTCGGCCGGGCCGATCCAGTTGTCCGGCAGTTCGCGATCCAGGAATGAGTTTAAATCGGCTCTAAAATCCAGCTCTTCCGGTGAGAATTCGAACCACATGTCAGGGATGGTGATACCGCATTGATGGAGCTTCAATCGGCGCTATCGGTGTCAGTCGGCAGTTACAGCCAGGCTGGTTATGGTCTTTACAATGCCATTCACCTTGTGCATTTGAGTGCTTACGATACCGCCGATATCCATTAGATTGTCGGCTTCCACTACGGCGATGATATCAAAGGGCCCGGTTACCATATCAACGGCAACCATTTGCTCTACTTGCTTCAGCTCTTGTGCGACCTTAGCAGTGCTGCCAACGGAAGTTTCTATGAGTATGTAAGCGCGTGTCTTCATATCGGATCTATTGCTCCAAAACGTTTTGTAGTTAAACCGGTCCAGGATGTCCTTTAACCCCGCAACCTAGTCTACGGACGGTGATCAATATGTGAGATTTTATGTCTTAAATGCGAGTGTCGAATCTCTGCCGCGCGGGATATTGCTTCACTATTCGAAGTTCCATATCGCCTTTATACGGTCAAGGTTTTCGAATGGTCCCACTATCGACACGGCTGATTTATCGGCGCGTATCACATCGTCAGCCGCCGCGGCGACATCTTCTGCGGTGACATCGTCTAGTTCGGTGATGCGTTGCTCAACGGTGGAGATTTCGGACTTCAGCAAGCATTGCGATGCCAGATCGCTGGCTACCGCCCTAGACTCTTCCATGCCTAGCAAGAAGCGCCCCTTAGCCAATTCACGCGCATTGTGCAGTTCTTCATCGGAGATGCCCTCTCGCATCTTCACCACTTCATCCATTATGACCTTCACCGCCTCTTCGGCGCGTTGCAAGTCTACTCCCGTATCGATATCGATGGAGCCGCAGTCGGTTAAAGAGTGCACGGAGCTACCGATGCCATAGGCGAGGCCGCGCTTCTCGCGCACCTCCTCGAAGAGCCGACTGCTCATGCTGCCGCCGAGCACTACGGACATGAGCATAAGGGCTTGTCGGCGATTATCTTCCATCGCCACGCCTTGGAACGCGATGGCAATATGCAGTTGCTCCAGGTCTCGACGCTCGCAGGTGAAAGTAGGTCCCTCAAGGCGATCCACGAAAGGGTGTTTCGGCAATGCGGCACCGGCATGCATATCGCCTAGCAGATCATCGATCTGTTCGGCTACGTCTTTGTGCTCTACGTTTCCGGCGACGGCGATGACGATGTTGCTGGGCACGTATTGATGGCGATGGTAATCGACCATCTGCTCGCGGGTAAGCGATTTTACAGTCTCTTCACTGCCGGCAACGTCGCGTCCGAGCGGCTGTTCGGGCCATAGCGCAGCGTCTAGCAACATACCGGCGCGCGCTTGTGGATAATCGTGCGACGCCCTTATCTCTTCTAGAACCACGTCTTTCTCGTGCCGGATGTCATCGGGGCGGAAGAGTGGATTGCGGATAATGTCGGCGATTACGCTGATGCCATTGCGATAGTGTGGCAGCGCCATTTTGCACCAGTAGCCTGTCAGTTCGCGGTCGGTGAAAGCGTTTATGGATCCGCCTACGCTCTCGATCGGACCGCTGATATCGCGCGGTCGTGGCCGCGAAGGCGTGCCTTTGAACAGCATATGCTCGAAGAGATGAGACACGCCGGCTTGTTCATCCGTCTCGTATCGAGAGCCGGCGCCGACGAGCAACATGGTGCTGACCGCCTTAGTGTGAGTGAGTCGACTGGTGACGATGCGCAGTCCGTTAGCTAGTTCAGCTTGAACGAATCGGCCTGCTTCGATCGGATCTGAGTCCGTTGCGGCGCGGAGGCGATTACTGTAACCAGAGAAAGTATGAGTCATGAATCAATAGATTATCACTTTGCCGCAATCCTCGCTAGAAACTCGAGGATTCGATCAGCATCCGTAATGCTGGGAAGAACCACTAACCACTGATGTGATGAAACGCGCGTAGGCAGGCTTAATGCGGATCTTTCGTTTCAATGCGCGTCGCGATAGTGCGCTGCCAGCAGGTCTTCGCCATAGTCGTGAGTGTAGTCGCGCAAGACCGAATGGATATGGTTGGCGCCATTCTGGGTGTTGTCATACTCGATGACGAATCGGCTGTGGCGGATGTTGTAGTAGTGTCCTTGCCATCGTTCTAAGGGACCAGCCCAAGCGAAGCCGAGGCTTTCCCATCCCTCAGCTTCCAACTGCCGCCAATAGTTATCCGCCAATTCATCAGCGGCTCTGTATACGTAGCGCCTGATGAGTTTCAAGATGGCGGCTCTCTGATGCTCTTGCAGCTTAGCGAACGATATGCCTTGCGGCGTCATATTCCGATTGATGTTGCGATAGTTCTGGGTGAGGATGTCGGCCGGCGCCACAGGGTCTACAATGGCGATCTTCCGCTGGTCGTCGGTCATTTCGGTGACGAGTTTTCGCGCCCAGTCTTCCTCTTCGGCTAGTGTTCTCATGCCCTTATGCTCGCCATGTAGCGCCTCTGCGGGATTTGAGCCGAAGAATAAGGGATGGATGCTGATCTCTGCATTGCCGACTACGGTGGCGACTATTCCGATGTGGTGCCCGCCGACGCGCCATCCCCACGGCTCTTCGCTGCCCGGAGCGCCGAATACGCTGAACCAGTATCGCTCTTCAAGCCGATGCCAGCGTGAGACGCTATCGTTCATGGCTTCCCACTCACCTAGTATCGTCTCTAGCTTGATAATCTGACGCGCCATCGCATACCCGGATTGACTGTAGCCAGTCTTCATCATCTCAAAGGCAGCCAATTGCTGATCTGAGGTCATATCAGAAAGGAGCAGTCCGTTGCGATCAATTGGAGTGTATGCCCAGTGGTACCGTTCGTCGCCGGCGAAAGGGAATAGCGCAGCCCGGCGATTGGATTCGTCTAGCGAGGCTATGAACGCGGTGGCGGCATCTGACATCTGCTTGACGGTTGCAGGCGCGAGTGATGGCGCTGGAAACGTTTTGTCGGCGGATTCTGTCGTCATGATACGCGTCTCCGTTGGCTGAAAATGATTGATGTCGATGATAGCGCCATTAGGTAGAGAGATGTGGCATCTGAACGTGCCTGGTGACATATTAGTGTTATGCTTTCTGCATCGCGACTTTGCGTTGGCAACGACTTTATTCCGAGGGCAACAATATGATCAAGCTCAGCCTGCAATCGCTCAGCTATCGCGACACGTTCAATGCTGGAGAGATCGATCTATTCGGGATCATAGATAAAGCCGCCCAGTACCGCCTTGATGGGATTGATCTGCACTTCGGACACTTCGCTTCCACGGACCGCGACTATCTGGAAGCTGTGAAGATGGCTTGCCTGAAGCGCGGTTTGCACATGTGCTACATCGGAGTTTCGAACAACTTCGGGATGCAAGGCGACGATCAACGGGCGCAGATCGAGAATATGAAGCGATGGATAGATGTGGCAGCAGCCATGGGCATACAGATGGTGCGCGCTTTCGGCGCCTGGGTGCCGGAGGGCGAGGATGAAGGATCGGTGTGGCATCGCCTCGTAGCTGCAACTAAAGAAGTGGCGGATTACGGCGCTGAGAAGGGCGTGATTGTAGGTTTGCATAACCACAACCACGGTTGCATCCCAGCGACTGGCGACCAGGTTTTGCGTCTGCTAGACGATGTAGACAATCGATACTATTCCCACATCCTTGACACTGGCCAGTACCGCGGATCGCCGGGAGCATCGCTTGGAGTGCGCGGCGAAGAGGATGAATCGCAAGATTTCTATGGGTCCATAGAGAAAAGCGCGCCTCGAGCGGTGCACGTGCGTGCGAAGATCTATCGCATCGCTTCCGGCTCCGAGGCTTGGCTGGATTACGACCGCATCATGAAGATCATCAAGACGGTGGGCTTCAACGGCTGGATGTCGGTGGTTTTCGAAGGGCAAGATGAACTTGATGAAGTTTCCGCAGTGCCGTTAGCCGCTTCTTTTCTGCGCCGCAAGCTGAATGAGCATGGTATTTGAACCCGAATGCAACGAGCAGGTGTGCGAACCGATCGTCGGATGTTAGCTTAGCCCCATTCGTAGCGCTTCATTCCTGATGCGCCTTCTGTTATTCCGAGCGCACGCGAGGAATCTAGAATGCCAGATATGGCGCGCCGTCACAAGCTACTAAACTTCTCGGCGGGCAGCAGTGCTTGGAATGACGGTGCGAGGCCTGGAATGACTAGCGTTTAGCAGCCCTTGAACACCGGTTTCCGCCTTGATTTGAAGGCGCTCACGCCCTCTTTGAAATCTGCCGAGTCGAACACTCTGAACTGCAGGGCAAACTCTTCATCGGAGAGCGTTGAGGTGTCTGGTTTGTACGTGAGACGCTGGATCATTGCTTTGTGATCAGATGCGGCGAGCGGCGCGCCATCTGCAATCTGAGATGCGATTCGTGGGATTATCTGATCGAAAGTCTCGTCTTCTACCACTATCGTCACCATTCCGAATCCCCGAGCCTGTTCGGCATCGATGATTTGTCCCGTGAGCAACAAGAACTTGACCGCGGAGACTCCGGCCACGGCTATCATTCGTCGCAGTTCGTCCCAGCCGGCGGTGAGTCCTAGCCGAGCTACCGGCACTCCGAATTTCGAAGCGGCAGTTGCGATTCTTATATCAGTGGCAGCTGCCAGTTCCAAGCCGCCGCCGACGCAGAATCCCTGAATCGCCGAAACGGTGGGTTTACTGCAATTTTCGATGCGCTCTAACGCGCCTTCGAAGGCTTCTGCATATACCGCGGCTGAATGTGCATCGTATCGGTGCTGGTCAAAATCTTTGATGTCGGCGCCGGCTGAGAAAGCCTTGCCGCCCTCGCCTCGGAACACGATGCAACGCACATCATGGTCCGACTCTAGCTCATCCATGATGCCGGCGAGAGATACCCACATCTCATATGATATGGCGTTGCGCTGATCGGGACGATTGAACGTCACCGTGGCGATACGTTTATCTTTGGCGATGAGTATCGATTCGGACATGTGGGTATTTTCGCATATCGCTTCTTATCGTTCAACGTGAACCGAGGGTACCGCCGCGATGGGCGACACCCTCGGTTCTAGTCCTGTTTCAACAGTTGTGCCGAGCCGGCAGTTTCAAGCAACTGCCCACGGAGCTATTAAGCAGTCAGTATTACTGCGCCTTGCTGATGTTCAATATTTCAAGCAAGAATCCTGCCCACAGGCTGTAAGGCGCCACGTAAGGGTTGCTGTTGGTGGCGTAGCCGCGCCAGTAGGTGTTGTTGAACGTCACTACATGTCGTTCTTCGGCAAGCGGGATCTCGATGACATCGTTGAGAAAGATGTCAAGCGCGCGGTTGGCAAGATCGACATACTTCGGGTCGCTGGGAGATGGCAACACGCTATCCATCTCGTCGATGATGGCGTCGAACTCGGGGTTATTGTACTGGCTGTTAGCCCAGATGTAAGAGTTCTGCTCGCCCAGAGATGGTGAGTTGTAACGGCTGTGGTAGTGCTGGAATGTGCCATGTGGCTCACGGCTGCTACCGCAGTGCACCAGTATCCACATGTCGGCCTTGCCGGTGCGAACTTCTGCCCAGAGCGGTCCGGTATCGGGATCGTGAAGTGTGAAAGTAACCTCGAAGCCGGCATCTTTGAGTTGCTTCTCAACTACTGGTCCCATGGGCTTGAGCCATCCGGGCACGTGTAGGTTCATGTTGAGCCGAGAACCGTCTTTGGCCCAGAATCCATCGCTGTCCATGGCGTATCCGGCTTCAGCCATGTGTGCATCTACTTCGGCTTGACCTTGCGCTTCCCAGTTGTACTTGGCAATAATGTCGGCCTGCAGATCTTCATATGCTTTCAATCCGCCATAAGTGGAGTACGGAACGGCTCGAGTAACAGTGGAGTTCTCGTAGGCCAGAGCGACCAACTGGTCGCGGTCGACTGCCGCCTGCACGGCGCGTCGTGCGTGCACATCTGACATGGGGCCGTACTGCGTGTTCACGCCGAGAGTGTATATGCAGGCGTCAGCGGCACCGTATGAGGGGCCATCGGTATCCCAAGAGATGATGTTCTTATTGCGATTGTGCGCGGTTACGAATACGCCGGGCTGCATAATCGATCCTACGTCGAACTCATTGTTGATCATTCTAGTAACCATGGTGTCGGCCGATCCGGGCGGGATGTAGGCTATTCGCACGGGCTCCGGCAACTCTTTGAATCCAACTTTTGCCGCCCACCAGTTGTCGTTACGGTCGAATATCTGTGCCTGTCCGCTGGCGCTTACCGCGACATACGGGCCGGTGCCGACCGGCCATCCTTTCTCCAAGTCGAAGTTGGAGAACTCTAGCGGATCTTCGCCATCCCAGATATGCTTCGGGAGTATCGGCACATGGATCTCGGAGTTCTCCTGGAAGTAGAAGTAGAAGAAACGAGCATTGGGCTTGTTGTAGTTGATGCGGAAGTTACGGTCGTCGATCACTTCGACATCCTTGACCCACTCTTGGATATCGCCGGCAAAGACCATATCGGGGGTATTCATCAACAGTTCAATCGTGAACTTCACGTCTTCAGTGGTGAGCGGCATACCGTCAGACCATTCGATCCCCTCCCGCAATGTAACGCTGACGCCCATAAAGTCGTCATCTACTTCGCTGCTCTCTGCCAACCAAGGAATGACTTCGCCCTCGTTGTGGTTGTAGAGATACAAGAACTCGTAGATCGTTTTGTTCAGGATGCCGCGGACTCGGCCGAGTCCGCCCAGCGAGTATGGGTTCATATTGTCGGGGTTGTCCCATTGAGTGGCGCCAGGCCCGAATCCGGTAACGACTAGAGTGTCTTCACGGCGGATCTCGCCGCGCGGTGTTGGCACTGCCGTTACTTCGACTCGTTTCTCGACGGGAACTTCCTTCTCGACGACCACGGTCTGGACGACTGTCTCGCCTTCGACGAGAACTTCCTTCTCGACGATCACGGTCTGAGCGACCGGCACTTCCACTTGCTCTTTGACGACTACGGTATGCACGACCGTCTCGGTTTCGCCGCCACAGGCGACGACTGCCGCGGCAACGGCGATAGATGCAACCAGAGTCCACATCAGTGCGTTGCGCGTCTTTGAGATGATGCTCATTCTTGTTAAGTTTCTCCTGCCATGAGCCTCTTCGGCTCGCTTTAGATTCAAATCGCTCTTGAATATTCTAGGAATCACAATTAGGCACGAGACAATCCCGCCCCGCGCGTTTACTCAATACACATGCCGGTACCGAAATGAGCATACCAGACATGTCATGCTAGGCGAAAACGTTACAACAGTGCCTGCAAACTGTCAATGCGCAACGGCGACGAGCGACGTCGATACATGAACTCATCCTAAAAGCCTAAAAGCGGATTTCTGAACGCTGGCCAGAGATGCCTGCTCAATGTCAATCGCGCGATGGTTTCGCAAATTGCGATCATTCATAAGCCATGAGCATTGGAGGCAGTTGCGACTGCGCTAAAGGTCTTGCTAGTGCGAACCGGCCGAGTTTTGTGTAAACTTTTCGCATTACTGGCATAGAGCTGATAGTTTGTACAAACTACGCGCCTAAAGATTTAGACTGCCCAATTGGCTTGATACGGCGATAAAAGATGACTCTCGACTACGTTCTCAAGCGACTGGGCATGTTCATGCTCATCATCTTCGTTGCCGGAACCTTCAACTTCGCTATTCCGCGGTTACGCCCTACGAATCCGGTTGAAGAGCGCATGAACCAGCTGTTGCAACAAGCCGGCGGAGTGCACATCGGGAACGTGGAGCAGATGATAGAGCGATATGAAGAGCGGTTCGGACTTAATAACCCGCTCTGGAAGCAATATCTCAACTATTGGGTATCGATCTCCCGGCTAGATTTCGGACAGTCAATCGCGCTCTTCCCGGCCGAGGTTACTGCGGAAGTGAAGCGCGCCATGCCGTGGACACTGGGACTAGTCGGCATCACTACCGTCATGTCTGCGTTCATAGGATCGTTTTTCGGCGCCTGGCTTGGATGGACCAGAACGCCGATCGCTATATCCTTCGTGGTGCCGATACTGCTGATAGTTACGGCGGTGCCGTTCTACCTGCTAGGGCTTTTGATGATGTGGGGCTTCACCGTGTTTTGGCCATTGCTCCCCGGTGGCGGCGCGCACGACTACAACGTAGTCCCCGCCTTCGAGTTGCACGCGATGCTAAATATTCTGGAACATGCGATCTTGCCAGCCCTCGCTATCGTCTTATCGAGCATCGGTTTCTGGGGGCTCGGAATGCGCGGCATGATGGTTACGACCATGGGTGAGGATTTCATCAAGCTGGCCGAGTTCAAGGGTCTGCGCGAGCGGCGTATCTTCGTGCGCTATTCGGTTCGCAACGCGCTTCTGCCTCAGGTAACGGCGCTGGCGATAAACTTGGGGTTCGTCATCTCCGGCTCGGTGCTGGTAGAAGTGCTGTTCGCGTATCCGGGCATCGGAAATCTGCTGTATCGCGCCATATCCGGCAACGATTACTTCCTGATGCAGGGGATTTTGATGTACATCATCCTCGCCGTGGCACTGACCCTGCTGATAGTAGACCTGATCTATCCCTTCGTCGATCCACGCATAAGATATCGTTCAGCATGATAGACAACTCTACATACGTGAAGCCCGGCGATGATGCAGTGATGATGGTTGAGTCGGAGAGCTGGACGACACGCTTGCTCGGCGCGATAGACCGTAACCGGCTGCTATTCGCAGGACTGGCTCTGATATTTGCTGTTGCCCTATTCGCAGCAGTAGGCACGTTGGTCATTGATAGCGAACGCACGGAAGTGGGGGCTACGGAGCTGCCGCGGTTGCGGCCGTCATTCGAGTGGTGGCTCGGTTCGGATCAATTCGCACGCGACGTATTCGCATATGTCGCCTATGGCACGCTCGGCACTCTATTTCTCGGACTGATCGCGGGAGTGATCGGCATTGGCATTGGAACGGCGTTAGGCTTCCTCGCCGGGTATTTTGGCGGCATCATTGACGCCGTAACGGTCGTGATAACCGATTCGATCATCACCATTCCGGGACTGATGTTGCTCATCACCATCACTGCCTATATCGACCAGCTGACCGTGGAGCAATTGGGACTGCTGATTGGATTCATATCTTGGATGGGAGCGGCGCGGGTGATCAGGGCACAGGTATTGACGCTGCGCCGCCGAGCCTATGTAGAGGTGTCGAAATTCAACGGGCAGTCCGACTTGGAGATAGCCTTCGCCGAGCTGATACCGAACCTGGCGCCGTTCATCGCCGCTTCGTTCGTCGGCGCGGTCGCCGGTGCTATTCTGGCATCGATCGGGCTTTCGGCGCTAGGACTGGGACCGCAGAACGAGCCGTCATTGGGATTGATGGCTGATTGGTTCATCAAGTACGGCGCGGTGCCGCAGGGGCTTTGGTGGTGGTTCATGCCTCCGATCGTGATCATCGCCATATTCGTGGTTGGGCTTTTCATGGTCACGGCTGGGCTGGACCAGATAGCCAACCCTAGATTGCGGACTTCAGTATGACCGCTGAGACAGAATCAGGAACGGTATCGCACCGCGGCGCGCCTTTGCGTGTCGATGGTCTTAAAGTCTACTATCACACTCGCCGCGGACCGGTGAAAGCGGTAGACGGCGTATCATTCGAACTGCAACGCGGCGAGCGTCTCGGATTGGTCGGCGAATCTGGCTCCGGCAAATCTACCATCGCGCTAGCGCTGATGATGGCGCACAAGGAACCAGCTCGAATCGAAGCTGGTAGCGTCATGCTTAACGGTTCCAATCTGCTGCTAGACAGCTCGGAACGAATCCGCCAGCGTCGACTGTCCGAGATCGCGATGGTGCCGCAGGGAGCGCTTAATTCCCTGAATCCAGTGATGCGAGTGCGTGATCAGATAACGGATGGACTGAAGGACCATGGAGTGCGTATGAGCGACAGTCAGTTCAGGGATCGTGTTGCCGAGTTGCTGCGAAGCGTTGGTTTGGATCCCTCGGTCGGCGGCAAATATCCGCACGAGCTCAGCGGTGGGATGAGGCAGCGAGTTTCGATCGCGATGGCAATCTCGATGAACCCATCCGTCATCATTGCGGACGAACCCACTAGCGCACTCGACGTAGTGGTGCAGAAACAGGTGGTGCAGACATTGCGGAAGGTGCAACAGCAGATCGGCGCGGCAGCCGTCATGATCGGGCATGATATGGGGCTGATGGCGCAGTTCGCGTCTCGTATCGGCATTATGTACGGTGGCAAGATCGTTGAGATCGGCGCGGCCTCCAGCATCTTCAAACAGCCCAAACATCCTTATACCAAGTTGCTCATCTCCAGCCTGCCGGACACGAGATGGAAGCGCAAGCTGGAAGGCATTCCGGGGTTGCCGCCATCGTTGCTGATGCCGCCTGCCGGGTGTGTATTTCACCCGCGTTGCCCGCAGGCGATGGATGAGTGTAAGCGTGAGGCACCGGTGAGCAGGCAGCTAGGAGATCAGCATTTCGCTTCTTGCCATCTCTATGGCGATGATGACGGTGTGGAGGCGATGAATTAAGCCATGGCAGTTGCAACTACGAGAGGGACCTCTTTGCGCGTATCATCCGAAGATGTTTCTGGGATTTTGTTGCATGCCCAGGGCATCAGCAAAGTGTTCGAATCTGGCACCTTCCGCAAGAGCTACACCAACGCGCTGGATACGGTTACACTCTCGATTCCATATTCGCCGCCTACGATAACCGCGATCGCTGGCGAGAGCGGTAGCGGTAAAACCACGCTGGCGAGAACGATACTCGGGCTGGTAGAGCCTACATCTGGCCGAGTGGTTTACAAGGGACGCGAGCTATCGGATATGAAGCGCAACGAATATGCCGAGTTCCGACGCGAGGTGCAAGTCATATTTCAAGACCCCTTCGAGTCTTATAATCCCTTCTATAAGGTAGACCATGTTCTGCGCACTCCTATTCGACGCTATAAATTGGCATCGTCAAAATCGGAAGTGGATGGGATGGTAGAGAATGCGCTCCGCACCGTAGGGCTACGGCCTGAGGAGACGCTGGGCCGCCATCCCCACCAGCTCAGCGGTGGACAGCGACAGCGAGTGATGGTCGCCCGCGCGGTGATGCTGAATCCCAAGATAATAGTGGCTGACGAGCCGGTATCCATGGTGGACGCTTCGCTACGTGCAACTATTTTAGAGACGCTGCGAACAATGAATGAGGAGCTGGGAATCTCGATCCTCTACATCACGCATGATCTCACTACGGCGTATCAAATCGCCGAGAATATCGTGATTCTCTACAAGGGCCGAGTAGCGGAAGCTGGTGCCGTGGATGAAGTGATAAACAATCCATCGCACCCATACACCAAGATGCTGGTCGACTCGATACCGCATCCGGATCCGGAGACGCAGTGGGGCGCGGCAGAGGTGGAGCAAGCGCCGGATGAATCGATCGCGAGCGGTTGCAGCTTCTACGACCGTTGCCCCGTGCGGATGGATCTGTGCGCCGCTGCCGATCCGCCGCTGTATCAAACCGATCCGCATCGGATATCTAGATGCTATCTGAGCGATGAATCCCCGATATATGATGCGCAAGACCTTTATGGAGTGTTTGACATTCCCGAGCGACGAACAGCTTCGGGCGGCTCTCACTCTTAACCGTTAGGCGATCGATTCATTCCATGATGGAAACTAAGCAGCCAAGCTTCGAGGAGCATCTGCGTGCGCCGGGCTGGATGTTCGCGTTGCTGGGCCTCATGCTGGGCGTCTGGTCTGGCGCGCTCACCGCAGTGGCGATATTTAGCCTACGGAGCGATCCTCTGCTGTCCGGAGCTGAGGCATTCATCTTCTTTGTGAGCTTCGCCGCCGGCATGGCGATAATCGTATACGTGATGCTGAACTCTACTCTGATGAGCATCATCGCCGATGCCCACGGTCTACACGTCCGCCTGGGCATTTTAGGCGCCGGCCGAAACTGGGCCTGGAAGGACATAACATCGTCGCGCGCGACGGCACACTCAACTGCGCGGCACGGCGGACGCGGAAGCATCTTTGCGCCGTCTGGCAGACGCTCCTGGAGCATGTTCGGTATCGGAGATGGCGTGGAACTAGAGATTGCGGACGGATCATGGTGCTTCGTTTCGAGCCAGCGCGGTGAGGATCTGACAGATGTCATCGCCGAGCGCTTGAGTAACTGAGGGGTTTTAACTCAGCGCGCTTGAGTGATGATGGGCGCGCCTCCCATACTGCTATTCCGAGCGTAGCCATGAATCTGAAATGTCGGTTGCACGAGATGTATAAACGCTTCCAGCGATTGAGCCTTGGAGTGGATGAGTCTGGCCGGTCAAATGAGATGCATTGTCTGGGTGGTCTGGTGATTTTGAATTCCCGCCGGCGCGTGAATGACGGAATGGGCTTGTAATGACCGCGGCAGTGTTGTATTGAATGACAGCAGAGGTGTGGAACGGCGCGGCGATGGTGGATGCGCGGAACGGGTACGGCGGAATATGCATCACTCCTCGAACGGGAATCCCCACACGCTGAAATCTGCGTTTAGCAAGGTCAGCCGTGGTCGTAGTTTGGGGTAGCGGAGTAGAACGCGAGTGGTAGGAATGGGCTCGGTGTAGAAGAAGGCGTGCGCGTCGGCGTCGGCGTGAAAATAGCTTCTGGCGTATGAGTCGGAGCTGGCTACGCCCGTTGCTGCGGTTGGAAGACCTAAGCTGGCGATCGGCAGGATGACGGTGCGCGGAGTGCGATTTATTTTGATCCACACCTACTGTATTTCAGTCTAGGAGCAAGGTGAGATATAGATATTGTCGCTGAGACGCATGTCTCGGATGATCCGTGCTATTTCCAGCCGCTATTGGTTTTTAGGCCGTGCGGTGTTCAAAATTCGTATAATCACGGATATTAATTCTGTATTAATAACCGCTCGGAGCGATTCATGCCTGCGTCTCTAGCTGCTGTGATATACGAGCAGGGCAAGCCTGCCATCGTGGAAGAGGTGCAGGTAGACGATCCCGGACCGGGCGAAGCGCTGGTGCGAGTCGTCAGCACCGGGGTATGTCACAGCGACCACAACATATACTCCGGATACCGTCATACCGATGCTTTGCCCGCCGTGCTGGGACATGAAGGCGCGGGCGTGATCGAGAAGCTGGGAGAGGGGGTTGAAGGGCTGAAGGTCGGCGATCATGTGGTGTTTGCCATCCGTCCGATGTGCGGCAAGTGTAAGTACTGCTCTACCGGACGCTGGAATCTGTGTCAGCCGACACCGGCTAGACCTGTGCAGCCGAGATTCCATATGAACGGCACCGTGCTTCACGCGGGCAACGCCACCTTCACACAGTACACGGTTGCATGGGAAAATAATCTGGTGAAGATCGATCGTAGCATTTCGCTGGATATGGCAGCGTTGCTAGGATGTGCCGTCATAACCGGAATCGGCGCGGTGGTGAACCGAGCCAAAGTGAAGGCTGGATCGACGGTTGCCGTATGGGGTTGTGGCGGAGTCGGGCTTAATGTGCTGCAAGGCGCAGTGCTCGCCGCCGCATCTAGAATCATCGCAATTGACATTAACGTGGCCAAATTCACTTACGCTAAGGAGATGGGAGCGACTGATTTTGTAGATGGCTCTAGAAATGATGTTGTGGAAGCGGTACGCGAGTTGACTGATGGCGGTGTAGATTATGCGTTCGATGTTGTCGGACGTCCCGAGACGCTGCGGCAGACGCTGGAGGCGACTTGCGATGGCGGCACTGCGGTTCTGGTAGGCGCGGCGCCGGACGACGGCGAAGTGAGGGTGCCGATGCGACATCTGTTTCTTGATCGCGCACTCATCGGATGCAGCACCGGAAGCGGCAGTCCGCGCCACGATTTCCAGTGGCTCATAGAGCTTTACAAGCGTCGCCGCTTGAAGCTAGACGAACTGATCACGCGCATACGTCCGCTATCTGATGTGAACGAAGCCTTCCGCGATATGGAGATCAGATCAATCGCGCGCACTCTGCTGAACCCTTGAATCTCTTCAGCGCGGTTTGGTCCAGCGTCTCGCTCAAGGAAACTATTTACGCGCGCTGATTTGGCTTTGGAACCCGGTCAGAATGTGCGTGTTGTCGCAGAATGGCTTGGTGTTGGAGCGGCCGCATCGGCATAGGCGCACCTTGCCGTGTTGCTTATACTTGCCACCTTCAGCATCGACCATCTCAAAATCGCCAACGATTTCGTAGGCATCGTTGTTCCGAACGGTGATGCGCGTCTTCGTAGGGTCGTTTTTCATGTCAGCCTTCTTTCTTCACTTAGCCCGACACTCATCATCGAAATTGGCGGAGTTGTGGGAACCGTCGCAGAACGGCTTGTCATCTGATTGTCCGCATCGGCAAAGGTATGCTTCGCCTTCAACTGCGAACTCGTTGCCGTCGGCATCTGCGATTAAAAAGTCGCCGCTGACACGGTAAGGTCCGCCATCAGTGGTTGCAACTGTAACGTCTGGCATCTCAAGCCTTTCCTTGCTTCATGGTTGCATCTAATCGTGTTTTCTTCCACGCTCAATCGGCAATGCCGAGAGTGGTGAGTTGGTTCGCATTGTACATACCTGTCACGGATCGCTGAACAGTGCGGATGCGTTGAGCCGCGGCAATGCTTGCATCAGTTCGGGCGTTACATATCTAGAATGCCGGTTGCATTCTTATTAACTGTTAGCGCTGTCTTCACAAATTGCGCGAAACTCTGGTTTATAGTTGACACATCGGAACTTACCGAACTTCGCAAATCGTAACCTGGTGATCGTGAAATGCTTGAAGAAACACTGGATGATGCGAGAAGACGTATGGCGTCTTCGGTGGCTGTGTTCAGAGAAGATCTGGAGGGATTCCGCACTAATCAGGCTTCGCCGGCCCTGGTGTCTAAACTGTCTGCTAAGCTGAACATGGGAGGTAGCATTGAAGTTTTGCCTCTCAATCAGGTGGCTCTCATCTCGGTGGAATCGGCGCGCAGCTTGAAGCTAGAGCCTTTTTACCAGGATGCCGTGCAGCCGGTGATACGCGCCATTCAGGAGTCGGATCTAGGCCTGAATCCGCAACTGAATGGAAACACGGTTCGCTTGGCGCTGCCGGAGCTCAACCAGGAACGCCGACAGGATATTCTGAGAATGGTCCGGCGGAGAGGGGAAGAAGCTAAAGTTGCGATCCGCAACGTTCGAAGGGACGCGCAGGGAATGATAAGAGAGATCCAAAAAGAAGGTGAGGCTTCGGAAGATGAATGCAAGCGCGCATCGAAGCAGCTCCAGAGCATCACGGATGAATCCATTGATGCGGTATCGGATCTAATCAATGCCAAAGAGATGCAGATAATGGAGTGATCTCATCGCTGGATCAGCTGTACCTATAGCCTTCACAATTCAGACTTGGAGTTGAAATCTAGATGAATAGTTCGTCATTCTTAGGCGACAGCATGGCAGATAGTGCGGCCGAGTCTCAGAATGGAGCATTGAACGTTCTTCCGCGGCATGTAGCGATCATCATGGATGGCAATGCGCGCTGGGCCAAAGATCACGGGATGACGGTTGTCGAAGGGCATCTCGCCGGATACGCTAACATTGATCCGGTGGTGAAAATGTTGCAACGGCACGGTATTGAAGAAGCCACGCTTTTCGCATTTTCAACGGAGAATTGGCAACGGTCTGAACAAGAAGTGGAAGATATTATGGGGCTGGCATCTCAAGCCGTTGAGCAGGACGTCGAGCGGTTTGACCGCGAAGATGTGCGATTGTGTCATATCGGCTCTACTGAGCGCCTGAGCGAGGCGATGCTCGAGAAGATACTGGCCGCGGTGAATGTTACCGCGCGTAATCAAGGATTCAAGTTAAATCTGGCATTCGATTACGGCGGGCGACAAGACATCATCAATGCGACTCGGAGGATGCTCCGAGATAAAGTGCCGGCCGAATCGGTGAATGAAGCGCTGTTCGATTCTTATCTCTACACATCGGGCAGCCAAGACCCGGATCTGATCATCCGCACCGGCGGCGAGTTCCGCATCAGCAACTTTATGCTGTGGCAATCGGCATATTCTGAGTTCTACTCCACTGAGACGCTTTGGCCGGCTTTCGGTGAAAGTGAATTGCACGGTGCGCTAAGGTCCTACAGCAAACGACAGCGTCGGTTCGGCGTTCGTGCAGTTTGAATCAGACCCTACTTGTAACACCGACACCGCGATTTCATCCCTGAGGTGAGCGATCCGCATAACAACGCATTCCGTGCTGGGGGAAGTCGCGTCATAGCTCTGCGAATCGCATCTGCCGCGATTGGCATCCCGATACTGTTGGCGGTGCTGTGGATCGGTTTTTGGGCCATCGTTGCTTCAGCAGTGATCGCCGCCGCCGTCGCGGGCGTCGAAACGGCTAGATTGATAGATCGCAAAGCCTCGCCGCTGAGGGCTCTTACCACCTACGGCATGGGATTGGCAACGGTGCCACTAGCGACGACGGCAGTGTTTATATGGGCGCGCGACAGCACTACGGCTGCTACCGATATCACCGTAGCACTAGCTATTGCAACGGCGATGACGGCTATAGCAAGCATCGTCTTCATGCTCAGATGCGCGCGTTCAGCCAACGGCTGTGATCAGCTGGGGGCCATGGGCACGATGTTCGGAATATACTTCGCGCTCACCTTATCAATGGCGCCTATGACGGTCGCCCTGGATGATGGGGCCAAGTGGCTGGCGCTGATGATGTTTGCGGTTTTCGCATCTGATACCGGCGCTTATATGGTGGGCAAGAGCATCGGCGCTAGAAGATTGGCGCCTGCAATCAGCCCCGGCAAAACTTGGGAGGGCTTTTTCGGAGGCATCAGCGCTGGAATGCTGGCTTCGGGGTTGTTGGCATGGGCGTTGAACCTTGATGTAGGATTCATCTGGAGCCTCATGCTAGGAGCTGCGATCTCGGTGATCGGTGTGGCTGGCGACCTGCTGGAATCATTGCTCAAACGCAGGGCTTCAGTGAAAGACACTGGCAGTATCATGCCCGGGCATGGCGGCATTCTGGACCGTGCCGATTCGCTCGCCCCTAATTTTCTGTTCATATACTTTGTGGCGTGGAATGCAACGTGAAAAGACGGTTGGCGATACTAGGCTCCACCGGCTCAGTCGGCACCCAGACGCTTGATGTGGTGCGTCAGTTCCGGGATGATTTCGATATCGTCGCGCTGACAGCCGGACGAAACGTCTCCAAGCTAGAAGAACAGGTGCAAGAGTTCTCGCCGCGCTACTTCAACACTCTGGAACATGGCGCCATAACGCGGATCTCAGATGCGTCTTGGATGCCCGTGGACGATATCGTGACGCATGATGATATCGATATTGTGATGCATGCCACGTCTGGCATTGATGGAGTGTCGGCCTCGGCAGCCGCGCTCTCGGCCGGAAAAACATTGCTCCTATCCAACAAAGAGGCCATCGTCATCGCGGGCAGACATCTCAAACAGTTGGAGTCGGAATGCGGTGGGCGCATCATACCGGTAGATTCTGAGCCCAGCGCTTTGTGGCAGTGCCTATTAGGTGAGACTTCCAAACCGATCCGATACTTCATCACTGCTTCTGGCGGACCGTTTATAGATCGCGGGCATCAAGAACTGGACGATGTGATGCCCGAAGAGGCATTGAATCATCCCACGTGGTCGATGGGGCATAAGATCACCATCGATTGTGCCACACTGATGAATAAGGCCTTTGAGGTGATCGAGACCAGTTGGCTTTTCGATGCTCCGTTAGAATCCATTGAAGTAGTGATTCACCGTCAGAGCATAATCCACTCCATGGTAGAGATGAAGGATGGCTCTATCAAGGCCCAGATGAATCTGCCCGACATGTGCGGACCGATCCAGTTCGCGCTGTTCTATCCGCAGCGTCGCGCTAATCGCAACATGCACAGCTTCAATCCGGTGTCCATCGGCCGCCTCACCTTTGAGGCAATGGATCCCGGGCGGTATCCAGGCTTCGATTTGGCGATGGAGCACGCTCGCAAGTGTGAATCGTACGGCGCTGCTCTGGCCGGCGCGGACGAGGCCGCAGTGCAACTATTCCTGGGCGGGAAGCTCCGATTTACGCAGATCGTAGATGAAATTGAGAAGACGATTACGCTGCATCGTCCAAGAACCGATTACTCCATTTCGGAGGCCGTCCAAATCGCTGACTGGGCGCGCGCGACGACTCTGGCACGATATAGTTGAAATATATTATTCACGACGAGGCGATGCGCAGATAATGGCTTTAAGCCACGATGCCCTATGATATCTGAAACCGCCATATTCGGGATCTTAGTCGCTCTGCTCATGCTTGGGCCGTTGGTAGTGTTGCACGAGTTTGGACATTATTTTGCGGCTAAGATGGCTGGCGTCAAAGCGCTGGAGTTCGGGTTTGGATTCCCGCCCCGCATATTCGGCATCTGGACCGGATCGACGGCCTATCTCCTAACGCCTGACACCCAATTCCGATGCTCAGATGCGGATGAAGCGCTGGCACCGGGTGAATTTGTAACGCTTCGCTACATAGAAGCCGAAGATGGAAGTCGCCGGGCATTAACTGTGCGACCGACGGATAAATCGTCGGTTCCTAAGTCCGACGACGGGATGTCTGCAGTAACGGGCAAGATTCGCGAGTTGCGCCCCGATCATATCGTGTTGCGAGATATGCTATGGTCTATCAACTGGTTGCCATTGGGCGGTTTCGTGAGGCTGATGGGAGAAGAGGATTCGGGATCGCGAGACAGCCTGGCCAGCAAATCTGTGTGGGCGCGGCTTGGCGTGATGTTGGCAGGAGTAGGAGTGAACGCCTTGCTGCCCTTCGTGATATTCATCTTCGCAGTTATGATACCTGTGGAGCAGAACGTGGGCGATGTTGTAATCGCATCGGTGTTTCCAGATTCGCCCGCCTACAATGCGGGTATAAGGCCGCATCACAAAATTCTGGAGGTGGATGGCACGCCGATAAACAGCTATGGCGACCTGCAGCTAGCGGTGACTCGCAAGCTAGGGGCAGAAAGTGAGTGGACCGTTCAGCGTGGCATCCCTAACCCGTTCGCTCGTCCTACTGAGCCCCAAGCGCAGTACATGGAAGGTGAATCCGAACAGGTTACGCTCATCCCGCGTTGGCACCCGCCACGCCGCGATGTGGTGCTGGAAGTTGAAGACGAAGAGACGCAAATACGGCTGGCAGTGGCGAGGGTGTACAACTCGGCAGTTGGCATAAATGACGCTTTGACAGTAGTGCCAGACCGATCGGTGGAAGACACTTTGCGAGAGGTGGAGATCAGCCAAGCTCGCCAATATGTGCCGGGCGCGGCTCTCGGAGATGAAATCTCAATTGTCAATCCATCCCAGACTAACGGTATACCCTACGACGCAGCGCGTGGATGGAATGCGAACTTAGGAGCGGTAACTTACTTGCAAGAAGGTGCCGCCGGAGTGCAGATGCGAATGGAGAACGAGCGCACAGAGTCGTTCTCAGAACCTTTGATACAAGCCATCCCAGCGGGTATCGAACGCACGTTCCAAATACTGCACCTAGCTTGGAACAGCGTAGTAGGCGTAGTGAATCGCTCCCCAAATCCGCAGTTCGAGGGTCCCATCGCCGTTGGTCCGGTCGGACTGACGCAACTCTCCGGAGAAGTAGCCACCGCCGATATCGCACTGCTGGGACGAGTAACAGTGATTATGACGCTAGCCGCAACGCTCAGCATCTCGCTGGCAGTGATCAATCTGCTACCGATACCGGGGCTTGATGGCGGTCGGATGCTGTTCGTGCTGATAGAGATGGCGCGTGGCGGAAAACGCATATCGCCGGAAAAGGAAAACATGGTTCACTTCGCGGGATTCGCACTGCTCATCGGAGCTCTTATCTTGATCTCATTTGGCGACCTGGTAAGAATATTCAACGGACAGAGCTTCTTCTAAAGCTCCGATCGAACCAGCGCCAGAGAACACGCGGAACCTAAGCTTTGTGAAATATATAGATGCCAGCCGGTGCTAATGTTGTTTTGAGATGATCTCTGCATTGGAAATATCTAGTCGAGACGCGACGCCCGCCGGAGCTAGACGCGTTACCAGATCAGTGCGCGTGGGCAACACCTTCATCGGCGGCCGGCATCCCATATTGGTCCAATCGATGACTGATACTGATACTGCAGACATTGATGCCACGGTGCGTCAAATCAAGCAGCTGTTCAATGCCGGCAGTGAAATAGTAAGAATCACCGTCAACAATGAGGCCGCCGCGCGCGCCGTGCCTGAGATTTCTATGCGCTTGCAGGACGAAGGATGCGATGTGCCGCTGGTGGGCGACTTCCACTTCATCGGCCATCGGTTGCTCAGAGACCACCCTGAGTGCGCTCGGACACTATCCAAGTTCCGCATCAATCCTGGCAATGTGGGGCGCGGCAAGCGGCATGACGAGAACTTCAACGCCTTTATAGAGATCGCGCGCGACCTTGATAAGCCGGTTCGCATCGGTGTCAATGCCGGCAGCCTGGACCCGGACCTGCTCGCTGACAAGATGGATGCGAATTCACGGCGCGCCGATCCGCTGGACGGTGATGCTGTGGAGCGCGAGGCCCTGGTCGACAGCGCTATCGGTAGTGCGTCGAGAGCAGTGGAGATGGGACTATCCGAGAACAATATCGTTATTTCTTGCAAGGTGTCGCGTTTGTCTCAGATGGTGGAGGCCTATCGTGCCATCTCTATAATCACCGATGTGCCGCTCCATCTGGGCTTGACTGAGGCAGGTATGGGACAAAAGGGGATCGTAGCCACTGCCGCCGCGCTGTCGGTTTTGCTGTACGATGGCATTGGAGACACGATCCGATCCAGCCTCACTCCCGAAGTTGGCGGCGACCGCGCGAAAGAGGTGAGGCTCTGTCAAGATATACTGCAGTCGCTGGAACTGCGATCTTTCCGTCCGGCAGTTACTGCCTGCCCCGGTTGCGGCAGAACCACGTCCACGTTTTTCCGCGAGCTGGCTCAAGATATCCAATCTCACTTAGATGCGAAGCTTCCCGAATGGCGCGCGCGGTATCCTGGATCTGAGGAACTTAAAGTCGCGGTCATGGGATGTGTGGTGAACGGCCCTGGGGAATCTCGAGCGGCCGATATTGGAATTTCGTTGCCGGGCAGCGGCGAATCTCCGCGCGCGCCAGTATTCATCGATGGACGCCGCCACGCGATGCTGTCCGGCACAAGCATCGCCGACGATTTCGTGGAGATGGTGGATAGTTACGTGAATCGCAGGTGGAGGATCGATGCGGCTTGAAGATGACGATCAATAGCAGCCTTTGATGAATCGATGACGTTAGAGTAATAGATTATGAGAGTCTCGCAGTTCTTCTTCAAAACCCAACGTTCCACGCCCACTGACGCGGAGACGATCAGCCACCAATATCTGGTGCGTGCCGGCTTCATTCAACAGGTTGCCGCAGGCATCTTCAACGTCTTGCCTTTGGGCTGGCGCAGCCTGAACAAAATCCGCGCCATCATCAGAGACGAGATGCACAAGGCCGGGGCGCTGGAAGTTACCATGCCCGTAGTTCAACCGCGCGCGCTATGGGAGGAGAGCGGACGAGCCGATACGTTTATCCCGCCACTATCCACTTTCAGAGACCGCCGCGACCGTGCCATGATCCTGGCGCCGACCCATGAAGAGACGACCTCGCTCATGGCTCGATACGCCATCAACAGCTATCGCGACATGCCGCTGCGTCTATATCAGATTCAGACGAAGTTTCGAGACGAACCGCGTCCTAGAGGCGGGTTGCTGCGAGTGAGAGAGTTTGAAATGAAGGATGCGTACTCTTTCGACGCAGACGCGACTGGCATGGATGCTAGCTATGAGGTGATGACGGAGGCTTATCGCAATATATTTTCGCGTTGCGGGTTGAACGCGGTTATGGTAGAAGCCGATTCTGGAGCCATCGGCGGTAAAGATTCGGCTGAGTTCGCGGTGCTGGCCGAAACTGGCGAGGATATCGTGCTGATGTGCGATTCGGAATGGTGCGATTATGCCGCCAATGCCGAGAAAGCGGAGTTTCGGAAATTGCCGAATCCCCAAGAGTCTCCATTGCCCATGGAGAAATTTCCTACTCCGGGAGCAGAGACTATAGACGCTTTGGCACAACTGGAGAATATAGAAACCGCGAAAACGGCTAAAGCGGTTTTCTACACCATTGATAGGAAAGTGCACATCGTTGTGATACGCGGCGACTACGATGTTAATGAGACCAAGCTTCGCAATCTGATGGGAGGGGCTGAGCCTAGGCTGTCGCAGAGGAAAGAAGTGATCGCGGCCGGCTTCACGCCCGGATCTGCATCGGCGATAGGCATTGACAGTTCAATGGTGATCGTTGATGAATCGGTAACGGATAATCATAATCTGGTCGCCGGCGCCAATGAGAGCGGGTTCCATCTGCGCAACGTCAATTACGGACGCGACTACAGCGCCGATGCAATAGGCGATATCGCTATGGCTCGAGATGGCTATACCTGTGCGCGCATCGATTGCGACGGTTCTCTTCGCAGCTATCGAGCGATTGAAGCCGGGCATATCTTCAAGCTCGGCACCGTCTATAGCTCGGCGATGAAAGTGTCGTTCACTGATGAAGACGGCACCCTCAAAGACTCCTTCATGGGATGCTACGGGATCGGCACCGGTAGACTGCTCGCCGCAGCCATCGAGGCGAATCACGACGATCGCGGCACTCTTTTGCCAGCCTCGATCGCTCCCTTCGAGGTGGCATTGCTGGGCGTAAATATGAAGGGCGATGAAAGGGTTGGCACGACCGTAGATGCAGTTTATGCAGAGCTGACGGGTGCGGGATTCGAGGTGCTGTTCGACGATCGGGATGAAGGCGCTGGCGCTAAATTCGCCGATGCAGACCTGATGGGAATGCCGGTGCGAGTGGTAGTTAGCTCTAGAAGCCTGGCGCGCGGCGGAGTTGAGGTTAAACGCCGTGATCAACCGCCGGCATCCTCTGAAATATGTGAAGTCTCGCGGATCGTAGATACCGTCTCCGCGGCGCTGAAAAACTAGAATTTAAGATGCCGGGCACAAATGACGCCTCCGATTCACCGTGCGCAGATGCTAGAGATTCCTACTCTTCCATAGGTGCGTTCCGAATACGGAGCTAAACGGTCGGCAACCATTCCCGACATGGTCACAGCGCCGATGATCTGATATGGACCAGGACCTTGCATCGGTCTGTCAACCGAGTTGAGAGTATGAGATTCTTATGCGGGATTAGCGGCATGTGGTGTGTTAAGATTCAACTATTGCCAATATGGGTTATCGCTTTATCGGCGTGCAGGGGAAGTGGGCTAGATTGCCCACTTTTTCTTTTCAGCGAATAGGCGCCGGGCTTATCCAATCCATTTGACCTATCTAGGACGCACATTGATGAAGAGCGACATGCTACTAGCGGTGATGCAGCTGGCTTTGGAGAGAGACCTTCCACAGAAGGCTGTAGTGTCGGCTTTTGAATATGCTATCGCGGCTGCTTACAGGCGTGAAAGTGAAGCCGAGGGATACGATGTCGCGGCGCGTCTCAATCCGGAGACCGGCGATGTAGAGATCAGCACGGTATTGCACGTAGTTGATTACATTGACGATATTGATGAGCAGGGACTGATCGCGGTGGAAGATGCGCGCGCGTTCGATAAGAACGCGATTGCGGGTGATGACATCATCACTGGAAAGCTGGAATTCAAGCCGCAACGGATCGCCGCGCGCACTGTAACGCAGGTGCTTATGCAACGCTTGCGCAATGCAGAGCGCCAACTCGTTTTTGAACAGTTCGCCGATAAAGAGGGAGAGTTGATCTCGGCGCCTATACGCCGAATCGATTCCTCTCGTTCGCTTCCTGGGGACCGTCCGGCGGTAATGCTTGATCTAGGGAAGGCCGATGCTTTCCTCCCGCCGAATGAACAGCCGCCGAACGAACGCTATCGGGTAGGGATGGAGTTACGAGTTTACGTAGTGCAGGTCAGCCAGGGGGATCCGGACGGAGACAGCGTGCCGGAGATAATAGTCTCGCGAACCCACCCGCGTTTGTTGCTGCGGTTGCTTGAGGCAGAAGTGCCGGAGGTGAGTAGCGGGATGGTAGAGATAAAGGGCATCGCACGCGAGCCTGGCTCCCGGAGCAAGGTTGCGGTTTACTCCCACAAACACGATATCGATCCCATTGGAGCCTGCGTCGGGTTGCGCGGAATCCGAATCCAGAACATCGTTGCCGAGTTGATGGGCGAGAAGATTGATATCTTGGAGTGGATCGACAACTCGACCGTCTTCGTCTCTAATTCACTTGGACCGGCGGAGGTGGAAAAGGTTACCGTGCTGGCCGATGGATCCGCGGAGGTGGTGGTGCCCGACAGTCAGCTATCATTGGCGATTGGGCGCGAGGGACAGAACGTTGCACTGGCAACTAGATTGACGGGCTTCGTAATTGATATTAAGGGAGCTTCAGAGTACGCCGAGGAGCAAATCGCCCTCCAACGTGAACTTGAGGCCCAAGTTGCCGCCGCCGCGGAGCGAGCTAAAGAGAAGGCTATTGAAGAGCAAGAGCTGGCGGCAATCGCGATTGAAGAACAAGAAGAAGATGCAGACGCTGAAAGACGTGAAATTGAAATTGTCGCAGTTCACGAAGAAAATGACGAAACGCTTGAGCTAGTAGTTGAAGCGGAAGCAACGGAATCCGTTACGGATCAGATTGTTGATACAGACCCGATCAAGTCATCAGTTGCGCCTACTATCTTCGTGCCGGCATCGCCAGTGCACCTAGAGCCCGAGCCTGATCTTGCTGAACCAGAAGCGGAGTCTGAGCCTGAAGAAGACCTTGATTTTGAGTTGCTGGAACTTGAAGAGAAGCTGCGCGAACTGGAGCAAGAAGAAGAAGAACGCCAAGAGGCCGAACGAATCGCTGCTGAGCAAAAGGCATTGGAGCAGGATATTGACGATGATGACCTTTGGTTATTGCCGGATGAGTTGGGAGTAGCCGCTGATAGCCAGGAATCAGGCATTGTATTCGCTGAAGATATACCTGAATACCGGGATAGATCCAGTAGCGGATCGCCCCGCAGAGGCAATAACCGGCGCCGCGGAGGACCACGGCGCTCCAGCCGTTGATTGTGAGATTGCGGCCCATCAAGATTGAAAGCGAGAGGCATCGTCATCCCTAAACGAAAGCATGTGCCGTTGCGCACCTGCGTCTTATGCGGATCTAAGTTGCCGAAAAACCGCATGTTGCGATTGGTGCGAACTTCAGCAGGGAGCGTCGATATTGATCTCACGAACCGATCTGAAGGTCGCGGTTGCTATCTATGTTTCAGCAATAACCATCTGGAGTTGGATGGTGCAGGTATTAAGATAAAGAGAGCGTTAAATCTCGGGGACGCTATCTCGATGCAATTCATGGATGAAGTGCGAGCCGCGGTGAAGAGGAACGAAATCGCATTCTGAATAGCCCCGCGGGCTAATTTCCGAGGTCCATCACTTAATCGATTTGGTAAGCTATGCCACGTACACGCCGAAGAGGAACTTCAACTCACAGACGAAGGGACGCCCGAGACCGGAACGCAGTATCTTCGCCTCGCCGCATCCCGGCACCGCCTCAGTTCACCGGGCCGGTAGATATCCCGGCGACTATAAGCGTAGCTGATCTTGCCGAATTGATTCGCCGATCTCCAATCCAGATCATCAAAGAACTGATGCGGAGCAATATGATGGTTGCGATGAACGATTCGGTAGATTTTCAGGTTGCCGCCACCATCGCCCATCGGCTCGGAGTCCGAGTGCGCAAGCCCGCTGATGTTGAAGCCAGCGATGCTGCCGACCGTGTCGCCGTGGAAGAAGATGAAGATAAGGGTGTGCCAAGAGCCCCGGTAGTGGCAGTGATGGGGCATGTTGACCATGGCAAGACGACTCTGCTGGACGCTATCCGTGGCACCGATGTGGTAGCTTCTGAGGCTGGAGGGATCACTCAGAGCATCGGCGCCTATCAAATTGAACACCAAGGACAGCTCCTGACGTTCATCGATACCCCTGGGCACGAGGCATTTACCGCCATGCGCGCCCGTGGCGCGCAGGCGACCGATATCGCCGTTATCGTCGTTGCCGCTGATGACGGAGTGATGCCGCAGACGGTTGAGGCGATAAGCCACGCCAAGGCGGCAGAAGTCCCAATCATAATCGCGGTGAACAAGATAGACCTGCCTAATGCGGACTCTACTCGCGCGAAAACCGAGTTGCTCGAGCATGACATCATTGTTGAGGATTTTGGCGGCGAGATAGTAACGGTTGAACTGTCGGCGCTGACTGGAGATGGCGTCGAGAATCTGATCGAAACCATATTGCTGGTATCAGAAATATCTGAACTGACAGCGGATCCGGATCGCGAAGGCGTAGGCGTAGTGGTGGAATCGACGCTCGACAAGCAACGCGGAGCATTGGCAACGGTTTTGATCCGTTCTGGCACGGTGAGGATCGGCGACAGCATCGTAGCCGGCGATAAGTATGGGCGAGCGAGAAGAATGATCGACGGTTTCGGCAAAGAGGTAGATATTGCCGGGCCATCTACTCCCATTGAGATACTAGGCTTGAATGGAGTGCCGGAAACCGGGCAGCAGTTCAACGTGGTGCCTAAAGGGAAGCCAGTGCGGCAAATGATTGATATGCAGCAGCGACAAGACGCCCAGTCCACGGCCAACACGCGCACCTCCACTATGGCCGAAGTGATGCGCCATCGATCGAGCTACAACGCCGCCGAACTTAACATTGTTGCCAAGACTGGCTCTCAAGGCACGATCGATGCGGTTAGAAGAGCTGTCGATGGACTTTCTTCATCCGATGTGCAAGTGAAATTCATTCACACCGCGGCCGGGGCCATCTCTGAGAGCGACGTCATGCTAGCGTCGGCTTCTGAAGCCATGATTGTTGGCTTTGAGACCACGATTGAACCAGCGGCGGAAGTGCTGGCATCAGCCGAAGGCATTCCCATAAGGACCTATGACATTATCTACACGATGATCGACGACGTTCGTATCGCGATGAGACGACTGAAAGAGCCAGAACATGAGGAAGTGGTGATTGGCCGCGCTAGAGTGTTGGAGACCTTCGCGCACGGTCGGCGAGAGCGTATCGCCGGCATTAGAGTCAATTCCGGCGTTATGCGCCGAAACGCTCGGATGATCGTGAACCGACAGAGTGCGCAGATCTTTGAAGGCGCCGTATCGTCGATGCGACATTTCGACCAGAACGTCCGAGAGCTGACAGTCAACTTCGAGGGCGGCATCGTGCTGGATGGTTTCCACGACTATCAAGATGGGGACGAGTTAGTGTGCTATGAAACGCGTGAGCTGGCCGATTAAGCCCGTCATTGCCCTTATCACTCCACTTTCTGGTGCAATAATGATGGACAGGCGCAACGCACGCGTAGCTAAGAATTTGCAGAGGGCCATAGGACGCATCATAGATGAAGAACTAAGTGCCAACGTTCTGATCTCGGTAACACGAGTGTCTTGTGATGCCAGCCTCACGAAAGCCTACGTATATGTGAGCATCTACTCTAATCAAAGCTCACAGTCCAACTCATTAGCGATGCTGAAAGAAAACTCTTGGCTCATCCGGCGCGCGCTTAGCGGCAAAGTTCATATCAAGCGAGTCCCGGAGCTGCTCTTCGTCGAAGACTCATCGCTTCAAATCGGGCAGGATATGGCCGATTTGATGGATCGACTCGCCGAGCGATAACGGCCCTGCGCGTGGCACCGACACGAAATTCCCCTGCCGATAAATCAGGATATCTCAATGTGCGCAAACCCGCCGGCTGGACTTCGTCTGATGTGGTAGTGAAGTTGCGCGGCGCTTTGAATCTTCGCCAGCGCGGCATCAAAATCGGACACGGGGGCACTCTAGACCCGATGGCGACGGGAGTGTTGCCCATATGCATAGGATCCGCCACCAGGTTTTCTGAATATCTCATGAGTGGCGATAAACGATATGACGCCTCAATTAGAATGGGGGAGAGTACCGACACTTATGATGCCGATGGATCGGTGATACAAATAGCAGACGCGAGTGGCGTTACAAGCGACGAATTTGTTGAAGCTCTGAAACGATTTCGCGGCGAATTCCATCAATTGCCACCGATATATAGCGCGATCAAGAAAGACGGACGCCGGTTGCACACCGTCGCGCGTAACGGTATGACGATCGACCTGCCTAAGCGCCGAGTAAAGGTTCACTCCATCGCACTCCTCCGGTGGATGCCGCCGATCGCAGATATTGAAGTTCGTTGCGACAAGGGATTTTACGTGCGTAGCCTGGCCCATGACATAGGGACGGTTTTGGGATGTGGGGCGCATCTAACATCGTTGAATCGCATTCGGTCCGGTATTTTCAGCCTTGCCGAATCGGTGGCCCTGGATGAGTTGTTGCAACTCGCTGATGATGACGAATGGACACGCCTTCTCAAGCCCATCGATCATGTTTTGCAGAGCCTTCATGCAATCGTTGCGAATGCGCGAGAGGCAGCTGATTTTGTGCACGGCAGAACATTTTATCCTTCTTCGTTGCAGCAGTTCACCCTTGATGCTGGAGAGGGGTATCGAGTATACGCCCTCGATGGACAGTTCCTGGGACTTGCTGAATCTGCCCCATCATCAGGGAGTGTGAAACCGTCTCTGGTCTTGCCCTATGCGAAGATGCTGATACTCTGATCGGGTTATAAAATACACATTCATTAGCGATCCGAATCGCATTTGCCGGCAAATACAAAGATGCACGCTTCACGTTACAGCCATAAATCGATCATCTAAAGTTTTCGATGCAGGAATCTCTTCTACACCACGCTGCTGAGCTGATGATTTTGTTGTCCGTGATTCTGGTCGCGGCGAAATTGGGTGGTGAAGTAGCCACCCGCTACTTAAAGATACCGTCAGTCCTTGGCGAACTCATCGCCGGCATACTCATCAGCCCGCATCTACTCGGCGGTATGGAGTTCTTCGGATTTAGCCTCATGGCGACGGGCGCTGGGGAGTCGGTCGCTGAGATCCCACATGAGATTCGATATCTGGCACAGATCGCGGCCATCATCCTTCTGTTCGAAGCGGGGCTGGAAACCAATCGCCGACAGTTCGTTCAGTATTTGAAACCGGCCTTGGCGGTCGCTCTGGGAGGCGTTGCGCTTCCATTTGCGTTGGGCGTGATGTGCACGGTCTGGCTGGGTTATGCCAGTTTCGATTCTGCCATCTCATTGGCCCCGGCGCTATTCGTAGGCGCGATACTTTCCGCCACTTCTGTAGGTATCACGGCGCGAGTTCTCTCTGACATCCGCCGGCTCGACACTGGCGAAGGCGTAACGGTCATGGCCGGCGCAGTGGTGGACGACGTTCTCGGCATCATCCTTCTCGCAGTGGTGGTAGGAATCCATGCTGAGGGCGCGGTTGCCGCTTCTACTATCTCCTTCATATTCTTGAAAGCGGCCGGATTCTGGCTCGGATTAACGATCCTGGGGAGTATCTTGGCAAAGTACATCTCCGCCTTTACCATGTGGTTCCGGAGCGATGGGGGAAACTTTGCCGTTGCTGCCGGATTGGCGTTGCTAGCCGCCGGAATCGCGGAGGCATACTTCGGATTGGCCATGATCATCGGTGCCTACTCGATGGGATTGGCGCTTTCCGGCACCGATCTTCAGCATCGCATCGCGACGCCCATGCGCCATGCCGGACAGTTGCTGGTGCCAGTGTTCTTCACTTTCATCGGCATGGAAGTAGATCTTGGCAGCATGTTTGGCAGCGACCAGGTGACTCAGCTGATGATATTCGCCTTCGTGCTCACGCTCGCCGCCATCGTCTCCAAGCTGGTCGGATCGGGATTGCCCGCCTTGCTGGTGGGATTCGACCGTATGGGTGCTTGGCGCATCGGATTAGGAATGTTGCCGCGCGGCGAGGTGGCACTGATAGTGGCGGGAATAGGGCTTGACAGCGGCGTGATAGGAGAAGATATCTTCGGCGTGGCCATTATCATGACGGTCGCGACTACGGTCATCGCCCCGATGTTCCTGACGCGCGCCTTTAAAGACGCGAAGACCTTTGTCTCAGAGCCGTCCCATTAGAGACGGCATAGCATTATCCAACTGCCGCGGATGCCGGTATTACGGGTGCCTGAATGTCTAAGTATCATGTAAGTTTCACCAAAGCCCCCGTAGCTCAGTGGATAGAGCACCGGCCTCCGAAGCCGGGCGCGTGAGTTCGATCCTCACCGGGGGCGCCAAGAGATAAGCCGGAGCATTCCATGCCATGTCAAATGCCACCTCGACTATGCTCTCCGTCATCCACGGCGAGCCTCTGGCAAGGGCGATAGCCGGCTTGATAGCCGATTTCAGGCAACGCGATCAGCTCTCTCGCATCACCGTCATCGCGCCGTCGATATACTCATCATCCTCGCTTCGCCGCGTATTGCCGAGCATCTTATCTGAAGACCGATCGGGCGATCGCATCGGTATGTTCAACGTTGAGTTGATGAGGATCGATGATGTTGCAGATAGATTGTGCCAGGCGGCGCCCAACCGCGCTGGTTACAAACCGGAGATGTCTCGCATAATTGCCGCGGAGCTGATATTTAGAGCGATGTCTGAGCTGAGAACGCCGGGGCCGCTTACCCGTCACACCGAAAGCCAATCCACCATCGCCGCAGTGCAGAGAACTATCAGATCTCTCGAACTGCTCGAGTGTGGCGCTGAGGAAGCGTTGAGTCGTCTTGGCGCTGGGAGGCAGCGACCGATCTACATGCAACTTTTAGAGATAGAACGCAAGTACCGCATCAAAGCCCGAAGATACATTACCCGCGAACAGGTCGCATCCCTCGCTTCAGACATTGTGCGCAACGATCAGTTCGCAGTTGCTTCAGTGCTTGGAAAGATGCAGATCATGATTGCTTTGCCAACTGCTAGGGATGCGTTTTCATCGCTGCGCGATGCCATTGCCGATCTTCCGAGCAACAAGATCATCATGCCTGAAGATGATCACGACACGCCGGATGCGCAACCCTTCAAAACGCTTTTCTACACCACCTCTACTACGCCTGACGAGTCAAGGATGCTGCTCCGCAACATTCTTGCGGACGCACGCTCCGGGATCAAGTTCGGCGATATGGCTGTATTCGTACCGTACGGTTACGAGAGACGGGTGCTTGATGCGATGCAGCTGGCAGAAATTCCGGCCAGGGGCAGAAGCCCCACAACCCTCGCGGAAACGCCTCGCGGCCGATTCGTGATCAGCCTGTTGATGATGCTCGCCAAAGAGATGCGGCGGCAAGATTTCGCGGCTTGGATCACTGCTTGCCCCGTCATAGAGCCGTCTAGCGGGATCCGAGTCCCAAGCGCCAGATGGGATCAGATAATGCGTGATGCTAAAGCGCGACGCATTGCCACCGACTCTAACTGTATACGCCTATTGACGAAGTACCGTAACTCTATGAGCCATCTAGTGAATAGAGCGCAGACAAATCCAGATCTCGATCACGCCGCTAGCGCACAGTTTTATGCTGATCAAGCCGATCTGACAAATCGGCTCATCAACTTCATCCATGACCTGAACGATCAGTTGCAAAACGTTGAGAAAGAGATTGGCAGCTGGACGAGTCGCGTAGAGTGGCTGGAACAGATGCTGGCCAGATATTATCCATCCGAGGTGAATGACGATAGAGAAAACAGCGATAGGGATCGAGTGGCAACAGCTATCGATGAATTGCGCAAACTAGACGAATCAATATCAGACGGTGTTACGCTTCAGCGCTTCAGCAGCGTAGTTTCACATGCCATGAGGATGAATTCACGAAAAACCGTCCTTCCGCCAGAGGCGGTTCTGGTTACTACGCTCAATAGCGCGTTGGGCTGTGTATTCAAGAGTATTCACATCTTATCGATGTCTGAAGAAAATTACCCCGGATCGGTTCCGTCGGACCCTCTATTACCGGATTATCGCCGCCAAGAGATTGACCCTGCCGGTGAAACGCTGCCGAGCAAAGAACAGCTTCAACAGCAGCGAAGGCGAGATTACCGATATGCTCTGTCTTCGGCATCGCTTCGACATCTCTACTGGAATCAAACCGGAATTTCCGATACCGAGATCAAACACCCGTCGCCATGGTACATGGAAGAGCTGCGCAAAGATAACGCGGAACTGCCTGTAAGCATCGAAGATGTCATAAGTTCGGATAGCGGTCCCATCCACTGCGCGCCTACAGTCTTCGAATCAGCTTCATATGACATTGAACCGGGCGAGAAGTATGAATTCGATATGCGTAGCACGGCACAGGCGAATGCTGATCCCGAGCTGAAGCGCCGATTCCTGGAGTTGCCGTGGAACGACGGTTTGAATAGGGCGTTGAAATTCGCTGACTCCAGATCGTCGCCTATCTTCACTGAGTTCGACGGTAATATCCGCCCGCTGTCGATGGATGCTGTCAACGGCAAAGAGCAATCAGCCAGCCGGCTGCAGAATTACGCAATTTGTCCGTTCCGCTTCTATCTCAAGGAAGTACTGATGGTAGAGCAAGTGGAAGATGAAGACGATAACCTCATGTTGTCTGCTCTCGACAAGGGTTTGTTGGTGCACGATATCCTTGAGGATATCGTGAGTTGGCGAAGCGATGATAGCAGTGGCGAAGCTCCGAAAGATTTGTTGCGGCGGGTTGCCATGGGCAGGTTCGACCAGTTCGCAGATGAACATCCCATAGGGCACCAGAAGCTCTTTCAAATCGAAACCCAGAAGCTTGTGGAGCAATTGGAGAATTGGCTAGCATCAGAGTCGAACCTGCTCGATGCCTTTGGCATTGCATCTAACTTCGCCGAGGAATCGTTCGGAGCAAAATCCGAATCACCGGTCAGTTTGACTCTGCCTGACGATACTGAGATATTTCTACGCGGCCAAATCGATCGGATCGCGCTTTCTGAAGATGGACGGATGGGATTGGTGATTGACTACAAGACGGGACGATCCAGAAACTATACAGACGTTGAGAAAGACCCGCTAGCCGCGGGCGCTAAGCTACAGCTGGGGATGTATATGCTAGCAGCCAGAAGCATGTACCCCGAAGTGGAAAATATCAGTGCCGCGTACTGGTTCGTGCTAGAAGAAGGCAATAAAAGGTTCCGACCCGATGGCTTCGCAGCTGAGACGGTGACCGTCAAGAGACTGATCGAGGTGATGCAGGTGATTGCCTTCGGCATCAGCAACGGCATTTTCCCAGCGCGGCCGAGCAAGAATCACTTAAAAGATAAGTGTGGTTATTGTCCTTACGACAGATTGTGCCCATCCAACCGCATTGAGCTTTGGAACAATAAGACGAAGTCGCGTGAGCTGAGAGCATATGTGAAAATGACTGATCCAGGACGGGCATAGAAGTGAATGACACTATCAGCCCCATCGCAATGCTTAGCGACGATCGAACGCGTGATGTAATTGAAAAGCAGATCGACAAGAACATCTACGTAGAAGCTGGAGCTGGAACCGGCAAGACTAGCTCCTTAGTGAACCGCATCGTGGCGCTGGTGAAGCATGGTGTCGGTATTGATCGGATAGTCGCGATCACCTTCACGCGCGCCGCGGCATCGGAGCTTAGAGAGCGTATCAGGGCTCGGCTGGAGAAGATGGATTATGAAGCCGCAGATGAAAAGGCGCGCCAAGCTCTAGAGAAGATCGATACAGCCGCGTTTCAGACTATCGACGCGTTTGTATTGTCTCTGCTTCGGGATTGGTCGTTGTTAGCCGGCCTGCCGCCGGACGTCACTATTCAGGACCAAGCCATAGAGCGCGAGCGCTTTGAAGAGAAGTGGCACGATTGGATGATGCGGAAACTGGATGAGAATGATCGACTATCTGATCTGATTGCCCGAGCCGTTCAGCTGGACATGGATCGACCAGTTATGAAATTAAAAGAGCTGGCCCAACACACGAAACCGGAGCATTTGTCAATAGCGCTACCGAAGCCTGGAGCCGATATGGCGGCGATGAAGATTCAGTTGCATCAGAAATCGGAACGATTGCGGAGTTTACTCAAAGAATGCATTAATCCTGAAGACAAGTTGGCGATAGATATCCAAGAGACGATTGATTGGTACTCGCGGATGACCCAATCCGAGGAACAGTTGCGGGCGGGCTTGTTGTCTTATCGCAATAAACGAACCAATACGGGGGTTAAGGGTAACTGGGATGATGTAGGCATTCGCGATGAAGCACGCGCGACTTTAAGGGAGTTTCAAGACCTTCTGCCACATGCTATAACTAGCGCGCGCCTGCGCGTGATGTGGGATATGCATCGATATGCATTCCGATTCAATGAAGAGCTGATGGAAGATCGAATCAGCGAAGGATCTCTTACTTACTCCGATGCGATCATCCTTGCAATCCGACTGCTGGAAAGAGACGATGAAGCACGACGCCAGGTGCAACGCAGATATAGGCGGGTGTTGGTAGATGAGTTCCAAGACACCAGTCCAGCGCAAGTGCAGCTGATAAAGCTGATCACTGCGCCAGCCGGCCAGCCTCATAGTTCTCCCGGATCGCTATTTGTAGTCGGGGACCCAAAGCAATCTATATACCGATTCCGAGATGCCGACGCAGCCAGCAGCCAGGCTTTGCGCCTAGAGCTTGAGGCCGACACTCAGAACGGAATAGTATCTACACTCACGCAGAACCACCGATCTCTCTTGCCTATTATCAAGTGGGTCAATGCCGTATTCGGTGAATGGATGGATGAGGATGCAGAGTTAAACTCGGAAGATCAACGGCTCGCACAGGCGCAATGGAGAGCGCTTGAGCCTGACTCGAGGTTTGACGATGTTGCGCAGTTTGGGCATGTTTACTGCTTCGGAGAGCCGCTTGGAGATGAAGATACGAAGACGAGAGTGAATCTGCCTGAGGTGAGAGAAAAAGAAGCGAAGCAGATTGCGCGCATCGCTAGCGCTGTAGCCGCCGGCGCGTTGACGGTACGAGACGAAAGGCGAAAGGAAGGTGTGAGGCCGTCAATGCCCGGCGACCTTGCAATCATTACGAGTAAACGCACGTCTTGGTACGTCTATCGGAAAGAACTGCAATCAGCGGGTGTCCCTCACATTGCGGAAGGCGAGGGAGCTAGATTCGATCCGCAAGAGTTCCGTGATATTCTCAACTGTCTCTCAGCCATTGACGATCCTACGGATCAGCCGGCCACGGTAGGCGCGCTCAGATCCATCTACTTCGCGTGCAGTGATACTGAGTTACAGCGATGGGCGCAGCGAGGAGGCAAGTTCTCCTATCTCGATCCGATTCCAAGAGGACTTGAAGCTAGTTCGGTGGCTGTTGCTTATGAGATTTTGCGTTACTATCATCATCAGCGCGACACTATGTCGTTCCCATTGTTGACGGAAGACCTGATACGCAGGTGTCAGGTTAGAGAAAAGATGCTGTTGCAATACGACTCTGAGTCGCCGCTCAGACGCGTTGATATGGTGGTGGAGCTGGGTCGCCGCTTCCAAGATTTGGGCATTGATTCGATACGCGAAAGCATCGGGATGCTGCGTCATTATCGCGAACTGATGCGTGATACTCGTGAACAACCCAAATCAAACCGCGATTCGAAATCGGTGCGCCTCATGACCATCCACTATTCTAAGGGGCTAGAGTTCCCGATAGTGCTATTAGCCGATCTTGGCGGCCAAGACGGACCCCTTTCAGGCCGTGTGGATATCAAGGCCGAGATAACCTACGGGGGAGTTGACAACGGGAGGATAGCGGCCAAGATGGATGACTTTAAGTCTGATGGATACGATGATATGCGAGCTGTCGAGAATGTTGCATCGGCTCTTGAGCGCACTCGTTGCTACTATGTAGCCGCGACCCGTGCTAGAGACACCCTCATAGTCAGCAGATATCGAAAGCATGGAGAAGCAAAATCAGTCGCCGCCAAGATAGAGCTTCACGGCGGCTTTGAAGAGGATATTTGCGCTTCCATACCCGATGAGTGGGATGATTTTTCATTCGCCCCTTTGCATCCACAGGCTCAGACCGCAAATATCATTTCGGAACTCGATGCACGCGACCGCTGGTCGCATAATCATGAAGCATCGCTACAGAATGCTTCGGCAAGGCGCACGGTCAATCCCAGCGGGATTAAAGAAAACTCTGATAGATACGCGCCAGAAGAACAAGAGGCCGAGAAGCCGGATGAAGTGGAATCGGCTGTATTTGACGATGTTCCGCAGCTAAGAGGACGTGCCGCCACAGCTATCGGTAGTGCAGTGCATGCTGCGATACAACTGATCTTGGAAACACCAGCAATAAACGTTGAAGAAGCGGCGACATTCGAAGCCGATGCTCACGGCGTCTCAGAAGATGCCGGTGAGGTGATGAAACTGACTATGGCTACGCTTCGTACGCCGCTGTTGCGAAAAGTAATATCTAGCGCACCAGAGGATATCTGGATCGAGACGCCCGTAGCAGTGCCGTTGCCGAGTGTTAACGGTACTTCCAAAATCATCGAAGGGCGAGTCGACTTGATCTACCGTCTTGACGATGGAACGCTGGGCATAGTCGACTTTAAGACCGATCGCAGTTTTAACCGCTCGCTTGACGAGATGGGCGATAGTTATGCTCTGCAACTGGGAGCTTACGCCTATGCGGTGGCACGGGCCACAGGTGAGACCGTATCGAAGGCTGGGTTGCTATTTTCTAGACTAGCGCTGGAACATCCGGAACATGCTGAATACTGGGTTCCGGACTTAGCGACTGCGGTGGATAGAGCATTGCAGCTGGCTGACGATCAACGATAATGCAGATGAAGACGAGTGCGCAATCATGGATCATAGAGCTATGCCGAGAACGAGAATGAATCTGCTAGAGGGCAAGAAGGCGTTGATCACCGGCTCTCGTCGCGGCATCGGCGCCGGCATTGCGAGGGTGTTCGCCGAAAACGGCGCTGATGTCGGCATCAACGACGTGCAACGAGACGAGCAAGCCAATTTGATCCTTTCAGAACTTACCGAATTGGGAATACGAGTCAGCTGGCATCGTGCAGATATTGGAGATGCCGCAGATCGTCAGCGCATGTTCGACGAGTTCATCGATGCACACGGAGGAATCGACATTTTAGTCAACAACGCCGTTGCCTCGGCGGATCCGCACTTCACAGAGATCACGGAAGATTTCTGGGATTTCTTAGTGGGACATGCATTGAAGGGGTATCTGTTCTGTTCACAGCGCGCAGTGAAAGAGATGCTGAAACAGACTCGTGGCGGCCGAATAATCTCCATCAGCAGCGTTCATAGCTATCGTGCCTGGCCGCAAGACACGGTATACGGCATTGTAAAGGCTGGTCTGAATCGCATGGCGATGAGCATGGCAATCGATCTTGCAGGCAGCGGCATCACATCCAATTGTGTGGCGCCAGGATATATCGACAGCCGAGTTCTTGCGCCTGAAGACGAATATCGGCGCGGCAATCTGGAGGGATACGTAGATTACGCCAAAGCCTACATTCCCAGCCAGCGCGGCGGCGTACCGCGCGACATCGCCAATGCATGTTTGTTCCTGGCTTCAGAGCTTGGAGATTACGTAAACGGTCAAACCATCACCGTCGATGGTGGATTCCTATCCGGCGGAGCGCCGCCCGAATCGGTGCCTCTGGAACCCGGTATGCCCGGAGCCGCTGATATCGGAGATTAGAATACTCATCGATTAGACATGAAGGTTCGTGCTGGTGGATAAAATATTTAGGCATATAGAGCAGAATCTGGATGACTCTATAGAAACTCTGTTCGAACTGGTGCGTCAGCCTAGCATATCGGCTCAAAGGATCGGATTCGATAAGGCTCCGCAGCTAGTTGCGGCGGTGCTGGAACGATATGGATTCGATGCTGAAGTGTTGCATCCGCCGAATGATGGGTTGCCATCGGTATATGGATATGCATCGGCATCGCCAGAAGCGTTTCGCAGAGCCTGTGAAGCATCTGTCAACGCGCATCGCGCCGATATCGCCCCGCCGACACTGTTGCTGTACACGCATTACGATGTGCAGCCGGTGGATCCGCTTCATCTGTGGGATACAGCTCCCTTTGAACCCACGCGTAAAGCCGATCGGTTTTATGGCCGCGGGATGTCGGACGACAAGGGCAATATAGCAGCTCGCTTGGCAGTGATAAAGGCGTTTCAAGATGAATGGGGCGGATTGCCATGCAATGTGAAGTTCTTTGCCGAAGGCGAGGAAGAATCGGGATCACCGAATCTGGGTGAGATTCTGAAAGAACATGGATGGAAGCTGACTGCCGATGCTTGCATATGGGAGGGCGGCGGACGCACGGCTCAGAATAAACCGCTGATATATCTCGGGCTCAAGGGCGTGCTAGCAGTAGAGCTCGCCGTCGAATCGCTATCTGGCGATGCACACTCCTCTTACGCCACAGTATTGCCTTCAGCGCCTTGGCGGCTGTTAGACGCGCTAAGCACGATCAAGGATACATCTAACGATCGCGTGTTGATTCAGGGATTCTATGATGATGTGAAAGCGCCTACCGCGCCTGAGGAGGAGGCATTGTCAAAGCTTCCCGACGATTCGGAGCTATGGCGTTCCACCTTCGGAACGGATGCTTTCGTGAATGATCTTCCCGATGATGAGTTGCCGTTGAACCATCTCTTCATGCCCACGGCTAACATAGCGGGATTGACGGCGGGCTATCAAGGCGAAGGTATGAAGACTGTTCTGCCCGCCGAAGCGGTAGCGAAGATGGACTTCAGACTGGTGCGAGACATGGATCCGGATGATGTGTTTAGCAAGTTGCGAGCGCATCTAGACAGCTATGGTTTCAACGATGTGCAGTTGAAGCTCATCGGCGCGGTGCGTCCGTACAAGACCGATATGATGGCACCGTGGCCGCAACTGGTTATGCGGTGTGCGGCGGAGATATATGATGCCGAACCCGTGGTATACCCTACGATGGCAGGATCAGGTCCGATGCACGAGTTCGGCGAGTTGCTCGGCATACCGATCGCGTCGGCTGGCATCGACCATCCGTCGCATCAGATTCATGCACCTAACGAGAACATCGCGCGGGATGATTTCGTTTTGGGCGCTAAACATATCGCGCGCGTAATGCAGCGTTTCGCCGCCGGCATGTGAAGCCACATCCTGTCTGCAGATATCTTCTCTATCCCTTATCGGTGATGGGCGGTGGGGGCGATCATCGACCCTCCATGATGAAGTCGGCGATTCTTTCGCCGATGATCATTGATGTGATGTTCGTGTTGGCGCGTATGCAGTCGGGCATATTGGAGGCGTCTGCTACTTTGATGTTTCGCAGTCCTTTGATGTTTCCGAACTGGTCGAGCACGGCAGCATGGTCGCTGTCGGGTCCCATCTTGCAAGTGCCAGACGCATGATGGCTGGTGCTGACGCGTTCCATGATGTATTGCGTAAGCGCCGTATCTGATTCAGCTACGCCAGGCACTGGCCATATCAGCTCGTCTACGATATCAGAGTACGGTTGTTGCTCTGCGATCTTGATGCATAGGCGCACGGCTTCTCGCATTCGTTGCTTGTCGAACTCGGTGTCTAGCAGGTTGTAGTCGAGGTACGGCTGTTGATGCGGATCGTTGGATTGCAACCTCACTTCGCCGGCCGATTCGGCAAGATACAGAGCCGAGGTCATAGAGATTCCGAACGGCTCTGATTCTGATAGCAGGTAGATGCCTTCTTGCGTGGCGCATGATACGGGATGTATGAACATGTCGTTCCGCCACTTGGATCCGGCAGTGGTGAACTTCAGGTTTACTTGCACTTTGGCGGCTAAGGGATCTTGTATGAAGTTTTCCTTGGTGCGCCAGGCAGTTGACACTTGCGGATGGTCGCGCAGATTCTGTCCGACAGCCGGCGCGTCGATGACGACGGGTATCCCGAATTGCTGTAGATGGGAGGCAGAGCCTACTCCGGAGAGCATGAGGATGTGAGGCGAGCATAGCGCGCCGGCGCTGAGCACGATCTGGTTGCCATAGACGGTGAAGAGTTCACCGCCCGATTCGACTTGCGCGCCTATGGCGCTGTCACCGTCAAAGATGATGCGATGCACTAGGCAATCGGCGCGCAGCGTCAGGTTGAGGCGATGCCGCGACTGCGAAAGATATCCGAGGTTCGTGCTCCATCGAATACCATCCGGGTTGTTGAACGGCGGCGGCCCGACACCGGTAGAATCGGGATCGTTGGCGTCTTGGAACTCCGGGTAGCCCAGTGCCTTGCAGGCATCTACGAATGCTAGCTGATCATCGTTCCATTCATCGCGCCTCCATCTTCGGCAGATTATTGGACCGTCGTCGCCATGGAAATCGTCGCTGAAATCGGTGTCGGTCTCAATGCGTCTGAAGTATGGAATGAGCTTCTGGAAGGCCCATTCATCATTGCCCCAAGATGCCCAGTCATCATAGTCTTCAGGCATTCCGCGCAGGAATATCTGCGCGTTTACGGAGCTGGAGCCACCGACCAGCTTTCCGCGTGGCACCAGCATCTCGGGATTCAAATCGGTAGATTTGGCAGTGAAGTTCCAGTTGTGTTTGCTGTCTTTGCCGAATGCTCTTGCCCAGATGTTGCGGTCGTATCCGTATCCCAGTTTTATTTCCATGGGCAGGTCGTTCATGCTGGGATAGTCAGGTCCAGCCTCGATCAGCAGTACTGATAGTGATGGATCCTGGCTGAGACGGCTTGCGATGATGGCGCCAGCGGAACCGGCGCCGATGACGATGAAGTCGTAGATCATGATGGTATGTCTCTGGTTGAGCGTTGCGCTGTTGACACTGAATGCAGTTTACATCGCGCGGTGGTGGTGATGTCTGATATTGATACTCTGAATCGCGATGCCGAATCGCGCCAAAAGTGTAACGCGCGCCTGATTTGATTCTTTTGGGTATAAACTTTACTATCGCACTGGCGCGATTGCGGTATTTAGCAGCATCTCAAATTGCTGTGCTGCGTTGCGAATAGATTCGATATGCAGAGGTTTGTAACAATCTGATCTATGGATAGGATGTTTAACGTCTCTTTCACCTTCAAGTAATGTGATGATGCTCAAATCTATATCAAAGTGCGACATTATTGTACGACTCGCGGGGCTGCCTTTAGGATGTTGGGATAGAATCGAGTAATCGCCTCCTAGCATACTCTCCAACTGAAACAGCACGAACTTCAAATCTGGATATATGGTCTTCAGCAAAGTGGCGCCTACTAGAATTCTTTTGAACATTGCATCCCAGTATGTAGCGGTACTCGTCTAGTCGTTCCATTACGAAATGTCTCACTTCTTCTGGAAGGCGTTGCAAATAGCTACGATTGAGTTCAATGCGATGTTTTCCTTTAACGAAATCAATCTTGCCTTTGTTTAGGTGGTTTTTGTTCCAGGCTGCGGTTATCGTATCACGCGCCATTTGTTCTACAAGTGAACCTTTAACAGAACGGATAGTTCCACCAGCTGTAATGCTCCACAGCGACTGTATTGTTTGAGTGTAATCTTTCTGTATGTTTTGAAGACGGTGTTCAAAATTGGTCATGTAAGTTATATCTTTATTTGTCTATTCATCACATCAAGATGCTGTTGAGCCGTTTCTCGGCGGTGTCGCAGTATTCATGTGAGATGTCGATGCCCAGATATCGTCTTCCTGATTTCTTGGCCGCGACGGCGGTGGTGCCCACGCCGGCGAAAGGGTCTAGAACATATGCGCCTTGGAAACTGAACATCTTCAGCACTCGAGTCGCCAATTCTTCTGGGAACATGGCCGGATGCCCGTACTCCTTCATGTTTCGTTCGGGCGCGATGCTCCATTTAGCATTCACCCACTGTTTGAACTCATCTGGGCTCATGTCTGCGTGGCTGGAATCGCCCTTGGTTTTGAGATTTCCTTTGCAGAAGATTTCGATGAACTCCCAAGTGTATTTGAGGTACGGACTACTGGGACTCTTCCAGCTGCCCCAAGCCGTGTACTTGCAGTTGTAGTTGTTCTTCTCCCATAGAATCTCGCCTTTCCATATCAGACGGCGGCGCATGAAGAAGTCGCTGATGATGTGATGGCTAGGTATGTAATCTGAGAAGAGCGGCTGTACGTTGACCGCGATTCGTCCGCCGAACTTCAGCACTCGGATGCATTCATCGAAAATCTCGAAAAGACGGTTGAAGTAGTCGTCCCAGCGTTGGTCGTCTGGAGTTTCAGAATAGTCGAGCCCGAAGTTGTAAGGCGGTGAAGTGAACACCAAATCGACGCAGTTATCAGGCAACTTGGAGAGTACCGTTAGGCTGTCTCCCGCGATGATCTTGTTTACATATTCGGCGGGAGGCTCTTTAGAATCTTGTGCGAACTGCGCCTCGTTGGCGTAGTAGTGCCGGCCGCGGCGACGCTCCTTTTGGGCGCGGTCTATGACCTTTCGCTCGCGGTTGTAGCCAACGTAGTTGCGTTTCTTGCCGTCTAGTCCATAGCTCTTGATAGCTTCAACGGCTTGCAGAGACTTCTGCAATGCGTTTGTAGCGCTGTTTGTGCCGTTATTCGTAGTTGATGCGGTGATTCGATCTACCGCGGCGCGCATCTGATTCAGATCTGCGCGCCTCAGTCGCACGAGAATAGCATCGTTCTGAGCTTGAAGGAAGACGTCTTCGGAATTGAAACATCGGTTGAACTGAGCGATCATGTTGTGTTCTTGAGCATTGACACCGGCAAGCATGGGAACCGTGATCGTCTTATAGGGCAGTGTTTCTGATGCTTTTTCTATTGTGGGCATCGGCGTTGAAATCCCTTGATTACTTGAAATGTGCTTATGATATTCGAGCTCTTCTCAAGTCAGCAGATGCCTCAGAGTACGGATACCCATTTCATGAAAGGCAAGACCTAACGGGAAATCAGATCGCTGCCCTTAGCGATCCGATTCAAAGCCGGAACCGTCAAGCGCGATGCGCAGTTGCTCTGACACCTGATCCAGTTTCTCTTTCTCTTCGTCCGGCAGGTTGATGTCTAACGCGCCGAGGTTGTCTCGCATCTGTTCGGGGGTGTCGGCTCCCGATATAGATATTGTGATTTCGGGATGAGACAGCACCCAAGCCTGGGCGACTTGTGCGGGAGTGGCACCGATTCGTGTGGAGACTTCAGCGTTGACTCGGACTACGTCGGCAGCTCTGCCCATCATGATGCGTCCGAAGGCATGTGATCGTCTACTGCCCCATAATGTCGGTTTTTCAGGCATGGTATCGGGATCATACTTTCCGCTGAGCAGCCCAACGCCGAGGGGACTGTATGCCATGATGCCGATGCCGGTTCGTCGCACCATCGGAAACATCTCATTTTCCAGGTCTCGGTTTAGCAGGTTGTAAGGGTTCTGAACTGTTACCAGGCGCGAGGCATTGATGCGGTCTTGTATGCGTAGCGTCTCCATCACTTGCCAGGCCTGATAGTTGCACACGCCGGTGTAGCGGATCTTGCCGTCGCACACCAGTTGCTCCATGGCCCGCGCGCGTTCTTCATAGCCGACTGTCTCGTCGAAATGATGGATGAGATAGACATCGATGCGGTCGGTCTGAAGGCGTTTCAGAGAACGTTCCACTTCACGTATGATGTGATAGCGCGAAGTATTGGAATCGTTAATGCTGGCACCGATTGGGCTGGAGGCCTTTGAGGTGATGACGATGTCGTCACGGTTGCCGCGATCTTTCATCAGCTGTCCGAGTATCAGTTCGGAGGTTCCGGCGCGCCGACGGTCGTCGCCCAGTCCGTATACGTTGGCGCAGTCGATGAGGTTGAGCCCGCCTTCCAGAGCCGTCGCGATAGTTTGCCGCGCTTGCTCAGCATCGTTTTGCCCTCTGAATCCCAATCCCAGCGCCATCCGCGTGACCATCACTCCGGCGGCACCGAAATTCACATACTCTTGCTGGTGTCCCATGTCTTGCTCCTACCTAAAGTTTTGCCATAACGCCAAAATTTCGAGTTCTCTTATGGGAGATCGATTTCGACTCCTAGTTCGACGCCGATCGATTGATACCAAGCTATCACTTCTCGATGGTAGGGTATTCCATCTTTGAGTCTCTGCGTCATCTCTTCACCTTCCGTCAGTCCGGGATATAGTACACGGTCATGTCCGGGTGCCGGTGGTGTTTCAGCGAGTCGTTCCAGCACGGTGTCCATGTTGTCTAGGAATTCGCTCTGATCGCAGAACGCTTCGATCTGGAAGGCGGCGAAGAAGTGATAGCCGCCGTTGTATTCGCTGCCGGTGCCCGACAGTCCGACGCCGGCCAGCGTCTGGCACATGATGCCACATACTAATCCGAAACCGTATCCTTTATGAGAGCCGTTCGCGCGGGATCCTCCGAAAGGCAACAGAAAATATTCGTCTGGCGGTGCAACATTCTCTTCAAGCGGGATGCCATCGGTATCCGTTATCCAGTTAGGTTCAAGATCAACGCCGATGCGGCGTGCCAGCCCGATTTTGTTGTTTGCGATTTGAGTGGATGCGACGTCGAATAGGAATGGCGACTGACTGCGTGCGGGGGCGGACCAGGCGATGGGATTGGTGCCGAGTCTAGGTTCGGCGCCGAATGTGGGCACCATTCCGCCGGTGCGGCGCGGCCCGTCGAAGTGTCCGCCGGTCATGCAGAGTCCGATCATTCCTTGTTCAGCCGCCATTGCGGCGTAGTATCCGCATCCGCCGAGATGTCCGGAATCCGAGACGGTTACTGCCCCGGTGCCATACTCTCGGGCGCGGTCGACGGCGATCTGCATCATATCGGCACCGATATGGATACCGAGCGCGCCGTCGGCGTCGATGTTGGCAGTAGTGGCGGTTTCGCGCATGGTGCGTAAGTTCGGACGCGGGTTCAGCGACCCGTCCAGGTATGATGCGACGTAGTTGCGCATCATGTTTGAAACTCCGTGCGTTTCAACGGCGCGCAGGTCATTTGTGATTAGCACATCGGTGCATGCTTTAGCACCGCGTTCGTCCAGTCCGCAACGCATGAATAATGCCTCGGTATTGGCGCGCATCTGATCGGGCATGACGTAGACGCGGTCTTGCTGCGGCACGTGGAACTGTTCTAACATGCGTGTGCTCCTTAGCTAGTGGCGATATCGTCAGCGCTTGGGAAATTGCCTGACGCTCATGCTATACCTTATCGGCGTCGTATTCATGATGCCATCAAGGCCAATCGTTCTATGGAGAATTCTGACGAATTATTATTGCACGATTCTCAATGCAGACGATGCCAGTATAAAGAGAATACTGATCATCAGCGGATTCTTTCACAGCTGGCGCAGAGTGGGATCGAGTCGGTCTCTCAGCCAATCGCCGAGGAAATTGCCAGACATGACGACTAGCGCGATGACGATGCCGGGGAAGAGCGTGGTCCACCAGGCGGCGTCGAGATACTGTCTCTCTTCTCCGATCATGCGTCCCCAGGTAGGGTCTGGCGGCGGTATACCGGCGCCGAGGTAGCTTAAAGCGGCTTCGGTAAGGATGATGTTGCCAGTGCCGAGAGTCGCTGTTACGGTGACGAGGTTTATGACGCCGGGCAAGATGTGTCTGATGAGTATTCGCCGGTTGGATGCGCCGGCCACTCGTGCGAGGTCGACGTATTCTCGATTGCGCAGCGAGAGGGTTTCGGCGCGTACCAGACGCACTGCTCCGGGCCATGAGAGCATGGCCAGCACACCGATGAGCACTGGCAGTCCTTGACCGAATGTCATAATGATGACGAGTACTATCAGCAACCCCGGCAGAATGTTCCAAGCGTCTACGAATCGCATCACGACGTCGTCTACCAGTCCACCGAAATAGCCGGCGACGAGTCCTACTGTTGTGCCGATGATGACGCCGGTTCCGACGGAGGCTGTTACTACAAACACTGTAATCGGGGCGCCGCCGATGATGCGGCTGAGGATATCTCGTCCGAGCGCGTCGGTTCCGAGCAGATTTTTGGCGGAGCCTTCTTCTAGCCAGAACGGAGGATTATGGCGATTACGCAAATCGACTTTTACCGGGTTGTGTGGCGCGATCCACGACGCGGCTACAGCAGTGAACAGCAACAGCCCCAGGATGAAGATAGGGATCACCGGGTAACGACGCAGAAAGCTCCAGCCGATCAAGACGAATCGAGTGCGATTCTTTTCATCACGAGTCGGTAATTCGGATGCTTCGTTTTTCACGGTGGTGGCGATGGTCGGGTTCCTATCTGAACTTTATGCGCGGGTCTAAAAGCGCGTACACGATATCTAGAACTAAGATGCCGATGACAAATGCGGCGCCGTAGATTATTGTCAGTCCTGCCAGCAGAGGGAAATCTGTTGCCCACAAGGCCTCGATGGCCAGCCTTCCGAGACCTGGCCAGGCGAAGACCGTCTCAACGATGATAGTGCCATTCAGGAGCCCGAACAAGATGAATACGGACAGAGTGAGTGGTGGGATTATAGCGTTGCGGAAGGCGTGATGCCATCGAACCCGATTCAAGGCCACTCCTTTCGCGCGCGCAAACTTCACGAACTCGGAATCGAGGATTTCGAGCATGGCAGTGCGGGTGATGCGTAGATAGGATGCTGCGGGGTACCAAGCGAGAGCAACTGCTGGAAGGATGAAATTCCTGATGGCGAATCCTTCACCCTTAGTGCCGGAAGGCAGCCAGTGCAGCGCTACGGCAAAGATGAATATCAGGACCAGGGCGATCCAGAAGATGGGTAAAGATTGCCCGAGCAAGGCGAATCCGCGTGCTACATAGTCCAAGAACTTGCCCCGGTTGGTGGCGGAGAAAACTCCCAGCGCAACGCCTACCACGGTTCCGATTATCCACGCGACGATGCCCAGCTGAATAGTGTTCGGAGCCTTCTCTCGGATGACGGACAGGACAGGCCTCTGCAAGGCGACGCTTTCGCCGAAATCACCGGTCAAGATATCACCCATCCAGAGTGCGAACTGTATTGGGACGGGCTTGTCGAGGTTCAGCTTACGTCCCCACTCTTCCCAAGTCTCTGGATCGATGCCGACGGAGTCTTCGCCAATGAACAGGTACCTTGGATCGCCAGCGGCGCGCGACAATGCGAATAGTAGCATCATCGCTCCTAGCAGAGCGATGATGCCTAGTAACACTCGTCTGGCGATTAAACGTCCCATAGCTGCGTATCAAAAGTGATGCATAGCCCGCGCTTAATCGGCACGGGTTGGACTCTTTTGACTTTAGATTCCGGTGTTTATTTCTACTTGAGGATTATGTCCTCAAGCGGAAATACCATGTTGACCGGAGCGGTATGCATGGATATCTTGGTGGGATTCCATTCAATCTTTGAGCTGTTGTAGGTAGTGTATACCGGCAGTTCCCACACTGCTGGATCCCAGTGCCAGAACGCCTCATGATGTCCGAACTCGATTGCCATCTCGGTTCGTTTCTGCTCGTCTACTTCGCTTAGCATACCGCCATAGATGCGCTGATAGAAGGGTATTCCACCGCTCCACATGATGCCGCCGGCGAACCAGGCTTGGGCTTCACGGCCTTTGGCGAAGTGTGCTGGCATACCGCCCTGTTCGCCGTCCAGCACCAAATGCTGAAAGGATCGGTCCACGAAGGTGGGTTGCCACACGCTGAAGGGCCCCAGGTGGAACTCCACCTCGATGTTGAGCGTATCCAGCCAGTACCCGGCAATCGCCTGGTGCGCCTCAGATGGCTCGTTGCCAGCCCAGAATCCGATCTTGAAGCCATCTTCCTGTCCTGCTTCTTTCATCAGCTCTTTGGCACCGTCAGGATCGTAGTCGATGCACCATTCATCTTGATGGGCAGGGTCGCGCGTAGAGATCGCCCAGTTGCAGGCGGGGCTTCCGAGACCTTCGAGCAGTCCTTCCACCATAGCTTCTTTGTCGATTGCCTTAGCCATGGCGAGGCGAACCTTTCTGGGGTTCTCCATCTCGGGGCAGACGGGATCAGCGGGCACCATCTCGAGCAACTGGTCCCAATCGCATCCATCCGCGAACGGGTCGCTGACCCATGGAAACGCAGGGTCGAAGCCGGGGTTGTCTAGCGGCTCGCCGGTTTTGGGATTCGTCTTCTCAAGGAAGTTGGGGTTCATACCGAGGTGAGTGATGACTGTTTGCAAGAGTCTTTTAGTTCCACCAGCAGCTTCCAATCGCGATACGTTTGGCAGGGAGACGTGGGTGATCAAAGCCTCGCCACTTTCGAACATCGCGATGCGCGATGCCTCTTCAGGCACCTCCACAATTCGGACGGTCTTGACAGATGCTGTCTTGCGGTAATGTTCGGGCAAAGCGTCCAACACTATACGATCATTGTCCAGCCATTCTCGGACTTCGTATGGGCCGGTGCCGACGAAGATATCTCGCATGCCATCTTTGCCGTGCTCATCATAGATTTTCTTGCTACTGATGCCGTAAGCGTCTCTAAGGTTAGTGAAGAGCCAGCCGGGCGCACGACTGTCATAGGTGGTGATCGCTGTTTCCGCCGTGTATTTGTCGAGCGCCACGGTTTCGCCGTAGCAACACGACATGTCGCCGGCTACGTCATGCACGGAGTCCGGATTTACGTTGGAGTTGACACTGTTGGTGCTGAAGGCCACGTCTTCGGCGGTTACTTCGCCCCAGCCTTTGTGGAATTGGATGCCGGGACGGATATTCCAGGTGAACTTCGATAGATCGTCGGCCAAGTCCCAGGATTTGGCCACACCTGGCGCCAATGCGCCTTCTGCGGTCCATTCCAGAAGAGTATCCCATGCGCTGTAGAAGTATTGTTCGTTGGCGCAGGTCGGCACACAAAGCTCGGGAGTGCCGATAGGGGAGCCGACGGTCTCTAATGCGGCTACCAGCGTGCCTGATTGCTCGCCGATGGGCGCTTCGGCATCTTCAGCAGGCGCGGTTGTCGCGGTCGCCGCCGGTGCCTTTGTAGGCCCGGGCGCCGTGGTGGCAGGTGGCGAGGTGGGGGTTGCTTCATCTCCATCGCCACACGCGATTATCCCCATCATTGCGATGCCTCCTAGAATCAATACCAACATCCCCGCTCTAATCAATATTCTCCGAAACCTCATAGCAGACACCTCCGTTTCGTATCAATACGCTACTGAATTACGAATCTGGTTCGCAGTTTAACACCTTTGTAACTCAAAAGAGTCTTTGACGAGTAAGCATTTTGACGAATGTCTTCCATCCTGCCTGCGATATCATGCAACAGATAAAGCCGGCTACCCACTTGGAGATTCCGAACATGCAAGCGACACCAGAGAACTCCGCATCAATACCAGTTTCGCCGGACGTATCAGCTGGATTTTTGCCTTCTTCGATTAGATATCGCTCCGAATACCACTCAGAGTTGCCCCATGTAGTCAAGTTTTCAGGCGAGTGTTCCAGCGGCATGTTGCTCTTCACGCTCGTAGAGAATGGCGCGCTTAGACAAGGTCGAGGCGATGTGGTGGTGTTCAACAACACTTCATGCGAGCATCCCGAGACTTACCGCTTTGCCGCCGAGTGCAAAAGACGAGTAGAGACCGACTATGGAATCCCGTTTTTCTTCGCTCAGTTTCAGACGCTATGAAGATGCTCGTCAAGGAGGATGGCGTCGCATATCTTCCTATCGTCTAGTGAACGAGCGACCGGTTTCGGAATCGAATCCTGACGGGTTTATGCGGTGATAAGTTGTAGCAGATAATCATGTCGTCTATGGGGTAGTAAACAATGGATATAACTTTGATGCAGAGTAGCGATTACGCGACAGGACGGACCGTGAACATGAACAAGGCTGAGGAATTGGTTCGCCAGAACTTTGAACGAACCTTGCATATTGATTACGGGTATGAGAAAACTCAGATGGACATTGAAGTCCTGATTAAACGCGGTTCATCCCCTGCAAAAGAGCGTGCAGATTTGGTCGTGTATAGGAATTCAAATCATTCTGATCGTGACCAGTTTCGAGATATCATTGGGATTGTAGAACTCAAACGCCCCAACCGTAATGATGGTGTGTCTCAATTGATGTCCTATATGACTGCGAGTTCTGCACAGTGGGGTGTGTGGACAAATGGAAGTGATATTGAACATATCTATCGAGACCCTATCTCTGGAGAACTAGCCCAAGGGAAAATCTTTGACATCCCCCGACAAGGCGAGACGATTGATGATATAGGTCGACTAGTCAAGGCTGATTTGATACCGGCCCAGAGACATAGCCTAAAGCCTATATTCAACCGAATCCTGAATACGCTATATTCCAACACAAACATAAGTCGTCGTGAAAAACTGGGCAGCGAGATGATTCGTCTCATCTTTGCCAAGATTTGGGATGAGCGGTTCAATCAGGATAACGTGCCTGAATTCCGAGTAGGACTGAATGATGACCCAGAAGATGTGAAGCGACGCGTGTGCAGTCTTTTTGAGCAGGTCAAGAATGAACTAGTAGATGATGGGGTTTTCGAGCAAACTGAAACAATCAATCTGGATGCTGTATCAGTAGCTTGGGTCGTTGGACAACTAGAAAGATACAGTTTGTTGAAGACTGACAAAGATGTTGTTGGAGATGCCTTTGAGGTGTTCGCGGAATCTAAATTTGTGGGCGAAAAGGGCGAGTTCTTCACTCCGCGAGAAGTGGTGAAACTGGCGGTCGAGATTGTCAACCCAACAGCGGGTCAGCGAATTATTGACCCTGCCTGCGGTTCTGGAGGGTTCCTGATATATGCGCTGGAACATGTTTGGCGTTCAATGGAAGATGATCCTCGATACCGAAATAGCCCTTCATTGGAACGGGAAAAGCAAGAAATTGCTCGACGTTGTTTTTTGGAATAGATAAAGAAATAGACTTAGTGAAGATAGCCAAAGCGTATATGTCTATCACTGGGGATGGACGTAGCGGTATTACACAGGAAAACACACTACATGCTGCAACAGATTTTCAGGGAACAGCGCGCACTTTGTTTACCAATGGAGATAAGTTTCGGCAATTTGACATAGTGTTCACCAATCCACCGTTTGGCTCAAAGATAAAGGTATTAAAGCGAGAAGCTGCCCATTTTGCTTTGGGACATGTTTGGCGTCAAGATGGTGATGGGGGATATGTGCAGACAATGCGAGCAAAGAATACGGATCCTCAGGTATTGTTTGTTGAAAGATGTCTTCAGATGTTAAAAAAAGGCGGATATCTATCCATTGTATTGCCGGAGACATTTTTTCATGCTCCAAGCTACCGTCACATCCTACGGTTTGCCTTGGATCGCAATAATGTAAAAGCTGTGATTGACCTTCCTCATAATACATTCCGTCCTCACAACAACGCTAAGACTTGCCTTTTGATTCTTCAGAAAGGAGTACCGCAACAACCGCAAATATTGATGGCTGTTGCTGAGGAAATGGGACATGACCATCAGGGACGTCCGATGTTCCGATTCGATACTAATAGAGGGTTCTTAAGTTCCAAAATATGGGATGATCTTGCACTTATTAGAAGTGAACTGTCCAACCCGTACTCAAATGCCAATCGCCTTACGTTCATGGTGAACACACGAGACATTAATGGTGATGTTTATGTTCCCAGATACTATTGGCCACAATTACAAAAATCATTCACACAATTGGATAATGTTAGGTTCGTATCGCTCCAACAGTTACAGGATGAAGGTATTATTGAGACGTTTTCGGGGCATGGTTCCCCCGGATCAGAGTACAAAGGGCAAGGACCAATCCCGTATATCCGTGTATCAGATATTGTAAATTGGGAACTATATAGAAATCCTACTGCAAGTGTGCCTCGTCATGTTTATGAAAAAATTGCAGATAAAGGAGTAAAACTTGAACAAGGTGACATTCTCTTTGTTCAACGAGGTAGTTATCGTATTGGGTCAGTTGCTATGGCTTCACCATTTGACAAAGACGTGTTACTTACTAAGGAATTTGTGATCATCCGTGTGCTTCAACCTGAAAATGACTATGGCATTGACCCTTACTACTTGCTGTATTTGCTTTCTCATCAACGTACCCAAGATCAGATAAAACAGAAAGTATTTATTGATACTACACTACCCAATATAGGTAATAGGTGGAGAGAACTGGCTCTCCCTGTTTCCTTAGATCTTGATGCACGAGCGAGTGTGCGAGAACGAGTCAAGTCCGCAATTGAATCGAAGTGGAAGGCACTTGTTACTCTTAATGATCTTCGTAGCGAATTTGGTGAAATTACAACTTAATCCGTCCGTGTTATAACACACCGTTGCTAACTGGACTTACGTTCAATAAAAAATGAATCTAATGTTGATCAGGCTATTAACAGTCCATAGAAAGAAGTGATCCGAGAATCGTCCTGGCTGGCGGCAAATGGTGGCCGGAATGAGAGTGGAGAAGAACGAATTGGAAAGGCTCTAGTTGCATCAGGAGAAGGAAGAGACAAACTAATCGACGCTTGTGTCAGGACCGTGCTGAGACGAATGAGCGGATTGCATGCCGCGCGTGGGAATCGGAGCGTGTTTGTGGACTGTTCGTTCGGACGCGCCTGGTGGCGCGAAAGGATGATATCTAGTATTTTGGAACGCCCGGGAGCAGCAAGTCGATATGCGATATCAAGTGTTGTTCGATATAGCCTGGCTAACTGGGAGACGCTGCTCATGATGATCGTGTCTAGAGGATCGGTTTTCGGCTCTGCCGGTGTTCAAGATGCTCTTATCAACGAGTTGGCTAAACGTTTCCAATGTAACCCAGATACCAACTTAAAGGAATCAAAGGCGCTGATAAGCTTCCTGCGCCGATTCAGCAACATCGCAGCATCCCGTGAGCTGGGAGCCCTAGAGTTTCAAGAGATCAGCGAAATCGTGCATGAACTAATTGGGAAGATGGATCGGTGAACTACTATGCTGCCTTCCCGCGGATGTCCATGAGCACATATGGCACTCACTCCGTCTCGCCTCAATCGCGTTCTCGCCGTCCCGCCGTGCTCAGTTCATTCTGGTATTCTGGATAGAGACGTGAAGCGAGATTTTCGCACGCGGCACAATCTCATGGTGATGATGCGTTTCACAAGATCACAATATCCTTTGCATAGCCTTAGCGAGTGCGACCCGATTCGGCGCGGCACGCCCACTATTATGGCGCGTCTCTGAGCCTCCGCTCACGGCACGCGCCGAAACTCGACTGTCCAGCCCCGGCCTCGCGGCTACTAACCTGTTGATGGATTGTCGTGCACTACTGGTTGTTTTATCCATCGATTCAGTGTGCATAACTCTCCTGATCCATAGATGCAATCTCTCTCTCCATACATGCCATGACCACTTCTCAAAACCATTCTGAAAAGCCAAGTAGACAAAGGACTCGTTTCCGCGATCTGACTCCAGAAGAGCAATCGCAATGGAGAGATGCGATGCGGCACTCTGCCGCGCACGTGCTTGCAGAAGCCACGCTTAAGCTCTTCCCTGATGCCAAGCTCACTATCGGTCCGCCGATCCGTGACGGCTTCTACTACGACTTTGAAGTCTCCAGGCCATTCACGCCGGATGATCTGGCAGCCATCGATCAAGAGATGCAGAAATCTATTCGCGCTGACACTCAATTCGTGGAGCGGGAAGCGAGCCGCGATGATGCGCGAATTATAGTGTCCGCAAATCCTTACAAGCTGGAGATACTGGAAGGCATACCAGAAGGCGAACGAGTTACTTTCTGTAGCCATTCAGACGGCGCGTTCGAGGATTTGTGCCGTGGCGGCCACGTAGAGCGCACAGGAGATATCAAAGCGTTCAAACTGCTTTCCACTGCCGGAGCCTACTGGCGTGGGAGTGAGGCGAATCCCATGCTGCAACGCATCTATGGCACGGCCTGGGAGTCGCGCGCGGCCCTGCGCGACTATCTTCGCCGCCGTGAGATGGCGGAGCAAAGAGACCATCGCCGGCTGGGAACTCGAATGGAGCTCTTCTTTTTCGATCCGTCCGCGCCGGCGAATCCCTTCTTTCTGCCCAAAGGCGCCTTCATGTACAACGCGTTAGTAGAGTATGTGCGCCAGCTGTATCAACGCTACGGCTATATGGAAGTTGTAACGCCGCAACTCTTCAAGACGGATCTGTTCAAGACTTCCGGGCACTATGACAACTACATTGAGAATATGTATATGTTGCAGATCGATGAGCAAGAGTACGGGATGAAGCCGATGAATTGTCCATCTCATGCCATCATGTACTCCAAATCGCTGAAATCTTACCGCGACCTGCCAATACGGTATGCTGACTTCGGGCGTCTGCATCGATACGAGCTATCGGGTGTTACCCAAGGATTGACACGAGTAAGATCGTTCTCACAGGATGATGCTCACATCTTCTGCACGGAAGAGCAGATCGCTGATGAGGTCAATGGCTTTATCGATATGCTGGCGGAGAGTTACGAAGTTTTCGGATTTGAGGAGACGCGATATGTGCTCTCGTTGCGGCCGGCGCGACGCGTCGGTTCGGACGCCCAGTGGGATCGAGCCGAATCGGCTTTGAAATCGGTATTGTTACGGCGTGGGACCGAGTATCAGGAGGCGCCAGAGGAGGGCGCGTTCTATGGTCCTAAGATCGATATGTTCGTGCCCGACGCGCTGGGGCGCGAGTGGCAGCTGGGCACGGTGCAAGTGGATTTCAACCAGCCGCAACGTTTCGGTTTGGAGTATGTGAAAGCCGATGGCGGTCGAGAGCGGCCGGTGATGATACATCGCGCCATGCTAGGCTCTCTAGAGCGTTTTCTGGGATTGCTGATCGAGCATCTAGGCGGGGATATGCCGCTGTGGCTTTCGCCGATTCAAGCGATGCTGATCCCCATCGCTGACCGTCACAATGCCTATTGCCAAGACTTGGCGGAGCAGATGTGTTCGGCGGGATTGCGAGCTGAAGTGAACGATGCCGGGGAGCGTATGAACGCGAAGATACGGCAGGCGCAACAGCAGAAGATCAACTATATGCTGGTAGTTGGCGACCGCGAAGAGTCGGCCGGCAAGGCGGCTCTAAGGGCGCGTTCGGGCAAGGATCTTGGACCAATGCCGGCAGAAGAGATCATCGCTAAACTGACCGCTGAGGCAGACGAAAGACGCCTGGCCAGTTTGCTTATAGTTCTGTAGCAACGCGTTGCTATAACCACGCTCAGCGTAAAGCATCTACCAGGCGCGTGCCTTGACTTTCTTCACCTGCCGAAACCGCCTAGCGTATGCGCCCGCATGTAATCGACGTCCAGCTCTAAGCCGATGCCGGGACGATTCGGGTCAAGGTATATCTTGTCGCCGCGAATATCCAGCGGAGTGTCGATGAATTCATCGTACGCGTTTAACTTGGCGCGCGAGGTTTCTACACGGTAAGAGTTGGGCACCGTGATCATCACCTGAGCGCCGGAGATTACGTTGATGGGACCGCTGGCGTCGTGCGGCGATACAGGGATGTAGTAAATCTCAGCTTGCGTGCAGATCTTCTTGAGCTCGCTGATGCCGCCGGTCCAGGTGATATCTGGCATCACGAAATCGGCCAGTCCGTTCTCGAAGATCTCAGCGAACTCCCATCGGGTGTGAATCCGTTCGCCCACGCATATCGGAACGTTGGTCGAATCCCGCACTTGCTTCAGCGCGGTGTTGTTCTCTACGCCTACCGGCTCTTCGAACCAGAAGATGTTGTAAGGCTCTAGAGCATTTGCCAGCCTGATGGCAGTGGGAACGTCGAAGCGGGCATGATTATCGATCAGAATCTCGAAATCAGGACCGACAGCCTCGCGCGCGGCGGCGATTCTTTCGATCCCGAGTTTTTCAGCTTCGGCAGTGAGTCGGCCGCTCATGTATCCATCTATCTCATCGGGATGATGTGGATGCCAGGGATCTGTTTTGAGCGCCTTCTGGCCGGTATCTTTGATGGCCTTGCAGTGTTGCGCCAGCTCTTCTGGAGTGGCGCCGTCTTCGGGATGGCAGTATACATCCACCGCATCTCTCACCGGTCCGCCCAGCAGTTCGTATACTGGCTGTCCCAGCGTTTTGCCACGGATGTCCCATAGCGCGATATCGATGCCACTGATCACACTGGTAGTCGCGCCTCTAGATCCCATGTAGGTGAAATGGCGGAATATCTTGTGCCAGATCTTCTCGATGTTTTTCGGCTCATCGCCCGCTAGCAACTCGCTGACGTGCGAGATGAGCGATGCGACGCTGCGGTTCGCCTGTTCGCGGGTGCAAGTTACTTCGCCCCAGCCAGTGATGCCTTCGTCAGTGCTTACCTCCACAAAAAGATACTCTCGATTGCGGCGTTTGGCAGTGCTGTCTTCGGCAGTGTCCAGATAGGGTGACGGCGCCGATATCAGCCATGGCGTGATCTGTGTGATTTTCATGTTCGGATATTCCTGATGCAGTTACGGTCGGCGATAGATACGGTACAGACGATGCCCTACCGGTCTGTAATTGCATTCTAGTGCAGAGAAGAGAGTGTGAGTGCCAGCACTAGCGGCAAATGCGATTGTGTAGCGTCTTTGTCTTTATCTGAGACGGCTACGCGAACAGTTGTTGAACAGCGATGATGACCACAGTTGCGCTAGCTATAGCGACCCCCATTTTGGTAGTCAGTCGAGTTTCCAGGGCGGCGATATCGATCTTCAACTGAGCTACATCCATCTTCAACTGCTCGATATCGGCCTTCACCTCCGCTATATCGGCCTTGGTGGCGAAGTCCTGAAGTTCTGGGCGCGAGACTAGGTCTTGAATCTCCGACTTGGTGACAAAGTCCCTGCTGACGGCTTTGCCAAGCGTAGAAACTACCGCCTCGGCTTGCGCTTCGTCAAAGCCGGCTTCTTGCAGCTCCTTAACCGCGCGATGAGTGTCAAAGGCTATGCTGACCATTTCGTTGTCGCAGTTAGAATAGATAATCCCGATACGATCATATTAAATCATTCGCTGATGCGTTCGAGTATGGCGTCTATGATCTTAGAGAATTGCCCGAACTCTTGGCCGCCGCCGAACTGTAGCAGCTGTTCCTGACCGTCGGGCTCGACATAGGTCAAAAAGATCGTGGGAGTGGAGTTGACTCCCATCGCCTCGCCTCGGGCGCGATCGAGCTGCCAGGTGGTGGTGTGTCTGCCGGAAGTGAGACAAGCCGCGAAAGCATCGGTATCGATCCCATCTATCATCCCCGCTTCATCCTTCACACTATCCTTGGTGATATCAGCGTCCGTTTCGTATAGCCTATCCACCATTGACCAGAAGTGCGCTTGTCCCTGTTCTCCGGCACACTCTACCGACTCGGCGGCGATGGCCGAACCGGCTCCGATGAAGGGGAAGTGGAAGTACACCGTGCGCAGTTTCCCTTCTGCCACGTAGGTATCGTTGAGCTGGGCAGCGGTCCCGCGATGCCATGAAGCGCAATGCGGTCAGAGGAAATCGGAGAAATCGAAGAGCGTGATTGGGGCATCGTCTTCGCCGCGCACATTGTAGCCGCGGTTGGACACTGGATCGGAGCTGGCCTTCCCTTCGGTTGCAGTAGCAGTAGGCGCCGAGGCGGTGGTAGTGGCGGTAGGCGGCGGCATCGGGGTGGGTGTAGCCGATCCGCAAGCAGCCGCGACAATGCCGAATGCTAGCGCGGCAACGACGATGCTGCTGCCAAGCAAGAAGTTGAAGTTCGGTTTGTGAATCATGCTGTGATTCTACTTTGAGTTTATGCCTAGGCGCGCAGGCAATCCCAGGCAATCCCTTGAATGACAAGATTCATAATGTGTTAGCGTAGAATCACCCATTGGGTTAATGATGAAAGTTATATTTCATACTACTACTCTTGAGCGATGCTATAAGGATATTGGCAGGCTAGCCGAAAGTGGGGTCTGAGCGTCGGACGGAAATATATCCAACGGATCATCGCGCTTCAATCATCGCCTGCATTTGGAGATTTGAATAAGATTCGCAGCTATCGTTTCCACAAACTCCATGGCGAGAGGAGCGGGCAATACTCGCTGATGTTGAACAAAAGATGGCGACTGATTGTTGAACCCGGGGAAACGGATGACACGGTGATCGTTAAGGAGGTGACGAATCACTTGACGATTGACGAAAAGCATATATGGTCGAATCTGGCCATTCATCCTGGCGAATCGCTTGCGGAAGAGATTGAGTTCCGCGGGATATCTCAGAAAGATCTGGCCGCTCAGATGGGACGTCCGGCACAGGCCGTTAACGAGATCATCCGCGGCAAAAAGAGCATCACGTCTGATACTGCATTTGAGCTTGAGTATGTACTGGGTATACCGGCGCAGTTCTGGATCAATCTGCAAGTGCTCTACGATGCTACGCTGGCACGCAATGCGAGACGGGAAATATTAGAGCGACAGGTGCCTCTACTCAAAGCGTTTCATGTCAGCGAATTGGAAAGACGGGGGGGGATACCGCGCGTCAAAGAAAAGACGGATAAGGTGCCTCTAGAGACGTGATCAAACTTGCCAGAGACAAACTAGAGGGGCAATTGGCAGATAGGGATCTTGAGAAGTTTCCGTCTTCAGGCGTGGTTCGGTGGCAAAATCGCATCCAGTGGCAGCATCATAAACTGATCCGAGAGGGATTGACTGATGGTCAAGCTCTACGTGGAATATGGCGATTAACAAACGAAGGCATGAAGCGAGCCAAGGAGTTAGTCAAATTAGCTGACTGACTTCACGAATTGAACTTATAGATAGAAGAGGGAAGACATAAATGAGCGAAAAAGGGTTGTGTTTGGCACTTATGCATGCCGATACGGAAGATGAAGTAGTGCGAATATTGGCGGATGCAGGATATTGGAGTAATGACGCAGCATGGCGACTCTTAGGCGATAACGAAAACAATTTCAGCACCGTAGGTAATCAACAGGCAGATGCTATAGGTGCCTTAGCTGAAAAAATCGTTAACTCGATTGACGCGCGTTTAATCAATGCTGCGTTGGAATTTGGCGTAGCTCCCCAAGGTCCAAACGCGCCTAAGTCCATAAGAGAAGCGGTATCGAGCTTCATAGAAATGAACAAAAACTATGATCACGACCGTCATGGATTGATTCGAAATTGGACCCCGAAAGAGATCAGAGAGCATGCCGATTTGATCACAGTAGCAGCCACAGGATCAAAGCCGAGGAATGGTACGAATCCTTGTTTGACGATTGTAGATCAGGGTGAAGGGCAAAGTCCTGGCAAGTTTCCTGATACCTTCATGTCCTTACAGCGAAGCAACAAACTGAGAATTCCGTTTGTTCAAGGCAAGTTCAACATGGGAGGCACCGGTGCGTTGCAGTTCTGCAGCCCGAAATTCAATTTACAACTGATAGTGTCGCGTAGAAACCCGAAACTAGAACCTAATAATAGTAGCGTGTTAAATCAAAGTAACAACAGCTGGGGTTTCTCTGTTGTCCGACGCAAACCGCCGAGTCGATATCTGCGAAGTTCAGTGTACGAATACTTAGCTCCTGTTGATACTAATGATGCAAATGATAAGCGAAAAGATGTGTTGTCATTCGAAGCAGAATCGATGCCATTGTTTCCGTTAGGAGGACATGGTAGAGCTTATGCACGAAACTCAATGTATGGTTCGTTGGTGAAGCTATACGAGTATAACTGGCATGGAGATAAATCAGATATCACTCGTAGCTCGACCGGTGCTAGACAAGGACTATTGAGACGACTAGAGAACAAATTAGCGGATCCCGCGCTTCCATTCAGGTTGTACGAGTGCAGAGACTACAATAAGCGAGCTCCATATCACAACGGCATAGGAATTGTGAACGCCGTTGCGAATAAGAAGGACGACTTGGATGTGATGGACGGAGCGGATTTGTCTGTCGTTGGTCACAGTTTGCCAATGAGGATATATCTTTTCAAGTTGGAAGATGATAGCACACAACGTCGTGCGTCCTCAGGGGTGTTGTTCTTAGTTAATGGACAGACTCATGCTTCTATGTCCACAAGATTCTTTGACCGAAGAAATGTGGGTAAATCATACCTAAAGAATGATCTGTTAGTGACAGTTGACTGCTCTGAGATAGATGGAAGGAAACGGGAGGACCTATTTATGAACAGTCGAGATAGGTTGAGGCGCGGAGATCTAGCGTCGCAGTTGGAGAATGAGCTAGAGAGTTCGTTGAAATCAAATGCAAAGTTACGTAACGCGAACCATCAGCGAAGACGGCGGGCTCTTCGTAGCAGCATGAGTAGCAATGAGGCTGTAAGCAAAGTGCTTCGAGATTTGTTCAGGAATGACCACGATCTAGCGCGGTACCTAATTGAAGGGAATACTCTCGGCTCAACCAGCGCGCCTGCCGGCAAGCTTATTGAGTATAGGGGTAATCATTATCCTACATTTGTCAGATTCAAACAAACGTCTTCGTATGAATACCGACGACTAACGGATATAGGTTCCCGAGTTTCGGTAAGCTTAGAATCTGATGCTGATTCTGGATATTTCGATCGCGTGAACTCACCTGGCAGGTGGCGAATCGAGGACAATACAGGCAAGAATGTGTCAGGCAGTTGGCGACGGACAGGTCCTGATTATGGGCAAATCAACTTCACGACTAAATTGCCGGATGATGACTTGCCAGGGACCTTACTCAGTTACACGCTAATTGTTGATGATGACGCTCCTAATCGTACGGAACCGTTTAAGAATCGTCTCATTCTAGAATTGGCAACTCCTAATAATGGTCAATCAGGAAGTAATAAGAGCGAGCATAAAAGACGGTACAGCCGATATACTCCGCCCTCCTGGCAATCTGTTGGAGAACAAGACTGGAAGACGCATGGCTTTGGGAAGCATTCGGCACTAAAAATTGTTGCTATCGACACCGATAAGAAGAAATCTTATGATTATTACGTGAATGTTGATAATATTTATCTGCGACGTCATTCTGGCAAGCCAGGAGATGATCTGGAAGCGAATCGATTGCTATTTGGGAATGCGTTGGTCTTGGTCGGCTTGGCACTGATACGCGGATACGATGAACGAGTCAGGCCACGAGCTTCTGGTGATGAGGAATCCATGGACATAGAGGATTACGTCTCACATACGACATCAGGAATGTCCGCAGTGTTGCTTCCGTTGTTGAAGGATTTTGTGACAGATTCAACGGAAGCGACAGATTAAAGCGCGCAGAAAATTTCTTCAGTATAGTGGAGTATTCTTGGCACCCGGGTGTGATACACCTTATGGTCTCCAAGCCATATTGATTTCTTAAGAAAGATACACCATGTCAATGATGAATTGCTCAATCCACGGCCGCGATGAGGGTGTGTTGCGAAGTTGCAAACATTGCCCTGACGGATTCGTATGGTACCCGCCCAAGATCAATATCGACTGCGAGGGATGTGATGCTTGTGTGTTCTGTGGATTAGATGCTGACGGCACTAAGAGATACTTAATGTGCGTGGAAGATGGACGTCAGGTATGCAGTGATCACTTGGAGTTCGCTCGTGAGTTCGGATTTGGTGGCATGGCGCCTCTTTCACTGATTGAGAATAGTGGCTATTCGGTACACAAACCCGCGCTCTGTTCGCAGTGTGGTACGGGTGAGGCTGAGTCACGTCTGTTCATGGTTTCTGGAACAGTGCTTTGTCTGGGGCATGCAATGGATGATAGCTGATACTGTCAGGTTTGAACGCCGAATTATTACCCAGCGCCAGAATCGGCGCTCAAGACGGATATACCCTGCTCCACCGTCCTTTGATGCTGCTCCGCTTCCAGATAAATGGCGCGGGACTTGACGCTTCGGATCGGATTTTATCCCAGCTGTAGGCCAGTGCCATAGCCTTGTGCCAACGGTCTAAATTGCTTCCCGGCAACACGAAACAGCGCACCTGAGCGTCGATAACTGCTTGCAGTTCATTTTTGTTCTGCGCGAAGTTTCGATGGTGGGTGATTACGATACATCCCTTATCGCCGACCTTTTGCAACCATTCTTCGTCAGGTGTGTTTTGCGAGAAGCAACTATCATGCCATTCGACATCCAGCCCGAGACGAGACAACGCCCTTGGAACGGTCTTGCCGATGTTACGGTCAAAGAATAGCCTCACGCCAGTGCCAGCTCCTGGTGGAACGCTATCGCCGCCTCGACTTCGTCAATCCCCAGCCCGAAATCGTCCGCTATTTCTTGATGAGTCTCGCCGATTTCAACGCGTTCCTGGATCGCCCAAGTCGCGATGCCTTTGCCTACGATCGTGGGGGAGCCAAATGAGAACTGAGGATCTACCACTACTCTGCTATTTCTGCCGTTCGGGTACCATCGGATGGCGATGCGGTCATCAAAGTCAAACTGCATTAATTTTTCGGCGATCAACTTCTTCCATGCGGTCTGACCTTCCGCATCGGCAATGATGATGGACTTCCGCGTTATCTCAGGGTCATTGAACTCTTTGATCACATGCGCGCCATCTGTCTTCAGCTTGAGTTGTGCGAATGGGAACTCGGCGCTGAATCGATGCTGCAGGTATTCATGCGCGCTTCGTATTCGTTGCAATGATACTCCGAGCGCGCGAAACGCGGCGGCGACTGAAGTCTCTATGAGGTGCAGATAAGAGAGTCGCGCGCCCTTTTGTTTGGGGTTTACTCCGAACACAGGCTGCTGACGCTACCAGACTGGATGCGGCATAATCGTGCTGCTTCGGCAGTGGTGTAGGTAGCCAGCCGGAGACGTTTATCCAGCTTGGGGCTGGTGGTTATGGTTTGAGGCTGCATCTGTAAGCGGATGGTCTAAATTCAAGGTTCGAATCAAATGTTATCAGCCGACAGCATTGCATGATATTTTGCATCGGTAGCTGCAGATCGGGTATGGGTATAATGTAAGCAATTGAGGTATTCTCGGTTTGAGGAGCGGTTTTATGCTGAAATCTGAAGCCTCGCTTCTTGACAACATGGAGTGGCGTCTCCGTGCGAAAGGAGTGAGATTATTGCCGATCCTGTGGCTGTGGCTGATAGTTGGCGTATCTTTACTCTCTTTTTCTTGCCTGCCAGGTGCAGATGAAGCTATTGATATGGAGGCCGAAGCGACGGTAGCCGGTAGCGATGCCGATGAAGCAGATGCGAGCATCTCGGTGCTAGGAGACGCTTCATCAATCGCGGATGTGGTAGATGCGGTGTCGCCGGCCATCGTGCGAGTAGTTGCCAAACGCACGGGTGGAGACGGTATCGGCACCGGCATCGTATATAACACTGATGGTTATGTGGTTACCAGCTGGCATGTAGTGTCTGATGCCTCTGGAATCGAGGTTACTACTGCGCGCGGCGCCACTTTCCGAGCCAGTATCGTTCGTGAAGACCCTGCCCTTGATCTGGCGTTACTATTGGTGGTGCGCGGAGCGAATGATGACCAGGAGCTGATCGCCGCTGAGTTCGGTGATTCGGACCAGCTCAGAGTGGGTGATGACGTGGTTGCGATCGGCCACGCGTTCGGTTTCTCTGGGCAGCCGAGCGTTAGCCGTGGCATAGTGAGCGGTCTGGATCGTGCTGTCGCCGATCCCAACGGCCGCGTGTTCAGCGGATTGATTCAGACTGATGCCGCGATCAGTCAGGGCAGTAGCGGCGGCGCGCTGGTGAATGGCAACGGTGAGATAGTGGGTATGAGCGTGGGGCTGATAAATTTGGATGAACGTTTGAATCTGGCGTTCAACGCGAACGCGGTGGTGGAGAGCGCTGGTCGTCTGGCAGCGCTCGGGATGCATCCGCTGCCAGGATACTTGGGAGTGGGCGGGACTGGAATCACACCCTACATCGCCGAGCGTCGCGCTTTGCCGGTGGGTTCGGGTTTCGAAGTGCGTTACGTGGACCCTGATTCGCCGGCGGCTGCCGGATTGCTGGTGGAGGATGTCATTGTGAAGATGAACAGCACGCCGATTCGGAGCCGCACCGACTTCGCAGAGTTTCTACGCAATCATCCCAAAGGCACGGATGTAGTAGTAACTACGGTGCGTAAGGATGGCGATGATGTAATGCTGATGGAGATTCCGATTACGTTGACGGGGTCGTGAATAGAGACCTTGCGGTCGGCATCATGTTCTGCAGATTGCCATTACTTCAACAGTGTTGGATTCGGATTAATATGGAGGCGATGCATACTCTCTCTCTGCGAGAGCTGATTCGCAAGCGCTTTTTCATACTTACACTCGTATCTAGAGGATACAGAAAAGCAGATATTCAACATGACTTCAACTTCATCGGACGATCGAGAATTGAGCGGGCAGGTGGCGATAGTGACGGGCGCCGGCCGACGACGCGGGATCGGGCGTGCCACCGCAAGCGTGCTGGCACGCATGGGCGCGGATGTAGTAATTACTGGCACGGGGCGCGATCCTGACGCTTACCCAGATGATGAAAAGACCGTCGGCTGGCGAGACATCGCTTCAACCGCGGATGAAGTGCGCTCGTTCGGTGTTCGCGCGCATCCGGTAGTGATGGACGTTGCCGAGTCGGCAGATGTCGAGTCGTTGATCGCCGAGACGGTCAGTGAACTGGGGCGTGTGGACATCATCATCAACAACGCTGCCGCGCCTTACGGCGCCGATCGAGTTCCGGTGATAGAGGTTGAAGAGGATGTCTTTAAGCGAGTGCTGGAAGTGAAGGTGATAGGGACGTTCTTGTGTTCGCAAGCGGCGGTGAAACAGATGATTAAGCAGGGCGACGGTGGACGCGTCGTCAATATCTCGTCTACGGCTGGCAAGCGGGGCAGTGCGCGCATGGCGGCTTACAACGCGGCGAATTTCGCGGTGGATGGCTTCACTCAGGCGCTGGCGAAGGAGGTGGCGCAATACGGCATCACGGCTAACGCGGTATGTCCGGGCATGACCGAGACGGCGCGGCTGGATCCGCTAGGGCGCGGCGATGAGTGGTGGGGACGCGCGGCGCAGGTGCCGATAGCGCGGCCGGGCGAGGATTGGGAAGTGGGTGAATTGATTGGATTTCTATGCAGTCCGCGTGCCGCCTACATCACTGGGCAGGCGATCAACATCAACGGCGGCAGTGTCACGGAACGCTGATCAATGATACTCCGATAATTCAGGTTCGGACGATGGTTGCGCTCGTATCAGTCCAAGAATCCGCGTAGAACCGTGCTACGAGTGGGATGCCTCAGCTTGCGCAGCGCCTTCGCCTCTATCTGGCGCACCCGCTCTCTCGTAACGCCGAAGTATCGTCCCACCTCTTCAAGAGTCCGCGAACGTCCGTCATTGATACCGAAGCGCAATCGCAAGACGTCCCTTTCCCGCACTTCAAGCGTATCCAACACGGTATGAACGCTGTGCTTCATAAAGTTGAAAGATGCGCTTTCCATGGGTGTTTCGGTACTGCTGTCGGGAATGAAATCAGCCAGTGTGGAATCCTTTTCCTCACCGATGCGAGTATCGATTGAGACTGGCTGCAACGATATCTTGAGCGTATCTCGCACCTTCTGGGGAGTTATTTCCATCTCTCTCGCGATCTCTTCTGGGGTTGGCTCGCGTCCATTCTCTTGGATGAGTTTCCGGCTGACGCGGAGTAGCTTGTTGATCGTTTCGACCATGTGCACCGGTACCCTGATCGTGCGCGCATGATCTGCGATTGAGCGAGTGATGGCTTGTCTTATCCACCAGGTGGCATAGGTGGAGAACTTGAACCCGCGGCGGTAATCGAACTTGCCGACTGCGCGGATCAGTCCGATGTTGCCTTCTTGCACCAGGTCGAGTAGGTTCATTCCACGTCCTAGGTACTTCTTCGCGACCGATACTACCAGGCGAAGGTTCGCGCGTGCCAAGTGGCTCTCAGCAGCCGTGCCGTGCTCGCGGATCGTGGAAAAGTGCGACTCTATGATGGGACTGTATGGCAATAGCGACTTTTTGACATCAGCGTGGTTTCCGGTGAGACGATGGATCTGATCGGGTTGCAGGTCGGTGCCGAGCGCTTCAACCGTCTCGGACGGCAACAGTAGCGTCAACAGCGAAAGGTTGCGCACTGCTTCTTTGGCATGGTCTTCGTCAGCTTCCAGATTATTGGCCAGATAAGTTACTTTCGCCTCAGTAAAAGGCTCATCCATGCAGAATCGCAAAGCGGGGTCTGATATCAGTGCGGATAGTCGCGGAGCGGGCTGTTCTTGTGCCATTCTGATGAAGCGCTCGGCGATGCCTGATGAACAGTGCAAGATGCGTTGCAAATCTTTGCTCCTCTGTTCTGGATCAGACACCTTCATGGCATTCAAGACTTCTTCGTCTCGAGCGCGGTATTCTTTCAGATATGGTGCCATATCTCTGACCGCGCCAAGTGCTTCATGAGGGGAGCAGTCCAGCAATCGGCGGACGAATTTCACCGCAGTTTTGAGATACGGATCGGCGACTATCACTCTCACGCGCGTTTGGGAGAGTATCTCTGGCAGCTCAGCATCTCCTGCCGCGGCGTTGATCTCCATCACTGCGTCGGCTTGAGTCGCGGCACACTTCAAGTCCATGGCGAGTGCTTCAAGGTCGCCTTCTCGCAAAAGCTTTTCCAGCCTCTTTCTGCCGCTGGGGCTGTCTATCAGTTGCCACATCAGCGGCGGAAGTTTGGTCAGCGATCGGATGATTTCAGGAGCTTCTTCGATGCTCAAGTTGAACTTTTCTGAAATGTACCTCTTGTCGTTCTTTCGATACGGGTCCTCCAGGGCCTTTCGCAGCGCGTCCAATGCATCCACCACATATTGGTCGTAATAGCCGGCATAGAAGGCCATCGTCTGGGAAAGATGGTGCATGTTTGACACTTGTGCCAGAACTTCTACAGCCACTTCATGGGCTGATGGGCTCCGTTTTAGAGATAGCGACAGTTGCTGGCATATGTCATCGAGGAAGCGTCGCAGTTCAATGCGTTTCGCTAGTTTTCTCTCTTCCTGACTCGTCAACAGATCGACGTATCCGATTTCACGGAGATACATCCGTATCGGGTCGTCAGTCAGGTCGGCATCTGGACTAATGCCAGTAAACGTTATGTTGTTGCTACGCTGTCGCGCGCCCTGAGCCGCGCGATCCCACCTCTCCAAGTCTGATATCGAGTGAGATGATGGCTCGGCGCTTAAAAACGCGCTGGCGTGTTCTTCGTCACTCCCTGTCCCGGTCGCTTCCTCTTCGTTGCCCAACATGCCGAAAGTGATGGTTTCTTCGCCCGTCGAAATTTCGTCGGTATCTGAATCATCGTCGATATCATGCCCCGCGGCAGTAAGTTTAGGAAGATTGATAGTTGCGACCTGCCCGTCCGTTTCGTCTGCATCGACCACTATTATCTCGGCTGAATCCTGTAAAACATCTCTCATATCTGATGCTCCCTGCTACATACTCGTTTGAACTGATGTCAACTGTCTGATCTGCTCGTTCTTATCCACCGCGCTCTTAATCTTCGCCGGCGGCAACAGATTTCCGTTGCTCTCTGCCTCCGCGGCTTCTTTCATTTTCTCGCGTCTCAGATACTCGCCTCTTGTCCTCTGAACACACTTGCTGGTGATGCTGATGACATCCGCTTGATCTTGATCCATGAAGTTATTTTCAGCGCTCATAGGGCATAGTTGCATCTGCTTCAGCTCTTCAGCCAATTCCCATAGTCGCGAACCCTCAGCTAGCCCGCCATTAGGGTCGCGGTTTCCGAGTATATGCTTGAAAAGTCTTCCCAGATCCTCGTTCTGAAAATGCTCGGGCTGTAGAGGGACAGCATGGTCAATCGCAAAATCATATTGCATTAAACACGCCATCAGCTCTCGCTCCCAAGGAGCTTTCGAAGTTACCCCCACTCGCCTCATAACCGCATTTGAATAGTTAGCGTCTCTGCCATGGGATCGTATTCTGTGGCTGATCCCGCGGTTAGGCTGACCGCGACGGCGCTGCACTGTCGTGTTGCGCGCAGTGCGTTTGACGCTCATCATATTCACCAGCGCCGAGTAATCGAAGCCCAGACGCTCGGCCAGAGTCTCCATATGCCGTCGAGCCGTCACCGTGCTGGGAGGTATGGCGCTGAAGTAAGGCTCGATCTGGTCTATAGCGGCATCCTTACCGCTCTCAATGCTGAGATTGTGTTGCGAAGCCAGTCCATCGATGAAAAACTGCATCATCTCAACGGCGTCTTCTACTGATTGCAGCCACTGCGCGGCATCTTGCCGAATCGCTTCATCCGGATCCTTGTTGCGTCCATGTTCGGAAACTATGGGGCGCGCGATGCGAATCTCTGGAGGAGTTGAAGCGCCCGCGCGTGAGGCGGAATCTGGGCTGGATCGGAACTCGCTCATGGCTGTATGTAGACCGCGCATGGTAGCATTCAAGCCCGCCGCGTCATTGTCCAGACACAGTACGATGAGGCGACTCTGGACGTTGTTTGACAGTGCCAGATCCAATATTCTCAATTGCTGTTTTGTGAGCGCGGCGCCCATGGTCGCCACGGTGTTCCGAAAGCCGTGTTCGTGGGCCGTGATAACGTCCATATAGCCTTCTACTATCACCGCTCGCCCGGTGGTTCTTATAGCATCGGCCGCCCAATCGATTCCATAAAGTGCAGTCGATTTGTCGAATACGGTGGTGGCGCGAGTGTTCAGATACTTGGGCTGTGCGGCACCCATTGCCCGCGCGCCAAAACCGATCAGCCGCCCGTTGCGGTCTCGTATTGAGATTGTGATGCGGTTCGTGAACATATCGCCCCATGATCCGTCATCTCGTCGCACCAACAGACCAGCAGCAGCTACTGCATTGCGATCCGCACCTACGGCTCTAAGATGATCGAGTAGCGAACTGATACCAGACGGTGCGAATCCAATACCACGCCGCAATGCCGTTTTCAGATCGATAGCGCGCGATTGCAGATACTCGAGTGCCTCTCGGCCTTGTGTCCCTTGCAGTTGGTCGGCAAAGAACTTCTCTGCAATGTCGTTTACGCTATGAATCGCCGAAGCTACTGTTTTGCTGGGAGCGTTGCTCTTTTCTCGATCGTATCGCCGTTCGATGCCGGCTTTTTCACATAGCATGTCCAAAGCGGTTGAGAAGTCTACTTCTTCAACACGCATCACGAACTTGAATACGTCTCCACCATCCGAACACGCGCCCCAGCAACGCCAAGTTCCTTTCTCCGGCGAGACGGTGAATGAAGGTGTCCGCTCTTCATGGAATGGACACCTAGCCTTTGGACTGCGCGTGCTCGTGTTCTCGAAGGAGACGTATTCCGACACAAGGTCAAGAATGCTCAGTCTCGCCTTGACTTCATCTACTATCGACATCTGTTCCTCTGCATGGGCAAGATGAGGTGCGACAATGCACATGTTGGCAAACGCACTTCAATGGCTGCTCAGTACGAAATAGGCGTATCTGAGTACCTATCCCAATCAGACGAATTGAAGTATAAACAAGAAGCACGAAATTTCAAAAATGCAACATCTAGATGATCGCTAGATATCTATCCGGCCTTGAAAAAGGTTCTCACTGATGCCAGGACGCAGCCTTTCAGCCTTGAGCATGGCGTATCGGTCGGTCATGCCGCAAATAAAATCTGCCGCCGCGTATTCTGGCTCCAGCGATAGCACTCGCATCCACTCCGGCACTTCGTCCAGATGCTGGCAGTAGTGCTCGAAAAGCAATTCCACTATCTGAGCCGACCTGGTGCCTTCTTCAGATACTGACGTGGGATGATACACGCGCTCGAACATAAAGTCGCGCAAGCTGGTAGTGATGTTACGCATCGCATCCGACATTCGTATCCATGGCGTGGCATTGGCAGATGCGATGCTATAAGCGTTGCCCGAACAGTCCCATGAAGCGTATATGATGTCTTGCACCATGGCGTTCAGTTGGGAAGAGTGTTGTTCCCCAAGCGCTTCAAGTATCACGGGGGGTATATCCTGATTGCCGATCATGTCTGCGCGCAGAGCGTCTCTCAGGTCGTGTGCCAGATACGCTACGGCATCGGCGATGCGGACGATCTGGGCTTCTAATGGCATCTCTTTCACCATAGCGCGACTGATGAATTCGCCTTCTGGCTTGGAGTGCCGCCGCACGGCTTCTAAAACATCAGCGGTGAGATTCATTCCGGCGCCGCGCTTTTCCAGCCTTGTGAGTGTTCGCACTCCTTGCCCGCTGTGATGAAATCCATTGTCCAGCGCCTCGTTCAACACCCTCTCGCCGATGTGTCCGAAAGGGGTGTGACCTACGTCATGTGCCAGCGCTGCCGCCTCGACCAGATCTTCATTGAGATTGAGCGCTCTGGCTATGGTGCGTCCCACCTGTGATACCTGCAACACATGGATCATTCGGGTGGCGAAGTGATCGCCTTGCGGATTTACGAATACCTGCGCCTTATGGCTCAACCGACGAAACGCGTTTGAGTGCAAGATTCGATCGCGGTCGCGTTGATATTCGGAACGCAACGGCGATGCGGTCTCGGTTCGGTCTCTTAGCGCCGCGGCTGATCTGAGCGCGTACGGCGAGAGGGTTTCTTCTCGGTTCTCGATGCGCTCGCGAACCTCATGATGCTCTTGCGGCATCATGCATACCTCATGATCATGGTTGAACCGAATATCCAGCCAGGTCTAAAAAGCACATCTCAATGAGTATACCGCGCCCGTATTAAATGGTATTGCCGCTCTAGACATAGCGCCCATTGATGTGATCATCAAGGCGATTGAGGCATGTTCGCCGCCACCACAATCACATCCTTTGATTCATTGCTCAATTGCGCGCTCCCTCTTCATGGGATGGCGTTTCATACTTACACGGAACTGAATATTCGCACATTCGGATACAACATTCAATCTAGTGGAATATAGTTCAATCAAAATCAAAAGTCTATGCCACGGTCACGGTCTTCGCCAAGTTGCGCGGACGGTCGGGATTGAAGCCGCGTTCTATTGCTGTGTAATAGGCCATCAGCTGTAGCGGAGCCATCATCAAGAACGGCTCCAAGAGATGAGTTCCGGATGGTATGGGGATGAAGCGATCAGCCAGCTCTCTGGTTTCAGCGTCTTGTTCGTTGGCGATGGCGAACACTTTGCCTTCGCGAGTCTTAACTTCGTTGATGCTGGATATCATCTTGATGCGCAACTCACGATCGCTGGGGACTAAAGCTACCGTGGGAGTGTGAGGATCGATCAACGCGTTCAATCCATGCTTCATCTCCGAAGCGGTGCATCCTTCGGCGTGGACGTAAGAGACTTCTTTCATTTTGAGCGCGCTCTCCAGCGCGACTGGATACAAATCGCCGCGCCCCAGAAAGAGCATATTGCGAATGCCTTTCAATTCGCTCCGCACCAGGTCCAAAATTTCAGGCCCCAAGCCCACAGTCTGATTCATGAGTCGCGGCAGCTTGGCAAGACCGTCTATCAGTCGCTCCATCTCTGCAACTGGTATGGATCCGTTATAGATGCCGATTTGCATCGCCATCAGATAGAGGGTCATGATGCTGCTTGTAACCGTTTTGGTGCCAGCCACTGCAACCTCGAGTCCGGTGCCGATATCCATGGTGTAATGAGAGATTCTGGCGGCTTGGCTGTGCGGATTCGCGGTTACCAGCAACGTTTCACAGTCGTTTTCCAGTGCCACATCTATCGCTGAAAGAGTGTCATAAGTTTCACCGGATTGAGTGATGGCTACCGTGGTCGTATTCGGGCCCAAAACCGGCCTGCGATCGCTGAGCTCGCCGGCATACTCGGCATAGGCGGGAATGCCAGCGAAACGTTCCATCCATCTGGCGCCTGAAAGTGCTACGAAGTAAGAGCTGCCCATGCCGGTGAAGATGATGCGAGAAGAATCGGCGATACGCGGCAACGCGTCTGTCAGCTCAGACACTGACAGGCTTCGGCTGTGAAAATCAACTCTCCCACGCATTGCTCCCTGCAGAGTGCTTGGCTGCTCTGATATCTCCTTGTGCATGAAGTGTAGATGATCGCCCTTGTCCGCCTGTCGGTGTTGCGAAATTGGAAAACTCGTCTTCGCAATGTCGCTCCCGTCCAAACGCCGTATGATGGGAATGCCGCGCGAGATGGCGGTTACTTGGGCATTATCGATGCTGGTGAACTCATTGATACCATCTGGAACGGCGTCGATGTTGCTGGCCAGAACCGCCACCCCTTCCTCTGAGCCCATGATGAGGCTACCGGCATGCCCCACGCGCGTGCCAACAATGGTATCCGGATCCAACGTCGATATCGCAAGAACTACCGACAATCCATGCAGTTCTTGCGCCACGCGCCGGGTAGCTTCCAGCAAGTCTTCGCCCTTCTCCATGCGCTTCGCGATCAGATGTGCTATCACCTCAGAATCGGTCTGTGATTTTAACGTCACGCCTTGTTTCTGCAGGCTTGCCCGCAACTCCGAGTAATTTTCAATGATGCCATTGTGCGCGATAGCCACCCTGCCGTCGTAGCTGATATGAGGATGAGCGTTCTCATCGTTTACCTGACCATGAGTAGCCCAACGCGTGTGTCCGATGCCGATCTTCGAACTATTCGATAACGCTCCATTCAGAGAGGCTTCTAGCACTTGAACCTGCCCGGCTCGTTTCTGTATCTGGAGTTCGCCCTGACTGCCGATCGTGGCGATTCCCGCGCTGTCGTATCCGCGATATTCCAAGGCCTTGAGAGCCTGCAATAAGAATCCGGTAGCATCTCCTGGTCCACAGTAGCCTATGATTCCACACATAATTACGCTTCTCCTAATTGTGGCTCTGACGCTATTGCTAAATTGTCGGCTATATTCTTATCGTTCACCCGCTCCGCCTTCACGGTATGTTCAAAAAATCCCTGGGGTATCCGACGGCAGTTGGCAATTGGGATCAACACCTGCAACAACATTCTGCATCGTTTCAGCGCCGCGCCGAACCATCAGGATCACAGTTGCTTCTAAGCTTTGAGCCCCGAGATTAAGAGATCAATAGCATCTTCCGATTTACAATAGCCCAAAATTCCAAACATAGTTATACTTCTTCTGTTGTAATCGCCGCTCTTGCTGGATAGTCAGCCACACATGCTTATTACTCGGGTCAATCTATCTCTACGGTATGTTCAAAAGCTGATGGGATGCGATCGCGGTACTTGCCCCGACGGGTCGCCGGCAGTTGACGCGCGATGCGTGCCATTAATTCGTCTGTCGCGAGGCGCAGAGATAGTCGGTCACGATTGATTGGGCGGACCTTGAACGGTTTGCCGACTGAAATGCGAATCTTGGCGCTTGGCATAAAAACCCGTAAAACGTGCTGCATCGTTTCGGTGCCGTACAAACCGATTGGGATCACAGTGGCCCGCGATCGTGCGGCCAGCAAGGCGGCGCCGATATGCCCGAGCTTGATTCCATGATTATTTCGACTTCGGGTTCCCTCCGGGAAGAGGACTAACAATTTTCCTTGTTTCAGCATCGATTGCGCCCAATTCAATGCCCGAAGATCGGCCGCTTCGCGATGTACGGGAAATGCGCCCCATCCCTTGAGCAGGAAGCTGAAAAGAGGATTGCTGAAGAGCTCTCGCTTCGCCATATACAACGGTTTGCGCGGCATGACAGACGCCAAAACCGGAGGGTCCAGGTTAGAAATATGATTGCTTACCACTATGGTCGGACCATAGAATCGAAGCCGATCTCGGTGATGAACCTTCAGATCTGCAAATATGCCCAGGGATGTTTTCAGTCCCAAGTCGCATAACGGAAAGAGCCACTGTCGCTGAGCCTTCAATGCGAACGCTCCACAAAATTATCGCAGATCGACATGATGCTTTTCACCACTTCATCGGTGCCTAGCTGATCGGTATCGATCGTGATGGCATCTTGAGCTGCGCGCAACGGCGAATGCTTACGCGTGGAGTCTATTCGGTCTCGACGCTTGATCGCCTCAAGCACTTCAAGATATGTTAAACGCTCTCTCTTGCGCATAAACTCTAGCCGGCGCCGCTTTGCACGCACCCCAACTGAAGCTGTGACAAAGATCTTCAAATCTGCGTCCGGCAACACCACCGTTCCGATGTCTCTACCAGCCATTACGATAGCGCCATCTAATGCCATCGCACGCTGACGCGATATTAGCGCATCCCTCACGGCAGGGATAGCTGAAACAGGTGAAACGTTGCGATTGACGGTATCAAGGTGTAGAAATTCGGTTACATCTTCGTCATCGACGATCATCCTCCAATGTCTTTCCCCATCTAAATGCATTTTGAAATCCAGTTCATCGGCCGTGAGGCCTAGAGAGCTGTGATCGTTCAGGTCAATCGATTCTTGCAGGGCGCGCCAGGTAAGGGCGCGATACATTAAACCCGTGTCCACGAATCGATAGCATAGAGTAGCCGCCAGCAGACATCCGACAGTCGATTTGCCGGAAGCTGACGGACCGTCCAGGGCAACTGATTCCGGATATCGCCTCATAGATTTCAATGCATGCCCGGCACCCATGCAAGATCGTTTGCGTGTTATGTAATGGTTGTATCGCAACAGAGCTCGTTCAATCTCTACCCACTGCATAATTGGGTAACTAAACGATATTACTAGCATAATTATTAAATATCAATTGATTGAGTTGGGTTGAAACGGAGATCGGCGATTTATCTCGGCCATGGATCCCCGTTCACGAAACGCGCTGCATCGCTGAAGAAATAAAATAGTGTCCATGATCATGGACACTATTTTCGTGTGTGGCCTGGTGGCAATCGTCATCTGGGGAATGAGTGTGGGCTTCCTCGGTGCAGTGATTTGGTGCCTCGCGGTGTGGCTCTCCATAGCGGTCAGCGCGCAGCTAGTTGGCCGCATCTTCCCTAACTTGGGCTTGCCGGAAGGTCTCGCAGCGGTTTTGACATCGGTGGGATACGCAATCGTATCCGGAGTAGTCATCTTTTTCGCCAGCATAGCCGCGGAAGGCGTTAGAACAGCGCTCAGCCTTACTCCGCTGGAGTGGGTTGATAGATTCGGCGGGGCGATTTTCGGATTGCTACTCGGATTGGTGGGGATTCTGGCTTTCATCGCGATAGCCGCGACCATGACGTATGTTATTCCAGATGATGCCTCAGGACCTGGCTCTGTCTGGAGATCCATGGGCTTCGCGCAATCCTACCTGGAAGGTCCGCGCCGATGGCTTGACGATCAGATGACTCACTCGTTGATAGTGAAGAACGCGCTATTGGTTCGGCCGCCGATCGTTCCATTCGCTCCGGATGAGATCGGCATTGCCACCGAGGTGCTGAAAGCGCGGATGAATTGATGGTATGGAACCATGCTTTGGCGTCGCTACGCTAGAGCCAGATGTTATGGATATTTGTATCTTAAGCGCGATAATGAAGTTATTGTGAGTAATCACGCGCTTCTTCTCATCCGTTCCCGAGTGCTGGTCCTCAACCAGAACTACCAGCCTCTGAACATCTGCGATGTGCGTCGTGCCATGTCATTGCTGGGCAAAGGCAAGGCCGAGGCCGTGCAATGTGGAAACGACTATATACACACGGTTTCAGATATTTTTGAACGCCCTGAAATCATTCGGCTGGTATACATGGTTCGCAAGCCGTTGCATCGGCGCAAGCTATCGCGTCGAGAAGTATTCCAGCGTGATGCTCACACTTGCCAGTATTGCGGCATGCGGGGGCAAGATATGACACTCGATCACATAGTTCCGCGGTCGCGCGGCGGCGTGCACAGCTGGGAGAACGTGGCAACCGCCTGTAAACGATGCAACCATCGCAAGGCCGGACGCACTCCTCGAGAAGCTAGGATGCGACTGATGACGGCACCAGTAGAGCCGCGCCCGAATCCTTATGCCAGTTTCAGCCGCGATCGGGTAGACCCTTCATGGCTGCCATTCATGCCATGGCTCGCGGCTTGAGCATCTGGCAGGATTACTTGCAAATCATATGTAAATATGTTCTAATTATATGATGCGTATCTGACTGATGGATCTGTTATGGATGTTTCGTGGTTGCAAAAATGGCTCACGAGATAAGAGACCCTATCCACACCTTTATCGAGTTAGATGAGGACGAAAGGCGCGTTCTCGACTCTGAACCGGTTCAGCGGCTCAGAAACATACATCAGCTGGCGATGTCGTATCTCGTCTACCCGGGCGCTACGCACAAGCGTTTCGAACACAGCTTGGGCGTTATGGAGCTGGCGGGGAGAATATTTGATGTCGTCACGGACGACCAAAACGTTCATGATGCGGTGCGAGACGATATAGTGCCGGAGATATCTCAATCAGACAGTAAAAGCTATTGGCGCAAGGTCGTCAGGATGGCCGCGCTCTGCCACGATATTGGTCATCTTCCATTTTCACACGCGGCAGAAAAGGATCTACTACCAAAAGGGTGGAGTCACGAACTTATTACCAAAGATCTGATTCTGAGCGACGAATTACACGAAACGTGTCAATCAATGACCCCGCCTATGCGAGCAATAGATGTGGCCAAGGTCGCGGTGGGCAAAGAGAAGATGCCAGACGAGGATTTCACTACTTGGGAAGCGATTTGCTCCGAGATCATAACTGGTGAGGCGTTCGGAGCGGATCGTATGGACTACCTGCTGAGAGATTCGCATCATGCAGGGGTGGCTTATGGCAGGTTCGATCACTATCGGTTGATAGACACACTCAGGATTTTGCCGGACAGCACACTAGAAGATGGATCATTCGCACCTGCGTTAGGAGTCGAATCAGGTGGATTGCATACAGCGGAGGCATTGTTGCTGGCGAGATACTTCATGTTCATGCAGGTATACCATCATCCGGTGAGAATCGCATATGACTGTCATCTTGGGGAATTCTTGAAGGCATGGCTTCATAAAGGGCGATTCTCTACAGTTGCATCTGAACTGCAACTTCTTACAGACAACGAAGTGCTGGCAGAGATTTCCAAAGCCGCTAATGATCCGGTTGCTCCCGGGCACGCTGATGCTGTTCGTATCAGCAAGCGTCAGCATTTTCGAACCCTATACACTCAAACGCGCGGAGATAAGGAGAAATTTGAGGATCCAGTCGCCTTGGTCGCAAAAGCTTGTATTGATAAGTATGGCAAAGACAAAATCCGTTACCAAGCTCATAGACAATCCGATCCTGCGACCAACTTCCCAGTGGTAAGAACAGAAGGCGGCATCGATTCCTCGTTGGAATTATCACACATACTCACTAGCTTCCCCAACGTGGACGTTGGCGTTGTGCTTGTTGATCCCGAAATCATCGACGAAGCAGCTAATTGGTTTCAAACTGAAAGAGATAAAACCCTCAACTTGACTGGTTGATCCCAGGAGATAAATATGAATTCCAAACAACGTAGAGGCTTGATCTGCAGACTCATAGCTACAATGCGGGACCGGAACAGCTGGGCAGGAGAGACGCAGATTCAGAAAACCGTGCTGTTTCTTCAGGAACTGATGGAGGTGCCGCTGGGATACAAATTCGTGATCTACAAGCATGGACCCTACAGCTTCGATCTCCACCGAGAGCTGGGATTCATGCGATCGAGGCTGTATATCGACATTGAATTGCGCCATCCTTACGGTCCCTCTTTCTGCATGGGACGGTGGGGTGAGGAATACGCAGTGGCATCATCTGAGTATGACGACGCCATCAACTTCGTCAGCGAGAAAATCTCCATTAAAACCGTACGCGAGCTAGAATCCATCTCAACCGCGTTCTTTATGAAACAAGAGGATCCTGGCGTAGAAGATCAGAAAATCATCAATCGCATCTGCCAGATAAAGCCTCACATAAAATCAGACGAAGCACGCAAGGCGGTAGATGGGGCGGAACGGATCCGAGAAATGGCGCCTAAGACGCTATTGACTGCTAGCGAAGGCGATCTCTAGCATCATCAATTCCATTGCAAGAGATGCTACAACGTTCACGTTCAGCGCATGGCGCGCCTTGAGGGTAGCTGCGATCGAGACTGCCAGCTGATCGTCTGATATTTTGTCGGCGAGGCTTTGCAACTGTTCCAAGCGACCTGAGAACATTACATTGGAGATCAATCCATGTTTCACATATCCTATATCGCGCAGTACCTCCAGCCAGCGCTCAAGCTCGCTGAAGGTAGCGTTTCGATCGCGTCGGAATTCAGCGCTGATGTCGCTGGCATATCTAAAACGTTGTTCCAAATCGCTTCCGATAATGCTAATGATGCGCGACGCAGACTGATCATAGGCATCCACGATTGATGGGTCTTTCAGCGCCGTAATCGCCCATCCGGGCGCGCCTTGCGACATCTTCGCCAGTGTACGGGACAGATTGTCGGGAACATTGAAACGATCGCACAATTCTGCTTCGATCAGTGCCGCCGGCACGCTGCGCAGACTGACGTGATGACATCTAGAAGCGATCGTTTCTGGCAACTGCGCCAAGGATGTTGCCGTAAGGATGAATCGCACTGCAGGCGGTGGTTCTTCCAGAGTCTTCAAAAGCGCATTAGCCGCTTCCGGAGACATTCGATTCGCCTCACGGATGATGAAAACTCGTGCCTTACCTTCATAAGGCTGCAGAACTGCTTCGCGCTGTAAATCCGTTATCAGATCGATTCCGATCACAGTCCGTCGTGCCGCGGCGTCTGGATTGCTATCCCGCGAACTGGGAGTATCTGTCTGGATGGTCCTGACGTCGGGATGTATGGCGCGTGATATGCGGTCGCAAGAACTGCATCTGCCACATGGCTTCTGAGACTGGTCGCTGAATATAGATATCTCTGGAGTGCAGTTCAGCGCCCTTGCCAAATCAAGCGCTAATGTATGTTTTCCCACCGATGCCGGACCGGTGAAAAGATGGGCATGTGAAAGCCGATTGGTGGTGATGGAGCGGTTTAGCAGGGTTAACGTGGCATCATGTCCCATCGTCTGCCAAACGCCAGCGGCGCGAGGCTGTCGAGTCTCGCTATGCGCCACGGTATCACTCGAAAACGGCAGTGGAGAGAAGGTCGGCGTAACTCTCGCGCCTGCGTATCAGCCGCGGGATTCCTTCAACAGACAGTAGCACGATGGCTGGCCGAGTCTGCATGTTGTAGTTGCTAGCCATCGGCACGCAGTATGCGCCGGCAGAGGGCAGTGCCACGATATTGCCCGGATTCAACTCCGGCAATTCAGCATCTCGCGCCAGCAAATCGCCCGATTCACAGAACTTGCCAGCTATCGTAACCTTCTCACATGCTTCGTCAAGTGGATTGTCTACCGATATCACTTCGTACTGAGAGTCGTAAAGAGCGGGCCTTATGTTGTCGCCCATGCCGCCGTCTACGCTTACATAAGTTCGCACTCCAGGGATCCGTTTTATCCCGCCCACGGTATATAAAGCTACTCCGGCCCGGCCAACGATGGCTCTTCCTGGCTCCACTGTGAGTTTTGGCAGATCGAATCCATGATCATCGCAGGCTGTTATCAGTGATTGGGCGATAGTCCGGGCGTACTGTGAGATAAGAGGAGACGGTTGCGACCGCATGTATCCGATCGCCATGCCTCCGCCAGGGCTGAACTCGCGCATCTCCAGCCCATGTCGGTCTCTCATTCGAGCGGCGAATGCGCATACGTAATCTATCGCTTCCGCGTAAGGCTCAAGCTCGAACAGCGGTGAACCTAGGTGGAAGTGCAACCCTGCCAGATCAATGTTGCACGCTGCCATCGTCTGTTGCACCGCATCCTCAGCGGCACCAGTTTCGATTGAGAATCCGAACTTGGAATCCAGTATCCCGGTGCTTGTCAATCGGTGCGTATGTGGATCGATGCTAGGTGATAGCCGAAGCAATGCCGACTGAACTATGCCTGCTTCTGCCGCCACCTCGTTGAGCAACGAAATTTCGTGAAAAGAATCTATCGTGACGCGTCCGATGCCGCTCTTCACCGCTTCCACCAGTTCGGCACGACTCTTATTGTTGCCGTGAAAGTTCACTCGGTCCATCGGGAAACGCGCCGCGGATGCCACCGCCAACTCGCCACCAGTAACTACATCCAGATGCAGCCCCTCCTTTTCGATGATCTGTAGAATCGCCGGATTCGAGAATGCCTTAGATGAGTACTCAATGCTGGAATTGGGATACATCCTGGTGAAATGGGCCATAAATTCACGGCAGATCGAACGGATAGTCAGCTCATCATACACATACAACGGACTGCCGAACTCTTCAATCAGCTCACGCAAATCGCAACCCGCGATTGCAAGACGGCATGACGCGTGGACGGATGCGGTCAGGGGAAGAATGTCGGGAATGGGAGGTTGGGTCATAACTCAGGTGGTATTAAGTGGCAGACGATTATGTTGTATCTGATGCAGCCGCGGGGAAGCTTATATCCATTCTGTGCCGCGCGTGAATCGAGGTCAAGCGCGCCGGGCATAGCAAGTGCCTTCACATCTCAGTTGTTTAACTCACTATCCATTATCGTTAAGATAGATTTCAGGGCTTATGTCGCTCTTTTAGTGTGCCGAGTCAAGGATATCAACCGCGTAATGAGAGAAAACCAACCGAGGCTTACTGAACTGGCAAGTTGCGCCGGTTGAGCTGGCAAGCTCAGTCAGAGCGAACTCGCTCAGGTGTTGAGTGGGCTGAAGATACGATCCGATCCTAACTTGATAGTGGGGTTCGATACTGGAGACGATGCGGCCGTATACCGGCTAGACGATCGTACGGCGCTAGTTTTCACCGTCGATTTCTTCGCGCCCATCGTGGACGATCCTTATGAATACGGCGCGATTGCGGTTGCGAACGCACTTTCTGATGTATATGCCGTCGGCGGCAAGCCTTTATGGGGCTTGAACATAGCCGCATTTCCACGTTCACTGCCTCATGGCGTGCCTGCAGATATACTGCGCGGCGGTGCCGATAAAGCAGCGGAAGCCGGCGTGCTGATAGTGGGTGGGCACACCGTAGAAGACGCTGAACCGAAGTACGGTCTGGCAGTTGTGGGGCTTATAGAACCCGGCAAGGAGATACGCAACTCTAACTCTCAACCCGGCGATGCGCTGATCCTCACCAAGCCAATCGGCACCGGCGTCATCTCTACGGCCGGCAAATCCGGCGGTGCATCAGAGAAGGTTTTAGCAACGGCTGTACATAGCATGTTGCGCCTGAATGATGATGCGGCAGAGGCAATGAAAGAGACTGGCGTTAATGCGGCTACCGACATCTCAGGCTTCGGATTGATCGGTCATTTGCTGGAAATGATGTGTGCCAGTGGCGTCTCAGCGGAGATAAGCCGCTCTAAAGTGCCCATCTTGCCGGGCGTCATTGAACTCTTGGCGCAGGGAATGGTGTCTGGGGGCACGCGCCGAAATCTTGAAGCATCTGAAGGCGAAGCGCATTGGAGTGCAGACATATCCGATCTGGACAAGCTGTTGCTATGCGATGCTCAAACTTCAGGAGGATTATTGATATCGGTCTCAGCTGGCAATGTAGATTCGCTGATGTCAGCGCTTTCATCACGAAACGTGCCCGGCACGATAATCGGAAGCGTATCAGAGTCATCTGACGGTGCGTCAATCGAAGTGACCGTCTAGATACTGATACCCCGTGTCGGCATCATAATCGAATGAGGATCCTATTGGGATTGAGAGGATCTGCGCTGAGCGTCACCCCGTTCCGTTCATGCTGTCTCCGAATCGAATCTCCATTAAACGCACTGCCACGTACGCGCCTGCGAACTCGATTAGAGTCAATAGCCCTATGAAAAGCGTCGCTTCCATAAAGAAGCGTTGTGGGAATAGCAAGAGCAGGTAATGCTGGTAGGGATCGAGTAGCCACAGATCATTTGCGAAGCTGAGCAGATGGAACTGAGTGAATACCCAGTTGAAGTTTATCAACACGGCTAACGCTAGCACGCCGATCAGAATTCCCGATATCAATACGCACCATCGTATCCATCCCGCGATATATCCCCAAGTCGACCTGCGTTTGACGGTGAAGCCGATGGCCACCGTGAACAGCATTGTCACTCCGCTCCATAATCCCACACTGTTCACGCCTTGCATCAGTGCCTTCACATCGATCATGTGTAGAATTTCACGCTCTGTGAAAAGCGTCAGTAGACCGCGTGAGGTTTCGATGCGCACATCCAGACGCTCGGCATCATCGTTGAAATAATCTTTGATCTGATCCGCGGCATCGTCCAGCTCGGATATCGTGAGCCCAGTGCGATCAGTAGCGCTGTTGCGCCACCAGCCGTACGAATAGAGCCAATCAGAGTTAGTTATGTAGCGAACGTTCCCGGCAATTAGGAACAGTGGGAGGCACAGCGCGAAAACGATGCCCATGGCCAGCATCAACCAGCCGGAACCATGATTCGGCAACCTCAGCCAGCGTCTTACGCGCTCGCGCATTGGAACGCTCCATCGAAATACAGCATCATATCGCTGTAGCATACGAATGAATCACAGAAAGGGGTGTTAAATGGACAACTCTCAAAACGATATCATCAATAACGTCGGCACTAGTTGCGAGTGTCAATTTCATCGCCTAGTCGATACCGTCAATTTATTGCGAAGCCCTGACGGATGCCCATGGGACCGCGAGCAGACACACGCCTCGTTGAGATCGAATCTGCTGGAAGAGACCTACGAGACGCTGGAGGCGATTGACACATCAGATTCGCAAGCGCTGGAAGAAGAGCTCGGCGACCTCATGATACAGATCGTGTTTCATGCTGATATTGCAAGCAAAGAGGATCGATTCGACGCCGATTCTATATGTAGCAAAGTGGAACACAAATTGCGCCGTAGACATCCCCACGTATTCGGACCCGCCGATAAGATGCACAGTGTCAGCGACGTTGTCGATCGTTGGGAACAGATCAAGCGCGAAGAAGCCGGTGGAGATCGCTCTATCGTCGCGTCGATACCAGTCGCACTGCCAGCGCTTGCACTCGCATCAATCGTCCAGAGGCGGGCCATCAGGGCTGGGATTGACATCCATGACGATAGATCGCAGCGCTCGCCTAACTTCGCGCCACGCCCACAGCACGAGGAGAAATCAGAGACCGAAATACGCGCTGGAGAGTTTCTCATGGCCGCAGTTCGTCTGATCGAAAAAGCCGGTGTAGATCCCGAAACGGCTTTGCGAGACGCGGCCATGTCGATCCGAAATCGTGTGTTGCAAGCCGAAGAACTGGCTGATGGCACACCGTTAGCAGAGTTGACACCACCAGAAAGAGAGCGCATATGGAACCAAACCGGCGATAGTGAACTAAATGTAAATATAGAGCCGTGTGAATAGATGCCGAACCAAGGCTTCACGCGATAGCGTATTTCACAGGGCATTATCTAAAGAGCAACAGAAATGACTGAAGTATCAATCGCACAAGACGGCTTCCTCATCAACGGCGCGCCTACTCTGCAAGGGCGTGAATTCAACGGACGCAGCATCGAAGGCCTGCTCATCAACAGCCGCATGACGAACGCGCTTTTCGATGACCTCAACCCGGCGACACGCCACCTATGGGCCTATCCTGACACTGGCGAGTGGGACCCTGATCGCAACACTGATGAGTTCATCGCCATGATTCCGGAATACATAGACCAGGGACTTCATGCTGTGACTGTGAATCTTCAGGGCGGAAGCCCCACCGGGTACTATCGAGAAGAAGGTTTCAGATCCATCATGGCAGAGAAAGGGATCCCAGTCAGTGATGATGGTGTATGGGCGGGATTGCCAAGCTATGCATCTCAGCCGTGGGACAGCTCCGCATTCAATTCAGATGGAGGTCTGAAACCAACCTACCGCAAACGCGCGCAACGCCTGCTGGAGGCATGCGATCAACTTGGGATGGTTGTTATATTGGGCATCTTCTATTTCGGACAGGATGAAAGATTGGATGATGAGCGCGCGGTGAGCCGAGCGGTAGATGAAACAGTGAAGTGGGCGCTGAAACAAAACTATCGGAATGTGTTGCTAGAAATCAACAACGAGTGCAGTGTCCCGCGTTACGAACATGCGATATTACAGCCTCATCGCGTGCACGAACTCATTCGGCGAGCTCGATCCTGCGTCATCGGGGGACGCAGGATGTTAGTGGGAACATCATACGGCGGCGGCCGGATTCCAGACAATTCAGTCGTCGATGCATCTGATTTCATAATGCTCCACGGCAACGGGGTGAGCCATCCCCATCGCATCGCTGAGATGGTGGAAGCCACTCGGTCGCTCGCATCTTACTCCCCTAAGCCCATACTCTTCACTGAAGATGACCACTATAGATTCAACGAGCCGTCGAATAACTTCACCGCGGCTCTTTCGTCATACGCTTCTTGGGGATACTTCGACCCTGGCGCCGGTGCCGGCGGCAAACCGATGCTCGGAGATTACCGCAATGGGTATCAGAACATACCGATTGATTGGAGCATCAGCACGCCGCGCAAGAGGGCATTCTTCAGCTTCGTGAGGAGAGTCGTTGGCAGATCATAGCTTAATTTATTCGGAAGCGCGGATGTGATTATGTAGCATCGGGTATCGGGCGGCCAATGCTATGAAAGCTGAAAGCGAATGATGATAAAATGAGTCTGTTATGAGGCATTGCCATCCCACGCCGCGTTTCACCATCATCGGCGAGAATATCCATTGCACTCGCGTCGTGAAGCGTGGTGGAGTGCGAGGGCACATCTTCCAAGACGGATACGAAGCCGTGAAGTACCGTCTCAACGGTGAGACGCGCTACGTCCGTGTCCCCGAGCGCTTCACATCTACCCAGCCTTACGAACAGGGCAACCTGAAGCACTTCATGATCGCAGTGTGGAAGGGCATGAATTGCGACGGCGAAGATGCGGCTGAGGGTGAGGACTATATCAAATATGAAGTAGATCGTCAGACAAGGGCCGGTGCGCACTACCTGGATCTTAACGTAGACGAGCTATCGCATCGCTTGGAAGAGCAGAAGACCGCCATGCGCTGGTTAGTCGGCTATTTTCAGAGAGTATCTGACTTGCCGCCCAGCATCGATTCTTCTAACCCCGATATCATCCGTGCCGGATTGGAGAGCTATGATCGCAGCGCCGGCCGGCCGATGGTCAACTCAGTGGCCTTGGAACGGCTTTCAACTCTAGACCTGATCGTGGCGCATCAAGCTAAGTGCATAGTCTCCGCGGCCTCTGAGAAGGGGATGCCGGAGAACGCGCAGCAAAGAGTTGACAATGCATCCCGAGTAGTAGACGTTGCTCTGAAGAAGGGGATATCTCTCTCAGACATGTACATCGACCCGCTATTCTTTCCCGTCGCGGTAGATTCCAGTTACGGTCCGCACGCATTGGATGCGATAGCTATGTTCCGAGAGAGATTCGGCAGCGAAATATTCATCACTGGCGGCATGAGCAATGTCTCATTCGGCTTGCCTAAGCGCGCGCTCGTGAATGAGGTATTTGTGAAGCTCGCCATTGAAGCGGGCGCTGATTCTGGAATCATCGATCCAATCCAAGTCAAGGTAGGAAGAGCGATGAACCTAGATATGGGCAATGCTACAGTAGGGTATGCTGCTGATTTGTTGCGAGGACGAGATGATTTCGCTATGAACTACATCACCGCTTATCGCAATGGAGAACTGAACCCGACACAGTGAATAGCGTCTGTTAAGAGCGTTTTCTCTGTAACCGACTTGCATGCGAGCAACGGTTCAGACACCGTGCCTATCCAACAAACAGTAGCCTTTTGCGCCAAGCGGGGTTACTCTTGGCTCAAAGCCGCGTTTCTTTTCGCCTTCAGCAACGTGAATGACTTCATGTCTGTCAATGGGCATTATCTGGCGGCGGCGATCGCGTTCTACGGATTTCTATCCATATTCCCGCTCTCCATTGCCTTGATAACACTGTCGCGCTTATTCATCGGTATTGAGGATTTCGAGGATCGTCTAGTGCAGGGCATCACTCAGCAAATTCCGGTTCTAGACGAAACGGAAGGGTTGCCGTTCGTTGAGAATTTCGTGCGTAACATCAGCGGCAACAGCGCGCTCACTTCGAGCTTGGCCGGTTTTGGCATGTTCATCGCTGGTCTGGGAGTATTCGGTTCGATCCGCAAAAGTGTCAACATCATCTGGGGGATCAGCCGTCCGCGTCCATTCCTGATCGAGAAGATGATTGATTTCATTCTCATGCTAGGAGCCTCGATATTCCTGTTCATATCATTGCTCGTATCCGCGGTGCTCTCGTTCTTGCAAGATATCACCAACTTACTCTTCCCGGATGATATTTTCGTGCTCCCGGCAGTTGTGCAGATAGCCGCAATAATAGTGCCGGCCATCATCACTTACGTCGTATTTGTAGTTATCTACTGGTGGTTGCCGAATACCAAAGTGCGGTTGGCAGAGATCTTAGGGGTAGCCTTCCTCACGGCGATTATATTTGAGACGGTGAAATTCATATTCATACTCTTCCTTCGCAACAGCAGCGGCTCTTTGTCATCTATCTACGGCAGCATCAGCACCATTATGGTTTTCTTTTTCTTCGTCTACATCCAAGCCATTGTGCTTCTAGGCGGCGCGATGCTTTCAGCGAAGTGGGCGAACTTTCTGCGCATCAAAGATCAGCGGAGGCAGAACGCGGCCATGATGATCAACCTGCGCCGCATCCATCGCACGTCGCATCTGCCGTTCTTAACACTCGGAGATCTCAATGGAAGCGCGGATGAACGTTCTGGTCATGCTCGTGTGGGCTGATGATTCGCTAACGACTCCGCAAAGGTGAACAGCGCCGGCAATCCTCCGGTATGCAGGAATACCACGGTTTCGTCTTCACTCAACCTATCGTTTCGGATATCGTCCAGCAATGCTGCCATCACCGTTCCGGTGTAGTTCGGATCGATGATCACAGCGTCAGTCTGGGCGCATAGGTGTATCGCCTCCGCCACCTCCGGAGTCATGATCCCGTATCCCTCTCCGATGAAGCCATTCAACACTTGCATATCTCCGCGAGCAAAGGTCAATGGCAAATCCAGCAATGCGCGTATATCTTCAGAGTGCTGAAAAATATACTCATCCAGCTGAATGTCATACGTCACCTCAACCCCCGTGAATCGCCAATCAAGCCCTAGATTCTTCGCCGCTAGCATCAATCCGCACAATGACCGTCCGGCGACTCCATACACGTGGACATTCTGCAAACCGCGTCCTTCGATCTGATCCAGCAGCTCCAGGCCGCATCTCACGAAGCCGACCATGCCGACGATGCGCGGGAAAAGATGCTCTTGCAACAGGTACACCTTCGCGTCATCTTCCCGCTCCAGACGTTGCTTTAGATCCGTGGCGTATTCATCGGCAGTCTCCGATTGGAACTGATCCAGCAGGTGCATTTCGGCGCCTAGCAGCTTGTCGATCAGCAGATTGCCTTGCACCTTTCGATGCGCGGCGTTCTTCAGGATCAGAACGTATCGCAGCCCGACTTTGTTCGCTGCCGCGGCAGTCATGCGCGCATTGTTGGAGTGATAATCCATGATGTTGATTAGAGTGTCGTAGCCTGCATTCTTGATATGCGGCATCTCAAACTCATAGTGCCGAGCCTTGTTGCCGCCATAGGCGAGGCCAGTCATATCTTCGCGCTTGACGAAGATGGGCGGTACGGTGTGTCCCTCATTGACGAGATACTCGCGCAGCCGCGGCATATCATCTAGCGGAGTCGGGGTGTGAGCGATATCTATGCGCGGCAGGGCTTCGATGCGGGATTGTAGCTGAGATCGAGTGAGGTGGGGCATGGGCAGAGCACCGATGGATAGAAGTTGGGATATGCAGAGATTCTATCCCGCCAAACCCGTTGCGAGCAGTGCATACACATCAACCATTGGCAATAGATTCAGCGTCGAGTGCGGAATGACGGGCGAGACGCGGGATTTGCTTATTAGCGCAGAAGCTATTGCGTTTGAGCTAATGCGATGAGCGACGCATGCTTCTTGATTTATTTTCTCGTTCGGCGCGTCGGGAACGCGTCCCATATATAAATGCAACCGTCAGTCCTATCAAGTCAATACCGATGAATGAACTGCCAGCAATAACGTGTCCCTTAACCACTAGATAGGTGCCGCTTAATATTGCCATGACTGAAATGACGAATCCCATCACGATACCTGTCCAGCTACGCCTGGAATCGCCTTCGACAACCGTCTGTTCAAGTCGCATACGATGTGCCGATTGCTGTTCGGCCATGACCACGATTCTTTCTGCCGCACCAGGCAAAATCTCTTCATACTGCTTGAGCGCGCCCGGCGGAGGTATGGGGCCTGACCATTTAGCGCTAACTATCGCCTGCTTGGATACAGAGAGAGTGCGCGCGTTTCGTTTGACAGGCGCTCGCCTATTTTTCCCTCTATTCCGATTGCTCAAGTGAAGTCAGATTGTCGGATTCTTCAGCCTCGAATTCGTGGATCGCGTACCACATGTCCTGCCCGATCATAGCCCAGTCCGAGCGGATGGCCGCGGCATCCGCCTCTTGCGGAGTAGGGAACTGATTGTATTCGTTCAACGTACCGCCAAAATCGACTAAACGGGCGATGCCCTCTAGAAATGATGGCCTGGCGTATAGAAAATCGGTGTTCATTGATTCCCCTTGACCGATTGATATAACTACCGTCAATGATAATGGCAGTTTGTCAAATTGCTGCTTATCTAGCAACATTTCGTAAACGATGGCGCGGCTTCAAGCGATTCACGTTGATCCGGTTGACGCAGCTGTGGTGCAGTTGTTACGATAGTCATATAACCCCCCCTGTTCGCTTAGGTGGCAGGGTAGCGTAAGCCGCCGTCAGGCGGCTTACGTATTTTAGAGACTTATTTTCTATGGCGACAGCTAATGTCTACATTGACGGGTTCAATCTCTACTACGGCTCCTTGAAACGGAACTTTCCGCAATACAAGCGGCTAGATTTGCAGTCGTTCGCCGAGAGCCTATTGCCGGGGCACCATGTTAACCGAGTCCGCTACTTCACCGCGCGTCTCCGGAACGCGGCGCATAAACCTGGTACCGCGGATCGACAGCGAATCTACTTGCGGGCGCTTGCGACACTGCCCAAAGTGTCTATCCACTACGGGCACTTCAGCACGCGCGATGTTTATATGCCGTTGACCGAACCACCGCCGGATGGACCACCGACGGTTCAAGTCCGACGCACCGAGGAGAAGGGTACCGACGTTAATCTGGCGAGCTATCTGCTTTGGGATTGTTTCTTCGGCGATTGCGATGAGGCGGCAGTGATCTCCAACGATTCAGATTTCGCCGAGCCGATACGATTGATAAGAGACGAACTTAAGAAGCCGATCGGAGTCATCAACCCGCATAGCCGTCAGCGCAGCGCCCGTCTGCACCGGGTCGCATCGTGGTCTTACGCATCCATCAATCGGCGCCATTTCCAAGATCATCAGCTGCCTCAGCAACTATCCGATTCTCACGGTACTTTCTATAAACCTCCTGAGTGGTGCGCGTAAAGATCATACACCTGCGCCTGTCCGCGCCGCCACTCAGCGCTTAATAGATGGACATCGCATGACGGACGTTATATGCGTTCGCCCTCCTGACCGCCTTTGCTGATGCCGCATGACACGCTAGATGCCAAGCGCCGATAGATATGGCTAGACTTAACGATCAGACAGGCGCGGTGAGCATAGCCCTATAGCCGGTATCAGAGGCGCGACACGATCAACACGAAACACCTAGACGCAAACAACCTTGACTGCGCGCGAGCTGCCGATGCGATGCTGCGCCGATACGACCGATTCGATCCGGAAGCCAACATCACCAGCGCTGTGCGCGACTTCCTGATCTTAACCGGATTGGCTAACCGCGACGAGATCGCAGAAGAAAATCCGCCCTCCACACAAGACCGGCGACAAGCCGTGGATCTGACGGCATTGGACACCTTCATCGAGGTGAAACGCCGAATCGGCTCCACCAACGGCATCGATCCGAATCCGCAGAACGTTCAGCAACTGGACGATTACCTCGATCAATCCGAGACGCCAGACCGGGGCGTGCGCATGGGCATCTTGACCGATGGCAAGCATTGGCTGTTGCGATGGCGCGGCGCCGGAGATGTAAAGACCATATATCCCTATGCCTTCACATTGAAGTCCGGCGAGCAATGGTTCCTGCTATTCGAGTGGCTGCGCGACAAGGCGCTGGTCTCCAGAGTGAACATCTTGCCCGAGTATGAAACGATCAAAGATCACTTCGGGCCAGACAGCCCATCATACGAGCGAGACATAGATGCGCTGAGAGATATTTACCGAGACTGCGCGCGATTAGAGACCGTGAAACTGAAGCGCAGGCTGTGGCAAGACCTGCTGCGAGCCGCCTTAGGGGAGATAGCAGGAACGCCGGAACAGCTCGACGATCTCTTCGTGCGTCATACGTACCTCAGCGCGGTGATCGGTTTAGTGTTGCAGGCGGCGTTCGGCATAGATATCTACCGTATGGCAGAAGCCGACCCTGATGATCTGCTGTTAGGACGGCGTTTCCGAAACGCCACCGGCTTACAGGGCGTGGTGGAAACAGACTTCTTCGCCTGGCCGGTTGAAGTGGGCGCGATGCCGTTGGTGCGCACGATCGCAAGAAGAATGGCGCGCTTCGATTGGAGCGATACTCCGCCGGATATCGCAGCTACTCTATACGAGACGATCATACCGCCAGAAGAGAGAAGACGCCTCGGTGAGTACTATACCCCGAAGTGGCTCGCACGCGAGATGGTCGATACGATTGTAGACGATCCGCTGCGACAGCGAGTGCTAGACCCCGCCTGCGGTTCCGGAACCTTTCTCACAGCGGCGATCGCATGCTTCCTAGATGCAGCGCATGAAGCCGGCCCTATAGGCGAAGAGACCTTCAGCCAACTGCGCAGATCCGTCATTGGGCTGGACGTGCATCCGGTCGCAGTGCATTTGGCGCGCGCCGCATACATGCTAGCCGCAAAACCCGCCATCGAAGTGTCTCACGCCACCTCTGTATCGGTGCCAGTGTATCTCGGAGACGCTCTGCAGCTGAGATTCAGAAGCGGAACCCTCTTCGCACAAGATGCAGTAACTATAGATGTTCAAGACGAAGAAGATTCTCAGCTCGTGTTCCCCATCTCAATCATCGACCGCGCCGACGAGTTTGATGCTCTGATGTCAGACATCGCCGAATACATCGAAAACGATGAATCGCCGACGCTCGCGCTAGACGAAAACGGCATCACCGATCAACGCGAGCGCGCAGTAATGAGCCGCACCATACTCATTTTGCAGAAGTTGCATCGCAAGGGAAGAGACCACATCTGGGCTTATTACACGCGTAATCTGGTAAGGCCGGTTGCGCTGGCGCGTAACAAAGTAGACGTCATCATCGGAAACCCGCCATGGATAAACTACAACCAGTCATCCAGCCTGCTCAGAAGCGAGCTGGTGCGACAGAGCAAAGAGATTTACGGCATCTGGGCCGGCGGCAGATACGCTACCCATCAAGATGTGGCGGGGCTGTTCTTCGCCCGATGCGTAGACCTCTATCTTCACCAAAAAGGCATCATCGGCATGGTAATGCCTCACTCGGCGCTACAGACCGGACAGTTCGCAAAGTGGAGATCCGGCATATGGCGCGGCGAACCGGGCACCAGGCCGATAGCGGTAGATTTTCAACGTCTAACCGCTTGGGATCTAGAGCGGTTGCAGCCCAATACATTCTTCCCCATTCCGGCATCGGTGGTGTTCGCATCGCCCAGACCGAGCGAGAGCGAAGGCGTGCCATTGCAGGGTGATATAGAGCAGTGGATCGGAGAAGCCGGAACTGACCGAGTCGAGCGAGTCCGCACGCCGATTACAGACACGTCTGAGATCGGAGTCTCGCCATACGCCGCGCGCGCTATGCAGGGCGCCACTATCGTGCCTAGATGTCTATTCTTCGTGAATGAAGCTGAAAACCCGGCCATCATAAAGGCTGCCAACACCATCGCCGTCAATCCGCGCCGCGGCGTTCACGACAAAGCGCCTTGGAAGAGCCTAGACCTTGACGAGATAACGGGGCAGACCATTGAGCGCGATCATGTATTCGATGTTCATCTCGGCGAGACGGTAGTCCCCTACGCCACGCTCGATCCGCTCCAGGCGGTGCTGCCGTTGAAGCGAGACGCGGTGCAACTGGGCATAGCCGATCCTGAAGCCGATCCTAACGACCAGATAGGCGGCATCGGCATGGCGCATATGCATCGGCGGCTGAGAGCACGCTGGCGCATCGTGAACCGCATATGGGAAGAGAATAAGAGCCCGAACAACAAGCTAAGCCTGTTAGGACAGCTTGACTACTTCGGCAAATTATCGTCCCAGCTGGCTTGGCAGCGTAACCGCGCAAGGCGCCCGGTGAGGATTTTATACACCGGCTCTGGGCAGCCTACAGCAACTATCCTGCACGATGAGAACGCAACCGCTGACTACACTCTGTTCTGGATCACCTGCGCAAACATTGCTGAAGCGAATTATTTAATCGCCATCATCAATAGTCAAGAGCTATATACTGCCGCCAAACCGTTTATGGCACGAGGGCAATTCGGCGCACGTCACCTGCAAAAGCATCTATGGAAGCTGCCGATTCCGGAGTTCGATGCGAACGATAGATTGCATATAGATATATCCGAAGCGGGAAGAGTGGCGGCTGAAGGCACAGCGTTGCAGCTGGCGCGGCTATATGAGGAGCGTGATCGAGTAACCGTGACGATAGCCCGGCGCGAGTTGCGGAAGTGGCTGCGTGAATCGGCAGAGGGTGAAGCGGTGGAGAAGCTGGTCGGCAGGCTGCTGAGGTGAGAGAGTTATGTGAAATTCTGCTGGAGTGATAAGCATGTCTAAGAATCTGCGGAAAGACATCGCAGTGGCACTGATCACGGTTATGGGCTTTGTTGCGTTTGCCGTCGGCGTCATATGGGTTCTTAACGTCGCTCTAGGCATCGGTGCTGTAGCTTCGGTGCAGCTCTTCCAAGCGATCTCCACGGTGACGCTGATCGTTGTGGGCGGAATCATGGCTTATCGCAAGTTGCAGATATTCAGGGATTTTGAGCCTCATCTGACCATTACGCACGATGTTTCACATCGTTTCATCGGCGATCAATACGTTCATATCCTGGTTACTGCGAATCTGTATAACAGTTCGAAAGTCGTGATCCGACCTCGCAAGAGTTTATTTTTATTGTTACAGCTCTCGCCGATAGATGATGATGAAGTGGAAAGACTGTATAAAGATACATTTATAGATCAAATAGAAAGAGATGTTCAATGGCCTTTGCTTGATCAAATCGTCCGTACTTGGGGAGAGAATAAATTAATTATAGAGCCTGGTGAAACACATAAAGAGACGCGTGAATTTATAGTATATAAAGCCGCAGAAACAGTTATGGTTAAATCATTTTTCTATAATCCGGATGCTAGCAACAACTCGCTAGACTCACCTGGATGGGGCACTGCTTCAGTTTATGATATCATCTTAGATGATTAGCTTGGTAATGATTACCCGGCGTAATGTATGAGAGCGACTATATGAAATCAAAAAAAAGTCATCGGAATAAAATCAAATCTTTCAGAGTTCGTGTCCATGATTCTTCTGATCCGCCTAAAGTCCCACCTAAGCCAGCTGCATGGCTTAACAAACCGCCGGGCGGCAAATTGAGCAGTCATAAGGATCTGGAGAAGTGAGTAAATCTCCCAAATCCTGCCGCTTCAGAGAATAATGCTCAAGATACAATAGGATGGGGAGTTACTTCCGTATATGATATGCTATGATTCTGTTGAATTACACTATGAATGGAGATATAGATTGCCTGAAAATGAACAGAATGATACTTTATCAGGAGAGGAACTAACGAAGATACTTAGATCTTATGGTCGTGTGCTTACACGTAAGTCTTCTGCTCCGCCTAAAGTCCCTCAGAAACCGGAGGCATGGATCAAGAGCAGTAAACCACCAGGCGGCAAATTGAACAGTCCTAAGGATCTGGAGAAGTGAGTAAATCTCCAAGATGCAACCGCCAAAGAAATCATGAACATGTCCGTTTGCGTTCGCATTGAGCGTGTAGCCTCATCGCCAATCAAATACTCGTAGCAAGTTCTCCGCATTTATGACTATTCCGGCACTGACAAAACCTGTAAACGAGCTGAATGCCGATGACATCTGCATGTTGGTCGAACACAAGATTCGTGAAGGCGAGAACGTCGAGTTCAAGCGTGGACTTTCATCAAGCAAAGGATCAGACAGCAATAAGTTAACGAAAGATGCCAAGAAAGCTATCCTCAAGGAGATCGTGGCATTCGCGAACGGGTATGGAGGACGCATCTTCTTGGGAGTGCAAGAGGATGATGGCGAACCAGATGTCGCCGCGGAAATAGTGCCGATTGCGGATTGTGCTGAACTGGCGAGACGTATTGAGCGCATCTGCGGTGATTCGATTGAGCCGCCGTTGCTGAGAATGCAGACTGCCGGCATAGTAACGGATGGCAACGGTTCAGGTGTCGTAGCGCTTGATGTGCCGCGTTCTACGCGTGCGCCACATAGAAGCAAGGCAGACAACCAGTGTTATCGCCGTCGCGGTTCCGAATCGGTGCCGATGGATATGCGGGAGATACAGGATATGACATTTAGGTCTGCTAACCGATTAGAGGCGATGAACAGGGTCTACGAAACGCGTAAACTTGATTTCAATCGGTTCATCAGTGATTTGAAGTCGAAACGCGATGACGGCCTCTGTTTCCGGATGACGTTCGTTCCGGTAGACGAGCTGGATCTAGGGCATGTGCACGGGAATCGTGATATTACTCCTGAAAATCTTGATCTACGCGCTTGGTACAAGAATAATCCGAATCCTGTATACCCGATTCCATCTCTGTTGATTAACATTAATAGAACTTATATCCCGGTTCTACGCGGAACAAAATTCATCTACGATAGAGATTCTTTTTCTATCGATAGAGAAACTCTATGGTCAGATGGCGTATTGGAAGTGTTGAATGGATTCGCAAAAGGTAGGCCTGTAGAAAAGGTGCTGTATCTAAATGCAGTAGTTCATTGGTTGGCTAATGGTTTACGCAATATTGAGCGCATCAGGCGATACGCCGGCACTCCAACTCTAGAATACGGACTCGAAGTGCAGCTAGTCGTATTTGGAAATGATGTAAAGCTAATAAAATTTCTAATTACGGCTACTGCAGATCGGTCTCAACTTGTATTCGATGCTCCGGAACTGAAGTGCGGTAATTATGACGGATTCCCCAGATATCGAATCGGTGCTATAGATGAATTCAATGATGCAGTCAATCTATTTATAATTGATTGGTTAAACAATGCTGAGATTGAAGCGCCTAAATTCGAAATTGAAGTGGATTACGAACTCACTTAACTGGCGAGACTCTATTGAGAACGTGAAAGAATAACACTTAAGATAGCATGGCACTAGTTGCGATGAAATCGCGCTGTCAACGGCCTAAAGCTAAAGTATGAGCAGAGATCCGTTCTCTAATCGCCTTGCCGAGATTTACGTTCAGTTCGCTCCGAGAGATGACATCGGTTGATATTTCATCCAATCGCTCGTAATCAGCCCTTCCTATCTGATCGCGATCTGGAACCACCACTATGTCTCTGAATTTGAGTTCTTGTAGGATGAACTCATACAAGCTGATTGATGTCAACCGCGCTTTGTTGCTGTTATGCACACCGAATATCAATGCAGGCACTTCACGATCTGCCGTGTCTAACTTGAAGTCAGCCTTGTAATACGACGCCTTTTTCGATTTCAGAGGGGCGAAGTTAGTCTCAAACCCCGCATCGCGGAATTCGTTTCGCAGGTCACGCTCCAAGTCATCGATAAATGTGCTACGGGCTTGATTCCTGGTCCGATTCAGTGAATGATGACGCAAGGCGTAAACAGCCTCGATCGCGCGCGTCATCCTAAAGATGCCTTCCCCGATCGAATCTAATCTCACCTCGGTACACAGTTCGCCGTTTTTGTCTACGATATTGTGTTCGTCGAGTGCTCGCTGTAACAAAGCGCGTCTAGTTTCACTGTTTTCCAGCGTATCAATGTTTATCTCATATGACAATTGCATGTAGGTATGAGCCAAATCAGTTAGACGGATACTCTCACCGATATGGCGCACGTATATTTGGAATCCATCGCCATCGTCAAACGTCCATGGCGTGTTGACCGATAATTCGCCGTCGTCCGGATGCGACGTGATGTGAACTAAGTCGCGAAGTTGGCTGTGCAATGCTTCATTTAGTGCAGCCAATTTTGTATCCATAAAGTGCATTGTCTCCCTCAAGTCAGTCTCATTTGACGGCTTAGATCCCAATCGTTGGCATCAGAGCTGATATTGCAGTCTTTAAATAATTGTCTCAGTGCACCGTGCAGATCGTTGTAATCATCTGTTGGTAATGCGAATCCATCGGGTCTGAAACCTCTCTTGATGTACCTTTCAGTAGTCTGGTGTTTATGGAACTGATTCTGGAATCTGTCTCTTTCAAGCTTGTTGGTATGCGGGTGAGTATTTCCGTTGTACCTAGCAAGATGCAACTCTTTCGTCACCGGTGAGGTAAGAATCAACATGCATGAAAAATCACTTCGCTTAAGCAAATTCTGCCTGACAACCACTCTGAATAAACGTTGATCCGCGTCTTCAAGTTTGCAGAATTGAGAAAAATTCTGCTTAGTGTCTTTCGGAAGTGATAGCCCATCCGTTACTCGTTTAGGCGATTGGAGCATCTCTAGAATCAAATCGTCTGTAATATCTTGCCATTCCATTTGCAAAACCCAATCCCAGATTTACAGCATGTGCCATCCCTACCCAAACAATCCCTCTTTACGTGCCCATTCATCCGGTACTTCTACTGCTACCACTTCCGCATCGCACGTGAGCTCGTTCTCGTGAGACAATAGCTCTGCCGACAGTGTAGTCCGTCTCCCACGTACCGAAATCACCTTAGCGCGCACCGTGAATATACCCATCAGGGGCGTCGGACGGCGATAGTTGATGTTGAGGGAAGCGGTGGCGTACCAGAGCAGCGGAAGCTTGCCGTCGCCGGCGTATCGATCGGCTCTGCGATAAGCGTCTGCTATCGCGGTGCAAACGCAGTGGCAGTCGATCACTGCGGCGATGATGCCGCCATTCACAATATCAGCAGGCATTGCGGCATGATGCGGCTGCGGGGTGAACTCGCAGATCGACCAGTCGCCTTCCCAGCGAGATTTTATGTTTAGTCCACGGCGGTTCCAGGCGCCGCAACCGAAGCAGGAGTTGCCGAACAGTCCGTCTTGGACGTGCAACGGCGGTGACGAAAGCGATGATCTGCCTCTGCCATCTTGCGCCATCAACGTCGCGATCCGGAACGCTTGGCGCTACGTTTACGGCTGGGTTTCATACCCAAGGAGCCATTGACTTCTGTCGCCACAGATGGATCAGCGCCGTTCCTGCTAGCGGCGCGTGTGAGATCGCGCGCGGTTCCGTCTAGGCTTTCAGACAGTTTGAGATCGTCTTGGTTCAATCCGGATCTCATTTTCACTGCCCCGTTGAAGTTGGCGTTGGATATTTCCACTGATCCCGGCGCGTTAGCATCAGGCACGATACCTGCTGAATCGCGCAGATATGTGCCGGTAAAGGATCGTTCTACAGATGCCATGAACTCCGGAGTTCCCTCCGCCACCAGTTCACCGCCGGCATCCCCGGCGCCCGGACCGAGGTCTATCAGCCAATCGGCATTCTTGATCAAATCAAGATGATGCTCAATGAGTAACACTGTATTGCCAGTATCAACCAGGCGATGCAACACCGCCAGCAACCTTGAAGCATCTTCGAAGGAAAGCCCGGTAGTGGGTTCATCTAGGATATAGAGCGTCTTGCCGGTGCCGCGCTTAGATAGCTCCGCCGACAGTTTTATTCGTTGCGCTTCGCCACCCGATAGAGTGGTTGCTGGCTGACCCAATCGTATATACCCAAGCCCCACATCCGATAGCGTCTGCAGCTTGTTCGACACTGCGGGAATATTCTTAAAAACCTGTTGCGCCTCGCTAACAGTCATATTCAAAACGTCGGAGATCGAATTGCCTTTGAACCGAATCTCCAGCGCCTCACGGTTGTAGCGCGCGCCGTTGCACACGTCGCAGGGCACTGTCACGTCGGGCAGGAACTGCATCTCTATCTGGGTATATCCGGCGCCAGAACAAGGCTCGCACCGTCCCCCGCGCACGTTGAATGAGAACCGTCCGGGGGTGTACCCACGAGCCTTCGATTCTGGGAGCGAGGCGAATAGCTGACGCACCGCGTCGAACATCTTGGTGTAGGTCGCCGGGTTAGAACGCGGAGTGCGCCCGATCGGCGATTGATCGATGTTGATCACCTTGTCGATCAGCTCTAACCCTGTTACTTCGTGGTGCTTTCCCGGGCGATCTTTAGCGCGATAGAAGTGTTGCGCCAAGCGTTTCAGTATGATCTCGTTCACCAGTGTGCTCTTGCCAGAACCGGAGACTCCCGTTACACAGACGAACACGCCGAGAGGAATGTTGATATCTATATCTTTCAAGTTGTTAGCCGCAGCGCCGAGGACACGGATGGCATCTTGCCCGCTCTTACGACGTTCGCGCGGGGTAGCGATAGATTTTCGTCCGCTGAGATAAGCGCCGGTCAACGAATCATCAGCTGAAGCGATAGCGTCTATGTCGCCTTGGGCAACTATATTACCGCCATGTTCGCCGGCGCCCGGCCCGAGGTCTACGATATGATCCGCGGCGCGCATGACGGCTTCATCATGCTCCACTATCAGAACCGTGTTGCCGACATCGCGCAAACTCTTCAGCGTCGCAATCAAGCGGTCGCCATCGTGCGGATGAAGCCCTACCGATGGCTCGTCACAGACGTACAGCACCCCCATCAGACCGGATCCGATCTGCGTCGCCAATCGGATCCTTTGCCCCTCGCCGCCGGAAAGAGTGCCCGCCGAACGGTCGAGTGTCAGATAGTCAAGCCCGACTCGGGAAAGGAATCCCAGACGCGCTTCGATCTCCTTGAATATCTGATCTGCTATCGCCAGTTCCCGATTCGTCATCGTCTCTTGGATAGCAGTTGTTTCTTCGTCCCAAGCACCATTGCGGCAAGCGGAGATCCATTTGAGCGCATGTTCTACCGATTGTCTAGTTACTTGCACGATGTTCATGCCGATGAGTGTTACTGCGAGGGCGTCGGGTTTCAATCTATCGCCGTTACAGGCGTTGCATGGGCGCTGGGCCATATAACGCTCGATCTCGGCGCGCACGTTCTCGGATTCTGTCTGGGAATATCTACGTTCCAGATTCGATATCACGCCCTCGACACGTCCCATCCAGGTGTAAGCATCGCCCTTTTGAGTGATGTGTGTCATCTTTACACGCCGACTGCCGGCCCCGTACAACACCAGTTTCAAATGATCGGAGTCCATTTCGCGCATGGAGACGTCTAGAGGCACGTCAAAATGCTCTTGGAGAGTCCGCATCGCTGAATCAGCCCATGCCGAACTCGCGCCCTTCTGGCGCCAAGGCGCGACTGCTCCATCCGACAGCGTCAGCGACTTGTCAGGAACCACTAAGTCGGGATCAATCTCCATGCTGAATCCCAGTCCGGTACAATCGGGGCAGGCTCCGTAGGGGGTGTTGAAGGAGAAATCGCGCGGCTCAAGCTCAGACATCGATATGTCGCACGAGGGGCATGCGAAATGCTCCGAATAGATGAGGTCGCGCGCTTCATCTCGCGGCGTTTTCGTTTTGCGCCGCCGGCGACCCTTCAGCCTTCGCTCCGAGGCGCCGCTACGCGCTCCTGAAGAGAGCTCCTTTAGCAGCTGTTCTGAAGGATTCAGAACCGAGACAGTGAGTACTCCGCCAGCCAGTTTCAACGCGGTCTCGACCGATTCTGTCAATCGCTCGCGATCCGTGCTGGGACGAATGATGATGCGATCTACAACGACCTCGATGTTGTGCCATTGGTTCTTATTAAGCTTTATCTCATCGGTGAGTTCGCGCACTTCACCATCTACACGCGCACGGACGAAACCTTCACGGTGAGCATTATTGAAGATCGCAGTGTGTTCGCCCTTCATGTGCGTTACCAGAGGCGCGAGCAGCAAGAGTCGAGAGCCTTCGTCCAGACCTAGAATCGAATCGACGATCTGCTGAACGGATTGGCGCTCTACGGGACGTTTGCAATTGCGACAATGCGGACGTCCGGCCCGCGCGAATAGCAGACGCAGATAGTCGTAGATCTCGGTCACCGTGCCCACTGTGGAGCGTGGATTGCGAGAAACCCCCTTCTGATCGATCGATATGGAAGGGCTCAGCCCTTCGATGTGATCGACATCGGGCTTCTCCATCCGCCCCAGGAATTGACGTGCGTATGCCGAGAGACTCTCTACATATCGGCGTTGTCCCTCCGCGTAGATGGTGTCGAACGCCAAACTGCTCTTGCCGGACCCGGAAACCCCGGTTACAACTACCAGCTGGTCGCGCGGGATCCGAACATCAACGCCTTGGAGATTGTGTTCGCGAGCGCCGCGGACTATGATCTCGTTCTCCAACATAGCGTGCCTTCAGGTTAAGCCGTCAATTCGATACTCGAGCGGGCATTTAAGTGATGCGCTAAACACGGCTCGATTCACGCCGCCACATGTAGAAAATGCTACTATCTCGCTCTCTATCAGAGCAACAGAATTTGACACTATAGCCGTTGAGTCAATATCTCCAACTGCGCGTCTGCCAGACAAGCTCAAAAGCGACGGTATTTGAGATATGCCTTTTGCGGCTCCATGCCTTTCAAGATCATCGACCGTAACTCATTCTCCGTGTTCATCACTTCGTGCACGCGTCTAGCTACCGCGGATGCTCCGTCGCGAGGAACGATCACGACACCGTCACGGTCTGCGATCACGTAATCTCCGCTCTCAATTCTCACGTCGCCGATCATTATCGGATCGCCCATAGCGTCAACCACCCAACGCGACACGATGTCGGCCGGCGTGAGATATCGGCAGAATACCGGGAAGCCGAGACGCAAGATGAAATCAGTGTCGCGATTTCCACCATCTACGATATATCCCTTTACGCCGCGAAACTTCAGCGTCTCCGCCGACAGCTCGCCCATATGCGCGATCGTGGAATCGTTCGGCTGACAAATCACCACCGAACCGATCGGAGCCGCGCTCAACATGCCGGTCCAAGATAGCAGCGAATCATCTTGCGACACTCCATCCATCATGTTGCCGCGACAGGTCCATACCCGTCCGATAAGTTTGCTATCTGGATCTAACGGGCGAATATCGTGCGGCAAGATGCCGTCTGGAAGATCGAGTTCTCGCATGGCATCGTACACCGCACCGGTATAGGCCGTTTCTAGTATCGCAACTAGCTCAGTTTCTCGCATCAATCTTACCTCCAAGCTTCATTGATCAAAACGCCTGGCATGAAGCACACACTGCTGTGTTGCCATCGAGCAACAGATTTTCAATGCTAGACATCGCTGCTTCATGCATATTACCGCTTCACTATTGCTCTGATGCGCGCGACCGAATGCGCTGCCAGATCATCGTCTCGCACCTCATGCTCCCAGATTCTCACTACCATCCATCCCAGCTTGCCCAATTCGCGGTTGTGCCGATCATCGCGGTCAATGTTGCGTTGGAACTTCGCTCGCCAATAGTTCCGATTGCTAGCCGGCATAGTCGCATGTTCGGGGCAACGGTGCCAGAAGCATCCATCCATGAAAACCGCCAGGCGCGCGGCTGGAAACACCACATCAACTTTCACGCCGCGCTCCGATAGCCGAATATAACGATCCTTTCGGAATCTTAGACCAGCGCGATGCAACAAACTGCGCAGCCGAACTTCAGGCTTAGTGTCAGCTCGGCGATTAGACTGCATCGACTTGCGAGTCGTCTCATCAGTCGCGGCTGGCACCGAGATATTTGCAGATTCAGACATGGGGTTAGTTTATTCCATCGATATACTTTGGAATGATGAAATCCACTGCCGGCTCATCCCACAATCCAGTTTCAGATTGAAGCGCCTATAATCTGCATATGCCGCCATCAGTATTCTCGCCGCTCAGTTTCATAGACCTATTCGCTGGCATCGGAGGGTTCAGGATAGCCGCTGAATCTATTGGCTGGCAATGTTTATTCTCTAGTGAGATTGATGCGCACTGCCGACGCGCTTACGCTGCCAACTTCGGTGAAGAGCCTACAGGCGACATCCGAGATGTCGATGCATCTGAGATACCAGACCACGACGTCCTTTTGGCAGGTTTTCCGTGCCAGCCCTTCAGCATCATCGGCAAGATGAACGGTATGAGAGACCGCCGCGGCACTCTTTTCTTCGAAATTGAACGCATCATACACGCCAAACGGCCGAGATGGATAGTGCTGGAGAACGTTAAGCAACTCATCTCCAACGACGGTGGCATGACTCTTAAAACCATCCTGAAATCGCTTGAATCGCTTGGGTACGCCGTGGATCACCGAGTGCTGAATGCATTGGAATTCGGATTGCCCCAAAAACGCGAAAGGATATTTATAGTGGCTAACCGCATCGGCGCGCAAATCGAATGGCATCGCCTCAAAAGTAAGAAGATGAAGTCGCTGAGCAGAGTGTTAGAGCAAGACGCACCCACCAAGCACTACGTATCTGAACACATCCGCCGCAAACGACTGGATGCCCATACACCTAGCGCCTCGCCGTCGATCTGGCACGAAAACAAGGGCGGACACATCTCCTCGTACCCTTTTTCCTGCGCGCTCCGCGCCAACGCTTCATACAACTACCTGCTGGTAGACGGCGTAAGACGTTTGACGCCGCGTGAGATGCTAAGGTTGCAAGGCTTCCCGGAGCATTTCAAGATTGTGTGCTCAGATTCCCAGACGCGCAAACAGGCTGGCAACGCGGTGGCGGTGAATGTGGTGAGCGCAGTGCTCAGCGAGATACAGAGGTACCGTGATTCCTCAGTACGCTTTGAAATTCTGTCTACTACGACCGCCAACGCCAGATGATGGAACGATTGATCGCTACCTAAAAGCTATCGGTTACTCGCCAGATTGGGTGGTTGCGCATTAGCTCATAATTGAACCGCAAGAATGCCAATCAGAATCTATTCGATCAACTGCCTTCATCAATCCCGCCCAAAATCATCTTCAATGCGCACGATATCATCCTCGCCTAGATAATCCCCAGTCTGAACCTCGATGATCTCCAGTGGCTCGATCGATGACGGATTGGCAATGCGATGCTTATGAGTGCGTGGAACATGGATCGACTGCGCCGGCCCCAGGGTTCGCTCTTCGCCTTCTATCGTCACCAGCGCAATGCCGCGCGCTACCGTCCAGGTCTCTGCACGATGCCGATGCCACTGATAGGAAAGACGCTGCTCCGGCTTTATGCTTAATCGCTTTACCTGGAAACCGGCTCCCCGCGTCAAGACCTCGTACGATCCCCAAGGTCTATCCTCGCGCTTGTTGCCCCGAGATACACGGCTTCGCCGCGGTAGGGCTATAAATGCAGCTTCGGAATTTATCTCTGGCACTATAGGTAACCGCCTTTCAAGTAACCGGTTGTAACGCGCAACGCCTCATCTCGATTCTAGAGCATCGCGCGCTAACACTCTTGGTTGTCCACATCCAGCTAGCCAGCGCTTTAATCGGCAGCGAATGCGACTAGATGCGCGGTTCATGATTTTGAACCTGTATGTAACCTGATAGATACGATATATACGGCACGCCAAACGATCTTCTAGCGCAGGAAAGGCCCGACAATGAATGACCGACCGAACATCCTGTTCATTCTCACCGATCAGCAACGGCAAGATTCGCTTGCCTGCTATGGAAACGACTGGATTCATACGCCGAACCTGGATCGCATCGCGGATCGATCATTCATCTTTGACAATGCTTATGTGACTCAGCCCGTATGCACTCCGAGCCGGGCATCGATCATGACGGGGCTCTATCCCCATGCGGTTGGACTGCATCGCAACAATATACCACTGCCCGCCGATTGTAAAACGATAGCCGAGATGATCGACGAAGATTACTATTCCGCCTACTTCGGCAAGTGGCATCTCGGTGACGATATGATCCGACAGCACGGCTTTGATGAATGGGTGAGCGTTGAAGATTTTCAGCGCGTGCGCGCCACTCGGCGCGAGTACCGATTCATAGAGGCTGATTACAATGCGCACCTGCGACGGCATGGCATTGAACCGCCCGCCACTTGGGAGTCTTATGAGAGTTGGGTAGCAACAGCAGAACTTGCCGAGGATCAGACGCAGGCATCGTTCCTGGGCGACAGCGCCGCGCGCTTCATTGCCGATCATCCCCAATCGGCACGCTCTGATATGCCATTCATGCTCTACGTATCGTTCTTCGAGCCGCACCCTCCTTACATCGGGCCGTTGAACTCCCTTTACGATCCTCAAGAAATCGCCGTCGGACCGACGTTCCTAAAACGTCCGGACGATGGTTCGCTCATCAATCGTCTGCGCGCCGACTACTATATGGCAGGCAACTTAAACCCGCTCGGCATTGCCGATTACCACGACTTGACGGCAGAAGATGGCTGGCGCGGTCTGCGCGCGCAGTACTTCGCCAACGTCACGCTTGTAGACCGCCAGGTAGGCAAGATGCTGGAAGCTCTGCAAAATAGTGGACAACTCGACAATACCGTCATCGTATTCACTAGTGAGCATGGCGAGATGGGCGGAGACCACGGTATGTTGGAGAAGCGCTCTATGTATGAAGAGGCATCGCGGGTGCCGCTGCTCATAAGTCTGCCTAATTCTGATCCCGATGCCTCGGAACTGCCGAGACGGATAAAGGGATCGGTTTCTCTTGTGGATCTCGTACCGACACTGCTGGATCTGAGCGGTAGCGCGACAGTTTCAACGATGCCGGAGCATCTGCAGGGGAACAGTCTGGCTTCAGTTTTGAAAGGAGATGCCGATCTGAGTGAAAACGATGTATTCGTGCAATGGAATGGCATGGGCGACCGCAACTTGGGCACGCCGGAGATCAATCGCATGGCATCGATGCCGTGGCGCACCGTGATTACCCCGGATCGCTGGAAACTGAACCTATGCCCGGCCGATCAGTGCGAACTGTACGACCTGAATAGCGATCCGCACGAAATGACCAATCTTTACAATGATTCGGCGCATCGGGACCGTATCCGCGACATGGCGGCACGGATCAGGATTTGGCAGTCTGATACTGGCGACGATGCTGGTCTGCCATCGGTGTAGCGACGCGTATAGATAGAGCTTGCACTCAATTAAAGGATGAGTATCCAAACAATAATGACTAGCGCCGAGACTACCCCGTAGAAAGGCAATATCGAAAATGAGCGAAGCAGGCTGTTAAGGAACTCCGCGATCGCGGAGCCGATGGGCTGTATCGTGTATATATCATTTGCCTCTAGCCTTACTGAGTGAAGCCGATGGACGAAGGTATCGTATGAACGTCGGAAACGTCTTTCCAGCGAGAGATAATAAGCATCGAGAATCAAGAAGGCGATAGTGGGAAGCAATGCGGTGATGGCGTAATTCGGCTCATCCAGCCTGGCGATCAGCACCAGCGTGGCTGCTACTAGCGTTACGCACCATGTTTTGCAGGACGCGCTGTTCCTTGCCATGCGCGAGATAACATCATGCAGAATATTCAGGTGAGTCTGAACCGCAGATGACTCTTCATTAAATTGTCCCGCGACACTCATGATTGACAGTTTAAGAGCATTGCTTACGAATCTGAATTGCTTCGTCTACCCAGCCGGCGATGTTATTTTAGGCTCCCTGATCTCATTCTATTCTCTTGCCAATAAGTATGTTCTTAGCATGGATTCACTCGATCTCTGTGCCCTCGTTCAGTATCGCAATGTAACGGTCATACACGAACAGGCGATTGGTTCGCCCGCCAGTTACCTCCTGCGCGATACCCATCTCTACCATCGTCTCAATCGCTGATGACACCGTAGGGTAGGTAATGTCTGCAAGCTTGCTCAACTCGGCTATCGAGGCGATCGGCATCTTTTTCAAAGCCTCATGCGCTCTAGCTACAGATCCTCGACGGGTGCCTATCTGCTCAATGCTGGCGCCGTGCTCCTCAAATAGGTTAAAGATGCGCTGTGATGTGGTGTAAGCGTTCTCTGCCGTATCGCGCACGCCCGTCAAGAAGAATCTGAGCCACGCTTCCCAATCACCCGTCGCCCGCACCTCGTTCAACAACTCATAGTATCTGGATCGATGTCGTTTGAAGTAGAGGCTCAGATAGAGAGTCGGGTGTCGCAAGATCCCGGCCGAGCAGAGCATGAATGTAATCAACAATCGCCCGATACGCCCATTCCCGTCGAGAAAGGGATGGATGGTCTCGAACTGAACGTGAGCCAATCCGGCGCGCACCAGCGGCGGTATACCGTCATCCTTAGCATGTAGAAAGAGTTCCAATTCCCCCATGCTATCGTCAATATAGATGTGAGGCGGCGGCACGAAATTAGCGTCGCTGGGACGTGAACTGCCGATCCATACTTGCGAGCGTCTGAACTCACCTGGCGTCTTATCACTGCCGCGGCCATTTGATAGCAGTTTTTCATGGAGTTCTCTTAGCAACCGATTCGATAGCGGAAAATCTTCGCCTAATCTTTGCAATCCATGATTCATCGCCGCAACGTAGTTAGACACTTCTACAACGTCATCTCGTAAGCCGCCCGGCATTCCCGTCAGTTCGTACCTCAACAGATCTGAAATTGAAGACTGTGTGCCTTCTATCTGCGATGAGAGCACCGCTTCCTTGCGGATATAAGAGTAAATGAGAAGCGACTGATCCGGCAGTTGGGAAGATGCCGTGTCCAGACGTCCCAGCGCCAGCATGGCATCTGCGAGAAGGTGCAACAACTCGCTATCTGTCGACAACGGCGGTGAAGGCGGTAGCGGTATAAAGGCTCTGAAACTCTCGTCCGCGGAGTTCACAGTTTCGTATCGGCTGGGCATCTCACGGCGCATGATCTTCAATCACTGATTAAAATCTTTTGCATCTCAACTTCAACGATTCAAATTTAACATGCTTAATTTGAATCATGCCGGTCTAGATTCAAAACGTTTTCATCAGAATATCGACGATTCAAATTTGCCACCTGAATTTTAATTGCATTCGCACCAATTAAAACGGTTTGAGTCTCCTCTTTGTGCACGAAGGATTGGTGGTTTAGAGCGCTTCAAGAGCATCGGCGCCACACTGTGATTCACGCCCCATCACAGTCGACAGCTAGACGCGCGCAGATGATGGATAAGATTTGGTACCCCGTACGGGATTCGAACCCGTGATCTCCGGCTTGAAAGGCCGACGTGCTAACCGCTGCACCAACGGGGCGCTAGACACTAAACATGCCTGTTGCATGTAGAGCAGGCACTCTTATTTAGCATAACACCGCTAATGCATCCATCCACGCTTCGAAGACGCTCTGCAGCAGGGGAAATGCGATTTGCGATTATTAGCAATCAGCGCGTGTCGAGAGCTTGAGATGAACGGATGCGCTATGGATACACTGATAACGAATCCAGAGCCTCATCCTCCGGCATACCCAGCATCAGATTCATGTTCTGCACCGCGGCTCCGGCAGCGCCTTTCATCAAGTTATCAAGCGCGGTGATAACAATCAAACGCCCATTCGCTTCATCCACGTTCACGTTGATGAGTATGTAGTTGCTGCCCCAAGTTTCCTTTGTGGAAGGCGGCGAATCTATGACGCGCACAAAGGGCTCGTCACCATAGAACGAGCGGTAGAGATCCACTACGTCGCGCTGATTGGTGTCGTTTGAAGCGAGATTGGCGTAGTGAGTGCCTAATATGCCGCGTGTCATCGGCGCGAGGTGCGGCACAAATGTTACGGATATATCGCCTGATTCGCAGCGACTGCTCAGCTCCTGAATCATCTCCGGGGCATGGCGATGGCCGCTCAGCGCGTAGGCAGAGATATTGTCGTTCAGCTCTGAGAAACCGTACTTCGCGTCGTTGCTGCGTCCGGCGCCAGACACACCCGATTTGCAGTCGCTGATCACATCGGGATCCACGATGCCGGCATCGACCGCTGGCGCTAAGCCTAGTATCGTGCCCGTCGGGTAGCATCCCGGATTGGCGACCAATCTGGCTCGTTTGATCTTTGCCCGATGCAGTTCCGGCAGACCGTAGACCGTCTCCGATAGGTATTCGGGAATCGGGTGCTGTATCTTATACCACTGCTCGTAAGTGGCGCGATCCTTCAGACGGAAATCAGCGCTTAGGTCTATGCATGGCACTGATTGCTCGATGAAAGGTATCAATGCTTCCGCGCTGGCGGCATGCGGCAAGGCCGAGAAAACGAAATCCACTGATGCATCAAGGGCCGGAGATACCTTTATGTCGGCGTCGCGCAGATATGGGAATACCTCTGACAGCATCTTGCCCGCCGCACTGCGCCCCGTTACCTGGACCACTTCGACATCCGTGTGTCGATATAGAATGCGCGCCAGCTCAGAGCCGGCATAGCCGGTTACATTGATGATGCCGACGCGAGTTTTGACCATTTTGCACCGATTCCTTTAGGGTTACAACTATTGTGCTATCGATCGATATAGAAGATTCTATTCCGCTGGCCGGCGGCGCTGTTTCACATATTCCACCACTGCCCGCATCCCATCTGGCGGTGCGCCTAGCTCAATCGCACGGTCGATATCCGATTGCGCCAGCTCATCTTGACCTAGCGCGGTGCGGGCAACAGCTCGATTGCCCAGAGCATCTGAACTGTCCGGCGACAGTCGCAATGCACGGTCTAGGTTGATCACTGCCTGCTCGAACATTCCCATGCTTAGATACGCGGTCCCAAGATTGAATTGAATGTGGAAATTGCCTGGATCGAGCCATGCCGCTTGCTCGAAATCATCCGCCGCTCTATCCGGGAATCCCATCTGTGCCGACTTCAAGCCGCGCGCGAAATACTCGTCCGCGTTCGCCGGCGGCACGCCATCGCCATCATCCATATGTTCTGGATAAGGCTGGTTTACACTAGCAGATGTCATATCCTGAATACGCGCAGGCATTCCCTCATATCAATAGTTCAAGGATAAGCGCAAATCACATGAAACTCGCCATCATAGGTCAATCGGCATTTGGGGCAGCTGTGCTTGATGCGCTGGCGGCAAGTGGAAAGCACCGAATAGTTGGCGTATTCGCCCCGCCGGACACTCAGCGCGGCGCGGAACCATTGACCGAAGCAGCCCGAGCCCGACAGTCGCCGCGATGGCAGTTCAAGCGCCTGAGGGATAAGGCATGTATCGACACTTTCACATCGATTGATGCCGATCTTACGGTCATGGCTTATGTAACCGATATAGTGCCGATGCAAATCATTGATGCGCCGACTCTCGGAACTATTCAGTATCATCCATCTTTGTTGCCGCGTCACCGAGGGCCGAGCTCTATAAACTGGGCCATCATAAACGGAGATTCCGAAACTGGACTCACCATTTTCTGGCCCGACCGTGGCCTGGATACCGGTCCCGTGTTGCTGCAGAAAAGGGTAGAGATACTTCCCGATGACACCGTGGGCTCTATTTACTTCAATCGTTTGTTTCCCATGGGCGTAGACGCGATCGCTGAGGCAGTAGAACTGGTGGCAACGGGAAATGCTCCGAGCATAGAGCAGGATGAATCGTTGGCCACTTACGAGAGCTGGTGCGGTGAAACCGAGTCTCGCATCGACTGGAGTATGGATATTCAGCAGTTGCATGACCTGATACGCGGTTGCGATCCACAGCCCGGCGCATGGTGCGAATGGAACGGGGAGAAGATCAGGCTATACGGAAGCCGCGTCGCGTCGCGTTCATCTACTCATGCCTTGCCGGGTCAGATTCTTACCGTCAAAGAATCGGGGCTTGTGATGGCAATTAAGAATGGCAGCCTGAAAGTGCAGAGAGTCCGAGTCGGAAAGGGGCCGAAAATAAATCCTTGCGAAAGCGGTATCGAGCCGGGACATAGTTTCGATTGAGTGTCGCATGGGCGTCCATGGTCTCTGTTATCCATAATGGGCTTCCACTTCCGTCACACTCACGCGGAGGGAATCCATGCCTCGGTCCGATCTACTCGTGAATAACCCAAGAGACAGCGATGCTTCAGTCTATCTTTTCGATTTTCAACGCGGTTACAGTTGCATCGCATTAAGTTAGTATGTTCCATATAAATATGTTTCAACGCTGTGAAGAGGAGCAGTAGCGGTTGTTTTGCGTCTTGAGAGAGCCGGTCGTAGCTGTAAAGCCGGTGACGCATTCATCGTGAAGTCGCCCTGGAGCGGTTCCGCTGAAAGACGCGGTGTGGTGTATTGGTATCGAATCCATGCGCCGCGCGTAAATTAAGTGGAGACGGTTAACGCCCGTTACTAGCGTCAATCGAGAGGCCGATTCGATTGTGTTCGAGCGGCAACGAAGGTGGTACCGCGAGGCAAGCCTAATCCTAGCCCCGTCCTTTGGTTAGGACGGGGTTTTTTCGTTCTGGAGAGAACTAACAGCCCGCATCTTTCTTACTGCTGAGACAGGAGATAAAACTTGAGCATGACATCTGCAAAAGCCGAAGTGAAGCCCATCGATCCGAAGATGCTTCCCAGACGGTTCAACATCAAGGAGCGCGAATCTCACTGGCGACGCATCTGGGACGATCTAGGTATTGCACGACACGATCACAGCGCCGAAAGGTCGTGCAACTTCGTCATCGATTCACCGCCGCCGACCGCGAGCGGATCACTGCACCCAGGGCATGTATTCTCATACACTCACCAAGACCTCATCGCGCGCTACCGCCGCATGAAGGGATGGAACGTCGTATATCCCATGGGCTGGGATGACAACGGACTGCCTACTGAGAGACGAGTGCAGAACTACTTCAACGTGCGCGCGGAACCCAATGTTCCCTATATTCCAGAGTTGAACGTCGACCAACAGCGCAAAGCTGCCGGGCTGTCCAAGAATCAGACTCTGATCGTATCTCGTGAAAACTTCATCGAACTCTGCCATATCGTTACGGCGGAAGACGAAAAGGCTTACAAGGAACTTTTCTACCGGCTCGGCTTTTCCATCGATTGGGACGAAGAATACGCCACTATCGACGATCGTTGCCGGCGCATCTCCCAACGCTCTTTTCTAGACCTTGAGACTAAAGGCCACGTCTATACATCTGAGCTGCCCACTATGTGGGACGTAGATTTCCAAACCGCGGTGGCTCAAGCCGAAGTGGAAGATCGTCTCACGCCGGGAGCTTATCATGACATTGAGTTTGGAGTGTACGAAGCCATAAAGGGTGAAGCGGGCATGCCGCAATCTTTCGTCATTTCCACTACCCGGCCCGAACTCATCCCGGCATGCGTCGGAGTCACCGCTCATCCGGACGACGACCGCTATAAATCTCTCTTCGGTAAATATGCAGTAACGCCGGGTTTCTTTGCCAAAGTGCCGATATTCCCGAGTGAGAAAGCCGATCCCGAGAAGGGCACTGGCATTCTGATGCTATGCACTTTCGGGGATGAGAATGATGTGGAGTGGTGGCGTGAACACGGTCTCGACCTGCGCCCGATGGTCGGCCGTGACGGCCGCGCCACCGCGCGAAATTTCGTCGAGTATCATGCCGACACGGAGGGTTGGAGCAGCTTGAATCCCGAACAGGCTCAATCCAACTACGACTGCTTGGCGGGGCAACGGCTCAAATCGGTGCGACAGTCGATAGTGGAGATGATGCGCCAGCCCGCCAATTCAGCTCTGGCTCTGAATGATTCCGGAAGCGTGTCCGCGCCACTGCAGTCAGAGCCGAAACCGATTGAACACGTTGTCCGTTACTACGAGAAGGGCAATACGCCGATTGAGTACATCCCGTCGCGCCAGTGGTTCGTGCGTCTCATGGATAAGAAGCCGCTTCTATTGCAGAAGGGCGCTGAGATTGAATGGCGCCCCGATTTCATGTTCAAGAGATACGCTAACTGGACGGATGGACTGTCTCACGACTGGGCTATCAGCCGGCAACGATACTTCGGGGTGCCGATACCCATATGGTATCCGCTCGATGAAGACGGCGCGATCGATCATAATTCCTATCTAGTCGCTACTGAAGAGATGCTGCCGGTGGATCCGACGCTCACGCCGCCGCCCGGCTATGGTGAGGAGCAACGCGGTCTTCCCGGCGGATTTGTCGGCGAGCAAGATGTATTCGACACGTGGTTCACATCTTCGATGACGCCTCAGATAGTCGCTCGCTGGGGTGAAGATGATGACCGTATGGAGCAGCTATTCCCTATGGACCTTCGTCCACAGGCTCATGAGATCATTAGAACCTGGGCCTTTTACACGATAGTCAAATCCGTATTGCACCACGATGCTGTGCCGTGGCATAATGCCATGATCTCAGGTTTTATCTTGGATCCCGATCGCAAGAAGATGAGCAAGTCGCGCGGCGTTGCCGTAACGCCGATGCCGCTGGTGGAGCGATACGGCGCCGATGCTGTGCGCTACTGGGCTGCCAATGGGCGGCTCGGCATGGATATGGCGTACGACGAATCGATTTTCACCATTGGCTCCAAGCTTGTTACTAAGCTATACAACGCCGGTAAGTTCGTCCTCATGCAAGAAGCCGAGCCTGGAGCCATCATCAATGAACTCGACCGAGCCTTTGTAGCCGAGCTCAGTGACGTTGTAGACAGAGCTACCGATTATTTTGAAAACTTTGAGTTCGCACACGCTCTGCAGATCATAGAAGGCTTCTTCTGGGAATCGTTTGCCGATAACTACATCGAACTCGTAAAACGACGCGCCCGGAGCGAAGAAGATTACGCAGGCCGAGCATCAGCAGTAGCGACTCTCCGTCTAGGGCTTAACGTATTACTGCGTCTTTTCGCGCCGTTCGTGCCCACTATCACGGACGAAGTGTGGTCGTGGTCGTTCGCCGCGGAGACGGGGTTCGCTTCTGTGCACCAAGCGCCTTGGCCGCTTACCGATTCCACGGCGCGATCGCTGAGCCAGTCGGTGCCGGCGAAATCAGGCGAGATGCTTTCCAGATACGAACTGAGCGTGGTAGAACCGCCGGCTAGCGAATCATCATTCAGAGTCGCCTGTCGCGCCATCGCGGCGGTAAGAAAGGCTAAGCATGACGCGCAGATACGTCTCGGCGCGCCGCTGGCGGCACTGGAATTCACCGCTTCGGCAGGGGCATTGGAGTTGCTGAAACCGGTCGCTTCCGACGTAGCTGATGCCAGCGGCGCGTTCGATATTCAATTCAATCCCACTGATAGAAGCGACGGCATGTATGAAGCACTAGTACAGGCTGTGGAGCAATCCCAATAGACAGCTGAGAATTGGTCGGTATGGGGGTAGATTTTTCACTTCATGATGCCGAATCAGGCGAATCGACACCGAATCTCGAATCTTTTGGCTTGCAACTTTATGAAGACGAAGTTCAGCGTATTCCAAAGCTAAACCGCTTAGAAGAGATTGAACAGGTAGAGCTCCACATAGCCGGCGACATGACCGCACGAGCTCGATTGATCGAATCGCACTTGTGGCTAGTGTTGCGAGAAGCCAAGAAGCGGAAGCATTGGCCAGCCCCCATTGGTGATCTGGTGCAAGCGGGCAATATCGGATTGATCAACTGCATCGATGGCTACAAGCCACGGCGGGGCAAGTGGTTGCGACATGTCGCGATACTTTGGATTTACGAGACAATGCGCAGATCCTTGAATTACGAACACAGACTCATCAGATTGCCACAAAACATTATGCAGATTGTGCACAAGATAGATCGGGGTTTCAGAGAGCGAGATTCAGCTGATAGCCCACCGTTGACAATCCATGAAATCGCTACTATCGCTGGGCTGGGCATTGAGGAGACGCAACAATATCTGAATTGGCGTCAAACCGAATTCGTTAGCATCGAATCATTAGAATGCAAAGTTGAACGCCCTATATCAGAGACGCTATGCGATCCATTAGCCGATTCGGTTGATGAAATAGTGTCTTCAAGAGCTTTGATGTCAGAGATAATACGACTGATAAACGATTTGGATCATTCAAGAAATGCCGCTATCATTCGTATGCGTTACGGCATCGCTTGCGACAGATCTCTCACTCTGCAACAGTTGGGTGATAAATTCGGGATTACACGAGAACGTGTGCGTCAGATTGAAGTAGAAGGATTGCAACGTCTTAGATCCATAGCTGAAGCCAAATGTTTGCAAGACTATTTCAAGTAGCCGTAGACAATCCTTCTCTATGACTCTCAGTCCAGAGGTTGTAGAGCGACATGAAATCCTTTAACTTTTACTGTGTCATTCGCGCCTTATAGGATTCCCAGTCGGTGAGAGTGAATTCAGGATTGCTGAAGTAGCGATGCGACTCGCCCTCTTTGGCTCGTACCTCGGCGCACTTCATAAGAACGTCTTCCGCGATGTCGATAGGGACTCGTGTAACACCATCGCCATCGCACACCAAGATGTCGCCGGGATGAATCTGCAACCCAGCGACGGTGACGGGGAGATCGTGCTCGATCATGTTGAACGGACCATGTCCGGGCACGCGTCCCGTGGCCCAGAGCGATAATCCTGCGTTCTCGATCCCGGACAAGTCACGTGCATTGCCGTCCACCACTGCGCCTACGGCTCCCAGCGCGCGCATCATGAATGCCATACCGTCGCCGATTATCGCGCCGCGCCGCGGCGGGATATCCACATCTTGCTGAACCACTATCACCGGCGCGTCAGCCTTCGCGATCGAGTCCATATATTCCATGCGATTGCCCAGCTCTTGCTCCGACGCGGGCTCACTTAACGGCGTCCAAGTGGATGTGAGCGCGTAGCCTACAGTCGGCTTGCCGGAGCCTTCGAGATCGTGCAGATACGGCAACAGTTCCGGCCCCGAGTAGTCGAGATGCTCTGGTATATATCCTCGTAACAAGATGGCAGCATTCTGAACCGTGGCGGAGTCGTAAGCCTTTAGTCCTTGCAGGATTTCCGATGCTACGGGTTTGAGGGGCATGTTGTCAGAGCTTCTTTCTATTTGGGTGCTTGTAAATGGATGCAGAGATGAGCCGTTGGCACGAACTGATATTCAGCATCAAACATTGTTCTTTTCGGGATGGATAGTCTTGTTCTGCGTGGCATAAGCCATTCGCCGCGTCTTGAGTGTGATCAGCATATGACGAGTGGCGGTAGCGATGTCGTCTACCGCGTTGTAGAAGGCCTCTGTGTTCGCCTGAGAAGGTTGGCGATAGCCGCTCACTTTGCGCACGAACTGAAGAGCCGCGGCACGGATTTCGTCATCCGTGGCTAAGCCGTTGTGTTGCCGCAGAGTCTTGATGCTTCTACACATTGATGTGGCTCCTGTTTTCAATCTCTTTGCGAGTCGCAGATAGTTTCCTTAGTTGTGGATTCTTTCTCGGAGGGTATGACGCTGTTAAGAGTAATTTAGCAGAGCCGCAAGGTGATTTCATATTGCGCTGCCGTAAACCGATAGTTGTGTTAATTCGTTCCGCTTTCTGAAACCATCAGCGTTGAATGCTGAGAAAACATGGGCTGCCATGAGAACGGCATGGAGACATGGGTGCGATCGCCATGAAAGAGAACTGTTCCGACTCTGGATTGATGGCTGATTGATGGGTCTATGAAACTCTGATATGGTTGCATCGATCGTCGTTGACTGCCGATTCTTTGAGACCTGCGATTCTGGCCCGAAGGAGATGCAAGCGATAGCATTCATGTCCCCGCGATGCGCCGAGGGTATTGATTGCGATGCGCTTTATGGCGTTATGCGGAGATCATTTCGCTCTACCACGGCAGGAATCGCAAAATCCAGTGATCTGGGACGGGGGGGGGAGACTTTGTTTCGCACACTCAGATTGCCTGGTCATTCTTTCTTTGCGCTTCTGAACATCGCCAGCGCTATCGACAAAAGAAACAACATGAACGCCGGTGCTGCCATCCAAATCTCAGGTGTACCAATGAATCCGATTGAGAAAGTCGCCGCTAAGACGGTCGCAACAAAGCTCAGCCCCATCACTCTCACTCGCTCGCTCCCTTGAAAAGTGTCAGCGTACCTAACTGCGCACGTTATCGCTACTGCCAAAGGAACCACAGTAGGCGAAACTGGCATCGCCAATACGAATGCAACACCGCCTGCGATGGCTAGCCATCGCAGGCGGGTCTCGTCGCGTCAGGCCTATCGGATCGATGATGATTCTAGTTATCATCTCTGAATTTCCGGTGTGCAGTGGCCATATCTGAATCGGCATTGGATGCGGCAACACACTCAAAAGAGCTGCAAGACCCAGCGCGATTGGAGCGATTCCCAATGCCATCCGGTACCAATCGCCTTCTGGAGTCTGCACGAAGAATCCCTGTGCGATCCCAAACAGAACCAACCCAACTCCCGCGGGCAACAGCGATAAAACGGCTAGTCTCTTCCCCTCCAGAAACCGAATCGCATTTGCGATGAACCATATAATCGCCCAGATGAACGCGAGCTCAAACATCAACGCTCTGTCGATCAGTCCCGCCCCGCTGCCAGCATGATCCGCAACAACCACCGTGGTCCAAACTACCGCGCTTACCACCCCGGCAACAATCGTCATCCATTTGCCCCACTTGCCACCTATTCCTATCTGACTTACGGTTTGTACCATCTTCGTATTATCTCCTCGGCAAGAAAGATGTATTTCGTAACGCTTGGGCATACTTCAATACGCGGCAACGCTCCGTAAAACTAACAGCAATCACATCTTCATAGGAGCGCCACGCCGGGTACGACCGTGATATGGACACAGGCGCCTTGACGGGCCATTTTTTGTTTTATTAGAACGGCGTATCGGCGCGGCGCTCAAGTTCGTCTTTAGCCATCGGGCCTCCTTTCTCCACTATCCTGCTTTATGCAGGCCGCCATCACAGGTGAAATGGAGGACTGCCAATCGATTCGTATCTGACCAGCACTTTGCAGTGCCTCTGCCTGATCGTCTAGCGGTGAATGTCGGCTTCTGAGAATGACGATAGCCTCAAGTAGCCTTGATGCTGAATCTTCCATAGGCCGTGGCTTCAATGCTGGATGAGCTTTGTGACTGACTATCCATACGACATCGCTCGGTTTTCCACCAACCAAACTTGACGCACTCCTCTTCCGGCGACCCATAGAATGAAAACCCACTATTTGTCTCATCGTAAGTGAATCTCACGAAAGTAGCGGCGGCATCGATTGCGAAAGCGTCACTCCATTCCGACTTAGCTTCCTCCGCGTCATACCTTTGAATCGAATCATCGGCGCTAATGATTGACCGATGTGTATGCGATGCAGCATCGGAGGCATGCCTTTGCTTGGAAGCAACGACTAACTTGCAATCATCAGTCAACCGAAAACTGATCTCAGCCGAGGGCTCATCAACAGATACTTCAACCTCGACTTCAAGTGATCCATGATTCATGACGCACTTATCGCCATCCCTCACCCCAGTATCCAAGATTTCACCGACCGCCACAGTTCTTTCTGCGATTAAGAGTATTCCGCCTGACGCATCTGCCTGCGCCTCGGATTTAGAGAAAGGGGGAAGGTGACCAGCAACGAACACCACCAATGCCAACCCCGCAATCGCTCTTGCGACTGCTCTGACTCTAGAAGACATTCCGTATCTCCATTATCTGCGCGTCGCCGCCTGTGTCCTTGCTTAAGGCTGAGTATAGCACAGTCTCAGTAATCGGTGCCAAATTCGTGGATGGTTACATGCCTAACGGCCCCTTAGTCCTCCGATAAAGATAGGAAAGAATGATGCGATTACCCCCGAACTATCGAGATTGCTTTGCATTATTGAAGCCAATCTTGAGTTGGTACTGATTATGCAGTCGCTCACCCAGTAACCGCGCCTCCACTTGCGGGCTGAACCAGTTTGATGTACTTGCTGAGCGAACCGCGAGTGTACGGTGGCGGCTTGGGTTGCCAATCACGGAGACGATTTTGAATCTCTTCTCGGCTAATAAGCACATTCAGCTCGAAATCTTCTAGATTGATCTCCACAGCGTCGCCGTCTTCTACCGCCGCGATCGGACCGCCGACCGCGGCTTCAGGGCCTACGTGACCGATCATAGAGCCGTGCGACGCGCCCGAGAATCTGCCGTCGGTGATGAGGTACACCTTTTCGCCTAAACCCTGGCCTACCAGTGCGCCGGTGATCGATAGCATCTCCCTCATGCCGGGTCCTCCCTTAGGCCCTTCGTAGCGGATGATAATCACATCACCGGCCTTGATTTCGCGCCTTTGTATGGCTGTCATTGCCGCCTCTTCTTGATCGAACACCTTCGCGGGGCCAGAGAAGCGAGCTCCGAATTGATGTCCGGCTACTTTAAGCACGCATCCGTCAGGAGCTAGATTGCCGTGCAGCACTACCAGACCGCCAGTCTCCGACAACGGGTCGGACGGAAATCGGACTACGTCATTCTCAACTGGGTTCGGATCTATCGGTGCCAGATTTTCGGCTACAGTTCGCCCAGTGACCGTCATGCATTCGCCGTGCAGCAGCCCTTCGTCTAGCAATCGCTTCATCACCAGCGGTACGCCGCCGACGCGGTCAAGATCGTACATTACGTACCTGCCCCCGGGCTTCATATCGGCGATGAGCGGCGTGCGCATCGATATGGCGTGGATATCATCCAGTGTCAGCTCAATTCCCGCTTCGTGCGCGATGGCTGGCAGATGCAGCGCAGTGTTTGTAGAACCGCCCATTGCGACTACTAGAGCTACCGCGTTCTCAAAGGCTTCTCGGCTCAATATGTCGCGGGGGAATATGCCTCTGCGCAACAAATCCATCACCGCCGCGCCTGCCTGGCGCGACGAGGCGCGTTTACGCTGGTCTACGTTTGGCTCTGAGGCTGAGCCGGGAAGTGATAGTCCCAGCGCCTCGCCGATTGATGACATCGTATTGGCAGTGAACATACCGCCGCAAGAACCTGAGCCGGGACAAGCCTTAGACTCTATAGCGTAAAGCTGGTCATCGTCGATCTGTCCCGTTTGACGTTTACCGACAGCCTCGAAAACGGTCTGTATCTGAATGTCTTCGCCGTCGAGATGTCCGGGCAATATGGAGCCGCCATATACGAAAACGGATGGAATATCTAATCTTGCCATGGCCATCATTGCGCCTGGCAAAGACTTGTCGCAGCCGGCGGCAGCTACTAGACCGTCGTAGCGCTCGGCGAAGCACACCGTCTCTATCGAATCGGCGATTATCTCGCGGCTGATAAGCGACCCTCGCATACCCTCGGTGCCCATTGATATGGCATCCGACACCGTGATGGTGCCGAATTCAAATGGCGAACCCCCAGATGCGCGCACTCCGATCTTGATCTCATCGACCAGCGGCCGGATGCCGGAGTTGCAGGGTGTCACTTCGTTATGCGTAGATGCCACTCCCACGAACGGCGCGTCGATGTCTGTGTCGGTCATGCCCATCGCGCGCATCATCGAGCGGTGCGGTGCGCGGATCACACCCTCGGTAGTTTCCCAAGAGCGCCACTTCCCCTTGGCGCGATTGCTCTTGCGGTGGCTCGATGTTTGCGTGGCGGCGGTGGTCATGCTTTTAACTCTCGTTCGCTATGGTAAGTAGATGGATATCGTTAGGTTTATTAGTAGCAGATTAGCACTTGGAGTTCACGAATGAACGAAGAAACCACCACTTATATAGTTCCTGCCGCGCGTGCGGTGATACTCAACGACGATGAATGGATAATGTTGATACGTCGCAGCGACAACCGTCAGTGGGCTCTGCCCGCGGGCACCATGGAGCCGGGCGAATCGGTTACCGAGTGCATGAAGCGCGAAGTTTGGGAAGAGACGGGACTGACGGTTCTGAGCGGTCACGCGTTTGCCATCTACTCCAAACCGAGATTCACCGCGCCGAACCGTCCCGATGCGCAACTACTCACTGTGGCCTATCGGGTCGAATCCAATGGCTGGACGGGTGATCTGCTCACCGCGACAAATGAGACCGCGGACGCGCGCTGGTTCGGCATTGACGAACTGCGCACGCTTCCGGACCTGATGCCGATGTATCGAGAGACGATAGATGATTGTTTGACGGTGGCGCGGGATGGTGGGTTTGTGGTGAAGTGAAGTGAAAGCTGAGGTCGCCTCATCCAGTATGTCGTAAGTGCGGTGAGTATCACAAAGACTATGGCGGTAAAAGCGATCAAAGGCATCCGTTTGGCGCCCTGGTGAGTGATGTTTGGACTGACATACATCGCATCAGGCACAGCAGGCGTCGAGATCCACATCCCTGCCAGTTGCCGGTCCATCTTATGGAGAGATTGATTCTGATGACTACAGATCCAGGCGATGTGGTGCTGGATCCATTTTTGGGTACCGGCACTACTGCCATCGCTGCCCGTGCGCTCGGACGAAACTGCATTGGAATAGATATTGATGAAGAGTACATCGCGATAGCTAAGAACAAGATAGATGCTACAGAAGCAACAATGCTGGGAGAGTTTTACGTTTCTAAGTTTCTAGGTGAGATAACGACTATTAGGGATATTGACGCTAAGCAGGCGTTTCCTAAACAGTACACATCAGTCGATAAGAGACGCGATAGAAAGCTAGCCTCGTCAAACGGCAGACTCATGGATAAAAATAATCATGCAAGCGGATCGGTGTTGTCAGAAGTTAGAGATTAGGCGAGTGCAGAATCTATTTCAATGTCTGTACCCCTAATCGCCATCAGCCCCAGTGACCTAACATCCTCCGGCGGCGCATGCGTCTCGCCATTTAGATTCTTCAAGCGCATGCCCGACTCCAGATCTGATCGCTCGATCCATAGCCAGCCTTCTGGCACGGTAGGATGTCCACCATCATCCAATTCATCAGCACCGTTATTCACCGCGGTGAAGTAGATCAAATCTATGTGCTGATGCGCGCCAACACTCTCATCCCACACATCCTCCACTAAGATGGTGCGCGGCGGATGCAACTGCGCGAGGGTTGATATCTCAGGCAACGCTTGCGCCGGCACGATCCGCACCTCTAGCCCGGTCTCCTCCTTAACCTCGCGCAACACTGCCTGCACTGGATCCTCGTTCTCTTCCACATGGCCGCCCGGCGGTAGCCAGGCCTGCACGCGACGATGCCAGTGCAAAAGAGTAGCGTCGCGGTGAACCACGAATCCGGTGGCGGTGAAGTGGCGCGGAATATCGTATCCACTCATCGTGTTGGCTGTATGTTGCCGGCGCGTTTATGCGCTGAGCTTCTGCAGAGCTTTCTCATTCAGCTCTATTCCCAGACCCGGCTTGTCGGTGAGTGTGATCGTACCGTTGGTCGGCACGATGTGCTCGCCGTACAGTTCCGCCACTTCCTCCAACGGCGCTGAGAACTCCGTAGAGAACTCATGTGGCCGCACCGCGTTCTTTATCGTCGAGTAGCAGTGCAACGAGGCGATGCTGTTGATGCCCGCGCTCGGCGAGTGCGGCATGATCGGCTTGTTGTAGGTAGTTGCCAAGGTGTAGATCTTCAAGATCTCAGATGGCCCCGAGGCGCCTAGAATGTCGGGCTGTAGGATGTCGGGGTTTCCCAGCATTATCACATCACGGAATCGCCATCGATCCCAGTCTTGCTCGCCCGTTGATACAGCAACGTCTAAAGCATCTGCGACTTGCCGCAAACCGGGCAGATCGTACTGTGGAAGCGGCTCTTCGAAGTGATCGATGCGGCCGTGATTCTGGAATCTGATGCCCTGCTGGATCGCGGTGCTTACGGAGTAGCCGTTATTGGCATCGAAGCCCAGATAGATGTCTTTAGGCAGAAAATCTCTCACCAGCTTAAACATCTCAAAATCTTTGTCCGGGTTGGAATCTTGACGGTAAGATCGCCAATCCATGCGGATCTTGAAGGCTTTGAAACCCATCTCCCATCCCACCTTGACATCGTCGAGCATCTGCTGCGGGGTCTTGATCCATCCTAATCCGACACTCCAATAGAGCGGTATCTCCAGGCTGGCGGCACCGCCCATGAGCGCATGGCACGGCAGTCCAGCGTCTTTGCCTAAGATGTCCCAGAGCGCGATGTCGATCACCCCGACTGTATACGGCGGCATTTTAGTGATACGCTCTTCGTTGCCGAAGTACAGCGTCTCCCAATGTCGATCTATCTGCCGCGGATCCTGTCCCGTCAGCAACGGCCTTACCACGCCTTCCAGATGTGCCTCGAACGCGCTGCCGGGGCGACCATGGGCTTCAGCGACGCCGGTGATGCCGGCATCGGTATGAATTTGAAGGATAGATTTCCCGCTCTTCAGTGGTGTCAATGCGAAATCTGTGATTTTCATGTTCAGTATCCGATCTTGCGGGACTTGGACTTGCGCCATTGGATATAAGTACAGACGGCTGTATGGCAGAATATTATCGCATAATTGGCATTTGGGAATGCTGATTCGAGAGCTCGCGCTTAATGAGGCACACGCGCGCGAGATGGCTTGAATCCGAGATCGCTGCGCGCTCATGCAAGAAGATTTCGAGAAAATCCTAATGAGAGCGAGGGGAGTATTTCCCGTATCCACAGCTGAATCGACGATTGCCGATTGGGAACGGACCTTTCAAGCGGACTGATTTCGATGCCCCAGCGGGGCGTTACATCTTGAAGTCCAACCCTTACTACTGGGAAGGTGTGCCGCGACTGGAGGCAATTGAATTCTTGCCCTTGGCAGAAGAAAACGCATATCAGCTAAAGGACAGTCATAGAATAGTGGAGTTTGACTGTGAAGCGGCATTTGAGCGCGGCGATTTTGATATTTTGAACGAGCCGGTCAGAATCGCAGAAACGCAGTAGCGATACCGATGTTTTGGCGTCTATCGGATCGATACGTTCGAGTGCAACCTTGGGTAAAGGGCTACCGGGTGCCCAAGTATCGCGGGTCGAGATTCAAAGACGTTACGGTCGACACGGCTCATCCCAGGTACCGGGAGCGGTGAAAACCGCCCATCAGAATCTGTCGCTACGGCTATGGAGTGCGCCATCCGCCACATATAAAGTAAAACAAGCTTCAGACGCTGATTTCAGCTCGCCGATCTTGGAATATCGTCGAAAGGTCATGCTCGGGCATCGGATCAGCATCGTCTTCATATAGGAAGCACTGAGCCTGCCGATGCCGATCGAGCTGATAATGCGGCGGCGGCATGGCATTGCATTTATCCATGGCATGAGGACACCGGTCGGCGAATTTGCATCCTATCATCGAACTGAAATCCTCGAAATGAGGCGCTGGTGGCTCTTCGCCCCATTTATTGTCGGGGTTCGGCTGCGGGATCGATTCGATCAGTAGCTGAGTGTAGGGATGCTTCGGCTCCAGAATCACCTTTTCCACAGCGCCGGCCTCCACTACCGATCCGCGATACATCACTAAAATGTTGTCGCTGATCTGCAATGCGGTGGTCAAGTCGTGAGTGATGTAAATAACTGATATCCCGATCTCTCGGTTCAATCGCCGAATGCTGTCCAAGATAGTAGCGCGCAGGGAAGCGTCCACCATCGATACTGGCTCGTCGGCAAGTATCAGACGTGGCTTTATGAGCAATGCGCGCGCCACCATGATCCGTTGGCGCTGGCCGCCGCTCAACTGATGCGGGAAACGCCCTAGCGTGTCTCCCGGCTGAAGCCCCACCATTGCCAGTGCCTCTTCAATGATGCGATTTCGGTCAGCTTTGGAAGACGCTAGCTTAAAGTATTGGATTGGTGATTCCAATACATGGTCTACCTTGTAGAAGGGATTGTAGGAGCCGAACGGGTCTTGATAGATGGTTTGGACTTCCTGCTTGAACTTCCAAGATTCGCTGCGGCTCAGTTTCATGAAGTCTTTGCCGCGATAGTGCATCGTGCCGAATGATGGGGTCAATGTGCCCATGAGAAGACGCGCCAGAGTGGTTTTACCGGAACCGCTCTCACCGGCGATCGTCGTTATCTTCGGTTCATCCTCGTCAATTGAAAGCGACACGTCATCTACCGCTACGATCGGTGGCTTGGAAGAGAGGACGCCGCCGCCGAAGGTGCGCGTGACGTGATCCAGCTCTATAAACTTCGTCATGTCAGATCTCCATCCGTGAAGAGGTGACATGACACGCTTCGGCCGCCCCCGATGGTGATAGGATTCGGCTCTTCGCGGTAGCAAGGCTCGTGAACCGATGGACAGCGCGGATTGAAAGAGCAACCCTTAGGCAAATTCAAAAGCGCCGGCTGCATTCCTGGTATGCCCACAAACTTACGGTTCAAATCAAATGACGGCAGACTCTCGATCAATAGCTTGGTGTAAGGATGCTTGGGGTCCTTGAAGAGGTCGTTCACGGAACCTACCTCAACCAGTTTTCCCGCATACATCACTCCGATAGTATCGGCGAACTGTGCCACTAGCCCCATGTCGTGCCCCACCAACAAAACCGAGGCATCCAATCCCTCTTGGAGTCGTCCCAGTGTCTGCATGATCTGCCGTTGCACCACTACATCCAGCGCGCTTGTCGGCTCGTCGGCGACTATTATGCTCGGATTCAGTGATATCGCGATTGCCATCGCGACGCGTTGCTTCATGCCTCCGCTCAATTCATGGGGATGCAGCCTAGCCACCGATGGATCCAACCCGACTCGCCGTAGCAGTTCCGCGACGCGTTCACGAACCTCACTCTTCGGCGGACGATCATCGTCGCGTTCTACATGGTCCATGATGCCATCTATTATCTGATCGCCTACTCTCATCACGGGATTCAAGGAGTTCATAGCGCCCTGGGGCACCAGTGCCATCTCGCGCAACCGAATACGCCGAATCTCAGCTTCCGATAGTTCCACCAGATCGCGACCGTTCAGGTATATTTGGCCGGCGGCGATATGCCCTGGCGGACGAGTGAGTCGCATGATGGCCATCGCCAAGGTGCTCTTACCGCTGCCTGACTCGCCGACCAAGGCGAAACGTTCGCCCACTTTCAAACTGAAAGAGACATCTTCCACCGCCTTTACCGTGCCGCGCTGCGTCCCATAGTAGACGCACAGATTCCGCAGTTCCAGCAAGACATCATCACTGACCGCTGAATCGAAACGCCCTGCTGTCGCTGTATCTGTAGTCATAGGAATTAGAGGTGATTGATGATTGCGCGGGCAATGCCGCACCGTCGATTTGTTTACTATACCTGTTTGCGCAACCTCGGATTCGACCACTCGTCTAGCCCTGCCGAGATCAGGAACAGGCTTACGAAGATGACCACGATGGCGATCAGCGGGAAGAGCCACCACCACCACATTCCCAGCGTGATGGCGCCGAACTGAATAACCCAGTATATAGTCATGCCCAGAGAAGAAGATGAAAAATCGCCGAGTCCCAACGCCTCTAGCCCGATTGAGGCCAGGATGGCACCGGCGACAGTTGCCACAAAGCTGGCAGTGATGTATGGAATCAGATTAGGAATCATCTCGCGGAAGATGATAGATAGGCCCGGCATCCCGGATTGACGCGCGATCTCCACATAGGGCTGTTCTCTCAGCACCAGAACTTGTGCTCGCACAGTGCGGCATGAGAATACCCATCCAACCGCTGCCAGGCCGACGCCCAGTTGCCACCATGTGAGTTCCGTTCCAATCTGGATCCTGATGATGATCAAAACCAAGAGACCAGGGATTGCAATACCCACATCAGTGAGCAGACGAATGATAACATCGGGCAATCCACGATAGTAAGCGGCGATGAAAGCCGCCACAGTTCCCACTCCCACCGATAGAAATCCGGCGACAATTCCAGTGCCCAGAGTCAACGGTACCCCTTTGAGATTCACGGCTAAAAGATCGCGCGACTGGGTGTCGGTCCCCATCGGATAGGTAAATAACCCAGGCCTCTCTTCGTCTTCAAGCTCGGTTATCTCTTCGCACCAGATGCACCAAGAAGGAGAGATCCGTTTGTCCTTCACCGGAGCGCCGCCGCTTACCGACGCGTCGAGTTTAGGATAAGTGAGCAATCCGATAATGACGAACACCAGCATCGCGCATAGCATGCCTAGCCCAAATACCAGGGAAGGGTTGCGCCGCGCATAACTGATGATAGTAAATGCACGGGATTCATGGAACCCGTCGGATGCCGAAAAATACCCTTTCGGTAAGCCCTGGTTTGGAGTTTTGTCTTGTATACGTGCCATATCAAGATTGAGAATATTTGACTCGGGGATCGATCAAAGGATAAATCAGATCCATAAGCATCATCATGCCCGAAAGTGAGATGATAATTGTCATCACAATTCCGCGAATGACAAAGAAATCCGAAACTCTGATCGCTTGGAATAGAGTGTTGCCGAGACCCGGATACAGGAAAAGCACTTCGACTAGAACTGCTCCGGTGAGAAGCGTTCCGAACGAGATGGCCAGACCGGTAGTTTGTGGTAGCAACGCGTTGCGAAGAGCGTATCTCATAAAGATGCGCGCGCCCTTGAGTCCCTTGGCATCGGCCTGCACCATAAAGTCCTCGCCCTGCGTGTTGATCATCATCCCCCTCATGCCGATCGCCCAGAAACCTACGGTTGCAAGCATGATCGAAAGACTGGGCAGGATCGCATGTCTCACAATTTGAAGAATGTAGTCCAGGCTCCAGTTAGGAATGGTGCCCGGTTCATAAGCCCCGAATATCGGCAGCATTTTGAACTGTATGGCAAAGATGAACATCAGCATCAGTCCCAGCATGTACTGAGGCACTGCCGAGAATCCAAGGAATGGCGTAAAGGCGTACTGCATCCAGCCCGAGGAGCGGTAGTACCTGTACGAAGAGCGTTGCCAACCTAGCAATGCACCGCCCAAAGTACCGATCACAAATGACATCGAGAGGGTGACGCTCATCAGCCCGATCGACCAGACTATCGAATCGCTGATGATCGAGTTGACCGTGCGAGGGAAGTATGAGATCGAATATCCGAAATCAAGCCGTGCCAGATCATACATATAGTTGCGATACTGCTCCCATACTGGCAACTCTAATCCCAGACGCTTCGAGTAAGCCTTTGCCATCTCATTCATGCCCGATTGCACCGAACCCCCGCGCTGAGCCTCCTGTAGCAGCTTCTCTTTTATCGGGTCTTGCCCGGTCAAGCGCGGCAGAATAAAGATGAGCGACCCTGCCAACCAGACCGTCAGCAAAAACAGCAAAAAACGTTGCACTATGAAATTGCCGAAGAACGCCCTCAAGAATTTGATGACGATCGAGTTCGCCACCATGCCTACAATGCCGGAACGCTGGATGGGCGCGCGAGTGGGCTGATCTGGTGTCTGTTGTAACGTTGTCATTTTTATCGGAGGGTGCGATGCGCGCCGAGTTCGGCTATATTCTGCCGGCAACGCCCCTGAAAGTGTATCTGCTATTTATACACACAGAATAGACTTCATGTCAATTTAGTCGATCCGATGGCTAAACGCGAAAATCCAATCGCGTCCCGATAACTTATAGTAGCGCTGGACTAAGTCGCCATGAGCTCGCATCAGGCAACTTCTGGGGACGCCCAACACTTAGTTGAAGGCTTGAACTTGAGTTGGCACCAGGCGGTTCTTCGGTACCCGGCTTAACGTTAACTATTGACAACAGATTATGATTCTAGTAGAAAAGATATTTGGTAAGGGAAGCGGTGCTTTGCGCTGTAAATCTACTATGTGAATGTTCTTAAGAAACTGCATGTGTACCTTCCATTTATGACCGGCCAACCGATCGGCGACCTATTTTTAGCGACCGCCGAATGATGATTCCAATATGGAGGATCATAATAGCTATGAAATTACCCTATCGTTTGGAAAGATTTTCGCGCTGGTATCTGCTGGCGGGAATATCAATTTTCCTGCTAGCCGTTGCTTGCGGTGACGAGGACCCGACGGCGACTCCGGTGCCGCCGACTAGCACCCCGGCTCCTGCAGCTACTGCGGTGCCGCCGACGGCGACTCCAGTCCCGCCGACTAGCACCCCTGAACCCGCTGATGTACAAGCTACTACCTTTGACGTTGGCGATGTCGCTCGTGAAGACACGCTCATCCTTTTCCACGGTGGCGACCAAGGACGCTTCGTAGACCACGAGCTTTGGAACCCATATGCCATCGGGGCTAACCACCAGCAAGGCCCTAACCTCATATTTGAGCCATTGGCATTCTTCAGCGCTTTTGCCGACGAAACTATCCCATGGCTTGCCGAGAGTTGGAGCTACAACGACGACTTCACGGAGTTGACTATCAACTGTCGAGAAGGAATCACCTGGAGCGACGGGGAAGACTTCGATTGTGAAGACGTGGTATACACCCTCAACGCTTTGAAAGACCTCAAAGAGCAGGTGCGATGGGGCAAGGATATTGACGCGGCTATGGAAGATGCGGAGCTAGTGGACAAGTACACTGCCAAGGTCAATCTGTTGCGCCCAGACCCGCGCTTTATGTTCCTGTTGACATATAAGTTCGATATCGGTGTCTATATCGTTCCTGAACATCACTACAGCGGACGCGATTGGACTACCTTCGGCGATTACGACCGCGACAAGGGATGGCCCATCTCGACTGGACCCTGGCAAGTTACAACCACAACGGAGCAGAAAATCTTCGACCGCCGAGATTCTTGGTGGGGAGAGGGAGTTTCTGACCTAGGAGAATACGCGAAACTGCCTGAGGTAAAGCGCGTCATCTACATCCCGGGAGTTCCGCAGGAGCAACGCGCGCAGGCGCTGATCGAGGATCAGGTTGATGGTGCGTCTATGACTACGCCTTCGCTGATCGCCAAGACGCTTGAAGAGAATCCCGACCTTATAACCCACTCTGGACGTGGCGAACCTTACGGCTATGTAGATTGGTGGCCCGTATCCATCGCCTTCAACACCAGCGGTAAATTCGGGCCTTATGAAAACCCGGATGTGCGATGGGCGTTTTCGTTCTATCTGAACCGCGCTGAACTGAGAGAGCTTGCGTATGATGGTGCTGCCGCCTTCAACCCTCTTACCATGCCTCAGTACCCCCCCCTGCAGCCATACTTCGATATCGCAGCTGAAGTGATGGAAGAGATAGGCAGAAGCACTCTGGATTACGACCCAGAACGCGCAGACGGACTGCTTGAAGACGCCGGCTTCACCAAGAACTCTGACGGTATGTGGGAAGACTCTAGTGGGAATACCATTGACTGCGAGATCGTCGGATTCGGCGCCTGGGTGGACCTCGGTCCAGCTGTGGCACAGCAACTCACCAACCATGGCATCAATGCCGACTACGGACAACCCACGGATGCTTCCAGCCGAATGGCAGAAGGCAACTTTGAGTGCCTGATGTTCGGACATGGTGGCAGTGTGCGAGACCCGTACTTCACCATGAAGCTTTACCAGTCATCCAGCGTGAATATTCCTGGCGGACACCAGGTGAACTTCTACCACTGGGAGAATGAAGAGTGGGACGAACTTACTGACCAGGTGGCGAAGACATCGCCGGACAACACTGCCGAGATGTACGATTTGTGGCGCAAAGCCGCCAAGATCTGGCTGGAAGAACTTCCTGACGTGCCGATCTTGGAGTTCTATCACCGCATCATCATGAATGAAGCGCGATGGACCGGTTGGCCGCAAGGCGACACTTCCAAGGGCGCCATTGATACCACTGGCTACGTCAACGAAGCATGGTGGCACCTAACTTGGTCGCTCGTTGTTCACATGCTTGAAAAACCATAGAGAACGCTGGGCATCAAAAGCTGACCGGTCCTAACTTCTCTTGCAAATTAAGAGTTGACGGACCACAGATAAGCCAAAGGGGCTTGGACTCATCCCAGAGTCCAAGCCCCTTTCTTCGCGTTATAGAACTAAATGCGAAGCGTGCCGAAACATGCCCGGTTCCCGCATATGAGGAAACCATCAGCTACAATCAATGCGTCATTGAACTCCCATTTAGCCGGATGCCGCTATGATCACTCTCAAATCTATCTCTGCCATGATGTTGGCATTGTTACTGGTTTCAGCAGTTTCATGGAGTTGTGGAAGCGACAATGATGGCGCTACAGGCGATGAGAGCCAAGTTGAAGAGAATGCCATCGTAACTATTGGCGACCGAGCCGACCTTCGGGCGAGCACTCGTCCCAGCAGTATATTCAGCATCGATGATTTCATAAGTGCCGGCTGGAAAAAGAGCAGAGATTTCTCAATTCAAACTTTGCCCCAAGCCGAGAGCGCATCGTTCGGCTTCTATAACCGTAAAGACATTGAGATACGCATCTATCCGTCTCATGAGATTGCCATGAACGTCGGGCGAGAGAGCGCCGAAGCCGCGCTTGAGACTGAGAAGCTGTCCGGACGCGGCGCCGGGTTCTCGGCTGTCACGCTATACGGCGCATACGTAGTGGCTGGTAACACAGTGATGCTATGCGAACTATCGATACAAGACTGCACCGGCCTGATTGATCAGATGGAGTGATGCGAGTTACGAGCGTCATAGCCTCAGCAACAATTTTGCTAGTGGCACCGCTGATGATAGCCGGATGCGGCTCGTCAAGCGATCAGGAATCGGGTGGATCCGATGTCGCCGAGAGCGCGCTAGTCGCTATTGGCGACCAGGTGGATATCGGCGCGAAGACGCGACCAGGTTCGATTTACTCATACGACGACTTCGTGAGAGCGGGCTGGAAGCAGCATGAGATCTATGAAGTGGATACATTGCCAGATGCCATCGCCGCGCGTTACGGATTCTTCAATCGGAAGAATATCGAGATACGCCAGTATCCATCACATGCCACGGCGCTTAGCTCAGGCGTCGCGTCAGCCGAGGATGCGATAGACCGTACGGTGCATGATGGCTCTGGCTTCGCCAGCAGACGCGTCTACGGCGGCTATCTGGTAGCCGGTAATGTGGTGATGCTATGCGAAAGATCGGTTGATGACTGCATCGCTCTGATCGAAGCCATGTCAAAGTTGCCGCAGTAAGCCCGGCCTGGTGTTCTCTATCCGCGGTCCATTATGGTTCAGCATGATGCTTCTATAGACCGTTCATCGCGAGCCGAGCTTCCCGGTCATGGAATCTTGGCGATCAATTCGTCGCAGTTCTTGATGGATTCCGGACCTTCCAGTCCCTCGCACATGAGGATCATGTTTCCCAGCACTACAAAATCCCAGTAGCGAGAAGAGTAAGAACATCCTGAATGTGGGGTATGTTCTGAGCGGCTACAGCGCCGGCGATCTTTGGCTCCTTCGCTCCAGATGACATCTTCTCCGGTAACCACAGCATCTTCTCCCGTCACATGATCCGCATACTCCACTCCCTCATCCAACGCGGTTTGATGATCGGGGTAGAAGCGGGCTTCGTAATCCAGGCGATTGAAGATGACGCGCCATGCCGATTCGGCGCCGGGAAGCTCTGCGACATCGTAATCTTTGTTCGCCTTGCCTCCGGCCGCCTTCAGATCAGCGATAGTATAGATGCGTTCGGACGTTCGGATATTAGGATTCCCGTCCTCTGCAGAATTGCTGGAACCACCTTCGTCAGAGCCGCATGAAGCTAACAGCATCGATAACATAAATGCGGTTAGTGCAGTGGAAACGATTTTCTTAGATTCGGCGAACAATGGTATCCCACAATGTTGACTTGTTGTCCAATAGCTTCAAGGTTGCAGTGCGTTGTATAAGGTTGCGCAATTTTTCAGAGCTGCTTCAGAATCTTTGCCCTGGCACAACATAATCATATTGCCGGCCACTGCGAAGTCGCCATATTTGGCTGAATCGCATCGTCCAGAGTGATGCGAGCCGCGCACGTTGGCTTGACATTCACGCCGTTGCGTAAGTCCTTCATCCCATCGCTGTGCCTTTTGAGAGATCACGGCATCAGCACCGCTAGCCTCCTTCGCATAATCCACCCCGGCAGTCATCGCGATCTGATGATCGGGATAGAACCGAATCTCAAATTCCTGACGTTTATATGGATCCTTGCCGAAGAATCCATAGATAGCAGCGGTAGCTCCCTTCAGTCCAGTAATGTCATATTCTTTGCTCTTCTTGAAGTGCGGAGCGTCAGACACTTCATCCACGTGGTAGAAATTATCGTCTGAATAGATATTCACCTCGTCTGTGTGTTGAGCGTCTGCGGATTTCACCGTCGCGTCATTTCCTGCCGACCGATTTCTCGAAGATTTGGAGTTGCTGGTATTATCCGCGGCCATCCCATCGGTAGTAGAGGTTGGAGTCTTTTTCACGGTGGTCTCTTCTGAGGCAATTACTTCAATGCCGTAATCTTGGATGATCTTCTCGCGCTTGATGTTCTGTTCATCACCGTCTTCAGCGCGCGTATCTATCGAATCGTCGACATGAGATTCACTTGGACTATCTGAGAAGTCAGAGCCGCAAGCAATGAAGAGAAGAATTGACAGTGGAAACGCGTTCAGCAAAGACCATTTAATCACCTGCCCCATATCAATGGATCATTCAGAATGTCTCTGCGTTCCCTTACTGCGGCATCGCGGCGTACAGATCATCGCAATTCTTGAGCGCAGTTTGTGAATCCTTGCCCTGGCACATGAGGATTATGTTGCCGGCAACTGCATAGTCTCCATACTTCGCCGCGTCGCATTTTCCGGAATGATGGGAGCCTCGCACGTTGCCCTGACACTCGCGTCGCTGCGTAAGCCCTTCGTCCCAGCGTTGCACATCCTTTGCGATCACGGCACCGGGTCCGCTCGCCTCATTCGCATAGTCAACTCCTACGTCCATGGCGGTCGCATGGTCCGGATAGAACCGCACTTCGAACTCTTGACGGTCGTAAGGGTCAGGGCCGAAGAATCCATAGATCGCGGCCGTTGCGCCTTCCAATCCTTCTACTTTATACTCTTTGCTCTTCTTGAAATTCGGCGTGTTCACCAGATCGTCGACGGTGTAAGAAGCATCAGTCGAGTAAACTTCTACTCCCGGTGGCCCGGCCAGCGCCGAATTGCTAGCTGCCACTGGATCGTCAGATCCAGAATCGCCACCGGAGTCGTCGGTTCCGCAAGCGGCCAATGCTAAAGATGCGATCAACAACATCATCAGTGCCGTAGCGGTCCAAATGGATGGGGTTATGATAGATACAGATTTCATAATGGTGAGGCTCCTGTCAAGATGAGCGTCGTGTCAAACATGGTCCGGATGACGTTGAAACCGAAATGGCCACGGTCAGCAACATCGCATTCGTATAACTATCTTATCCAAATGTAGCGCGGTCTGTAGCTGTCTTATGCGCGCTCATTAGGTTGCTCTGCTGAGTGACAGCTATTGATGTCAGCTCTCGTCAAGTGCATCGGCCAGAGCCATACAGCGCAAACGGCCCTGCTCGCCATCTCGCCCCTCGCACAAGGCGATCAAATTGCCTATGATCATATAGTCTCCGTAGCGCGGAGTTGGAGACGAGCGCGTGTGCACGATAGTGCGCCGATCACGCATTCCTTCAGTGTAACGCGCGAAATCAGGGTCTATTATCGCCTTTGCCCCCGCGCCTTCTTCGGCGTAAGACATCCCTTCATCTACCGCTGCTGTATGAGACGGGTAGAAGCGCACCTCGTACTGCACCGACACTCCTTTTACCTTCCAAAACATCAGCCACGAATCCGTCGCGCCGGGCAGCTCCGACACATCATATTCTTTAGATGCCTTCAGTCCTGCGGCAGTCAGATCCTCCAATGAAAGCATACGGGCGGGTTGCAGGAGGCGTTGATACTCGTCTTGCGCATCCTTCTCAAGGCTTGCATCATCTCCGCAGGCTAATACCGGCACTAGCGCCAAGGCGAAAATGATGGTCAGTCCCATCTTCATTGCGCTTCTGATAATTCGTCTATCAGCGCCGAACAGCGCCTCCATCCCTCTTCATCGTCTCTGCCCTCGCATAGCACTACCATATTTCCGTATATTCCATAAGCGCCGTACTTAGGTTTGGGAGCGGCGCGAAAATCAAAAATCGTGCGTCGATCCCTAATGCCCTCTACATACTCAGCATTATCAGAGTCGAGCACCGCATCGGCTCCGCTGCCTTCTTCAGCCGGCGCTGCTCCTAGCTCTATCGCCTCGGCATGCGAGGCGTAGAAACGCGCTTCATACTCAACCGGGGTGCCTTCTACGCGCCAGTACATAAGGCGCGCATCTATTCCGCCGGGAAGAGTAGAAACGTCGTACTGCTTGCCCGACTTCAGCCCTATAGAAATTAGATCGTCGGTAGTAAAAGATGCTTCGGAGGCGATTATCCGGCGCTCATCGTCGGTACGGGAGTCAATTTGCGTGGAGAGTCTATCGTCACCGCATCCGAGCGTGATGACCAGAGACAGGATCAGCGTTGCGCAAACGGCGATTTTGAATCTTTCACTCAACTGCGGCATCGTTCAGAGCCATTGCTAATTCTTCGCATCTAGAGAGTGCTTGATCTAACTCTGCACCTGCGCACAGCATGACCACATTACCGTATATTGCATAGTCGCCGTAACGCGGCCCGGTGCTGCTACGACCGCCTCCGCCGGGGCCTTTGCCGGTGATCATGCGTCGATCTTTAACGCCCTCCTTGTAATTTGCTTTAGAAGCATCTAGAACCGCATCTACCCCTGTACCTTCTTCGGCAAGTTCAGCGCCTAGCTCCACCGCATCAGCATGAGAAGGGTAGAAGCGGATCTCATAATCGATTGGATCGTCGCTGGCGATGCGCCAGAAGCCGAATATCGCCGCGGTGGCACCGGGCAAACCGTCTAGATCGTAAGCGCGCCGCTTCTTGAAACCGATAGCATCAAGATGGTTAGGCGTCAGAAAGGCACCTATGTCATTGACCTGCAGGAACTGATCATTCTGCGCGGCATCTCTAGAGTCATCGCCGCCGCAGGCTGGTGCCAGCATCGCGATGACGATGAAAATCGCCTTTAAGGCAAGCAAGTTAAACCATTTGCGAAGTTTCAGCGTCATGATGTATAGATTTCGGCTTATAGCAACGACGTCTGCCATTCAGGTACACAGCATAGAAGATGTTAACGCATGAGCGCGCTAATATCTCTAAATGCATCACACGATAAGCTCTCGCACTTGCTAGACTTGGATTTATGGGGATGGGGCTGTAGCTCAGTGGGAGAGCGCCTGCTTTGCAAGCAGGAAGTCACGGGTTCGAATCCCGTCAGCTCCACCATCCGATTGTCTCGCCGAGGCAGTTGGTCGCGCGCATCATGCAATCTTTAAGCCCTTAGGCTGAACGAGTCGATTCTCTAGACCGAATCGCAGTCATCACCTCGTCCACCGCCATCCGTCCTACCGGTCCCGAAGCATATAAAGATCCGAAAATCACTCCGCCTCTGGATATCAGCAACTCAGTCGGCTGGATGTAGTATCCGTGATGGTCCTCATTCCACCATGCGCCCAAGCCGGCAAAATCAGAATCATTCACTCCATAAGCCACTGGGAACGTCAGACCGAGCTCTTTCATCATCACAGAAACGTCATCTTCATGGTCTGAGGTGGCTGCCATCACCGATGCGCCCAGATTTTCCAGCGCATCCAGTTCGTTTTGGTAGCTGACCAGCTGCCTGCGGCAATAGCTTCACCAGGCGCCGCGGAAGAACAGCAACGCCAGATAACGACTTTTCATATCGCTCGGCAATACAGTCTCGCCGCCGCCTATCATGTTGAACCGCAACTGCGGCAATCGGTTGCCTTGAATCAGTTTGTCAGGCATGGTTTATAAGGCAAATATCGATAGCTTTGTCATTACGATATGATAAGTCATACATCTCCGCGCAGAAACTCACGAGCCCACTTCAAAGATACTACCGTATCGCCGTCTGGCATATACTCCGCGCCGATCCAGCCGTCGTAGCCGCTTGAATCAATATGTTGGAACACGAAATCATAGTTGATCTCTCCCGTGCCCGGCTGATGACGCCCCGGATTGTCCGCTATCTGCACATGGCCGATCATCGGTAGCAGAGAAGAGAACGTCGGTGCCAGATCGCCTTCCATGATCTGCATGTGATACACATCATACTGCAACTTCACATTAGTGGCACCGACGGCATCGATCAGACGTTTGCCGTGAGAGGATGTGGATACGAAAGTTCCTGGAACGTCTTTAGTGTTTAGTGGCTCCACTAATATATTCGCTCCGATATCAGCTGCCGCGCGCGCGGCGAAGCGAAGATTCTCTACCATCGTTGTTTCGGAGATTTCAGGATCCGCGCCTTCATCTGGTATCCCAGCAAGGCATGTCAGTCGGTTGCAATTCAACGCTTTGGCATACTCGATAGCGACGCCTACTCCGTCCTGAAACTCGCCGCCTCGATCCGGTTGCACCGCGATGCCGCGATCGCCGGCTTCCCAATCGCCAGCTGGAAGATCGAACAGCACCTGTTTCAGTCCGCGCGCTTCCAGTCGTGCGGCGATTTCATCTGCCGAGTAGTCATACGGAAATAGATACTCCACACCCTTGAATCCGTTCGCCGCCGCGGCCTCGAATCGATCGAGAAAGTCATACTCGTTGAACATCATCGTCAGATTAGCCGCTAATTGGATCATCGGCGTGTGATACTCCTGATTCATATATGGACGCAATCAATCGCAACCCGTTCTTTCCAGGTTATACCTTCGTGCAGCTCGAATGTGGATCATTACCACGCTAATCACGATGCTGGCGAAGACTAGCTCCACGTCGCTCAGATACGTGGATTTCAGCGTCGCAACCTGAGTGGTCCCGTCAATGTCGAAATAGGTGCTAAAGGTTGAGGGACTGACTTGGTAGGTGGTGACTGAAGGAGGGGATTGAGCGCGAATAGGAGTGTTATGAAGTAGCCATGTTGCCGGTATTAAAGTTGCGCAGACGGCAATCAGCAACGCCGCGGAAGATGCTCTCGCAGTTGTCCTTTTAATTTATGATATATGTTGTATTTTATGCAATTTCCGAGACCTTCAGCGATTTTGGCGATGCCGCTGCCGGATTCGTTCCGGTCTTTCTTTACTGCCGCTGAGCATCGACAAAAGACTATATTGTATTTCACTCCAAGCATTCCGTAGGATCTCCCGATGCCACTCCCATCAACACTATCCCTGTCATTCTGCAGCACCGCCCGCTGCCATGCCTTCGTTCTGCCCCTCCCGCCCGCGAATCCATAAAGTCTCTCTTCACTTCGTTCAGAATGACAAACAGTGGCGCGTTGAGAATGACATGTGAGTGCTTTCAGAATGACAGTGTGGGCATAAGGGCAGCATTCATGTGTTATTTCACATGACTAAATCCGGAGCTATCTTTAATGGATAGCGATGCGGATTATGCAGCCGTCGATAGAACGCGGGCAGGCGCGCCGATTCGTCTCTGACTCGCTGTCGCGCTTCGTCAAGCGTGGCAGGTTCTACCACTCTGCGCCCATCGCGCATGACGGGATGCAACATCGGCTCCGCATGAGTATCTGGTGCTGGCGAGTTGTTGCGACATATCAGATCATGCTCCATCATCCCATCGCTGGAATAGGTGCGATAAAGTTGCTTCGACCATGGCATCGTGTTCTTGCCTTCGCTCAGCTTCGCCACCGGCATTCCATCAAGCTCGACCAGCTTGTAAGCCGAATCTATGAATGGAGCGTCGGACGAGGTGCTGAAACGAGTTCCGACTCCGAACGCGTCGATCGGCGCATCGGCAGTCATCAGCGCGTGGATGCCGTGTTCGTCTAGCCCGCCGCTGACGATGATGCGCGTCTCCCGCAGGCCGGCGGCGTCTAGCATTCGTCTCGCGGCGCGTGATGATGAATCGAGATGGCCGCTGTCGATTCGGATGGCGCTCAGAGCCGTTCCCTGACGCTTCATCTGCAGCGCGGTGGCGATCGCCTTCTTCACCCCCTTCGTGGTGTCATATGTGTCTACCAGCAGAGTAGCAGCTTCTGGGAACTCTTCAGCATAGGCGATGAACGCGCTCGTTTCGTCTGGAAACGCTAACACGAAAGAGTGCGCCATAGTCCCGATTGCGGGAATGCCATGTAAAGCCGCGGCGCGGACATTGCTGGTGCCGTGGAACCCGGAAAGGTAGCCGTATCGCGCCGCATCAATTCCGGCATCGATGCCATGTGTGCGGCGACTGCCGAAATCGAACACTGGGCGTCCGCATGCGGCTTCTACTATGCGTATGCCCTTAGTGGCGAATAGTGAAGCGGCGGTGATGATGTTCAGCAGCATCGTCTCGACGAGCTGTGCCTGGATGATGGGCGCGGTAACCTCCAGCAACGGCTCTTGAGCGAATACGATGCTGCCTTCTCTTAAAGCGCGCACGGAACCGCGAAACGAAACTTGCGCCAGATATTCCACGAACTCTTCGGCGAAAATCCCGAGAGACCGTAGATGCTCGAGGTCGCGCGCGGTGAAGCGGAAGGCGCTCAAAAAATCGATCGCATCTTCAATTCCCGCCGCGATGTAGAAAGCGCGGTCTTGCGGATAGCCGCGGAAGAAGAGACTGAACACGGCGCGTTTATGGTCTAGCCCCTTTCGCCAGTAGATTTGCGCCATGGTCAACTCATAAAGATCGATGTGTAGAGCTGGGCTCAGCGAAGGCCGTTCATTATTGTGAGACATTGCGGATGGGTCGCTTTAGCCAGTGACACTCATTTAGACACTGTCGTCGGTTCTAGTGCATACTTTATGCAGTAGTTCGTCTACTATCAGCCCAGCGTCAGCGCATTTGCGCTTGAAAGTCTATCTTTACCGGGAACAAAACCACATGTCCGAGGCCAGATTCGAAACTGCCTTCGCCGTGGACGCGGCTAGCATCAAGTTCGGTTTCGGCATCACGTCTGAACTGGGCTTTGAGTTGCGTCGGCTGGGAGTCAATCATGCCATGTTGCTAACCGATCGTGGCGTATTACCAACGCGCGCCGTATCGACGGCACTCGATTCGCTCCGCGCTTCCGGCATCGATGCCACCGTATACCCAGATGTCAGCATAGAACCCACACAAGCGTCTTTCGCTGATGTCATCGAGTTCGCGGCCAGAGGCAGCTTTGACGGTTTCGTCGCAGTTGGCGGCGGATCAGCGATCGATACCTGCAAGGCGGCAAACTTATATACATCATATCCAGCCGACTTCCTTGAATATGTCAATGCGCCCATCGGCAAAGGCGCTCCAGCGCCGGGCCCGCTGAAGCCCATGGTTGCAGTTCCGACTACGGCCGGCACCGGCAGCGAGACTTCTGGAGTGGCAATCTTTGATATGAGTTCTATGCGCGCCAAAACCGGCATCGCGCATCGTGCGCTCAAACCGGACATGGGCCTGATAGATCCTGCGAACACCGTTTCAATGCCTCCCAACGTGGCCGCGTTCAGCGGTTTCGATGTGCTGTGTCACGGACTTGAGTCCTATACCGCTTTGCCTTACACGATGCGTGAAGCGGCACTCGATCCGGCTTACCGACCGGCCTATCAGGGTTCTAATCCGATGAGCGACGTATGGGCGCTTAGAGCCATCGAGATCGTGTCCCAGAACATTAGACGCGCGGTGACCGACCCTTTCAACGATGAAGCCCGGGCTAATATGGCTCTCGCTGCAACCGCGGCAGGTGTAGGATTCGCCGCCGCTGGCGTCCATCTGCCGCACGGCATGTCGTATCCCGTATCCGGGAACGTGCGTGAATTTATACCTGATGGGTATCCGCAACACAAACCTATTGTCCCCCACGGACTATCGGTAATACTTAACGCTCCAGCGGTATTCAGGTGGACTGCCCAAGCCAACCCGCAACGCCATCTAGAGGCCGCGCGACTGATGGGGGCCGACGTAGCCGACGCGCCGCCTGAAGACGCGGGTGAGATACTGGCTCAAGAGATCGTAAATCTGTTGCAGGACCTTAAAATGCCTAACGGACTATCAGCTGTAGGCTACACCGAATCGGACATAGATTCGCTGGTTGCCGGCGTTATGCCTCAGCATCGAGTGACTAAACTTTCGCCGCGCCCAGCGCGCGAAGATGACCTGCGTCGACTCTTCGCCGAATCGATGCGTCTATGGTGAGGGATGTGATGAACGTAGGGTTGATGATATTGGTATGGATTCCCGCCTTCGCGGGAATGACGTTGGGAATGCGCGGATTGGCTTCGGGATGATGGAATGGCGTTGAGTGATGGCGCAATGAGGCTTTAGGCGCGAGAATGACTGATCCGATACATGCTGATGATGCGCTAGCTCTCTTTCATCCCTGGGTGTCTGAATGGTTTCGAGGACGTCACGGCGCGCCTACAGAGCCGCAGATCAGAGCCTGGCCGCTGATACATCAATCAAAGAACGTCCTGATACACTCGCCGACCGGATCCGGCAAAACACTAGCGGCATTCATGTCGGCGCTTGATGCCCTTTGCACGCGAGACGAATCGCGGCGCGATAAAGGTGTGCGCACTCTTTACATCTCGCCACTTAAGGCTTTGAACTACGACGTAGAGCGCAATTTGCAAGAGCCGTTGCAAGGAATAGCAAAATCCGCTGATCTGGCCGGCTCTGAAATGCCCGCGGTAAGAGTTGATGTCCGCACTGGCGACACGCCTAGTTCTGCACGTGCCCGAATGTTGCGCCGTCCGCCGCACATTTTGATCACCACTCCGGAATCGCTGTATCTGATGCTCACATCGAAACGCGCGCGGGAGATACTGGAAACGGTTGGAAACGTCATCATCGATGAGATCCACACGGTGAGCGGCAACAAGCGCGGAGTTCACCTTACGCTGTCGTTAGAAAGGTTGGAGCAACTGGCGCCTGGATTCCAAAGAATCGGACTCTCCGCTACGCAACGGCCACTATCGGAAATTGCCGCCTTCCTCGGCGGATACAGCACTAAGCCCGGTAAGGCAATACATTCAGAAAGCGACGATGATGTCGAGCTGATACCGAGAAGCGTGGAGATAGTCGACTGTCCCGGCTCGAAGCAGATCAAGGTCCAAGTGATGGGAATGCCGGAAACCGATACCGATACGGCTGCCGGAGCGATATGGCCCCAGCTGATTCCGAAGGTGCTGAATGATATCGAAGATCATAATACCACTCTCGTATTTACTAATAGTCGACGGCAGGCTGAGAATACCGCCGACCGGCTCAACAGCGCACTTGCCGCGCGTGAAACTGGCGAAGAAGACATTGCATCGGCAGTTGGAAGCGGCGAAAGAGGTTCTGGAGTGCAGGACGGTCCCTTCATGGCTCACCATGGCAGTCTATCCGAAACGATGCGCCGTGATATTGAGAGTCGGCTCAAACTTGGCGAGCTGCCGGCGCTGGTAGGAACCAGTTCGCTTGAACTGGGGATTGACATCGGCAGCATAGACCTTGTCGTACAGTTGCAATCGCCGAAGACCGTCACGCAAGGACTCCAACGCATTGGACGCGCCGGACATGATGTCGGAGCTGTCAGCGAAGGGAAGATATACGCTACCCATGCTGAAGATCTGATTGAATCTACAGTCGTGGCTAAGGGCATGATGCAACGTCAAGTCGAAGAGGTGTTGCCGCCTCGCAACTCTCTAGATGTTCTGGCGCAGCAGATAGTGGCCGCCGTAGCAGTGGAAGATTGGCATCTGCGCGATCTGTATGGGGTCATAAAGCGCGCGTATCCGTACGCGGAACTGAGATACAGCAGCTTTGAGAGCGTAGTCCGACTTGTCTCTGGCCACTATCCCAGAGAACTCTTCTCATCGTTGCGCGCCCGAGTGCATTGGGATCGGACGCGCAACATTCTGCAAGCATTGCCCGGCACTCGAGTGGCGGCTATAGGAGACGGCGGCGCCATCGTGGATCGCGGCGAATTTCCCGTCTACCTGCCCGATCGTAAAACACGCATCGGAGAGCTTGACGAAGAGTTTGTGTACGAATCTGGCGAAGGCGATCCTTTCGTGCTTGGCAGTCAAATGTGGCGGGTCACGAAGATCGATGATGACCGCGTGTTGGCAGAGCCCGCCCCGGGCACAGCGCCTAGGATGCCATTCTGGCGAGGGGACTTTCCATGGCGGCCGCTAGCTCTTTCAAAGCGATTGGCGCGCTTTAAGTCTGAACTGGCAAAGCGCATCAGACCCCACTTGGAAGATGACGCTGATCCGCCAGCGGTAGTGCAATGGCTGAAACGAGAATACCCGATAGATGATGTAGCGGTCCGACAGCTGATCGAATATATCCGACAACAGCTCCAATGGGGTGATGCGGTAGCATCAGATGAAACCATCATCGTGGAAACATACCGCGATGCCATCGGCGATCGCCGCCTCGTCATTCATTCGCCATTCGGAGGCCGCATCAACGGACCCTGGTCAGTCGCGCTTGCGCGCGAGCTCGAAGCACGCACCAAGATTGAACCAGAGACGCAAGTATCAGACGATGGCATCATGTTCCGGCTCGCTGAAGCAGAAGCCGAGATACCAGTAGAGGTAGTCACTGATATGGCCCCTTCGGAGGTGAAAGACAGCGTCATGGAGGGGATGATAGATTCCGCCCTCTTCGGCGCCGTTTTCCGAAAGAATGCATCTAGAGCATTGCTGTTGCCCAGCCCCGGCAATTGGCAGCGAACTCCTTTTTGGCTGCAAAGGCTCCGAGCGAAAGACCTGCTCGCGGTGGCTCGAGCGTTCCCAGATTTCCCTATCATGCTCGAATCTTATCGCGACGCCCTTGAGGATGTGATGGATATGCATGGACTCGAAGAAATGCTCGAATCGATACAGAGCGGACGGATAGAAGTGAAGCAGGTCAGCTCTAAAATCCCCTCGCCAGTAGCGCGCGGATTGGACTTTTATTTCATGGACCACTTCATGTATCAGTGGGACATGCCTAAAGCCGAACGCGACTTGCAGGCGCTGCGTCTCGATCGCGCTGCGCTAGCCGATCTGTTCCGCAATCCCGAGGCGGCCGGACTCTTGCGACCGGAGGCCGTGAGTGATATCTCATCTCGCGCCAATCGCACCGCGTTCGGCATCGCCGCGCGCTCACAAGCCGAGCTAGCACAAATCATAGAAGAGCTGGGCGAACTGTCCGAGCATGAGATCGATGAGCGAAGCGATGCCCGATGGACTGTTTGGCTGGCAGAACTTGCGCAACAGGGACGCGTAAGGCGGCTCGATTTTGGTAGCCCTGGGGAACCAGCATTTCGCTGGGTATCATCCAACTTATATTCCGAATACCGTGCTGCTATCTCTGATCCGCACGATTTCCAATCAGTTCGCCGCATAGTTGCCAGGTATCTTGCCAGAAGCGGTCCCGTGCCGCTGGTAGTGCTGGAGAGCCGGTATCCAGTGCCGTCAGAAACGCTGCGCGATGCGCTAGATGAAATGCTCCGCGACGAAGCCGCGGCGCGCGGATACTTCAGCGATTCGGGTGAAGAGGAGTGGATGGACTTGGCGATGTTGGCTCGCATTCAAGAGCGCACACTGGCTGTGCTGCGCTCTGAAGTTGAGCCTACGCATCCCATGCGCTATCAGTGGGAATTGCTGAGACTGCAGCGACTGAACCGAAACGAACGATCTGATCCGAAGCCTGCTCTCAAAGCGACGCTAAAGCAGATGCAGGGAATCGCCGTCTCGCCAAAGTTATGGATGCGTGATATCTTACCTTCCCGAGTCGACGGTTTCAGAGCCGCGATGATCGCGGAAGTCATCCACGACGGGGAGTTCAGGTGGGTCTTCAAGGGTGATGGCGAACGCGAGAATCCGGAACTGCTGATAATTGAAGCTGGCAAGGGCAGGTCATTCCTGCCTGAGCACACCATGCACAAAATCGAATCTGATCCTTCAGATTTACACTCAAACTCACAGCAAATCTACGAATTCATCCTGGCAGAAGGCATCGTAACGACCGAGAATATCATCCGTGGCAACTCTAACCTCACGCTAGGCGAAGCGGCGGAAAGTATCCGAGAGCTAGCTCTGGGTGGCTTAATCACGTCTGATTCTTGGAATGCGGCCATAGCTATCGCCACCGCGCCGCGCCAACAGCGCAGTTATTCTAATGTCTCTAAAACGAGAGTATCTCATGGCCCAGCAGGATCCGGAAGATACCGCGCGCGCGGACATCGTCGAGAGTTCGCGGCTCGAATCCGCCAAAGATCCAACATTATGCCTCAGGACGCACAATGGTCGGCAACGAAAAGGTTTGGATTCATAGGTCCAGAAATAAGTGAAGAAGAGAAAGCCGGCTCGAGAGCTCGGATACTCCTGCAACGACATGGAGTCGTAACCCGTCGTGCTCTATCGCAGGATCGGCTGGATTGGGACTGGAACTCTATCTATCACTCGCTTAGCCTAATGGAACTGAGAGGGCACGCGCGTCGGGGATACTTCGTCAATCATCTGCCCGGCGTTCAGTTCGCAGCGCCAGATTTCGTCGAGCGGATCAGAGGTGATTTACATGCCTCGAAAAGCGATGAATCTGAAACCCTATCAATAGCCGTATCGACGCTCGATCCAGCATTCATCATCGATTCCAAGTTGTTGAGAGTCATCGATCCTGCCGTTGCCGAACAGCTTTCTATCAACCGCATTGCAGGTGCTTCGGTGGTGCTTTCATCATCGGAACTGTTGCTCGCGAGCCAATCCAACGGGGCTAAATTGAGTGTTAAAAATGAGAACGATCCGATGGTGAAAGAAGCCCTGGCATCATTGATCAAGTATCTGAAACGCGGTTCTGCTTTGCGTCGAATCCAAGTGGGAGAATGGAATGGTGTGCCGGTGTTGCAAAGCCAAGGCGCAGAAACACTTTCCAAACTAGGATTCCGCCGCGATTATCCGTATCTGGTCATGGACTTCATTAGCGCTTCGGCCACACAGTCATACGCGTCACCAATCCGCTAGCTGAGAGTATTAGAAACCGCGGATTGTGGTTTTTATGTACACCGGTTCCAAGTGACGGTCAATAATGGATTCCAAACCTGCCGCTGTTCAGGTGTGCCCTTTGATTCCCATTATCCGCTCGCTCCGTTATCTATCTTCTTGCCATGTGTTATTGTTAAGGAACAGATGAACTATTTTCCTCACCTTGTTATTAGGGGATCTGATCCGTGCAGAAATTCACATACCGCATTCAGGGCGACGATATGCAGATGTTGGAGATCAGACTGGCACCAGGGCAGGAGATGATCGGTGAAGCGGGTGCCATGATGTATATGGAAGACGGCATTGAGTTCGACGTTAAGTTCGGTTCTGGTGGGAGCAGTGGCGGTTTAATGGGCGCGATCCGCAGCGCTGGCTCCAGAATGCTCACTGGCGAGAACATGTTTACCACTCGTTACAGCAATGCTGCCCGCACCGAGCAAATAGTGGCATTCTCCTCCGAAGCGCCCGGCAAGATATTGCCGCTCAATATGAATGATCTTGGCGGGACGGTGATCGCGCAGCGCGACGCGTTTCTATGCGCATCGTCGGATGCCCAAATATCGATCGCCTTTCAACGCAGCCTCGGGCGCGGTTTCTTCGGTGGAGAGGGCTTCATCATGCAGCGCATCGAATCCAGCGGCCAGGTATTTTTATCTGCAGGTGGAATGATAGTGGAGAAGGAGCTGCGTGGCGATCGTCTACGCATAGATACCGGATGCCTGGTGGCATTTCAACCCCAGATCAACTACGATGTCCAGCGCGCCGGAAACGTCAAATCGATGTTGTTCGGCGGCGAAGGACTCTTTCTAGCGACTCTACAAGGTCACGGCAAGGTATGGCTGCAGTCGATGCCGGTGGGACGTTTGGCAGACCACATCTTGTCTAAGATGCCAAGTTCCCAATAGAAAAGTCATGTGGGCATCTTGAGAAGCCTTCTGTGCGGGTTATCTTGTAGCGAGTAATCGAACGGGTGCCCTGTGGGTGTTCGGGCGGCGATTCTTGCACCCTACATCCATTTGCATTTCTATGGCTCTAGCAGTTTTCGCGCGCCATCTCGTCATGCAGTATGCGCATGATCTGATGATGGTTCATTCCGTCGTCTTTAAGCTGTTTATATCGGCTCTCGTCGATGTTGCTGCGGTCCAAGAATCCTCGGATGTCGTAGCGACCGCCTTGCTCAAGCGGCAATTTGCCTTCCGCTATCATCAGTTCCAGCGGATACTCCATCTCAGTCATGGGTAGATGGATCACCTTGTTGTGGCGCGCCGACTCGTACATTGCCATCATGATCTCGACAGTATCGCGCGCGATGTGCCCGGCATTGCGATGTTCCGGACCGCCATCCATCCATCGCACCAGCTCCGCCACCTGCTTTACATTCATATTCCCTCCGATCGCTTGATCGCCCTCTTCCAGTTCCAGCGGAGCGTTTTGCCAACCGCCAGTATCGGCATTGAAGAGCTTTAGCACGGTCTCACGCACATGCAACATGCCTTCAGTGCCGCGGATGAGAAATTTGCCGGCATCGCAATCGTTGTCCCACAGATCAGACTGGATGAAGAACTGCAGGGGATCATCGAACATCACCAAGCCGATGCACGCGTCCTCGATCGGCGTGTCGCGCTCGTATCGGTCGGTGGTGCGTTGCACGGCTCCCATTACCCAGCGCGGCTTTGGATCTCCAAGTATGAATTTGGCGCCGTCTATCGAGTGTGTAGCCCAGTTGGCGAGACCCTCCTTGACTCGAATATCTACTCGCAATGGAATCCCTATCGCGCCGTCCGCTACCAGTTTGCGCGCGCTCTCCCAGCCCGGCGTGAAACGGCGCTGATGGCTGATCACAAGCTTCACACCGTTCTCATCGCACGCGTCTACCATCCGATTCGCGCGTTCCATGCCGATCGCCATCGGTTTTTCACAGATCACGGCCTTGATCGAGGGGTGCGTCGCGGCCTCCGCGGTAATCAGGTCGTGCAATAGGTGCCAAGTGCATACGCTGACGATATCCGGCTCAGCATCCTGTGCGCACTCCTCCAGCGTGGCGTAGGAACGCGGTATACCCCAATCATCCATATACATCTGACGCGCCTCCGGGATCGGATCCACACAAGCCACCACTTCCACGTCTTCCACTTTCGAGTAGCCCTGCATATGTGCGTTGGCGATCCCGCCGCAACCCACAATTGCAGCCTTATAACGTGCGCTCATACTCAATCATCCTTCTTTCCATTTATGATCTGAGGGGCATTGATACTGCGTCCATACTCAGACTCGACTAGACATAGGATATGTGAAATTAGATTGCATAAGGAGATTATGGGCATTCGTAATAAACTAGATCCACTCAATGCTTTGTAGGAATGCTCATTTCATCCATCGCTGTATCCAACTCGATGCCCATGACTATATATGTGAATTCTTACCAGCGGCGCGAGCTGAATTGCCATGCACGAATCCGATAAAGCCTTGATAATCGTTGACTTCCAGAATGATTTTGTCGATCCTTGCGGAAGTCTCTACGTCCGCGGGGCTGAGAGTGTGGCAGCTAGTATCAACGATAAGATTGTTCGTGCTCACCGAAATGGTTGGCTCATCGTATACACGCAAGACTGGCATCCCGAAGTAACGCCGCACTTCGCTGAATACGGCGGCACCTGGCCCGTCCACTGCCTAGCTGATAGCTGGGGCGCAGAACTTCATCCATCCCTGCGATTGGTGGAGGAAGCGGAGACAGTCCGAAAAGGCGTTGATGGAGAAGATGGATACTCGGGGTTCTCGGTGCGAGAGCCCGAAAGCGATATCCAGCGCGACACAATACTCGAATCGATGCTTCGTTGGAATGGAGTCTCGGACTTGACAGTGGTAGGCATAGCCACGGATTACTGTGTGAAGGAGACGGTGCTAGATGCTTTGAAGCGCGGTTTCAATGCTACCGTAATTAAATCATGCATTAAGGGCGTCGATCTTGAGGCGGGCGACTCTGAAGCTGCGCTAAGAGCAATGTCTGAAGCCGGCGCTGAGCTATCAGCCGTCTAAGGTTTTCGGCGGAAGAGGTCGAAGAACTGGCGCTGGTAATCCTCGAACAATCGCCATCGAACCAGTTCCGCGTGGACCTCTGAAGGATCCAACTCCCCGCGCCGCGCGCGCCTCAACATATCCTCTATTTGTCGACGTGCGTCTCGCGGGACTCCGCCATCGTCATCCAGCAAGCCCCTACGATTCAGGTCTGAGAAGTTTGTGCGCGCAGATTCGTCAGTGAATTCATAGATGAACTTCATCACCGAAACGTCCCAAAGCTCGCCTATACCGAGAATAACCACATCTAGGGGTGAATCACGCTGTTCTAGATCATCTTGGATACGTTTCGCCACCGCCAACGGGTCGCCAGATACGCTATCTGTAGATTCCGGTTCGTTCTTGTATTTGTACAGCAGACCAGTGGATTCGGAACCATACCGATCAATCAGATAGTTCAGATACTCGGAGGCTTCTTGTCCGAATCCCTCCGTCCGGGAAAGATAGCCCGGCGTTACTATCTGAGGACGATCGGCTTTCACAACTCCATGCCTGACCACTGACTCACGAGGAATTTCATCCATCAGTTCGGCATAAACCGGCGGCGAGACTACGTGATAGTTGATCACCGTGGAGCCGAATGTGGCCAGTGCCCGGCGTGGCGGACGGATGATGCGTGTCATCGCAATCGCGCGTGCCACTTCAGGATCTAAACGCTCAGAACTCATAATTCCAGTAACAATAATAAAGATTCAACCCGATTCACAGACTGCAACGTCATGATCTGTCATTAGTTCTGCGGGTGTCATAATCCCGAGATAAATGCGCGCTCGCGGTTTTTGCTAAGCTCTCTTTACTCAACTGTCTCGCCTTCTCGGATCTCCAACAACTGGTTCGGTTGCACATCATTAATCACCTGTTCGACACCGCTAGGCCATTTGATTCTGATCGACTCTATAACCTCAGCGTCTCCCAGCCCGAAATTAACCTCGAGACTGTTCATGGATAGGAAGGTGGAGCTTCCTATCAGCTCTTGCACCTGGCTAGATACCGAACCGTCAGGATGTCGAACGTCGATGAAGATACGGGATCCGATGCCGTCGGCGTTGCTGCCCGTGTCGCTGAATGCTCGCCCGCCAATCAGACGCAGAGAGAGCCAATCGCTATCGCCCCCGGCATTCATCCACATGAACAAAGGCCCCGGATCCCAGCTACACTCGTCTTGGCCTATCAACCTACATCCATTGCTGTTAGTGCCGATCAAATCGACGTAACCGTCGCCATCCAGATCTCCCTTGGCAAGCCCTTTGCCGTTTTCATGGAACGCTGGACTGATGCGTTGCGCGGCACGATCAAACCCGGCGTTATCGGGATCCAGGTTTGAGTAGTCCACTCCCAGTATATCCAGCAGTCGCGCCTCTACTGTGATGTCTTGGAAATCGCCTTTGCCGTTCCCTCTAAGCATCCGACCGGCGCCCGGAAACAGATGCCCGGACGGACCTTCGCCTCGGTCAGACATCGACCCTAGCCAGTACAAATCTTGATCACCGTCGTTCTCGTAGTCGAAGAATACGGTTCCGAAACCGAAATCATATGCTGCCAGACCAGTGGGCACTTGCCACTCATCCTCGATTTGAGAAGGATCCGTGGACATCGGCGGCATGATCTCACTAGGCACTACGTTGGTAGATCCGGCAGTGTCGTTGAATATACCAACCAAACCTTGACCGGGCACCTCGCGCACTCCGTCGTTGCGCAGAAGAAAATGGAAGCAAGTTCCTATTTCGTAACGATGACTGTAAGCACAATCGCCCGAGGGGATAGTAGGCGCTTCACGGGTGAGAGGATGATATCCGATATTCGTGACGAAGATGTCGAGATCGAGGTCGTTGTCGTAATCGCCCAGTGCGAAACCCATCCAAGCGCCCACACGATCGATGCCCATCGCGCGGCTGATCTGGGTGAACTTCACATCGCTAGGCGTCGAATCGTTTCTAAAGACCTTTAGCCGGCTACCGTCATCTGCTAGCCACAGATCGGGGTCTCCATCATTGTCATGATCGAAGAATAAGACTGCTAGCGTTTGACCAGTGGGCTCGCCTACGCGTTCGCCGGCCAAATCGAGCAGGTAAGGGTTATAGCCTGAAGCCACTTCGCCGCTCTCCGGATCACGCCACGGCTCACTGGGAGCAGAATCGGTCCAAGCATAAGGCTCTTGCCATCCAGCCTCGATCGACATCGTAAGGTCGGTAGTGTTCGGATCGGTCCACACATACGGAGCGCCCCAAGGGTAGCGCATCACGATCGGGCCGTAGATGAGCCCGGCTTCCTTAGTTACATCAGCGAATGTGTTATCCCCGTTGTTGAGGTACAGCACGTTGTAGTGGCCGTGATGATCTGGACGGTTGAACCATAGAAAATCCTGGTCCACACGATTCCCAACGAATATATCGATCCAACCGTCGCGATTCACATCTGCGCACGCCACGCTGAACCCGGAGCGAATATTTACGCTGTCCCCGAACGCATCGTCTGTTATCTCGGTGAATGTGCCGTCTCGATTGTTCAGGAACATACGATCCTTAATGATCTCCGGCAGACCAGGATAGTAACGAGCCGCGCGATAGTCGAGATGGTCCCCGATTCTGCCGTAAGATGCCACGTAAAGATCCTGGTAGCCGTCGTTGTTGATATCGCAAGCCGCCGCGCCAGTGCTGTTCGCCACCGCGGCGGCTACTCCCGCCTCGGCAGCCACCTCGCTGTAAACATTGTCGCCATCATTGCGGAAGAGCTTGTTCGGACCGCCCGTAGTGTCAGGCAGCAAAGCCTGCGATTCTGCCGATGTGACGTAGAAATCTAGATCGCCGTCGCGGTCATAATCAAATATAGCGACTCCGGGATGACGATTCTCAATCATGAAATCATCTCCCAACACTACCGGTGCAATGTTGGTGAACGGAGCGACCGGCTGTTCCAGCATTTCGGCCAAACTCTCATCAGTCCGACCTAGCTCTGAAGAGGCAGACGCTTCAACCGTCGCGCTTGGATCTCCAGCATCTACAGGATCAGATGAAGCGACACTCTCCGATTCTGAACCCGAGCAGGCGACAACAAGCATCATCATGACGATGAGCACTAGGAATGAAAGAGTCCTCCATCTGATGTGTTTCATAAGCGTGTTCGAAGTCGTCGGATCTGTGAATTGGCCGGCGAATATAACCTATGCCTAAAACATCATCATACTAGGTTAAGCATCAATCATTGCGCTGGAACACGGCGCAGCTCCAGGCATCTCGGGAAGCCTGAACCAGGGCCTCTCTGCCTGGACGCGCCAACGGCAAGCGGCGCTGAAGAATGCGCGTCTCTAGTCGATCTGGCAGCATTGTGCGCTCCAGAAATGGTTTCATAACATGAGTGTCGCCGCCCATTGCCAGCCACTCTATCCGATGATCGTGGCTCGCGAGCAGTTCGGCCGCCGCTGATGCTGCTCGATCCAGAAATTCAGACGCCCACTTATCTCGATTCCGTTTGAAACGGTTGGCAGACTGCCCTCCGGCGCGGTGTCGTCCCCGAACGTATCGCGTGAAGGTTTTGGCGGCCACAAGACGAGTGTCATGTGCAATGCCGAAAGAGGCGCGGCCCATCCTCACTAGAATTATGCCGACATGAAAATCGGAGTCGATAATGCTGTAGAGCGGTCCGAAATCGTCTGTGATCACCTCTCGGCGTACCGGAAATGGAGGTGCGAATGCGATGCGCGGCTCATATCCATCGGAGCGGTTCCGATTTGCATATACAAACGCGAGCCCAGTAGCTGAAGATAGCGCTGAATCCGGCAGCCATTCCCAATTTTCATCGACTATCTCGTCGGATCCGAGTTCGCGTGTGATCGATGCTGAGTTTGCAATGTTGTGCTTGTCTATCGCGTCTGCGGGGATGAACTTCAGCATGTAGCGCGTTGCAGTATCTTCTTCTAGACGGGTAATCATCGCCGCGACGCCTTTTCGGCTCACTAATCGAGGCGTGATATGGAACTGCTGCCGACGCGACATGGCATCGTGGATATATCGCTTTAAGCGACTAGTCATACCGCGCGAATGTGTTTCGCAAGTATAGGATTAGCCCGGCAATGGCACCGATAATTACGAGTGCCACTGCCGCGATCAGGATGATGATGAGAATAGGAATGATCACGAAGATCAGTAACAGCCAGGCGATGCTGAGCGCTGCTACCGATATCGCCCACGCTGCGAATACCCATGTCAGCGGAACATCTGGACGGCGCAGGATGAATAAGAACGCCAGGATGCCCAAGACTATAGACTGAAGCACAAGCAGCCAGAAAATCCAAGAAAGCATGATCGATAAGATTATTTCAATCTCTTATTGATATCTATGTAGCCACTTCCTAAGGGCTGCGCGGAGTTCAGTCTCCCTTGATCGTGGAACCTCCTTCCAACGGCTCGGTTCTACTCCTCCCAGCTGCGCCCCTTGAAAGCTACTAACGCGGGATCTATTCTTGCGCCCAAACCCAATCCATCCGGCAGTAATAGCCGTCCGTCTTCTATGCGTTCGTTCGGCTCAAGCACGCTGTGGCGCCAATCCGCTTCATACACGGCATGTTCCAATGGCAGTGTGTGATCGTTGCTAAAGGCGGCAGTGGCATGGGCGCTGGCAAGTAGCGATAACGGTCCGGATGGACAGTGAATAGAAACGCTGCCCGGCAGAATAGATTCCAGCTCCATCCCGATGCGATAAGCCTCTACCGGACCGCCGCAGAACTTGACGTCGGGCATCACGATATCCAAAACGTCTTCCTGCAACAATCGTCTGAATAGTGTGATCCCATAGCCGTGCTCGGCGCCGGCGATGGGGAGCTCGGATCGTTCTCGTATCGCTCGCAGTATCTCTGAGTGAGTGATTGGATCTACTGGCTCTTCGAACCAATCGCCGCCGGCCGATTTTAGTTCAGGTTGCAGTGCGAGTGCTGAATCGAGGTCGAATCGAGAGTGGCAGTCAACAAACACCCTAATTTCATTCCCAACAGCCGCGCGCACAGCCTGAATGCGTGCCAGTCCGTTCTCAGCGCATTCGGGCAGTCCTGTTGATTCGAATGGCGCGCGACACTCGTCGAATGGTGCGCACTTCACCGTGCGAAAACCGCTCTTCACCGCCTCGGCAGCCATCTCCGCGAAATCATCCGGTGAACGATCCACCGGACCGCTATCGTCGGGCAACAATGAACGGTTGATGTTGCCGTATAGTTCTACGCTGCTGGGCAAGCCGTCCGCGTCTACGCCGTGGATATGACGCAGATATTGGCTGAGCGTCATACTCGCACGTTGCGAAAGGGCATCTGCAACTGCGCAACGAAGCGCGCTCACGGCAGTGGCCAGCAGTTGATCCGTCTCCAACGCTTCGTCGTCAATTCCTATCAGCTGCAAGACGTCATCGTCAGAGGCGATACGCTTTCCGCGAAGACGATTCGCTAACCGCGCCGTCAGAGCCGAGACGCTTGTCGACAGCTGAGTGGATGTGATCTCGGCCTGTCCGCTTATACCGTCTGCATCGCCGAGCAGAATAGTAGTCCAATCGGTGTTGCCGCGAACATGCACCTCTTGAAAAAGCAAGCTAGACGGTTGCCACCAAACATCCTGTTTTACAGTTCGTAAAGTCATAATCAGATTGTGCACTGAGCGATGTAAGCAACTGCATCGCTATACTACAAGTTCAAACCCCAATCAATTTACCCGATCGGTTAAAGTTCGCTCGGATATCATTCAGCGGCTAGAATCAGTCCTTACACATCAGTTGCATCGGAGAACCCCTATATGACCGCTAAAGACAACGTTACTATCCGAGACGTGCGCGTCATCATGACGGAGCCGGGGAATATACGCCTGGTGATAGTCAAGATCGATACCTCTGAACCTGGGCTTTACGGCGTGGGATGCGCCACCTTCACGCAACGTCCATCGACGGTTAAAGCGGCGGTAGATGACTACTTGCGGGCGTTCCTGATCGGAAGGAATGTGGCTGACATCGAAGACATATGGCAATCTTCATATGTATCTTCATACTGGCGCAACGGTCCGGTGCTGAACAATGCCCTATCGGGAGTAGATCAAGCATTATGGGATATCAAGGGTAAAGTGGCAGGCATGCCCGTATATGACCTGCTTGGCGGACGCGCACGCGAAGCGGCTCCAGTGTATGTTCATGCCTCGGGCGCTTCAAAGGAGGAGACTGCCGACCGTATGGCGATGTACATGGAACGGGGCTTCCATCACATCCGGATACAAGTAGCGACAGAGGGTTACTCGTCTTACGGATCACATGGCGCGTCCGGCGACGGCTCCATCAATGAACGAGACGTGTCTCAAGGTCCGATTTCGGTTACATCATGGACACGCGAATATGCCCCAGACACGCTATACGCTCATCCGGGAGGAGTCTTTGAGCCTAAGCCGTATATCCGAGCGTCGTTGGAGCTGTTCGAACATATCAGAGATCGCTTCGGATACGGCATCGAGATACTGCACGACGTTCATGAGCGAATCCCCCCGATACTCGGGGTGTGGTTCGCTAAAGAGGTGGAGAAGTATCAGCTATTCTTTCTTGAAGACTTGTTCAGTCCTGAGGATAACGACTATTTCCGAATGGTGCGCCAGCAGTGCGCGACCCCTATAGCGATGGGCGAACTTTGGAACAGTCCGCATGAAATCATCCCGATGATCAAGGATCGTCTGGTTGATTTTCTGCGTATGCATATGTCTCAGATCGGCGGCATCACTCCGGCGCGTAAGTTCGCGGCGATGGGCGAACTCTTCAACGTTCGCACCGCCTGGCACGGGCCGGGAGATACATCGCCAGTCGGGCATGCCGCCAACCTGATGCTTGATATCAACTGCCATAACTTCGGCATCCAAGAATATGCCATTCCTGATGATCGGACGCGTGAGATGTTTCCGGGGTTTCCGGAAGTGCGCGACGGCATGATGTGGCCGAACGGGAAGCCAGGGCTCGGCATCGATATTGATGAAGAGATGGCCGCTCGCTTCCCGTTCAAAGAACGTGCTTTCGGTGGTGCCTGGGACACGGTGCGCCGGGCTGACGGCAGCATGGTCAAACCCTGAAGTATAAATACGGCATCTGAGCTTCCAATTCATCTCCGCCGCGCGGTCAACTTTCTTATCGGTTGCCTACCAGAACAGCTATTGAGATGACTAACGCGAACCCAAGGCGATTTTCGGATCATATCGCGCGTAGAATGCCGGCCTTCTGCGCCACACTCATTGGCGGGTTGATCGCAGTATTCGTAAACATTCCTCTCACATCGCCCGACGATCGCATCGGAAACACAGGCAGCGTTGCTGTCGGTTCATTAATCGCAGCTCTGGTGCTGTCACGCGCTTGGGGGATACTGCAAGGGGACGCTGAGCAACGCGCGCGCTCATACTCCAGAATCTGCACCGTGATATTCGTCCTAGTGGCAGTAGCGGCATTCTTGCTCCAGATTTTAGGCGAGATATCCAACACTGTTCGTTATGTAGTGCCCCTCGCAGCATGCGTCATCATCGTATCTGCGGCACTGGCTCCAATCATCGAGAGAAGGTTGACAGCCATCGGATCGATCTGGTTGGCAGCATTGCTGGCAGTGGGAGTTCTGACAATCGGAATCGCGTTAGCAGTTCTAGAAGTGGGATTCACGCAAGCGCCTACTCTATCGCTACCGCCGCCGCCGTGAATAATCATCTCTAATCGCGCGTCAGGGTATAAAGATCGATAACTAAGATGGCTAAAATGTCAAACTAGGGAGACTAGAGCTTGGATACAAGAATGATTGCCGCACTGAGAATAAATGCGATCCATAGACTAAATATCACTCTATGACATCTTACGCATTGCGCTTATGGATACCATTCTATTGATCACTGTACTGAGCGGTGCCGGACTATGGTCTTGCAACTCTGATAGCGGATATGATGACCCTCAAGACGATGGCCATAAAATCGGTGTTTTGCTCCTATGACCGGCGATCTCGGAGTGTACGGAGCGCCGATGCAATCAGCAATCGGTATTGCGATTGACCTCCTCAACGAAGCCGGCGGGGCACATGGACACCCGGTCGAGATTGCTTGCCGGGACATTGGCAGCAGTGAGCAATTGACTACAGATGCTGCGAGCGCGCTGATCAACGTTTTTGGCGTCAATGCCAATATCGAATCTACGGACTTGATGTCAAGGTTGATATCCTCATCAGGCTTGACATCAAGAATGGTCGGTAGGTCCTACCACCCACGCGAAACTAGTATCGCGCCATCAGCGTAATATGCTGATGATTTCCGCGCGAAGGAGCTATAGATATGATGAATATCCACCGTCGACTCTTCGCTGGTAGAGCGTCCGTATTGGGAATTTTCTTAGCGGGTTTTATTCTTACGGCGATCGCTTGTAGCAGCGACCCAGATCCCACAGCTACAGGTGTAGCGCCAGTCGCCACTAAGCTTACTGCCGTTGCATCGCCAGAGAAGCCGGCAATCGACAAGACGACTAAGATAGGCACTTTGTTTGATGTTACCGGCGACCTGGGAGTTTACGGGCCACCCTCACTGCTAGCCGTAGACCTGGCAGTGGAGCTAATAAACGAAGCCGGTGGAATAAACGGCGGAGTTTTAGAAGCCGTGCATCGAGATAGCGCCACCAGCGAACAGATCGCTATCGATGCCGCCAGCGCGCTTGTCAATGTAGACGGCGTCAGTGGAATCATAGGATCAGTATCATCGGGCGTATCTATCGCCGTCGCTGAATCCGTCACTATACCTTCTGACATCGTACTGGTGTCTCCAGCTTCATCCTCTCCGGCTATATCGACGCTTGACGATAACGATCTGGTGTTTCGCACTTATCCATCCGACGCATTGCAAGGAGTAGTTCTGGCCAGCCTGGTGACCGAACTTGGATATCGGAACGTAGCGACTACTTACATCAATAATGCATACGGCGAAGGTCTGACCACTGTATTCACTGAGAACTTCGAGAGAATGGGCGGCGCTGTCTCGGCCCAAGTAGGGCATGAGAGCGGGCAGGCCAGCTATGTGTCGGAACTGCGCAAAGCGTCTGAAGGTGGCGCTGAAACCTTGATCGTTATGGCATATCCGGAAAGCGCACGCGTCTTAATTCGGGAATCACTTGAAGGCGACTTCTTTAGCAAATATCTCTTTTCAGACGGTCTCATGAGCCAAGAACTCTTTGACGCGCTGAATAGCGATGTTTTGGACGGCAGTTACGGCACCATAGCAGGATCATCTTCCACTTCTAATCGTGAAGCGTTCCTTGATCTATATAGTTCACGCATGTCTGGAAATCCCAAAGAGCCTTTTATATCTGAATCATTCGACGCCACGGTCATCTTGGCGCTCGCGATTGAAAAAACCGACTCTGTAGACGGAAACGACCTTAAGATCGCAATGCGTGAAGTGGCAAACGCGCCCGGCGAAAAAGTGGGACCCGGCGATATTGCACGCGCGTTGGAACTCATCAGAAACGGGCAAGACGTTGACTATGTAGGCGCGGCTGGAGACCATGATTTCGATGAGAATGGCGATGTTCTGAACACCACAGAGATCTGGAAGGTGACAGAAGGCAAGATTGAATCTACGGGCATCTTCGTGAACTCGGGAGACGCGATAGACCTATCACTAGCAGCTGTGCCCGCGCCTGCTCGTGAAACCGTGAAGATCGGCACTCTTTTGGATGTTACGGGCGATCTAGGTGTATACGGTCCACCGATGCGCACCGCAGTAGACCTCGCGGTCGAGCTTGTCAATGAAGCCGGCGGCGTTAACAGTTCCCACGTAGAAGCCGTGCATCGCGATAGCGCTACCAGCGAGCAAGTCGCAACCGATGCCGCAAGCGCATTGGTCAACGTAGAGGGTGTCAACGCCATCGTCGGTTCACTGTCGTCCGGAGTAACGCTGGCAGTAGCCGAATCAGTTACCATCCCCGGCGGCGCAGTGCTTGTATCGCCCGCTTCTACATCGCCCGCGCTCTCTTCGCTGGATGACAATGATCTGCTATTCAGAACCGCAGTATCAGATGCTCTGCAAGGCGTCGTTTTGGCCAGTCTCGCGACAGAACTTGGACATCGCAACGTGGCGACCTTGTACATCAACAATGCTTACGGCGAGGGGCTGACCGGTGTTTTTACCGAGAATTTCGAGCGCATCGGCGGCACTGTATCAGCTCAAGTGGGGCATGAGAGCGGACAAGCTACCTACCTCTCCGAACTCCGCAAAGCGTCCGATGGCGATGCCGACACTTTAGTCGCTATCGCATATCCGGAAAGCGCGGGCGTGTTCATCAGAGAAGCTGTTGAAGGCGATTTCTTCCAAAACTATCTGTTCGTCGACGGCACTAAGAGCCAAGAGATGTTTGACAGCCTGGGCAACGAGGAGCTGAACGGCAGCTATGGCACGGCGCCGGGCGCGCCAGCCGGCTCAAAGCCGCGGGAGGCATTTGTGGATTTGTACTCCACTCGCACGGACGGCAATCCTGAATCCCCATTCATATCCGAAGCATTCGATGCTGCAGTAATCTTGCTTCTAGCCATTGAAAAATCAGATTCTACCGCTGGCGATGGTGTCAAAACCGCGATGCGCGATGTTGCCAACGGGCCGGGTGAAAAAGTGGGACCCGGCGATATCGCCCGCGCGTTGGAACTCATCAGAAACGGGCAGGAAGTTGACTATGTAGGCGCGGCGGGAGACCAGGATTTCGACGAGAATGGCGATGTTCTCAACACAATAGAGATATGGGAACTCAAAGAGGGCGAGATCGTCTCCACGGGTGTCTTCGCGAAGCCGGGCGGCAAGATCGATCTCGTCGCTGCGACACAGGCGCAGACTGATACCCAACCGGCATCATCAGCGTCTTCCGTCTTTAATATCGGCTCTGGGTCGAGAGGACTATTCAAAGTCGATGAGACTCTGCGCGGACTCGACATTGTAGTTGCCCTTGAGACCGACGTCATCTCCGGCATTATCGACCTCAACGCTGGAACCGTGTCAGTCGAGATTGACTTGCATTCATTGCAAAGCGACCAATCCCGCCGTGACAGATATGTGCGCGAGCGACTTTTCGCGTCGCAATCGATTGCGACGGTCGCGTTCGACGCTCTGGGCGATATTCCGGAATCTTTTTTCACCAGCGGTGAAGAGCTCAGCACGCGACTAACGGCGACGGTCAATGTGAATGGAGCCGACGCGCAATTGCCGTTCGATATCACTGCGCGCCTTGACAACGGCACCGATCTAGTGGTGCTCGGCACTGCCGATTTCGTGTGGTCTGATTTTGGAATGGACGCCCCGGCCAGCAATTTCTACACGGTAGAAGATGATGTGCGGGTAGAGATACTGCTGGAGGCTACCCTCGCTCAATAGTTGATGAACGCGGGAATGAAGATGGCATGGGTAAGAGTGAGCCAGGAGCACCAGTGCTGATTCAGTTACAGAACTGCGCGATCTCTTGCTTGAGTGATGGTTAGAAACGTTCCAGTCGTAAGGAAGCTAGAGCTTACATCTGAAAACGCTGCGAATTTAATGATGCTTCTTTGATTCAGGTCAAGTGCCACTTGCCTTCTCCCCTGAAATTATTAATCCGGCCCTGCCTCTTAAGCGTCACCTGAGCATTTCTCACGTCGTGTTTCCAGCGTTTTCCGAAAGACACTCCATTAATCACGCGGTCTTCTTCGTCATCGCATAGACCTGGGTGAATGTTCTGTATGAGAGGCTGCATTTCACGCGTGCTGAGGTGTGTGGTACCGAGAAGATAGATAATCGTGCGCATGAATACGGCGTGTCTAGTATCTGTATCATCGCCGCGCAACTCGCGAACCTCAGGATCGAACCTGTGTGTGCGGCATTCTCTATTTCTTCATCGTCAAGCAGATCTTTTTGATTGATCTTTGCCCCAAGATGCGCTAACCGTCGCAACGAATCGCAAGAAACTAGCGCGCCTAAAGTCATGTATTCACTGATGTCCCTTTCAATCGTTTCTACAGACGTCGCATCAGAAATTCCCACTCCGCACTCATTATTTCGTTTGAGCGATCCCATGGTCAGATTTCCTGAAGTTACGATGGCGCGCGAAGAATCTGCCACATACACTTTCGCGTGTAGCCTCGGTATGTGTCGCAACACAAAGCGTGGAAGTGAGGAACACGCTTCCGCGAGAACGTCTAAATCAAGATAACCATCTGAAACTGCGCGTGCATTAAGAGAAGTACATACGCGGATGTCAACCGCATTCGGGTCAGATAACGCCTTTAACACCGTATTCCAACCGCCAGAGGTTATGTATGGTGCGACCGTGGTCATTCTGTGGCGTGCGGATCCTGCCAGTTCCTTCAGTTGGCGTATCCAAGGAGATTTAACCAGTTCAATCGTAATGGTCTGCCTCATTATCTTTCACGTGTCCGCCCATGTTGAGCAATACTGAGTTCAAGTGGTAACATGATTCCCACGCGACCGCGCGCTTCGCATGAATGACTCCGAGCCGTACAGCTCGCCGCGTTGCCCGCTCGATGCATCATCAAAATATGAAAAGCAGAAAGAGATTTACTCAATGCCATATGGAGTAGCAGTGCTCGGCACCGGCCGCATCGGCGGCAGCTACATCGACGTCGTGAAGAAAACACCCGGCGCAGAGATCAAGGTAGTCGCCGAATCCCGACAAGATGCCGCGGCCGCTTGGCAAGACCGCCATCCGGAAGTGGATTTCGTCGCCGATTATCGAGATGCGCTGGCAAGGGATGATGTAGATGTAATCGTCGGCACACTCCCGCATTGGCTGCACTACCAAGCCGCGCTCGATGCTGTCGCGGCTGGCAAACATATCTTCATGGAGAAGCCGACCGCGGTTTGGGCTTCACAGGCGGAGGAGATGCTAGACGCTGCCGCAGAGAAGGGCGTGAAGCTGATGACAGCTCACACTCAGCGATACTATCCGGCGGTAAAGGCGATGAAGGATGTAGTCGCATCCAAAGACCTCGGCGATTTGATCATGGCGTACGACGTGTGGCATAAGCCGTACGGTCCCTACAATCGTCCCGAATGGATGCTAGACCGGGCTCGCGGCGGCGGTATGGGGCAGATGGATGGAACTCATCAGATCGACCGCTTGTTGTGGATCATCGGCAGCGATGTCGCCACCGTCTCGGCTAAACAAGGACAGTTCACCTATCCCAAATCAGAGCATCCGAAGATTGATTGCGACGATACGGGGATGTACTTCATTCGCTGGAAGAGCGGCGCCGTTGCCACGGTCAGCCGAATCGCTTGGGAACGCGGCGCTACTGAGTATGGCGCCGACTACTTCTTCACCCAGGGGATGGCGCGTTTCAGACTCCCATACGCCGGCGGCGAAGCTCCCGCGCTATTCATCGCCGACACTGGTGAAGGAAGTTGGCGCCGACAAGAAGCGCCCGAACGAGACAGCCTGCTTGACGAGTTCACTGAATTCGTGGCTTCCCTGGAACGTGACGACGAAGACACCCCGATACCGCAGCGGCACGGACTCAATGTGCTCAAAGTGCTTGAAGCCACTGAAGAATCGACACGCACCGGACGCGAGGTCGTCCTGGACTTGGAGTGAATCGCAATGAAACCTAGCGAACTGAAATCCGCCCTTAAATCAGGGAAGCCCGTGTTCGGGTTCATGCTCTTTGCAGTGGAAGGATTGCGATGGTCGCGTTTCTATGCCGGCAGCACTCTCGACTACATCATCATCGACTGGGAACATGCTTCGCGCGACCGCAACGGACTCGCTAACCTCATCGCCAGCGTGCAATCTAGCGGTGTCACGTGCATAGTGAGAACTCCTAGCACCGACGAAGTCTATGTCGCCATGGCGCTAGATGCCGGTGCCGATGGCGTGCTTGTGCCTTACTGCGAATCTGTAGATGAGGTTCGTCGCTGTGCGAGCAAGTTGCGCTACCACCCGCTGAAAGGCGAGTACTTCGAACGCGCGGCTAAAAGCGGCGAAATGCCCAGCGAGAAGACGCGCGAGTATCTGCATCAGCGCCATAAGGATCACATATTCATCATGGGGGTGGAGAGTTCGCCCGCAGTGAGCCGATTAGACGAACTGTTGCAATGCGCTGAAATAGACGGGATATTCGTCGGCCCCAACGACCTCAGCACTTCGCTAGGCATCCCGGACGAGATTGAAAGTCCGCAATATCTCGACGTGCTGCAAGAGATTATCGAGACGGGTGAAAAGCACGGTGTGCCGACGATGGTGCATCAACAGACCATGGAGACATCTAAGAAAGCCATTGAGCTAGGCGCTCGCTTCGTGTTGCATTCCAGCGATGTGGGCATTTTGCTGCGCGGCGTGCAGGATGAATTCGCAGAGCTGCGTGGATATGCCGACCGCAGATTCGGCGGCGTTGAAGCGGTAGAAGCCAAAGACACGCTTGAGACTATCTAGCGTCGAACCGAATAACATCACATACCGCGTCGTCTATATGGGTGATACCGTGTGCCAGCGGCACCTACCCACGGTCAGTTAATCTTCGTCATCATCCGGCAAGATCGGTGCGACCAGGTCGAACTTCTTAAAGCCCTCGGCGTACTCAGCCTTGATCTTCTTTCCATTCTCCCGCCGCCATCTCCGCATCCATTTGCCAGCATTATCAGGATCTGAGATTTGGCTGATATGCGCCTTCAATGCCCGAATTGAACGCTCGACATCTTCCTCTTCCAGAGCATGCCAGTGATTAGCCTCCTCGCCGAACATCATCACCCACACCTGATGCACCTTCCACGCGTCTAGTCCCTCCTCTAGCATCTCGGGATCCCATAAGTGGTCCCGTGCCGATGGGAATACCGCGGACAGCGCGGCCTCGCCAGCCGCGAAGTGATCCGGATGTCCCACGTACTGCGAGGTCCCCAGATCGCGTTTCGGATTGGTAGTGATGAGGATATGTGGACGATGCTTGCGGATCACGCGCACTATGGCCCGGCGCAACTCAATCGTAGGCTCTAAGTACCCGTCCGGAAAATCTAGGAACTCTACCGTCTTTAAGCCGAGTATGCGTCCGGCCTCAATCTGCTCTTCATGACGCATCGCCGATAGCTCAGCGCCGGTCAGGGATCTGTCTTCAGTGCCTTTGCTGCCGTCGGTGCACAGCACGTAAACTACTTCCCATCCGAGTCGAATCCATTTCGCGGCACTGCCCGAACAGCCGTACTCCGCATCGTCAGGATGCGCCACTACCACCATGGCGCGCGAATGTTCTTCTTGCTCCGGCGGAGTTTCCTCGCTATCAGTAGTCATAAAACCTTACCTCTTTATATACATGAACGAATGACAACAGTCTTTTCCTACCACTGAATATCCCGCTCTAAAGCCCAGACCGTTGCCGAGATCCAAAGACATACAGCGCGGTTACTATTTACATCAGAGTTAGGGTATCTACGTCCGACTTCCAAATTTCTAATGTTAAACGCGCTTCGTATCTGCAACTTCAAGATTCGAGATCAATGCCACTACAACAAAGCGAGCAGATGCCTTGACTACTCAGACTGTGCCCAATGACGATGTGCCGATAGTCTCCATCATTATGGGGAGTACATCAGATCTACCCACCATGCGACATACTGCCGAAGCCCTGTCTGAGCTCGGCGTAGCGCATGAAGTTCGCATCGTATCCGCGCATCGCACGCCAGATATGATGTCAGAATTCGCCAAGACGGCGCAAGAGCGTGGGATCCGAGTCATCATCGCCGGTGCCGGCGGAGCTGCTCATCTGCCCGGCATGGTCGCCGCGAATACGGTACTGCCCGTTATTGGAGTGCCCGTGGAAAGCAGCGCGCTGAACGGGCTCGATTCGCTGCTTTCAATCGTTCAGATGCCGCGCGGCGTGCCGGTCGCAACCGTCGCCATCGGTCGTTCTGGCGCGGTGAACGCCGGCCTGCTAGCGGCGCAGATAGTGGGCTTATCGGTATCTGAAATCCAGCAAAGACTGATTAGCCGAAGAGAAGCTACAGCCGCAGAAGTGGAAGCCAATACAACGGTGAGTTTGGATTACTAGAATCGGTAAGGCAGGGTAGGGCATACGTTCAATCGCTCATCTGTAAACGATAACCGCTGCCGCGTCATCATAGCTTTCTCAATGCCGTTGCCGTTACGCGCACGCCGATGATGCCTGCATTAAGTTGCACTTGGATTTAGTGGCAGTCAGGAAACATTTTGACAGAAAATGTTGAAAATGCGATGATGACCTGTGATCATAATTGATGGATTTATGACTACCTACCCCCCCCCCCCCCCCCCCCCCCCCACCCCATACCGCACCGCGGCCACAGCAGATAACGGTCTCCACAGCAAGCTCGCTGTTGGCTTCTATCTTGTAATCTTCCTGAACATATTCTTCTTCGCAGCGGTCTTCATTAACGACTCGCGGCTCCATGATGAACTTACCCGGGAAGACGGATGGGCAGAGTATCTCACCGCGGTTGCGTTTTTTCTGGCCGGACTGGTTACTGCCGCGACGGCTTATATGGAGCGGAGCTGGACACTTCGCAGCTTCTATTTTCTAGGCGCTGTTGCAATGCTGTTCGTCGCCGGCGAGGAGATCAGTTGGGGTCAGCGTCTGTTCGAGTGGGAGACGCCCGATTTCATGATGAGCCTGAATCAGCAAGGCGAATCGAATCTTCATAACATAGAAACTGAATGGTTCGGGGAACTAGGCAATAGAGTAACTGCGTTTCTGTGCGCCGTCACCGCCATCGCCATCTGTCTCCGACAGAACCGTCTGTTCGGCATTCCACTGCCCTCATTGCCGTTGCTGTTGGGTATTCTCTCTGCGCAGATCTACTATCTGAGTCTTTTTGATTCACAGTTTGCTTTCGAATATCTGCTGCTGTTGCTGCTGGGCGTCTTCGGGTTGATTTCCAGGCGGCCGTGGTGGCTTGTCATGGTCGCGGCGCCTCTGATACTCAATCAGGCTATCGCCCATATCTATGCCGTAAATAATATTCGGAGCGTTCATTACGACCCACATGAAGTGTACGAATACCTACGGGGACTTGTCTGCCTGTTCTATGCATTTGAATTGCTGCTGGCTCAAAGGAGATCGGTCACGCAATTGCCGCCGCAAGGCACTGTCTCATCGTCACCGATCGCGGCGAAGAGATCGCCAATCGCATACGTCCCGCTTTGGTTGGCGGCTTCGGCGCTGGTGATTGTCGGCAGTTTAGGATTAGCGGGTTGGAAGCAAGTTGAAGACCGGGCCGAAGCTGCCGAGTTTGAGAGGGCTCTACAATCGATCGCCTCTGGTGAGTCCGAGCCACTTGTGCGATCTCATTTCGACTTCCATATCGTTGGCAACCGGCTGGTCTATCGGAGGGATGAATGTGCTTCGATCGATGCCTCCCGCGATCTAAATATGAGCATCCAGATCATCCCCGTCGATACGGATGATCTGCCCCATGGCACAGACGGCTCTGAATACGTGAGGGAGTATTTGTATGAAGGGTATAACAAGGAATTGGCTGACCAGCACTGCATGTCGACCATCGTGCTGCCGAGTTATCCCATCGCCCGCATAAATATCATTCAAACCGAACGTGATGAAAACCGCAAATGGCAACAGGTGAGAGAGGCATCATTCTTTCATCCCGACTACGCGTCTGCACTGAGCCGCAAGCTTGAAAAGACGGTCGGATCCCCCTCGTCTTACACTTCAATCATCTCTGATTCATTTGAAGTATTGTTCGACAGCGAGGAACGCGAACTGCTCTATCTCCGCCAGCCCTGTGTAGACTTTGATGTGGACGCGTGGTTCTTCTTGCATGTATTCCCCTTCGATAGCGATGACTTGCCTAGCCACAGAAAGGGGTACACCTTCGACAATCTTGACTTTAAGTTCGACGAGCGCGGCGTCATGGAGGATGATAAATGCACGGTCTGGCGCGCGCTTCCCGACTATGACATTGCCCGCATCCGCACTGGGCAATACACTGGCGACGTCCAGCTCTGGAACGGGGAGGCGGCACTGCCATAGATCGCCGTTTGTTATGCAATGCCGCGCCGATACCGCCGGTATTAAGCATTGATTAAGAGATCAGCAGCAGAATCAATGAGTATGAGATTGAATCTCCAGCTCGTAAGAGCCGCCATAGTTGGTTAGATTCCGTCTCGGCGATCGTTGCAGCCGCCATCGGTGTGTGTGGGACATCTTTTAGAGTGGTAATCAGTAGCTATGTCGCATCACGATCCCAGAAAAATCCTTCCCCCCGGTTCCACCATCGGCATCTTCGGCGGCGGGCAGCTAGGGCGCATGCTAGCAATGTCGGCGCGTGCCATGGACTATCGCACCGTCTCTCTGGATCCCGCCGCCGACTGTCCAGCGTCTCAAGTGTGCGATGACCATATAGTCGCCGCTTACGATGACTCGGATGCGGCGATTGAGTTGGCTTCCCGCTCTGATGTAGTTACTTACGAGTTCGAGAATGTAGACGCCGCGGCAATCGATGAGATCGCAGAACGGACTGAGGTGTTACCTTCGCCCTCGGTGCTCAGAATCACTCAGGATAGAGCAATCGAGAAGAAGACGATGCGTGAACTGGGCATAAATGTGCCTGAGTTTCGGATTGCATCGAATCGCGGCGAAGCGGTGTCGGCGGCGCGCCATATCGGATTGCCCGCGGTTTTCAAGACTACTCGATGGGGCTATGACGGAAAAGGGCAGCGAGTCGTTCAGGCGCTGAAAGACGCTGCATCTGCATTCGATGGATTGACGGCCGGGATGCATGATGCGAGGGTGATAGTTGAAGCCTTAGTAGACTTTCAGTTGGAGATATCGGTGATATGCGCCCGTGATCGCGATGGTCGCATGAAAACATTTCCGCCTTCGGAGAATGTTCATGTGAATGGCATCTTGGATCTGTCGGTGGTGCCGGCTAGGTGCGGAGAAGAGACGCAAGAATCCGCTCGAGCTATCGCCATGCGCATCGCGGAGAGAATGGATGTTGTGGGACTGATAGCGGTGGAGATGTTCGTAACGCCGGACGGCGTGATAGCGGTGAATGAGACGGCGCCGCGTCCGCATAATTCCGGGCACTACTCGATTGAGAATTGCGATACTTCTCAGTTCGAGCAGCTGACGAGGATTTTAACGGGCACCCCTATGGGAAAGACGGATTTGTGGAGTGCTTGCGCGATGGCGAATCTATTGGGAGATATGTGGCACGAAAGTGAATCCGAGCCCGATTGGGGCGCTGCGCTGGCGCTTCCCGGCCTTCATCTGCATCTGTACGGCAAATCGGAAGCGCGAATCGGCAGGAAGATGGGACATCTAACGGTCTCGGCAGATGATGCTATTGTAGCGTTAGATTTGGCCGTTCGAGCCAGGGATATCGCTCGAGGGCAGGCAGCATCTAAAACATAGGATTAGGAGCGAGTTGGCCGTTAGAATCCCACTGGAAGTTTCTGATCGCGGGTCGGATTCGCTTTGGCAACGGCACCGGAACACGTTGCGCGGACTGGCCGTTCTTGCCGTCACGCTGTTGAGCGCCGCTGCCGGTTTCCGAATCATCGAAGGTGGAGAATGGAGCTGGTTCGACGCGTTTTACATGACCGTAATTACCATGTCCACCGTCGGATACTCCGAAGTGCAACCGCTATCGCAAGCAGGACGGATCTTCGGATTGATTGTCATCATCGTAGGGGTGAGCGCGTTCGCATATACATTTGCAACCGTCGGAGAATACATGGTTGCGGGCCAATTGAGAGGAGACTTGCAGCGGAATCGGACTAGGCGTGAACTGGGCCGACTGTCGGGCCATCGCATCCTAGTTGGCTATGGCCATACCGGCGCCGTCGTCGCCGAAGAGTTGACTCGCGCGTCGACAAGGCAAGTTGTGGTTGTGGATATCGATAGGGATGCGGCGCAAAGAGCTTGCGACGATGGCTTCATAGCTATCGTCGGCGATGCCGGTCAGGATGATGTTCTGATCAAGGCTGGTGTCGACCGTGCCGAATCTCTGGTTTGTACGGCAGATCCCGATTCCGTCGCGGTGATGACCGTTCTCAGCGCCCGCACTTTGTCTCCGAGTCTCAGAATCGTTGCCCGTGCCACGCTTCCGGATGCTGAATCGAAGTTGAGGCGAGCCGGCGCCTCTGAAGTAGTATCCGCGCATCATATAGCCGGCCGAACCATCGCTCAGAGTGTTGCCGGCGTGTCCGCAACCGCGGCCGAAAAAGAAGGGCATCCGCTGGGTGACAGTTCACTAGGATTGCGATGGCTCCAGACAACCATCCCTGAGAACAGCAAGCAAGTTGGCAGAACTATTCGAGAGTTTCGCCGCGCCGAGACCTCTGACGTTCATATAGTGGCGATTCGCAGGCTCGGATCTCAAGAAACAGTTGTCGCGAAGCCAACGACCACTCTCAAAGTCGGCGACACTCTGATCTTGACGGGATCTCTGGAAGCAATTGAAACATCTAAGCGCAAACTCGAGTCGGTCGTCTAATGATATCAGCCCGCTGATTGAGGTTGATTGCTCAGTGCCGCCTTGCCGGCTTCCAAAGTCTCGATAATTGCTTCTACGTCAAATACGCATCCGCCCCAGATGCCGCCCGATGCCGATTGCAGCGCGGCCCACAAGCGCGAATCGGCGGGCAGTTCAGGGTGCGGCGCGAGATTGTTTGGACGATCGCGCCGCTGTAGCTCTGCAGCGCCCCATTCTGTGCCTAGGGCGTCATCACCGACGCCGATCAAATTGATCGAGCCGGTCTGCGTATTGCGATTAATGACGATCTCAATTAAATCGCCGTCGCGCACTCGCCCGATCGGGCCGCCGGCCAGCGCTTCAGGCCCGACGTGTCCGATACATGCCCCTGTGGAGACGCCGGAAAATCGAGCGTCGGTGATGAGCGCGACGTGTTTGCCATAGGATAAATGCTTCAGCGCGGCTGTGATCTGATACACCTCCTCCATACCCGTGCCCAGTGGCCCGCCGCACGTCAGAATCATAATGTCGCCGGACTTTATCTTAGCCTCTTCATCACGAGTCTTGATGGCGCGGATAGCGTCGCGCTCCGAAACGAACACCCGTGCTTGACCGGTGTTACGGTATACCCCGTCGTCATCCACCACTGTAGGATCGATGGCAGTGCTCTTGATAACCGAACCTTGTGGCGCCAAGTTGCCGCCGGGGAATGTAACTGTGCTGGTCAATCCTCTTTCGCGGGCGCGGTCTGCAGACATGATCACATCATCCGGGTTTACACCGTCTATCCGTTCTAAATATTGATGCATTTCCCGACGTCTGCTGGAATCTTGCCACCAGTCCAAGTTTTCATCCAACGTCTGCCCGGTGACAGTCAGCACGGAGGTATTGAGCAACCCCATATCACGCAGCTTCAGCATCACTTCTGGCACCGCGCCGGCCGCGTACAGCTGAGCTGTGGGATGCCCGACTGGCCCATTCGGCAATACATCCACGATGCGCGGCACCTCGGCATTTACCCGGCGCCAATCATCTACATCCATTCGTCGTCGGCCGGCTGCGTGAGCGATGGCTGGCATATGTAGCAATAGATTCGTGGAGCCGCCGCAAGCCGCATGCACCGCCATGGCGTTTTCAAACGCGGCATCTGTCAAGATGTCGCGCGACCGGATCCCGTGCTTCTCGGCCAGCACCAGGGCGCGCGCAGATTTAATTGCCACTCCGCGCCAAGCCGGAGTGCCGCTAGGAGAGAGGGCGGCATGTGTGATAGCTAGTCCCAGTGCCTCTGAAATCACTTGCGACGTTCCGGCTGTGCCTAAAAACTGACATCCGCCGCCGGGCGACGCGCAGGCGCGGCATCCAACATCCTGAGCATACTCCAGGCTCACTTCGCCTTGGGCGAATCGGGCGCCGATGGATTGGATCATGCCAGCGTCTTCGCCGTTTTCTGGCGCTAGAGTGACTCCACCGGGAACTGCTACCACCGGCTTATCGCGCAATCCTGCCAGTGCCATCATCATTGCTGGCAGACCTTTATCACACGATGCGATCCCCAGAACTCCGCGCGCCGTGGGTAGAGATCTGGCCTGACGCCGGAACACTTGCGCCGCGTCATTGCGATACGGCAGTGAATCCATCATGCCGGTAGTTCCCTGAGTGCGCCCATCGCAAGGGTCGGAACAAAAAGTAGCGAACGGCACCCCATGCAAGCGTCTAACTTCCTCTGCCGCCGCCTTCACCATTGCTGAAAGCTCGAAGTGGCCAGTATGCAGTCCCAGTGCGATCGGCGACCCGTCCTCTTCGCGCAATCCGCCGGCGGTTGCGAGTATGATGAACTGCTTCCGCATCAGCTCAGATGGATTCCACCCCATGCCGGCGTTCTGGGTCATACCGAAGTGGTCTCCGCTCGGACGGTCAGTTAGAAACTCCGCGCTGAACGGCACCTGGCCAACGGGGCCAGGTGCATGGGTTCGGATCTCAGCCGTCTCATGTATGCTTGTACTTCCGAGCACATCTGATGAAGCGATTTCCAACGTATCGTGCCGCGAATGCGCTCGTGTCATGGCTATTTACTCCGATGCTTAGGGGTTAGCTTCAAGATGCAACCTGCAGATGGCATAATTTAGCAGAAGCAAACGGATACTCTACCGTCCAGCTTCAGTTCGGTTGCAAAGTATAGATTAACTCGCTCAATCCCCTGTCAGTCCGAGTTAAGAGCAGAGCTATTTCCCATGTCTTATGTTTCAAACGCCGGCAAGCCCTTGCTGCAGGTAGAGGATGCCGTGTGTTCGTTCGGCGGACTCAAGGCCGTCGATCACTGCGTGTTTGATGTTGCTGAGGGATCGATCACCGGACTGATCGGCCCTAACGGCGCGGGCAAATCCACCGTCTTCAACTTGATCAGCGGCATGGCGCCGCTACAGAGCGGGCGCATCATATTCGACGGTGAAAGAGTGGACGGTCTCCCGGCGCACTCGATAGCGCGTCACGGAATTGCGCGAACATTTCAAATTCCGGGTGAACTCTCGCGCATGACCGTGCAAGAGAATCTGGCTCTAGTCCCGGGATACCAATCCGGCGAAGCGATGCTCAACGCTCTATTCAGGCCATTCGCGGTTCGAAGACAAGAACATGAAATCAGAGCCGCCGCGCGTGAAGTGTTGCATCTGCTCAAACTGCGGCATCTTCATGATGAACTGGCAGGCAATCTTTCCACCGGGCAGAAAAAGTTGCTTGAATTAGGGCGCGCGCTAATGTCCAAACCGCGTCTAGTGTTGCTAGATGAGCCCGCGGCTGGCGTAAATCCTACTCTCATGCGCAGTCTCGTGCAGAGAATACAGGAACTGAGAGACACTCAAAATATCACCTTCGTAATCGTTGAGCATGATGTTCCACTCATCATGGATATCTGCGATACTGTGATCGTGCTTGCTGAAGGCAGAGTCATCGCTAAAGGTGAACCTGACGAGATACGACATGACATACGCGTCCTGGATGCTTATCTAGGAGGTATCGAAACATGAACACTGAGCCGCATTCCAATGCTGCCCGAGCACTCTTATCCGTGAACGCTCTGGCCGCGGGTTACGGGCAGTCCCTCATCGTGCGCGGCGTCTCATTACGCATCGGTCAGAATGAGATCGTAACGATCATTGGTCCGAATGGCTCGGGGAAATCTACACTCATCAAGTCGATATTCGGATTGACGAAGATAGAGAGCGGCAAGATTAATCTCCGTGGACAAGACATAACCAATGAGCATACCGATCGTCTCGTTCGCATGGGTATTGGATACGTCCCGCAAGCGGCCAATGTGTTCCCGCAGCTGACGGTGCAAGAGAACGTCGAAATGGGCGCGTTCTCTCTGCTTGGTGATGTCGCCCCACGCGTGCGGCGCATGCGAGAGATGTTCCCACTGCTGGAAGAACGATGGAGCAGTCGCGCTGGCCATCTATCGGGTGGACAGCGCCAAGTGTTGGCTCTTGCCAGAGCGCTAGTCACCGAGCCCGACATTTTGCTTTTGGATGAACCTACTGCAGGACTAGCGCCGCAAATTGTCGATAGCGTCCTGCATCAGATAGCTGAAATCAACCGTCGTGGAGTTTCCATTCTGCTGGTAGAGCAGAACGCAGTCAAGGCGCTGAAGATCAGCGACCGAGCATACATCCTTGCACGTGGACAGAATCACTTCCACGATTCGGCAGCAGCGATGCTCGACAATTCTGAGATAGGCAAAATCTTCCTCGGCATGGAAGGCACATCAGAATCTGAAACTGACGCGCGGCACAGACGATAGGACCGGCTCAATGGATGTAAATATTCACGTTCTTCGAGATGCGGTAGCCGCGCGCATCGGAGAAGCTGGAATACGAATTTTAACCTACGCCCTGATCGCGACCGTTGGCATTGCCTGCGCGTGGGTGCTTGTCTTTCAAATTGATCTGGCAGTGATCGGATTGCTAGTGGGGTGCATCTATGCCCTCGGCGCGGTCGGTCTATCGCTGGTCTACGGCAATATGCACTTTCCTAATGTCGCGCATGGCGATTATATGACCGCCGGCGCCTTTGTCGCACTCGCCGTCATGTTGTCTCTGGTGCCCGAATCATGGAACCAAAACTCAGTGGGTCCGTTCACCTTTCCATACACTATCTTCATCGCCTTGCCAATAGGTATGATCGCCATCGCGGTATTATCGATCGTCATTGACCGCGTAGTGTTCCGCCACATGCGAATCCGCGGCGCGCATATCGGAGTCATGACGCTCGGCTCGCTGGGAATCGCGATTGCTTTGCGCGGCTTCATCCAGTATCTCTGGGGCACTGATATAGAGCAGTATCCGCGGGTATCGAAGAAATTCCTGACCTTCCAAGTAGAGATGCTGGATACCACTATACGCGTTCCCCCAGATATGCTGTTCGTTGCCGTGGTAGCGTTGCTTCTGACTTTTGCGATGTATCTCTTTTTGAAGTTGACGAAGTGGGGCAAGGCGATGCGTGCCGCAGCTGATAACGAAGACCTGGCCCGCGTCTCTGGGATCGATGTAGAGCGCACCAACTTGCTCACTTGGGGCATCTCCGGCGCGATGGCCGCAGCGGCGGGAATCCTACTCGCGGCCGGACAGGGACAGTTGCTTACCATCTCCGGCTGGAAACTGTTGATTCCCATGTTCGCGGCAGTAGTAGCTGGCGGCATCGGAAATCCTTACGGCGCATTCGCCGGCGCAATATTCATCGGATTGGTGGGTGAAGTCTCCACTGCATGGTTGGAGCCGACGTATAAACCTGCGGTATTCTTCGCCGCCATCATTGTGTTGTTGCTCGTTAGACCGCGCGGTATCTTTGGAGAAAGCAGGATATAGGGTTGCCAGGCCATGGAAGGATTGATCATTCACATCGGCGGACTCCTCGTCATCGCGGGAATATACGCCATCTTCACCATCGGATTGAATGTCCACTACGGGCACACGGGCCTCTTCAACATGGGTATTGCGGCATTCTTCGCCCTGGGCGCGTATACCGTTGCCATACTGGCATCGCCACCGCCGGATCCAGACCGATATCATAGATACGCCTTTGGCGGCGATCTGGCACGAATACTGGGGCCGGAGAGCTTAGGATTCGACCTCTGGTTCCCTTTGGTGCTAATCGCTGCTGCCGTCGTGTGCATCGCCGTCGCCTACCTAGTCGGCGTCGTAACGATTAGATTGCGCGAAGACTATCTCGCCATAGCAACGCTCGGATTGGGCGAGTCCGTTAGGCTGCTATTCAACAATGAAGCATGGCTGGCAGATGGATCACGCGGTATGAACGGTATCCCTAGAGCGCTAGAAAGCATCATCGATCCGCGATGGTACGACTTCATATTCTTGCCCATCGTGCTAGTCGTGCTCTTGCTGGTATATTTTTCTGCGCAACGACTGGTTGCCGCGCCTTGGGGACGCGTATTGCTAGCCATCAGAGAAAATGAAGACACCGTCGAGATCGTGGGCAAGAACGCCTTCAGATTCAAGCTGCAGGCATTCGCGTTCGGCGCCGGCATCATGGGCATCGGCGGCGGGCTCTACGCTTTCGCCAAGCATTCCATAACGCCAGCCACATTCGAGCCTTTCTTCGCCACTTTCATCATCTGGGCCATGCTCATCCTCGGCGGTAGCGGAAATCACCGCGGCGCAGTGCTGGGGGCTTTCGCCATTTGGGCCGTGATATCCACCACCAACTTTCTGCCTGGATTCCTTGCCGATCCCAACCTCAGATTCGTTGCTGTAGGTCTAATCATAGTTGGCGCCTTAATGCTGAGACCGGCCGGCATAATTCCCGAAACCCGCACTCGCACTTGAACCCGACATTCCCACTGCAACGCATCCTAATTATCCGCCATCCATATTGTGATTTCCGAGCAGTGGAGAACCATTGGTATAACATCCCGCGGGACTCCAAAGTTGCTACCTGAGCCCGGCAGAAGGGAAGATGTGCCACCGATTAATAATTTCTTGGCGCTTCTGTTGCAACATATGGAATCAGATACCACGAATCATGATCCAGGAGACCTTGTCAGAATGTTCTTCTTCAACTCTTGCCCCAAATGCCACTCCGGAACTATGCGCAATGCCAGCGACGAGTGGGGATATTTTCTCCGTTGCATGAACTGCGGAACGACCTTGAATCTTCCAGAAGGTATAACTACTGGCGCGCAGATAGATTCATTCCTGAATAGAGATAAGAAGTTGCAAGAAACCGCTGCGGCTTGAATCTTTAGCGGAGCGACGGATATGGTTCGATCGCCGATGCTGTATGACATGAGTAGATTGTGAGATGCAGCTCCTTGGAACTAGTCGACATTGATGCGGAGTTCTGATGTTTCATGCATTCGGCAAAGCGATAGCGGATCTGATGGGATCGTCATTCAAGACGGCTGAGACACTAGATTCAGCTGCAAGAGTCGTTCGCAAATCTCGTTGTCTTCAAGGTTGTCCGGCGCTTCGGTCCAGCCATAAGCATGGTTCACCGCCGCATCTAAGCGAGCATGGTCGTTCGCCAGCCATCTGGGATAGGTGTTATATAGATTCGTCAGCGTACGCGCATCTCTCGATTCTTCCATCAGTGTGCCTGATGGATTGAGCCAGTTGTCGCGATGCTTCACCAGGGTCTTCGCGGCGTCGGCGATGGATTGACGCTGCTCATCCGTGGGGCGCGGGAACGGAAAAGTCTCGAAACAGGTGGTGGGAGTGTACCGAAAACCGCTCTCACGCTCTCGGAGCTGAGTTCCAGTCGACAATGCCCAAACGCGATGCGCCCGAGAGTGCAGCACGCCGAAGAAATAGTCGTCATCGCGCGCGAAAACTACCAGTGCTCCATCGGGTACCGTGGGTTGTTTAACCCACTGGAACACTCTAAATTTCCCTACTCTGGGGGTCACTATAAATCTTTCTAGACCAGCTATCGCTTGTCGCATCCTTATCGCAAGCCCCTGGTGCAGCCACCAAGGACGATTAGTCGGATGCTTCTGAGCGATGCGCGCAGGTTTCACATACTTCTCAAGATAATGGAATGGAGCGTCATACAAAGCAGCTTCAGCTTCAGGCGTATCAACTCCGAAATCAATGATCCATCTTTGCCTGGACACGTCTGCGACATCTCGTCCGTTCAAGAAAGGCTTGACGACATCGCTGTTCGGTTTTGCATGAGGATTCGCTAACTTAAGCATTTGATAAGCAATGGTATGAGGAATATCAAAAGGACCCACTCTATTCACACCCTGAAAAGACTGCCCCTTGCGCTCCGGCAGTTTGCGCGCGAAAGTCACGTCGCCATTGTTAGACGTAAGATCGGCGTAGATAACATCCACCTGCTCGCCATCGCGGATGAGTTCGGCCTCCGCGCCGTCGTCGAATCCCACCATCGAGATATGCACTGTCGATCCGTCCAGCGACCAGTTGCGATCGGAAACCGCGAAAAGTATGCCTCCCGATTCGCGGATCCGTTGCAATACGATGCGCGATCGGCCGCCGCGAATGCTTTGCGTGGCCAATAGTCCAGCCCGTTTCGTTCGGCCGTCCGCGATCTGCTCGCGTGCCTTCTCGAACCAGTAGGCGCAGATATCGGCGCCATTTGGAACTCGCCCGTCCCAAGCGCGATAGATGCGATCCACAGCATCGTTTCCAAGGCGCAAGCGCATATATTTATTGCCCAAGAAAGGGGGATTGCCGACTATAAAGTCCGTTTCTGGCCACTCGGCGGTTTGTGGCGTGTCGTTAGTCGCATCAACTATGGCGTCTCGGCACTCAATAGTGTCCAACGGTTCCAATATCGGTTCGTGAGCACCAATGTTAACGCCCACTCGAATCTGATTCTGAATATGACCGATCCACACTACTACGCTTGCGAGTTGATGCGCGTATTCGTCTAGCTCTATCCCTAGTAGCTGGCGCGGATGCACTTTGGGTTCCAACGTTTTAACCCCGTGTTCGAATCCCCAGCGGATCACTTCACGCTCCAACCGATGCAGTTCGTTCAACGACACATAGAGAAAATTTCCGGAGCCGCAAGCCGGATCAAGAATCCGCAGCTTGCCTAGCCAATTCAAGAATCGCTGTAACTGTGCCGGGCTTTTTCGCGCTTATCATTCCCAATCTTAGCCTTGACTCGCTTCCATTTTCGGTGAACGGGAGTCATTATCACCGGCTCGATGAGCGTCAATATATCTTCGCGCGAAGTGTAATGCTTTCCCAGCTGGGCGCGTTTACTGGGGTTGAACACGCGCTCGAAAAGCGTCCCGAACACCGATGGCTCCACCTGCGACCAATCTAAGCGATCCGCCCTTCTCACGTCATTCACAATAGAGCCGACATCCAGTTCGTCCCTCTCGCCGTTGAACAATCCGCCGTTAAAGCGCTTCACCTGAAACCATCCTGTCTGTCCGCCTGCGCTCATGGTCACAAACAGCTCGTTGAGCCGCCGCGTGAACTCCTTGCTCGGAGCATTGCCAAGATCCTGAGTGATCCGATTGACGATATCTTTATCCAGCAGCCCGGTATCGCAAGCGAACATGCAGAACAGCAGACGCGATAGAAATCGTGCGATCTCAACGTGTTGGTTTGGATTCCACTCCTGAAGCCGGTCAGCAACTACCTTGAATTCGTCCGCCGCCCGAGTCGTTAAGTCTTCCGGCGAAAGTGTCGGCTTCAATCGGCTCGGATCGTGGAAACATGCGCTCAGCGTTTCCATCACTGAGAGGCTGCCGGCTCCCTCTTTGCCAGTTGCATCCTTGCGTCGTGCCCAGTCAGTGGGAGAGCGTAGATCGCTGATCGTGATCGTATAGGTTTCTGACACTGTGCCGGTGAAGTTGGTATGGATGCGTATCCGATTGAAGTCGCAAGTGATTAACAGCGGCGGATTCCCCAGACCGTCTCGGTAGCGCAAAACCTGCATGTAAGCATCATCCAGATTCTCGCCTTTGCCCTTATATTCCATCACGAAACGGTCCGACAGCCAAACATCTGCGAAACCGTATCGGTCTCCTAGAGTCGGCGCCGATTTCTCGAACGCGAACGTAGAGAAATCTCCATGCTCGATGGGGGTATCATGGCCCACCAATCGGCATAGCTGGTTGAAGTGTTCCCGATAGCCCTGCGGCTCCGTACCGCTGAACTCCAGCCACGTGTCGGCGAATCGCGCGGGTGTGATTTCCGGCATCTGCATCGTCATATCAATCCAATCGTATTAGAGATGGCAGTTGCACATGCTTTTCAACCAGTTATATACACACGCCATGAGGCATATGATTCAACAACTAAAGTCTGCGCCGCAAATCAGTTGCGGCAGTACAATGCCAATACTCATCATCCATTAGCAGGGGTTTAGAAGATGGACGCCATTCTCGATACGCTGAGACAATTCGATGCGCTCCGCGACGAAGATAATTTTCAGACAGAGATTACAGACCGCATCAAGCCCGAATACGCGCCTTCTTCGGTATTTGATCATCTCGATCCTCAACTGCGAGACCGGCTAGACGGTTTAGGCATCAAGCGGCTATATGACCATCAGGGGCAAGCGATAAGCGCGGCGCTGAAAGGGCAAAACGTCGTTTTGGAGGCGCCTACTGCATCCGGCAAGACGCTGGCATTCGCGATTCCGGTATTGCAGAGCCTGATGCAAGGGCGGGATGCTCATGCGCTTTTCATCTATCCGATGAAGGCCGTTGCGATGGATCAGCGCACTCAGCTGCTTTCGCTACACAAAGGCTTGAGTGATTCCGGCCATATTCCTATCGAATCTTGGACTTATGATGGCGATGTAACTCCAGAGCAACGGAAATGGCTACGTGAATCACCGCCTAGCATGCTGATGACGAACATTGAATTCATCAATTACTCTTTCTTGGCCTTTAGCGATGTATGGGAACAGTTTCTAGAGAATCTGAAATGGGTGGTAATTGACGAGATACATGAATATCGGGGCTATTTCGGAACTAATGCGGCGATGGTTCTGCGCCGCCTGGTGCACCATCTGTCATCTAAAGGGCGTACTCCGAATTTTTTCATGGCAACTGCGACGTGCGCCAACCCGCTGGAGCACGCTCAGAATCTGACTGGGATAGACTTTGAGCTGGTTTCTGCTCGCGAAAGTTTGCAGCCTAGAAGTGAATATTTGTTTGTAGACCCCGATATTCCTCATCATCAGTATTGGCCCATCTTGCAGTTGAGAGCCGCAAAAGCGGCTCTCGCGCTATGCCAACTGGGGAAATCGGCCATCATTTTCTGTCCCACTAGGCAATTTGCAGAGCAATCATATCGCTTGGCCGTCTCAGAGTGGAATAAACTGCACCACGATACTGTAGCCAGTGATTCGATTCAGATCTACAAAGGCGGTATGAATGCAGAGGATCGACATGAGATTCTGGACGGACTGAAGGGCGGCGAAGTGAAGATTGTGTTCTCCACTAACGCCTTGGAACTAGGGATAGACGTCCCGGGGTTAGATGCGGTGGTGATGGTTGGATTCCCAGACAATGTGATGTCGGCGCGTCAACAGTTGGGACGCGCTGGGCGTAGCTATCGGAGCGACGGCCTGGTGATTTACTACGCGCGCAACAATCCACTGGACAGTTTCTATGCGCGCAATCTGCAGACATTTCTAAACAAGCCCTTGGATGAGGTGGTGGTCGACACGGCTAATGAGGAGATAGCGGATGCGCATGCTACCTGTGTGCTGTATGAATCAGATGTTGATGCTTTCAATGGCAATGAAGGCATCCTGGGAGAAGGCGTATCCAAGATAGTTAAGAAAATGATATCCGAAGGACAAACCCCGGTCCGATCAGGCAAGTATCGACCGCACCGAAACGTAGCCATCAGAGGCGCCACTAGGGATCCCGTCTGGGAACTTGAAGTTGATTCCAAGCCGTTAGGCAATATCTCGTCATATCAGAAATTCAAGGAGGCGTACGACAGAGCCATCTTGCTGCAGGGAGGTGTGAAGTATCGTGTTTCTGGCTTCAGATCCGACAGTAGCAAGAGCATAGTCGAGCTGGCGAGAGAAGAGACGAACCATCGAACTGATGCCTATCCACTCAAGAACATCAACATTAATGATTTTTTCGCCGGTGCCAAGTGGGGAGACGATTTGGAAGCGATGCTGTGCCATATCGCGGTTTACGAATATATCGCGCAAGTTACGGAAAGAGTAGAAGGATCTGATGAAACCATCGATCGGTGGAATCCAAAGGATTCTGCCTTTCGATCGCATGGACATTCGTTCCGATTGAAATTTATGGGCTTTGACCCAGAGGTTGCAGCAATGGCGGCGCTAGAGCAGATTCTCAGAGTGGGAGTACGCTTCAACATCCCTGCCGACGAACACGATACCTATACTTTCTGCGACACTAAAGAGTGCGAGATCTATATCGTGGAATCGTATCCTGGCGGTATCGGGATCGTGAAGAAGGCCTACGAGAAGTGGCAGGATGTTTTGCGGGAGGGAATGCAGGTGGCAAAGAGTTGTAGATGCGTATCGGGGTGCCCTTACTGTATAGTGCCGCCGCGGCGGACTGAAGAGATTGACAAGCGTTCAGGTTTGAGGCTGGCCGATCAGTTGCTGGATGCGTCTCGCGGCGATGAGACGCACGAATTGATTGCAGGCACTTGGAAGCCGCGAACCGTTACGGCGTGATTTCTGGCATCTGCATCATATCAATCCGATGCTCTTGGAAATTGCTGTATGGATTCAGTTCAGATAGGCGACTCTGCAGCACGAAGTTCGGTCCCTAGTTACGCGCTGATATGATGGTCGCACTACGCGTTGCTGAATCGATTGCAGATTTGCTTTACAATCGGACTCCGCGCGCAAGAATTATTGTTGCGTATCCGTTTTGACACTAGTGTGCATTAACATTCTTGTAATGGCAGACGTTTATAGTGCTTAACAGCGGTTTATGATCCGAATGCATAATCTTCCTAGAACATGTCATAGACGCCGATGATGAAGCATCTGCGCCGTCCGACACACATTCAGAAATCGGAGGACCAACCATATGGTTGCCACTTTTGAACCTAAGACCGACTATCAAGTGGTCGGCACCCGGCCGATACGCCACGATGGACTTGAGAAGGTTACTGGTCGAGCGGTATACGGCGCTGATGTGAAACTTCCACGATTGATATGGGGCGATGTGTTGCGCTCGGAACAAGTTCATGCGCGCATCAAGAGCATCGACACATCCGAAGCGGAAGCTATGCCCGGTGTTTTCGCGGTCGCTACTCATGACGATTTCCCAATTGCTGAAGATCGCGAAATCGATACTGGCGAAGACATTGTGAACCTCAAACGCGATCAGTCCAACGTGATGGCGTCCGACAAAGTGCTGTACAAAGGCCACGTAGTGGCAGCGGTCGCCGCGGTAGACCGTAATACTGCCAGTGAAGCGGTGCGCCGAATCACAGTTGAATACGAACCTTTGCCACCGGTGCGCGACGTCGACGAAGCCGTAGCATCTGACGCGCCGATTCTTCACGAAGATCTAGTCGGCAGCCACTTTGGCGAACCTGTCGCTAACACTAACGTAGCGTCTGCAGTGCGGCATGAGTTCGGATCCCCCGACGCTGCTTTCGCTGAATGCGACCTGATTGTGGAGCGTGAGGTTTCGCTGGAAATGGTTCATCAAGGCTATATCGAGCCGCACAACGCCACTGCGATATGGGATGAATCGGGCAAGATAACAGTATGGGAAAGCACGCAGGGAATGTTCGCAGTGCGCGATCAAACTGCAGGGATGCTCGGAGTGCCGGAATCTAGCGTTACCGCGAAGTCAGTCGAGATTGGCGGCGGCTTCGGCGGCAAGACAAAGACCTACCTGGCGCCAGTCGCCGCTATCTTATCTAAAAAATCCGACGGACGCCCCGTAAAGATGGTGATGGACCGACCGTCGATATTCCAAGCTAGCGGTCCCGCCCCCGGCGGAAAGGTGCGCGTCAAGATGGGCGTGACCGATGACGGCAAGATACGCGCTTTTGATTCTGAAATCAGATACGAGGCTGGCGCGTATCCCGGTTCTGCAGTCGGCGCTGGAGTCAACTGCATACGAGCTGCCTACGATGTGGCCGACTCGCGCATCGACGCTTACGACATCGTAGTCAACAAGCCCAAATCAGCCGCTTACCGCGCGCCAGGTTCTCCGCAAGTGTGCTTTGCCATTGAGACGGTAGTTGACGAGATCTGCGATAAAAAGGGATGGGACAAGATACAGTTCCGACTGGATAATGCCTCCACAGAAGGCTCTCGAAACGGCAACGGCGTCATGTTCAATCGAATCGGACTTGTCGAGACGCTTGAAGCGACGCGTGCATCAGACCACTGGAACTCGTCCCTCGGCGAACCTGCGCCGGGCAAAGTTAGAGGCCGTGGCATCGCGACTGGATTCTGGATGAACGGCGGCGGTAAGTCGACCGTCGACTTGATGCTTCAGGACGATGGCACGGTAGCGATGAACGAAGGTTCGCAGGACATCGGCGGCTCAAGAGCGTCTATCGCCATGCAGGCGGCTGAGGTTTTCGGCATTGCGGCTGAAGATGTGAATCCCCGAGTGCCCGGCACTGACGAGATCGGATACACCGGCACCACTGGCGGTAGCCGAGTGACGTATGCCACCGGATTCGCGGCCTGGGAAGCTGCAAACGCAATGGTTGAAGCAATGCGTGAGCGTGCCGCGATTCTTTGGGGCATCGATGCCGACGATGTGCAGTTTGAAAACGGCGTCTTCAGCAGCAAATCCGATCCTGAGCTCAGCCAGGATTTCAAGCAGCTCGCTTCTAACCTCGGTGAAACGGGCGGACCTATCTCCACTTCGGCATCAGTGAACCTTGCCGCTGCCGGAAATGCTTTCGCCGTGCACATCTGCGACCTAGAGATTGATCCCGATACCGGCAAGACAGATGTTGTGCGATACACAGCCTTGCAGGACGCGGGCACCGCGATACATCCCTCTTACGTGGAGAATCAGATCCAAGGCGGCGCGGCTCAGGGCATCGGCTGGGCGCTGAACGAAGAGTACTTCATGAACGAAGACGGCTCCATGGCAAACTTCAGCTTCCTAGACTACCGAATGCCGATATCTTTAGATCTGCCGATGATCGATACCAAAATCATCGAAGTGCCGAATCCCATGCATCCGTTCGGTGTTAGAGGCGTGGGCGAAGTGCCGATCGCACCGCCGTTGGGAGCCATCCCTAACGCCATACACGATGCGGTGGGGGTTCGTCTAAACGAGCAGCCCATGAAAGCGGGTCGCATCCTAGAGGCGATCGCAACGAAAAACGGCAGTTGATAGCCTAGATCTCCGATTACAAATGCGTCACGATAGTTTATGTTCGCGACGCATTTGTTTTTCATCATCTTACGGTGCGATCCCAATTCAGAGCCCCAATAGATCGGCGTCGACTTCATAGGTAGCCACGTAAAGGGGCGCGATAAGAATCTATCTATGGCCGTGTAAACTTCAATGCCATGCTCGTATGATCCGAGCGGCTCAAATAAAGCCTGAGAGAACATGAAGAAGACCAAGATCGCAAACGTTGAGACCTTTCTCTGGAGTCGTTGGCTGCTCATCAAAATCCACGCTGAAGACGGCTCCGTAGGAATCGGCGAAGGCGGAGTTCACGGATGGCAACGGCCGACTGACACTATGCTTCAGGTCATGTCTGAATATCTCATCGGCAAAAACCCCGATCTCATTGAGCATCATTACCAGTACTTATATCGCTCGTCTCACTTTATGGGCTCCGTAGTTCAGGGCGCGCTCAGCGCTATAGATATCGCTTTGTGGGACATGAAGGGCAGACGATTCGAGACTCCGATATACAACCTGCTGGGTGGCAAGACACGCGACAAGGTTCGCTGCTACATTCATGTGGGAGGCGATACTGCCGAAGCGCTTGCCGAAGACGCGTTGCGTGCCAAACAGCAAGGATTCACTGCGGTGCGATTCTCTCCCTTCCCGAACGACTACTATTTGCACAAGTCGTACACGGAGTGGGCTGACGAAGCCGTGAGAAGAGTTGGAATGGTTAAGGATGCCGTTGGATCAGATGTTGATATATGCGTTGAGATACATCGACAGATGAACCCCGCCGAATCGGTATGGCTGGGCAGAAGACTAGAACAGTTCAACCCTTTCTTCTATGAAGACCCGATGTTGCCCGACAGTCCGGCTAAGATGGGAGAGGTTCAGGCGCAGTGCATATTCCCATCGCGACCGGCGAACGATTCACTACTATTTTCGAATATCAGCAACTGCTTGAAAACAGCGCCTGCGCCTACGTCAGGCCAGATCTCTGCCTATGCGGCGGGCTGAGCGGATGCAAAAAAGTGGCGGCCATGGCCGAAGCTCAGCACGTCAAAGTCATTCCGCACAATCCTCTATCTCCAGTATCGACCGCGGCTTGTGTGCAACTAGACGCTTGCATACCCAACTTCGCGCTACAAGAATACACTGGCGAATCAGAACCGCCAAAGTCTGACCTGCTGAAACAGCCGCTTGAGCTAAAAGATGGATATCTAATTGTGCCGGAAGCGCCTGGGCTAGGCATCGAGCTAGATGATGAAGCGTTGACACGCTACCAGGAAGAGCCGAAGGTGCTGGATACTCCCATCGGATTCGATGGATCAGTGCAAGATCGCTAGCGGTTCGAAAATATAGGATGGCTTGAGATGGGAATGGAGCGGGAGACGGGATTCGAACCCGCGACCTTCTGCTTGGGAAGCAGATACTCTACCACTGAGTTACTCCCGCGTCTAACATGCGGTTGATGCCAATATAATCCCATTCCGTACGCGCGTCAACCGCGGTTCACAATGCCTTTGCGTTTGACTTCGAGTTGAACTCCACTAGCTTCGGCCAATCTATTTTGCCGTCGGGGCGAGAGAACCCTTCTAAGAACCTCGCGGTGAGAATATTTAGCACGGACGAATATTCCAGCAGAAACGTTTCGTTTTGTGCGCGTGCATTGTGTCCCATTGGCTCGATGATACGCATGTAGAAATCAGGATCATCTGAAATGAAGTGCCAGAAACTCTGTCCCGCTAGTTTCACATAATCGCCTTTATCTGGATCACGCCCAGCGCGTCCGTAGCAACACCCGTTTACAGCTCACACGTCAAGGGCCGCGTCGAGCTGCCGCATGATGCGTGTCGCGCGCTTAAAATCATCGCGCATACGCCGCACTTGAGATGAGTTTCCCCAGTTCGGCCTGATTTGATGGAGACTATGTAACGAGTATTTCCCTTGTCTAACTCCAGGTCTATGCCTTCGATGCCCGATGTTCGGCCTTCAAACGCGATTTCTGCTACTCGCACCGCCAATCCCTCTAGAAAGCCTCCGAACATCGTCTCTTCCTGAGAAACTATATGCGCGTCCAGCATCGGCTTTACCAGGTCATGTGCTGTCTGAATATGCTTGGTGCGGAAAAGATAGGGATTCTTGCGTCTCAGCAAGCTGTTCAGGGCAAGAGTTTGAAGCCGACCAACGCGTTTAGCGTGGAACTCTCCAATATTGGCCTCGACGTACGCTTGCACGTCTTCATCGCTGACGGTGCGTGGATAACGCATTTCAAGGTTCTGCTGAGCGGTCTATCAAGGCCGCTTGCAGAGAATTTACTAAGGTTGATTCTATCGAATCGCAATAATCGGCATTGATTTCAATGCCGATGGCACTTCTTTGTAGCTCCATGGCAACGAATCCGGTAGTGCCGGATCCAATGAATGGGTCCAATACAGTGTCGCCTTCATCAGTGAATAGCTTTATGAACCATGTAGGCAGGCTCTTAGGGAAAGCTGCGCTGTGCCCACGGTTGCTGCATTCGGTAGCCAAGTGCAATACATTGGTGGGATACGCCATTTCACGCCCTACCCAATTATCTATTTTCTTCCCGAAGCCGCTTCCTACCTTAGATTCGTCCCGGATCCGATCCGTCTCGCTCAGGCTGTTCAATCGGCCTTTTGCCCAGTCGCCGGTAGGCACCATCACCGCCTCTTGATTCATTTTGAAGCCACGTTGTTTGTTGAATTGGATCAGCCGCTCCCAAGAATCTCGAAAGCGGTTCGGCCATTTGCCCGGATAACTGTTCTTCTTGTGCCATATATACTCTTCGGTCCATAGCCATCCTTGACGACGCATGGCGAGTATCAGCTCTATGACATAGGTGTGACGCTCACCTTTGTTGGCATGCTCTTTGATGTTCAGAACAAAACTGCCCGATGGTTTCAAGATGCGATACATCTCGTGGGCTATGGGTATGAACCATTCAACATATTTATCGGCATGAATGCCGCCGTACGAATTGCGACGACGATCAGCGTAAGGCGGAGATGTGAAAATCAGATCAATCGACGAGTCGTCGATCTTTTTCAGCTCTTCGAGGGCATCGCCACGATAAAGATGAAAATGGGGCATAAGGCAGAACTATATGACAAACTGAAGAATCAGTTTAAGGCAAATCTAGAGACACCGAAAAATTAGATGTCATTCGTATCGCTCTACACATGCCAATCCTCCAAATCCCAAGCCATCTGCCAGAAAAGATATTCATACCTAAAGGAAGTCCGATAAGCATCTGCCATTGAAACAAGTTCATCCGCGCCGGCCCTCGCTGCCACGCGGTCGCAGATATTGACCGCATCCTCTGCCACGTCTCGATTCTCCGCTCCAGAATACATCCGGATCCACTCCGCGTAACGCGGCTCATTCTGGGGCAGGCCGCGTTCCAAAAGACGCTCTCCCACCTGCCAATATCCCCACACACAAGGAATTAAAGAAGCCATCAACTCGCCGAAACTACCGTTATGCGCCACCCGAAGCAGATAACTGGTATACGACAGAGTCGTCGGCGCTGGCACGGTGGCATTCAATTCTTCAATGCCGATGCCGAACTCGGCGCAGTAGGAACGATGCAGATCCATCTCGACATTCAGGATATAGTCCACTGTCTTGGCGAACCAGCCCATTGTATCCTCATCAGGCGCCTTGGCAACCCCCAGCGCCAAGCAACGCGCATAATCGATCAGATACAGATAATCCTGAGTGATGAAGCGCTTGAACCGTTCAATATCTAGAGTGCCATCACCGATTCCCTTCACGAAGGAATGTTCCATCATCGCCTCGCGCTGAGACGATGCCTCGCTCTCCATCTCACTGCAGAAAGACATTCTCACATCTCCGACTATCAGAGTCGCAATGAACTATTTCCAAGACGCATAGATCCTAAAGAGACTAAGGCGGACCAATAGAATATTCGATTCTGGTGGAGCTGGGGGGATTCGAACCCCCGACCTCTTCAATGCCATTGAAGCGCTCTCCCAACTGAGCTACAGCCCCTAAATGCGATACGGTGCAACATAATCGACACACAATCCGCGTTGCGCGCTACCGCGCCTTAGTTATCAGTGTAAATCCCAAAACTCACCGGAACCACCTAAAATCCAAAATCGCTCTTAGTGCGACGCACCGCCTCCAGCCATCCCGATATCAGACGCCCCCGCTCGCTGGCCGTCATGCTAGGCTCGTAGCAATCCGAGAAACGCCAGAGCTCCGAAAGCTCGCGCTCCGTGCTCCATGTCCCCACCGTCCTTCCCGCCATAAATGCTGCTCCTAAGGCAGTGGTTTCGTCAATCGCTGCCACTTCTATCGGAAGATTCAATAGATCTGACTGGAACTGCATCAGAAAACGATTCCGCGTCTGTCCGCCATCGGCCTTGATCGCACGATCTTTACGCTTGCGGGGAGCCGGCATATGCAGGTTGCGATCCATCAACTGGATCACGTCTCTCACCTGATAAGCTGTGGACTCAAGCGCCGCTCTCACAACATGATTCCGATCCGTAACCTGGCTCATGCCGGTTATAGAAGCGCGTGCATTAGGATCCCAATGCGGCGCGCCTAGCCCAGCAAACGCCGGCACCAAATACACGCCTTCATTATCTCCTGCCAGCACCGCCATATCCGATGTTTCGGCAGCATCCGATATAATTCCTAATCCGTCTCTCAGCCACTGCACAGCGGCGCCGGTGGTGAATATAGAGCCCTCAAGAGCGTAGGCTCTGGAACCGCCTATCTGCCACGCCGGAGTGAACAGCAAACCGGACGCTTCCTGTCCATCAGCCGAGGTTCCACTCGCAGCTGATGCATGGCTGCCGAAGAGGCGATGAGAATCTTGTCCCGCGTTTGCCAGTATGAATGCGCCAGTACCATACGTGCACTTGATATCTCCGCGGGCGAAACAGGCCTGTCCATACAGTGCGGCATGCTGATCGCCTGCTGCACCGGCTATGGGTATCTCACGTCCAAAGACCGATGCGTGCGTAGTTGCGAACAAAGATGCAGAAGGCTGCACATGCGGCAGTGCAGCGCTCGGAATACCGAATATATCCAAAAGCTGTGGATCCCAGTCAAACTCATGAATGTTGAAAAGCATGGTGCGAGATGCATTAGTTACATCTGTCAGGTGGGCGGCATCGTTGAAATGTCGATTGCCAGTTCCGCGCGTCAAGCGATCAATCAGCCAGCTGTCTATGGTGCCGAATCGCACTTCGCCTTTTTCGGCGCGCTGCCGAAGCTCTGGAATGGACAGGTTATCCATAAGCCAATGCATCTTGGATGCGGAAAAATATGGATCGACGACTAAGCCAGTGCGCGCCCAGATCTCTTCAGCTTCACCGCTGGCGATCAGCGCCTGGCACATATCGGCCGTTCTACGGTCCTGCCATGAAATCGCATTTGCCAGCGGCAGACCGCTTGCGCGTTCCCAAATCACCGTCGTCTCGCGCTCGTTGGCAATCCCGATCGCAGAAACGTCTTCAGCCTGTGCGCCAGCCGATTCCAGAGCTGCGCGGGCGGTACTGATAGCAGCATCTGAGATCTCCAGCGGATCACGCTCTATCCAGCCGGGACGCGGGAATATCTGGTTCAGCTCCACTTGAGCTTTGCCCAAAGGACGCGCCGATCCATCGAACACTATTGAACGGCTCGAGGTTGTGCCCTGATCTATGGTCAGAATGAGCGAACGATTAGACATTGCTGCTGAAAGTTCAAACCTGTAGCCTGATTGGCGATGATTACTACAAGATGAAGTCTAAATGACCGACAGTATGGCATTCCACCAATCTGCAGCTAAATCCACGGCGCGGTAGCGATCCAAATACCGTCCACCATGCAACACCCATTCCTGCGCCATCTTCAGCACGGTGCAGATTGTCAGCCACAGGGTTATCCTAGTCGTGGTGAAATCGTAATCGCTCCACCAATGACGCTGCGCCGAGATGCCTACGAACCAGAACTCGAACACGTTGGGAAACGCCAGCAGTATCCACCGCGCGCCGCTCAGCTCGAAGGCTACGAAGCCCAGCATCCGGAAGGCGAGCAGTCCCACTGCCACTAGCTTGACGGATCGATCCCAGTGTTTCCATACCACCCATAAGAAGGCTACAAGGTACGTTAGATCGAGCCACTTGTCGAATGCCTGATAGTCGCCGATGCCGCCGAGGCGGATCCATCCCATCAGAAACAGATCTGAAAAATCGACGACGATTGCTATTAGAGAGCCTGCAAACGCCCATCTCAATACCGGCAAGGCTCCGCCGATACGGACGATGCCGATTATGATCTGCTCGGCCGTCATAGCTTGACGCGTTCCGCATTAACGTTGCTGGTAGCGCCACTTGAGCCGATAAACGTGACACATCAATATGGAGCCAGCGAATCATCCGTATCTAAGCACATCGTAGTCCGGCCGATCATCATCAACAACATCTTCATCGTATTCAGCGCCGTTTTCATCATCCTCTTCCAACTCATCGTTATCCGCATCGTCATCATTAGGCGCTTCAGTCTCAGACTCATCTGTGCTCATGATGTCATCTCCGGGCACTCGTCTCTCGCCACTTTGCCGAATGATGCGCCAAGAGAGATATACGATTCCGGCGCCGGAACCAGCAATGATTAGGCCCAGCACAACGATGAGCAAGCCCGGCACATCGCTAGATTCATCTTGAGTCGGTGGCGCGGAAATCGGAGTAGACGTGGGCAAAATCGTCAGTATCTGCACAGTGGGAGTAGGAGTCGCAGTAGGAGATGGCGATGGCGTTAATGTCGGAGACGGTGTGACGGTAGGAGTGCGCGTGGGAGTGGCAGTAGGGGTGCGCGTCGGTATTGGTGTAGAGGTGGCAGTCTGCGTTGGAGTATGAGTTGGAGCAGGAGTATTAGTGGATGTTGCCGTAGGCGTGGCAGTATTGGTAGGTGTAGGGGTATGGGTCGCAGTCTGCGTTGGAGTAGCGGTTGACATCGGCGTTGGCGTAGCTGCCGCAGGTAGAGAAACTGGCGTTGGCGTTGGCGGCGGTTCCGGGGTGTCGACAGAGATCGGGATTTGAGTCGGAACCGGCGTCGCAATCGGGGACGGCGATGCTTCGGGATCTGGCTCCGGACTCGGTGCTACAGGCGCTTCAGTCGGTTCGGCAAGTGTCGCGTCGCGAGGAGCGGCCAGAAACAGTTGTCCATCAATGTGCTTAGAGAAAGCGCATACCTTTGCTGGTGTGGCGGTCGTTTCATCGGCTCTTAAACGCACTGGGAACGTTAGAGTTTCCGTTGATCCATCTGGCAGCTGACGAATCATTTGCAGTGACTTCAGCAGATGTGCCTCTACTTTAGGGACTGGAAGACAGATCTCCAGATGAACAAAGAACCTCATATTTGCAATCGGTAAGAGATCGGGTGAAATCGCATGCAAGGTATACCATCGTCCGATAGGGCGACGTTCCGTTGAGATGTTCGTAAGAGTTGAAGCGTAGCCGTGCTCTTCGGCGCGGATTCCAACCCAGTAGCCATTCGGCACGGCGCCGGATCGAAGTTTGAGCTTCAAGTCCGGAGCATCGGCATCGAGATATTCGATGCCTTCTTTCGGGGTTATTATGCCGTAATGTTTTCCGCCTGCGAACACTCCCTTTGGGATGGTGCCTTCAGGGTTGAAGGGTGACAGGGTTTCAATAGCTCCGAGCACGCGCACCGGAATCCGAATGTCATAGGCCCTGACGCCAATTCCGTCTAGTCGCTGTTGAACATGGGCGCGCAAAGCGAAATTGCCGGCCTGGTGCGGCGCGGTATAGGCAGTGGTTAGATCATCTTCTATCGAAAGCTTGCCGATCAAAGCAGACCATTGAATGGAGATGTCTTCACGGCTCAACAGACCGTTGTCTAGCTGCCCATTGACATCGAAGAGGTTGACGCCCACAGTTGCGCTTTGTCCCTTCTTCAGCACTAGGTATCTAGGATAGGAACGCATGCCGCCTAGAACCTGTCCCGAATCGGGGTTCAATTCTGGTGTGATGTTTGGCGATGGCTGATCATCCGTTATTACCGTCTCCTTAGACCAAGCCCCGGCATCTCCCCGCTTGCTCACGGCACGCACGCGGAAGGCATACTTGTCAGTAGTGGAGACTCTTGGTAGCTTGACGACTCGCGGCGAAACAGCATCCGTATCGCGCGGAATGCGCGGATAGGCGAGATCTATTGAACGCCAGTCCAGATCATAAAGCAGATCGCCGACATTGTCCCAGAATACTTCCACTTGTTTATGCCCCACAATTACGCTGGGCGCATCTATATCAGGCGCGGCAAGATCACTCTCTGCGATATTTACCACATCCACATTCGCATAAGACACGTCCGACAACCCGCACGAATCCGATACCACAAGAGTCAGTCGATAAAGCGATACGGTCTCGAAATCAAGCGTGTCGGTAGTGGATATATGGCCGGATACCGAGTTGATCTTGAACGCGGCGTTTGCCGGGCTAGTCTCATAAATCTCGTAGCTAAGTGTTGAATGGAGGTCTTCGTCAGTAGCCGAGACGCTTCCCACGAATACATCTGAGTCCAGTTCTTCGCGCACGCTGAAACCCCACTCATCGCGGCGAAACTCCGGTGCGTGTGTGCCGGCATTGGCCGCCGGGATGCCACCGTACTCTGAAGACCATTTGCTCTGCTCGCCAGTCGCGTCGATGGCCCGCACCTGAAACACGTATCCTTGATCATTCACAAGCCCGCTGATAACGCGCTGAGCGGCATTGATGTCATACTCGTTGCGTGCTGACGACGCGGTGTACTCATCATCGATCTTCCGCCATCTAAGATGGTATTTGTAGTCGCGGTTCCGGTTCCAAGAGACCGTGACCTTGTTCGCGCCCGGACACATCTTGTTTATCTCCGGCACGTTCGGTCCTGGCACATCTTCCACGATGATCCTCACCTCGCGCTCAGCGTATCCGCCGCTCAGATCGATTGCCCGAATCGTTATCGTGTACTCTTCCACATCTTCAAAATCAAGCGGATCATATATATACAGTTCACCGTCTTGAACATTGATCGCGAACGGTCCTGACTTGGGATCGGAATCGAAAATCGCATATCTCACATCGTCGCGACTGTCTACATCAAAGGCGTCGGCCTCCCAAACCTCATTCTCAAAGACAAGATTCTCCGCTAGCCTCAATGTCGTATCTTGATCTCTCCAGCGCGGATTATTGTTGCTTCCAGACGATGGAGCTGCTGGATCCTCAGTTAAGCGCCCGGTCCAATCGCTGCTTCGGCCTCGCGACTGCGACATTAATTGCACATCGTACCGGACCCCGTTTTCGATCCCCGTTATCTCATAAAGGTAAGCAACTCGCATCCCGCTGCTGTCGACAACATCCTCCATAGTCCAGCTAGATGCTGAATCATACCGTCGCCAACGAACCCTGTAGTCATGATCTGGGCAAGGTCTCCAAGATACGAACAACTTTTCATCACCCGGCGCCACGGCGAACTCTTTCGGAACTGTAGCCTTGCCTTGAGGACAAGGAGATGATGGCCGCTCAGTTTGCGAGTCGGACCATTCGCTGTACAGTCGTCCTCCGTTCGGAGATGATACTGTCGCCCGCACCGACGCTTCGTAGCGCACATTGTTCGTTAATCCGGTTATCACATACTGCGATGCCCTTTGCAAACGAACCGGCAACCCCCACACCGTGTCGCCTCGCTCCATCCATCTGATCTCTACTGCCTGATCGTGGCACGACTGCCACGAAGCGACGAGAGATGCATCGCCCGGCTGAAGTTCCAATCCGCTAGGCGTATCTGGAAGATCCGCGCATCGGCTCGGAGTAGCGCGGTAATTGCCCGACCACGGGCTGCGGAAGAGCCTATTGCCGGGTCGGTGCCGGGCACTCACCTGAACCAGATATCTAGTTCCGCCGTCTAGGTCTGAAATCTCATACGGCGAACCATCGCTCGCGCGACTTTCGTTAGCCCAATCATCCAGTCCAGGATCGGGCTCCGATGCCTTGCGCCATCTCACATAGTAGTCATAGTTCTGACATTCGTCCCAATACACCATCATCCGCTCGCTACCCACTAGCAAGGTTACACCGGATGGAATTTGCGGATCCTGCAAGTTGCAATCGGTTGGAGACCCCTGAGCCTGTAACGATCCCGACACCTGTAATCCCGCCGACGCTATAATTAGCACCGCCAACGAAACGGACGCTATGGCTAGCATTAGAAACATCGAGCCGCGCATATACAAGATTTTACGAAGCGATTCCGGTCCGGCAGAATCGCTCTTCTGCCCGGACAATGACCGACTGATATTTTCTGTGAACTTCAGATTCAATCTAACTGATGTATATTTAGGCGCTAAAAATGTGTACGCAGACGTCGCTATCGCGTTAAGATACAAAATCAAGTACTAGATAATCACTACTTTCAGCATCATGAAATTACTATTTGTAAGACACGCAAAAGCTGAAGATGTCGATCCATCAAGGTGGCAAGACGACAGCCTGAGACCGCTGACCGTTAAGGGCAAAAGCAGATTCGCGCGTTCGGTGCCCGGCATCCAACGCCTCGCGCCGCACTTGGATCAAGTCTTCACCAGCCCTTATGCACGGGCATTGAAGACCGCGCAGATACTGTGCTCGCACGTAGATCCGAGAGAACCGATCATCGATGGGAGACTCGCCGGCCACTGTGATCTTGAAGATCTATTGGAACTGGTTCAAAGTCTGGATGCATCCAAGACCTACGCGCTGGTGGGGCATGATCCCGTGATATCACAAGCCCCAGCAGCATTAACCAACGCCAAACACATCGGCGATACCAGCTTGAAGCCCGGCGGAGTAGCTCTGATCGACAGCGGTCTACGCATACCAGAAGCGGGGAAATGCGATCTGCGTGCAGTGATTCAGCCTAAGGATTTACAGGCAAGCTGATCGAATCACGCCTTCGCATTGGCAGTACCAATGCCAGGGCCGCGCCCGCCGTAGCGATCAGGCCGCAGTATATGATCACGCCTTCAAAACCGGAGATCTCGAATATTTTGCCTGCGAGTAGCGGAGACAAAGCCCCGATCACGGATCCGCCGGTGAACATCAATGCCGTCGCCGAGCCCTCAGTGCCACTGTCTACTTGATCCATTGCGCCGGCGGTAATGATTGGCATCACCGAGAAGAAGAAAAGACCCAAAAATCCCAACATTACCGTGAACGCCAATCCATCCATAAATGCCAGCAGACTGAATATCAGGATTGCCATCATTCCCATAGCGCTGAAAATCACCGGCTTCCGTCCCATGCGATCCGATGCCCATCCCATCACCGGCGTTGAGCCGATTCCGGCCAAGGTCAATAGCGCTACGTGCCAACCTATAGTGAAGGCCGACATCTCTAAGCTTTCCCGCATGTAAACCACCACGAAGGCCTGGAATGAAGTGTGAACGGCGCCGCGAAAAGCTCCTAGCACAGCCATCCCGAGCACGCGTAAATTAGTTAGAAGACGTTTCGCCGCGGTTAGATACTCGGATATAGACAAGTTGCGCTGAGCCTCGGCGCCGGCAGTTTTGAAACGATTCAGCACTAATATCGCGGTCAACGCCATCGGCACGCACAGTCCCGCCGCCACATAACGCCATTCGAAACCGGCAAAGTGCCAGGCGCCAATGGAGCCGCCCAGCAAAAACCCGACTATCACCGGACTGGTGGTGTTACCGATTTGAGCACCCGTCAAATGCGCTGCCATCGCTACTCCGCGCCGCGAAGGATAGCGTGCCGCAAGCGTCCCGAACGCCGGCGCATGCCATAGGCTAGTGCCGAAGCCAATGATCGAAACCGCGATACCGATCATCCACAGCCAGGGACTGACGCCGATCATCAGATAGCCGGCGCCTACCATGGTCATGCTTATAGCTAGCAGCCAGGCTACGCGCTTCCGATACATATCCGAAAGCATGCCCGCAGGAATATTCGCGATCCCGGAAGCTATGGAGTTCACCGTGAAGATCGCTCCATAAGCCACATCCCCCATGCCGAACGTGGAACGTATGAATGGCATCATCACCAGCAACGCGCCCTGCCCAAAGTGCTTGACGCCATGGCCGGCAGAGAGACCTATCATCAATCCAAGCGATTCGGAATCGCCGCGGCGATACAGTTTCATAGCGCACCGAGTCCTCGCGCTATGCTAGCTTCGTGTGGAAAAGATCTATAGCGGACAGCCCATTCCACAACCGGTCTATCTATAGGCATCTCTTGACGCCTTTAATCGGCCCCGTCAAACGAATGAAGGGGAGGCCGATGCCAATCCTTTGTCGCGTTGCGATCATGGACGCATCTTCAATCTCACCGATGCTCCAATCTTGAACCTGATTCCAGAGCCGCACGCCTGGCCGGGTGCGACTTCATAACCATAACCCTATTCTAGCCATCGGCTCCGTTCTATCTCTCTAAAGCTAGCGGCTCAGTGCCGATCGCGATATAGTTTGATGAGAACGCGCCGAACTCAAAATATACAGGAATACTATCGATATGAATCCTACTGTCCAACCGGCAGCAGAGAGAGCGGAGGACCGTCCCAACTTCGTCGTCATCATGGTCGACGATCTCGGATTCTCGGATGTTGGATGCTATGGCGGCGAGATCAACACTCCGAACATCGATGCGCTTGGCTTCAACGGTCTCCGCTTCACACAGATGTATAACGGCGCTAGATGCTGCCCGTCGCGCGCGGCATTGCTGACTGGTCTCAATCCGCACCAAGCCGGAATAGGGCAGATGAATGGCGACCTCGGGCATCCGAGTTATCAGGGATATCTAAACGAACGATGCGTTACTATCGCGGAAGTTCTGAAAGATGGAGGATATGCCACCTTGATGTCGGGGAAATGGCACGTCGGAGGCGGATACGACCGTCGGCTGCGAGACCGATGGCGCCCTGGCGATGCTGCGCATCCATTGCCCACTCAACGCGGGTTCGACAAATACTTTGGCATGGTGGAAGCCGCTGATTCTTACTGGTACCCGAAAGCGCTTATGCTGCAAGACCAGATGATAGATGTAGAAACCTCCGATTTTCACCTTACCGATGCCATCGCCGACCACGCGGTTAAACAGATCGAAGGCGCAACGGCAGATCAATCTCCGTTCTTTCAATACATCGCTTTCACTGCTCCGCACTGGCCGCTACACGCCTGGGAAGATGATATCGCGAAATACGAGAACCGATACCTGCGCGGATGGGATGAAACAAGGGCCTCCAGGCATGAACAACAGAAGAGCCTCGGCATAGTAGACGCGAAGTGGGAAATCTCGGCAAGAGACGAAGACGCGCCGCCCTGGGAGGAAGTCCGCAATAAAGAGTACGAAGATATCCGAATGGCAGTTTACAGCGCCATGATCGAGCAACTAGACCGCGGCATCGGGAAAGTAGTTGATACGCTTAAGGAGCTCGGGCAGTTTGAAAATACTCTCATCATGTTCCTCTCCGACAACGGCGGATGCGCGGAACTGTTCCAGGAAGATTCTGATTGGGCAGATCCATCTCAGTGGGAAACTACGCCGACCTTAGACGGACAGCCGGTGCGGGTAGGCGATATTCCGGATTTGCGGCCCGGGCCAGACACTACCTTCCAAGCTGTGCAACTGCCTTGGGCTAACGTCTCGAACACGCCCTTCCGCTTCTTCAAGCGATGGATACATGAAGGCGGCATCTCCACTCCATTCATCGCTCACTGGCCGGCCAAGATCAACAAACCGGCAATTGTTGACAACGTGCCGATGCACATCACTGATATCGCTGCAACTATCTATGATGCCGCGGGCGCATCTTATCCGAGTGAGTTCAAGGGCAACCCCATCACGCCTCTTGAGGGCGAATCGATCATGCCCGCGCTTGCCGGGAAACATTGGGAACGGCAGAAACCGGTGGCAGTGGAACACGAGGGGAACCGAGGCATCCGCGTCGGAGATTGGAAACTAGTAGCCGAATGGAACTCTGAATGGGAGCTATACAACATTCCCGAAGACCGCACCGAGCTCAACAACCTAGCGCCATCTGAACCCGGCCGAGTAGACGCGATGCTACAGCGCTACAACGAATGGTCTGGCCGTGCCGGGGTACTTGACTGGCCGGTAAATCCCAATGTTCTAGCAAAGCGCACTAAAGGGAAACGAGACCACATCTCTCAGCATCGAAGCCCCATCCGCGGCGGTGCCATGAAGTGAGGTGTTTCTACGAATCGCCCTTGAGAAGACTCGACATTATCGCCGAATAGCGAAATCGCCAGGGAGCCGCATCGGGCTTGCCACGCGCCAAGGATCAGATGATCACTCGGCCATAGCCAGCATCCGCTCCACGAAGCGATGCACGACCGGACGGTCGGCATCGCGCTCGTAGTCTTCCATATCGTCGTGATAGAAGTTGCGATGGAATTTCTCAGCCGCCAGGAAACCGGCAAGTATAGCGTCGCCGTTGCCACGCTCTTCGGCGATCCGTATCACGGCTGACTTGAGCGAGCGATGGCTGCGATGCGGCCAGCCGCGCTGCTGAGCCACAGCCATAACCGCATGCGCCGCCGCGCCCCATAGCTTCTCTGATCCTTGCACCAGATCGCCAGAAGCGAACTCCGCATCAGAAACGATCAGGAAATCGCGGGACGTTTGCGTATGTTCATCTATCAACATGCTGCGATTGTAACTGTCATTCCGGCGTGCACCGATGCTCATATCATCCATATAGCAGTGCATCACCCGCGGATCATCAATCAAACGTCAGCACCGTCCGAGTGGCAATCCCCCCATTCATATCCTCGAATGCCTCGTTAACCTCGTCCAACGGACGATAGCGCGTGATCATTTCGTCCAGCTTGAGATAGCCCTGCCGATGCATATCCAGCAGCCACAGGAAATCGGTGCGTGGACGGCCGTCGCCATGCCAGTTGCCCAATATCGTGCGTCCGCGCAACAGCTCCCAGCCGTCCACTGCGATCTCCGCGCCAGTTGGCACTACTCCTACTAGAACCATGGTTCCCAAAGGTCGCGTCGAGTTGAAGGCCTGTTTCGCGACGGCGGGGAATCCTACTACTTCGAAAGCGTAATCTACACCGCCGCCGGTCAGCTTTAGGATTTGAGCCACTGCATCCTCACGCGCTGCATTGATAAAGTGTGTGGCGCCCATCTGCTGGGCCTTCTCCAGCTTAAAGTCAACGGTGTCCACGGCGATGATCTTTGCCGCATTCGCCAGCCGACCGCCTTGCACTACGCTCAAACCTACGCCACCGCAACCGAATACCGCCATCGTGGCGCCGGCCGGCACCTGCGCGCGGTTCAGCACGGCGCCGACGCCGGTGATGATGCCGCAGCTGATGAGACAAGCCGCGGCAAGGTCGGTATCGTCCGGCACCTTCACGCATTTATTCTCCGGCGCGATGGTGTACTCAGTGAAGGTAGGCGTTTTGTGATAGAACGGCTTTCCGTTTTGAGAGAACCGAGTCGTGCCGTCTGGCATCGTGGCGCCGATGCCGAAGTTCGCCTCGCAAAGCGAAGGATGGCCATCAGTGCAGTTGCGGCAGCGACCGCACATCGAATCCAGCGAGAGTATGATCTTGTCGCCCGGCTTCAGATCCGACACGCCCTCGCCCACTGCTACGATTTCTCCCGCGCCTTCATGTCCCAAGATAGTGGGCAATGCGGCAGCCGTGATATGCCCATCTACCGCGTGATAATCGGAATGACAAACGCCGGCGCCCGTCATGCGGAGCAATACTTCATCTCGTCGCGGGCCAGACAGCTGTAGATTCGCGACCGACAATGCGGTTTTAGGCGCGTGCAACACCGCGGCTTTCGTTTCCATCTCTACTCTCCCTTGAAGGCTGGGCTTGGATAGGCGCTGAACATGCGATAATCAATCGCATACAGTCTAACGATTATTGCACGATCATCTTACACTTCACTCATACTCCATAACCACGCGCATCTCGATCCTGCCGCCGCTGAATCCATGTCTGATCAATCTAGAAATTGCTGTTCGCCTAGCCGATCCAAACCGTCGCCAGAAGAAGACGCTGGCGCTGCGTCTGTTAGATCCGATATCGACACTATCGGTCGATCTGCTGACGGACTCATCAGACTCTCTGGCGGTGAGTTCGATATGGGAACTGGTAACCGGAGATTCAGCGCTGATGGCGAAGGTCCGATACGCACCGTCTCGGTAAATGATTTCAGCATCGCAGAACATCCGGTAACCAATGCCGAGTTCGACCGCTTCGTGTCAGCTACTGGACACGTGACCGATGCCGAAAAATTCGGATGGTCGTTCGTGTTCATGCGCTTCGTATCTGAAGCGACAAAAGCCGGTGTTACACAGGCGGTAAAGGGTTCCGAATGGTGGTGGAAGGTGTATGGAGCAGATTGGAGATGTGCGGAAGGACCTGATTCCACCTTTGAAGACCGCGCCGACCATCCGGTTACTCACATCTCTTGGCGCGATGCCACTGAGTACTGCAGTTGGGCTGGTGCGAGACTGCCCACGGAAGCTGAGTGGGAATATGCTGCCAGAGGAGGATTGCATCGAGCGACTTACGCCTGGGGCGATCAACTTCTGCCCGCCGGCAAGCATATGTGCAATATATGGCAAGGGGAGTTTCCGAATCGAGACGCTATAGAAGACGGATACGGTGGAACGTCGCCGGTTAAGACGTACGCGCCCAACGGATTCGGGCTTTACGACGTCGCGGGCAATGTCTGGGAGTGGTGCGCTGATTGGTTCTCTGCCACCTTCCACCGCAACGCGCGCCGAGTAACTCGCGAAAATCCTAAGGGCCCCAGACGCGGTGATGCCAAGGTTATACGTGGCGGATCGTATCTATGCCATGAGTCTTACTGCAACCGATACCGAGTCGGCGCCAGAACTGCTTCCACGCCGGATTCCAGCACTGGCAATATGGGTTTCCGCATCGCAACGGGTTGAGAAGCAGGCATCATCGCTTATCCCAGCAGTTCTTCCAGACGCTCGACGATGATCTGAATCTCAGCTTCCTCTAACAGACGGACATCCATTCGCACTATCTGCGGATCCCTGGGATGAGACATCGTTGCAATCGGCGGGTCGCCATCGCGCATCGCTTCGATCAAATCCGCGCCCGTCATCCCAGAAGCTTTAGCGATCTTCACGTGCACATTGGGCATGGGCCGTTCATCGTCATCTGGGAACTGGATGTATGAATCTGAAACGCGAGGCAGAGTCTTCACGCTTGAGTGTAAGATTGCAGACTTCCGATGATGCTCCGTCAGCCGCTCTTCATCGTCTTGCTCTGCCCACCAGATCAGAGATGAAACCTGCCCCACTACTTCCTCTTTGCTAACCTTCGCAACACGCCCGATCCCATGCGCCGGCGCTGACTGCATAGCGATCGCATCTATCAAGTCCTGGCTGCCGGCGATGATGCCGGCGCCTTGCGGGCCTTGAATGCCCTTGCCGCCGGAAAAGCACACTATATCCGCGCCTAGATCAATGTAACGATACAGATTCTCTCGCGGCGGCAGCGCGTTAGAGCCATCCAGTATCACTCGCGCGCCATGCGCGTGTGCGATATCGAACACGTCATCCAGCGCGATGTCATCTGCAGGGCCATATCCTACCCAGTACACCATTCCCGCATCTGGGTTATCGATAAATGCATCCTCGTATTCATCCACGCTCACACTGCGCGCGCCGGCGCCGTCCGGTCCCGGCTGTCCGATCTCAACGAACTGCACGCCGGCAGTTTTCACCGCCATTGCATAGCCGTGATCCACATACTCTGTGCCTTCATGGTTCGTGCGCCGTGCGAAACGTTTCGCAATGCATTTCACCTGGCCGCCTTGAACATATGGCAGCTGTTCCATCAGGGCCTTGTCGGTACCGGTAATGATCGCCGCTGCTGCCACCATCATGCCAGCCGCGCAACCCGATACTATGTAACCGTCATCGGCGTGAGTATAATCGGCGATCACTCTGCCAGCCGCACGCTGAAGCTCTGGCAGATCCACGAAATCATCCGCTGCCGCACGCATTGCCCGCAACGAGGTCTCCGGTATCAAGGTGCCGCCCATCACGGTGTGATGGCACGTGGCATTGATGAATTTCCGAACTCCTAGAGCGGCGTAGGGATCATTCTCAAGGTCTTGCAGTGACGGAATCATAGTTTAAGCTCCTGTTGACTTACCGATACCAGTAGCATACACCGATAACAACAAAGGAGCGCGTTAGAATCGACTTTCTATGTTCATCGCTCGCAACCGCTCGTGGCACCGGTAAGGTTCTCATCTCAAACTTATCGGCATGAAGGCGCGCGCCGGTTTTTCAGGATTTTGATGCCCATAACCAATGAGACGGTTATGGATCTTCACCGCCTCAAAACCCTATTGGCATCCATATTTCTAGGACACGCGAGTGTGATTATTGCCCGCTCATATATGGATGCTCGCCGCCCAGCACATAACTGTACGCCGATAGGGCCGCGATCGCTCCCTGTGCCGCTGCCGTAACCGTCTGCTTCAGGTTCGTTCCGTCGGTCAAGTCGCCCGCCGCATAGATGCCCGGAAAGCTGGTGCGCTGCCCACGGTCCACATGCACTTCGCCCGTCTCACGGTTCAACTCTAGATTCAGTTGATGCGGTATATCCAGTCTGGGATCCGCGCCGGCTTCCACGAACAATCCGTCTAGATCAATCACATGAGAACCATGATCGCCGTCGCGAGAGTGATTCATCGGCTGTGTCTGATCGGGGTGAATATCGATCTTCTCATCGTCATCCATTGGCCGCGAGATGCGCACTCCCTGCAGTCCCGCAACATCGTCGCCCAGCAGTTCAATCACCGTAGTGTTCAGCAATAGTCGCACGTTGGGGATCTGGGAGAGCACCTTCAGTTGAATCGGCTCTGGTCGCCATAATCGATTGCCGCGGTATAGCAGATAAACATGTCTAGCGTATCTAGCTAGCAGAATCGCGCCTTCTACCGCGGCGTTTCCACCGCCCACTACAGCCGCCGCGTCTTTGCCTCGGTACAGCGGCGCATCGCAGGTGGAACAGTACGATACTCCATTCCCGGTCCACTCCTCTTCCTTCGGCAAACCCAACTTGCGTCGCTCGCGCCCGATGCACAGTATCACAGCATTCGCTTCAACCGCATCTGATGTATCGCCCTCGCCCAAGGTGCACACGAAACTTCCGTTCTCTCTAACTACCGATGTCAAGTTCTGCCCCAGCACCGGAACGTCCAAGCTGTCCACTTGCTCTTTGAACTTCAGCATCAGGTCGAAACCATCGATGTCTGGAGTGCCGGGATAGTTCTCGATCAGGCCGCCAATGGCGGTCTCGCCGCCGAAAGATTCAGCCGCGACGATAGTCTTCATTTGGTACCGGGCTGAGTACAGCGCGGCGGCAAAGGCGGCGGCTCCCTGCCCGGCTATAAGCACGTCGGTAATCATTTTCTGAGTCATGTTTAAGATAAATGCAAACTCGCTGGCCACTCATAGATGATCCATATCCGCGACGAAGAATGCTGAAGGACGCGGAATAGCATCACTCATATCCTAAGGCAAGGAGCGATCTGGCGCTGAATCTTCAAGCCGGACGGTGTGGAAATCTGCGCGAGCATCAAGATCGGAATGACCAGGCTTCGGCTTTGCATCTTTCTCATGGGCATCAACCGAAGCGGCAACACCAATAGCAATGGGAATGATTCTGCTCTCAAGATTCACGGATCTTATTATTTCTGCGGTATCGTTCACGGGCTGATGCACAGGGTGGCATACAATCATCTGGTATCAAAATCGGTTTCAATGAATTGTCTGCCTAAAGCACGAATAGAGTTGAATACAGAAGATAGCTATTCTGAATGAGGTTCTTTAATCCATGTCCCTTGATGCTCAGTTCACAACTATAGCCAACGGCGGCGTAACTTCTGCCGCCGGTTTCAGAGCCGGCGCGATTTTCGCTGGAATCAAAACGCCCGGCGAGGATAAGCGGGACCTGGGGCTTATCTATTCTGACCGCCCATGCAAAGTTGCGGGAACATTCACTCGAAACAGCATCGTGTCGCCATCAGTCACAGTATGTAAGGAAGTGGTAGCGCGTCGCCATGCTCAAGCCGTAGTGGCGAACAGCGGCTGCGCGAACTGCTCAGTTGGAGAACAAGGATTGATCGACGCTAGGGAAACAGCTGAGATCGTTGCCCAGAGATTGAAACTTGAGCCGCAAGATGTTTTGGTAGCGTCTACCGGCGTCATCGGCGTTGAACTCCCCATGGTGCTCATCAGGCAACATGTGCCTCAGATCTACCCGACGAGAGACGGTGGGAACGACTTTGCGAAATCCATCATGACCACCGATTCGCACCCCAAAGAGCACGCGGTGTCTTATCGTGCGAGCAACGGCGCTAAAGTCACCGTCGGGGGATGCGCCAAAGGTTCTGGCATGATACATCCGAACATGGCCACCATGCTGTGTTTCATCACCACCGACGCCGATGTCGACCAGCCTCACCTGCAATCGATTTTGTCGGAAGCGGTCGTACTGTCTTTCAATCAGATCGATGTGGACGGCGATCAGAGCACCAACGACACCGTGATTTTGCTGGCTAATGCATCATCCGGCTCGCCGCGCGTCTCAGATGATGCTGGCGATGCGGCGAAGTTTGAAGCCGCGGTGAATGCAGTGTGCAAGCATCTGGCGCGCGAGCTGGCCCGTGACGGAGAAGGAGCTCGGCATCTCATAAAAGCAGTGGTGGAAGGCGCTCATTCAGATGGAGATGCGCGCAAGGCGGCTCGTTCTATTGTATCTTCGCTTCTGGTGCGGACCGCCGTACATGGACGCGACCCCAACTGGGGAAGGATAATGATGGCGCTCGGAAAGACGAGTATTCCGCTAGTTGAAAGCAAGATCGAGATATTCATCAACGACATCCAGATAGTTGTAGATGGCGGTGCGATTGCCTATAACACCCAGAGCGTAGTCGCAGCTCTCGGCAAGGATGAAGTGGCACTCAAAGTGAAGCTCAACGTCGGAGATGGGTACGGCGAAGCATGGGGTTGCGACTTGACCGAGGAGTATGTGGTATTCAACTCTGCGTACACCACTTGAAGATGAGCTGCCGCATTCCTCGCGTCAAAGCGCAATGCCGGGCCGATCACTCTCTATGATTCCCATCAGCGCTGACCATCAACCGATCCTTTTACGCTCATTCCACAACTATTTAGAGTCGTTGCAACAGCCATGCATACGAACGAATGCATAGTGATCAAGATAGGTGGTTCTACACTGGGCGAGGGCGACTCCACGATTGCCGACGTAGTTAAGCTTTGGCAAGCTGGGAAACGCCCGGTGATAGTTCACGGCGGCGGGAAGACGGTATCTGAGTGGGCCGCGAAACAGGGCGTGAGGCCGCGTTTTGTGCGCGGGCTAAGGGTTACTGACCGAGTTACGCTAGACGTCGCGATCGCAGTGCTAACCGGACTGGTGAATGCGAACCTGGTGGCGGAGATCACGCGTCGCGGCGCGCCGGCAGTCGGTGTATCCGGGGTGTCAGATGGAATGTTCGGCGCCGTGATCCAAGATCCCGAAATCGGATTCGTCGGCAAGATCATTCGCACAAACGATGCCCCAGTTCTATCCCTAGTTGACGCCGGGCGTATACCGGTAGTAGGGCCGGCCGCGCTGAATCTAAAAGCTGAATCGGAAAATGACCAAATATTAAACATCAATGCCGATACCGCCGCCGGCCATCTGGCAAGAGCTATGAGCGCTAGTCGGCTTATATTTCAAACCGATGTTGAAGGGGTACTAGATATGCGCGGCCGCATCATCCCTCAGATGACGCGCCATCAGGCGAAGGAATTGATACAGAGCGGGATCGCAGCTGGCGGGATGATTCCCAAGCTAGAGGCATGTGTTACCGCGCTAGACATAGTGAGATCGGCGCACATCATCGATGGACGCGCCGCCGGAATGTTGATTCGTTGCGCGTATGGAGAGAACGCCGGTACCAGAATCGTGTAGGTTGATCAGCCCAATTGCAGTCTTTTACTCGGAGAGCAACATTCGGCCGCGCTTCAGCAAGGTGCGAATCTCGCGAGCCGTTAGTTTGACGCTATGCACCTCGCCATTGATCAGAACTCTTCTAGTTTGTAGATTCGGCTTGAACTGACGCTTGGTGGCATTCATCGCGTGGCTACGGTTGTGTCCGAACTGAGGCTTAGGGCGTTTGCCGAGGTTCAAAGCGGCGCGGATCTTTTCTTCAGGCATTGACATGGCAAGGTCGCTATCGATGTTTCGGGTTCGGCCAATCGTCGCTGTCACGCCATCGCGCCACAGCATATTGATATTTTACGATAACATCTGCATAGACAGCCTTGATGGGACTGAGGACTCATCAGCTTGTTACATCATCCTATGGCGTGAGCGTGAATCTTGAAACCTCAAACCGAACTCGATCGTAATGGATATCTGCTTCTAGAAGCGGCGCGCGCTTCTTTAGCCGGCATATCTGCAAATTATCAGCAACTCAACGCACTTAACGTATTCCCGGTGCCAGATGGCGATACCGGCACCAATATGATGCTCACTCTGCGAAGCATATGCCAGGACATGGAGAAATCAGCCACTGCCGATGTGCCATCGGCAGCCGAGAAGATGTCCCGGGCCGCTCTGCTCGGCGCTCGCGGCAACAGCGGGCTCATCATGTCCCAGTTCTTCCGAGGGCTTCATGTGGCGCTTGAAGAGGCTCAAGAGATAGATGCGGCCAACTTCGCGGCGGGACTCTCTCATGCCGCTGAGATCGCTTATGGCGCCGTTCCACAGCCGCGTGAGGGCACCATGCTGACAGTGTTGCGAGAATCGGCTGAAGCCGCGGTGCAATCCGCGGAACAAGATGATGCCACGCTTGAAGGCACTGTCGCGGCGGCTGCCCGGCAAGCCATGGAAACTGTTGAACGAACGCCGGAGATGCTCGAAGTGCTCAAAGAGGCGGGAGTAGTTGATTCCGGCGGCTTCGGCTTCGCCATCATGTTGCTGGGCATCGAGCAACGCCTTAAGGGCGAAGGGATCGGCGACATCGTTGTGCAAGCGCCCGCCGTGGATGGCAGAGCTGCAGCCACTCGAACCCCGTCTGTTGCCGCCGAATTCGTGGACACTGTGGAAGAAGAAGCATGGGGATATTGCACTGTGTTCGCCATTGAAGGCGAGAAGATAGACCCTATTGCTTTGCGGGAACAAATGGAAAGCATTGGCCGATCGCCCGTGGTGGCGGGAGATAACCAACTAGTTAAAGTTCATGTCCACATGGAAGATCCGGGGCAGGCTCTCACCGCCGGCCTCGCATACGGTTCGCTCTCGAACATCGACATCCACAACATGGACGAGCAGGCCGCCAGATGGGCCGAAGATCGAAGATCCGACGACTCTGCGCTTATACCCATGCCTGAAGCCGCCGAACCGGTTGAAGTAGCAGTCTTAGCCGTTGCCGCCGGCGACGGACTGTCGAGTTATTTCCAAGAGCTGGGAATGGGCGCCTGCTACATCGCCCAGGGCGGCGACTCTATGAATCCCAGCGTCTCCGATCTGCTTGAAGGTATCAATTCCGCTCAGTCTGAGAATATTATCGTTTTGCCTAACAACAAGAACATAGTCGGCGCCGCGCAGCAGGCCGCGCAGATCAGCGATAAAAACGTTACCGTGATCCCAACCGTTTCCATGCAAGCCGGTGTCGCCGCTATGCACGCCTTCGACGCTGAGGGCACACTGAATGGCAATGTGGATGATATGACGGAGATGATGGAAGAACTCCACGTGGGCTCGGTGTTCACTGCCTCGCGAGATGCCACATTCGGTGGCGTGGAAGTGAGAGAAGGCGAGTTCATGGTCACTGTTGACGGAGACGCTGTCGCCGCCAGCGGCTACAGCGATGAGATGCTCATCAAAGGCATTCAATCTATCATCCACCATGGCGCGTCGGTGTTCGTATATGTTGGGCAAGGAATCCCGGCAGATGCGGTTAAGCGATCTGAAGCCGAACTGGATGAAGCGCTGACTCAGTTTCGCCGAGTAGATGTCCAGTTCATAAATGGCGGACAGCCTCACTATCCATTCCTATTCTCCGTCGAATAGCATCCGTGGAAACAAAGTGGAGCATCAGTTGCGGCGGCCGGCGCGTTGCAATCCCGTACGGATAAGGTGCAAGCTACAAATATATCTTTGCCGTTGCCCGATCCTAGGATTCGGCATTTCATATCAATCTAGATGATGATGAATACTATTGACCAGGAACAATTTGTCCATCTCCACAATCATTCTGAGTACTCTTTGCTAGATGGGTACGGGCATGTCAAAGACATGGTGGCGCGTGCAGCTGAGCTAGGACAGCCTGCCATGGCGCTCACTGACCATGGAAACCTACACGCGGCGATAGATTTTTATCAGAGCGCTAAAGATGCCGGTATCAGTCCCATCATCGGGATGGAGGGATACGTAGCATTTGGATCGCGCCACGATCGATCGCCCAATGAAGGGTCGCGCGGCGGCTCTCAGCCACACATCACGTTGCTGGCTGAGGATCTTGCGGGATATAAGAATCTACTTGTTCTATCGACCAAAGCGCATCTCGAAGGCTTCTATTATCGCCCCCGATTGGACCGTGAGCTACTAGAACAGCACAATGCCGGCATCATCGTACTATCGGGGTGCCTGTCCGGCGAATTGGCGCGCGACGTTCTCAAATATGAGGGGGATCTAACGGCCGCCCGAAAGACCGCGGCATGGTATCGCGAAGTATTCGGGGATCGATACTACCTGGAGCTTATGCATCACGAGCATGTGCCGGGTCAAGAGCTAGTGAACCGCGCCGTGCACGAACTGGGCCGTGAGCTTGGCATTGAAACAGTAGTTACTAACGATTGCCACTACGTTTATCCGGAAGATGCGCCGCACCAAGATGTGCTAACTTGCATCATCACTAACAGCAAGCTCGCGGACGCTAAGCGATTGCGCATGGAAGATCAGAGCTACTATGTGAAATCCGCGGCCGAAATGGCACGGCTGTTTCCCGAACATCCACAGGCCTTGCGCAACACTTTGGCGATCGCTGAACGATGCAACGCGGAATTAGAGCAGGGCAACACCATTATCCCGCAGTATCCTACGCCGGGAGGAATCTCAGCTTCCCAATATCTCCGTCAGATCTGCATGGACGGGGCAAGGATGCGCTATGGCGAACCGTCGTCTCAAGCGCTGGAACGCCTGGAAAAAGAGCTGCGCATCATTGAAGTAACCGATTTCGCAGATTACTTCCTAGTAGTCTGGGACATCTTCAAATTCGTAAAAGAGAACGGTATCTTGTCAACCGTGCGAGGCTCCGCAGCATCCAGCCTCGTGCTTTACTGTTTGCAAGTTACGGATTTTGACCCGCAACCGTACAGTCTCTTCTTCGAACGCTTCTTGAACATTGAACGGCGCGAGATGCCGGACATCGACATGGAATTCGCTGATGACCGTCGCGCTGAAGTCATACAGTACTGCGTCCGACGCTTTGGCACGGATAGAGTGGCCCAGATCACCACTTTCGGCACGATGCGAACCCGAGCCGCCATCAGAGACGCGGCCAGAGTGATGGAAGACGGCGACTTGGACAACGCAGAGCTCTCTGCGGCGTGCGGCAGGTTGCTCCGGATCGCCACGGAATCCGCCTGGGCTCCCAGCAATAGCGATGATGAAGATGAGGCGCCACGCGAAGAGGGTCTGGCCGGGATATATCGCGAAAGCGCCGAGATGCAGCGCCTGTGCAACGATAACCACATCGCCAAGCAGATACTTGAAAGAGCCCAGGGAATCGAAGGCCGCGTTCGCAACGTAGGCACCCATGCAGCCGGAGTGGTGATATCTGATAAACCACTAGTAGAATACGTGCCGCTGCAGAAACCTGCCCAAGCCAAAGACGACGACATCCAAGTAGCGGCCACGCAATACTCGATGTATCCACTAGAGCAAGTGGGGTTGCTCAAGATGGATTTTCTCGGGCTCACAAACCTCGCCGCGCTAGATCGATGCATTAAGATCATCGCCGCCGCTGGCGGGCCGGAGATCGACCTCTACGATCTTCCGCTGGACGACCCGAAGACGTTTGAATTGATGGGCGATGGCGACACCTTCGGATCGTTTCAGCTGGAAGGCAGCGGAATGACGCGCTACATCAAAGAGCTCAAGCCGTCTTCCATAAACGATATTGCGGCCATGATCGCGCTCTACCGTCCCGGGCCTATGCAGCATATCGATCGTTTCATCAGCTGCAAGCATGGCCGCACTGAGATCACCTATCCGCACCCAAGCATCAAGCATTTGCTGGAAGAGACTTACGGCGTGATTGTCTATCAGGACCAAGTGATGCTGGCGGCGCAGGACTTCGCGGGATATACGCTTGGGGAAGCCGATATTCTGCGCAAGGCGATGGGCAAGAAAGTGCCCGAGATAATGCGAGAAGAAGAGCGAAAGTTCGTTGCCGGGGCGGTAAGAAAAGGACACTCCGAACAAGAGGGACGGGAACTGTTCGCGTATATTCTCCCGTTCGCCGGCTATGGCTTCAACAAAGCACATGCCGTTTCATATGCATACATCACCTATTGGACGACCTACTTCAAGGCACATTATCCCATCGAGTACTCCGTAGCCATGCTCGAATCATTCGCGGATGCTCCCGAAAGAGTGCGACAGTGCGTGCTGGATGCTAAACGCCGCGACATTCGCATCCTGCCCCCAGATATAAACGTCTCGAATGCCTCTTTCACAGTTGACCGAAGCGCTGATGAAGAGGGCCGAATACGATACGGACTGGCCGCGGTGAAGGGTGTCGGCCCGGCCGCGGTGAAACAAATCACCGATATCCGCGACAGTATTCCGGGCAAAAGATTTTCCGACATGGCAGGTTTTTGCGATCAGATGGCTGAAACGATACCCAGTGAATCGGTAATGCGCGCGCTCATCATGGCCGGCGCATTCGACTCGCTAGCGCCGCGTCAGTCCCTGCTCGACAATCTCGAAAAGATGCTCTCGCACATGCGCACAGTCGGAACTGCTCGCTCGGCCGGGCAACATTCCATGTTCGCCAATGCTGATGTTGGAGAGGCATATTTAGGCATCGATTTTGGAGCGCCTCAGCCCAACGGCGGAATCTCGTTAGCGCAAAAACAAGAATGGGAGCGCGAATTGTTTGGCCTCGTTATCACTGAAGACCCGCGCGAAACGGCCCTCAGAGATGCTATTCACAAAGAAAAATCCGGGGCCATAGTATTCGCAAGCAGCGAAAATTTACTTGAAGAAGGACGTTCCGTCAGAGTCATCGGCAAAATCGTGTCTGTGGAGCGCAGATCGACGCGCAACGGAAATCCATTTGTGTCCGCTACTCTCGTCATGCTGGACGGCGAAATCGGAATCACCGCCTGGTCCCAGACGTTGAAGAAAACGGAGGCGCTGTGGCAAGAAGATGTATATATATTGGCCAAGGGATCGGTGCGCATCTTTAATGGGCAAACCAATATCGACATCAGCAGTGCAGAGGCATACGCGCCCGGCCCGAAGCGACTTTCTCCATCCCGTAAAGCCGTCGCATCATCACGAATCGCCGATGAAAAGGCAAAATACCAATCCCGAACTAATGGCTCTACATCTTCTAACGGCTCGCGTCGTGGAAACCGTGCACAAGATGTAAACGCATCACCACAGGGGGAGAGGATGGACATAAAGAATCAAGGCGATGAAGATACCGCGATCGCGGTTAAGTTGCGGTTCTCGAGCCAAGACGAAAAAACCGTCAGCCGTGAACTGCTGCACCGAGTCATTCTCGCGCTATATTCGCACCAAGGGCAATGCCGAGTAATCGCAGAGATCGATGTACAGGGCAAGACGGTAGCTATGGATTTCCCATTCTTCAAAGTGTCGCCATCAGAGAATCTGAAGAGCCAACTCGCTGAAATCATAGGGAGCGAGAATGTTTTTGTGCCTCATCTCGAAGCAGGCATCGATGCGTAACCGCTGGGTCGAATTCGCCACGGCACCTGATCAGACTCTCGCTGAATCGTGGAGTGAGCTGGTGCGGCGCGAAGGATGTCCATGCACCACAAAATCCGATTCGGTGCCGTTTCTAGGAGTTTCGATGAGTCCGGTGCGGCTAGTAACTATCGCCGGTCGAGAGGATGAAGCGCGATCGATACTCGACCGCTATCTATCCACTAACCATTAGCCATTGTTCGGCGACCACTTGCGTATGCTGGCCGGGTTGTCCACCGGCGGCTCTTGATGTCTTCCCCACTCCACGAAAGAGACCTCGGCGATATACACATCGCCCTTAGAGTCAACAGAGATACCGTGTGGCCACAGAAACTGGTCTGGCTCTTGTCCGAAGTGATCGGCGCCGAAATGATCTATCCTTTTGCCTTCCCAGTCGTAGATGCTGACTCGATTGCCGATGCGCGCGACGCCTCGTTGCACCGGTGCCGGACCTTGCTCTCCGACATATACCACCGCGGCGGCGCCGGTTCCAACCACATCTACCGCGGTCGCCTTGTGGACCGGCCACTGCTTCACAAACTCACCGTTGACGGTGAAAACTTGCATCCGATGGCTCTCACGGTCGCATACGATCACCAGATCGTCGTCTAGCATGGCGAGATTGTGCGGTAGGTTGAACTGGCCGGGGTCGGTTCCCGATTCGCCCCAGGAGAGTATATGATTTCCGTCTGTGTCTAAGCGATGGACGCGCGAATTGCCGTAACCATCCGAGATGAAAACGTCGCCGTTCGATGGCGATATCGCAACATCCGTCGGCCGGTTGAACATCTCTCCGCTCTGACGAGGCGCCGCTTCGCCACTACCGATGCTCAGCAGGCGCTGTCCATCGCGAGTGTACTTATGCACCTGATTACCGACGTCGTCAACCAGCCACAGATTGTCTTCATGATCGCATTGGATGCCGTGCGGACGCATGAACCAGGAGTTCCAGAACTGCAATCTATTGCCATACGGATCCTCGGTCACGCGCACGTCGCCCTGAGGGGCGTCATTTCCCCAGCTGTCTATCAGATTGCCTTTGGCATCAAATACCAGAATCGGAACGTTTCCGCGATTGAACACATAGACGCGGTCCTCTGAATCCACGGCTACTGAAGTAGCCTCTCGAATCCATATTCCGTGCGGAACCTTGGCCCAGCCGGCTACCGGGCGATATCGGCTAGAGTGATTTGATGTTGTTGGCAACTTCATATTCTCCACGGTGTGAATGTTTGGCAGATAACCACAATGCTAGAATTATGCAACATCTCAGAGCCATCGAACATTCACACAGGGAGCAACATTATGCTTGCCGATCTCACTGGAAGAACCGCCATGATAACCGGCGGCGGACAAGGACTCGGATTAGGGATCGCGACCCGCATGGCACAGCAAGGGGCCGACATAATCATTGCCGACATCAACGAAGAGAATGCTTCTGCCGCCGCTGATAAAATGCGAGAGCTTGGTGTTCTTTCTTACACCGTCCGCATGGATGTTACAGATCAGGATAGCATCGCACAGGCAGTTGCTATCGCAACCGAATCAGCAGCTAAGATCGACATCCTCGCCAACAACGCCGGTGTTTCTGGTGCGCCCGGCTCAACCGGCACTGCATGGCGAGACGTAGACTGGGAGTTCACGTGGAAGGTGAACGTGAAAGGGCTCTCAGATGTAACCGAAGCGGTTTTGCCACAGATGAAGGAAAGACGATACGGCAAGATCATCAATATCTCATCTGTCGCCGCCCGCGCGGCCCGCTATGTAACTGCGTATTATGCCACTACAAAAATGGCGGTAATCGCCTATACACAAGCATTGGCACGCGAATATGCCGCGGCAAATATCAACGTCAATGCCATCGCACCGGGCCGAATCTGGACCCAGTTCCACCAGGACTGGATGCGGTTGCGTTATGAGCAAGGAGATCCTGGGGTAACGGGACGAGACCAGTACCAAGTTTTTGAAGATGCCGCTAAAGAAGTGATACCGCTCGGGCGTCCGCAGACACCGTCAGACATAGGTGCGCTAGCAGCGTTCCTGGCTTCCGATGATGCTCAGAACATCACCGGACAAACCATCCAGTGCGACGGCGGACAGGTCATGGTCTGAGCCATTCTCTCCGCGCCGTCGTTCCCGCGTCCGATACGAATCCATACCCCCATGAGCGTCGTGGCACTGCCGGGCTAAGCTTCTTCTCCGTCGTCATGGCTGAAGTATTCTCGATGCCTGAGATGGAACATGACGCTATGGAGCAGGATGGCTAAGCTCAGCGCGGTGAGCCCGGTGAACAATAGCAGCGCATCGCTCTCGGGCGTGCTTGTCATTATGATCACTATCAGGAAGGTGATCCATGCGGCTAATCCGCCCCATAGCGATGGATGCGACGCACGGGATTTGAATACGCCCATGATCAGGGTAAGGATGATAGCGGGCGCCAGGGATCCCCATCCGAAGAGTCCGACGGCGATGCCGCCCAGGCTGGCGACTCCGTCGCCGCCGCGAAACTTGGTGAATGGTGAGTTCCAGTGTCCGATCACCGTCGCGGCACAGGGAAAGATGACCCACGCGCCTTCAAGATGAAAGACGTGACGGGCGACGTAGATGCTGATGATACCCTTGCTTGCATCGATGATGAAGACGGCTAATCCGGCGCGCCTGCCCACACGCCGATATACGTTGGTAGCGCCGGCCTGGTGGGTTCCTACTTCGAAAATATTTACTCCCTTGGCTTTTGCTATGAGATATGCGGCCGGTATTGCGCCGAGCAAGAAGCCGATTAACGAGGCATATAACAGCTGTGTAGTTTGAGGATCTGGAATCATCGCTTAGTGGGGATTAGCTTTAGCATTCATATATTCCATCATGCTGAGACGCGTCTGTAAATATCCACATGAACTGTACCAGAGATAGTTCTAGCTCGCGCGCGGTGCGCCGCCGAAGGGTGGGATTGGCTAGGCTGAGGGAGACTTTTGCAGCCGGCGAACTGCGGAAGTTTCTGATCGGCACTATCGCTTGGGGCACTGCGCACCAGATGGTAACGATCGCGCAGGGGTACATAATCTTCGAGATCACCGATTCCAAGCTCCAATTAGGCATCCTTGGCGGGGCCGTCACGGCCGCATCGATAACGATGGCAGTGGCCGGAGGCATTATGGCCGACCGCGTCAGCAGAAAGGCTCTGCTCATGATAGGCTCGGCCATCACTTCAATGGCGATGTTGGCGATAGGCGCACTGATGCTCAGCGATAATCTGATGGCATGGCACGTGCAGGTGGCAGGCGCAGTGCAAGGCGCCACGCTGGCACTGGATTGGACGGCGCGATTCGCCTTGCTACCCAATATGATCGAACGCCACATACTGGCGCGTGCAGTACCGTTCGATCTCACTTTCTTCAACCTGTCTCGCACTGTGGCGCCACTGCTTTGGGGCTGGATCGCAACGCTTCACGGCGCTGAGTGGACATACATCGTGATATGCCTGTTGTTCATATTGAATTTCGGCATCGCCTCTAGATTCAGACCGCTGGAGAACAGCGCCCGGCTCCGACATGCCGCGATCTGGGAGGATGTTTCAGAGATAATGAATATCGTGCGCTCGAATCCCATTGTGGCTGGCAACTTGATCTTCACGGCAGTAAATGCTTTGCTCATGGGTGGCTTCATCTATCTGCTAACGCCGTTCGCGAAGGAGATTCTGCAAGTAGGCGCGAGCGGGCTCGGGCAGCTCTTCGCGGCAGTGGGAATAGGCGCTTTCGCAGGGGGATTGGCTCTAGGCGTGACGGGTGGATCTAGGCGCATGGGGAGGGTGCTGATAATAAGCAACTTTCTAGCTGCTGCTAGCGCGGCGCTGTTCAGCTTTTCCTCCAATGCTTGGGCTGGAATCATTCTGGCGCTTCTGTTCGGGATGTTCAACGCCATACATATCGGGCTGGGGAATCTATCGCTTCAGGTGGCGATTGCGGATGAGGCTCGCGGGCGGCTGGCGGGAATATACGAACTGGCATGGTCCGGCTTCCCGATGGGTGGGTTCGTGTTAGGCGCGCTATCGGCATGGATCGGAGTCACGCCCTCCATCATCGTCGGGGCATCTCTGGTGGCGATTGTTACCCTTGCCATGGCAATCCTGAATCCATCGTTGCTGAGACTGTCTCATCGCGGATAGGATCCGGTTTGGGTAATCCGAAGTCATCGTCATCAGCGCAATCATTGCCCATGAAATGCTTTGAGGCAAGAAGACCGCTCGCTGGCAACTGAAAAACTTGAACCGCACTAACCGTTGAAATAGTCCGCCTGGTACGGCGGCGGATCCGCATCTCCCTCGATCTCTTGACGCTCTTGCTCGGTGAGATACTTCGATGGGCATCGCACCGTCAACAGATCGGCGTGGAAAACGCCATCAGACTGAATCCGTCCGTTGAGTATTATCTCGGAATGGTCATTGAAGAAAACTTGCCCGATTTCGCCGTCGTATACCACTGGCAGCTCGCGCATTCCTCCTTCATCTCTGATGCGAAAGTTAGCGGTGATTCCGTCCGGTGATTTGATATACGAATCAGGTACCAACTTGCCTAAAACACCGACGGTCTGATTGGCATCAATGCCAGAGCTCTCTACTACTTTGTCTACCTTCATGTACTCCACAGTGGCGGCCGTGATAGTGGTTACGGCGAAGTACGCCATGCCGGCAAATATGAGTCCGACCACAATTGCGACTCGCATCTTCCCGCTCAGGAGCGCAGTGGATCTAGCCATTGCAAGTTGCGCTGGCAGCTGAGCATCTTCAGTGATTGGGCTATCAGTGGGTTTCATGTCTGCAAACGCTCAAATATAACTTTGGCCGCTGATCTTTTCCATCGATTTCTGCAGTCTCTCTATTTGCGACGATAAAACTCGTTGTCGTCGCGCCATATAGATGATATAGCCCGCGAATGCCAGCCAGGTGATGATCGCCGCCGCGAATAGGTAACCGAGACTCGACGCTAAGCTTGAACCTTCTGCCTGCACCACCGAGTGCGCGAAGCCATTGACGTCGGCATCGACCGTGATGCGTGCTTGACGCTGCTGCTGATCGCTTAGTCGCACTGCCGCTTCGGCCGGATCGGATGCCTGATCTGATACCCAGCGATCGCCCACATCACTATCAAGCCCGTACTGCGTGTTGGGTGTATCGCTGGAGACATTGTAGGCAATGATTTCACCGTTTGGATCCACCATTGAGAAGCTGTCCAGCTCGCCGCGGTCATTGGTCTGAACTGATACAACTACCCCGCTTCGAATTTTGTTGCTGGACTGCGCATCGGCGCGTTCAGAAATTGATGCTAAGGCTACAGCGCTGAGAAGCACGGCGGCCAGTGTAAAAAGGTTTTGCCTCAATGCGGAGCTCCCGCCAGTCGCGCGCGCAGGTGAGCGTGAGACTCTGATACCGCGGACTCTAGCCGTGCCAACCCGAGCCGCTCAATGATCAATGATGCGAAGAGCATTGTAAATGCCACCACACTGACCAGGAGGGTTATTCCGACTTGCGCGGCGACTGCGCTCTCATCATCCGCGATAGGACCGACGACGGCTGGGGGATGCGCTTCCTGCCACAGGATGGATCCGTAGTATATGATGGGCGTGTCAATGGCTCCGATGGTGGCGATGATGGCAGAAAGCCTCATCTGCTGGTCGCCGGGTGGGAAGTAGGCTCTGAACATGAGGTACGCGATGTAGATGAAGAAAAGAATCAGAGCGGTTGTCAGCTTTGCTTCTCCAGTCCACCATACGCCCCAGACCGGCTTCGCCCAGATCATGCCGGAGACCAGCATCACGCCGCCGAACAGCACGCCTACCTCAGCCATAGATAGAGCTAATCGGTCCCACTTCAAAGCGCGCGTCCGCAGATACAGAATGCTCGCTGCCGCAACACCCACGATGGCCGCCATGCTGACCCAGGCCACCGGGACGTGAATGTAAAGCAGGCGCTGAATCGACCCCTGATTGATCTCAGTGGGCACCCATTGAAACATCATCCATAAAGCCACCGCCATCGAGATGGTTGTAGTCGCATGTAGAGCGTATCGGAATTGCAACCGGTGCAACCACTTTCAACTGGGGTGAAAAACGGGCCTTAAAAATCCTTTTGGAGCCACAGATCAAGTATATAAATCCGTACGGCTGCCCTTGGCTCTAAATGCGTCAATGCTTGAGCGCCCAAATCCATAGCTATCCCAGCACCCCTCTAGAGTGTATCGTGATGTGGATTCATGTGGGTCGAAATGTTAGGTGGCGCTTCAATCCTCCAGCACATATCCGAACAGAAAGGCAGATGCAGACACCAACACGGCATCATATACAACTGCTAGCTGTATCCATGCGCTCACCGTGTGCCAGCTTTCGCCTGATAAGGTCTCTACGGTGATCTGGATATTCGTGAGAAGCAACGGAGATACTACCGGCAAGAAGAGCATAGGCAACAGAATCTCTCGGGCTCGTGCTTTAAGGGTGAGGCTGCTGAACAGAGTGCCCACGCCGCTGAAACCCACTGCGCCCAATACCCCCGCGACTATGATCTGAGGCTGAAAGACCTGCAGATTGAAGAGCACTCCGAACACTCCGAATATCGCTACAATCGCCGTCAGCAAGAATATGAGATTGCCCAGCGCCTTGCCTAGAAATATCAAATCTCTAGACACGGGCGCCGTCATCAGCATCCAAACGGCATCAGTTTCTGCTTCATGAGACATTGAGCGTGCCAGTCCCACTACTCCGGCGAAGGCGATAGAGGCCCATAGCACACCAGATCCCAGCTCGGTATTCGCGCCGCTTTCGCTCTCTATCGCGATGGCGAAGATCGATATCACTAACGTGGCAAACATAATTATCGCCACCGCCACGTCGCGGTTCCGAGATTCGATGCGCAGGTCCTTCAACGCTAAGAACCAGATGATTTTAAGCCGTGCTGACACGGCTCATGCACTCTGGGGATGAGTCTGTTGAACCCGACCAGCGTCTAGCCGCAGATGCATATCCGGGGTTGTTTCAAGAAGCTCAGGACGGTGAGTAGCGATAATCGCACTCCGCCCAGAGGTTCGCCACTCGCCGACGATCTCTTGCAAGGCGTCTAATCCGACGGTATCTAATCCCGTTTCCGGCTCGTCTAGCAACAACAGCGGCGGAGCGTGCATGATAGAACGCGCGAGCGCCACTCGTTTTTGAAAGCCATGTGAAAGCTGGCGAACCGAATCATTAAGTAATTCAATGATGCCGAGTCGACGACTGACGCTTTCTATCCGACTATTGATATCGTTCAGACGGCAAAGCTGGGCGAAGAGCGTCAGGTTCTCGTGCACGGTCAGGTCTGAGTAAAGCATCGGCGAATGCATCATCGCTCCGGTCATCGCGCGCACCGTTTCGCCGTGGCTCTGAGTGTCGTGCCCGAACACCTCTACTTTCCCCGAAGATGGTTTCGAAAGCGTGGCGATGATGCGGAGCAGGGTGGATTTGCCAGAGCCGTTCGCACCGGAGATGATTGCTACACTGCCCTCTAGAATCGCAAGGTCGATTCCGGAAAGCACTTGCTCAGGTCCATAATTTTTGCCTAGTGAGCGGAGAGTTACACAGTTCAAATCAGCGTATTCGGTATTAGTCGCCAGTTCAATCGCTAATGAAGTTCAACCTAATAGCTTAAGGATAGATGCACATTGCGTCTGCTCTTTTAGGTTAGAATCAATGCGCGAAATGCGGATGCATCTGATGTTGTGGAGCGACTCTACGCCCCTGCCTAACAGTTTCTACCGGGACGAGCAACTTATCACCCTGGCGAGTTTCGCCTTTAGCATCGGTAAGCATCACCTTGCCCTCTCGCAGCCGCATAATTGAGATGTCGGCATCAGCGCCCACACGCAATGATCCGATAAAATCTGACATTCCTATGGCACTGGCCGGACGATGGGTGGCGAAAGCGATGACTTCGTCTAACGAATATCCTAGATAAAGATATTTCGAGAGGGTGGTCATAAGGTCGTAAACGGGGCCTCGGATGTTGTATCGGTGGACATCCGAGCTGACCGTTCCCGGTCTGAGATCCTGCTCGGTGCACTTCTCTGCAACCCGAAATGAGAATGATCCTGCGCCGTGCCCGACGTCGAAATTCACGCCCCTATTCATAGCGTCCCATGCCGCATCTATTACTCGATCCTCGCCATCTAAGATGCCAGGCGGATTGCCGGTGAAGCTGTGGGTCACGATATCGCCCGGACGCAGCTGCTCTAAATATCTCTCAACCGGATTGATCGTGCCGCCGATGTGTATCATAAGCGGTTTGCCCAGCAATTTAGAGGCTTCTAATGCGCGTTCCAACGCGACGAGGTCGTTATTGCCGAGGATCTCTTCCGATAGTCGGACCTTGATGCCGACGATCGCTTCGGGGAACATCTTGGCGGCTTCCACTGCTTTCTCCACGCGTGCCCAGCGCACGTCTTCCAGTTCGCCGATGCTGTTGTCTAGCTGTCCCATGCCAGAGATGTGCAAGAAGGCCAAGACTCGAGTTTTGGCGGATTGCATGACGTAGCGATGGAATCCGGCGATGGTGTTCGCGCCGGCGGATCCGGCATCCACCGCGGTAGTAACGCCACGATATAGACACGATGGGTCGGCTTCAACCGCGAGATGAGCCACTCCCCACCAGACATGGACGTGAAGATCGACTAGTCCGGGCGAGACGATGAGACCATGGGCCTCGATAACGTCATGGGCATCCCCGTCGCTGATACTGCTCTCAACCGCGCGGATCTTGCCGCCAGCCACTGCAATATCGCGCTTGGCATGAATCCCCTGGCTAGGATCGACTACCGTCCCATTTTTTATCACTAAGTCGTAAGTCACGTGCGTGTATCTTCCTCAGCTATTGAGTGTGGGCATCCTGAAGCATGGGCGTTAGACTTTGCCCCTGTTGGATCAGTCATCGAATGACCTGATCACTCGGCCTGGCGTTTCACGAGTGGGCACGCCTTCAGCCAGGGCAGCTTTTCCATTCACCAACACATAGTCCATGCCGGATGAATATATATGTGGGTCGATGAAAGAGTTGTTCTGAGTGACTGCCTCTGGATCGAAAACTAGGATATCGGCGAACATTCCGGGAGCGATTCGTCCGCGTCGCTTCAGCTCCATGCGGCTGGCCGGCAACGCCGTCATCTTGTATATTGCCTCTTCAAAGCTTATGAGCGCGCGTGCCTTGACGAAGGTTTCGAGGTAGCGTGAATTAGTGGCGTAGCTGCGCGGGTGCGGTTTGCCGCTAGACAACGGGCCGACGCTGCGGAGGGAGCTGCCGTCGGAGCAGACCGACATCAGTCGCCACTGCGCGATGGCTTCTACATCTGATTCTTCCATCGAGTTGAGGACGTAAGAGCCTTCAGATTGTTCATAAAGCCTTAATGCCGCTTCAGATGGTTCGCATTCCATCTCATCGGCTATCTCTTCCAAGTTCATACCCTCATAGTCCGAGTTGGAAGGGAAATGGGCGACTACGCATCCGGCTGGGCTATGGTTGCGCTGAATGTAGTAATCCGTATCGGCGCGCATCTTAGCGCGCAGATCATCATCTTGCAATCGGTCCAAGGTGGCTTTGCGTCCGCCGGCCAGCGCCCATCGGGCAAACATGGCGCCGCTGAATCCGGTGCTCGACCATGAATAAGGATATTGATCGCCTGCTACGTCGATGCCTTCATCGATCGCGCGCTCGAAACCTTCCAGCAGCTCTTGCCCGCGTCCCCAGAACTTTGGCCCCACTGCCTTGACATGCGAGATTTGGATCTTGGCCCCGGTGCGGCGTCCGATCTCGATCGCTTCCGCATGTGCCGGAAAGAGTCCGCAGAGGTCATCAGCTTCGGATCTGATGTGAGATGAGTATAGCTTGCCGCGGTCTGCGGCCGGATGAGTGAGTGCGATCACCTCATCGGTGAGTGAGTAGGAGCCAGGGGCGTACCACAGCCCAGTTGAGATGCCCATGGCACCCGCGTCTAGACTTTCTTCAACGGTTCGAATCATCGCGTTCAGTTCGTCTAGCGTAGGACCTCGATTGTCCATCCCCATCACCGCTGCGCGCACGGTGCCATGCCCTACTTGCGTGGCAACATTGATCGTTGCTCCGCTAAGTTCCAAGGCGTTGAGATATCCGTTGAAATCGTGCCAATCAACTTCAAAAGCGCCTTCGCCGCTGCGGCTCAGCCGCTCTTGTAGCTGATCCTTAGAGGCTCCCGCAAGCGGTGCGCAGAAGCTCATCCCGCAGTTGCCGAACAGCTCCAAAGTGACTCCCTGCGTCAGTTTAGAGTCGGCCAGCGGATCTACCAGAAATGAGGCGTCTGAATGAGTGTGCAGATCGATGAATCCAGGGGTTACGGCCTTTCCCGATGCGTCGATTGTTTTGATTGAAGCGGCGTTTGACAGGTTGCCGATAGTTTCGATGGTATCTCCGACGATGCCGATGTCGGCTCTATAGCCTGTCTGCCCGTTGCCGTCATGCACGGTTCCGCCGATGATTTTGATGTCTAACATCTGTGGTTCCTCCTAATCGAAATCAGATACCGCTCTTCAGCATCGTCACTGCGAACCATAGCGCCATCGCGCCGCCACGGTCATCGAAACCGTCGACTGATTCTCGAACGAGATAGTCGTCCAGATTGCTCAACGGTCCGGTGCCTACGCATACTCCGCGCACCTCGCCGTTTGGAGTGATGCGCTCCGAAACGCCCTTCCATGCACGGGCCAATGCTTCGCCCCATGGCTCGCGTGGCAGCCACCCGAATCTGATACCGGTAGCCATGGCGATTCCGATCATGCAGGTCGCACTCATCTCTTCGTAAGCGTCTTCACGATCGATCACCTGTCGCCACATTCCGGTGCTTGGTGACTGGAAGTTCTGCAGTCCGAGCATGTGCTTCTGATACGCTTCTAGCAAGGGCTGAGCGAACTCTTCGGATGCATTCTTGAGTGTTTCCGAGAATCCCAGCGCGGCGAATCCGTTTCCACGTCCCCAGAAGTAAGGCGATGAGAGACAGTGCAGGTACAACCCATTTTCTTGCTGTATCTTGTCGACGCACTGAAGCATAAACTCGGATGCAACATCGCTATAGGCGCTCATTCCGGTGGCCGCAGTGGCACGATTAAGCACCGTGCCGGCGAAGAACATGTCCTCAACTCTATAGTCGCGATCGAGTACTGCTGGCATCCCGTCGTTTCCGAGCTCTAAGAATCGGTCGGCAGTTTTCATCAGGAGCGCGGCCCCTGCTGGGTGTTTTTCAATCCGGCTTGCCCAAATGATGCCGGCGTAGTTGGCAGTGCCATCATCAGCATCGAATACCCCATCTATATCGTTCATGTAGGGCGACCCGATGCGGCGGATGTCATTGAGCGGGTCTGGATATTCGGGATCGACTTCTGCCAGTTCTAGGCGCGCGTCCAGAGCGACTCCTTGCGTGTAAACGACTGGGCGTTCTAGTTTGTACCCATATCTGGCGGCGAGGCTTCGGGCATTTAGCAGGGCGTCACGGTGTATATGGTTCATGTATGCATACTTTACTGGGAATCAGGATGAACGTGATTTGATGCAATGAGGGGCTAGGGCTTTCTTCTATGTGGCATCATTTTATGAGAGGGATCGTGAGAATATGGATAATGACTTATCATGTAGCGCTGATGATATCCATTTGGATGACTGATAGGAGTGAACAATGTCTGATGCGATGTCGGAGCAGTTAGTGGGCAGGAGCGCGCTAGTCACCGGAGGCGGCCGCGGTATCGGCCGCGGTATCAGCACGGTTTTGGCATCTAGGGGCGCGGTTGTGTGTGTGTCTGACATAGACGAAGATGCGGCTGAAGATACCGCGCGCATGATTAACGATTCTGGCGGGGCCGCATTTTCGACTGGGGGCGACGTGACGGATCCGAAATCGATATCGGAGGTTGCCGAGCAGGCGATTTCAGAATTCGGGAAGTTAGACGTCTGCGTTGCAAATGCGGGTGTTATCGGCGGCTCAGGATTTAATGAGCGCAAAGATGATATCCCGCAGGATTGGGAATTGACCTGGAATGTGAATGTGCGTGGAGTAGTTAACACTTCATATGCGGTGATGGAACATATGAAGGAGCGCCGATACGGCAAGCTCGTTATCATTGCTTCGCATGGCGGGCGTGCTCCCAGGGGAGTGCCAGATGCTGGGCGCGGCAACGCACAGGCTCCGTATATGCTTTCCAAAGCCGCAGCTATTCAATGGACACACTGGTTGGCGATGCAACTAGGGCAGTACAACGTCAATGTCAACGCAGTTTGCCCGGGCCGTCTCTGGACGCCGATGTGGCAGGCGATTGCAGAAAATCATAGAGAGCTGAATCCTGCCCTCGCGACGATGACGCCGCGTGAGATCTTCGATTCGCAGATCAAGAATACGATGCCGTTGGGACGCGAGCAAACCCCTGAAGACATTGGCAAAGCGGTTGCATTCTTATCCTCAGAAGATGCATCCGAGATCACCGGACAGGCGCTGAACGTCAACGGTGGCGCCATCATGAACTGAGGATTGGTTCTCTAATTTGTCGAGATTGGACTGCACAGAGTCGATTGACATGCTGAGAGAGATATGGAGGGAGTATTGAGATGGCTGAAATCACGGCCTCCGCAGAGGTGCAGATAGAGCATCCGGCAGATGAGGTTTTTCGATGGGTCTCGGATCCCATCAACCAGGCGAACTGGGTGTCGGGAGTCAGATCTGCAGAATGGGTGCGGAGGCACGAGCGGGGCGGCACACGCCCAGATGATCGGTGGGAGATGATCTACGATTACGGAGGCAAAGAGAACCTTATAGTCATGGAAGTAGACGAATTCGACTCTCGCCAGATGGTTTTCCAGTTCCACACCGCGGATGGGAAATACCCTATCCGGACACGTTATGACTGTCAGAAATCCGGCTCTGCCACTCTATTCCGTATGACACTAACCGCTTTATCTGACAGTTTGGTGACGGCTTTAATGTTCAGATTTCTGTCTTTCGCGTTGCGTCCCATGATGCGCCGGCAGTATCAGAAAGATATTGAAAAAGTGAAGACGATACTAGAATCTAGGGGCTAGCAGCTCCGCGCTTTCGATAGACTTCAATCCAATGACACACGGATAAATCCGTTGCATTCCGATTACCTAAATGCAACCCGATCCAGGTATGGAACCACCGTGATGGATACACCAATGATCATGAGAACGAGCGATGAATGATCGAGAATTGATGTTTCTGCCGGCTTACGAGCAAGGGCAGATGATGCTAAACGGTGAAATTTCGTCGGTGGAGCTGACAGAAGCTGCGTTTCGCCGCATCGCTGAGCTGGAGCCTCAGCTGAATGCATTCATAACCCTGGATGAAGATGGCGCTCTTTCCGCCGCGCGTGCCGCCGATGACGCACGCGCGACTGGAGATAATCCCCCGGGCGCGTTGCAAGGCGTGCCAATAGCAGTCAAAGACCTGGAAGTTACAGCCGGACTGCGAACCACGCTCGGTAGCTCCGCATTTCGCGATTGGATGCCAGACTTCGACTCGGCAGTGGTCGAGCGTCTTCGTGTTGCTGGCGCGGTGATAATCGGCAAGTCGAACACGCCAGAGTTCGGCAACTCGGCCGAGACTTACACCGATATACATCCATCGGCGAACAATCCCTGGGACACCGACCGCCATCCCGGCGGATCGAGCGGCGGAACGTCGGCTGCGATCGCAGCCGGCATGTGCTCTTTAGGGACCGGCTCCGATGGCGGCGGATCGGTGCGTCTGCCAGCGGCATTCACGGGCATCTTCGGGCATAAGCCTACACATGGTAGAACGCCACGCTATGGTGGCAGATCAAACCCTTCATACAACTGCACCAGCACATCCGGACCGATGTCGCAAGACGTTCGGTCATCCGCTATGATGCACATGGCGATATCGGGACACGATCCGCGCGATCCGGGATCTCTTCGCACTTCAGTTCCGGACTGCATATCGGAGCTTGAGGATGGCGTAAAGGGACTGAAGGTCGGAGTGTCTCTGGATCTTGGGTATGCGTTAGTGGATGATGATGTCGCGGAATCTTTCGCGGATGGGATCAAGGCTTTCTCAGATCTCGGCGCGGAAGTGAAGGATGTAGAATTGCGCTTCGATCCAATCCCAGCAACTTACTGGTGGACGCTTTGGACTGCCGGACAGGTAGCGATGTACGATCACTTGGCGCGCGATCCGGAAGTGTCGCTGATGGATTACACGGTGGAGATGATTGAGGCTGGACGTGGAGTTAGTGGCGCGCAATATGCATCTGCGTTGCGGCAGGCTGAAGTGCATCGGATTCAGATGTGGCAATTCTTCGAGGAGTTCGATTTGTTGCTGACTCCGACTACAGCAACCGCGGCTTGGCCTCATCAGCAACCGCCTAAGGAACTGGGCGGACAGGCTTTTGAAGAAGGCATCGCTAATCCTTCTGCCATACCATTCACCGCTTTATGGAACATCCTGTGGAACCCAGCGGCATCAGTTCCATGCGGATACGGAGACGATGGCTTGCCGCTCGGTTTACAGATAATCGCCGCGCACGATGCCGATCCACTGGTATTTAGGGCTGCCAGAGCTTTTGAGAAGGCACGGCCTTGGACTCATAAACGTCCGTCCGTATCTTGAATCCCTGATGATACGGCAGGCAGATTCAAGCGAACGGCACAAGATTATCCGACTCTATCCACTGATTCCCAGCTCGCGCTCCAAATCAGTCAGCGAATCGTCCAAAACATCTACTAGATAGTCAATCTCATCTCGGTTTATCACTAGCGGCGGGCAGAGTGATATCACATCCCCGGCGCGGAACGTTACCATTCCATGCTGGTAGATGATCGGAGGCAGGCGTTTCGCGAGTCTGGCCTCAGGCGGGAAGGGAGTCTTATTTGCGCGGTCTGCCACCAGCTCCACCGCCGCCAGCAACCCTAATCCACCACGAACGTCGCCGACTATACGATGATCGCGCAGACTGTGCAACCGGTCGAACAGATACTCACCCATGCGTTTGCTGTTTCCGAGAAGGTCTTCACGCGTGAAAATATCGAGATTCGCCAAGGCTGCGGCAGCGCTTGACGGATGTCCGCCGAATGTTACCAGATGCCGAAATGTAGAATCGGCATCACCGATGAATGCATCGGCGATTTTCTTGGTCGCTATAGTTGCTCCGAGTGGCGAGTATCCACTGGTCAGACTCTTAGCCACCGTAGTTATATCCGGCTGCACGCCCCAGTTCATGGGGGCGAAGTACTCGCCAGTCCTTCCGAATCCGGTAATCACCTCATCTGCAATCAATACTACGTCGTAGCGGTCTGCGATCTCGCGCAGGCGTTGCCAATATTCAGCTGGCGGCACGTGTATCCCTGCGGCCGCGGAGATCGGCTCAGCGATAATCGCAGCTACACTTTCCGCTCCCTGATGCTTTATGACGGTCTCAAACTCGTCGGCGCATCGCACCGCTGCGTCCACGGGATCACCCGCAAATGGAAGTCGATAGGAATCCCAGTTAACTACGTTGATCGCACCGACCATCTCCGGTCCGCACGGGTCCGCGGCCGGGCTGCGTCCGAGGCTGACTGCCATCGCGGTGGCGCCGTGGTAAGAATATCTGCGCGCCAGAACCTTGAACGCGCCGGCTTTACCGTTTAGATGCTGGTACTTCTTTGCCATCTTAATCGCCGTCTCGACGGCTTCGGATCCGCCCGACAAGAAGAAAGTGCGGGCGCCATGGTCTGGATACAGCTCTGCGATGCGCCCGGCCAGCTCTATCTGTGAGACGGTGGCGCCGTTGGCCGGCGGCGTCTCGATGCTCATCATCTGGTCATGCATCGCATCGGCGATTTCACGACGTCCGTATCCCGCAGCCTTGTACCATAGCCCTCCCATACCATCTAGAAGGCGGTTACCTTCGACATCCTCTACCCAAACACCCTCGCCGCGGACGAAAATCTTAAGGTCGCCGCGCCAATCGTTGATCTGATGCGCGTGGATGAATAGATGATCGCCGGCGATATTCTGCAGCTCCTCAATCCGATCGCCGCTCAACCGAGTCTCTGCTTCTACCTGCATTGCCATTATGTAGCCACCTTATTGAGTTGCATTGAACCGCATCAAGAGTTGCGGATCAGTTCCAACTATTCTAATCCCAGCTACGCGCTAACATCACACGTAGAGATCTAGCCACTGATATACTGCTAAATGTGTACCGCATCTTTTTAAGACCAGCGCTGCAAGAGTGCGCTTGTATCAACCCCATCAGGGGTGAAAAGCACGTGTAACGCACCGAAAGCGTACCAGCTACGAGTCGAATTCGCCCCTTGTGTCATTGATCCACAAGGGGTTTTTGTGCATTATGAAGCCCCCCCCCATTTCGTTAGAAAGAGAGACCGACCAGAGTGTCAGCTACCGAACCGATAACGCTGCTAGACGGTGAGACGGACTATTTAGTCGCAGATCCGAGTGATCGTATCAGAGTGGTCGATACTATCCCCGAAGTGGAACTGACGCGACTGAATGAGCGTTTCGAAACCGCGGGGCCATTAGAGATACTGCAATGGGTCGATCGACATTTCGGTGACCGTGTAGTGCAGATGTCTTCATTCGGCATTGAGGGCATGGCTATCTGGGACATGTTCTGGAGGATAAATCCAGAGGCCCGCCTTGCAACTCTAGACACGATGCGACTATTCGAAGAATCCTATGACCTCATGGATCGTATCGCACGGCGCTACAAAGTGGAGATCGAGATTCACTATCCTGACCTCAGAGAAGTAGGGCAGATGGTGCGGCAACATGGAATGAATCTCTTTTATAAAGGGGTTGCCAACCGCAAGCTTTGCTGCGAGATCCGCAAAGTTAACCCGCTCAACAAAGCGCTGAACGCCGCGGATGCATGGATCACCGGTCTGCGTCGCGATCAAGGCATGAAGCGTTCTGAGATCGCGGTTATAGAGAAAGACTTCGCCCATGACGCATATAAGATAAATCCGCTGGCCAACTGGAACATGGATCAGGTGCGTGAATACGTTGAGCAGCACAACGTCCCATATAATGCATTGCATGACCGCGGCTTCCCCAGCGTAGGATGTGCCCCTTGCACTCGGGCGGTAGCGCCAGGAGAAGATGAACGCGCCGGACGATGGTGGTGGGAATCGGACCCTAACGCCAAGGAGTGCGGAATCCACGTCATAGATCCAGCTATAGAATAAAACCGCATCCACGACACCACTCCTCGCATGTACGCGCGGCTTATGGATTCCCGCCGGCGCGGTAATGACGAATGCGCGACGCTGGACGCTGCTCGTCGACGCTCGCTATCTTATCTTATTCCGATTGAACCTCGGCCCCAGACGCTTGATCATCTCCGTCTCAAGTTCATACGCCTCTTCTTTAGTTGCCACGAACTCGAATGAAAAACGGACTGAATCGCGGAATATGCGCAATTCTTGTTGCAGTCCCAGGTTCGGCTCGTTGTAAAGATGTTGCATCAGTCTCCCCTTGACTCCGACCGATGACATGCCGACATATAGACACTCCAAAAGCTCGTCGTAACCGGTAGGTGTCCAGATGGCGTAGACCCCGCACGGAATATCCGTCATGCTGCGCGTCTCGGCAAGCGTATACGGCCGGGTCTGTTGCCGCAGTCGACGCTCAACCGCGAAGAGATTGAATTCTTCTAGCGGGTCTTCTTGACTGGTGCTCATCGCTGAATCTTTCTGCAACCGGATTCGGTTCTACAGATGATCCCCATGAAACAACATGATGCCTATGGGAGCTGAGGTTGCTTCGATCTGCGAATCGCAATCAGCGCGGTTAATTGAACTGGACGTTCAGTCCCAGCTGTTTGCCGTTCTCGCGAATGATACGCTCGGTCTTCTGCTCGAATCCATTCGCATGACTAGCTTCAATGGTGATGGTGACTGTTACCTCGGCGCCGCTATTGCTTAGCGGACGAGTGATCTCGTCTCGCAGCGCGCTGAAATCGTCTAGCGATAGGTCGCCGTTGCTAGATATCGACGCCGAAGCGCGAATAGGTTTGGGGGGCTGATTCCTGTAGGCGTTGTCTCCTCCCACATCATCGGGATCATCGTTTGGATCTGGATGAAGAGGAGGTCCGACTTGCTCTATGAGCAGTTGCGCCATATCAGGATTGACGATCAGTGGCCCGATGTTATCCATCATCATGCCGCCGGTATTCTCCGAGTTTATAGTGTGTCCCCCGAATTTCAGGTTCTGATAACTTCCTTTGCTGGCGGAGTCTGCCACTCCGAAACTTTTATCCGCCGGTCCGCCATTGATGGTAGTTTCCAGGACTGCGCGGCTCTGCAGCCGAGGCATATAGAGATAATTGGTGAACATTTGCCATAGCACATCGATGGCGATATGGTCTTCCTTGTAATTGGCATTACTCCATACATGCGTATTCAGAGTGTCTGCCAGTATGGAGGGCGCGAGTTTATCCACGAGAACTTCCTCATTCAGACAGGTAGAGACCGCGCTCCCGATGATGTCTGCGGTATCCGAGGCGTTTGTGGATATTTGTCGGAAAGAGATGACTGATTTATGAGGATCGTTTTGCGCCGGCGCCAAGATCCATCGGTAGGCGTTGGGAATCTGGTTTTTAACCTTTTCCTCGGCCGACCTCAGGTTGCGTTGAGCATCAGCGAGCCGACTACCGCCCAGTTCCAACTTCGTCTCGCCATTAAGTATTGAATACCAAGCCAGATAGTTACGAGTAGCGACGCTTAGACCGCGCACATCATCTCTCTTGGCGGCTAGAAACAGCAACGTATTTGTGTTGATGCGATCGGCATCGCCACGATTGAGCAGAATGTGGCGCGCGACGTTCTCAGCTTGGGCGTCGGAACTCTCCGATTTGCGGCTCGGGATGGAGTTTTCAGGCCGCAGGACGACTATGCGCGTCGCTTCATCTTCCGGCGCTTCAGAAGAATCCGTCGGACAAACGACGACTTGAGGGTGGTTCCTGCGGCCACGCTTGGAAGCCTCGCCCAGCGTCTTGACGATGTGTTCCTCTATCTGCTCATCCGACACGGCGTTCGTGCGATCGGCAACTACCTTGTTGAGGTTCTCTTCGGTGTGGAAGAAGCATCGTTTGTCGTTGTTCTGGTATAGGAAGTAGAGGTCGCTGAGCATATGGTTGAGCGCATCTCGGTAAGTTGCCATTCCCTGTGTAGGCTCTACCGCGCCGAGCATTATCTGGCGCTGGTCGATGCCTTTTACGGCGCCCGTGCGCGCGCTGCCCAAGAAGATCGTGCGGCCGATTCTTCTCGCCGCGCCGCCGACGTTGCCGTACCGCTTCTGGCTCTGGTCGATCCGTTTCGTTCTCGATGCGTTGCCATCGATCTCGGTTATCACTGGATCCCAGTTGCCGTCCAGCACTTTGGCGAGTTCGCCGCTAATGGAGGTATCATCCATTCCCAAGCTGGCGGGCATGATGAGCGGCGAGCTATCGCGTCCGCGGTTCAGATTGCTGATTACGCTTGCCATCAGCCTCAAAACGCCCCTTGTGCGCTGGAAATGATGTCGCGTCGACCAATCGGAATAGAGCCGGTCGAATATTTCCGGATGTATCGGATAACAGTTTTTCATGCGTTCCAGATACTGAACCTCGCGCGCTTCCGGCGGATATTCCCGCGGACTGTTACCGTACATCCGCGTAAAGGCTTCGCAGGTGCGGTCGCGCTCCCGGAAGTCGATTTCGTCTTTGAAGAGTCGGCGGCGCACCACTTCGAACGCTTCATTGATCTCCAGCGGCTGCCATATCGCCTCTGTCCGTCCGAATAGCTTCTCTAACTCCCTCAGTGCCTCCATGCCATCCGTCCCGCCCGCTTCGTCTTTGCTTTCAGGCAACGTCACCACTAGCGATACGCACTCGTTGCGCCGTGCCGATTCGGTTAGCGATTGCAAAAACGTATAGACGCTGCTACGCATTTCGTCGCGCAAGTTGCGCACATAGGCCACCAGCTCGTCGATGAGGATGATGCATGGACTTACATGGGCGAAGAGTCGATCCAGCTGATTACCGCCAGGCGCAGTGCCGGTGCGCGCCGCTTCGCCGACGATGTTATACGATTCCTGACCGCCGAGCTGATACGCCATCACGCCCCAGAGCGTGTTCAGCGGATCGCCTTTCTCGGTCTTGTCCGGATCAGTCGGCGATAGTATCACCCCGCTCAGCACCGATACTTTGGCATCTCTGCCTTCAGCCGGCTCCACCTGCGCTTCGCGAAAGATAGCTTGCACATCTTTATTGCCCGCGACCAGCTTCTGCGTGCTGGTGGCAAGGTGATAGAGCGCGATGAGGCTGTGAGTTTTGCCGCCTCCGAACCCGGTCTTGGTCTGGATCACCGGCTCGCCGCCCTTGCCGTTGATGCGTTGCGCGGCGTTGACCAGCAGCGTCTTGATGCCCGGTGTGATGTAGGAGCGCTTGAAGAACTCCAATGGATCGCCGTACTCGATTGCAGATGCTTTGCCGGTATACACTTGGTGCAGATCCGCGGCGAACTCGGCTTGCGCAAAGCTACCGTCTATCACGTCATCATGCGGCTTGATGACTTCGCGCCAGGGCACGAGCTTGCCATTGGTCCGCGGGGTAAGCTTGCGGGTTATCGCCGGGGCAGCGACTTCGGGTTCGTTAGCATGAGGCTTTTGCATTGCCAACTGCGGCGGCGTCAATTCTGCGCGCAGCTTCTCTACCTCCGCTTTCTGCTGCGGCTTGTTTATGCGCCCTAGTATCGTGGCGATATCGGTGAGACGCGCCCGCGCATATTCGGGATCGGAGACGCTTTCAGCGCTGTGCGCCCAATCGTTGCGCGCGCTGGCGATGACTCCCATCTCGTTCACCACTGCCATATCATTTGCGAATACTCCTGAGAACGCCTCTCGCCAGTTATCACGGTTCTGGATGATAGGCCTGAAGTCGCCGATATCGATCGCTTGCTCGACATTAACGTTATTCTGCTGTAGGTTGCGCTGAAACTGTGCCGCGGCATTCACCGATAATGCGCGGTTTATGGCATCGATTTGCTTGACGCCTCGGATGCGGCGCAAATGATACATGATGAAGCTGCGCATCGCCTCGCGGTAGATGTCTAAGGCGCGGCCTAGAGTTTCTTTCGGTCGGTTATCGTGCTTAGTGGTCATGGCTGGATACTCCTGTCCGCTGGCATTCCTAGCAGTCCTTGGCATTGTGTAAGTGTCGCTATTATTCCGCGCAACATCAGCCTGTCTTCCGAACGGGCTCTCTTGTCATTCTGATCATCCCCACTTCTCATTCCGAGTGGCACCGTCTGTCATTCCGAGGCGTAGCCGAGGAATCTAAACTGTCAGCCGCCTCTGCCGATTCGCTGTGCAAAGTATGAGTGTGCGTAATGTCTGGCATTATGGATTCCCGCCTACGCGGGAATGACAGGGAAGAATGCGCTTGGCATGATAGGAGGTGGTTTGGAATGGCAGGCACCGGGCGTGATGCATGAGTGTTATCCTCCTGTCCGCTGTCATTATGTAAGTGGCATTGCCATGCTGTACCTTATCACCCGGCTATTATGTAGGTGGCATTGCCATGCTGATGGCTTGGTATGAGGGGAGGAGGTGTTGGGCATGATGCGAAGACGCTTCGACTACACCAGCCCGCCCTGTTCGTCGCTGTTCGCCTGCAGCTGGATGTCGCGCCAGGCTTCGACCACGCTGTTGTAAGGCAGTGCCTTGCGCGCTTCGCCGCGAGCGTCGTGATACTGATACATGATGCGCGCCATGCGCTCCGCGCTTTCGGACCGGTCGCCCATCATGCCGTACACCTCGACGCAGCCTTCAACGCCGCCGCCGTCTTCGCCATCCATGTGATACGCCATCCTCATGCATCCTTCCCAGGCCGTCATCTCGGCGATGCTGCCTTCACGCTCGGCTCCGAACGTGTCGATCGTCAGCAGCTGCACCTTGCCGGATTGAGCGTTGAGCACTTGATGCAGATCGCGCAGCGATTCGATGCTGATGTTCTTGGCCTGCGAAAGCACTTCGGCCTCGCCGTAAGCGCCTTCCTGATATCCGTGCTGTCTAAGCCAATCGACGCAGAAGCTCGACTCGGCGTCCATCGCTCCCGCCTCGCGCTCGAAGAAGTAGCGCTCGATGGCGTGATTGATCTCTATCAGCGCTTCGCGAACGGGCACCGGCTCGCCGCTGGTGCGAATGACGCGACTGTACTTAGAGTAGACCTCCATGCCGGGCCCGATCGCCGACTGGGCAAGGTCTGTGGGTGCGATGTGCCCTTGATGGGTGAGCTGATCCAGCGCCTTAGATAGCCGTTCATCAAGCTCAGCTATGAACTGGGAGCGCGTAGCTGTTGGAGCACCATCCATACGTGGCCGGCACACCAGAACGATCGAAGAGGCAAGAGCATTTGACCCTAGGGCATTTTGTCGACTGGACATCTCAGTTTGCATGGGCCAGGTGCCGACGATCTGGAAGCCGGCGCCGAGGGCGGAGTTGAGCATCGTCTCCCAGCCGGTAGACATTTTGCCGTTGCGCTTCGTCTCTTGCTGCTTGTAGGCGTAGATGATAGAGGTGGGGAACTCTTTGGAGCAACCTGCTCTCATCTGTTCCATGGATTGAGATAGCAGACGTTCGAAGCGTTCTTTAGGGTTCTTGAAGCGCGGTGAGGCTATCGCCTCTTCATCCTTAGGTGTGAGGATGCCGGCGAATAGATCGGGATAGATATCTCTTAGCAGTGGACGCAGCCATACATAGAAAAAGTCTGAAAGATCGGCATGTGAGATGTTGTCGTAGTAGGGCGGATCAGTCGCGATGACCAGACTACTGTTATAGATGGCACTAGAGGCGTCAGCTTGAAACGCGTTGCCCGGATTGATGTTTTCAGTAAGATTTTCTAGTACGTTAGCCACAGTTTTGACACGAGATGACCAGTTCTGAGAACAATCTGCAAGAATGTTTGCTTCCGCGAAGCCCCAGATCATTAAAATCGCCTGTATTCCGAAGAAGGACTCGATCCTATTGCTATCGTTGCGCCATCGAGTGTAGCTACTGTGGTAATCTGCGGCTCTTCCGGTGGCTAGTGCCAGATATGTGCAAACAGCATCTGCATAATCTTCGTCTCCACAATCATCCAGTATCTGAGTTCTTGCTTCTCTGACCAGATCGCTGAAGGTGGTAAGAGCGACTAGCTGCCGATCGGTGAAGAGCTGATGCCAGTAAGATATTCCGTAGTTCTCTACCCTTAGACTCATTGCTTTGGCCGGTAGATGCTGCATTGGTTTCCGAGACGGCTTTGCAGACCTTGCGGTTTCTATATGGATATCAATGGGCGAGAGGAAGATTCGGCCGGGATTGCCGTCGGCGACGATGGCGGTCATCTGTTCGCCGATATTACCGGCTCTCGCCTGCTCGCGGACGTAGTTCAGTCTCACGCTGTTGCCGCAGCCGATGCACCGCGCGCCGTTTCGATCCACGGTCGCGCCGGACGGCACGCCGTCTGAATGATCCTGGACCACGAATCGCACCGATCGAGTTTCACGGTCGACTATGGGTTTGGTCCAGTGCTGATTGCCGCGTTTCTTGGAGAGTTGGAACGTTTTCGTCATGGGCATTTTGATGCTGCATGCCGGGTTGGGGCAGGGCACGGTGCGTGCCCAGAGCCAAGCGATGACGTCGGCTTCTCGCCCATCTGGCAAGTTCGCCTTGGGATAGAGATGGCCGATGCGATGATAGGCGCGTTCCTGCACCCACTGTCCGTAGTATCGGATATCGTCGGCGAGTCCGGCCGCGCCGCGCCAGTCGACTCGCTTGGCGCGACGCCCATTGCCGACGGTCATTCCCATCTTGTCGGCAGCAGGATTGGCGGGTGGCCGGTTGGCGAACTTGGGCGGTATCTCGATGAGCGCCTTATTGATGAGAACTGCGACGGGATTCAGGTCGGAGCCGATGGCTTTGAGCCCGAGTCGCTGTGCTTCTAGCGGCATGGAGCCGCCACCGCAGAACGGGTCATACACGCTGGGCGCGTGTTGTGCAAGCCAATCTATTAGTTCTGTCCGAGATAAATTTTTAACATTTGTACGGGGGGGGGGGGGGGGGGGCAACGGGAGTGAGCGCGCGACCGAGATGGCGATCTCTTGGCGAGCCTCGTGCAACAGATTCTCGTCGTTGCTGTTCTTCCATATCACCAGGCGCGATAGCAGATCATGCAGTCGGCGACGCTCCAGCTGCTGAGACTCCAAGTCTGGAAACACGTAATCGCAGGTATCTGGATCGGCGCATGTCGGGGTGTGTACACAGACTGAGATGTCGTTGCAAGACGAGGGGTCGTCGACCATGCTGGCGAAGATTACGGCGCGGCAGGTTGCCAGGGGTTTACGCGACCACCATTTGTGTAGAGTTGCGGGGTGACCTTTAGAGCCTGAGCTTTCGCGTTTGATGGCTGCCAGCGGCAGATCGACCTCGATCAGTTTCTTGCGGTATGCGGGCATTTATAGTTGATCCGGTGTTTTGTGAGCGATTTGCGCGGCGTGATGCTTCAAAATCAAAAGGGGGGGGGGCAAAAGGCAACATAATAATTTATCACTGAGTCGGATACTTGTCAATTCGTTCGCGGGGTTGTTGTGCCATGCCTGGGCGTGTATATGACGCCTGGCTTATGGATTCCCGCCGGTGCTGGAGATGACGGGAAGGGCGCTTGGATTGACGATGAATGGACGCTTGGGAATGATGGTGACGGACGTAATGCGAAGAGGCTTCGCTTACATCAGTGCTCCTTGTTCGTCTTGGTTTGCTTGTAGCTGAATGTCGAGCCAAGCTTCGACGACGCTGTTGTAGGGGAGCGCCTTGCGCGCCTCGCCCCGGGCGTCGTGATACTGATACATGATGCGCGCCATGCGCGCCACGCTTTCTGCGCGGCTGCCCATCATGGGATACACCTCGGCGCAACCTTCAATACCGTCGCCATCTTCGCCATCCATGTGATATGCCATCCTCATGCATCCTTCCCATACCGTAATATCGGCGATGCCATTTTCACGTTTGGGTCCGAACTTGTTGAGTGATAGCAGTTGCACTTTGCCCGATTGAGCGGTCAACAATCGATGCCGGTCGCGCAACGATTCGATGCCGATATTCTTGGCCTGCGAAAGCACTTCTGCCTCGCCGTAAGCGCCTTCCTGATAGTCGTGCTGTCGCAACCAATCGACACAGAAGCTAGACTCGGTGTCCATCGCTCCCGCCTCGCGCTCGAAGAAATATCGATCGACGGCGTGATTGATCTCTATCAGCGCTTCACGGAGCAGCACCGGCTCACCGCTGGTGCGGATGACGCTACGGTACTTGGAGTATACCTCCATGCCGGGCCCGATAGCTGCTTGTCGGAGGTCCACCGACGCGATGTGTCCTCCTAGGGCGAACTGGTCCAATGCTTTAGCTAACCGCTCATCGAGCTCAGCTATGAACTGAGCGCGCGTTGCTGGCGCCGCGTCGTCCGGGCACGGACGGCAGACTAGAACGACTGACGACGCGAGGGCATTTGCTCCTAGCGCGCGTTGTCGGCTGGGCATCTCAGTGTGCACGGGCCAAGTGCCGACGATCTGGAAGCCGGCTTTTATGACGGCGTTCAGCATCGTCTCCCAGCCGGTCGATGCTTGTCCATCGCCCTTCATTTCCTGCTGTTTATAGGCGTAGAAGATGGAGGTGGGGAACTCCTCGGAGCATTCGGCTCGCATCTGCTTCATGGATTGCAAGAGCAGACGTTCGAAGCGTTCTTTAGGGTTTTTGAAGCGCGGCGCGGCGATGGCCTCTTCTTCTTTGGGAGTGAGGATGCCGGCGAATAGATCTTGATAGATGTCGCGCAGCAACGGTCTGAGCCACACATAGAAGAAGTCCGACAGATCAGCGTATCCGATGTTGTCGTAGTAGGGCGGATCGGTTACGATGACTAGCCCGTTGCTATATGCAGTGTTAGATGCATCGGCTTGGAAGGCGTTGCCGGGGTTGACATCTTTAGGTAGATTTTCCAGTGATTTGGCGACAGTTTCGACATGGGACTTCCATCTCTGAGCATAATCGGCGAGAATGTTGGATTCGGCGAAATCCCAGATCATCGAAATCGCTTGTCTCGAGAATAATCCGACTACGCTGGCGCTAGAGTTCAACCATCGATTGAAGCTGGTGCATCCATGCGCTGTTTTTCCGACGGCTAGAGCTAGATATGTGCAGATGGCATCGGCGTAATCTTCATCCGCGCCGTCTCTGATGATGCGCGCTCGCGTCTCTTTCACCAGATCGCTGATAGTAGTGAGGGTAACTAGCTGTCGCGGCGTGAATAGCTGGTGCCAATTAGTGAAGCCGTAGTTCTGCACCGCGAAACCCAATGCTCTCTCAGGCAGCCGCCCGCTGGGTCTCCAAGCCGGCTCTGCGTTCACGGCGGCTTGAACGTGCTTTTCGTTGGGCGATAGGAAGATTCTGCCGGGGTTGCCGTTGGCGACTATAGCGGTCAGCTGTTCACCGATTCTGCCGTTTCTCGCTTGCTCGCGGACGTAGTTCAGCCTGACACTGTTGCCGCACCCTAGACATCTCACGCTGTTGCGGTCCACGGTGGCGCCGTCCGGCACGCCGTCTGAATGATCCTGGACCACGAACCGCACGGTTTTGGCATTACGGTCGATGATCGGTTTGATCCAATGCTCATGGTCTAGTTTGGTGGAGATCTGGAAGCTTTTGATCATGGGCATCTGAATGCCGCATGCCGGATTAGGGCAGGGAACGGTGCGCGCCCAGAGCCAAGCGATGACGTCAGCTTCGCGCCCGTTTATCAGTTCCACCTTCGGATAAAGATGGCCGATGCGTTGGCAGGCGTGTTCCCGTATCCACTGTCCGTAGTAGCGGATATCATGCGCGAGTCCCGCGGCGCCATGCCAGGGGACTCGCTTGGAGCGACGCGCCTTGCCGACGGTCATGCCCATGCGTTCGGCGTCGGGATTTATCGGTGGACGATTAGCGAACTTCGGCGGGATCTCGATCTGTGCTTTATTAATCAGCACCGCGATCGGATTCAGGTCGGATCCGACAGCCTTAAGTCCCAGTCTTTGAGCTTCTAGTGGTATGGATCCGCCGCCGGCGAAAGGGTCGTGTATTTCAGGGGCGTTTTCGGCGAGAAAATTTAGAACATCAGTATCGGGGGGGGGGGGGGGGGGGGGGTAAAGATACTGCGCGAGCGCGCGACTGATCGTGCAATCTCGTAGCGCGCTTCGTTCAGCAGCTTTTCGTCGTTGCTGTTCTTCCATACCATCAGACGCGATATCAGATCATGCAGCCGGCGACGCTCCGGTACCTGGTCCTCTAATGTCGGAAACTCTTCTGGACATGAAGATGGGTCGTCTACCATGCTGGCGAAGATGACGGCGCGGCAGACTGTCAGCGGTCGCCGTGCCCACCACTTGTGAAGATGTGTCGGGTGCCCCTTAGAGTTTGTGCTTTCGCGTTTGATGAAGTCTAACGGCAGATCGACCTCGATCAGTTTTTTGCGGTAGGCGGGCATTTATGGTCGGTCCGATGTTTTCTGAGCGATTTGCGTGGCGTGATGCTTCAAAACAAGGGGCTAAAAGCAACAGGGTAATTTATCACCGAATTGAATATTTGTCAATTCAGGATAGATTCCGATTGACGTCTGCCCATCATTCTGTAAGCTCACCGTTATTCGGAATGACGTGAGTTAGTGCCTGGGAATGGTGTGAAGGGAGCATGGGGAACAAAAGAAACGCCCTCACTGCAGTGAGGGCGTCAACCCGGAGATACTATCGCCGGGGGGGTTATATTTAATTCGTAGCATCGTTTTTTACGCCTGTCAATCTTTTTCATGAATATCCACTATGAGTTTTGCGCAACATGAAAAATAGCCGCGTGGCAGTGTACATAGATGGCTTCAACCTCTACTATGGAATCAAGTCGAGGGGCTGGCGCCGTTTCTACTGGCTAGACCTTCACGCTCTTTCATCGAGGCTTCTGCTGCCGGGGCAGAGTTTGTCGGCAGTTAAGTACTTTACGTCTAGAGTTCAGCCCGAGAAGCGCGATCCCGAAAAGCCGAAGCGACAGAACATCTATTTGGATGCACTATCGACGTTGCCAGATGTATCAATTCATTATGGTTACTTCTTGGTTAAGAAATGGAGATGCTCGCACTGCGGGAAGAGTAATCGAATCTATGAAGAAAAGATGACTGACGTAAATATCGCAGTAGAGATGATCAAGGATGCTCAAAAGGATCATTTCGATACTGCGATGGTGGTGTCTGCTGACAGCGATCTGATCGCGCCGTTGCGATTTGTGCAGGAGAACTTCAACAATAAGAGAGTCGTGGTCGCATTCCCTCCAAGACGTCATTCAGTAGAGCTGGAGAAGGTAGCTGTCGCCGCTATCCGTATCGGTCGCAAGGTGATAAGCGACAGTCAATTGCCGGATCGGATTGTAAAGCCCGACGGATATGTGTTGCAACGTCCGCCGGCTTGGAGATGATGCGGCAACTTTCGCCATTGATTAACCGTCATTCCGAGCGAATGCGAGGAATGTAAAATGCCGGGCATGGATGCACACTTATGCACTACGGATCGATGCCGGGCTTCGGTGCCGCTTCCCAATCCCACAGCTTCTCTGCGAAGGCGAATGTCTGGGGCAGCCCGCCGGAGTGGATGAAGACGATGGGAATGTCGGGGTCCAAGCGTCCGTCGCGGGCTTCGCCGATGAGCGCCGACATCGCTTTGCCGGTGTAGTTGGGGTCTAGTATGATGCCTTCGCTGGCTGCCAGCATGTGGATGGCTTCCAGCACGCCATAATGTGGTATGCCGTAGCCTTCGCCTACATAATCTGTGAGAACGTCCAGGTCTCCATGCTCTAGTGCGTTCGGCAGGCTCAGCAGCTCGGCTACTCGGCTCGAACGGTTTTCATACACCGCGGCGTAAGCGTCGGCATCAGTGGGGGAGTACGCGGTGGCAGTCGCTTGCCATTGGATGCCCACGTTTTTGGCGTAGAGGCGCAGTCCGGCGATGGAGCGTCCGACTAGTCCCCACATGCGGGCCGGTTCGATGTTTGCGACTTTTAGCTGGGATTCCAGTTCGACGCCGGTCTCGAGAAATGCGACCATGCCAGCGATGTCTGAGTAGTCATCATCTGACAAGATAATGGCTTGTCGCCCGTTCCGTAGAGCATCATCTCGGAGACTTTCGGCAGTGGCACGTGCGTATTCTTGCGGCACGCGGTGGATTTCGGCGCCGGTCAGCTTGGCAATGAGCAAATTACCTACCATCGGAGCATCGATCATGTCCACGGCAACCAGATGGCACTTGATTCCCAGCTTGGCGCATGAAGCGGCGACGAAGCGCGCTTGGTTGGAGTGGTAATGATTGATGTTGACTACCGTGTCGACGCCCTTTTCGATGAAGCGTCCGAACAGCAACTCCATGTGCCGCGCCTTATTCCCGCCGAATGCGAATCCGGTGACGTCGTCGCGCTTGATGAAGATTCGAGGCAGTCGTTCTAAAGGCTGTCCGCAAGTATCGGCCAGGGCGGTTCTGAATCTAGTCGCTTCTTCCAGGGGCGTGCAGAGACGCGCCAGCGACACTCGGGGCAACTTGGAGATGGCGGCTAGGATATGCTTTCTATTGGTCTTCATCGGGTCCTCCCACCATAGCTTCTTGCGGTCGGCATTGGCTGGTCTAGCCATCGATTCATGGAAGAGTTCGCATTCAGGCTGGTATATATTTCAATGCTGATGCATGTACCACACTTTATCCAAAAAGAAGTAGAGAAGGAGTATTTAGCATGGCTGAACAACTGAGAGTGGGACTGGTAGGAGTGGGTCAGCGCGGTTTGAACCATCTGCAGCAGCTGGTGCGTTTGCAATCGGAGGAACTGGGCGCGTTGGTGGCGCTGGCGGATCCTTTCGCCGACAATCTGGACACGGAGAAGATTCGGCGTTACGAGCCTAGCTATGATGATCGCGCGGTGGAGCTGTTTCCGGATGCGGATGCGATGATCGAATCGGGCCGTGTGGATGTGATCTGGTTCGCGATGCCGCCGAACCAGCATCGTGGCGAGATTGAGCGTGCGGCGGCTGCGGGGTTGGCGATATTCGCCGAGAAACCGCAGACGCTCTATTTCGATGAGGCTCTAGCTCAGAGCGCGGCTATTGAATCGGCGGGCGTGCCGAACGTGGTGGGTTTCCAAATGCGGCATCATCCGCCATATCAGGCGATACGCGAGCATCTGCAGGATAAGTGGACGGCGGCGATGATCATGGCTGCCGAAGGTGCGGTTGAAGGTCACGGCGTGAAGCATACGCACACGGAGGCGCGCGGCGGTCCACAGAACCGCATCTGGACTGCCAATCGCGCTTGGTCGGGCACTTCGGTAGTTGAGGCTGGAATACATCAGACGGATATGATGCGCTACTGGTCGGACGATGATGTGGCTTGGGTGCAGGCGAACTATGTGGAGCGTCCGTTGCGACTGCATGAGAGTGAAGGCGACAACCCGATCTACTATAGCGTGAACTATGGATTCGAGAAGGGCGCGATCGGCACGTTGCTATTGACCAAGCCGGCACGATCGTACTATTTCGGACGTTTCGACACGGTGATCTGGGAGCACGGAACGATCAAGTTGGAGGAAGATGGCGCGGTGGATTATCACTACGCGGGAGATGATTGGTCGCCCTCATTGCGCCCTGACATTGACGCGACGCGGCGCGTCATCGGCCGCGCGCCGGGGTACGATGGCATGGCTCTGGAGAACACTTACGAATTGGCGAAGACGTTTCTCGAATCGATTTTGTCATCGGATGCGGCGTTGACTCGCAACAGCTATGCTTCGTCTCTGAACTCGCTGGCCGCGGTTCTGGCGGCAAATGCGTCTCATCAGCTGAATGGACGGAAGATTCGCATTGAAGATTTCATGTACTCGGAAGAGTATGCCGATTATCGGAGCCGTCCGGACGGTGGCTAGAGGGCCGCACGCGAGATATGACAGCGGGCGTTTGTTTCTCGCTGGTAAACTATGGGAGTAGGGTTGCTGTTGGCGTGTTGTGGGTGATTCTTGATTTATTTGCAATGAGGTTCAGAGCGAGATGCATATAGGGGCACATGTTTCTGCTAGCGGTGGCGTGGACAAAGCGGTGGCGCGCGGAGAGGCGATAGGCGCTGACTGCATCCAGATCTTCGCCGCTTCTCCGCGGATGTGGCGCGTGCCTGCGATCAAGGATAAGCCGCTGGAGAAATATCATGCCGAGATGGAGCGCGCCGGCCTGGGGCCGACAATAGTGCATGCGAAGTATCTGACGGCTCTAGGCTCGCCCAATCCGGAGTTGGTAGAAAAAAGCCGCGCCTCGCTGACGGCTGAGCTGCGCGAGACGGTGCGACTGAAAGCGCTGGGGCTGGTGTTTCATCCGGCCAGCCATCGCGGAGCCGGGCTAGATGCTGTTTTCGCCAGTTTCGTGGAAGGGGTTCAGCAGGCGCTGAATGATGCGCCGGGCGACAGCCTGCTGATGCTGGAGACGAGCGCGGGATCTGGAGATCATATCGGCTCGAAATTCTCGGAACTGGGGCGCATCATAAAAGCGGTGGACAATCCCCGCGTCGCGGTGTGTCTGGACACGCAGCATGTTTGGGCTGCCGGCTACGATGTGGTCAGTCGAGACGGTTTGGATTTAATGCTTGATGAATTCGAGCGCGAAATCGGGCTTGACTTGTTGCGTTGCGTCCATGCCAACGATTCAATGCGCCAGCGCGGGTCGTCGGTAGACCGCCATGACAACATCGGTGAGGGCCTGATCGGAAGAGATGGTTTCCTTAACATCTTGAGTCACTCGGCTTTTGCGGAAATTCCCTTCTATCTGGAGGTGCCGGGCTACGACAAGAAGGGGCCGGATAAGCCGAATGTGGACGCGTTGAAAGCTATTCGCGAAGAGGCTGGCGGTTGACACTGGTGCCTGTTGCGTCTCGCGCCGGGAGAATTCATCGATGTTCAAGGTATCGCCAGACGAATTTGATCGTTTGGTTGCGGAGGCGGTGCAGGATTTACCGTCGCGCTATCTAGACCGAGTCCGCGACTCTAATTTAGATATAGTAGTTGAGAATCGCCCGTCGCCGCGGAAACTGCGTGAACTGGGAATGACTCCGCACGACTCTTTGCTGGGTTTGTACGAAGGGGTTTCGCTGCCGGAACGTGAACGCTATGGAGAGGTAGTGCCGGATAAGATCACGATATTCCAGGAGCCGATAGAATCGTCGGTTCATTCACAGGCCGGTCTGGTACGCCAGATATCCACTACGGTTCGTCATGAAGTGGCGCATCTATTCGGCTTTGACGATGATGAGATTGATGAGATGGGTCTAGGCTGAAGGCTGGCATTTGCTAGCGAATCACTTTTAGCTCACAGCGAAGATCTGGTTTTCCAGTTTGATAGCGGTATCGCGAAAGGCTATCTCTGCATTTCGGAACGTTCTGAGGTTGGAGATGAATCTTTTCATCCGTTCGTCGATGTCTTGGTAGTTGATAGCGGTGGATGGCGATCCCCAAAAAGTGTGTTGAGACCCGAGCAATAGGCATCTTTTAAGTTCTACGGTGGTTCTATTGAAGATGCTGATTGAAGTTTCCGGCAACGGATTGTCGTCAGGATCGGCGAACCACAGCTGCAGTTTCAATTGCCCGCCTTGCGTAGTGACTGTCTGTGCGACTAGGAATGGTCCTTGGTGGCTAGAGAATAGTGTGTCGTCGGGGGTGTCTTCAGTCGCGGTTTCGCGCGCCGCGGCTTGTAATGAGCGTAGCAAAGATGATAGTGCGGAGACTTTGTACGGTGGATTGCCGAAAGTTATGGTGAGCGTATGATCGTCTTGCGTCATCGTATCGTTCTGATGTCGCCATTGCGCATAGTGATGTTTTCGCGGTCCAGCTGCTCGAGCAACGCGAGCGAGTATTTTCGGCTAGTGCCTAAAAGCTTGCGCACGTCGCTGATGGAGATACTACCGGTACGGGTGCCGAGTTCTATGATTTGGTCTCGCATCTCGTAGTATGCTTCCGCGATGAAGGCTACGTCTTTCCCGGCGGTAACTACTTTCCGCTCTGCCACTAAAGCCGCCAGAATCTCCGGCTCTATCGAGTTCCATGCCGGCGGGGAGTATCGATGTTGTTGCAGCACTGCTAAATATCGGTCGACTTCTCGCTGTTGCTCAACAGTGAATATGACGTGGTGTTGCGGTAGACGGATCGCGGCGACGGCCTGGGTCAGGATGTTTTCATCCTCCATCCGAGTTACTGCGCGGTCAAAGATCGGCGATGCGATATGCAGTCGGTTTCTGAGTTCTTGGCGCGGCATTCCGATTCGCAGCGGATATCGCTGATGGTACTGCTCCAATTGGGATTGCGCATCTTCGCCCATTTGCTTCCAGTGTTCATGAGTAGTGTAGATGCCGATTGCGGAGCTGGTATCTAGATTGACGATTCGTTTCTTATCAATGAGATTCTGCAGATGATGCGGTACAGCATCGTGATCGAGGTTAGCGATTTCGGCGATCTTCGAACGGTTAGAGAGAGGGTTTGCCGAGATCGTCTGGATGAGGATCTGTTGTTCGGAGCCGGTGCTGAGCAGCTGTAGTCGTTTGATGAGTTGGGGATTGTTGCGCCGATGGCGAGGCGCGTTGATGGACAGCACAGTTCCGCCGCCGAGCGTGTCGTTGCTATCTCGAAGCACGAATTTGTCGCGGGGCAGCATAGGCTTTGCGGCGCGCAGCTTTATCTGCGCGTATCCGTTTTGTCCGGCTTCTACTCGATTGCCCTGCAGTATTCGCACGGTCGCAGGTTCTTCCCAGGTTCCGGAATAGGCGGTGAGTCTGTGATTGTGTTTTATCGGTCTCGGCGCGTTGTCGATGCTTCTGATGGTGGCATCGAACACGCTGCTAATAGCATGTTGCCGGGGTTTGACGAGGGCATCTCCACGGTTGATTTCAGAATGACTGATCCCGGTCATGCTGACTGCTACTCTAGTGCCAGGAGGTGCAACTTGCAGAGGTTCTTTATGGCTTTGAAGCCCGCGTATTCGGGCGTTCAGCCCAGAAGGCAAGATTTGGATATTGTCGCCAGTTTTCAGTGATCCGCCGGTTAGATTGCCAGTTACGACGGCGCCGAAGCCGGGCATGGCGAAAGAGCGATCGATGAAGAGGCGCGGTCTACGGTTATCCCTTTTCGGGGACAGTTCAGTGATTTTGTGCGCTATGAGCCGCTTCAGCGCTGAGATTCCGATGCCGGTCTTTGCGGATACTGCGATGGTGTCGGTGCCTTGTAGGGCAGAGTCTTTCAGCTCTTCGTCGATTTCTAGCCTAACGAGGTCGATGAGTTCTGGATCGCCTATATCAGCCTTAGTGATGACGGCGATTGCGTGCTGAACTTCGAGCAGGTCCAGTATCGCGATATGCTCTTTTGTTTGTGGCATGACGCCTTCATCCGCGGCGACGACGATAAGAGCGAGATCGAATCCGCCAGCTCCCATGAGCATGTTTTTAACGAATCGCTCATGTCCGGGCACGTCGATGATGCTGATTTCGCTGCAGTTCGGCAGTTCCAGCCAGGCGAAACCGAGCTCGATCGTCATGCCGCGCGTTTTTTCGACGCGCAGACGATCCGGGTCGATGCCGGTGAGTGCTTGAATGAGTGTAGACTTGCCGTGGTCTACGTGTCCTGCGGTTCCTGCAACGAACATTTGGGCTTCAGTTTTCGTCTGGGCATGGCTGGCGATGGTTTATAAGCATTATGTATCACAGCAACCCGTATTAAAGCGATGCGTGAAATGAACGCGAAAAGCGTTCTGTTGACGTGGTATTTGCAACTTGGCGTTAGACTAAGCGACGCGCCGAGAAGCATTCTGATATCAAACGGTGGTCGCGTTCAGAGATTAATGTCTAGATCGGGTTTCAAATCGGGATTTAAGGTTTGATCCGCGGGTATTTCTGTTTCATTGACCAGTCAGGATGAATTGCTGAAAAACTTCGTTTCCCAGTAGTTTCCCGCGCTGTGTGAGCCGGATGCGGTTTTGGATTTGCTCTATCAATCCTAGCGCGGTGAGTTTTTCGATTTCCGCGGCGTAAAACTCATAGGCGGATCTTCCGTATCGCCGCTGAAATTCCAGCAAATCAATGCCATGTTCCAGCCTCATGCCCAGCATCATAGTCTCGGAGATGGACATTGCTGGTGTGGTTTCTTCGATGAAGTCGACTGACTGCGGATAGCTGGTAGATAGTGGCGCGGCGCTGAATTCACGAATCGCTTCGATGTATTTTCGGGGCGATTTGACATTTGCGAATCTGGTGTTCCGTAGCGATGAGTGTGCGCCCGGCCCGATCCCGAGGTATGGTTCGTTGAGCCAATATGTGAGATTGTGCTGTGATTCTTTGCCGGATTTAGCCCAGTTCGAGATTTCGTAGTGACGGTATCCCAGGGCCTGCAAGGTGTCGATAGCGACTTCATACATGTCTGCGGCAAGATCATCTGAGGGCGCGGGCGTGATGCCATTTGCGACGTTCTGATGCAGCGGTGTGCCGAGCTCTATTTGGAGTCCATATACGGATAGGTGGTCGGTCTCGAGTCTGGCGGCGATATCAAGAGTCTGATCCCACTCGGCCATAGTTTGATGCGGCAGCCCATACATGAGATCGATGCTGATGTTTCCGAAGCCGGCGTCTCTTGCCCTCTGGACGGCATCGACAGCGTTCTGTGCATTGTGGCGACGTCCGAGCCGAGCCAGTGTTTTATCGTTGAACGACTGCACGCCGATGCTGATGCGATTGATTCCACTGTTGAGCCAGGCGTGGAGTTTCGCCACGTCGATGTCGTCAGGATTAGCTTCGATGGTGGCTTCGATATTGGGCTTGAAGCGCATGTTTCGGCGCGCGGTATCGAGAATGCGTTGGATATGTTCGCTCGGTATGTATGACGGGGTTCCTCCGCCTAGGAACAGGGTTGCGATGCGCGGATTTCCGAGCTGTCCGCCCCAGAATTCAAGCTCCTGTTGCACTGCCTTGACCAGCGCAGGGATAAGATGTTCTAATCCTTCATAAGTGTTGAAATCGCAGTAGTTGCACTTGGTGAGACAGAAAGGGATGTGGATGTATAGGCCGATTGGTGTTTCTGAATCTATGGCGGGCATGGGCGCGTTAGCGATGAAAGTTACTGCCGAGATGGGATGGATGGGTTTGTCGCCAATGCGATTGGCGTTATTGTTGACGTCCCAGCATCAGTTGATGCTCAGAGTTTAGCGCATAGTCGTTTCAATCCGATGTGATTCTGAGTGGACTAAGTACGGATATGTCGGTGGATGTGTTGCCGGTGGTGATGATTTCGGCAATGGATTTTCCTGTCAGCGGGGCGTAATGGATGCCTTCGGACCAATGCCCGGCGGCGATGAATATGTTTTCGTATCCGGGAAGTTTGCCCACATAAGGCTTGCCATCTGCAGGCATCGGGCGTAAGCAAGCGGTGTGATGCGTAATTGCTTCTTCTGTGATGCGGCGGGTCAGCCGTCGCACTCTGGGGAGTATGAAGTCCCATGCATACCGGGATGGCGATCGATCGTATCCTTTCTCCTCTTTAGTGGCTCCGAGCACGGTTCGCGAAAGCCTTCGGGGCAGAATGACGCCACCATCGTCCATGTTGTGCATAGCAGCGGGCGGCTTGTCTTGATTTGATGAGTGGGCATGTTCGTGTGGCAAGTGAGTGTAAAGCAGCTCCCCTTTCTGTGGTTTTACGGGGATTCTGAGCCCGAGCCATCTTTCAGCTTGCCTGGTCCATGGTCCCATGGCTAGAACCACATTGTCGGTTTGGATGGTTGATCCATCTTCAAGCTGCACTGTTAGAGCTCTTGCGGCATTGATGGTGATTCCAGTAGCTTGTTTCACGACCAGTCTCGCGCCTTGTGCCTGCGCCGCCTTGAAGGCGGCTAGAGTCAGTTTAGCTGAGTCGAGTGTAGGCTCGATGCGTGTCGCGCATGCGGCTTCTACTTTGTCGCTGAGCCAGGGGCATAGTTCTTGAGCTTCTTTTCCATCTAGCCACTCCGCCTGAAGCCCCTCGTTTCTGCGCTCTCGCATAAATTGCCTTGCGGCATTGTATCCAGGTTGTTCGAACGCGCATCGAAGATAAGGTTTAAGTTCGTAACCATAGTCGATGCTGGTGATTTGCGGCAATTCTTGTGCCAGTTCGGCGTGCAATTGAAGTGTTTCTGCGGAGAGAGCCAGCAGATCAGGATCGTTGGATCCCGAATATGGCGTGAGGATGCCGGCGGAGTATCCGCTTGCGCCGGCGGCTATTGACTGCGCTTCGATAATGGTGATGTCTTTTATGCCGGCGCGTGTGAGGTAGTAGGCGGATATGCACCCGATGATTCCTCCGCCGATGATGGCGACGGCGGTGTTGCCCGGTCGGGAGTGGATAGTGGCTGGGGAAGAGTGGATGGCAGCGGTCGGTTAGCGAGGAACGAATAGCCCGTCCAGTTCAAAGGCAGTCTTTATTGCGGCCTTGGTCCAGAGGCAATGATTTGGCGTCCGTTTATGTTCTGCAATGGGCGATTGTTAGGAGCGTCGAACAGTGCCTGTATCTGATCTACTTGTTCTTGCGAGACGGTTTTGGTTTCAAGCATGATGAACCAATCGACGGGTTCATCGCATGGCGGAACCGTGAGTGAGCCTTCGTATTTGTAGTATCCGAAATCGCTCGGTATGTAGTCGGCGGCATTGATAGTGAATCCCACAGCTTTAGTTTCGCCCTTGACGGGCGCAGCATCAATGATGTTTTGAATGACGGGATCCGCTTCTCCTATGGAGTATAGAAATGCGACTATAGCAACATCGCCGAAAGTTTGGTCGTGTCGCAACTGTAGTTCAAGCGAGAACTCTTGGCCTTCGATACTGTGTTCGCTTGGCGCGTGCAGGGATGCAGAAACCAGCTGATAAGTTCTTTCGCTTAGCCCGAGGCGGTTTCCGCTGCCGTATTCGATGTTCAAGTTTCGGCCGTCATTGGTTATCTCTTGTGCGTCGCGACGGAATGAGAAAGAAAGTGGCGGCGCGTCGCCGGGCTGAGGTCCAGAGATGTCGATGGGAGATTGTTTCGTTCCCGAGGCGCATGTTTCCCATTCTTCAGAGATGCTTCCCCAGCTTTCCGCCCCGCCAACGCCAGAATACGCCCAATCGTCAGGCCCGCTGTTGCCGGTATCGGATTCTTCGTTTCCGCCGCAGGCAGACGCCGTTAAGACAGCTAGAAGGACGGTGCCAAGAGCTATTTGTTTAAGGGCTTTCACGATTGAACAGCTATTTGTTTCAGGTTTACGGTGATTGATCGCAATCTTCTATTTTAGTCATCAGGGCATTGAGTCTGAGAATCGCGATTCAGCAGGCGATCGATGTTGAATAGAGCCATGTCGTATCTAGGCTCTCGGCTTGTTGCCATGTCGGCTATGATTTCGCCGATGGCGGCCGAGAATTTGAAGCCGTGTCCTGAGCAGGGGCTGCAGATGATTACGTTGCTGTGCCCAGGGTGCCGATCGATCAAGAAGTGAAAATCCGGGGTGTCCGTATACATACAGGCCGCAGACTTGATGACCCTTCCGTTGAGCTGAGGTATGATGTCGGCAAATGCATTACGCAGGGAACGCTCGTCAGCTTCGCTTACGGTTCGATCAAGTTGCTCGGGATCGTCGAACATTTCGCCGTCGTGATGGAATGCGGTTTTGACACCCCCGCCGTAGTCCGGCTGGCAGTAAAGGGCCTTGCCGGGGGACCATTCCCAGGAGTGATTAGGACAATGTTCCGGTTTGAAGAGATCGAGGCTGCTCGCGGGTTGGAACCAGAAGAGCACTTGTCGCTCGAGTCTTAGCGGAAGATTAAGTTTGGATAGGAAGTTCTGATTCCAAGCGCCGGCCGCGAATACTATCTGATCGGCATGATAGTCGCCCTGTTCTGTCTGGACTGAGATTCCTTGACCATCCGGTTTCCATTTCATTATGCGCTCGTTGAACCGTAGTTCGGCGCCTTCTCTGATGGCTTGTTTAATATGTGCGCTGACACACTGTTCAGGGAATAGTGCGCCGGCTCGGTGGTCATAGGCGCCGATCATATTTTCGCGCGGCTGCAGCTGGGGCCAGCGGCGTCTTATCTCTTGGTGATCTAGGATTTCAATGGGAAGCGCGTGGGTTTCGGATGATTTTCGCACCCCTTTGATGGCGCGACTTTCAGGCCTGCCGATGGTGATGCCTCCGGTGATATGCATCAATGGCTCAGATGAGACTGTATCGGTGTTCAGATGTTCGAGTTCTTGCCATATCTCATACGCTTTTTGGATGATGGGAACATAGTCGGGATGTTCTCCGTACACTTCTCTTATGATGCGCGTCTCGCCGTGGCTGGAACCGAGCGTGTGGGGTGGTTGATAGGCGTCGAATGCGATGACTTTAAGTTTGCGTTTGGCGAGTTGCCATGCCGCGGCGCTGCCGTGCGCGCCGATGCCGGCGATGATGATGTCAGCTGATTTTGTTGAGCTCATGATTCAGCTTGGTTTCGGCTTATTTACAGGCGCGTTGCTAAACCCTGCAAATGATTATGCGGTTGGTCGCCGCGTGGGAATATCCGGTGTTCTATGCTGTGAATGTGTCTAATCATAAGCGATTGATGTTGACGATGATGCGAAAATCATGAGATAAGAGTATGCAGGCGCTAAGAGACAGTGGGTTTTCGGTTTTCGCTTTCCGCGAGTATCGCCTGTTCTGGATCGCGGCGGCGTTTTCGAACATCGGGATGTGGACGCTCGTATATGGCCGCTTGTGGGTGATGCGTTCACTGACGGACAGTGAGTTTTTGCTCGGCTTGGTGGCCTCGGCAACACTTGCGCCAGTAATATTGTTGACGCTATGGGGCGGCGTGATTGCCGATCGCGTGAACCGTCTGCAATTGTTGCGGTTCACGCGGTTCTTATTCGCGGCTGCGGGTTTATTGACGGGCGTTCTGTTGGCATTGGACATGATGGAGGTCTGGCATCTGCTGGCGATATCTTCGTTCACCGGCATTCTGCTGGCTTTTGACATTCCGGCTCGCTCGGCTATGGTGGCGGCGCTGGTGCCGAAGAAACAGCTTCCCAGCGCGATCTCGTTGTATTCGGTAGTCTTCGGCGGAGCCGCCATCTTGGGTCCGGCGATGTTTCATCCGATGGTTTCCATAGTTGGCATGGAAGGATTGTTCTATCTCATTTCGGCTTCTTATGTGCTGACGGTGTTGGCGCTATGGATGATGGATGATCGACTGCACAACGCCGCGACCGATGGCAATGCTTCTTCCGATGAACGTGACGATGATGCAGATAATTTTGAATCCGTCGTTCAATCAGGGATGCAGCGACGCTTGCAAGAGCTGGTGGATGGCTTGAAGTATGTTCGCGCGCAGCCGGTGATAGCGGCGGTGATTTTCTATGGGATCGCGATTGGGCTTCTGGCATCGCCTTTCGAGACGTTGCTTCCAGTGATGACTGAGGAGGTTTTCCGTGGCGGTACCGAGACATACGGTCAATTGTTGCTTTCGGTGGGAATAGGAGGCATCGTTGCCACTTTAGCGATTACGTTGATAGGCGCGCGTGCGAATCCGCCGCAGTATCTTGCCATTGGAGGCGGTGCGCTCGGGATTTGCATGGTGTTTTTCTCCCTGGTGGAACGCTTGGAGTTTGCGTTGCCGATTGCGACGCTGATCGGGTTGTTTACGGTTTTTAAGAGCACCATGAGCACCACCGTGGTGCAGACTTTGGTTTCAGATGAATATCGCGGCCGGGTGATGAGTCTGATGATGTTCACGTGGGGCGCGCAGGCTATGGGCGCGCTGCTTTCAGGAGCATTGGCGGAATGGTTCGGTGCGCCTTTTGCGTTGCTGCTGTCTGGATTTGCCGCGTTAATCTCAGCGCTATTAGTTTGGCGCCTGGCGCTGAGGCGATTGGCATGGCATTGATCATGTGATTGAGTATGCTTAAGAGAATGAATTTATGACAATGTTCGGCCAGCTAATTGCAGAGTTTCGGAATCTGGCATAAACTCTATTGCGTATATACACACTTGCAGGTGCGGCTTTCGGGTTGCGCTGCGCGTCGCATTGAAGTGCGAATCCATGTCGATAAGGAGAGGTTAGTTGCATCCTTTTGCATATGAGGCTCCCGGCTCCATCGAGCAGGCGGTAGCAGTGCTTGAGCAGCACGGTGAACGTTCAAGGCCGATAGCGGGCGGTACAGATGTTTTGGTTCAGGTTCGAGCCAATAGGTGGGATCTTGACGCGATTGTCGATGTCAAGAACATTCCAGAGTTGACTGAGATCAGCCACTATCCCGACGGTAGCGTAGCGATCGGAGCTGCGACTCCCTGCTATTTGATTTATGGCGATGAGAAAGTGCGCCGCTCATTTCCGGGCATCATCGATGCAGTTGAGATGATCGGCGGGATTCAGATTCAGTCTCGAGCGAGTTTAGGCGGTAATCTATGCAACGCTTCGCCTAGCGCAGACGGCATCTGCCCTCTTATTGTTTATAACGGGTCCTGCCATATCGCCGGTCCGGGTGGAGACGATTCGCATCGCGATGTGCCGGTAGAGGATTTCTGCACCGGGCCGGGTAGCAATGTTCTCGGTAATGGCGAATTGCTGGTGAGCCTCGTGTTGCCGGATCCAGGCGATAACTTCGGTGCCGCGTATGAACGTTTCATACCGCGCAACGAGATGGACATTGCAGTGGCAGGCGCCGCGGCATCAGTGCGTTTGAATGATGCCGGAGACACCTTTGAGGATGCTCGCGTTGCGTTAGCGGCGGTGGCGCCGATCCCGTTGCTGGTGAAAGAAGCGGCAGAAGCGTTGATCGGCAATCCGGTGAACGATGAGACGATCGCGGCGGCGGCTTCGGCGGCACGTGAAGCGGCGAGCCCGATTACAGATATGCGCGGCACTATAGACCAACGGAAGCATCTAGCAGGGGTGCTTACGCGACGAATGATTGACAAAGCAGTAGAGCGAGCGAGAGGCTAGCATCAGATGACAACACAAGTAACACCGGGTCCGGCGCGGGTTCATGTGCGCGCGACTATCAATGGGCAGTCCCACGAATTTCTGGTCCCCCCTTATATGAGCCTTCTGGACACTTTGCGTGAGATCGTAGAGCTGACGGGCACTAAAGAGGGCTGTCTTGACGGCAACTGCGGCGCTTGCACTGTGATGATTGACGGACGCATCGTAGATTCGTGTCTGGTGCTGGGCGCTGAGATTGACGGGAAATCAGTGGAGACCGTGGAGGGGATGGCGACTTCTGAAGGACTTCACCCTCTGCAACAGGCGTTTCTGGAAGAGGCGGCATTGCAGTGTGGCATATGCACGCCAGGCTTTTTGGTCGCGGCTAAAGGCCTGCTGGACAATGAGCCATCTCCAGATGAGCATCGCATACGCCACTGGTTGGCGGGTAATCTCTGCCGTTGCACTGGCTACGACAAGATCGTGCGTGCAGTGCAGAAGGCTGCGGGATAGACGCATCGATCCTGATTGCACGTCGCGCTGTCACGGCAGCGCTTAGAGATCAGTGATTATCAAACAGCTGAAGATTAATCGAGTATTGATTTACACGGAGGGTTGAGAAATGGTTGCAACGTTTGAATCGAAGAGCGAGTACAAGGTTATAGGTACGCGTCCGATTCGCCATGATGGCCTGGATAAAGTTACCGGTAGAGCGGTATACGGCGCGGATGTGAAACTTCCTGGAATGTTGTGGGGCGCGGTTTTGAGAAGCCCGCATGCTCACGCCCGGATCAAATCGGTAGACACCGCTAAAGCGGAGTCGATGCCGGGAGTGCGCTCAGTGGTGACGAGTGCCGACCTTCCGGTGGCTGAGAACAAGATGGTCGACCTCGGCGAAGGCGCGACGAATTTGAAGTGGGCGGCAGATAACATTTTGGCTAGTGAGAAGGCGCAGTACGCAGGGCACGCGATTGCAGCAGTATCCGCGGTTGATCGTTACACTGCTGAAGAAGCGCTTCGTGCCATTGATGTGGAGTATGAGGTATTGCCGTCAGCGACCAATGTAGATGAAGCGGTCGCAGCAGATATGCCAGCGATTCTGGAAGAACTGGTAGATACCCCAGGAACGGCAGAGAGCGGTCATCCGAATCATGTGATTGAGTTCACTCACGAGTTCGGAGACCCTGATGCAGCTTTTGAATCGGCGGACTTCGTTGCCGAGGGTGAGTTTAATTTGCAGATGGTGCATCAAGGCTACATTGAGCCGCACAACGCGACTGCGATTTGGGATGAAGATGGGCGCATCCGGGTTTGGACCAGCACGCAGGGATCATTTACCGTGCGTCAGCAACTGGCAGCAGTGCTACAGACTGAAGAATCACGGATTCGAGTTACACCGTTAGAGATCGGCGGCGGCTTTGGGGGCAAGATTCCCATCTACTTAGAGCCTGTGGCGGCACTCCTCTCGCGCAAGGCGAATGGGATGCCGGTGAAGCTGGTGATGGATCGACGGGCAGTTTTCGAGGCTACCGGCCCGGCATCCGGCGGCAAGATCTGGCTCAAGCTAGGCGCCGATAAAGAGGGGAAGCTAGTCGCAGCTGACTCTAATATCCGGCTTGAGGCTGGTGGATATCCCGGCGCGCTGGTGGGCGCTTCCGGCATGTGCATCTATGCTTGTTACGACATTGAGAATATGCGAATAGTTGGATATGACGTTCTCGTGAACAAGCCCAAGTCAGCAGCCTATCGGGCGCCTGGGTCTCCGCAGGTAGCCTTCGCGATTGAGACGCTGATAGATGATCTTTGCGATGATGCCGGCTTCGACAAATGGCAGTTCCGCCGCGATAACGCTTCTAAAGAAGGCACTCGTCGCGGTGATGGTCCGATATTCCCGCGCATCGGCATGGAGGAAGTTCTGGAAGCGACTAAGAGCAGTGATCACTATAGCTCCAATCTTGGACCTCCGATGCCTGGACGGGTACGAGGACGCGGTATCGCCAGCGGCTATTGGTTCAATGTCGGATTGCAATCTTCGGTTAACCTGGCACTGAACAACGATGGAACTGTGGAGCTAGTGGAGGGTTCCACCGATATTGGTGGCACCCGTGCTTCCATCGCCATGCAGGCCGCCGAGACGCTCGGCATCTCGGCGCAGGATGTCAATCCCACTGTTGTCGACACCGACACGGTAGGCTTCACCGCGGTTACAGGCGGTAGCCGGGTGACGTATGCGACTGGATATGCCGCGTATAATGCCGCGATATCGATGATTGAAGAGCTTAAGAAGCGAGCGGCTTTGCTTTGGAACATCGATGCGAGCGATGTGGAGTTCGCAGATGGCGTGTTCTCTTCAAGTTCAGATCCAGAGTTAAGCATCGGCTTCAAGGATTTGGCGGGCAAGCTAGGCGATACTGGCGGGCCGGTTACATCCACTGGAAGCGTTGACCTGGAAGCGGCTGGTGGGGCTTTCGGCACTCATATCTGCGACTTGGATATAGATCCTGATACCGGCAAGACGGATGTGGTGCGTTACACCATCGTCCAAGATGCCGGGCGCGCGATACATCCCTCTTATGTGGAGGGTCAGATGCAAGGCGGAGTTGCGCAGGGCATTGGCTGGGCGCTGAACGAAGAGTATTACATGAACGATTCTGGCGTGATGTCGAACTCTTCGTACCTTGACTATCGGATGCCAACTTCGCTGGACCTGCCGAATATAGAGACGGTGATAGTGGAAGTTCCGAATCCGGTGCATCCGTATGGAGTGCGCGGAGTGGGAGAGGTTCCAATAGTTCCGCCATTGGCAGCGGTGGGGAATGCGATTAAGGACGCGATTGATGTGCGCTTGCGCGAAACGCCCATGAATCCGGGCCGCATAGTAAAAGCATTGGAATCTGACAACGGCTCTTAGCCTCCGAATCTAACCGATAGATCCCGAAACCCCTCCCTCTAGAAATTGGCGCGTATATTCGCAATCGGCGGTTATACGCGCCAATTCTCATTGTTTCAAGGTGCTTCCTTCATTAGTGCGCGGAGCAGTTCCTGATATATACTTTGATGTGAGCGTGTTTCAAAATGAACAGCCTAAAGATTCCCATTCGCAGATAAATGACTTCTAAATCTCCAGATATTTATGCCCGTAAGGGTGCCGGCGATGCGCAGATGTATCGTCCCCCTAGCGATGACGATCAGCAGGATGTGACGTTCGACGATGTGATGAATCGTGTCCGATCGGGATTGAAGGGTGTTCCTGGTTTCGGTGGTAGTGATAATGACGATAATGCTGGCAACGAGCGAGCCAGCAGAGGTTCCGGATCGGCGCGGCTTGGCGCCGGTATCGTATTCATAATTATCGTCATCGGTATCCTGGCTTGGTTTGCAACTGGTATTTACACCGTTGGCCCTGAGGAACAGGCTGCATTGCGCACTTTCGGCCGTTTTCAGGCGATAGCGGATCAGGGTTTGCATTGGCACTGGCCGGCTCCTGTGGGCACCAGGAACGTTCTTGCAGTGACGAACACACGCCGTATGGAGCTAGGATTCCGAAGTTCCGCTGCTGGCGGTGTAACTCCGATGCGCGGCGAGTCACAGATGATTACCGGTGATGAGAACATCGTTGACGTGCAGGCAGTGATCCAGTATCGGATCGCTAATCTGCGAGATTTCTTGTTTGAAGTGGATGATCCCGGAGATGCTGAGCGCGGGGTAGCGCCTGGCAGTCCGGAGGGGGCAACTTTGCGAGATATCGCAGAGACTGCGGTTAGGCAAGTTGTGGGAGCGCGGAATATCGATGATGTTCTGACTACTGAAAAAGAACAGGTGCAGACCGACGTGTTGCTCAAAATGCGCGAACTTGCGGCTGCGTATTTCACGGGCCTAGATGTATTGCAGGTGCTGTTGCAGAACGTAAACCCGCCGACACAGGTGCAAGACGCATTTGAAGACGTTGTTCGAGCGCGTGAAGACAGAGAGCGAGACATCAACTTGGCAGAGGCTTACGAGGCGGCGCAAATACCACAGGCGACGGGTAGAGCGGCGCAGATCGTGGAAGAGGCTGATGGCTTTAAGCGAGGACGAATTGAACGCGCCAAAGGTGAAGCGGAAGGCTTCAACGCCATCTTGAAGGGATATGAACAGTCGCCGAACGTGACTCGCAAACGTCTATACCTAGAAGCGATAGAACGAATCTTGGCCGGAAAGTCAAAGATAGTGTTGCCATCAGATACGAATGCTTTGCCGCTGTTGCCATTGGACAGTCTCGGGCTGCTTTCCAGTCAAACCACTAGTGGCGGAGGAAATCAATAGCTATGCCTCGCCTTATCGCCACCGTAGTGATCGTTGCGATTGCCGCGGTCATTTTCATACCCCAGACATTCTTCACAGTTGATGAGACTCAGCTCGCAATTGTTACTCGCTTCGGTGCTTTCCAGCGCGACTACAAGAGTCCCGGGCTATATGTGAAACAGCCGTTCGTGGAGAGCGTGGTGAAGATGGACAGTCGCTTATTGCGAGTGGACGCGCAGCCAGCATCGCTTCTGACATCTGATAAACGCAATCTCGTGATTGATGCTTACGCACGTTACCGCATCACCGACCCGCTGAAGTTCTTCAAGCGTTTGCAGACCGAGTTCGGAGCTAATACTCGTGTAGCAGACATTGTGAACTCACAGTTGCGTCGTGAAGTCGCGCTAGACACTCAATCAGAGGTGATATCTGAGACTCGTGAAGAGGTTATGCGGCGAGTTGCTGAGGCCAGCAATCGCGCTGATATTTCGCGTGATGAAGCATTGGAGCTCACTAACGGAACATTGCGCGATTCTATGATCACAATTCTAATCACGCCGGCCGCAGTTCAAGGGGTGCCTACTACTAGAGCCAGATTCGCCGATCCTGATGAGATTGGACTGTTGGAGCGCAACGCCGCGCCGCCGGAACTGGAAGGCAATACGGTATCGTATTACATGCCGTTGAGCGATGAACTAGGGATAGAAATCGTGGATGTGCGCATCAAACGCGCCGATTTCCCGCCCGATATTGAGGCTTCGGTATTCGCTCGCATGGAGGCCGAGCGAGAGCGCATAGCATCTGGGTTGCGCGCTGAAGGTAATCAGAAGGATCGTGAAATCAGAGCTGAAGTAGATCGTGATGTGCAGATCCTTCTTGAGACTGCAAATGGTACCGCTGCCAGGTTGCGCGGAGAGGCTGAAGAAGAGGCGATCAGAATTTTGGCGGAAGCTTTGGAACAAGACCCCGAATTTTACGATTTTCGACGCTCTCTAGAAACTTATGAGAAAATTCTGGATGAGAAGGGACTGGTAGTGCTGGAGAGCGATTCAGAACTCTTCAAGTATTTGCAAGACGCCGGTATTCCGTCTTCGTCGCGAACAACGGACGTTGCTCTAGATGTTGATGAAGATCATGAAGAAGAGGATGAGGGTGAAGATCACGAAGATGGGGAGCAAGCGGATGATGATTCGGATAAGGAATCGAAATCTTCTGAGTAGCCGCCTCGTTCGAGTGCAATATCGGATCCGCATCTTTAAGTAGATGTTTTTCTCTTCCCACTCATTCTCCGCTGATGAGGCTATATCCGAATAAACCCGCGTCGCGTTCATTTATCGGAATATAGGGTCCACTCGTAGTCTCTTGGGACTATTCCGCGCCTGGAGCTGTCCCTTGCTTGAGATGCTACAGAGATGATTTCTGCGTCTCTCTTCTTCGTGTAACTAATCGCTCTCGGCTTGCATGCGCATTATGTGGCCTGTATTATGGATTGACGGTGCCGTCTATCTCTGATAACCAACTAGATCAGGTGATGACGGTGCTACGCGGCTAGATATAAGCAATTGAATGGGCATGGCATCATGTGGAAGTTCTTCGAGCATGAACCGGGCAGAGTGATTCATGACCCTATTGAATCGGCATTCTTCTCGAACGATAAAGACGAAGAGACGGCTCGTCATCTAATTCGTGAGTCGATACAGAACTCTCTTGATGCCCGGCGTGGACAAGAAACGGTACGGGTTCGTTTCACTTTCGGTGAACTTGATGCCAGGTTTGCGATAAGTCTATTCAATGGACGACGGCCCATCTCCAATCGCCGGACAGCGGGTTGATGTCTCCGCCAGAATTCACTAGCGGACTCAGTTTTTTGGCGATAGAAGATTTCGGCACTACTGGATTAGCTGGTCCGACGGATCAATTTGCGGACACAGATGATGCGGACGATGATGATTTCTACTACTTCTGGCGTAACGTCGGACGTACTGGGAAAGGTGAAGGCACTCGCGGCACCTGGGGGTTGGGCAAGACGGTATTTCCGGCTTCCAGCCGCATCAACGCTTTCTTAGGCATCACCAGCACTGAGAATGATCCGAAATCTCATCTACTAGGGCGTTGCGATCTGAAGTCACATCGAGTGTCTGGCAAGCAGTACGAGCCTTATGGCTACTACGCTGATTGGCGTGATGGTAAGCCGATGCCGATTTCTGACGATTACTTGGTTCAAGAGATCAGTGGTCTATTTCATCTGAAACGTACTGTCGGCGAGCCGGGGCTATCGATTGTCATCCCGCATGTGGTGGATGAGTTCGATGTGGACATGTTGCGCGCAGAGGTGATAGAGAACTATTTCTTGCCGATCTTGAATGGTGAATTGGTGATTGAGGTTCAGGAAAACTATCTCACTCCGCCGGAGACGGTGATGAATCGCACTTTTCTGCTTACACAGTTGGATGATCCGCAATTCCGCCGATCGCATCCAGAATTGGCAGATACTATACAACTGGCGTTTCATGCATCTCGTGGAGGAGCAGACATGAATGCCATCGTGATGCAGCCATTTACTGGATCCTCTTCGGATTGGGATAATGCGGAATGGCTGGGGGACGGTATAGATTCGTTGCGCAATAAGGCGTTTAATGGTGAAATCTTCACTGTCCAGGTGCAATGCCGGATCAACCAGCGCGGAAGGCGCTCTCCTTCTATATCGACGTGTATGCTGTACGGGAAACCGGTGTCTTATCGTACTCGCCGCCGGTCTTACTTCAGCCGTCAGGGAGTTAATGTAGAGAGAGCCTGTCAGAGGAATCCTGATGGATATGTGTTTCTAGTAGCGCCCAGCTCGGGCGCGTTGTCAGACATGTTGGCTAGCGCGGAGAATCCTGCACATACTGAGTTCATGGGAACCGATGCGATCAAGCAGCGTTATGAACGCGGCACTATGCAGACGATAAGGTTTCTGCAAACCGCGCCTCAGGGTATCGCGAAGGTGTTGGAAGTTGAAGATGATGAGCCGGATCAAGGTCTGTTCTCGGATGTATTCTGGAGACCGGTCACACCTAAAGCCAATCAATCTAATCGCCGTCGACGAAATAGGCGGCCGATTCACACGGCTGAGGCGCAGAGCGATACACCGACAGTGACAGTTGAGAAGCGCGAGCCGGCCTTCAATATGGTCAAGGTCGAGAGCGGCTTTAGAGTATCAGACAATCCCAACCGGAACTGGCAGATCGACGAGTTGGAATTTATATCTATCTCGGCAGGATATGAAGGAGTCAGAGGCGATCCGATAAAGCAACATTCGCATTTCGACTTTGATTTCACGAAGCCCCGGCAGTCTGGAATATTGATCAAGAATGAGGGATGCGAGGTAAATGTCATTGCGGCGAACAAGATACGTCTTATTGATCTGGAACAGAATTTCGCATTTGTGACTGAAGGGTTTGATGTGAAACGTGATTTGCTGATACGGGCCACTCCGAGACGGACTCGGAGATAAAAGTATGAAGCGAAGTTTCAACTATACCGATCGCGTGCGGATAGCACGCAAAGATGTCTCTATACGTCTGTTAGAGGTATTGGATGAGAGACCGAACCTGGAAGTGCGAACGGACCTCAGCGGTTACGGATTTGAGTTCGGCTCGGTCGCGTATCTTGAGGGACATAACGATACTGCTTGGGAACGTCACAAGCTTGCAGATCCACTTATCCCGCATGCGATCAATCCCGTAGCGCTCTCAGAATTCTCGGAAATTGGCAATGTCAAATTCAAGATTAAAGTTGTGGATCCATCTGCGGACGCACGGCTTCTGGGACTAGCAGACAACATCCCGCTAGTGAATCCGGCTGATGTGGTAGGCGATCCTGATGGTTTGCTATTAGTGCGGTGGAGCGATATCGGTCAACAGATATGGAAGCTAGATTTTGACCCCGCGGCTGACGGCAAGCCAGAACTGTTGCTATCTAGACGCTTACGTGAACATGAAAAGAAGCTGTCCGGCGATCCGATGTTCAGGGGATGCGTGTTGCCTGAGGTGTTCAGGCGAATTCTAGAACAGGCGATCATAGTGTATGGCTACGACGCCGACGATGATAGATCATGGTTCAGTGACTGGATCGGCTGGATGAGATCCGTACCGTCTATTGGGGTGCAAGTAGATACTCTTTTGGACGCTAGTGGTGACTATGAAAAGCGTTCGGCGATAGAAGACGCGGTGAACGAGTTTGCGGACCAGAGGGCGAACTCGTTTCTGGATAAGCTGCTTGTGGATATGGAAATAGGGAGTACTTGATGTGATGCTGATGCGTTCCTTCAATGCGAGGGGAATGGAGCGTTTTCGCGAGTTTCTAGGTAGCTATCAGTCAGGCTCCGTGCCGCCAGAGGCAGTGCAGACGCTGGTGAGAGATACTAATCTTTCTGATTTGGTGGAGCCGCGCGTGCAGATCGACTTACCACGCTTAGCATCTAAGCGTGAGCTGGCAGCAATAGTATGTGAAGCGTTTGAGCGATCCGATTATCAGGAATTGCCGATTCGCGCATCTGCCCGGGATCGTGGCATGTGGACTTGGATGGCAGCAAGCGCGTTTCATCTGATCAGGCCAGCCGGCCGACGCGTGCTTCATGATTACGCTTACTATGTAATGTCTGAAAGGACATTCCGATTTTACAAGCATCGCATCGCTGGCCCAGCTCGCAATTATTGGTTATATGGACACGCTATTAACACTGCTAGGGTTCTTTTCTATGGCAATTTGTTCTCAGTCTCTGAATTTGAGGACCGCTTGACGGGGAATAGTCGCATATTTTCGAATCAGTCGCTTATTGCGGTCGCCAATAAGCTGTACTATGATTTCGGAGCTGCCCGACCTAAGCGTGGCAGTCAAAACCAAACTCAAGGTGCTTTGCGTAGATTTGTAGTAGTAACCGGCCAATTGGATCGCACTTACGATCTGCATGGTATGAGTGTGGATCAGATCCTGGACCTGCTACCGCCGGAATTTGATCGCTGGAAGAACAATTAGTCAACGAGATGGGAATACTCTCCGCATCAAACCTCCAATCTTCTGTCCGCGCCCTGTTCCTACCCATTTCCGAATCTTCACCTCTATAGTTCCCGCTTCCGGCGGGACGCCAAACGGTATTCAGCGCCGCACTCCGGCTGTACAGTGGCAACGCCATGATCGCTACGAGATCGGATCCAAGCCAGTTCGCGACTAATGCCGACATTGACGCTGTCAGAGCTGAGATGGACGCGTTGCGCTCGGAGCTGAAGTCTGATATCCCCGGGTGCTTGACGCGAAGATGGGTGCCCTGGAATCCAACATGGGGTCGCTGGAGGCTAAAATCGTGGTCAAGCAGTCCGGCATAACTGCCATCATGCTCACCATAGCCGTGGCGGTATTAAGGTTCTTTTCCCGCAAGTAGTTGATCTGAGTCTTTGCGCTCAAACTTGTTGCACCTACGGTAATTCCCGCGCAGTCGGGAATCCAAATAGACTTGCGACAGTGCGGTACAAACACCAAGCATCGAGTGTGGTATGGTACAAATATCATGATTGCTACAACATCGGATCCAAGCCATTTCGCTACTAAGGCCGACATTGATGTCGTCAGGGCCGAAATGGATGCTCTTCGCTCGGAGCTGAAGTCTGATATACAGGTGCTGGATGCCAAGACGGATGCTCTTCGCTCGGAGTTGAAGTCTGACATAAAGGTGCTTGGCGCAAAGATGGGAGCCCTGGAATCCAATATGGGGTCGCTGGAGGCTAAAATCGTGGTCAAGCTGGCCGGTATAACGGCCATTATGCTGACCATAGCGGTTGCGGTATTAAGGTTCTTTCCCGCAAGTAGCTGATCTGAGTCTTTGCGCTCAAGTGGAGATTTGAAGCTACTTTTTTACGCGCATCGATGGATAGCGTGCCTATCCCGACTCACTGCTGTAAAACGAAAGGAATATTTCCCTCAGGAACGTAGCACTTGAAACTATACCCATTATCGTCCATTAGATCAAGATAATTGCTATGAGACTAACAGAACCAATAGAGACATCAGGCACCTTCTGGTTGCCACAGGATCCTCAGTATAGATTGTATGGTAATCTGTACATTTCTCGTTCAGGCCAAGCGAAACTTGACTATGTGGTTTGTTCGGTCCTCCACCACATTCACAACATGAAATGCAAGCAATGCAAACGCCGGAAATGATGTTCACATTTGAGCCTCCTTTAGAGAGTGAGCCCATAGATACTAGTCGAATTATAGGTCATACCTTGCGATCCCCGGTGACACTGGATGGCTGTATTCAAGGCGATGTTACAGTAGCTGGCGATACTAAGAAAATCACGTATCGTTCAAACTATACATACTTCGGGCATCGATACTCAAAGAACGAAGAGATATCGTTCTATGGAATGGGATTTTCTGTTGAAGAATTGGATCAATGGCTTTGGATTTCCGGCATTGAATCAGAACGAGATATAGAAAACAATACACTGTCTATAAATTACCGTCAGCCTGATGATATAACTGTAAATCTCAACGATGATACGGAGTTAAGATTTGGTTTTGATATGCAATTATCTAATAGTAATCTACCTGTTACTGAGTCGACCATCATTCAGTCTTCATATATCAATTTCATTTGTAATAAACCGGAATCCATTGAATATTTTCAAAATAAAGCTTTTCAGCTCTGCAACTTTCTGTCGTTAGCTCTAGACGCATCATTGACTATATGCTCTATGGTGGGTTATTCATCTCCTAGACAGAACGATTCAAATTTTCGGGAATCTGTTCGCGTATATTTCCAAGGCAATACTCAATCGGAAATACTTCCTACTGTATACCGTCACAACGTCTTATTCCAATATCCCGATATATCTGATCGGTTAGACTCTGTTCTCAAGAAATGGCTTGAATATTATGAATCTCTTGAAACGGCATTTAATCTGTATTTTCTGGCTAGTTCCCGGGTCATACATTATGTAGATGTAAAATTCTTGTGGCTGACACAGGCATTGGAGATTTTCTATAGGGATGGATTTCAGAAAGGAAGTAATCATGGATACAAGAAAATGATCAAGATGATTTCAGAACCTTTGTTATCTTGTTTTTGCAGCAACACAGATATCGATGAGTTTAGTGCTAAAGCAGCTCATACAAGACATTATCTCACGCATCATAATTTGAAACGCGCATCCAAAAAAGTTGACGACAGGGAGCTTTTTCCGTTGAAATTGAAACTTCAAGCCATATTGAAGCTGCATATGCTCCGACTAGTAGGAATTGACACTGAATCTCTGATAAAACACAACAGTCAGCTTCGTCATCAATTGAACCTTTAGCGTCTTACTCGAGTCTTCACCTCATACCTTTTGCCGGTAACCGATGGCTCTAAAGTCAGGCTATTGCGTATCATGCCGACTTCTTCAGGATCTACGCCCAGCGCATCGCATATCGCGTGGTCTAAGGCGTGGCGAACATCGTCGCTTTGCATCTCGGGCAAAGGCTTCAACTTATGAGTCGCCAACACGTCGTATGTCTGCGCGAGCTTCATCACGGTTTCATCACCGAGGGCACTGAAATCTGGCACTGCCAGCTTGCGCAGGTCATCCATAGAAAGCTGAGGATACGAGAGTAATTTGCTGGATCTGTTTCCTAGAACGGCCAACACACCGAGAGCTGAGTTGAGATATACGCAGATAGATTTTTCCATAACCTCATCGGCAACTCCCGACGCGCGCGGTTTGCACGGCACCCATCCAGATCCTAAAGCCGACACTTCCAACCGGACGGAGAACATCCTGACGGTTTTTAGCGCGACTCGAGTCGGCAAGAGCAATCGTCCGCGCTGGCTCCATAGATGGTCGCACTGCATCTCTTTGCCACTTTTGGGATGTATATGGCAATCCGTATTGGCTGCCATAGACTGCGTAATATCAGTCTTGTGATCCCATAGCGCGGTCATTCCTTTCTCGCCCGGCATGCTTGAACGAATGAAATTGCCGCGAATGCCTCGGCCATCGGGGCCGATATCAGCGATGCGGCCTAATTTGATGACGCTGAACATATCGCCGTCTCTCAGGGCAATGAATCGCTGGCGTAGATAGGGCGATAGAAACTGCACCGCGCCCCAGTCGCCATCCGTGATCGTGCTCGCGGGGACTTCTTGCACGGTGCCGAAATTCTGACTCTCTACAGTGTCATTCTCGATGGACTTCGCCACATTCAGCGCATCAGCAGGTGTAGATGGGTTGATCGACAGGTTGACCACTTTGGTTGGTGGTTTGCCTTTATCTCTATCGCGCCATTTGCGACATACCAGTAGCATCTCACCGATGCCTGTGCTTTCGGAAAAGTAGACTCGTTCCGGATCATATGATGTCACAATCGTCTCGATGTGATAGTTACTGGCTAAGAACTGGCGTATCTTCAGGCTTGATGCATTAGTTGCAGTTACCAACGGCAAAACCGATGCGATGGAGCCAGATTCGGAGCGGTTTATGAAGTCGGCAAGAACCATGAATGAGTTCCCATTGCTGGAGAGATGCACTGGGGTATCCGCGAAGAGATCTTTTTCACGCGCTTTCAGCTGCTTCTCATCGTTTTGGTCGAACTGGTCGTGACGCAGGCTGTCTCTAGTGAACGGCGGATTCATGATCACCAGATCTGATGGTTCTCGGAGATCAGGTCCCAAGGCTTCACCGCTGTCTATCTGTTGCACCGGCTGCGTCGGGTTCGGCCACGTCATCAGCATCGGATCTCGATCCAGCAGTTCCAGCGAGCCGAGCCGCGCGTTTCCACTCTCGTCTATTCCCAGCAGCGCGCGATAGATCTTCATCTTCTGGAACTGCGTGCTAGGCGATAGCAGTCCCAAGGTGGTAGCAGCCATGTGGGTGGCAGTGAGATTGATGTCGTATCCGGTGAGCACGTTCTCAATGAGGATGCGCGCCGGTTCGCCCTGGTCTCTGAAGTGCGGAGCTAGCTCTCGAATGCGCTCTGCGGCTGCCATCAGCAGGGTTCCGGTGCCGCACGCCGGATCGGTTATGCGCAATCTCTCCACTGCTTCTATATCTTCCCAGTCGCACGTATCTTCCCGTATCGCCAGCGAGGCTAGCAACGTGGCTGCGGGAGTGGTGGTGTAAAAAGAACCGTCGTAGCGCGCGGTGTCTAGAACGGTATGGAAGATTCTGCCGAGCAGATCATGTCTGAAGCTAGCTACGTTGGCAGCGACTGCCAATGCCGCGCGTGCGGTATCTGCCACGGCAGCAGAGAACGCTGGATCCGGCGGACACGATAGCAATGCCGCGCGCGCAGTCTCAAAGATCGGCTTGTAGTCCAGCGTGAGAATGAGTTCCCAAGCCTGGGAATATTCCCCTATAGGATCAGTTTTCTCGAGGCACAGCGCCGCTTGCTGTGGCGGCCAGTTGGAAATGCTGGGGGGGGGGCAATGTAGGTTCTAATTCAGGCTTCATCTCGGCCAAGTGTCCATCTAGTCGGGAATGAAACATGACCGCGGTCGCCACTACCAGCAAGGCGCGTTTCGCGGCTTTGTCCCAGCGTTGAGATTTGACCTTCTTATCGTGCGGCAGGTCGAGTTTTGCCGCTAAGCGTTGCTTCTGGACGTCATTGAGTCGGTTCACTGCGACGTCTAGGCTGATGGATAGCGATGCTGCGACGGCGTCGGGATCGCCTAGCTGCGCTGGCGTGAGGCGGATCACGGAAGCCAGCTGGTCTAGATCGCCGTATTGCCAAACCGCTTCCCTTTCAGCATCGCTGTCGCCACGCACGGTCCAGGTCAGGTTCTTAGTGGACTTGAGTGAATCTTTGGTAGTGCCATCTGGATAACACACTGCAACTGCGCACTGAGCCAGACCTTGCTCTAGACGAGCGTCGGCATCATGGATGGCCTCTCTTTTCTTGCGTGTGCTCTGCCCATGCTCCGCCTCGACTGCCACTGTGGCGGTACCTATTCTCACTGCCACATCGATGCGACGATTTCCAGGTTGCTGCGCCTCTTCGGCCGCGGTGAGACCGCGGCTCTTCAGCTCATCGGCAAGTCGGACGTTTAAGACACTTTCATAGATTTGCATAGTGCATGGGAGGGCTAGCGCGCATTCTCAATCCCTCTACATACTATTCGTTAGGACTTTATATGTGCATAGCTTAGAGCGATGGATGAATTTACAATCTTGTTTCTTCCCTGAGTGATTGAGCAAAAGGATCCTGGTTGAGTGAACAAAGATAGAACATTTTATTATCTCAAATAAGGATTTTGAGCCCGTGACCACCATCAACACTATGCAAGATCTCATCCGCCTCTTGGACGAGAATCCGGAGTGGCGGGATGAATTGCGCTCTCGTCTGCTCAGTAAGGAGTTGCTGGAGCTTCCAGATAAATTCGCCCGGTTCGTAGACGAGATGCGTGCCTTCGTCGCAAGAACCGAGGCCTTCATGGAAACTGCCAATCGCCGCTTTGAACAGATCGATAACAGCTTAAATAGGATTCGCAACGATATTGGGCAGGTCAAGGCTGGACATGCTAGGAACATGGAGATTCGTTACGCGCCGCTGATAGCGAGGGAGTTGGGACTAGGCAGGGCTAGAACCCTTGTAATGGATGACCTTATAGAGCTAGTCGATGCCAACGATGTCACGGATATATCCGAGAGTGATATAGACAGCTTTCTGAGGGCGGATCTGATCATGGAGGCTAAAGATTCCCAAGGCGAGAGACACTATATCGCGGTGGAGGTTTCAGGGGCGTGTTATGACGATCAGGTAAAAGAACTGATCGAGACGGAATCGGTCCATTGGCATCGGTTGTCAGATGAATTGATTGAAAGCGCGCTGAACACTACAGAATCTGTGGACCTGCACGGGGTAGCCCAATTCAACCCTATTAGCCATCGCTACCGGACTCGTTCGGAAGTCATTCGCAACTCATCGCTCAGGCGTTGCGCACTCCCTTTCCCGCGCTCCTGAACATGCGCCAACAATGCTCCAGATAGACGCAGACTGTCTTTTATGTCATCTTGATCGGCCCGGATCCTATTGGACTGTTCCCAGCTTTCGACGGCGGAGAGATATCTTAATAGCTTGATGGCGTTCATAGGCGCGTAGATCAGTGGCGATGATAATGATGGGTCGTGATCAACGCCCAATCCGAACGGCGGCAAAGACGACGAATACGGTGAAAACTCACTCTCTTGTCGGGAATCGCGCTCATCTCTATCAGCATCAGAATCGTCAGGACGCCGGATGATGAATCCGCCCTCGGCGGGAGAGAACCAATGGTCGTCCGGCGGGAGATCGGCACCGGTTCGGACGCATCGATGCAGTTCGGGCTGAAAGCCGGAGATGGTCAACAATCGGATCTCATGCCATAGCGTCAAGATGCCAAGTTGCTGTTTATCAGCGGTTTCGGCATATTTGAGACTGTCTCTAAGAAGTTGGAAGAGTGGTGGATTGGGTGCAGTTTCTAGCGAGAAGAATTCGCATGTTTCCGCGATGTGTGATGCGAGTGTGAGACGGTCTAAATCGCTTCGGAGACCGAGATAGGCATCGATGGTCTCGGCTTGCGTGATGGGATGCAGTCCGCTTCGACTGGTAGATGTCGAGATTGACACGTGACGTAGAAGGTCGACGTGCCCGCCGATTCGGGAGGATGGTTTTCGGGCACCGCGGGCGACGCATGAGAGCAACCCGCGCTCTGGAGTGATTATGATGACGATGCGATCGGCTTCACCAAGGTTGCGCGAGCGAACGACGATGCCGTGCGTGTTGAAGAGCTTTAGCCTTCGTGATGGCATGTGATGCGTCCGATATCGTTTTATACGCTATGCGGTGCCCAGTCGCCTATCAGAGTGCGAGTCGCGCCCTACGCGTTCGCGGGATGAAGGGCTATTGCCAATCAGCGCAGCCCGACGCTGCCGTCTTCTCTTATGGGCGGCGGTATCCGCGTTGGTTTGAACGGATGTGTAAGTGCCGAATCTTCTCGGAACTCGATCCCTAATCCAGGTTTCTCCGGCAGTAGAAACCATCCGTCGCGCACTTGCATAGGTGCGTCTACCATGTCGGAACGGGGCGGTTTGTCTTCGTCTACGGCTTCCAGCACATCCCAGGCCGGCGATGATATCCCGAGCTGCACGCAGGCGGCGGTAGCGATGGGTCCTTGGAAATTGTGTGGTGCGATGAGGATGTGATGCGCTTCGGCGATGGCGGCGATTTTCTTCACGCCAGTAATGCCGCCGGCTACGGCGATATCCGGCTTGAAGAAAGAGCAATTCGTCATCTGCGCGTATTCTCGGAACTCGTATAGACCAGCGTTGCGCTCTCCGACGGCTAGTGGAAGTCGTATTTTGTCGGCTACTTCAGACATAGCGAGTACGGAGTCCGGGACGATAGGGTCCTCAATGAAATAAGGGTTGAACTGAGCGGCTTTTTCGCAGAAAGCGACAGCTTCAGAAGGACGCATGTTGCGATGTATCTCGATACCGATGTCGAAGTCCCATCCAACTTCATCTCGGACGGCGGCGACCATGTCGATGGCGTTGTTTATCAGCACGGGGTATTTCAGCAGCTGCCACTCGCGCGGCATCGGGGTGAACTTGAGCGCTGTATATCCCTGTTGCTTTACATTTTTGGCGCTGTTTGCGACTTCATCCGGGGTTTCGCCACCGACTCCGAGGGCGATGGCTCGGATCTTTTGTCGAGCGCGGCCGCCCAGCAGATCCCATGCCGGCGCGTCTAGGCGTTTGCCTTTCAGGTCCCATAGCGCCATGTCAATGGCGCTGATCGCGCCGGCGATGGAGTTTCCTCTGAAGCTGCCGTTATATCGATGCATATAGTTCCAGATATGTTCGTTGTCGGCAGGGTCCATACCGATGATGGCGTCTCCCAGTATGTTGACGGTCTCTTGTGCCGCACGCGGATAGGCCCAGTAGCAAGATTCACCGACTCCAGAGACGCCATTGTCAGCAGTTACTCTTACAACTAGGAATCTATCTACTAGAAAGGTTTCGATCTGTTCTATCTTCATAACGGGGTATCGGCCAGAGTGTTTAGCTAAGATGATGGTTGTATGCGCGCTTTTCAGGGGTTGTTGATTTCGGATCTGCTTTCCAGCGAATGGGCCAACGTCGCGTCGTCTGCGTATTCGATGTCGGATCCGGTGGGTAATCCACGTGCCAGCCTAGTTACTCTGATGCCCGAGGGCGCGATGGCTTGATGTATGTACATAGCTGTGGCTTCGCTGTCTAGTCCGGTGTTGGTGGCGAGTATGACCTCTTCAGCATGATTGTTGCGCAGCCTTTGCAACAGTTCTTTGATTTTCAGGTCTGAAGGCGAGACGTGATTGGTCGGCGATATCGCGCCGTGCAAGACATGGTACAGACCGTGGTAGGTTCGGGTGCGTTCGATGGAAGCAACATCCAGCGGCTCTTCGACGACGCATATGATTGCACTGTCTCTGGCGGTATCTCGGCAGATGCTGCACGGTTGTTGCTCGGTAATGTTGAAGCATTGTTGGCAAAGTATGATTCGCTCTTTGATGCCGATGACGGCTTGCGCCAGTTCTTCGGCTTCAGCGCTAGACATCCGCACCAGATGATATGCCAGCCGCTGGGCGCTCTTGGGGCCAATGCCTGGCAGACGTCTGAAGGCCTCAATTACTCTCGCGACCGGGGGTGATACGTCAGAGGAGTGTGTTCCGATGCTGGGCGACGATGATACGGATGCTAAGCGCGGCGGGTCGGGGTGGAATGATGCCATATATGTTCGGGTTAATCGGTGACTTCAGTCAGAGCCTGGCCTTGAAGTTAAAACCCGGGCAGGTTCATCCCGCCGGTGATAACTGACATCTTGTCGGCGGCTATCTGCTGTGATTTTTCCATGGCTTCGTTGACCGCCGCGATGACTAGATCTTGCAGCATCTCTACGTCTTCAGGGTCGACTACATCCGGTGAGATTTCGATTTTCTCGACTCGGTTTCCGCCGGTGATTACCGCGGTCACTGCGCCGCCGCCCACAGATGCAGATGTTTGAGTAGCCGCGATCTCTTCTTGCGCTGCGGCTAGACGCTTCTGCATCTCTTGTGCCTGTTTAAGCATTTTTCGATTCATCATGATGGATCAAGATCCTTAAGTGTGGATTCGTTTAGCGATGGCACGCCCTAATCATCGCGGGTGATACAAGCTTATCCATATGCACACAGCTCTTAAGATATTAATCAATGGAACTGGTGATATGCTACGCGTTCAGTCACCGTCAGTCATGCCATATTGTACCGACAGCACTCTGGCGCCGTGGTTCCTGAACATTTGGATAGTAGAGTCAGCAGCCAGCTCTTCAGGCAGTTCCGGCGATAGTACGGATTTTGGCGCATTTGGCGCTTGTGTGGCTACCGGTGCAGATGGATTAGTTTCGGGTTGGCGCTGGTGCGGTGTTGCTGCGACAGTCGGGGTTTTTTCATTCGCCGACGGTGTTCGGATTTGAGCGCTGGGCGCGCTGGACACCGATCCGAGTTGCATTCGGATGCCGGATCCATAAATCTTCTCGAACGCGGGCTTTAACTGTGCTCTTATCTGTTTGTCTTTGAAAAGATCTCTGAGATTATTGGCTGTGCTGTCGTATTTCGGACGCAGTATCAAAGTGCCGTTGTCAGGCGTTTCCGGGGTTACAGATGCGAGAACGCGCCTCACCTTTTGGCCCGCCATCGAACTTGCGGCATCTAGCAGCTGCGTCCATTTCACTTCTTCGGGCGGCTGGGTGGCTGGGGTGTGAGGTGATGGTTCGACAGGGGTTGAAGATGGTGGCGCAGGACGTTGGGCCCTAGCAGTTGGAGTTGCAGGCATTGCAAGTGGCTGAGTAGACGATGCCATGGCGGTTTGAGGATCCGCGACGGCTTGGAGCGATGCTATTTCCAGTGATAGGGGCGATGATGCATCCCCATAGAGTTCGTTTTTTCCCAATATGGTGATGGCGTGCATCATCTGCTCAACTGTGGCTTCGAGAGCATCATCGCCTAGCGTAGCCTCTGAGCCCGCGTTTCGGAACTGGTTCGTGACGCCGTGTTTTGTGAGTAGAGCCTGTCTGATCGCTTGAATGGCACCTTCTCGGAGTCCTTTGAGTTCGGCGCCGCGTGATGCTTCTGCGCCAATGACTTGCAGAGCTCTCTTGGCATTGCGTTTGAGCAATGCAGTGGCAAGTTCTCTGGCGGCAGCTTCATCCCCTACTCCGAGTAGGTCGCGCGCCTGTTCGATGGTTATTTCAGCTCCGCCGCCTCCATATGAGACTGAGAGTTGTTCAAGCAGGTTTTCAGCGTCTCTAAGCGATCCCCATGCCGAGTCGGCGATTAGTTCCAAGACTTCGGGAGCACATTCTATCTCTTCAGCGTCGCATATCTCTACCAGCCGTCCCACGACGTCTTCGACGACTAATCTTCTAAAATCGAAGCGCTGGCATCGACTGATGATTGTTGGCGGCACTCGATGAATGTCGGTGGTGGCCAGCACCATGATGACTTGGGGGGGCGGCTCTTCAAGAGTTTTCAGCAAGGCGTTGAAGGCGGCATCGGTGAGCATGTGCACTTCGTCGATGATGAAAACTTTGTAATTGCCGGTGGACGGTCGCAACAGCACTTGATCGCGCAGGGCTCTGATGTCGTCGATGCCGCGATTGGAAGCCGCGTCGATTTCGATGAGGTCCATGTATCGGCCTTCGTCGATTGCGATTGCGACGGGGCTATCTGCCAGTGGGTCGCCGTGCTCATCAAGTTTAGAATTGACGGCCTTTGCAAGGATGCGTGCAGTAGATGTTTTCCCCACGCCGCGCGGTCCTGTGAAGAGGTAAGCATGGGACACGCGCTGAGAGCTGACGGCGCGGCGCAAAGTGGCTGTTACGTGGTCTTGCCCCACTACATCGCGGAAGCGAGTGGGTCGCCACTTTCTGTAAAAGACGGTGCTCATAGGATGGAAGTATTCAAATGATACGAAGTCGGACGTGTATGCAAACGCAACGTGTCATGATTTGACGAGGCTTTGATTTATCGTCTGTTGAATCTGGTCTAGGCGCTGTTTCGATGATAGATGGCAGCTAGAGCATCGTCAGTTTTGCTGAACATGATTCTACGCTCTTCGGATTCAGCGTGATCGTATCCCAGCAGATGCAGAGCTCCGTGTATCGCCAGCAATGCTACTTCGCGTTCAAAATCGCGTCCGTTGCGCGTAGCTTGTAGGTAGGCGTATGGAGCGCAGATGATGATATCGCCGATGAATCCGCCTATCGTTGCGAATGCTTGAGATGGGAAGTTCGGTCCTTCTAGCACTGAGAATGACAGCACGTCGGTAGGACGATCTTCGTGAGCGTATAGACGGTTGAGGCTTCTTATCTTTTCGTCGTCAGTGATGAGAACGGATACGGATGCGTTGCGTTCAGAGCCAAATCCTTCCGCAGCGAGTATCGTTTTGACGGCTTGTTCAACAGTATCGGCCAGTGTGCTTGCGCGCGGACAGTTCGCGATGGCAGAGGGGTCGGTAGCGATGTCGATATCGATGCTCATGATATTCAGCGATCGAGAATGTGGATGCTTCCCGGCGGCGTGATCACGCGGGCCTGCGGGCTCTATACGCGTCTTCCCGTAGACGCTGCAAAGCGCTGTGCAGACGAGAGTAGCTATTATCGCCATCAAGCAGTGTAGAAGCCGCGTCTAGGGCCTGCGCGATATAGGCCGTAACTTCAGGCTGGCTGGTCATGCCGAGTTCGGTGTAGCTGCGCGCTTGGATGAGAGCCGGAACTAAGCGTGCGGTAATAATATCGGCTTGATCGTAAAGTCCGCGCGCGATGGGCTTTAGCGTCATCTCTTCAGCAGTTTCAATCGTTTTAGAGATCGCCTCCGTGAGTTGCTGGGCTACGGTATTGGGCTGGTCAGATGTCAATGTATCGGAATGATGTTGAATGACGCGAGTTCAGTTTTCAAACCATTCGCTGTCAAAGGTGAGCGACATCGGCGCCCACCAATCGTCAGGCGCGGCTTCAGGAACTTTCTGCTGGAATGTCATCATCAGTTGGTTCCATCGTTCTGCTTCCGGAGACGATGTGTATGACTGAAAGTCTCTTTTCGGGTCGAAGTCGTCAGGCGCGGTGCAATACATGAAGAGATGGTTTCCGATGCGGAAGATTTCCATGCGCTCGATTCCGATGCCTTTGAGCGCTTCAATGACTTCGGGCCAGACGTTGCGATGGTATTCCTCATATTTGGCGATGATTTCGGGATCGTTTTTAAGGTCAAGAGCTTGAGTGAAGGATTTCAATTTGGTTTTCCTGCTGAGCGAGTCTCATTGTTGGCGCGTTCAATCTTCTGGCGGCAGTCTAACCGCTACTACGTCTCCGTTTCTGGTGCCGGCAAAGAGTGTATCGCCGTCGATAGCCGGTTTAGCTTTGCATCGAGAGCATCTCGTGGCACTGTCGGATAAGTTTATTTTGAAGAGCTCGTTTCCAGTGGCTTTATCAAAGATGTATAGTTTTCCGAATTCATCGATGGCAAAGATGCGTTTGCCGTGTATGATCGGGCCGCCGATGACTTTAGCGGACCTCCCATCTACACTGTCGGTAAATGCTTGCCACAGTATCCGTATACGATCATATTTTTCGTCTCGTTTTCGATTGGCATCTTGGCAACGTTCGCGGGCGGTGTCGCCGGCCTGTAGCTGGCCGGATGTATCGGTGAATATGACCACCGATTCGTCAGCTGCGATGACACCGCGGATGTTATATCTTCCTTTTCCGACATATACACACCGGATGCGGCTTTTTTGATATAGGTAAAATTCTTCGGCGTCGTTGCCGAAGAATACGTAGTCGCCGGCTCGGACCACGGAAGTTCTGATGCTTTCGGGATCGCGGTTATCGTCGTCAGGGTCCCAGTAGATCATTTTTGAATGCCGCAACGTCTCCGGGGATTCTTTCCGCCCGCTTTTGACGTTAATGGCGTATAAATCTCCGTCGCCGCTTCCGACATAGTATAGGTCGTCCAGTATAGCGCCGGCTTCTTCAAACTCTCCCACGCCTTTTTTCCCGGATGATGGATATTGCCATTTGAGGTCTCCATTTTCGGAGTTGAAGGCATATACTCGGCCGTGATTAGTAGTTGCGATGACGATGTCTTTGTATATGCTCGGGCTCGCTTCAAAACTTCCCATCCTTCCTTCAGCGACGTTGAAAGACCACTTTTCAGCGCCATCGTCAGTGTCAACGGCATGGAATCCGTTGTTATTGGTGCCGAAGAATATAGTTGCGCCATCAGGACTCAGAACGGCACCGCCAGTGATGTCGCTTCCGGCATCATAGGACCACTTCTGTTCTCCAGTATCAGCGTATATCGCGTATAAAAGATTGTCTCTTGTCCCCGCATACACGACGCCGTCAGCCGCGACGATGTCGGCTTGCAGGGCAGAAGCTATCCCGGTAACAGGTCTATCGTCGGTCTTGAATCGCCATACGATTTCAGGGTCCGATACTGGCGTCGGTATCGGTATTGGAGTCTTGGTCGGCGTCGGTGTGATCGTTGGCGTGAACGTAGGTGTCGGCGTCGGTGTAGGAGTCGGAGTGACTGTCGGCGTGAACGTAGGTGTCGGCGTCGGTGTAGGAGTCGGAGTGACTGTCGGCGTGGGTATAGGTGTGAATGTAGCGGTGGGTGTGTGAGTAGGCGTCGGAGTGTGAGTAGGCGTGGGTATAGGCGTCGGAGTATCGGTGGGGACAGGTGTCGGCGTCGGCGTGAAGGTAGAGGTAGGAGATGGCGTGACGGTGAATGTATGAGTAGGCGACGGAGTGTTGGTGGGAGTATGTGTAGGCGTAGGAGTATCGGTAGGGGTAGGAGTCGGCGTAAGTGTGTTGGTGGGAGTAGACGTAGGAGTGCGAGTGAAGGTTGCGGTGGGCGGCGCAGATTGAGTAGGCGTAGGAGTCGCCGTTGAGGCTATGACCTCACGCGCAACAGTCTCTTCGGCCGGGGCTTCACTGTTGTCTTCACTTCCGGAGCAGGCGATAAGAGCGGCGACCGCAAAACTGATCAAGGCAGTGATTATGATCTGCTGCCGACCGCTGATGCGGATCGTCGTTGCTTTTCGTGTGTATGGCATATTAATTACTTTAACGAAGCTACGATTCTAATTTCTACCGATTCACGGACTGCTCATATCTGCTCTAGATACAGCGTCGATGAGTTGGATGTTCGTTACCGTCGACTGTGATTTTGGGGTATAGTCATGCATGTGATTGATGGTATTCAAATAGCGATGTTGAACGGAGGAACTTGGACATGACAAGAGTAGGATTTCTCATGAAGATCAAGCCCGAGCTTATTGATGAGTATGCGGAGCATCATGCGAATGTCTGGCCGGATATGCTTGACGCTTTGCGTCGGCATGGCTGGAGGAACTACAGCATCTTCGCCCGCGAAGATGGCACGCTGTTCGGATATGCTGAGGTGCCCGAATCGTTCGAGAATGCACTGGAGGGCATGTCTGGAGAGGAGGTGAACGATCGCTGGCAGGACTTCATGATGCCGTACTTCGAGATACCAGACGGGTCGCACCCCGACCAAAACATGATCGTGTTGCGGGAGGTTTTCCATACCGATTGAGAGTGATGCAGCAGTAGCCTAATTGATTTAGTGTATCTGTGCTGACGCGAGCTATCTCTTTCGGGTTTGCCGCGCTAGACAGATACTGATATAAGAACTGGTATTAATTATGACTTTGCCGCCGTTCATAGACGCTCACCACCATTTGTGGGATTTGGAGAACAACCCTTATCCATGGCTTACGGAGGGGATAGATCACTTTGTGGGCGATTACTCGATCTTTCGCCGGACCTATCTGATCTCGCATCTGCATGAAGACGCTTCAGGCTTGCCTTTAGTGAAATCGGTTCACGTTCAGGCCGAGTGGGACCACGATTCAGATCCGGTGGGCGAGACCGCCTGGTTGCAGAGTGTCGCCGATTCGCCCGCTTCGCGTGGCATGCCTCATGCGATAGTGGGATATGCAGATCTGAGCCGGGCGGATGCCCGGGATGTGATTGCTCGCCATGCCGAATACTCGAACTGGCGCGGGATTCGCCACATGCTTAACTGGTCAGAGGATCCGAAGTGGCGGTTCGTTGATAGAGGGGATTTGATGCGCGACCCGCAGTGGCTGAGAGGCTATCGTGCGCTTGCCGATCATGCCGGATCGTTTGATCTGCAGGTTTGGCCGTGGCAACTGAAAGAGGCTGCGGAGCTGGCAAAAAGGGAGCCGGAGGTTCCGATAGTGCTGGATCATACCGGGATGCCACGCGATTGGGACGATGACGGAGTGGGTGTATGGCGCGATGGCATGAGAAGCTTTGCCAATGCCGACAATGTTTCGGTGAAGATATCGGCGCTGGGCATGTTCACACCTGAATTCAATGCGGAAAGCATCAGGCCTTTCGTGCTGGAAACGATCGAGATTATGGGCGTGGATCGTTGCATGTTCGCTTCGAACTATCCCGTGGATATGCTTTTCAGTTCTTACCGCGAGATTTGGAAGGCTTACGATGCGATCATCGCCGACTTTTCTGAGGCTGATCGAGACGCTTTGTTCCGATTGAATGCGGAACGCTACTATCGGATCTGATCACTAGTTCCACATCCAGCGTGTAGAGTAACGGTTGCCTTCAGATCAGAAGTGAATGGCCTCGTTCGTTGCCGCGGCGGCGGCTTCTTTCACTACTTCGGATAAAGTGGGATGCGCGTGCGTCATATGGCGTAGCTCTTCGCTGGTGCCTTCCAACATCGCCAGCATTCCGATTTCCGCGATCAGTTCGGTGGCGTCGTGGCCGATGATGTGAGTGCCCACAACTTCGCCGGTCTCGTTGTCCACGATGACTTTGGCGAATCCGCTCGAGTCGCCGATGGCAACTGATTTCCCAGCCACTTGGAACGGCACTTTTCCGATCGCGTAGTCAATCTGTCTTTCTTTGGCCTGCGCTTCGGTGATACCGAAAGATGCGATTTGGGGGTTGCAGTATGTGCATCTGGGCATCGCCAAGTAATCTTCAATCGGTTCCGGGGATGCTCCTGCCGCGGCTTCAGCCGCTACCAATCCCTGGTCGAATGCGACGTGGGCGAGCGGCAGTTTACCGGTAACATCTCCCACGGCGTATACTCCGTTGACATTGGTTCGCATTAGCCCGTCAACTTTTATGAAGCCCGCTTTGTCGGTTGCAATGCCAACATTCTCAAGCCCGATACCGTCAGAGTTGGGCTGGATGCCGACACCGATGAGAACTTTGTCGCAGGTGAATGATTGTATTTCGCCGCTTTCGGTGTTGGTGTAGGACAGATTCACCGAGCCGTCAGCGTTTTCGCTGATTCCATTGACCATCGTGCCGGCATATATCCCGATGCCCTGCCTTCGGAATTGGCGTTCCAACTCCGCAGAGACATCTTCATCTTCTTTGGGCACTATGCGCGGTTCAAGTTCGAATAGTCCTACTTTGACGCCATAAGCGTTGAAATAATATGCGAATTCACAACCGATGGCCGAGGCGCCGACGATAGCGATAGCCTTGGGTTGTTCTCTGAGTTCAAGCGCTTCGCGTGAGGTGATAATGGTTTTACCATCGACGGACAGGCTGGGAAGAGACCGCGCACGCGCGCCAGTGGCAAGAACGATGTTGGTGGCGTTGATGACCTGATTGCTAGTGTCGATACTTACTCGAGATGAAGAGATGAGCGTTGCCTTCCCGTTGAAGAGAGTGATGTTGTTCTTACGCATCAAGAATCCGATGCCGCGCGTGAGCGTGCCTGAAACCTTGCGTGAGCGGTCTACAGCCTTTGCCATATTGAATCGGACGCGATCAAATTCGATTCCCCATTCTTCGGGATTCTTAAGTTCGTTTACCAGTTCAGCGTTTTTGAGCAGTGATTTAGACGGTATGCATCCCCAGTTGAGACATACGCCGCCGAGTCCTCCGATGCCGGTGCCATCGTCTTTTTCAATTACGGCAACGCTCAATCCCAGTTGCGCGCCTCGTATAGCGGCATGATATCCGCCGGGGCCGGCGCCGACAACTGCTAAATCGAAGATATTATCTACGGCAGACATTCGAATAATTCCGTTCTTGGGTTTGCGCTTCGTTCTCGTTTATGCGTCAGGCTCGCCGACGGGCTTGATGACCTAATACTCTATTTTAGCGTCTGGCATAGAATCTTCTCATCCATCGACGCGCAAGAGTTGATATAGTCTGCGCAATATCGTGGCGGTAGTGGCTCCGACAATGGTGAAGATGGAGACCCCGATTAAGAACACGATGGCATATGGAAACCAGTGTGCAGGGCATGAACGCAACCCGAAACATACCCACCATGATGCCAATGTGTATCCGATGAATACTACTGCGCCTAAGGCGAATCCGACGACGGCTCCTGTGGTGATGGTTTTATTCATGCTGTCCCGCCTTATTTTAATCACTCTCCGCAGCCTTTTCGTCATTCCCGCCTGAGCAAAGATTCAAAAGCCGATGAGGTTCAATTAAAGCCCTGGCGTTTACCGCCGAGCGTATCGAGTTACCAGTGCCGAGATGGCTTTGTAATTCATCGGTTAATGATCCAATGCAGCTGAGTTGTGGCGTGTTTAGATCGTTGCGACGACGATTCGAGGGTAAGATGTAAGTGTTGCAATTGAGCAACGCGCATTTTGATGGTGATTCCGAAGTGAATGGAGCGATAGATTTTATGTCTGCAGAAAAGCGTATTGCAGAGCTGGGAATTGATCTTAACCAGCCGTCCTCGCCGATAGCCAATTATGTCCCCGCGGTGCGGTGCGGCAATCTGGTTTTCTTGTCCGGACATGGACCGAGGCGCGGCGAATCGAGCGAGATGGTAACGGGGAAGCTGGGTTCAGACCTTTCAGTGGAAGAAGGTTACGATGCGGCTCGTCTTGTTGGAGTGCAGTTGCTGGCATCGCTGAAGCGTGAGCTCGGAGATCTCGACAAGGTGAAACGATGCGTGAAGGCGTTGGGCATGGTGAACGGAACGCCCGATTTCACTGATCAACCGGGTGTCATCAACGGGTTTTCGGATCTGATGGTAGAAGTGTTTGGCGAGAACGGCAAGCACGCGCGTTCAGCGGTGGGTATGGGTAGCCTTCCGAACAACATCGCGGTGGAGATAGAGCTGATAGTTGAAGTGAAATGAACCCTATGCGTCGGATTGGCGATGATGGAGACGAATATGTCGAAGAAGTTTTCTATTGAGAAGATCAATCATGTCGGGGTATCGATCGGAAATCGTGTGGCATCGCTCGGTTTCTACCGCGATTTGCTAGGCTTGGAAGTGATTCCTCACCAGATTGACGGTAACACCTTAGTTTGGACGCGTGCTGAGGATGGTGGAATGGTGCATCTGATAGAGCCGCAGACAGAAGGATTGCGCAACAGCGCATGGCACGTGGCGCTGCAAGTAGATGATATCGACGCCGCGCTGGAGGCGGTGAAATCGGCCGGGATCGAGATCATGTCTGGCCCCGGAGAGCGCCATAACGGGCAGCGTTACTTTTTCATCGCCGATCCGGATGGCAATCGCATCGAGATCGCCACCGCGGGCTACACGAAAGAATCGAATCGGCGAGTGGATGAGATGGGTTACACATTCGAAGCCGACGAGTAGCAAGTCAGCCTTTAAGACGCCGACAGCGAATCGCACGCTCGTGTAATTTGCGTGCTATGCATTGAATCTATAAGTTCGGCGCGGGTATGAAATGGTACGGTCATCTTTTAGATGCGACGCGTTCCAGAGCCTTGAAAAAAGATTGCATAAGTTGTTTTGAGACGCCGGGGATCATTCGCTGTCCGACCCTGGCGATCATTCCACCGACCTGAACTTCGGCATCAATCGTAGCTTTGGTATTGTCGACCTCAGTTTCGTGGAGTTCGACAGTTCCACTGCCCTTCATCCATCCTTGTTTCGCGTTGCCATCTACAGAGAGCCGATAAGAGTGCGGTTCGTCGCGTTCAGTGATGGCAACCTTCCCATTGAAATCGGCTTTGATGGGGCCGATTCCGACCCTCATACGAGCTGAGTACTCGTCTTCTGAGTTCTGCTTCATGCTCTGTACACCGGGGATGATCTGTTTGAGCGCTTCGACGTCGTTTAGAGTGTCCCAGACCTTCTGTCTCGGCGCTTTGATGTTGAAACTGCCGTTGATTTTCAAAATATCCTGCCCGGTTCGTGTTTGAAGATAAACAAAACGCCTGAAATCGGTATAAACTCTTGGCATATTAAGTGCGTCTACGTCAATGATAATGCGGAGGACAGACAGTATGAATCATCAGATCAGGGTGACTGTGAACGGGGTGGAACATACTGCTGAAGTGTCGCCGCGCACTCTTTTGACCAGCTTGTTGCGCGATATTTTGAGCCTCACCGGAACTCATGTCGGTTGCGATACCAGCAGTTGCGGCGCCTGCACGGTGTTGCTGAACGGCAAGGCTGCTAAATCGTGCACTATCTTCGCAGTGCAAGCCGATGGCGCGGAAGTAACCACAGTGGAAGGTCTCGCAACTAATGGCGATTACCATCCTATTCAAGAGGCGTTTCGCGAGAGGCATGGTTTGCAGTGCGGCTTCTGCACTCCGGGCATGATGATCACCGCGGTGCAGATACTGGAACGCAATCCATCGCCCTCGGAGGCTGAGATTCGCTCCGGCCTGCGCGGCAATCTCTGTCGTTGCACCGGCTACCACAACATTGTAGAGGCCGTGAAGTATGCGTCTGAGCTTTCAGGAGGTAAGTAGATATGACTAGCCAAACTCTGATCGGCCAGGAAGTGAAGCGCGTTGAAGACGCGGCACTCATAACGGGGCGCGGACAGTATGTAGATGACCTTCAACTGCCGGGATTGTTGCACATATCGCTGGTGCGCAGCCCTTATGGACATGCGTTGATCAAAGAGATCGATGTGTCAGATGCGGCGAATGCGGATGGTGTGACGGCAGTTTTCACTGGTGCGGACTTGCAGGATCAGCTCGGCAGTCTGCCTGCCGGTTGGGTGTTAGAAAATATGGCGCAGCCTGAACATCCTCCATTGGCATATGAGAAAGTGCGCTATGTTGGCGATGCAGTAGCTGCGGTAGTAGCGGATTCTCCGGCCGCGGCGATTGATGCGGCGGCGCTGGTGGAGGTTGATTACGAGCCGCTGGAGAGCGTAGTAGACGCTGAAAAGGCGACTGCAGACGATGCGCCGCAGTTGCATGAGGACACTCCGAGCAACAAGGCGTTCGAGTGGCAGGTGGGAGCTGGAGATTATGCCGAAGCGGCGGCGAATGCGGAGGTGGTTGTGAAGGAGCGGATCGTGAACCAGCGTTTGATTCCGAACCCGATGGAGACGCGCGGGATAATGGCAGATTACAACGGGGGCACCGAGCAGCTCACGATTTGGACTTCGACTCAGATTCCGCATTTGGTGCGATTGCTGTTCTCGTTGGTTACCGGTCATCCTGAGCATAAAGTGCGAGTGGTCGCCCCGGATGTTGGCGGCGGGTTCGGGTGCAAGCTGTATCTATATGCGGAAGAGGTGATATGCGGGATTATCGCGAAGCAGCTAGAGCGTCCGGTGAAGTGGATTGAGAGCCGTAGCGAGAACTACATCGCCACTACGCATGGCCGAGATCACATTGCAGACGCGGAGATCTGCGGTACGCGCGACGGAGTGATAACCGGTCTAAAGATCCATGTATACGCCAACCTTGGTGCATATCTGTCGACTTTCGCGCCTGCTATCCCCACGATTCTGTTCGGTTTAATGCTGAACGGTTGCTACAAGTTTGAGAATCTGGACTGCTCGGTCACCGGCGTGATGACAAATACCACGCCGGTAGATGCCTATCGCGGCGCCGGACGTCCGGAAGCGACTTATGTAGTAGAGCGGATGATGGATCGTTACTGCCACGAAATAGGCCGGGATGTAATCGCAGTTAGACGGCGCAATTTCCTGCGTCCGTTTAAGCGTGGTTCGACGGTGGCAGTGGGAGTGACGTATGATTCAGGGAACTATCAGGGCGCGCTAGGCAAGGCTCTTGAGATGTTCGATTATCAAGGCTTCCGCGATGAGCAGCGCGCTGCGCGCGCCAAGGGACGTCTTATCGGCGTTGGTTTCTCCACCTATATAGAGATCTGTGGCATGGCGCCATCCGCAGTTGCAGGATCGCTGGGCGCAGGCGCCGGACTTTGGGAATCGAGTACTGTAAGAGTGCACCCGACCGGGACAGTGACCGTATTCACAGGAACGTCTCCTCATGGCCAGGGGCATGAAACTACATTATCTCAGATCACGGCTTCTCGGCTTGGGATTCCGATGACCAACATCGAGGTTGTTCACGGCGATACGGAGCGCCACCAGTTTGGGACGGGGACTTTTGGCAGCCGCTCGCTAGCAGTGGGAGGCCAGGCGCTGATGATGAGCTTGAGCAAGGTAGTTGAGAAGGCAAAGAAAATTGCGGCGCATGAGATGGGAGTAGATGCGAAACAGGTGGTGTTCGAGGATGGTGTTTTCTATGTGGAGGATATCCGAGAGCGCGAGATGCCTTGGGGAGACGTGGCGCTTTCGGCATACTGGGCAAAGAACTTGCCACCGGGATTGGAGCCAGGACTCGAGGCGGTGAGCTTCTTCGATCCCGATAACTTCACCTGGCCGTTTGGGACCCACATTGCGCTGGTAGAGATCGATGAAGCTACTGGCGAGACGTCTCTGCTGCGATACATAGCGGTAGATGATGTGGGGAATGTGATTAATCCGATGATAGTGGATGGAATGGTTCATGGCGGGATCGCGCAGGGCGTGGGGCAGGCATTGAAAGAGGGCGCGGTCTATTCGGATGATGGACAGTTGCTGACTGGCAGCATGATGGACTATGCGGTTCCGACGGCTGAAGATTTTCCGACTTTTGAGACGGCCCGCACGGTAACGCCGACTCCCGTGAATGATTTAGGCGCGAAGGGAGCTGGTGAGACGGGCACGATCGCGGCTTCGCCAGCGGTTGTGAATGCCGCCGTGGATGCGCTGAAGCACCTCGGAGTTCGCCATCTTAACATGCCGCTTTCATCTGAAAAGATGTGGCGAACGATAAAAGAAGCGAAGGCGGCTCGCAGGGCAGAGCGCTCTGCGAATGCGCGAAGAGGGAAATAAAAAATGACTACTGGAACCACTGATCCTTTTGCATATCACGCGCCGACTAGCGTCGAAGAGGCGTCGCGCCAGCTTTCACGCTATCGTCAAGACGCGAAGCTTCTCGCCGGCGGCCATTCGTTAGTGCCGATGATGAAGCTACGGCTGGCTTCTCCGCAGGCGATCATCGATCTGCGGAATATAGATTCATTGCGCGGAATAGTAGAGAGCGATGATGGTATAACCATCGGCGCGATGACAACCTATTACGAGCTTGAAAGTTCGGATTTGGTCAATAGACGCGCCCAGGCAGTTGCGGAAGCCGCGTCGCAGGTGGCAGATGTGCAGGTGAGAAACTGGGGCACCATCGGCGGTTCGCTTGCACATGCCGACCCGGCGGGAGATATGCCCGCGGTGGCATTGGCATTGGACTTTACGTTCCACGCTGGCGCGGCCCGCTCTAAGCGCAGCATCGCGCCCGACCGCTTTTTCCGCGGCTATCTTGAGACGGCGTTGCGCCCGAATGAAGTGTTGACTGGCATCACTTGTCCATACTTGCCGCCGAGATCTGGTTCGGCATACTTGAAGCTTGCCAATAAGGCCTCTCACTATGCCATAGTAGGAGTGGCAGCAGCCGTGACTGTAGATGCAAACGGCGTCTGTAGCATGGCACGGATCGGCATTACTGGCGCCGGCCCTAATGCGGTACGGTCTCGGCGTGCCGAACGTATACTTGTAGGGAAGGAACCCGTGGCGAATGTCATTGCGCGCGCGGCTAAACGCGGCGGGGCTGAGATTGCCGGTATGTTCAACGACGATGTGCATGCTTCCGCCGAGTATCGCGAGGCGATGACTCAGGTGTTCACAGAGCGTGCCTTGACACAAGCATTCATGAGAGCAATGAACTGATGGCAAATCCAAACAAATCTCGCGGCATGGGTGCCGGCACCGCGATCTCCGGACTCCTGGTCATCTTAATCGGAGGCCTCATCCTGCTGTTCAGCATTGATGCCATTGAATGGGATATCGGCTTCAGCGATATCTTCGGCTACCTATTCGCCGGATTATTCATGCTGGCGGGAGTCGGGATTATCTTCGGCAGCAAATTCAAGACCTGGATCTTCCCGTTGATCTTGATCGCTATCGGCGTCTTTATGGTGCTGGCAAGATTGGAATCGGATCTCTCCCGTTTCTGGCCGCTGATAATCGTGGTCGCTGGTCTCGCCATCATCGTGAAAGCGTTCGGACGCCGTAAGGATAATAGCAACGATGCTAAGCCCGTTTCTCCTAGTCGCGACAATATTGCCACCGATGGCGAGGCTGAGGTACTTGCCGAAGACCGCCTGGATAGTTCATACACCTTTAGTTCACAGCAGGGAAGAGTTGTATCCGATGCCTTTACGGGTGGTCAGGTGAATGTAACTATGAGTGATGTGACGATAGACATGCGAGATGCGAAGATATCGGATCCGCCGGCGAGGTTGAAGATCGCCTTAACAATGTGTCAGTTGCAGTTACGCGTGCCATCGGATTGGAAGGTGCAGTTGAGCGTTGATGCTAATCTAGGGCATTCCAGCGATAATCGTGACCGGCAACGCGATAATGCCGATGCCGGCGGCGATACTCCTGATCTTGTCATCACCGGCAATATAACTTTGGCGAATCTGCAGCTTCTAGATTAGATACGCTTGGATGGGGATGATTCAACTAGAAATTCGTATTCGCCGCTAGCGGAGAATAGAGTGTTTGGATAGTTCTCGATTCGAGACCTGGCGACCCGTATGGCATGTTCTGAATTATCAATCCCTATCCAGTTGCGATTCAGCTTATGAGCGGCTACTAGTGTAGTCCCTGAACCACATATGTGCGCATTTCTGCATCACTGCCGGCTAATCTTGCGTCTTTCTCTGTAGAGATAAATTCATCTATATCAACCGGAACGACTCCAAGTGACTTTTCTTGTATCCATCGGCGAAAGTGAGGACCAATTTGCCGATTAGTCTCTTTAGGCTCTGATGCTCTCTTATATATTTCATTCAATCCCATTTCATATAACCTGCCGCAAAGCCGATCTACGGTTTTAGGATTGCGCTCCAGGGCTTTTCGTCTCTTCTGAGATATGCGACGTAAGAATCTTTAAGAGGGAAAAGCTTCAAAGCAAGAAGATGTTTTATTAATGCAATGTTGTTTCTGTCATTGAACGCTCTTTCGATAAATCCCCAATTTTCTAGATCTATGTCCCTGATTTCTTCAGGTATAGTGGGATAAACTCTAAAGAGATCGTCTAAATAGCTACGCTGATTGGCGTAATCAATACTTATTTGCGTCCAGTAATTCATCGCACTGTCGCCACGCGTCTAGCTTTGAGATTTAGCGACTAGCTTCCTTCGCGCTTCATGAACGGTCAGTTCTACCATGGCGGCGAGACCTTCACCCTTGCCCATGGAGAGCTGCCGGCCGAAGATTCGATGCACGATATCGGCCGGAACACTAGCCACTTTATCGAGCGGCTGACCGGACATGGTTTCATCCATGATCACAGACATCGCTCGAGCTGATATTCCGAGCGAATTTTCGACGGCGTAGTAGAACTTCAACGTTCCATCAGGCCGGTCTTCAGCCCACACGAAGGCCTCAGATTCGCATTTGGGCACCCGGCGGTTTTCCGGGAAGGGACGAGTGGCGATGCGCTCGGGCACTTCTTGGAACTCATCTGACAGTTCCAACAGATACTGCGCCCGCTCCATGCGATCAAGCGCATCAACCTCGGCGAGGATTTGAGCCAATCGGTCTGGGATTTCAGTCATCACACCGAGGAGTGGTTTAAGAACTTAATTATGCAGTTATCGTTAACCCGTGACGGCGCGCCTACGATCCATAATCGCGCCGCGCCGCAGGCGAGTAATTACTTTTCGATTGGCAGGCCTACGGAGTTGCCCCATTCGGTCCAGCTACCGTCGTAGTTGCGTACTTTGCCGTATCCAAGCAAGTTGGTGAGTACGAACCAAGTATGGCTGGATCGTTCTCCGATGCGGCAGTATACGATGACATCGTCGGCGGCATCTAGCCCGGCGCTATTCTCATAGATTTCACGCAGATCCGCGGCGTCCTTGAAGGTGCCGTCTTCATTTGCGGCGGTGGCCCAAGGCACGCTTGCCGCGCCGGGGATGTGTCCGCCACGCAGGGCGCCTTCATTGGGATAGTCGGGCATATGAAGCCGTTCACCGCTATACTCTTCAGGGCTTCGCACGTCGATCATCTTGCCGGAGCTATTGACATGCGCTAGCACGCCGTCTCGGAACGCTCTAATCTTCGAGTCGTCCCTTTCCGGCGCGCGATACTCGGTTGGTTCTGGGGACGGGATTTCGCGAGTAATTTCGCGCCCTTCGGCTTCCCACTTCATTCTTCCACCATCCATGATTTTGGCGTTGGTGTGTCCAAAGAGATTGAAGATCCAGTATGCATAACAGGCCCACCAATTGCTTCGGTCGCCGTAGAGCACGATAGTAGTGTCGTTGGCTATCCCCTTGTCCGCCATGAGTCTTTCAAAGCCTTCACGGTCGAGATAGTCTCTGCGCAACGGGTCGTTCAGATCTGCTGCCCAGTCGATCTCGACGGCGCTTGGGATGTGGCCTGATGGATAAAGCAGCGCGTCTTCATTCGATTCGACGATTCGGATTCCGTCGTCGCCGCGGTTTTGCGCGACCCATTCAGTAGAGACCAGAGCGTCAGGGTTAGCGTATCCTCGGTTCTTGATGTCAGACATTTTCCTCTCCCTAAGTAAACTTGATTAGGTCGCCTCCAGTTTAGCTTTTCAACTTGCCAGAAGAGCTGTTAAAGACGGCAGGGCGACATATGGTCGTTAGATAGCATTCTATCCGAAAAGATGTGCGGTATGCTCAGGAATAGATTTTTCAGGCCGTTAAGAGGTGCGGTCTTTGGCATTGCCGGGTGTTTGCCAGGTGAGTTCTGAGGAGCAATTGAATGGCACGGCGCTCCGATTTTTCGCTTAGGTCGCTGATCTGGAGCGTTTATGCGCCGGCGTTCCTTCTTTCTTTCGGTCAGGGCGTATTGATTCCGGTTTTGCCGATCTTTGCGCGCGACGAGCTTTTCGCGACCGATATTCTGGTGGGGCTGGCGGTAGGCGCTAAGCATATAGGCACCTTGAGCTGCGACGTTCCGGCGGGGATTCTGGTTTCGCGTTTCGGGATGTGGCGCACGATGCTGCTGGGAATAGGAATTTTCGCGGTCGCTGCGATTGCCGCCGCGCACAGCCCGAATTTCACGACGCTCTTTTTAGCGCGATTGGCCGCCGGCGCCAGCTTTGCATTATGGATGATATCTCGCCATGCGTATATCGCCGGCGCGGTACCGGTACAGCATCGAGGGAAGGCGTTGTCGCTCTACGGCGGTATGAGCAGGGTGGCGGCTATCGCGGGCCCCATAGTGGGCGGAGTGATGGCCGAGTATGTGGATATCCGAGCGCCGTTCTATGTGCAGGCTTTCATCGCGGCTCTAACCGCGGCGATGGTGTTCTATACGATGCGAAAGATGGGCGGCGATCAGATACTTTCCGGCCCGCGACGGAACCTGGTGTCTAGTCTCGGCGCCACTCTTGTCGCGCATCGTCACGACTTCTTCACTGCGGGTCTGGTAGCGATTATTTTGCAATTCATCCGGGCGGCGCGCGAGTTTCTCATCCCGGTATGGGGCGATGAAATAGGGCTGAAGACGGATCAGATCGGATACGTGACCAGTGCATCTTATGCAGTTGATTCAACAATGTTCCCGATCGTGGGCTGGATCATGGATCGTTTCGGCCGGAAGTATGTTGGCATCCCGGCATTGCTGGTGATGGGTTCTGGCTTGTGCGTATTGCCCTTTGTCAGCGATATGTCAATGCTGATGCTTGCTGCCGTGCTGGCTGGTTTGGGCAACGGATTGAGCAGCGGTTTCGTGCTTACCTTGGGATCTGATCTGGCGCCGGCAAAAGACCCTGGTGAGTTTCTAGGAGTTTGGCGCTTCGTGTCGGATTTCGGGGGTGCGACGAGTCCCCCGCTGATCGGAGTAATCGCGCAAGCTCTGGCGTTGTCATCGGCGACTTGGTTCACCGGAGGAGTCGCGGTTGCAGGCGCTCTGGCATTGGCATTCATCGTAAGAGAAACTAGATCTGGGCGCCGCCATCGACATCCCAGGCGCAACTAATCCCAAGAGCGGATTAGTTGCGCCTGCTTACCGTCACCATTCCGATGCCCGCGGCTATCAGCGCCATGCTCTACGTGACAATGGTGCCTGCAGTGTCCGGATAACGTTACCAACACTGAGATTGCGATCGGCGCAGAAGGCGTGCATCGTTGATTTCTTGCTTCGCAGGTTTTGCCCGTACCGCTTATCTCAGTGGTTTCAGACATCGATCTTGCCCGGCGTTCCTGTTCTCGCGCTATCTCCTCTGGAGGGAGTTCATTCTTCAAAATGGTGTTGTACTGCAGGTTGAGGTTCTTGAGTTCGGAAAACCTTTCGCAGTTCGGACTTTGAACTTGACGAGCCGGTTGCGCCGCAGATCGATTGGCTGCAGCTTGGTATTTTCCTTGAAGCTGTTCTTAGGAAGGGAAGCAATCTGATTCGCTGCCAGCGATAGTATCGCTGGCTTGAGCAGTGTTTCTAAGATATTGAGTGGCAAGCAACCTGAGGTGAAGACGGTTTACGGGATCGTCTCCAGCTACTTGTTGTGCAGAATCAGCCACTGTAGGTTCGTGAGTCAGTGAAAGACGTTGGGTGGCAATGTTTCCAGATGTCTGCGGTCCAAATACAGCTCCTCCAGGTTCGCAAGTCCGTCGAAGATGTCTACAGGCGACGATGCCAGATGGTTGTCGTATAGATACAGCCACTGCAGGTCCACTAGTCCGTGAAAAATATCTTCTGGCAACGTTTCCAGTCGATTGTCGGATAGATCCAGTTCCCGCAGGCTCGCGAATCCAGCGAAATCTCCGGACTGAAGCGCGGAGATGCCTTTATCGCTGAGATCGAGACTAGTTATCGCCTCGAGATGCGCAAGGGTGATGTCGGCGCAATCGCTGATGCCCGGTGTCTGACGCACAATCTCGTCTTGCACTTGCTGGGTACGATCGCAGACGCCGGTAATGGAGGCTACCTCGGCGTCCACGACGGTGATTCGCACTTCGCGCGGGTCGGTTCCGTCCATGCTGAGCGTGACGGTAACGCTCTCGTGAGCATTGTCGACGTCCTGCGGCACGCTCACGGTGACGGTCTTTCCCGTATCCCAGTCCCTGGAGCCAAAGTGAAGGATCTCGGGCGAGACTGTCGCTTTTGAGTCATCGTCGCTCTGAACCCTTACCTCGGCGTCGCCTGGCGGATGGTTCAGTAGTCGCACCTTGAATTGTGCGCTGCCGCCTTTGGCCACCTGAAGCAGTCTGTGTTCCGAGAGCAGTATCTCGGAGTACATCTCGCCGGGACTCAGCATCCACACGGCACTGCTCCCGCTGGCGACTGTGATTTCTCGGTCGCTGGGCAAGACACTGATAGGATTGTCTCTGAAGTCAATAAACCACAGATTAGCGAGTCCGGTGAAGATGTCTGCAGACAACTTTTCCAGCTGGTTGCGATCTAGATATAGATACTGCAGATTTGACAGTCCGTCGAAAATGCCTTCTGGAAGGGATGTCAACTGATTGTTGTATAGATACAGTGCCTCCAGGTTCGCGAGTCCGGCAAAGATGCTAACTGATTGCCGGATAGATACAGTTCAAACAAGCTGGTGAGTCCGGCGAAATCTCTGGACTGGAGCGTAGTGATGCCTTTCTCGCTGAGGTCGAGTCTGGTTATCGCCTTGAGATGCACTGGGGTGATTTCGGCGCAGTCGCTGATGCCAGAAGTCTGGCTCAGGATCTGGTCTCGAACTTGCTGAGTGCGATCGCAGATGCCAGTGATTGGAGCCGCATCATCGTCATTGATCTTGATTTCAATCTTTATTGTCTCGATCCCCGGCGGCTCGGTGCCCATTGCGAAGACATACGATATGGTCGCCGTCTCATCAAGCGCATCATCGTCCTGCGCGACGCTGACGGTGATCTCTCGGGGCATCTCTCCCCATTCCTCTGGTCCGAACCATGCTCTATTCGGCTTTAGCGCGACGTCCGTGTTATCGCTCTTCGCATTGATCTGAAAGGGATCGACGATACCCAGCTGCAACTCAAGCTCGAAGGTCGCGCTCTCACCCTCGGCGATCTCCAGCTCCGTCGGCTCTGCTCGGACTACGATCTCAGGGTCGTCGGGCTTCCCAAAATCGATCTCTCCGGCAGCTCCAGCGACTTGCCGTAGTTCGCTCAGAGTGGGAGTTTCAGTGGACGAGATAGGATTGTTCTGCAACTGCAGGCTTCCAAGTTCCGTGAGTCCTCTCACGGTTTCGGCTTTGAACTCGGCGAGCCGGTTGCTGTGCAGAATCAGTCGCTGCAGGTTTGATAGTCCATCAAAGACGCTAGTCGGCAGAGAGGCAAGCTGGTTGAACGATAGATCCACAGTTCCCTCAGATTCGCGAGTCCGTCAAAGAAGTCTTCCGGCAGAGAGTATTCTATTGTCTACAGGTTGCAGGATCATTCAGTCTCGCGTTTTGCATCCCAGACGCGCCAAATCCCCAGGCGTCCCAACTGTCGCCCCCAGCGCCTTGCCCGTCATCCGACGCGGTTCCACCTGTCATTCGAGGCGTTTCATCGCTGTCACTCCGAACGTTCCCAAATGTCATTCCGAGCGTAGGCGAGGAATCTAGAATGCCGAGTATGGCGCACTGTCACGCGCTGCGAAACGACTCTGCAGTCGGTGGGTCGACAGTTCAGATTCTTCACTTCGTTCAGAATGACAGTTGGAGGTGCTCGGAATGACCGGTAAAACGCGCTGAATAACGGTAAAACGCTTGGAACGACGGACGAGATACGCGGAGTGATATGGTAGGCGCGGGGAACGCTTAGGTCTAAGACTAAGAGCGTATCTAATCTAGAAGCTGCAGATTAGCCAATACTATATTGTCCGTGATGACAATATCCGGTTGTATCTTCGGTATCAGCGCGCTGTGCCGGGCGCGGCGCACCGTCACAGGTCCGTGTAGCGCCTGGGCAGTCGGTGGTTCGACAGTTCAGATTCTTCACTTCGTTCAGAATGACAGTAGGAGGCGCTGAAATGGCAGTGAGGGAGTCCGTGAGACCGGGATACAGCCTTGCCACTCCGAACGCCCTCGGCTGTAATTCCGAGCGCATCCGCTGTCATTTCTAGCGGATGCGAGGAATCTAGAATGCCGGGCATGGAGCGCCTTTACACGTCCGTGGAACGCCTAGGCATTTGGTGGCTTGACAGTTTAGATTCTTCGCTTCGCTCGGAATGACAGGTATGTGCAATCGGAATGACAAGAGCAATGGCACTCAGAGTGACAGTTAGAATACTCATAATTACGATGGCAATGGCGCTCGGGATCAAAATGAGAAGACGAGAGTGACCGATAACGGATGATGCGTGCTTGTCATTCTCCTAGCCGCTAGCTGCGATTCCCAGCGCGTTCGCCTGCTTGCCGTCGCAATGCCAATGCCCGTGGGATATAGTCGCGGCTCCGCTCATCAGTCATATCAGTGACATGTTCTGCGCGGCAACGGTGCCTCCAATGCCGGCTCTTCCACGTCCGAGACCGGTGTCGCAGTGGTTGTCGGGAGTGGGGAAGCGTTGCCTCACTGCCCAACTGCTAATATAGCCGGCAGAGAGCTGATCCCGGCGCACACCATCGGCAAGTTCGATTTGTTGAGCCGGAAGCTGGTGCTCAGTATCTTGATGGTATCTCCAGAGATATCCGCGGCAACGATGGTGCGTAGATTTCCGACCATCAGCGGCGGCACTGGCACGCAGGCCTCGCCCGGCTGATGCAGCTGGTAAGCCGATATCGGATCGCCATCTGCTCTGACTACATTTATCTCGTGCATCTTTCCCACGAACGAACGGTGATGGGTCTCGCCGGTGTTCGACGCTTCACCTCGCTCGGCCATCCTGACACCGATTATCTCGCCGTTCGCCACTGCTCCGGGCGGCGCCGAGAAACTGAACGCGTCGGCCTCGAAACTTCCGCCTCTAGTCGGCGTGAAGACTTTGTATTCGTTTCCGTTTCCGTCGATGATGATAGAGGGTAGCTCGCCCGGCGGGTCTTGAGGGACCGGCGTGGGCGTGTTTTCGCTCACGATCATGTAGAAGGAGGCGGTACATTCTTCTACCGTGCCCCAGCATTCGGCATACCTGCCCGGTTCCAGCGCCGCGGTGACGATGTACCTTCCAGAGACTTCGGGAACGGTGTAGGTGACAGTGCGACCTTCCGTCGACTGCGGTGCGAACGAGCCGCCGGCGCTAGAGTCGCGCCAATCGAACGTCACTCCGCTGGAGAGTGCGTCATTCGACTCGCCCGCTTTGTCATAGGCCTTCGTCTCCAGCACGACCTTCTCACCGGCCCTTATCGATATTGTCTGCACCACCGGACTGACACTTCCGATCTTCGCTTCCTTCAGGATCTTCGCCGGCTCGGGCTTTCCGAATTCAATCTCTCCGGTAGCTCCGGAGACTTGTCGGATCTCGCGCAGAGTGGGAATTTGGGACTCTGCTACAGGGTTGTTTTGCAACTGCAGGATTTCGAGTTCGATGAGTCCTTTCACGATTTGGGCTTTGAACTGGGTGAGACGGTTGCGTCGTAGATCAATGCGTTGCAGCTTTGGGTTTTGTTTAAAAATATTCTCGGGAAGCGAAACGATCTGATTGCCAGCCAGCGACAGCGTTTCCAGCCTGACCAACGCTTTGAAGATGTTTTCCGGCAGCACGGTCAGCCGGTTGTTGCTCAGATCCAGATGCTGTAGGTTGGCGAGTCCAGCGAAGATGTTTTCTGGCAGCGCGGTCAGTTGATTGTCGCTCAGATTCAGATGCTGTAGGTTGACGAGTCCAGCGAAGATGTTTTCCGGCAGCGCGGTCAGTTGATTGTCGCCCAGATTCAGATGCTGTAGGTTGACGAGTCCAGCGAAGATGTTTTCCGGCAGCACGGTCAGCCGGTTGTTGCTCAGATCCAGATGCTGTAGGTTGACGAGTCCGTCAAAGATGTCTTTGGGCAGCGCGGTCAGGCGGTTGTTGCTCAGATCCAGACGTTCTAGGTTGAAGAGTCCGTCGAAGTCTCCGGTTTGTAGCGCGGTGATGTCCTTGCCGCTGAGGTCGAGAACGGTTATGGCGAGAAGATGCGCGGCGGTGATTTTGGCGCAGTCGCTGACGCCTGGAGTTAGGCGCACGATCTCGTTTCGAACTTGCCGAGTGCGATCGCAGATGCCGGAAATGGGCGTAGCGTCGTCGTCCACGATCGTTACTCGCACCTCGCGTGGCTCGGTGCCTTCCATGCTTAGCGTGACGGCGATGCTCTCGTGATCATCGTTGGCGTCCTGCAGCGCGCTGATCGTGACGGTCTGTGGAGTTTGCCAGTCGCTGGAGTATTTGAGGTGCGTGGGTGATGCTGTCGCTTTTGAGTCGTCGCTGCTTTGAATCTTGACCTCGCGCTCAATTTCCATAACGTCGTGACCTAGTTGACTGCTCAACAGTCGTACCGTGAAATCGACGCTATTGCCTTCGTCTACCTGGATCATACGTTCCGAGATACTGATATCGGAGTAGCTCTCGCCGGTGCTGAGCGTCCACACGGATCTGCTCCCGCTGGTAGCTGCGATCTCTCGGTCGCTGGGTAGAACACTGATGGGGTTGTCTCTGAAGTCGATGAACCACAGGTTCGTGAGTCCGGTGAAGATGTCTTCCGGCAACGACGAAAGCTGGTTGCCGTTCAGCTTCAGGTTCTTCAGGTTCGTGAGTCCGGTGAAGATGTCTTCCGGCAACGATGCAAGCTGGTTGCCGTTCAGCTTCAGGTTCTTCAGGTTCGTGAGTCCGGTGAAGATGTCTTGCGGCAACGACGAAAGCTGGTTGCCGTTCAGGCTCAGAAACGACAGGTTCGCGAGTCCGTTGAAGATGTCTTGCGGCAACGACGAAAGCTGGTTGTTGAATAGCCGCAGCTTCTGAAGGTTAGTTAATCCGGCGAAGGTATCTTCCGGCAGGGTTTGCAACCGGTTGTCTTCAAGTTGCAGTACCTCCAGATTTACGAGTCCGTTGAAGATGTCTTGCGGCAACGACGAAAGCTGGTTGTTATCTAGATACAGATGATGCATGTTCGCGAGTCCGGCGAAATCTCCGGATTGGAGCCCTGATATTCCTTTGTCGCTGAGTTCGAGACCGGTTATCGCCTCGAGATGGTCGGAGGTGATGTCGGCGCAGACAGTGATGCCTGGGGTGAGACGCAGGATCTCGTCTCGGATTTGTGGTGTGCGGCTGCAGATGCCGTTTGCAGACGATTGAGCCTGCAACGGAGATGATGAATGATCCGCCGATGATAAAACGGATATCGTCGCGATAAGTGCGACGGCAATGATTGAGAGCGAGGCTATAGATGTGATGAAGCGGCGATTATTCTCCGCCATTCCACCATTCATAACATTAGTCACAAACAACATATGAACAACCGTTTCACACACTCTAAAATCTGCATAAAAGCAGTTTTATCACTTTGCCTACCGCTGAGTCTATGATTTAGAGTGCCTTAGGCACTTAGTCTAGTGTGTTAGAAAGACTGTTGATTCTGGCGCGTTAGCTTCCGATTGTTGCTGCGAAACGGTAAATGGGTGTGATTTTCACTCTATTCCGATTTCGGTCATCAAGGCGTGCAGATCTATCAGGCATTGAGCATCTGCTTCCAGGTCGCGATTGTCTACCCACTCTTTACTTTCGCCGCTCATACCTTCTACGGCACCGGCAGCGACTATCTGGTGCACCATCTGCTTGGCGTTTTCAACTGACGGCAGTAGATTCATGCCGCTTTTGATGGACAGCGCGGCGGCTAGCCCGTATCCCCCCCAGTTAGACACGCTAGCCACGATTAGCTCTGTAACAGTGGTGACACAGGGATTTTTGGGCAGATAATCATGTTCGATAGTAGGGATGATTTGTTGCAGATTCCCCATTCCGATTTCGTTGCCGCCATCGCCGATGCCAACGGAGTAGGGATGCTGATCGAAGAGATGGTCGATTTTGGCGTTGAAGGGAGTGAAGTCGAGCCCTCGGAAGTTTCGATATGTTCCATCTCCCACCAGTCCCGCGCGTTCAATGGCGACTAGAGCGGTTGGGGAGTGCTGCTGGATAAAGTCGTTGGCGAAGTTGGCCGATTCGTGATGCGACGCGATGGGGAACTCAATAACCGCGTGCTTGGGGTTGGCGATTGTCGCTACGGCTTTGATGGAGTGTTTGTCGGTGACGTAGGCGATCTTACTGCCGAGCCTCTCAAGAGCATTTCCGATGGCGATAGCTCCCGGGGGACCGTCTGTTTCCGGTGCTTCGGCGGCTATGATGTAGAAGCCGGTAGCGATGCATACTCTTTCGGGATGTTGGAGCAACAGATCGGCGGATCGCTCGATATAGTTCAGTGGCAGGTGGGTTTTCAGCGTTGCCATGCCACGAAAATCATCTTGCAATATGATCTCTTCAATCTGATTGAATGGGTTTGTATGCGTGTTCATTATGTTTAAGGTCGGGCTACATTATTGGCATTCATCGGGAAGCGCTTTCTATAAGACTGCCAGGTCTTCGTCATGCATATCGGTTACGAACATGTGTCCCGGTGCATGAGTGATGATGAGTTCGGGTTTGGATGCCATCGCCACGGCTTGAGGCGTTACGCCACAGGCCCAGAATACAGGGACATCATCGCTGGATTGCGATGGCCATGGATCTCCGAAGTCGGGCTTTGATAGATCTTTGATTCCGATTTCGGATGGATTCCCGATGTGGACTGGGGCGCCATGCACGGCTGGGAATCTAGAGGTTGCTTGAACTGCGCGCACCACCTTGCCTCGCGGTATCCATCGATGCGTAACGACCATTGGTCCAGCGAACGGCCCCGCGGGGTTGGTATTGATATTGGTTCTGAACATAGCTACGTTCTTGTCGGTTCCATAGTAGGGGAGTGTGATGCCGTTTCGGATCAGGGCGTGTTCAAAAGTGAAGCTGCACCCGAGCAGAAATGTTACGAGATCTTTCCTCCAGTACGGTGAGATATCGGTGGGTTCATCAACTAGTTGGCCATGTTCATATACGCGATAACGCGGGACGTCGCTTCTGATATCGGATCCTGGGGCTGAGATTATAGCCTCGGTCTGTCCTGGCTCCATCACTTCGATGACGGGGCAAGGCTTAGGGTTTCGCTGACAGAATACGAGGAAATGGAAGGCTAGCTCTTGGGGCAGTATGGCGACGTTAGTCTGAACCACGTCGGGGGCCAATCCAGAAGTTGGCTGAGAGAAGCTAGCGTTTCTAGCCGCCAGGCGAACGGCTTTACCGCTGGTGAATGAAGCGGCTAGATCAGTTGTGGCAGCCATTATTCAAGGTCTCCGTTTGCAGGTGCGACGATGCATGGAGTAAAGTGTAAGCGCGGAAGCCGGGGTCGGTGCAATGCCGCCCTTAAGTTCCCGTCTCTATGTGACTCATAATGACGCGCATAGACAAGTTGACCACATCCGACGGTGATGGACATAAACGAGTTTAGAGTATTGTCGCATGAAGCTGAGATTAGGGCTGGCAGGTTATGGTAGGCGCGGCCGCGGGCATGTGGCGGCATTGCGGAGTGAACCGCGGGCAGAGTTGACGGCGGTGTTCGATCCTGCAGAGTCGGCGCGTCGAGCGGCGGCGGCAGATTTCAGTGACGCTTCGGTTTTCGAATCGGTTGAAGAGATGGTCGATTCTGGTTCTATAGATGCGGTTATAATTGCAGCGCCGGCGCATCTGAATGGCGTTTGTGCACGGGCTCTGATCGTACGCGGCGTTTCTACCTTGATAGAGAAGCCGCCGGGATTGAGTGTTGAAGAAGTTGAAGATTTGCATGATACGGCAAAGGCCAGCGGAGCAAAAGTGATGGTTGCCTTCAACCGTCGTTTCAACCCGCTGGTACGTGCCGCCATAAGAGAAGTGAAGGAATATGGACCGGTGCATCAGGTGGTAGCAGAGTTTCACAAAGATATCCATGATTTCACGGGAGACCGCCGATATTCACCGCGCATCATGGATCTGATGCTGTTGGAGTCGCCGATACATGCGGTTGATCTACTGATCCATATGGCGGATTCTCGCGTGGCAGAGGTTCATAGTGTGGTGAGAAGAGCGGCATCGGATTATCGCGATGCTCATGCGGCACTGATAGAGTTCGAGAATGGAGTTTTATGTCAATTCACGGCTGCCTATACTGCCGGCGGGCGGCTAGAGCGCTACGAACTCCACGGCGAATATGTTTCGGCCTATCTGGAAGGTGTGCATGAAGGATGGATTATCCGACACAATGGGCGGCATGCGATCGATTTTCATGAAGACACTCGATCAGATATAGAAGCGCAGGATTCCTATTTTGTACGATGCTTGCTGAAGGGGACGGATTTCGGGCCTCCAGCGGCGGATTTAGAGTCTTCTGTTGAGACGCTGAAGCTGTGCGAGAGTATATTGCGCGGGACGCGCGCGAGTTGACGCGGATCTGCGATGCAGGAGATGTAAACTGATTGAAATCATCGGCGCTTAAGCTTGATGGCAGGCGCGAAATGTATAGTGAATGCAGGTATAAGTATCGATGATAATCACACGCATAGATCAATTCGCGCCGCGGGAGCGCACTCGTTTACTGCGTATAACTACGGATACCGGCATCGAGGGTTGGGGAGAAAGCACGCTTGAGGGTAAGCCCTTTTCGGTGCCCGCGGCGATCGACGAGTTTTCCGGCTACCTTATTGGCAAGGACCCCTTGCGCATCGAGCATCATTGGCAACAGATGTATCGCTCTTCGTTCTTTCGCGGCGGCGCGCACAATATGAGTGCCATCGCGGCGATTGATGCGGCGCTGTGGGACATCGCAGGGAAGCACTACGGAGTTCCGAGCTACATGTTGCTGGGAGGCAATGTGCGCGATCGGATCCGAGTCTATGCGCATTGGGGGATCCGAGACACTTCAGATGAGTCTTTGCTGGCGGCGCGCACGCGTTTGGACCGGTTGCGCAAGCTCGGTTACACGGCTTATAAATCGGGTCCGGCCGGTTTCTGGCGCGCTCACGAGCCACCGTCTCGGATCGATGAATTCGTGGAGTGCGCCTATCTGATGCGTGAATGGGTGGGGGAAGATGTGGAGCTAGGCTTTGATTTTCATGGGAAGATGGCGCCCGGCATCGCGATTGAGGTTTGCAACGAGCTGAAAGGGATGCGGCCGATGTTTGTGGAGGAACCGGTGCCGCAGGAGAACGCGGATGCTCTGAAGCTGGTCTCGGATCAGGTTCCGTTCCCGATCGCCACTGGCGAACGTCTGCTTTCAAGGTGGGAGTTCCGACAAGTGGTTGAGAAGCAGTGCGTTTCGCTATTGCAGCCGGATGTGGCTCACTGCGGCGGAATCACGGAGTTGAAGAAAATAGCGAACTACGCGGAGGTCTACTATCAGCACATCATGCCGCACTGCGCGATCGGGCCTTTGGCATTGGCAGCATGCATGACTGTGGACGCGGTAGTTCCCAACTTTCTAGTGCAGGAACAAGTGGATCAGGCGCTTGGCGACGGGATTATTAAGAGTGATTGGGAAGTTAAAGACGGACACATCGAGCTGTGGGATACGCCGGGACTGGGCGTAGAAGTAGATGCATCTGAGGCTGAGAAACAGTATTCAGGAGACGCGTACGGCTATCACGCAGAGCTGGGCGGAGAGTCTTACTACATGAACGATGGATCTGTAGCGGATTGGTAGGACTTTCAATATCGAAGACAACGGACAGTTCAGCTTAGCGGCGGGATTGATATCTGGAGCGACGGGCGCGTTTGTGGCAGTAGCCCTCCTTTCGATCTGGGAATCTTTGCCGCGAGACAATCGACGTTCACTGGAGATCATCTGGCTGATCGGATCTATATTCGCCGCCCGCGGACGAGCGGCGTTCTTCTTGGGTTGGATAGGAACGTTGGTGTTGGGATGCGCATATGGAGTTTTCAGCACCGCATTTATCTATGCTTCCGAAGCCGATTCTTTCATCTGGTTAGCAGGGATGGTTCTGGCATTGCCGGAGTGGGTAGTTTCCGGCATCACATTATCGTACCTCCGCTTGTTGCATCCTCGGGTGCGCTCTGGAGCAGTGCACCATCCGGGCCCATTCGCGTTATGGACGTCTCCCGAGGCATTCGTGGAGCTATTGATCGGACATTTGATCTTCGGTCTGGTATGCGCCGCCGCATATGACGCGCTGTAGCCCGGCATGATTGTTCTCCACCGCCGATATTGCAGTAAGACGCGCAGTAAACTTTTCCGTCTCGTATTTCAGCGGGTTGCCGATGCGGCTCTTTAAGCGAATACCGTGCTACCGTATGACGATGTTAGAAGGTCGTTTTCGGCGTACCTCTTGAACCTCAGCGGATGCAGGTCGAAAGTGGGGTGTTGCACTTCGGATGCCAGTTCGGCAAGGGATATCCCAACAGCGGGAGCCATTTTGAATCCGTGCCCAGAGAATCCGGCCCCGATGATGAGGTTGCAGTAGCTTGGCGCTCGGTCGATGACGGGATTCCAATCCGGCGTCACGGTGAAGATGCCGGCCCAGCCGCCATGCCATCCCGCATCGGCGTATGCCGGTATGAAGGAAGATAACGCTTGCATGGCTTCCATTGCGATTCGGCTATTGGCGCTACGGTTGTAAGTGTCGCGCTCAACGGGGTCTTCGCGATATCCGATTAGCGCGTTTCCCGGCGTGTCTGGCCGTGCTGCAAGCCCAGATGGAACATGTGCTATCGTCGGATGATTCGCTTCTGCTACCGACGAGAAGCGTCGTGGCTGGATGATTCGTGTAACTTGGTGTCTGACATAACTTAGCGGCAGCTTGATAGAGATCGTGTCTAGGAGATCGGAGGTCCACGGTCCGGCAGTCAATATGAAGATTTTCGCGCGGATGTCTCCATGGTCAGTTTCGACTGCTGAGATGCAGTTTCCCTTTGTTTTGAATCGGATGACATTGATGCCGGTTCTGATGGTTGCGCCTTGTTGACGCGCGGAGTGGGCGAATCCAGACGTGACGGAATAAGAGTCGGCATATCCGGATAGTGGTTCCCATACGATATATTCCACTGAAGAGAAATCTATATAGTGCCATTTTCGGCTGGCTTCTGATGCGGTGAGCAGTTCTGTTTGGACGCCGGATTCGATTGCGATGCTATAGTTGCGCCGTGCCGCGTCCTCGTTTCCGTGTTGCGGCATCATGATCCATCCGTTTTGTATGAATCCGCTAGGATGTCCGATATGACGGTCTAGGTTAGCTATGACGTTTCGACTCCACCATGCCATTTCGGTGGCGATTCGATTTGAGTAATGCATCCGTAAGATAGTCATCGACCTTCCAGTGGAGCCAGATGCGATCGTGTCGCGTTCAAGCATTACTGAGTCGGTGATTCCTAGCTTTGCCAGGTAGTGGATAGCGGCGCATCCCATGACGCCGCCGCCGATGACTACGGCATCATGGCTTTCAGACATAGCGATATAGTTAGTGTTGTCATACTATCTAGAATTGAATCAGGTGTGAGGCAGTTGACACAAACGGCATGAGGGTCAATCTATCCCTGTCCGTGATTTTCGCACTTGGAGACACCGTGTGACGTTTGTAAAGCAAGAATATGATATCTCGGATGAGCAAGTTCCAGGCGCGCGTTGGTTCAAAGGGGATCTGCACATTCATACGCTAGACGATCATTCTAGCGGTAGAGTGAAACTGCCAAGCGATGTGCGGAAGGGGGATTATTCAGTCGACAATGTTGTTCGTTACGCTCGACACTTCCTCAAAGGAGCGATTGCGAATGGAGTGCGTGTGCTCGGCATAACTCCGCACTCCCCCAAGTGCGATTCCGGAGTCAGTGCGGTCTGGCATATCGTGGAAGAGTGGAATCGCGGACATGACGATGACGGCAATCCGTTCCGCAGCAAGATATACGCGGTATTTCCAGGCTTTGAACCTAAGCTCAAACAAGGCAGTAGAGGGTTGCATCTGCTGTTCCTGTTCGAGCCTGAGATCGGCGAAGAGAAATATCTAAGTGCTTTTAACCTGGTGATGGGCGGCAGGTCGCCGTGGGATGGGAATAATCTTGCAGTGTCTGGTAGAACTGTAAGTGAAGCGCTTGATGATCTTCATGATTTTCGTAAAAGGGAGTCATCCGGCGTTGGTAATGAAGATAGCGGTTGGGATTTTCTCGCGCTTGCACCGCATATCGATGGCGAAAACGGATTGCTCACGGAGCAGAAATCCCAATTATTGCGAGATTTTCCCCACCATCAAATTGCTGGTCTGGAGCTTAATGATGATAAGTTGCCAGAAGACACGGTAAAGAATCGCTCATGGATAGATAAAGGGATGTCAAAGCATTACCAGGCGTTCTTCCACAGCAGTGATGCCTACTCCATTTCTGAAATAGGCAGGCGACACACGTGGTTCAAACTGGCGACATCCCGCATCGGGGCGTTGCGTCAGGCATTTATAGCCAGCGATTCTAGGATGCGTATCGGATACGAACGAACTTCTGATGGTGATCTGAGGAAGATTTCGAGTCTCACGGATTCTATGTTGAGTGCCCGCCCATGGTTGAAATCAGTCACCGTTCGCGGGAACGCTTCATTCTTTGGCAACGACGATAGAAGCGGCATTCGTTTCGATTTCAGCCCAGACCTTACTTGCGTCATTGGTGGGAGTATGACTGGCAAGAGCACTTTGCTCGATGGTTTGCGGGTTCATATCGACGCTCGTATGCCTGAACAAAATGATGCTTTGCGACAAGTTGAAGCGCGTGGCAGAGAAGTATTTCTGGCCGGCTCTCCGAAGGTGGTTCTTGATTGTCCGGGGCAAGACCCTACAGTGCCGCTTCGCGATCAATGGCCAGCTGAATTTTACACTCAGTCCGAATTACGCATGTTGGCTCAAGACTCGGCGACTATCGAAAGCATTTTGACCAGAATAGTAGAGACCGAGAGAAATGGCATTGATGAACGCACGAGGCGTCTGATCGCCTTGGACAAGGAGCTATATCGCACTGCTAAGCTGATCGCCAAACTTTATGATGATCGGACTGAAGCGGAACAGGCTCTGGAGCGCAGTCGGAATGCGGCAGATGAGCTGGCGGCATTTTCAGCTGCTGGTGTGGATGACATGCACCGCGTAAGTCGTGAATCGCAGCGCTGGCAGGATCTAAAGGAATCGATAGACAGTGTCGCTCGCAAAATTGGCACCGAGTCAGCTTCGGCATCGAGTATCGATTTCCCGGAGACTGATGCGGAGATGCAAGGGCTATTACGAGATCCGAGCCTGAAGAAACACCTAGCGCGCGCGCGTGAACATTGGCAACACGCACAAGGTCATCTGAGGCATGCCCAAGAACAAGCTGCAGTCGCGGTCAAGGATATAAGTTTCATCGTTGATGAGTTGATAGACCGTGAAAGCGATATTCGTGTAAAGGTTGAGCGAGAGTTAGCGTCACGCGGTTTGGAACGTGGCAAGATGCAGCAATTTCAATCGCTTAACGCTTACGCCTCTCTGCTCTCAAGGTATGAAGCGAATTTCCAGTCTGTGAATGATCGGTTTATTGCAGCTCAGAGTGATTTCAATAAACTGCTGTGTGACCGAGATAGTTTGGTGTGTGAACAGCGAGCGGCCTTTGATCGAGTGATGGCTTCGGTTAGTGAGAGTCATAACGGCCGGATTCGCCTGAAACGCAACGACGATCGAATTCTGAAACCGCTCGATAGCTTTATCAGAGAATTGAAACAAACCGGCATAACGCGTTGGTGGAATGACTTGACCGATGACGAGCGCCCGGCCCCGCAGGAGCTCATTGATAAGCTGGATAAGAACCGATTGGTCGACTTAAAGATGAGTGGTGCTGTTCAGAATACGTTTCGCGAATCCATTAGTCTGTCCAAGGGATTTGAACTGACAGCGATACGGTGCAATGATCAATATGTGCTGGAGTTGCGGATGGACGACGGCGAATATAGAGCTATGGATTCTCTCTCTGGGGGACAGCGTGTGAGTGTTTTGCTGTCATTGCTGCTGGAAACTAAAGACGATCGTCCATTGGTGATTGATCAGCCGGAGGATGAGCTGGATAATCGTTTCCTCTTTGAGACTCTGCTTCCGGTATTGAGACGTCTCAAGGGGCGTCGTCAGATCATCATGGCCACTCATAGCGCTAATATCGTGGTGAATGGAGACGCTGATCTGGTGATTCAGTTAGAAGCTGATGCTAATCATGGCCGCATCGCGTGTATGGGCACGATTGAGGAGCCGGAGGTGCGCAACGCTATCATCACCACTGTCGATGGCGGCCCTGAAGCGTTTCGTTTGCGACGAATGAAGTATGGATTTTGAGCTTCTGTATGGCTGAGTGGCTGGACATCTTGGATCGTATCGCTATCGGCGAGAATGCAGAAACCGAGTTCAAGCGAGAGTTGGGCAATTTTGCAGCGATCGGTAAGACAATCTGCGCCTTTGCCAACACTAAGGGAGGGATTTTGGTATTAGGCGTGAATGACGCTCAGGAGATTTTAGGAGTCAAAGGAGATCCGGAGCGCGTTCAAGAGCGATTGACATCCTTCTTGCAAAATGGTTGTAATTCTCCGGTTTCGGCTCGTATCACTCGTCATGAAGATCCTAGAGGATGGATTCATTGGGTTGAAGTTCTGCGTCAGCGCGGTTTTGAGCCGATGCGCTACGGCGGTCAAGTATGGATAAGGCGTGGACGAAGCAGCGTTGAACCGTCGCCATCCGAACTACAAGAGCTTTACAACATCTTCGGTTATATCCTCACCGAGCAACGTGCGATACAAGATGCGACTGTAGGAGATATCTCTCCAGATGCTTTTAGAGCTTATCTGGAGAGGCAGGGTTTTGACATTGTAGATGAACTTCAGCCTGATCTTGATGATGATCTATATAACGGCGGTGTATTAGTAGATAATGGCGGTGCTTTGCATGCATCACTGTACGGAGTGCTGGCTTTCGGCAAATATCCTCAACGATACCCGCAGACGCGCAACTTTAGGATAGAATGCGTTGCTTACGCGGGCGAAGATCGCGCGTCTGATGTTTTACAGGTGGCATCGGTTACCGGCCGCATCGATGAACAGGTGCAAAAGGCACTCGGATGGTTCGGCTCGCTGGGACGGTTTGAGGCCTATCATGATCTTCATCGAGAAGATCGGTATATGTTGCCACGCTCAGCACTGAGAGAGGCATTGGTGAACGCAGTGTCGCATCGCGACTACTCGATCATGGGCTCCAAGGTGATGCTGGAAGTGTTCGACCGTCACGTTGATGTGAGTAGTCCGGGAACACTGCCTAATCACATGACGGTTGAAGCAGCCCTTACCGGTATTAATCCGCGGTCGCGCAATCAATCATTGGCCCACTATATGGCAGTGATGGGATACATGGAGCAACGCGGTAGAGGATGGCCGATAATGCGCAAGGCGATGCGCGAGTTCAATGGCACTGATCCCGAACTTTTTCAATCGGTGCCGAACAAGTATGTGAAGGTTGCTTTTCGGATGGGATAGTGAAATGTTCAAGGAGCTTAAACGCTGAGGAAGAGGTTGAAACAGTCGGTGAACGCAAGCTCTGTTTCGGTGTTTATGTGGTGGGCGGTGGAGGATTCGAACCTCCGACTTCTTGCTTGTAAGGCAAGCGCTCTGGGCCGCTGAGCTAACCGCCCGTTAAAAATAGCTGGAAACTAGACATTCTCTGAATGCTCCGATAATGATTGTATCAGCCCATGGAACTCATAATCAGGATGCTGGATACTGTGCCTGATCTTCTGGGCGAGTGACTTGGGCATTGGTATGGAGCAACCGGCATCCGCGAGTTGATGCTAGAACCGATTCCAGCACTGGATAGCATACTCATCGCAATATGTACCACGACAATAGATTAGTCGGTATCAGATTTTTTTTGCAGTTCTTTGGCGCGGCGTTTCGTGGCTTCCATGTGAGTGCTTGGGACACGATAAGAACGGCGTTGCTTTCTTTCCTCGATGGCGAACCATCTGAAGAAAAGAGTGGTGAGAGTGGCCAAGTATATGATGTTGCCCGGGATCCACATGAGCAGACCGCCGATTCGCTGGTCTTCCGTGGGCGTCAACGTGAAGTGGTATGGAGTATCGATATAGTGGGTGTATAGGACGGAGTTGGAAAGAGTGATGATGGCAGCCAGTACGGCCGTCGGGGTTACTACCAGTATGAGGTAGATGATTTTCTGCGGCTCTGAGAGGGATGAACCCACTGGTGGCGGTCCGATAATGGGCCACCAGAATAGGATTGAGGTTGCGAACATGGAGATATGCATAGCGAAATGAACAGGTTCGTGCTGAATGGCGGATTGATATAACTCAGGGATGTGCCACGTCCAAAGTGTGAGTATGAATAACGGCAGTGCGACGCGAGGATTTACCAGCACGGCGTTTATTTTTCGTATCCACCCCTGTTCGGCGAGTGCCGGGGCGATTCCGATTCTGATGGTTTCAGGCATTGCCCAGATGTAACATGGCATGGGTTTCGCCGCGAGCAATAGCACTGATGCGACCATTGCGATAAGTATGTGTTGCATCATATGGGAGAAGAACATGTCGTCGGCAAAGGCTTCTGGCGGTCCGGCGAGCGCGAAGATGATGATTGTGAATCCCATAATGGCATATAGCATCTGCCTGATTGGCACTGCGTGCCAGCGCGATCTGAGCTGAAGTCTTGTTAATCCGACTAGATAGAGTACCGCCACGAAAGCGGCGATCACAGATTGCGGACCTGATAAGCTCCAGGCAGTGATGAAGTCGCTGATGGAATTGGCGATTTCAGGGGCATCGCTCAGCATTGGCGTTGGAGCATGAGGATGTTGATGTTCACTCGAGAAGAGGTGGGTTGGCGATGTTTAGAGATGGGTTATCCTTATGGTGCGAGTAAAGTTGAATCTCTCAAGCCAGCGTTTCTATGCTTCTTCAGGATGCCGATAAAGCGTTGCATGATGACACGGGATTGGTGTTGCCTAGAGAATTATGGTGGACCAGTCCCCGTCAAGTCATTGGCTCAATAATCCCATCTTGTCGGAATAGGGCGCCGGACAATGCTGACCAATAACCTGATTCGCCATCAGGATGATGCGTGGCCGAGGCTATTTATTGCTGTGTCTGTCCGCCGAAGTTGATCAGAGCGAGCACGGCTATGAACATGGCAACACCGAGAAGCATGCACCCAGTGAATACCCAAGCGTAGTACTTGCGATCGAACCTTAAGTGCATGAAGAAGGCGACGACCAGAACGAACTTGCCCAGCGATAGGAGCAACATGAGAGGAAGCAGCATCTTGCCGAGTTCCTGTATGTTAAATGCCCAAACTTCAATGAGGGTGATGATGCTGAGAATGGCGCCGATCATCGTGTAGAAGGCAGGCGTCCCATGCAGCAACTGGGCGGCAGTGATGCGGTTGAACATTCGCTGTATGATAGGGACACCGTCTCCGAAAGGGCCTTCCATCTTTGGCTTTGGCTCTTCCCAGGGTGTTTTGGGCAGCTCCCACCATCCATTGCCGCTGTGATACAGAAGTCGGTTCCAGAAATTATTCGCCATTTGAGAACTGTTTCTACGAGTATCGTTTGTAAATGCGATCTGTTTCCGATGCGAAATTGGTGTTATCCGTGCACCCAGGGCACTCCGCCTGGCGGCACTCCGTCACGCGCTGATATCAGATATATGACGGTAAAGATGACGATCCATACGATGTCTACGAAATGCCAGTATAGTCCTGCGAGTTCAAGATCAATGGCGTTGTTTGCTCTCAGCGCGCCTTTGAGATGGGCGTAGAGCAGGAAAGACAGCCACAGCACTCCTATCGTCACGTGCGCTCCATGCAGTCCCGTCAGGATGAAGAATGTAGTGCCGAACAGATTTGTGCGCGGTGTGAGTCCTTCCTGGGCGAAAGTAGTGAACTCATAGACCTGAAACAGCATGAAGATTATTCCCAGCACGACGACAGATGCGATCCAGAAGGCGCCGAGTATCTTTCTGCCTTGTTGCACGTATGAGAGTGCCAATACCATGGCTAGCGAACTCATGAGCAACACGAAAGTAGAGACCGAGGTGATGGGGATGTCAAGGATGTCGGACGGATAAGGGCCTACGAGGCTACGGTCGCGATAGACGAGGAAGGTGGCGATAAAGGCGCCGAAGAACATGACATCGGAGCCGAGGAAGGACCACATCAGCAATTTCTTGTTGCTGAGCCCGGTGGAGGTGTTTACGACTTCGCCGTGTTCGGTTTTGACTTCGTATGTAGAGGTAGCAGTTGTCACTTCACATCGTCGGGTGTTGTCGTTGATAAAGGAATGAACGGGGCACGATTATGGTATCCGATGCGTCTCATGACGCCGCGCGGCATTGTCAATGAGCATCTTCGGCCTTAGGGTCATTTACCGGTTCCATCGACCATCCTAGCAGTCCCCATACGGTAACCAGGGCACCGATGGCGATGACCCATATCGCGGACATGAGTCCGATGGCGATGATAGTGATACCGGCCGCCAATATAAACGGGTAGTAAGACATATCTGGCAAGTGTATTCCGTGTCCATGATCGTCATCTTCGGCGCTTTGAAGCGTTTCATGCGCTACGGATGAGTAGTTATCTGTATCATCGTCGAATTGCGCGCCGGAAGGTGCGGCGGCTTCATCTTGTGTGTGTCCTTCTTCATGGTAGTACTCAGCGATGAGTTCCGGATGCTTTTTGAACCAGAAGTCGTCTCGATGTTCAACTTGCGGTATAGTTTTGAAGTTGTAATGCGGTGGAGGCGATGGGATAGACCATTCAAGAGTACGCCCATCCCAAGGGTCGTTGCCTGCGGCTTTTTGTCGGCGCCCGCTGAGGATTACGTCGATGATGAATAGGAGCACTCCAGTAGCTATTAGAAATCCGCCCACTGAAGCGTACATGTTGGTGTTTTCCCAGCCCATGTTTTCGGCGTATGTGAAGACTCGGCGCGGCATCCCGTCAAGCCCGAGCCAGTGCTGAGGAGCGAACTGGAGGTTGAATCCAAGCAACATGATGCCCCAGATCCATTTCCCTAATCGCTCGCTGAGCATCCATCCCGTCGCCTTGGGCCACCAGAAGTATATGCCGCCGAAGATGGCCATGATCGCGCCGCCAAATAATACGTAGTGGAAGTGTGCGACTACGAAATAAGTGTCTTGCTGTTGCGCATCTGAGGGAACCGCGGCGTGCATCACTCCGCTGAGACCTCCGATGGTGAACATTGCGATGAATGAAACCGCGAAAAGCATCGCGGTAGTCAGACGCACCGATCCGCCCCACATAGTTCCGATCCAGTTGAAGATCTTGATGCCGGTGGGAATCGCGATCGCCATCGTTGAGATCGCGAACGCAGAGTTGGCGGCCGGACCCAGTCCGACGGTGAACATGTGGTGGCTCCAAACGAACCATCCCATGAATCCGATGGCTACTCCGGCGAAAACTAGGAATGAGTATCCGAATAGTGGCTTGCGAGAGAACACGGGGAGAACCTCGGACACTATCCCCATTGCCGGCAAGATGAGGATGTAGACCTCTGGGTGTCCGAACAGCCAGAACATGTGCTGCCAAAGCACGGGGTCTCCGCCGGCGGCGGGGTTGTAGAAATGTGTGCCGTAGAGGCGATCTACCTGGAGCTGTATGAGAGCTACAGTGAGGACGGGCAATGCCAGCACGATGAGCACGGAGGTTATGAATGTCATCCATGTGAATACAGGCATTTTGGTGAGAGACATGCCTGGCGCCCGCATGTTGAGGATTGTAACGATGAAGTTCAGCCCGGCGGCGATGGATGCTATTCCCAGTACATTCAGCCCGAGCACCCAGTACGTCATTCCATCAGTGGGGTTGTAAGCGAGATGCGAGTTCGGAGCATATCCGAACCATCCGCCATTGGGAGCATCGCCGATCAACCAAGAGAAATTCAGAAGCAAGCTTCCGAATAGGAAGATCCAGAAGCTGAGGGCATTCAGGCGAGGAAATGCGACATCTCGAGCCCCTATCTGCAGAGGGACCAGCCAGTTGAAAAATGCGGCGGACAGGGGCATTACGACGAGGAACACCATCGTGGTGCCGTGCATCGTGAAGAGCTGGTTGAAGAGTTCGGGATCGATGAATGTGCTGTCGGCCTGAGATAGTTGCAGGCGTATAAACAGAGCTTCGGTGCCGCCGACCAGGAACCAGAAGAATGAGGTGATGGCGTAGAGGGTGCCGATTCGCTTATGGTCGACAGTCGCGATCCAGCTCCAGATGCCGTATTCGCGCTTCGGCCGAGGAATGAGTCTGGGGAAGGCGAGCGATATCGATTCGCTGCCGGGGGCTGGATGTGATACGTGCATGATTTCGTTTCGTATGGTGGCGTTTATGGCAAACGATGTTTATCGCGGCCGGCGTTATCAGTTTCTCCGGTGATCAGCGCGGTTATATCTACTCTAATGTATATAGGTATGCCACTAAGTCGTCGACTTGGTCGGGCTTGAACTTCTGAACTACCATGAGGTTCGCGAATCCATCGGCCAGGAAAGCATCGGGCTGGTTGATGGACTGTCTGAGGTACTCGTCTGCGGAAAGGCTGGTTCTAGTAGCGGCGCGAGCCGCGATTCCTACCAGGCTCGGCCCGACGATGGTATCGTCGCTGTCGATAGAGTGGCATGCGCTGCACCCGGCGGAGATGAAGAGCTGCTCGCCGCGTTCTTCGGGAGTGCCGCCGGTAACGACGGCTATCTCTTGCTCCCCGATGTCGCCGGGCACTAGCCCGAGCAGATAGTCGGCGATGTTAGCTACTTCCTCGTCAGAAAGGCTGATTTTGCCGTCTGATCGCTCTTGGTATATTGCAGCATGATCCTGCATTGAAGTGCCGATTTTGATGGACGACGGATCGGTGATCCAATTGATGAGATTCTCGCGGCTGTTCTCTTTGATACCGGCGCCAATGGTGAGTCTTTGTCCATAATGGGTGAGATTAGGCGCTGAAACTAGTCGCGAGTTTTCGATATCGTCCAGCCAGGACTGCCATCGTGCGTCTTGTTGTTGAATCTCAAGGCCATAGGATCCGGCGCGGAATGAGTCGTTAGTGTGGCAACTTTTGCAGTTTTGCGCGAATAGCACTTCGCCTTGTGCGGAGCTGCTTCCCTGCTCAGTAGGCACCGGCGGTGTTTTCATCCCAGCCAGCCATCGCTGAAAATCTTCCTCTTCGTGGGCGATTACCCGGAATCGCATGTGAGCATGTGCGATGCCGCAGAACTCTGCGCATTGCCCATAGTAAACACCAGGCTCTTCTGCCAAGAACCAAACGAGGTTATCGTTCAACGGAACCATGTCGACTTTGCCCGCAAGCTTGGGGACCCAGAAACTGTGGATCACGTCTTGAGAAGCTAGCGCGATGTTGACGGGGCGATCTACGGGAATGTGCATTTCGTTCGCGGTAACGACTTCCTGGTTCGGGTATCGGAATTCGAACCACCAGCGATGTCCGATGGCTTCTACCTCTAGCACGGGGCCCATATCGTCTGGCGCGCCGCGCTGCTGTTCCCAGATACCTACTATAGTAGGAACTGCGATCGCGGCGATGACGATGCCTGGGATGACGGTCCAGGTGATCTCCAGTTTGGTGTTGCCATAGATCTGTTTCGGTATTCGGTCGTCACGGCGACGATAACGAATAACGGCGTATAAGATGACGCCTTCGACGACGATGAATACACCGACCGCGATCCAGAAGATGAGGTTGAAGAGCCCGGCTTGGCTACGCGCCACGGGACCGCCGTCTCCGAAAGTGGATTGTGGATGCTCCGGCGAACACGCAAGCATCACTGACGTGGCGATAGCGATGATGAGGATAGTGGTCGCGGTTGCTTTAGACGGGAGTGTCCTCAGTAGCATCGATATGATTCTTTCTAGATATAACGATTTTAGGCGTCGCGCAGAGCGCGAAAGAATGTGCGAATGGTTCGCCTTGATATCCCCGGAAAATGCTAACGGAATCGGTAACGATCAAGAGATAAGGATATCATTCAGCATTAGCAGTGGCAAAAGATTTCAGCGCATTAAAGCGGTTTTACTGATATTTTCATGTGTGACAGGTAGCAATTAAGAACTAATATTCGCAATTGGCAGTATAAAGAGCTATGAGCGTCAAACTAATGATAGCGACCCAGAATCGCGGAAAAATGGTTGAAATTTCGCGTATTTTGGCGGAAATTCCTCTCGATATCGTCAATTTAAGTGAATTTTCACGCGTTGATCCGCCGGCAGAAGACGGTGATACATTCTGGGAAAATGCGATTTTGAAAGCCGAATTTTATTCTTCTCGTTTCGATATCACGGCAATTGCAGACGATTCGGGAATAGAGGTCGATGCCCTAGGCGGCGCGCCTGGAGTGCGATCGGCACGGTATGGTGGGGCAGAGCTGACAGATGCTGAACGCGCGGACCTTCTCCTATCTGAGATGTCGGGAGTGCCTGAAACTGCTCGCACGGCTCGTTTCGTGTGCGTGGCAACGATTGCCGGTCCGAATCTTACGAACGGCGCCATAAGCGCGCAGGGCGTTATCGAGGGCAAAATCGCTGATCGCCCGCGCGGCCATCATGGATTCGGTTACGATCCGGTGTTCGTTCCCACCGGTCATACCCGTTCTATGGCTGAGCTGAGTGCTAGTGAGAAGAATGCGATTAGCCATCGGAGGCGTGCGATTGCAGCTTTGAAGCCGGTGTTGCAAGCGCTATATTCGTGACTGCAATTGATGAAGGTGCGGTTTCAGCATCAGTTATGCTGTCCAAGCTGATACTTAATCGAAGGTCCAGTAAAATCTAAATCACACGATGTTAGATTTTGCATGTTTTCTTGTTGTCATCCATTGAGTGAGGCCGGAATCAGAAATGACTTGACAGACGCGCTGGGGCGGCGTCTTCGCGATCTGCGCATATCGGTTACTGACCGTTGCAATTTCCGCTGTCCGTACTGTATGCCGGCGGAGATTTACGGCGCGCGTTACAAATTTCTGGGGCGTCAGGAGCTGTTGAGTTTCGAGGAGATTGTGCGATTGACGCGCCTTTTTGTGGGCTATGGCGTGGGAAAGGTGCGCATCACCGGCGGAGAGCCGCTGGTCAGGTCTGGCCTGTTGGATTTGATTCGCAGCCTGGCTTCCGTCGATGGAGTGCGGGATTTAGCAATGACGACTAACGGTTTCTTGCTTTCCAGATATGCCGATGACTTGAGATTGGCAGGATTGGTCCGCATCACAGTCAGTCTCGACTCTTTGCGTGATGATGTATTCCGAGAGATGAGCGGCCGCCCCTATGGTCCGGAGAAGGTTCTTGAAGGGATATCGGCAGCGCATGCGGCTGGATTTTCGCCCTTAAAGATCAACGTGGTGGTGCAGCGCGGAGTCAACGAGCATTCGCTGATAGAGACGGCGGAGCATTTTCGGGGCAGCGGCGATATCGTACGCTTTATCGAGTATATGGACGTCGGCAACTTGAACGGCTGGAACCTTTCCCAGGTGGTAACAGGGAGTGAGATACTGGAAACGATCAATGATGTATACCCGCTGGAGCCAATCGATTCGAACTACCCCGGAGAAGTGGCTTCGCGATATCGCTATGTTGATGGCGGCGGCGAGATAGGGCTGATAACATCGGTTTCACAACCCTTCTGTGGAGATTGCACTAGAGCCAGGCTCACAACCGAGGGCAGACTGGTGACCTGTCTGTTCGCATCCAGCGGCATTGATTTGAAGACACCGTTGCGCTCGGGCGCTTCAGACGACGAGCTGTGCGAGATAATTGGGAGCGTCTGGTCGGCGCGTCGCGACCGATATTCGGAGTTGCGTTCAGATGAGACCCAGTTTGTAGCGAGGGATGCAATCGCCGGCCGGGAGAAGATAGAGATGTTCCGTTTGGGCGGTTGATACTGTTTCTGACGGCTCAACGTCAGGCATCGCGTGATTTATATTGAAAATCGTTTCTGCTTTTTAACCTTCCCACCTAGCATGAGTGGCAATAATTATGAGTGATAAAAGATCAGCCAGGATCAATTGCGGGATAGATTTCCGTCCGGGGCATGGCTTTGGGGCCTACAGCGCCATGATAAGAGTGGCCGGAAATCAATTGTCGCCGATTGCGGGAACAGTTGATGAAGATGCGACCTTTATCAGATGTGCGATGATGGCAGCGGCGGAGGGATTGGAAGCTTTGCCCAGTGACGATTTGAAAGTAGATGTGGTAACGCCTTCTACTTACTTGTGTGAAAGTTTCGGCGATTATCAGTCGCTGCAGAATCAGCGTGAAGCGGGCTGGGTAGATGAGAACGGAGATGCCACTGTCCATAGCGATCTTTGGGATCGGATATTGGATTCGAGCGGCCGTCAGGAATCGGTTAACTTCATCTTGGCAAGTGACGTAGATCAATTATCAAATACGCGGCACCGACGAGACCTGAATGGGCTTGGCGAGCGAGAGAAACGCAGTGAGGATGCTGGAATAGCTGAGGACGGCAATGACCGTGGCGTCGATTGTGAGATCTCCTATAACGTCGCCACGGTGGGCAACCCTGGTATCGGAGCTTATGTAATAATGCTTGATTTTAATGACCGTCGACATGAGTTTTCAGGCAAGTTCGAGTCGACGAGTTACGGCCGGATGCATTTGACGGCCTGCATAGATGCGCTGGATGCAGTGCGGCGTGAATTTCCTAAAGACGGTCTTCACATGGTGTTGAATACGCCTGACGAATTCACCGCGAATGCGATGCATCGCGGCTGGGTCGATGAATGGCGACGCAATGGTTGGCAGCGACGCGAGGGCGAACGGGTGCGCAATGCAGATCTGTGGCAGATTTTCAGCCGACGCATATCGAGGCATGATTTTGAGCTGCGCCTGGTGATGGATACGGCAGCTTCTGACGCGCTGGCGCGTAGAGCGCAGGCGATCGCGAAGCGAGAGAAGTTAAAGATAGAGGAGAGTGCCGATTTCAAACGCCGTGAGGATGAAGACGTTGCTAATGGGCATGCAGTGCGTTTATATGCTGCCGGCTCAATGATAGATAGTCCCGGCCCCGGAGGGTGGTCGGTGTTGATGGACTACAAAGGACGCAGCCGCACGCGCAGTGAAGGTTATATGCGTACTAGTAACAATCGCATGGAGCTGATGGGACCGGCTACGGTGCTGATGGAGCTTGCAGATTTGGCATCGAGCGGGAAGCTGGATGCCGGCACGAAAGTGATATTGATAAGCGATTCCCAGAATCTGGTGAGCGCGATGCTGAAGGGATGGGCCAAGAAATGGCGCAAGAACTCTTGGACTAAGCAAAACGGGGACAAGGTGGAGAACGTCGACCTGTGGAAAAGCATCTTGCGTGCCAACGATAGATTGAAATCTCTGGAATTCAGGTGGTCGCCCCCGCATAGCGGCAACAAGGGCAATGAACGATGCGCTAAGCTGGCGATGGCAGCAGCGCGTCAGCCGGCGGAGAAACTGGTTATGGACGGTGGCTACGTTGATAAAGACGGTTAACCGTTTCGACTTTCGACGATTGATGGCGCTGGACTAGCCTGAACCGAGGCGTGGCAAATGCAGGGACTATCTCCACTCAATTCCTTAAGATTTCCAGGCTGTGATGCATGTTGATCGCTTGATGATCACAAGAGGCGCGATATAGATCGATATGACGAGCAACAGCCCGATAGAGATTTTCTCGGATGGAGGTGCAATCGGCAATCCCGGAAAGGGCGGATATGGCGCCGTGATTCGAGTGGATGGAGTTGAACGCGAAATTTCGGCCGGCTATCGCTTCACGACTAATAATCGCATGGAGCTGATGGGGGTGATCGCGTCATTGGACGAGACCGCTGATATCGGGGCGCGACGACACACCGTCGTGACTACCGATTCGCGATACGTTGTGGATGCGGTTGAGAAGGGATGGGCCGCTAATTGGCGTGCTAACGATTGGATGCGGAACCGCCGCGACCAGGCTTCAAACACAGACCTGTGGGAAAAACTGCTCCGTATATTGGACCGTCGAAGAGTCGCGTTCCGATGGGTGAAGGGGCATTCAGGCCATAGGATGAACGAACGTGCGGATCGATTGGTGCGTGAGGCTTCAAAGGTTGCAGCGGATCGACTGCTTGAAGATCATGGCTTTACGGGCAGTGGCGGCGATACGGTAATGCCGCGCTTGCCGGATGCATCAGCGACAACTTCGGAGCCGAAGCCAGACCTCGCTTCACCTACGCCGGATGACCATACGGATTCGGCAGACGATAATGTCACGCGCAGTCTGACTCATATCGATTCATCTGGTGAAGCGCGCATGATAGATGTGGGCGATAAGGCGATGACCGAGCGCATTGCAGTAGCTTCATGTGAAGTTCTGATGTCGCCGGCCACGTTGATTCAGGCGCTGCGAGGCGAGATGGGTAAGGGCGATGTGATATCGGTGGCTAAATTGGCAGGAGTGATGGCTGCGAAGCGCACGGCAGATCTCATTCCGATGTGCCATAACATACCGTTGTCGCAGGTAGAGGTGAAGATCGATCCTCTGTCGGCGGATCGCGGTTTGCGGGTAATTGCGCGCGCGCGCGCAAAATGGCGCACCGGCGTTGAGATGGAGGCGATGACCGCGGCATCAGTGGCCGCGCTGACGGTGTATGACATGTGCAAATCGGCCGAGCGTGGGATTGTGATCACCGAACTTCGCTTGCGTCGCAAGAGCGGAGGCAAGAGCGGCGATTACGTTTCCGACTGAAAGAGGAGGGTAGCTTTTCGGCTTTAATATTGACCGTGTATGATGCTGTGCGTATCATTAGAGTTGCGCTTCCTTATTCGGTTTTCAACGATGGTAAAGGTCTGCCGTGGCAATGAGTATCGAGGCGGGTAAGTGTGCCTGTAACTGCGTGGCGATGTAGCTCAGCTGGTTAGAGCGGGCGCTTCATAAGCGTCAGGTCACAAGTTCAAGTCTTGTCATCGCCACCACTGAACGGAGTGCATAATTCAATGGTGTCGGGCTGTGGTGGTATATGAGAATGTATCTTGTGGGCGGTTAGCTCAGCTGGTTAGAGCGCATGCTTCACACGCATGAGGTCGGAGGTTCGAGTCCTCCATCGCCCACCACTCGCTGTTTTCCGGGCATGGGAGAGTGTATGTGAAATGATGGGGATGAATAGATTCCTTAGCATGGAGTCTGAATCGACATGCTTACAGGATAGATCGCTAGTTTCTTGGGATTTGAGGTATAGTGAAGCAAATGGGTCTTAAGGTAGCTATCAATCTATGGTGTAAGGTTTGGACGATAAGTGTCTATGGCTAAGATCAGCTGGCAATTCGATGAAAATCGCGCTCACGAACCCGAGGGGTTCAATAATCCTGGCATTAGTCACTTCACCGCGCATCGATTAGATGGGTTGGTACGCGAAGCTATCCAGAACTCCCTTGATGCAAGGGCGGATGACGATAGGCCGGTCCGCGTCACATTCACCGAGGATAGAGTGAGAGCTGACACGATCGACGCGAAGAGTTTAGAAAAGGCCATTCACGAGTCATTAGAATCCGAAGATAACGATTCCAGACACAAAGAATCTCTGAATGGTGCCGCGAAGACGCTGTTGCTAGATGAATATGTGAGTGCCTTGAAGATTGAGGACGCGAACACGCTTGGCGCCGAAGATGGGGGGGGGGTAGCTCTAAGTGGAGAGCGCTGACTAAAGGCTCCGGACTGAATGTCAAGGATGGGCGCGATTCTGGCGGATCATACGGATTGGGCAAATTCGCAGCATTTGCGAATAGCGGCATCCGCACAGTTCTATACTCGACAGCTTGGAGAGGAATAAAATCTCACGGATTGCGGCGTCGATTTATAGGCAAGTCTATATTGGTATCTCGTAAGAACGGTGAAGGTAGATACTTGCGCGCTGCTGGATATCTGGCCGGCAAGAATTTTGAGCCGGTGCATGATGATGATGTGCCTGATGATTTCAAAATGCATCAGCCTGGTGTTGCGCTGTGGGTATTGAGAAGTTTTGAGAATGATTGGGAAAAAGCGGTGTGCGCTAGTGTAGTTTCACACTATTTTCATGCCATAATACACGTGGGATTGGAAGCAGAGGTTAATGGGACTAGAGTCACAGCTGATAATCTTGAAGATTTTCTCGATAAAGATAAAGATTCGATACGCAATTTTATAAATGTATCGCGTAAGAAACCTATTGCATCTACTGAAATTGAAGGCATAGGTAAGATCAATCTCAGGCTTGAAGTACATAAAGATAGTAATCCGCGCAAGCAACGCGAGATTGCATTGATTCGTGATGCAGGAATGATGATCACCGACGATCGTCGAAGCATGGGGTTGAGTCGTATAAAGAACATTCCCAGTCAATGGCACGGATTCACCGCGATTGTGGAGTGTTTGTCTGAAGGCGAGCTATCATTGTTGCGAGATTCGGAGACCCCGAAACATAATGAAATATCCATTGAGGAAATTTCGGATGAAGGGCGTCGCATAGATGCGAAAAATCAATTGTATAAGCTTGGGCATTGGATCCGAGAAATTCTGGAAAATCACACTGCACCGCCTGAAGTAGAGAATGAGGAAAACGCGAGTGAATTGGCGCGGTATCTTCCTATTGAAGCACCTGATGGATCCGGTGAGAGACTGACCATTTCTGCGATTTCTCAGCGGAATACTCCACCTCCGAGCCGAAGGGGTATCAAGAGGGTACCCGGGAGCGGAGCCATGGTTACCGATTCGAGTGGCAATGAAGACGATGGAGGCGCATCAAATGGCAAAGGCAAAGGTAATCGTCGACGCCGACCCCGACCAGTAGGGAGTAGCCGCCGCAATGTTCAAATGGCTTTCGGAAATATACGGTTTCAATCGGAGGCGGATGGCGCTTCACATGTGTTGAAAGTTTCGTTTGACAATAGCGGTGAGAAGATAGACGGCGTTGGCTTGATGGCAGTGATGGAAGATGGCCAAGAGAGGAACGTCAAGATTAGACGGGCTAAATATAGGAACGGTAAGTCGATAGGTATAGATCGTAAGACCGGGGCCATGAAGTCTATACAAGAATCTGCAGAGCGCATTTCGGTCGAATTGCACGTCATCGAACCCGTAGCAGGAAAGACATTCACGTTGAAGGAAGTCAAGATATGAAAAATGCAATCTTGCAAATATAGATGGAAGACTTAAATTGAGATATAGTTCGAAACGAAATTACCTATATCCTGTTTTGCGTCCGTATTCTAACGACTACGTAGATGATATTGAATTCAAGACGAAAATGGTGCCGGATGTCGATTATCAAAATAATATCCTGATCCTTTCGCTTGAATACGAAATCTCAGCGAGCAGTGTGAAAAGGTGTGTACAGTCAAAAGATGCTGTTTGCGCGGCGATGCTGTACTGTCGCACTACAAACTTTCGCACATTGCTAAAAGCAGAACCAGGCGACTCTTCACTGAAGAGCGAGGTTCCTCTAGATCGGATTTGCAATCAAATAGAGGTACATCCGTTTGTGATAGCAGATCATGATTTTGAGTATTGTGCGGAAGATATTCACGAGGAATACAGCGTAAACGAGTATCGCCTCAGTAAAGGGCAGCCCCTGGCTACGGACCAGATGTGGGCGTTTTCCATAGATATTGGCGATCCTGTGCCGACAAAGAGTATATTTCGGTTCGGCAAGGATCCACAGCTATGCCCTGGGCAGTTAAAACTTGATTTGAATCCATCTAATATCTATATTGACATCAATGCCAATCCCGAAACTATCCACATGATTAAATCTTGGCGAGATCACTATCTTAAGATGGCTATGGTGTCCTTTTATATCGGTCCACTTATTGAAGCATTGCGAGCGTTGATCGATGAAGATGAAGAAATATTGAATGAGCAAGCTCGAGGCTGGATGTCGACGATGCGATCCAAGCTCTCCGAGCTGGGTAGATTGCCGCTGACTTCTGATACGGACTTGTTTGAGGTGGCACAAGAGCTTCTAGAAAATCCTTATGGATACGTGAACATTTGCAAGGAGAATCGATAGTGCGATCCGAGTTGAAAATCTTATCGGAAGAAGGATATAAGCACCTGTTAGATCTGGCTGGCACGAAGCCAGAAATATTTCTGCGTGGCGAAGTGGAAAGTGAATTAGCTAAGGCCGACAATATTGCGCTATGGTCTAGCGAGCGACCGCTGTTCGGCCCGATCGATGAACTTAACGATATTGTCGAGAGCGGTCCTGGGATGGACTATCAACATTCCAAGATTCTGTGCGTTGCACTCGGTGAGCTGAAACCTGCAGAATACTCTGATCCACTCCTGTGGGCATCGCTTAACTGTTTCCCTCTATCTAGATATACTGCAGTGCGATGGAAATTCACTTATAGGAGATCGAAGAAAAGAGGTAACAGAAAAGTCAGCATGTCGAATTTCGTGTTGAGTCATTGGCTGAAGTACGATTCCGACTCTCGTCGAGCGAATGCAAGCGCCCGGCTTTTCTGGCTGAATGAACTCGCCGGGCGCATCGCTAGCGCTTCGCAATCACCTGATATTGATAGAGTGTTAAAGCTCCTGTCCGGAAACGTGAACGTCTATCATCAAATGCTCTCTCGGCCATACATAATGGCGAATCCAATGCTGATGGCTAAGGTTTGCGAGATAATCGGCAAGGCGGGCAACGAGCATCTTAAGCAAACGAAGTCGGCCAGCGATTTCTTTTCTGAGATTAACACTAGAGGTGGAGCTCAGGCACTCGATCTGATGAATGACGACGAGCTTGGATCGTTAGTCAATGAGCTGTTGCCCCCAAAAGATCGCTAGGGCACAGACCCCGGGCCGGTTCGATTCCGCCAGCGCTCAGGATTCTCTCCTTGGGTGGCGGTGTGCAAAGCACGGTCATGTGTCTACTAGCAGATAAGGGGACGTTCGGGCACAAGCCCGACTACGCGATCTTTGCTGATACGCGTTGGGAGCCGAGCTCGGTGTACGCCAACTTGGCATGGCTTGAGAAGCAAGTGTCTTTCCCAATCGTAGTTACTGACAACGGACGTTCGTTGCGCCAAGACGTGCGTGACGGCATCAATGCTCAAGGCAAGCCTTGGTTGACATTGCCGGTTTTTCTGGCAGAAGGCGATGGGCAAAACGCTGGAATCAATTGGCGTCAATGCACTAAGAACTATAAGCTGGATCCGATAAGGCGTAAGGTTCAGGAGTTGCTTGGTGTCGCGCCGAGAGAAAGCTTGCCGCCAGACACTTGGATCGAGATGTGGCTGGGCATCACGGGAGATGAGTTTCTACGGGTAAAGAATAGCCGCAATTGGTGGATCAAGCATCGTTATCCGTTGATCGATGATCTCCCGATGACCAGGGAAGAATGCGCGCAATGGTTTACTGATCGTTATCCAGATCGAGTTTTGGGACGGAGCGCTTGCGTTGGATGCCCCTTCAGAAGTTCTAAAAGCTGGTTGGACGTACGAAAAACGGAGCCAGAAATGTTCACGGAGGCGGTTGCGATTGACCGTATGTTACGCTCTGCGGATCACAACGCTGGCAAGATGTTTAAGAAGAAGGCTTTTCTGCATCATCGCAGAATACCGTTGGATCAGGCCGTAAACTCAGATGAAGAAGGGATGGTAGCCGATGGATTCTTGAATGAATGTGAGGGTTATTGCGGCGTTTGAAGGTTGCTCATCTCTAATACCCCATTTGCCAGGACGTAGGATAGTTGACTAGGATGAACTTAGTCAGTAAGGATGCATTGATGGTTCATGTGAAATCGGAGGTAGATATTACGGATATGCGTTGGCGCGTTGATAACCGCGAATCCATCCTCTCCCGCATCGTCGAGGCTCGACAGCGGCGCATCGCTGAGAATAAGGCCGCCATGCCGTTATCGCTTATGACGCGGCGCGGATATGATGCTGTTACGAGTTCGCCGCCCATGGACTTTGCGGAAGTTCTGCGTGGCTCAGATGACACAGTCTCTGTAATTGCTGAGATGAAGCGCTCTTCGCCATCGGCCGGGGAGATGGATTTGACGCTGGATCCTGTTGCGCGGGCCGATGTTTACTGTCGGTCAGGAGCCGCGGCGATCTCAGTGCTTACAGAGCCGGACTTCTTCCGCGGATCGTTAGAAGATTTAGCGGCGGCCGGCGCAGTCGCCCATCGTCATGGAGCAGCGATTTTGCAGAAAGACTTTGTGGTGGATGAATATCAGGTTTATCAGGCGCGCGCCGCGGGCGCGGACACCGTGTTGCTGATTGTGGCGATTCTGGATGCAACTCACTATGCTGATCTATATGCGATTGCTCGTGGACTTGGCATGGAACCGCTGGTGGAGGTTTTTGATCATGTGGAGCTGGAACTTGCGCTGACCGCGGCGGCACCGCGTATAGTAGGGATTAACAACCGTAACCTCAAGACGCTTGAGACTTCTCTAGATGTGTTTCCGCGTCTGGCAAGGCACATTCCGGACGGTATTCTGAAAGTGGCAGAGAGTGGGATGCGTAATGCAGATGATGTGCGACGAATGGCAGATGCCGGTGCCGATGCAGTGCTGGTGGGCGAGTCGCTGATGACTGCTGCGCAGGGTCCGGGCGATTTGGTAGCTGGGATGTCGGGGATACGCGCTTCAAAATGAATAGAATCATGAGCATGAATCGTCCGCCGAAAGTGAAGATCTGCGGGTTGCGCGATGGCGAATCGGCGCTTGAAGCAGCGCGTGCTGGAGCGGATTTTCTGGGGTTTGTGTTAGTTGAAGGGGTGCGCCGTCAGCTGACACCGTTTCAGGCTCAGGAAGTAGTGCGCAATTATCGCATTCGGGCGCGTGATCACCGCGTTAAGGAATTGCGTCAAAGGAGTGCCAAGACGGTAGGGCTTTTCCGTAATCAAGACGCGCGCTGGGTCAATAAGATCGCGCAACAGGTTGACCTGGACTGTGTGCAGCTGTGCGGCGATGAGGACGAGGCGTATATGCGCGCCATGTGGCGTCCCGCGCTGCGTCAGATAAGAGTGCGTCCAGAGACGTCGGCTCCGGAGCTTGGAAAGCTGGTGGACGACCAGCTTTCACGCGGGCGTTTCGTGATCTTGGATCGGTATGACGAGAATAAGCCCGGCGGCACGGGCGAAAGTTTCGACTGGTCGATTGCTGAGAGTGTGGCAGATCGCGAAGGCGTCTTTCTCGGCGGCGGTCTGCATCCCGGCAATGTCAAAGATGCTGTGCAGATGTTGAGTCCATGGGGAGTAGACGTCTCTACCGGAGTTGAGAGCGACGGCATTAAGGACCATGCCAAGATACGCGATTTTGTTCACGCGGCAAAATCGACTGCAAGGGTATAGAGATAGCCGTGCTGATGCGCATGATGGGCTCTATACTTGCATTCATCGATGAACTCGCCTCCATGACGTTGAATGGTTGTCCACATGTCTGCAAAGCTGAAGGTCGCCCAGATAGGCACTAAGCATGGCCATGCCAATGGCGTGTATCGGGTGATGGCGGCGAATCCAGATGTTGAAGTGATGGGATGCTTTGAGCCGGACGCTGATCGGCGGCGATGGTGCCAGGATTCAGAGGCTTGGGAAGATGCGATATGGCTGGATTCCATAGTTGATGTCCTGGCGAACGATGAAATCGTGGCAGTGGCTTCTGAGGGTTCTAATCGCGAGAGCCTAGCGCATACCGAGGCGATAGTGAGGTCTGGCAAGCACTGTTTCTACGACAAGCCGGCGGGGGATGACTACCATCGTTTTCTGCGCGTGATTGAAGATGCCAGAGCGCAGGGGCTAGAAGTGACTCTGGGATATATGTTTCGGAAGCACGATGGCTTCGAACGCATCGCAGATTGGGTTCACACTGGTTTTCTAGGGAAGATTTTTCAGATTAGAGCGCACATGTCTACCTGGCTGCCGGAACGTTCGCCAGACGGGCAATACACCGACCGATACGGATTGTCTTATCATCGCGGCGGCGTTTTCTACGATTTGGGCGGCCATATGTTGGATCAGATAGTTTGGCTGATGGGCCGACCGCAACGCGTGAGTTCTTTTCTGCAGAACGCGTCATCGAACCCGCGCAGTTTCATGGATAACACGCTGGCAGTGCTGGAATATCGCCATGCGCTAGTTACTCTAGACATCGCGGCGATGGAACCGAGGCCGATGGCTCGCCGTTTCGAGGTATATGGAACTGAGGGTTCTGCCATCATGGAGCCGTTCGAGCCTGCAGACAAACTGCGGCTGTGTATAACGACTTCCAAAAGAGGTTACACCGAGGGCGTTACGATGGTCGATTTGGAGGATCGTTCTCGCTACGTGGACACTTTCGCAGCCTTCGTGGCGACGATTCGCGGGGATGCGCCGCCGTTGCGCACGCTGGACCATGAACTGCTGGTGCAGGAAACACTGATGCGTTGCACGGGAAGCCTGCCGGGATGATCGTCGCATAGATATCATAGTTGATATCTCAGACGTCTAAAACGTCTTAACCGTTTGAACTTGGTTTAGCATGGCTAGAGGCACCAGCACAAGCAACTTCGGCTCCAATGGCTGGGTAAATCACGACTCCTCGGCTTACTATAAGCTTGGATTGCAGCCGATGTGGCAGTCTGGGGATGTGGATGCAAAGCATGTGCCAGATAACCCCTTGCCAGAGGAGTGTGTCAACCAGATTTTCTGTTCCAGCAGCGAGAATATGAGCGAACTGCCGGATCGTAGCGTGCATCTGATGGTTACTTCGCCCCCCTACAATGTGGGGAAGCAGTACGATCGTGATCTGAGCGTTGAAGAACACATGCGATTGCTCCGCAACGTGCTATCTGAAACTTATCGCGTCTTGGTCACTGGTGGAAGAGCTTGCGTCAATGTTGCTGGTATCGGACGAAGCCCCTATATTCCCCTTCACGCATACCTCATTGAGGAAGCGTCACGCGCAGGATTCTTTATGCGGGGCGAGATCATATGGGATAAGGGAATGAACGGTTCTTCGACTGCATGGGGTAGCTGGCGCTCGCCTTCCAATCCCACCCTCAGAGACACTCACGAATATATCTTGGTGTTTCAGAAACCTCCGTTCAAAAGACATCCTCTGAACGGAGGACGGTCGCCTACGATAGCGCGCGACGATTTTCTTAGCTGGACCAAAAGTATCTGGTCTTTCGCTCCTGTCTCCGCAAAGAGCGTTAGCCACCCAGCCCCTTTCCCAACTGAGCTTCCGAGAAGGTTAGTTGAGATGTACACATTCTCTGATGAAGTTATCTTGGATCCATTCGCCGGCACCGGCGCCACTGCAATAGCGGCCATCGAATCGGATAGACGATACGTTTGTTACGATAATTGCGATGAATATGTAAGCATCGCTAAAGCGCGTATCGCTGAAAGAGCTTTATTCATGGATTTCAATCAGATCGTTAAGGATAATTACCCGTTTGAAACTGATGAACTAAGCAACGAAAACCTGAGAAGATATTTTGACAAATGCTTTGATGTTGCTATCAAGAAAGCGAATCTTCTACCTGCCTACGCATGTATGAACTGTGCTAGAGAGGGACGTGACGCAGTAAGAATAGACAAAAAGCCGCCGAGATGCCCTGAATGTCATTCGGCTAGTGTGTATGAAATCGCTACATTTCAGGGCCGAGCACCGGTTGTAGGCGCAATATTTGAGGCTGCGGTGAAAGTGCTTTTTACCCGAAAGTTCAACCTTCGTTTGGATTCAACTCCAACCAATACTGCTACTCATGATCTTGAAGCATCGGAAGATATCGCCATTGAACTCAAAGGTTCGGCGCAAAGCATAGAAATGCCGGGTGGGGCTCGCGTCAAACTGAATCGGGCGGGCCTATTGCGTAGCGACACGCTAAAGAAGGCTGAAGCGAATGCCTTGCGCTATAAACGACTGAAAAAATCAGGACGTTTCTACATCCTTACCAATGCCTTGCCTGACCGTTTACGAGGCATAAGAAGCGATGAGATCGATGGTTTCTTCGATGTTACCAAGGTTAATAGAGCAGAAGCTTTTGTGAGTGAGATCCAGAGAAATCTGCGATCATGATGGAGGACGATCTTCTCGCCGCTTTTGCCTCTTCCCTGTTCGCCTATCTGCTGGGATCTTTGCCGTTTGCCTATCTCGTAGCACGCGCGACTGGAGTGAACATCTTTGAAATCGGCACTGGAAATCCTGGCGCTTCGAACGTTTTCCGCAAGGTGGGACGCGTCCATGGCGCGCTGGTTTTCATCTTAGATGCGCTTAAAGGCGTCGCCGCGGTGCCCGTGGCGATGGCATTAGGATGTCCTGACGAGCTGTTGCCAGTGGCCTGTCCGTTCGCGATAATCGGACATTGGTGGCCGATTTTCTTGCGTTTCCGCGGCGGAGCAGGACTTGCCACCGGGCTAGGAGTGATAATTCCTACGTTGGGATTATGGGGCTTGATACCGGCAGTCCTAGCCCTTGTCGCACTGCCTATCTTCCGCGATGGACCACGAGCTGCGGCGATAGCTTTCATCGCTGCCGTCGCCATCTCGCTGGGAACCGGTCCGAACTGGATCTCGATCGGTGCCACGATTTCAGTAGTGGTTCTGTTGTTATTGCGCCTGTTTCTCGTGGAGTTTCCACGCGATAGGCGTGGAGAACGTCCAGAGCCGCATCTTCGAGATTAGAGAGCGCCTTTCGCTCACACTCCCACGCGATCTGCGGAATCACATCGTGATGCAGAAATGACAAACACTAGCGATGTTACGATTTAGAAACGACAATCTTGATTGATATGCGTGACGACTGGATGTGATTCGCACCGATGCCGGACTCGTCCCGTTAATGGACGACGGTATCGTTACTGCCTCTGTCTGCGCCGGTGGTTCTGCGATTTGGTCCGTTAGTCCTCGTCCTGATCGCGCATAACCCACCTTCTAGAATGATTTTGAGAATCGACTATGACAGAGCCAGATATAGATCCTGGAACCGCGGATGAACCGTTGACGGAACGCGCGGTGGAGCTTTACGACGCCACTCTGCGCGATGGTGCGCAGCAAGAGGGCATCTCTCTATCGGTAGAAGATAAACTACAGATCACCAAACTGCTCGATGACATGGGCATCGACATCATTGAAGGTGGATACGCGGGAGCGACACCTAAGGATGACGACTATTTTCAGCGAGTGCAGGATCTAGAACTTGTAAATGCCACTATCGCGGCGTTTGGTAACACTCGCCATGCCAAGGCATCTTGCAAAGATGACTTGTCGATTCGCGCACTGCTCGATTCCAACGCCCCCATAGTAACGCTGGTAGGCAAGTCCTCTGATTATCAGGTGCGCGTGGTGTTGGAGACCAGCCTCGAAGAGAATTTGGCGATGATCGCCGATTCGGTATCTTATCTAGCAGCGCATGGTCGACGCGTATTTTATGACGCTGAGCACTTCTTCGATGGCTATAAGGCGAATCCACAGTACTCCCTGCAATGCTTGCGCGCGGGTCTTAATGCGGGAGCTGAGCGAATCATATTGTGCGATACGAACGGAGGCACTCTTCCGCATGAAGTGGGGCGAATCGTGCAAGAGGTCATTGCGGATCTGGGATCGGACGCCGTGATCGGAATTCATGCGCACAACGATACTGACACTGCAGTCGCTTCCACACTAGAGGCAGTGCGGGCGGGCGCGTATCAGGTGCAGGGGTGCGTGAATGGGTATGGCGAACGCACCGGCAACGCCAACCTGATCAGCGTTATCGGAAACTTGAATCTGAAGCTTGGCATTGAGGCGTTAAAGCCCGAGAAACTGCCTCGTTTGACCGAACTGTCGAATCTAGTTGCTGAAGTGGCGAATCGACGTCCGTTCCCGTTCCAGCCTTATGTTGGCGTGAGCGCATTCGCGCATAAGGGCGGTCTACATGCTGCGGCCACTGAGAAATCACACATGGCCTATCAGCATATCGATCCGAATCTGGTGGGTAACAGCACTAGAGTGACAGTGTCGGAGCTGGCCGGGCGTGGCAATGTGATGCGACTGATCCGAGAGCTGGGACTGGATGATGTGTTGGACCGCGAGAATGCTCGGCAGATAGTGTCTCAGATCAAGCGACAGGAGGCGCTGGGCTTTGCATATGAGCGTGCGGACGCTTCTCTGGAGCTGTTGATAAGACGCAGCCTGCCCAACTACGAGGCACCATTCGAGCTGGTAGATTTCATGGTTATTGTCGAGAATCGGCGTCGATCATCTTTCGGAACCGGGTGGCGTGCCGATGGCAACCAGCATCCAGTGTTGTCGGAAGCGACGATCAAGGTGCGAGTCGGTGAAGAAGTGCATCATGAAGCCGCTGAAGGCAATGGTCCGGTAGATGCGCTGAATCGCGGACTGAGGAAAGTGATCGGCGATGAACATCCGGAAGTGAACCAGATCCAACTGACCGATTACAAGGTGCGCGTAGTCAACGAGACGCTAGGCACCGGGGCTTCAGTGCGGGTGGAGATTGAGTCGGCTGCTGAAGGGCGAGTATGGTACACAGTCGGAGCTTCTGCTAACATCATCTATGCCAGCTGGCTGGCCCTGGCCGATTCGATGGAATGGTGGCTGAATCGGACTGATTGATAATCAGCTAGTTCGGTGCATAAATGCAGATGATAGCTTTAGGCGCGTTGTGGGGTGTTGATTCACTGCCTCAACTGCGGTTGCCAATTGCGCGCTGCTAGCAAAGCTCGGGTCTCTTCTCGTCCTACGAATCTGGGCACGCTAGGTTCGATGCCCTTGAAGTGATCTTGTATAGACCACACTCCTACTTTGGGACCGGTCCATTCGCCGAATGTAATTACAGGCTGCCGTCCGATAGCGGATCGGATCTGTTCAGCGCGAGACTGCTCAAGAACGATGAACAATCCTGCCTGAAACCCAGCCGTGTCTAGGGCGCCTGAAAATGCATCAGCATCCGGACTTCCAACGTTCTTTCCGCTCTTGACTTGGAATCCGAATGAAGGCCGGTCGCGCGTGCTGACTCCGGAAATATCCACTCTAGCGCTACCGTCCAAGCCGCGATCTCCGGTTTGCTTCACATTGGATTGAGCGCCGTAGATCAGTTCTACTGACTATCGCTCAAAGTCGCGTGAAGCACGATACAGATCGGCTCTAATAGGTCTTGCTAGCGCTACAGCAGATTCAAAGTCATACGGCAATCCATGTGTAACCGGTTCGATTCCACAATATTCGCGCACTCGCCATCGCATCAGCTCTACTGCTTTGGGAGCAACGTCGATTCCAATTTACCGAAGACTCGGCGGCCGTGCCACAACCACAGAAGGGGTCTAGAACGAGATTACCTTCTTTAGACGATGTCGATACTATACGGTTGAGCAGGGCGATAGGCTTCTGAGTAGGATAGCCGAGTCGTTCCTTCGCATTACGGTTGATCGGCTTGAGATCGTCCCATAAATCGGTCGGCGTAGCTCCCCGGGATTCATCTAGGTAACGCTTCATTCCTGCTGCCTTTCTTCTTGATCCGGGTACAGTGCTCTCATGCATGATGTTGTAGTCGCTTTAGAGTTAAAGGGCGGATCAAGATAGATGAGATCTACAGAATGTGGCTCTACAGCGCGCGCGTCTGATAGTGCGCGGAGGCAATCTCCGAACCATAGTGTGCAGTTAGGAAGATGGGCAGGATACGCAAATCTGCACCAGGTTCTGACGCTAGCTCAGATTTGATCTTACAGCATTGATTATATGTTCGAAAATTCTCAGGGCGACAGATTACGAGCATTGCTGCTTCAGATTGATCGTATTCCAAGTACTTGGCGTGATATGTATGAGAATATGCCGCGCTGACGCGGGATGATGTTTTGGGATAGGAAGCTTGCGGTTCTAGGGTGTGCGGCTAAAACTATTCCGCGCCAGTCTCGCATCTTTTTGAAGGTGTTGGAATCATTTGCATATGGCGCTCCCCAGCCGGCAAATGGTTTCCATGATGATGTATGCGGATCTAGCGATAACACTTCACCGCCGGCTTCTTCAACGATGATAGTGGCGGCCGCGAAGTCCCATACGGCCGCGGTTCCCATGATGCCGTACTGGTACATCCCACTGGCGACGTGCGCCATCTCATATGAAGCGCTGCCGGTAACACGGACATCGCCGGCATGTCCGCGCATCGCACGGCTGAATCTAAAGACGCTTCTGGCGTTTCCGGGCAGTATCGAGAGTCTTCCTGACACCGGTCTGCCAAGTTCGTCGATGGGCTCGGCTACACACACTTGCTTTCTCATCCACTTCGCACCGCCTCCGCGCCGCGCGTGCATCACCGCACCGCCATTCCCTCCTTCTGGCCATGGCCATGGCGTCCATACCGCGCCGGCGATCGGTATGCCGCGATGCATCACCCCGACGGACACCGCGTGGGTAGATGATTTGTTGACGTAATTCGCCGTGCCGTCGATAGGGTCTACAGCCCAGATCGTATCTGCTGCTGCCGGCGGATCTGATTGTTGATCTTCTTCACCTAGCAGTTGATGCCCGGGGCACCTATCCGCCATTATGCTAGCGATGATGCGCTGAGATTCGCGGTCTACATCAGTTACGAGATCTCTTCCGGGCTTGGAGCTTTTAGATTCCACTTTCATAGGTCCCATGAATCTAGAAAACGCGAACTTGCCGGCTTGAGTTACAGCCTCTACAGCGGCTTGCTCGAAGGCGCGAAGGGTTTCATCGTCGAAGTGATTAAGCGGTTGGGTTGCAGGCATAATTTCAGAAAGTGTCTCGTAGCGGGTTTTCAGCTCACATGGATCTTGGCATTATGATGCATCGTAATGAATAAGTAGCGATAAACTGAATATTAACTATATGGCTAGCTTTGCTCTCCAGTGATGCATTTGTGCTGGCTAGCATCTACGGAGGTGAAAAAATGAGATCTACCGCAGGCGTACGGAAGTTCAAGCGCGACGGCGGAATCGTGTCTCGCATGTACTTCACCATGTTACTCTTGGGCATTCTGTACGGCGTGTTCGCATTCGTGCTGCTGAGATCGGGACTGCCGATCATCTTTGTGTCGGGCATTGTTCTAGCGATCGCGGTGATGCAGTATTTTTTGTCGGACAGAATGGTGATGTGGTCGACCGGCGCCAAGGAAGTGTCAGAATCCGATGCTCCCGAGCTGTACGAGCTGGTCTCCGAGTTGGCAGTTCGCTATGAGATGCCGTTGCCGAAGATCGCGATCATCGATTCGGAGGCTCCGAACGCATTTGCGACCGGACGGAATCCGCGCAACGCCCTGGTAGCCGTGACGACGGGTATCTTGCGAAGATTGTCGCGCCGAGAGTTGCGTGCCGTGATCGGACACGAACTGGCGCACGTGGCAAACCGCGATATCAAGGTCCTCGCTATCGCCAATTTCTTAGTGTCTCTCACCAGTTTTCTGATGACCATGCTGTTCTTCAACATGCTCTTCGGAGGCCGTAGCCGAGATGGTGGTTCAGGGCCGTTGATGTTGGTGTATCTGGTTACTGTCTTGGTTTACTTCATAGGCACGTTGCTAGTGCTGGCGCTGACCCGCTATCGCGAGTATGGCGCGGATCATACTGGCGCGGAAATATCAGGGGATCCTCGTGCTTTAGCGAGCGCGCTCGCTAAAATCACGGGCAGTATGGCACAAATCCCAGACCAAGATATGCGCCGATTGCACACTGCCAACGCCTTTCTCATCGTGCCCGCGCTCAAAGGCAGCGACATGGCCAATCTCTTCTCAACGCATCCCCCGGTTGAGAAACGGGTAGAGCGACTGCTTGAACTTGAGCGGCAGATGAACTACGGGTTCAGAAGCTGATGACTGCCTGGTTCTTCAAGCGCAAATCCCAGACTAACAAGCTTTGGGATTCAATGTCTTCAGCGTCGAAAATGGTTGCCACTATAAGACGAGGTGGTTCTGCCATCTCGCCGCGGCGCCAAGCCGGCATCATATTCAAACCGGATGATGGCAATTCCTTCATGGCTAATCTAGAAGAGCATCTGAACAACATACTGCATGTTGGTGAGGGGGCGACTAAAACAGGTTTCGACCTTGCGGACGATGACCATGGGATGCGCTGGGTGATATTAGATGATGGGAACTTCACGGATTTGCTGAGTTCGGTATACACGGTCTCCAATGCGATCCAGCATAACGGCGTTCGCGGCAATCTGCTGGCGGCAGTGTTCAACTTTGATTTCGCGGGCAAAGCAGTAGCCACTGAATCCGCGGATAATCCGCGCTTTCTGCAGTCTTACCTCATCTTTCGCTTCGATCGCAATAGCTACTATCCGTTCATTCCCACTGGGGTTAAAGAAGGCGATCGCGATCGTGAGCGAGAGAAGGAGCTAGGGGCATCGATGCGCAATCACGGTCTGAACCTGGAACGGTCGTTTTCGGAGTGGCTAGGCTTGTGGGGCATACCTTTCTAGATAGATGGCGGCGGACGAACAGTTATTTTTGCCTCTTCAGCACGGCATCGCAATATCTAATGAGATAGCTTCCACTGGCTCTGATGCAGATGCCGAGAATCCTGGTGTGGCAGTATGGGATTCGTATCCATGAAGCCTAAGCTGGCGGTGTTGACCGATGATGAATCGTTTCTGGAACGTTTCGCTGAGATGGACCTGGATACCGAGCCATTTGAGTCGCGAGTGTTGAGAAACGGCAGCGATGAAGTGGAAGCCGATGTTTGCGGATTGCTGGTACACGGCGCGTCCGATGCTTTGGCACACGATTTTGCAATCTCGGCGATCCGCGAGTGTGTAATTCGTAATCTTCCGATCCTGGCATCTGGCAGCGGCGCGCACATGTTTAATCTGGCGATGGGCGGATTCTCGGCGTCCGTTTCGCCCGAACATGTAACATCGGAAGATGATAGGCGCGGGCGTGCCACGCTGGTATTTTTGACGCCGGGGGCCAAAACATCGTCTATCATCGGCGGCTCTGGATGGCTGACTCTGAGATGCAATCACTCTTCAGGCTTGGAACATCGTTCTCTGGCAAGGTCCTTGATGCCCGCTTGCATATCCCGTGACCGATTCGTGGAGGCATTCGAATCGCCTGGACACAGTTGGCGCATTGGAGTTCAGTGGGATATTCTGATGCCGCGCCTCGTGCCGCGCGGATTCGATCATCTATTATTGGCGTTCGTGGAACGGATGATTGAACGTGCGGTAGACAATATCTGAAGACGCTCCCGGCGGCACAGGAATCGGTCGGGTGATTTCAATGGCACGTCTCATGCACAGGCAATATATGGAACATGCGGTAGCAGTGCGATAGAATTGTCTATAAGTTCAAATTCATGATTCTAGAGGCCGTCAAACATCGACCCGGCGCTTGGCGTTCAGGGATGCCTCTGGAAGACATCATAAGGTCTTTAGCGCATGGTAACTAATGCAGAAGCGGGTGAGATACGCACGATAGGCATTGAGGAGGAGATGCGTTCTTCCTATCTCGATTATGCCATGAGCGTGATCGTATCCCGCGCGTTGCCAGATGTTCGAGATGGTCTAAAACCGGTGCAGCGGCGCATTCTATATGCGATGCACGACCAGGGCATGCGCCCAACTTCTTCCTATAAGAAAAGCGCGCGCCTGGTGGGGGATGTGTTGGGCAAGTATCATCCGCACGGCGACAGCCCGGTTTATGAGGCTCTCGTTCGCATGGCACAGCCATTCTCGATGCGTGAGCAGCTAGTAGACGGGCAGGGCAACTACGGAAGCGTTGATGGCGACCCGCCAGCGGCGATGCGATATACAGAGTGCCGTTTGTCCTCAATCACCGAGTACATGCTAGGGGATATTGACCGTGAGACGGTAGATTGGCAAGAGAACTTCGATCAGTCTCTGAAAGAGCCGACGGTCTTGCCGGCCCGGCTTCCCAATCTGCTTGTCAACGGTGCGTCCGGGATAGCAGTGGGCATGGCAACCAATGTTCCGCCCCACAATCTGGGCGAAGTGTGTGATGCCATTATCGCACTGGCGAAAAATCCGGATGCCACAGTAGACGATCTGATGGAGTGCATCTGCGCGCCTGATTTCCCGACGGGAGCCCATATCTGGGGCATCGAGGGCGTTCGGAGCGCCTATGCCACCGGACGCGGGCGTATCGTGGTTCAAGCAACTGGCGAGATCGAGGATGTGCCGCAGCAAGATCGAAAGCGGATAGTGTTTACCGAGATTCCTTTCCAGGTGAATAAATCTACTTTAGTGCAGCGCATCGCCCAGTTAATAAAGACCCGCCGCGTGGGAAACATCTCGGAAGTGCGAGACGAATCCGACCGTAGCGGGATGCGCATCGTAGTTGAACTACGCCGCTCAGCGACGCCGGCAATTGTGCTGAACAGCCTATATAAGCACACTCAGCTACGCTCTTCGTTCTCGGTCAACATGATCGGGTTGGTGCAGGGTGCGCCGCGGATATTGACTTTGAAGCAGGTGCTGCGCCACTATATCGAGTTTCGAGAAGAGGTGGTGCGTCGGCGCGCTGAGTTTGATCTTCGCAAAGCGAAGGCTCGCCTGGAGGTTTTAGAGGGGCTGCGCATCGCGATCGACAACTTGGATCGAGTGATACAGATCATACGCGGTTCGGCTGATGTGGAAGAAGCACGCAATCGCCTTATCGGCGAGTTCTCGTTCAGCCGCATCCAGGCACAAGCTATTCTTGATATGCAGTTGCGTCGTCTGGCGGCGTTGGAACGTGAAAAGCTGGAGAATGAGCATAAGGAGCTGACCGAGCTGGTAGCTAAGTTAGAAGCCTTGCTGGCAGATTCGCAGAAGGTGATGACAGAGGTGGTGAAAGAGACTCGCGAGATGCGACGCCGCTATGGCAATCCCCGTCGCACAGTGGTGCATACGCAAGAGCTGGGAGAGTTCCGGCGGGAAGACATTGAGCCACATGAAGATGTTGTCATTACGCTGACGCGCAATGGATACATCAAACGCGTGAAGCTTGACACGTATCGCAAACAGCATCGTGGCGGCAAGGGGGTGAGTAGCCAGCGTTTGACCAAGGTCGACGATGTAACGCGATTCTTGCAGGTTGCGGATACTCATGACACGTTGCTTTTCTTCACCGATCATGGGCGCGTTTATTCGACTCGGGTATTCGATTTACCGCCGGATCAGTCGCGCCAATCGCGCGGAGCTTTGGTACACAATCTGGGCTTCAACATCAACCCCGGCGAGACGGTGAAGCAGATGATGATGGTAAAGGATATGGATGCCGAAAATGCGTATCTGGCACTTGCTACCCGCCATGGCCATGTGAAACGCATGCGGCTGGAGAATTTTAAGAATATCAACCGCTCCGGACTCATCTGCTACCGACTGAATCCGGGACAGGAACTGGTTTCGGCAGCGTTAGTTAGAGAAGAAGATCATTTAGTGTTAGCAACTAAAAGCGGCCAATCGATTCGATTCCCCAGCCAAGAGCTAACAGTACGATCGCGTGCCGCCGGTGGCGTGCGCGGCATCAGGCTGGACGATGGCGATGAGTTGATAGCTATGGACGTAGTGGATCCCGAGGGGTATCTGCTCATCATCGGCACTAAAGGCCGAGGTAAACTGTCGGCGATGAGACACTATCGTATCCAAGGCCGTGGCGGACGCGGAATCATAACGCTCAAGATAACTCGCAATACCGGCGATGCAGCAGCGGCGATCATGATAAATGAAGAGCTACGTCGAGACAGCACCGGTAAGCTCATGATCTTAACTTCTAAGGGACAGATAGTGCGAACCTCAATGGCTGAGATACGAGAGACTGGACGTTCAGCGCAGGGCGTGAAGATCGTAACGCTAGACGATAATGATCAAGCGTCCACCATCGCGGTCGCGGAACGACAGTAACCCATTATTGACGACACTTGGCTGGCAGAGATGCTCCAGAAGGATCAAATCAGCTGACGGCATGGCGAGTTGATAGCCTCTGCAATCTGCTTCTTACGAGATTCCGGCGGATGGATCTGCCGCTATAGATATCTCGTGATTGCAGTTTGGGCAGTGTTTCTGGTTGCTATGCTGCCAGTCGCGCCGCGTGCCAATAGTCGAATGGTAGCCGGGGGATTCTCCGACGAATCATTCCCGTCCGCTAAGGCGCGTCGAATCTTGGCGGAACGATTCAATACCAGATCTTCGAGCATCATCATCATCGTCCGACATGACGATTGGAATGCATACTCTCAGCGCTTCTCACAATCGTTGCTCAGACTGACCGCCCCTATACAAGATCATCATGCCGTACGTGAGATTCGAATGCCGATCACCGATCCGAGTTTCGTTTCCAAAGACGGCAGTTCGGCAATAGTCGAGATCGGACTTATCCTTACAATCGAGGATTCGTTACCGGTGATCGACGAAATCATCGCGCTGATACAACCCGGTCCGTTCGATATCACCGTCACCGGCGCGCCGTTGCTCTATCGAGACATCGTAATCACCAGCGGCAACGACCTTAAACGGAGTGAGATAGTGGCGTTTCCACTGGCTACTATCGCCTTGCTAATAGTGTTCGGCACCTTGGTCGCCGCCGCGATGCCAGTCGCAGTGGGCGGAGCGGCTGTAGTCGTTGGATTGGGCATCGTGTTTTACCTGGCAACTGCACGCGACATGTCGATACTATCCTTCAACATCATCACACTGCTCGGAATCGGTATGGGCATCGACTACTCGCTGTTTTATGTGAGTCGGTTCCGTGAGGAACTCGCGATCGGTCGCTCCGTGGAAGCAGCGTTGAAAACGACTCAGTCTCGGGCCGGTCTTCCGATACTGTTTTCCGGTGCAACCAGCGTTATTGGGCTTTTAGGTCTGTTGCTGTTCGACTTACCGGTTTTGGAATCGGTGGGCATTGGAGCGGTGGTGGTGATATCTCTGGCTCTTTTGGCCGCGTTGACGCTGATGCCCGCGCTTCTAGCAGTTGTGGGCTTTCGCATCAACCGTTACCGTTTCGTTCCGCGCCTACGGCTGCCGGGCAACATCTGGGTTGCAACAGCGTCTTGGGTAATGCGTCATCCGATCGTGGCAATCTTGCCGACAGGGTTGCTATTGTTGGCGCTAGCAGTGCCATTGAAAGATCTAAAGCTCGGCTCGGTTGATGCCGAAGTGCTGCCTAAATCTGTGGAATCTAGGCGCGGCTTCGATATTTTGAAGGAGCAGTTCGGATGGGAAGTAGGGACTGAGCTGATAGTGATTTACACCTTTGACGGTGATCCTTTCGAATCTCATAACTTAACGAAGCTGTATGCATTTGGCAAGGCTTTGGAGAATCTGGAGAACGTGGATGATGTTGGAAGCTTCGTGAATATCCGAGCTACGTTCGGATTAGACGATTACCGAGAGCTTTACCGTTATCCGGAAGCGATCTATGATGTGGGGATATTAGATCTGCTGAATGAAACTTTGCGCACTGGCACAGTGCTCTTCTTCGTAAAATCAGAACTGCACCCGTTCTCTTCAGATGCCAGCCGGCTAGTATCTGAAATCCGTGCGTTCGATCCTGGACCAGGAGCTGAAATATATGTTGATGGAAGTGCGGCTTCAGCGAAGGACCTTATCGAATCGCTATACCAGAAATTTCCCATCGTGGCGGGATTGATCATCTTTTTATCGCTGCTATCGTTACTGGTACTGTTCAGATCTATTCTGATACCGCTGAAGGCGGTGATTTTGAACATAATGAGCATCCTGGCCAGTTTCGGAGCCTTGGTATGGGTCTTTCAAGAGGGACATTTCAGCTGGGCGCTAAGATTCGATCCGATGGGTGTAACGGAAGCCACGATGCCTATCGTGCTCTTCGCCGTGCTGTTCGGCATCAGTATGGACTACGAGATATTCCTGTTGTCTAGAATCCGCGAGGCATATCAAGAGAGTGGCGACAATATCAATAGCGTACGGATGGGTCTGCAGCGCAGCAGCGCCATCATTATAGGTGCAGCATCGATACTGATCATTGTGGGCGCGAGCTTTGTTTTCGCCGATTTAGTGACGGTAAAGGCGGTGGGTTTCAGTTTGGCACTTGCAATACTCATCGATGTGACGATAGTGCGTATCCTCATCGCGCCGGCTCTGATGCGCCTGTTCGGAGATTGGAACTGGTGGTTTCCACATTGGAGAGGCGGGAAATAGCGTCGCTCATGAGAGTTCCATCATCTACATTTGATCGATGCCTGCTTCTCGTACCATTGCTTCTTGCGATTGGATGCGCGTCATCAGTTGCCACTCTTGAGATACCCTTCCCCCCTCCTCAGAAACCGATCAATACTCCAAATCCGCTAACATTTCCCGCCGCCGAATCCAGCCACGACGTCCCGCTGGAATGGTGGTACTACAACGGTCATCTCACTGCAGAATCGGGCGATGAATACTCATTTCACTTCGTCGTATTCAAATCTCTCGATCAATCGAACAGTTCTTTTGCTATGTACAGCCAGATGGGGATCTTAGAGATCGATAGCGCGCGTTTTCTCCACTCCAGTTCACCCGTGGTCGTGATGCGATATGAGCAAAACATGGCAATGCAAGATGGAACAATTGTGGATCTGGAATTGAAAGATGCTCGTCTGATAATCGATAAAGACGGGAATCATCGCCTCAATGCAAGCGATGCGTCTGGGGCTGTCGGGGTATCGCTGATGATGCCAGCAACTGATGCAGTGATGTTGCATCAAGAGATCGGATGGATGAAGTGGCCGACTGGTTATACCTACTACTATTCCTATCCGCGCCTGAAGGCCGATGGTTACATCACTTTCGACGGTGAGCATCACAAGACTAGCGGTGAAGTGTGGTTCGACCATCAGTGGGGCGACTTCGTTGTGATCGGAAAACCAGCCGGGTGGCAGTGGTTCGCGTTGCACCTAGACGACGGACGCTCCGTCATGATCTCTGAGCTCAGAGATACAGATGGAGGGGTAGATCGTTTGTTCGCGACGGTGATGGATGCTGATGGAGTGCAGCGAGATTTGGACGGTGATCGTGACGGTGTCGAGATTGAAACTCTGCAAAAATGGATCAGTCCACGCACTAATGGGGAGTATCCATCTCGATGGCGCGTAAAGATAGACGATGTGGAACTCGACATCTTTCTGGAGCCATTGACCGCGGATCAAGAGGTGATGCCGCCTGAACAGGCGAATCCGGCTTCTGCGTACTGGGAGGGAAGATTAGACGTGTTCGACGCTAAGAACGGTTTTAAGATCGGCAAAGGATACGCAGAGCTTTCCGGCTATGTGGATGCGGCTCCGCTCGGATGGCGAGTGAATGAAGATTAGTGTGTCCCAGCTAGATCGGAATTAAGCGTTTAGCATATTTATTGCACTCATACTCTCAACGATGTAAATCAACGCGATGGAAATGCACGACCCCACTTCGGATCTCTTTCGCCAGGTCTGGTCTCGTTTCACTACTGGAGTAACGGTCATCACTACGATGGAGCCAGATGACAGAAGCGTGCACGGGATGACAGCGAACGGAGTAACCAGCGTTTCACTAGATCCGCCGCTAATGCTTGCGGTGATTGCGCATGAACGTAATACGCACCCGTTGATAGTGAAGAATCAGCGGTTCGGCATCAGCATTCTGTCTGCCGGACAGCAGTACGTTGCACGCCACTTCACAGCTCCGCCTGAAGAAAGGATTGAGCTCCAGCCGGTGCCGATGACGAGGCTGGGTGAATCGATGGTAATTGCCGAGGCGTTGGCGGCTATGGATTGCCGAGTGGTGCATTCTCACGAGGCTGGAGATCATACTATATTCGTGGCGGAAGCGGAGAAAATGATGATGACAGAGTTAGATCCGTTGATCTACTTTCGCAGCAATTTCACGCGTCTCGGCACGGTTAGCGAATCATCTACATCGTGGAACACATGAACATCGGTGCCCAGTGCCGTGATCTATGCGCTCGGTCATTGTCAATGACCCCATGGGCAAGTTATGTCCAATTCATGCCGCAAACGGGTCCCGGCCCAAACTCAGTCTGAGATTCGAACGCTTTGAAGTTGCTCCTTGACTGTCGGAATTTATATGAAGAGCGGTCCGAATATCAGTGAGACGATTGCCATGAGCTTGAGAAGGATGTTGATAGCAGGCCCTGAAGTGTCTTTGAACGGGTCCCCGACGGTATCTCCGGTAACGGCTGCGGCGTGAGCGTCTGATCCTTTTCCGCCGTGGTTGCCCAGTTCTATGTATTTCTTGGCGTTGTCCCAGGCGCCGCCGGCGTTCGCCATGAATATGGCGAGCAGGAAGCCGGCGATGATAGAGCCGGCGAGCGTTCCGCCCAATGCTTCAGGGCCGATGATCACGCCTACTGCTATCGGAGCGAGGATGGCGACTAGGCCGGGCAGAATCATGGCTCTGAGCGAACCTCGGGTGGAGATATCTACCGCGCGTGCCGCGTCGGGCTTAACGCCGGGCTTGCCTTCGCGCAGACCTGGTATCTCTCTGAACTGTCGGCGCACCTCATCGATCATATTGCCGGCAGCGATGCCTACCGCTTGCATGGTCAAGCCGGCGAATAGGAAGGGCAATAGCGCGCCGATAAGCGCGCCAATAAGCACTTTTGGCTGCAAGAGATTGAAGCTGTCAATCTCGATCACCTGTCCGTACGCTGCCATAAGCGCCATCGCGGTGAGGACTGCAGATCCGATGGCAAAGCCTTTGCCGGTGGCGGCAGTGGTGTTTCCGAGCGCATCGAGCGAGTCGGTTCGTTCCCGCACTTGTGGTTCTAACCCGGCTTGTTCGGCGATGCCGCCGGCATTGTCAGCAACCGGACCATATGCATCGGTAGCCAGCGTTATGCCTAGTGTAGAGAGCATTCCCACCGCAGCGAGCCCGATGCCATACAGTCCGGCCAGATCATAAGCGATCCAAGTGCCGGCGACGATGGCTGCCGTGGGGATGACGGTGCTATAGAGACCGATGGCAATGCCGGCGATGATGGTTGACGGGTGCCCGGTCTGCGACTGTTTCGCGATCCATTTCACGGGGGAGTATTCGTAAGAGGTGAAGTACTCGGTGGCAGTTCCGATCACCTGTCCTACGATCAGCCCGGTTAAAACTACCCAGAAGAGATCGAACTCAAGCGCGTCTGAACTGGCGATGAAGATCGCGGTGGCGATCAGAGCGATGGCACCAGCTCCGAAGATGCCGTATCGCAGGCTCCATAAGAGGTTCCCCATATCAGCATCGTCTTTGGTGCGAACTATCGCGGTACCGATGATGGAGGCTAGGATGCCAATGCCGGCGATGGTGATTGGGAGCACTGCGCGGGCTAGTTCCACTTCTCGCGCCTCCCCTGCCGCAGCGGCCCAGGCCCAGGCGAGAGCGATGGTGGCGATGATGGAACCGGCGTAAGATTCGAATAAGTCGGCTCCCATGCCGGCGACGTCGCCGACGTTGTCGCCGACGTTGTCGGCGATGACGGCAGGGTTGCGTGGATCGTCTTCCGGCAGCCCGGCTTCTACTTTGCCGACCAGGTCGGCGCCAACGTCAGCAGCTTTGGTATAGATCCCGCCGCCGACGCGTGCGAACAGCGCGATCGATGAGGCGCCGAAGCCGAAGCCGGCGATGATGTTCGGATTGCCGAAGATCAGCCATAGCGCGGTTACTCCCAGCAGTCCGATGCCGACAACTGTCAAACCCATGACGGCGCCGCTGTTGAAGGCGACTCGCAACGCCGGGTTCAACCCTGAAGTGGCGGCAGTAGCCGTGCGCGTATTGCCCCTAACGGCGATGCTCATGCCAATGAAGCCGGCCAGACCGGAGCCGACGGCGCCGGCGAGGTAGGCAAGCGCGGTCCAAGGCCCAGTCAAATCCAGATTGCCACCGCTGATCAGCGCGTCGATCTTGTCATTGCCCAATATGTTGAAGTCTATGAAGAGGGCGAGAATGACGAATATGATGACTACGAAAGCGGCGAGTATAGAGTATTCGCGGCGCAAGAAAGCCATCGCGCCTTCATGAATCAAAGATCCGATCTCGCGCACGGCATCGCTCCCGACCGGACGGCTGGTTACATTTCGGAAGAGAAGCGCGGCAACCGCGAGAGCCACGATTCCGGCGGCGAGAGAAGAGTATAGCGCGATCATCTAGGCTTTGCTTCCTTGTTGCATGTAGACATATTTTCAAACATCAATGAGCGCGGTCGGCTTTTCTCAAGCGATTCGGCATGCGCTCCACTAAACGATTCTATGCCACTGGAATGACATTGCAATAATGGATATTCGCCGATGGTTCCTACGTTTTGCGATAAGCGCTGATTGCTGACGAGAACTTGTCGGCCAGCGTCGCTACGGCATCGGCAGGATTATGGGCCATTGTTACCGCGGTAGCAACACATGCAATCTCGGCACCGGCGCTAGCCACTGCCGAGATGTTGGATTGGTTTATACCCCCGATCGCAACCACAGGTATCTTCACGCTCGCGGCTGCTTTTCGCAGCGTGGACAGTCCGGCAGGGCGAGTGTCTGCTTTAGTGTTGGTAGGAAAGATAGTCCCTACGGCAACGTAATCCGCGCCTTCATCGGCAGCTGCAAGGGCTTCGGCCAACAACGCGTTCGATTTGCCGACTATCTGCTTAGTATCGAGTATGGATCGACATGAGGATATGGAGCGATCGTTCTGCCCGACGTGCACTCCGTCGGCGCCCGAAGCGGCGGCGATTTCAGGATCGTCGTTCACTATGAAGAGTGCATTAGACCGATGACAGATACGCGCCATCTCGACTGCTTCTTGCAATAACGTCTTTTTATCGGCTCGTTTGTGTCGCAACTGTATGACTGATGCTCCGCCCATCAACGCCGCGGCAGTTACTTCCAAGATGGAGCGTCCGGATGTGTGTTCAGGGTCGACAATGACGTAAATGCCTCGTGACATCCGAAGCGCAGTTTTCAAGCGCGATTTTCGCGTCTCGTCCCAAATCCCTTCGGGCAGGTGCGAGTCTATCATTCCGATGCCATCACGCCGCCTTCGGCCCAGTCAGACCGTTTGGTGTCGTGGATGATGACGGTAGTGGCAGAGTCGGGTATCTCGGCAGTCTTAGATATGGCTTCAGTGACTCCTTTGGCAATGTCGTTTTTTTGCTCTTGAGTCCGCCCATCGAACATGTAGATGTGAACTACTGGCATGTGTGACCCAAACCTTTCCTATCTCGGATCTCAGTCAGTGAATTATAGCCCGACTGTGATGGGCGCATACCGTCTATCTGCCATCAGATAGTCTGGTGGCTAGAAACGGATGCAGTCCGGCATCGAGGATGAGCTTCTGGGCAGCTTCCACATCGTAATCTACCCGATGAAACTCGATAGTTGGACGTTGCGACGGCGCAGCATAGGAACGTATCAGAACATAAGACGCTCTAGGGTCGCCATCTCTCGGTTGTCCGACACTGCCGGGGTTGACGAACCAGCGGTCGTATTCCATTTCTATCGCGGTTCTGTTTGTAGCTGGGATCAATTCAGGATCGGTGGATCGCCCGAATCCAATCGCTAACGGGATGTGGGAGTGCCCGGTCGCACATCCTGCAGTTTGGAAGTGATTCAGATTCGCCATCGCTATTCTAGGAGATGTGAGATACTCCCACATCGGATCGCGTGGACTGCCGTGGCAGAGCGTGACGTTGTATCGTTGCGCGACCATCGGGAGGTTGCGGAGGAATTCGGACACCTCAGATTTCAATCTTGCCGCGGTCCAGAGTATGGCAAGCGCGGCGATGGAATTGAATTGCGACACCAGTAGCTCGTCCAGCACAGCCGCTTCGTGGTTTCCTTTAACCATCAGCAGCCCGGGCATAGACCTTAAACGATCGATAGTTTCATTGGGCTGCGCGCCGTAGCCTACGCTATCGCCCAGCACCCAAGTCTCATCAATGCTAGTGGCTCTGTTGAATGCATCGCTCCAGACCGCATCAAGCGCTGGAAGGTTCGAATGGATGTCAGAGATCAGCAAGATCGTAGGCATATCAGTTGAAGGTCATCGTTGATAGTGCAACGATCAGATCATGGGACACGATGGGCAGAAGAAGCACATTGATTTCGTCTATCATGAACGCAATCCATCATTAATTGCGACATCTATAATGCGGAACGTGAATTCGCTGCCCGAGTGCAAAGCTTGAAAGGTTAAAGGAACTGGAATCATGCTGGAACGCTTCAAAGTCCCTGAAAAAGATCGAGTCTACGTTATGCCCGATAAGATGAGCAAGGTTACGGCAGATATATTCCAGAATATCGGGATGGACGAGTCTGGTGCGCAAGCGTCTACCAGTGTGTTGCTGGGCAACGATCTGCGCGGCAACGAGTCGCATGGCGTATCGAACGGGCTGCGCGGATACGTTCGCCAATACACGGCTGAGGAACTGAATCCGCGCCCTGATTGGCGGGTCGTGCGTGAGACTAGCACTACTGCGAACATCGATGCTGACGGTGCCATCGGCATCCATATCGGTCCGATGGCGATGCAGTTGGCGATCGACAAGGCCAGCGAACATGGAGTGGGCGTAGTGACGGTGTTCAACACCGGACACTTGGCGGGGTGTAGCCACTATGTGTTGCAGGCGGTAGAGGCAGGCATGATCGGACATGCCATGACCGCGGGCGGCGCCGGCATCACAATCCCTACTTGGGGGTCACGTCCATTTCTGGGCACTAATCCGATAGCGTACGGCGCGCCAGCTCGCACGATGCCGCCGTTCATGCTTGACATCGCCACTACGCAGGTGGCAGCGAACAAGATTTGGCTATTAAGACGGACTGGGGCGACGGTTCTGCCCGGCTGGATAACCGATGACAACTATGAGCCGATGCTGGAGGAATCACCGGCGCCAGGTCCGGAATCACGCGGCAAGTACGGCATGTTGCCGATCGGAGGCACGCGGGAGAACGGATCTCACAAGGGGTTTGGGCTGGGACTGATGAACGAAATCATGTGCAACGAACTGACGGGACTGGGCCCCGGACCCCTTCTGGGGCATCAGGGAGGGCATCTGTTGTCCGCATACGACATTGAGGCGTTCACCGACCGAGAAAAGTTCTTGAATGACATGGATGCGCTTTTGCAGGCGGTAGTGGAGCATCCGCCGGGCAAAGGCAATGACCGAGTAGTATATCCCGGACTCCTAGAAGCGGAAGAGATTGAGAAAAGACGCCGAGACGGTATTCCGTATCACCGCGAGGTGATTGAGTGGTTTGAGTCTCATTGCGCAGAGGTCGGCATCGATTGCGATTTGGGGGCATAGATGCACCTCCCTCAGAACTTAGCGGCTTGGATGCCTATTCTCAGAACATGCGCGCCGGGCTTATTGACTCAATGCGAGGATTCCAGGCGGTTGGCATCCGATATGATTGAGAGTTGGTTGGAACTTTATATGCTTGCTCAGGAAGAAGACGCAGAGAAAAAGTCTAAGGAAATAGCTGACTGGTTCGCCGACTACGAATCGTTTCGGTCGCACGGACGGAGGGGCGGACGCGACCAGGCTCGTAAGATAGGTGTACAGGTCGCAGATCTTGAAAACGATCATAAATTTCAAGATGCCGTCCTCTCAGTGCATCATGTAACGATACACACATTCTCGGCAACCCCGCGATAAAGATTATTGAAAATCATCATGGGAGAGCTTGGATTCGTCACGGAAGTAGTGGAATGACCACCCCGCTACCCATACCAGTGCCTTCATTGTTGTTGAGGCTCGATGGATCGCTGCCGGATGCACCCACCCAGCGTAAACCGTGCCGAGAGAAGGCGTCAACAAAGAGGCCGTAAGAAAAGGCGATGATTCCGTGTCCCACCTGAAATTCGTATTCATGCCGCCCCAAGATGATCTCAAGCGATGGTTCGCACGTCGCTTGACCGATACATTGCCGGAATACACAGTCTTTTCACCCGCGTCGGATGATGAAGCCGCGGCAGAGTTGCACGATGCTGATGCCGCGTTCGGCTGGGTGCGTCCCGAGGCTCTAGCTTCAGCAGAAAAACTGCGTTGGCTACAGAACCCGGACGCTGGTCCGTTCTACGGCTACTACTACCGTGAGCTGGTAGAGCACCCGGTGATAATATGCAATCCGCGCGGCATCTACTACGACCACATCAGCCATCACATCATGATGTTCGTGCTTTCACTCGCGCGCGGATTGCCATGGTACGTAGAGGCTCAATCCGCGCGACGCTGGGATAAAGAAGCGCGGAGGTCGGAGTATGTCAATCTTTCGGATGCGGTGGCATTAATTAACGGAGTCGGCGGCATCGGCGCGGAGACGACGCGACTTTGTGGACAATTCGGAATGCGAGTAGTCGGTATCGACCCACGCCCGGAGCGGGATGTTCACGGCGCCGAGATGCATCCGCCTGACGAGTTGGATAAATTGTTGCCGCAAGCCGATTTCGTGATCTCAACAGTGCCACACACCCCCGAGACGGAGCTCATGTTTAACGCGGCGCGGTTCGCTCTGATGAAGCCGACGTCTTACTTCATCAATGTTGGACGAGGCATGGTGTGCAAGATCGATGATTTAGCAGATGCTATTGAATCAGGCAGTATCGCTGGTTGCGGGTTGGACGTTTTCGAGCATGAGCCGCTACCCGCGGGTCACAAGCTATGGCGTTTACCGAACGTGCTAATTACCCCACACGTCGCGGTAAAGGATGCGGGCGATATTCCAGAACGTAGATTCCAGATCATCTTGGAGAACGCACGGCGATTCGCGCGTGGCGACAATCTGATCAACGTGGTCGACAAGGAGAAGTGGTACTAATCGTCAACCACCGGCTGATGAGTCACTTCTGTATCCACATCCTCAACTTCGCCGTTGCCGATGCTTAGTGCCCCACCTAGACGTTAGATTCAGCTAAGTTATTGGGACGCATTGATCGAATAGAAGTGTCTACTGGCTCCAGGACTGCCAACTCCTTAGTGTTGCTCACCCCCAGATCTGGGAATCTACGAGCCTGAACCAAAACTCTTGACTCAAAAGAGCCAACACTGGCATTGTATGCCAAGACGGCGTTGTCCAGGGCGTTGCCGACTTTTGCTACGTGTTCTGTATATACTCGCAATCGGTCGTGCAACTCTTTACCTAATGCTCCGATCCCCAGGGCCTCATCTGCGATAGTGCGCTCCTGCCACCCCATCGCGACGGTTTTCAGCAGTGCCACCAAGGTTGAATGAGCTGAAATCACCACTTTATTCTGCAGCGCTTGGTCGATTAAGTCGGGACGACGCTCAACAGCTGGTGGCAATGCGAATTCAGGTACCACCATCACCACAAAGTCGACAGCATCGGGCAAATGTCTCCAATACTCTTTCTTGGCTAAACCCGAGGCGTGCGACTGCATTTGTCGGGCATGCCGTTCCAGATGATTGTTCCTACCCTCTTCGGTCTTTGCGTTCTGAGCATCTAGATACGCAACTAGAGAGACCTTGGAATCGAGGATGATGTCACGGTTATGCGGCATATGAACGATGAAATCGGTGCGTCCGCCATCCCCATCTGATGCTTGAGCACTGTAATGGATTCCTTTAGTAAGCCCAGAAAGTTCCAACGCGCGCTCCACCTGCATCTCGCCCCACCGTCCACGGGCTTGCGGTTTAGACAGGGCAGTTGATAGCGATCTGGTTTCGTTAGCCACTTCCTTGTTGGATTGAACTAGATGCTCTATCTGTTGCTTCATAGCGCTTTCGCTACCGACGCGTGCCTTGTCAAGCGCCTCGATCCGCTCTGACAGCGGCTTGACCAACTTCTCCACCGCCTGCTCGCGTTCCTTCAAAGATGCGCCGGCGTTTTCCATGAATGTCTTCTGTTGCTGTTCAAGCGTCTGTGTGGATAGAGCTTTGAATGTGTCTGAGAATCTTTTCTCCAGCTGATCGCGATCTCCTAATCGTTCCTGCGTCTCTTTGAGAGATATTTCCAAGGATGATTTTGCATTTGAGAGTTCGGTCCCTTGTTCGCGCAGCTGCTTCAGTTCAGCTTCCAGCTTCTCATTCAAGGCTTTGCCTTGTTTCACCAGCTGATCGCGATCTCCTAATCGTTCCTGCGTCTCTTTGAGAGATATTTCCAAGGATGATTTTGCATTTGAGAGTTCGGTCCCTTGTTCGCGCAGCTGCTTCAGTTCAGCTTCCAGCTTCTCATTCAAGGCTTTGCCTTGTTTCACCAGCTGATCGCGTTCTCCCAATCGTTCTTGCGCCTCTTTGAGAGATATTTCCAGGGATGATTTTGCATTTGAGAGTTCGGTCCCTTGTTCGCGCAGCTGCTTCAGTTCAGCTTCCAGCTTTTCATTCAAGGCTTTGCCTTGTTTCACCAGCTGGTCGCGCTCTCCCAATCGTTCTTGCGCCTCTTTGAGAGATATTTCCAAGGATGATTTTGCATTTGAGAGTTCGGTCCCTTGTTCGCGCAGCTGCTTCAGTTCAGCTTCCAGCTTCTCATTTGCCACTCTGATTTCTTTAATCAGCTCAGATCGGTTTTTCGTGTCGCTTTGCAACTTTGCATTTTCTGAAATCAGCACCTGGAGTTCGCTCTGCAATTCCGCGATCTGTTTATCTGCGCGTTGTCTCGCCTCGGCACTTCGTTCAAGCGATTCAGTTTCGTTAGCTAGTCGCTGATTCAGCTTCGCCTGGTTTATCTCCATTTCTCTCACGGCATCATCTTGGCTAGATGCCTCATCCAGCTGGGCTTGGATGTTTTTGAGTTCAGTGCCGACGGTGGAGTTTTCGGCTACAAGTTCTTGCACGCGTTTCTGCGACGAAAGCAGTTTGATAAACACGAGTAGGGCAATGATGCTGGCGATTGTTACAGCGACTATAGATATGGCTTCCATGGATTATGTGGACTCACTTGAATTTCTGAGCTTGACGCGACTTAACGATGCGGTGCCAAATAGATAGTTTTGCATGTTGCCGCAAGGCACTATATGGCATATTTATATTAATTGGAGCTCAGTACATGCGTGTCTGAAGGCTCCCATTATCTGGCCGCGAAGGTTGAGCTAGGTCTCTGATCAATTCCTCGTGTTAGTGGTGCCGCGGATGGCCTCAAATTCGGATAGTGTGGCCAGATGCTCTAGTATCTCTTGCAGATGTGTCTGCAATGCGCTTTCCAGATTCAGCAGTTGATCGATTCGCTCGTTCAGCCGCTCAACGCTGGCAACATCTTCTTCGCTTCGATCTTTTGACTTAGATAAGTCGGACGCCAGGTCCGATACTTCGCTCTCCAGCGCTGCGAGCCTCACTTGAATATCTGATACCAGAGGAGCGCTTAGCTCGGACTGTTGATCGATGCCGTGAATCCTTCGATGAGCGAGTAGAGCGATGGCGGTACATGCTATTCCCCAGATGAAACCCATCGCGGCGATGATGATGACTACTATGTCTGACGTATCCATTTGCCTGGTCTCCCGGCTATTTGCAGAAGCGAAAATCGGATTGGTGCATGTCTATACTTGAAAGGCTTATTGAATATTATCTGTTTAGACACAGAGATTGATAGCTGCGACAGCATTGACATCAAAGTTTCAGGTAGAGGATACGACCATGATTGTAGATGTTCACACCCATTTGCCCAGTCACCCGGACACGGTGCCGGACGATGAGATGCTTACAGAATCGATGATGCGTTCGGGCGAAACGGTGCAACTCACGAACAGCGTGGAAGATTATGTGCGTGATATGGCGCCGGTGGGGCGTACGTTCATATTTGGGATAGCGCCGCGCCCGTGGCGGCCGGATGAACGCGTGTTGCGAACCAGCGGGTGGGACGATTCTATGAATCACAACGATATCGCTGCTGAAACGGCGAAACGCGCTCCTGGCTTGGCGATCCCATTCATGTCGTTGCATCCGTTGGCCCCGAACTGGGAGGATGAATACGACCGCTGTGTGGGTGATTTGGGATGCAAAGGCATCAAGCTGGGTCCGAACTATCAGGATTTCGATCCTACTTCGCCGGCGGCTTTCCGCCTCTTCGCGCGTCTGGAATCAGATGGCCTGCCGATAGTGTTTCACCAGGGCACGTCTCCGATGCAGGAAGCCCCGTTGGCTTACGCTCATCCACTGACTACCGAGAAGGTGGCACTAGCATTTCCGCGTCTAAAGATTATTCTCGCACATCTGGCGCATCCATGGCAGGTGGACTGTCTGTCAGTGGTGAGAAAGCATCCGAACGTGTGGGCCGACGTTTCGGCTCAGTTCTATCGTCCCTATTCGTTCTGGGAAGGGATGCGAAAGTTCCACGAATGGGGTGCCACTCAGAAGATCTTCTTTGCGTCAGATTGGCCGGTGACCAAGCCACAAGACAACATCGACCATTTGCGGGATTTGAATCGCTTCGCCAGGGATCACCATCTGCCAGGAATTCCAGAGGATGAGATAGAAGGCATCATCAATCGTGATGCTCTAGATATACTGGGAGTGGATTGATGTTCTTGAGCAGCCACTTTCCGGCTGTTAACTGTGTCGGCCGAGGGTTGCTCTAGTAGCATTGAGTCATTGATGAGGGCGATTGTAGATAGTTGCTCTATATGCCGAGGTGGCGAAACGGTAGACGCGCTACGTTCAGGACGTAGTGTCCGAGAGGACGTGTGGGTTCGATTCCCACCCTCGGCACCATTTTCGCGTTAGCGCTCGCATCGTTTTGCGATTGGGTGGTAACGTAATGGATAGACACGATATGACTGTGCGCTTGTAGCTCAGCGGATAGAGCGCAGCCCTGCGAAGGCTGAGGTCGTGGGTTCAAATCCCGCCAAGCGCGCCACCTTATCAGAGCCGCATGTCATGTGTGAGCAGAATACTCTTCAAGGGCGGTTAGCTCAGCTGGTTAGAGCGCGTCGTTGACATCGACGAGGTCGGAGGTTCGAGTCCTCCATCGCCCACCAAGTTGCGTAAAACTCGGAGTTTGGAAGCGCGTTTGGCGGTTATCCGCCAATCATTTCGAGCCCCAAGTTTGTCATAGATCGCCAAGCCTGTCATTCTGAATCGTTTGTCCCATCCCCTGCCGAGAAGCTCTGTTGTGCCGGGCGTGATGATGCTTCATGCCCGGCAGTTTAGATTCTTCACTTCGTTCAGAATGGCAGTGGGATGGTTATCTATCCGAATCAGATTAGCAACCTTGCTGGATGCTCGTAACTTGAAAATGAACCGTTCTTGAGACTCCAGCGGGGATGCATCCTGCCAATTATCGGCGTCGTCGTCGCTCCTGCTCCAACTGGTGCCTTCGCAGGAATGGCGGCAGGTCCATGGATGCAGGGTCTTCGATGGCCTGTTCGATTGCCTTAGTGTCGAGCGCGTACTTCTCGTCTGCAGTGGGGAAGCCAGTGGCTATGACGACTACCCTAATGTCTTCGCGCATGTTGTCTTGCCGAGCGGTTCCCAGGATGATATTGGAGTCGGCAGACATTTTACTCTTTACGAGTTCGGTGATCTCCTGGACGCTGTGCAACGTCAGTTCGGCGCCGCCGGTGATGTTCACGAGGGCGCGCTTTGCGCCGGTGATGTCGGTGTCTAGCAAAGGGCTGGCGAGGGCTTGTGACACGGCTTGGATCGCACCTTCGCCGACTCGTCCGGTATCGACGCCGTTCCCGACGCCCATCCAAGCAGGCCCGGCGTTTGCCATGACGGTGCGGACATCCGCGAAGTCAAGGTTCACTTCGCCAGGTTCGAGTATGACTCTGGCGATGCCTTCTACGCCGTCTTGAAGGACTTTATCGGCCATGCGCCAAGCTTCTTGAGTAGTTGTATCAGGCGAAGCGGCGTCTAGCAGTCGATCATTAGGTATCTGGACGAGAGTGTCAACTTCTTTTTCGAGTAGCTCGATTCCTTCGATAGCCTTCTTCATGCGCTGGGTGCCTTCGAAGCTGAACGGTTTGGTAACGACTCCGATGGTGAGCGCGCCGAGTGATTTAGCGATTGATGCTACTACCGGTGCGCCGCCGGTTCCAGTTCCGCCACCCATTCCGGAGGTGACGAATGTAAGGTCTGCGCCGCGCAACAGTTCGGTGATCTCTTCGCGGTTCTCTTCGTGGCAGACGCGACCGACTCTGGGGTCTCCTCCGACTCCCATTCCTCGGGCAGTGGCATCCCCCACTCTGAGGACGGTTGGCACTGTAGCAAGTTCTAACACCTGCGCATCGGTGTTGACCGCGATATAGTCGACAGTGTCGATGGGTTGACTGTGCATGCGATTCACGGCGTTAGATCCGCCGCCGCCTACACCAACCACCTTGATATTTATCTTGCCCACCGCGGTTGGCTGGCTTACACGCGGGTGAAACTCGAACTCTTCATGTATATCTCGCAACATTTGGATCCGTCCGTCCTTCAAAACTTTATACATAGAGGGCACAATGCTGATTCGCAGTCACGTCGCGCGCACCCGTTCCATATCGTTAAGAACGCCGCCGATACGCCGCCCTGCAGACGCCTCTTGAATGCCCCCACAATCACTAAAGTATGTTATTCGTATAACTCGATTCAATACATTGACGTGCAAAGTACGCGAAAATGAATCTCGTTTTTCATGGCGGCGCAAAAATATTATCAAACATAGATTCTAATTCATATATGTTGCTGTGGAATGATACCGATAATCGAATCCCCGATCAATGTGTTACGGATCAACACGAATAATCGATAGTAGAGGATCGTGACATTCATGCGATGATGGTTAAACTAATGAGAGTGAGCTCCACAGCAAAGATTCAGCGCTAAGCAATTAAGGAACAAATCCATGGATGGATACGAGGCGATTGCCAAAATATTGAAAATCGAAGGTTACGAATGGCTCGCCTGTTTCCCTTCTAATCCACTCATTGAAGCGGTGGCGAAAGAGGGTATTCGTCCGATTGTGTTCCGGCAGGAACGCGGCGGTATCATGGCCGCTGACGGCTATTCCCGACTGATGGCCTCGCGAGGCAAGTATGGAGTGTTCGCTTGTCAGGGCGGTCCGGGAACTGAGAATGCGTTCGGAGGCTTTGCCCAGGCCTGGGCCGACGGAGTGCCGGTGCTATTCCTGCCCGACGGTCCGGGGAACGATAAAACCGATATTTCGCCTAACTTCAGCGGCCCGCGCAATTTCTCGCATATCACTAAATTCGCCGTTTCTATTACTTCCGCTTCACGCATCCCAGATCTTATGCGCCGTGCGACTGAGTCGCTAAAGAATGGGCGACCGGGGCCGGTGTTGCTGGAGATGCAGCGCGATGCGATGGGCGATGAAGTGCCCGGCGGCATTGATTCATATCAGCCTACTTCCTATCACCGTTCCGCGCCCTCGCGTTCAGATGTGAAAGATGCGGTGAAGGCACTGCTAAACGCTCGCATGCCGGCGATATGGGCCGGACAAGGCGTGCTCTACGCCGGTGCGATGGATGAGTTGCGGGAATTGGCAGAGCTGACTCAGATACCGGTTATGACTACTATGCCGGGCAAGAGCGCGATCGACGAACGCCATCCACTGGCATTAGGCGCCGCGAACCGCACGGCGCCAAAGCCAGTATGGACCTGGCTAAAGGAATCAGATGTTCTATTCGCAGTCGGCGCCAGCCTCACAGTGACGAACTACGGCATCGACATCCCGTCGGGCAAATTCTTGATCCATAGCACCAATAACCCGCCCGATATTTCAAAAGAGTACGCCACCGATATCGGTATGGTGGGTGATGCTCGTGAGACGCTGCAGATGATGATCGATGAAGTGAAGTCGCAGCTCGGAGAGGAGGGGCGACGCAACGAGACCCACGTTCAGGAATCGGTAGCGCAGGAGCGTAGGGAGTGGATGGCGGATTGGCGAGGTCTGCTCAATTCTGATATGTTGCCGATCAACCCGTATCGCTTATTGAAGGAGATCGGCGATGCGGTTGACCACGAGAACACGATAATGACTCATGATGCCGGGCATCCACGTGATCAAATGATGCCCTTCTATATGGCTACTCGGCCGCACACGTACATTGGATGGGGCAAGAGTACCCATCTTGGATACGGCATCGGGCTGATGATCGGAGCTAAGATGGCAATGCCGGAAAGGTTCTGCATCAACTTCATGGGCGATGCAGCTTTCGGCATGTCCGGGCTTGACATCGAGACCTCGGTGCGTTCAGGCAATCCCATAACGACGATTGTTTTGAATAATGGCACCATGGGCGGCTACAACAGGTCTCTGCCCGTCGCGATGGAGAAGTACGACGCCGGGAACATGACGGGCGACTACGCCATGATTGCAGAGGGTATGGGCGCCAAAGGAATCACGGTTACCGAGCCGGGCCGGATCGGTGATGCGGTGCGAGAGGCATATCGTGAGAACTTCGAGAACGGACGCTCGGCGTTGATCGATGTCCATACTCAGCAGGAGCTGAAGTTCAGCATTTACAATTGAAGCGTCGGTCAGTGGTTCTGGACGGCCATGACCGTAGCCCATAATCCGGAGAGACGAGAATGCCGACCTCAAAAGCTTCGTGAAGAGAGGATAGGCACTGCTCACCTTAGCGGCTGGGCTCAAGCACTTCGTGGAGACGGGCGAACAGGTTACTCAGCCGACCCAAGAGCTCCAGAAGGTATGATGTAACGCCCATTGCATTGATATATGCGATCATCAGCCGCATCATGCGCTCTTGGTGGTTATTGAGCGCTATATCCTTCTTCGCTAAGCACGATCTGTAATTTCGGCTAGTCCGAGCAGGAGCCAATGACGAGGATCTTGGCGCGATCGTTTACAGCGATGCAGGTCAGGAAATAGCGTCTGGCATGGCGCATTCTTGAAGGCATGATTTTTCTAATTTAGGGATGATCTTCACTTGTCGCGCTCCGTCGGAGCGCGACAAGTGAAGCGACTGGATTTGTTTTTGCGCTTCAGAGCTCAGTCTGTTTTTATCGCGTCATCCACTCGCGTCACTACATCTGAGGGAACAAATGAGCCCCAAATGTCTCGGTTATTGTTCAAATACCAGATCGCTGCTTCATCAGCTGTTTTATTGTTGTTCGTCATCCAAGTCTCCGTCTTGACCTGAGCGGAGGCAGTGAAATCCCATTTCTTCAAGAACTCCACCACCTCGGGCGCCCGTTCCTCGAGTGTCTTGGTCACTAGTATCTTCACTTCTACGATCGGATAGGCACAGCCTTGATGCGAATCCCAGCAATCTTTTGAGTATGCAGGTTCTTCTAATTTATATAGATCCAGCTCTGCCGCCGGCTTAGTTGGTCCCCACAGGTATCCCAACCATGCATCTCCGCGCGCGTACGCACCTTCCAGGTCGGCGAAGAGCGCGGCTCCGCTACCAGGGTTTATCATCTCCACATGATCTTCTAATTCGTAAGCTGCCACCTTGTTGACGTTCACCTGTTCGCATCCCCATCCTGGTATACAGGTCACCAGTCTCGCTTTGCCGTTCGAGTCCGGTGTCACGAAGAGATCCTTATAATCGGGCAAGTCACTAACTGAGACCAGCCCGGGATTGGCGTCTTTGATGTATTGCGGAATCACGAACGCCTGCCAATTGTCCTCCAAGCTCTTTCCAGCATCTAGGGCATATCCATCTTTGATAGCTTTGTCATACGCCTCTTGTGCGTTCTGAACCCACACTTCCATTGAGACGTGTGCGCTGTCACTTTCAAATGCCGGGAACTGAGATACTGTGTCGGCTACGATATTCTCCACCGGGTACTCGTACCCATTTTCTATGATGTAGCCCGCGATACGAGTCTGTATCTCAGCCGAATCCCAGTTCAGGTCAGCAAATACGATTGGATCCTTCGTCTCCTCGCTACATGCCGCCAGAACGGTCAGCGCTGAAACCGATGCAACCGCTAAGGCTGCCATAACCACTGAACGCGCGTTGAAAAAAAGTCTCATTATGATTTACACCTCCATCTAATGGCCACATCACCACTAAGCTCAACATGATCAAGCGAACTGAGCCCGCTCCTAAAATCGCTGGCTCATGCTCCGATCACGGCTTAAACATAGCACATCTGATCAGCCAAATGAATATTCTTTTATCTTCACAGAGATTTTATCACATCTATTCGGTGTCTGTTTGATTGCCCAGACCCAAGGATGCCTGGTAACGTTTCGCGAAACTCTGAGTGTTGCGATCGATCATAATGGCGAGGACAACGATCCCGATTCCTGCCAGCAGAGTATTCCCGGGCTCGATCCGTCCCAATCCACGTAGCACATCTTCGCCTAGACCGCCTGCTCCGACTAGTGAAGCTATCACTACCATTGCCAGAGCCATCAAAGTAGTCTGATTGACGCCTGCCATGATCGTAGGGGCGGCGAGGGGAAGCTTCACCTTAGTCAACAACTGCCACTCCGTGGCTCCGAATGCTTCTGCTGCCTCTATAGTTTCATGCGGCACCTGCCTGATTCCAAGGCTGGTGAACCTCACTGCCGGAGGCACCGCGTAGATCAGTGTCGCTATGACCGCCGGCACATCTCCCAAGCTGAAGAAGGCTATGGCCGGCACCAGATAGACGAAGCTGGGCATTGTTTGCATACCGTCTAAAATGGGACGCAAGCCAGCATCCAAGCGATCAGACCGTGATGCCCATATGCCTAACGGAAGCGCAATCAAGAGTGAAAGACTAACGGTCACCAATATCAACGCCACTGTCTCCATGCTGCTTTGCCAGAGCCCTAATGCGGCTAGGGCGACTAAGGATAACGCCGAAAATATCGCCATCTGGTAACCGACCAAGCGCCATGATACCACTCCCGCCGCAATCACGAAAATCGGCCATGGAAGCCATATCAGAAAACGCTCCAGCGGCATTAGCGCACTGACAACCGTGTTTCTCACTGTTTGGAATATGAACCCTAGGTTCGCTTTCATCCAATCGATGACATCGTCAATCTCTTTCCCCACGGTGCGCCCAACATCGTACGGGAACTCGCGCGCTGGATCCAAATCAACGACCACGATCAGCGCCGTCAAAATTGACAACGCGGCTATAAAACCCACCCAACCTGGAATCCTATTGAAACGGCCGTACCGCCTGTTCGCACTAACACCTGAAGGGACATTGTTCCCCGCATCTTCTTTTCTCACTGTATCCGTATCTGCATCGTCCATTATCAAGCAGCTCCCTTCATATTTATGGTTTTTTATTTGATGCGCAGAAGCGCGATCAAGTGGCCCGCGCATCGCTCTGATCTGCGATGGGGACATCCGATTCCATCGCCGCCGCCAGGGCTTCTAAAAGCACTTGCCCCAGCAATACACCGTCATGGTCAAACACTGGCACGGAACGCTCTGAACGTAGCCCGTAAGGCACTAGATCGTCAAGCACGGTATCGAGTCGCGCGCCGTCTTCTATCATGAGATGCGCCTCGCTGATTGGAAGATCGCCCCGGATCAAAACCTTCTCGATACGCTCGATAAGAGCGGTGCCGAGGTATTTGCCTTGTTCGTCCACTACCCTCGCATAGCTTCGTTGGTTCGCTATGAGATTGCGGATCACTTCCGAGGCCATGAGATCGTGGCGCACAACCTGATCGGGCGGATTCATCACCATCTCCGCGGTCATCAATGCATGTTGACGAACCTCGCGTGTAAAGTCGCGGACGAAGCGGTCTATCGGATTGAGCACCACCTCGGCCGGTTCATCTATTTGTACGATCCGTCCGTCACGCATGACTGCGATACTGTCACCGATTCGCACGGCCTCGCTCAGATCATGGGTGATGAAAATGATAGTCTTATGCATCGCGCCCTGCAACTCCATCAGTTGATCCTGCAATTCACGCCTTATAAGAGGATCCAGCGCGCTGAAAGGCTCGTCCATCAGCAGCACCGGACAGTCTGTTGCCAGCGCACGTGCCAGGCCCACGCGTTGTTTCATACCGCCGCTCAACTCCCCCGTCAGCCGATCCTCCCATCCCTCCAGCCCTACAGTTCTTATCGCATCCAGGGCATGAAGCCTCCGTCCCTCTTGATCCATGCCGTTCAACTCCAAACCGAAAGCGACATTGTCCAGCACTGTGCGATGCGGCATTAGACCGTAGTGTTGGAAAACCATCGCCACCTGGCTGCGTCTCGCTTCGCGCAATCCATCGCTGTCCATGGATGTAACCTCATGCGAACCTATCCAGATCTCGCCCTCGCTAGGCGCGACTAGAAGGTTCAGGCATCTCACTAGAGTTGATTTTCCACAGCCAGAAAGCCCCATCACCACGAAGATTTGACCCTCTTTCACATCGAACGATACGTCCGCAACCGCCAGCACGTCCCCGGTCTCCTGTTCAACATCCTGTTTCGATGCCCCAGACTTAGCCATTGTCAGAGCGGCTTCGGTATCCTCCCCGAAGATTTTGTATAGACCGCGCACTGACACGCCAGCGTTTTCACCAATTTGATCAACCATGCTTTTATCCTTGCGTCCTGATTTTGTCTACCCTAAAAAGATTCCAAAGCAACCTACCCACTGGTGAAGTTGCGCACGGATCTGTTATCCGGATGCAATGCCAGTTCGGAAGACTGGTCGACCTGAAGGCTACGTTATTTTCTGATGATAGCGATGTTATACGCAAATATGAACCGCTTCATCAAGGCGATGCGCAAAGAAAATGACAGTGTTATACATTTTCGGGCAGCCCAATCATCTGGTTTTCAAGTTCGTGCCTGATGATCGGATACAATCCGCTGCGGCAAAAGTTCGTAGCGTTGTGGAATATATGGCGATTCGATTGCGGCCTCATCCTTTCGTCCTGAGATAAATGAAACTGGGTTGAAGATATTCGCCGGCTGAAAATTGATCGTGTAAGCAGATACTTACTCTATGTTGATGTGATTTTACGGTTCTTTTCAGCGACCGCTCGGTCCACTTTGCTTGCTATTTCCGGCGGTACGAACTGGTGCCATATTTCCTTGAAGTTGATGAGGTACCACAGCACTGCGTTTGGCAGGGTCTCGTTTTGATCATCTATCCAAGTTTCGGTCGCGATCTGTTCATTGGCATTAAAGTCCCACTTTTTCAGAAACTCCAGCACTTCGGGCGCGCGCGCTGCCAATGAGGCATGGACTCCGATACGGATCTCATTGATCGGATATTCGCACCCCTGATGTGTCTCCCAGCATTCTTCGCTGTACGGCGGCTCCTCGATTCTGACGAGATCTAATTGATGCGCGGCCTTGGTAGGCGACCAAATGTATCCGATCCATGGGTCTTCATGCTTATATGCATTTTCAAGATCTGCGAATAGAGCCGGACCGCTCGGCGGTGATACGTGATCGATGTATTTTTCTAGTCCATAAGCCCGGATCTTGTTATCGTTCACCTCTTCGCATGACCACCCTTTGGCGCACCCAATGAAACGCGCTTTGCCACTAGAGCCTGCAGTCGCGAACACCTCCGCGTGTTCAGGGATGTCTTGCACCGAAACCAACCCGGGATACTCCTCCTGGACGTAGCGGGGTATGACCCATCCCTGCCAGTTATCGTCCAAGCTGCTGCCGGCATCGATCACAATGCCTTTCTCAATTGCTTTGAACCAATGCTCAGATTGATTGGGCAACCAAATTTCCATCGTGATGTCAGTATCATTGCGCGTGAGAGCAAGCCAAGATAGATTAGTGTCGCCTTTGACCAATTCGACGGGATATCCATATCCATGCTCAATTATGTAACCGGCGATCCGCGTCTGGATCTCAGCCGATTCCCAATCCAGATCTGAGAAAATGATCAGGTCGCTGTGCATTGCCCTGGAACGTCCCACTACGTCCCTAGCATCTTCAGGTATTTCGCAGGCAACACTCCCGGCTAAGGCTAAGGCCGTTGCAACTGGAACCACGAATTGCTTGAGCCTGGGAATAAAGGCACGAGATAAGAGCTTCAAATTCATTGTTATCTTGTAACAATTCCTAGAGGATGAAAAGTGAGGATGATTCTAGTATCTCAGCGTTCCGTCCTCATCGAATCCGAGAGATGCGTAGGTGCGCTTAGCAAATGCTTCGGCGATGCGATCGATAATGATCGCAATGAATACGATTCCCATGCCTGCCAGCAGGGCCGGTCCGGTTTCGATTCTGCCGAGCGCCGTCTCAACGATATCGCCCAGGCCTCTAGTGCCTACGAGCGCGGCGACGACGACGATTCCCAGGGCCGCCATAGTTGCCTGGCTGATCCCGGCAAAGATAAAGGGCAATGCCAATGGTATCTTCACTTCCATGAGTAGCTGTATGGGCGTTGCTCCGAACGCTTCGGCGGCTTCGATGGTGGCTCCGGGAGCTTGTCGGATACCAATGTCGGTGAGCTTGGCGGCGGGAGGAATGGCGAATACGGTCGTGGCTACCACGCCCGCGGTGTTACCGATGCTGAAAAAAGCCAGTGCAGGGACTAGATACACCATGCTCGGCAACGTCTGCATAGTGTCTAGAATCGGACGTACGATCGCTTCGCTTCGCTTGCTCTCGGCGGTTACGATCCCGAGCGGGACAGCGATTATCACCGCGGCAGTCACCGACACGAAAATTAGAGCCATCGTTAGGATAGTATCGTCCCAGAGACCGATCACGATCATGAGCATCAGCGCGGAGAAGGCGAAGAGCGCGGTCGGAATGCCGGCGAGCCGCCACGCGATAATCGTCACGAGCAACACCTGAGCCGGCCAGGGGATGGTCAGTAAGAACCGATCTACGTTCTCCAGCGAAGCGGCGATGATAAGAGCCGGCCATTCCAGAACCGCGCGGTACCGGTCAGCGACATTATTGATGAAATTTGTGACTGCTCCGCCGATCTTATCGCCAAAGTCATAGGTAGTTTGTGCGTATGGGTAGTTGAGGAGATTATCCCAATCTGCAATTGAGAGCAATATGCCCAAGATGATCGGGATTGCTAGCCACATGCCCCAAGCTGACAGGGTGTAACGTTTCGACTTGGCGCGATAGACAGGTATTTTCGCGGACGTGTCGGCTTCTTTGGGGCTTAAAGTTCTTTGCTGTGAAATGTCTTGTGCTTTCATGGTCTGATGCATCCTAAGTGAAATCAGCGCGGTCTGGGCTACGGATCGACTTCGGTTTCTGATGTGGGACTGTGCAAATAGTGGTCGGAGATCAAGCCGGAGAGAGCGCTAAGCTGTATCTCGCCTTTCAGCGTGCCGGCTTCGTCAATCACGGGTACACAGTGCTCGGCACTCAGAGCGTAGCGCGCGACTTCTTGCAGATTCGCACTGCCTTGAATGCCTTCATGGTCCACCATCTGTAAGTCGCCAGCCGGCGCGTCATTGTCGTTCAACGCCCTTTCTATGCACTGCAGGGTGAGTGCTCCCAGGTATTGATATTCGCCGTCCACTACCAGCACATAGCCCATCTCTTTTTCAATCATCATGCTTTCGATTTCGGATACCATACGATCCCGGAACACGACATGGACAGGCTCAGTCATAATGGAATCGGCGGTTTTGCTTTCAAGTAGACTGGCGTCGCGGGTGAACTGGCTGACGTAATCGTCTGAGGGATGTAGGATCAATTGATCCGGCGTGTCGATTTGGACGATGCTTCCCTCTCGCATGATCGCGATTCGATCGCCGATTCGAATCGCTTCATGAATGTCATGGGTGATGAAAATCATCGTTTTTCCGATGGTGTCGTGAATCTCCAGCAGGTTATCTTCCAAATCCCTTCTCAACGCCGGATCGACGGCGCTGAAGGGCTCGTCTAGCAGTAGCACCGGAGTGTTGACGGCCAGCGCGCGCGCTAGTCCGACGCGTTGCTTCATGCCTCCGCTGAGCTGGTTTGGGAGCATATTTTCCCAACGCTCTAGCCCGACTGTGCGGATGGCAGATCGGGCACGGTCCAAACACTCATCATTGGAAACCCCGCTCAGTTTCAACCCCCAGGCCACATTTCGCAGCACCGTCCGATGGGGCATTAATCCGTACTCTTGGAACACCATAGAGATAACCGCTCGGCGAGCCGCGCGTAATCTCTTAGCGTCCAACTCGGTCATCTCCAAGCCATGGACTTTGATGCTGCCTGCAGACGGATCTATCAATCTGTTGATGCAACGGATAAGAGTTGATTTTCCGCTGCCTGAAGAGCCCATGACGACGAATAGTTCTCCGCTCATGACCTCGAGAGAGATGCCTGATAATGCGACGATGGATTCGGTTCTCTCGTGAATTTCATCCTTATCTACACCGTCCATCGCCATCTTTAAGGCTTCGCCGTTTCGGTCTGAGAAGATCATGTAGAGATCAGAGACCGATACCGCCGGGTTTCGTTCGCGATCAGATAGATGCTTTGCGCTGATCTCCGGAGATTCGTGAGCGGGTTTCGGATGTTTTGGGGGATAGCCGGGTTTGCGTGGAGATGCGGTCAGGCGCACGGCATCGCGTCTTGGCCGTGAAAGGAATGATTTCAGATTGTTCAGCAACGCTGGTATCCCTGTAGCGCCATAACCGATCGTCGTATGGGCGTATATGATGTCATTGAAACCGAGGTCGCGTTCTGGTGAATATCCCTAGGTTAAGCAAAAATCTTAAATGTTACGCAATTATTGAGTAACGAGTCATCCGTTGGAAAGTGTAAACCGTCAGCACGCTTCACGAGTGAGGCCAGTGATTTCGGAGATGCTCGGCATTCCGGATCAGATGCTCAAGTTCTTCCACGGATATTTGAGCCGGTGTAGATTAGGCAACGGCGACCGGAATCTTGGGCAGTGTTGCCAGTGATCGAGCATAGCAGCATCTGCAACTATATTAAGGCCGGCCTTCACAACATACTGGCTAATGAGATAGGGCGTTCCCACCGAGTGCCGCAACTGTTGGCGAATGTTGCCGAGGCGCGCATGATCGAGGCTCTCAATCGTGGCTGGGGCGCAAACGGGCGGAGATAGCTGCGGAGATACAGCAGGAGATATCATGCGTGAACTTACGGACTGACGGTTGAAGTATTCGTTTACTTTGACTATTATCCAGACTTGGACTAAATCTTGATGAGAGGCAGTAAGAGTTATGAAGACAGCAGACCCCGCGATCAATACGGTGATGGATAATATTGGTGTGATGGTTGGCAGTGAGGGCGGTTCGCTAGAGCTTTTGGAGCTGACTAGCGATACGATGAAGGTGAAGTATGTGGCGGGCAGCAATGAAGAGTGTCCGGAGTGCGTCCCGATGACGGATGCAGTGTACCAGTTCATGAAGGCATCTTTGGAGGTGCATGCGCCGAGGATAAAGCATCTGGAAGTGGTGGATTGAGCGCCAAAACTTCTGTGACTGGCCGTCATCCGGATGGATCTGGTTTTCATCCTTGGATGAGAGTCCTGATTCCGCAGCGCATACGGGTGTTATCGCATAGTAACCCGATCATAGGCGCTAAGTTACTCACCAGACTCCGCACCATGCTCTTGCCTTGGATGGAGATACGCCGTCTACGGCAAATGGTTGCCAGCCGGAGGGAGGTTGAGGCGCGCCTCCGGAGAGGCATCGTGGATCGGGACAGTCTGATTGGCGATCTGCAATCTCAGTTGGACGCCTCTATTTCTGAAGCTAAGCAGCTCAGCCATGAATTGATAATCGCCTCCCGAGCGATGTATGAGAAGTCCGTCCTGGCACGTGAATTTGAGGATCTGAATGAGGATGAGAGGGCCAGGCGCAAGCATGCCGAGAACGTCATTGTAAGTATAGCCAATAGGGGAAGGCATCTTGTATCTGGATTGCGTTCTGACCTGCGCGATGCCGAAAAGCGCATGGAGCAGCTTGAGAACGCCACACAAACTCTGACCGGCGACAATAGCGCGTGGGAGGAATTGGCGACGGAGAATGAGAACAAATTGAATCGACTAGAAACTGCACTGAAGGAATCGGCGCGGACCAGCCGTAAATTGCGAAAGCGAGTTAGAGAGACCGAAAAGGCTTCAGCCGAGGCGCATGATCTTTGCCGAGATTTTCTGCCGGAGATAGATTTCGCCAAGGACAGTTACGACCATCTCATGAGCTCGAAGTATCGCGAGAAGATTGTCGCCGAACTGAAACTTGTAAATGACGGCGAGGCGCGGGGCGAAAGGATACGCAACACGGAATGGCTGGAGACGAGGCCCGCGAAACGGGAACGCGCATATTACAGAAAAAGTTTCGACGGTCGCAAGTACATCGTGCTGTTGAACGACAAGAATAGGCAGAAGCGGGACGTTGAATGGATGCAGAAGAACTGAATCGGCAACAGTAGCAAGGCTTGATTGATGCCGCTGGCTAGAATCTCCGTTGCGACTGTAACTTCGTTTAGGCGAGACGGACTGTAAGCCGAATCCTGTCCAGGCTTCTGCGAGGTTTACGACGCTCGGTCTTCATCCCTCCGCATCTGCCTTGTGCGGCCATCCATCTGGGACCACAATCGCTCGTGGCCTCTAGCAGTCTACCCGGGAGTCGGCACGGGCACTGGCCTTCGCGCTCCCTTATTTGACCTTGCACCGAGCGGGGTTTGCATTGCCGGCGACGTTGCCGCCGCCGCGGTGCGCTCTTACCGCACCGGTTCACCCTTACCCGAGGCTTCGGCGACCGTGAAGGACGCTGAAACGCGGGCGGTATATTTTCTGTTGCACTTTCCGTCGGGTCGCCCCGCCCTGCCGTTAGCAGGCGCTCTGGCCCGTTGGTGTTCGGACTTTCCTCTGTCGCAACTGGATGTCGCGACAGCGGCCGCACGTCCGCCTCGCATGTAATTCAGATTAACATCCCATACCTAGATCGCGGTCATCCAGCTCCAAAATCCTATATTTTCTGTTCCATTGTTGATCCCGTCAGCACAACACTCAACCTATCTTTAGGCGGCATTCTTTCTTTCCCCATATGGCACCACAGTGACGTCGCTATCGTAGACGAGTACTTCCTCAACGATAGAAGCCAGTGATTGATGCGCCTGTAGCGGGTCGGTACTGTGTAACGCATCGGAGACGAGTGAAGTTACTTTTTGCGGTATCGACTTCCCTGATTTGGCGTAGGTCGAAGGATGGCTAGAACGTTGAAGCGCTGCTTGTTCGATGCGGGTTCTGATTCGGTCGATTTCATCTAAGAAGGGACCCAGGTTCTCGAGATCGCCTCGGCCGGTGGATACAATGGACGCCTCGTGCAGAAATGTTTTCTCAGCGTCTGCAAGTTGCTGTTCAGAGGATAGCTCCAATGTGCGTGGCTTGATGTTGCTTATGATCGAATCAGACCAATCGGCGATCTGGCTTCTAACTCGACTATCGAGTTCCTTCGCATGCCATACCGGACACTTAATCTGTTCACTCGCAGCGTGAATGCTTTTACGACGATTCGGACACTCGTAGTACTCGTAGTACCTATAGACCTTTGAGGCGATAGATCCGTCGTTGCGCTTCCATTTTCGTCGGCGTGTCATGCCGGGGATGCTGTGCCTACAAGTATGGCATTTCAGGAGTCCGCCCAGGAAAAATGGAGGTCCGGCAGTGCTTTGTTCTTGTTTTTTGTGTTTATGAGCGAGGGCTTTTTGAGCACGCCTGAAAAGAGAGAGACTGATGATGGGCTGATGGCTACCTGCGATTAGGAATCCATACCGCGAGTAAGTACCGAGGTAGACTCTGTTTCTGAGTATGATGGATATGGAGGATGGCGACCAATCCTTGCCAGTGCGAGTGGGGATTCCGGCATCTATTAGACGCTGTGCGATGAGTCTCATTCCTACGTGTGCAATTTTTGGGGGATTGTCTTCATGTCGCTCGCTATCGGCATTCACATCTCCTGCATACCACCTGAAAATCTGCTGAACCACCTTGGCTTCACTGGGAATAGGTTCTAGCGAGCCTTCTGCATTGCATCGATATCCGTATGGAGTCCTTCCCAACACTTTTCCTTGCGATGCTTTCTCGATGACGCGAGCGCGTATCCGATTCTGAGCAACATAACTGTCGCCGCGCATTCCCAATATCCCTTCGCCATTCTGCAAAGGATCGGGAAGCTCCGGGTCGGTACAGATGGTTTCAGAGCCGGTTGTTCTGATGCTGAGCAGTCGTCTGACGAGAGTCTCCAGGTCGTCTGCTAGATGTGATGCATCAGGAACGACAACTAGAGCTGGTTGCCCATTTTCACCGCCTAATGCCTGTAACAGCTTGGTGAATTGATCAGCGGAAGGATCGCAAGCGAGTGTTCTCTCTTTGTTGTTATTACCCCAGGTTGCGTATAAGTGGTCGGTGCCGCCATCCACGCCGAATATGGCTACTAGATGATGTCCGAATTCTTGGCAATAATTGACTATCTGTTCGACTGGATCAGATGGCAACTCGAAGTAGGCTCTGGACAGTCTTTGCGTATCGCCCCATGAAACCGCAGACGATCTAGCAGTATAAGTCCAACTAAAGGGACGGTCTATATTATCTTCCGTCTCTGAATCGGAGAGTTGGCATGGTGCCAAATAACCAATTGCCCGCACGGTTTTTCATCCTGTTTCCAATGTGATCAGATACTTGCCGCAGTGGCAGAGGACGGGGTCTTGAGACTGCTTCAACTTACTCAATTCTCCGACGGATAGTCTTTCAGAGCACCCGCTACAGATTTCGCGGTACACTTTCGCGACGGCTTTGCCGCGGTTGATTTTGAAGAGTCGATTATATTCAGAGAGCTGTTCTGAGGGGATGTTCTTGGCGGCTTCGTTGCGCAGTTCCAGAGCCAAGCTGTAATCTTCTGACATGCGAGTCTGCTCTTCGACACCTATATTTTTCTGATCTTGCCAATCGGTTTCCATCTCGGCGAGTTGCGCTGAAAGGTTCTGATATTTCTCGCGTTCGGTATTGGCTTGTTCTTTTATCGGCTCGATCCGTTCGTCGATGCGTGCGACCCTGTTTTCCCGCTCTTGAATGCGTTCCTCGATTCGCATGACATCGCGTGCGGAGGTTACTTGTGAACCGCTATACAGTTCATCCCGTTCTTCTGCAATCGCCTGATTTTGAGAGGCCCTTTCAAGTTCAAGCTTTTTCAGAGCTACTTCAGCCGCGACCTGTTTCTTGCGCGCTTGTTCACAGTCTTTGCGCATTTGTTTGAGATGGCTGGCCCTTTCAAGCAGTTCTCTTGAGATTTGAGCATATTCCTTTCGCCTTTCAAGCAAATCTTGGTCCATGCTTTGTAGTCCCAGCAAAGCTTGAAAAGCACTCAAGTCGGTCCTTTGGGCTGGAGAGATGCTCAAATCGGGCCTCCTCGGGGCTTGAAAATGGTTACACTCTTTTGATATAGGGCTAACTTGATGCTATCAAAATACACGGTTCTTGGCAACTCGGAACAATCTGTTACCGATGCTAACTTCATACTGCGCGCCATGGAGGAGAATATTGTTATAGATTAAATTGCTCTTAATTTAGCGTAGTAGGCTAGTTCATAGAGAAGTTCATGTAGAGGATATTCTGGTTGAATCAGACGCTACCGCCATTTATCAAGAATCGCGCTCGCACAAGAATAGTGTGCACTATCGGGCCCGCGACTGGAGAAAGAACCCGCATTGAAGATTTGATACGCGCGGGTATGTCTGTAGCACGCCTGAATCTATCACACGGAGATGTTAAGCATCATTGGGGGTATGTGAATGCTATTCGGGATGCTTCAGCAGAGACTGGGGTGCCTATCGGCATCTTAGCCGATCTGCCCGGCCCCAAGTATCGAGTCGGTGTTGTCGCCGAATCGGCGTCATCTGCAGAAAACGGTTCCAGAGGCGTTCGCTTGTATCCTCGAACACAATTCACATTGACCTCCGATCAGGCGGAAACTGATGCTGAGCGGGCGATGGTGTGGCCCTTTGGGATTCACCAAGATGTGAAGGCAGGATCGAAGATTCTGATCGATGAGGGCGCGGTGGAGCTGCGAGTAGAAGCTGTATCGGGAATAGAGGTGCAATGCACAGTGGTAAGAGGCGGGACAGTGCAGAACTACAAGGCCGTAACGGTGCCTGGAAATACCTCGTCCCTCGGTTATTTCACTAAAGAGACTGAAGCTGCTCTTCAGTTCGCGATTGAAGCGGATGTCAACTTTATCGGGCTTTCGTACATTCGCAATGCTGACGATTTGAGAGCAGTAAGGAAACGGCTGTCCAATGCGGGACGGGATCCGTTGCTGATATCGAAGATCGAGATCCGCGAGGCAGTCTCTAATCTATCCGAGATTTTGCGTGAGACGGATGCCATAATGGTGGCGCGCGGCGATTTGGGTGTTGAGATGCCTTTGCACCTGGTGCCCACCGTGCAGAAGCGGATGATCCGAATGGCTAATGAAGTGGGCAAGCCGGTGATCACCGCTACCCAGATGCTGGAGTCGATGCGCGACAACCCCTATCCTACTAGGGCTGAATCAACTGATGTGTATAACGCGGTGCGCGACGGCACCGATGCGGTGATGCTATCAGCAGAGACATCCATCGGAAACTACCCGATAGCGGCTGTGCGCTTCATGTCCCGGGTATCTAAACAGGCGGAGCGGTTCCTTGAAGAGCAACGGTTGCGTGATCGACGCCTGCGTGTGATCAATCGGCAACGACGGAATGCACGGATCGACTCGATAATCGCTTATCATGCCGTGAATACTGCCGATTTGTTGCAGTCGGGTGCTATTGTTACCTTCACCGAGAGCGGGGCTACTGCGGACCGCGTGGCATCTTTCCGACCTCGTACTCCGGTTCTTGCGCTTTCTCCAACACCCAGAACTGCAGCTAGACTCTCTACTCGCTGGGGCATCACTCCATTGCCGGTGCCGCGGATGCAAGATCTGGATGAGATGTTCCGCTATGCGTCTGAAATCACGCAACGATTGGGATACGCCAATGATGGCGATAGCATTGTGGTAGTGGCCGGTCTGCCTATAGGCCACTCTGGCAGCACTAACTTGCTACGCGTGATTCGCCTGCCTGAAGAGTGTTAATCTGTGCGCTTCATGCTTGATCGCCTGCGGTGCGAGGATCCAACCCTTTACCTTTAGGCTCCTGCTCCTCCAGCGCTTTCACCGCGCCTAGCAGCTCAGTCCGGAGCAGTTCAATTTCATTCTTATGCGATGGGACGTTCCCGTAACATGCGGCGTTGAACCGCGCGGTGATCTCGGCAACTGGCGCGCCGTGCAATACTAACGCCATCTCATCCCGACGCTCGTTCGGCGTTATATAGGGATTGAATGCCATGCCCTGCTTGATAGACTGCTCTATAGTCTCGAAGTAGAGCATAAAAACCTCTCGTATGCCAGCATCGTCTGGATATCGCCATAGTCTTAGTCCGTTGCCACGCCGATTCATCCAACTAGGCAGCAATCCCTTCAGCAAATCCCAATAAGAGAGTTCATCTACTTCGTCCCGAATAGATTCGCGCTCTGCGTCTTCATTAGCGCTGATACGCTGCATGATCCGCTTATAGGCCAGGGTCAGAATCAATAGCAGTGCCAAGAGCAGCAAAAAGGTGAGCGGCCACTGCAAGAACTCCAGAACTGCTTCTACCCAGGCTGAATCGGCAGTTTGCAACGCCTCTCGCTCCACGAATTCCGGACGCTCTCCTGGTCCCTGTTGCTCCTCTGGCGCGGACGGCTGAGCGTTGAAGAAAGATTGTAGCCACTGCACGATCCAGCCGATTATCCAGCCGACTGCCATCAGGGGCCATCGCAACACCCACAGTACGGCATCTACGATCCATCCCCATAGTGCGAAGAGTGTGCTTAAGCCAGTGCCGCCGAACCTCCCTCCGGCGTATCCGGCGACCATGCCGATCCCGATGAAGATGCTGAGCGAAACGATGATGATGCGGGACCAGCGTCCGCCTATCGGAGAATCAGTTGGAAGGCGCGCGACCGCCATTCCGGCCAGGGTCGCCACGAAGTAAGGCAGTAGAAGCAATGCGATGCCGGTTTGATTATCCGCGAACTCATCCACTATTAGAGCCACGGCAAGCACCGCCAGCCCGAATTTGAAAACGCGCTTCAGATGGTCGGGCGCGTCGCGGTCATCGCGCATGATGCGGCTGGTTCTTCGCCAAACCACTACTGCGGCGATGACGGAGATAAACACCGCCACAATCTCCTCCGTGTCTAAATCCCGGTTGAAGAGATGGTAGATCCAGTAAAGATCGAAGCTGAATCCCTCTTTGATCCGCGTCGTGGCAACTGAGAGATAGATCGCACTGAGACCGATGGTGCCGTACCACAGCGCGATCTTCATGATTCCGCCTTTGAGACCGCCAGCGACCCAGGATGCGCCTAATCCGACGATGTAGAGCAACAGCAATGTAGACCATGGCATAGGGGAGCCACCAAGCCCGATCGACAGCCCTATAACCCCCAGCGTCGCGACCAAAATGACACTTTCGGCGATGCCGATGGCGAGGAATATCACCTGGTTGCGCCAATCAGGCATCGTTCATCCTCCGTCCGGCAATCTAGATCTGAGACGTTGCTGATGCGACGATTCTATTGATGCCTCGAAGAATTCCCCATCTTCTGAGTTGGTCTCAAACCGATTCCGCATGTCCAGCACTTTTAGAGCGGAAATTCGAGGTGGATCTTCGCGTCCGACCCAAATGATGGTAATTTCGTGGCCGCGCCGGGATGCCTCCTGCAAGTAGTTGACGATGCCCTCACGCAACAGCCCCGCCACTAGGACTATCGATGCGCCTCGCGTCAAAACCTGGAAACCATTTTCCAGCATCAGCTTCTCCAGCGGCCGAAAAGATAGCGGATGCACGAATGCAAGGGCCTCCAGCACCAGTCGTATATGATGAGCGCCTTCGCCGGGAGTAATCACAGACATCACGCCTTGATTAGGGCGCACGCCATTGCCGATAAAACCTATCCGATAGCCCAGCGTATCGTATCTCACCGCGATTGAAGCCGCACATGAAACAGCGGCTTCTAACACGTCATACTTGTAGCCGTGCCAAGCGGTGGCTACAGTCGACGATTCCAGCATGATTAGGACATCGTTGCTGACGCTCTGGTCAAAGGTCCGCACCGTCAGCGCGCCTTGCTTTGCGCTCAGCTTCCAATCGATGCGTTTGAGCGGGTCGCCAGGGCGATACTCGCGCACGCTCTTCGGGCGTGATGGATCGTCTATCAGAGTATCACGGCTCAGCAGATCGCCCATCGGACGCGCGGCCGGCGTGTAGAAGCCATCAAGATGAACAATGCGCGGATACACTGTCACGCCCTGCGATTTCCGTGCCTCGCGGCGAACGGCGCCGAACAATCCGAATAAGTCGCCGCTCCTCAGTTCTGTCGGACCCAGCACATAGTGGCCGCGATGCGTCGCGGTCATCCGATGCCGAAATCGTACTCGCTCGTAGGCTGCGAGGCTGGTAGTCTCTACTATCTCATTGCCTCCCGAGTACGCGCGCCTAGTCACGCGGTCTGGATCTGAAGCCTCTAAGCCGCTCGGCACGAACTCGATCAACTGCAGCCAGGATACCGGCAATGGCTTGCGATTCTCCACCGTCATCACCACCTCGATCTCATCGTCGGTGAAGACGTGAGTATCCGATATAGCGGTGTCGTATCGCACTTCTTCCAGCGCTAGCCGAGACCAAAGCAATCCGCCGCCGGAGATAATAAATGCAGTAGCCCCCAGCGCCACGGTCAATGCGGATCCGGTGCCGGCGCCCACTGCGATCACGATCAGCATCAACAGCATGAATAGTTCGCCGATAACATCCGGCGCCCGAAGATCACGCGTGCGTTTCGTGCCTAGGGTTTTTATCACTTGATTGCCCAGCATCTCTAGGTCGACCTGCTTATTCGGCGTTCAATCACTGGCGTTCAATCACTGGCGTTCAATCACTATTGAGATTGCGAACCGATGCCACTTTCACCGCTCGATAGGAATCGGAATAGTTTCCACTAGTTCCCTTATGATCTGCGCGGCGTCGCGGCGTCGCAGCTGTATGCTCGGCTCTAGTATCACGCGGTGCGCAAGGACTGTCGGCGCCATCGCCTTCACATCATCAGGCATGGCATAGTCTCGGCCTGAAATCGCGGATTTAGCCTGCACCGCCTGCTGTAGCGCCAGCGAAGCTCTAGGGCTGGCGCCAAGGCGAATCTGGGCATTGTTACGAGTTGATCGCACCACCGCCAGCAAGTATTCTCGCACGTGCGGCTCAATGCGGACCATACTTACGACCTTGCGCGCGCGTTCCACATCATCCGCGCTGGCGCAGGCATCGGTTGTCGCTGTTTCTCTGCCATCCTCGAAACGCTGCAACATGTCCGACTCTTCGTCATCGCTTGGATACCCTATTGAAAGACGCAGCAGAAAACGATCCAATTGTGCCTCTGGCAACGGAAATGTAGCCTCCATCTCAATCGGATTCAGAGTCGCCATCACAAAGAACGGCGACTTCAGCTTGTGCGTTACGCCGTCAATCGACACCTGCTCTTCTTGCATTGCCTCTAAGAGAGCTGATTGTGTGCGTGGCGTAGCGCGATTGATTTCATCGGCAAGCATGATCCGAGTGAATATAGGTCCGGGTTTGAACTCAAAAGCGCCGGAGCCGGCGTTGTATATGTTCACGCCTAAAACATCTGATGGCACCAGATCAGGAGTGAACTGGATCCGCCCGAACTCCAATCCTAGAGAACTCGCGAGCGATTTTGCGAGGGTGGTCTTGCCCGTTCCCGGCACATCTTCAATCAGCACATGTCCGCGTCCCAGAAGAGCGATCAGCGCCAGTTCTATCGCATCGTCTTTACCGACGAATACACGATGCACGCTGGCAGCTACTCGGGCGGTGAAATCTCGTACGAACGTAGCGTCGGCACTCGCATCATCCGCAACCGACAAAGAATCTTTATTCAAAATGACCTCACGAGCTGAAAAACATCAGGATGGGAACCCAAACTGCTGAATACTCTATCTTAAACCCCAATTCCGCCGCACTCTATCCACAAGACCGCGAGGCGCTCCGCGCCGGCTCCATCGGTTATCTCGATCTAGGAGCCACCATATCGAGACTCGCTTGCTCAGCATCATCAGTAAAATCTACGGCACAATTGACCGTGCCGTGCTACAACCATCACCGAGAGAGCTGTCATGAAGATCACCGATATCGAAGTCATATCGTTCCGAACTGTTGATAACAACATCGGAACCAAGTGGGGATATGGAGAATGGCTAGATCATCCGCAACCCACTCATCAATCGATCACCAAGGTAATCACTGATGAAGGAGTGTGTGGATACAACACCGGAGGTCTAGGCGCGTATTTCAGAAGTGCTACCAGCCAGGAAGTGGAGGGCATGGTTAAGGGTCTGCTAGTCGGAGCCGATCCGTTGGACCGCGAGCTGCTGTGGAACTTGATGCGCGACCATCGCGCGTTCCACGAATCGCTTATCGGCAACATAGATGCCGCCCTCTGGGACCTGGCCGGGCACTACGCGGGCATGAGTGTGGCTCAATTGCTGGGCAAAGCGCGCGACCGAGTGCGTGCTTATGCCAGCACGTTCCCCAACATTGGAACTCCAGAACAGTACGCCGCCTTTGCGCGCGGCCGCCTTTGCGCGCGAATGCAAAGCCCGTGGATACACCGCGTTCAAAGTGCACGCCTATATTTATTGGGACCCGGTCAATAATCGTCCGGCGTCGAGACGCCCAGCCTATCCCAAGCACGACATCGAAGTGTGCGAAGCAGTGCGCGCCGCGGTGGGTGATGAGATGACGCTGATGCTTGACCCCTGGGGCATATATACGCTGGATGAGTCTATCTATGTGGGCCGGGAGCTTGAACGATTGGGATACTATTTTCTGGAGCATCCGATGCATGAAATGCGTGTCGAGCCGTATCGCCGCCTGTGTGAAGCTCTCGACATCGCGGTATGCGCGCCTGAACTTGCCGATGGGATGCATTATTCGCGTGCCGAGTGGATTATGCAAGGCGCATCCGACATCGGCAGAATCGATGTGAACTTCGGCGGCATCACGGCCTGCAAAAAGGCCGTCGATGTATATGAGGCCTTCGGTATCCCGTGCGAGATGCATGGGGGATGGTTCGCGAACTCTGCTATTCTCGGCGCCACCACTGATGAGACGTGTCTCTTCTATGAGCGCGGATTGCTAAGGCCAGAGTTTGACTACGACGCGCCACCGCCGTACTTGAATTCATCATGCGACCCTCTGGATGATCACGGCAATGTCATCCTGCCGCAAGGACCGGGGTTAGGATTCGATTTCAACTGGGACTACATAGAAGACAATCGCATCAGTTGAGAAAGCTCTGCTTGCCAATAGCAGCGTAGAAGGCGCCCATACGCGACGAGGGACTGTATCAGCGAACTAGATACCGCGTTTATAATATCGGTTTGACCCATATCTGAGACGTATCTGCAACGCGCAATGACTACCGCTATAGTGGGATTGGCATCTTCTGGAAAGACCACCCTGTTCAACGCGCTCACTCGTACCTCCGCGCCAAAGGGTAGCTATGGTGAGATGAAATCGATGAACATGGGAGTGGGCGCCAAACCAGACCATCGGCTGGAAAGCTTGGAGCGAAGCTTCAAAAGCCGCCGCAAAGTGCGTGCCGAGATGCCGTTCTGGGACATGCCCACCGACTACGTCTCTGGTGATATGTTCAAGGGCGAGACGATCACTTCCTTGCAGCGCGCCAAAGCTATCGTCGCGGTAGTGCGTTCTTTTGGCGATCCTGCAGTGCCTCATTCTGAAGGATCGGTCGACTGGCGCCGCGACGCCCAAGCTATCTTGTTTGACATCCTGTTCGCTGATATCGAACTCCTTGATCGCCGTATCAGCCGCATCCAAGATCGCATGAAGGCGATGAAATCGGCAGAACGCGTGGTGGCCATTCAGAATATCAAGGCGCTTGAAGAGACGCAGAAACGGCTTGAAGATGGCATTCCCGTTAGATCAGCGCAGCTGGAAGACAGCGCGCGCCGCGTCGTCGCTACTTCATTCATGCTTAGCGCTCTGCCACTTATGGTTGCATTGAACATTGATGAAAGCGATGCGGATGCAGATCCCGAAACGATGGCGTCGGACGCTGCCCGAGAACTCAATGTTGAATTTGAGGATAGATCCTTTAGGGTTGTACCGTTCTGCGCTCGGCTGGAAGAAGAGCTACGCGCGCTAAATGATGCTGAAGCTGAGGAGTTGCGTGACGAGATGGAGTTGCGCTTCAATGCCAGTGAAACCCTCATGGATGCCTGTCTAGCAAGCCTAAAGACGCAAACCTTCTACACGGCATCGGACCGCGAGGTTAGAGCATGGCATTTCCCCGCCGGTTGCACTGCGCCGGAAGCGGCGGGAATTGTACACTCTGATATGGAGCGAGGGTTCATCCGTGCCGAAGTCGTTGCGTTTAACGATTATATGGAGTGCGAGAGCATGGCAGAAGCCCGAAAGCGCGGTCTGTTGCGACAAGAAGGCAGAGAGTATCGATTCGCAGATGGAGACATTGTGAACTTCCTTTTCTCCGTTTAGCCAGTCATGATTTTTGGAACTGATAGATGAGCGACTCGCAGAACCTATTCAACAACCCTTCCGGAAGCGTTTCTACACGCCGCCGAGCTCACATGGTGCGCCTCGTCCAGCCGATCCCACAGCTAGAGGGCTTTGAACAGTTGCTCACAGATTACTGGAACGCAGTCTCCAATCAGATGCAACGGCAAGAGATGTCATTCGGCCCTATCCGAAGGATATTCGCCGAAACTGTGCTCGGGCGCGGAGATGATGCCATGCTCATGCTGAGACAGATGAATCCAGGCGCTCATCAGCTCGCGCGCAGCATGGTCGCGAGTGGAGCGAAGTTTGAAGACCTCGAAGACACCGAACTGTTGCATGAAGTGATCGATTGGACGCAATGCGCCAGCCAAAGAATCTCTAGTCAGAAGGTTCGCAGCATCATTGAGAACGGACATCGAGAGGCATCTGAAGCGCGCATGACACACGTCGCAAATCGGCTTGAAGAAGCTATTGCCGAAGGTGAGTCGGCGTTGGTGTTTGTAGTGTCTGCCACTATGCCTATACCGGAAGGCATAGAGCGCTTCATCGTGTCGCCCCCGGAACTGGACCGTCTGGAGAGATGGTTGCAAGCCAAGATGGAAGAAGCGCAACGAGAGCTTGCGGCACAAGCCCAGGCCCATAGCCATTCGCCGAGCCCGGAATCGCCTAATCCGTCTCAGACTTCTGGAGGGGGGCTCTGGACACCGTCGTAGCTACGGTAAATTCTGCCCGGAGCATTCACGGGCTTCTGTATGTAATTGGAATAAATATACAATTATTTATAGCTCGTGATAGCGAGTTTCCGGATGGCGATGATGCAGGGGATGGTAGATGGATGCGGAGGCCTTCGATCATAGTGATAAAGTGCATAGCGATGCAGAGCGAAGTATATGGTGCCAAGATCCGATAGGTTTTGCTCGCCGAGAATTGCATGTTGAACCCTGGGCGAAGCAACGCGAGATACTAGAAACGGTTCGAGATTGCGACCGAATAGCAGTCAGAGCCTGTAACGCTTCCGGTAAGACTTTCATCGCCGCGCTGACGATCATATGGTGGCTGATGTCGAATCGAGAGGCCACTGCCATAACTACCGCACCTACTGAAAGACAAGTGCGACAGGTTCTATGGCGAGAGATCAACCGCATTCATTTCGAGAATCGCGATCTCATCGGCGGACGCATCACTTCCACTACGCTCAGCATCGATCAGTATCGGAACGCGTTCGGCTTCTCCACTAATCGCCCCGAAAGGTTTCAGGGATTCCATCGACCGAACTGCATGTTCGTCGTCGATGAGGCATCCGGAGTGGACGATTCGATTTTTGCTGCCATCGAAGGTTCCATGACTTCACATAATCCCAAGCTGCTTATGATCGGGAACCCGAATCGACTTTCAGGGTATTTCTACCAAGCTTTCCACAATCACCGCAAGCATTGGCGCACTATTCACATTTCCGCCTTTGAGACGCCTAACCTCGCGGAGCCAGAGAACGAGCGACGGTTGATAGGACTGGTTACGCGTAACTGGGTGCTTGAGAAAAGAGATGAATGGGGCGAAGACAGCCGTGAATATCGAATCCGAATACTCGGCGAGTTTCCCGACAATGATACCGACACTTTGATACGCCTCGATCGCCTCGAAGCTGCTGCGCAACGCGAAAACACATTGATAGAAGGCGCCAATAGCAACGTCATGGGAATCGACGTCGCAAGATTCGGAGATGACCGTACGGTGGCATGTATCCGCAACGGCAACCGAGTCATTGCAATAATCGTCTTGCCGAATAGCGACACGATGCAGACTGCCGGTAGAGCCATCGACATCGCAAGACAGTATCGCGTTGAGCGGATTCATGTGGATGAAATAGGCACTGGCGCGGGAGTGCTGGACCGCATCAGAGAACAGGGCGAAATAAACGCTGTCGGCATCAACGCTGCCAGCCGTGCCAGAGATTCGCGTCGCTACGCCAATCTAAGAGCGGAGATGTACGACTATCTGCGCGAGTTGTTCCACGACGGCGAAATATCAATACCGCAAGACCAGGAGCTCATCTCGGAACTGGCATCTGTGAAGTATGGATTCACCAGCCGCGGACAGATGATCATGCAAGATAAGCGTGCCAGCCTGGCACAAGCGGGAAAGAGTCCAGATAAAGCCGATTCGCTAATGCTTTCATTCGCCGGCGGGATCATATCGGAGGCGCGGATATGGAGCTGAAGATGCGATTAATGTGAGGCATAGAATTGCATCGTTGCGCGACTAACTGGCGCCGCTTAACGGCAAGAACGCCAGAAGAGGCTCTTTGTTCGCGATCACGCCGCCAGGCATCCGCCTGATCAGACCTGACTTTACCAGCGCATTGATATCTCGGGTTATGGTTTTGCTGGTCTTGCCATAGTATGCCTCGAATAAGGCTGGTGTCAGAGTGCGGATGTCGCGATGGGTATATGGGGGATGACGTCTAGTTTCGTCATCCACAGGCATGCCGGGCTCTTTAATCTTTCGCTGGGCCGGATCTCCGTCGAATCTTGACAATTCCAACACGAGCAAGCGGCGCCTGGCATTTGCGGGTCCGGTGAGCTCTCGGAATTTGGAGTGGACATAATTGATCCATACATCGTTCCAGATCTGATCGCTGACTGCATTGATCTGCTCTGTCAATCCATCCACTAATCCTTGCAAGGCGTATCTTATAAACTCGATTGCTCCGTTTCGCTTACGGGTTGATTGATCCAACAAGCGGTAATATTCGGTTCTAGTTTCGTTGTAGTGATTGCTCAGCAAATGCGTGGCTGGACTCGGTAGGCCTTGCGATATCAATATCTGATGTTCCATGAGCCGAGCAGTGCGCCCATTTCCATCTCCGAATGGGTGGATCCAGGCTAGATAGAGATGCGCGACGATGGCCTTCAAGATAGATGCTCCGAGCCCAAGGCTACTCGACAGCGAGTCTATCTCGTGAAGCCATCCGCATAATCTCTGGAGCAGATACCCACATTCAGCTGATGCCGGCGGCTTGTAACGCCCAACTACTACATCGATCTTCCGTATCTCCCCGGGCACAATCCAATCATCAGACCGCAGTCCCTGAAGCGCTTTGGCATTCAGCTCTTTTATTCGCTCCAGATTCAATGGCGGCGTGATGCCATTCATGATCTCTTCTAGGATTTCATTGCAGGCATCGATAATGTTGCTGACTTCGATGCCCAGATACTCTTTTGAAGGTGGAAGCGTGAGATTACCGCCAACCAGCATCTCAACATCTTCTTCCGACAAAGTGTTACCCTCTATAGCCGTGGTTGCGCGTGCGCCCTTTGCGAGATAAACCGTGTGCAACCGATCAGCAGTCTCTGGCTGTAACGGAATATTAGCCAGAAAATCGCATTTAGCATGTGCTTCCCCCAGTAGCGTCCAGAAGTCGAACGGCGCCCTATGCAGATCTAGCTGGAAAGTCAGCCAGTGATGAGTCTTCTGATACTGCATCGGATGAACCTAATAGGGTCGGGGAACAGCTATGGGTAAGAAAATAGCGACGCTAACAAAATGATATATCTGAATTTGTCCGGTATATATGTCTTGACCAGTGTCCGATGAAGCTCTCTTTGGATGTTCTCCCCGACGAGAGTACGATTCTTCAAGGATCGAGCGTTCTATCAAGCAACCGAACTTGCTCGATGCAGATCTTGAACTGTATACCGAACGTTAGATCAGGTGTGGAAGTAGGGATAGAGCGACCGCCACGGATACTCTCTCAGCAGATCGATGTAACCGTTAGCTCTTCACGGCATTGCTGGATGGGTGTGAATTCGGTCATTGCAATTGGGCGCAGATGGTAAATTCATGGATCGCCTATTTAACCCAAGCAATTCCCGATCATCCTGGTGCATGATGATCATTCATTCTCGCACTGCATCAGCTTCTTGAAGTCGCGCGTGTTGGCTTTCGCGATGGCACGCATCACATGTAAAGTGTTGCGCCGAACCTGCTTTGGCACGGCCTCCAACACCGTCTCACACTCGCCATTGATCAAACCCCATAGCGACGGAATCTCGGAAGGGCTCAGCAGACCTGCAGGCGTCATCAAGTAGTGATAGTCGGCGCAGGCCATAAAGGCGGGATCGTGGAACTTTGTGGAGAATGTCGCTAAGCGGCGCTCATGAGCATTCACTCGTCTCTGCACCTCGGAATGTTCCCGCGACGCCTGGCGATAGGCAGGGTCTTCACACCAATCCGAGTCATTCTCAACCGTGTCTATGGCATATCGACGAGCGTCGGATAAAATGCGCGCGGTCAGGCTCTCCGCATCTCGCAATGTGGAGTATTCAGACATCAAGCGTCGCCGGTCAGCCTCGTTATGGTCGTCGCGCCGCATGTCGGCACGCGTCGACTTTACCTCCACAATATACGCGGCGTTGTCAGGGCCGATGCCCACCACATCGACTATACGTCCCAAAGGCCCTTCCAGCCGTACCTCCATTCCAATGGCTCGGCAATTAGCGACCGCGTAGAGCCAGCGCCAAGCCGCACGTTTCAAATTATGGGTGATAGTGGATTCGTTGCGCAGTTTCAGCGTTTCAGGCGATGCATTCTTCAGTAGATTGCCGATGCCATTCGCATCCGGTGCGTTTGAGTTTTCAGACATTGACGATTGAGATACGAAATTATTGAAAAATGTTCGAAAATCTATTGTGTGATGATACGAATGTGCTATGATGATTGATTGAACATAGTTTCGATTTAACTTCAGATTTTATAAAGATTCGCGAAAGAATGGAGTTCAAGATGCCGTTGGTGAAAGGCAATGTAAATATCAAGCCAGACGATGCTCGATATGTAGTTATAGGCGTCGGAGGCGCCGGCGCGCATTGCGTGTCGGAACTCGCCCGCATCCTGCCACAAGGCGGCGGAGCCATTTGCGTAGATCGAACTATGGATGACATGGCCGGCATCCAGCAAGGACGGCGAGTGGCGCTTGGATACCCCCTCTATAACACTCGCGCGGCGCAGTTCGCCGATATCTATGGCGATGCAGTGGATGAGAGCGATCTATACCGACTTAAAGTAGCCATCGGCGATGCGACGAAGGTCTTTGTGCTGGCGGGACTGGGTGGCAATACCACGCGTGAGCTGTTGCCGCCGGTGATGAAGATCGCCCGAGAACGCGGCGCATCACTCATGACGATAGTTACTCTGCCATTTGCGTTTGAAGGGGAACGCCGGCGCAATGCGGCAACTTCGACCCTCGAGTGCATAAGAGACTCCGCCGGCGCTCTGGCAGTCATCGATGCTGCTAAGGCGCTTTCACGTTCTGCGACGGCGGGCAATATGGCTGATGATCTCGCGGTCGCCCAAGCCCGAGTGCTGATGGCTGTGCTGACAGCGTCTGGGACCGCGTTGAACAGCTCGATTGAGATATCTGCCCTTCTGCAAACGGCATCCGATACCTTCGTCTCCTATTCGACGACCGAGAACATCAGCCAGTACCGGAAGCTGGCAGGGGAGACTCTTAAGCGTCCGCTCACATCATCGGTAAAGCTTCATGAAGCCGATCGCGTGGTGGTTATAGTCTCCGGTCCGTCTGATCTGCCGATCAAAATCCTTGATGGCATTATGTCTGTGGTGGAACGCGCGATTGGATCAGACACTTCCATATCAATGTCTTTCCAGTCGCTCGATTCGTCGCCTAACAGCACGGACATGCTCCGCATCACTATCTTGGCTTGCCGAGGGGCTGTTGCGGACATTGATGAGCCTAGTATGGATTCGACGGCTTTGAAAGAACCTACCAGCATTCAAGCCGAGATCGCATCGATCAGCTCGGACTTCACGGATAGGGGATTCGACGGTGATCTATCCGCCGCGCCGGAGTGGCTGACTGGCACCAGAGACGCTGAGCATCAGCGCGCACTCATGCCTGCCCGGTTATGAGATGCCCTTAGATGATGTGCCGCCGCAACTGGCTAATGGTCTGCAGTCCATCCTATGAATCGCGAAAGTCGATCACTGACACTCGGGCGAATTGCTCTATATCGCAGACTCATTCACGGCAATGTTTGAGTCGCCTCCAGCGCAGATGGGGAGAAAAATCGGCAACTAGGATCCGCAAACTCTAAGCCCTTGCTATCAAGCCTCCCGCAAGGGCGTTGAGAGATCCATTCAATGGTTGCCGTTCCCCGTCAGCGCGCATATTAATCGTTCTGTCCACTAACTTCTATCTTGTCTGGTTAATCGCCTAGATGCTACGTGCCGAATTCTCGGTTATCTTCTTTAATCTCCTGATTTGCCGACTCCGGCATGACTCTCGCCGGTGAGATGTGTAGCGATATCGGCTGAGAACTTGATTTCAGAATCATCTTGCGGCTCGTATCCTAACATTCGCCGCGCGCTCTCTAGCGACCAGAAAGCGCGAGTGTTGCCACTGATTCCATACACCACTAGCCATGGCACGCCATGTTCGTCACTTATGTCGGGGGTCTCGATGGCTTTGCGAAACAGCTGCCTTAAGTCTCGGCGGCTGAAGTGCGCGCCCAGCCCGCGTTTATAAGCCGACCTGCCACTGCCGCCGTGCTCAGCCTCTTCATGTTGCAACAACTCCTCAGCATCAGTCTCGCGCGGATTGCCGATTCTGACTTGTACCACTTCCAATTTACGTCCGAATGCGCCGCAGGCATAAGGATAAGCGAGGAGTTCGTACGCGGCCTTTGCCCAGCCATAGAAATTATCCGAAAGCGGGATCTCTTCTGGAAATACCATCTCTTTGCGCCGATAGTGGATGAGAGCATGCTCGTACCAATCCGCGGCGTGGTTCGAACTGGCCACCACTATGCGCTTAACGCCGGCATCGTAGGCGCAACGGTAGACGTTATTCGCCATCTGCACGTTTTCCAGTTCGGTGCTGAAGCGGTCGATCTGCGGTGTCCCGGTGCCGTAGACTCCTCCGACACTCGAACGTTTGTAAGCGAGATGCACTACCGCATCTTGGTCAGCGAAGAGATGCTGATATCGGCTACGGTCAGTGTCTATCAAGTCCGCCGTTTTGATATCCGGAATCGGATTGTTTTCAGGATCGGTATCAACCGCATCGACTAGCGTGAGCATGTAGCGCTCGCGGAATTCAGGGAGCATTATAGAGGCGATGTAGCCGCTGGCTCCGGTGATTAGAACTTTCAACTTATTTGTCATGCGATTATCTTATCCTCTGTGCTGATAGCCGACTAGTTTGCAGATTGTATAGGCGAGATAGTCTTGACTTACTGTGAAAACGAGTCGTATCAAGCAGGGCGAGATTCTACCCCATTGTGGGTGACTTGAAGATTCATCATCGGTTAGTTGGAACTAGATATTGCGTGCCGGCTTTTCCTCGCCGGCAGCAATCACAGGATATGAGTCTGCGATCAGATCGTGTAGCGATCGCCGGTCTGAGCGTATGAGCACGAAGAGGAATCCAATATAGAAGACCATCAGAGATATGAAGCCCGCGGTGGCGCGAATCGCCGAGCGAGGACCGCTGATGACTCGCCCTTCGCGGTTGACTACGTAGATGTTGAGGATGCGTTTGCCGGCAGTCGTGCCCCAGATCGCGATCAAAGTAGCTTGGTATATGCTCAAGATCATTGATGTTACTAAGGACGCGCGCTGCAAGCGGTTAGCCGCGGTTAAAGCATCTTCCGCGGCGGCTTCGTCCGAAGATGTGACGATAGATTGTGGCTGGGTTCCACGTATCACTGCGCCGATGGTATTCAAGAAGCGGTCGGCATCATCCAATTCTACGAGTGGCTCACCGGTGCCAAGAGGCCAGAGCAAGCTAAGCGCAACGAGGACGATAAGATAATCGATTATGAACGCCAATGCGCGCTTTAAGAATCCAGCCGGCCGCCCGATTCTTGCCACTGCCGGCGGATGTTGATCTTTCGCGGCAGAAGAACCGGATGAAATTCGGACGCCACAGCTAGGGCAGTGCTTATCGTCATCGTTCAATACGACGCCACATCGCTGGCAAAGCCGATAGCTTAACCGCGGATCAGGATGCGCGATTTGCCGTGGCTGCTCTTCGCGCGCACTATCGCTATCTCGCCACTCCGGCCCCTCCGATGCAGGCTCTGAGTCGTCTTCCGGCGCCACCCAATCTAACTTTGGAGCGCGTTCTGTACCATCGCTCCAGTCTTCTTCTAGAGGTTTTGAAGCCTCGGTCCGATCAAGCAACAGATGCCGCAGATCGTCAGACGGTAGCGAAGTCGACCCGTCATCGTGTTTCCGCGACTGATTTTTAGGAGCTTCACCCATATATCCATTATGCGGAAAATAAGCTGCCCATATCCGTAGGCAACACTATAGCTCTCAATACAGATGCGCGCTGACATCATCTTGAGATCCCCATTTGCTCCGTGACGAAGCCATAGGGGCGCGGAGGTCGGTGCTTCACTCAGTCTTGTAGTGTCCAACCTTGATGCGGTTTGTGCCTGATGGGATAGGTATCAGCGATCAGGTCGTGTATTCCGCGGCGATCCTCTCGCAGGATGACGACGAAGATCTGAACAATAAATACGACTCCGTTAACGAACGGTATCTGTGATGGAAGGGACTTCACAAGCGCTCTTATCACAGCCTGCTGGTTTGAAAGCCTTTTGCTATTGCGGTCTACTACGTAGATTCCAACAACGAATTTGCCGACTGTAGTGCCGAAGCGCGTCAGCATATAGGTTTCGTAAGCGGTACCGATGATAATGCTCAGCAGAATAAGCAATAAACCGTCTGGTGAGATCTCTGGCGAGGTTATATCAAAATCGCGCCCGGATATTAAGGATAACGGGAACAATAGGATAAAGAACAGGATACCGTCGATTATCGTGGCCACGATGCGTTGCAATATCCCCGCCGGCGGGCCGATTAGACTGATGTTGTTGCCTGGCGAAGGGTAGCCGGATTCTACCGGCAGCTCTTCCCCACATTCGCCGCAGTACTGACTGCCGATTGGATTTACAGTCGAGCAGTAGACACACTTCACTTGGGTGATGATGGGTTCAGCGTCACCGGAATCCGCATCGTATTCGAAACGAGAATACCCGGGCGTTTCAGAATCTGCCCCTGCTGAACTTACGCCACCCAAAGGCCTTGACGCTTCAGCAAGTTCTATCTTTGAGTTACAGCGCGGACAATTCTCATCGTTCGCGCCGATGTTCGCTCCGCATACACTACACGATTCATTTGCCATTTTTCACTCTCCGACATCAATTTAAGCGAGTGGATATGCAATTGTCAACCTGATTCGAATTCACTCTATCAGATTTTATGTTGGCATGGATAGATGTTATTCGAACGGCATAATAATGAGTGCCTGAAGGCCGCGTGGCAGCCTTTAGGGGCAAAGGAATGTAAACCGAGGTGAACATATTGACCCGCTCCGAAAATATATCTCCATCATCGGCATCTTATGCGGGCCGGATCCGCGCGCCTGAGTTTCCCGACGGTCTGCAGTGGATCAACGCTTCGCATCCCATCAAGCTATCAGATCTTTACGGCCGTATTGTGATTCTCGATTTCTGGACCTATTGCTGAATCAACTGTATGCATATACTTCCGCAGTTGCGGAAGCTGGAGGAAAAGCACCAAGACACACTTGCTGTGGTTGGTGTTCATTCGGCGAAGTTCGACACTGAACGCGCCACCGAAAATGTTCGCGCCGCGGTGAGGCGGTATGACATAAGGCATCCGGTGGTGAATGATGCCGACTTCGCGGTTTGGAATCTCTACGGCGCGCGTGCCTGGCCCACCTTGGTGTTTATAGATCCGAACGGCACGGTCATCGGCAAACATGAAGGCGAATTCGAGCTTACCGCATTGGACAATTTGCTGAATCGCATGATCGCCGAGTTCGATGCAGAAGGATCGCTCAGTAGAGAGCCACTGCCATTCTTAAATTCTTCGACTGACGATTCTGAGGGCGTGCTATCGTTCCCGGGCAAAGTCTTGGCAGCCTCTGATGCGCAGCTCTACATCGCAGATTCGGGGCATCATCAAGTAGTAGTCGCCGCCGCTGATGGAACCGTGAAGGATGTGATCGGGAACGGCGAGAGCCCTCTGGCCAATGAGGTGTCAACATCAACAATAAAAGATAAATACGGAATATCAGATCGCGTTATCTCCGATCAGAGTTTCGATTCGGCGCTGCTGGATAATCCGCAGGGCATGGCATTAGATGGTACTGCTCTGTACATTGCGGATGCGGGGATGCATGTCATACTGCGCGCCGATCTGGAAACGCGGTGTGCCAGCGTTATCGCAGGAACCGGTGAGCAATCTCTCTTTCGGCACGCGGGCGGCGCGGCGAAGACGCGACCCTTGAACTCTCCTTATGCACTTTCATATGCGGATGGCATTCTATACATCGCCATGGCTGGCGCGCATCAGCTCTGGAGCCTGGATGTAGATGCCGGTGCTATTGCTCCATTTGCGGGCGCTGGCGCGGAGAATATAGTCGACGGATTGCGCGATGAAGCGTTGCTTGCTCAGCCCTGCGGTTTGTCGCTTAAAGGCAATAATCTCTTCTTCGCCGATGCTGAGACGAGTGCCATAAGAGTAGCGAAAATCGGGACTGACGGGCGTGTAGTTACTCTCACCGGCACCGGGCTGTTCGATTTCGGAGATCGCGACGGGATCGGGAAAGAGGCGCGACTGCAACATGCTCAAGATGTGGCAGCAGCAGATGCCGTCTATATCGCCGACACTTACAATCATAAGATCAAGCAAATTGAGCTGAGCACGCTACGGGTAACGACTATCGCCGGCACCGGCAAGGTGGGTCGCGCAGACGGCGCGGCGCTTGAATCTACTTTCAATGAGCCGGCTGGAATCTCATATTGCGATGGAATGTTATACATCACCGACACGAATAATCACCTCTTGCGCCGTCTGAACCTCAATGAGAGACGCGTCGAAACCGTTGAACTGAGGGGAATATGACTATCGGCGATAACCGCGTTTCGCCTCGAAATTGAAATGGAAGCATGAAATTGACCAATCGGTTGAGCCGCGAGACGTCGCCGTATCTATTGCAGCACCAGGATAACCCGGTGGATTGGCATCCTTGGAGCGATGCCGCGTTCTCATTGGCGAGAGAAGAGGACAAGCCAGTCTTTCTGAGCGTGGGATACTCGGCTTGCCACTGGTGCCATGTCATGGAGCGGGAGTCGTTCGAGAATGAAGCGATAGCCGCCCTGATGAATGGCCTCTTCGTGAATATCAAGGTTGATCGGGAAGAACGTCCGGATGTAGATTCGATCTATATGTCGGCAGTGCAATCGATGACTGGTCGTGGCGGATGGCCGATGTCGGTGTTCCTCACCCCAGACGGTGTCCCTTTCTATGGCGGAACGTACTTTCCCAGCGATGATCGCGGCGGTATGCCATCATTTCCCAGAGTGCTGCAATCGGTATCCGACGCTTATCATCATCGTCGCGCGGACATCGCGCAGAATGGAAAACGCGTCGTCGATGCTATCGAATCGCAGACGCGACCGCGCCTGAGCGTCGAGCCGATCGCGGCATCGCTATTTCAGAGCGCGTATCGTCACTTAAAGCTAGAGTTCGATTGGCAGCGCGGTGGTCTCGGCTTGCAGCCAAAGTTTCCGCAGCCGATGCTCTATGAGTTTCTGCTGTCTCATGCCGCGTTGCAGGGCAATGAAGATGCATCCCGCTTCACATCTCTCACGCTCAAGCGGATGGCACGCGGCGGCATTTACGACCAGATAGGAGGCGGGTTCCACCGCTACTCAGTCGATTCGGTATGGCTGGTGCCCCATTTCGAGAAGATGCTCTACGACAACGCTCAGCTGGCGACTCTATATCTACATGCCTGGCAGCTAGACGGCGATGAATTTCATCGCACGATATGCGAAGATACTCTTCGTTACCTGGCGCGCGAGATGCGCGATCCATCTTCAGGCGCGTTCTACTCGGCTACCGATGCTGATTCCGAGGGCGAAGAAGGCCGATATTTCATTTGGCATCAGAGCGAGCTGGAAGAGATTCTGACTCCCGAACTGGCACGTGTCGCATCCGCATACTGGGGCGTTACGCGCGACGGTAATTTCGAGGGGATGAACATTCTGCACGTTTCGCGCGGCGATGATAGTTTGGCATCCGATCTTGGCATCTCGACGGATGAGCTGCGAAAAAAAATCTATACCGCCCGCCAGCTGCTGTACGCCCAGCGGTTGAAACGAGTTCCGCCCTTGACCGATGACAAGATCATCACCTCTTGGAATGCTCTCGCGATGAAGGCGTTCGCCGAGGCTGGAGCCGCGCTGGAGCGGTATGACTGGGTGGATATCGCAGTGAGCAACGCAAAGTTTATGCTCCGCCGACTGGTAAGGATTGATGACGGACGTCTCATGCGCACCTGTAAAGCCGATTCGACGCGCGCCGCGGCTTTGCCGGGATACCTTGAGGATTACGCTTATCTTGCGGATGCACTGATGCATCTTTACGAAGCCACGTTTGAGATGCCATGGCTGGAAGAAGCGCGTCGGATGTGCCACGAGATGGTCCGGCTCTTCTGGGATGAGGATAGCGCCGTCTTTTACGACACTGGAGCCGACCAATCTTCGCTGGTGGTGCGTCCGCGCGACATCTTTGACAACGCGCAGCCGAGCGGCGGTTCCGCAGCCGCGCTGGCTTTGTTGCGTTGTGCCGAGTTCACCGACGATCAGGATTTGCACCGCTACGGCGCCGCGGGACTGAGGTCGGTGCGCGAGCTGATGGAACGCGCGCCATCGGCCTTCGCCGGCTGGCTGCTGGCGGCGCAACAATACGCCAACCCCACGCAGCAAATCGTTATCGTCGGCAAAAGAAACGATGAAACCACCCGCGCGATGCTGTCCGCGGCACGCCTCGAGTATGGCGCAAATCGTGTCCTGGCGTTTATGGATCCTGATGATCATCCGCACTCCATCAAACGTTCAATGCCGCTGTTCGAGGGACGGAAGATGGTCGACGGGAATACGACGGCTTACGTATGCCAGAACTATGTGTGCGACCTGCCGGTGACAAGTGCTGCGGAGCTGATTGCTAGGCTCTAGGGTTGAATTATGGGGAATGGCTAGGCGCATACGTGAGCATTTAATAGAAATGGATGGTATCTAAAGAGATGCAAGTCTTAGGTCATGCGGACTATCCGGTGGCGAAGAGTCTTGAAGTGCTAGAGAGCGCAGATGCATCTACGATCGAGAAACGTGAGGCAATGTCGTCAATCGCGACCCGAATCTTGTCTCTATATTGATCAAGTATTCAGGCCACGCGAATCCCGATATCGCATTGCAAGCGATTCGAGGATTAATGGTATTTCGCAACGACCCTACGGTCAGTATCTATCTGGATAATTTATGCGGCCATCCTTACTACAATGCGCGTGAATACTCGAAGTACCGTAGCTATGAGCAGTATCTAGACTTCCTAGAGTCGGTGTTTGAAGAGGTGTATCGGGTAACTAAGGAGGGGCGTTTCTTCGCCTTGAATACATCTCCTGTGATAGTGCCTAGGGCCGGGCGCAAATACTCTAGCCGGCGTTACCCAGTGCCTTTCGATATCCATTCGCGCCTTGCTCGCATGGGGTGGGAGTTCATAGACGACATCATATGGGCTAATCCGGAAAAGAGCGCTAAGAATCGGATTGCCGGCTTTGAGATGCATCGCAGGCCGCTCACTTACAAGGCTAATCCGCGGACGGAATACGTGATGGTCTATCGCAAGAAATCATACAAACTATCGACTGGAATCTGCGGCAGCGCCCGCCTGAAACAGTGGCGCAGAGCAAAGTCGAATCAGATTTTGAACGGTCCAATGTGTGGGATATACCCCCCCCCAGCATCTGAGAGGATAACCGTCAATCTCAGCCTTAATGAGAGCCTAGTAGTGATCAACGCCCTTGCAGTTCGTAGAGCCGCGCTGCGTGGAGGCGTATGGAGCACCACGGGCAAACAGGTTGAAGTGCCGCTGATGGAAGTTTTATGCAGGATCTTTCAAGTAGCAGAGAGTTGCTTTGCCAAATCTCTACACGATGACGAGTCTATTCGCGAGATTGATTTCTACCTCAAACCGCCAAACTATGCAGCGGTCAAATGCGAGGTGAAGTTGATGGGACAAGGTAACCCAGAGGGCACCGATGTTATTCATGCACGAGAAAGCGAAGTTTTCGTGGCTAGCACATTGTCTGATCTGAACAAGATCCAGCTTGATGAAGCTGGAGTTCTATGGACTGAGCTGCAACTCCGAAGTGGATTCATGCGCTTTCAGCGAACCTTATCCACGCTCAAGATTCCCAATGCCCGATCCCAGATAACGTCGATCCAGTAGAACGCATCGAAGCTGCGATTAGAGACACCTTCATTCACGATTGATGCGTTGCGCGATCGGTTACACGCGTTACAATCTCACCTTAAGGGATTGAAATGAATCTTTACCGATCACAATAACGAGGTGCCTTAAATGAACCTGCGACCTAATCGCGCCAAGCAGAAGCTAGACAATGGAGAGCTGGCTATCGTAGTTGGAGGTATGACGCATCCGGACGATATCGATGCCTTTGGGCCGATTGCGACTGCGCATGGCTTCGATGGCATCTGGCTGGAAGGCGAGCACGGATGGGTGGACGCGGCGGAGCTGGGCAATCTGACCAGGGCGTGCGACCTTTGGGGGCTCACTTCCGTGGCTCGCATCAATGCCAACCGTCAGAGCCTTATCTATCGCACTATCGACCGCGGGGCGCAGGCGATTGTAGTGCCGCATGTGAACAATGCCGAAGAAGCGCGCAATGTGGTGGAAGGCGGCAAGTTTCCGCCAATCGGCAAACGCGGCATGTACACCAGCCGGCAGGGCTACGGTGTTTCAGACTATTTCTCAGTCGCCAACGAACACACCTTGCTCGTTATCCTGATTGAAGATATCGTGGCCTACGAGAACCTGGACGAGATCCTGAAGGTGGACGATATTGGTGTATTCTTCGTGGCGCCATCCGACTTTGCTGCCTCGATGGGACGCATCGGCGAGCACACGCATCCCGAAGTGCAGGCGGTGATGGATGACGCCCTGAAGCGCATCGTGGCATCCGGACGGAATGCCGGCGCGATATGCACCAGCAACGATGTGCAGCATTTCGTCGATCTTGGTGTCAAGTTCCTCTTCACAACCACACCGTCATGGATCGAATCTGGCGCCGCGAACTTCATGCAGCTCGTGGAAGACGCGTCTTGAGGAGTTCTCGGTGCGTCTGCGAATCGCAACCGACACGGCATAAAGATAAATCGGCGTCGATGCTGTCGAGTGATAGTGATAACGTTGACGTTGGCGAATGCATCAGTGCGAGTTGATGTTTGATTCTCTCGGAACGAAAAACTAATTCGCTATTCGCACATGATGGTTTTGAGTAACGTTCGGCATCTAGCCCATGATTCCTGATCGAGATATGATAAAACGCGTCTGGCATCTGGTCGCAGGCGTTTCAGCTGGTGCCTTAATCTTGTCTATGATGCTGGCATCGTGCCGCGGCGGCGGTGCGAATCCCAGCGATGCTGACCTCAAGATACCCTTCGTCCAGCCTACCATGTCTTCGCGCATCTGCCGCAACGACGAATATCCATCAGATGCTCCGCAGTTCAACGAAGTATCCGAAGGCGACTACCGAGCGTCTTCCGGCGGTGTAGAACATTTCGTCATTGCCGAGGGCGAGGGCGTTTCGCCGGGTGAAGATTGGCGCGTTACGGTGCGTTATACGGGTTGGCTAGAGGATGGCTGCATCTTTGGCACTACCTATCTCAGCGGGCAAGATGCCAGTTTCTTCGTGGCGGGAGTGATCCCCGGATGGCGCGAAGCGATGCAGGAGATGAAGATCGGCGAACGTCGGCGCATAAAGATTGCGCCGGAACTGGCATACGGAGCCGCCGGATCACCGCCGCGCATACCTCCGAATGCGACTCTGATATTTGATATCTCACTGATGAGCGCGCTAGAGCCCGCCGATGTTTGGGCTACTGCCACTGCCGCCGCTGGAGCCGCATACGCCACTGCTACTGCGGTTTCTGAGGAGGTGGCTGCTACTGTAACCGCAATAGCTCAAGAATCCGAAGCCAACGCGACTGCTGAAACCGAAATGGATGACACGGAGCTGTTGGATGAATAGATAAAGCGTCAATCCGGCTAGAGACGTCATGACGCATTGCCGCTGGGATGATGATAGCGCCTATATCTCTATCTTGGTCGGCATTGCGAGGCACATGGTAGCATTGATAAGGGTAGCGTGGTAAGAAGCGGGTTGCTTATCGGCTCGCAATGCAACGCTAGCGAGGGGCTGTAGCTCAGCTGGGAGAGCGCTTCGTTCGCAATGAAGAGGTCGGGGGTTCGAGTCCCCCCAGCTCCACCAAAATCCACTTTTAACTGGTCATTAGGCGATGTCAGTTCTTCAAAACCATGTCTTGCTGGTGAGTGGCACATTCATGTTTCCGCTAGCATTGGCATTCGCCGGACTATTTGGAATGGATGCGATTGTACCAGCCGGCTACATCAATGCAGCAGCCTTCGGTCTGACCGCATTCGCAAAGACTATATATGTGGTTGTGAAGCCGCATCGAATCTCGATTTATCGTGGTATGGGCGACTGGTGCTTGCGCTCTATCAATTGCTTGGGCGCACATTGCAACTCAAGCTCTAACCGTTGCATCCTCGGTTTAATCGAGCTGCGGGTAGAATCGCCCCTCCCCCCATATAAAACCGGGACTGATGCCTGGCAGAGAACCTCACCAGAAAGATTAGAGATGGTGAGTGCATGAAAATTCTCGCACTTGGCTCCTCGCTGGACGGGCTTCGGATATCTCCGTTCACTGCGTTTCTGCTGGCGCTCAGCGCGCTTGGCTCGGTACTGATTTTGTTGCGCGAAACCAACTACGGTGTAGGGTTGGATGGAGATTCCGCGCTGTATATATCAACAGCGAGAAACTTGCTAGAAGGTAACGGATTCGTCACGTATTCGGGAGGAGTATACGGAAACGCACCGCCATTGTTTCCGCTAGTATTGGCGTTCGCTGGACTATTGGGAATGGACGTGATTGTGGCCGCTGGTTACTTGAACGCCATCGCATTCGGAGTGACGGCCTTTATAACCGGTATATGGCTGATGAGCCGCATCGAATCTCGTTTCTTGGTCACATGGGCCGTACTAGGATGCATTCTTTCCTTGCGATTGATTCATAGTGCGACTTATGCTTTGACAGAATCTTTGTTCGTTCTGTTCGTGGTCGCATCGATCTTCGCTTTAGACCGTTTTCTGTATGCTCGGAAATATTCGTTCCTGATCCTCTCTGCGGTGTGTGCGGCATTGGCATGTATCACCCGATACCCAGGAATTATGTTAGTGATCGCCACGCTTCTATTGCTGCTAGGGCAAAGGCATATAGCTCTCGATTCAAGAATAAGAACTTCCGGTGTATATCTGCTCATTGCGATGGCGCCCATCGGAGTATGGATGTTACGGAACATTCAGAATTCGGGGTCGCCTACTGGAAGGGTAGGAATCGGAGATCTTATACTTACATTAGGGTTTGCTTTAGTTGCGATCATCTCAGTACTTGCATTGTTAGTAATGCAGCAACGCCAGACGCATCAGTCGAAAATATGGAATGCCGCAGTATTCGCGATCGTTGCTCTGGGAGTAATAGGATTTTGGATAGGATGGTCCCTCCTGAATTCTGCCTCATCGAGTGGTGCGGGACTTGTGGAAGGTTTTTCGCCGACCCCAGTGCTTCATACGTTTACTGTTGAGTTCGGCAGATGGGTATTTGGGCACGGTGGATTTAAGCTTCTTGATTTAGCGTCCGACGCACTATTTGGCATTGACCTCAGCGGTGGGGCGACCACTGCCGGAGTGTTGTTGAAGACAGCGATTATCCTCCTCGTGACAAGCGCAGTTATATATCTGCTACTGCGTTTGAATCGTAGCGGCGATCTATCTACAAAATGGAGGATTTGGTCCGTGCCTGTCGGGTTCTTTGTGCTATATACCCTTGGATTGGCAGTCACGATGTGGATCAGAAATGACGCCAATCTGCCCTATAGGTACTTTGCGCCGTTGTATGTGCCGGCTCTGGTTGCAGTTACGCTCGTCTTGAACGAGTTCTTGTGCTATGCCCGGAGATGGCAGCTGTTGGGACCGTTCTCATGGCTTCAGAAGTATGATCCGGATGTAATCCAAAAGACAAAGGCGATTCTTCCAACGTCTATCCTTATTATTGTACTTTCGCTATGGATAACCCAGCAAATATACACGAACTACCATCACATAATAGAAGGGGTCGATAATGGCAAGGGTTACGCGTCCAGAGAATGGACAGATTCTGAGACTGTACAATATTTGCGAGACAACCCAATCAATGGTTATATATGGTCGAATGACAATAGCGCTCTATATCTGTTAGTAGGTATTTGGAACCGGCCACAAGGCATGTCGTATATACATGCGCGGTCGTATCCATGGTCTGCTTACCATATCGGTGAGGATGTGCACTTAGTATGGTTTCACAGTCAGAGACATATGACTTCCTATGGGTTTGAAGATATAGCGAATCTGCCGGGGATGGAAACGATGGTCGAGTTGGAAGATGGCGTGATATTGAAAATCGACGAGAATTTTTCTAATAACGGTGCTTCTGATATCGGTCCAACGTCAGGCACTAATTCCATCATACAGAAATTGCTGAAGACTGACCGCCTCATCGTCAACTCCAACTTTGATGTGTACCCCGACGATGATGGCACTGGCATAATCTACGTGCGAGAGGCATGCGAAGAGAGAGACATCGCCCCTAAATTCTTCCTTCACATCTTTCCTGATGACTATGTCGATCTACCTGAAAACCGCCGCGCTTTGGGTTTCGCCATCAATGATTTCGACTCGACGGCATTCTATTTTCTGCCTGATGGCTCATGCGTGGCCCGGCGTGTGCTTCCCGATTACGAGATCGACGAGATCAGAACCGGCCAGCGCATCGACGGCTTAGGCACTCTTTGGCAAGCGAATATTAGCCTTGAAGAATCTGAAAATATGGCGACTCCGGACAGAGAATGGCTTCTGCGAACCCGGCTGCCAATAGATCTGAACATTCAGGGTAGCCCGGTTATAGATTCTTTCTTCGATGTCTATCTGGATGAGAGCAATAACCGATTAGCATATGTAAGACGGAAATGCGTAGAGAGAGACATTGAACCTCTAATATTTCTAGACATCTTCCCCCTGCACGAATCCGATCTTCCGGAGCATCGCCGTCAATATGACTACGACAATCTTGATTTTCGATTCGATGATTACGGGTCTTTGAACGAAGATCTGTGCGTAGCTACGATTGATCTTCCCCACTACGATATCGCCGGCATCAAGACCGGTCAATACAATCGCAGTAATGCTATGCTTTGGTCGGACCAGTCCAGTTTATTCGTCCGCGAAGACCCCTTTCAGCTCGACGAAGAAGATCTTCTGCGAGCAGGGCTGGGCAAGGACGATAGACCCATGATCGACTCTTTCTTCAATGTGTATTTGCACCAGAACGACAACAAGCTGATCTATGCCAGAAAAGAATGTGTAGAGAAGGAGACTGAGACGAAGTTCCTTCTGCACATTTTCCCTTTTGATGAAGCACATCTTCCTGAAGAACGCAACGAACGAAGGTATATCAGCCTCGATTTTCACTTCGATGATCATGGCGAGATGGACGGCGATTTATGCATGGCTTCGCGTGACCTGCCGGACTACGGGATCGCCGAGATCAGAACGGGACAGAGCATTGCCGGTTTGGGCGATATTTGGTATGAGAAAGTCCGTCTCGTTGGAGCCGAAGATACGGCTCTTCTGGATGAGGAACGTCTTCTGCGAGCCGGCCTGGATCGTGACGCTCACCCGTTGATCCATTCCGTATTCGACGTCTATCTGAATGAGCAAGATAATAGGTTGATCTATGCGCGACGTGAATGCGAAGTGAGAGATGTTGGAGCAAAGTTCTTTCTGCATATTGTTCCGAAGTACATATCCGATCTTCCCGAGCACCGTCATCCGTCTGGCTATGACAATCTTGATTTTCGCTTCGCTGATCATGGCGAGATAGACGGTGATCTATGCGTGGCTTCGCGTGAACTGCCGGACTACGGGATCACCGAGATCAGAACGGGACAGTATGTCCACGGGTTGGGTGAATTTTGGCAGGATAATATGCTTCTAGCGGAATATGAAGATGTGCCTACTTTGAACGAAGACGTGCTACTGGCGGTAGGTCTGGGCAAGGATGCTCACCCGGTGATAAGTTCCTTTTTCGATGTATATCTGGACGCGAAATCTAACAGACTGATCTACGCGAGGCGGCAATGCCAACCAACAGATAGTGATCCTCGCTTCTTCCTCCACATCTTCCCGCGGCATGGATCCGATATTCCCGAACATCGCCGTCAGCATGGCTATGATAATTTTGATTTTCAATTCGACGATTACGAATCTTCGAGCCCCGGACTCTGCGTAGCTGTCCGCTCGCTTCCGGATTACGAGATCGCCGAGCTTAGGACGGGCCAGTATGTCCATGGTTTGGGCGAACTTTGGGCCGGCGGGTTCCGGATTGTCGGAGCCCAAAAAGCGGTTAGTCTGGACGAAGACGCGTCTCTGCGCGTCGGTATGGGCCGTGATACTCGCCCCTTGATCCGCTCATTCTTCGATGTCTATCTGAGCAAGATAGATAACAGGCTGATATACCTGAGACGGCAATGCAGGGACGTGGACACTGAGATGAAGTTCTTCCTGCATGTTTTCCCATTCGATCAATCGAATCTTCCTGAGGAGCAAAGCTATGTCAGCCTTGGCTTTCACTTCCCTGATCATGGCGCATTGGATGGCGATCTATGTGTGGCTACGCGCGAGCTTCCTGACTATGGGATCGCCGAGATCAGGACGGGTCAGAGCATCGATGGCTTGGGCGATATTTGGCATGAGAGGATCCGTCTAGTCGGGTCTGATGATACGACGCTTCTAGATGATGGGCGTCTTTTGCGAGCCGGCCTGAATCGTGACGCTCACCCGGTGATACATTCCTTCTTCGATGTCTATCTGGATGATCAATCTAACCGATTGATCTATGCGCGACGTGAATGCGAACCTTCAGACAGCGGCGCGAGTTTCTTTCTGCATATCTTTCCGCTCGAAAGCGCCGATCTTCCCGCTGATCATCGTGTGCGTGGCTACGACAACCTTGATTTTCGCTTCACTGATCATGGCACGGTGGATGGTGATCTATGCGTGGCTTCGCGCGATTTGCCGAATTATCGGATCGCTGAGATCAGGACGGGCCAGTTTATCCGCGGGTTGGATGAGCTTTGGGAAGGTAAGTTGAGCTTGGAATCAAGCTAGCAGAGATCACGGTACATCCGGCAACATTACCTGACTAGCTGAATAATCATCCGAAAGACGGAACTAATCTCGGTGACAGTGCTTCCTTTCACCAATTCGATCAGAAATCATCCTACATCCTCGCTCACATCGCGGGTGGCTGCAAAGACGATAACGCATGCCTAGCAGTGCTAGATGTTGGTTTTATACAATTCATGAGTCGCCTATCCTGACGGTAACCAGCCGTACCGTGCAATCTTCTCCTCGTCTATAAACCGAGATTTGTCTTGATATCTCATTTCTATTATTCCTATTTTCAATGCCGTTCCGATTTATCTTCTCGTTCGGCTGTCGCCGTGATCGTTGCCGCGCTGATGGTCATAATCGCAACTTTAGCCTGCTCCTCGGATAATGCCGCACCGTCCGCGGTGCCCAGCCCTACTTCTACTAAAGCGCCTGATCCCACTATCGCGCCAACTTCCGAGACAGATGGCGATCCGGCAGTGGACACGGCTCTAGCCACCGCATTCGCCGAGTGGGGACCTACCTGTTTGAACGGCGTATATCCTGCCGAGGCGCCGCAGCTGGATGATGTAGATGCCGCCCAATATTTGGCTTCAGACAACGGATTGAACCATTACATCGTTCAACCTGGCGAAGGTGTAACCCCGGACGCGAGTTGGGATGTGGATGTGCAATATACCGGCTGGTTGGCTGACGGCTGCATCTTTGACAGTTCTTACACTCGGTCGCAGTCGGCAATATTTCCCGTCAGCGCGGTGATTCCAGGTTGGCAGATGGTGCTGAAAGATATGAAGATGGGCGAGCGAAGACGCGTTGAAATTCCGCCCGATCTGGCCTACGGCGCAACTGGCAATCCGCCGGTCATACCCGAGAATGCCACGCTCACCTTTGACATCATTCTGGTCGGCGGCGCCTCTAAAGAGATGGCTGATGTAGCGGCTACTCAAGTGGCGGACGACCTCTTCATCGAGGCTACACGCCAGGCTGAGACGTTTGATCCTGTTACAACTGGTTTCGCACCAATCACCATCGACTATTTCGAGGATGCTCAGGGATTTCTGAATGAGATTCCTGCAGGTGAGCGAGCTTGCATGGCGGCCTATGCGGGTGGAATGAATGAATTGGAGGCTGTATTCTCGGCGGAGACACGCGCGCCTTGGGAGACGTTCGTAGATGATATCGACAGCTGCCTGAGCGAAACTACTGCGCGCAACATCGTCATCGGGCGCATCTTGGTGGTTGAATCGGAACTCTCTGACGACACCTTGTCTTGCATGGAAGCACAGATTAAAGAGCCGACTTTGAAGCCGTTGTTCGGTATCTTCTCGGAAACTGGAATCACACGTCAATGGATCACTACTCACTTCTGCATGAATCCGGAAGAGCGAGTGGCGTTCGACAATTCGCTTTATGGCAACACGCCTGGTCAAGCCCCGGCTGAATTGGGACGCACCTTCGTAGATATGCAGGAATGTATGACCGAAGCGCTGGGAGAAGAATACTTCGCACCGGTGGAACGTCCGCTCGAATCAGATGTTGCGGCGATGGAAGAGTTTTACAACAACTTCAGTGAATTCATGGTTGCGGATCTCCGATGCCAGGGGGACGGAATGGGGTCGCCTTTGCCGGACGGCACGCTGTTGACTGCTGAAATCGCGCGTTGCGTAATCGATGATATCGGAGCGACGCGATTCGGAGAGACGATATTGGACCGTGCCTGGCTACCAACGCCTGAGGACCACGTAGCGATCGCGTCTGCTTTCGTCGATTGCGGAGCCAACACCGATTTTGTGTCGCTGCCCGATGGATTTCCCACGCTCGCAGACGATCAGATATCGTGTCTCGCCGAGGAGCTGAACAATTCGGATGATGCCGCGCAGACTTCATGGCGCGCCTTCACCGATATCGGACAGCAAAGCCAGTTAAAGGCGGGCGACATTAGTGCCCTGTTGTTCGGCTCTATGGCCTGCAACGTGTCATTGCTAGAACTGCCTGCGGACACCACGCTCTCGGACCAAGACGTGCTCTGCATAGTGGGCAAAATGGATCAGTCGATCTATTCTCGGCCGCGAGCCGAAGTTCTGGCAGAATTTGCGCGAGCTTTAAGTGATTCATCGGACTGCATCGGACAGAATTAAGTATGTTGCCAGTCGAATCAGGCGCAAGGCACCTATATCCGGTAAGGATAACCTTAGGATCGTCTAAACAAAACTGCCTCGCCCTCAGTGATATAGACGAGGCAGTTTATATAAACCGGGACTATGTATAGTTGCTGACGAGAGTGCTGATTTTAGATTCAATTGCACTTGGCGGTGATGCCAATATCGCTGTAACGATACTTACTGCAACCACCACGATGGATATCAAAGCCTTGTAAATGTCCACCTCGGACCTCTCTAAATCTTAAAGGCGACAACACGTCCATCACATGTTGCTTTTTGATGGAATAACATACTTAATCAATGAAATGGGCATCAAAGCATATGATTTTTCAGATATTTTTGCCGGATCGCTTGATCTGACTAGACAGATTGATGAGGCGGTCAATTATCATGATCAGATCATTAGTGATAATCATGATCTTGAGCGTAGTAGCTTGTGGTGATGGCATAGATAATGATTCATCTTTTGAAGACGCGGTGGAGATAGTTACTCGTGCTCCTGATACCGAGCAAGAGATGTCACAGCCGTCCGATGCTCCCCAAAACGGAGGCGTGTTCAGATTTTTCACCGGCAATGCGATCATACCCGACCCTGCAGTCGGCGAATCTTGGCGACTTTATGGCGAGATCTATAACGGACTGACCAGGATAGTGGACGATTGGAACGCGCCGGTGCAAATGGACCTGGCTGAAAGCTATTCGGTAGATGCAAGTGGACGCGTATACACTTTCTTGCTCCGTCCGAACCTGAAGTTCAGCGACGGCAGTCCACTGTCTGCGGACGATTTTAAGTGGAGCTGGGAACGCGCCTTGAACCTGGACACTGAATCGGCAACGCCTTTTCAGTCCTTGGCAATATCGTCGGTGAGCAAGAGATACTAGAAGGTGAAGCAACGGAGCTTTCCGGTGTGGAAGCGGTGGATGATCGCACGTTGAAGGTGATGCTGGAACGACCGACACCAACGTTCCCGGCACAGCTATCGGACCATGAAGCTGCGGTGTTAAAGCGTGAGAACGTGGAGCGATGGGGAGTTGACTGGTCCTCGCCTAACCGATCATCGAATCTTCCCCAAGATGATAGAGCCTTGCCAGTGGGAACCGGACCTTTCAAGCTGCATCAGTTCGACTTTGATAAGCAGATCTGTGTTCTCAGCCGTAATGAGCACTATTATGGACGCAAGGCGTATCTGGACGGCGTAGAGTTCGTAACCGACCTGATCGATCTGGATTGGAACACGTTTTTAGGCAATCTGAACCGAGCTTTTGAACGCGATGAACTAGATATGACACTGGCGCATCCTTCCACACTCGCCAAACATAGAGAGGATCCATCTTCAATAGAGGGCGAAATAGAGTTCATCGAGTTCGGCGCGGCTACTCATTTCCTGGCCTTTAACAGCGCTCTGCCCCCATATGATGATGTGCGTTTCAGGCACGCCCTTGTAGCAGCAGCAGACGTTGATTCTCGGTACGGCGAAAGTGCCGCCGGATCGTTATTGTGGCCCGAATTCATAGGCTATGACGAAGATATATCTGTATTGCGGTACGACCCGAATCGGGCACAAGATGAATTGACAGCATCGCGCTATGCGAATGATGTCGCGACGACGGAACTGACATATCATGGCGGACCGGACCCGTTTCAGGCGGAATTCGATGCTATCACGGCGAATTGGCTAGAGACTCTAGGAATTGAAGCGCAATACGAAGTGAGTTCCCAATCGACGATAGAACATATTGATCAACGCGGCGAACGGGAGATGATATATAAGCGACATTCGCCGGCTTATCCTGCGCCGCTCGCCGTCTTGAGCATCTTCCCGCATCTGTTCGGCGCTGAGCGTCAGCCTGAAGAGTATGCCGAGGTTGCGCGCCTGCTTGAAATTGCCAGCAGTGAAACCGACGCGGCGCGCCAGCTGGAACTTTACTCAAATGTGGAGCGTTACCTACTCGAACAGGCATTGACATTGCCTCTCAAATGGACGACTTCTGGGGCCAACGCGCATTTGAAACCGTGGGTGCATGGCTACACTATACCCCGCTACGGCGGCTCAAGATTCCACGACGTATGGTTCGACGATACGGCTCCTGAGCGAGTGCTGCCATAGCCTCTCCATGGCGTGAAGCGTGTCTAACGCTCGGTGTATTCACAACGCCCGGCAATGTCATTTTCATTGTCCGTGAAGTTCTTTTTTGACCTGATCAGGAATAGCTATCAAATGTTGCATCCGCATTACGAAAGTGCGACACCTTGCTTGCATGAAATGCATGAATGCATGCTTTAGGTTATTCTGCGATTATCAATATCATCAGACTTAACGATCACTTCAAACGGATTAAATCATGCACTTCGATTTACTGATAATCAATGGAACGGTTTACGACGGCGCTGGTGCTCCAGGCCTCAATGCCGATGTGGGCATCTCAGGCGAGAAGATTTCGCAGGTGAGCGATCTGTCCGATGCCACTGCCGCGCGGATCATAGACGCTACCGGAATGGTAGTTACGCCGGGGTTCATCGATGTTCATTCCCATGCCGATGCCGCGCTGCTGAGAGACGGTCAGCACGCCAACGGCATCCGACAGGGCATCACCACCGAGATCATCGCCCCTGATGGGCTTACCCTCGCTCCGCTCTCGCCAAAGAATTATGTGATGTATATGCAGTATCTGAGCGGCATACTCGGTTTCGCTTCCGAAGCGCTTGATATGTCCACGATGGAAAAATCAAAGGCTAACTATCATCAAAAGACTTCGTGCAATGTGGCTACCTTTCTAGGGCATGGGCCGCTCCGTCTGGAAGCTCTCGGCAGCATGGTGGACGAACCGCTTGTGGGAGATGCGATGAAGAAAGCGGAACGCATCATCCGTGAGAGCATGGAACAAGGCGCATGTGGTTTCGCTACGGGGCTGTCCTACTATCCCAACTCATTCTCAGATACCGATGAACTGGTTCGGATCATGAACATCGTGAAGGAGTATCAGCGTCCGTTATCGATTCATCTCCGCAACCATAATACTGAGCGTGGCTTTGCCGGCGGTGGCGTAGAAGAAGCCATGGAGATAGGTAGGCGCACCGGCGCCCAGATCCATCTGGAACACTATCGCACTCAGCCCAACTCGGCTGGCGAACTGGAATCGCTTCTTGAGCCTGTGGAACGAGCTAAGTCTGAGGGTGTTGATATAACGCTGGAGACTTACCCGTATCCCGTTGGATCGAGCTTCCCACAGACTTTCTTCCCTTCGTGGTTCCATGAAGGCGGGCCGGATGCCATGATGTCTGTGCTGGGTGATGAAGCGGGCCGGGCGCGGCTGGTGTCTGAGATGCGAGAAGGCACGCGTGGTGGAGTATCGGGTAACGTATGGTCTTGGATCGGATCGGAAGAGAATCGCAATCTTGAGGGCCGGCTATTCGATGAAGTCGCCGCCGAGTGGGGCGTACCGATTGAGGAGATGATCTGCAGGGTGATGTTCGAAGAGAATCTTGCTTGTGGCTTCCGCGGTGCGCCGCCGGCATCCATATCAGGATGGCGGCAAGTGGATGCCGACATCATGGAGCTGATGCAACGCCCGGACTATATGGTGGGATCTGATGCTATACCTACGGGCGGGATGCCACATCCCCGAGCCTATGGATGTTTTCCGCGTATGATCGGACGTCTGAGACGCCGGCACAATGTTTCGCTGGAGCTGATGGTGCAACGGTTGACGCAGAACGCGGCTCGCCGCTTCGGATTAGCCGGGCGTGGTGAGCTCAGACCAGGCATGTTCGCGGATATCGTCGTTTTTGATGCCGACCGCATTACCGATCGCGCTACTTTTGAAGATCCAGAAGTGTTTCCTGAAGGCGTCCCCTTCGTCATTGTGAATGGGCAGGTGGCGGTGGATCATGAAAGATTGACGGGAGTTCTGGCCGGACAGGCGATTTGAATCATGCGCACGGCTCGGATCATCGCACCAATCTCTCTTGACGGTAAAGATCTGGATTTGAATAAACTATTTACCGTGAACCGTCTTGACCGATAGCATTGATCTATACATCCAGAGGGACCGAGCAATGAATCATATTCGCAATGTAATGGTGCAAGGACTGATCGTCGTCATTCCGCTGGCAGTCACGTTTTGGGTGCTGCGACTTGTATTTAACGTCTTGGACGGTTTCCTAGGACCGCCGATCAAAGAGCTTACAGAGCGTGATGTGCCTGGTGTGGGGCTAATGGGGATGCTGTTGCTGTTTTACTTCGTGGGATTGGTGCTTCAACTGGGGATAGGCAGAAAAGCAGTAGAGATGGTGCAGGGTTGGATGACAAAGATTCCCATCGTCGGTGCTGTGTATCGTCCGGCGAAGCAACTGATAGATTCTTTTACCGACACTGCCGAATCGGGCTTTAAGAAGGTCGTGATCATCGAGTACCCAAAGGCCGGGACCTGGATGATCGCATTTATGACGGCTACGACGATGACTAATCGAGGCGAGATGGGCGTGGTCTATGTGCCTACTGCGCCGACACCGAATTCCGGATGGGTTGGAGTAGTGCCCATGGAGGATGTCTACAGTGTAGATATGAGTGTGCAGCAGGCGATGAGCATGGTGCTATCTGGCGGCATTGACACGCCGAAAAATATCGATATGAATATGGATAGCTCTGAGTCTCAAGCTAAGGCAAGCGGAGACCGCAACTTATAATTTCCTTATCCCTCGTTTTCCCATTTTAACTCTAGCTAACGGATCCTCAGCATGAAGCTGTTAGACGCTGCATATCAAGTGCTGAGATCCGCTGGGCGTCCACTCCATGTGAACGAAATTGTGAGACGGATCAGCTCTTCGGGCGTTCCGATCGATTACAGCAACGAGATGGAGCCTCAAAACGTCACCGATGAATTGGAAGCGGAGCTTACAAAGGGCGTTGAGCAAGGCGAAGACATCGTCCGTACAGCGAAGAACGTATTCACGCTGAGATCAATGCTCACCCGTGAGATCGGAGTCCCATTTGCTCCCTCTATAGGCTCTACCAGCCTGTCTTCCATCGCCGCCGCGGTGGCGAGAGTAAATGCGGGCACCGCGCTTACCGCTCGGGAAGCGGCATATGAAGTGCTGAAGATGGCTCGTCGCCCCCTGGGCATCAAAGAGTTGACTAAGACCATGCTGGAAACCGGCGTCTGGAACAGCAATGCCAAGCGGACCGAAGCCAGCATCACATCGCAGCTGATCGCCGATATCCGAGAGAATGGCGGCGAATCTACCTTCGTCAAGGTCGGAGATAGTGGCTATGCCCTCCGATACTATTCTTTGCATTCAGGAGATCCAGACGCGACACCCGAATCAGAAGTAGACGATGTGAATGCTCTTGATTCAAGATCTGAAGATGTTACTGGTGTGAAGAGCGATAAGTCGTTCGCTGTTAAAGGGCTGTTGCGCGCAGCTGGCACGCGTAGCTCGTCTCTCCATCGAGTGGCTCAAATCCCCCGCGCTGGCCGATTAGAAGAAATGACGAATCGCATCTTGCTGGAGAAGGTTAAATCTATGGAAGACCGTCAGTTCGAAGAGTTTACCGTGAAGTTGCTCAGAGAAATGGGGTTGATACGCATTGGAGTCTTGAAACGTGCGCGGTCGGGCGAGATTGATATACAGGCGATTTTGCCGTTCGCGGGAGCTTTGGAGCTTGATTTTGCGATCCAAGCCCTGCGTTGGCGACAGAACGTCCGGGCGCGGGATGTACAGCTGTTACGCGGCGGGATGAGGCGAAACGATCACGGATTGATGATCACCACCAGCGACTTCGATCGCACTGCTCGGGATGAAGCTGCGCGTCGCGACACCGCTAACATAGGACTCATCAACGGCCAGCGGCTGGTATCGCTATCTGCAGACCTTGGAACAGATATCTAGGAAATGGGTATCTCTAAAGTAAGACAATCTGGTTCAGTGCAGTCCAGGTTCCCGAAATCATGCCAAGGCGGATGGGGCAGCTGCTGAAACTCTATTCAATACCTGTAGAGTGTGCCTATGCACTCGTTTCCACAAAAATAGACGAATACCTGCAGACGAACCGGGCTAGAATGCATTCCGAGTAGAACCGTCGCGTTGAGGCTTGTGTCTGATCTTCTTTTCCGCTTACGAAGGATGGCCGCTTCTTAAATCGCTCGATAGAGTCAGATGGAATTCGGGATTCGAAGTTGCCCAAACGACTGCAAAACATCTTCACGCTGGGGATGCCTTTGGATATTTCGTGGCGTGCGCATGTGTACCGGCGTTGCTGATACCTCTCTAGGTCAACATCCATCATGCCGTCGCCGTCGTTCTGCTTTTGCTGTTAGCCGCCGTGCGTGGAGCCGCTGAAGGCCCTTCTGGAGGGTGCCGAAGGCACTACGGAGACGAAGCAAGATCAGATCAGAAGATTCTTGCTCGATGAAATCCTCAGCAAAGACCAGCGACATTGCCGTTTCATATCTTTGATGGGCGTCATCTGGGCGAACTCCAGTTCGAGGATGGATCAATCATAAAGACCTGATGAGCGCGCGCCGGATGGTAGGACTGCCCTTTACGGCACTCGTAACGATGCCATCGATACGGCTTGCGCATTGTTCGATGCCCGATACAGAAAGCTTGAGCGTCAACGCAGAACGTTTACAGAGCGTCATCGATCGAGCTCGCCATGCGAAAGTCGCGCTCCGATAGTCCGCCGATATCATGAGACACCAGCGCGAATTTTACGCGGCGATAGCGGATGTCGATATCGGGGTGATGGTCATGTTCTTCTGCGATCTCGGCGATGCGGTTGACAAATGAAATCCCGGCCGTGAAGGTTTCGAATTCAATGGTGCGCGCGATGCCGCCGCTGACATCATCGGGCCGCCAATTCGGCAATCCCTTCAGATGTTCTTCGATTTGACTGGCTGATAGTTTGGGCATATGCCGCCTCCTTTATTGGTGATTGCCGAACGCTTTTCAGCGGGACCATAAGCGCGGATGCAAGAATGTTGAGTTACAGATCCAACTAGCGGCAAGCAACTTGATTTTATTCACTCGGCCTAAAGCGCGTGACGATTCCACCGCTACTGGGCACAATGACAAATGATAAAGGCACTTTGTGCTTTCAACTGTTCATGCCATGCCATAGCAACACTGATGCTGAGACTGCTAGCCAAAGCATGACGTTCAGGATGGTTGGCATATCTTTGAGCAGTATCTCTTCGGGAGCTTCCCCCTCGCCTTGGACGTACAGCAGATGCAAGTAACGGAAGATGCCGTAGGCCACAAATGGAATCGTGAGCATCATAGAATTGCCGCTCGGCACGTTCGCGCCTGAATCTCCGAAGCTGAAGGTGTAGAGAGTGTAAGACATCAGAGTGCAAGTGGCGGCGATGCCAATCAAGATATCGAGGAATTGAAGCGGGTATGCTTGCAAGATGGCGCGTTGCTCGGCGGCGTTGTCTCCAGCCGCGAGCAACTCTGCACGTCGCTTCACCAATGCCAACAGTGTGGCGCCCAGAGCCGTGACGACGTAGAACCAGGGCGAAACGGAGATCTCTATCGGCGTTGTCACTCCGTTCTCTACAATCGTCATGCCATCGATTGCGATCACGCCGGACAGTGCCCGTAGCACGAAGCCCGAAGCCACGCTCATCACGTCCAACAGCACTACCTGTTTCAGCAATAGTGTGTAAGCCACGTTTATAGCCAGATACAGGGCTAATATTGATAGGAGCAGTACATCGATCAATAAAGTTGCCGTTATCGCCGCCGCGATCAGAATCAGCGCCGATAGACATGCGACTCTAGTTGGCAACGCGCCGGAGGCTATCGGCCGATTGCGTTTCACCGGATGTTGTTTGTCACGGTTCCGGTCGGCCAGATCATTCAGCAGGTAAACGGCCGCGGAGCAGGCGGCAAATATGGCCGCGGCGGCTAAAGCGCTGATCACAATATTAGCCATCCCGCCAGGGTCTTCAGGCGAGTACCAGATATTTACCGAGAACATCAATGGCACTAGCACCAGACCGTTCTTCGGCATCTGCATCGGCCGCAAGGCTCTCAGCAACGCATTAGCGGTGTTGAGATTCATCTAAGATCGGTCTTTAGATATAGGCTCATTTTCGAGTTGGATCTTAACGATAAACACTTATCCGATGATAAATGCAATCATGCCGACGCTATATCGCCCTTTTCATTCAATGTCTTCTCGCGGCCGGCAGCGGTCGTAATTGCCGTTCGACTATCGATAAGTTAGCATTCAATATTTAGTGCAGCCATCTAAAAGCCAGGACTTGCGCCGCCATATCTCTGGACATTGAAAAGAACACTATATCCGAACGCTCCGCGTCAGTGGTCGTGTCTCTTGAGGAACGTCGGCACACGGCCATGCAGGGCGGCGGAGAGCGACGCCTAGATGCGCAGCGCAAGCGCGGTAAGCTGACAGCGCGCGCGCGGCTCGAAAAACTGTTCGATGATGGTGCATTCACTGAGATCGACACTTTCTCAGCGCATCGTGCCACTGATTTAGGTTTGGATAAACAGCGCTTCGACGGCGATTCTGTAGTTACTGCATGGGGCAGGGTGGGAAACCGCACTGTCTTCGCATATGCGCAAGACTTCACGGTGTTAGGGGGCTCGCTCTCGCAGATCGCAGCCCAGAAGATATGCAAGGTGATGGATCATGCGTTGCGCGTCGGTGCACCGATCGTAGGCATCAATGACTCTGGCGGTGCGCGCATCCAGGAGGGTATCGACTCGCTGGCCGGATACGGTGAAATCTTTAAGCGCAACACGCTGGCATCGGGAGTAGTGCCTCAGATCACAGTCATCGCCGGCCCGAGTGCCGGCGGAGCAGTCTACTCGCCGGCGATGACCGACTTCATCTTTATGGTCGAGAATATCGGGCAGATGTACATCACCGGGCCGGATGTGGTCAGAGCCGTTACGGGAGAAGAAGTGTCGCACCAGGAGCTGGGCGGCGCGGCTATGCATGCCGCTGTCAGCGGCGTTGCGCACTGGAGTATGCATGATGAAGAGAGTTGCTATCATCAAGTGCGCCGGTTGATCGGATTTCTGCCTTCGAACAACGCGACGTCTCCACCGATGGCTGGATTTGAAGATCCGCCGAATCGACGGTGCGAATCGCTGGCGACTGCAATTCCCGATGACCCTAACTTGCCATATGATGTGATGGATGTAGTGCTGGCGGTAGTAGATGGTTCTGACTTCATGCCGGTTCATGGTCAGTTCGCGCCTAATCTGGTGGTGGGATTCGGTCGCATCGGTGGCTCTACTATTGGCATCGTGGCGAATCAGCCGAACGCGCTGGCCGGAGTGCTGGATATAGATGCTTCAGACAAGGGAGCGCGCTTCGTGCGTTTCTGTGATGCCTTTAACATCCCCATCGTTACACTGGTAGATGTGCCGGGCTTCATGCCGGGCCGGGCACAAGAACAGGGCGGCATTATCCGTCACGGCGCTAAGATGCTGTACGCATATTCTGAAGCCACGGTTCCTAAGATCACGGTCATACTCCGCAAAGCCTACGGCGGCGCCTATATCGTTATGGGCAGCAAGGAGTTGCGCTGCGATCTTAATCTGGCTTGGCCCGGCGCGGAGATTGCGGTAATGGGACCCGACGGTGCGGTGAATGTGATCTATCGAAGAGAGATAGCCGCGGCTGAAGATACCGATGCGAAGCGCCAGGCGCTGGCGGCCGATTATCGAGCGAAATTCGCCAATCCTTATATCGCAGCGAATCGTGGATATATCGATGATGTGATTGATCCGCGCGACACACGCGCTAAAATAGCCGATGCGTTGGATATGCTGTCTAGCAAGGTGGGCGACGCGCCGGCAAAGAAGCACGGAAACATTCCACTGTGAATGCCGCCGATAAACAGCGCCGATTGCGCCCTAACACGGTGCCTAAGGACGTTTTCGTGCAGGCAGTATCACGGATGGCGGAGGAAGTTTGGGATTTTCATAACCGTTGGGGATTCGGGTCCGGCGGCTTCGCCGCGCAAACGCCGGCTGATATAATTCGACGGCGCCGAGAGATCTTAGCCGAAGAGATCCGAGAGCTAGACGAAGCGGCAACGCAGAATGAAGCTGATCAGGTGCTGAATGAGGCGGCCGATGTATTGTTCGTGGCGATGGGGCATGTTGAGGCGATGGGAGAAGCCGGAGTAAAGGGCGTGGACTGCGTGACGCGCAAGAACTCTTTGAAAACCGAGGCTACTCATGCGATACGTTCAGACACCGGCAAACTGTTGCCCATACACGGCAAACCACATAAGTGGAGATGAGACGAAGCCTCAACTTCAGTATCGCATAGCGAAATTAAGGATCAATGCATATGAGTCACCAAGCCGCGATTGAACGCGCCAAGGAACACTTTGGAAATCTGCTGGAGAGACAGATATCTCGTGTCGAGACGGTCAAAAAGGAAGGGGATTTCATCGATTGGGGCTCTCGTGACAAGATCATTGTCGGCATCATTGGCGGCGACGGCATCGGTCCAGCCATAACTGAGACCGCTCGTCAGGTAATGGAACGCCTGCTGATGGAGCATGTCAGAAGCGGCCGAGTCGAGTTCCGAAACATTGAAGGACTCACAATCGAGAACCGCGCCAAGCACCTGCAATCGATACCCGATGACGTGCTGGCTGAGATCAAGACGTGCGACGTGACGCTGAAGGGACCGACTACCACGCCGGAAAGGGGAGACCAGTGGCCGAACCTGGAATCGGCTAACGTATGGATGCGAAAAGAGCTTGATCTTTTTGCAAATGTCAGGCCAGTCCGAGTGCCTTCCGAAGGCATCGACTGGATGTTCTTCAGAGAGAACACCGAAGACCTATACGCTCTGGGTTCGGACGGTATCGACGTGACCGACGATTTCAGCATTGACTTCCGTCTGATCTCTGAACCGGGGTCTGAACGCATCATCCGTGCCGCTTTTGAATATGCTCGACTCAACGGCCGAACCCGAGTCACGGTCGTGACTAAAGCCAACATCGTGAAACTGAGCGACGGCCGTTTCTTGCAGGTTGCAGAAAGAGTGGCAGCCGAGTATCCCGGCATCGAATGGGATGGATGGTATATCGATATCATGACCGCGAAACTGCTCGACCGCGCGCGCCGCTCGGATTTCCAGGTGCTGGTAATGCCGAACCTCTATGGCGACATTCTCACCGATGAAGCGGCCGAGATACAAGGCGGCGTGGGCACTGCCGGCGCGGCGAACATCGGCAAACGATATGCCATGTTCGAAGCGATACATGGCTCCGCGCCTAGAATGGTGGCCGAGGGAAGAGCGCGATACGCAGATCCGTCATCCATGCTCAAAGCATCCGCCATGCTGATGGCTCATATCGGATACGCAGAGCTGGGACGCAAGTTGGATATGGCGTTGGAGCTGTGCGGACAGTACGAACGTCGCATTATTGTAACCGGCCGAGACAGCGGGTGTACCGGGGATGAATACGGCGCTTACGTTGCCGATACTGTTGCCGATCCACAGTTGGAGTCGAGGTGGAATGGATATGTCGATCAAACTTGAGGGTTCGTTCCTGGAGTAAACAAACGATCTATAGCAATCACATATCCGATGGGAGAATAAGATGCGATTCAAAGTGACTGTAGTAGGCGCTGGCAATGTTGGAGCGACGACCGCGCAGCGCATATATGAACGCGGATATGCTGATGTGGTGCTGGTGGATGTAGTGGAAGACATGCCGCAAGGCAAGGCTCTGGACTTGCTGGAATCTGGTCCGGTCATCGGGAGCGATGCCCAGATCACAGGCGCAAACGACTACGAAGCTACTGCCGAATCCGATGTGGTAGTCATTACCGCCGGCATCGCGCGCCGACCGGGCATGAGCCGAGACGATCTATTGCGAACCAACATGCGGATTGTTGGCAGTGTAACTGAACAGGTGGTCAAATACTCCCCAGATACCATAATCGTGGTAGTCTCCAATCCGCTGGATGCTATGGTGCAACACGCTCATGCGATAAGCGGCTTTGATAGTAACCGAGTAGTTGGCATGGCCGGCATTCTCGACACGGCGCGCTTCCGAACCTTCTTGTCGCAAGAGCTTTCGGTGTCGGTCACCAATGTATCGGCTTACGTCCTCGGTGGACATGGCGATAGCATGGTGCCGCTCATAGAGGCGACTACTGTGGGCGGAGTTCCAGTATCAGACCTCATAGCCCCGGATCGGCTGGCGCAGATAGTGCAGCGCACGCGCGATGGCGGCGCTGAGATTGTTAATCTGCTGAAGACGGGTTCGGCTTATTACGCTCCATCCGCGGCTTCAGCGCAAATGGTGGAGTCGATACTGCTGGACCGCAAAGAGATACTGCCTTGCGCCGCCATGCTGGACGGGCAGTATGGAATATCTGGATTATATGTAGGCGTCCCCATCAAGCTGGGCGCAGGCGGAGTGGAGGAGATCATCGAGGTAGAGCTGAGCGCATCGGAGCATCAGGCTTTGAAAGCCTCCGCCGCCGCGGTGGAAGAGCTGATCGAGGTTATGAGCAGTATGGAATAGAGATACTTAATCATGCGGTTGCCTGAATCGTGTATGCTATCGGTATCTTTACAGAAAATAAGATCTATTCATTAGTCGCTAGACTTATCTCATTGCCTTGCCTCCCAGAATCGCTTTACACCCTCTATGTAGCTGAATCTATCGTTGATCTTAATAATCTCTCTAGGGTAAAAAGCTAGCATAGCCTCGCACAGATCTAGCATCCACTGTTTGCGAGATTGAGCAGGTGAGATATTGATTCTATTAGTATTTGCAATTTGAATTTGTCCCCATCCAAGGGCTCCTGTGGTTAAACAATTCCAGTTTAAGAATTCTATTGGCACAAAATGAACTTGATCTACATTTAATTGCGTTTGGCTCAAATTATATTTCACCATCAAAATCAAGAAATAGTTCGTGTCATCTTCATATAGTCTGATCAATCTTCGCACCGAAGTGATATTGGGTATGTTAAAAGCTGTATCTAATCTGTGAGTTTTCACATCAACTATGTAGTGCAGTTCATCGCGATCTGTAAAAGCTAGATCTGCCATTGCTCGACGGGCAAAGCTTGGAGAATAATCTATGCTGATATCTCCCAACAATGAGTCGAATTGTTCAGAAAGAACGTGTTGAATAGCATCACCCACTGCTCGCGGGCTTTGTGCTGTGGCAATACTCATGAAGTTGGGTTGTGAATTCAGAAACTGAATGATTGCTTTTTCTATAAATTTGTAACTTTCGGTATGAAATATACTGCTCTTGATAGCCATTTATCTAGTCTTCAATTTGGTCTAGCAACAATCTGGGTGGTTTAATATGTTGATTACTAGTCAATGGCTTTTGTTCAAACGTTGAATTATGCTCCCAGAAAATGCCGTCGGAGTATCCTTGAATCGATCGATCGTCATCTGCCATCTCTAATCGCTTTATCGCCAGACAGGTGTATAGTGGATCGATTTCTATGCCGACGAATTTACGCTCCAGCTTCTTTGCCACCACGGAGCTAGTGCCGGAGCCGATAAATGGATCGAAGATCACATCGCCGGCTTCTGAGCTTGCCAAAATGATTTTTGCTAATAGCTTTTCTGGCTTCTGAGTGGGATGTTCAGTGTTTTCGCGCATCGACCAGAAAGGGACTGTCAAATCAGTCCAAATATTGGATGGATGTGTCATCCGATAGTTACCTTCTACAGTCGCCTGCCAATCTTTAGGCGTGCCGTTGGCATCTGTATAGGGGGCGATCACTCGTCGCTTCAGCTTTACGGCATCAGCGTTGAAAGTGTAGTTGTCAGAAACTGTGCAGAAAAAAATGTCTTCTGCGTTGCTCTTCCAGTTGCGCCTCGCTCCGCGGCCCTTCTCTCTTTCCCATGTGATCCGGTTGCGTACGATCAGATGCCTATCTATGATGGGAAAAATCACTGCCGATGTACGCCAATCGCCACACACATAGACCGATGCCTGTGGTTTCAGCGTGCGCAGTAACTTTGGAAACCATGAGGCGAACCATTCTGCATAATCCCTATCGGATCGTCTTGCGAAACTTGTGGAGTTGAAAGACTTGGCCAGATTATAGGGCGGGTCTATGAACAATACATCGGCGAAAGAGTTCGGCAATAGATTAAGAACTTTGAACAAGTCTTGATTGATGATTCGGTTCTCAATGTTGGCAAAATCTGTAGCAGAACTCAGCTGAACAGCCTCTCGTTGGTATCTCTCTATTTCAGCCGGCACGAGAGTGATGGTTCTATTGCGCGGTGCTTTGGGTTTCTTATGCATAACGCTAACTGATGCTGTGCTGATCAATCAAATCAGCCCGATCTTGCGATGGTTCCCGCCCAGCATACGGTATCGATTCACCATCTCGATCGCGGCGTCGGCATATCCGCTAGCCAGAGGAACGCGCGCTAAGGCTTGCTCTATGGTGTCCACAGTCAACACGCCGAATATGATCGGCACGCGAGTATCGTCTGCCACTCGAAGCAATCCCCGAGATGCTGCATTGGCGATATGCTCGTAATGGTTGGTCTCGCCGCGCACTACGGCGCCGATGGCGATCACGGCATCAACATGCTCTCGCTCTATCAGCATCCGCGCGGCCAGCGGCAATTCGTAGGATCCCGGCGTTTCTACGATCAGTGCATGGTCGACTTGTGTGCCGAGTTCACTAAGACGTTTGGCGCATAGCGAGAGCATTTCCTGCGTGATGTGTGGATTGAACCGCGCGACAGTGATTCCGATTCGCAAATCGTGGCCTGTCAGCAATTCCGCGGGCGCAGAGCCTGGTTCTTTGATCGGATCAGCCAAGCTACGACTCGCTATTCGATTTCAAGAAAGAAGGAGTAAGCACATCTCATTAGAAACTTTATGCGCATTTTTTCAGTTGATTCGAGATGCCGTTGCATTGTCTGATTGACTCTCTATCGCTTTCACGAAGATGGCGTATGTTCGCCATAGGCCGACTCTTCATCTGGACTCACATCTAGTGGCTTAGCGTCGTCTTCTGAAATGCTGCGAATATCGTGGGACATCCGATTCCGCTTAGTCAACAGATAGCCCTTGTTGTGCCGGTTAGGTTCCGTGTATAGAGGAACTTGCTCCACCATATCTAGTCCGAACCCAGCCAGTCCTGCCACTTTCTTCGGGTTGTTCGTCAGGAATCGGAATTTCCTGATTCCTATGTCCAGCAGTATCTGCGCGCCGACGCCGTAGTGCCTCAGATCGGTCTGAAACCCGAGACGGTTATTGGCTTCCACAGTGTCTAATCCATCGTCCTGCAGACGATATGCGCGCAGTTTATTTATCAGCCCTATGCCGCGTCCTTCCTGACGCATGTATACCAGTACGCCGGTGCCGTGTTCCGCGATCTTGGACATGGCCGCGTCCAGCTGTTCGCCGCAATCGCAACGCAGGCTGCCCAGCAAATCACCAGTCAGACATTCCGAGTGCACTCGCACCAAAACTGGAATTTCAGGATTGATGTGCCCCATGACCAGCGCGAGATGCTCTGCCGGATCCACCTTGCTCTTGTAGGCGATGCATTTGAATTCGCCCCACTTAGTGGGCAATCGAGTAGCTGCTACTCTTTGGATAAAAGCATCTCTTGCCAAGCGATACTCGATGATTTCCGCAATCGACACTATTGGTATCTCATGCTCTGCGGCGATATCCTCTAAGTCCGCCCGGCGCGCCATGCTGCCCTCATCGTTCATGATCTCACACACTATCGCGGCCGGCTGCTTCCCTGCGGCGCGCACCAAGTCAATTGAGCCCTCAGTGTGTCCGGCGCGCACTAAGACACCGCCTTCTTGGTAACGCAATGGGAAGACGTGGCCCGGGCGAACGAAATTCTCGGACGTCGATTCATCTTCCGCGAGTAGCCTTATGGTGTGCGCGCGATCGGCGGCTGATATCCCGGTCGAGATGCCGAATGCCGCGTCGACCGTGACGGTCATGGCAGTAGAGTGTGGCGAAGTGTTATTGCTAACCATCATGGGCATGCCCAGGCGATCGAGGTCTTCACCCTCCATCGGCACGCAGATCAAACCTCTTCCCTTTTTCGCCATGAAGTTCACGGCCTCAGAACTGGCGTCTTGAGCTGCCATCACGAAGTCGCCTTCGTTCTCACGATCTTCGTCGTCCACCATAATCACCATGCCGCCTCTGCGGATCGCTTCCACCGCGCGCTCCACGTTGCGGAATAGCTGTGAAGCTGTAGAAATATCTGGACCGTTCACTTCAACAGCCCTGATATGCCTTGAGACTTCACAATATCGGAAAGGGAGCGTTCGATATATTTCGCGTTCATATCGGTTTCAATGTTCACATAGTCTCCCGGTTCCAGGTCGCCGAGAGTCGTATGGTTTGCAGTGTATGGAATCATCGTAAACGAAAACCCATTTTCATCGCAATTGAAACAAGTGAGACTCGCACCGTCTAGAGCAACAAAACCCTTCTCGACGGTGTAGCGCGCGTCAATTTCTGCGCAATCCACTCGTACCAGCTTGGCATCACCGTCGTCGCGCACTTCGGCTACTCGCCCGACTCCATCTACATGTCCTTGCACCAGATGCCCGCCGACACGGTCGCCGTATCGCAAGGCGCGTTCCAGATTGACTCTGCTCCCCGGAACGAGGGCATGGAACCAGGTTCTGCGAAGCGTCTCGGCTGAGACATCAACCGCGAATCGATGCCCATCTACTCTAGTGGCAGTCAAGCAAGCTCCGCTTACGCAGACGCTGTCAGATTCTCTTAGCCCGCCATCACCCGCCAGGATAGATTCCGCAACGACCGTGAGCGAACATCCATCGCCTGAAGCATTGAATGCCTCGACAACTCCTATAGCTTCAACTATTCCGCTGAACATCCCTTACTATGCTAATGCTTTTCCCTGCGTACCAGCGTGTGTCGAAATGATATATGTTCTATAGTTATGTACGTATTGGGAGTGCTTTCGGACTTCTGGGGACGGACGTCGCGGCATGTTTGTATGAAGCTAAGGGCTACGCTACAATGCGCTACGCGCGCCATCTCGGCGCCGAGTACGAACAACTGTTCTGTTAGATCGTCTTCATCAAGGAGATACAATGTTCTGTACGACATGTGGAACTCTAATCGATGAGGGCGCGCGGTTTTGCCAGAGCTGCGGCCAACGAGTGCAACGTCGTGGCTCAGAAGGTGCATCCGGAGAAGACGCTGGACGTGGACGTTCCACTCCGTCGTTGCCTACCAAGCCGTCGTACGAGAGCTACTCATCTTCAACCGGAGAGGCTCGTACTCGCGTCCCGGACTATCTTGTCCAAGCTATCCTGGTGACGGTCTTCTGCTTTCTGCCTACCGGGATAGTATCGATAATATACGCGGCACAGGTTAATGGTAAGCTAGCGAGAGGAGATATAGCAGGTGCCCGGGAAACATCCGCGAAGGCGAAGATGTGGGCGTGGATATCTTTTGGCTTGGGTCTGGGTTTCGTGATACTCGGGCTAGTAGGGGTAATGTTTATCTGGTCACTGTTTGGGATAGAGAGTTTTGAGACTTACTAACCGCTTGGCACGCGAGCCGGTGCGGGCGCGGGAAAGTTTGTATCGGAGGCGATGGAAAGTAGAGAAATATATCAGATGCTGGAGAGCCTATAGATGTCAGTCGCGTCCATGCGCTTGACAGATCTGTCGCGGTTGTTACTGTCGCGCCGGTTTTCTTCCCGGTTGGCATATGCGGCGTTGGCGATGATCAGTTTGCTGGGACTAGTCGTCGTTTATACGGTCGACCCGCGCATTCAGGGCCTATATCCAGTCTGCCCGTTCTTCGGTATTACCGGCTTTCACTGTCCAGGTTGCGGCACGTTGCGCGGGTTGCACATTCTACTGCGCGGAGACCTCCTCAGCGCGCTTGGTTACAACCCATTCGCGATGATGTCGCTACCCTTCATCGTGTACTCCTACACGTCTGATGCTATGCGAGAGTTTCGACAAAGGCCACTGCCGGCGGTATTCATTCCGTATCAATGGATCTGGGCGCTTGTCATAATTGTCATCGCGTTTTGGACGCTTAGAAACGTGCCCATTGAACCATTCAGCGTTCTCGCCCCCTAGTCAATATAGACTTGTGGCCCAATCATTGCAACCACGATCCGACAGATTTGGTTTGGCTGGTTCAGTTCGTCCGCCGCCGCGACACTATGAACGAACCTAGTAGTCGCTGGCACCTGATCCCATCACAAATAAGATGCCTAGAGCGCCTATCCACAAAATGCTTAAGGCTAAGGATACCCATACCCACTTCTTCGCATTATCGGATGCCTGTTGCGCCCGGCAATATCGCCTCCTGCGAGCTTACCGTCGACCTGTGCGGCGTACACGATGGAGACCATGTCGGTGAGCAGGCGACATAAGATTGTGGACAGTATGGCAAACGCCATATAGTTGGGAATATGCGGGCGAGAATAACGTTCCCACCTTGTTCCACAGCTAGGGCAGAAAGTTTGGCTATCTTGTTGAAGTCTTATGCCGCACGATGGGCAATGGTTCATATAGTCGCCAGATCCTGAAGAATCCAAAAATCAAACTCCTAATCGCCCGCATTGGGGGCAGCTGGAACCACAGCATGCTATATCCGAATCCGACAGAGGCGAAGCACAACGCATGAAACCTTGTATCGGAACAGAATTGAATCTACTATGAACTGCCAATTATAGGAACACCGTATTAGACACCGTCGAGCCTTCATCACGTGTCATTGACGCAGATAACCGATCGCCGCGATATCCTCTCCCAGAGTCTCGACGCGAATATCCGTCAGGCGACGGACGCGAGACATAGATTCGGCGCCGCGTCCGGCAATTGGCGATGGGGCATCTTCGCCGCCGATTATCTTGCTGGTGGAGATATATGCCACGACTTTGTCCACCAGCCCGAGCTCCAACATCGCGGCTGTCAGTCGAGCTCCCGCCTCCACCAGCACATTGGAGTATCCGCGAACGCCCAGCCGCCTGATCAGTGCCTGCAGGTCGACTCTATCGGAGGCGTCGTCCAGAGGCAGCTGCCAAGTAGCCGACACTCCCTCTACACCAACCCCTGCCTCTGCTACGGCATGTATCACCTCGCCCGATTCTCGGAGCAATGCCGCATCCGAGCTCATCCGTCCCTGCGAGTCGACGACTACGCGGGTCCGAGGCCTTGATCTCATCCGTTCGCCACTTTTGATATCGCGAGCAGTCAGCCTAGGATCGTCGGCTATGAGTGTGCCGATGCCGGTGATGACGGCGTCTGATGCATAGCGTAAACGATGCGCATGTGCCCGGGCAGCGGATCCCGTTATCCATTTAGAGTCCCCGTTGCCAGTCGCTATCTTGCCGTCCAGGCTCATTGCCCACTTAACAGTTACTAGAGGCACTCCGGTGGTGATTAGCTTAGTGAATCCCTCTACTGATGCGCGCGCGCGCATCATATGGTCAAGTTCTGTATCCTGTTCTACTTCAACGCCAGCCGCCCTGAGGTGGGCGAATCCGCGTCCGTTCACTTTGGGGTTCGGGTCTTCCAGCGGGCACACTACCCGCGCGATCCCGGCGTTGATGATGGCATTAGTGCACGGCGGTGTGGGACTGTGAAAATGATGCGGCTCAAGAGTAGTGTAGATGGTGCCCCCCTGGGCTTGTGCGCCGGCCCTATCCAACGCTACGCGCTCAGCATGAGGCCCAGCGTTTGGTTGAGTGGATCCTTCGCCCAGGACTGTCAGCCCATCATCGGCAACAACGACGGCACCGACCGGCGGGCGTCGAGTAAGTGACCCGGCAACCTCGTCGGCCAGATCCAGAGCGCGCTTCATGAAATCTTTGCTCATGCCCTCAGTATGCAACAATCCAGATTCATGCACTACCGTTTACAGAGACGATTCAATCAGATCAGCGAGTAGACACAGCTGTCAATGGCACTGCAACACATCCCAATTCATCGCTACAATTACCATCAAAAAGCTTTGGGTTTCAATTTGTGTCTCCATTTGAACTTGGAAGAGAAATCGTTACCAATATAGTCATAATATATTTTTCCATAATATGCGAAATTGAGATTCGAATCCATCAGACCGACGAAAGCGATGAGCTTCGCGCGGCTATGAGATCCCGTCTCCATCGGATGTATCACATACGGGTTATAGAGAAATGAAGATAGTAGATATACGCGCCTTTCCGTTGCGGATCTCTAGCCGCAAAGATGAAAAGTCTGAATCATCTAACCGCCCGCCGACCATCGAGTTGGGCGAGTATTACGTAGATCGAGCAGCCTTCACCTCGATCTATTCCAATCATCACGAAACCACGGTGATACGTGTGGAAACTGATGACGGGATAGTGGGATGGGGAGAGGCGCAATCGCCAGTTTCCCCTAACACCACTAAGACGATCGTGGAGGAGCTGGTGCATCCGTTAGTGATGGGACGCGACTCGTTTGACATTGAGGCGATCTGGACCCGGAACTACGGCGCGATGAGAGAGCGTGGTCACCCCACTGGCTTCTATATCGATGCCATCGCCGGCACGGATATTGCTCTCTGGGATGCAGTGGGGAAATCGATCGGCAAGCCGGTGCACAAGATCGCTGGGGGGCGTTATCGCGACGAAGTGATGCTATATGCCGGACTGGGAGGTACGGACCCCGAGAAGGTGGCTGATGCGGCTGAAGAGCATGTTGGATATGGCTATAAGGCATTGAAACTGCATCTGTTGCTGGATGTGAGAGGAGTGAGCGAGATCATACGCGCGGTGCGAAGGCGTGTCGGTGCGAAGATCATGCTGATGGTAGATGTTCATATGCGACAAACCGTGTCCGACGCCATCTTGTTGGGACGCGAGATGGAGCGACTAGGATGCACTTGGCTGGAATCGCCCACGGTCCCAGACGACATACCGGGACAAGCGGAAATAAGCCGCGCGCTAGATATGGCTGTCGCCATTGGAGAGTGGACGCGCACAAGATATGAGATGCGCGAACAAATGGAGCGGCGTGCATATGACATATTGATGCACGACATCGGGCGCACCGGAATCACCGAAGGACATCGCATCGCCACACTAGCCGATACCTACAACATTCCGGTATCGCCTCATGTGGGCGGCGGCGGTATATTGTCGGTTGCCGCCACGGTGCAGTTTTCAGCATCATGCCCCAACTTCATGATTATGGAGCATGGACATCACGCCAATAAAGTCAAGAGCGCCATTCTAAAAGAGGGATACGAACCAGTAAACGGATGCTACATCGTGTCCGACCGTCCGGGACTGGGCGTCGAAGTAGATGAAACGATGCTCGACCGATATGCATTTCCTTCGTGATGAATCATCTTCACATAAGCGCACAGATCACGATTTTATGCCCCATCAAGAGCCATACGTCCTGGCGATAGACATCGGCAGTTCGTCCGTCAAGGCAGGGATCTACGATGCCGTGGCTAACAGCCTGGAGCATACGCAGGTCGCGTTGGCTCATACTCAGCGCATCAGCCGCGAGGGAATGCATGAGGAAGATGCCGAGCAGCTTAGACATGTTGTGGAGAGCGCGGTTGATCTCGTGTTGCAAAAAGATGCACGAGCATCTGCCAAGCTGGTAGCGGTAGGGATGGATGCTATGGCCAGCACTATTATCGGGCTAGATCGAGACCTTGAGCCGATTACCCCTATATACACATATGCCGACACTAGAACGTCAGCAGATGTAGAGCAGCTTAGAAAATCCATCGATGTTGATGCCGCCTATGACCGCATCGGCGTTATGCAGCACACTTCATATGTGCCGGCTCGCATCGTGTGGCTACGAAGGACGCAACCTGAAATATTCCGACGCATCGCTCGATGGAGCGATGTCTCTACTTACATATATTCTCAATGGTTTGGCAGTTCTGAGGTGCCTTCCAGCTATAGCATCGCGGCTTGGAGCGGATTATTGAATCGGCGTGAACTGGCGTGGGATGAAGAAATGATGGAATCCATCCGCATCTCTGCAGAGAGTCTGCCCCGATTGTCGCCTTATACCGACATGATAAGAGGACTTGCCCAAGAGTACAAGACTAGATGGCCCCAGCTGTCCGAGCTTCCGTTTATGTTAGCCGTGGGAGACGGCGCCGCGGTGAACGTCGGTGCCGGCTGCATCGGCAGCGACTCGATCGCGCTCACCGTAGGAACTACCGGCGCTATGCGTCTGATAGTCGAAGATTCGCCGTTGCACGGTCCGCCAAAAATTCCCCAGGGACTATGGGGTTATCGCCTGGGAGCCGATCTCACGCTGCTGGGCGGCGCGTTCAGTGAAGGCGGGAACGTAATCGATTGGGCGCGACAAGCGCTCAATATCTCAGATTTGAATGCTTTAGAAGAAGCGTTGAATAAAACCAGTCCCGACTCGCATGGACTTACCGTCCTGCCTTTCATCGCCGGCGAACGCGCGGTGGGATGGTCGACGAATGCTTACTGCACCGTAACCGACATTCGTGGCTCGACAACCGCTCTCGATATCTCTCAAGCACTTATGGAAGCTGTAGCCTATCGATTTTCACTGGTTGCCGATCTGCTATCTGAACACATGGATGCTGACCGTCTATTCATCGCCGGCGGCGGCGCGATGACGAACTCGCCATGGTGGACGCAGACGGTGGCTGATGTGCTTCAGTCGGAAGTGCTGGTGCCAGCCGACGCGCAGAGCACCAGTCGGGGCACGGCGGTGCTCACGCTCCACGCTTTGGGAGAATGGAAGCGTCTAGATGAGTGCCGTCCCCCTATAGCTAAGACATATAGGCCTAGAGACACGCATTTAGATGTGTATCGCAAGGCTATCGAAAGGCAACGCGAACTATATATGCGAATGGTCGGCCCTACCATTGGAACTAGGCCCAGGGTTGCGCTGACTCATATGGATTAGCTATTGAGAGCAGATTCAACGACAATGCCGCTCATATCAGTGCCGATGATTGTATTTCGACTGTTAAAGCCGTTTCAATGCTGTTCAGACAGATGATTCTAGGCAATGGCGCTCATTAGAATCTGTAGAGACCATGTCTTCCTATTGAGCAATCATTTCAGTTTCCAGCCAATGAATAGAACCATACTTGCGCAGGATTTGTTCGTAAAATCCCGCCTGTCCTTCTACTCCGTAGCAGGAGCAGTATCGCTATGCTTCATGTTGATAATGTCAGGTTGTTCCTCGGCATCGGAAGTAACTTCTACCGTCGATCCGACCTCTTCGCCTAGCCCGACGCCGACTCACGCTTATACGCCCACATCAACCCCGTTGCGGGCAACGATTCCCGCGCCGAAGCCGACGCGGACTCCCACTCTTACGCCGACACCGACATCTACTCCGTCGCCTACGGTCACGTCTGCACCGACGCCCACTACCGCTCTTGTGCCTACCGCGACGGCAGTGCCTTCGCCTAGCCCCACCTTGACGCCGATGCCTACTCCTACTCCATTGCCCACTGAACCACCCCCGCGGCGCGCTGATGGATATGAAATCGAAGGCGTGAATTGGAACATCCGTGGACCCGACGGGGATCGAGTAGCGGTTACCCTCTCGGTGCAAGTGAAGAACGTCGGCGATATCAACCGTGTTACCGACACTCCTCTGATGGTATCGATAGATTCTGATGACTCATTTGAGGCCAGCTACACGCCGCCACTTACTGCCGGTTCCATGGCCACGCTCGTGTTCGACGTTCGCCTAACCGCCGGGAATCATCGGTTAGAGCTGATGGTTGATGAATCAGTATCAATCGTGGTGTTGGAGATACTCTCTTCGGATCTCACGCTGGCACCGATTTCTTACCAGATAGTGGCCGACGGTACGGTGGAAATACGAGCCAAGGTAGCAAACATCGGGTCGGTATCTTCAGCCCCGATATCTATTGCAACCGATAACACGCAAGTCGCGACTTTGCCGCCCCTTCAGGCCGGCAGTTCCAAGGAAGTATCGTTTCGAATCCCGATGTCCATCGGACGACACACCCAGAGCTTCTCCGTCAACCAAGATCCGCGTGAGGTGGAATTGGAGAACAATATCGCTAGCGTCAATATGGATATTGATTATGTATCGCTAATCGTAAGCGCCGATTCAGCAGTTACCCAAGGGTACAACCCCGACGGTAGCGCGACTGTGCACATCACTGCTAAAGTGCAGAACTTGGGACTGAGGGATAGCGGTCCGTTCAAAGTGGGAATCGATTGCCTGGATCAGAGGATCGAGTTTTGCGAAGGCAGTGTCGATGTCGCATCGTTAATGCCTGGGCAGACGCTTGCGACCGTTCTAGCAGTATCTCTGCCACAAGGCGAGAGCCTAGCAAGTGTTTATGCCGGCGAACCCGATTCAGGATATCGATGGGGCGACAAAAACGTCTTCCCGATCACTGTCGACGTGCCCATTCAGCCGGAGATAGACCTTGTATTCAATGCTGAAACTGAGATTCGAGGATACTACTCAGATAGCTCGGCCGGGGTGACTATTACCGCTACTATGATCAATAAGGGCGCGCGGGCATTGCCTGGCACACGAGATGTGTTGATCACCTGCACCAGCGGTGATGAAGTTAACCAGACGTGCAGCACCGTCATGACTTTTGATATGGGCTCGGGATACGGTCCGGCGAAGACGAGCATTGAACTGAGAACTCCGCCGGGCGAAGTACGGATGACTGTCGCCGGTGTCGACATATCAGATACCATCGAATTGTCGGTGCCTCGAAGAATCGTAGACGTGGAACGAAAGCTGTGGAACTGTGTCAAGCGTACCGCTGTCAGCACCAAATCACCGCGCGGAAGTTGCGGCGGACTGCAAAGCGACAAAATCACCAAATGGGATCCCGATTCGACGGTCAAATGGTGGATTAATGGGGATAAGGCCTATATCGAGGAGTTCGAGGATGCGTTGCAGGAACTGGCGCCGATTCTGAACCTGGAGTTTCAGCGGATGTTTCAGGCCGAAGACGCCAACCTGGTCGCGTATGTAGGCATCGAAAAGGGAGCAGCTGCAGGCTTGGGCTATGCAGAATGCGACGGCGTATCGGGATGTTCTAACTACAAAATCAACCGAAATGGATTCGTCGATGCTGCCGATATAGTCATCTTTGAGAATAACGATCCCCAATACGAGCGATTGAGATTGGGCACGGACGTAGCGCGCCATGCCATGCGGCATCATTTGCTCCGAGTCTTAGTGCCGATCGGATATCGCAATGTCCCGGATAGCATCTTGAGCATCGACAAGGGATTGCGCATCCCTAAGCTCAGCGAATCGGATCGGGCGCTCTTGAAAATCTATGCGCATCCGATGGTGAAGTCTGGAATGACGCTTAAGGCAGTAGAAGAGCTGATGGTTTTTAGCGATGACCTTCTGGCAGCCGATGACGCGAGCCAAAACGTGGAAGCTATGAGCAACTATGAGATCATCCAGGAGGCATTCTACCAGCTTCAGCGGACGGGGTCGGCGCTGTACAGCATGAGAGGGCAGTGGACGGGAGGCACCTGCGAACAAGATTTCGGTGAATCTCAGATAACTATCGGTGAGTTCAGGAGTTACCGAGCATTGCACTATCGCATGAATGACGCCGCAGAACGCCTTTTCGTGTTACTTGACGAGCCGAACGGCAGAACAGAGTATTGGGACGGCGCTAACCAACGTTGGCGTACCATCAAGGTTGCGGATGCCCAAGAACTCACCCGTGAAACGGCTTGGAATCCCGAATACTCCGACCCGCTGATCATGCTCGCATCCATACTATGGTTCATCGATGAGGTTGAGATTCGAGTAAATGATCGATCCAGCGCTGAAGTCAGCTACTCCATCGATTTGAACAACGCTTTCGTCGCTCCGTATTGGACCGACAAGATCGCGATCGATGCCAATCTGACCATCGATCTTAAAGATTATCAGCTCACGGATTACGACTTGGATTGGGATTTCGATGTGCGAGGACTTTTGTGCAGTGACTACTACGTCAATGCCAAACTCATCAATTACGGTGCCAGCTTGAGCATACCTTCATCGGTGCGCGAAGGCTCCAGGCTTCTAGACTAGCTAGGAAACAAATCCGAGGTTGATCACCTAGATAAACAGCTACTGTTTCGCAAGTACACTTAATATATGATCTTGCTCGCCCGTACCTCAGTCGCCTTTATGCTAGGTGCCGTTTCTGCATTGCTAATCATTGGCTGTAGCAATAGTGCCGAACCGACGGCAGTGCCGGCTCCAGCCGAACCGACCGTCACTCCAACTGTTCTAACTATTTCCCCAACTAGCACGCCGATCCCGACTCTTGCTCCTACGGCGACATCCACTCCTGAGCCAACTGCCACCTCGCTTCCAACCGCTACTGCGACTGCTACAGCCATCCCCACTCCTGTGCCGACCGCCGCACCAGTTCCAACGGCTGTTGCTACTGCCACACCTACGCCTTCGCCGACCTCGCAGCCAGAGCCAACCGCCACTCCGATACCAGCGAGTACCGTGACGCCCACACCCATGCCTTCGCCGACCTCACAGCCAGAGCCTACTGCCACTGCGTTTCCCACGCCAATTCCGCCTTCGCTACAGATAACCGGCGTAAAAGTAGTGCTGAATAGCTCTGATGAAGGAATCGTCAAAGGCGAAATCCATGCATCTATTACAAATCCGTATAACGGCATAGCTCGCAATCCATCTTTAGAGCTATTGATCGATGGTGAGACACTTGAAAAATGGGATACCCAAGCTGATTGGAGCCCGGGCAGAGAAGATATCTTAGTCAGCTATTTTGAACTCTCGCCGGGGACGTACGAAGCTAAGCTCTTGGTAGATGAAGAAACTTTAGCCTTCAATCTGGATGTGATCGATCCGAATATATCAGTAAAGATTCAAGAGATTGTAAGCCGAGACGATGGAAGGCAAGATGTGGTCTTTCAACTGACTAATGATGGTACTGTCGCGCCGGCTTCAATCACTTTATCCATGCCGTGGCTGAACGAAGATAATAACCCCGCAACTCGAACTTTCGACTGGATGCCTATCGGTAGCAGAATGATATCGGTGCAGGCAGAGAAACCATCGGACGTGGTTATCCCCACGTCATTACCGTCATTGAGCGCAGTCGCGATATTAAACCGTGAGGATGACATAGTTTATGAGGCGCGAGCTGAATGGATCACTCATGAATTGCGCGTAGAGCCGATCCGAGTAGCAGGATTTCTGGATAATGGAGATGCCATTGCGGAGTTCAAGTATCATGTCGCCAACAGAATGCTTGGCGAAACTCCGTCGATTGCAATACTTGCAGAATGCCCGAATGAAGAATCCTCTATGCATCGCTGTGTAGCAGCTATGTCCGATGGGATCTCTGGGTTCGGATCCATTGAAGCTATATTCCACACGGTGATTCCAGCCGGCGATCGAGAAGCGGTATTCAATCTGGAATATATATACCCTGCAGGCCAGGATCAGGGCCTAGCCATAGGGGATCGCAAAATCCCTTCCCTTCCGCACGCGGCAGCAACGGCATTTTTGAGAGTCCCAGAAGCCCCAGACATATCTGTGTTGAAGGGTGCTAGGGCAGAAGTTTCAAGGTACCTGCCCGGGGCCACAGCGGATATTGCGGTGACGGTTCCGATCCGCGCCTACAAAAAGGATTATGGTATTAGGCTTTCGTGCACTAAAGATTCAGAACCAGTTGATGGGTGTAACCGAGATGCTATATTTCAGCTGCCAGACGATATTGAGCCTCAGATCGCTATTTTCGACCTGACGCTTCCAATTGGAAGCTATCTCTTATCGGTCGATCGCGGAGATGCTGCAACCGAGACCATCGAGCTTAAAGTGCGAGACATCATCGCGAGTATTGATCCTGAGCTTTGGAAATGTTTCAGCGGCGATGAAGCGAATGATGTTAGAGATCGGCTACAAGGATACGGTTGCGCGGCATGGGATACCGCGACAATCGGCAAGTGGGATCAATCTAAACCCATCAGGCTATGGGCTGATGGAAGCGATAGCTATCTGAACGCTTTGCGTGAATCTCTCACGGAATTGAAACCGATTCTTAACTTGCAGATTGAGTGGGTAGATGACGAGAAAGATGCGGATTTAGTAGCACATGTGGGAGTCTCACAGGCGGAATGGCTGCAGATCGGTTTCAGCCGCGCCTGCATTAACGCAGCAGGATGCGCCGATTGGAAATACGACGGTCCGCATATCGATAGCGCCACTATATGGATCAAAGAAGAGCGTAGCTCCTACTACCAGGATATGGATCTGCTGGAGGAGCGGATCCGATACGTCATTAAGCATGAGCTCATCCACGTTCTAGTTCCCATGCATCATCGAGCTGAACCCGCGAGCATCATGAACGTGACCAATAATCTAGGATTGCCTCAACTGAGCGCCATGGATCAAGCCCTCATCCGGTTGCACCAGAATCCAGCCATTGAAGCGGGAATGACCATGAAGGAAGTTCATCAGCTTATCCATGTAACTGATGAAAATGAATCGCCGCATGAGATTGATTCGGATCAGATAGGATGGCAGGCTTTTGCATCCTTGCAGAACGCGCGTGCCGCAAGTTTTGAGATACAAGGGTCGGATAGAGGATGTGATGCACCGAGGTATGGATGGTCTGATTACGGGATCGGTGAATTTGGGCGAGAAAATGCAACGCTCAAACGTTTCACGTACGCAGAAAATACTTACTATGTTTTCTACCACGGCAATAAATGGGAAGTCTGGCTTGATAATGGTGTGAGAGTCATGCCCAGCGACGCCAATCAGCTGTACGCCGCTTCGGGTTTCTGGATCTTCAACGATAAGCATATCCTGAGATATCTTGCCGCGCTCGTATACTATCCTCACTTAGCGAACCTGCAAATCTTAGACCGGTCGGAATCGAGTGTTTCCATCGCTACGGAGCTCGATTCATCCTTCCGCTTTTTGAACCTTCCGGAAGACGAGAAAATAAAGCTCACATTCACTATCGACAATGAGTCGTTCCGCGTTCTCGACTACCGCTGGGAGCATCGTCGCGCAGATACGGGTTGCGTGGCATATGAAGACGGAAGGAACAGTGCCTACGGCGCTGAAACCGTCGAACTGCCGCCACAGATAAAAATCTATCTGCAGCTTCGGGGTCAGCTTCCATCTGGGCGATAAAGCCGCGTGGTGCTTTTGCAAAGTGCCACACGATCTCATCAAGCAGCATTGGAGAGGCCTCGCCGCCATGTGTACGCGTCGCGTTTAGATAGATTCCTCGCTGCTCTCGGAATGACAGGCTGTGAACGGAATCAGTATGGCTCTGGCTATCGGGCTTGAGGCGAAGGTGTTGCTTGGTTCACTGGTTGTATGGCGGTGGCGGTTTTGCGGGAGTAAATAGCTGAGGCGACCGTTTCGGGCGATCGGTGAATGGTCCGATGTCTCCATAGGCTCCAATCCCGCGGTAGTATCCTTCCAGTCCGTCCACGTTGCCTATTCTCTTCCCGGCGAAGGCGTCGCCGCTGGCGGCTGTTTGGACGCGGCTCTCAAGCGATGCTAGGGTCTGCGAATGTTCGGGATCGTAGTCGCCGGTTCCGTAACGCACTGCGTTGACGGTGCCATCGTCTTGCAGTTGCAGATCCCACTGCGCGATGGTCTGCCAGGCCTCGATGGCGATAGCGAAATGCGCGCCCATGGGAGCCAGCAACACGACGCTCTCTCGCCCTTCCACTACGTTGCGGATGGATGCTTCTTTTTCGGACACCGTGAACTGCATGGCGGATTGATACTCGCTCTCGCTCTTCAGCGGTTCTGGTCCGTATCTGCCGGCGGCGTGGGACAACTTGTAGAGCTCGTAGGATCTGGATTCGTCCATTTGATCGTATGCGACGGTGACGATGCTCGGACCGTCGCCTAGGATGTATCCACGGACATCATAGTCTACGTAGCATGTCAAGAAGAGGGCATCCGTGGAGAGTCCTCCGTAGGCCATGGAACTGAAATTGGCTCGCATGGCATCTTGAAAGCTTGGATGCATCATATCGATGTAGAAATTGAAGGTTTCCATAAGTTCGGATGGCGATGGCAGATCGTCTGCGCTGTCAATTCCGAGCCAAACCTTGATTGAATCTTCTCTTTGCTGCGGTGTTCTGGCGACGCCGCGCCAAGAACATCTGACAGAGCCTTGGCGTGCGGGGCCTTGGAAGGCGATGTGCGTCGGCGCGGCACCGGCGGCGTACAGTCCTTTCTCGACCATCTCCTCGACACTAGGCTCGTTTCCTGAATCGAAGGATGCGGACTGCCAGGCATCAGAGGGTATGTTCACGGGGAACAGGTTCACATTGCTGGTAGCGCGCGGAGCGCAGACTGAAGGTGCAGACTCGCTTAACTGGCATGGCACTGTATTCATCAGACTGGTTTCAGTTTGACCTTCATTGCAAAGAGCTGCGAGCGATATCAGTGAGAGCAGAACGGGAACTAATAAATATAGCCGTAGTCTTATTCTTGAAGCTTCCATTGTCATTTCATTCTTCTCCGTCTATTCATCTGTGGGAAGCAAGCATTATCCCATGGTTTCTTGCATAATGGAGCATGGGAAGACTGATGATGTGGGTGATTGTAGAAATCAATCTGCTTATTATGTCCGAGCTCTATTGCGTATTCAGCGCGGCGTGAAAAGCAGACGAACATCAGATCCATCTGGGTTCATAGTAACTAAAGAATCTTTCTTATATATGCCATATTTCATACGTATGCTATATTTCATAACTGCGATTCGCGATCCATCGGGAGACCATGATGCTGCTATATCGTCGTGTCCGTCTCTACCAGCAGCGTCATATACATGTATGCGTTTGATATCAGTTCCATCAATATTCAACATATATAGCTCTCCATGTGTATTAGATTTATGGGTGGCTATCATCAATTTTGACCCATCTGGAGATAACTCGATTTTATTGCGATATCCTAGTGCTGGGTTTAGCTCTGATATCATCTGCTGATCAGATCCATCTGAATTTGAGCTGTATATTTCAGTTCTCCAGAAGCCCATTTCATCGCGGATATTTTTGAAGTAGGCGATACGCTCTCCGTCATCCATCCACTTGAAAAACAGAATATTGCCTTCTTCGTCCGGAATCTCTGCGATCAAATTTGCTTCAGTTCCATCCCAATTTAGAATCTTGATTCGATATATATCATAGTCGTATTCCGTTAACGCGATCTTATCGCTGTCATCTGACCACGCTAATCGGATAACCTTACGAACATTTTGAGGCCATATATGCTTAACGGATCCATCTATTGCCATTGAGATGATCTTATTCCTTCTGTACACCTCATGACTAGCACCAGCGATTCTCAATCCGTCAGGAGATATCCTTCCATTTATCGACTCTGTTTTGACTCTTTCTACTTCAGTTCCGTCTAAGTTCGCAGATTCAGACCAAGATTTAGTGTCACGAGTGTTGAATATGGGTGGATCTGGTATGAACTTCACCACTTCATACTGGACTCGCCCATCTGCTAGCAATCGAGGCGAATGACGCCATATGTCAGGGTCATCTGTGTCGTTATATGGGATCTTCCACCATCGATTGCGATTACCTTCGCTACTTACCACGACAATATCATCACCGATATTAGCCACGATGATATTTTTGTCCCATAGCCATTTAGGCGTTTTATCGGCTGAAGTGCGGGTTGAATAGAGAGCAGAATCTTGGATCATTCCCACATCGCCACCGCACATAGTGCTATTGAATGATACCACGAAGAATAGTGTTATGGCGATGAGATATTTGTATCGTCTGGTATTTAAAGAGACAGCCATAGCTATTTCAATCCTGTTTGGTCTGATAGAGCGCGTATATCGCCATGATGTCCATTAGGGTGGGGGAAACAGTCCGGCTCGCCAATGGCTTCAGGCACTCTTTTATGGTAATTCATCACTGATCGTGCTATAGTGGGATGTGCCCTCCTATATGTTGCGTCTTCATCTCCAAAGTCTCCAAGCAAGAATCCTGACGTGCCGAGCGCATGTCCAGATTCGTGAAGGGCCATCCTAAATGCATAATAATTATCTGGCTCGTTCAGGCATTGGTTGAAACGAATCGAGTCCGGCATTTGAGGTTTGTGACTCTCTTCTATATAAGAGTTTTTAGCGAATAATATATCTACGCCCAGAGGAGCCCCCAACGGGTATATTCCTCCGAGTGCACTTGTTGCAACGTATCCAAAATATATCGTACACGCGGGTGCACCAAAAACGCATATTCCTAATGGATTATCAATATGTTGGGTGAACAATGATATTAGAATTTTGAGTGGATTGCTGTTATCAACCATGTACACTTCATTGATGGTTTCGCTGACAGAGGCGACCAACAGTCCCATGGGAAAGAACGGAATAGTCAATTTGGTTGCCCAACAGCTTACATTCTTTTCTCTTATCACAGTCACGAGTCCGTCGGTGGCTGTTTCCCACTGTTTGAAAGCGTGTTCAATGGTATTTACCCAATTGGCTCTATCGCCTTGGGGAAAAGTGCCTTCGCATATTCGGTAGCGGTATGTCCTGTCGGACCAATGTCCGAAGTATGGATACGTAGCCACCTTCTCTCCGATTCCAGGAAGCTCCCTTGATGGCCATACGAACGCGTCTCGCCCCGAATATACCTTCTCCCCGTTGCTTGTCTCGTAGTTGATCTGTATGGCATAGATTTTCTTTTCCACAAGCCCGGTCAGCGTGTGACTCGTCAGGTCGGATGGATGCGCGGTGGCCAGCTTCCCATAGTTGCCGGGATTCCAGTTACGATTGTTGTAGTGATCGGCCATTTCTCGGTATCTGATGGTGTATCGAAGAGAGCCGCTTTCTCGCTTCCACTTCAGCTTGGCTCGCCCCTTGCCTCGGGTTTCGCCGCCACTGTCTCCATCGGCACGGATCATGGGATTGTCGACGATGTGCACGGTTGAGCTGTATCGGCTCTCCACGTAGTCGGGGCTCAATTTTACCGCTTTGACTTTGAAGGTGTCTCGAACGTCATCGGCCAGGAACTCTTTAAGGTCCAAGTCGTGATAGTGTCTCTTCTTTCCTCCCACGGTCTCGGATGCGGGCGAGTCGAGTATTAAGTCTTTAGATTCGGTGCCCGTCATGGAGAGGATGTATCTTGTAGCGTTCGGTATGGGTGTCCATGAAACTCTGGCTTTTCCGAGCGGTCTGGGCTCTACGCCCAATATCTCCGGGATGTATTCCACAGTAACGCTCTGAGTTGCGTTTGCGATGCTTTTCCCGTTTTCGATCAGTTCCGCGGTGAGAGTGTCTGTTCCTAAAGCGCAGGCGAAGACGAGAATGTTTTTGAGTTTCAGAGCAATTGATTTCGCCTTGATCTGACTGAGATATGAGTCATCCCCCATAGCGCAGGAATTGAGCTTTAGGATGCCGTTGCTGCTGGTGGATAGCTTGATGGTGTAGCTGCGAGAAGGGTCTAGGGATGATGCCTCAACGGCGAACGCGTCGCTGTCTCCGGCCCACATAATGGACGTTGCGAGTCCGGATATCGCTACGGTGGGCGACTTGTCAGGCGTTGAGCGGATGGTTCTGGGCGCGCCGTGCGCGACGGCGGTAACAGCTCGGACTTCAAAGTCGTAGGCGGTTCCGTTTCGCAGTCCGCTCACGGTGTGTCTAGTTCCGCTGATGTATGTGTCGGAGTTCCCGTAGGAGCTCTCGGAGCTCTTCTTGTATCTGATGAGATATCCGGTGACGGTGTCTCCCTGAGAGTTGCCGAAGGGCGGTTCCCAGGAGAGAGCGATGCTTCCGTCTGCGGGTTTTGCGGCGAAATCGCGCACCTGGCTGGGAGCGGGGCCTGGCGTTGTCGCGATGGCCGTGGGCGACCACCCGCCTTCGCCGGCGGCGTTCCGGGCTTGGACGCGGAAGATGTATCCGCGTCCGTATGTGAGTCCGGACACGGTGTGGGTGCGAGTGTCTGCTGATAGCCATCCGCTGTTCTTCCAGGTCGGGTTGGACGGGTATGTGGGCGCGTAGTACACGCGGTATCCGGTGATGTAAGAGCCGCCGTTGTCTGTCGGTGGGTTCCACGATACTTTGACGGATCCATCGGTCGGTCCTGGCACGAGCGTTGCAGCAGTGCCTCGTCCGGGGATGTTTGCGGCCACGCGCATGGATCCGAATGCGGTGTCGTCGACGGTCGATCCGCGCTTGAGCTGGGCGTCGATGCGGTGGCTTCCGGCCGAACATGCGTATATCGTGGTATGGACGCTATGCGCTGCTATTCCTCGGGAGACGGCGTACTCGCGTTCACGGACGGTGCAGGCGGCGTCGAAGGCCAGCCCCGCATCGGATCGGACGACTATCTTGTATGAGTGCGAAGGGGATAGGCCGGAGACGGACAATGTGAAGGGGTCGCTCTGGCCTTTATTCAGAGAATCTTCAAGCCATTTCACGATTATCGAAGGATCATGGACATCGATCGATCCGGATGCGGTGTCGTCGACGGCCGTTCCGCGCTCGAGTTCGGCGTCGATGTCGTGGCTTCCGGTGGAGCAGGCGTATATGGTGGGATGGGTTTCGTAGGCTGTTCTTCTGCGGGGGACGGTCTTCTCGTAGGTTCGTTTCGAGCATGCGGCATCGAACGCCAGTCCGGCTTCGGCGCGGACGCTTATCACGTATGAACTGCCGGGGTCCATTCCGGTTGCGTCGATGGTGAAGATGTCGCGCTCGCCTTTCTTGAGGGACTGCTTCAGCCATTTTACGGCGATTGAAGGCTGGTAGACATTAACCGATCCGGATGCTGAAGCGTCGGTGGTCGATCCGCGCTTCAGTTCGACATCTACGTCATGGCTTCCGGCGGCGCAGGCGTATACGGTCGGAGACGCCGAGTATGAGGTTCTGCCGCGGGGAATCGAGTATTCGAGCTCGTCGTCGTTGCAAGCGGCATCGAACGCCAGTCCGGATCCGGCTTGCAGGGCGATCGTGTATGAAGACGACGATGATAGATCCGATGCCGAGACGGTGAAGCCATCGCTCTCGCCCTTCTTGAGGGACGATGCCAGACCGGAGATCGATATCTCGGGATCTGGAGGCGCGGTCACGCGCACCGAGTCGGAGTCCGAGTCCTCGGTGGTCGATCCGCGCTTGAGCTCGGCGTCGACATCGTGATTTCCGGCGGCGCAGGCGTATACGGTGGGATTGACGGAGTGCGACGTCCGACCGTTGGGGACTGAGTATTCGAGCCCGTCATTGTTGCAAGCGGCGTCGAAGGCCAGTCCGGCCTCGGCTTCCAGGGCGATCTTGTATGAAGACGACGATGAGAGGTCCGATGCCGATACGGTGAAGGAGTCGCTTTCTCCCTTGTTGAGCGCCGCCGCCAGTCCGGAGATCGATATCTCGGGTGCGGCCACGCGCACCGAGTCAGATGCGGTGTCGTCGACGGCCGTTCCGCGCTTGAGCTCGGCGTCCACGTCGTGATTTCCGGCCGAGCAGGCGTATATGGTGGGATAGGTTTCGTAGGCTGTTCTTCCTCGGGGGACGGTCTTCTCGTAGGTTCGTTTCGAGCATGCGGCATCGAACGCCAGTCCGGCTTCGGCGCGGACGCTTATCACGTATGAACTGCCGGGGTCCATTCCGGTTGCGTCGATGGTGAAGATGTCGCGCTCGCCTTTCTTCAGGGACTGCTCCAGCCATTTCACGGCGATTGCAGGCTGGTAGACATTAACCGGTCCGGATGCTGAAGCGTCGGTGGTAGATCCGCGCTTGAGCTCGGCGTCGACATCGTGGTTTCCGGCGGTGCATGCGTATATGGTTGGAGACGCTGAGTATGAAGTTCTGCCACGGGGAATCGAGTATTCGAGCCCGTCATTGTTGCAAGCGGCGTCGAAGGCCAGTCCGGCCTCGGCTTGCAGGGCGATCGTGTATGAAGACGACGATGATAGATCCGATGCCGAGACGGTGAAGCCATCGCTCTCGCCCTTCTTGAGGGACGATGCCAGACCGGAGATCGATATCTCGGGATTTGGAGGCGCGGTCACGCGCACGGATCCGGATGCGCTGTCGTCGATGTTCGATCCGCGCTTGAGCTCGGCGTCGACATCGTGGTTTCCGGCGGTGCATGCGTATACGGTGGGATTGACGGAGTGCGACGTCCGACCGCTGGGGACTGAGTATTCGAAATCGGTGTCTGTGCATCCGGCGTCGAAGGCCAGTCCGGAATCGGCTTGCAGGGCGATCGTGTATGAAGACGACGATGATAGATCCGACGCCGAGACGGTGAAGGAGTCGCTTTCTCCCTTGGCGAGCGCCACCGCCAGTCCGGAGATCGATATCTCGGGTGCGGCCACGCGCACCGAGTCGGATGCGGTGTCGTCGACGGTCGATCCGCGCTTGAGCTCGGCGTCGACATCGTGGTTTCCGGCGGCGCAGGCGTATACGATGGGATTGACGGAGTGCGACGTCCGACCGCTGGGGACTGAGTATTCGAAATCGGTGTCTGTGCATCCGGCATCGAAGGCGAGTCCGGACTCGGCTTCCAGGGCGATGCTGTAGGAAGAAGAGGATGATAGATCCGACGCCGAGACGGTGAAGCTGTCGCTCTGGCCTTTGTGCAAAGACGAAGCCAGTCCGGAGATTGATATCTCGGGATCGGGAGCCGCGGTCACGCGCACTGAATCGGAGTCCGAGTCGTCGGTCGTCGATCCGCGCTTGAGTTCGGCATCCACATCGTGATTTCCGGCCGAGCAGGCGTAGACGGTGGTTCTGAGGGAGTATGACGTTCTTCCTCTGGGGACTGAATATTCAAGGTCGTCATCGCTGCAAGCGGCATTGAATGCCAATCCAGAGTCTGTCTCCAGGACGATCTTGTAGGAGAGCGACGACCGCATCCCGGACGCGGCGATGGTGAAGGCGTCGCTCTCGCCCTTCTCGAGCGATGATGCGAGACCGTAGATGTCGATGCTGGGCGCAGTCACTCGCACCGAATCGGAATCCGAGTCCTCAGTCGTCGATCCGCGCTTCAATTCGGCATCGATGTCATGCGTCCCGGCCGAGCAGGCGTAGATCCGTGTTGGGACGGAGTATGACGTTCTTCCGCTGGGGAAGCTCTTCTCGTAGGTGCGGTCGGTGCATCCGGAGTTGAAGGCAAGTCCGGCCTCGGCTTCCAACTCGATCCTATAGGAAGATGACGATGATAGATCCGATGCAGACACGGCGAAGCTGTCGCTCTGTCCCTTGTGCAGCGACGCCGCCAGTCCGGAGATGGAGATGACGGGATCGGCGGCGGCGGGGCAGGCGTGGGTGGTCGCAGATGCAGTGTCGGACCAGGCTCCCCACTCGTCGTAGTAGGTCCGACCATCGCCGTTGGCGCGGACGCGGAACTGGTATGAAGTCCCGCAGCTCAGCCCGGTGACGGTGCGATAAGCGCGACGGGTGGAGCCGGCCACGTCGCGCCAGGCTCCGGAGCTTCCTTGCCGGTAGTCCATCTCATAGCCGTCGGTTCCGGATACCGAGTTCCAGGATAGTCTCACGGCGGTGCGGCTGGAGGCTCGTGCGCTGAAGCCCGATGGCGCTGGCGGCAGCGGCAGCTCGTCTTCGAGTTCGATGGGGGATGTGAATGCCGACCAGTCGCCGCAGTTGGTATAGTTGGAGTTCTCGCAGCGCACGCCGCGAGCCTGGTACCAGTAGCCGGCATCGACATTGTAGAAGTTGGCGGGGGAGTAGCTGTCGCGGACCGACTTGTACGAAGAGTAGCTGCCGTTCTCGCTGGACGCCTGATGCAGCTCGAACTTGTAAAAATGCGTCGAATGTCCGTCCCATTGGCTGCGGACGTAAGACACTCGGATGTCGTCGTCTCCGGAGATGCTGATGCGCAGTCCGTACGGCGGCGGCGGCGGGCAGAACGATGCCCCGGGGAAGTCTCGGCACTCATGATCCAGGCTGCGCTTGGAGCGGCGGGTCGAGCCGTCATCGGCATCATCGTCAGGCGGTCCCTCTTGCGCGTTGAAGTTCCCCAGCTCCTCTTCTCGCATCTCCGGCGTGGGGCTGGGGCCTGATCCGGCGTCTTGAGGATCGACCCCGCCGATGGTGGGCATAGTGGAAGTCGCGGCGCTAGCGTCCTGCGCCTGCAGTCCGATGCCGGAGCTAGGAGACGATGCAGGGAGCAATAGGATCAGTAGCAACGCGATCGCCGCAGTGCCAGCAGAGACGATGGCTATTATGGCTATGCGCATGATGGCGTAAATTATACATACAGCCCCTCATGTCGATCTGGCGGGAGCGAAGCGCCGGTGATCCCTCGCCGTTGGCGTTGACGGCCCAGACTTGGACGGTGTAGCCCTGTCCATTGGTCAGTCCGGTCAAGATGTGGCTTTGACATGGGATGGGATCTAAGGCGTTCTGACGCAGGGCGCAGTGATTGCTGATACGGGTCCGAACGGAGGCGTCCAAATCGGTGGCAGCATATCTTCTTGAAAGATATCCCAGTCATCTCCGAACGCTCGGAATCGAAAGTGATACTGAGTCCCGCACTTCAAGCCGTGGACGGTATGCGAGGGCTCTGTGAGATCGTCGCGGTGAACGATCCAGTCATAGGCGCCTTCCTCGCGTCCCTCCAAACGGTACTTCACCGCCCTTGGAACGGGGCTCCAATTCAGCGATACGCTCTCGGCGAGCGATGCGGAACGTTTTGGACGAGGAGGCGTTTCGGAAGCGGCGGTCGCAGAAGCCGTCAGATCGTATGACGCCACCGATGCGACGGGAATGCCGGGCAGCGGAGGAGGCGGAGCAGGAACGATGTCGGTGTATCCGTATGCCCCGACGGCCCGGAAGTGGTTTTCCAAGTCGTAGGTGTCGAGCGCCAGACGCGCGATGCCGGGTTCGGAACTGATGAAGCCGCCGTATTTTTCGACTAGGGCTTGATGGTGGCGACGCATTCCAGAGATGATTTCGGGGTATTCGTAGATGGTATTCATAAAACGATCATGAGCGCACAGGTCGGTCTCGCATCCTCCGTAGTGCTTTAACCATGGAGGCAGATCGAAAGGCGGATCGTTTCTCACAACGTCGAAATCGGCTATCACGTCCCATGATTCTATCAATATCTCGTCCGAGGGTCTGATGAAGAACAGATGCTCGGATCCGGCGTACCGCTTCTCCAGCTGCACTGCCAAAAGGTCTTCATAAGTGCGCAGATGATTCCATCCGAAGAAGCTCCCATAATCGATGGTTCCACGGTCGCTCATGGCTGATAGCCAAGAATCGAACATCTCCAATGTCACTGTCGGAGCGCCCTTCCCGATGATGTACTCCTGCACTGCCACATCCATGAAGCACTTAGTCGCTTCTATTCGTTCCCCATTGCGTTCGCGAATCAATCTGTGATTGGCAGTGTCTGTGGAGTGGTCATGAGCCTTGACCGGCACCTCACGCAGGCATCGAACGGTGTTTGGCAGCGCCGTTCCCCTGAGCGCCATGTGCGCAGTCACTGGCTCGTAAGTCGACTTGTCGAGGTAGTCCGAGTAATGTTTCAATTCGTACGAGACAGGGAAGGGGCTTGGCTCCCCGATAATCCTGGCTACCTCTTCTCGCGTTTCGCAAGGATCCTTTCCCGGCACTGTGACCAGCGTGCAGGGCGGTATGGTTTTTTCCAGATAGACGCGCGAGGCATCGGAAGCGCTTGCGGCGCCGGATGTCGATTGTGGCGCGAAATCGTCCGCGCCGTCTGATTCCAGAGCATTGTTTGAAGCGTGCGGGGCAGTTTCAGCCAGAGATGTCTCTTCTCGGCCAGTGAGATATGAGAAAACGGATTCAGAGTCTCTATTGACGGCAGGCAAAAGCCTTGCATTTCGGACGGTTGCATAGCCGCCCAGCATCATGTCGGCTTCAGCGCTTGAAACGGCGTCAAGCTCATGTCCGAGCGAGAGACTTTGTGATTCCGCATCGATGCCCGGGCTGTGCGCTGAGATCAGCGCGATCGACAGCATGGCCATGATTACGACCGGTAGGACGTAGGATCGTTTCAGATCATTCGTTTGCAATTGTGAACCTCCCTTGGTACGCCGCCACGATGGCGGCGATGTCGTAGTAGGTGGGGTCGCATATATCTAAAGGGCGGAATACCCATGATGCGTCCATTATCGAAGGCTTTACATATGAGTGATGCTGCGATCCTTCTTTACGTTCGCCGTAAATGGCCAGCGCATGTCCCGCCTCGTGAATGATCGCGAAGCTGGTTCCGCTGCACTTTGCCAGCTTTTCCGAAGCAGCCGTGGTGAGGGTGGATTTGAGATATATGTCTGCGCTCGACACCGATATGGGATGAGGGACGATGCGATTATTATCATATTCCCTTCGGAATTCAAGTGCTTCAGTGCATCCGCTTGGTGTACCCATGCATGGATCATTAATCGCTTCCTCGTCAAGAACCTTGACTTCGCTGATGGCCGGATTGTTTTTGACCCGATCGTTTCCAATCCCGCATTTGGCGTTTATCTCTCGCACTTTGATCAGATAGTCGCTTCCGTTCTTCCAGAAGCCTTTCCAGCGAGTGAGTTCCTGCCAGCGGGCGATGCCGTCTATTTCGCAGACTCTAACCCGGCGGGCTGTCGCAGGTCAAATCGTCAGCTAGGACAAGGAGAGAATCTGAAGGCGCACCCCAAGATGCGTCCAGAGTCGAGCCGTCGCCGTAAGCCGAAACGCGGAAGTAGTGATTGAAATCACAGTTCAATCCCGTTACGACGTGCGACGCTTCCGCGATGTCGTCGCGGTAGATGAGCCATTTGTGTCTCCCCCTGATCTCATAGAAATCGATGCGGTACTTAACAGCCCCGGGCACTGGATCCCAAGTCAAGGCTAAGCTGCCATTAGCGCTGGAGTCAATTCCGACAGAACCCGAGCGTCTGTGACGCGCCGCCGCGTCATGATCCGACTTGGAATCGGATAGCCCGGAAGGAGCGCTGGGACGCCCATCGTCCCCGGAGAGCGGCGGCGGCAGTCCCGGCGTCGAGTATGGATGTGTGTAAGCCCCGACCTGACGGAAGAACTTCACAATATCGTAAGTGTCCAACACAATGTCGGCGAACTCCGGCTCCGGACGCACGCGCCCGCGGTTCTTCATCAACAGACGGTAGTGCCGATGGCGCGTGTCCGGCAGCAGAACATCGAGCGGAGTGGGATAGCTGGGATCGAGCGCATACGCGCAAATGGCAGCGCCTTCGCAATCATAATGCGTGCCGTCATCGCTCTTTTGAATGTCCATCTCCCAGATCGTCTCAAAGCCTTCGAAGGCGGTGGATGTGGGCGGCTTCAGATATAGGGCCCACTCGGAGCCGACGAATAGATCTTTGAGCTGCGGAAGGACGAAGCTCTCCAGCTCCTTGAACCCGGACGCCTCCACTTGGTGTTCAACCATCAATATCGTCAGCGTCGGCGCGCCGGTGCCCACGATATATTCCTGAATCGCGAAATCGACATAGCAGGACATCCTCGCGGTCCCGAGCGGCGCCTCTTCGTCAGAGTATTGATACTTCGCGGGTATTCTATGTGTGTGGTGGCTAGCAGTTCCATGGCTGCAGCGCGCCGTCCCCGGCAGTCCGGTGGCGCGCACTGCGATATGGGTGGTCCAGAAATAGCTGCGCACATAATCAGGATCACGGAACTCAATCCAAGGGTGAATGTCGTATTCATCCAGAAAACGAGCGTGGGTGAAGGCGGGAATGGTAGCCACCACGTGCAGCCATTTTGGAGACTCGATGAGCCGGACGTAGCGCTCTTCGCACGGATCCTTTCCTGGCACCGTGACTAGCGTGCAGGGCGGGATCGTCTCTTCCAGATAGACGCGCGGAGAATCACATGTCGCGGTCGTCACGGAGACGGTTTCCGAGGGCGGTCCCCAATGCGCGACAAGAACCGAGCCGTCGCCGTAAGCCGAGACGTGGAATTCGTAGCCCGTGCCGCACTTCAGTCCGGTGACGGTGTGGGACGTGCCGGTGATGTCGTCGCGGTGTAGCGTCCAGTCGTCAGCGCCGCGCTCTCGCATCTTGATGCGGTAGTCGATTGCTCCCGGCACTGGGTTCCAAGTCAGAGATATGGATTCGCTCGGTGCCGGATCGGATGGATCTGCAGAGCGACTAGAGCGGGACGACTTGAAGTCTGAGGCATGGATGGCGACTCCCGCCGGAGGTGGGATATCGCACAGGGCGGTTGTTTTCGAGAGGTTCTGTAGAGGTTGATAGCTACTCCTGCCCTCGGCGAAGGCTCTGAACACGATTCTGATGCATTCTTCATGGCGTGCATTTCCGATCCCCAGGGCGATTAGGTCATCGATCTTGCGAACGAGTTCTTTCATCTCGCCCAATGTAATTGTTGCAGGCGATGCGACCGGCCCGATAACGGTTCCATGGACATCGTACTGCGCAGTCGGCTCTATAAAGAAGCGGGCCTCATCCGATTCGGAACCAGCAGAGACCGCGGTCTTGGAAGTTGATGGAAACCATGCTCTACCATCAGGGCTCTCCAAGGAGTAGTATCCGAACGGCGACCACTCCGTGTGGCTACCTATGTCGGATCGATCCGTGAACCCGTAGACACCGCGTAACGCGGCATCAGTCTCTAGAGCTCCGATCCATCCAGGAACTTTCAGGAATATCAGAGCCTCGCGGTCGTCCCATTTCGTGTCCCTGATGCTCAAGACTTCCTGCGCTCTCGCTTCAGCCTCCTCTTCGGTCTCGTTGTAAGTCGTATAGTCTATCCAATACCAGTATGTGTATTCACCGTGCACGGGTTCCACTGCCACGGGCGCCATTACGTCGAGGTTGATCGATCCGTTGCCCTTGAGATACTCTATCGCTTTGAATCGCAACCTCAGCGTCAAGTCCCAAGTGTGCGTCGCGTAGTCATTAGGAACATAGAGGTCCCGTCTTTCCTTGAACATTGACGCGTCTATGAGTCTGGCGCGGACTATCACATCGGAATAGAGAACCTGTTCTTCGAATGTTGTTGGAACGTATGGGATTGCTTGTAGAGCCTGTGTGCTTCCCGAGAGAGGGAAATTCTCGCTCCCGTCTGTATCTTTGGCATCTGCGATAGTTGGTCCTGATGATGCACCACCACGGGGGGTGTTAATGAGTTGTCTTGCGGATACGTCAATCGGACTGGCAGGCAGTGATTCAGAGTCGGTTTTGCCATGTGCCTTCATAGTGAGCGTCCCTGGATCAGTTCTGGGACGCAATTCTTGCTCCGATGAGCGGAACGGACTAGAACCGTCTCGATGCTCGATGCCTCCGTTCTCCCTCGGTTGGAGCATCTGATCGAGAGTATCCGAATCAGGATCATCTCGTACTGTCAGCTGTTGCTGGGAATTGACATGCTCGGTTGCCGCTCCATCGGTCAGTCTTTGCTGAGGTTGCGATTCTGCGTGCGATTGCGATGTGTCCGTTGCCAATGGATCTCCGTGCGTTGAGTAAGCGGCCGCTACGACTTTGGCTTCAGGTTCAGATGAGGATGTGTTGCGCGGCGAGCGGTCTGCTTCGTCAGCGATGCTTGTGGCGCATGACATCAAGACTGCAATGACCGCCAGTGCGGTTGCGACTGGAAGGAGTTCCGCGATGACAGATTTGGTTGGAACAGATATCATCTTTAATCCTCTGAGACTGCCAGTCCATAGATGGACGCGGCGGCCTTGAGCTCATTGGTTTGCAGGGAATCTCTCACTTCTTGCGCACCCAAGTTGTAATAAAGCACATCGTTTCTGTCCGCGCTATGCCCTAGACCGATGGTGTGTCCCAGTTCATGTACCAGTGCCGAAGGCAGGTGCCACGCCTGGGCTTCCATCTTGTTCGCATCGTCGCTGTTTTCCCACTTAGATTGCCACGGGCGCGGCGTTTCTCTGATGAAGAGATACTGAGAGCGCAGCGACGGATAGCCTGTCAGATGACGAAACACGCATGCGAGCCCGTTGCCGCACGGGTCCTCCGCTCTTTTCCCAAGATCGTAGGACAAAGAGCCTGTGTAGGGCTTGGAGTAAACTATAGCGGAGACGCCGGGGCCGCTGAGCGATTCATTATTGCACCCGACATCTGGAGCCTCCTTGAACTTCACTCCCAGCTCCTTCCCACCTAATGTCGCGTTGTTCCACTCGTCGATCGCTTCTCGAATAGCGATTAAGAGAACACCTTCCAAGCAGTCGGTCTTGATTTGGATCACGCGATCGGCGTAGTGCCATGGCTTTTCTACGTTCATGCTAAACACGGTTGGCCAGTCGTACACACCGAGCGTGACGTCTCGCGCTTTGACGATGATGTTCGCAGTGCCCGTGCCGGGAGCGCAACTCACCAGATAGAGTTTCGTGTCCGCGTCGAACCACTGGCTGGTCTGATCTGGCCAGTCGGTAACGCGGTCCTCCCAGACACATGCGCCGTCACTGCTCCCAGCTATCTGTAACCCGGTGTCCTTAGGGACATTGACCGAGAAGCGGTAGTCAGCAGAGTTGACTCCCGGCGGCCACTGCGGATTCAGTTCAATAGTCGCGCTCGTCATAACGGTCCATTTCCAGTCCTCCAGGGGAATATGAGTAAAATAGAGCAATCCGCTTATGTGGTCGACACCGATCACTTCGGGATCAAGCACAACAGGCTGTGCCGAAGCTTCGGGCGTTGCGCCGGTGATCTCGGCGCGGTTTTCGATCCCCTCGCCGTTGGCGCTGACGGCCCAGACGTGGACGGTGTAGCCCTGTGCGTTCGTGAGTCCGGTCAAGGCGTGAGAGCGAACGCTGGGGCCGAGCAGCTTGCGCACCCGGACATACGGGTTCTGTGCGGTGGTGGCACCGTCGCGCTTGTATCGGATGCGATACTCAGTGATCGGGTTTCCGCCGTCGTCTGCGGGCGGGTTCCATGAGAGCGTGATGCTGCCGTCTCCGGGCCTGGCGGTGAGTCCGACGGGCGTTCCGGGGATGTCTGCGGAGACGGATACGCTAGCCGAGGCAGTGTCTTCGACGTTCGATCCGCGCTTCAATTCGGCGTCCACGTCGTGATTTCCGGCTGAGCAGGCGTATATCGTGGGATGGGTTTCGTAGGCTGTTCTTCTGCGGGGGACGCTCTTCTCGTAGTTTCGTTTCGAGCATTGGGCATCGAACGCCAGGCCGGAGCCGGCGCGGACGCTTATCTCGTATGAACTGCCGGGGTCCATTCCGGCGGCGGCGATGGTGAAGATGTCGCTCTCGCCTTTCTTGAGGGACTGCTTCAGCCATTTCACGATTATCGAAGGATCATGGACAGCGATCGATGCCGAGGCAGTGTCTTCGACCGTCGATCCGCGCTTCAGCTCGGCGTCGATGCCATGGCTTCCGGACGAACAGGCGTATACCGTCGGGCTGACGGAGTAAGACGTCTGGCCGCTGGGAACAGCGTAAGTAATATCGTCGTCATTGCAGGCGGCGTCGAATGCCAGGCCGGAGCCGGCTTCCAGGGCGACGCTGTAGGAAGATGAGGATGATAGATCCGACGCCGATACGGTGAAGCCATCGCTCTCGCCCTTCTTGAGCGACGATGCCAGACCGGAGATTGATATCTCGGGATTGGGAGCCGCGGCCACACGCACCCAGTCGGAGTCTGTGTCTTCGACCGTCGATCCGCGCTTCAGCTCTGCGTCGACGTCATGCGTGCCGGCTGAGCAGGCATAGACCGTCGGTCTGAAGGAGTATGAAGTTCTTCCTCTGGGGACTGAATATTCAAGATCGTCATCGCTGCATCCGGAGTCGAAGGCCAGTCCGGAATCGACTTCCAGCGCGACGGTGTAAGACTGCGACGACCGCATCCCGGAAGCGGATACGGTGAAGCTGTCCTGCTGCCCCTTGGCGAGCGACGATGCTAGACCGGAAATCGATATCGACGGCGCGGTCACCCGGATCGAATCGGAATCCGAGTCCTCAGTCGCCGATCCGCGCTTGAGCCTGGCATTCACATCGTGGCTTCCAGCGGCGCAGGCGTAGACTGTCGGAGATGCGGAGTAGGACGTCCGGCCGCTGGGGACTGGATATTCGAAATCGGTGTCTGTGCATCCGGCGTCGAAGGCCAGTCCGGCCTCGGCTTCCAGCTCGATCCGGTAGGATCTGGACGATGAGAGATCCGACGCCGAGACGGCGAAGCTGTCGCTCTGTCCCTTGTGCAGCGACGACGCCAGTCCGGAGATGGAGATGACCGGATCGGCGCTCGGACAGCTGTGGGTGGACGCGGACGCGGTGTCCGACCAGGCTCCCCACTCGTCGTAGTAGGTCCGTCCATCGCCGTTGGCGCGGACGCGGAACTGATAGCCGGTCCCGCAGCTCAGCCCGGTGACGGTGCGATAGGTATTGCGCGTCGAGCCGGCCACGTCGCGCCAGGCTCCGGAGCCGCCCTGCCGGTAGTCCATCTCGTAGCCGTCGGTTCCGGATACCGAGTTCCAGGATAGTCTCACGGCGGTGCGGCTGGAGGCTCGTGCGCTGAAGCCTGAGGGCGCCGGCGGCAGCGGCAGTTCGTCGGCGAGTTCTATGGGATCCGTGAATGCCGACCAGTCGCCGCAGCCGGTGTAGTCGGAGTTCTCGCAGCGCACGCCCCGCGCCTTGTACCAGCGCCCGGCAGCGACATTGTAGAAGTTCGCCGGGGAGTAGCTGTCTCGAACCGACTTGTATGAAGAGTAGCTGCCGTTCTCGCTGGAAGCCTGATGCAGCTCGAACCGGTAGCGGTGCGAGGAACGGGTGTCCCACTGGCTGCGGACGTAAGACACTCGGATGTCGTCGTCTCCGGAGACGACGATGCGCAGACGGGTCGGCGGCGGCGGCGGGCAGAAGGAAGCCCCGGGGAAGTCGCGGCACTCCTGGTCAAGGCTGCGCTTGGAGCGGTCTGGAGATCCGTCATCATCGTCAGCCGGCGGTCCCTCCTGCGCGTTGAAGTTCGCCAGCTCCTCTTCCCGCAGCTCCGGCGTCGGGCTCGGCCCCGGTCCAGCGTCATGCGCGTCCACGCTGACGTCCGGACCGTCCGCGCCCGGAGCCTGCGCGCGCAGATCCATGCTGGAGTTCGGATCGGAAGCCAGCAGTGAGAGCAGCAGCAGCGCGATCGACATGGCGCCGAAAGAGACGATGGCTGCTATGGCTATACGCATGATGCTGTCTAGTGTATATGCCCCCCCCCTCTTTATGTCAATCTGAAGAGGATGCCCCCATCGTTGTTCTGGGCGGAGCGAAGAGCCTGCCCGCGCGGCGTCTGGACGGGTTGGATTCACGCCTGCGCGGGAATGACAGAACAACGGTCGGAATAACAGATAAGAGGGCGTTTCCGAATGACATGGGGATGACAGGGAAAAGATGAGTCGGCTAATATAATGGCATCTGGCAATCATTAAGAGATTGTCGCATATTGATTAGGAGATCGTCAGATGGCGTCAAACACTTGGGTTTTCTTCTGTGGCGAACAGGTCCCCATGGAAGACGCGAAGGTAGGGGTGCGAACACATGCCTTGCACTACGGCACTGCAGTATTCGAGGGTATCCGAGGGAACTGGAATCCCAGCGCGAAGAAGATATATATCTTTCGCTTGCGAGAGCATTACGAACGCCTGTTGCGCGGTTGCAGCATCCTGAAAATAGATATTCCATATTCTGTGGATGACCTCTGCCAGATCACCGTCGACCTTATGCAGCGCAATGGCTTCGCCGAAGATGTCTATATCCGCCCGATCGCCTACAAGAGCGAAGAATCGGTGGCTAACCTCAAGTTGCACAGCCTTGAAAGCGACTTCGCGCTCATCATTGAGCCGTTCGGCAACTATATAGATGCTGAGGGCGCGATCAAATGCCAGACATCTTCTTGGCGCCGACCTGACGACTCGATGATGCCCACCGGAGTAAAACTTACCGGACTCTACACCACCAGCATCTTGGCCAAGACAGAAGCCGTGATGGCGGGCTATGATGAGGCGATCCTTTTGAACCACGACGGCTCGGTCTCCGAGGGTAGCGGAGAGAACATCTTCATAGTCAACCAGGGGGTTATCCATACGCCGGCGGACACTGCGAACGCGCTTCTGGGCATTACTCGGGATTCGGCAATCACCCTGGCCGAAGAGGAGCTCGGGCTGGAGGTTGTGCAACGGCGCATAAATCGCAGCGAGCTCTATCTCGCGGATGAAGTATTCCTCACTGGCACGGCCGCGCATCTCACATCAGTCGGGCATATTGACAACCGCGCCATTGGAACCGGCGAAACTGGCCACATCACTAAGAAATTGCAGGACATCTACTTCGACTGTGTTACCGGCGACAATCCGAAATACATGCATTGGTGCACCGCAGTATCGCCGGACAGAGAATAGATAAAACGCATTGCTGCAATCTAGGTCCCATGTTGCATGAGCGCTGAAACTGGTAACGCTTTTGATGCCATGTTCCGCGACTATCTAGTATTCGCGTCACTGGTCAGTACCGGGGTTCTACAGATGGGAGCCTCGATAGGAGGCGCGCGCGGATTGTGGATCGTGCCGCATCAAAAAGCTACCCGTGTGTTAGCAACTATGTTGATCGCAGCCGGCATTCTTTACTTCATATTCGGTCCGCTATGGATTGAGGGCCCATGGGAGGCAGGATCAGTTCATAACAACACTTCGGAAGGACGCGAGTGGGGCAGGGCGTCGCTTGCGAAAATATCTGACGCGCGCGCGCTGAACGATATCCACGGCGGACTCGACGGAAACGACCAGGCACTTATCTACGTTATATCTATGGCGCTGGCATTCATCGTGTCGGCCGTTGCCGGAAGCATTCAAATGAGAATCAACAAACGACATCATGTGTATTCTTCGGCAACAAAGAACGTCGAGGGATTAGATGCATTGGCGCATACCGATTATCTGGAAGCGCTTGCGCTCTCAACAGTCCGTATGAAAAGGCGGCTGAGATCCGACATCCGCTCAATGATGCTATCTTCGCCAAGTTGGAGCTTTCTCAAAATCGTGGAAAGGATACGACAAAGTCGACGCATTTGACAAAGACACGTTATTGTGGCTGAACGGATTCGCCGGAAAGTGGGAATTGTTGGATCATGCTTTCCGCATCATCGCTTCTGATTATCTGTTGATGTTGCTGCTGGCTACGGTGCCGCTCGGATTTTGGTTTGCCGGCAAAGATGTTGCGGAGCGCATGAAATTCCAAAGATCAGCCATGGTCGCCGTGGCCTCGATTGGAATCGGCAACTTCATAGTTGAGTTTGTGACTAATGCGCTATGGGCTCGCGCGCGGCCATTCGACGAACTGGGAGATGCGGTGAACCTCATGTTTTATCGCTCCACAGACCCTTCATTCCCGTCTAACCCCATCGTGGTAGCCTTCGCCTTGGCTGCCGCAATCGGATTATCGAACCGCCGGGTGGGCTTTATCATGCTGTCCACTGCTTCACTATTCGCTGTCGCGCGCGTCTTCGTTGGCGCCTCTTACCCTATTGATGTAATTGGGGGAGCGATCATCGGTGTCTTGGTCGCAGGATTTTCGTATCTGCTATTTGAGCTGGGCCGACCGTTGCCAGAAGTTGTACTCCGCTTCTTGAGAGGGTTCGGCATCGCCTGATCGGAATGTGGATCCTCTCATCGTCGGCTGAAGCTCAAAGCGCCTAGTGTCCGCCGCAATCGACTTGGACGGTACCTCTCGATCGCGGTGGAATTTCCGTTTGGCGGGGCGCCGGAAAACATGCGTGCCGGATTCGTCTCAAAGAGTCGGATGGCGTGTTGCTCGCTGGTGAACTGTTTGACGGACTGGTAAGCAGTGGCGAGAGACACTCCCAAAGCGCCGTCTTGAACCCGCATCTCGGAGCCGACTACATGCGCGATCCCGCGGTTGACAAACTCCTCAGCCGCAGCGCGCGCTGCATCTCCGAACATGCCGCATATGCTTCCAGCACTGATCTGCACATAGTTGAACTCATTGACCAGCATTGCCAAACGTTGCCAATCCTTCTGCAGAACCACATTGCGCTCGGGGTGAGAAATCAATGGATTAAGGTGCAATACGCGCAGCTGGCTCAAGACTGACTCTGTCTCTGGCGGATACCAGTTGAATGGCAGTCGCACCAGGATGAAGCGAGTCCCGGCAATCGGCAACGCATTGCCAGCGCGGTACTGCATCGGCAAATCCAGAGCGAGGTGATTTTCCATGCCCAGCCGAAGCCTTATGTTGCTAGGAAACAAATCACGGTTGTCGCTCACCATGCGGCGCAATCGATTCATGAGAGGATCTAGGTCGCGCACATCAGAACGCTCCATCACGTCGCGCTGATCTGGCGCCGCCACTACGCCTTCAATACCTGACCGCGCCAGATTCACCAACAAATCGAAACTATCGTCTAAAGAATCGGGACCGCCGTCGATGCCGGGCAGGAGATGGCAATTGATGTCGTACAGAGCCATATCGCATCAGCGCCGCGCCGATATCCGGCGAAAAGCCTCGCCATACTGGAACGAATGATCAGCCGCAATCTTCGCGGCTCGTTCTCGAATCCGACGATCAGAGCTTGTGCCTGAAACCAGACCCGGCACTTGGCTGGCATGTCTGCTGAGCCCCTCGATACGCTTGTCGATCGATGAGGTGATGTCTACGATCGCGTTCGGACGGTCAGAATGCCAGAACATTAAATCTTTCACCTTGTGCGGTTGCAGTCCGCGCTCTATGTGTTGCGCGAAGTGTAGATGGTCTCTAGCATACGGGTAGACGGCGTCCTGAACGGTTATACCGGTCATCCGATGATCTCGGTGATTGAAGCCATTGGTGCGAAAAGGGTCGTGGGTGAATATCGTGTCAGGACGGAACTCCCGGATGACGCGCACTATTTCTTCCAGGAAGCTCAGATCGGCCTCTAAACATCCATCGGCATGCTCCATCATGATCAAATTGCTCACGCCGATCACATCTGCCGCCGCTTGTTGCTCCCGTTGTCGGATGCCCACAATCTGATGAGCTGTCATCTCCTGGTCGTTGCTGCCGCTGCTGCCATTAGTGCAGACCACGAACGTGACTTCGCATCCGTTTTGCGCCCAGAGCCCGGACACCCCGCCCGCTCCTATCTCGGCATCGTCAGGGTGCGCGCACACTACCATGGCACGCTGAGGAATATCAGTAATCACTTCAAGCATCTGATTTTACCCGCCGCGCTTTCTGCTCTATCTCTATTATTGTTGAAAAGCCAATTATTCTTCAAGGCGAAGGAGTCCTCAGCCCGGCCTATCGCTCAACTCGTTAAATGATATTGCAGATGACAGTTCTGCTGAACCCCCCAAATTGCTTAGACTTGCGTCATGAGCATTAGTCTCTACATACATTGATGGTAGCCCCACGCGATGAATCCGATATCCTCTGCTTAAAGGTGTAACTTGAAGCTTATCCACGCCGACCCTGAGATAGCCGCGATTGTATCCGCTGAAGAGCGGCGATTGCGGACCGAGTTGATCCTTATAGCCTCCGAAAACTATGCTAGCCGCGCCGTGTTGCAAGCGACGGGCTCGGTTCTCACCAATAAATACGCGGAAGGCTATCCCGGCCGCAGGTACTATGCCGGAACCGAAAACCTAGACGCCGCAGAAACATTGGCGATCAAGCGCGCAAAGGCGCTCTTCCAAGGGGCTGAACACGTCAACGTGCAGCCTCATAGTGGATCGCAGGCCAACATGGCCGCATATTTCGCAACTCTGCAGCCTGGCGATCGAGTGATGGGCATGTCGCTGGACCACGGCGGACATCTTACCCACGGCTCGCCGGTTAATTTTTCCGGGCGACTATACGATTTCGTCCATTATGGGGTGGACGAAGCGGCCGAGACGATCGATTACGATGCAGTAGCGCGCCTGGCGCGAGCCACTGGCCCAAAGCTGATCGTGTCTGGCTACACTGCGTATCCGCGTGCCGTGGACTTTGCGCGCTTCCGGGCGATTGCAGATGAAGTAGGCGCGTTGCATCTGGCTGATATGTCTCACATCGCCGGGCTCGTGGCCGGCAACGTGCAAGATTCACCAGTGCCGCACGCTGATATCGTAACCTCAACCACTCACAAAACCTTGCGTGGACCGCGTGGCGCCATCGCGATTGCAAGTGCCGACTTCGCTAGAAAGATAGACTCAGCAGTTTTTCCGCGGATGCAGGGCGGACCCATGGGGCATGCCATAGCCGCGAAGGCGGTGGCGTTCAAAGAAGCTGCCGCGGCGAACTTTGCTCAATATGCGGCCTCTATTGTCAGCAATGCGCGCCGATTAGCTACGGCGCTGGAAGACGGCGGATTGCGAATCGTATCGGGAGGAACCGATAATCACCTCATGCTGATCGATATGCGCGCTACTGAATTCAATGGGTCGGAAGCTGAGAATAGATTGCGCCAGACAGGCATCATAGCCAACAAGAATATGATCCCATTCGATCCGCTTCCGCCTCGGATCACTAGCGGACTGCGACTCGGAGTTGCCGCGCTCACATCACGCGGGATGAAGGAAAAGGATATGGAAACCGTGGCCGATCTCATCTTTCAGTCTCTATCGACTAGTAGCGATGCTAGCAGCGTGCGCCGAGTAGGCGACCTGGTTGCCAGATTCGCCGAACGGTTCCCGGTTCCCGGCATCGATAGCTGATGCATCTAGCATCAGAGCCATGCGACGTTTCACGATCATGGCCGGCAATGGCGCGCATGTATAATCATGATTCATCCTGTGGCTCTTGACTAGCAAGCGCGGGACAAACTTAATGGAGATGATCAGCAAACTTTGAACGAGGATTTAGTGAGAGACTACGAAATGGTGTGGATACTCGGCGGCGCCGCCGACGAAAAGGTAGGCGAAGAATCGGCAGAAAAAGTGCGCTCCGTGATCGTTTCGCTCGGTGGCGAGGTGCAAGAGATCAAGCCCTGGGGCCTTCGCAACTTGGCATATCCGATAAACAAAAACTCAGAAGGGTTCTACTTGGAGACCACTTTCAAGATGGAACCCAGCCGCACCGCCGAATTTGAACGTGCGATAGCTACTGATCGCGAGGTGATACGCCACCTTATAGTGAAAAAGTAACTGCCCAGAACTGTTGTCGAAACGTCGCATAAAGGCGACGGAGCCGAATTCATGATGCCTAAGCCAGAACTGCAGAAAGCACGCATCCGATGAGCCTGAACTTGATCCTTCTAATAGGAAACGCTGGACGAGACGCCGAATTGAGATACACGCCATCCGGCGCCCAAGTCGCCAATTTCAGCATGGCTGTGAGCCGCAGCTATCAAGTGAACAACGAGTGGCAACAAACAACGGAATGGTTCAACGTGGCAGCTTGGGGGAGACAAGCCGAAAATGTGGCGCAGAGAGTGCGTCGCGGATCGCGAGTTTTCGTCGAGGGGAGACTCTCCACTAGGCAATATACCACCCAAACCGGCGAGAGCCGAACTAGCTTGGAAGTGAATGCATTTAGAGTGATGAATCTATCTGGACCACAGGAAGAAGAGACTGAAGGCCAGAGCTACGGCGCCTACGGCAGCCCCCCAAGCGACGAAACCCCACCGTCAACTCCGGCCCAGACGCCATCGGGACCGACTGGCTTTGATGGAGGCGGAGAAGAGCTAGAAGACTTGCCCTGGTGAACGAAATAATCAATGCGCCGAGCGAACATGAAAAGATGATCGCAACAACGGCTTAACCCATTCGGATACTGAGGAAAGAATGACAACTACCCCGAGAGCGAGACAACCGCAGAACCGAGATCGACGTCCTTCGTCACCGCACCGCCGCCGTCGAGAACCGCTGATCTCCAAAGAGGAGGAGATCAATTATAAAGATGCCCAGCTGATGCGCCGATTCGTAAGTGAACGCGGCAAAATAGCGGGCGCGCGAAGCACTCGTCTTCCCTCCAAGTTGCGCCGCCGAGTGGCGGTCGCAATCAAGCGTGCAAGGCATTTGGCGTTGATACCTATAGCTCCTAACCATGCCTATTTGACGAACCCTGTACAGACCGCGGCCGGCACTGCGCGGCCGGCGAAAGTCACAGAGGCACCTGCATTGGAGCAGAAGATCGCTGAAGAAAAGCCGAACGAGGCCGAAGATCAGGCGCCGGAAACTGAAGAAGCATCTCCATCGTCAAAGTTGGAAGAGAAGGATGGCGTAGCTGAAGAACGCTCGACCCCATCAGAGTGATAAATCATTATTGTTGTTCGCAATCTTGATATTGATTACGGTCATGACATGATGGGCTGGAGATTAGGTCTAAGTTTTCCATGACAGTATGTTACTACTACCAGAAACTATCGTCGAAGCAACTAGAGTTTCTCGCTCTGGTCCTAAATACAGTTGGATGACACCAAGACGAGTTGCTGGCTCTCGTCCGCCAGCGCTCTAGCATCGTGAAGAGATCAAATCGCGCTCATATTTCTAAACCGGGCTTATTGAGGTCTAGCATCAACATCATGGCAGAGGAACAACAGCACGGCACATTTTCGTCGGCTATAAGGCCGAGCGGCTATAAGGCCGGACAGCGCAGCATAACCGATCGGAGTGGAATCACGCGCTTCGAGATGATGCGCCAGCGCGAACGCGCGGCGCTTAAGAATCGCCCCTTTATGATCGCGGCGCTTGTATTCGTTCTCGCCGTGATGCTGATCCCTGCTTGGGCCTATTATCAGACCTATGTCAAACCACCGCAGGAAGTTGCCGTTCAAGTGGCTGACAAGATCTATACGCGTGGCGACGTGGTAGATTTTATCCGTTTCAATCAGCGGCTGAGCGAAGATTTGGGTGTGCCGTTCGAACTAGGCACTTCCGTCTTTGAAGCTTTGCAGACTTTGCAGTCGCAAGAGATATCCTATCACCTGGCGCCTAGATACGGAATCACAGTTGAGCAGGATGAAGTTGATGAACGGTTGGAAGATCTGCTGGGGTTCTTCGCCGAAAACTCCATAGAGACCGATCCGCAAGAGTACCGCGCGAACGTGGAAGAAGCCAAGCGGCAGTTTTTGAACCGTGTCGGACTGCGCGAAGAAGTATATCGAGATTTCATTCGGAAGACGATGTTCAAGGAGCGTCTGCGCACCGAAGTGGCGAGCAATATCTCTCGAATCCAGCCCCAAGTCGAGGTCTACCAGATCGTGCTGTACGACCGTGACCGCAGCATCATGAACCAGCTTGAACGTCAGCTGAAGTCCGGACGGTCCGTGGACGACATCGTGCAAGATTTCTCCCAAGACCCTAACGTGAAGAGCAACCGTGGTTATCTCGGCTGGATCCCTCAAGGTGCACGACCTGATCTCGACTACCTCCTGTATGGCAGAAACCGAAACGAGGACGGCACTCCAGGCGACCGTGTTCTCCCGCTACGCACGCTGAGCACCGGCAACTATGACGAAACATCCCAGACTTGGACCGGGCACATAGTGGCGCAATACTCCGAAGCGCGTGAGGTCAGCGATGGCCACTTTGAAGCGTTGTCTGACCAAGCCATCGAAAAGTTCATCAATGAACACCGTGAGGATTTCTATACCAGCGTAACTATGGACAGCGAAATCTACGACTGGGTAAACCAGCAAGTTCGAATCGCTGCCATCGTGCCTACTCCTACTCCAATGTCGCCATTCGCCTCGGTTCAAGATTTAGACGCTTCGATCGGCGCGAGATGAGACCGCGAGACGTGGCAACAAGCACGAGCAACAACCCCATCGGCATCGGCCTGCTCGGCGCGGGAGAAATCGGATCGGAAGTAGCACGCGTTCTGTTGCGGAACGATGTCTCACAGGGAACTTACGATCTTGTGTTGCGCAACATTCTAGTCCGGAACGCGAATCGGACCAGAGACGGAATCCCGGCTCATCTAATCACCACCGATCCGGAGCAAGTGATGACCGACCCGCTCAGCTCGGTCGTGATTGAAGCGATAGGCGGCGAGGAACCAGCCCGCACCTACATCGCCAGATCGCTCGCCGCCGGCAAGCACGTAGTTACAGCCAACAAAGAAGCCATCGCCAAACACGGAGACGAGTTGCTCAGAACCGCGCATGAAAACGCCGCGACGATAGCTTACGAAGCCAGCGTCGGTGGCGGCATCCCAGTGCTTGCAGTCCTGAGTGACAGCCTAAACGCGAATCGCATTGATGTCATACGCGCCATCATCAACGGCACTACCAACTATATCCTCTCTTCTATGCAGGAATCTGAAACATCATTCGCTGAAGCGCTCGGTACTGCACAGAGCCTCGGCTATGCCGAATCCGATCCGGCCTCGGACATAGACGCCCATGATGCCGTGTACAAGCTCTCCATATTGATCCGTTTAGGATTCGGAGCTTCCGTTAGACCGCATGAAATACACCGTGAAGGCATCGCTAACATCGACGCTAAAGACTTGCGCTACGCACAAGATCTCGGTTTCACCATTAAGTTGCTCGCCATCGCTAGGCAAGAGCCCGAGGGACTGTATTGCGGAGTGCACCCGACGCTGGTGCCGCTAGACGTTCCTATGGCGAAGGTGAACGGCGTTTTCAATGCTATAGAGTTGAACGGCGATCTGATCGGGCCGCTTTGGCTGCAGGGCCGAGGCGCCGGAGCCAGCCCTACCGCCAGCGCAATAATAGGAGACGTTATCCGCGCCGCGGGATTCATCCGCAATGGGCGCGGCCCATATGGCAAATTGCAATCCCGGCGTGTGCCGCCGGTCATCGCGGCAATGGATGATTTCTGCGTTAGATACTATGTGAGATTGACGGTGCTAGACAGGCCTGGCGTGCTGGCGGAAATTGCTGGAGTATTCGGAGATGCTGAGATCAGTATTGCTTCCGTTTTGCAGAAAGATTCCGATGACCGGCGCGGAACTGCCGACTTAGTGATAATGACACACCCGGCGCGTGAGGCTAACATGCAGACAGCGGCGAAAAGATTGCGGAAATTAGAGGTAGTGGCTTCTTTGGAGAATTTGATCCGAGTGGAAGACTACGGCCAGCGGATCGCTTTCTGATTCATGCGCGCAACAACGAACAGCGCCTTCCGAGCTAGAGGTTGATTTTGAGTGGCACCATCGGCGTCGTTGAGCGCTATAGAGAGTTCTTGCCGGTAAACGAAGCTACTCCGCGCATCACGATGGGCGAAGGAAGCACTCCGCTCGTAAAGTCTCGAAACATCGGCCCGTCTCTCGGCAATCACAATCTCTACTTCAAGCTGGAGGGCGCTAACCCGACCGGATCATTCAAGGACCGAGGCATGGTGATGGCTATCGCCAAGGCGCTTGAGACGAACCGCCGATCCATCATCTGTGCTTCTACCGGCAACACTAGCGCCTCAGCCGCCGCCTATGGCGCGCGATACAATCTCCAGACTATCGTGATCGTGCCCTCGGGCGAGATCGCGCTGGGCAAGCTTGCGCAGGCAATGGCCTACGGCGCGCGAATATTAGCCGTTAATGGCAATTTTGACGACGCGCTTAGGATTGTCCGCGAACTTGCGGAGATGATGGACTTCGAACTCGTAAACTCTCTGAATCCATATCGTCTGGAAGGCCAGAAAACAGCCGCCTTCGAAATCGCTGATGAATTAGGCGATGCTCCGGACGTTATATGCATTCCAGTGGGCAACGCCGGCAACATAACGGCATATTGGAAAGGCTTCAACGAATATCGCATCCAAGAGCGCATCTCCAAATTGCCGCGCATGATGGGATTCCAGGCTGCAGGCTCCGCGCCCATAGCTGACGGTGTGCCTATAGAAGATCCACAAACGATAGCTAGCGCCATTCGCATCGGAAACCCTGCTAGTTGGACCGGTGCCGAAGATGCGCGCGACGAATCTGGCGGCGATATCGGTAAAGTTACGGATTCTCAGATTATCAGTGCCTACATTAGGTTGGCGCGCGAAGAGGGACTGTTCTGCGAACCAGCGTCGGCTGCCTCAACAGCTGGATTCATCAGCCTTGTAGAGCAAGGGAAAGTAGCTGAAGATCAGGTATGCGTCTGCATACTTACCGGTAATGGCCTGAAAGATCCTACTACGGTGGAAAACCACGCGCTGGTAAAACTCGAATATATCGAGCCGAATCTAGATTCGGTCGCCAGCGTACTCAGAAATGGCCACCGTTGATAGCTGCCCAAGATATCGCACGCATGGAACCATCCGGAAAATCACGCACATCTACAGCATCGTTTGACGAAGTGGAGCCCCATTGGCAGGCGATCTATGAAGCGATGCCAGCCAGCACTCCATTCGATGCGCCGGAGTGGCAGCGAACATGGTGGAAGCACTTCGGAGGATCATCGAAGCCGATGATGCGATCCGTGATCCGCCCTGATGGATCCGTTGCCATCGTGGCACCGCTGAAGCTGGACCAGAGCCACGACGAAGGAACTGTCACGTTCCTCGGCGGCACCGACCTTATGGACTACTTCGGTTTCAAGCATGGCGGAGAACTGCTGGACCAGGACGTGGAATCGCTGCTTGCATCTTTACACTCTGAGCAATCGATAAACTCCCTAGTGTTCGAGTCTCTGCCTGAAGATTCGCATACCATCCATGCTCTGCGCCGAGTTGCGCCGGGACTAGGATGGCAGCTACATGAGTGGGATGAGGGCGTGGCGCCCAGGGTGCAACTGCCGGAGAGCGAAGAAGAGTACTTCGCCTCGCTATCTAAAAAGCATCGCCACGAACTGAGACGTAAACTGAGACGATTGCACCAAGCTGGCAAAATCGATCAGATAGAACTGACCGCTCCTGAAGACATCAAAGCCGGAATGGACGACTTTATGCGCTTGCACCGCATGAGCTCCATCGACAAGCAAGAGTTCATGACTTCGGCGAGGGAAGCGTTTTTCCGAGATATCGCCTATCGAATGGCTTCTAAGGGCATAGCTAGGCTTTACTTCCTAACCATCGACGGGAATAAGGTGGCAACATCGTTAGCATTCGTGGTGGGCAAGGTGAAGTATCTTTACAACAGCGGATATGATCCGGCGCGGTCGTGGCATGCTGTAGGGCTGTTGAACCATGCACTGAACCTGCTCGCGTCGATCAGAGAGGGCTTTGAAGTCTACGATTTTATGCGCGGCGATGAGCGCTATAAGTACCACCTGGGCGCGCAAGACCGTAAAATCTACACCATGCGGCTAGACAAAAACCGTCGCCCATGAACACACCGACGTTGGAAAGGCGAGAGGGGCAAGTAAAGCGCATCTCCATTATCAGTGTGCATGGATGCCCATGCATACCGCCAGGCGGCATCGATGCTGGCGGCATGAATGTCTATGTCCGACAAACCGCCAAGCATCTCTCGGCACAGAATATATCCGTCAAGATATTTTCGCATCTCCACTCAAGCGCTCTCAGCCCGTGCGTAACACTTGATGAAGGAGTGCAGCTCATTCATGTGCCGGCCGGCGACCCATCGCTCACAAAGAACGAACTTCCGCAGGAACTAGAGGGGTTCACTCGGTTTGTTTCCCAATACGCCGACTCCCGATCCTGGAAGCCGCAGATAGTAGTCTCACACTATTGGCTCTCCGGAATCGTGGCTGAGAAACTTGCAACTGAATGGAAAGCGTCTCACATCGCGAGCTTCCACACCTTGGCCCATCTCAAACCGGCCGCCCAAACCGTTTCTATGGAGCATCTGCAACGCGTCGAGACGGAGCCGCGCATCGCACGGCAAGCCGACAGTATCGTATCTTGGACTGACGAAGAGGCCAGCTTGATAAGTGAAGTGTTCGGCGCCGAGCGTGACCGAATAGAGACGATCCCGCCGGGCGTGGATCTGCATATGTTCAAACCCAAGAGCATTCTAGAAGCTCGCCGGCAGCTCAATGTCGAGGCTCGGATAGTTTTGCTTTTCGTGGGAAGATTGGACCCCGTCAAAGGAGTCGACCTAGCCATCGAGGCATGTGCTATGGTCCGCGATCGGCATCCGGATATCATGCTGCAGATAGTAGGCGGAGGCTCTATCGCCGAATTCGAGCAGGCATGGCAATCCGTTCGGGAACACCAGATGCAGGATCATGTTGAGATGCTGGGAGTTCAGCCATATCACACCATGCCGAATCGCTACGCCGCCGCCGACCTCCTTATCGCCCCGTCTATGCATGAGACTTTTGGCATGGCGGTGCTTGAAGCAGCAGCATGCGGAACGCCGGCAATTGTTGCCAAGGTGGGCGGCCTCGCCACCATCGTCAGAGACCGTATCAACGGATACTTGATCGATAATAGAAACCCCCGAGAATATGCCGATAAGATTATCACGCTTATCGAAAACCCCGCGCTAAGGCAAGAGATGTCTCAAGCCGCTTACGGGCAAGCCACCAACTTCCCGTGGGAAAAATCAGTTGATAAACTGACTGAGCTGTACAACCGCCTATCGCTATCCAACGGGATGCTGCATCACTGTTCCTCCAATGGGCATTGCGGTGATCTTCAGCTTTCGGCGTGAGAATCACAGATGTATCTGCCGATAGCCGACCACGGCATCATAGGCGATCTAAACACTGCCGCACTAGTCGGAATCGATGGCACCGTCGACTGGTTCTGCGCCCCGCACTTCGATTCGCCATCGGTCTTTGCCTCCATACTCGATGCTAAGCGCGGAGGACATTTTCGGCTGCAGCCGTCGAGCCGAGACTTCAAGGCATCTCAGCGCTATCTGCCAGAGACCAATGTGCTCACCACTCGATTCACGACCGAAGAAGGAGTTGCAGAAGTAGCTGATTTCATGCCGATTCGTCTTGATGAGAATCAGGACGCGCATCATGTCCTAGTGCGGAGAATCACAGGCATCAGGGGAAATCTGAACCTGCGGATAGACTGTAGCCCCAGATTCAATTATGGGCGTGATATCCATACCACTCAGGTAAGCGGCAACAGCGTAATCTTCCAATCCCCGAGCCAGATTCTCGAGTACTGGAGCACTCTACAGCCCAGAGTCAAAGACGGAGTTGTGTCGCAGGAGTTCGCGCTCTCAGAAGGACATAGCGAATACATAGCGCTTGACGCGCTCGGACGCCATGAAGTTCCCGAAGAACATCGGCGAAAGCGCTTTGATCTGCTGTATGAAGAGACGATTCAATATTGGCATCGATGGGTCGGTCAATGCACTTACACTGGCCGATGGCGTGAAACCGTGCTTCGATCCGCGCTGGTGCTTAAACTGCTCACATACGAGCCTACCGGCGCGTTCGTAGCCGCGCCCACTACTAGCCTGCCTGAGCATATCGGCGGTGTGCGCAACTGGGACTATCGATACACTTGGATCCGCGATGCTGCATTCAGTGTATATGGACTCATGCGCATGGGATTCACCGAAGAGGCCGGACGATTCATGAGCTGGCTTGAAGAGCGATGCGCCGAAATCGAACCGGGCGAGGCTCTGCAGATTATGTACTCCATCACCGGCAAGAGCGAGCTTAAAGAAGAAGAGATCAGCCATCTATCAGGATACCAAGACTCGCGCCCGGTTCGAATCGGTAACGGTGCCTTTGATCAGTTGCAGCTCGACATCTACGGAGAGTTGATGGACGCGGTGTACCTGTTGAACAAATACCACAGCCCGATATCTTATGATTTCTGGAGCCGCCTCAGACGCCTCATCAACTGGCTCGCAGACAATTGGCAATCGCCAGATGAGGGTATCTGGGAGACGCGCGGAGGACGCGACCATTTCGTCTACTCCAAACTCATGTGCTGGGTCGCCTTTGACCGCGCCATAAGGCTGGCCGAAAAACGCTCATTTCCAAGCGAAAAAGAGCTTTGGATAAAGCTTCGCGATCGCATCTACGAAGAGATCATGGAGCGCGGATGGAACGATGAGATCAAGGCCTTCACTCAGACGTACGACGGCAAGACGCTGGATGCAGCGAATCTATTGATGCCACTCGTATTCTTCATGTCGCCCACCGACCCGCGCATGTTGAGCACTATAGATGCCATTAAGAGGCCGACCACGGATGGCGGCCTCGTAGCTTCCAATCTGGTCTATCGTTACAATGCCGCTGAGACCAGCGACGGGCTGGCCGGAGAAGAAGGCGCCTTCAGCATGTGCACCTTCTGGCTGGTAGAAGCTCTCACTCGAGCCGGCAGAATACATCGCGCCAGGCTTCAAGAAGCGCGACTCATATTCGAACAGATGATGGGGCATGCTAACCATCTCGGGCTATATTCGGAAGAGATCGGAGCCAGCGGCGAGCATCTTGGAAACTTCCCTCAAGCCTTCACGCATCTGTCGCTCATCAGCGCAGCCTTCAACCTCGATCGTGCGCTGGAATCTCGGAATTAGGCCATGCTGAGCAGTTTAGCGTAATACCGCACCTTGTTTATAGTCCGGAAACCGGCCGCTTCGTAAATGTGTCGCGCCGGTGCGTTCTCAGCATCTACATCCAGACTCAGCGCATCGCTGCCCTGTCTCAAAAGATGATCAATGCCCGCGTCGAAGATCGCACGGCCCAACCCCATCCTGCGTCGCGCTGGTGATACGCCCACCATCTCGATGCGGCCCTCGCCATTCATCGATGTGGTCCAGATGTAGCCGATCGGTTCATCGTTTGAAGCATCGATCGCCACTAGTATCGGAGGGTATCCGCATCGTTCAGCGTCGGCGCGCGCCCGGTGATATATCTCTTCGGCAGTGTTCGGCGAAAATCCCCAGCTATCTACGAAGCAGGCGTTATGCAGTTCTGTGAGGGCTGCCGCATCGCTCGCTGATGAAGGGGTTGCCGCACTGATCGATATGCTCGCCATCGGCGAAGAAGCGCGATTGTGCTGCAACCTTCCCACCGCAACCCTCATTTTCAGCATTTTTCTTTCTATGGAAAAGTCAGATGCCTCTAACGCACCACGAAGCATAGGCGATTCATGATCCCTGATCCCTATGTGCATTTGGCACTTATCGGCTCCTGGCATCGACCGCGCACGTGCGATCCCGTCATCCAGAAGTAGGGGATAAATCGCATCGTTTCCTGCCACCGCGCCTACGCCTACGATTACACGTCCGATGTTCAATTCTGGCTCCGTCAGGGAGTACCCCACTGCGTCGCCATCCGCATAGGCTAGCGACCAACGGCCCAATGTAGGATCCAGCCGATCATTGTCAAGAGATTCTCTCAGCTCGGCTTCATTTTTGAAGCGCCATTCGCGATGCCCGTGTGGTTCGACGGAGCGTAGGATGCGAAACAGTTGCGAGTAATCATCGGCCCGCATTGGAATCATATGCATGATGCGACACGCCTTCTTGATAGTTTGGATACGTTGATAGAGTGTGGCATAATAATGTGTGTAATATGAATAGCAATGCTATGAAAGGGAGTAGTACTGCGTTAAGAAGGCAGTTGCAGAGAGCGTTCGTGAAGCTGTAATCGAACGCGCCATTCACGCAGGAACTCGCCCTGGAGCTCGTGGCCTGAAAATAGGTGCTATCACCGTTTCAAGTAGGGTTGCGCGATTCGGCCGCGTTAAGGCCTTCAATTAAGCGGGCCGGGATAAGCATTCATGGCTTCCCGACCAATACTTAGGTGGTACCGCGGGCTAGTCTCGTCCTTTTGCATTGATAAAGGACGAGATTTTTTTATTTACATACATATAACTTGTGGCAACGACAATATCAGAACGATGCTCTTAATACGAATGGCTCTGAAGGGCTGAAAGAAAATGCCGAAACTATCCACTGGCGGCGACATAGTTTGTGAGGCGCTGATCAACGAAGGCGTTGAGACGGTGTTCGGGCTCCCCGGCGGAGCGATACTTCCACTCTATGGGGTGCTGAGCCGGTATCCACAGATACGGCACGTATTAGTTCGCCACGAGCAAGGTGCGGCCCACGCCGCGGATGGATATGCGAGGGCATCCGGAAAAGCAGGCGTCGCTTTTGCAACATCCGGACCTGGCGCCACGAATCTCATCACCGGGCTCGCCACTGCCATGATGGACTCCGTGCCGATAGTGGCCATCACTGGGCAAGTAGGACGCTCTGCCATCGGAACGGACGCGTTTCAGGAAACCGATATCACTGGGGCAACGCTTCCGGTCACTAAACATAACTATCTGGTCACCAGAATCGAAGAGCTAGGGCGCGTGGTGCATGAAGCGTTTCACATTGCTCGCACCGGACGCCCCGGACCAGTGCTGATAGACATTCCTAAAGACGTTATGCAAGAGCCGGGCGATTACAACTATGCGCGTGACAGCAAGATCAATCTGCCCGGATACGTCATTCCCACCGCCGCGCCGCAAGACCAGATTGAAACGGCAGCGCGGCTCATCAATGAAGCCGAACGCCCGGTTTTCCTGGCCGGACATGGAGTCATAATTGCACGCGCCTTTGACGAACTCCGAGAGCTCGCAGAGAAAGCCGAGATACCGGTAGTTACGACTCTGCTGGGCATCTCGGGATTTCCCGAGGACCATCGCCTCCACGTCGGATTTCCAGGCATGCACGGGGAAGCATATGCCAGCTTAACGCTAGACCATTCTGATCTCATAATTTCCGCAGGCAGCCGATTCGACGACCGCATAGTGGGCGATGTCAGCAGGTTCGCGCCTAGCGCCAAAAAAATACACATCGATATTGACCCGGCGGAGATCAACAAGACGGTTGAAGTGGATGCGCCTGTCATTGGCAATCTCAAGGATGTTTTACGGCAGTTGGAGCCCGAAATACGCTCCGCATCACGCACTGAGTGGGTACGCCATGTAGAGCATCTAAAGGCGGAGCATCCCTCCCTGCGCATACCAGAAACAGACCGGTTATTGGGGCAGCATGTGATCAAAGGCATTTCAGATGTTACGAAAGGCAACGCGATTATCTGCACAGGTGTAGGGCAACATCAGATGTGGGCGGCTCAGCATTACAGGTTCACTCGCCCCAACTCTTGGTTATGCTCTGGCGGGCTAGGCACTATGGGGTATGAAGTTCCGTCCGCCATTGGCGCCCAGATGGCATGCCCTGGAGAATTGGTGTGGTCCGTATGTGGAGACGGCGGATTCCAGATGACAATGATGGAACTGGCAACCGCGGTTGAGAACCGATTGCCAGTCAAGTATGCCATCATGAACAACAATCACTTGGGCATGATCACTCAGTGGCAGGAACTTTTCTACATGGGCGATACCCAAGCCGATGCATATACCGCCAACCCCGACTTCGTGAAACTAGCCGACGCTTTCGGAATGAAAGGTATGCGAGTAACATCTCCAGATGATGTGGAATCTGCGGTTGAGGAGGCCAACGCGCATCCGGGCCCCGTCATCGTCGATTTCGTAATTGAAAAAGTGGATCATGTATACCCGATGATTCCAGCCGGACAGAGCGTTGCGGAACTTATGGAGAGCCCTGATTAGCGATATGTCTCCGAACACCAGATTCCAAGCCCGCACCGTAACCGCTCTCGTCGAAGATCAGCCGGGCGTATTGGCGCGTATCGCCAGCCTGTGCAGAAGACGTGGACTCAACATCGCCAGCCTAGCCGTCGGACGTTCCGAAAAGCCGGGCTTTTCACGTATGACTTTCGTGCTTGAAGGTCCACCGTCCGTCGTCGACCACTGCGCGGCACAGTTCGATCGCCTGGTCAATGTCGTAGAAGCGGTCGATATCACAGAGCGGAACCATATCTGGCGAGAACTGGCTCTCATAAAGGTGAAGACCACTCCAGCCACTCGCGTCGAACTGCTTGAACTCGCAAGAGTGTATCGCGCGAATATCATCGACATTGGCGTCAACAGCCTCACATTCGAGCTGACTGGCGGACGTGAAAAGATCGATTCCATGATTGAGTTGCTGACGCTATTCGGCATTCGCGAAGTGATGCGCACGGGGCGGGTTGCGGTTCTGCGCGGCACGCTCTTCGAAAACGAGGATGACGGCGAGTTTCAGGCCGGCAGAACATGGTCTGCAGGGATACAGCATGAGTATCAGCCCACCCCGGGCGTCTCCGGCAGCGTCTGAAAATATCAAGAGCAGAACTGAACACAATCTTATATATAGCTATAGCACGCAGATAGGAACCAGGAAAAGGACCCAAATGGCAGAGCTTTACTACGATTCAGACATTGATGATTCAGCGCTCAAGGAGCGTACCGTGGCCGTGATCGGTTATGGCTCGCAAGGGCATGCCCACGCGTTGAACCTTAAAGATAGCGGCTTCAACGTTGTAGTGGGACTCTACCAAGGCAGTAAGAGCCGCGAATCGGCAGAGAACGACGGACTGGAAGTTCTGGATAATGCCGAGGCCGCTAAAAGGGCCGATCTGATTTCGTTCTGCCTCCCCGACACGGTGCAAGCCGGCGTGTACCGTCAAGACATCGAACCTAACTTGGAAGCTGATAAAACGTTGCTCTTCGCACATGGCTTCACGATTCACTACAATCAGATCCAGCCGCCGAACAATGTCGATGTGGTGATGATCGCGCCCAAAGCGCCCGGACATCGGGTGCGCGCAGTTTTTGAGCGCGGTCTCGGCGTGCCCTGCCTCGTTGCGATAGAGCAAGATGCCTCTGGCAATGCCATGCAGACGGCGCTGGCATACGGAAAAGGGGTAGGCGGCGGTAGGGCCGGGATACTCAGCACGACTTTCAAGGAAGAGACGGAGACAGATCTTTTCGGCGAGCAGGCGGTGCTCTGCGGCGGCGTAACTCAGCTTATCAAGACGGGATACGAAGTGCTGACCGAAGCTGGATACCAGCCCGAATCAGCATACTTCGAGGTGCTTCACGAGCTCAAACTCATCGTGGATCTCATCTACCAAGGCGGGCTTGAGTATATGCGATACTCGGTTAGCGAGACTGCCGAATATGGCGACTACAGCCGTGGCCCGGAGATCATCGACGACAAGGTTAAAGACAACATGCGAAGCGTGCTCGCAGATATCCAGTCCGGCCGATTCGCACGTGAATGGATCGCAGAAAACGATGAGGGATTGCATCGTTTCAAGCGCATGCGGCAGGAGAACCTGGAACATCCAGTGGAAAAGGTTGGCAAAGAACTGCGTGCCATGATGCCGTGGCTCGAATCTACTACCTGACGAGCAGATGTCGCAACAAGCGAGATCCGCGCCGTGCGAACTATCGCCGATTGCTATCCAAGCAGGAGCGCAGAATGGCTATTCAAACTGAAAACGGGAACGATCAAGTAATCATCTTTGACACCACCTTGCGCGATGGTGAACAATCGGCCGGCGCCGGATTGACCGTTGGCGAGAAGCTGCGCATCGCTCATCAGCTCGCTAAGCTTCGAGTAGACGTCATTGAAGCCGGCTTCGCGGGCAGCTCGCCCGGGGATTTCGAAGCCGTTAGGCGCATCGCTCACGAAGTTGAAGGCCCCGTGATCTGCTCTTTGGCACGAGCCGTGAAATCCGATATAGAAACTGCCGCCAAAGCGCTGGAGGGCGCCGAAAAGCCGCGGATACACACCTTCATATCATCGTCTGATGTTCATCTCATGCACCAGATGAGACGCGATCGCGAGACGATCATGGATATGGCGGTAACAGCTGTTGAAATCGCCCGCCGATACGTTGATGATGTGGAGTTCTCACCTATGGATGCCACTCGCACCGTGCCGGAATACCTATATGCGATACTGGAGGCTGCGATCAATGCCGGCGCCACAACTGTCAACATCCCGGACACGGTGGGATACTCGAACCCCAAAGAGTTCGGCGGCTTGATAAAAAATGTCTTCCGCAATATTCCTAACATCCATCAAGCTGTGGTTAGCGTGCATTGCCATAACGACCTTGGAATGTCGGTCGGTAACTCGCTGGCGGCGGTTGAAAACGGGGCTCGTCAGATAGAAGGATGCATCAACGGTCTCGGCGAACGGGCTGGAAACGCGGCTTTAGAGGAGGTCATCATGGCTCTCATCACGCGCCCGGACCACTACGGCGCAGGAACTCGAGTCGACAGTCGCGAAATTGGCAACAGCAGCCGCATGATAAGCAGCATCTTCGGATTTCCGGTGCAGTACAACAAGGCCATCGTTGGACAAAACGCCTTTAGGCATTCTTCCGGCATCCATCAAGATGGATATCTGAAAGAACGCACCACCTTTGAAATCATGTCTCCAGATGAAGTCGGATGGCGCGGTGAAGCGCTGGTGCTCGGGAAACTGTCCGGACGTGCCGGACTGCGCTCTCGACTCGCGGATCTTGGGTATCGATTGGAAGACGCCGAACTGAACAATGTCTTCGTGGCGTTCAAGGACTTAGCCGACAATAAGAGAGAGATCACTGACGCTGATTTGGAAGCCTTGATGCGCGAGCAGCATCGATATGCTGACACTAACCCCAGATACAAGCTCGGAAGAGTGCAGGTAGAGTGCGGCAACGACCGAGCGCCCAGCGCTGAAGTTACCCTCACTACGCCGGGAAACGTTGAACTGAGCTCGAAAGCGCAAGGCACAGGACCCGTCGACGCGGTGTGCAAGGCCATCGATAAAATGACCGATCTCAATGCTATCCTCACCGAATTCTCTGTGAACTCAGTGACTGAAGGAATTGATGCGCTGGGTGAAGTGACGATACGAATCGAACATCAAGCATCCACTTACTCCGGGCGTGGTTCCGATACCGATATCGTGGTAGCAGCAGCCAAAGCCTACATCAACGCGATCAATCGTGCGCTCGTGATTGCTGAGCTGGAAGAAGCTAGTAGGGGATGCGCCATCAATTCCGCATGATGAGAGAAGAAACAGCTAGCTGCTGGAACTTAAAACCAGGCGCGGCGAGCCCTGTTTCCCAATTAACTGGAATAGCAAGGATTGAAATTCATGCCTGAAACAATGTTCGAAAAAATATGGCAGTCTCATCTCGTCGCACAGCCGGAAGGCGAACCGGCAGCGCTATACATAGATCTGCACCTGGTGCATGAAGTTACATCGCCACAGGCATTTGAGGGACTTAGGCTCTCGCGGCGCGAAGTGCGAAGGCCCGAGCTCACTATCTCAACGGTGGATCACAACCTACCTACTGACGAGACGCGTGCTGAAGTGATTCGAGATCCGATCGCGCGACAGCAAGTGGAGACTTTGCGGCAGAACTGCAGAGACTTCGGAGTGAAACTATATGATGTCGACTCCAGCGGACAGGGCATCGTCCATGTCATCGGCCCGGAGCAGGGATACACTCAGCCCGGAATGACGATAGTCTGCGGTGACTCGCACACTTCTACGCACGGAGCTTTCGGCTCCTTGGCCTTCGGCATCGGCACTTCCGAAGTAGAGCACGTACTCGCCACCCAAACCCTTAGGCAACGCAAGCCTAAGACCATGGAGGTGCGATTCAACGGCGAACTGCCCCGCGGCGTCTATGCGAAAGATATGATACTCGCCACCATCGGAAAGATTGGCACTGCCGGCGGAACTGGGCATGTCATCGAATACACCGGGCAAGCTATTCGCGCACTTGATATGGAAGGCCGGATGACGATCTGCAATATGAGTATTGAGGGTGGCGCTAGAGCCGGCATGATCGCGCCCGATGATATCACCTTCAACTGGATGCGCGGCAGAAAATTCGTGCCCCAGGGCGAAGCTTACGAGCCGGCGATTGAAAGCTGGGCCGAACTGCCCACTGATGACGGTGCAGCTTACGATGCGCTAGTGGAAATCGAATGTGATTCGCTGGAGCCTTATATCAGCTGGGGAACCAACCCCGGGCAAGTGGCTAAAGTTTCAGCTACCGTCCCGGCGCCAGAAGACTTTAGCGACCCCTCTGATCAGGAAGCGGTTGATAGAGCGTTGAGCTACATGGGACTCGCCGCGGGAACTCCGATGCAGGAGATCAGCGTCGACCGAGTATTTATCGGCTCCTGCACTAACGCGCGCCTGGAGGATCTGCGCGCGGCGGCGGAAGTCGTGCGCGGCAAGAAAGTGGCAGCTAGCGTGCGCGCTCAGGTCATGCCCGGATCCACGCTTACGAAATGGGCTGCCGAGACGGAGGGACTGGCAGATGTATTCCGCAAGGCCGGCTTCGAGTGGCGAGAATCGGGATGCTCGATGTGCCTGGGAATGAACCCCGATATACTAGAGCCAGGTGAAAGATGCGCATCAACGTCGAACCGGAATTTTGAAGGCCGACAAGGAAAGGGCGGACGCACCCATCTCGTCGGGCCGGCGATGGCCGCCGCCGCCGCCATCAAAGGGCATTTTGTAGATATCCGGGATTGGAGTTGACCCTGCCCTCTCATCATTTACTCCTAACTCGAGGCTGATATGAGCACGCATCCGCCAGAAAACGATTCTGATACAAAGCCCAGTGAGGCGCCGCGCGCAGACTCCGATCCTTCTCTAGGCATCTACGCGCCGCCGCGCCGCCGTGCCGCGCGCCCTTCGCAGCGTGAAGAATCTAAGCCCGGCCTATGGAACCGAATGACGGGCCGGCACCGATTAGAAGAGATCCGAGAACAGCGATACCATTCTTACACCTATGAAAGCAACGAGCAGAACCTGAAGTGGACCACCATGTTAATGGCGGGATGGATCATCATACTGCTGTGGCTGGCTTGGGTAGATCTCTCCAACTCGCAAACCTATCAGCAGTGGTTGGATCGCGGCATCGAATCTATTGCGCCTAACCAAGAATATTGGAGCCATATCGAGAGCCCACGTATATTTGCGCAAGAAAATGGCGGAGATGCTATGGCATGCGCATATCTCTTCGGTCGGGACATTTCTGATGAATGTCCCGACGGTGAGTTGCCGGCAGATGCTATCCAAGCATTCATCGACGAGAATGAGTTGCGTTGCACACATCTCAAGGATGACAGCCAAGAGTGTGCCGGCGTGTGGACGTCTCGGGAGTTCATTAAATTCGCGAACGCGGAGGGCTTCAACTGTTCCGACGCGGAGGCGACGTTTACGTTCTTTCATGAAGATCAAAGCTTGTACCCAGACTGTGGCGAGGTTTTGGACATTGCAAGCGAATTGCAGGCATCGCAGGATCGCTCTCGGCTGATATGGATGTTGCTGATGCTCATCCTGCTCGTAACCGCATTTCCATATCTATCGACTATCCACCGCGCGAGCCGAAACTTGCTTCCGCTGAAATCCAAAGATCAGAAACATCGCCCCGAGTGGGCAGTTCTGCATCATTTCATACCCATATTGAACCTCTTTCGCCCTCTCGGAGTTATCAGCGAACTGTTCAAAGGCAGTGATCCGGAGGTCAGCATTGAAGATGAATCAGCTTGGAAGAGCAAGGGTCGCGTCCATACCTTCGCCTATATTTGGTACGGCCTCTGGGCGGCTTGCATCCTGTTCAACCCCATAACTATTCCTAGATGGTTCGGAAGGGGAGATATGGAAGAGATATTGGCGGTCAGCAATTACTTCGTATACGCCGATCTGCTACTCATCGCGCTTGGAGTAGCAGGTCTGTTGATGCTGCGTCAGTTGCACATTTTGCAGGAGGCTCGCTTCGCCAAGATCGGCCCCATCACGGTTACACCACCGCTACCCATAGATCCGTTGCAGGAAATGCTGGCTCAACAAGAAGAGGATGAGCGGAAACGAAAACGAGGCGGCAAGCGATAGGCGCGCACCGTGATCGAGACTTTAAAATACATGAGATAAGACGACAATTATGCTATAAGCGTCAAACACTGAGCAGGATCTACTCGGTATTAGGGATGAAGACATTTCAGTGTGCAAGGCATTGTAGACGCAGCAGAAGTCGTTATAGATACCGTCATCAATCCGCCGCTCGGCTCAGATTTGCGGATACTATACTCTGAGCAGGATCAAAATAAACCTAGTGCCACACTTGAAATTGAGCCTAGGCAAAGGAGATAACAGACAAATTGGAGAAGTTCACCACACTCACAGGCAGAGTAGCGCCCCTTAACCGGGTTAATGTAGACACTGACCAGATTATACCCAAACAGTTCCTGAAACGCATTGAACGCACGGGCTTCGGAGAGTTCGCTTTCTTCGATTGGCGATACTTGGAAGATGGAGTCCTCAATCCAGATTTCGTGTTGAACGAGCCGAGATATCAGAACGCTACCATCCTCGTAGCGGGGCGGAACTTCGGCTCTGGCTCTTCCCGCGAGCATGCTCCGTGGGCACTCAATGAGATGGGATTCAGGGCCATTATCGCGCCCAGCTTTGCCGATATCTTCCGCAACAACTGCATGCAGAACGGAATGGCGCCGGTAGTGCTTCAGCAACAAGAAGTGGACCACATCATGGGCAAAGCTTTGCAATTAGAGGGATATAAAGTAACCGTCGACCTTGTGAATCAGACGGTGTCCGACGATGAAGGTTTCCGGGCGCCGTTTGACTTTGATCCTTTCCGCAAGAATTCGTTGATCAAAGGGTTGGATGACATTGATCTGACTCTCCAATTCGCCAATGCCATCTCTTCTTTTGAAGCCGCAAGAATGCCGCGCTGGTAATGTATTTGCTGCCTACGCGGCTATGCGCTTGAGCAATAATCTACATCGGAGCCAGACTATATGGATATGCGAATTGCGGTACTCGGAGGCGACGGAGTGGGACCCGAGGTTACCGCCGAATCGATCAAAGTTCTCGATGCCGTGGGGCAGCGATACGGACATAGCTATGCATTTGTCACGGGGAGAGTCGGTGGCAATGCCATCGATGAATTTGGGACCCCTATTCCAGAACAAACTTTGCAGATTGTTGCCGGTGCAGATGCTATTTTGTTCGGCGCTGTCGGTGGGCCTGAATGGGACGATCCCCAGGCGCCTACACGCCCCGAAGACGGCATCCTGACGCTCCGCAAAACCCTTAAGCTATTCGCTAATCTGCGTCCCGTCAGCGTATATCCGCAACTGATAGACGCGAGCCCATTAAAACCTGAAAGACTGCAGAACGTAGATATGGTCATCGTGCGGGAACTCACTAGCGGGCTATACTTCGGTAAGCCGAAAAAACGCTGGCGAAACACCCGCGAAAGGGTAGCGGTAGATACCCTGACATATCGGGAACGAGAGATTGTCCGTGTTGCCAGAGTGGGGTTTGAGATCGCATCGCGCCGCCGCCGCCGGCTTCACTCGTTAGATAAGATGAACGTGCTGGAAACGGGGCGACTGTGGCGAGAGGTAGTTACTGAGCTTGGACGCGAGTACCCTAACGTAGAACTGATTCACATGCTTGCCGACAATGGCGCGATGCAGATAGTAACCAATCCTGCCAGCTTCGATGTCATCGTTACTGAAAACACCTTCGGAGATATCATCTCTGACGAGGCGGCGGTCATTGGCGGCTCTATGGGCATGTTGCCGTCCGCGTCGTTATCCTCCATTCCCTGGGAAAGCTCTCGCCGCCGAGCATCGAAGGGAGCTCTTTACGAACCGATACACGGCTCCGCTCCAGATATCGCCGGCATGGGCATCGCTAATCCGATTGCGTCTATTCTCAGTGCCGCGCTAATGTTGCGCTACTCTTTCGGGCTTGAGGAAGAAGCTGAATCCATTGAAGATGCCGTAGCATCAGTGTTAGCTGACGGCATAAGAACTCCCGACATCGCCGCCGCCGATCGTATGTCAATCGGAAGCTCACAGATGGGAGATGCAATTGCAGGCGCTATTCTGCGATGACTTGCATCTGTCTGTTTCACCAGCTTAAACGAACACCCTGTCTTGATCGAGATGCGATGCCGTGTAAGCAGTTTCTCGCCCCCGGGGATACACACTCGGAAGTGCATATGGAGCAGTATGCCTTTGCGCCGACATGGAGGATACGCGATATACGCCACGGGCGTGCGTGCTGCTAGAACATGGGATCGCCTGAATCGACGAGCGATCCGATCAGCATCCCTGAATCAAGCATGTCATTGATCTTCAGCCCCACCCCGTGCTTTTCCGGACCCGACACCGCTTCGTCAGCGGATTCCAACACTTGAGAGTCGTCGGTGCCGACTGCGATTCCCAATCCGGCCCACTTAAGCATATCCACATCGCCCAGACCATCGCCAAATGCGACAAATCTTTCTTTGCTGATGCCCTGGCGTTCGCTGATCCACTGCAGCGCCTTATCCTTGCCGGCATTGGGGGACGCTACTTCGCAGAAGTGCGGCAAGGAGCGAGTAATGAGCGCTGAGTTTCCGATTCCGCCGCGTAGCTCCAACACTTGTTCGTCCATCGACTCGGGGTCAGCGATTCCCAATACGCATAGCGGACGATGCTTCGCTAAGGCTAGCAGATCGCTGTATGCCAACAATGTGGCGCCATTGCGTGATGCATAGGCTTCATGGTCGTCATCGATAGCAGATACGGCAAGCTTTCTCTTCAGATATACTCGCACTCTCATCTCACGCTCGGTGAAGAAAGATATCGCTTCCGCCGCAACATCTTCGAGCAGTCTCGCCTCGCGCAGCGTCTCGCCGGAAACGGCATCTACCGCCATCGCGCCTTGATGGCAGATCATGATGCCGTTAGCACCGATCTCTCGGTGAATTTTCCAAGCCGAATCGAACATCCGGCCAGTGGCGATTGAGAATAGGCAACCCGCTTCCATGGCCCGCCGTGCCGCGCTTCGCATCCGTTCTGAGACGCGAGAATCGAATCGCTTCAGCAGGGTGCCGTCAATGTCGGAAACTATCGCGGAGTATGTGTTGGATGCCATTAGAAATCACGCGCCCGAATGTAGGTGCATCGATTCGTGTTATACATGAACTTAATATAGAGCGATTGTTGAATCGGTGCCAGCATCGCGGTTCGCGTTCGTAGAGACGGCAATATGAAGCGCATTAATCCTCGCATAGTCATCTGGGTCATATTCATCCTGGTGGCAGGATATGTGATCTTGGAGGCGTGGCGGATGAATGGAGAATAATGGCGCCGTGTTATCATACCTTCACATTCTCGATATTTCCGACGTTTCGCACCCCTTCCACGCCGGCTAGATCCGCCAGCTCGGCAATGCTGCTTCCAATCCGCGGATGTATGGCGCGAGGCGCGATCTCACGCAGCGGCACCAATACGAACGGTCTCAAATGCATCCGTGGGTGAGGAACTATCAGTCCGACCTGATCGATTATTGCATCTTCCAGCAACAGAATGTCTAGATCTAAAGTGCGCGGCTCGTTCTGTTGCATACACACTCTTCCATGGCGTTGCTCGATCTCCTGCAGCTGATGCAACAGATCTTCGGCAGAGAGCTGAGTGTCGAGCGCGACTGCCATGTTCAGATACAGGGGCTGATTGTGGTCTACGCCATACGGCGCCGTCTCGAATACTGATGACGCCTCGCGCACTCTTCCCAGCTCTCCCAATCCGAGCAGCGCTGATCGCAGGTGTTCGGAACGATGCCCTAGGTTGCTGCCGATTCCGATATATGCTCGGCTCGGCTTACGCATATACCCGTTGACTGTTGTGCATTCAATCTGCCCGGTTCACCGCGCGCGTTGCTTCTTCGCTGGCATTAGTGAGATCTGCTCGCCACCCCCGCGCAATGGCATCTGCTACCTTCGCTACTCGAGCCATGGCGCGTACTTCGTGGACGCGGATGATATCTGCACCTTGAAAGATGGCAAAAGCATTGGCAGCAGCATTTCCGTCGAGCCGATCATTAGCATCAGAATCCAGAATCGCGCCGATGAAAGATTTTCTAGAAACGCCCACCAGCATGGGGAGATTATCTAGGGCAGATTTTATCTCGACAAGTGAGCGCAGAACTTTCAAGCTATGTTGCGCTGTTTTACCGAAGCCGATTCCGGGATCGATGATGATTTTGCGCTGTTCATTGCCAGCCTCCCGCGCTTGGGTGAAGGCTTCTTTCAGATCTGCCGCCACTTCTGAGCTGACGCTGTGGTATGTTGCCCGATCGCGGGTATGACTGATGATTAATCTCGCGCCGTGTCTCGCCGCGGTGGATGCCATGTTGCGGTCGGCTAGCATAGAGACATCGTTGACGATAGACGCGCCGGCTGATAGAGTTGCTTCGGCTACAATCGACTTGCGAGTATCGATGCTGATCGGGATCTTTAATCGAGAATCCAGCTGCTCGACTACTGGCAATACACGCGCCAGTTCCGTCTCTGCTGAGACCGTCTCTGCGCCCGGATAGACTGATGCCGGACGAGTAGATTCGCCTCCTACGTCGATGATGTCGGCGCCCTCGTCTTCCATACGCAGCGCCGCATCGACTGATACGCCTAACCAGTCTTCACTCGAGCGCATGGTGCCGTCGCCGGAAAAAGAGTCTGGGGTAACGTTCAGCACGCCCATGATGTAGGTGCATGAACCCCATGTGAACAGCTCGTCAACCATATTCCATCTATACTCGACTCGGCGCTTTTCGTATTCAGATCTTGATTATGCTGATTTCTACCCTGAGAACGTATTTTACGCGCCGAAGAGCACCTCTGTCTCGGCCGCAAAGGCAAGTGTTGGAACCTAGCTGGATGATGCTTCCAGGCATCCATCTATTAGTCTAGATAGTTAGATGATTAGATTGATACACGGCGACGACGAATTCTCCATCGCGAACGCGCTGAATTCCTATCTTGATGCGCTGGGTCCGCCGGATTTGCGCGCTCCGAACGTCACGGTTTTCGAAGATGCCAAAGTGTCGCTCGGAGAAGTGATCGCGACCGCTCGCACTATCCCATTTCTAGTCAAGCGCAGAGCCGTAGTGGTCAAAGGCCGATTGGAGGCGCTTGATTCCCGAACCGGCAGACCGAACGGCGATTGGAACGACTTCTCGGCGATTATCAGCCGGGAAGGAATGCAGATAGTCAACGAGCTAATCTTCGTGGAAAATGTCCCACTGCGTATGAACAGCGCCGCTCTCAAAGCGCTAGCCTCTATCGCGGAGGTGGAGAAGCATGATACGCCTCGACGTGAACAGATGGCTAACTGGATCCGAGCGCGTTTCCGGCATCACGGTTTGGATGCTACACCTGAAGCTATAAGTAGATTCCAGCAGCTAGGAGGCGATGAAACACGGCGCTTAGATAGCGAGATAGAGAAGCTTGCGCTATACGCGGATGGACGGACCGTACAGCGCGCAGATGTAGAACTGATGGTCTCTGATGCTCATCAAGAAGGCATTTTCAAAGTTATAGATGCCATCATTGACGGCAACCCACGACTCGCGGTCGGTGGATTGCATAATCTGCTAGCCAACGGTGAATCGATGGGCGGCATATTCCGTCTGCTCAATCGTCAGTTGCGCATCCTCATCATCGCCAACCATCTCCAAGCCTCTAGAGTCTCGCCTGCCGATATCGGACGGCGACTGAACATCCGATTCGATTGGCTGGTGCGTAAAACTTGCAACCAAGCAGCGAATGCCGGTGCCGCGGCACTGCGAGACATGCACCGTCAGCTTTTCGAAATCGAGATGGAAACTAAAACCGCCATTGCTAATCGGGAGCTTACGATATCGAACGAAGACCTTGCGATTGAGATGCTGGTGGCAAGAATGGCGAATCGCCGGCGATTGAGTGGGCGTCATTAAACTTAGGTACATTCAAGCCCTCATAAGGTTCAAATTCTCACGCACTATGCAGATATATCCGAAACTATCTTCGCCGCTTACCCTCGTTATCGTATCGTTAGCGAGTGTAGCCGCGTTTGTCGCCGCATGTAGCCCCTCTGAACCGGACCCCAGCCCAACGCCTGAAGTCACACCGATTCCGTCGCCGACGGTAGAGCCGACTGACACTCCGACTCCACAACCGACATCGACGCCAACGCCGGCACCTACGTCGACACCGATCCCAGCTCCTACTGCTACACCGACCCCAACATCCACCCCGAGTCCAAGGTCGTCGATCAACATCTATATCTCGGCACATAGATTATTGAACCGGGGCCAGTTCCGTGATGCCGAAAGGCGTTTCGCCACGGCGACAGAGGTAGAGCCTCAGTTCGCGCGTGCCTGGGATGGAAAGGGCCAGGCGCTGATGATGCGTGGAGAGTTCGAGAAGGCAATGATCAACTTTGACCGCGCGGTATCGCTGCGTCCGAATGTGGCAGGCATATATGGACATCGTTCGTTGGCGCGCATCGCGATGGGAGATGATAGCGGTGCCGAGCGCGATGCTCGACGCGCGCTGGAACTGGATTCCGAACTGATCGACGGACACTTGGCAATGGCTAGAGCGAACGCCCGCCAGAGCGACTTGGGCACTGCCATGCATCACTTCAATCGCGCGGTCGATCTGGCGCCGGACGATGCGGGAGTGTACTGGTGGCGCGCACGCTTCTACCGTGACACCATACGCAATGGGACGGCTGCATTCTCCGATCTGAACCGTGCAATTGAACTGAGGCCTTCTAGCGCATCATTCTATCTTGACCGTGGCATCTTGCTTTACCAGACCGGCAACTATGCGGAGGCTAAGTCTGATCTGCAAGAGGCGATATCGCTTTCGCAAGACCCTAAACTTCCTGATGTCATCCAGGCCGCTGAGAGCTGGCTCGATGCCGTGGAGGAACAAGCGCCGGGCGTAGTTCCCGTTACTCCGCCGCCGGATGAATCAAAATAGAGAACGCTTAGTTTCAGTTATTGCTCCGTAAGCGTCGGCATACGTAGATCATCTCATCGCTATCTGGAGTCAAGGGAGATCGATCGAAATCTCCGTACATCTCTATTGGCTCTAGCTGTGCATGGTGAAGCATGTTCAGCACTTCGAAGTGATGCAGATATCTAGTGGTGACCGATAGTTCCTCCCGATAAACCGTCTCTCCAGCTTCAGAAAGTGTCTCTATGATTTGAGTTCCGCAGTTGATCTGCGAGACGTTGTTGAAGCGGTTTATCCCGGTCAGAATATGACGGATGCCGAGTTCTTCGTCGGCCACTATGCCGAGCAGATGCTCATCTTCGGCATCGTCGCTTATCAGTTCCTCAGCAGGGTTGAAAATGTTAAATGCCAATACGCCATCATCAGTGAGATGAGCAGCTGCCTGAGCGATCGTCGCGCGCTGGTCTGATTCATTCAAAATCAGCGAAAGAGTGTTGGATGCTATCAGCACGGTTCGGAACTTGCGCCCGTTCAAGTCGAGGCTCACCATGTCGGCCTCTATAAGTTGCAGTGAAGCCTCAGGCATCCCTGCCTCGGCGCGTTTGAATCTTGCCCGATCCAACATTGCCCGATGCAAGTCGACGCCTACTACTCGATGCCCTCTCAATGCCGCGGGAATAGCGATTCTGCCGGTGCCCACTCCGATATCTAGTACCGGGCTGCCATGCTCATCTATCGCGTCCAGATAGAACAACGCCTCGCCGCGCGGAGCGGCTTCATAGAACGTATCGTAATGTTGAGCCCATCGCCGGTAATTCATCGCTTATGCTTTCACCGTGCACGCTTTCAATTATCCTAGTATCAATTGATGCTTGGGTTCGGTGTTGCCGATGCCTGGCTCTCGCTATAGATTAAAAGCTTATAACCAATAATCTGCAAGGTAAGTTCCATTGCCTCCTAGACTCGCATCCCGACAAGACCGAATGGGCACTGAAACTGCTTTCTTGACGCTGGCACGCGCGCGGATGCTGGAAGCTGAAGGAAGACATATCGTCCATCTGGAGATCGGTGAGCCAGACTTCGAGACGCCGACTCATATCAAGGATGCGGCGAAGCGAGCGCTGGATGATGGTTTCACGCACTATGGGCCATCGCCTGGAGAGATGGTGGTGCGCCAGGCTATCGCGCAACATCAGACCGAAACCCACGGATATCACATCCCGGCCGAGAGAATCATTGTTACTCCAGGCGGCAAGCCGGTGATGTTCTTCACTATGCTCGCACTTATCGAAGAGGGCGATGAGGTCATCTATCCTAATCCTGGATTCCCGATCTATGAATCTATGATCAACTACGCCGGCGGCACCGCAGTGCCGATTCCACTGGAGGAGCGATATGATTTTTCCCTCGATGTTGAACGGTTGGAAAGCCTCATCTCGGATCGCACCAAGCTTATCATCGTAAACTCTCCCAACAACCCTTGCGGCAGTGTAATCTCAGATGCAGACTTGCAGAGAATCGCGGAACTTGCCGTGCAACATGACATCCTAGTGCTTGCCGACGAAATCTACAAGGACATGTACTACTCTGCTACTCACACCTCTATCACCACCTTCCCGGGCATGAGGGAGCGCACGGTGATACTCGATGGCTTCTCCAAGAGCTATGCCATGACTGGGTGGCGCCTGGGATACGGCGTTTTCCCCGAGTTCATGCTCGATGCCATCACCAAGCTCATGACAAACAGCGTTTCCTGTACTTCCGTTGCCGTCCAGATGGCTGGCATCGCGGCGTTGCAGGGTCCGCAAGAATCGGTCGCCGAGATGATGCGGGAATTCCGCATCCGCCGCGACTTAGTCGTCGATGGCCTCAACACTTTGCCCGGCATTGCCTGCAAATCTCCTGGCGGCGCATTCTACGCCTTTCCGAACATCCGCGGAACCGGCCTCTTAAGCGACCAATTCGCAGAACGCGCGATGGATGAAGCTGGTGTAGCTCTGCTATCGGGAACTGCATTCGGCGAATACGGCGATGGATACATTAGGATCTCATTTGCAAACTCCCAGGATAATCTGACCCTTGCCATCGACCGCTTGCGCGAAATGCTGGCCTAACGCGATGTTAACCTTTGGCATCATGCAACATGAATATCATCAATAAAACTTAACTACACTAGCAGGAGACAAGACACGAGATGAAGATGTACCTCGCCGGTGAATGGGTGGATCGAGACTCTAAGATGGATGTGATCAATCCATTTACGGGAAGAGTGTTCGACACTGTTCCCGCGGCTTCAGTTGAGGATGTCGCGGTTGCGGCACGCGCCGCGGAGAGCGGCCGCCAGCAGATGGCGAGCCTCACGGGGATGGATCGATACGAGATATTGATGCGCGCTGTTCAGCTCATCATCGAGCGTCGCGAAGACCTCGGACAGACTATTACCGCTGAAGAGGGCAAAGTCATCTCTGAAGGGCGGCTGGAAGTAGACCGATGCGTGCAGACGATGACTTGGTCGGCGGAAGAAGCCAAACGGTTGCGTGGTGAGACGATACCGCTAGATGCTTCGCCTGGCAATGCCGGCAAGTTCGGATTCACCGTACGAGTTCCAGTCGGCATCGTAGCTGCCATATCTCCTTTCAACTTCCCGCTCAATCTCGTTGCCCATAAAGTGGGGCCGGCAATCGCCGCGGGGAATGCGGTCGTCATCAAGCCAGCATCTGATACTCCTCTCTCCGCGCTGAAGCTGACCGAGATACTGCTAGATGCGGGCATCCCGGAGATGGCAGTGCAATGCATCACCGGCTCCGGCGGCGCGATTGGAGATGCCATCGTTTCTCAGCCCAATGTCCGGAAAGTGACTTTCACCGGATCTAAAGAGATCGGAGAGCGAATCACGAGAGTCGCCGGATTGAAGAAAGTTACTATGGAACTCGGCTCCAACTCCCCGCTCATAGTGATGCCCGATGCCGATATGGACAAGGTGGCGGCCGCCACCGCCCAGAGCGGATATGCTAACGCCGGACAGGTATGCATTTCCACTCAGCGCGTTATCGTTGATAGAACTTCCTATAGCGACTATCTTGACGCTTTGCAGCCGCAAGTGGAAGCGATCGCTTGCGGAGACCCCACTGATGAAGCGATTGGAATAGGTCCGCTAGTGAGGGAGTCTGATGCTGCACGAGTAGAGTCGTGGGTCAAAGAGGCGGTAGCTGGCGGCGCGCGCATCGTAGCCGGCGGAGAAAGAGATGGCGCGGTCATGGCGCCTACCATCCTCGCCGACGTAGATCCGGCGCAACGCATCTCGCGTGAGGAGCTATTCGGTCCAGCAGTCGCGGTTACGCCAGCCGACGACATCGACCATGCCATCGAATTGGCGAATGATACCGATTTCGGACTGGCAGCCGCCATCTTCACTCAAGACGTGGATAGTGCCATGCGCTTCGCACTTGAAGTGGATGCTGGAAACTTGAACATCAACAGCGGCACTCAATTCCGGGCCGACATGATGCCGTATGGCGGACTCAAGGATAGCGGATTCGGAAAGGAAGGACCAGCTTACGCCATTGAGGAGATGACCGAATTAAAGATGGTAGTTTTTCATTGAGAGGCATCGTTCGGGAATATATCCGATCCTACTCATCGCCGTGTTGTCAACTTCTCACTCATCCTCATGGAATCACGGATCGATAGGTGCGCTTTAATTCCTTTGGGGGTTAACTCATATGGAGCGCGAATCGCCAGCCTATAAATTCCGGAATCATGTTCCGACAACTTGCTCAATAAGATTAATCGCAGCATTCACTGCAACATCTTCTGGCGAGCCGATTTCTGCCAATCCGCCGCCCGCGCGATTAGCGCTGATGAAGAGGGCATAGTCCGGGAATCGTTCTCTCAATCCGGTTGCAAACGGTGCCGAATGCAAATCATCGGCAACGAAGAATATGCCGTCTCCTACGCGTAGCGCCTGCATACCCGATGCGCTATCTGACACCGCTTTCACTATGGCATTGCGCCGAGGTTGTATTTTCTGCGCGCATTGTGCCGCCTGCGTCGCCAGAATGATTCCGAGCGCTTGAGCGTCCTGATTGCCGCGCTTCGGATGAGATGGACACTCATTGTCAGCCCACCAATCGAATGGACGCACTCCTCCAGACGCGCCTTGAATGAAAACGCCCATCTCCGCGCCGCTACGCTCCATTGCCCAGCAAGCCACGCCCGGATAATCGGCAGACCATCGCATGGCGTTTCCCAACACTGTGGCTGGACATGCGAAGGATGCTAACAATACCATTGGAGCGCCGGCTGAATCTTCTACCACCATCACTGGCAGGCGTTCTCGTTCAGCTTCAACATCGGCATCGCGGTATCCATGGTAGAAGCAACTTACATTCGGCAACGATGCCAAGTCGGCGCTCGCCGCGCTCGCCGTCATGCGATTAAGCGCGTCCTGAGCGATCCCGGCCATTAAGTGCGGCAGGTACTCCAGATAGGCTCGGTAGCCAGGGTCCTGATGCTCAGCGCGATCATGCCATAGGGGCGGAGAGCTCCCGTTGCCAGTGCAGAAGATGACGACACGGTGGGCATGAATATCAGTGGATCGAGATACACTGTCGGCAATCTCGGCCCGTAATTCCGGGGTCAATCCCCAGGCGTCTATCGCGATGAGCACCGCTCTGAATCCATAAGATTCGAGTACCACGCATTTCGCCAACAGATCATCATCGATGCCGATAGAGCGACGATGTGCGAACTCCGGGCCGCAGATATTGAATCCCACTGGAGGCGTGATAATAGCCCTTGCTAGACCAGACTTCAACAGCTCGCGATCTCGTTCACTCATACTTTGCAGATATTAGCATCTCTTCAGTGCGATGCCGTTCTCCGGCCTGAGTCATGAGATAAGATGGCGAAATTGAGTATCAGCGCCGATGTTCGTATTCTTAAAGTTAATATGCCTCCTAAAATTACACTGATCGGCGCTGGAAGCGTAGTCTTCGCGCGACGGCTTTTGCAAGATGTATCATGCACTCCCGCGCTAAGGGATTCCCATATCAGCCTTATGGATGTGGATGGGGAAAGACTCGAAGTTATAGGCGATTTCGCAAAGAAGCTGATGAATGAGGTTGGTTCTTCTGGGTCCATGGAGATCATGACCGATCGCCGCGCGGCATTGGCAGGAGCCGACTATGTGCTTACAACCATAAGAGTAGGTGATAGCTACGAACGAGACATTGGCATCCCGCTCCGGTACGGAGTCGACCAATCAGTCGGTGATACGGTCGGTCCTGGGGGCGTATTCAAGGCTCTTCGTACAGTGCCGATTCTGATAGAGATCAGCCGCGACATCGCAGATGTAGCCCCGGATGCTACGCTGTTGAACTACACCAATCCTATGGCGATGGCCTGTTGGGGTATAACCGTAGAGACTAATGTGCCTATCATCGGGCTTTGTCATAGCGTGCAACGAACCACCGAAGACCTGGCACGATACATCGGCGCGCCGCGCGATGAAGTCTCAGCATGGGTGGCGGGTATTAATCACCTGGCATGGTTCATGCGCTTCGAACGCAACGGAGAAGACGCATACCCGGCTCTGCGCGAGGCGATGAACAAGCCTGAAATCTTCGCCCTGGACACCGTGCGCTTCGAGGTGATGCGGCATTTCGGGTACTTTGTCACCGAGTCTACCCGTCATATGTCAGAATACGTTCCCTACTTCCGCACCGACGAAGCGATTATCAAACGATTCCTACTCGATGAGATACGACAAGACTTGGTGCGTAGGACGAAACGCGTTGAAGACCATATGGCGGAGTTGGCTATGGATGCCTATTCAGATGAACCCATCAACCCCAGCCGCTCAGATGAATATGCGTGCCGCATCATGGAGGCCATGGAGAGCGGAGAGAAGACTATCATCAACGGCAACGTGCCGAATAGGGGATTGATCGATAATCTGCCGCTGCAATCATGCGTAGAGGTGCCTATACTCATCGACGAACTGGGATTCCATCCCCTGAAAGTCGGTAAACTGCCGCCGCAATGCGCGGCACTGTCTAGAGCCAACATCGCGGTGCAGGAGATGGGAGTGGAAGCAGTGCTAAACCAGTCGCGCGAAGCCGCCTTTCATGCGGTAGCTCTTGACCCGCTCACCGCGGCTGTGTTGTCGCTCAGCGAAATCCGTTCCCTATTTGACGACATGTGGCACGCTCACGGCGACGAGCTAAGCATGTACCGTTGATTCTTGAGATGTCGAAATTCAGAAGCACCGATTAGAAATTATGAGAGCGGCACAAGTATTCGGCATCGGCGATATTCGATTCGTCTCCGATGCATCCACTCCAAAGCCGGGTCCAGAAGACGCGTTCATACAGACGACGATGGCATCTATATGCGGTTCGGACCTGCACATGGCCGGCATGGGTTGGCAGATAGCTGAGTATCCCGCGCCTGCCGGACATCCCGGCCATGAAGCCATCGGGGTGGTGCTACAGGCGCCAAGAAGCTATCCGCAAAACCTATATGGCGATTTGCTTAAAGAGGGCGACTTGGCACTCACAGTGCCGCACATCTGGGATTCTATGTGCTTTGCCGAATACATGAAAGTAGACGCCAACCACATGCTGAAACTGCCGGTGGGAACGCCCGCAGAACATTTGCTCATGACGCAGCAACTAGGAACCGTGGTCTTCGCAGCCCAGCGTCTTCCCGCGTCGCTAGATGGGATGACGTGTGCAGTGATAGGGCAGGGAAGCGCCGGACTCTTTTGGAACTTCGTGCTCAAACGCAGAGGCGCGGCGCGAATCATCGCGCTAGAGCCGCTCCAGCATCGCCGAGAGCTATCGCTGTTATACGGCGCCGATGATACGCTGGACAGGGTCGGCAATGCCGCCACCGAGACCGTGATGGAACTAACGGAAGGAACCGGCGCCGACATCGTCATTGAGGCTGTAGGCTCCACTTCTACTCTCAGCCAGGCGTTCCACATCGTTAAGCCAGAAGGTACTTGCGTACTTTTCGGATTGCCGGAGAGCAATGATCCGGTGCATTTCGACTATACGGAGATGTTCAAGAAACGAGTAAATGCTTACACCATTCTAGGCGCGCAGGAAGAGCCGGGATTGAAGTCGTTTCGACAGGCGCTGAATCTTATCGCCGATGGCGAGATCGATATGGCGCCCGTAGTATCCCATGTAGTTCCTATTGAGAGGGTGTCGGAAGCGTTTGAATTGGCATCATCCAGAACCGACGGCGCGATAAAAGTGGCGCTGACGTTTTGATGGTCTTCAAGGCGGCTCTTAAACTTGAGCGCCCTTAACCAGGCGATGACAAGAGCGTTCGTCATTCCTGATGTCCCAGCGGTAAGATGCTCCGCGTGCAGTAGAGTTCATATTGAACCATGAGTGAATCTCCAATCCCTATATCCGTCGACGAGTTAGTAGAGCGGTACGATTCGTTCGGATTCGATTCTTACGGAGTTCTGGTGGACGGCAATGATCCATTGCCTGGCGCGCTCCAGCTTACCAGACGCCTGAATCGGCTCGGCAAGAGCTGGATAGTTGCCACCAACGACGCTTCTAGACTGCCGCGGACTCGTCTCGACACGATGCGAAAGCAGGGCTTCGAGATAGAGATGCATCAGCTCGTAACTTCTGGCATGCTGCTGAAAGGCTATTTCGAGCGACGTGGACTGATTGGCACTCAGAGCATCGTTACGGGTTTCGGTGAGACGGTGGAGTATGTCGCCCTGGCCGGATGCCAACCGGTTGGATTAGACAGCAAGGATGACGCTTCAGCTTCTTTGGTGTTGGCCGGCATTCAGGGATTCAACTGGGATGCAACGCTAGAAGAAATGCTGAGCTTGATATTCCGCCGCATCGATAGTGGTCATCCGCTCTACCTTGCTGTGCCTAACCCGGATGTTCTGTATCCGAATGGAATCGGACGCTATGCTATCGGTCCTGGTGGTTTAGCCGGATTGATTGAATCGGCGCTGGCGCAGGCTTTCCCAGAGAGCATATGGACGCGCTTTGAGCGGCTGGGAAAGCCGCACGCTCCCATTTTTGACGAGATCAAGGCTCGATTCATGACGGATACCGACATCATCTTCATCGGCGACCAGATAAACACCGATATCGCAGGTGCGAATAACGCTGGCCTCCATTCGGCGCTCATCGGCACTGGCGTCTCCAGACAATACCGCGACCGCGCGAGCGATTTCATCGAGCTGGAACCGTCCAAAATCCCCACCTATCTGATCGATGCCTTAGATACGGGAATCAGATAGTTTTGAATGAGAACATCGGGCACTGTCAGGCTGATTAAAAGGTAGCGTCAAGGCGATCGATGACGAGTTGCATTTCCGTTAATTTGCAAAGCCTCTGATGTGCATCCACAATCCAGTTATACGGGACCTGAGCTAGCCGATGTTTGCGCGTCAATACGCCGCATCGGATTGGGGCATGATTGCCGACGATCTGGTTTAGCTGTATCGATCCTATCTTAAGTTCCAGTGATAAAGGTAAAAGTGTCATAGCATAGTGCCAATGCCTAATCAAAACGTTTTGAAATCTGGAGCGACTAAATTGGCAAAGCTATCTGGCGGCGAAGCACTGGCTAAATCATTGGTTCGAGAAGGCGTTGAGGTCGTTTTCGGGCTCCCGGGCGTGCAGATGTACGGATTCATCACTGGCCTCCGAGACGAACCCGGCATCCGCATGATCACCGCACGGCATGAGTTCGCAACCACGCACATGGCCGACGGTTATGCCCGTGCCACCGGCAAACCTGGGGTTGCCACAGTGGTTCCCGGCGTGGGCATCTATAACGCCGCATCAGGGCTTTCCACTGCATATGCTAGGTCGTCGCCGGTGCTGTTGATATCCGGGCAGGTACCGCGCGCCCAGATCGGTCTCGGTCTCGACGGATTGCACGAAATCGATGAACAGATCAACATCGTGAAACCCATCACTAAATGGTCTGCTTCTATCATGCGCCCCCACGAAGCTCCCGCCGCCGTTCAAGAAGCATTCCGACAGATGCGCAGTGGAAGAGTGCGTCCCACTTTCATTGAGATGCCGCCAGAAGGAATGGTAGAACGCGAGGATGTGGAACTGCTGGAAAGCGTTCCCGGCGATCGGAACACGCCGGATGATGCACAAGTCGAACAAGCCGCACGCGCTATGCTAGACGCCGATTCAGCGCTCATATTTGCTGGCGGAGGCGTCGCTCGATCCGAAGCATTTGAAGAATTGCGGGAACTCGCAGAACTCACCGCGCTGCCGGTGGTCAACTCCGCAGGCGGCAAGGGGGTGATACCTAGTTCACATCCCAATAGTATCGGATCATGGGTCGGCGCCGCCGGACCGATCAAGGATCTAATCGACAGGGCTGATGTGATACTGGCGGTGGGCACTCGGTTCACGCCTCGCAATCCAGCCGGCACGTCCGCGCAGGTCATACATATCGATCCAGACGCATCTATCTTGAACCGTCCGCACCCCAACCGATTGCGTCTTCAAGGGGACGCGCGCGCCACGCTCAGCAAGCTGATTGCGGCGTTGCAGGAACTGGGTTGCGACAGAGCGGAAATGTCATTAAGGCACAGTTTCAACAAATCCGCTATTGTGAAAGCCAAGCGATGCGATCGTAGCGAGGATCCTGCCAGCGAGTGGCTAAACGCGCTTGAAGACGCATATCCCGAAGGCGCTTTAGGCATTTGGGGTATGACCCAGCTTGGATATTACTCTCGGCAGCACCTTGAAGTAGAAGGCCCATATTCATATATTGATTCCGGATACATGGGCACTTTGGGCTACGCTTATCCCACCGCGTTGGGCGCCAAGGTAGGCGTTCCTGACCGTCCGGTGATATGCGTTATCGGTGACGGCGGCTTCATGTACGCTTCTGGCGAGATATCAACCGCGGTGAAGTATGGCATCAATGTAGTTACCGTCATCTTCAACGACGGAGCATATGGCAATGTAGCGCGTGACTTGGACGAAGATTTCGGCGGGGCTTATGAATCTGATTTCGTCAATCCTGATTTCGTGGCGCTCGCAGAATCGTATGGCGCGAAAGGACTGCGCGTTGAGAGCCCTGACCAGCTGGCCGAGGCTTTGCGGATAGCCGTCAAATTCGATTCGCCCAGCCTGATCGATGTTCACCTCGGGAGGTTGCCGCGCCCAAAGGCCTGGTCTGCGCGGGCGCCTTGGACAAAGCCACAATCAGGACTGATTGACTGAATCGATTCAAACGGAGTGGTCAAATCTGCCGCTTTTATGGCATTTCTGACGCGCATCAAGGCATTGATTCTGGCGGTCCGAAACGCATATATTGATTCCCTGAATCGATTTTACCTGCGGTTCGATTCTAGCAACCGAAAGGGATGAACATTGATAGCGTTCGGCAATTGCGATAAATGCTCGGGGAATCTGCGACTTCAAACCGACTTATATGGTACGTTCTTCATTTGCATCATGTGCGGCGCCGATAAGCCCGCATCTTGTCCGCATTGCAACGCTTACAGCATAGACTTAAGCGCGCGATCACCGGGTGATTTCAAGATCAAATGTAGATCCTGCGGGTGCATGAATACCGAACTGGCCCGTGAACAATGTGCCGGTGCGCTAGCTGCAAATGAGCTTTGAGCCACGGCTAGAAGCCGTCCATCTGCGATTACGACGTGTGGTCAGAGATGTGGTTCGTCTCCCATCCTCTCCAGCGATAATCTTCATCTTCTGAAAGATCGATCACTGTGTAAGCACAGTTCGGCATGCGCGGGCGCGAGTGATAATCAAATGTATTATGCTCCATATAGTCGATGATCGCTCCGATAGTGCCGCCGTGCAAGAAAGCAGCCACTCTTTCCACACCGCGTGTATTCGCATCCGTTAGCAATTCGTTCCATCCATCTGCCACGCGCCTAAAGAATCGCTCCGGGTCTTCACCGCCAAAAGGAGAAAAATCCAGGTTCGATTCGTGGTTGATGATCTGCCGCTTGATTTCCGGCGATGCGACGCTGATGTTTCCCGCATCGATCTCATTCAAGTTCTCTATGCGCACTCCATCAAGCCCATCGATAGCTATGAATCTCTGCATGGTTTCCACTGCTCGTGGCAAAACGCTGGAGTAGCAGATGTCGATCGAGTAGCCGGCCAGCGCCATGGCAACCTGATCGGCTTGCTCCAAACCGCGCGCAGTTAATCCGTGATGCGGCTTGTACAAACCATCTTCGCCAGTTCGAGTCTCGCCGTGTCTCACTAACCATATCTTCATGTAGACCATCCTTAAGCGCATCATGTTTATCTGCGGAACACCAAGCTGAAGCGCCAATTGAAGATTCTGCAACATAAAATTCTGCATGGCGGTGATTCCGATGGGGACTCTGCTTTGATTTTAGGAATCGGTATGACCTGCGATAGATTCAAACTTACGGATGCATTCGGTTAGACTAGCGCGTATCCCCTTTAAGCAGGAGAGACTCTTTGATACGCGTAATGCGCATCGAATCAAAAGGGAGCTGCTCGAGAGCAAGCGTACCGCTGATCAATACACTGGAGGCACGGCATGACAGGTGATTCTTCAAGACTCTCGGATAGAAAAGCCCGCATCGGATTCATCGGCGCGGGATGGTGGGCGACGACTAATCACATGCCGGTATTAGCCGCGCGCGATGATGTGGAGATGGCCGCGGTGTGCCGACTCGGCGCCGACGAGCTACAGCTGGTCAAAGACACTTTTGGGTTTCAACACGCTACTGAAGACTATCGCGAACTGATGGAGATCGAAGATCTAGACGGAATCGTAGTCGCCACTCCGCATACTATGCACTTCGAACACTCCATGTCCGCACTGAAGCTAGGGTTGCATGTTATGTGTGAGAAGCCGCTAGCAACAACGGCCCATGATGCTCGAAGATTGGTGGAAGAGGCGGAACGCAATGGGGTAGAGCTATTGATACCCTACGGCTGGCACTACAAGCCATATATCCAGCATGCTAAACAGCTCATGGACGACGGAGCCGTTGGCGATATCGAGTTCATCATGTGTCATATGGCATCTCCCATCAGATCGCTGCTTGAAGGCAAGAGATTCTTATCTGATGGCGGGGGCGCCGGCGATGTTATGTTTGAACCGGCCGCCGCTACGTGGGCTGACCCGGCAGTTGCCGGCGGTGGATATGCGCTTGCCCAGATGTCTCACTCCGCGGGCATGGCATTCTGGCTCAGCGGGCTCGAAGCACAATCAGTTTCCGCATTGACATCATCTCCGAGCAGCGATGTCGAGCTCTACGATGCTTTCAGCGTGCGTTTCGATAACGGGGCGATTGGAAACTTCTCCGGAGCTGGGGCTCTGCCCGCAGATCAGACTTTTCAGCTGGATATCCGTATCTTCGGATCTGAGGGCGCACTGGTACTAGACGTCGATCGCGCTCGATTGGAAGTTCAGCGCCATGACGGAGATCACTTCAAAGCCGACATTGAAGCCGATGCTGGTGAATACTACGGCGGCGGTCCGCCGGAGAATTTCGCTGACCTTCTGCTGGGGAAAACGAAAGTCAATTGGGCGCCCGGATGGGCCGGCATGCGCGCCATCGAGATGATCGATGCCGCTTACAGATCGGTTGCTTCCGGCACTTGGGAAGAGGTTTGAATTCGGTTTCGATTTTCAGCTCGCGCTTTCGGCGATCATGAAATTGGTGTTGTCAATATTTAGCAATTCGATCCGATAATGAATTGGCAGCAGGCGTGCTTCCATCTTATGATTCAAGCCAGACCAGCCTTAACGGTTAGATGGTCGCATGGAACTCAATATCGTAGAAGATGAGCGAAAATCGATTTTGGCAGTAGAGGATGACCGCAATCTACTGGCCACGATTCAGTTCAATTTGGCAGCGATGGGATATCGTGTCTTGACGGCCAAAGACGGTGGTGAGTCGCTCAAGGTCGCGCGTGAAAACACTCTTGACCTGGTAATTTTAGATCTGTCATTGCCAGTGATGAGCGGCATGGATGTGTGTCGTGCGCTCAGAAATGATGGCAACACTGTACCTATCATCATGCTCACGGCGTGGCATGATGAGGCTTCGCGTGTGGAAGGCTTGGAGTGCGGCGCTGACGATTACGTCACGAAACCTTTCAGTCTGCGTGAGCTCATGGCCCGCGTGAACTCGCAACTTCGTCGTGCGGATATGTTTGCCAGCGTGATCCGATCCCGCGGCAACACTGCACGCGCCCATGAATCTATGCATGTCATAGCTATTGGCGACTTAGAGATCGACTTGTTACGGCGCACGGTTCTAAAGGCGAGTGAACCATTGTTCTTCAAACCGCGAGAATTCGATCTTCTGGTATATTTGAGCACTCAGCCTGGTCGCGTCTTCTCTCGGCAGCAGATACTTGAAGAAGTGTGGGGAAACGGTTTCCCCGGCGGCGCGCGCACTATCGACGTCCACGTCTCCTGGATCCGGCGCAAGATTGAATCGGATCCATCTAATCCCCGATTACTGCTTACAGTTCGTGGAGTGGGTTACAAACTCACAATTTGATGCGACACACCGCTTTACAATGCTGTTACGGTGCCGTTTATCTGCCCTTGAATTAGAGCCGCTATGGTCGACAAGGCATCTCGGATGCATTAACTGCTACGGGTTGAAAGCGAAGCGAGACGAATGTATGCATGGTTGATACGGAATGTCTCTCTAAAGTGGCGCATTGTCGCGGCAACGCTATTCCCCGTTCTCTTATCAACCGCGCTCATACCTTTTCTCGGATTGCTTGCGGGCCTGATCGGCATTGCAGTCGCCCTTATCGTCTCCCTAATCATAGGCACCGGCACAGAGCGCTTTTTCAAGCGCATCACCGCGTCCATAATGAGAATCAGATCCATCGATCGCGCATATCGATTGCCTGCTGATGGCTCTTACGAAGAAGCGCGCCTGGCACGAGCAGTGAACCGATTGGCAGATCGGATTGATGCTTTACTCTCCGGTTCCATAGCACGCCGCTTATACTACGAAACGATTCTCAACGAGATGAATGACTGCATCTTAGTAGTCAGCTCTGATGGCATTTTGCAGTACTCTAATCTGGCCGCCCGCGAGATGCTAGATTTCGAAGATGCCTTCGGCGAATCGTCTCAACTGGCGAGTAAAGTCAACATCTACGAGATAAATGATGCCGCTAGCGTTACCTGTACTTCGTCTCGTCCGTGCCGCCGAGCGATAGAGCTCTACAATCCGTTGCGCTATATGGAAGTGGTGTCCACTCCGATTCCGTCAGGCAATTCCCAACCGGTAAGCGCCTTGTTGATCGTGCGTGACCGAACTAGCGAGTTTCGGGTGAGCGAAACGATGCGAGAATTCGTTGCCAATGCATCACATGAACTCAGAACCCCGCTGGCGGCGGTCCAGGCATGTGTTGAAACCTTGAAACTCGGAGCGGCCGATGATCCTAGCACGCGGAACGAATTCTTAGATCGCATTGAAGACAGCGCTGGGCGGATGGCAATCCTGATCTCAGAGCTAATGGAGCTTTCCCTTCTCGAATCGGGGCGAGTAACTATGCACATCACATTAATTGGATCGCGCGAGTTGCTTGAGAAGCTTCATTCTCAGTTTGAGCCGATCGCCCAGCGCAAGAAGATAGAGCTACAGATTCAATACAGCGCTGAGGAGCTTTTCATCAATGCCGATCATACAAAGCTAGAGCGTGTGTTCATCAACTTGGTGTCGAACGCGCTCAAATTCACTCCGGAAGGTGGACAAGTGATTATAGCCTGCACACCTAAGGATGGCAGAACCGTACTCATATCAGTGCGCGATAATGGACCTGGAATCGATATCGATGATATGCCGCATATCTTCGAACGCTTCTATAAGGCGGCGTCTACTGCCCACGATGACCCTACCAGTTTCGGGCTTGGACTCGCCATCGCGAAGAACATCGTGGAACTGCATGGCGGAAAAATCTACGCTCAAAGTGTTTTGGGGCAGGGAACTACATTCGCAGTCGAACTCGATATTGATCGTGTAACGATGTCTTGAAGGCTATCGCAGTTAGGACTGTTTGGCCTCCCCAGATTCTGATTCTTCCTCCGTAGTTCTATCCCTGCTTGATATTGCCGCGAATGTTACGGCGCGTTAATACTGGTAATGCATCTTGATTTGAAGTGCCATCGCGGACATCAAGCGCGGCACACGCCCTTCAGTTAGAAAACAACAAAGAGATCGAGGAGATCTGATCAGATGCAATCATTAGTTACCCGACCAATAGGTGGTATCCGATGGATACTGTCCACACTGATGGTGGCGTCAGTCTTTGCTATCGCTTGTAGCGGAGATGATCCTGCTGCTACCGGTGAACCGGCCACGCCTAAAGCAACCTCCAAACCAGCAGAGCCAGCCACCGCACCAGTAACAGGAATCTCTGGCGAGATAGTTGTGGATGGCTCTTCGACGGTTTTTCCGATCACACAGGCGGTAGCGGAGGAGTTCCGGAAGTTACATCCTTCGGTTCAGATACCGGTGGGCTTGTCTGGGACCGGCGGCGGCTTCAAGAAATTCGTATCCGGGGACACTGTGATCTCGAACGCTTCTCGTCCGGTGAAGGATTCGGAGCGCGAGTCGCTTGCGGCGGCGGGAGTGGAGTTCATTGAGCTGACGGTTGCGTTCGATGGTTTGTCGATGCTTGCGAATCCGGCGAACGATTTTGCGGATTGTCTTACGACGGAGGAATTGAGGCGCATCTGGGAGCCTGAGAGTCGGTTGACGAGCTGGAGCGAGGTTCGAGCGGGTTTCCCGGACAAGAAGCTGGTTCTGTATGGTCCGGATGCTGATTCGGGGACTTTCGATTACTTCACGGACGAGATCAATGGCGAGGAGGGCGCTATCCGACAGGAGTTCTATCCGGCGGTGGACGACAATGTTCTGGTGCAGGGGATCGCGGGCGACAGTGGCGCTCTGGGCTACTTCGGGTATGCGTATTATGCGGCGAATCGTGACAAGCTGAAGCTTTTGGCGGTCGATTCGGGTTCGGGTTGCGTGCTTCCCTCAGATACGACGATCAACGATGGCAGTTACTCGCCGTTGTCTCGCCCGCTGTTCATCTACGTTCGGATAGATGCGCTTTCACGTCCGGAAGTTCGCGCATTCATAGACTTCTATCTAGAGAATGGTGCGAGCCTGGCTTCGGAGGTGGGCTATGTGGGTCTCCCGCAGAGCATGTACAACGATGGTCTGGCACTGGTCGCGAACCCGGTTCCGGATGTGAAGTGATAGTCCGTCATAGGCTTATTGTTTGAGAGGTGAATATCGGGGTGTTTCTCTATAGTGGCGAAAGTGCCTCGATATTCGCATTCGGATAGAAACACTGCAATATGCCCAAAATGATAGACTACGAAATGAAAATATCTGCTGCTTCAACTTTCATCCACAATGCGGATTGATACCTATAAATGGCAACAGAAGATAGGAATCAAAACCGAGCGGTGATTTTTCCGGGCCGATTGGCGGATGATACGGCGCCGGAAGAAACACGATCCCGTCAGGGATATGTTGCTAAAGATGAAGCCAGGCTGATCGCTCATCGGCAGCGACGCCACCGAGAGCAGACTATAGTAAAGGTGGTGCTTTCGGCCGCGGCTCTGGTATCGATACTGACCACTCTGGGGATAGTGTTCGTACTCGTTAGAGAGAGCTTGGATTTTTTCAGAGAAGTCGGTGTTTTTGAGTTCCTGACCGGCACGAAATGGTTTCCGCTCTACAAACCGCGCAGTTTCGGAGTGTTGCCGCTTGTAGCCGGCACCTTGCTGGTTGCCACTCTGGCTGGATTGGTATCACTGGGATTGGGCATGGGAGCTGCCATCTACCTCGCAGAATATGCTCCGGAACGCGCTCGCAAGACGTTGAAGCCCATTCTAGAGGTATTGGCCGGCATACCTACTGTGGTGTATGGCTACTTCGCATTATTGCTCGTGACTCCGTTTTTGCGGTCGATTGTCGGACAAGAAACTCTGCCGGTGTTCAATGCGCTTAGCACTGGTCTAGTAATGGGGTTGATGATCATGCCGATGGTCGCTACACTCAGCGAAGACGCCATGATCGCAGTTCCGCGTTCGCTTCGGGACGCGGCATTCGCTCTCGGCGCCACACGTTTTGAAGTCGCGACTAAAGTAGTGGTGCCAGCAGCGCTATCCGGGATTGTATCGTCATTCATACTCGCAGTCTCACGCGCAGTTGGCGAAACGATGATCGTGTATCTCGCGGCCGGCGGATTGCCCAACCTAACCTTTAATCCGCTCGAGAGCATACAGGCTATGACTGCGTACATCGTCAGCGTCGCCAATGGCGACACTCCGCATGGATCGCTTGAGTATCAGACCATCTTCGCGGTGGGACTGTTGCTCTTCCTCATGACATTGGCGATGAACATCCTCGGCCGATGGATAGTCCGCCGTTTCCGCCAACAGTACGAATGATCATCCCATATCCGATTTTCACAAGTTGGAGTATATTCGTCCAATGCATCAAAATACTATAGTTACAAGAAATGCTAGAAAGACCTGGCGCAAATATCGTGATGGTTTCTTCTTCTCTCTGTTCTTCGGGTCGGTGCTCATCGGAGTGCTGGGACTGTCAGCGCTGCTATTCGACGTCTTGACCGATGGACTGTCGCATCTAGATTGGCACTTCCTGTCCAACTATGCATCTCGACACCCTGACCAGGCCGGCATCCTGGCGCCCATAGCCGGCACGTTCTGGGTAATCATAATGACAGCCGCGATGACGATACCGCTTGGTGTAGGCACGGCGCTCTACTTGGAAGAGTTCGCCCCGAACAACCGAATCACTCGTCTGATCCAATTGAACATAGCCAACCTTGCAGGAGTGCCCTCAGTGGTATACGGGTTGCTGGGGCTCGCCATCTTCGTTCAGCTGCTATTCAGTGGAACCAGAAGTTTAACCGCCGGCGCGCTGACGCTGATGCTACTCATCCTGCCGATCGTTATCATCGCCTCCCAGGAGGCGATCCGAGCTGTTCCATCCAGCCATCGCGATGCTGCATTCGCCATGGGGGCCACTAGATGGCAAGTTATCAAGATGGTGGTGTTGCCCCAGGCCGTACCCGGCATAATGAGTGGGTTGATCTTGGCGCTTTCACGCGCGATCGGCGAGACGGCACCCATCTTGGTAGTGAGCTCGCTAGTGTTTATAACTTATGTGCCCACCACACCTAATGATCGCTTCACGGTGATTCCGTTGCAAATCGTCACCTGGGTATCTCAGCCACAAGCCGATTTCCGAGAGATCGCCGCCGCCGCTATCATCGTTCTGCTAGTTATGCTTCTCTCTATGAACGCCCTGGCTATTTACATCAGAGCAAAGTTCCAACGCCGAGGGGATTATTAGGCACTAGAGTCGCTCAGCACGTCGCCTACAGACAATTGACGCCATCGCGTCTCATAGAGTCAGGTCTTCAACGACCTCGGCATTCGGAATCATCGTTAAGAGTGATGGATCAGCCTTTACTTTGGTCGATCGGTCGCCACCGCCGAGTATCACATAAGGCTGTTCCAACAAAGACGCATCGATATAGATCGGCATATCTGGCGGCAAGGCCAAGCATGTCACCCCGCCGATCATCATCCCCGTAATCTCCACAGTCTCATCGGGCCTTGCGAAAGATGCGCGTTTGATTCCCATCAATTCGCAAACTTTACGATTCACATCCAGCCGTTTATCTGCTCGAACCACTGATGCCGAGTGTTTCTTCGGCCCGCGCTTGCTCGCCACGATAATCGTGTTGCCGGAAGTCTCTATCGGATATCCGTAGCGTTTGCAGAACTGCACGGTATCGGCAAAATCCGGGTCTATAGATACGATTTCATACTCGGCGCGCATCTCTGATAAACGCTGCCGCACTCGGCTACCGATGTCCTCTTGTATATCCATGCTGCGTTTCCAACTAGAATCTTGTAATTTATTCTCAGGAATCGAGAAGCCGTTTCGATTTGGCTTATCATGTTTGATTATGAGCAAGACATGCTGGATGGTCAACTTATCGTTGGAGAACTACGACATCACGTGGCAGCGCGGCTTCAACTTAGTTGGCTTCGACAGCGCGAATTCTCGTAAAGCGGCGCAGATGAAATCCGATGACCGCGTCGTTTTCTACATCCAAGACACGAAACGATTCGCCGCCACTGCCACCGTATCCGGCAAGTGCTTTCAAGGCCATTCCAGAATCTGGAAACATCACTCCGGACAGGAGATATACAGTCATCGTGTCCGAATAGCCGCTGACCTCCAGCTGGATGAAGAGGAACAAGTCGATGCATATCAGATCGGTCCCAGCCTGGAATACGTGAGAAGGTGGGTGCCGGAGCAGTGGAACCTAGCTTTCTTTGGCATGTTGCACATCTTTTCGCAACGTGATTTCGACCTTATAGAGAAGGAGCTGGAGCGCAACGCAAAAGCATCTTGATCTTTATCCAGCATATCTTTCTTGAGTCGCAACGAATCTCACCGTGGCACGAGATCTCCGATCTTATTGCTACGCTTTTCCAGCATCAGCAAAGCATTGTCAGTTGTAAGCCTAATCGTTTCCTCAAGGTTCATTCCCTTGAGTTCAGCTAAACATTCCGCCACTAGCAGCGTGTCTTTAGGCTCAGTCCACTGCGCACGCTTCTTTTTGAATGGCTGCGGATATGAATCCGTCTCCAGCACGATTCTATCCATGGGAGTTTTCTGCGCTGCCTCTTGTAATTCCGACATGCGAAGCAACGGCTTGGCTAATGAGATGTTCAGATTGAGGTCCAGCACTTGACGCGCATACTTCCAATCGCCTTGAAAATAGTGCGCCGCGCCGCCGATCTTTCCTAAATCATTTTCTGACAATATCGACAGCGCGCATGAACGCGCGGTGAAAGAAGATAGATCATCGTTACACTCACGAGCATGAAACACTATCGGCAATCCATGCCGTAGCGCGATCTTCACCTGTTCATCGAACGCTTCATCCTGCCAATTGTGGTCTGGGCTATGTGCCATGTGATCGATACCGATCTCACTCATCACAACCACTCCATCTTGTCCTGCCAGATTGTCCAAGGCCACGGCATCTGCATCTGCAAAGGGCGAGTTCAACTCGCTCGGATGAATGCCGGCGCCGGCGAAAACCATGCGATGCCTTCGCGCTAGTTCCACGGCTTTGCGCGAATCATCTACAGTGGTGCCGGCCGCGATTATAGCCGCTACACCAGCGGCATCAGCGCGAGACAGTATGCCTGAGATCTCTACCGATTCGTACTGTTGCAGGTGAGTATGTATATCAATCAATGCGCTCAATATCAGTTGCTATCCATAAGCTACCTGCAAATGCCGAAGCTACTCTGCTTCTAGAAGGCTCTTGAACTTGAAAGCGATATTGTCCGCCCATTTGTCGATGGCTTCCCAATCCCGGAAGTCGCCTTGCGGCGTTACTCCTAAAATCATATCTACTATTTGCATACACTTCGGTAGATTGGATCGGTTCATCGCGCCGTCGAAAACGGCGGTGCTCAAAGGTTCGATCTCAGTTTCTGTTTCCGATCTCAGTTTGCGGATGAACGCATCATGCTCTTGCCGCAAAACGCCACGGTGATGTTTGACATCGATCATCCCGGAACTGAAGAGCGCGAATGGGATTTCGCTTAGCGCATCGGCGTTCATGATGATCAGCAGCGCCGGCTCTGGCAGCCAAGCACGGCCGTAGATCGGAGATCCCACGATCACCGCGTCGTACTTCCTAACCTCGATGTTTTCGTTGGCGTGTAACACATCCGTGTCAAAGCCAGATTGGCGCAACCGCTCGCCGATCCTAGAAGCGATGCCCTTGGTGGCACCGTACCGAGTCCCATATGTAACCAGCGCTCGCGGCATTTGGCATTCTATGGTTTCACTTTATGTTTACGTGCGTGAACGTCTCTTCAGCAAGCGATCAGTGCGTATGATGGTTGCTGAGTAGGGAACTAACAGCGATTGGTGAAGCAATTCGGATAAGCTGGTCAAGTTCTGATGATATTATCGGGTTCAAAACAGGCTCAGCATGTTCTTCCCGATGTAGACCATGACGCAATTCGATAAGAGTCGGAGATTATCTGAAGCGTGAGCCTATTGAGGGGGACACCCATGTTAGAAAACATCTTGTTAGTCATTCACATCACATGTGGTGCAGTGGCTCTGCTAATGGCAGTGGGGGCGATGGTGACCCTGAAGGGCGGAGACAATCATAAGCGGGCAGGGCGAGTGTATGCCATCGCTATGACTGGCATATTCTTAACTGCGTTGCCATTGGCATTCATGGGTTCTAACGTTTTCTTAACCCTAATCGCAGTGTTCAGCTTCTACCTGGTATTCGCCGGCTACCGTTTCGCGCGCAACTCCAGCGGTAAGGCGGATCCAATTGATTGGATAGCAGTCGCAATTATGGGCATCACAGGGCTTGGAATGTGGGTATACGCCCTCATCATCGGGCTCGATGGCGATTCGCAGTGGGTAACTCTGGCCATCTTCGGCTTTATAGCGGTGGCGCTCAGCCTGGCAGACACCATGTTTCATCGCAACCAGCCGGCGCCTGGCGTGCGTAGGATCACCCGGCACTTGACCAATATGATGGCCGGCACAATCGCTACAGTAACTGCCGTGCTAGTGGTGAACTTAGATACGGATCCCGAATGGATAGTTTGGCTCGCTCCAACGGTCGTGATTACCCCGATCATAGTCTACTGGAACTTCCGAATCGCACGGCAGGCACGCGGAGGCTAGCATGCAACATTCAGTATCCTTGCCAAGAACGATTTTGCCCCGTCTTTTACTAAATGATCGTATGAGAAAGGTTAGAGACGCATGAGAGCAGGTTTCGGGCAATTCAACAATCCCAGCCCAGAGTATCTGCGATTCGCAGCCCAGTATGGAGTGAAGGATGTGTTGCTGAATACTCCGCAATTGCCGGACGCGGGAGGCAAATGGGCGGTGAACGATCTGGTTAAACTCCGACTGCAGGTTGAAAACCACGGGCTTCGGCTATCCGCGCTAGAGAATGTTCCCACGCATTTCTACCTGGAGATCATGCTTGGAGGCCCGAACCGAGACCGCCAGATCGACAATATGATCGAGACGGTCCGTAACATCGGTGCGGCTGGGATACCCATTTTCGGCTACAATTGGATGCCGAGCCACGTGTGGCGCACCGAACCGGAAATCATCCGTTGCGGAGCGGTTGCAACTGCATTCGATGATGCGATCGCTTCCAAGATGCCTCATACGCACGGAAGGGAGCATACCGAAGAAGAGATGTGGCAACGGCTGGAAGAGTGGATACGAATCATCACCCCGGTCGCAGAAGAAGCCGGTGTCAGATGCGGAATCCATCCTTGCGACCCACCAGTGGAGAAACTAGGTGGAATCCCACAGCTTTTCCGCTCTTTCGATTCATACAAGCGTCTCGTGGGAATCGTCGATTCGCCATGTAACGGCATTGAGTTCTGCCAAGGCACATTCTCAGAGATGGAAGATGCTGCCGATGGCGGAATATACGACATGATTCGATACTTCGGCAAACGCAAAAAGATCCTATACGTCCATTTCCGCAACGTATCCGGAACGGTGCCGAAGTTCCATGAAGAGTTCATCAACACCGGTCATGTAGATATGTATAGAGCGATGAAGATCTACCAAGAAGTGGGTTTCGACTCTTTCTTCATCGACGATCACGTGCCACAGACATTCCAAGACACGCAGTGGGGGCATCGCGGACGGGCCTTCGCGAACGGATACATACAGGCAATGATCGAAGCGGTGGAGAAACAGCGCGCCGAGTAGCCATGCCGACCACGTCAAAAATCCGTCCCGGGCAAGAAGAGGGCTAAAGATCACATGCCAGATTTCAAAGATGCCGTCAGAAGCGGGCTCATAGAGTACATGGAAGGATTGGAGAAGGCGCTTGACGGACTTACTGAGGACGAATTGCGTTGGCAGCCGGCGCTACATGCCAATTTCATCGAGTGGATCGTATGGCACATGGCAAGAGTGGAAGACCGATGGGTGAACCTGGTTCTGCGCCGAGATGAAGACATCTGGTTGAAAGAGAAGTGGTATCAGAAATTCGGGATGGCGGAAGATAACTACGGACGCGAAGACACTGCCGAGATGATGCGCGCGATGCCTGAATGCGATATCCATCAACTCATGGAGTATTATCATGCGGCACGCAGATCGACTATGCACCATCTGGATGCCATGACTACAGAAGACCTTGATCGCACCTACTACCATCCTCGTCGAGGGATTGAGGTTACTGGAGACTGGGTGCTAGGGCATATCCTAGTTGAAGAGAGCCAGCATCTAGGCCAAATCGCATACTTGCGCGGACTCATGCGCGGGATCAACCGATGATGCATTTTGCATCCGCAAGGAGACGCGTAATTTGAAATGAAACCCTTTATAGCTACTGTCGATTATGGACTCAAAGAGTGTTTCAGCGACCTTGAGCGAGTGCTGGAAGGCCTGTCAGAAGCTGAACTCAACTGGCGTCCTACTCTGCAATCCAATACCATTGGCTGGCTGGTGTGGCATATGGCGCGCGTTGAAGACAACTGGCTGAACATACAGTTACAGCATCGCGCATCACTGTGGGAGCGCGCGAATTGGGCTGCTAAGACCGGAATAGAGACCCCGGGCAACGGATGGGGGCAGAGCGCTGAGGAGATAAGGGCTATGCCAGAAATGAACGTCCCTGCTCTGATGGCATATTACAAAACCGTCAGAGCAGAGACTACTGAATATTTTAAGACGATGCAAGAGCAAGATCTGAAAAGCATCGTCAAACACCCCAGCGGCGACCCTAGCATGGATTGGACCTACGATAGAGTGCTGGGACACGTTCTAGCCGAAGAGGGGCAGCACCTCGGACAGATATCATATCTGCGTGGCATGATGCGCGGCATCAACAAGTGATCCGATGCATACTGATCCCTAAGATTGATACACATTTGAGCAAACGATGGAACAGTTGCAAGGGAATCCCATCTGGTTTGCACTGCCTGCCAAAGACATTTACGTTGCCAAACGCTTCTATAGCGCGCTCTTCAGGTGGGACTGGACCGATGTGCAACGGCACGCATCACATGGCCATAAGAGGTGATGCGAACATCGCAGGAATGCATTAACCGAACCCGATGACTTCGTCTACAACAGCGACAGAACCTGGCACAACTAAACCTGCATAGACGATCCTGGTTAGAATCACCGCCGCCGGCAATCTGCTTCGATCCCCGACAGCTGTCAACATGCCTGGCGATGCTAAGCCTATCGGTACCACGGCTACAGTAAAGAATCCGGGGGAGCCGTGTTCAGGCTATGGAAATTGGATCAGGTCGAGGCGCAGACCTATTTGGCGAGCTCTGTGCAGTTTGCTAGGTCGAATACCATAGCCATGATCTAGAGTCTGCCATTGATTTCTATCAAGACGTTTTAGGGGTGAAGTTCACTGATATGGAAATCCAATCTGATGTGCCTGGCCAGAACTATTTCGCGCCTAAGCTGCTGATAGGTAGACAGCAGATGCCATGCGACATCTTTCAAATATTTGATTCATGGTCCGAGCAGTTTCACGCGTTTTGGTCAACCTGCTTCATGGTCGAAGATACCCGGAAATCGTCTCAACAAGCGGTTGAACTGGGAGCGGACATCGTAATGCCCGCAACTGCAACGCTGGCGGGAACATTCGCCTCGCTCAAAGACCCTTAGGGCGTTCACTTCGGCATCAGACGATAGACATCTCTGGACAGCCTTGCATGAAACGCTAGTATTTGTACGTCCATCGCGCGCTTTTCGCCGCCTTATTTAGAGATGTTTATGCGTGGCCGGTAAGATTCCCCTAATGCTGATGCAAATACGAGGATAAAATGGTTCAAAACGCGCCCGTTGATGAAACATATGTTATATTATTTATGTGATCGAGATAAATCTACACCAACGCATGATCCCGATTGGCAACTATGAAAACCGATTACTAGCCAGAAAGGCAAGGCAAGAATGCCAAAAATCGAAAAATACACTCAAGGGACTCCGTCCTGGACCGACTACGGCGCGCCGGATCAGCATGCCGCCAAGGTCTTCTACGCCGAGATCTTCGGATGGACCATCTATGAAGACAACTTCATGAAGATGGATCCCGATGCGCCGGGGATGTTCTACTCCATGGCCATGAAGGAAGGTTCCTATACCTGTGCCATCCACACCCAGGAGGCTCGAGAGAAAGAGATGGGCATTCCACCGCACTGGAAGGTGTATCTCAAAGTAGACGATGTGGATGCTGTAACCGCGAAAGTCGCCGGACTTGGCGGTCAGGTCTTCGCAGGACCATTCAACGTCTTCGAATCGGGCCGCATGTCGATCATCGCGGATCCTACCGGCGCGGTGGTGAACCTGTGGCAACCAATCAACCATATCGGTGCTGGTGTCAAGTCCGAACCTGGAGCCCTCTCCTGGGCAGAGCTTCTAACTAGAGAGCAACAGAAAGCCGCTCAATTCTATTCTGATCTGCTGGGAGTGGGATTGGATTCGGATATGCCTTCGCCTGACGGTGGACAGTACATCGTATTCATGGCCGGCGAAGAAGGCGTAGCCGGGTGCATGACGATGCCGGAACAGGTGCAAAAGATGGATGCTCCCAACCACTGGGAGGTCTATTTCCAGGTCCAAGATGTCGATGCCACTGTAGAACTATCCGAATCGCTAGGCGCGAATACCGTGGTGCCGCCCATGGATATACCGGAAGTCGGCAGAATCGCTTATCTCATCGACCCTCAAGGCGCGGGGTTTGGAGTGATAACCCCAGAATCCATGTGAATAGTTGCCTAGACAGTGTCTCTCTGCCGTTTCTGCGTCCACAATATGAGAACATCGCCAATGGATCTCGTATTGCGCCGAGTGGCTATATGAAGAGAAGGCCGACGACTCTCAGATAAAATTGCTTGCTATCAAAAGCTCCAGCTCTAATCTTTCAAAGTGATATCAAAATGAAAATCGAACGATATGCTCAAGGGACTCCGTCCTGGACTGATTACGGCGCGCCGGATCAGCATGCGGCCAAGGTTTTCTACGCCGAGATCTTCGGATGGACCATCTATGAAGACAACTTCATGAAGATGGGGACTGACGCCCCAGGTATGTTCTACTCCATGGCGAAGAAAGACGGTTCGTATACTGCTGCCATTCACACCCAGAATGAAGAAGAAAAGAGCATGGGAGTGCCCCCCAACTGGAAAACCTATCTCACAGTAGAAGATGTGGATGCTGTAACTGCCAAGGCAGTGGACCTTGGCGGTCAGGTCTTCGCGGGTCCATTCAACGTCTTTGAAGCAGGGCGCATGTCAGTCATCGCGGATTCTACCGGCGCAGTGGTGCACCTGTGGCAGCCGATCCAACATATTGGCTCTGGCATCAAGAACGAACACGGGGCTCTAGCATGGAACCTGCTCATCACTAGAGAGCAAGATAGAGCCACTGAGTTCTATACTGAACTGCTCGGAGTGGGAGTGAATTCTGACATCCCAAGTCCAACCGGACGGAATTACAATATGTTCACGGTCGACGGCCAGATAGTAGCCGGATGCATGGATATGCATCAGCAGCTGATAGAGTTGGATGTTCCCAATCACTGGGAAGTCTATTTTCAGTCGGATGACATCGATGCTACTGCCGAACTCGCCGCTTCTCTCGGTGCCAAAGTCATGATGCCACCGACCGATATGCCGACCTTTGAAAGGATGGCCTATCTTTTCGATCCTCAAGGAGCGGCATTCGGAGTGGTAGCCAATGCGCCTTAATCGGGATCACACTACGCGCTGCTGCTGAATCGCATAAACGCATTGGGTGGCAAGGCACTACTTCCCGGACTGAATTACAAAGCGCGAATCATATGCTAGCGGTTATTAGCCATCGATTATTCCGATACCGTTATTTACGAGACGGTGCCTAATGATTAATTCTGAAGGCACTGAAAATCCGGTTCCAGGGTATGGAAGGCTACGGATTATGCTGGAATCACTGTTGCATCCTAAACTTTGTGCTAATGATCCTTATCGCGTGATAATTTGAGATAGATGAATGATCAGCCATTGAAACTGCGGGGCAGGTCCGCAATCGTTACCGGCGGTGGTGGCGCTATGGGTAGCGCGCAGTGCCGACTGTTCGCGCAGCACGGAGCTGCGGTGACTATCGCAGATGTCAACGCATCCGCGGCTGAGAGAGTGCGCGACGAAATAGAATCCGCCGGCGGCGAGGCTCTCGCTCAGCAGCTAGATGTGCGTGACGAAGCGGCGTGGAAGAGCGTAGTGGAACGAACGGAAGCCCAGTTCGGCCCTGTCAGTATCCTGTGCAACAACGCGGGCGCGAACTTCAGGGTGACTTTCGATGAACAGACCTTAGAGATGTGGAACACCATCATCGACATTGGCCTCACAGGCGCGTTTCTAGGCATCAAGGCCGTTGTTCCATCAATGCGCCGCGCTGGTGGCGGGAGCATACTGAACATGGGATCGCTCGCATCCATACGCCCTGGCGGAGGTTCCCCGGCATACGCCGCACAGAAAATGGGAATGGTGGGACTCACTCGTTCCGCGGCTGCCAGCTACGCTTCAGACAACATCCGATGCGTCATAATCTCGCCCGGACACGTGGACACCCCATTTATACGCGGCAATAACCCCCATAGCCCGAACGACTGGTCTACCAGCATCGATAATCCCGAGAACTACAACCATCGCAAAGCTGGCACGCCTCTAGGCAGGCTTCAGATGCCTGAAGATCTTGCCAATGCATTCTTGTTCGCGGCTTCTGAAGATGCCAGTATGATCACGGGTTCTATGATTACCGTAGACGGTGGCGCGGCATTATGATGAAAGTATGAAAGCCTTAATTTCTGGTGGCAGTGGACTCATAGGCTCTGCGCTTATTGCGCGCTTGCATGAACGCGGAGATGAAGTAGTGCAATTAGTGCGGCGCGAAGCGGATACTGACGCGAAAACTCGCGAAATCGAATGGAATCCCGAGGATCCGAACTCTGTTGACGCTGCTGAAATGGGACCCGTTGATGTGGTATTCAACTTTTCTGGCGTCCCCGTTGCAAAGCGATGGAACAAACGATACCAGCAACAGATAATGGACACTCGCGTTGAAACCACTCGCAATCTGGTTGAGATTATCAGCCAGCTGGATATCCCTCCCAAGACGTTCATCACAGCCGGCGGAATGGCGATATACGGCGACCGTGGTGATGAGCAACTCACTGAGAACAGCGAGTACGGAGAGGGTTTTTTAGCCTCGGTCGCGGTTCCATGGGAGGAAGCGACTGCCGAAGCATCAGATATCGGCGCGCGAACGATGACCGCCAGGTTCGGTGCGGTCATGACTGCTGAAGGCGGGGCATTGACAACACTAGTGCGTCCATTTCGAATCGGATTGGGAGGAAGGCTCGGCAATGGGCGGCAATGGACGCCGTGGATACATATGGACGATGCCATACGTGCTCTGATATTCATGACTGAGCACGAGACGCTAAATGGGGCTGTGAATGTAGTATCGCCCGGGGTAGTGCGCAACTCAGCATTTTCGCGCATGATCGGTGAAACTGTCGGCAGGCCGGCGTTCGGATGGATGCCGGCTATCATCGCGCGAGCCGTATTCGGCCAGTACATTCAAGAACTGGGAATCGCCAGTGCCTTGGCCATTCCCGAAAAGCTGCTTAAATCAGGTTTCGAGTTCAAATATCCTGAATTGCGCCAGTGCCTAGAAGCGGAGTTAATGCTCAGCAACAAGTAGATGCTCTATCGACATCCCCTTTCTCTAGCTTGATGCCATCATCTGGCGCAGGACATAAAGCAATAATCCACCATGGCGATAGTATTCAGCTTCGATAGCTGTATCGATGCGAGCCTTCACATCAAATATGAGCTCCCGCTCATCACCAGCAACGGATACTTGAATCACCGCACCCGGCTCCACTTCGACAGCTCCGTGAATCGTGAACCTCTCGTCTCCGCGCAGTCCCAGCGAACTCGCCGACTGTCCTTCTAGGAATTGCAGTGGCAAGATTCCCATGCCAACTAGATTCGCACGATGGATGCGCTCGAAGCTTTGTGCTATGACGGCACGCACTCCCAGTAACCTAGGTCCTTTCGCTGCCCAGTCGCGGGAGCTGCCGGTTCCGTACTCTTTTCCGGCGAGAACTATCAACGGCACTCCATCTGCCCGATAGCGCTCTGAAGCGTGGAAGATGCGCATCACTTCGCCGGTGGGATAATGAACCGTCCAGTCGCCCTCATGCTGCGGCGCCAGAAGATTGCGAAGGCGGATATTGCCGAAAGTGCCGCGCATCATCACATTGTGGTTGCCGCGCCGTGAGCCGTATGAATTGAACTGTCGCCGAGGAACATCGCTCCCTAACAAGTGCTGTCCCGATGGCGCGCTCGGCGGAATACTGCCGGCTGGCGAGATGTGATCTGTAGTCACTGAATCGCTGACACTCACCAATACGCGCGCGTCTGAAATCCCCTCCAATGGAGAAGGTTGCAGTGAAAAATCATCGAAGTAAGGGGGAGGCTGGATATAAGCGCTGCCAGCATCCCAGCGGAAAAGCTCGCCCAAATCCGCGCTGAGATCGCGCCACTGATCTGGACCTTCGTACACCTCGCCGTATCGATCTTTGAACATGTCCACAGTAACCGCTTCAGCTACAGCATCAGCGATTTCCTGCTGAGTCGGCCACAGATCAGAAAGAGAAACGTCATTTCCATCACAGTCTTGACCCAGCGGGGAGCTAGTCAGGTCAATATCGATGCGCCCTGCCAGAGCGTAGGCAACCACGAGCATTGGAGATGCCAGATAGTTCGCCTTCACTTGCGGATGGACCCGACCCTCGAAGTTGCGATTTCCGCTTAAAACTGCCACCACCGCCAGATCGCCATCATTAACCGCATTCGATACATCTTGATCTAATGGGCCTGAGTTACCGATGCAAGTGGTGCAGCCATAGCCCACAGTCTGAAAGCCCAATGCCTCTAAAGGCTCTGTAAGTCCTGCTTTGTCGAGATAATCTGAGACTACTTTGGAGCCGGGCGCCAGGCTGCTCTTCACCCAAGGCTTGCGCTTCAGCCCCTTGGCTACGGCGTTGCGTGCCAGCAACCCGGCGCCTAACATCACTGAAGGGTTAGAGGTGTTAGTGCAACTCGTAATCGCCGCGATGACTACGGCACCATCACTGACCGTATCTTCATCAAGGGATGTCTCGGGATAGTTCGACTGAAAGTTGCTAGGGACTTCACTCAGCGAAACTCGATCTTGCGGACGCTTCGGTCCGGCAACGCTGGCATGTACTCCCGAAAGGTCAAACTCCAGATCCAAGCTGTAATTAGGATGGTCGTTTTCGGAGTGCATCAAATGGTTCGCATTGGCATACGCCGCCACAAGGTCCACATTCTCCGTTGAACGTCCGGTGCGGCGCAGATACTCTAAGGTCTGCTCATCGATCGGGAAGAATCCACACGTGGCACCGTACTCCGGAGCCATGTTGCCGATAGTTGCGCGATCGGCAACAGGTAGCGTTCGTAGCCCTCGGCCGTGGAACTCTACGAACTTCTCTACTACTCCCACATTTCGCAGCATCTCAGTAATGGAAAGCACGAGGTCGGTAGCAGTGGCGCCTTCCGGAAGAGAGCCGGTGAGATTCACTCCTACCACCTCGGGCACCAGCATGTAGTAAGGCTGTCCGAGCATCACCGCTTCGGCTTCGATGCCGCCTACGCCCCATCCTAACACTCCGAGTCCATTGATCATTGTGGTGTGTGAATCAGTGCCGATGCAAGTGTCCGGATAAGCGATCATCTTGCCGTCGCGTTCAGATGTTAGCACGCCAGAAGCGAGATACTCCAGATTGACTTGATGCACGATCCCGGTTCCTGGTGGAACTACCAATAGGTTGTCAAATGCGGACTGTGACCACTTCAGTAGCTTATAGCGCTCCTCGTTGCGTTCAAACTCAAGGTCTATGTTGCGTGCCAGCGCGCCTTCCTGATTGAAAAAATCTACCTGCACCGAATGATCGATCACGAGGTCGGAGTGCACCACAGGGTTTATGATTCCAGGATCGCCTCCTAACTTCGCCACAGCGTCTCGCATCGCTGCTAGGTCAACCACCACTGGCACTCCAGTGAAATCCTGCAGAGTGACTCTGCCGGGCATATAAGGGAACTCACGCGTCGGAGTCTTTGTCGGTGTCCAAGATGCTACTAGGCGCACGTCATCTTCAGACGCGCTGCCGCCATCAGCATTGCGCAACGCGTTTTCCAGAAGCACTCGAATAGAAAACGGAAGGGTAGATATCTCACATATTCCAGCCACATCCAGAGAACCGATGTCATAATACGCGAAAGTGCTTGCGTTCATGTCTAATGTTCTTAAGGATTCAACTGCAAGTGGTGGCATCGGCATCTTCTCCACAGAAAACATACTAAGTGGCAAATTAGGCTAGCCCATAATTTATCAGCATCACATACCGGCGATACATCATGCATCGGCACGAAACACGCTATCAGCGCACGTTGGCGCGACCATGGTGGGCCCGGTGGGATTCGAACCCACGACCTTCGGATTAAAAGTCCGCTGCTCTGCCGAACTGAGCTACAGGCCCGTAATTCCAGACCTCAGTGTGAATCGTGCAACCCTCAGCATTGAGAGCGCCACAATGTAAAGAGAGCCGGGACGTCACAATAGCTAGATTCTAATCTCAATGCGCCCGTAATATAACGCGAATCGAGCTAGAACCCAATTACTAGCCGCGCGGAGTTTACAAATGCTCAGCAACGATAGCTCTGAGATAGATAGCGCGCGATGAAGAATCTTGAGCGGCAACCACCGTGCGCTGCTAGTAAAATGGATTCCATACTTCTAATTCTTTCTGCACCAGCCTGCAAGCATTCATATTCCGATGTCGATCTCTAAGACCAGCGTAACGTCCGACGAAATTAGGGAATCATTTCTGAAATTCTTTGAAGAACGAGGCCATCTGCGCCTTCCGTCAGCATCGCTCATCCCCGGCGGAGACCCGACATTGCTGCTAACTAGTGCCGGCATGGTGCCATTCAAGCCCTACTTCTCTGGCGAGCTCACACCGCCATCCACGCGCATCACTACCGTTCAGAAGAGCTTTCGGACTACTGATATTGAGGAGGTAGGCGATGTCTCACACCTCACCCTTTTCGAGATGCTAGGCAACTTCTCATTCGGAGATTACTTCAAGCATGAATCATGTCAATGGTCTCTGGAACTGTGTGCGGGTGTATTTGATCTTGACTTCGATAGGATCTATCCCACCATCTACACCGATGACGATGAGGCGCATCAGATATGGATCGATCTGGGGGTGCCTGCAGAGCGCATATCGCGGTTGGGCGACAGTGATAATTGGTGGGGACCAGCCGGCGAAGAAGGGGCTTGCGGCCCATGCTCTGAACTGAACTACTATCTCGGCGATATGGACGATATTCCGCCGGCCGGCCATCCCACACGCGGAGTGTCTTGGGGCCCAGGTATGTCAGATGATTTCTTGGAGTTTTACAACCTAGTCTTCACTCAGTACTATCGGGACCGCAATGGAAAAGACCATTCATTGCCCAAGAAGAACATAGATACTGGTATGGGATTCGAGCGTATAGTTCAGATTCTACAGGGCAAGAAAAATCTCTATGAGACGGATATCTTTAAGCCGATAGTAGATCTGGTAGCAGATCGTGCCGGCTTGAAATACGGCGATAATCCAGATGCCGACCGCGCGCTACGAGTGGTTGCTGAACACGGCCGATCGGCTTCGTTTCTGATCGCGGACGGCGTCGTCCCGGGCAATACCGGGCGTGGATATGTGCTTCGCAGGGTGATACGGCGCGGGATGATGTTTCGACGCGAACTGGGAATAACCGGGACTATCCTGCCGCAGATCGCCGAAACAGTTGCGAGCCAGATGTCTCATGTATATCCCGAGCTCAGAAACAATCTCTCCTTTGAACAGCATGTATTGGCACGCGAAGAAGAGGCTTTCGAAAACACGCTTGATCAAGGCTCTCGTATTCTCCGCCAGGTAATCGCTGACACTCAGTCCGAAAAGCTTGGTGAAATACCTAGTTCCACCGCAGTCAGGCTTTATGACACCTTCGGATTTCCGATTGAAATGACGGCTGAGATTTCAGCCCGTGAAGGGTTGCGAACTGATTTTGAGGCGGTAGAAGCTGAGATGAAGCAGCTGAGAGAACGATCCAGAGCGTCAGCTTCAGCATTTGCATCTGATAACGAAAGTGATGCGCTCTACCGATCACTAGGCATTGATGAAGTTGCATTTATCGGTTACAACACGCTCTTAGCTGATGCTGAGGTAATCGGAATCATCAAGAATGGCGAATCGGTATCCGAAACTGGCGCGGGTGATAATGCCGAGATAGCGCTGAGTGAAACTCCGTTCTACGCTGCACGTGGAGGACAGATCGGAGATGCAGGAGAGCTGCGGGGCGTCGATGCCATATTGCGAGTCAACGATTGTCAATCGCCTTACGGACATATCAATGTTCACTTCTGCGAGGTGCTTAGCGGAACTTTGAAGGTGGGAGATATAGTTACTGCCGAGGTAGATGGCAAACGTCGCGAGAAGATACGCCGAAACCACACTGCTACCCATTTAGTGCACGCAGCTTTGAGAGAAATAATCGGACCGCACGTCCGGCAATCAGGCTCTTTAGTGCACCCCGACTACCTGCGCTTCGATTTTACGCACATGGAGGCACTTTCAACGGCTGAGATTCGACAAGTGCAAGATCGTGTGAACCAGAGCATCCGTGAGAATATACCCGTCGAAGTTCATTGGACTACTTACAGCAAGGCCGTGGAGGAAGGAGCTCTGGCATTCTTCGGGGACACGTATGAACACGATGTCCGCACCATCAAGATCGATGCCCCATGGAGCTATGAACTTTGTGGCGGCACTCATATGGACAGCACTGGCGGTATCGGCATCTTCGTCATCACCTCCCAATCCGGCATCGGATCAGGACTCCGCCGCATCGAGGCTTTGACCGGCATTGGAGCTGAAGAAGAAGTGCAGCGGCGATTCGGCATCATCGACAGCGTGGCAGCTGTTCTCCGAGTCTCACCCGATAAATTAGAGAACCGTTCTAAAGCCATCCTGTTGGAGCTAGAAGAAGCGCGCGACCGATTCGCTCGCCTTGAGGAGCAACTGTTACGGTCAGCTGTGGACGGAACGATGAACGACATGCCGGTTCTAGACTTCAATTTGACGCTTAACGGACAAGCATTTCCGGTTCAAGTGCGAGAGATCGCCGCCTCAAACGTGGATGCTATGCGACGGACCGGCGATCACATGCGAGATCGAATCAAAAGCGGGGCGGTGGTACTTGGCAGTGTAATAGAAAACCGTCCGGTCATAGTAGTAATGGTCACTGCCGATCTGGCTGGCGACCCATTTCATGCCGGCAGAATAGCTAAAGCCATCAGCGCCAGGATCGGTGGCGGCGGCGGTGGAAGAGCCGATTCGGCACAGGCCGGCGGGCGCGACGCGGGGAAACTGCAAGAAGCGCTGGCTGGGGCCGAGCAAGTCATGCGGTCGCTGATAGTAGATGCTCATCCGACACTCTGAACAGTGACTGGAGCCGGAACAGGACGGTGCTTGTCCGTAGATTTTGGACTGGCGCGCGTAGGGCTGGCAATCTCTGATCCCGGACGCGTCATAGCACAGCCATTGCCAGCAGTCAGCGCACAATCCGCGTTGCAAGAGATAACCTCAATTGCAATCGATCAACATGTCTCGGAGATTGTGATCGGTTTGCCACTAAATATGAACGGCACTCATTCTCAGCAGACCGAGAAGACATTAGACTTTGTACATCGGCTCCGACGTTACGTTAACTTGCCAGTGTCCACTTGGGACGAAAGATTGAGCACGGTGGAGGCGACACGCGCACTTCGTGGAGCGGGCAAGCGAAGGCTAAGAGACAAAGGACGGATAGATTCAGCCTCGGCGGCCGTGATCCTCAATTCTTATATGAATGCAACATGAAAGCTATAAAAACACCTTCTAAATCTAAAGATCTAAACCATATGTCCTATATCAAGGGAGATGGGATGCGGCGTATGAAATGACTATTGCGTATCATGAGGCATCAGGCTCAAGATTCATCGGTTTGAACTGGCACCCTTCAACGAAGTAATCGAAAAAATCAGGGCTGGTCTCAAGCTCAATATGCTTGATATCAGCCACCGCCTTCTCCAATTGCGTCCGACTACTTCCGGATAGAAGCATCATGGTGGCTCCCAGCAGTGCAGAATTGCCTACCTTGACGATCTTTTCCGGCTGCAGATAGGGTATGAATCCGATCGCGCTGGCATTCTTAGGATCGATGTAGTTGGCGAAACCACCTGCTAGATAGAGGCGTGAATAGTCATCGATATCATTGCCCATATGTTGGATCACGATCTGTTGCCCACAGAAATTGGCGGCCTTAGCTTGTGCCAATGCTGAGATGTCTCGCCGCGAGAGAGTAAGATTGTTCGTGCGTGAAAAGCGGAACTCCTGTGAACCGTCCGCAAAAACGCCTAACTCAGACATGATCCCTACACGCCGGAGCTCGGCCAAGAGATCGATGATTCCCGAGCCGCAGATCCCGATCGGCTCCGTCTCTTCGCCGATGACCTTAAGCTCAGGATCAGCTTCTGGTTCCCCGATTCTCAGACTCTCTACTGCGCCATCGTATCCCGGCATGGCATAAGTTACTTCGCCGCCCTCAAATGCAGGCCCGGCTGGGCATGACGCCGCTACCATGCCGTTGCGATTGCCGGCTACTATCTCTGTATTAGTGCCGATATCCAGCAGCATGACCATTTCGTTTTCTTCCCACATGCGCAGCGCCAGCAAGTCGGCAGCCACATCCGCCCCGACATGAGAAGCTACTAGCGGCCCGCCGTATACGTTCGCTTTCGGGTGGATTCGGATGCCCAGTTCCGCCGCGGTGGCATTCAGCGCCGTAGTGTTGCGTTTTCCTTCCAGATACTCACCTTCAACCAGTGATTTATATGGCTTGACGCCAATCGATTCGACATCGATTCCGAATAAGATGTCGCGCATGGTCGCGTTCCCAACCGCCACCAGCTCGACGATGTGGCGACGACGGATCTTCAGGGTTTTAACCATCTCGCCGATCTCAAAATTGATGCTGGAGATCAACGCTGACTGCAACTCTCCTCGATGTTCGCCACTGTCATAGGTGATTCGATGCATCACATCCGAGCCGCCGAAACGCTGCGGATTCTCAAAAGATGCCACATATCTAGTTTCACCACTTTCAAGATCCACTAGGTTCATCGCGACTGTAGTAGTGCCGATATCGGCAGCGATGCCCAGAATTCGCCCCGGATATGCGTCTACATTTCTGGTGCCATCTTCGCTGTGGAAAATGATTTGATCACCATCTCGTCTAGTGAGAGGATCAAGATCTATGGTGCGGTCTATCGTTTCTGTTAAAATTCGCGGCTGACGGCGCAACACGTTGAACTGCAAATCAGCATCGGTGTCTTCGATAGACGCCTGACAGGCCAGCCGATAGTTGCCTCCGCGCAGGAACGTCTCTGCTTGCGTGAGGCCAGAGAGGGCTTCACCCCCTCGACTCACCTCGACGATGCATTCATGGCACTCGCCAGTGCGCCCACAAGAAGTCGGCACTCGGACTGCTAGCTCATCGGCATAGTCGAAAAGCGTTTTCCCAGCTTGAAGCTCTAGAACGCGATGGCCATGAAACAAAGGGCTCATTACAGAAGCTCAACTGCTAGCTTTATCAACGTGATATCAACTGCTCGATCCAGCTCTCTATGGGGTGCCGATTTCCCATGCCGACCGATAGTCTAGGCCGTCTGCAGCCTTGCATGCCGGCGCCTCTAGAGGATTTCGGGTGAAGTATTGATTCCTACATCCGAACTTCGCGGTGCAACGAGATTTTGCGTCTTTGTAGGGACATCGATTACGCATCGCATCATCTGCGTTAGACGCGATCTCCTGGAATATTTCGCGAAGCCGTTGCATGCTTCTACGCGCCGCCTTCACATCTAGTTCGGAAGCGCCGTCAGGTTCGTTGCCGGATCGCCAGTCTTCCATCTCAACAGAGCCCGTGTCTACCGAAGCTGCTCCATCAGCTCTAGCAGTTCGTTAGCGGTGTCGACGCAATCGACCGCGTTCTCGCCATATCCATCGGCACCCATCTCATCGGCGAATTCGCGAGTAACGGGAGCCCCGCCAACCATGATGCGGACTTCGTCGCGCAATCCGATATCCTCGAAGTATGAAATAGTGCGTCCCATGTTAGGCATTGTAGTAGTGAGCAGCGCCGACATGCCCATCACTTGCGCTTCATGCTCGACGACGGCATCTGCGAATTCTTCTGGCGAGGTGTCTACGCCTAGGTCATGCACTACGAATCCCGCGCCGCGTAGCATCATGATGCATAGATTTTTGCCGATGTCGTGCAGGTCTCCCTTCACGGTGCCCATGATCACAGTGCCCACTGGCTCTATCCCCGATGCCGAAAGTATCGGTTCTAGATGCGTCATTCCGGCCTTCATCGCGCGTGCTGCCACCAGCACCTCCGGAACGAAGATCACGTTGTCGCGGAACTTTACGCCCACGATCGCCATCCCATTGAGCAGCCCGTTGTCCAAGATATGGTTAGCGGTGTAACCGGTTTCCAAGCATTCCCTAGTCAGGCGATCTATTTCAAGATGATTGCCGACGATGAGCTGATATGCGATCTCCTGCATAAGTTCATCGGCCACTTCAATCGCATCTCCGATGTGCTTCCGTTCACCAGGGCGTGTTACCCATTCGAACTCTTTTTTAAGACCTTCGTTGACTATCGGCATTTACATTGAACTCAGAGGCTTTCAGGCACTGGCGCTTAAGACTTCCATCAAAGATAGATTCTACTACTTGGCTGTCCATCAACCGCCAGTCGCCGGGCGAGCCGGCTTCGTCTCAATTGGGGCTGTAGTCCCAATGTTCGGCGGCCCAATCTTCCACGGCGCGCGGTATCTCAAGCAGGTTCTCTAGCTTTGTCTTTAGCGGTATGGCGCACTCCGGCGAGATCAACTGCACTCCCGCGTCTAGCGCACGCGTTACTTCCGCGCGCACATCGGCAGGAGTTTTCGAGTAGAGAGTAACGGGATTGTTGATGTTGCCCACCAACCTTATTCCGTCTCTCACCGCGGCCACAGATTCAGCAGGGTCGTTCTTAGAATCGAAATGGAACGCTGCCATGCCGGTCTGAGCGATGTACGGCATCCGATCGACGGTGGCTCCGCAGATATGCAGGATCAAAGGCACCGGCAAAGCTTCTACCATCTCGTGATGCAGGTCCATTAGAAATCGGCGGTAGTATTCCCCGCTGACCAGGTCGCCAGTGGCATGGTCCGGAAAGGTCAATGCATCAGCGCCGGCCTCGATCTGCGCGGCGCCGAAGGCCACCGAAAGATGCTTCAATCGGTGAAGCATATCAATGACACCCTCCGGATCGTCTACCGTAGCCAGTAGGAACGGCTCGACGCCGAAAACGTGATACGCCAAGGTCCACGGCCCCATCGTTTTGCCGATGATCGCAACTTCGTCTCCGAACTCTTGCTTCAGGATGCGAATCGATTCGATGATGGTGTAGTTGTCGCGATGCGTAAGAAAATCATCCGGCATCGCAATGTCATCTGCGCTTTTCCAGATCGGCTTTGTCATTCGCACCGTCGGCCAGTTGTCCTTGCCTTCCCATTGCATCTCGCAACCAAGAGCAGAAGATTCCTGAATGATGGAGAAATAGGGCATTATGGCATCGAAGCCGAGCTGAGTGTATCCTGTTGCCGCCAGCCGAGCGTTCATCTCAGGGTCTCGATTGGCATCCGGGAACGGTGCTTCTACCAGATCCATCAGTTCGACCGTTGCCACATTGGTGGGATTGGCTATGGGCGGGCGATCAACTGCTTCGCCGCGCAAGGCGCGCATCACGCGTTCCTTGGATGTCAGATGGGCAGAGCACTTGTTGGATGGCATGGCAACCTCCAGATTATTGCGGCAGACCTATAGTCTCATCGGTGCAAAGATGATAGCTCAGGTCGATTGTGAGAATCCGAGTGTTTGGGTGGTCATCTGGCCGGACATTTCCGATGAGGCGATCATGTCATCGACGGCGCTTACATTGCGGGCATAAGGCAGCAACAGGCGGGCGAAGCGGTCCATGCGTTCTCCCCGTTTGAATCGGAACCGGTCCCAATCTATGCGTTCGCATCCGCCGTAACGCATATATCCACCTACAACGGCTCGAATCCGCATCTGCGGACGGGCGTAATCGCCCTCGGCGCTTACTACATACACCCAGCCATTCTCCTTACTCTCTTCACCCGAGATGGTAAAGGTGAGCTTCGATTTGTTGTCGCGCGCTACGATGTCGCCAGTGGGTATCGGCGCGTTCTTCTCAACGGCTTCAGTAAACGCGAACTTAAGCGCGCGGTCATATATCTCAGATGAAGCAATAACGGCTTGGTTGTAGGTCCCGGGCACCGGTTTCACTTCGGCCAGCTGCGAAAGACGGTCGCGGATCACTGAGATGCGGGTTTCGCATCCTTCCACCCGCGAAAAGGTCCAAACAGTAAGCACCCGATCTTTCAGATATAGCCCGACTGTGATGTCGTTGAAATGCGGATCTATGGCAACGAGCTCAATGCAGCGCCCGAGCGACATCAGCGGCGCGGCGATCAAGTTTTCACGGGTTATGTTTTCAGAATGTGTCAACGATTTGCCCATCAGTTCGGCGACGTTTGATCTAATGGATTCTATGCTTTTGCTCAATGCGGATCATGGCTGCTGCAGGTTCGTTAATAGCATACGCTAGGCGGGCTATATCGCGTTATGTTGACACTCATTTCAGCGCCCTTGCTAGAGCTTCTATGTGCGCTGGTGCAGTGCCGCAACATCCACCTAAGATATTAACCGGCACTTCGGCCAGCACTCGATAGCGTTCCGCCATATACTCCGGGCTTTCTGGATAGATAATATCTCCATCTCGATACTCTGGTATGCCGGCATTGGACTGAATCACAAGCGGACGGTCCGTTACAGAGCGCATCTGCTGCGCGATCTCTATCATCTTATCGATGCCGTTGCCGCAGTTTGAACCTGCTATGTCGGCTCCGGCTTCTAGCAAACCTTTAACTGCCTGCTCGGGGGTTGTTCCCCACATCGTGAAGAAGCCGCGCGGACCTTTATCGAAAACCATTGTCGCCATCACCAGGAGACGAGTGTTTTCCAGCGCCGCGCGGATGGCGATCTGTGCTTCTTCAAGAACCATCTGGGTCTCGATCATCACCGCGTCGGCACCGCCTTCTTCAAGGGCGATGATCTGCTCGGTGAAAGCGTCGTACATCTCTTGCTCGCTGCAGGCGCCGAGAGGCTGTATGAACTCCCCGGTGGGACCTACTGATCCGGCTACGAACTGCCCGGCGCCGGCCTGTGATTTGGCGTGTCGCGCGGCAAGGACATTCAGTTCGCGTACCCGATGAGCCGCATTGTAGTGTTGCAGCCGGAATTTAGTGCCGCCGAACGAATTCGTCAAAACGATATCGGATCCGGCATCGAAGTAGGCTTTAGCCATGCCGCGGATCGTTTCCGGACGGTCGGCATTCATCATCTCCGGGCAGCCTCCAGGTTCCAACCCGTGTTGCTGCAAATAGCTGCCCGTAGCGCCGTCGAAGATCAGCGCTTCAGATTCCAAGCGTCTCAGCATCTCATGCTGTTCTATTGCAGTATCTGTGGGCATACTTCTATTCTATCCATTCGTCGATGCTGCCAGGGCAGGCTGTTCGAGTGCCCGCGTTGTGCAGGTCTCGGATGCGTGCCACGAAATCTGTCGGCATTCCAGTGTTGTAGTGCTCGGCGACGGATTTGGCTGCCTTGCCAGTGTCCGGCTGGGTTGCGGGAAAAGATTCGCCCCATTGCCATGCATCGAGATAGGCATCGCTACCATAAGAGCCGTCGAACATGGCAATCGCATCGGCAGCTTCTTGGAAACGCGCATCAAGCGGTAGCGAGACCTTGCCTGAGGCGTTTTCGGCCTCTACCTGAACCGGAATCTCTTTCCAGTAAAGCACTCTGACTCTAGTCTGCATACCAGCATCATACTAGCTATACCGGCTCCTCGCACGCTTTGCGATGTTACCCCCCCCCCCCCCCCCCCCGTTTGGTTCTCCGCGACTCCATATCCACGAACGCATGGTTTCAGGGCTGAAGGACGATATTGCGCTTGTCGATTATCGTATGGCTTGTAGTTCATGGTTTGACATTGGCGGGGAATGCTTATACATTGATTTCAGTTTGTGCTTGTTCAGCATAATTAGAGGCGCGCGATTTTGATTTTGCGTGGCTTTAACAGCAGTCAATGATTGTTGCAATCTGACCCGAACCAGACGTTGCTACTGTCTTGAGTTCCGGGTTGACGCCATACATTGACCGTAAATGGAGATTTCAAACGTACATGGAGGTGCGTATTGGCGATATTTAGATATAGAAGGTGGCTAGCAGTAGCATCCATCGTTGCGCTCGCCGCCGTAGCTTATGCTTGCGGGAGTACTGAGACCGTGGTGGAAACGGTGATTGTAGAGAAAGAGGTTCAGGTTCAGGGAGACACCGTGGTGCAAACGGTGATTGTGGAGAAAGAGGTGCGGGTTAGCGATACCGTGGTGGAGACCGTGGTCGTGGAGAGAGAGGTGATTAAAGAAGTTGAGGTTGAGAAGGCAGAGCCTACCGCTACTGCCAGCCGCGTTGGCACCATTCAGGCGCCAGACCCTAAGACCGAAAGCGGTACCGCGGTTCTGGGATTCGCCGAAATTGGCCGCCAGAATGGCCGGAATGCCAACCAGGCGAGCGACGCTCTAAAGAACTGGGGCGTAGCGGAGACCTTGTTCCGCCGCGGTCCGGCAGACGAGACCGTGCCATGGATCGCTACCGAATGGGACATCAGCGATGATTTCAGCAAAGGCAGTGTAACGATCCAAAAGGGAATTGAGTTCCGCACCAAAGATAAGTCTTATGGTCCACTGACGGCGGAGGACGTGGCATGGAGCATGAACGACGCTAACAATGCCACCAATCCGACTTCGATTCATGGTCAAGCGGGAGACTTCGCTGGGCTATGGGGCGAATGGACAGCAGTTGACGACGACACTGTAGAGTGGGAATTCGCGAAAGATGCCAATGGCAACCCGCAATTCGACGGCACGTGGAAAGACGATTACGTCAATCAATCTGGTCAGGCATTCCCGGTTCTCTCTAAAGCTGCCTTTGATCAAGAAGGCGCCGATTTCGTGTCCGAAACGGTGGTCGGCAGCGGTGTCTATATGATTGACACTTGGATCGCAGATGACCGAATCGTTTTGAAAGCGGATCCCGATCATTGGCTGTTCGACGCCAAGACCGATATGATAACCCTGGTCCAATCTGGTGACCCGACCAACCGCGCCACGCTGTTGCGAACTGGTCAGATCGACACCGCGCAGTTAGAGCCGAAAGATGCCGCCGAACTGGTTATGGACTCCAGCAACTGGGGACAATCTGGCACTGGCGGCGCAATTCAGCTAGGCGTGTTCTTCTCTGGAAACCTCTGGGAATCTACCGATGCAAAGAGTGGCGAGCCACTTCCGCCAAAGGGTCCGTTCGTCCACGATCATGCCTGGATTGGAAATTCGGACAGTGAAGCGCACGGTGCCGATGACATGGAGCAGGCCCGCCACGTGAGGCATGCAATGGCGATCGCCATTGACCGGCCGTCCGTTAACAAGGCCTTATTGGCAGGCCTCGGAAACGAAGTTCATGTTGAATACTTCGCCGCGTCGCATCCGAACTATTCGCAAGTGCAATGCACGCAAGACGGTAGCGCTGCCTTTACTGACGAGGCTCCAGCAGGCACCGGTCCTTGCACATACGAGTATGACCCGGTTAAATCCGTCGAGATCATAAAGAGCCAAGATCCAGACTGGCGCAAGACAACCGTAGAGTCGGATATTCTCGGCGACCATCGTTTTGAGGTCGCGGTCTATGCCGGCCCCGAACTAGGGGGGGGGGCATCTGTCACCGGACAGGTAGCCGACGCGGTAGCTGGCTACTGGGCTGACATCGGACTCTCTACGTTCTCGCTGAAGTTCACCTATGTGACGTTCCGTCCAACAGTTGTGAACCGCGCGAATACGCATCCATGGATCACCTCCTGCGACAAGGGGCGCGAGTCTAATCCTTGGCACTTCCCCAAGGGACTAGTGCAGACCACTTTGACGCGTGGCGGTTTCGGCTGCGGCTTCGAGTCACCCAAGATCCTTGAACTGTACCGCGAGATGGCATCTGCTACCGACACTGCGGAAGCTACTGATGCCGCTAATCGATACCTGCAGTATGTCTACTACTGGAACCTGCAGCCGGGTGTAGTAGCAGTTCCGCAAGACTGGTTCTGGAACCGCAACAAGATCGCTTCCTGGCATCAGGATCGTGCGGCTGCAAGCGGTATCAACAACCTCTGGGACATCGAACTGGCTAACTAGGTCTGTTGTTGCTGCCTCATCCGTTTCGGAATAGAGTGCAGCAACAATGCCTTATGCCGCCGAGCGCATTTATGGATTTCACAATCCAATCGCTTGGCGGCATGGGCCGGCCATATCACGGTCATTTTGTTCTGATGCGATCTTCTTCGTGCCAAAAACTGGCCATATGCGGCACTATGGCTAAATTCGTCCGATTCTGATGTCGATAACCCCATGAAACGCTTCTTAATACGGCGATTCATATTCGCTATCATCAGCATCCTTGCAGCTACGGCAGTTGTATTTGTACTTTCTCGTGCCGGAGGTGATCCGCTGTTGCTTTTCGCCACTTCTGGATACGGTCTCTCCCCAGAAGCTGTGGAAACGATCAAGAAAGATCTGGGATTAGATAAGTCTTATCCCGAGCAGTATGTGATGTGGATAAGCAAAGTGGTTAGGGGCGACCTCGGGGAAACGCTCATCTTCCGGCAATCAGTAGCCTCTGTAGTGATAGATAAGATACCGGAAAGTCTTCAACTGGGTGCTTTTGCCTGGTTTTTCACCACCTTCATTGGCGTGCCATTAGGAGTATTTTCAGCTATACAAAGAGGATCCATAGGCGACTATTTGGGACGATTCATAGCCCTAATCGGACAGTCGGTCCCAGTGTTCTGGTTTGCTATCGTCCTCATCATGTTATTCGCGGTGTATCTAGATGCGCTGCCCGCAGGGCTCATAGGCCAATCGATGTGGGAGATGAAGTATCTTGTGTTGCCGGTTGCGGCGATGACCGCGGGAGGGCTGGCCGGCTATCTTAGGTTGACGCGTTCGGCGATGCTAGAGGTCCTAGATTCCGAGTACGTGAAGCTTGCGCGCGCCAAAGGCATATCTTATAGAGTTCTAATCTGGAAGCACGCCTTTCGTAATGCACTCATACAGCCGCTCACCGCTTCGACCCTCGTGTTTGCGGGATTCATCGAGGGTGCCGTCGTGATAGAAACCGTATTCTCGCGTCCCGGAATAGGATCAGAAGCCATTCAAGCTGTGCATAACAAGGACTTCCCGCTTCTACAGGGACTGGTGCTGATGTTCATCCTGGTATATGTCATCGCCACATTTATAACCGACGTTTTATACGCAGTGATCGATCCTAGAATCCGATACGATTGATTAGCGCGCTTCAACAATTCATAGATTCTCTCATCGCATGGCACTAGATCAAGGACAAGATAGCGCTACCTCGGCACTGACTGGAAGTTCGTCGGGGGTAAACGTTGCTCCTACTACCGGACTGAAGGTCGTGAGGCGTTCGTTTCTCTCGCAGCTGTGGTATCTTCTTCGCCGCTGGCCGATCATTCCTATCATCATTCTTTCGGTAGTTGTCTTTGTCGCGCTCTTTGCTTCTTGGGTCTCGCCTTCGGACCCTAATTTTCAGAGAACGGAATTCGTCAAGCATCCGCCTACTTGGGGGCAGCGAAGCCCTGAGAACGACCTCATGGAAGAGATCGAGTCGACAGTCGATCTTTCTACACCTCAAGGCAAGGTTGCCTATAACCTGGCGGTTAAGAAGGCTTTTAACCAGAATGAATACATCTTAGGTAGCGACGGTCTCGGCCGCGATGTGTTATCGCGCCTTATCCATGGCGCTCAGGTATCGTTAAAGGTTACCGGCTATGCCTTGGCAACTGGGATCATAATCGGTACTGCTATGGGTGTCTATGGCGGATACTATGGCGGCTGGATAGATGAAGTGCTGATGAGAATCGTCGACATATGGAACGCATTGCCTTTCCTGCTGGTCGCACTCATAGTCGCGCTCACCTTGGGAGCCACTGAGACCACCGTCATTATTCTCATCGCCATGATTGCGTGGCCGCCGTTCGTGCGCCAAGTGAGAGCGGACGTTTTGCGGATACGCGGCATGGACTATGTAAACGCGGCGCGCATCATGGGCGCAAGCAACATCAGACTAATGTTGCGTCACATCGTTCCTGGAACCATCAGCACTGTCCTCGTAGTAGCCACGCTTAGAGTCGGCGGGCTTATACTTGCCGAATCTACGCTTTCGTTCTTGGGCGTTGGCATCCCAGATCCGACACCCACTTGGGGCAAGATGGTAGATGAGGGCTATGACTTCATAATCAACGGAGTTTGGTGGTCATCATTCTTCCCTGGCCTGGCCATATTCCTTTTGGTGATGTCGCTGAACTTCTTTGGCGACTGGCTCCGGGATCGTCTTGATCCTAGATTGCGACAGCTCGACTGATGAGTCCTAAGTTCGGGACCCGGCTTGCTTAACCCTATCATTCTGGCCTCTTTTGCAGTTTGATCTAGGGACTGGATGCAGACTCTACGACGGGATTTTGACGTGCGAGTGATGGCCAGCGAAGCGAATTATCGAAAGGCATTGCATGATGGGGAGGTCCAAATGGCATATCGGGAACTTCACGCATCATATCCTTCGCAACTAGAGTTTCTACAGGCGTTCATCGATATATTCGGCGCTACCAATATTTCGCCCGAGATCCAAACCCTCCGCGACATGTTGCAAGCAGCCAGTAGCAGAGACGGATACCGCCAAGCGGATCGAGTTGTACGCGGCGATGGACCGATACATCGTCGAGCAAGCCATGATGCTTCCGCTCTTTTGGACCTTGGCCGGTGACGGCGACCTCGTCAGAGTGCAGCCTTGGATTGAAGGCTTTGAGATGCACTCGTATCACTCAGGGTCTATCTTTCAAGATGTGTGGATGAATGAATTCGCGCCGGCACGCACTCGCCGCCGGCATTAGCGCGACTCGATACGAGTCGACGATTCTCCTGATGCAGCGTTTATGAAATGCTTAAACGGATGACGGAATCGAAGCTGCTGGTTTTCTCGTATCTCTAATCCCTTAGACAACTGATACAATTTCCAAGTTGCATGTTGTATCTGTAGTGATGAGCGCATCCTTAGCCGGATGTTATCGTCTCAATTAATATCCCCATTGAGAATGGAGTGAAGAGAAAATGTCTGTAGGTTTTATCGGTCTAGGCAACATGGGACAGGGGATGGCTGACAATCTCCTTGCAAAAGGCGCTGAACCGGTAGTCTTCACTCGCACTGCCACCAAGATAGAGGCTATGGCTGACCGGGGCGCAGCGCCTGCCGAATCCACAGCCGATCTGGTCTCAAGAGTAGATGTCGTCCTGGCTTGTCTGCCCAGCGTGCAGATATCTTTAGACGTGATCATCGGCGAAATCATTCCGAACGCGAAGCCGGATCAAGTGATCGTGGATCACAGCACTGTAGACATCGGTACTTCCAGAAGATGCGCTGAAGCTGCTGAGAGCAGGGGAGCAATGTTTATAGATGCTCCGATCAGCGGCGGACCGGGCGGTGCCGCGGGCGGAACTCTAGCCATTATGTGCGGCGGATCGGCAGAGGCGTTTGAGAAAGCCCTGCCGTACTTCGATTTGATGGGCGCTAATGTCAAACATATGGGGCCGAATGGTGCCGGAACCGCCATGAAGCTGATCAATCAGCTTCTGGTTGGGGTGCATACCTTGGCGGCGGCGGAAGCGTTCGCGCTTGCAAACTCTGCTGGAGTGGATATTCAGACCGCCGCGGAGCTGCTGGAAGTATCTTGGGGCGGCAGCACGATGGTTGCTCGAAGCGCACCGATCACTGCTAACCGACAGTTCCAGAACTCGGCTGCGCCAGTCCGCAATCTTGATAAAGACCTCGGCATCATTAAAGACCTTGCCGTTGATGAGGGTCTTTCGTTGGAACTGGCATTGAAATCCGAAGAGCTGTTTCATCAGATGATGAGGCAAGACCAGGGCGAGAACGATATCGCCGGAGTGCTGGAAATAGTAGAAGCACGCTCATCGGGATAATAGGGAATATTGATGTACAAGTGCCGTAGAAACCAGAGCTTCACGACATGAATCAGCATCGTATCGCAGTGATAAAGGGAGATGGCATCGGTGTTGATGTTGTCGACGAAGCGTTGAAAGTGCTTTCCGCTCTTGCTGAAAAGCACAGCATAGAGTGGAGCTTCGTCGAGTTTCCGTGGAGCTCCGAATACTACTTCCGGCATGGCGAGATGATGCCGCCCGACGGAGTAGAGCAGCTACGAGAGTTCGACGCCATATTCCTAGGCGCTGTGGGGCATCCGGAGGTGCAAGACCATATCACTCTTAATGGCCTTTTGCTTCCTATTCGCCGCGCCTTCGATCAGTTCGCTTGTGTCCGGCCGTCGGTGTTGTTTCCGGGCGTAGAGTCGCCGCTGCATGGTAAGAAACCATATGATATCGATCTAGTAGTGGTAAGGGAGAACACTGAGGGGGAGTATGCCAATGTCGGCGGGTTTCAGTATCGTGGTTTTCCGGATGAAGTCGCGGTGCAATCTGCCGTCTTCACTCGCAGAGGCTGTGAACGAGTGATCCGCTACGCCTTTGAATTGGCGCGGGAGCGAGACAAACGACATCTTACGTCCATCACGAAATCTAACGCGCAGGGCTATGGCATGGTATTGTGGGACCGCACCTTTGCTGAGGTGGCATCGGAGTACCCTGATATCAGCACTGATTCGATGCTCATCGATGCTGCTTGCATGGACTTTATACGTCGCCCCGAGAAGTTTGATGTCGTAGTAGCATCGAATCTGTTCGGCGATATTCTTACGGATATCGGCGCGATTATCACCGGTTCCATGGGACTGGCATCTAGCGCCAACTTGGACCCATCGCGCACGCATCCCTCCATGTTCGAACCTACCCATGGCAGCGCACCAGACATAGTGGGCCAGGGCATTGCGAACCCCATGGCGCAGATACTTACCGCGGCTATGATGCTGGACCATCTCAACGAACGCGCGGCTGCTAACGATGTGCGAGAGTCCGTGGCCAGGGTGCTGGATGAAGGCGAGACACTGACACCAGACCTTGGCGGTTCCTCAGATACTCGCGCGGTAGGAGATGCGATCTCGGAATTGGTGGCTTAGGGCGAGTATCTAATTCCTAATTCGTCATCGAGGAACGCTTCGACATGGATCCATTTGAAAAATCCAGTATCGGCGCTGCTGGAGTGGAAGTTACGAAGCTCGGACTGGGGGGTGCTCCGCTCAGCGGCATGGTGTTGAGTGAAGGGCTCTACGGCGGCACCGCGCGCGAAGCCGCAATCGATATCATCAGACGCGCGCATGAATTGGGCATCAACTACTTTGATACCGCGCCTCTCTATGGCTCGGGACGTAGCGAGTGGCGATACGGTGCCGCGCTGGATGGATTGCAACGCGAATCATTCATCATCTCGACAAAGGTAGGCCGTCTGCTAAAGCCCTTGCCCGGGGGAATGACGGCAGCAGATTCGCCAGATGGATTCCCAGAGCAGATGACGATCAATACCTGGTCCCGCGATGATGTGATGCGGTCGATTGAGAAAAGTCTGCAACGGTTGCGGCTGGACCACGTGGAGATCATACTTGTACATGATCCAGATGTTGAAGAGTTCGGCGAGACCCAGGCTGTAGAAGAGGCATTCCCAGCCCTTATAGAGTTACGAGAACAGGGCATTGTAAAGGCCATCGGGTGCGGCATGAACGAGTGGCAGATGCCAGCGCGCTTCATCCGCCGCTTCGATATCGATGCCGTGTTGCTAGCCGGGCGATACACTTTGCTCGACCACGGCGCTTATGGGGAGTTCTTGCCGCTTTGCGTTGAACGGAATGTGAGAATAATCGTCGGTGGTCCTTATAACAGCGGCATCCTTGCGCGCGATCTCTCTGGCGATGTAACTTTTGACTACGAACTCGCGCCGCGTCATCTCGTACAGAAGGCCCGTCGGCTAGATGATATTTGCAAGCGGCATAAGGTTGATCTAAAGGCAGCCGCGCTGCAGTTCGTGATGGCGCATCCGGCGGTAGCATCAGTGATACCGGGCGCGCAGTCCATACCAGAAATGGAGCAGAACATAGCCGCGGTGCGACGAGAAATACCAAAGGCCGTGTGGGCTGAGATGAAATCTGAAGGCTTGATACCGGCTGACGCGCCGACACCGGATTGATCGTCGCCTTTGCAGTTGAATCTCTGATTTAGCGATAACGAGCCTCGCTATACTTGTGAGGCATTAGGCCGTCTCAATCGCAATCAATTGTATGGCGAAAATATGATTCCCAATGCTCTTTACTATGGCGATAATCTGATTTGGATGCAGCAGTGGCCTTCTGATTCAGTTGATCTGATCTATCTTGATCCACCGTTCAATTCACGTCAGACGTATAACCAGCTCTTTTTCTCGGATCTGGGCGGTGCTTCGGCGCAGGCGCGTGCATTCGAAGACACTTGGACCTGGGGAGCCCAAGCGGTAGAAGATCGCGATGCTGCTCTCATCATAGGCGGCGAGCTGGCGACTGCCATCCAAGGCTTTGAGACAATGCTAGGGCGTTCCGGGATGTTTGCCTACTTATGCCATCTCGCGCCACGATTGCATCAAATGCGCCGACTGCTCAGGCTTACCGGCTCCCTGTACCTGCATTGCGATGATACCGCCAGCCATCATATCAAGCTGTTGCTGGATGCCGTTTTCGGAGCTGGCAACTACCGCAATGCCATTTACTGGCGAAGAGCCACCGCGCATAACGACGCTAAACGTTTCGGTCGCATAGCAGATACCATTTTTCTATACGCTAAGAGCGACACTTCGTATTGGAGAGGCGATGCCTCATCCATGCAGCGGACCGAGGATGAGTTGCGTAAGCGATATCCTTCATCTGATGAGTTTGGGAGGTATAGGTCATCGGATCTTACTGGATCCGAGAAGAGCGGCGGTGAGAGCGGACAGGCTTGGAAAGGGTATGACATAGGCTCGCGAAACCGACATTGGGCAGTTCCAAAGACTGGTAGATATGCCGAGTGGATAGAGAAGAACTTCATACCGGGTTACCGTTCTATTGAAGGGGTTCATGATAGGTTGGATGCACTTGATTCGGCCGGCTTCATACACCATCCCAAGCGCGGCTTTTGGCCCGGACTGAAACGCTATGCTGCCGCGGATCTGCCGCCGAGCCCTCAGAATTTAATCTTAGATCCAATAGGCTTCACCAACTACAACAAGGGGAAGGAGTACCTGGGATATCCGACGCAGAAGCCGGAAGGGCTGCTTAGCCAGATGATAGAGCCGGCCTGCCCGCCAGGCGGATTGGTTATGGACCCCTACTGCGGATGTGGCACTGCTCTCCATGTAGCCGAGGCTACGGGCCGATCATGGATCGGCATCGACATAACTCATCTCGCTATCGCAGTGGTGGAGTACCGATTCCGCGAGCGGCTGAATCAGCAGCCCAGGGTGATCGGCAGGCCTGAAGATATTGATGCGGCGCGTGATCTCTTCGCCCGAGATCCCTTCCAGTTCGAGGCCTGGGCAGTCTCGCTCATCAGGGGAATGCTGCCGAACGAGCGGAAAAGCGGCGATCGAGGAGTGGACGGCAGAGGGTACGCGCCCGACAACGGCGGACGTCATCTGGTAATCGCGCAAGTCAAAGGCGGTAAGAGCATCGGGCCGAGCGTAGTGAGAGAGCTGATCGGAACTATGGATTCTGAAGACGCTTTGCTAGGAGTTCTCATCGCTATGGATAGCAGCATCGTCAGCACAGCAGCAAAGAGCGCGCTGGCATCGGGAACGGTTAGATTCAAAGGCCGAGTTTATCCCCGTATGCAACTGTTCACTATCGAGGATTACTTCGACGGTGTTCGACCGGAACTGCCACTCCTTCTCTCTGAATACTCCAACCGTGAACCTGACCTCATGGACTTGGCAGAGGCTAAGACAGAATACAGATGATGTTGTAGCTTCCATCGGTTTCACACATATTGAGCCACCGGTGTAGATCCCACGGCAAAATCAAAATCGCAACCGTGTTGCGCCTGCATCACGTGACGCTTGTACAGCTTGATATAGCCGCGCTCGGACCTGTCTCGACCGCCGTGTATCTCCTTCCGCTCCGATTGACGGTGTTTCAACTCGGCATCATCTATCAGCAGTTCCAATTTTCCTGCCTCCGCATCTAGCTCGACTAGGTCGCCGTCTCTCACCAAAGCCAATGGACCTCCGACGGCTGACTCAGGCGATACGTGCAGCACCACAGTGCCGAAAGCCGTGCCGCTCATCCGCGCGTCTGATATCCGCACCATGTCGCGCACCCCTTCGGCAAGCAACTTGCGCGGAATCGGCAAAAGCCCAGCTTCCGGCATTCCAGGGCCTCCGATAGGTCCTGCGGAGCGCATGACAAGCACATCATCCGCCCGCACTTCCAGATCGGGATCGTCGATCCTGTGGTGCAGGTCTTCCGGGTTCTCGAACACTACTGCGCGTCCGACGTGCTTTAAGAGGCTGGGAGATGCTGCCGATCGCTTTATCACCGCTCCGTCAGGAGCTAAAGAGCCGTGAAGCACTGTGATGCCACCGTCCGGATATAGCGCCTCATTGGGGTTCAAGATCACGTCGTGGTTGTAACACTCGGCATTTTGCACATTTTCGCCCAGCGAGCGTCCATTTACATTCAGACATTCGGTATTGAGAAGATGAGATATCTTACTGAAAAACGCGGGCGCGCCGCCGGCGTAGAAGAAATCTTCCATCAAATACTTGCCTGAAGGCTTGAGATTAGCAATCATCGGCACTCCGGCTGACAACTCGTTCCATTTTCGGATCGGAAAGTCTACACCGCACCGGCCTGCAATCGCCGGCAGATGAATCAGTCCGTTGGTAGAGCCTCCGAGTGCCAGCAGAGCGATAGCGGCGTTCGAGAACGCCTTCTCCGTCATGATAGATGAGGGTTTCACTCCTTGCAGCGCCAGCCTCACAGCTGTGATACCCGATTCTTCGGCGAAACTATATCTTCTAGCATCCGCACCGGGGATGGCAGCGCCACCGGGGAGCGTCATGCCAAGAGCTTCGCAGATCACGGCCATTGTGCTGGCGGTGCCCATCACCATGCAGTGCCCTGGTGAACGATAGATCGCCTCCTCCATCGAATCGTACTCGTCTTGAGTAATAGTCCCGGCTCGCAGCTCCGCCCAGTATCGACGGCAGTCGGTACACGATCCCAGCTCTTCGCCTCGCCAATTGCCCTTGAGCTGCGGACCGCCAGTAATGATTAACGCCGGCAAATCTGCAGACGCGGCACCCATCAACATGGCAGGAGTAGTCTTGTCGCAGCCGGCCAGCAGAACTACCCCGTCTATCGGCAAACCGCGAATCATCTCCTCTACGTCCATCGCCATCAAGTTCCGATACAGCATCGAAGTGGGGGAGAGAAAGAACTCTCCCAGCGATATAGTGGGAAACTCGAGCGGAAATCCGCCGGCTGATATCACGCCGCGTTTCACATGCTCGGCTAAAACCCTAAGATGCGCATTGCAGTGAGTCGCCTCGCTCCATGAGTTGGCGATTCCGATCACCGGCTTGCCTGAAAACGATGATTCGCTCCAGCCTTGGCTCTTCAAGCCGGAGCGATGCAGAAATCCCTCCAAGTCGCGCGCGCCGAACCAGGCTTCGCTGCGTAGCGTCTTGCCACCGTATACACTCATGATTCGTCTGTCGCTATCCTACCACCGAGAAGATATTTGCTCCTGCTGATTAAAGATACTTTCATTCCCCAAATGCCGTCTCGCTTCAACGATCATCATGTGAGAATCAGAATCCTGGCTATAGTCTATCCATCACATGTTGATTCTCAATTGAAATAACATAATTGGAAAATGATTCAGATGCATTATCTAGGAGATTGCACATCAGCAACGTGAGTCGTATCCAGAGCTACATTTGCTTCTTATTTCTGCTTTGCTTTGCAACATTAATTGGATGCGGTGAGACAAAAGACACCAAACCTTCGTCTTCATTCGCTGAAACCGTAGAGACGGTGCAACGCGTATCTGAAGAGCGTGAGACGGAGGTGGCAGACATTGGAGACGATGTTGCGCTTAGCGGCGGCGTGTTCAGATATGGCACTGGTAATCTGATCCTGCCGGATCCAGCGCTGGCGACCGGGCGCAGCCAGGAACCCCTGTATGCCGAGATATATTCTGGACTCACCAAATTGACCGACGATCCTAACGATCCTGTGGTTGGGGATCTGGCAGAGTATTACACGCTGGTGGATGATGAGTCTTATCAGTTCGTATTAAGGCAGTCTCTGAGGTTCAGCGATGATTCTCCTCTAACGGCGTCTGATTTCAAGTGGAGCTGGGAACGAGCTCTCAAACCCTCAACGGGATCCTCCCGGGCGTTGGAAGTTCTGGGTAGCATATCAGGTGCGCCAGAAGTGTTATCAGGTGATTCAGAAGAGCTTTCCGGGGTTGAAGTGGTAGATGACCGCACATTGAAGATAAGGCTATCTCAGCCGAGCGCGGTCTTTCCCTTTCTCCTGGCAGATCCGGTCGCTTCGGCGCTGAAGCGCGGGAATGTTGAGAATTGGGGAATAGATTGGTCCAAGTTTAATCAACCGACGGGCGGTCTACGCGGTGCCATGAAGTTTGACGAGTTGCCGGTCGGCTCCGGCCCCTTCAAGCTGGTCGCGTTCGATCTTGACGCTAGCAAGGTTGTAATGGCACGCAACGAACATTATCACGGACGCTTGGCTTATTTGGACGGAGTGGAGTTCGTTACGGACCTCTTTGTGAAGCAAGACGGAAAGATGGTGGCTGATTTCACACGAGTATTTGAAGAGGAGAAGATCGATCTCATTTATGTGGGCGATAGCAGTCGCACGGAGAACGAACGCGGCGGCAAGATATTAGGGACGGCGAGCGGAAAGCAGAGTTCGTTTCTCATCTTCAACGATGCCTTGCAACCTTATGACGAAGAGCATTTTCGACGCGCGTTAGTGATGACGGTAGATGTGGAGAATCGATACGCCGGCAGAGGCTATGAACCCGCTCGTTCGCTCATACCGCCACTGTTGATAGGGCATGATCCAGATATCGCCGGGCTGCACTACCATCCAACGAATGCGAACACCGAAATCTCGCGCTCTAGATATGCCGACCGCTTAGATGGCATCACACTGAGGTTCCAAACCGATGTGCAGGGCAGCTTCAGAGATGATTTCGAGTTCGTGACGGAAGAATGGCGCGAGAAGTTGGGCATCGATGCCGCTTATGACTATGTGAGGAGCGACCGCTATGAAGAGATGCTTTCAGCAGGCGATATAGAGATGTTCTACGCCAATGTAGACGCGCGCTATCCAGATGGATACGAGATGCTATCGAGATTGGTCAATACATTCGGCATTGACAATGAGTCGGAACTACAATCCGAGATCGATACCGCGATACTGGCAGCGGTCAGTGAACCTGATGCGGCCAAGCGAGTAGGAATGTACTTCGAGATCCAGAAGCGAGCATTGGAGAGCGGCTTGGTTATGCCGTTGAGATGGAGGGACTAGGCATCAGTCTCCAGCCTTGGGTGCATGGCTATCAAGAGCCGATCTACTCGGGATCCGGATTCAAGGATGTGTGGTTCGATGCAACCGCACCGGATCGTGTATTGAGCATCGATTAGTCCACGGATGCGACATCACCGTCCATTAGCATGAGAATCAGCCGATATATCCTCTACGGCGCGGGCATCGGAGCGATGGTGCAGCTAGCGGCAACGCTGGTCATGGCGTTCCAGCCGGGCATAGTTGACCGCGAGACAGTTTCTCAGCGCGATATCATCGTCGTCAACTTGCTGGTCGGGATACCGATATGCACCTTTGGCGGTGGATTCTTGGGATGGCTCTGTGGCCGGCTGATTATGAAAAGTTGATGCGGGTTATGCTCGGAAGCGTATCAGCCGCCTAACCATCGCTTCAGAGCGCTCCATAGTCTTGCCCAAAATCCTCGGGAGCTGCCTGGATCGCGGCGCCGCGATCCCCTTACATTCGAATCGTTTCCCGACCGTTTTTTTCGCGAGCACTCGGCACAAGTGCAATAGGGCGGATGATCTCCTTCTGCGTATCTCCAGCGATCCATAGACAATCCTATTTATCAGAAAAACCTATCACCAGTCTATCTCTTTCTTAAGCTTCTTCATCCGTAGCCGTTCTTCGTCAGACATGCCCGACCAGGAATCCCTCCATTCCTCGATAATCCCCGGTGAACTCCGGTTGTCGCCGTTCAATGAACGATTGTCGTCCATCAATGCCGTCGGACGTTAAATGCAAGAGCATACTATTCATCATTGACTGCACTTGCCAAGCCTGAGCTACAGGCAGATCCGCGAAGCGCGTGGCGAACTCCTTTATCTTCTGCGCGGCGAGCGGCGGCATCTCGGCAATGCGCCTCGCGATCGTGAAAGCGCGTTCCATCAGCAGCTCTGGAGGAACTGCCTCATTCACCAATCCAATTCGAACGGCTTCCTCAGCGTCTACCTCTTCGTCCAGCAAGAGCATCTTCATAGCATCTACATGCCTTATCTGCTTCATCAGCAATGTCGGAGCCGGTCCAGCGCCTATCCATCCTCGGGAGATGAGCCCGAAGCGAAACTTCGCGTTGCTCAAGGCTGCAATACGGATGTCGGTCGATGCTAACAGCATATACAGTCCGGCGCCGACGGTCCATCCATTCACTGCGGCGACTACCGGCTTGTGCAGGCGCGGGAAATGATCGGCCATTTCTGGGTCAACGCCAATCGGGAAACCGTTCGCGTAGCCTGCAAGCGGCCTGAAGATTCTCTCTAACGCCAGAAACTCTAGTTCGGCGTCATTCACGTCATCACGCACACTCAAGTCGTGTCCGCTGCAGAAATGTCGCTCTCCTTCCCCAGTGAGTATGACTGCTCTGACCTCTCGATCTTCCCATGCCGCGCGCCAAGCCTCAGCCAGCTCGATCGCCATGCTTTTATCTATGGAGTTGGCGCGCCGCGCGTTTTGCAGAGTTATAACCGCGACATGATCCGAATAATCGTAGCCGATGCCCATCTCTTGATTGCCCCTTTAGCGCTGATGCTCTTTGGAAAGATTAGCAAAGTATGACATGGATGTTGACATCGTTGATTTATTTATGATAAATGTTCTGTTTATGATGTTTGTGTAACAAATATATGAATTTAATAGATTTATCTGAAATCTTAAGGAGATCGCGTTGCTAGCAAAGACAAATACATGCGCACTTGATGGAATCGATGGCCATGTCGTAGAAGTGGAAGTAGACATCTCGCCCGGCATGCCCGCCTTTAATATTGTTGGATTGCCCGATGCCGCAGTCCAAGAATCCAAGGAAAGAGTGCGAGCGGCTATCCGCAACTCTGGCTCCGAGTTTCCGTTGCGCCGTATCACGGTTTCACTCGCGCCGGCCGATATCAAGAAGACAGGGCCGGCATATGACCTCCCAATCGCGATCGGGATACTGGTATGTAGCGGACAACTGCCAGACATCACCACAGAATCGCTTTTGCTGGGTGAACTGTCCTTAGATGGCAGGCTGCGCTCTACGAATGGCATGTTACCCATGATGAAGGTGGGAATGAACAGGGGTTATCGCACCGCTTTCGTGCCGCGTGTGAATGCCGAAGAAGCTTCATTGGTAGATGGAATCGATATAAAGCCGGCCGAAACTTTGGCTCAACTTGTATCCCATCTCCGAGATGGGCAAGATCTACCCATCTATCATCACAACGGCATGCTTGATCTGAATCAGAACGGACGTGCCCGCAATGTTTACGATCTCAGAGATGTTCGAGGGCAAGAGATAGCCAAACGTGCGCTGGAGATCGCGGCCGCTGGCCGACATAACTTAGTAATGACCGGTCCGCCCGGTTCGGGCAAGACGCTACTGGCGCGTTGTTTACCGACTATCATGCCGCCAATGACACGAGATGAGGCTCTGGAGGTAACCACGATCTATTCGGTTACCGGGTTATTGCCATCCGGACAGCCGCTGATGATGGAGCGTCCATTCCGCGCTCCGCACTACACGATATCCGCGGCCGGACTAGTCGGTGGCGGTGCGATACCGCGGCCGGGCGAGGTTACGCTGAGCCATCACGGCGTACTGTTCCTAGACGAACTGCCCGAGTTCGGGCATTCATCCCTAGAAACTCTTCGCCAGCCTATTGAAGACCGATTCGTGACCATCAGCAGAGCGCGTTCCACGGTCACCTATCCAGCTGGATTTATGCTGGTAGGCGCTATGAATCCATGCCCTTGCGGATACTATGGCGACCAGAATCAGACCTGTATCTGCAACGACAACTCCGTTATGAGATATCAGCGGCGCATCTCCGGACCAATGATGGATCGAATCGACATGTTTATAGACGTTCCGCGAATCGAGTATGAGAAGCTGGTCAAGCCGCCATCCCAAGAAGGCTCGGAAAACGTGCGTGAACGAGTGTTGCAAGCGGTTGATCTGCAACAGCAAAGATTCGATGATCAGCAGCTGACGGTCAACTCGCAGATGGGTCCGGTGGAAGTTTGGAACCACTGTCAGATGTCGGATGATGCTAAAGCTTTGTTGCAGAGCGCTATGCAGGCGCTTAGATTGTCGGCGCGCTCGTGTCATAGGATCATGAAGGTCGCGCGCACCATTGCCGATTTGGAAAGAACTGAAATTATTGAGAACCACCAGATCGGAGAGGCGATCAGCTATCGCTACAAGCTACAAGCATGAGATTCCAGTTGCAGAAATGGATCATAGAGCATCTTCCAGCGAACCCAATCTATGAGAAGAGGGACTTATAGAGACGTATCTGCTATAGCTCCTTAAGCGCGGCATTCGCTGCGATATGCCCGCTTCGCACCGCGCCTTCCATGCTTGCCGGCAGACCGGTGTCGGTCCAATCGCCAGCCAGGAACATTCCTCGGATGGGTGAGTGATGAGATAGACGTGTGTGGTGCGAACCGGGCGCTATTTTTATGGTGGCATGTGATGTCTTTACGACCGTCGATTTCAATACCTTGTGCCTCTGTGCAGCCGGAAAAGCTCGCCGCATCTCGGCCAGGATGCAATCCGTGATCGATTGCTTATTCATGTCCATCCATTCCTGCGCGTCGCTCAACGAGACGGCGAGATGTTGATGAGCAGCATTGGATCCGCGTATCTTGGAGAGATTGAAGACCCATTGCAATTTACCGCCTAGAAATGCCCTATACTTCCCCTTCATAACCGGCGCGTCATACCAGATATTCACTCCCACTATGGACGAAGTTTGAATCTTGGCCAATGGCGCGAAAAAATCCATATTTCTCAATTGTTTCGGTAAGATGCGCGCCAGATCACGTGCTTCAAGCGCGATGACCACCGCGCGAGCATACAAACTTTGGCCGGATTGCAGGGTTAAGCCTTTGACGCGCTGATCGGATACGATAATCTGCTTCACTGATTCGCCCGCTATCACTTTCCCACCCCGGTCTCTTAGATGTCGTTCCGCGGCATCTGCGATTGAAGACAGCCCCGAACGAGGCAATCCTAGAGCCGATTTGCTAGCAACGCCCAGCAGCGCCAAGCGTATGAACACAATGGCATCGTAGGCTGCGATATCATCTAGCGCGCTGTTGAACACCGGTACCGCGAACAACGCCCAGAATCGTTGCCGAACTCTCATGCTCTGGCCATGCTGGGCTAGCCAGTCATCCAAAGATGTCGCCCTTAGTTCCGCCGGGGCATCGATTGCAAACCGCATCAGTTTCATTCTCAGCATACAGCGTGCAACGCTGAAACGCTCGCGCCTGGAAAGATGGCGATAGCGTAACAGCGCCGATGCATTGCCCAGAAGCGTGCCGGCACGCAGAGGTTCCATCTGCTCTTGTATCACTACAGGCACATTCAAGCGTTTTTCAAGATCGATGGCTTCTGGTATTCCCAGCTGATCCAGCAATTCAAGATAGGCGCTGCAAGCCCCTAAAATAACGTGTTGCCCGTTGTCGATATGCTCGCCCGTTTCCCGATCTTGGAATGAGAAAGCACGTCCGCCGAGAAACGGTCTTCGTTCCACCACCAGCGGCTTCACGTCGTTCTGCATCAGTTTCACTGCGGCGGCGATGCCGGCGAGTCCACCGCCAATCACGATGATTCTAGGGTCGTCCATGTCTGCGAGGTGCGATTCTAGCGAGGGATCTCAGCCAGAATTTTGCCGCGTGTCTCAGTTTGCTCAAGCTACTGGTGGTGATCCGTTGCGAAAGCACGTCCCCATCGGCGTCATCTATCTTGTTCAAAATGCTGAGATAAGAGCGAAACATCATATCAGTGCAAACACGCCCCCGTTTAATCCTTGGAATCACTCGGGCGCCAGAAGCGTAGTAGCTTCTAGCCCGTGCCGTCTGAAACTTCATCAAGCTCTGAAACTGCGCAGTTGGACGGTCCAGCGATAGCTCATCAATCGAGACGCTGTATTTTCTCAGTTCTTGCAACGGAATATATACTCGTCCGCGCGCGGCATCTTCTCGGATGTCTCGCAGGATATTCGTCAACTGGAATGCGATGCCTAGATCGGTCGCGAACCCCCTCACTTGGGCATCGTCATAGCCGCAAGTTTCAACGCAGATAAGCCCGACGGAACTCGCCACTCGCCGGCAGTAAACCAGCAAGTCGTCAAACGATTCGTATCGATTCACCGCCAAGTCCATCTCACATCCGTCTACGATATCGATGAAATGAGATGCATCTATCTTGAAGTGGCGAAACGAGTCGGTGAGCGCGATCCATAGCGGTTCGTCCGCGAAGCCGGCTTCGGCTGACAGCACCGCAGCTCGCATATCGTTCAATATCTTTCTCGGCTCTGCGCCCGGCTGGGGCTCATCCACAGCATCGTCGCACAGGCGACAGAATGTGTACGCGGCAGCCCAGGTCCGGCGCAGATCGGGAGGCAGCAACCAAAGCCCGATAAAAAAGCTACTGTTCGAACGGCGGACCGAATCGACACAAAAGCGATACGCGTCTGCGATTCTGGCATCATCAGATGCAACGACGCTCAATCTTCTGCACACTGCAAGATCATCTATTCTCCAATCCGTAGAACCGTCGGTTTGGCAATGGTTCTCTGCCAAATAGAAATCGTAAATAGACCGCTACCAACATCGTGATCTTGGCCGACTTTGACAATGTAGGGCGGTGCGATATGACATCCCACTGGTTTTTCTCTATCACATCGAGTATCGACAATCCGCCAGAGATGAACATCGCCGCCTCAGTTCGGGCGTCTCTATTCAGCATATGCACCAGAGGATAGCCGCGTCGGAAGAAACCGCGTGTGCGTTCCACTTGAAACTTCATCATTTCTCGGAATTGCGGCGTGAGTTTTCGCTCCGCAATATCGTTTTCGCTCACCCCGAATCGTTTCATGTCCGATTTTGGCAAGTAGATTCGGCCCTTGGCGTAATCTCTAACCACATCCTGCCAGAAGTTTGCCAGCTGAAGTCCGGTGCAAACCTGATCTGCGAGGCGCATCATCTCGGCATCGTCATGTCCGAACAGATAGAGCATCAGATGTCCCACTGGATTGGCTGAAAGATCACAGTATTCGAGTAGCGAATCGAAGTCTGAATATCGATTCACGCGTTGATCCTGACGATTCGCTTCGATCAGCTTATGGAACGGTTCCCGGGGGATATCAAAGCTCTGGATAGTGTTCTGCAGTGCGATGAACCAGGGATGATGAGGTTTGCCAGTGTAGCATCGCTGCAAATGCTCTTCCCAAACTTTCAGCTCCGACATACGTTCGCCAAGTGATTCGTCTCCGAGGTCATCCACGCCTCGGCAAAAGGCGTAAATCGAATAAAAATGTGGGCGGAGCACGCGCTTGACCAGAAAACTGCCGATGAGAAAGTTCTCATCGCGTTTGACCGCCAATTGTTTACACGCCGCGAATGCTTCGTCCAAGCTCAGTATTGAGGCGGGACTATCCGTCGGGTTTGAAACAGCGGTGCGAGACATGCTTTGCGGTTGCGGCAACGGACATTTAGCGATGTCACCCTAGGATCGACTATGCAGGGCGAAGCTTCCCTGAGGTTCAGATCCCCATCACTTGGACGAATATCTGCCGCGGCTTCGGTTCATCTAGCTCCACCAGGAAAATGCGCTGAAACTCGTTCATCAAGATATTGCCGTCTACGATAGGAAGAGTCTCGCTCGTCCCCAGCACCAGATGCTGACAATGAGAGTGCCCGTTCGGACACTCATTCGGGCGCACGCTGACGGTGCGCACCGTGAAATCGTTGTGACCGTAATACATTCCCTTGGGCGCCTGTCGCTCCAAGAAGCGTGCCATATCCTTCAAAAGCAAAGGCTCGTGCTCATTGATCACGATAGCGCAGGTGGTATGAGTGCTGTAAACCAGCACGTTACCATTGCTGATGCCTGAATCTTCCACTACTGAGTTCACTGAATCTGTGATGTCGATGAATTGCGGTGCGTACTCAGAAGTGACCGTCAACAGCTTATTGAAAATGGAAGCATCTCCGCGCAATACGACGCTGAGATTTTCTGCCGCTACCGCAATATAGCTGGTTCGCCCTTCGGCTTCGGCATTGGTCACTTGGCGGTTGTTATCGGTCAATTTAACGACACCCCTGGATTCTTATCTTCCGACTTGCTTTGTTCATGACCATGCGTCTAGGGGTTTTGATGGATCCTGTCACTTTATAGATGCGAATATATGCACGCTACGAAATTACCGCGGATGGTATCTCTATCGGTTGCTTTCATGCTAGTTTATCATGATGCCGTAAGCAGCTACTGAAAAGATGAATGGTTCAGTTCCATTCTCACTAGTTTACGCATCCAGATTGGGCACGCCTCAGCAACTGTATTATCTTGTCATTTCGCAGTGTGCCATTGATGCAGGAAATGGGGGATAAAGTCCGTTATCGCATCCATTCCCATATTCAGGTTGCGTATGAGCCTGCGAAACGCAAGGATGCCGGCAGGTTGTGAGATGGCGTAAAGCGCACTCGTTGCCAAGGGGCTCGATTGCGGTCTGCTGGTAATCCGGGGATAGGACGCCAACGGCTCGGAATCGTAGGTCTCGGCAATGCATCTGGCGACCATCGATTCGATTCCAGCGCGCGCGGAGCAGGCTAGCGCGATCTCATAGGCGTCTTCGTCAATGGCCTGAGTGCGAAGGGATTCGGCCAGCCATCGCTTCATCTCTACGCTTCGCGCCAGTATGGATGATGAGACTACCGCTCCGATGTGATAATCGAGGCTGGCGGCCTCGACCGCGCGCCGCGCGGCGGTTACTGCTCGGGAAGACATCTCCAACAACTGTATTTGATCTGCGCGCCACTCGATCGGTTCGCCGTGCAACACGCCGCAATTCGTTCCTATCACGACATCGCCCGGCATTGCTGACGGATTCACTCCCCCGGCGTAGCCCACACTGATCACCAGAGAAGGCGAGAACTCGTCAAGCACCCAATCAATCGCGACCTTTGAACGTTCACTGCCAGATCCGCTCAATACGATCACAGCATCGGAATAAGTGCCTTTTTTGATATGCGGAACTGCGCCACGGAACGCGATAAAATCCTCAACCGTATCGATACGGCTCGATGCCGTCGCGCTGATCAGGTTAGAGAGCAAGCGATAGGTGCTACCAATGATTGCGATCACGACGGCTTAATCCTTAAGATGTAACATTTTTGGATTTAGGTTGTTGCTAGTTTGCGCTAGGCCGCCAATGCCAATGCAAGCACTAAGCGTGGGAGGCTAAGATTCGCGGCTGATCATATATTCGCACAGTTCGTGAAAATCCTTCCTGAAACGGCTCGACATCTCGATGCGTTCTAGGATGTTCAGAGCGGCTTCACAATGCGCGCGCGCCATCTCAATGCAATATTGATGCGTGCCGACTTGCTCCATTATGTGCAACACATCCTCAACATCTTTGTCATTGAGTTGCTCTTTCGCGAAAAGGGCGTCTATGTGTTCCTTGGCGGTTCCGCGCGCGGTATTGAGGACATGGACTGTTGGCAATGCCTTCTTCCGGCGCCGCAAATCAGACCCCACCGGCTTGCCGGTGCTCTCGCCGCCCCATGCCCCTAGTATGTCATCGCGGATCTGGAACAGCCGACCAATCTCGAATCCTACTCTTCGCAGATTTTCGACGGCAAAATGATCTGTGTCGCTTTCTGAGGCAAGGATGGCTCCGGAGTAGAGAGACGCTTCAATCAGTGCGCCGGTCTTACGCTCGATCATGGCGAGATATTGCTTGACAGAGACATCGGTTCGCGACTCATACTCAAGATCCATGAACTGCCCCTCCATCATGCGCAGATAAGAGTGCACGATGAGTTGCCGCACTTGTAGAGCGGTGGCCGGCGACACATCCTTGCACATGGATTTTTCAGCCGCCATATCGGCTAGTTTTAGCATGGCATTACCAGAGATTATGGCCATGGAATCGCCCCATAGAACCCAGATAGCAGGTCTGTGATGACGGAATCGATCTCGGTCCTCCAGGTCATCGTGGATGAGGGAAAAATTGTGGATATACTCCAGCGCCGTTGCGATCGGTAAAGCGCGTTCCAACTCCCCGTCCAAGGCATCAGATCCCAGCAATGTGAGACTAGGGCGGAGTCGCTTGCCCTGAGGGGCTGATACTGCCACTCCCGCTCGGTCTTCCCAGCCCATATAGTAGCGGTGCGTGCTGTATAACCCCATCTCAAGCTCTGAAAGTTCCGACCGTAGCGCTTCGGAGATAAGAGTCTGGTATCTGGAAAAGAATGCCGGAGCAGAGACAGCAGCAGGATTTTTGGGCACGAGGTTCAACGTGGGCGTGACACCATTTCAAGCGATGTAAGATGCGACATTCAACAGAATCTTAACACCCCAGACGCGCCGATGCCCCGCAACTCTAACATTGCCGAGCATCGGATCGAAGAAGGGTATGCTCTGTCGAGCTTAAGCAGTCGTCCCGGTTTTCACTTCAAGGCGGCGAGTGCCGTTTCGTTCGGATGTGGGAAGTTTAACCCTCAGAACACCGTTCTCGTAATCGGTTTCTGCGCGGTCGATATCCACGCCCTTGGGTAAGTGCAAGGCGCGGTAGAATGATCCGTATCGCCGCTCACGCAGGATATACCTTTCCGATTCGTCGGTGGAATCCCGGCTGGTGGACGCCTTGATCTTCAACCATCGGTTATCGATCTCTACTTCTATGTCCTCGGCTGATACCCCGGGAATCGAAGCTTCTACGAAGTAAGCGTCTCCAGTCTCGCTCACGTCTAGTCTTAGCGGAATGGAATCGTTGAGCCGATAACGCTCCGGAGTGAAGTTGGACCAGGTGTCTAATGGGAAGCTTGCGAAGGCATTCGCAAACCTTGATGGTTGCCAGCGTTTGACTAATGTCATATTCTGTTGCTCCTTTCCTAACGAATGTGGAACTCAGTGTTTCACTAGTATCGATAATAAAAATAGATACGCTTTATATCAAGTTTTTGATTTGATTCATAGAATTATAATTATGATCATGTATCATTGATGTATCGGCAAACCGCTCAGTCCATACGATGACCAAGATGAATCCCACTAGCTCCAAGGACTACTACTTGATACTCGGAGTAGAGAGAACCGCCTCAAATGAAGATATTCAGCGCGCGTACCGCAAATTGGCCAGGCAGTTCCATCCGGATGTGAATCAAGGCGATGCCGGTGCAGAAGAACGTTTCAAAGAGGTGAACCAGGCTTACGATGTTTTACGGGACGGCAAAACGCGGCGTGACTATGACGAGTTCGGAGATAATTGGAGACATGCCGACCAGTTGCGAAAGAGAGGTTCATTCACGTTTCATGGTTCTAGTGGAGTAGATGCCGGGAAGCACCCGTTCTTCCGATTTTCCAATGAGAACCCAAGGCAACCATTTTCATTCGGAGATATTTTTAGCGATCAAAGAGCGCACCCGCAACAGATAGATACGGATATAACGCTGGAAGAAGCGTACTTCGGATGCAAAAGATTGCTTAACTTAGAAGCTGGGAACAACGGCTCCCGTTCGTTGGAGATAGAGATTCCGCGTGGCATTGCAGACGGCGGAAAGGTGCGTATAAGTCCCCAGGGCGCGCGGCCGGTTGAAGTGAAGGTGAAAGTGTTGCCGCATCATCGCTTCCGCCGAGAAGGCGATGATTTGCATGTCGAAACGCCGACATCCATGCTGGATGCACTGCTAGGAAGCGAGACTACGGTTAAAACCATGGACGGAAGAGTAGTGCTGAAGATACCGCAGGAATCTCAGAATGGACGTTCATTCAGGCTCGCCGGCAAAGGCATGCCCAAGTTACGCTCCGATCAGCGCGGCGACCTGTATGTCACGCTGCAAGTGGTGCTGCCGGAACGCTTGAACGATGAGCAACGGACTTTGTTGCAAAGGCTGAGCGAAATTGAACGGGGCAAGCGGGAAGCAAATTAGAGGCATTATTGCTTCGTCTAGGGGAGAATCAAGGTACAAGGATTCATGATGACAGTATCACCCGATAATTTCACAAACATGGCGCGCGAGGCAATCAGCGCATCCCAGCAATTGGTAGCCCAGAAACGACAAACACAGTGGGATGTAGAACACCTGCTCTATGGGGTGTTAGACATTCATGAAAGCCAAGCTGTGAGGATACTGAATCAGCTTGAAGTTGATATTGACCTCTTGCGTCGCGATGTGCGAGATCTTATTGATCGCAAGCCGCCTGCCTATCTTCCTATCGACGGGCAGGCGCAAGTACAGATAGTTATGATGCCGCGACTGGACAACGTGCTTTCCAAAGCGCGTTCGATACGAGACGGTAAGTTTGGCGACCATCTCATCAGCATCGACCATATTCTGATCGCGATAGTAGAGGAGGCCGATGGCGATCTGGCGGCGATATTCGCCAAGCACAATGTTACGCAGGATCGTATCTATGTAGCAGTCCATGAAGTTCGCGGCGCGGCACGGGTAGATAACCCAGACGCAGAGAGCGGATACGGAGTGCTGAAAAAATACTCTGTCGATTTGACGCGATTGGCCATACAAGGGAAATTGGACCCTGTGATAGGGCGCAACTCAGAGATCCAACGAGTTATGCAGACCCTTACCAGACGCACTAAGAACAATCCGGCTCTGATCGGTGATGCAGGCGTAGGTAAAACCGCAATTGCCGAGGGCTTGGCACAGAAGATAGTTGCCGATGATGTTCCACAGTCTTTGCGCGGCAGAAGAGTCATCGCGCTTGATGTTGGCGCTTTGCTAGCCGGAGCCAAGTTGCGCGGTGAGTTTGAAGAACGGCTGAAATCGGTCATGGACGACGTTCGAGATTCGAGCGGCGAAATCATTCTCTTCGTAGATGAACTCCATAGTGTGGTTGGAGCCGGCGGCACCTCCGATGGCGCCTTGGATGCTGGAAATTTGATGAAGCCGGCATTGGCGAGAGGTGAATTGCAAGTGATGGGTGCCACCACACCATCAGAATATCGCCGATACATTGAGAAGGATGCCGCTCTCGAACGCCGATTCTCTCCGATATGGGTGGAAGAGCCAGATGCCGAAACGGCAGTGAAGATGCTCGTGTCGCTACGCCCCAGATACGAATCGCATCACAATGTACAAATCACTGACGAGGCTTTAGATGCCGCGGTGAAGCTCAGCGCGCGCTACGTATCAGATCGATATCTGCCGGACAAAGCTGTGGATCTGATTGACGAAGTATCTGCTAAAGCGAGGCTGCGACATGAGACTGAAAAGGAAGGCGAAATTAAGCATGGCGAGAATTCAGATTCTGCGAGATTGAAGATCACTGAAGACGACATCGCTGAATTGATCTCTGAAAACGTAGGGGTGCCAGTGGCTAGGCTGATTGAGGAAGATGCCAAGAGAATGTTGCATCTGGAGGATCGACTACACGATCGCATAGTGGGCCAGGACAGTGCCATAAAGCGGCTTGCCGATGCTGTTCGAAGAGCGCGTATGGGTTTGAAGGATCCGCGCCATCCGATCGGGGTATTCTTTTTTATGGGACCTACAGGCGTGGGAAAAACGGAATTGACCAGATCGCTCGCCGAGATCATGTTTGATGACTCGGATCACATGATTCGCCTTGATATGTCGGAATACCAGGAGCGTCACAGCATCGCCAGAATGATCGGCTCTCCGCCGGGATATGTGGGCTACGAAGATGCAGGGCAACTGACTGAGGCGGTGCGTCGAAGACCGTACTCCGTCATCCTGCTGGACGAAATTGAGAAGGCGCATCCAGATGCATACAACACTCTTTTGCAGGTATTCGATAACGGACGTCTCACCGATGGACATGGACGGATAGTTGATTTTTCCAACACGATCATCATCATGACGAGCAATTTGGGTTCTAGAAGCTCATTGGCGGGCAACTTGGGTTTCGAGACTTCAGCCGGGAAGGTTTCGGTTGAGAGCCGCAAAGCTCCGGGAGTCACAAGAGAGTACGAAAGCGCGCTCCGCTCCGCCTTTTCACCGGAGTTTCTGAATCGAATCGATGAAGTTATTGTTTTCGATGCTCTCAGCCGCGCAGATGTGGGTTTGATCGTTGGCAAGCTGATGGATTCGATTAACGCTCGGATCGCAGATCATGGGGTTACGATTGAGCTCTCGCCTGAGGCGCTGGAGATGCTGATCGATCGCGGCTTTGATGCTCGTCTAGGTGCGCGTCCGATGGCGCGAGCGACCCAGCGTTACATCGAGTCTCCGCTCGCCAAGCTGATGCTTGCCAATGAAGCATCGGAAAATTCGCGGATCATAGTGGACGTCCAAAACGGAGATTTCAACTTCAGCGTCAAGGCAGTTCAAGACCAAGAGTCTGATGCTGTTGCCGGGAATGCCATGGCAGCTTAGCGCCGAAATAGCCGCGATGTGCACAGAGTTAAGTTGCTCTTCCAATATCTGCCGGCATCGTTGTATCTAAAGATGTATTTTGAGAGATAGCGTGTAAAATCGCGTTATGGTTCCTCGAGACACTTTTGAATCTCAGAGCGACGCGTTAGAAGACCATTCCCAATCTGGTAATCCATCCGCCGAAGCACCTCTAGAATCTTTATCTGATCTTAAAGGCGCGTCGCTTATCGAGAATGCGGATCGCGTCTTGAATCGCGCCTTGATCTGGCTCGCGCGCCATCACCTGTTGATCCAAGTTGCGACTTGGGCGGTGGTGATAGGCTCAGTCGCAATTGGTTTGGCGATGTGGCTGAGCGGTTCAATGGATCTGGACCGCATTGCGGATCAGATAGGCTACTGGGCGGCCTTCTACCTCAACCTCGTCGGTGCCGCCTCAATCGTGTTGCCGGTTCCGGGAATTTTGGCCGTCTGCTTCGCGGCGGCTGAATCACTTGGTCTCAACATCTTCTTGCTCGGCATTTTAGGCGGCGCTGGGGCAGCATTGGGAGAGACGACATCTTATCTCGTGGGATATTCCGGGCAGAAGGCAGTGGGCAATGTGCCGGGATACGGCAAAATACAAAGGCTCATGACGGAACACGGCAGTGTAACAATCTTCGCTCTCGCGGTGATTCCAAATCCCATTTTTGATGTGGCCGGAATAGCCGCCGGCGCGCTACGCTATCCATACCGCAAATTCTTAATCTACATCTTTATCGGCAAGACGATCCGCATGATTATCATGGCTTACGCCTGCCGTGAAAGCATCGGATGGCTTGAGGGATTTTACAAGTCGATCTTCGCCGGCGTTGGCTGATATACCAGGCGTTTCTAGAAGCCGCAACCAGTCTAGAAGCCGCAACCAGGAGCGCGCTTCTGTTGCACTTATATGCAGCATGGATCGCAGAACGGTAATGGTAATGGTTTTCTGTGAAGCGATGCTCACGGATGTTGAGTAAAATTTCAATCCCGTAGTCATTGAAATGGACGGTGATCATGTCCGATAAAGATGATCTTGAAAAGAAGCTACAAGAAGAAGATCATCATTTAACTTTGTCCGATGTAGTTCATCGTGGTGATGAATTGGTGCATCATGCCATTGATGTCGCTCATCATGATGTGGAGGTAGTGGAGCGAAGGCTTTCGCGTTTTCAAGAATGGCTTGCACACGAGCATCAGAAGGTGCTCATATTCTCTGTCGCGGTATTGCTGGTGATATTCACCGGCGGCGCGGCGTATATGTTATTTACCGATTCATTCACGGTGGAAGGAGTCGGATACGGCGGAGTGTGGTTTTTACACTTCGTCGGTGCCGCGTCTATCGTGATCCCGGTGCCCAGCATCTTCGCGCTGTGTGCTGCTGCAGCCCCAGAAGTAGGGCTTAATCCGCTTATCTTAGGATTATGCGCCGGATCGGCAGAGGCGCTGGGCGAGATCACCGGCTACGCCATAGGGCTGGGTGGTCGGAACGTGTTGGAGAAGAATAAGTACTATCCTAAAGTGCATGCCATCATGGATCGATACGGCGCGCGGGCACTCTTCGTCGTCGGTGTGATTCCCAATCCTATTTTCGATGTCATGGGCTTCGCTGCCGGCAGTTTAGGGTACCCACTCGATCGTTTCATCGCCACTCTGCTGATAGCGAAAAGCATAAAATCTACCGGGGTGGCCTACCTCTGCTTCTTCGGAGTGCATTTTATGACCGACATGATACAGAGAGTCTTTTAGCCGCTACTCGCCAGTAGGGCGTGCATTCCATCCCTGTTTTCGCTTCCATTTGACGCTGAAGGAGAAACCAATTGACGAATTGCCCGTCCGATCATATCTCCAGTCCTCATTCAGGATGCCTGAGCATCATAGTGTTATCCGCAGGGACATCTTCACGCATGCGCGGGATAGACAAGCAACTCATGACGCTGGGCGACGAGCCAGTGCTCTGCCACTCTTTGAACCTTCTTGAGAAGAGCAACTCAGTATGCGGCTTTGTAGTGGTAGCGCATCCAGATCGTATCGATGCCATCACTGATCTGATAGCATCCAAGGGCTATGCCAAGGTGATTGGCATTGTGCCTGGCGGCGAAAGGCGTCAAGATTCGACGCGTTCGGGATTAGACGCCTTGTCTGAGGCGGGGATTGAGTCGGAGTTCGTGGCGGTTCACGACGGCGCCCGGCCGTTCATAGATGAAGGTCTTTTGAAGCGCGGTTTGGAAGTGGCGACCAAAATCGGCGCTGCAGTGCCGGCCATGCCGATGCGTGACACGGTCAAACAAGTAGAAAACGGTATTGTCGCCGCCACGCTGCCCCGTGAAGGACTCTTCACGGTTCAGACGCCTCAGATATTTCGTCGCGAAGTACTGGAATCGGCCTACGCAGTGGTTTCTGAAGCGGTTACCGATGATGCATCTATGGTTGAGAAAGCTGGTGGACTGGTGGCAGTTTTTCCGGGCGACCAGGACAACATCAAGCTTACGACTCCATCGGACATCGCGATAGCAGAGACGATAGCCTTGAATATAGCGGATGATATGGATAGACCACGCTCAACAGGCGAGTATCGCTATGGTATAGGATTTGATTCTCATCGCTTCACCACAGGCAGTGCGCTACGATTGGGCGGAGTGGATATACCATTCAACAAACGACTGGCCGGGCACTCTGATGGCGACGTTCTGATACATGCCGTAGCCAGCGCGGTGCTCGGCGCTTCTGGGAAAGGAGATTTGGGGTCCAACTTTCCCTCGGACGATAGCCGATACGCGGACATCGACAGTGCCTATTTCGTAACAACTGCCAGCCAAATGGCAAGTGTCGCGGGTTGGGCGGTAGACTTCATAGATGCTACAGTCATCGCCCAAGCGCCCCGTCTCTCAACTTGGCTATCGGAGTTCGAAGAGCGTATCGCGTTGATGTTGAAGGTCGATATCAGCCGAGTCAATGTCAAAGCAACCTCCACCGATGAATTGGGCGCGATCGGCGAAGGGTTGGGTATCGCCGCCCAAGCGATAGCGACACTAGTGAGGAGCAGAGGAAATTAGAACCTTATCGCGATAAAGATGATGTAACGTCAATGATTGGTAAGCGAACATGAAACTTTACAACACGCTCACACGCGAAAAAGAAGAGTTCCGGCAGATCTACTCTCCCGTGCGAATGTATGTCTGCGGAGTAACTACCTATGATGAGCCTCATCTTGGGCACGCCTTGGCAACGGTCATATTTGAAGTGCTGCAACGATACATGGAGTATCGCGGCATCGCGGTGAAACGGGTTCAGAACTTCACCGATGTAGACGATAAGATCATTGCTCGGGCCGCAGAACTTGATCTGGATTGGTATGAACTGACCCAGATGCATGTCGAATCATTTCTCAAGTGCATGGACGGTCTCAATGTCCGCCGGGCCGATGTGCACCCTCGGGTGACGGAAGAGATGCCGGCCATCATAGCTATCATCTCAGAACTGATTGACATGGGCGCCGCTTACGAATCGGATGGTTCGGTCTATTATCGGGTGCGGAGCGATGATGATTACGGCAAGCTTAGCCGGCGCACAAATGAAGATACCAGCTCGTTTCTGGCCCGACTAGAGCCGGATCTGGGCAAAGAGAACGCCGAAGATTTCGCCTTGTGGAAAGCTTGGAAAGAAGGTGAACCGGGTTGGCAAAGCCCATGGGGTAAAGGACGTCCAGGCTGGCACATAGAGTGCAGCGCCATGGCGCGCAACCATTTGGGAGATCAAATTGATATTCATGGCGGCGGGCTAGACTTGGTCTTTCCCCACCATGAAAATGAAATAGCCCAATCTGAAACCGCTACCCGAATCGTGCCTTTCGCCAGATGTTGGATGCATAACGGCCTGTTGAGAATGGCAGGCGACGAAAAGATGTCTAAGTCGCTGGGCAACGTAGTTACGGTTCGTAAAGCATTGGAGACTTATTCGGCCGATGCCATCCGGCTATGGATCTTCCAGAGCCACTATCGAAGTCCCGCGCACTATGATGATGAAAATATAGCCGCTGCTGAGCGTGCAGTTCGACGCATCAGAGAAGCCGCATCCAGAGTCAGATCAGCGAACGAGGCCGCGAATGAGCTTGATCCTTCTCCTTATCGACAGCGATTCGTGGAGGCCATGGATGACGATCTGAACACTCCGCGCGCCCTGGCCGCGATATTCGATCTGGTGAGCGAGATATTCAAAGCGATAGAGAGCTCAATCGATGTCTCAGCCGCACAGGACGCCTTGCTTGAATTTACTTCGGTGCTGGGAATGACGCTGGAGGAGCCGAAACGCGAGGGAACCTTGAGCGAGGCCGAGATAGAAGAGTTGATCGCAACCCGAAATGAAGCCCGTCGGACTAGAGAGTATACTCAAGCCGATGCCATCAGAGATCGACTAGCCGATATGGGGATCGAACTCGCGGACGCGCCGTCGGGAACTACTTGGAGATGGCGCTGAAGTTTCTTGATTCCTCTCTATGTTCGTAATGGCAAGGGCGCACCATCGCTGTCATTATGAACGGAGTGAAGAATCTTCCTCGTGGGGAGGTATGTGCAAATTAGATTCCTCGCTGCGCTTGGAATGACAGGGCTATGCTAGAGATGACAGAGAATCTCGGAATATAGGCGCTAGGAACGACTTATCGGACGGCTAGATATTGGTTGGATGAGGCAACAGCGGATCAGCTGAAGCGTACGTTGGCGATCGCCACGGCGACAAAGATCACCGCCAGAAAGATAGTGGATCTGAACAGCAGTTTCTCAACCCCTCTCCGCACCCTGAAGGTGCTTTCGGCCTGTCCGAATACGGAAGGATTGTTGCCTTGCGCTTGCAACAAGAGAATCACGATCATGACGACCGCTATTATCAGTAGAGCAATTTGGAACCACACGGCTTAGAGATATCTTTCGAATCAAGGCGATACGCATTCAAGGCGCGCTATATTTCAGAATATCACAACGCCTATTGCAGGATGATAAGGCTTCAGCTTTTCAGCGCCTCGCGCAACAGTTTCATCACAGTTTTAGCATCAGCACGTCCGCGCGTCGCCTTCATAACCTGCCCCATCAGGTAGCGAATGGCGTTTTCTTTACCGTTCCGATAGTCTTCAACTGCACCGCTGCTCTGGGCTATCACATCCGATATCACCGGTGCCAGCGATCCCTCGTCGCCAACTGAAGCGAGAGCGAGTCTCTCAATCACCTGGTCCGGATCGGCTCCGTGACGCCACATCTCTCCGAATACCTTTTTGGCAGAATTGTTGTTGATCTCGCGTTTCTGGAATCTTCTGACCAGCCTCGCCAATGCCATTGGCGAGATCTTGCTGTCATGCACTTTGAGCACGCCGTTCTCATGCATGTAGCGCGCCATCTCCCCATTCATCCAATTCGCAGTCGCTTTGGCAAACGCTCTTTGATCGATATCAGGCTCGGACACTGTTGCGGCTTGAATCACACTCTCGAAGTACTCTGCGGTAGCGCGCGTCTCAATGATCAGGTCGACGTCGTATTCAGATAATCCCCAGCGCTTAATAAATCTCGTTTTCTTAGCCATGGGCAGTTCGGGCATCGACGACTGAATCTCTTCCAGCCATTCAGGGGCGATTCGCAGCGGCGGTATATCAGGCTCTGGGAAGTAGCGATAATCGTGCGCGTCTTCTTTACTGCGTTGCGGAATCGTCCGTTTTTCACCGTCCATCCATCCCCGTGTCTCCTGCACGATATCTTCTCCGCGCTCAATAGCGGTGATCTGGCGCTCGATCTCGAACTCTATCGCCTCTCTCACCGCGCGCACTCGGTTCATGTTCTTGATTTCAACCTTTTCTCCTAACACCGTTGAACCCACCGGCCGGACGCTGATGTTAGCGTCGCAACGGAACGATCCCTCTTCCATGTTCGCCGTGCCGACGCCGAGATAGCGGATGATGGATTGCAGCGCGCTTATATATTGTTCTGCTTGCTCCGGAGTGCGCATATCCGGCTCTGTCACGATCTCCATCAGCGGCACGCCGGCACGGTTGATATCCAGCAACGAGTGCATCACTCCGCCAGTCGGCGCTTCGACGTGGATCAGACGCGCAACGTCTTCCTCCATGTGAACCCGATTGATGCCGATGCGACAGGGCGGGTCAAGAGGAAGCTCGAGCCATCCCTCGTAACAGATGGGCTGGTCGTACTGCGATATCTGATATCCCTTCATCAGATCGGGATAGGTGTACTGCTTGCGGTCGAACTTCGTGACCGCGGCGATTCTGCAGCTCAAAGCCAGTCCGATCATGATCGCCGATCGCACCGCGCCGCGATTCACCACCGGCAAAGTTCCGGGCAACGCCATAGAGACGGGATCCACCAATGTGTTCGGCTCCGCATGTTGATACTGAGCCCCGGACCACGAGAACATCTTGCTCGCCGTGTTCAGCTGCACGTGCGTCTCAAGCCCGATAACCGCTTCGTACTTGGTTGTGATTTCAGTGGCCATCCAATGCTCGTCCTTGTTCTATAACCGGCTTCATATCAATCAAGCTGAGAGAGCGGCATTTGCCCATCCAACTATTGTGCGTGATATAGCGATATCCCTCTTGAAAATATTAATCTTCACCGAACTCACTGGCATTCAGATTCGGGCAGTATGAGCGGCACGAACAACACCTTTATGCCCTTTGACACGATAAACTCGTCGCTCTTCGCATGACGCAATACGGTAGCGACTCTTTGCAGCTGAGATTCGCCGATCGGAATCACGAGCCTCGCTCCTGGCGCCAGCTGCTGACAGAGCGATGATGGGATCTGCGGCGCGCGTGCGCCGACAATGATGCCATCGTAAGGACCGCCGGCCGGAAAACCGACTGTATCTGGAACTGCGGTTCTAACTTCTACGTTTTGATAGCCCAATTGGCGCAATCGGTTTTCAGCGGACGCCGCCAGTTCGGGAATCAGTTCCACGGCGATCACTCTCTCGGCGAGATGCGACAAGATGGCGCTCTGATACCCTGAACCAGCACCGACGTCTAGCACTGCACACGCCTTTTCTGAAAGCCGCAGCTCTGAAATCATGTGCGCTACCAGGCTGGGCTGAGATATCGTTTGCCCCTTGCCGATGCTCAATGCACGGTTGGCGTAAGCCCGAGTAACATCTGAAGGCCGTACGAATTCATGCCTCGGCACCCGTAGAACGGTATCTGCCACTCGAGGGTCGATTCCTGGCGTCGAACGTATCACACGCTCAAATGCTTCGCTACGGTGACGAAACCGACTTTGAGAAGAAGGCGCTGTTCGCCGCACCCAATCACTAATGTCGCTTAATATTGGAGGTGATCCCATACACTCATCCTGATCTGCAATCGATATCGCTTCACAGATATATTCAATGCTATTCGCTTTAATAGCTGAGAATTCCGGTGTGGTCAGAAGGCACGGGAGCGTAGCTTCATCGAATGTTTCTTGCGTTGAAGCAAGAGTAAGGGGGTTTTCAGATGAATATCGCCGAGAGTCGACTGGAAGAGCTTTTGCAGATCGCGAGAGCAGAAGATTCCAGCGAAGCCGATATCCAATCGGCAGTGAAATCTCTATTCGACGCTTTGCTGGGAGATCAGAGCGCCCGACTCGAAGTGAGCGTGGACGGTGGCAAAATCGACATTCTAGTCCGAAACACCATCGTGGAAGTGAAGAAGAGAGCCGACCAACTGGGAATCGCGCCTTCATATGTCATTGATCAGTTGGAGCGGCGGAAGTACGCAGCCAGCCAGTTGCAAGACTACGTCAACGCGCGTTACAGCAATGTTAAGACGCACGACGAGAATGTCTACCACGGATATACGACGAACGGAGCGCTGTGGTATCGCTGGCGGGTTGTAGTAGGCGCTGATGAACCTACTCAGGTCTGGAATAAGGACCTTGCCGAGATGAGCCCGAAGAACGTGGAAGCGACGGGACTCTCTAGAACCGATATTCGGCGCGAGTTTTTAGAGAAGCTATATAACGATCTAAGCATTTTGTCGCCGCCGCCGAATGATCTATCGCAACTGCTTTCCGACCTGCCATCAGAAGCGGAAGAACTGGCTTTGAAGATAGACGGCGATTCGGAATTCGATACTAAGTTCACGATTTGGGAAGATCTGATGCGCGGCGCCTTCATCGTGAAGCCCGAAGATCGAGATAGCAGCGTTAAGCTCTTCGCCCGTCACTCTTTGCTGGTGGAGATGGCGCGCCGAGTGGCACGAAATGTCGCCGGTTCACCGAGCGATCAGCCCCACGACGAAGCGTCCTTCTCCTCGTGGCTGAATTCTCGGGGGGGGGGGGGGTACCCTTCATTCAGAGCTGGCTTCTTTGCGAATACGGCTGAATCGAGAGGTCGATCGTTACAACTGGCAACGCTCTAACGCTGACGTTCTTAAAGAGGTCTATCATCAATTCATCCCGCGTGATATCCGCCATGATTTTGGCGAGTATTACACTCCGGACTGGCTGGCAGAGGCGATCTGCGAGCATGTGTTGGACGATGTTTGGTGCCGTGAGGCGGTTAAGCGTGCGGCGGATCTGAATGATGATCTAGAGGGGATCGGGGTTCTAGAGCCATCTTGCGGTTCTGGAACTTTCTTGCGCGCGGCAATCAATCGCCTGCTTCCATTCGCCCAGAAAGTAACAGAAGACGGAGTTCAGCAGTCGAACATCCTCTGCCGTCTGGTGCATGGATTAGACATTCATCCGGTAGCCGTGGAGCTAGCACGCGCGACAATGCTTTCCGCGTTGCCCGCAGTGCCGAGTGAGGGGGAGGCAGCGTTGCAAGTATTTCTGGGAGATACTTTGCGGTGGAACGAAACCACAGATCTCAGACTGTTCGCAGGCGAGGGGCTTCTGATTGAGACGCCTGCAGATGCGAATGAGAATAAGCGAATGCTGGTGATCCCGAGGCAGGCTTTGCTTTACCGCAATTTCAGTGAAGTGGTGGATGATATGGTCAAGAACTCAGACCGTATTTCGGTGTTAGAGGTGAGATTCCGGCAACACTCTTTCAGCGATGAGACAGTGTCGGAGCTGTTGAAGTGCGCGTCGATCATCGACGAGCTGAAGCGTGAGGGTAGGAATCACATTTGGTCGTGGTACATAAAAAATATCGCGCAGCCGTATCGCCTGGCGCACCGGAAATTGGATCGCATGGTTGGCAATCCGCCCTGGATCACGCAGAGCGACCTTCGTGGCGACCGACAGGAGATCCACCGTCGCGAATCGAATCGAACTTTGATATGGGTGGGAGGGAAACAAGCTCCGCACAACGATTTGGCGGCTCTATTCGTATCATCGTCAGCTCGTAACTACATGAGCCGTAAACGGCAGTGGCGCATGGGAATGGTGTTGCCCTATTCCGCTCTGCGTTCAGGACAATGGGAGAGATTTAGATCAGGACGATGGCATCGGATGGAAGACCAAGGCACTAGTGATGATTTCAATGTCGATTTGTCGGAGATGCCGTGGAGTTTCAAAGAACTTGATGAACGGCCTTTTCAGCAATCTGATTCGTGTGTAATGTTCGGATGCCGAAGTACAGGCTCCGCCCATTCTCTATCCCATATATTTGAGTTATGGAGTGGTACGAACCTAGAACGAAGGATGAGTTGGTCAGAAATCAGTGAACGTGTGAACCGCGATCCCTTCCGAAACATCTTGACTTTGGCTAGCGATTATCTACATTCAGCGCGTCAAGGCGCAGTATTCAGCCCCGTAAGCCTGGTGCTAATAGAGAAGGGCAGTCTGCAATCTGGTGGCGCCGGAATGCTGAGATTCAAGACTAGAAAATCACGCCACACGCCCTGGAAGGGAAATGAGCAGCACGGAATCGTAGAGCAGGAATGCGTGCGCCGAGTAGTCCTAGCCGCCGATATCGCGCCGCATCGAGTGTTCGGAGAATCTCATGCCGTGACACCAACCGACGAAGTGTTTCAGTCAGAAGATCCGTATCTAGAGATCGCGCGGAGGCGCCGTTTCGACAACTATTGGGCACGGGTCGATAATGTCTGGAAAAAGCATCGCAAGCCGAAAAGTGCTGAGACGCTGTTGTTGAGTTTGGACCACATGCGTAAACTATCAACTCAAATTCTGAAACCGCATTCCATGCGTGTCATCTATCCTAGAAGCGGAGCGAATTTCTTCGCCGCATATTTGGATGCTTCCATAGTAGTGGACACTAGTTGCTACTACATTCCGGTGCGCCACAAAGCTGAAGCGCGGTATCTATGTGCAATCTTCAGCGCGGAGGCATTGAACTACGCTTTTAGAATGTCGAGAAGATCGGATCGAGACTTTCACACCTACCCCTTGCGTACGGTGCCAGTGCCGGAGTTCGATGCGACTAATCAGCTACATGCTGAATTGGCAGCCCTGGGCGAACGCGCGGAACTTGTAGCCGCGGCAGTTCCTCTTTACGGAGGCGCCACCAAGATGCGCCGCGCGATACGCGATGCATTATTGGAAGACGGCATTTCGGATGAGATCGATGAGTGTGTGCGTGAACTGCTGCCGGGCTATGCCGCCTGATTATCTATTGCCAGCTGTCATTCTGCCTCGATCTCAAGGCTCATACCATCATACGCGTATTGGATGTCTAAGCCATCGCAAACATCGTGTCGGCGCAGATACGAGTTTGTCTCGTAATGGTCGATGGTGTGTGCGGCATCGGTGAGCAGAGTGCGTTGCGGACGGATCAGTTTCGCCCACTCCACAGCTTGTTCCAGCGTAAGATGAGAGCCGTGAGTGCGTTCTCTGCGCAACGCGTCCAACACCAGAATCTCTACATCACGGATCGATTCGATGACGTTCGGAGGCAAGTCTGATGCATCTGAGATGTAGGCGAAGTTTCCGATGCGATATCCGTTGGCACTGTAGTTCGGTCCATGCGGCACGGTGAGCGACTTGAACTTGGTGCCGGCGATCTCGGCGATGCCATCGTCTATGGTTAGAAAATCGAGAAAGGCGACGGTGCCGCCGACCGTGATCTGAGATCGATCCACTAGATAGTAGGAAGTCTTTGCTACCACTTCCAGATCGATTTCCCGCAGGTAGATTGGGATGCTGGCATTGCGTCTACTCTTTAACAGCGCGGAGTGCTCGTCTCGGGATGCGAAGCGCATGGCGTTCGTCCAATCGCGTAGATCATCCAGCCCGCCGGCGGCGTCGGCATGAGAATGGGTCAAAAGTACGGCGTCTACACTGCGGATAGAGTGATGCGGAAACCATTTGATAGCCGATTCGTAGAAGAACTTGCCTGCATCGACCACGATGTTCACTGGTGGACGGTCGCTTTGCTCTCGCTGTATCACCAGTGATGTATTGCGCCGACGATTCTTGGAGCTGGGCCTTATTGCATCGATGCATACCGGGCAAGCAGGTGGCACGGCAGTAAGGCACGTCACGCGTGGCACTCCCTCCGAGGTGCCGGTTCCCAGAAACACTACTTTGGCTTTTGAATTCGCGTTAGGCATCGTTTCAGGATATATCTACTGTTATTTCTACATCCCTATAGTTTGATGCGCGCGATGTCATTGGGAATAACATGGTGCTTTTCAGGCTGAGGGGGTGGTGGTTCGTCCAGATTGACAGGAAGATGATGGATTCCCGCCGGCGCGGGAATGACAGTATGTGATGTGCCGTTCAATATGACATGGTGTGCCATTCTGAATGACATGAAGATAGTCGACACGATTATGCTTAACGAATATAGTGATCATCCGTATCAGATGGCAAAACCTAGATGTTATCGATTAGCAACACGTCCGACTTGATCGCGTCGCTGGATGACGGATTAGAGGGTGTATTAGCCCGCAGGGATGAGCCGAATCATGCCGCCTTGGGAGCCGCGCTAGGAAGTGTGACTGGCGCGATCGAGCTGGATCAATTCGACGAAGGCACTCAGTCCGCGGCCTTAAAGATCGCTGATGCCATCGGCGAGCCGGAACACATCGTATTCTTGCTGCTAGATGGATTCGGCATGAATTTCGTGGATGAACTGCCCGCGGACGCGCCGATCCGAGACTATATCGTTTTAGAGATGGAGTCTCTATTGCCAACTTCTACAGGCCCCAATCTGATGTCACTGGCTACGGGCAAGTGGCCGGGCGAACACGGAAATCTAGGGTGGGATGTATATATCCCTCGACTGGGCGAACGCATCACGCCGCTGGAGTGGAGCCGGACTCGTGACCGGCTATCCCTCGAGAAAATCGACTTTGCGCCTAATGAAATGTTGCTGGCGCCTATGATTCCCTTCGGACTGTCCGGCGCTTACACTCAAGTGGTGGAAAGTCGCATCGCAAAATCGATGACCACGAAGATGTACGGTCAGACACGCACTCGTTCATTCTCCTACAAACGCGATCCGATATCGCGGGTGATAGAGGTAGTTCAAGAGGCGATATCACAAGCTTCGGGATCATCCTTCACCTATGTCTATTGGACGGAAATAGACTCGATTGCGCATAAAAACGGCGTCGGACATCCCATGACGAGATTAGCGGTTTCTAGAGCAGTAGCATTGATAGAGCAGTTGGCAACGGCATTGAGTGGCAAGGCTAGATTGGTAGCGACCGCTGACCATGGCCATCTCGATAGCCCGGATGAGGTATGGGAGACGCTCACACCGAGCGATCCGCTAAGCCGCTTCCTAAAGGCGGTGCCCGCAGGAGAGCCGAGGTTTATGTTCTTCCATTGCCTAACCGGCAAGGCACAGGAATTCGAAGAGCTGTTTCTCAGACGGTTCGGAGAGCGCTTCACGCTGATGCGCGTTGCTGAAGCAATTGATATGGGAATCCTGGGCGACCCGACTTCAATATCAGATGCGTCACGCGCCAGAATAGGTGATTTCGTAGCGATATCCAGAGGTCAATGGGGCATCTACGCTTCGGATACGGAAGCCGAGAAAAGCATGCCATCGATGCATGGTGGTATAACAGTTGCAGAGACATTAGTGCCATTGTTAGTGGCTTGAGTCCACAGATATGGAAGATACGGAGAAAGAATAGACATGTACATTCGAGGTGGATTGAAAAAACGGCTTCAACAGGGCGAGACAGTAATCGGCCCGTTTGTCATCATTCCCTCAGTTCCACTCGTGGATACTCTGGGATACTCGGGGATGGATTTCTGCATCATCGATACTGAACACGGACCCGTCTCTCAAGAATCGGCTACTGACCTAGTGATCGCGGCACAAGGCGTCGGCGTTGCGCCCATCATTAGAGTGGGCGACAACGATGAACGGTTGATACTGCGTGCGCTTGATATTGGCGCTGAGGGTGTCCAAGTGCCACAGATCAACTCAGTGCAAGACGCGAACGCGGTTATCCATGCCGCTAAATATGCACCGATAGGGCAGCGGGGACTATCGATTTTCACGCGCGCTGGCAACTACTTCAAGGACGACGGAGAAAACCATACCGATCGGCAGAATGAAGAGACGATGATCGTGGTGCACATTGAGGGCAAGCGTGGCCTGGACAACCTAGAAGATATCATGACCGTCGATGGCATCGACGTTCTCTTTCTAGGTCCTTATGACATATCCCAATCTCTGGGATATCCGGGCGATGTCCGCAATCCCGTCGTTGAGCAAGCATTAAGAGAAGCAACCGACAAGGCGCGCGCGCAGGGCCGAGCGGTGGGTTCCTACGCCAAAGACGTAGAGATGGGCAAATGGCTCATCGATCTTGGAGTCCAATATATCTCCATCAATGTAGATGCAACGATCTATATGCAAGCGTGCGAAGCTATCGTCAAGGCGTTGCGGTGAACTGAATCCTACTCCCGATAGATGATCGTGAATGTCTATCCCTGTTCGGGAGGTTTTTCGCTGGGAATCGCATCGATGCGTTTCTCTAGGCGCTTGAGCATATCCATAGTCGTGCGTAATTCTCGCAGCAGTTCCTCACGCGATACGGGTTCTTCCAATTCTCGCAACCGTTCGGCCTTAGCCTCGTCTAAGTTGTTGATGATGATGGCGATGAAGAGGTTTATAACCACAAAGGTGCCGATAATGACGAAGCTCACGAAGTAGATCCACGCCAGTGGGTGCAGTTCCATGGCCTTGTACAAGACTATGGTCCAGCCCTCTAGGGTGATGATATTGAAAAGAGTCAGCAAGGCGATTCCTAAATTGCGCCAATGTTCCGGGTCATGCTCATGAAAAAGTTGATATCCCATGATGGCGTAGATATACACAATCACGCTGATCAATATCATCACGTGACCCACGCTGGGTATGGAGCGCACTAGCGCCGCGACGATGAGCCGCAGTTCCTTGATCGTTGAGATCAGCCTTAACACGCGCAACAGACGGGCAAGGCGCGCAACCATCGCGAAGCTGCCAGTGGCCGGAATGAGTGAGAAGACGATCACTAAGAAATCGAAGACGTTCCAGCCATCTTTGAAGTAGCGCTGGCTTCTGGGCGCCAAGGCGACCATCTTCACGATGGCCTCGGCTATGAATATACCCAACACCGCCTGGCTGGCAACGCGCATCCAATCGCCGTACTGATCGACGAGATGGTCTGATGTTCCCATGCCCAGCAGTGCACCATTGCCGATGATCAGCGCGATGATGAAGTACTCGAAACCGGGCTTATCGACAATCCGTTCAGCGAAAGAAGATATCTGTTTCATTTCCGGGCGGGGGTCTAAATTATCTGCCAGAATCGTAACTTAATAATGGTACTAAATCCATGGTTTAGATTCCTAGCTTGCGCTCGGAATGAAGCTTCCTATGGAATGGAGATGACGCTATGGAGTGGCAACAGTAGTCGACAGGAATTGGCTGGATTCGACTAAAGCATGGATTCGTTTAGTGAAACTCCGAAGCCGGGACGATCGCTGATTGAAAGCTTCCCATCGGTTACGCTCGGCGCACCGATCCACAGCTCTTCTGAATTGCTATTGCGGTGTGGCATCACTAGCTCAGCTAGATTATCGCACCCATCTGAAGCCGCTATAAGGTGCAATCCCCAGGGTTCGCCTCCGCGATGCGGCACTACTCGCGCGCCGTGCTGTCGCGCCGTCTCGCAGATTCTGAGCCCGGCTGTGATACCGCCGCACCATGTGATGTCGGGCTGCAAAATATCGTAAGCACCGATGCGTGCGGCATAGTCAAAGGCTGCAACTCCGAACTCATGCTCGCCACCAGCCATCAATATGGGATGGATGTCCGACCTGACTCGACTCATCTCCGCTAGATCATCCGGCGTCAGAACATCCTCGAACCAATAGACTTTGAACTCTCGCACTCTTTCCGCGATGCGCGCGGTAGCATTGGCATCCCAAGACATGTAAGCATCGAACATGATCTTCGCATCGTTTCCCATAATGTTCCGCGCCGTCTCGGCCTTCTCAGCCGCCTGATCAAAACTGGCTTCATCGCCATTGAAACGATGGCTCAGCTTCTGTCCGCTAACGCCAAGCTCAGCGTACCAATTCGAGTCAGGCCCAGTAGCGTAGACGTCTATAGCGTCTTTTTTCACGCCGCCGATGAGCTCGGCAACTGGAGCGCGGTTAGCCTCTCCCAAAGCATCCCATAACGCCAGTTCCACACCGCTCAACGCCATCATGGCAATGCCTTTGCGTCCGTATGGAATCGACTCGAAGTACAACCGGTCCCAGATACGCGTAATATCATTCGGTTCGTTAAGTTGCTCACCTGAGATGAGTTCTCGGAAGTGCCCGTTTATGATGGGCAATGAAGCTTCACCGCCGCCGCCGTATCCATAGCCGACGATTCCGAGGTCAGTCTCGATTCGTACCACTATCTGCCATAGATGGGTGCGCCAAGTGCCGTCAGGTCCCTGAAATCGGGGATACTCTGCTCTTATCGCTGAAATATGCATGATGCGTCATTCAATTATTGATGCTGAAAGCCTTGATATTCAATCCCAGATTGCCATTGAAGTTACGGAGTATTTCATCAAGCACCGGGAACGTGACTCAATCATCGATTGATAAAGACCGATCCGTATACGCCATCATATCCCGGGTCGACGGACACGTCTCCGTTGCGGGCAGCGATGATTGCATCGGCTATACGGTCGTCTCCGCAAGCCGATACAATGTCGCGATGGCCGCTCTTGAGCAGTATGTCGAGTTCAGTTCCACAAGAATCTAACAAGACCAGATATGCGCGTTCTACGCGTTTAGTGTTGATTCCAACGCCTAAAGCTTGAGACAGCAACTCCCTTAACGGTATCAAATGTCTGAAAGGCGCCCGCACTCCGCCTTCGTCTCTAATCACGCTATTCGATTTTTTCATGGAGACGCGCTGCGGAATCGACTGCAGTTGCTGGGAGCGGTTCAAAACACCGATTGTCAATGGTTTTCCGCATGCTGGACATAGCTTGTCATGCGCGGCACTCTCTTCAGGCGTCATTCGGATACCGCATTTTCGATGTCCATCCAAGTAATACTTGCCGTGCGCGGGATGGAATTCGTAAGTTGCAACCACTTTGCGCCTACGTAAAGCACTCATCATGGCATCGTAAGACATCTCGCTAAGCTGCAGAACCGTGCATTCCCGGCCGATAGATCGAGTGGAGTGGGCATCAGAGAAAGAGACTATCGATCGCATCGATGATCCGGGCAATGCCCAGTGCATCGCCGGGTCGCTCGATAGTCCGGTCTCAACGGCGTGGATCTCAGCAGCCATATCACTGAAACATTCCTCTAATGAATTGAAGCCGGACTTATCCCCGAACACGCCGTACCAGGGTGTAAAGACGTGCGCGGGGATGATCTGGATGGATTGATCTATGTCTCTGGCCCGATGGAAAAGATCGCGTGCCGATAGTTTCAAGATCGGCCGGCCGTCGGATTCCAGATTCTGCAGAACGGAGAGGCTTTTGGATAGCCGCTCTGCCGCGGCGAAATTAGGGGCTGACATCAAGAGATGCACTCTACGTCCCTTGCCATTCTGTCGCCATACGCAGGAGACTTCAGCGATGAGAATGAATCGAGTGCCGTGTGCAGAGTAGACGCCGGCTGCGGGTTGCAACTCGATCAATTTGCTTTGCATCTCTTCTCGCCATTTGGGATGAGTGAAATCCGGTGCCGCCAAAAGGCCGATTCCTTTCTGCTGCGCGGCTGTTGCTATTGCCTCTAAGTTCAGACGCGGGCTCGTAGCCATAGAGTAGCGCGAGTGCAGGTGGAGATCGGAGACGATTCTGATAGACATTATTTCTAGGCATCGCCTAGATACAATTAAAAGTATGAGCTGTCGGGGAGTGGCGCAGCGGAAGCGTGCCTGCTTTGGGAGCAGGAGGTCGCGGGTTCGATCCCCGCCTCCCCGACCAGATCGAAGTAGCTGGCCCACAGTTTCAATGTGAATCGTTTAAGGCGTGTTCAATGATCTGAAGCATCTTCTGTTTCGTATTGCGATCTTTTATCGCGAAGCAGAGGCATCTAGAGCTGAGACTAGGCGATTTGTTTACTGTATCCTTCATGAACAGGCCTTGCGCTCAGCATGGTTTCAGTGTTTGGCGCATCGTCTGGCGGGGGTGCATAAGATAGTTCGCCACCCGGGTAAAATCTCAAAATCGGCGATTCCCAGTAAACTATCTTTCAGCGCGGGATGTGCCGTTCGGATTGGCGATACCCCCTCTCCCACATCGTATCCTCTACGGATTCTCGATTCAAGGCGTTCAATATTGATAGCGTAAAGATCGTTTCAAGATCCGAATCAGATGCCAATGCGGCCTCAATAATCGGCTCTTGCTCTTTTATGCCTAAAACTCAATCCGGTCTCTGCCCAGCATCAAGATTCTACATGTTCGCAGAAATAAGAACATCTCCTGCCGGTTTATCAAGCCGCTGTTGGCAACATCACATCTGGGCTTAAGAAAATCTAGGCGCGCTGCGATGCTAACCCAGGATCGCACCGTACGCTGTTTTGGTCTGAGAAACTGTCATTCACCGATGCAGCAGCATTTCACCGCCGTCGACAGTGATCACATGACCACGAATCATCTCGGCATCCGGAGTGCACAGCATGGCAACTACTCGGGCAACATCTTCTGCGGTGATGGGACGTCCGGCCGGGGTGGGGCGTTGAGCAACTTTGCCGATGCCAAGCTCTTTGGGAAAAGCTTCTAGCGCGTTGGTTTGTATGAAGCTGGCGGAGACGGCGTTTACAGATATTCCTTTAGGCGCCAGATCGATCGCCATGTATCGTGTAACAGCCTCAATGGCTGCCTTAGAGACTCCTACCGCGAAGTAGTGCGACAACACGCGCGTGGAGCCAGGCGATGAAATGTTGATCACCCGTGCGCCTCTCGGCATCCACTCAATGGCTGCCGCGGTGAGCATCCAGGGGGCTTTGGAGTTGATGGAGAGTGTCCAGTCCCAATGCTTCTCTTCAAGTTGCAAAGAGTTACGCATCACGCCAGAAGCCGCATTGTTGACTAGGATATCGATGCTTGTGAAACGTTTCGACACAGCATTGATGAGTCGGCTTGTAGATGCCGCGTCGGCAAGATTGGCACGATGCCTCAGCACATCGACACCCAGCTGCGAAATCTGGATCTCCGTGTCTCTAGCTGCAGTGTGGTTGCGTAGATAGTTGAATGCTATGTTTGCACCGCGTTGCGCCAGTTCCATAGCTATTGCCTTGCCGATGCCGCGGGAACCGCCAGTCACTAACGCAGTCTTGCCATCTAATATCTTATTCATCCAAAATTACAGTCTGTGTGCTGCGAAGCAAGCCGTTAATCACCATAGTCGAGGACTGCCGGGCTCTTATTGCTCGATCCTTAGATCGCCATTCCGCCGTCCACTCGGATGATTTCCCCGGTGATGTATCGGGCTTCTTCAGTGGTGAGGAACACTGCCATAGGCGCGATTTCATCGGGTTCTCCGAAGCGTGCCATTGGAATCCAGGATAGAACTTTTTCGCGCGCGCGCGCCGATATCACGCCACTGGTCGCGGTGTCTACATATCCCGGCGCGACGACGTTCACGGTGACGTTGCGTATCGCCAGCTCTTTCGCCAACGAGAACGAGAATCCGTGTATGGCGGCTTTGGACGCCGAGTAGTTCGCCTGCCCAGCGTTGCCTCTGATACCCACTACCGATGAGATGCTGACGATGCGTCCCCATCGGTTCCGCATCATCTGCGGCACTACCAGCCTGGTGCAGTAAAAGGTGCCGTATAGGTTGGTATCGATGGGATGATTCCATTGGTCATCAGACATTCGAAGAAGTAGGTTGTCTGAGATTACGCCAGCGTTGTTGATTAGTATCTCAACGGGGCCGTGCGCTTCCGATGCGGTTTGCACGATCTGTTCACATCCTTCTTTAGTGGCCACATTTCCGCCCACCGCGGTTGCGCTTCCGCCGGCCTCAACGATTTCCTTCACTACTTCTTCAGCCTCTTCAGGGTGAGTGTTGTAGTTGATGGCCACCGAGTGTCCCTTATGTGCTAGACGGATGGCTATGGCGCGGCCGATGCCGCGGGAGGCACCAGTTACCAGTGCGCTGCGGGGTTTGTTCTCGAAATTCAACCTGCGTCGCTCAAGCGAAAAGAGAATTATTCTCTTTCAATTAAAGAATGCTCGCTATACCGCATGCAAGACCTGAAGTTCATCTTGCTGTGCGGCCACGAAGCCGCGCAAATGGGTTGTTTGAGCGGTGCGGATCGCATTAGCTATGCCGTTGGCATCAGTCATGCCGTGCCCCACAATCGCAGTGCCATTGACTCCCAGCAACGGTCCGCCGCCGAATGTGGCTAGAGTATTAGTGTGTCTAAATATGTCGTCTGCTACAGAATCGTTTCCGGTTGCTTGACGGACGTGTTCGGAGATAACGGATCCGATTCCTTCGGTGAGTTTCAGCACGATGTTGCCGATGAATCCGTCGCATATCACCACTTCGGCTTTGGCCTGCGGAAGTTCATTCGCTTCTATCATGCCAATGAAATTCAATTTCGATTCCCTGAGGATGGCTGCGGTTTGTTTCACCAGCTCGTTGCCCTTAGTCTCTTCGGAGCCTACGTTCAGCAACGCGATGCGCGGTGTTTGCTGATCGTACAGAATCCGTGCCATCACGCTTCCGAGTGCGCCGAAATCGGCAAGTTGCGCGGGACGTATATCAATGTTGGCGCCGAGGTCGATAATGATGCAGTTCGGCGCGTACCCGATAATAGGACCGCCGAGAGTGCCGCGCGCGATGCCGTCCATAGTTCCAAATGTCACTGTGGCTGCGGCTATAGAGGCTCCGGTAGAGCCCATGCTTACGAAACCGTGAGCCTTGCCCATTTTGACCATGCCGGCAGCGACGAAGATAGATGCTCGCGGTTTGGATCGGTAAGCCAGGGCCGGATTGTCGATTTCATCCACTACACCGTCTGAAGCGACTACGCTTATCAGAGGATGGTTCTCTGCACCTATTTGGGACAGTTTCTCGGCAATAAGGGCTTCATCTCCGATCAGCGCCACGGCTATATCCCGCTGATGCGCAGCCTGCAAAGCGGCGGGCACGGTCGCCTCAGGTCCGTAATCTCCGCCCATCGCGTCAAGAGCGATAATGGTGATACTTTCGTTCATGCTTTGCTCTTCAGCAGATGATTGATGTGCATTAGTTCAGATGATGGTTTAACGGCGTCCAAGGCTTAAGTATATCGGTAAGCTGAGATACAGCGGTTCGGTATTCAATCGTACTGTGGAACCGATGCTGTGCCAGACAACGCATACTCGCCTCCGGGACGTTTGACAAAAACTTCGCACTCCAGCGCATCCTTACGTTTTCGTCTAACGGTTCCGCCGACTACCAGCGTCTCTCCAGGTAACACTGGGGAAGTGAATCGCACCTTTACGCTACCGCCCTGATGCCATTGCTGTGGAAAGTTCAGGGCTAGCATCTCCCACACAAATGCCAAGCTCAACATGCCATGCGCTATCCGCTGTCCGAATCGAGTCTGAGCCGCGAATCCTGCGTCAAGATGTATGGGGTTTTGGTCGCCGGAAGCATCTGCATAATCAACTATGCGCCGTTGTGAGGCGGTGCGCGTAAAGCCTTTCATTTCATTGCTCGGCACTAACTTTGCTATTGACTGTTCTTGATTCATCTTGATATCGGTTGCGAATCTGGAAGCAAGATGATAGTGGATACCGATTCGGCGATAGTATCACCTTGAGTTCCCATGTATGAGGTTTGAAAACTTGCCCATCTACTGCCGCGCCTTAGCGCATTGCTTTTCAGAATTGGATGGGCAATCACCGTCTCATTAGGATGGACAGTGCGATGAACGGTCATCTGTTGTCCGGCGTGGATTGTTTCGATGCGTTCTTCCACGATGCGGAGATGGGATATCAGTCGCGCCAAAGTCAACGCGTCGATATGTAACGGATGCACATCATCTTCGAAGATGTCGACGGAAAAACTTTCGGAGGTAGTAGATTTATACGTGCTGGCCTGTTCCTCCGAAATCGAGAACTCATAGGGTCCGAACTCGTGTCCCGTCTGTAAAGTTGCGAGTATCATTTTGTGTGCGGCATTTGATCCTAATGGGATCATGCACCGGACAATGCTCCGCGCCCATGTTGCATCGTCATCGCTTCGTCGACCAGGTGGCTTGCAAGCTCGAAAGCGGCGGAATTGCTGAAGTCTAGCTCTGAAATCGCCAGCACTCGATAAAGCAACCCGGTTGAAGCCAGCGCTTCAGATGCCTCTCCTGTTGGCGGGATGCGTACTCCCAGCGCCAAAGCCATCGCGGCGGCGGCATTCATGCCGCTGGCATCCAGTTCTACACCAGTCAAAGTCTGTTGCTTGTGAGTCAGTATCACGGCGTCTTCAGTTTGCCGCAGCTCCACTCTCAGATGAGATCGGGGGGTTTGCAGCAGCAGATGCGCTTCAGCGATGGCCTTGTTCCTTGCTTCGGTATTCATTTCATGCGAGTATATTGCCGTGTATAACTCATGCTATGCGGCTATTTCAGGGATTTATCATCCCTAGTTCAACCAATCGGTTCCATACTTTCTCGGCGCTCTGCTCGGGAGTCTCTTTATCGGAATGGAACACTATCTCGGGATTCTCAGGAGCTTCATAAGGATCCGAGATGCCAGTGAAGTTATCGATCTTGCCTTCCAGCGCCATCTTATACAGCCCTTTGATGTCTCGCTCGATGAGTTCATCCAGTTCACATGAGGCATAGATTTCGATGAAGTTGTCGATTCTTCCTCTTATCTCGTCGCGAAGGGCTTTGTATGGAGAGATGGCGGCGACGATGCATATCACGCCATTGCGTGCGAGCAGTTCAGACACGAATCCGATTCGACGAATGTTGGTATCTCGGTCTTCTTTGGAGAATCCCAAGCCTTTGCTCAAGTTGGTACGGATGATATCCCCATCCAGTACTTCAACCCTGGCATCTGCAGCGCGCAGTCGTTCCTCTACCATATTGCCGATTGTGGTCTTGCCGGCGCCTGACAATCCGGTGAACCATAACGCGCACCCCTTGTGTTCCATGAGACTCCTATCAATTATTCCGATGCTTGGACATGTTGTTGCATCTTGCTGAACAGTGTAAAGTTAATCTTTCGATTCTAATTTGCGGTAGCGCCTAGCGCTTGTTCGCTCATCTCCGTAAGCACGTCATTCAAGGATCGTCTGGTGTTCGGTCCGGTGATTTTCCGCACTATCTCGCCTTCAGAATCGACAAAGAACTTCTCAGGAATGCCGCGCACTCCGAAATCGACGGCAACGCTGCCATCGTTGTCGATCGCGAGAGGGTATTCGATTCCATATCGCTTCGCGAAACGTACCACTTCATCTTGACTGTCCCACACGGATATGCCCACGAACTCTACGCCACGATCGGACCAGACCTGATAAGCATCTACCAGCGTCTCCGCCTCGGCGCGACATGGAGCGCACCATGAAGACCAGAAATCTATCATCACTATCTTGCCCTTCAAATCGCTAAGTTTCAAGGTCTGACCATCAAGATCGACAAGCTCGAAATCGTTGAATCGGGAGGTGCTGATCGGTGCTTCGCCCAGCACCTGATTGACGCCGGGACGTCCTCCAGAACCGCCTGCGCTCAGTGTTCCCCAGACGATTAAGGATACCAAAAGCAACAGCGGCACCCCGATGCCTACGGTTATGATTTTGCGTTGCGCGTTCAACTCCGCATCTCGTGATTACGGTTTAAAGCGACGGCTCGTTGCATCAATACGTTACGTTCCTCAAGATAGGCAGCTTCATCTATGGCTCCCGATTCATGCATCTCATCGAGCCGAGCGATAGATACGATTATCTGCTCTCTTTCGGCGCTTGGTCCGTGGTCTTCTGGAAATTCAGCCTCGCCTCGGCTTCTTTGCCCTAAGATTCGGAGCGATGTGAGGATTGCTATTAGCATCAGTGCCGCCGCGACTGATGCTACCAGGGCGACGCTGAACTGAGTGCTGCTGAAAAATCCCAGCAGTTGCTGCCGAGACGATGGACGAGGCAGGCCGTTGATCGTAACGTCCAGCTGAGATCCCCGCTCATATTTCTCGCCCTGATATGGAACGTATGCCCTGTCATTGATTTCTACGCTACCCCGGTTTTGCAGTCCCAGCCCTTGTAGTTCTCCAGATCCTTCAGGCAGAAGTATAGAAACAGTTTCAGCTCCGAACGGAAGCCGCAGGGGATATGTGAACTCGTCATTGTGATATGGCGCCTGGTAGCTTAGCAGAAGATTGTATTCTCCCGGCGGCACTGGATTGGAAAGGGCGAATCCGGTGCCTATCTCCATCAGATTTCCACTCGGCAGGTCTGATTCAACAGATAGCATGCGATAGCCTTCGGGTAGATTGAAGCGTAGCAGTTTGAAGCCTGAGAGCGCAGGGTCTTCGAGGTCAGCGACGTAGACATGCTCTCCGGAATTGATCAGCTTTACCGAGGCCAGCACCGAGACGGTCGTTTCGCTAGCGTCTATAACCGGAATGACCATGGCGTAAGATTCCACCGAGATGTCGTCCAAAGATGTGGTGCGATTGAAGATAGTCAGCTCTAACTTTGCGCCGATATTTTTCGGCAATGCATCTTTGAAGGGCGTGAAAACACCATCATCAACGGCTATACGATAGAACTGATCACTCGTCGCTGTCGGTGCTTCTATAGCGAATGTTCCATCTGCTGCCGTTATCGTATCCATCCGTTCTATGATGGTCTCATCGCCTTCATCTATCAATAGCAGAAACACTCTCAGACCGCTCGGAGGTTCGCCGCCGGAGGTGCCGTTTATCACCTGGCCTCGGATCGCGACGGTATCGGATTCGGGTTGAGCGTATGTGTTAGGGTGCGCGACTTTTGTGAATGTCAGAATGCTTAAGATGCACAAGGCCGCCGAAGCTAAAGCGTATGATGGGATGCGCAGAACCGTCATCGGATCACTCTTGCGAGCACTCATCTTTCAGCGCGATGCTTCTTGCGCGTTGCACTTCACGTTCTATCCGCAGCTCGGCTTCAATCATCTGCCTTTTCGCGGCGTTTTCTCGTCTCATCGATTCCGCGGCCGCTACCTTCATCTCAGCGAGTTGCTTCGAATGCTCTGCCGGAGACATGTAACCGGCCTCGAAATCGGATTGTAAGTTTACCATTTCACGGTATATGCTACGGCGAAGAATCGGCTCGTCTTGAATCGGCGGATGAGTAAGTGCATGTCGTTTTGCGCCGCGTCTTGAACTGAAGAACGGATAGAGCAAGGTTGCAATTATCAACAGCGCCAAAACAGTGCCCAGCAATGCTTCCATAGATCAGAACCTCATCATGCCCTATGCGGTTTGCGCCGTGCCATCGATGCGACTTTGGGCTTCACTGATTCTGGCTCTATACGCCGATCGCTCCAGCGCGGGGTGCGGCCACAGCGCCACGATAGTGCCGACCAAGAATATGGGACCCGCTATCCATAGCCAAAGCGCCAACGGGTTGATGCTCACCGCCAGCGACACTCTCCCATCGGCTAGGAAATCGCGCGGAATGACGTAGAGATCTTTGATGGGTCCGCTCATGATGCCGGAACGCACCGAGACCATATTGAAGTTGCGGTGCGTTTCGTGGCGCGGCTCTACTCTGCCAATGAGTCGGTCGCCGCTTCGTTTGGCATCGTCTGTTACGAAGCCAGCTTTGCCAGCAGCCGTTGCTCTTGCGAAGCCGTCGCTATAGTCCGCCATGTGGATAGAGTAGACATTGAGTTCGGCCCATTGTGCCAATCGATCCGGTCGGTCGTCTGATTTTCGTGCAATGTATTCGATGCGATAGTTATCGATGACCAAACTTTCGCCGGGTTTGATCGCGGCATCGTATCGTTGGTCGAAGAACTGAGTGCCGATGACTCCCATCGCCAGTGCCAGCACTGCAAGGTGGACGATGTAGCCGCCGTGTCGCGGACGATTGCCGTTGACCAAGTGCCACCATGCCAATGGTATCGATTCGCGGAGGTTGCGCATCCGCGCCCGAGTTCCGAGCCACCACTCTTCTAAGATGGAGGTCGCGGCGAAGGCTATGGCGGCAAATCCCAATAGCGCCCAGGGTTCTCTAATACCGCTTATCAGCAGCAACAGCAGAATGATCGCCGCGGTCAGAATTGGTGGAATCAGCCACCTCTGGATGGAGCGCGATGATGCGCGTCGCCAAGGCAGGAGCGGCCCGATGCCCATAACGATGATCAATCCCAGCAACACCGGACCGTTGACGCGGTTGAAGTAAGGAGCGGACACGCTCACATCTACGTCGCGCGCCAAGCTGGAGAATAGCGGAAATACCACGCCCCAAAGCGTAACGGAGGTGATGACTATAAGCATGAAGTTGTTGACCAGGAACGATGCTTCGCGGGACAGAAAAGATTCGATGTTGCGCGCGCTTTGCAGGCTTGGTAATCGCCACAAGAATATGGTGAACGCGAAGATTAGGCTCACGATCATGAAACACATGAATACGATACCGAGAGAAGATTCGGCGAACGAGTGCACCGATACCACAGTGCCGCCGCGGTTGATGAATACACCAAGTTGAGCCAGCACGAACGCGATATTGATGAGAGCGATGTTCCACATGCGAAACATCCCGCGTCGGCGCTGAACCATTATGGAGTGGATGAATGCAGTCAACACCAGCCAAGGCATCAGAGCAACGTTCTCGATCGGGTCCCAGCTCCAGTATCCTCCCCATCCCAGTATCGTATATGCCCACCAAGCTCCGATCAGCATTCCGATTCCCAGCAATCCCCACATGATGATGGCGAATACCCGGGCGATGTCTACCCAATCGTCTCCGTAGAGGCCTGAGATGAGTGCACCCGTGGAGAAGGCGAAGGGGATTGAGATTCCGATCAATCCGGCCATAGTGAGTGGTGGGTGGCTATAGAGCCCCGGATGCAACAGCAACGGGTTTATGCCTCGGCCGTCCAGCGCGGTGAAGTCTAGCCGCTCGAAAGGGTTGGCAAGCGCGAGGGTAGTCGCAAAGAAGAAGCACAGTATGCCGCCCAGTATCGCCGTAGTGTAGGGCATCGCTGATTGAAAGCGGCGCGGTGCAAGCATGATGCTCACAGCAGACATCAGAGATAGCGCGAGAATGATGTAGAGAAGCGACCCTTCATTGGCAGCGTAGAATGCCACTAGCGTGTAGCCTCTTCCCATTGCCAGGTTGGAATTCTCATAGACGTACTTGATCGTGAAATCGTTGCTGAGAAATGCTGCGAGCAGTGTGGCTGACGCAACGGCGGCCGCGAGCAACGACATGTATATCGCTCGCTTCGAGCTAATGATGAGCTCCGGAATAGCCGCTCTAACGCCCAGCAAGGATCCGATAGTCGCGTATGCCGAGACTAATGCTCCCAGTGCCAGTGCTATGGATCCGAGGTCGGCCATTACTCGACGTTTTCCATTTTGTTTCGCCCGGGTCGCCGTGGCATGAATGTGGCTAGTTCATGCTCTACTCGCTCCAAATAAGGGACGAGGTCATCATCATTTTGATTGGCTTCACTTATTGAATGCTGATCTGCAATGGCGTCCGATACTGCTTCAGGGTTCTCTGTAACGCTGTTTCGTCGCATCTTGATGAGAGTGTGAGACAGTATCCCTAATCCGCCGCCGAAGATCAGCATGGGCATCACCCAAGCGATGAGGTTGAATCCAGAGGATGAAGGCGCGGCTAGAACAGCTTCACCATAGCGCTCCACGAAGTAATCACGTATTTCGGCGTTGCTCTCGCCGCTCTCGAGCTTCTCTTGGATGACCGACTTCATATCTTGCGATATCTGCGCCTGAGACTGGTCTAGAGTTTGGCCATCGCATATCGGGCACATCAGCTGTTGTGAGAGCTGATACGCGCGCTGATCATTTGTCAGATCATCTTCGGCGATGCACGACAAGGCAGCAACAGATAGGATCAGGCTGGCTAGAAGCGCCGATATATGTCTCATAAGAGACGGGTGCAACGACAGTCGGATTGGCATAAATACATGCCCTTATATTAACGTTCGCTTGGCTCGCGAGTAGCTAGAAGTCGGAGCCGATAATCAGTTATAAACGCCTAAGCCATTTTGGAGGTAGAGAACAGTTTCGATCTTGACCTTAGGGGCCTAAGCCGCTCTCTTCGTCGTAGATGAACGTAGCGATTTCTCTGATTTCCTCTTCAGACAGCAAGTTGCCGAAGCGTGGCATAACCACTATGCCATTGGTGATGATGTTTATCATCGCTTCTTTATCATACGTGTCTCGCTTCTCTTTCAAGTGAGCGGGAGCTGCGTATGGCTCTCCATTCACAGTTGCGTAGTAGCCGCTGGTCGAGGTGATGTGCTGAGCCGCGCTTCCATCGCCAACCCCAGAATCGCCGTGGCATACTGAACAGTTGACTCGGAAAAGCTCGCGCGCTCTTTCATGGTCATATCGGCGCTCCCGCACTTCCGGCACTTCCAAAACCTTATTAGAGCCGATCTGCTGGAACGGCACGGCCTGGGCTACCGGCGGCAGGCGCGGCGGCTCTTGAGAACGCACCGACTGAGCGTAATGCATCTCCGAAAAGATCTCTATCGGATAAGTATTAGATTCCTGCACCGCACAAGCCGACAACCCAACCGTAACGACGGCTAGGGCCAAGGCGAAGGCTGAGCGGCGCATGGGCTGAAAGTATTTAGCAAGGATGGTCCTCACGCCTGCTTGATCTCCAATGCGCCTGCTGATTCAAGCAGACTGGCGGCATGTGATGCCTGTTCGTCATCGGTGGATATTACCACGCCTATCCAGCCTTCAGTAATTCGAGCATCATACGCGCCCGGATTGATGTTCGGCAGGCGCGACTCGAACACGATACCGACCACGGTCGATATCACTGCCGATAGCATAGTCATCTCATATAAGATCACGAGCATTGCAAACAGCGATAAGATGGGCTTTCCGCCGGTGACTAGGGGATACGCTATCGATGTTGTCGAGGTGATGAATAGTGCCAGCGTGAAGCCGATGATGGCGCCGAACGCGGGAAATCTGAATAGCCGATGCTGAGGAACATGCTCGCCGAAAGCCCCTTCGGGATAAGGAGTTCCAGTCAACACGTCGAAAGTCCCTAGCGGGTAGCCGCCAGCTTTCAGGGAGTCCATTGCATCGGCGGCTTTGTTGGCATCGGTGAATAGACCCAGCACACTCTTACTCATAGGAAGTATTACCTCAATATCGTTTTCAGTCAGCTTCGCGTAAGATTGCCGGCACCCGAGCACGGCCTATCTTGATAGAGTCGCCGAAAGTCTGGCTCTCTTTTTGCTCGAACAGCGGGACTAAGGGAAAGAATCTGGCGAACAGCAACATTAAGAACGTGACCCAAGTCAATGACCAGAATAGTATGAACCACTCCAATCCGCTGGGACGGTAAGATTCCCAGGTATACACGAATGGTGTTTTTCGCGCTAATCCTGGCACGATGATCAAGAAGCGCTCTAGCCACATCCCGATGTTCACGAAGATCGATGACCAGAACATCAAAGCGATGTTGTTGCGCACCCGTTTCTGTAGCCACATCCCGACCGGAATGACGTATCCCGTAAGCACGAAGGTGACAAATAGCAGCCACCAGGGCCATTGGAATATTTGCATCTCTCTCAGTGCCAGCTCAGGAGCATCCAAACCGTAGACCGCGAATATCAGCTCCAAGAAGGTGAATGCCAGCCAGCCGGTAGCCACTACGATGAGCAGTCTGGCGAGAGCGTCGAAATGCTCGGGACGAATGAAATCTTCCCACTTCCACAGCCACCTCATCAAAGCCATCATGGTTACTACTGCCGATACACCGGAGTGCACTGCCCCGATGACGAAGTAGGGAGCGAAGATGGTTGAGTGCCATCCTTCTACCGCGGGAGTAACTGCGAAATCCCAAGACACGATGGAGTGCACAGATACGAAGATAGGGAGCATCAGCGCCGAGAGCAGGATGCCGCCTACTGTTTGCAGCTTCCACTGTCTGGGATTCCCTCGCCAACCTAACGCCAGAACTGTATAGAGCGCGTTCTGCCAGCCGCTAGTGCGATCGCGTAGATTGCCCAAGTCGGGTAGCAGGGCAATGTATAGGAACAAAGTAGATCCGGTTAGATAGGTGCTGATCGCTACCGGGTCCCAGATGAGCGGCGATCTGATGTTGGGATAGATGCCGCGTGCGAAGTCGTAAGGGAGTATGTAGTAGACGATGCGCCATGGTCGTCCGGCGTGCATCAGCGGAAATAGCAACGCCGTTAGCAGCGAGAATACCGTCAGTAGCTCAGCCGCGCGCGTCACCGGTCGTCTCCACTCGGCTTGTGAAAGACGCAGAATGGCAGAGATCATGATGCCGGCATGGCTGATTCCTACCCAGAACACGAACGTGGTGATGAACAGTCCCCAGAAAACGGGCCGCGAAAGCCCCGTTACTCCAAGCCCTTTGTTCACCATGATGCCGATCACCAGGAATCCGATGATCACTATGAATCCCAGTCCGATGACGGTAGGCGCCCACCACTTAGGTGTGTCTAGCTGGCCGTTGAGCAGCACACGGTTGGTGTGTATCTGATCTATGGTTCTTCGTTGTTGCATTTCGACCTAGTGAATCTACTTCGCGATTTACGCCTTAGTCGGGTTTCGCTATCAGGTAGGCGCGTGTTTTCATGTAATTGATCGGACGATACAGCAGATTGAAGTTTTGAACATCCCATACGCTGAGCATCGGGATGATGCGCGTTATCATCAGCACTATCAGCAGGCAACCGGCGAGCGCGCCGATGAAGATGAGGACGTCGGTTATATCAGGCCAGATAGTTTTCGGTATCTCGGTGAGGAAACGCTCATGGATGCGTTCCGGCGGCACCGACCAAGCAGCTACGTAGAGTCGGATGCGATCCAGCAAGAGTCCGATCAGAATGAGTGCCGAACCGATCGCGGGGCCGTTGGCGCTGCGCCGCACTCGGTTCCAGATGAGCCACCACCACGGTGAGAACCAGATGAAGAATGCGCCGGCTAGAAATGCCCATATGTATGGACCGCGGATCAACAGCTCTATCCACATCTGGTCTGAACTGCTGCGTCCGTACCAGAACACGATGAACGCTGAAATGAAGAAGTAGCCCCATAGCAAAGTGAAGGCGAACATCAGCCTCGATAGCGACCAGAACTGGTCGAGATGCAGATATTTTTCCAGCTTCAGATATCGCCGTGCGAACCAAATCGCGAGGACACTGACAGCGAGTCCCGCCTGGATCGAGGATATGGCATGGTACATCGGGAAGATAGCGTCCCGCCAGCCGGGGACTAGGCTCATGCCGAAGTCGGTGCTGATGATGAAGTGCACGAAGACGAACGTGAAGAAGTAGAAAGTGCCGGCCATGCCGATTCGCATTCGCATTGTGCGCCACTGGACGGTGGTGCCCACCCAACCTCGTGCCATAATGCGTCCGAATCGTTGCTTCCAGCCGGATGAATGGTCGCGCATCGCCGCGAAATCGGGCAACGCTGCAGAGTAGAAAAGTGCCAGCCCGGCTATGATCAGGGTCAGCATCGCAACCATTGACCAGAAATGAGGGGATATATCGGGGCCTTCAAACCATATGGATCGCCGCCGCGCACCCTCAGTCACTAGCGGTGGCAGGTGCAGTATGAGCGGGATCATCAGCAGTGTGGTGATGACGGATGCGAAGGAAAATATCGCGGCGATGCGAGACAGCGGCTTCGCCCAGTTAGCTTTTGCGAGGACTGGCGCGATAGCCACCATCGGCGCGCCGCCAAATGCGCTGAAGATGAATGCCACAGTCGCCGCCGTGTAGCCCCACTGCGTTTGATCGCCGCCGTCTACGACTAGCTTCACCGCCAATGCGATGGTGCCGACAAGGAACAATATTCCTAGCGTCCATCCCAGAGTTCGGAAACGGGTTCGTCCGGCTTCGGTAGTCGCGATGAGTTCAGCAGTGATAACCTGCGGCTCAACGCGAGCTGGCAGCTCATGATGCTCCTCATCGTGCGCGGCGCTGTGAATGCGCTTCGCCGGGATGGCTTCACTAGCCATGCGAGCTGCCTCCCTTAACCGCTTTTTCGGGGTCGATCTTGGCGAGATACACGACGTTTGGATCAGTGGCTAGGTGCGGCAGAAGAGTGTATTGCCGATCGTCGTTCTTCATTTTAGATACTTTGCTTTCGGGGTCTGCGAGGTTGCCGAAATTCAAAGCATCGGTGGGACAAGCCTGGCTGCAGGCAGTTTGAATCTCTCCGTCTAGCAGCTCTCGATTCTCACGCTCCGCTTTCCTAACGCCGCGCCGAATCCGCTGTATGCAGAAGGAGCATTTCTCCATGATGCCTCGGCTTCGGACGGTCACGTCCGGGTTCAGATGATTTCGCAGAGCCTCTGGCCATACCGGCTCCCAATAATTGAAGAAGCGCACCATATACGGGCAACCGTTGGCGCAGTATCTAGTGCCGACGCAACGGTTGTAGACCTGTACATTCATGCCTTCTTGATTGTGATAAGTAGCAAATACAGGGCAGACGGGTTCGCATGGCGCGTTTTCGCAGTGCTGACACATTATCGGAATGAAGCGTGCCTTGATATCCGGAAATTCCCCTTCCCAGTAGCGTTCCACTCGGATCCACGACATTACTCGCGCGCGTTCAAATCGTTCGGGTGTGTTCAGAGGGATATTGTTCTCAGCCTGGCAGGCCAGCACGCAGGCCTGGCAACCGGTGCACTTATCTACGTCAACGGCCATACCCCAGCTGAACTGTCTTTTTTCGCGTTGCAGTGTCATTGATTCATTCCAAGATTGGCTTTCTAGCGCTATACAAGGCTCAATGGTCCTCTGGCGGAGCCTCGTTGCTATCGGGCAGAAGGAAGTTCTGCTGGTATTTATGATGATTTTCCACTTCAGCATCATGGGCTGACTGCCCAGGAGCCACCACCAAGACCGGCACGCCGGGCTCGACTGGGAAGGCTGTTACTTCGCCCTCGAATTTGGGCACTTCACGCCGGCGTCCGGATCGTGCTACCCGCACCTTAGTGGCAGCCCAAGCCAGCGCGCCACTCTCAGCATCTACCTCAGGGGCGAGAATAGACAGCACGTTAGCGCCTGTCCCCTCGTTGTATCGGCCGCCATGTTGGTGTCCCAGCCCGATTGGGATACCGATTACGCCGGGCCTTCCAGCCGGAGTCGGATACGCCAAAGCTTCAATCTCACCGGAAGTAGATTTAATGAAGAGAACATCGCCTTGTTTAATGCCCAGTTCCTCGGCTTCATGAGAATTTATCTCCGCCCAGGTAGACCATGCCGCGCTACTCATAGGATCCGGATTCTGATTTGCGAACGGTGTTGCCGAAAGGCGCCCTTCGTAGAGGCTGTTGGATAAAAATGGCATTAAATGAAAATCATGTCCATCGCCGAGCGCGTCAGTTGAAGAGAAATGCTGGGCGCGTTCTAAATCAAAGATATTGGGCAGATCGGCATCTGATGAAGTATTCGGCGCCGAATCTATATCCCACCATCCGCCACGCTGCAAAACTCCATGTTTGAACAATCGCTCGCTAGATGCAGATACCGATCCTCGGTCCAGCGCGTATAGCTCTTCTGTGGCGCGTTCCACAATTTCTTCCATATCATCGGCGCCTAAGGCACCGCCGGCGGCCCATAGCAACACATCGCCGAAGCTCCTAGAATCCGAGAGCAGTCCGTCCGTATAAGAAACCGTGGCGGGTATTACCGGCTGCTGGATGGTGACGGTCTGATATCCCGGCGACGGTTCGGGAATGGAAGTGTCCCAGCTCTCCATAAAGCTCTTTTCAGGGAGTATCAAGTCGCAATTCGCCAGCGTGTCGTTCATAACTGTGCCGAATCCGATGACTGTGGGGACGTTATCCATCGCGCCGCGCGCACCCACTGAATCAGGCAATCCATGCACTATATCAGCGCCTCGGATTATCACAGTTTCCACGTTCTGCGCGCGCCAATGGGCCAGCTCAACTTCCCAATCGCTGAACGATGCGCCGTTCGATTTGGGCTCTATGCCTTGCAAAGCGGTGGTGGGGTTGTAGTGCACTCCGCCTTCTGCGCCGATCGCGCTTACCAGGGTGTTCAAGGCATAGACGGCTGCGATGTTGAAGGATCCGTTGGCGTGCCCCCCGGCGCTGCCTCCCGCGAATGCGATGCTCGGGCGGTTTTCCGCGAACTTGCGCGCCGCTTGGCGAATCTTATCGGCCGATACTCCGATGCGCTCTTCTACATCCTCGGGAATGAAACCGACAAGAGCGGGCTGAGGGATTTTGCTGAAGAAGCGACTGATCTCGGCCGATGAGACCAGTCGCTCGGATACGATGACGCTGGCTATGCTCATCGCCAAGTGCCCCTCGTATCCGGGCATCACTGGAAGCCACAAGTCGGCGTTTGCCGCAGTCATCGACATTCTCGGCTCAGCGTGAATGAAGTATCCGCGGTCGTGGCTGGAACGGAACTGTCCGTATTGCACCGAGTAGCCGACGGATGATTGCCAAGTGCTCAGCCAGTCCGCCCCGACAGAGAGGATAGTTTTGGCGGACTTGAGGTCTAGATGGGGCAGTTGCTCTTGATCGTATAGAAATCGCATCGCGTTCTGCAATGCGCCCTGCTCAACAGGGTCGAAAGTAAGGTGCCGGCCGCCTAAAAGGGCGGCAAAGCTGGATGCCACCCACCCCGAATGTCCGTTCAGCGGATTGGTAACTACTGCCATGTTGCCCGTGCCGGCCTCGACGGCATCTTGCAGTATGCGCTCGGCTCTCCCCCAAGAGATGGAGTCATACTCGCCGCTCTTACTGACTCGGTGGAGCGGCTCTCGGATGCGATCGGGATGATATGTGAGCTGAATGGCGGCGTCATGCCGTGCGCTTGCCTTGCCGAGATTGACAGGATGGTCTGGATTGCCGGCGATCTTCTTTGCTCGCCCTTCCATGACGCGCACCAGCAGACCATCGCCCCCGGGCATGTCTGGCCAGGTCGTAGCATACCAAGCGTCTTCGCCTCGCACCAAGTCTTCGGGCATGTCGATAGGGCTTTGAACGACGAGTTCTCGTTCTGGTAACCCGCAGGCCGCGAAGATAACGCTGCCGGCAGTGGCTTTAACGCCTAAAGCTAGGAACTCTCTTCGATTTAGCTTCATGTGATCTGTTTCAACCCGAATTTCAGTGTGTTTGCTTCTCGATCAGTGGTGGCATGCGGCGCAGTCGGTCGGAGCATTGTTGTCGCGGTGACAGTTTACGCACTGGCCCATCTTAAGCGGCTCCACCTGCTCCACCTGTTCCATCGCCGCCACGTCGCCGTGGCAGGTTGAGCATACCGCTGCAGGGCCTATATTGACACCGCTAGTGGAGTTCGCAACCGCTTCGGGATGCGCAGTTAGATATCTGATGTGTGGCTCGTGAACGAAACGAACGTGATCGGGAAGCCTATGCACTCGTTTCCAGTCGATAGGATGCGGGTTATCGCCGATCACGCCAGCCGCGGTCCGAACCGCGGTCAAGGGTTCGCTTTCTTCTCTGCCGATAACTTGGTGGCAGTACGAGCATAGCTTCACGGATGGCACTCCAGCGTTGGATTGCTTTGCAACTGTGCGATGGCAAAAAGTGCAGTCCATGCCTAAACCTTGAATTTGGTCGCCTGAAGAGTTCGTGTACATGCCGGTGCCGGCGTGGATAGTGTGTGGAAATGGGATCGGCTGCTCAAAAGTCTGCTCAAACCCGAACACCGGCACTGGCTGTCCCCACCAAGCCGTGATAGTAAATGCCAGCACCGCACCGAATATTGCTATAACGCCGAATCCCCCAGCCGCGATAAGCGGGATCAGCACCTTCAGCCATAACGGAGTGGTACGGTGCTTCTCTTTCATAAATTCAACCAGAGACGACAATTTGAACCTTCTCTGGCACCAGCGTGCAGTTGGAGAATCGCGTCTTATGCATCACAGCTATTAGCAACATTTCACTGCCAATATCGAGAATAGAAGACATCTAGCCATCTTAAATTCTGGATCGCTAAAAAGATGCATGCCAGCACCCCGACCACAGCCGCGATGCCGATGGCATAGAGAACCGGACGTAACCTGGACCAACCGGACGAGATCGTGTGAGTGTCGACGAGAGATGTGATAACGGCGTGTGCAGTGAGGAGGGAAAAGCCAGCTACAAAAGCCAAACCCAAGGCCGCCCATAGGGACTTCAGTGCCGTCCCGACTTCAGCCCATTCAGATGGGGATAGAGGTTGAGGGTCCATTCAGTCTCTGTTTTTGGCTCTTATCAATAGCACCGATAAGGTTACAAGGCTGTGCGCTGGCATGTGATTATCATGCGAATAACCATCACCTATTTGCCAACGCACAATAATCTATCTTATTTATGACGTTGCATAAGTGTCAACTATCATCGTGAAGGTTGTTGAGAAGAGTTTGGGCGGGCACAGTCAAATTGCGATTTGAGATTTCAGTTCAGCGCCGCTTCACGCCGGATAGCCAACTGCGCAGTGCAGTTTCTATTCTTATCATCCAGGCTTGTCTGCAGTAGGTCCGTCGCGACCAGTCCATTGCCGTCACTGCGGCAACCGCCATGACGCCGGCCAGCGAGTTGAACATAATGTCGCGAAAATCAAAGAAACGGTTCGGCAGAAGCGCCTGAATGCATTCATCGAGAGTCCCAGCAAGCGCAGTCGCTACAATTGCGATCAGCGCCGGTCGATAAACGCGACCGCCTTGCCTTGAACGCTCGATGAGCGCTTCATATAGTAAGACGGCGACAATGCTGTACTCGATCAGGTGGGTGCGCTCAGCCGGGCTCACCGTTCGCACTAGAGCCAAGAAGTAAACGGCGGCTATCCCTAGCGCTATTACGATCTCCACTCCATGCGGACGGATCTGAAAGCCGCGCGTCAAGATTACCGCGCCGATGAGCAGCGCGCCGAGGAAGAAAAGCGTATCGAGCAGTTCCCAGTCGCGCAACGATGCCAGCAGCGATGACGCGAAGCCTATAGTCGAGTAGATCGCGATAAGGGCGATGAGAGTCCAGATCCATAGCCGTCGTTCGCGGGGCGAGGTGAAAAGGGACCTGAGCAATATTCTAATTTTTGGAAGAATCAACCCGTTCGCGCAATTAACGCCCGCCCGTCGCTAAAAAGACGGCCAGCGAATCCCGCGGATACGCTATTCACTTTTGAAATGCCGCGCTAATCAATATCTAGCCCCAGTTCATGGATGAACGGGCTGAGCGGGGCATTATTCTGAGTCAGCAAGACAACTTTCTCTCTCGCCCGCGTAAATGCCACATAGAACAGTCGCCGTTCAGCTTCGATTTCCCGCGAGTCGCCAGTTCGTCGATAAGGCCAGATCCCATCGACGGCATCTAAAATAATGACCGTGTCAAATTCCTTGCCCTTAGCTCGAGTAGCGGTCATGAGATGAAGAGGTCTCTCCATGATACCGCCGACACCCACGTTGCCAATGTCTTCTTCGAAACTGCGGTACTCTTGAATTTGCTCTTTAGTATTTTCGATTCTTTCGATCAGATCATAAGGATTGAGGTTCTCGTTCTCCGAGATGTCGGCTAGCTGTTTAAGCGGTGGATCCGTGTACCAAGGATCTTCCTCGGCCTTTTCCTGATCGAAGTGCAGCCCCGTAAATTTGTCATCAATGATTCTGATCGCATCGGGCAATCGCTTCGCCTTTACAAACTCATTTGCAATTGCATGCAGTGCTTGATGGGTTTTGCCCCTAAGTTTCGGCCCATGATAATCTGCAATTTCGACAACCGCTTCCACAGTGGTTCTTGTTGATGATCGGCGCAAATGAGTCGATAAGACCCGACGGTCCTTTTTATTGAGCGGATACCATTTGATGAGGTTACAGATTTCTATTGCATCATCCGTAACTTGATATGTTCTCCGGCTCTCACCAGATCGCGCCCAAATCTCTAACAATCTGATTAGGTCATCAAATGCCTTGCTGTCAAAGATGTCCAAATCCGTCGCGATTTTGAAGGGCGCGCCATCGGAAGCGTAGTAGATCTGGTATGGAATCAGCTGGCGGCGAAAATGACCAATTACTGCTACCTTCCCAGGGTCGCTGCTACGCACGATCTCCGTGACCAGTTTCAGCCGCTCGTTGATACCCACTGTCTTTTTGACTTTGATTATGGCATCCCTGGCATTCTCCACGGCGCTGACTCGCTTAGCGACTCGATTTTCGTTGTGCGAGATGAGCCGCTGTGAAAGTTCAACTATGTTTTTAGGAGATCGATAGTTGATTTGCAGCAAGTAGTCTTTGAACGGTGTCTCGAAATAGTGATCGGGATGCAATATGTATTCGGGTGACGCGCCGCGCCACTCGAATATCGCCTGATCGTCATCTTGGCCCGGTTTCTGTCCGCAATGGCTTTGATCAGCAAAAGGTCTAAAGGATTTATATCCTGAAACTCGTCGACCAGCACATGGCTGTACCTAGCGGCGCCAGTAATGTAGGACCTTCGTTTGCCGTCTGGCCCGGGAGATTTCAGCTCTAGATAAGTCCAGTATTTTTGATCTTCAAAGGTGAAGGTTGACTGTTCAAGGAGATTTTGAACAGCCTTTCGCCAGAAAGTGAAGAAGCGATCATAAAATTGCCTATGACTGGTCGCCGGACCCTCCTGCTCTCCTTTTTTCGGAGATTCCAACACCCCGATTCGAGTTAGGATTTCAAACTGCTCGTCGATTCGCCACGACAGACCTTGTTCCGATAAATCGCTAAGTCGCTTCCTGAAAAGTCTGAGATTAGTGTCTTCTGTGTGATCGAATCCCATGGATTTCAAGTTGTCCATGACTTCCATCAGCCGCCTGGCATTGTTGCCCCGTTTTGTCACCACAGGCTCAATGTATGAATTTCCCTGCCATACTGGACGCAACTGATTAAGCATGGCGAAATGGTAATCATTTTTTGATGTGAGCAACTTATTGCTGCGCACTTTATCACGAATACGGCGATAACCATAGGCATTCAAAGTGTTGACGGTGGTTCGTTCACTCAAACCCGCAAAGTGACGGTCGTTGATCAATCGCTCTGTCAACTCTGCTACGGCTGATCTAGTAAAGGTAATGATGAGGAATCTTGGTCTGCTCCTAGCATTCCGCGCGATCTCAAGACACCGATACAACAGCGAAGCGGTCTTGCCGCATCCGGCCGGCGCCAGCAAGCGGATGTTTTCATCCCTAGAACGGCAAAATGCCAATTGCGATTGATCTAGTTCAGGCACCATTCATACACCAAGAAAAGATTCGACCTTCATCGCTAGAAGCGTTATGCGACAAGAAGTTTGATGAAGAATGCTACCACAGGCAACACCTAGCTCATCAGAAACGAACAGCAGCCGAGCCGGGATGCATCACGGAGAAACAGCATCACTGGAAAATGTTCAGTCCCAGAACCGAACTTCGGCCCCAGTCGCTAACATGATGTATGGCTCTCCGAACTGATCTTGCGCACCAATTTCCCAATCATCCGATGAATGAAGCGGCCGTAGCCTAATGCCGTGATTCCCGCCGTAGACGATGATCGATTCTCCGGCGCCGGAATCGGCCACCCGCGCGACGCGCGCTTCATCGGGCGCACCGTCATTCCAGCCGACTATCTCATGCGGACCTTCAGCGCCGGAAACGCTTCCCACAACTACACTGGAGGCCGACCTTTCGTTTCCACGCAACTCAAAGATCAACATGGGAAAGTAGCCGCAGTTGGCGTTATCTTCAATATCTATCCAAACTTGCGGCATGGTTCGGCTTCGAGAACGCTATCCCCAGAGACTGAGGTGCGAAAGTATCTCCTTGCGGCTTAATTATAGAGAATGCGACGCATAGCCAACAGTATTGCGATGCTATCTGCAACATCATGCACAGCAAATATACTTTTATTCTTGCTAACATCAATGCTGAGGGACTGAACGATGTGATGTGTTCACAGTTCCCGACCAATATTCTGTTAAGACTGCGCGAATGAGACGCTGGGGCACGAGAAATGCGAATGACTAAACAGAAGCTGCGTTGGATGTATGAGACGATGTATCGCATTCGCCGCTTCGAAGAGACGATGCTGGAGCAAACCTTCCGCGGAAACGCGATGGGAGTCACCCATCCGTCAGATGGTCAAGAGGCGGTTCCGACCGGCATTTGCGCTCATCTCACGGAGCGTGATTGGATCGGATCCACGCATCGCGGACATGGGCATTGCATCGCTAAAGGGCTTGATACAAAAGCTATGATGGCGGAGATCATGGGACGCTACACAGGGCAGTGCAAGGGCAAGGGCGGTAGTATGCATATCGCCGATTTCTCGAAAGGCATGCTAGGCGCTAATGCCATCGTGGGTGCCAGCGTTCCTTTGGCGGTAGGGGCCGCTCTGACCGCCAAGTATCGCGGCGCCGAATCTGATTCGATCGGAGTAGCATTTTTCGGCGATGGCGCGACCAGCCAGGGCATAGTGCACGAATCTATGAACCTGGCAGCGATATGGGACCTTCCGGTCATTTTCGCCTGCGAGAACAACCAGTATGCTGAAGCCACGCCAGCATGGTATGCGGTATCGACGGATGATATATCTGCGCGTGCCGATTCTTATGGCATTCCCGGGGTGCAAGTAGATGGCATGGATGTATTCGCGGTTTATGAAGCGGCCGCCGAAGCCGTGCAGCGCGCTCGTGCTGGTGAAGGTCCAACGCTGCTGGAACTGCGGACCTATCGATATCATGGACATTTCCACGCCGACGATCCCAAGAAGTATCGCCGATCGGACGAAGAGGAGGAGTATCGCGAACGCGACTGCATAAGACGCTTCGAGCAAGTGGTCATCTCCCAACAGCATATGAATGAAGATGAACTGTGTGGAGTGCGCGATATGATCGAGACTGAGATGCAAGAGGCGGTGGAGTTCGCCCTGAATAGCCCCATGCCGCCCATCGAAGAGCTCTACTCTGATGTTTATGTCGAATACTCAAATCCGGTTCAGGGTCTGCGATAAGGAAGCGAATCGACGAAAGGCAATCAAGAGATGACCATCACTCAAGCAATTGACCCGAAGCACTTGCTGAACGATCTCGAAGTGCCGCAGATCGGCCCGGGCTATGACGTTCCGGGATCTGTAGTTAGATACCGGGATGCTTTCAACCAGACCTTGCGCGACGAGCTGAATCGCGATCCGGACGTGTTCATAATGGGCGAAGACATCTCGGGAGGCTTTGATCGTGAGACTAAAGAGCCGCTAGATGCGTGGGGCGGTCCCTTCGCGGCGACTAAGGGATTGGTTCAAGATTTCGGTCCCGAGCGCATCCGCGACGCGCCGATCTCTGAAGCCGGCTTCGTCGGCGCAGCGGTGGGCGCAGCGTTGACGGGATTGAGGCCGGTAGTCGACTTGATGTATTTCGATTTCGTGACCGTGGCCTACGACCAACTACTGTCCAATGCCGCGAAGTCACGCTATATGTTCGGCGGACAGACCAAAGTGCCGTTGACTCTTTTCGCACGCTCTGGCGGTGGCACCGGGCATGCCGCTCAGCATTCCGAAAGTTTCTACTCGATGTTGGCTCATATTCCGGGATTGAAAGTTGCAGTGCCTTCAGATCCTTACACCGTGCGCGGCCTTTTAGCAGCTGCCATCCGAGACGACGATCCGGTTTTTCTGGTCAATGACAAGAAACTGATCAATATGGAGGGATTCGCGCCTGAAGAGCCGTTCGTGTTGCCTTTAGGGAAAGGGCGATATCTGCGGCATGGCGAAGATGTTACGCTTATCGGCATGTCATACACCTCAGTCGTGTGCAAACAGGCGGCGGACGCTTTGCATGAAGAGGGCATCAGCGCCGAGGTGGTAGACATGCTCAGCCTGTCTCCGTTCGACGAAGACATCATCCTCGAATCGGTTTCGAAGACGAATCGGGTGGTAATAGTGGATGAGGATACGCCTCGGGCAAGCATGGCATCGGAATTTGCCGCCATCATCGCCGATAAAGCTTTCGACTATCTAGACGCGCCCGTGAAGAGAGTCACCGGCCCGCATACTCCGGTTCCTTACAACAAAGGGCTTGAAACGGCATTCATGCCTCAGCCGGATGATGTGGTGGGTACAGTTAAGAGGATGCTGGGAATCGAGTGAAGAGACTGACGAAATAGGAGATATGCATCGCTGGATGCAGTATTAAGACAGTGATCCGAACCGATATTTTGTGATGCTGACGCTAATCTTTGGCACAAGTTTTGTTACTCGTGAATCACTGCATCGTCCTCTTCGGCAAGCCTCAGCAGCATTCGGAAGGGGTAGATGCCCGTTGAGTGCCCGTCAGTCCATAGGAACTGTAACGCATATCTCCCTACCTCGATGAAGTCCACGGCGATCACGTCATCCGGCACTGCCGCCACATTCAAGATAGCGCGTCCGGTCATCTCTTCAACGCAAGCGGCGCAAGAGCATTGCAGACGAAGATAGCGATAGGGATATACGAACGTTCGCCCATCAGACCACTCGATCTTTACTCCTTTGTCAATCAGATGCACTTGATTGGCTAGGTTCGGAAGGTTGGGGGACATATAGATTATTGCTGAAGGATCGGCGGTTTCAACCTACGCGCCTACATTTAGATACTCTAAACTAACCTTAATGTAATGACAGCTTCATCGCGGTTGGATTTAATCCGAGACTTGTTAGGAGATCATCATGACTACGGAGTCAGACAATATCACTGTGGGCATCATCGGCGCAGGCGCTAACACTCGTACGAAACATATACCCGGCTTGCAAGCGCAACCGGGAGTGGAGGTAAAGGGAGTCGTAAATCGGAGCTTGGAATCTTCGCGGCGGGTAGCGGATGAATTTGGGATATCTGAGGTGTATGAAGATTGGCTGGAACTTCTGGAAGACGATGACATTGATGCCGTATGCATCGGCACCTGGCCATACATGCATGCTCCGCTGACCATCGCTTCGCTTGAAAACGATAAGCATGTTCTGGTGGAGGCGCGCATGGCGATGAACTCTGATGAAGCTCAGGAAATGCTTGAAGCATCCCAAAACACTCCGCATCTCATTGCCCAAATCGTGCCCGCGCCACACACGCTCGAGATCGATCAGACCCTCATCGAGATGATTTCAGAGGGACAGATAGGCGATCTGGTCAGTGTGCGCTTGCAAGTTGCCAACGGAAGCGACTTTCCGAATCCGTCTCTTCCGTTCCATTGGCGGCACGACCGTGATCTATCCGGGAACAACATCATGACGATGGGCATCTGGTACGAGGCTATGATGCGCTGGTTCGGCCCGGCTTTCACGGTGCAGGCACTGGGGAATACCGTAGTTAAGCATCGACTGGATGCGGAAGGACGGCGGAGAGCCATATCCATACCGGATCATCTGGAGGTGATATGCAGTATGGAATGTGGCGGTTCGTTGAGCTTCACGCTCACAACGGTGTCCGCTTTCGCGCCCGAACTTGAATTGTCGATCTACGGCACGGATGGCGTGATACGCGTGCAGTCTACAGAGTTCACAGATCCGGGGAAGCCTAGCTTCAGGTTGCTTTTCGCGCGCCGAGGCGACAATGCTCTATCGGAGATAAAGGTCTCAGAAGAGAAGCGAGGCGGATGGCGAGTGGAAGAAGAGTTCATCAACGCCATCAGAGGGGTAGAACCGGTTACTCACACTAGCTTCACCGACGGAGTGAAGTACATGCAGTTCACAGATGCAGTGTCTCAATCCATCGCTACTGGTGAATTGGTGCAGCTTCCGTTCTGATCGCTAGCTACTGCAGGCAACGCTGAACCGACGGCGCGTAAGCTTGGAGATTACACTGTCGTTCTTGGTGTTTGAAGATCGAGATCAGATAACAGCGATGCATTTGCATCTGAATCACGCGGCAATCATCGCTCCGCACGCTCATTCTTTCTGGTTAGAGAGGTAGCTTGAGAATATTTCGCAGCCTTTTTGCAAACGCTCGATGGTTTTCTCTCTTCCCAGCGCTTCTAGAGTCTCGAATAACGGCGGTGCGACGCGTTTCGCAGTTACTGCCACTCGGATCGGAGTGAAGAACTGCCCGGCCTTCATCCCTGAGTCGCTGGCAAGCAAGCGCAGTTCTCGGTCTAAGACGGGAGCCGAAAAAGGCTCGAACTGAGCACATCCTTGAATGCTCATCTCAAGAGCCTTGACAACCATTTGCTCATCCATGCGGCGGCCGATCATCTGGGCCGGATTTGGATCTATTCGGTCGACAAACAGGAAATCTACTAGTTCGGTTATCTCTGTGAGCAACTTAATGCGATCTCGCAGCACGGGCGCAAGTTTCATAATGAGGCAGCGGTCGATTGGACGCTTCACCGAGTCGGGCAATCCGCCTGCTGAATAGGGTGCTTCAAGAAAAGGAACTAGCAACTCCGTCAGTGCTTCGTGGTCCAAGCTTCGGATGTATGATCCGTTCATCCATTCCAGCTTTTCGGAGTTGAAGATGGCGGGATGCTGCAAGATGCGTCCGATGTCGAATCGCTGCACGATCTCGTCTCGCTGCATGATCTCGCGGTCATCGCCGGCAGACCATCCGAGGAGCGCCAGGTAATTGAGCAGAGCGTCACTGGTGTATCCCGCATCACGATACTCGAGCGCAGATTGTGCGCCGTGTCGCTTGCTAAGCTTGCCTCGGTCGGCACCCAATATCAAAGGCACGTGAACGTACTTCGGCAATGGTATGCCCAATCCCTGATGTATCAAAACGTGGCGCGGAATGCTGGATATCCACTCTTCGCCTCTTATAACGTGGGTTATCTTCATGTGGTAATCATCAACTACATGCGCCAAGTGATAAGTGGGGAATCCGTCTGATTTAAGGATCACGAAATCTTGTAGCAACGACAGATCGAAAGTGATTTTCCCCCGAACTTCGTCATGGATTTCCATCTTGCCGCGGTCCGGAATTCTGAGCCTTACAACTACATCTAGTCCCTTGTCTTTAGATTCTTGGATCTGATCAGGAGTGCGATGTCGTCCCCTATTGTCATATCCTGGCGGTTGTCCGGCGGCGTGCTGGCGTTGCCGTAACGCTTCTAGTTCCTTCGGCTGCGTATCGTCTTCGTACGCCGCACCGGTCTCTATCAGCTGTCTAGCGGCGGCGGAATAATGCTCTAATCGCTGCGATTGGACATAAGGTGCGTACGGGCCGCCGATGTCTGGCCCTTCATCCCAATCCAGGCCGAGCCATTGGAGAGAAGCTTTGATATGTTGCTCAGCTGCTTCTTGGTATCGCGTCTGATCGGTATCTTCGATGCGCAGTATGAACTGGCCGCCGCTTTTACGTGCCAAAAGCCAATCGTAGAGCGCGGTTCTAAGCCCTCCTATGTGCATCTGACCGGTTGGACTAGGCGCGAATCGCACTCTTGCAGGAGTCTTATCAGATATGTTCATATGGGAGTTAGGAGATCGGTATGAATTGATTTGCTTCTACTATTTTCGCCTCGTATCTAATGCTATCGCTAGGTCGTGGGGCAGATCAGAGCGATAAATGTGACGTTCTGAAGTGACGGGATGACTGAATGCGATCTGATGGGCATGGAGGAATTGTCTTTTCAACCCCTCCATCGAATTGTCGCGTCCATAGGTTCGATCTCCCATGATGGGATGCCCGATGGCGTACATATGGACTCGTATCTGATGAGTGCGCCCAGTTTCAAGCTTTATCTCTAGCAATGAAAGAGTATCTTTAGAACCGCGTGTGATCGTCTCTATGACGCGGTATCTGGTGCGTGCCGCCCGTCCATCTGAAGCTACTGCTTGTCGCCTGCGATTGCGTGGGTCTCTGCCTATGGGTGCATCTATGATGCCGAGCTGTGGATGCGGACCACCTTTAACTAGGGCAGTGTAGCGCCGCTCTACAGAACGCGATTTGATCTCTCGTGAAAGATGTTCTGCAGCTAATGCCGTGCGCGCCACTACCATGAGCCCAGAGGTATCGATATCTAGCCGGTGAACGATGCCGGGACGCTCGGTTTCTTCAATTTCCGCTATCTCCGGAAAGATTTCTAGGAGAGCGTCTACCAAAGTATCTATGCTTCTTCCGGCTCCCGGATGCACTGCGATGCCCGGCGGCTTGTCGACCACGATGACGTGCTCATCCGAGTGCACTACTGCCGCGCGGATGTTTGAAGAGGGTGATTCGGTTGGAGCGATCAACCTGAATCGTCGCCGATCGGTGGATCATTGACAGTGCCGTATCGAATCGTATCAGCGCATCTTCTGCATCCGATACTACTGGCCGGCATAGCCTCTGCTGATGCCGGCGCAGAAGAGAAAGAGTTTTGGCTCTCTTCTTTGTACATGAAGAAGAAGTACCAGATCATCACCGCCATGCCAACTGAGATCGCGGAATCAGCCACGTTGAAGATCGGCCAGGGCCCGACATCTATAAAGTCAGTGACGTAGCCGAGCCTGATGCGGTCGGCAAGATTCCCGATTGCGCCTCCGAGTTGGAGTCCGAGCGCGATACGCACAATGAGCGAATTTCCACCAGTAGACCAATAAACCCATAGCAACAAAGCTACCGCCAATAGAGCCACTACTGCCAGTACGTCGCTATTGCCTTGAAACAGGCTGAAAGCGGTGCCGGTGTTGCCGGTGTGAGTAAAGCGGAAAAAGCCGTGGGCAGGCCACGACTCGCGCCAGGCTAGCCACTGCGTGATGCCCCACTTGCTGGATTGGTCGAGAATGAAAACGACGCTGCCCAGCGCCCAGAGCAGCCAACTGTGTCTCAGCCAGAAGTCTAGGTGTCCGTCCGGCGTTCTTCTCGCCGCTGTTGAAGCTGGTTCAAGCGCCGGAGTTGTCACCGGGTTAGATGCTTCGCTCATGGTAATGATTCGACGGTCAACAGATATTGATGGACAATTGCGCGTTTATGGGTATTTATGAGTATATGTGTGTTGCCGAATCTCTTTGTAGATATGATGTAACGATATGAAACTCAATCAATTCCACAGGAGCATCTAGAACCATGGAAGTGCGCGTCGATCTTCGCAGCGACACTGTGACCCAGCCCTCTCCAGAGATGCGGAGGGCGATCTATGAAGCCGAGCTGGGCGATGACGTTTATCGTGACGACCCGACCGTGAATGCTTTGGAAGAGAAGGCTGCGGCGATGCTAGGCAAAGAAGAGGGCCTATTCGTGACGTCGGGCACTCAGGGCAACCTTGTGTCTATGCTTGCTCACGCTCAGCGTGGCGAAGAGGTGGTAGTGGGTGATCAATCTCACATCTTTCGCAATGAAGCCGGTGGCGCGAGTGTTCTGGGCAGTCTGTTTCTCTTTCCCATCAAGACGAATGAGATCGGATTTCTGGAACCAGACGATATCCGCGCGGCAACTAATCCGGACGATTATCATGTTCCGCCTACGCGCTTGCTGTGCATAGAGAACACACATAACCATAGCAACGGGCAGCCGCTGAATCAGCAACAGGTGCGCGCCATGGCCGACGCGGCCCGTGAAGGAGGAATGTTGGTGCATGTGGATGGAGCAAGGCTGTTCAACGCTGCCATAAGCCTGGGGGTAGATGCCTCGGAGCTGATAGAACCGGTCGATTCTGCGACTTTTTGCCTATCTAAAGGATTGTCATGCCCGATCGGCAGTGTGGTAGTTGGCGATTCTGATTTCATCGACCGTGCAAGGCGATGGCGCAAGATGCTGGGTGCAGGCATGCGGCAAGTGGGAGTAGTGGCCGCGGCCGGGATCTATGCTCTCGACCATATGATCGAAAGATTGGCAGAGGACCACGATAACGCGAGCAAGCTGGCTTTCGGATTAGCTGAGATTGAGGCATTGAGGCTAAACCCCGACCGAGTGAAGACCAACATCGTATACTTCAATGTACCGCCGGGATCAGGGCGCGCGATATCAGCTCGGATGCGCGAGCGCGGCATATCGGTCAGCCCGGGCGATCCGGTCATGCGGATGGTGACCCACTACGGAATATCTTCAGAAGATATCGACTACACACTCATGGCCATGCGCGAGAGTGTTGAATACGCCTTAGCCGCTTGATCTCCGTTATTGATACTGGTCCCACTTTGCGGCGCATTACGCTTAAGCGTGGACAGTAGCAGAAGCTGAGGCGGAACCGCACGATACAAATCACTGCTCGGTTCGCACCGTCTCCCAGTCGACGCCGTCTAAGGGCTGGTATCCGACTAATCTCTGCGTATGCTCAAGGTCGCGGAATCGAGTTCGATTGTCGGATACGCCGTAAACGATGCCGAACGAGATGTTTGCCCGGGCTTCCAGGCACCGCCACACGATCTGAGCCGCATCGCGGTGGCTGAGATGCACTGCCGCGTTACGCGGGCCATCGGGACGATCTTCTGCGGTTACTCTCCCTAATCGGATGCAGATGACGGACATGTCATGTAGCTCGGCGTAGTATCGCCCGAGATTCTCTCCTGCGAGCTTAGCCACGCCATAGATATCGCCGGGGCGTGGAGCTGAATGGTGATATATGAGCGGAGAGGGCTCTGGGATATCGTCGTATCGTGCCTCTACCATGGCTTTGAACGACTCATCGGTTTCGTACTGCTTCTGCGTAGCTCCTGAACTGCCGAACACGAATCGCTTCACTCCGGACTCTTTCGCGGCTTCATAGATGTTGTAGGTTCCTTTGATGTTGACTTCAATCTGTTTATCGTGAGATGGCCCCAGATATGCTGCCATATGTACTACGGCATCGATATTTTCAAATGCCGGCCGGATGGCTTCCAGATCGGTGATGTCAGCACAAGTGGTCTTAAATCCCGGCACGGATTGCCGATTCAATGCCGACACTTCATATCCGCGCCGCGCCAGGTCTCGGCCGACGATGCCGCCAATAAGTCCGCTCATCCCGCTTACCAGCACCTTTTGGTATCGTATTGTGGAAGTCATGATAAAGTGATTCGCCTGATGGTAGAAGTGATGTTTAGGCATCGTGCCAATGCGGATTATACTTTGGTGATAGATGTCCGCCTTAGTATCAGGGCGAATCCATACTTGATAACTGGAACTGTCGGCCGGATTTGAATCGAGACGACACATTAGAAAGTGCGCGCGAGCTGGAGCGAATATCGCTTTCTGCGCTGGCCGCGGCTGGGACTGAAACGGAATTAGAGCGTTGGCGGATCGGATATCTGGGAAGGCGCGGCGCGCTTTCGGATCAGATGCGCTCCCTGGCTAAGCTGCACCCGGAACAGCGCCGTGTAGCGGGAGCTAGACTCAATCAGCTTAAATCCACTCTGACTCAAGCGTTCGCTGATGCCCGGAAGCGCATCGGCGAGGAGTCGATGCCGTCGGCCAAAGATATTGATGCCATCGACGTTACTCTTCCGGGACGCCGTATACGGCTGGGAGGGTTGCATCCTTCTGAGGCCATGATGCGAGAGATACTTCAAGCTTTTAACGAGATGGGATTCCAGACCGTTGAAGGGCCGTCGGTGGAGTTTGAAAAGTACAACTTCGATATGCTCAACGTGCCTGCCTATCATCCGGCGCGAGATCTGCAAGACACGCTTTGGATCGACCGCTCGCCGCAGAATCGAGTTCTGCTCCGGACGCAGACATCCCCGATGCAGATCCGCACTATGGAGACGCAGGAACCGCCGGTGCGAATCGTGTCGCCCGGGCTCTGTTTTCGGCGGGAAGCCACTGATACTACGCATGAATGGCAGTTTCATCAGATAGAGGGATTGGCAGTAGATGAGGGTGTAACTATGTCGGACTTAAAGGGGACGCTCTATGAGTTCGCGAGACGAATCTTTGGCCAGAGACGGAAGCTTCGATTTCGTTGCGATTACTTCCCATTTGTAGAGCCTGGCGTAGATGTATCAGTTGATTGGAAGGGCAAATGGGTGGAGATCATGGGCGCCGGAATGGTGCATCCTAAAGTTCTAGAAGGCGTAGGATACGACACTTCGCGCTACACGGGATTCGCATTCGGCATGGGCCCGGAGCGAATCGCAATGTTACGCTACGACATTGAAGATATCCGTCACTTCTTTTCCAACGACCTCCGTTTCCTCAGCCAGTTCTGATACGGCATATTAGATAGAGATTACAGATGCAGGTTCCGCTTTCGTGGCTACGCGAATACGTCGACATCAAGCTTGATGTAGATGAACTCGCGCATCGCCTTACTATGGCCGGCAATGAAGTCGATTCCATCACGCGAACCGGCAGTTTGACGTTGGATCGAGTGACTGTTGGCGAAGTGTTGGAAGTATCTTCGCATCCGAATGCGGACCGTCTGCAGATAGTAAGAGTGAACGACGGCAGTGGAGAGCAGGAGGCGGTATGTGGCGCGCCTAACGTAGCCGTTGGACAGAGAGTCGCCTTCGCGGGCATTGGCGCGGAGCTGATAGATGCCTATAGCGATCAGCCGAGCAAGACCAAAAAGCTCAGAAAAGCGAGGATCCGCGGCATAGCATCAACGGGAATGATATGTTCCGAAAAGGAGCTGGGCATCAGCGAAAACCATGATGAGATACTAGTTTTATCCGAGGATGCGACCGTCGGGGCACCCGTCCGAGACTTGATCTGCGACGCTGTGCTTGACATCGAACTCACCCCTAACCGTCCGGACTGTCTGGGCATAGTGGGAGTAGCGCGCGATGTGGCCGCGCTCACTGGTGAGAGCTTGATAGAGCCGCCATTGGATTACGAAACCGATGATACCGATGTAGCGTCTCTGGCAAAGGTGTCAGTTGTTGATCACGATCTGGCTCCGCGTTACATGGGAGCGGTTATACGCGGCGTTTCAATCGCCCCTTCTCCTGATTGGTTGCAGCAACGCCTCATAGCCATCGGCGAGCGTCCCATCAACAATGTGGTAGATGCCACAAACTTCGTCATGTTTGAGCTCGGGCAACCGTTACACGCATTTGATTACGACAAGGTGCAAGACCATCATGTGATTGTTCGGCGTGCCTTCGATGGCGAGACGTTGACTACGCTGGACGGTGTGGAGCGGAAACTAAGCTCTGAATCGTTGCTGATAGCAGATCCATCTCGCGGCATAGGGCTGGCGGGAATCATGGGCGGCGAAAACACTGAGATCAGCGATGAAACCGTGAATGTGTTCCTAGAAGCTGCGAACTTCAATGCCGAGAATAATCGTCGCACCGCTTCGATGCTGGGATTGCGCAGCGAAGCGACGCTCAGATTTGAGAAAGGACTGCTCACCGGACTGACGGAAATAGCGATACGAAGATGCCTCCGCATCATATCTCAAGTCGCCGGCGGCTCCATCACAGCCGGATTGATCGACGCGAAAGACGATCGGATTGCTGAACAGGAAGAGGTTGATCTCAGCCGAGAGCGCATCTGCCAAGTGATGGGAATAGAGTACTCTTCTAAAGACGTTGAATCGACGCTCGATGCGTTGGGATTTGATACCAAACCCATCGCAGACGGTTGGCGAGTGAAGATCCCATATTGGCGACCGGATATCTCCATTCCCGAGGACCTAATAGAAGAATTGGCGCGTATCATCGGATATGACGATCTGCCTGCCACTGCCTTGTCTGGAGAAATCCCGGCATTGAAGAGCAGCGCTTCGATTGAATTGCGCCGCAAAGTGGTTGATGCATTAGTGTCTCAAGGGTTTCATCAGGTGGTTTCATATGCCGCGGTAGCGAAAGGCTTAGATGAAAAGATAGGCGTGGATGCTCCCACCCCGGCGCCTATCACTATAGAGAACCCGATTTCCAGGGATCATTCGATGTTGCGCCGCACTCTTCGCCCCACGCTTTTGGAGACTGCCGCTCGCAACACCAGGACTTGGCGAGCCCCGATCGCGCTCTTCGAATCAGGGAAAATTTTTATTCCCAACCGAGATGAGATGGGATTGCCGTCGGAAATTGAAATGGTGACCGGTGTATTTACGGGCCCTAGAAGCAATATCCATTGGGACGGTGACCAGGTGCACTTTGATTTTTTCGATGCTAAAGGAGCAGTTGAACATGTCTTAGATAAAATCGCGCTAGATGCCGATTTTTCACCATTCAGTGACCCTTTATATGCACCTGGCGCTGCGGCACAGATATTTGCCGCAAAACGCTTTGCTATCGGATCGCTCGGGGTTGTAAAGCCTGAAATTTGGTCTAAGTTCGATCCTGAAACTGCGGGAGCAGTTCTATTTGAGATTGACTTGAATATGCTTGAAAAGCTGCTAGACGGCCGTGAGCGCGGCGATAGTTACAAACCGTTCTCAAGATATCCTGATGCACATCGCGACCTGGCGTTGGTAATGGAACGTTCGATTCCAGTTGAAAGTGCAATCAATATCTGTCGACAGAACCGATTGATAAAATCGGTTGCCGTCTTCGATCTTTACGCGGGAAGCGGAGTTCCCGCAGGCCAAAAGTCAGTAGCTTTGCGATTGGTGTATCACTCGCGATCCCGAACCCTCACTTCTGACATGGTCGCGCGCGCAGAGTCCCAGATTATCGTGCAACTGCAGAATGAACTGGGCGCGACGCTGAGGCAATGATTACTGGTCAGTCGAATTGACTTCACATCCGAGTCTCCATAATCATTCTGAACGCTCGCATCGGCATCATTACGATGCTGAAATGCTGAGCGTTGAAGATGCGCGCGCGCGCATCTTGTCTTACTTTACGCCTCTGCCTGCAGCGGCAACCCCGTTGTTGGATGCTTTGGGATTGACCCTTGCCGAAGATGTAGTCGCGGATTTCGATGTTCCTCCGTTGCCCAATTCTGCTATGGACGGTTACGCCGTCCGATGCGAGGATGTAGCTGATGCATCACCGACGGCCACGGTGGAGTTGCCAGTGATCGATAGCATCGCAGCTGGCCAACTGCCTGATAAAGCGTTGCAACCAGGCTCTGCGATTCGTATCATGACGGGCGCGCCGGTGCCGATAAACGCCGATGCCGTAGTGCCGTTCGAGGACACGGACGAGGACGAACGTCTGAAGCGCGGCGATAGTAAGCTATCTACCATAGGGATAAGGCATGGCCCTGAGCAGGGAGAAAACGTGCGCCCAAACGGCGAAGACATGTGCGCGGGTGAAGTGGTTCTTGAAAGCGGATCAGAAATAAAGGCGGCGACTATCGGTGTTGCGGCATCTCTGGGATTAACTAGCCTTAAAGCGATAAGACGTCCTGTAGTCTCGATAGTATCGACCGGCGATGAACTGCAAAATCCTGGCGAAGCGCGGCTTCCGGGCAAGATTTATAACTCGAACGCTTACAGCATCGCGGCCGCGGTGAAGCGTTGCGGCGCGCAGCCGAGATTATTGGGCATAGCACGTGATAGCGCCGAATCGCTCAGCGAGCTGTTGGACGATGCGATTGAAGACGATATGGTAGTTACTTCAGCCGGTGTCTCCAAGGGAGATTACGACGTGGTGAAAGATGTTCTTGCGCAACGCGGCCGGATCGCGCTATGGTCGGTGCGGATGCGCCCGGCGAAGCCGCTGGCATTCGGCGCGCTGTCGACGACTGATGGTCGTATGGTGCCTCATCTCGGGCTTCCAGGCAATCCGGTCAGCGCACTCGTAGCATTCGAACAGTTCGGCCGCGCGGCGATACGCGTCATGATGGGACAGTCGGCATCCGAAATACCTGTTATAACAGCTGAGATAGACGATCCTATTTACAACCGTGATGGACGGCGAGTCTACGCTCGGGTAGTGGTGTACAGAGGAAAGAATGGAGAGTATCGTGCGCGGACTACCGGCAATCAGAGTTCAGGCGCGCTGATTTCAATGGCGATTGCGAACGGTCTGGCTATCTGCCCTGATGATGTGGCTGAGATTCCGGCTGGTGATTCCGTGACGGTTCAGATGCTTGGCTGGCCAGATGATGAGCTTCTCGCTTCCTAGTTATTCTGGTAGGCAGTAATAGAGCCCTTAAAAACATTTTTCAAAGATGCATACATTCAGATCGATAGAGTTTGATGAGGAGAATGACCACGATGGTGTTGGATACGGAAAACGTTGAAGACCATGATCAGCCAGTAGAAGATCATCTCTACTATATTGATGAATCGGCCTACGAAAAAGCGGGACAGTCTTTCCAACACAGCGTTTGGCGAAGGCTGTGCTGGTCTGGCGATTGTCGAACTTGCAAGCAATTCAAAGCTAAACCCTCAATCCCAGTGGGAGCGAGTGGAACGAAGTCTCTCTACGCCGCGGTGCGACGCTGCGCTCGTCAAGACGATTTCATCCTTCCGAACATGTCGATTCTAGAGGCGATCTTCCGAATATTGCTGCGCAATGGCAACGATCCGATGCGATTGACCGAAATAGCTCGGTCCGTTGAAAAAGAGTGGGTTCAAGTCCTCGCCATGAAGTCAGTGTCGCTAGGAATGATCCAACGTTTACTTGAGAATAGCAACGAATACAAGCTCAGCCGCTTCGAAGAGCCCGCAGAGTGATGCTACTCTCCATCTTGCATCGGTGCGCAATCAGCCGAGGATCGATTCGCATTGGCTGAGGCGGCGGGACGCGCTGATTTCTGGAATATTGGCTACCCCTTGCTGGGAGCTCTTGTATATCTGGTTGCACCGATATCAATCGCCTTTATCGCCTACGGGTTATATCGGCGGGTTCAATTCTGGAGATTGGGAAAGAGTTATGACGAACTGGGTTCGCACTCAGATCGTCTGAGATTGTTCATTCGATCAGGAGTTTTTGGGCTGGGAGGACACGGCAAGTTCAAACCGCGCTCTGAGCCCTACTCCAGCTTAATGCATTTTGCCATCTTTTGGGGATTCGTCATATTGCTCGTCGCCACCACTGTAGCAGCGGTAGAGTTCAATATCGAAGAGTATCTAGATGTGCGCTTCCCGACCGCGAACTATCGAGTTCAAGCCGGATTCATATGGGACGTATTTGGTGGGCTGCTAGCGTTTATAGGACTGGCCATGGCTGTTTGGCGACGTTATGTGTTAAAGCCTGAAAGATTGAATACCTTCGCAGACGATGGCGCGGCACTCTCTTATCTCGGTGCCCTGTTGCTGACCGGTTTCATGTTAGAGGGATTGCGTATCGGAGCCACTGAGCTGAATCCTCTCTCTGACCACTACCGCCCGGATGTCGCCGTCTGGTCTCCGGTCGGCTGGCTATTCGCCCAGGCTTTCTCGATGATGGGTATGAGCGCCAACGGTATGACCACTGCGCATAAGTTACTATGGTGGCTGCACGCCGGTATATTCGCCGCCGGATTCGCCTATGCCGCGATCGGATTCGGCAGGCTGGCGCACATTATAGTATCACCGTTGAACATGTACCTGCGCCCCACGCGCCCGCGCGGAGCATTGAAGCCGATGGGAGATTTCGAATCCCTTGATACTTTCGGCGCTCGGGATTTGCCGGATCTAACTTGGCAGCAGCTGCTGAGCTACGATGCCTGCACCAACTGCGGCAGATGCCAAGACAGCTGTCCGGCTTGGGCTTCGGGCAAACCACTGTCGCCAAGAAAAGTGATACAGGACCTGAGGGCATACATGGAGCAGCGCGCGCCAGAATTGATCGGTGCGAAATTACTCGGGGCCGAACCAGGTACTCCGTCTCAATCGATCGCCAAGGGCGTAGTTGGTGAAGATGAGCTTTGGTCATGCACCACTTGCGCGGCCTGCGTCGAGGCATGCCCGGTCTCAATCGGCCATATCGATTCAATCGTCGATATGCGACGCTACCTCATGCTAGAAGAGGCCTCCGCCCCCGAAACCGTGCTCTCGGCAATGCAGTCGATGGAGCAACGAGGGCATCCGTGGAGTGGAACTACGCTCACGCGCGAATCTTGGCTCAATGCGATCGGTGGAGTCCCTACTATCGTCCAGAATCCGGAGGCTGAGATACTCTTCTGGGTGGGTTGCACCGGAGCATTGGTGGAGCGTGGTGTAGATGTGACTAGGGCTATGGCATCAGTATTGCAAAAAGCCGGCGTGAACTTCGCCGTTTTAGGCAACGGAGAATCCTGTAGCGGAGACCCGGCGCGTCGAATGGGAAACGAGTATTTATTCCAAATGTTGGCGGAACAGAACATCGGCACCTTCAAACGTCATCGCATCAAGCGAATCGTCACCACCTGTCCACACTGCTTCAACACTATGCGCAACGAGTATTCCCAAGTTGCTGATGAGATGGAAAATGAGAGTTGGGACATTGAAGTCTTGCACTACACGGAATATGTTGAGCAATTGATTGCAAAAGGAAAACTCGATTTCGCCGATATCGGCTCCGATTCAAGTCCATCCAACAACATTACCTACCACGACTCTTGCTACTTGGGGCGGCATAACGGAATTTATGAGTCTCCGCGAAACATAGCAGATGCGGTGCCGGGCGTTTCGCTTCAAGAGATGAAGCAGTGCCGATCGCAAGGATTCTGCTGCGGTGCCGGCGGTGGACGCATGTGGATGGAGGAAACGGGCACGCGTGTGAATCACATTCGTACCGACCACTTCTTAGAGACTGACAGCGATACGGTCGCTGTGTCGTGCCCGTTCTGTCTGCAAATGTTCGAAGAGGGCATCAGCGCCAAAGGACAACAAGAGAAGAAGGCGCGGGATTTGATAGAGATTCTGGATGAGAACGTGCATTAGAAAGTTCAGCCCTATCCCACTGTCTGATCATTATGTGGCAACTATTGTTTATGGTAGGATCAGACGAGTGTCGCAGCATGGCAAGGACAGTTTCATGGCAGTAAAGCAGATAGTGTGCCTAGCGAAATCTCGGCGCAAATCCGGTCTCTGCATCGCCGGTAAGGAACTTATGGATGGGCAGGTTCGAGGATGGATTCGTCCGGTCGATAAAGAAGACGACGCGGTGTCGGTTGAATGGGGAAAATATCGTAGCGGGGACGAATTGAAGTTACTTGATGTTGTTGAAATTGATCTTCTCGAACCCGCCCCTGATCAACATCAGCGTGAGAACTGGCGATTAAGACGAGAGCAGAAGTGGATGCGCGTCTGCCGACTGAATCGAGAAGCGCTGCCCGGAATGTGCGACAACGACGAACAGCTTTGGGAGAACGGACACTGCACTAATCGGGGTATCAACGACTACGTCCCTTATCAAACTGCGCGGCGCTTAACAGATTCCTTGCGCTTGATACGCGTCGATCGTCTTACGCTGTCGGTGATAGACTATAATCCTCGCGTGCGCGTGCGGGGAAAGTTCAGATACAGGGGCATTGAGTATGCATTGTGGGTAACGGATGTAGAATATGAAAATCAGTACAAATCAAATCCTTTAGGAGACTATTTGGTCGGCGAGCGTTATCTTGCCATCAGTCTTGCCGGGAAGTTTGTCCGTCCTGGTCCTAATAACCCTGAATGCTACAAGCTGATTGCAGGCATCATGTGATTGACGGCTAAAGCAGTTCATGTACATCGCAGAGAGAGAAATCTTCACTATCGGGCATTCATCCCATTCCCGGGAGATCTTGCTAGAGACTCTAGAACGTCATGCTATTGATACAGTGGCCGACGTTCGCTCGGTGCCATATAGCCGCTTCAATCCCCAGTTCAATCGCGATGCTATAGCTCAATATTTGCACACCCATGGAATTGAGTATCAGTTTCTAGGGCAGTGGCTAGGCGCACGTTCAGATAATCCTCGCCACTATGATCACGCTGGTCGAGTTCAATTTGAGAGGCTCGCAGAAACCGCGCGCTTCAAGCGCGGCATCGCCAGTCTGGCGCGTGGTGCACAATCATGCCGCATCGCTTTGATGTGCTCAGAGGGTAGCCCTGAAGATTGTCATCGCAGTCTGCTTATCGCAGAGCAAATAGTGAATCAGTATGCACTGGCGGTGAAGCATATCCTGCCGGACGGCAGTTTGGAAACTCAGGATAGACTGTGCAATAGAATCGCCGGGTTTGACCTCCAGCCCAGCATGCTTAGAGATGAGTCAATGTCTGACGCCCTGCAGAAACAGGTGCGGAAAATAGCCTACGTCGATGTTGATTTCGCTGCTACCGCTGAACGTCGTGAACCGACTCTAACTGCCATTGGTGCAGAGCATTGAAGCTCTTCACGATCGGGTTCACCAAAAAGAGCGCCGAAGAGTTCTTCGGATTACTGGCGGAATCCAATGCCAAGCGGCTTATTGACGCTAGACTGAATCGTGATTCCCAGCTTGCCGGCTTTGCACAGGGACGTGATTTGCCGTACCTTCTAAAACATATCTGTGGAATGGAATACGTTCATCGGCCAGATCTGGCGCCTGATGAAGGGATGCTTAAAGAATGGCGGCTCAGCGAGGCAGAGATAAGTAAGGAATACCACCAGCGCAAGAACAATATAGGTAAATGGCATCGTCAGCGCAAGAAGAAATTGGATCGAGAACGTCGGAAACAGAGGGAGGTAGAGGTTGCAGTGTGGAGAGAACGCGAAGTGGCTATGGCGTGGCAAAAATACGAAGAGAGCTTTCTGGCATTGATGAAACAGCGACGCATCGATGAGATCATTCCTGCAGAGCTGATAGCCGACAGTTGCTTGTTGTGTAGTGAGCATCAGCCCAATAGATGCCATCGTCGGCTAGTTGTCGAGTATCTAAATGAACGCTGGAGCGGCATTGAGATAGTTCACCTCACATGAGGTACCTGATAGAAGAGCTGAATCGTCTCAAACTGACAATTGAATTGATCTCATAACGGGTTCAAACTCCCTCCGGCATTAATTTGGCCAGATTGTGGATCTGACGAGTTGTCGGCACTGCTCGCCAACTGACATCCCTGGTTGATAGCGCGGCACACGCAGATGCGAAGCGCGCGGCATTAATCGCATCGCCGCTCTGGGAATAATTGATCAGCATCGCCGCCGCGAAGACATCGCCGGCGCCGGTAGTGTCATATCCAGCACGTGCCATATGATTAGCATATGACGGGATCGACACGCATCGATCCCCTCCATCCAGGTATAGATGCGCGCCGAGAGCGCCTCTGGTGATGACTAATATGTGTGCAATCGGTAACCATTCGCCAAGAGTTTCGGCATTCGCTTCATCCCCTGAGATCACGCAGATGTCCCAGTCGGCGTTCATACCGCCGGGCGGTGACGATTCCACTCTTATGTTTGCCGGCAACGGCCGGTCCCATGATCTCAACCATCCCTGTGGCGCTACACAGGCAGTTCCGGCTCTGAACCAGGATAGACAGTTCAATGGCAGCTCCTGCGCGAGCGGACTTACCAGCAACATTTTGGGATAAAGGAAGCTTTCGGGAAGGTGTCGTTTCTTTATCTTTGATGCCCGCTTCAGCAATCGCTGTTCGCGGTGCCCCTCAGCATCATATCGATTCTCGAATGTTGTGGTCTTGTCGGCTGGGATCCTAATCAGATGATCACGTTCGTAGATCAATTCGTCAAAAGGATATTCCTCACCAGAGGAGGTGATAATCGATGGATAGATGCCTAGTCGTCGTGCGGTGATAGCGGCAAATGAAACTGCGCCGCCGGGCTGGGACTGATCCGCGGATTGCGCATCAGGATTGGTATCCCACGATACGTGTCCGATGGCCAGGAATGGAAGTGAATGACTCATAGCCGCGGTTTCAATCGATTCTGCAAGCGAGTTCATCGCGTTGTAAGGCTACGCTCGCACGCTCGGCCAATCCATTAGACTGAGGTCCCACCCTGTGAGACCAGGACCGCACTGCGAAGAGTGTATGCCGATAGCGGTGCTTTCGAAGAGGTTTCTGGATGATTGTCCTGCCAATAGCAGTCGAATAGTGTTGACACAGCTTCGCATAGTCCTGCATATGATCGGCAACGACTGATTTCGGAGCTGACTGGTGATTGCTCGGTCAATCAGACCGTTGCATGTTTCATCCGCCTGCCATTCAGCATCGTTCCAAGTGGAGTATATCTCACTAAGTAGCGATAGCTGACGGTTCCTAGCAAGGCAGTTGTCAATGATGCCAAGACAAATTTGAGCTCTGGAGACCATTCGAAACGCATCAGATAGAAAGTGAAAAATGACACCACCGGCATATGCATGATGTAGATCCAGTATGAGGCATCGGACAACCATCGGATCTGCCGACTCGGATGGGGCATCATACGTTCAAACAAGCCTATGAACCCGAGCGAGAAACCGACGGTCGCCATGCTGTATCCGATGAGTTTCAGTAGCCAGAGCGGATCGTCATTACCTAGGTCTTGCGTGGATATATGGATGAAAAATCCAACAACACCGACGGTCAAGAGAATTATCAAGATGCTCCGTGATCGGAATCTGTCGATCAGTCCCCGATGCGCATAGAGACCGTATCCGTATAGAAAATACACGAGACTGTATAGCATATCGGGCCAGTTGATCGGCCAAACAGCTTTATCTTCGCCGCCGAGCCATCTGGGTAAGAGAAGAGCAGAGCCGACGATTACCAGCGCGACCGGGATCGGAGTGTAGAAGGCTTTTGCGATGATTCTGCCGATCGACTTTAGGAGTTGCAGATGTGCAGCAATGCCCAGCCCGATCAGCAGCAAGAGGTACAAGATCAGCAGATAGTAGAGGAACCAGAGATGAGTCAGCCATTCCTCTGGGAATCCAATATCTAACGGACTGATCCATACAGCTTCCTTGCCGAATACCCAAATGGAAGGCAGCAAAACAGCCATTATCGGCCCGAATATGGCCAACGGCAAGGCGATTCTCTGGATTCGATCTTTTGTAAAGCGCTGTATCGTGTGGCGAGTGATTACCAGGTTGGCGAAGAATCCGGCGAGGATGAAGAAGGCCGGCATCCGCCAAGTGTGAATGAACTCAAACACCCAAAGCAGAAATTCAGATTGACGATCATCGGCCGGCCAAAAATCTTCCGCATCTAATAGCCCCACCCAGTAAGCCATGGAGGCGTGCAATACTATACCCAGCGACATGGCGAAGGCACGCATGGCATCGAGCCCATGATAGCGAACAGAGCGGTTCTGGATAACAGAAGACAATTTATGAGTTAGTTCGTCTGTTGCATAGAGAAAGGGATGACAACCTAGACAATCTTTAGGTCTCTCCCAGCGGCAAATGGTATCTTATGCTGGAAAATATTGGCGCCAATCGGATATTCAGGGGCACAGACGCGGATAATACAGTCTCACAGCTGTCGCAGTTTCGGATCCCATCGGTCTCGCAGCCAATCGCCGATGAAGTTCAGTGATAGCACTAGCAGGAATATAGCGATACCCGGCATCGTCGAGATCCACCATGCAGTATCAATGTACTCGCGGCCGTCTGCGATCATGTTGCCCCAGGTGGGCGTAGGCGGTGGAATACCTACACCCAGAAATGAAAGCGTCGACTCGGCCAGCACAATGCTTCCGGCTTGCAGAGTGGCTAATACGATGATGGTGCTCGTCACTCCGGGCAGGATATGTCGAAAGGCCACTCTGAATCCCGAAGCTCCGGCTACTCTAGCCGCGCTTATGTAGTCCCGCTCTCGCAATGACAATACTTCCCCGCGAATAGGGCGCACGAATCCCACCCAGGCGATCAATGCTAAAACGAAGAACATCACTTCGAAAGAAGTGCCTAAGACGATTTTGATCACAAGCGCAAGCATGATGAACGGCAATGCGATCCATACATCCACTAATCGCATCACTACCTCGTCTACTATTCCACCCATGAAGCCAGCGGCTAGACCTAGCGCTGTGCCTACAATCATGCCGCAAATGACCGAAAAGGCGGCGACAACCAGGGAGACTCGCCCGCCGTGCAGGACTCGGCTCCAAACGTCACGGCCTACTTGGTCGGTTCCCAGCAGGAAGTCGGTAGAGCCTTCATCATGCCAAGCCGGTGGATGTCTGACCCGAGTAAAATCAGCATCGCGAATCGGATCATGTATCGCGATGACAGGGGCTAAGATCGCCATCAGCGTCAACGAAGCCAGTATGGCTGTCCAGATAACCGGGTATCTCTTGAATAAGAGATAGATAGTGTTGGGGACGCGCCAAATCAATGCCGGGAAAGAGTGAATATGTCCCTTATTGCGGGGATCTATCATCGCCGATGACATGGTTCAGCCCAGTCTGATTCTAGGATCTACCAGAACGTATAAAATATCGGCGACTAGATTGGCGATTATAAGTATCCCGCCGAACACTAGAGTAGTCCCGACTACAAGGTTCAAATTGTTGTTTGTCACCGCTTCTAGCGCGAGACTGCCCAAGCCTGGCCACGCGAAAACGGCCTCAATAACTACAGTGCCGGTCACGAAGTTCCAGAGCAACAGCGCCGACACAGTTATAGGCACGATCAACGAATTTCTGAGAGCATGCTTCCAGATCACCTGTTTGCCATCCACTCCTTTGGCGCGCGCGAGCATTACATACTCAGAGTCCAAAACTTCAAGCATCGCCGAGCGCATCAATCGCATATATCCTGCCGCCGCGCCCCAGGCCAGGGTGCATACTGGGAGTATCATGGCTTTGAGCTGTTCCCAGATGTCGGTAGTTCCAATAGTGCCAAGAACAGTTACGGGAACCCAGCCCAAAACAACCGCGAAGAGAAGAATCCCCAATATGCCCACATAGAACGCCGGCAAAGTGATTCCCAGATTGGCGATGAGCCGCACGCCATAATCAATCCAGCTGCCGCGCTTCACGGCCGATACTACTCCAAGGGAAATGCCCACTATAGTTGCCAGTATCCATGCCGAGACCCCGAGTTGCAGAGTGGCTGGGATCTTCTCTCGGATTTTCGTCGTTACTGGGAAACCGTCCGACAGATCGTGTCCTAAATCACCGCGTAGGACGTCACCCAGCCAATATAGATACTGCAATGGGACCGGCTTGTCCAGGTGGAGCTTAGCGCGTTGGATGTTCAGAGCCTCTTCCGAGATCCCGTAACCGCCTTCTGAAACCAGCATCGCGACAGGGTCGCCCACTAATCTTGAAAGTATAAACAGGATCATCGTCACGCCGAACAATGCGAAGATCGAGAAGAATATCCTGCGCAGTACAAAGTTCCGCATGGTTTCACAGTGCTAGGTTGCTTCAAGTTCATCCCGGATAAGTGGGCGAACCTGGACCCGACAGTCCGACATGATAGTGATTTTAGTGTGGCACGTATGCCAGCGCATGGCCATTCACACGCGCTGGCATCATTATGCGTTGCGACTGACTTTGTGCGGTTACCGCCGAAGAATAATTTGGCCCCGTCGCGTCAGTGCTTTTAGTTAGAGAGTTTCACCCACTCTAGGCTGTTCATCCGGCCTAACACGCCTTTTCCTTCGGGTATCATCTGCCAATCGGATATGAGACTGGGGTTGTACAGCGCCGCTACGGGACTCTGATACACTCCTACCCACACCATCCAATCTCGGTTCCAATCAAACATCTTAGTTACCATCTCTCGCAACTTTTCGGTGTCTGATTCATTAGCCATTTTCAAGTAAGTCTCCGCGAAGATCGGTATTTCCATCGCGCGGTTGTAACCTCCTGGCCGGCCGAGGGATGTAGCGTGAAGATCCTGCGGCCAAGTTGGCGGGGAAGCTGCGGAGCCGCCGCTGAAGAAGATCTTCGTGTTGGTGCGATTCACCAGAGATGGACGGAACGAGGAGTAGTTCTGCTTGTCAAATGTGCTGTTGATATTAAGGTTTCTCAGCCATTCAATGCCGATCGCTTCCTGGATCGTCTCGCCGGATCCGGCTGTTGGACCAGCCCACCACTCAACATTGAAACCGTCAGCATATCCCGCCTCGGCCATCAAAGCCTTTGCCGCCTCAGGATCATGTGGAATGTTCCAATCTTGGTTGTAAAACGGATGGCTCACATCCCAGCCAGGAGCGTATGAGACTCGACCGAAGCCATCAGTCAAGGCAGTCATCAACTTCTCGCGATCAATCGCCATGGCCATCGCTTGCCGAACCTTCTTAGATTTCTCCATGGAAGCTTCGTCTGCAGGGTCGCCTACCCACGGCAACGAAGTGTCCGGCTTAGGCTTGTAGAGCAGATCGCCCGGGGTGTCGCTGGTGAAGGGCTGTCCATCGATGGCGAGTTTATCTTCCCAATAGTTGCCAGAATATACATAAGAAGAGTCTCCCCAGAAACCCTCAGGCGCTTGCGAGAATCCTTCGTCGAACATCTCTTTCCAGTCCGTGAGCGCCAATTCTCCGATCTGCGCTTGGCCCGTCTTCAGCATCGCCTTTCTTACGCTTGCTTCTGTTACCTGAAGCACATTCGCCTGTGCCACATAGGGAGTTTTGCGCCAGTGGTTATCCACCGCGCTCAAGAAGACGCCTTTGTGTTGCGTCCACTCTTCTACTTCGAATGGCCCGGTGCCTATAATGCGCATCCGCATTCCCTCCGGACCAACCTCGTCAAAGAAGGCCTTGGAGAATATTGAGATGCCCTCGTGGAAGTTGGTGAGATACTGTAGCAATGTGTGCCCACCGAACGCGATCCAATTGAATCGCACCTTGTAATCGTCTATCACTTCGACGGCCTTGACCAGGTTTGCCAAGTCGCCGCCGGTGTCATGCACGCTGTCGGGTTGTATCTTGGGATTGGCATCGTTCCACGAGAACGCCACATCTTCGGCGGTCATCTCTCCATATCCGCCGTGGAACTGAACTCCTTTTCGCAGCTCGAAGTCGGTATATGAAACACCGTCCGAAGACATCGTCCAGTCTTCAGCGAGCAACGGGCTTAACGCCACGGTACCGTCCGAGGCGCGTACAGCTTCGAGAAGGGTCTCCGTGGAGCCGGTGCGTGCAGTTACTGAACAGGCTGGACAGTAGCGCGGGCTGGAGTTCATGAAGTAAGAATTGCTGATAGCTGCGATCAACACTCCCGAAGGTTTCTCTCCAGAGCCGGAACCGCGCGATACTCCTTCAATGTCTACTTTGGCGATGGGAGAATCCTCAATTGTCGTCACTTGTGCAGTAGCCGTTACTACAACGGTTTGAACAACCTCTTTCTCCACCGGCACTTCAACGCGCTTCTCAACCTCTCTGGTTACCTCTTTCTCAACTTCCACTGGCACTTGAACTTCAACCGTGCGCACTACTTCCTTTTCCACCTCCACCGGCACTTGAACTTCAACCGTGCGGATCACTTCTTTCTCCACCGGTACTTCGACGATCTTTTCGGTGCCACATGCTGCCGCGGCGATGCTGCCAGCGGCAATTAACGCGATCAAACACATCCGAAACTTATGCATTTATAGAACCCTCCTCATATATCGCCCGAACGATAGCGCCAGAAATCCACGATCAGGCTACAATCTATGTGCTTGCAGTCTAACACCCTTTTCCTGCTATACACACTTTGGAAAAATTGAAAATAGCGCATCTATCTATCTCTGTATCAGCGTTAAGATTCAGACGCGGCAGCTGAAACTTATCTGCTATCAAGCAGATATTGTCTGCGCTCAGTTAGGCTTCACCACTGCGTGACGCCCCTCGCCTTTCCGTGACTACGCGCGGATTGTCGGACAGACTCTGAAGCTTGTTCACGCGCCTCAGTTGGCATTGTTCCATTTCCACGATTATGTTGGATCGTTTCACTAGCTAACGGCTGATGAGCAAGAGGTTAGGTCGTCCGCTGTAGGGTAAGGAAAATGGCAAATCAGTAATATGGAATATGCTGGCTACAGATGGATATGAGAGTTAGTTTCGTCTCACAGCTGTCGCAGTTTCGGATCCCATCGGTCTCGCAGCCAATCGCCGATGAAGTTCACCGACATTACGATCAACAGGATCGCAAGCCCGGGAAAAACCGCCATCCACCATGCTGTGCTGAGATAGTCGCGGCTATCGGAAACCATATTGCCCCAAGTAGGGATGTTGGATGGAACGCCAGCGCCTAGAAAAGAGAGGGAGGCTTCGGTTAATATCAGACCGCCTACTCTTAATGTGGCAAGCACCACGATCGTATTGATCACACCGGGCATCAGGTGATGCCACATTATCCTGAGGTCGGAAGCGCCGGCTATCCTTGAATATGCCACATAGTCGCGCGTCTTGAGAGTCAACACTTCCGCGCGCACATTCCTCACGATACCCGCCCAAGCCGCCAAAGCCAATAACACAAGTAACACGGGAATGCTCTGTCCGATCGTGATCGCGGTCAGAATGGCGATCAACAGGAATGGCAGTGCATTCCAAACGTCTACGAGCCGCATCATTATTTCATCGAGCAGTTTGCCATAATAGCCGGATACAAGCCCGACCGTGGCGCCGATCACCACGCCGGCGACAAGAGAAATGCCGGCGACGGACAGCGAGACGCGAGCCCCGTACATGATCCGCGTAAGAATGTCGCGTCCTAAGTGGTCTGCGCCCAGCAAGTATCTACCTTCGAGCTTCTCGTTTTCGGCATAATATTCGGAATACCAGATCGGCGGTGCTACGCGCCCCCGCAAGTTTTGCTCTTCTTCGCCGTACGGCGCCAGCACTGAGGCGAAGATCCCCATCAAGACCAGCACGGCAACGATCAATAAAGGAAGCAGCGGCCAGCGGCGTAAAACGTATACTGTTTTCGAAGCTAGCGATTCGCGTTTCACAGTTGGCTGAGAGCTTTCCTCCACGACAACAGCACCCTTCATACCAGATCTAGTTGGTCTTTCGCCTATCATCGATTCAGTTAACTAAAACGCTTAGGATCAGCTGTACCGGATGCGTGGATCGATGACGGTGTATATGATGTCGGCGAAGAAGCTTCCGGCTATGTATAGGATGGCGAACATGAAGATGACTCCGGTCAACAATGGGAAATCGTTGTTGTGAATCGAATCCACTGCTAAGCGTCCCACTCCAGGCCATGCGAACACCGATTCTACGATGACAGATCCTTCAAGGAACCCTATCAGTATCAATGCTGAAACAGTGATCGGCTGTATCAGCGCGTTCCTGAACGCATGTTTCCAGATCACCTTCCTCATCTCCACCCCTTTGCCGCGCGCGAGCTTGATGTATTCCGAGTCGAGAATCTCTAACATGGACGACCTGGTGAGTCTCACATAAGTGGCCGCTGGCGCCCATCCCAGAGTAATGGTGGGCATGATAAGCGCCTTGACTTGAGACGGCCAGAACGGTTCATCTACCGGACGCGCGCCTGGTGGCAACCATCCCAATATCACCGCGAACACTAAAATCCCCAGTATACCGGTGAAGAACGCCGGCGTTGCTTGGCCGAACAAAGCAAAAGTACGCCCTGCATAATCCCACACCGTCGCGCGCCGGATCGCTGATAGCACGCCGAGCGGGATACCGATCAGAGTAGCCAGAATGAAGGCTGCCACTCCCAATTGCACGGTGGCGCCCAATTTCTCAAAGACGACTTTGCGGACATCTCGTTCAGCTAGAAGTGTTTTGCCGAAATCTCCGGTGAGAACATCGCCCAGCCAAATGAAGTATTGAAGCAGCAGTGGCTTATCCAACCCCAGCTTTGCAGATAGAGCCGCCATTTGTTCCGGACTGACTCCATAACCGCCGGGTTTGGCGTACAGCAACAACGGATCGCCTTGCATTCGAGACAGCACGAATACTATCAGGGTCGCGGCCACCAATGACATCAAACCGAATAGCATCCTTTGAAATAGAAACTTCTGCATTAGATTTCAAACGATGCAAAATGAAATCGATAGTGCGCCAAAGCAGATGATGGATGTGGGACAGTTCGCAATCGAGAAAGCCGACAGATCCGCGAGCTTACGCGTATGCGCGCCCAGTTCTTGTTCACGATGCCGACCATGATCCACAACTAGTCGGCATCGTGAACAATATCTAATCGCTAGCGCTGTTTGAGTTTGATGTTTTCAAACTCGTTTTCACTTGCGAAAGCTGAAGAAGTTCCTTTCCACTCCGAGATTGAGTTCGGGTTGTAAACCGTGAGAACCGGAACCTGCACCGTGCCGGCCAGGATCATCTGGTCGTAGAGGTAGTCCACCAGTTCGGTGTTCAGGCGAATCCGTTCTGCGGGATCGCCTTCCAATGACACCTTCTGGAACGTCTCTGCGATGCGTGGGATCTCGATTCCACAACCGAATCCGCCGCGTGTCAGCGTGGTCTCGGTTAGACCATGCGGCCAGTCGAATGGGATCGCAGTGGAGCCTTCGTCGCAGTCACCGCCATAGGGGATGGTGTTCGTACGGCCTACGAGGCTGGGGCGAATGATCGAGTAGGCCGACTTGAATACTTGTAACTTCATATCAGGCCATAACGCTTTCCACATGCCGGCGATAGCGTCGTTCAGTTCAGCATTAGTGCCGGTCGAGCCGCCAAGCTCGCCGCCGGTCCAGATGCCGATATCGAAGTTCGCTTCAGGCCAAGCGGTATTAGCCATATGAGCCTTCGCCTCTTCGGGGTTGTAGGGGATTAGCCATCGGTCCTGGAAGTAGCTAGCGGTAGTATCAACATACTCGATTGATCCAGGGTCTCCGAAGCCATCCAAGATAGTCTCAATCAGCAGGTCGCGGTCAATTGCTTTCGCCAAAGCCCAGCGCACCTCACGCGCTTCTTCCATATCGCCGGGCTGTTTGTCCGGGATGTTGCAACCTACCCACGGCAGGTCGTGAACGCAGTAGCCGGAGCCGGTGCGGTCGATCGGCTCGCCGGTGCGGGCGTGTTTGTCGCCCCAGTAGTTGCCGGAGAAGATGATTTGATGCACCCGGCCGGAGCGAGTGATGCTCTCAGCTTTGAAGCCGCTCTCTACTAGCGGACGGATGTCCTTGAGCGGCACTGCAGTAGCGATGTCTACTTCTCCAGTGCGTAGGAAGGCGACTCGTGTGGACGGTTCCGGGACTTCGATGAAGCGGAGCGTCTGAATTTCAGGATTGACGAACCAGTGCTCGTAGTCTACGGCAGTCAGAACTGCCCGGTCGTCCTGCACCCACTCTTTCACTTCGAACGGTCCGGTCGAGACGATGTTCTCGCGCATCCAATCGATGCCGTTAGCGTCTAAAGCGGCTTTTGAGAAAAATGCAGTGCCTTGCGCTTGTTCATTCAGGAAATTTCCGTTCCAGCGCGGGTCGAAACCGCCTTCGTGGAAGTTGAAGCGCACTTTATGGTCGTCGATCTTCTCCGTCTCGGCGAATATAGCGGCAAAGTCGCCAGCTTGTCCATGGATGCTGGTGGTGTTAGTGTGGCCATTGCCATCGTTCATGGTGAACACCACGTCATCGGCGCTGAAGCCTCCGAATCCATCGTGGAAGATCACGTCCTCGCGCAAAGTTACATCTACGTATGAGAAGTCGCTCTGCAACTCCCATTTGGTCGCGAGTTTGCCGGTTGTGCGACCGTCGTCATCAACTGCGAACAGTCCTTCGCCAACGCCCCAGTACTGCATCGCCTCTACTGGCGCTTGCGCACTGCCTAATCCAACGCCGGGCGCGATGTTAAATACTGCGGCACTGATAACGCCGTACTCATTGCCTGGTTGTGGCGCAGGCTGCAAAGGCTCTACCGGGATCGGAGTCGCGGTCGGGATCGGAGTGGCAGTAGCCACTTCAACCACTGTCCGAGTAACCTGGACTTCTCGTATGACTTCTTTTTCGACTTCCACTGGCACTTCAACCGTGCGAACTACCTCTTTTTCGACCTCCACCGGCACTTCAACCGTGCGCACTACCTCTTTTTCGACCTCCACAGTTTGAATCACCTGCTTCTCGACTGTGATGATCGTCTCAGTTGTACAAGCGATGGCTGCAACACCTACCAGCGCGAGAAGTAAAAAGCGGATATTATGCATGTTTTCTCCCTCTATATCGTTCCTAATTTACAGTGATTTCACGCATAAAAACGTAGTTTCATGTAAGCGTACTATCATAACACGGGATACATTCAGTTGGGTTTTACCACTACGTGACGCCCCTCGCCTTGGCCTTGGCTTTCCGTGACTACGCGCGGATTGTCGGACAGTGTCATGTGGATTATGCGTCGATCATCAGGACTCATGGGTTCCAGTGAATGGATGTCTCCTTTGGATGCCGCTTTCGCTGCATTCTCGGCTATGCTCTGAAGCCTGTTCACGCGTCTCAGTTGGTATTGTTCCACGTCTACGATAATGTTGGCTCGTTTCATCAGCTGACGGCTGACGAGCAACCTGGCGATCAGTTGCAGATCGCGCAAAGTCTCGCCGCGTCGGCCTATCAAAAGCCCGGCGTCTTCGCCCTCTATTTCGAAAACTACGGATCCGTCGCGCAGATCATTCAACACAAAGGCATCCACATTCACGTCCATAGCTGCGACCAGATAGCTCAGCACCTCGCCGGTCAGTTGCTCCAGCTCCTCTCGATTCTCGATCGTTTTCGGAGACCTCTCTTCAGACCTTGCCGGGCGTTTATCGACGCGTGCCGGCGCGTCATCGGCGTTTACATGGGTTGATGCTGAGCGGTGCTGATCGTTCGCATTTGACGTTCCCCTGCTCCTAGCTGATCCGCGACTTGAGGATCGATTCGATGAACGATTTCTACTATTCCCTCGTGGCGACCTTGTGCGATTAGATTCTGTTGTTTCACTGGCAGCTCGCCCGGATGTTGAACGACGGTTATTGTTGCTCCTGGCTATAGGAGCTTGGCGCGTAGACGATGAACGGCGTCTGCGTGTAGGACGCGCGGGCCTGGATTTTCTCTCCGAGTCGGGCGGGGCATCCGAAGTCCGCCGTTTTTCGTCTCTTGGCGCGCGTGTTTCTTGGGTTTGTGTTTCAGGTTCGACGGTTTGTATTTCAGGTTCGGATTCATCGGGGTATTCTTCGGTTTCGGCTTGCAGCTCTGAAATCATTGCGACTTCAATCTCGGCCAATGAACCGCCCAGGCCAAAGATTCCGGCACGCCCCGGATTGACCACCCTAATGTCTACGTCTTCTAACTCGGCGTCGAGTGTTTCTAGCGCGACGGCGGTTGCCTCTGGTACGCTCTTTCCCGTGAATATCCTTCGATTCGTCGTCATTTAAGTTCTCCTCCTCTGTTGCGGAAGTCTCTGCAACCAGCGCGACGGCGTTAGATTGAGCCGTCTTTTGCTCCATCGCCAGCATTCTCGTCTCGTCAGTGCCGAGATACAGCCTTCCGAACAGGTCTATGGGTTGTTTACCGCCGACGTAGTACTGGATCACCACGCCCACGATATTGGACAGCAAGATATAGATTCCCAGCCCGGCCGGGAACTGATAGGTAAATACGCCAATCATTATCGGCATCATCCACTGCATGATCTTCTGTTGCTGCATCTGACGCTCATCAGTGGCAACAGTCATCGACGTCATCTTCGTCGTGATGAACATAGAGGCGCCTACCAGCACTGGCAACAGTAAATTCAAGGGCAAATAAGCCTCGGCTACGGTGTCCGCCAGGTCGATACCCAAGAATAGACGATCGAATGGCACGAGGCTCGCGGCAGGATTCCAAGAGTAGAAAGATTCGGAAAGGTTCGCCATTCCCTCCGGCGTGGTCGGCATGGTGCGAATAATGGCGCGATAGAACCCGATCCAGATCGGCAGTTGAATGATCATGGGTCCCAGACATCCCACCGGGTTGACGCCAGCTTCGCGATACAATCCCATCGTCTCACTTGATTGTGCCCGACGAGTTTCTGGATCCTTTTTGCCCTTGTACTTCTCTTGGATCGCCTTCATGCGCGGCTGTAAGCCCTGTAGCCGCTTCATCTGGCGGGTCTGCCGTATCGTCAGTGGAATCATTAGCACGCGCACGATCACCGTGAACATGATGATGCTGAGCCCGTAGTTCGATAATAGGACGTAGTAGAGTAGCGCCAGACTATTGATCATCGGGCGCATGATCCCTTCATCCCACAGCAGCCCTATTATCTCCATATCAAGACTCCGGCACAGCCTTGCGAGTCACCGTTGACATTCGCTTTCGGCATTAGGTGGCTGACTATCCGCATCGTCCGCCGTCCTTGAGCGCTACGCATCCCTGCATCGTTTGATCTTCTGGCGAGAACCACATCAGCTCACCGTTCATGGTATGCACATAAATCATGCCGTTGATCAGGGCCGGCGTGGACTTCACTGGCTGGTCGGTCGATAACACTCCCAGCGTCTCGCCATCGGGGACGTGGATGATGTGCACGTCTTGATCGCCGGAGGGCACTGCGAGCAGCCGCTGAGTGAAAGTGTTGCGCTCGCGCTCGAAGAGAAGCGGCGCGCCGACGATCTGTCCGCCTACTTTGCGCGACCAGATCTCCGTCCCGCTATTGCGGTCGATCGCGAAAATTTCGCCGCCGAGGGTGCCTAGGTATATATTGTCCGTCTTGTCGTCGGGCGTAGCCTTAGCCCATACCCAGTTGCCAGCTTCAAAGCTCCAATCCAGCTGGCCAGTGGCGGGATGCAGACGATAGAACTTGCCGGAAAGGTCGCCGAAATAGATCCGATTGTCGTGCGCCAAGATCGGTCCGGTGATCGCGCCGCCAGCATTGTAGGTCCACTCGATGCGGCTGGAAGGATCGCTCTCAAAGCCAGCGTCATCAATGAGGTTAACCGCGTATAGCGTTCCGGCATCAGTGCCGATGTAAGCCATGCTGCCGTTCACCGCGGCGTCTCCCCAAGCCTCTCCATCCAGAGCCACGCGCCAGGCGACGCGACGCGTAGCATCGGGCTGTTGATGCAACGCGTAGAGGTAGCCTTTCGGCTCGCGCTCGCCATCCACTGCCGAGGTACCTAACACTAGCAAACCGTTATCCGTCGGTTGCAATCGGCTGATGATCTTCGTTTTCATTGCGTGACTGCCTGAGATCCAAGCCGGCAGTCCGCCCTCCGCAGTCAGCGCGAAAGCTTGGGCTTCACACACATTGCCGCGGCAGGTGTAGCCGGCGGAGTAGACTGCATCATCGATCACGGTCGGCGCGCCGTAGATCGCACCCAGCCCTTTCGGCTTCTTTGTTGATCCATCTTGCTCATAGGGGAACAGCCAATTGATGTCGTAGGCGTGGGTGGCCGCGTTCAGACGGACTAGAACGCCGTCTAGATTGCCCACATAGATATATTCGCCGTCGGTTACTGGCGATGACCAGCGCCCTTGTGGCGTTAGATCATTCATGCATGCTGCCAGCGACAGTGCGATGCCCAAAGCCAACATCAGCAACGTAGCGCGAGCGGGCGGGGCATGGGAATTGGAACTGATGATGCGGCTCATGGCTTTAGCGATCTTTGGCATCGGGGACCGGATCGAATCCACCGCTATGGAATGGGTGGCATCGTCCAAGCCGTTTACATGTTAGCCACATCCCGCGCGCGGCGCCGTGATGCTGCACTGCCTCCACGGCGTATTCAGAGCAGGTGGGCAGATAGATGCATTGGCTGGGAAGATATGGCGATATGGCTAGCTTGTAGACGCGCAGCAGGAGTAGCGTGGGTTTGGTGAGCATGGCAGGGCTTCACTTGTCTTTAGACAAGTGTCTACGCTGGCGATGCGCCGCGCGCGGCGGTGGAATCACCTTGAGTCGGGCGGCTAGTCGAGTCGCTGAAATTTCAAGTTGCCGTGAATCGGCTTCGGCTGCTGAGGGATAGGCGGAGATCAGGACGTCCCATCCTTTCGGAGCGTCAAGCGCGCGGGCGATGGATCGCAACCGGCGTTTGACTCGGTTTCGGACGACGGCGTTTCCGACTCGTTTCGAGACGGCGAAACCGTAGCGTGTTTCGGGTTCATTTTGTCCTTGTAGTGGTGTGGCCGTCTTGTCGGCGGCGACTGCGGTGATTGAGATGCGTCCGTCTCGTGCCCGCCGTCCGTGCTTCAAAACTCGTCGGAACTCGGAGCCGCGGCGCATTCGGCGCCATTTGGGGAGCCCCATGAATAAATCAATCGTTCGTTTCGTCTAAATAGGGTGTGATGGTTCAATTACGCAGCATCATTCTTAGCATCACCTGCCGTACCGCGCTAGGCTTGGACAGGGCGTCAGTTTCAGAGCGCTAGACGCTGCCGGCCTTTAGCGCGGCGACGTGCCAACACGGCGCGACCGGCTCGAGTCGACATTCGAGAGCGGAATCCATGCACTCGAGCGCGGCGTCTCTTTTTGGGTTGATATGTTCGCTTGGGCATGATCTGATGAATTGAATTTACTAAACCTCTTTATTTAGTTTTATCAAATCTATCGGCGAAGCGCTTGTGCTATCCCGCCATCTCTACAGGGAGAAAATCGAATTTCCGAAGAGGTGCACAGCGACATCCCTTTCTCACAGCCTGTAAACTGAATGATCGTAATGGCATCGAAAGATCCGAAACAATTCAACACACCCTTTGATTCCCAGTCTCAGGTGGATGTCGGCGGTGGATACTCAGGCCGCAGCACGGAGAGACGAAAGGCATTGACTAAAGCGCGCACGCTAGATGATGTGCTGGAAGCCTTTCGCAATTTTGCCGGATCTGAAGCCGAGAAAGGGCATCTCTTCGAGCGACTGATCAGACAATTCCTCAAGAGCGACCCCGTCTATTCGCAGCAGTTCAACCAAGTCTGGCTTTGGAATGAATGGCCGGAACGACCGCGTGGGATGCCTGACATCGGAGTAGACCTTGTTGCTGAGCGAACCGAAGGCGGCACCTGCGCCATCCAGTGCAAGTTTTACGAGCTCAAAAGCCGAGTCGACCACAAGAGCGTCGGCACGTTCATTGCCACTGCCGATCTGATCGGAGCCGAACAGCGGATCTTCATTTCCACCACCGACAACATCGCATCCAACTCCAGAAGGCTGCTCGAAGATCCTAACAAACCGACTACTCTGCTCGGAATGAGTGAACTGCGAAGCCGCAAAATCGATTGGCCCGATATTGCCCGTCCGGAAGAGTTGCGGATACACACGCCTAAATTCTCGCTTCGCCCCGACCAGCAGCGCGCGTTGGATGATGTGATCGATGGATTCGATGAATACGACCGCGGCAAGCTGATCCTGCCCTGCGGAGTAGGCAAGACTTTCACCGCGCTCAAAATCGCCGAGAATCTCGTCGGTAACGGCGGCTCCGTCCTTTACCTTGTCCCTTCTATCGCATTGCTCGCGCAAGCGATGCGGCAATGGTCGGAACAGTCCAATCCTCAAATACCGCACCGTTATATCGGCGTCTGCTCCGATATCAAAGCCGGGCGCAACAGCGAGGATGCATCTATATCCGAGCTTGAGATACCGGTTACTACGGATGCCAATAGCATCGCCTCGGCACTCGCGAATCCGAATCACCACAAGATGACGGTCGTATTCTCTACTTATCAATCGCTAGAGCGAATAGAAGAGGCGCAGAGCCAAGGACTCATCCGTGATGCCGCGCCGGATTTCGACCTTGTAGTATGCGATGAAGCGCACCGCACCACGGGAGTAGAGAGTGCCAATGGCGACGGCTCTCATTTCACGCTGGTGCACAATGCGCAACGCATCCGCGCTAAGAAGCGTCTCTATATGACCGCCACTCCGCGCATCTACTCCGAAGCGGCGAAGAGCAAGGCACGCGCCATCGGGCAGGTCGCGCTCTACTCCATGGATGACGAAGCGCAGTACGGGCCGGAGTTTCATCGCATGACGTTCGCAGAGGCGGTAGAGCAGAACCGACTCTCGGACTATAAAGTGGTGATACTCAATATTGACCAGAGCGCGATCGCAGGACCACTTGCCGCGGCTAACACTGCCGGTGCCAGCCGCGAGCTATCGCTGGATGATGCCTCTAAATTAGTGGGGTGCACCAGCGCGCTCTTCAATCCCGATCGCGAGAACAACGCGTCGCCGCTACTGCGCGCCATCGCCTTCACCAACACTATCAAGAACTCCAGAATCGTTTCGGAAAACTGGCCTACGGTCGCAAACGAAGCGCAAAAAGTGATGTCGGACAAGGCGCAGCATCGGCAAATCAACTGCTCCGTGCAGCATGTAGATGGCAAGATGAACGCGCTCATCAGAAATCGCAAGCTCGAATGGTTGCGCGAATCTGAAGAAGACGAATATGAAGTGCGCATACTGTCTAACGCCCGATGCCTCTCCGAAGGCGTCGACGTTCCGGCGCTAGACGCCGTCCTATTCCTGCAGCCGCGCCGCTCGCAAGTGGACGTCGTGCAAGCCGTCGGCAGAGTGATGCGAAAGGCGCAGGGCAAAAAATTCGGATACATCATCCTGCCCATCGTCATACCCCCGGACGCCGACCCCGTAAAGGCGCTTGACAGCAATGAACGTTACCGAGTGGTGTGGGAAGTTCTGCAAGCCCTGCGATCGCACGATGAATGCCTGGACGCGGAGATCAATCAGCTCGATCTGAACCGCAACGCTGGTGGGCGCATCAATATGATCGGTATCGGTGGCAAAGGAGACGCCCGCGATACTATCACCGATGAAGCCGCGCGTGTGATGCAGTATCAGTTGCCGGGATTGACCATCGATGCCTTCCGCGCCAAGATAGTGGAAAAGGTGGGCGATCGGCAGTACTGGGACCGCTGGGGCAAAGATATCGCCCGCATTGCTTCAACGCTGGAGATTCGCATCAAAGAATGTATCCCGGCGCATGGCACCGTCAACGGCACTGATAGAACCAAGATCCGCCTGAAGTTCGACGAGCTGCTGCAATCGATGCGCGCCACCACCAACGATGCGCTCAGTGAATCGGGCGCGATCTCGATCATTGCCCAGCATATGATCACCGAGCCGGTGTTTCAGGCTCTGTTCAGAGATTACGATTTCGCGAACTCCAACCCAGTGGCGCGCTCTTTGAACCACTTCGTTACTGCTTTGAAGCAGGAAGGCCTTGCCGCCGAGCTAGAAAGGATAGAGCCGTTCTATGCCAGCGTGCGCCGCCGCGCCGAGGGTCTAGACAATTCAGCCGCGCGCCGCAAGGTGCTGGAAGAGCTTTACGATGGCTTCTTCAAGAACGCGCTGCCCAAAGAGGCGCAACGGCTCGGAGTCGTATATACGCCGCACGAGCTGGTAGATTTCATTCTGTACAGCGTCAATGACGTTCTGCGCCAAGAGTTCGGCAAGTCGATCTCAGACAAGGGAGTGCATATCCTAGATCCGTTCGCCGGGATGGGCACCTTCATCTGGCGATTGCTGGCGAATCCGGAACTCATCCGCGATGAGGATCTGGAACGCAAGTATGGTGAAGAGTTGCATGCCAACGAGCTGTTGCCGCTGGCATACTACATGGCGACGGTGAATATAGAAGAGGCGTATCGGGAGCGAGTGGCGAATGCGGCCTACCGTCCCTTCACCGGCATGGTATGGCGTGACACGTTCAACGCCATGACGCGTGCCGAAGGTTCTCAGTCAGCGATGCAGTTCATGCAAGAAAACGATGCCCGCGCCAAACGTCAGGACGAAACGCCGATATCAGTAATCATCGGCAATCCGCCGTATTCGACACAACAGCGCAATGCAAACGATGCTAATCCTAATGTCCGGTATTCCCATTTGGAGCAGCGCATAAAAGAGAAACAAGGATTGCGAGTTAAAGTAAGGGCTAGAAACAGTCTTTTTGATCACTATAAGATAGCTATCCGATGGGCTACGGATCGCACTGTTGAAGACGCTGGGATAGTAGCATTCGTTACCAATGCCTCTTTTCTGGATTCCAACACCGATACCGGATTGCGCGCCTGTCTTACAGAAGAGTTCACCAGCATATACACCTTCAATCTGCGCGGGAATGCTCGGACATCAGGCGAACAGAGACGTAAAGAGAAAGACAATGTCTTCGGACATGGTTCACGCGCTCCTGTAGCTCTCACACTGCTGGTGAATAATCCGAAAGCTCGGCAGGATGAGTGCCGCATTTATTATAAAGACATTGGGGACTATCTCACTCGCGAGCAGAAATTAGCTATAGTTAAAAACACGGAATCGGTTCTAGGCATTAATGATTGGAAGTCTATAGAGCCAGATGAGAATCATGATTGGATTAATTTGGGTGATTCCAACTACCGGGATCATCGAATGATAGGAAATTTATCTGCGAAAAATGATAAGATTCGAGATGCTATTTTCAAGCGATACTGTAACGGTACCGGTTCCGGTAGAGACGATTGGGTATATGAATTTTCTGAAATTGAGTTGACATCTCGGTTAGCAGAAATGACCAAATTCTACAATGATGCAGTGGCACAATTCATGCAAGCGAAATCTAATGGCCATGAGCTACTAGCAGAAGCAATAGAAAAATTAACCAATCCTCGACCAAGATTCATTAAATGGGATACATATCTAATCAATCGATTGAAACGTGGCCGGATAGCATCTTTCAACCCTAATCAGATAATATTGGCTTCATATAGACCATATGTAAAGCACATACTGCATTTCAGTCGATCCTTTAACAAGGGATTAGGACAACTCCCTTCATTCTTCCCGCATCCTGATGCTGGTAATGAAGTCATCTATGTGCAGGGAATAGGCGGATCAAAGCCGTTCTCTGCGTTGTCTACGAATGCCATTCCCGACCTGCACCTTATAGAAGGCGGGCAGGCGTTTCCTAGAGAGACCTACAAAGAATCTACGCAAGAAGCACGATCTGATACTGATGATCGATATAGATTCAAGACACACACACAGATGTTACGTGGCCGACCAGCCCTCGCGCGGGCGCGAGAAACCAATCAACCTTGCCATCTGCGTCGCCGGAGTCGGAGCGCAGAAACCGTTCTCGGCCTTCATCACCGACATCGTACCCGACCTCGAACTCGTCACGAAAGGGCAGTGCTTTCCGCGCTGGTCATACTCGGAGCTTCCACATGCACGCTGAGAGTCCGGAATGGAACGGCGGCAATGAGATGTGCAGCTGCGGCAATGCCATGCCTTGCGGCGTGGAAGTGGAACTCGACGGCAAACGATACATCCGTCACGACAATATTCTCGACGAAGCTTGGCGCGAGTATCAGCAGAACTACAACGATGATTCGATAACCAAAGACGATATCTTTTACTACGTCTACGGTGTTCTGCACTCGCCGCTATACAAGGCGCGATATCAGAACAACCTGCGTCGTGAGTTGCCGCGCATCCCGATGGCGCCCGATTTCTGGGCCTTTTCAGAAGCCGGCAGAAAGCTGTCTCATCTGCATCTGAACTATGAGAACTGCCCGGAGCATCCGCTGACTGAAGAGCGCAACTTCACAGGTGAGCCGCGCCCCGAGCATTACATACTCTCAGCGAAAAAGATGGCCTTCACCGATAAGAACACGAAGAGCGCGCTACGCGTCAATGAGTGGTTCACGCTTGGAAATATCCCGCTTCAAGCGCATGAATATGTGGTGAACGGGCGCACGCCGCTGGAGTGGATCATTGATCGTTATCGCATCAAGACCGATAAAGCCTCTGGCATAGTGCACGATCCGAACAAGTGGTTTGAAGAGACGGGCGACAACATAGTATCGATGATCAAGCGCATTACATATACCAGCATCGAGACCGCCAAGATAATCGAGAGTCTGCCCACGCCCTTCACTGACGGTTGGCGAGGCAGCGGTGAGCAGTGATGAATGTCTAGAGCAACTTGAGTATACGGCTGGCTAGAGATTTATGGGGTTGCTTTCTCACATTTGCTGAGTTTAAGTAGAAGAACTCAGCTTCCGCGGCGGACGGAATGCATATAAGCGATTATTCGTCGGCTATTGAGGGTTGATTTCAGAGTTCGTTCCGTTTTCGCTGACATCGGGGATAGTCTCATTGAATGCCAATCCTTTGCGCTCAGCTTCTAGGCGTCGTCGGTTCCACGCCCTCCATGAAGCATCCGCTTCAGCGCGGCCTCTAGCTTTTCCTTCGGCGATTCCCTCAGCAAGCCCCTCGGCGCGCTGTTTCTCTTTGAGAGGCTCTAGCAATCGTTGCCGCAGCCATTGCTCAGTGATTTTCCCAGTTATCATGGCGTTTTAATAACCTTGGGATGTAGATATGTGGCTGTTAGCCTGCGCGTTGCTAGGAGCCGTTCTTGGCGTTGGTTCCGTTTTCGCTGAAATCGGGTATGGGTTCATTGAATGCCAATCCTTTGCGCTCAGCTTCTTGGCGTCGTCGGTTCCACGCCCTCCATGAAGCATCTGCTTCAGCGCGGCCTCTGGCTTTCCCCTCAGCAAGCCCTTCGGCGCGCTGTTTCTCTTTGAGAGGTTCTAGCAATCGTTGCCGCAGCCATTGTTCAGTGATTTTCCCAGTTATCATGGCGTTTTAATAACCTTGGGATGTAGATATGTGGCTGTTAGCCTGCGCGTTGCTAGGAGCCGTTCTTGGCGTTGGTTCCGTTTTCGCTGAAATCGGGTATGGGTTCATTGAATGCCAATCCTTTGCGCTCAGCTTCTAGGCGTCGTCGGTTCCATGCCTTCCATGAAGCATCTGCTTCAGCTCGGCCTCTGGCCTTCCCCTCGGCGATTCCTCTGGCCTTCCCTTCCTCGAGTCCCTCAGCAAGCCCTTCGGCGCGCTGTTTCTCTTTGAGCGGTTCTAGCAATCGTTGCCGCAGCCATTGCTCAGTGATTTTCCCAGTTATCATGGCGTTGTTCATAACCTCCAGGATGACGAATGTGTTCGCGGCGGCTCCAGCCGCTACCAGGGCCAGATCCCGATAGATGGCGATGCAGGTCTCAATCGCAGTATCATCGGTGCGTAACGCTAGTTCGTACCATATCACTAAACACTCGCCGATCAACCCCTGAATGCTGAACAGGTAGAAGTATGCGCTTCGCCACCGGGAACTGATCTCCCATATCGGCTCTCGTTTACGATTCATAATAGTACTAGAATACTATTTCTGCAAACTCTTACACCTCGCCAGTGTCACACCGTGCAGATCGCCCACAATAGCCCCAATCTTGAATTTAGGCCCGCCAAATCTATACTGCAATGCCGGCTGGACGGTCTACTCACCGACATCAACTGACATGGATCGTATCATCCTGGGCACACGCATGATTAAAGCACGCTCGCGTCTTGATCTTCCGCATCATATTGAACACTGGACAGTATGAGCATCGATCTAGCTCAGCATCAAGATCTGACTCTTGGCTGCAATAAAACGAACACTGCCGCCGCGCATAGCATCAGCGCCGTGCCGGCGTATAGCACTATCTGATAAGAGCCCGTACGGTCGAATACCCATCCGGCGGCTACTGGCATCACGATCAGCACGGCATTGTATATCGGCGCCATCATCCCGCGGATAGTGGCGTATCGGCGGCGGCCGAACAGGTCTCCGACGATTGCCCAATTCAGAGAGCTGCCGGCTTCAGAGCCGGCGAATAGAAGCATCGCGAGGAATATCGGCACCGTGTTCTCGGCGATTGTGAGCAGAAACAGGCTTACGGCGGCCGCGGAGTAGAGCCCGGCAAGCATGATGGGGCGTCCTACTCGGTCACTGATATATCCAGTCGCCAGTATCAGCGGCACAGCGATCAATGAGAGTAGTCCGAGCATGTTCGCGGAAGTCTGTTGATCTTCGCCAAGCCATACCAAGATCGGTATGAAGTGGACGAATATAGTGCCGTGCACCGATATTCGCAGAGTGGTGGCGGCTACCAGAATCCAGAAGGAGGATGATCGCAAGGCCTGTCGCGTTGTAAAGTCAGATTCACCGCTGTCCGAGTGAGAGATATGGTCCTGAGACTTTTTTGAAGGACTTGATGAAGATTCTTGTACCGCAGGCCGCGATCTGGGTTCGTTCATCTGGAGACGAGGCCTAATCGTCAATGACACCATGCCGTCAGGATTCAGCCCCATGCTCTCTGGAGAGCGTCTAAAGATCAGGGTAACGGGAACAATGACGATGATCATGCCGATGCCGATTATGAGCGCGGCGGTTTGCCATCCCCATCTCAGCACCATATATGACATCAGCGGTATCATCACCGCGCCTCCGAGTCGGAATGCGGCACTGTTGACTGACATGACCAAGCCGCGGTATCTCACGAACCAGGTATTCAGCGCAGCGGTGGTGGCTTGCATGAACGAAGTGGATGACCCGAGTGATACGACGAGCAGGTATACGAGCATGAATCCAAGATAGGTGTTCATTCGTGACAGCGCGATGTATCCGATTCCGGTCATTAGAGTGCCGGCGAACATAAGGATGCGGAATCCGTATCGGTCCAACGCCCATCCAGTGATGGGGCCGAGCACTCCGTTTTCGGCGCGTGCCAGAGCGAATGCGAGCGAAACTTGCCAGGCAGTGAGATTCAGGCTGTTGGAGACGGGTATGAAAAAGACGGTGAAGCCTTGCCATAGGATGCTTCCACCCAGGCTATTCATTACCGCGGCGCCGCCAAGTATCCACCACCCGAAATAGACGCCGCTTAGACGCGAGCGGAAAGTTTTACTATCATGGGATATCACGATCGCCCGAGTCTGCATTGGCGACGCAGATGACTAATCGGCGTCATTGAGCTTTTCGAGTCTATGGCGTCTAGATCTGATCTTGTTCCAGCATTTCGATAAGCGATCGTAAAAGACGATGTTGACGGTTATGCCGAGGTTGAGCGACGCGCTTGCGGGAATCACGGCTTTGTGGTTGATCCGGGCTAGAAGCCTCTGCGAAACGCTGCTGTTCTCAGGTCCGAATAGGTAGCAGGCACGCTCGGGATGAGTGAACTCCATTAAAGGGATAGCGGCTTCACACCGTCCGATGCTCACCGCTGAGCACCCTTGGGGAATCATGGGCAAGATGCGCTCCGTCTCGATCACAGGTATATGGCGATGATGGCGATGCGTGAGCATGGGTCGGTGAGGATTTTGCCCACTCGCACGCCCAGCGGCTTTCACCGAAGAAATATGCCCGTAGCGCGTGCCCGATATTAACGCCGTCTGTAGGCCGATCCAGCGTGATGCAGGCATACCCAAGCTCAGGGATTAGAGACGGACGACCGACGTATCTTGGATATCGCTTGCGGTGTTTGCCAGGCTCACCTAGATTCTCAGTGTGCATTTCGCTTGGAAGATGGTCATCGCATGGGAGGACGCTGTAGATGCCAGCCGGATAATTCTTCATAGGCATGCCCGATCCGCAGCGCGGTATTTTCGTCAAATGGTGCGGAGGTGATCATCAGGCCAATGGGCATGTTGTTGCTATCGAAGCCGCAATTGACAGAAAGCGACGGCTGTCCGGTCACGTCGAATATAGAAGTGAAAAGCGGGATGTCGCTGCCGCTGCTGGCCGTAGCCTCGCCGGGCGCTGGCGTGCACTCGGCTATCGTGGGAGTCGGCACCGGCACGGACGGTGTCAGCAGGGCATCGATGCTTTTGGTAGCCGCGTTCATCTTCTCGGCGAATGCCTGACGCGCCCGTTGCGCTCGGATATAGTCCAGAGCTGGCATCCCCAGCGCCGATAAGATACGGCTTCGCACCGCAGGCGTATAGTCATCTCCATGTTCGCTTATCATCCGCTCGTGCACCGCGACTGCTTCGGCCAGGGACATAACTACATTGATTGGGCGTCCCTCCGCTGCCCATGGCATAGCTAGCGGAATGACCTGGGCGCCTTCTCCTTCCAGTAGTTCGATCGCGTTGCGCACCGCATCGATGATCTGAGCGTCGGCGATATCGGGGTCGAAGAAGTAGTGCTCGGGCACCCCGAGTCTCAGTCCCTGCACGCCCTTTTCAAGGTCGGCGGCGAAATCTGGAACCGAATTTCTAGACGATGCGATATCTTCGGGGTCATACCCTGCTATGGAGTTCATGATGTGGGCACAATCGGCAGTGCGACGCGTCATTGGTCCCACATGATCTTGGCTCCATGATAGATCGAGGACGCCTGTTCTGGGCACCCGGCCGTAAGTTGGCTTCAGGCCTGCTATTCCGCAGAGCGAGGCGGGCATTCGAATGCTACCGCCGGTGTCTGACCCTAAAGCTCCGTAGACTGCGCCGGCCGCCACTGCGGCACCTGATCCGCTGCTCGATCCGCCCGTGACTTTATCTAAGTCCCAAGGATTGTGTGCGTCGCCCGTATAAGGATTCAATCCGGTAGGACCGAAGGCGAACTCCACCAGGTTGGTCTTGCCGATAATCACCGCGCCGCTACTCTTAAGCCGTGCCGTTACAGTGGCATCTCGCGAGGCTATGTTTCGTTGCAATACCTTAGATGCCGCGGTAGTCCGCTTGCGCTCAACATCTATCAAATCTTTCAGTGCGATAGGAATTCCATGCAAAGTGCCGCGGTATAGGCCTTGAACGATCTCGCGCTCCGCCTGTTCAGCCGCGGCCATAGCCTCTTCATGCCATAGCTCTAAAAAGGCGTTGAGGCGGAGATTCAAGCTTTCCGCTCGTTCAAGCGTGCTTGCGGTTAGCTCTGTTGGAGAGATGTGTCCCGCCGCGATTTTCGGCGCCAGCTCGTGAATAGATGCGAATGAGAGGTCTTCCTTGCCGATTGCCATGGCGTATATTATCTATCTTTCATCCGCTGTCATGGCTAATTACATCCGCGGATCATGATGCAGTGTGAAGTTCAACCATGCTGGGATTCCGTTTCGGACGGTGAATCTCTGTCTACAGGGATGAATATGGCCGCTGGCTCGTGCGTGACGCAGTCCATTTCCCGCACCGCGCGCGCCGCCGATTCGTAAGCCGTTCGCCAACCGGCTGCCATGATGGTGTGTTCTTGTGATGCCGATATTCCTGCGCGTTTCGCTTCTGAACGAAGGAGTTCGGCGTGATCATGTTGCGATATTTCTGAAATGGACATGTAAAAGATAGTGGCTTCAGTTTTGTTGCCTAGTCTGATAGTCTAGATTTTCTTATTCTAATAAGTTAAGCCATGAAACTATCATTGAGCGGTATGCAGGCAACCCAAATGATACCTAGCATGGTGTGACTGATCTGCAGAATAGGCAGAATCGAATCCTTATGCATCCTCAGAAGAAGATTAGAGCTATGGTCAGCGCCGCGTTGGATGCGGCGATTGAGTCCGGCAAATTGCCGCCCGCTGGAGATATCGTCCCCACGGTGGAGAGGCCGAAACAATCCGCTCACGGCGATTTCAGTTCCAGCGTGGCGTTGGAGGTGGGCTCTCGAATGCAGATGCCGCCGCGTGAGGTCGCGTCAATTATTGTGGCGATGCTGGAAGAGGATGAGATGATGGGAAGAGTTGATATAGCCGGCCCGGGCTTTATCAATTTCTCTCTTTCGGAGCGTTGGTTGCAGAATCAGGTGCTGTTGATTCGATCGGAAGGTGAATTATTTGGACGAGTAGACATCGGAAGCGGGGCATCGGCGCAAGTAGAGTTCGTGAGCGTTAATCCTACCGGACCTTTGCATGTTGGACATGCTCGAGGCGCGGTGATCGGGAACGCGCTGGCGAACATCCTCGCCGCCGCGGGCTATGATGTGCAACGTGAATACTATGTGAATGATGCTGGCAATCAGGTGCGTATTTTCACCGCTTCGCTGTATGCGCGCTATCTGCAGGCCATGGGGATTGATGCTGAACTCCCCGAAGAATCGTATCCGGGGGATTATGTAGCTTCTCTCGGGAAGCAACTGTATGACGAATTCGGGGATTCATTGGTCAATGCTTCTCGAGAAGACGCGATAGCTAAACTCGCGCCCATCGCCTTGGAACTGACGGTGCAGAATATCCGCGAGAGTCTCGCGAGACTGGGCATCGAGTATGATATTTGGTTTAGTGAGCAATCTTTGATCGACGGGGGCGACTTCGATGAGGCGTTGAAGGTGCTGGAATCGAATGGGTTCATATCAGAGCGAGAGGGGGCGCTTTGGTTTTTGGGCACTCGGTTAGGCCTAGATAGCGACAGTGTAATAATCCGAAGCGAGAATCGCGGCCATTCGTATTTTGGGACGGACATCGCGTATCACTACAATAAGCTCTTCAAGCGCGGATTCGAGCATGTCGTCAATGTGTGGGGAGCAGACCATCATGGGCATGTGGCGCGCATGAATGGCGTATTGGAGGCGCTGGGCGCAGATCCCAGCCGGCTGACGATAGTGATCAATCAGCTTATCAGCTTGAAGTCTGAGGCCGAGACGGTCCGATTCAGCAAGCGTGCGGACAACTTCATCAGCGTAGATGATCTGATCGATGAAGTGGGAGCCGATGCATGTAACTACATGTTCTTGGATCGCGCCGCGGGCACTCATATGGAGTTTGACATGGATCTCGCCAAGCGGGAGTCTTCGGATAACCCGGTATATTACGTGCAGTACGCGCATGCCCGCCTATGCTCATTGCTACGCACGGCAGATGAGCGCGGAATAGATTTTAAGGACGGTGATGTCTCGCTTTTGTCTCATCATCGAGAACTGGTTTTGATGCGTCGATTGAATGAATTGCCCAATGTAGTGGCGCGGTCTGCCGAATTGCTCGAGCCGCATCATATGCCGCACTTCGCCTATGAAGTAGCACGTGAGTTGCAGCGCTTCTACGAAGAGTGTCGAGTGCTATCGTCCGCCGAAGCCGATCTTCCGATTGCTAAAGCTCGACTGTTGCTGGTGGACGCGTCGCGCATCGTACTGGCGAATGCGTTGCGAATGATGGGGATGTCCGCGCCAGAGAGAATGTGAATAGAACTCAGAGTGGGTTTTTCGGAGTGGCAGCGGCTTTGTAGATAGGAATGCGGTTGACATATGATTCCGCGGCATGCTGTTGCAGTTCGACGTGCCGCGCGCGCACTTTTCCGATCGGTTTTCCTGGTATTCCTCGCACTATCGATCGCGGATCGATGAGTGAATTCTCGGTGATGACTGAGCCAGCAGCGATAAGGCATCCGGATCCGAGCTCGACGCCGTCGTTAAGCACGGAGCCGTTTCCGATGAGACATCCATCGCCGACCTTCTTGGCGTGGCATACCACTCCATGGCCGATGGTTACATCATCGCCGATGGTAGCGCCATGATCAGCGTGTAGCACTGAGTTGTCTTGGACGTTGCTTCGCTTGCCGATAGTGATGGATCCGCTGTCAGCTCGTATCACCGCGCCTGGCCAGACGCTTGAAAAGGGACCGATTCGCACGTCGCCGATGAGATGAGCTGACGCACTTACAAATGCCGTTTCGTGTATCTCGGCTACTTTACCGTTCAGTTCGCTCAGCATGGCGATGGATAGGTCTCTATTTGAACTCACTCTTTGGGCAGACGCGGGAAATGAAGATCCAGTTCAACATCCTGCGGGTGTCCTAGGTTCTTATATTCGTAGCTTTCTTCCGCGACCACGGCATCACCTTCAGGGTCGCCGAGACAGAATACGAACGGCACGTCCCAATCTTTCTCGCTTACCGGACCATGTATCAGTCCGATGTAGACGCCTTCATCGAGTGTCCGCGTAATTTGTGATCTGGAGGTTACCAGCTTGACGTAGATCCTCTGGTTCGGCGGCCCTAGTTCGCCATTGACGTAGTATTTCCCCTTAAAGATATATGGTAGCCCGGGCGGACCTGAACTTTGGTTGGGGTTCTCGGACGGTTCTATGGTGCAAATCTTGTACGGTTCGGACTCGTCAGATGACCGGTTCTTCGTGGCGGGAGCACTGTCCCCATTGTTGCATGACACCATCATAATGGCCGCTGAGCATAGCGCGATGAAGATAGTGAAGTTGGAGTTAAAGACTCGTCTTATCATCTGATGCTTGGCTCCAAATCCCATTGCGTGGATTGCTCATATGCGTGAGCCAGCTGCAACACAGCACGGTCCCCGAACTGAGGTCCGATGAATTGCAGGCCTACTGGCAAGCCTTCAGAGGTTCCGCACGGCACGGATATCGCCGGCAGTCCGGCAATGTTGGCGGGAATGGTGCAAATATCGCTGATATACATCTGGTACGGATCCTGGGTGCGCGATCCAATCTCAAAGGCCACAGTCGGAGATGTCGGGGTTAAAAGCGCGTCGAAGCGTGCAAATGCTTCGTCGAACTCTCGCCGAATCAGAGTCCGAACTTGTTGGGCCTTCTTGTAGTAAGCGTCGTAGTATCCGGCTGAAAGGGCATACGTGCCGATAAGAATGCGACGCTTAACCTCGTCTCCGAATCCCTCACCGCGAGTCGCCTCGGCAACCTCTCTTGCATTAGGCTCAGTGTCGGTTGACATGCCGTACTTAACACCGTCAAACCGAGCTAGGTTCGCAGATGCTTCCGATGGTGCGATGATGTAGTAAACCGCCAGGGCGTAGTCAGTCAATGGGAGACTAGTCTCTATGATATGCGCGCCAAGCGAATCGATTTCATGAAGTGCTTTTTCGAAAGCATTTCGCACCCCTCTTTCTACTCCTTCCGTTAAATACTCGCGCGGGACCCCGATCTTCATCCCTTCAATGTCGCGGCCGATAAACTCGGCATAGTCTTGGATCCCGGTATCGAGAGAGGTAGAATCCAAGGGATCCACCCCGCTGATGATATTAGTGACGTCAGCGCAGTCCGCGACGCGGCGCGCGATAGGCCCGATCTGATCAAGGGATGATGCGAAGGCGATAAGCCCGTATCTGCTGACAGCCCCATAAGTGGGCTTGAAGCCTGCGACTCCGCATAGCGATGCCGGTTGTCGAATGCTGCCTCCGGTATCTGATCCCAGCGATATCAAACATTCTCCAGCTGCCACTGCCGCCGCGGCGCCTCCGCTGCTGCCGCCGGGAACTCGATTCTCACCCCAGGGGTTGATGACGGGATTGAAGGCGGAGTTCTCGTTCGAAGAACCCATTGCGAACTCGTCCAGATTGCCTTTCCCCAATATGAGCGCGCCGGCCGATTTCAGGCGTTTGATCACAGTGGCGTTGAAGGGGGGCGCGTAGCCTTGCAAGATGCGCGAGCCGGCGGTAGTCTCAATGCCTTGTGTGGAGATGTTGTCTTTGATCAGAAACGGGATCCCAGTAACAGTGGTGGCACTAGTTTCCGACTCATCCTTGCCCCGCAGCATATTATCTGCCCGTTTAGCGTCACGCATCAAACCAGCTTCGTCAGCTACCGTCAGAAAAGCGTTGATCCGTGGCTCTATTCGCTCTATCCGCTCTAGAAACAGTTTCACAATCTCAACGGCAGTAGCTTCATCATCTAGATACTGCGACATTAAGTCACGCGCCGAAGCGGGCAAGGAAGGGTTAGAAGCGCAGCTCGTCATCGCTTGGGAAATAGATGCGGAGCCGATTCGGCCATCAGTCTCAATTTACGCATATCACTCTAATACCGGCATCACGCGTACAAACTCACCATCCACATGCGGCGCGTTTGCAAGCGCATCGTTTCGTTCCAGCGGCGGCAAGGCAATATCCTCGCGCATCACTGAGTGAGAATCGGTGGCGTGGCCAGTGGGTTCTACACCTTCAGTATCAAGTTCGACAAGAGCGTTGAAGTGACGCAATATGTCTGACAGCTGTTGACGCATGACCTCGACTTGATCGTCGTCTATGCGTAAAGCTGCCAGGCGGGCGATATGGCGTACATCGTCGCGGCTGAGCATTTCGTTCCTAGTCATTATGAATCTGATGATAAAAGATTAGAGTCCCTTTACGAGTTGGAGAACGCCTAATGCAATCTGCATAAACCGATGATTAAAACTTGAATCGTGCCGCATCAGCGCGTTAGACTGATTAATCAATCCACTTTCTTTCTGCGCCTTTCCAGTGACTAATCATCGCCGATACATCTACGTGACTGGCGGGGTCACCAGCTCTCTTGGAAAGGGCATCGCTTGCGCATCTATCGGCATGATGCTCAAGAACAGCGGCATCAAGGTTACCATTCTGAAGCTTGACCCTTATCTCAACGTTGATCCCGGGACGATGTCTCCCTTGGAGCATGGCGAAGTTTTCGTGACTTCGGACGGTTGCGAAACCGATCTGGACTTGGGGCACTACGAAAGGTTTCTGAACCAGGATCTGACGGCGCTTTCGAACGTGACGGCTGGGCAGGTGTATAAACAGTTGATCAGCCTTGAGCGTCGCGGCGATAATTTTCTCGGTCAGACAGTGCAAGTGGTGCCGCACTTCGTGAGCGCGTTGGCGAGCCGCATTCGCCAACTGGCTGAAGAATCTGATGCCGAGGTGGTGATAGTTGAAGTTGGCGGGACGGTGGGAGATATGGAGGCTGAGCCTTTTATCGAGGCGATTCGGTGGATGCGCGAAAACGAGGGGATTCAGAACTCTTTCTGTCTGCACCTGACCTTGGTTCCATTTCTAGATGCGACTAGCGAACTGAAGACGAAACCCACTCAGCATAGCGTCCGTCAATTAAGGGGATTGGGGATCCATCCAGATGCCATATTGTGTCGATTGAACGCGCCGGTCGGTTCAGATGATGAGATGGCGGCATTGAAACAGAAGCTCAGTTTGCACTGCGGTGTTTCTGAGCCGGGGATCATATATCTTCCCACTTTGCCCCACAACAATGTGTACGCGGTTCCGGCATGGCTGGAGCAACAGGGCCTGATCAGCGTGATTGCTGAGCATCTCGGTTTCCCCGGTGCTTCGCCCGAAATTCCGCCGGTATGGCGCGCGCTGAGCGAACATAGCTCATTGCAGGTAAGAGTCGCTGATGACAAAGCTGACGGTGAGACGCAAGAAAGCGTTAACGGATTGGAAAGCGTGCGGATCGGGATGGTGGGTAAATACACTAGATTGCACGATTCATATCTTTCCGTGGTTGAAGCCCTCCGCCATTCCTCAGTGAGGTTAGGGGTGAAGGTGGATATTATCTGGGTGCCGGCAGATTTACTGGAAAGTGAGGAAGCATCGGAGCACTTGAGTGGAGTGCAGGGCATTATAGTGCCGGGAGGCTTTGATGTTAGGGGCTCAGAAGGAATGATCCGTGCGGCACGGTTCGCGCGGGAACGTTCAGTGCCGTATTTCGGGCTATGTCTTGGATTGCAGACAATGATCATTGAATTTGCTCGGCACGTCGCCGGTATCGAAGGCGCGACATCGCGTGAATTCGATCCTTTTGCAGAAGATGCGGTGATAGATCTCATGGATGATCAAAGAGAAGTCGCGGAGAGCGGTGGCACTATGCGTTTGGGCGATTACGCATGCTCGATAGAGCCGGGAACGATCGCTTACGAAAGCTACGCGGCTGCCGGCGATCGGTCCGAAGTCCGACCGATTTTGGTGCATGAGCGTCATCGTCATCGCTACGAATACAACAATTCCTATCGCGATGTTTTGGAGCCGCGAGGATTGATCTCGAGCGGCATGAACCCGAATCTAGGATTGGTGGAGATTGCAGAGATCGAGGACCATCCTTTCATGCTCGGCAGCCAGTTTCACCCTGAATTCCGCTCCCGGCCGGAGCGTCCACATCCGCTGTTCGATGCTTTTTTGCAACGGGCGAATGAGTTTGAGACGGAAGGAATGCAACGACGCTTGATGAGTCAATCTTTTTCTGGAGTTGACTCATTGTGAACGGTTTGATTACACTTTGTAGTTGATGATGTGAGCCCAGTGGCGATTCGGGATTTCGCGGTTATAATTCCCAAAAGCTTCAGTTGCCCCTCGGCAGATGTTTGTTCCTTCAATGCAATCCAAATAGATCGCTATATATTCTGAAGCGCGGCTTCACTAGAACTTAATTCTCAACTATCAGGTGCTTAATGACACGTACTGCGGAAGATTCCTTGACCACTGATGCTTCGAAGCCTCAGCGCCGACAACTGCAGCCCTTGCGACGGGAGCGTGGGGAGCAAGCTGATGAGCGTTTGAATCCCGACTCCCTGGGGAGATTGGGCGCCAAAACCACGATTGAACTGGTGCGAGAGGCGCGGTCACTAGGATTGACAGACCTTCCGGCCAAACGAACCGCTCTCGCTCTGCAGGTTTTACAGATCAGATCCGAGAGTGCAGGCGTTTCTGTAGGAGCCGGGGTTCTGGATATACACGATAAAGGTTATGGATTTTTGCGCGCGCCGGGTAGCAGCGGCAGCAATGAGGATATCTACGTTCCGAATGGATTAGTGCGCAAAAACGGATTGCGGCAGGGCGATTTCGTGGCCGGTCCGGTGCGATCACAAGGCGAGAAGACGCGCGGCAGGGGAAACAACCCTCTGCTCTGGCCTGAACTGGTGAATGGCAGGGATGTGGATTTCGCATTGCAACGCCCGAAGTTTGAGCAGCTCACATCTGTATACCCTGACAAGCAGCTGACGCTGGAGACGACGCCGAAACGATTGAACACCAGAATCATTGATATCATCGCCCCGATCGGCAAGGGCCAGCGCGCGCTGATAGTCGCCCCGCCAAAGGCCGGCAAGACGGTGATTCTGAAGGAGATCGCTCACGCCGTAGCCGAGAATTATCCGGCAGTGCACATCATCGTGGCTTTGATCGGAGAGCGTCCGGAAGAGGTTACTGATATGCGCCGCTCGGTACAGGGAGAAGTGTATTCCTCTACCTTCGACGAACAGGTGGAGCATCAGTGCGAAACTTCTGATCGAGCGCTTGATCGCGCCAAGCGATTAGTTGAGTCAGGCGAAGATGTAGTGCTTGTTCTAGACAGTCTCACCCGCTTAGCGCGGGCTTTTAACGTGAAGCTCCCCAGTAGTGGGAAGACTCTATCCGGCGGCATGGATCCGCTTGCGCTTTATCCGCCTAAGCAGTTCTTCGGAGCCGCACGCAATTGTGAAGAGGGCGGGAGCCTGACGATTGTGGCAACGGCGCTGATCGATACCGGCAGCCGTCTCGACGACTTAATCTATGAAGAGTTCAAAGGCACCGGCAACATGGAGCTACACTTGGATCGCACCATGGCCGAGCGTCGCATATGGCCGGCGGTAGCCATGGAGCGTAGCGGGACGCGTCACGAAGAACTGTTGCAGAGCCCGGAGACGCTACGGCAAGTTTGGTTGCTGAGACGAATGTTGGCTCTGCTTCAACAGCAGTCGGGTAACGGAAACGGCAATCCTACTGAGGCGGCGGAGCGTATCGTGGAGCGGCTATCGCGTTCCCCGGATAACACTTCATTCTTGAAGAGCATCACAGAAAAGTAGCTCCACTAGACGACTCTAGGATGATAGATGATAGCATCCCAGAGCACGTCATCAGCTTTCACTCTCTTCTTCCGGTGAAATTGATTTGCTTCTTTTCACTGATGCACGGGCCGACTTTCTATCTTTAATGCGGTCCCAATGAGCGCGCAAAAGCGCCATGAAAGAGCCGGCTATGCCACTTCCGGCAATTAGTAAGGCTGTTTCCGGGGATGATTTGCACATATCAGCTTAGGTCTCGTAGATTGAATGATCGCCGGGCAACGACGAATGACGCTATCGTTAATGCCAATAGCACGAATGCATGCCAGAAGTTGATGCCGTTGATAAATGGCTTGTTGCCGATATAGTAGTACATGACTGAAAGATATCTGGCGTAGGGCATAGTCTCGAACATCGAGTCTATAGAACTGATCAATAGTCCCGCCGCCGCGGCCGTTAGAGGCGCTGCGACCGCGAATGAAACTCTGCCAGTTGTTCCGCCTATAGCCAGAGCAGCCATGCCTAAAGCCCAAGAGAGTAGCAACAAACTGGCGACCATCTGTAGCATTTTGCTGGCATTGAGCATATATCCCCTGCTGAGGCTACCGACGACAAGGCCTATGGTCAGCGCGCCTGCTAGCGCGAGACATAGGATCAAAAGAGCCAGTGCTTTATGATTGATCACATAAGAGCGCATGATCGGATTTGCCAACAGTTGGTCAAGGGTTTGTTGCTGTTCTTCGCCCGCGATCGCGATGGAGCCTATGCCCACTGCAAATCCGATCATGACGATGGGTGCCAGCACGCTGAACAACTCAATCGTGAGAAATCCTTCAGCAGTATCGATTTCGGATGTGTACCCAATCAATCCGCGCAAGAATTCAGGCAGCACAGTTATCATGTCGTTATAGTTTATTACGGCTTCAGGATACAGGAGAGTTACTACAAGCCCGATGAGGAATAGGGCGGCACCGAAGGCCAGCGTATAATGCCTCGCATCGTGCACAGTTTTTAGGAAAATATTACGGTAAAAATACATCGCTGACAGAAGGAGATATGTTCTGTGTTACCGCGCTTGATGATATGCCATTGATTACTCTATAGCTTCATTGAAAATTTAACCGCCGGCTGAATCTTGGCGGTTAGTGCCTGAAATCACCCTCGCTCCCAGGTTTTAATGCAGATCTCTACGGTTAAATGCATATACGCTACAGACCAGCGATAATAGGGCGATAATCGCCAACACGGCACCGTGCCATAGAGTCATTCCATTGACGAATGGACGATCTCCGATGTAATAATACATTACGGAGAAGTATTTGGTGAACGATATGGCATCTACCATCGGCGCGAGCAGATGTATCAAATAGCTTGCCGCAGCAACTGTTGCCGATACACCTAGTGCCATAGATTTAGACCCGGTAGCAGCGCCGACTGCCAGGGCTAAGAATCCCATTGCCCAGGCGAGTAGCAACAGGCTGATGAGCATCTGCAACATCTTGCTGAACGAAAATTCAAAGTTCATGATGGAAGCGCCTAAGAGAAGAGATGCGCCCAGGAACACTGTCGGAACTGTAACAGATATCAGTAGCGAAAGACTTTTCTGAAGAATCAGGGAAGTGCGACTGACGGGGTTCGCCATCAGCTGATCTAGAGTGTTGCCCTCTTCTTCGCCGGATACAGCGGCGATGCCGCGATTGATGGCCAGCGACATCATAATGATGGGACCCAGAACCCCGAACGGCTGAGTGGAAAAGAATCCTTCTGGGGTAGCGAACTCGGCAGCATCGCCGATTATCGACTGTAGAAACTCCGGCATGTTGTCCATCAAATCAGAGAAAGATTCGCCTACATCCGGAAATAGAACGGCTACATAGATGCCGATAAGAAACAGTCCGATTCCCACCAGCAACGTGCTGCGTCTGCCATCGCGCAATGTTTTGATGAATATGTTTCGGTACATGGCTATCAGCAGATGAATCGATTTCGGACTATGTTTATGAACAAAGATGCTAGTGCATAAGCGTTGATTCAAAGGCTCTTTCACTATCCGAATAATACGGTATAGCAGATAGAGTAGAAATCACGACGCTTAGAGACAGCAATCATTTGAATCAATGATCGGAGTAAAACTCCAGGAAAACATCCTCAAGAGTGGCGTTTCCGCTTTCAAACTTTTTCACGGTGTATTTGCCAGCCGTCTTGATAACGGCGTCCATCGCGTTTGCACTTACCGTCATAGCAAAAGCAGTGTCAGTGGCTTCACTTACGCTTACGCCTTCTATATCGGAGAAGATATCGCGATCGAGCGGCCGTTCAAACTCAATCTTCACCATAGATATATGTAGATCCGTTAATTCAGAGACGGATTCCAGAGTCACTAGCCGTCCATCTCTTATGATGCACACGCGATCGCATGTAGATTCCACTTCAGTCATGACGTGTGAAGATAGGAATATGGTCTTGCCATGTTTCTTTTCTTCATGCACCAACTCCTGGAATTCGTGTTGCAGAAGCGGGTCAAGCCCCGATGTAGGCTCATCTAGGATAATCAGATCGGGATCGTTCATGAACGCTTGAACCAACCCCACTTTCTGTCGGTTGCCCTTGGATAGATCTTTGATTTTGCGCGAAGGATCGAGATTGAATCGTTCGCAGAGTTGCTCCATCTTAGCCGGCGGTAATCCGCGTAAGTGGGTGAAATATTGGGCGACTTCGGCGCCGGTCATGTAGTTGTAGGTGATGAAATCGCCGGGCAAGTATCCGATACGCCGCCTGACCGCTACTCCATCGGTGCGAGGATCAAGACCGAAGACCGTGGCTGAACCGGAGGTAGGGCGGATGAAATCCAGCAAGATTCGGATCGTGGTGGTTTTACCGGCGCCGTTGGGGCCTAGCAATCCGAACACTTCGCCTTGCTGCACATCCAGCGTGAGGTCTTGGATACCGACAACTTCGCCGTAACGCTTAGTGAGTTCGGAGAGTTGGATTATAGGCGCCATTCGGGGTCGCAATCTGGGTTTTAGCCGTCGCCGAAGCGCGATATGTTCAGCCCGCCACTTGCAACATTCTTTCCAACGCCAGCAAGGCGTCTCGCTTCTTATCGGCATCCACGTGCACGATGTTGATGCCTACTCCAGCCATGATTCCTTCAAGCACCCACAACACATAGGCGGGATGAATCCGATACATCGTCGCACAGGGGCAGACGACCGGATCGAGGCAGAAGATCTTTTTGTTGGGATTTTCATCGCGCAACCGATTCACCATGTTGATCTCAGTGCCGATAGCCCAAGATGTGCCTGAAGGCGCGCTTTCCACAGATTCACGAATAAACTCGGTTGAACCATATGAATCAGCCGCGTCCACTACTTCACGCACACATTCTGGATGCACAATCACATTCACAGCGGGATCGTTTCGTCGCGCCTCTTGAATCTGCTTCACCGTGAATCTAGTGTGCACTGAGCAGTGCCCCTGCCATAGAACTACCTTGGCGTCCCGCAACTCTTGCTCACTGATCCCGCCCATCGGCTTGAATGGATTCCACAGCACCATCTCTTCTGCTGCGATTCCTTTAGCCAGGCCGGTGTTCCTGCCGAGATGCTGATCGGGCAAGAATAGGATCCGCTTGCCATGCTCAAACGCCCAATCGAAAGCCTTATCGGCATTGGACGAGGTGCATACCAATCCGCCGTTCTTGCCGCATAGCGCCTTGATAGCGGCCGTGGAGTTCATATACGTGATGGGTATCATCTCCGCCAGACCGTCTCCATTGTTTGCGCCCAGCGCCTCACTGATGTCCAGCCATGCATCTTCCACATCTTCGGTAGCAGCCATGTCCGCCATCGAGCAACCGGCAGCCATATTGGGCAGAATCACGTGCTGGTCTTCGGCAGTCAATATGTCCGCCGTCTCGGCCATGAAGTGCACACCGCAGAAGATGATCCATTTGGCGTCTTGCGCGCTGGCGGCCTGCTTGGAAAGCAGATAGGAGTCGCCCCGAAAATCGGCGAACTGGATGACGTCGTCTCGCTGATAATGATGTCCTAGCACTACGGCTTTGCTGCCGATTTCTTTGCGTGCATGCCGGATGCCATCGTCGATCTGTTCTGGCGACATCTTCAGGTAACGGGTCGGCACTTTCTGCCAACGCACCCCGGCGTGGAACTCTTCTTCGAGTGTCTTGGTGCGCAGATTACCGTCGGTCTGACAGAATGCCGACTGCTCCAGCTCGGTTATCGGTATGATGTTAGGTTGAAATTTCGATGCGGTGATCATGACGTAGATGCTCCTACCAGGCTTGTCTCAGCATCACGGACGGTCTCTCCTTCTAGTGACCATGCAGTGCAGTTGGTTATTCTCACCGCGGCGATATCGCCGATGCCGAGAGATGTTATGTGATCTTGATCCAGATACACCAATTTGTCGGTTCTAGTGCGGCCGAACAGACGACCGCGTTTCGTGCCTTCCACTAAAACCTCAGCGATGCTGCCTACCAACGCTTCATGTTTATCAGCTTGAATCGCGTGTTGTATCGCGTCTAGCCGACGATGGCGTTCTTTCTTCTCGTCTGCGCTGACTGTATCAGCCAGATTGCGCGAAGCCAAAGTCCCGGGGCGCTGCGAGTATGCAGCCGAGTGCACCTTATCGAATTTCACTCGTTTCAGAACGTTTATCGTGTTCCAGAACTGGCTTTCGCTTTCTCCCGGAAATCCCACTATCACATCGGTCGTGATGGTCGCTTCATCGCCCAGATAGTCTTTGATTTCATCTATCTTATCCAGATACTGCCCGCGAGTGTAGCCGCGCCGCATATTGGCAAGCACTGTATCATCGCCAGCCTGAAACGGCAGATTGACCGATTCGCATACCTTCGGCAGTTCGGCTATTGCGCGGATGATGCGAGTCGACATGTCATTCGGATGCGAAGTGAGGAAGCGGATGCGTTCAATGCCATCCACCAGCTGAATCGCTTCCAGCAGATCGGCAAGATCCACCCGCGGCTCCAGATCATGGCCGTAGGAATCGACGTTCTGTCCGAGCAGAGTAACTTCCTTAACGCCGCGCTGAACCAGCCTTTTCGCCTCTTCTACCAGCTCCGATAACGGGCGGCTACTCTCTCGCCCGCGCCGATACGGGATAATGCAGAAGGTGCAGAACTTGTCGCATCCGTGCGTGATCGGTACAAACGTAGCCACCTTAGGTGAATCGGGCACTAGGCTGGAGAGGCAACCGTCGACGTCCAAGGACTCGATCCCGTGTCTTTCTGCCACCGTCTCCAATATCGGTGCGAACTGTTGCGGGCGCGCCCATAAATCCACTTGCGGGAAGCGTCGTTTCAACTCTGTATCCGATGGTCCGACCATGCAACCCATCACGCTTATGATGCGATCCGGATCGGCTTCTTTCGCCTTGCGCAATTTCCCGAGCATCCCGGTGGCAGTGTCCTCTGCAGATTGTCTCACCACGCAGGTGTTCAAGACCACGATATCAGCCGCTTCCGCAGAGTCGGTCTCTACTAGCCCCAGCCTCTTCATGCCCGCGCCGAGACGCTCTGAATCGGACACGTTCATCTGGCATCCGACGGTCCATATGTGGAAGGTTGTTGTTGGCATCTAAAAGCTACACATTTGATCAGATCTTGGCTCTGGTCCGGCTCAGAACCTCAAAGCAATACGCTTTAGAGTACTATTCTAACCGTCCACTTGCACAATCGATATGTTCTGTAGAGCACTTGAGCGGGTGCAGTTTCCACTCATGAGACATTGTAGACTTCGTTTATCGCCACTCTTCTCTTTGTCGGCGCAATTCCTTGAGTTCACGCTTGAAAAGGCTCATCTATCATTCCAGTTCCAGACGCGTTATCGCCTTGTCGCTGCTGGTAGCGGCGATAGCCAATGTCGCACCTGCATCACCAGTGTCAGCGGATGCGCCGGATTCCGTATACGACGATGATTGGTGGCTGGACGAAGACGCGGAACTCGAGCCGCCTTCGCTAGCCGCGGTCGGCAATACGGGATCCGCAGCGCATGACGTATCATGCCAGCAGAATCAAGGTCTGGCGCGGGATTGCCAGACGCTGCTGGGATTGAAGTCAGAGCTGGCCGGCAGCGCTGCTCTGAACTGGCGCTCCGACTTGCCGGTCAACGGCTGGGACGGCGTCGGGCTGGGCGGCTCCCCGGCGCGCGTGCATATGCTGCTGCTCCATCGCCGCGGTCTGGACGGAACAATCCCGCCGGAATTGGCGCAACTTTCGGAACTGAGACGGTTGGACCTGCACGTGAACCGTCTTACCGGGGCGATTCCCGCCGAGTTGGGCGGATTGTCGAAGCTCTATCGGCTGGCTCTCTACACCAATCGTCTGACGGATATCATCCCAACAGAGCTCGGAGGCCTTTCAGAGGTCTCGATCCTGTATCTTTCGGACAATCGTCTGACGGGATCGATTCCGGGCGAGCTTGGCGGATTGTCGAATCTCTCGCGGCTCAGCCTGGACAGCAATCGTCTGGGCGGCTACTTTCCCAGCGATCTGAGAAGCTTGTCGGACATCGACTATCTGAGCCTGCACGGCAATAGAGTGCGCGGCTGCGTGCATGTAGACTTGAAGCGGGCAGGCACGATCCGCCGGGGCGACACACCGTTCTGCGATACGCTTGACGAATGGGATCTGTCGATGGCGATGATCGGGGAGCTGGTGCAGGCGGTGATATCCAGAACCGGGTATCGCACTGTTGAGAGCATATTTATAGATTGTATGCAAAGACGTACAGGGAATCGGCCGGCTTCCTTTAACGCGCTTTTAGCCAATTACTCAGGATCAACCAAAGGAGCAATTGATTCGTGTAATAGTGAAGTACGCTTATTATCAAACCTTTGAGTTTTGTACCAAGACGAGGTGGCTAGACTGCGCGGGGTTAATGCTGAATACTCAGAGTTACTCAAGACCGAAAAGGGACAGGCTTTTGTAAATGATATGGGTTCAGAGCGACTGACTAAAGAATTTGCTGAGTATTTATCTCGTCCAGATTCTGAAGCTTATTCGATTAATAATCCGCGTAGTCGAAGAGATATAACTGATCCTGATCCATATCTACATGCACAAGATGTATATTGCATCCAGTCTGACAATGAAGACGCTGCTAGTGCGACTCTTCAGCGTAAGATGGACGTTCTGAACTGTGTGATTTTTCGTTCAAGGTATGAGTTTTGGAAATATTACTATGATGATCTTCTCAAGCGTGACAGAGGATGGCTTTACTCTGATGATGATAAATGCACAAAGTTTTTTGATGGCCCTGTTCCATCGTGCTACAGGCATGACGTAGCATTCGGGACTCTACAGAGGATGATTGGAGGCAGTAGTGAGGACCCTGGTAAAGATGTTGACGCAGCATGGAATCCTCGCAACAAACATTTGGCTGATGATGTCTTCAAAGAAGACATTGCAAAGCATGGATGTGATTCCGCTTCCGGACTAGGCCAATTCAGTTGCACTATCATAGCAACTAATCTGGTAAAATCCCATGTTTTCATATGGGGAACGCGATGGATCAATAGTAAAGGCTGGCCCGTCACTTCGCATGATTTGGCACATACCGGGAAGTCCAACGAATTTGTTCCGTGCGACATACCCAAAGTCAATAATGTCAAACTTCGGAGAGAAGGACGGAATTTTATTGCTTCTTGGATCTATAAGAAAGGGTTTGTTAACGAAATCACCGTGGATCAATTTAAGCTCAGTTGGATATCATCTTACAGTATCGGTAAGGCTCCAGTTATAGAACATCAAAAAATTGCAGGTGATCAAAATAGCGATACGTTTAGAGTTCCATCATCAATGATAGACTCTCTTCAATATGTCAAAATCTCTTCTATAGGTCATAAAACCTAATGATCTTAAATACGAAGGCGTTCCAATCTTAACAGTTTTAGATGAGGATGGATATACGCCTCAAGAATTAGCATCATTTGAATTGCAATCAATTTCGGTCGACAAGAATCAAAACAATACAGGAACTGCCGTAACTCTATCTGCGCAAATACTTCATAGAAGGTGGCCATTGCCCCGACTGCAATATCAGTGGCAGAAGAATATCAACGACAGATGGATCAATTTCGATACCAACACTAATGCTGATTCAGTAAAAGTTGTTTCTGATGTTCAGGTGACGGCAGAGTTCAGGGTAGTTGTGACAGATCCTGTTGGAGCGGATCCGCTTGGCGTAGATACATCAAAGAACCACCAACAAATCTCCTCAGAAATAGAAATCTCTTGGGTCGATCCCGCACCTACCGCAACCCCGACGCCGGTTCCAACATCTACTCCTAGCCCCACGGCTACACCTACTCCAACTGCAACCCCCACTCCGACACCGATTCTGACGGCTCCGCGCATCACCAGCACCTCCCTCAGTGACCAGGATCTGGCCATCTACTATAATCGGTCTGAGGGGACTTCGCGCTACATCTTCGATCTTTACCGTCGTTTCCGGACTGCGGATCGCTTCAGTCTATACGAAACTAAGCCCACCTTTTCTCCCCCGTTTTTTTCTTCCCCGATCACCTTCCGCGATCTGCCGCGCGGCTACACCTACTTCGTCAAAGGCCGGACCTGCTCGGATGCGGAGTACTATAACTGTGGCTCGTTCAGCAATGACTCGCGCCATGTTACCGTTCCCACAGAAACTCCGACGCCAGCTCCGACATCTACGCCGACACCTACATCCGTCCCAACTTCAACTCCGACTCCCACGCCAACCGCTACCAGAACCCCTATACCGACTCCAACTCCGGTTCGCGTGGATGCCGATCTGACGGTCGATGACGCCGCCATTGAGAAGGGAGCTTCCACCTGGGTGCACGCGCGAAACGCATCGCCTAGCAACGCCAGGCTGAAGTTCAGCTTCAGCGGGTCGGTCGGCCGCTGGAGCGCGAGCCTATGCCGCCAGGCCGACACTTATCCTTCTCAATACACGAGGAGGGTGAAGGTCTACGGTTGCAATGTCGGCACCGGCGCCGTGAAGCTGCTCACTGCCGACGGCAGACAGCTCGATTCGGTGTCGATCAGAGTGGATTCGGCGCCGGTTCAGGCGCCTCAGAATCTGCGCTCCAGCGCCGGCGCCACTTGGATCAATGTCGTTTGGGACGCGGTCTCGGGGCTGAGCTACTACGTGTCTTTCAATGGTGGGAACTATAAGTCGGTGAGCGGCAACTCGTTCTTCAAGAGCGGTCTGCACATGGGAACCCCGTACCGCATCAAGGTGATGGCTCACGACGGCAGCAGCTACAGCTCCCCCAGCACGATAACCGTAGAGACTGCTTGCTCCTCGCCCGACGGCTTCTGCGCCCGCGGCGCGCAAGGGACGCGGGACGAAGCGGGCCGCGAGATATTCTCGGACGGCATCCATCGAGTGGGCGTGGAAGTCTCTCCAGGGACCTACGTGATCGATCCGGATGGCGATATCAACGAGTGCGAGTGGGAGCGGCTGTCGGACTTGGTCGGCTCTGCGGATCAGGCGATAGAGAGCGGCGGCTGGGATCATGGATTGGAAGTGTCGATATCCGCGGCCGATGCTGCGTTCTACAGCTCTAATTGCGGCGCTTGGACGCAGGTGCGGGGACCGTAAGCGGTTATCCCCTGCCGTCCCATGCGCATGATGAGAGGAGAGACGCCAGATGATTGAGACGCCCCTGCTCTTAATGGCGAATTATGGTGAGATCGGTTGGAAGGTCATCATCTGCTACGCTATCACCGGCGTGATGGTCTCTCCCGTCTATCCCTTAATCCTGCCGGTAGTGGGCATTCCGTGGTCGCCGTTCGCAAGTGTTATATCTTGGCGAATAGCTTACAAAGACCACGATTTTGAGACTATTTGCAGAGCAATTCCTAAAGCCTTCCTCTATTCGCTGATCAACCCGTTGCTATGGCTCTACTTGAATCAGCGAATCCGGAATCGTCGCTTCAGGAGAGGCACGATCCGCTTCGGGTACGCAGTGGTATATGTTGAATGGGGCTTCTTATGCATACCGTTTCCATTTTTATTGGCTGCTCTGTTATTTAGCGGCCAGGCGTTTAACAGCGAGGTGTTTAGCGACTATGGCACTTCGTTGGTATATGCCTTGGTGTTGGGAGGCAGCATGTCGGCCCTGGTCTGGTCGATTTCCTTGATCCGGCTGTATCGTGCGCGCTGGGATCGCGATCTTCGTTCTCCCGATCCTGGAGCAGCGCCTCCGGACATCCTTCCAGCGCCGGTGTATCTGATGCCGCTGGTCTTCTCCAACCTATGGATGCTATGGCCGTTGACAATACTGTTCCTGCAAAATGCCGAAGTCTTCCTGCCGGTGTGGAATTGGATGTGCGTCCCGCTCTTCGTCGCCTGTATGTCATGGATCATCTGGGACTGGCGGCGTATGAAGGCGCGAAGAAGATCATCCCGCGCGGTGTGAGGCTATGCCGTGTTATACAGCTCTAATTGCGGCGCTTGGACGCAGGCGCGGGGACCGTAAGTTCAGACATAAAGCAAATCGGATTACCTATTGACATATTTGATTTTATCAGGATTTTTACTGACAATCTTCATTATTTTATTGTTCCTATTGCTGTTGCCTTTCGCTTTAATCGCGGCAGTCATCGCCGGCGCAATGGCGCGTTTCAAAGGTCGGAGCTTCAAAAAATACTCACTGATCGGTTTCATATGTGCCCTGCTATTTCTGTTGCCTTGGATCTACCTGATGTTCAATATCATGGGACGACACGTATCTGCAAAATGGATCAATACAGGATATGTACTGCTTTATGGAGCTTGGCTGTTCGGACCAGTGTCTGCCCTTGTCATCATTGCAGTGATCAATCCCGGAGTGGGTGAAGATGCTCTCACAAATCCGGTCATATCTGCTGCAATCGGAATCTTCGCGCTACCGATGTGGATATTTTCCGTTATTAGAATTAGGCAGCTGCGCAACAGATCCCGTCTTGACTCTAACGCGCAATCTTCGTCTGTGGTTCCGGGTGTGGAGTATCTGGAGCCGTTCGCAATGTTCTTATTCGCAAACGCATCGTTTTATTTAATGATGCTCACAACCGTGGAATACTTTATTGTTAAACTTGGCGTACCGATTCTGATTTGCGGCCTATCAACGATATGGGTCGCAAGCCTGTTATACAGGATTTTCCGCCCTTGCCTGGCTGGACCACTGTCCCGCTCTTCGTCGCCTGCATGGCCTGGATCATCTGGGACTGGCGGCGTATGAAGGCTCGAAGAAGATCATCTCGCGCGGGGTGAGGTTATGCTGTGTTCTACAGCTCTAATTGCGGCGCTTGGACGCAGGCGCGGGGACCGTAAGCGAGTTTATCGGTCCGCTTCAATGGGCTTTAGGTTAGACAGAGAGTGAACGCGATGCCGATGCTAATCATGGCCGACTCTAATATAAGCCTGATGATATTCTGTTCTATCCTCATGGCCATCGCGCTCATTCCCGTGTACCCCTTGCTATTACCAGTTATAGGCATTCCTCTAGCGCCATTGACCACCGTGGCAACCGCCATAGTCTCACGCAAAGAGTATTCGCGAAAAGACAATAAAATTCTGTTGAAGGCATTCCTATATTCAGCTGTCAATATTTTGCTCTGGTGGCATCTGAACCAGAGGATCAAAGGCAGACGTTTTCGCATGAAGACGATAACTATCTGGTATAGCGTTACTTATGCGGCGTGGACATTAGAGATCGTGTTAGTTGGAATGATAGCTGTTCAATATGCGAATCCTTATCGCGATAGCATCTCATTGATCGTCGGATCATTCTTGTTGTGCGCTTTGGTGTGGCTACTCTCGCTTATACGTCTATGTCTAGCTCGCTGGGATACTGATCTAGCGACTCCTGATCCGAGATCTTCACGCCCGGATATCCTCCCCGCTCCCGTTTATCTTATGCCGCTAGTGTTCTCGAACTTGTGGCTGCTGTGGCTAGGTATGAACTTTGTCGCCATGGACTATGCCATCCAGATATCCATCTTGTTGTTCATCGTCTGCATGGCCTGGATCATCTGGGACTGGCGGAAAAACAGGAAGGCCGGCATCAAGGCATGATGCGGCAGCTGAAATCCAACGGCTCCTCATCGCCTGCTTAGACGATGCATGCAGACGCGTGCTTCACGACCTGGGCAATGTAGCATATTCCCATCATTCAATGCCATCGACTGTTTTAGCGGGGAGCGCAAAATCATGAAGATCACCGACCTCAGAACTTACGTAGTCAGAGCGCAAGAGTCGCGCCCTTGGCTATTCGTAGAAGTGGAAACTGACGAGGGCATCACTGGAGTGGGGGAGTCGACCAATGTCGGCGGCGGCGGAGCCATCGTTATCGGGCAGACTTACCAGCTGCTAAAGAACGATCTTGTGGGACAAGACTTCTCCGATGGACTGATCGGACAGGATCCTAATCACATCGATCGTATCTGGCATCAGATCTATCGCCGATTCGGAACCCTCGGATCGCGTGGCTTCGCGACCACGCTCGCGAGTGGAATCGATATGGCTCTGTGGGACCTTAAGGGCAAAGCGTTAGGGAGAACGGTATATGATCTGCTCGGCGGCCCGATGCGAGATGCGGTTCCGCTATATTCTCACTGCGGACCGGCCGACGATATCGATGCTTGCGTAGCTGATGCCAAGGCGCAAGTCGCGCTCGGATATCAGGCGCTCAAGCTCGACCCTTTCTCACCTGAGATGGGCGCTAAGCATCGCCGCTATATCGACGGCAAGATATCGGCATCAGGCGCGGCTCATGCCGAAGACTTGATGGCGGCACTGAGGGAAAGCCTCGGGCCTGATATTGAGCTTATGATCGATGCCCACGGGAATTTCGACGTTTCTACTGCCACCGATCTCTGCCACCGTATGCAGCCGTATCGCCTTACTTGGTTCGAAGAGCCGTTGCAGCCTGAAAGCCTGGAAGCGCATCGACAGCTGCGGCGCAACACCGACATCAACTTGTGCATCGGCGAACGCAAGTACACTCGCTGGGACTTCTTGCCCTATCTGACCGAGGGGCTGGTCAACTATATCATGCCCGATATCTGCTGGACTGGGGGCATATCGGAGATGAAGCGCATCGCCTCGCTCGCCGAAACGTTCTACATCCCCATCAGTCCGCACGACGCCTCAGGATCGTTCAATGTCATCACCGGAGCTCATGTGCTGATGAATGTGCCCAATATCTACCGTCTGGAGATGAGCCATCACGCGTTGCCGGCTTATAACGCCTGCATCACCGAGCCGCTAGACGTCAGAGACGGCAATCTGCATCTCTCGAACAAGCCTGGATTGGGGTATGAACTTAATCACGACTTCATCCAAAGGCATCTGGATCCTCAATGGCAGCAATTGGTATTGTGAATCATTCGCTATTAGGGACGGAAGCGCGGACGTCCACAGCCGTTGAGCTCTGTGAGTAACTCGTCTTATCCGATTCGCTCCTTGGTTTAATGCATGTAAAACCTATTATGAACGAAATCATAGGCTCAAAAACATTAAATATAAGTCAAATATCTTGACGTCCGCGTTAATATCGGCCCTGGTGATCTCTGCGATGACCGTAGCCGCCGACGCCAACTCTGAGGCTAGTGGTATCACCCTTGCTGAAGCTGAAAGCATATGTTCGAACGGTTTCACAGTGCCTGATCAAGATATTAATCTCGGACTTGCACGCGACTGCGTTGCACTGTTGATATCGAAGCACGAATTGACGAATGGCGCCGATCATAGGCTCAACTGGGGCGGTAGAACAGTCATCGCGAATTGGGACGGAGTAGAGATTGAGGCAACAGAAACAGGAGATGCGGATGTCGTTCGGGTGACAACTCTGAGTCTCAATAAAAACTATCCGCAATTTTTCGATGAGACTCTGCGCGGAAAAATCCCGATGTCAATAACTAGGCTGACTGAGTTGAATACACTGGATCTTAATTTCCATAGGCTTACGGGAGAGATTCCTGAGGATATTGTAAAGCTAGTCAAATTAGAGAAATTAGATCTTTCATCCAACGAACTCTCTGGACCGGTGCCGAAACATCTCCATAGACTTACCAATCTACAGTATATTGACATCTCCCGTAACAACCTGACTGGAGAAATACCGTATCAACTTGGCGATCTGGATAAATTGGAAGTTGTCAAGTTTGAATATAATCAGCTAACTGGCGAGATTCCACCACAACTCGGAAACCTTACGAACCTGAAGTTCCTGCTTCTTTACGCCAACCAGCTGTCAGGCCCGATTCCGTATCAGCTAGGCCGTCTTGTCAATCTGGAGCATCTCAATGCGTCAGCGCTTAGACTTACGGGTGAGATTCCGCCGGCATTGCTGACGTTGAGTCGTTTGAAGGTTCTGAACCTGTCAGGAAATCTACTCACCGGGCAAATACCGCGTGACTTAGGTCGACTCACCAGATTGGAACAACTGTATCTCTCGGGCAATTTATTCAGTGGTGAGATACCCGTTGAATTGACCGAACTGAAGCTGTTGAGATGGCTGTGTCTTTCTCACAATGAACTCACCGGCGAGATATTGCCTGAATTCGGCAATATGCCCAGACTTTCATATCTGATGCTTTCAAACAACCGACTTTCAGGCGAAGTTCCCTCTCAGCTGAGAAACCTCAAGGGATTGAATTGGCTATATCTCGATGGAAACGACCTTACCGGTGAAATACCGCCAGAGCTGATCGGCGAGATTAACCCTCTCTATTTGAATCTAGCTAATAATCGACTTTCTGGACCAATTCCATCTGAGTTCAGTTACTTACCCAGATTAGAGCTACTGGATCTAGACAATAATCAACTTAGCGGTGCAATACCACCGGAACTGGGTGATCTGCAACAGTTGAAATGGCTCTATTTGCACGACAATTATCTCACCGGTCCAATACCTCCTGAGATAGGTAATTTGAACCAGCTGATATCATTTTCCGCTAGCCATAACTCGCTTATTGGTAGGATACCCCCGGAACTTGGAAAACTAAGACGTGTCGTTTGGATCTATCTTGATTGGAACAACTTTTCCGGTGAAATACCTGCTGAGCTTTCCAATTTACAGCGATTAGATTCGTTAGGGTTGCAATTCAATAATCTAACTGGACATATCCCGCCTGAACTCGGCAAGCTAGCCGATCTAGAGTTGCTCAACCTCTCTTTCAATCAACTTAATGGCCAGATACCAGCAGAATTGGGTAATCTCACTGACTTGGAGCATCTAGACCTCTCGATAAACCGATTGACTGGAGAGATACCGCCAGAGTTGGCGTTCTCCGAAAAAATCAAAGTCTTGCGCCTCTCTAGAAATTCATTTACTGGATGCTTGCATCGTCAATTGATAGACGTTGAAAGTAACGATTTATCTCTACTTGAACTGCCTTTATGCGCTGAAAACGATTTAACTGAGAAAATACCATAGCTTAATCTGGGGAATTTCGGTATGCTCAAATGATATTACCGTTCAAGATCTATAAAAACCATTTTGAGTTTATATCCGACAGTGTTGCTCATACCTAAATTACGCCTTATGGTCGATGAGATTGACATGCCTGTTGAGATCAATCGCGGTCGCGCAGAGAATGGAGCGAGATTGCATTCTCAGTGCCGTATCCTGCGGCGCGGTTCCTAAGGCGACTTGCCCGACTAGAAGCCTTTCTATCAACCTGCAATCCTGAAGCGGTGTCAGGTCAAGATATAATCTATGGAATGGATGCTCTGAAATCACTGGGAAATTCATTGCTCGCCGAGCCAGAGTTAGTGAATCTGATACAGCGTCATGCAGCTAGGCAGTCGCGCTCTCTGCGCCGAGGAGAGATCGGAATCGGGGATGATGCTGCCGCAGTCTATTTCAACGGTCATACTCTCATCCTGACCACCGACTCGATGGTTGACGGAGTTCATTTTCGCCACCATCAGATATCTTGGCATGATTTAGGGTGGAAGAGCATAGCGTCGAACCAGAGCGATATAGCTGCGATGGGCGCGAATCCAGAGCACGCCATGCTCTCTTTGGGGTTGCCGCATGATGTCTCATATGGAGAGATAGATGAGCTGCTCAGCGGCATTGTAGAAGCTCTGGATCAATTCGGCGGATGTCTTGTTGGCGGTGATACGGTATTCTCCCCAGTGTTGTCAGTGGGTATTGCTATGACTGGCAGCGGAGTAGCACCGGATCAGGTCATGAGACGAAGCGCTGCCTCACCGGGCGATATGGTGGTTGTAAGCGGATATCTGGGCGCCTCGGCCGGCGGACTGGCAATTCTCAACGATGGTTCAAAGCCGGATCGTGAAGACGCCGAACAGTTGCTCCAGGCACACTTTACCCCTTATCCACGCACCGACTTGACAAGAGTGATGGTTCAAAGCGGAATAAAGTGTGCCATGGATATAAGCGATGGACTGTTGATCGATCTCGAACGCATATGCGCTGCCAGTAAAACGCATGCAGTTATTTATGCCGATCAAGTGCCGATAGCTCCGGCATTGATCAGCGTCTTCGAAGACCGCGCGCTGGAGATGGCACTCACCGGCGGGGAAGATTACGAACTGCTATATGCTGCTAATTCCGAGCAGGTGTCATTAGTCAACTCCGCACAATCCAAGGACAAGTCCGCTGATTTTGGCATCATCGGAGAGTTTGTTGAGCCAAGGAAACGCTCGGCGCCTAAAGTAGAAGTCGTTGATCGACATGGAGATCCGATGGAGATACTTTCATCTGGCTGGGATCACTTCTCTCGCCGCGCTGAGCAGAGCGAGCTTGATCTTGTCTAGCATTCGTATAGAAAGTTCCTCCGAGGAGCAAACAGAATCGCTAGGGCGACGCTTAGGCGCCTGCATCCGAGTCGGAGATGCGGTTTTACTCTCCGGGGAACTTGGCGCGGGCAAGACTTGCATGGCGCGCGGCATTGCAGCCGGAGCGGAGTGCGGAATCAGCGCGCGAAGTCCCACCTTCATCATAGTGGCTGAATATCCGGGCCGAGTCACCATTTTTCACTGCGACCTTTACCGTGTCGCGAGCGATATTGAGATGCATGAATTGGCATTATTGGAAAATCTAGACCGGGGAGCTTTAGTAGTGGAGTGGCCTGAAAATGGCGCTGATTCGTTGCCTCAAGACTCTTTGACGGTGAAAATCGAAACGCGCGCACCGATTAGAGATGCCCGTAGGATCGAATTCTCAGCGAATGGTACTCGCGCTTCTCACCTGCTCAGTCGATTCGAGCAGACCGTCCATCAGGATGTTTACGCATGAATCTGTTATCAATCGATACCTCCACCCATATCGCAGGGGTTGGGCTATGGAAAGAGAGTGAAGCTAGAGGATACTCTCATTGCTGGTACTCGAATCAGAATCATGGTCGAGAGTTAATGCCCGCGATTCTGCAACTGCTGATTGAAGCCAATTCTGATATCACAGATATCACTCACATCGCCGTAGCTCAAGGCCCGGGAGGATTCAGTGCTGTAAGAGTGGGAATCGCCACTGCACAAGGACTTTCACAACCGAGCGGATTGCCTGTCATCGGTATCCCAACGCATCGCATTCAGGCATTTGAGCACGCGGGTGATGAGATGAAACGAATAGTATCGCTGATTACGATTGGCAGAAAAGAGGTATCCTTCGGTATCTTCCAGAATGCGAGTAGCATTCATGAATCGGATTTTGAAACTGGTGTCTGCAGACTTGAGGATGTCGCTTTACGATTCGATGACGGTGTAACGATCTTATGCGGGGAGGGCGTTGCTGCACTCAAGCTACATGATCGAGAGCTACCCATATCAAAGATACGCCCACCCCGATATGCGTTGCGCATCGCAAGGAAGATTATTGACGATGCTCCGAATCAAGAATCGTTTGTTGCTCCGATCTATGCGAGAGCTCCGAGCATAACAAAATCAAGTCGGCACTTGATTAGCCAAACATAATGATGAACGGAATCGTATTGATGAAATCATGCTATTCGGCAAAACGCCGGATTGGAGGACTGCTTTAGATGGCTTCTGAGCGCACGCTAGTGCTAATAAAACCAGACGGTATTCAACGCGGATTGGCCGGTGAGATCATTCGCCGCTTGGAGATGACCGGTATGAAGATAGCCGGATTGAAATTGATGGTGGTCGCAGACGATTTGGCACGGATGCACTATGCCGAACATGACGGCAAGCCGTTCTTCGCCGGGCTAGTGGAATACATCACCTCTTCACCGATTGTCGCCATTTGCTTGGAGGGTCCAGATGCGATTTCTATCACTCGCAAGCTGATGGGTTCTACTCGTCCGAATGAAGCCTTGCCAGGCACTATCCGAGGCGATCTTGGAGTTGACGTTAGCCGCAATCTTGTGCATGGATCTGCTAATCCTGAAGACGCGGCTAGAGAAGTGCGACTGTTCTTCGCTGAATCCGAGCTGATCAGCTATCCGCGAGGAATCGACAAGTGGGTAGTGGGGACTGACGAATAAGGGTTCACCGCATCTCACTGGATGCGTAGAATCTCGGAAGCGCGCGACCACAAGCCTTCCAGATCATAGTACTCTCGAGTTCTGCGATTGAAAAGATGCACTACGAATCCCGGGAAATCGATCAGTAGCCATCCGCCGGCGCCGGTACCTTCCCTATGAGTTCTTCGCATGCCCATCTGACGGATTTTGCGTTCGATGCTTGTCGCCATCATCTCCAGATGCCGATCCGTCTCTCCGCTGGCAATGACGAAGTAATCGGTGAAATCACTCACTTCGCGCGTTTCGAGCAACACGACATCGGAGCCGAGACTCTCGGATGCTTCCTCAACCGCCGCGCGCGCACACTCTTCGGTCGTCGGCCTGCTCAGTTCAGCGTCACTGTTTTTTTTACTCATCATGTATGCATTATATTGCCGATCGTCAAGACAGTTTTTCTGCAGTCCGACTGCAGTCCGCGAGGAGATGACCGTGGCTGATTTATGCTTTTACGTAGATTGACGTTATATGCCCTAGGCAATCCGCTGTCTAGAAACTCCATTCTGTAGCCCCTGTTTCATTCCTTAAACCAATGATTGATGCGAAGATGCGTGTAGTTGTTGCTATGAGCGGCGGAGTGGATTCGTCAGTGGCCGCGGCGTTACTCGCGCGTGCGGGGCATGAAGTGATCGGCATCACGATGCGCCTGTTCGCATCCCCATTCGAGGGGGCTGGACGGCTGTCGAAATCTTGTTGCTCACTTGAAGATGTTGAAGATGCGCGTGAAACTTGTCGCATTATTGGTGCGAAACACTACTACATGAACTTCGAGAAAGAGTTTGAACGGCATGTCATAGACTATTTTGTCCGTGAATATCAGAATGGACGAACTCCTTATCCATGTCTTGCTTGTAATGATCGGATCAAGTTTGAATTCTTGATGGATCGATCCGTCCTCATTGGAGCAGACGCAGTGGCCACCGGACACTACGCGCAGATCAAGCGTGGAGAAAACGGACGCTACGCCTTGCTCAGAGGCGCCGATGTGACAAAAGATCAGTCTTATGTTTTGTTTAACTTGAGTCAAGATCAATTGTCGAAACTGCTGTTTCCGGTGGGAGGTTTCACTAAAGACGCCATACGCGACATTGCGAGAGACGAAGGTTTGACGATTGCCGACAAGCCAGATTCGCAGGATATCTGCTTCATACCCGTTGGTAGCTACAAGGACTTTGTGGAGCAGCGTCTGCAAAGCCCGAAAGCGGGGGTGGTAGCAGACGCTATGGGCAAAGTTTTAGGCAGACATGATGGCATACATAGATTCACGATCGGTCAGCGCAAAGGGTTGCCTATAAACGGCAGTGCCCAACGTCCGATCTATGTAACCGATATAGATTCAAGTTCGGGAGTGGTGACAGTAGGCCATGCCGAAGATTTGCTGAAGACCGAGGTCATGGTCTCATCAGTCAACTGGATCGACGGACAAATACCAGATGATGCGATAGATGTCACCGCCAAGATACGATATCGCAGCGCTGAAGAATATGCGAAAGTGAAAATGCAGTCTCGAACTAAGGCCCTAGTCGATTTCGAGCGTCCCATGCGAGCCATCACTCCTGGACAGGCGATAGTGTTCTACCATGGAGATGCGGTGCTCGGAGGCGGCTTCATAGAGGCATCTGATCCGGTATCCAAGGGCGGACTTCATACAAGCGAGTCGGAGAGTATGGACGAAGCTGTGCCAAATCGATTTTGAGAGTGCCTTATAACGCAATAACCTGTTTGCAATCATGTTGAGTAAAACACATGCGGAAGAACGCCACGACCGCCCGACATTTGATTATGAGGTGCAAGCACGGAATGCCGGCTATAGCCATGTTGCGGGGATTGATGAAGTAGGAAGAGGCGCATTGGCCGGTCCGGTTGTGGCGGCATCCGTCATTCTTCCTCAGCAGCTACCCGAGGCAGTCTCCACACGCATAAATGACTCCAAAAAGCTCACGCCGACGCAAAGAGTAGAAGCTTTTGAGGCTGTATCCGAATTTGCTATATCTATAGGAATCGGAATCTGCAGTCCCCAGAATGTAGACGCTTCTGGCATCGTTCATGCCACTGAATCGGCGATGGTTGATGCTGTTAAGTCGTCAGATGTAGCACCGGATTTTTTGCTCATCGATGGGGCCAGCAACATCGCGGGCGATACACCGTCGAGTTCAGTCATCAAAGGAGACACGATTTCATTATCGATCGCGGCCGCTTCGATCGTTGCCAAAGTGACTCGCGATCGCATTATGTCTCGAAAGTATGGGCCGCGATACCCTGAATACGGTTTCGCAGCACATAAAGGCTATGGCACTAAGAAACATCTTGTCGCGCTACGCACTTACGGACCATCGCCGATACATAGAAGAAGCTTTAAGCCAGTTTCGCAAGTTGTATCAGATCGTGCTTGGAACGCGCTGGGCAAAGATTCAAGTTCTCATCACGGTAAAGTAGGAAACTTGAGACTAAAAGATGGGATCGGCAAAAGAGGAGAAGATGTGGCAGCGCGTCATATGAATGCAGTTGGATACAACATTTTGAGACGCAACTATCGGACCCGGCAGGGTGAGGTGGACATCATAGCCGATGATGGAGGAGTATTGGTCTTCGCTGAAGTAAAAACCAGGAACAGCACCGCAATGGGAACCCCGGCCGAGGGGTTCACTAAGCGTAAATTCCGAAGGATCATCAGTGCTGCAATGACTTATATCGCGGCTGAGTTCGGAACCGATAGCATTGATTGGCGGGTTGATTTCGTCGGTGTCGAGATATCGAAGATAGGTAAAGTCAGAAATATAGACCTGGTTCAGAACGCAACGGCTTATTGATCTATGCTGGCCGACTGGATCAACGGTTCAGAACACCGCGACAGGATTCACTGGCGAACCGGTGACTGTAGGTAGCCGTAGCGGCAGTATGTTGATCAGGAATTCCCATCTTCCGCGTTTGGCGCATGCTTCAGCTAAATCGTCTAGCCAAGCGTTATCGAGTATCCAAAGTCCCATACCAACTATACCCACTTGGTGAACCGGGTTTGAAAATCGGGCATACGGAGACGGCTGAATGTCGTTTCCGGTGTCTGATCCCATTACCGCCACTTCGCGCTCATGCATAAAGGGCAGTATCTCCGGTTTCGGACCCGCGGATCCGGCTTGATAAGGATCAAGAGCTCCACGTTCTTCACGCATGCCAAGTTGTCCGGTCCTCAAAAGCAGAACATCGCCCTGGCAAACCCTGAATCCGCATCGCTCTTCTGCCAGCCTGATATCATCCAGTCCGACGCCATCTCCTCGTTCAACGCATCTAACCCCTCGTAACATGGGCGCATCTACCAATACAGCCCGAGTGACTATACCGCCAACAGCAGCGGTAACATCCAGTTCGGTAGCGCCATCGGCTACTGTGACCACTGAAGATGGACGGCCGTTGTAAGCCTGACCGTCCCAGAAAAAGTGGGCGAGAGAATCGACATGGGTGACGGTATGGCCGTGAAACACCAGGCCGAAGTAGTCTATCGCTACTTGCCTGTCGGGGCCCTCGCCAGTACGAAATACGTCTCCTGACCCGATCATGTAGTGTTGCGGAGGCTTAGGCACATCTGGAGTCGCTTCAAAACCTACTGCACGCGCACAGGATACGGTTTCACCCTTTTTCACAAGGCTAATCGCCTCTAGAGTGGCTTTCGGGCTGAGATGATTGAGTGTTCCTCTTTGATCATCCTTGCCCCAGCGTCCCCAATTGTTAAGATCTTTGCTAAGCCAACGTAGGAGCTCATCTTGAGTAGGCGGCGTTCTCGGCATTTGTTAGATTACTCGTCTCCATACTGGTTCAAATGACATGATTTTAGCATTTGTTTCACTAGTCAACGCAATCTGAGAAGGTCGAAGATACCGGTTAAGTCCGTCATTGATGAAATGATACGCGTGATCTCTAGACCGAGGGTTCAGAAAACTAAGCTATCTTCAAGTCGCGAGAGCGTTCACTGAGACGGCTATAAGCATTAGAATCATGAGTGGCGCGCTAGCTCAATTGGCAGAGCAAGTGACTCTTAATCACTAGGTTCCGGGTTCGAGTCCCGGGCGCGTCACCATCGGTGACGAGACGCTATGCCATTGCTCTTTTATTGCCGGCAGATTCAATCTCGAATGACCATCATTTCCCAGCCGTTCCGGCTCTAAGCGCCAGATGAGTTCGTTGGGTTCGCATCCATGCGAAAATCGATCCGATGGCACCTAACAGCAGGATGGCTATGCTTCCTATAAGGGCGAATAGCACTTGCCACTCGACCCTCAGACTCATCGGGGGAGCGAGTGATGACGCGTCTTCTCCAGCCAAGTAGGGTAGCAGGGCCGAGCTCAGCACGAATCCGAATCCGGCGCCGATCAGCAGGGCCGATACAGCGATGATGCTCTGCTCCATGCCGATTATTATGAGCAGTTGCCGCGAGCTGAGCCCCATTGATTTCAACACTGCCAGCTCTAATTGTCTGAGCCGGTACATCGTCCAACCGTTCACTGCAAATGCCAAAGCTGAAACTGCGGTCAGCGCGACAAATCCGAAGAAGAGATATCCGCTCCATCCCAGGGTTGCGAAAGTGTCGCGCTTTGACAGGGCCGCGTGCGTATCCGCATTCTGCATTAGGCCCGATGATATTGAGTTCCACTCTAGTGCCTCTCTTATCTCAGACATGGTCTCCGAGTCGATCGCATTCCCCGAAACCCAGAGTTCATTAACCATCTCATTGCTAAGCGATCGGTCGATAGAAGTGGCTTCCCACACTCTTTTGATATCGGCGATTAGAAACGGCGCCGAGCCGCTGACGAACGTGGGGAAGAATTCAGCGAACGCCACGATCTCCGCATTCACGCTCCGATTGCCCATGTTCACGCTTATATGACTGCCCAAATCCATTTCTAGCTCATCTTTGAACCACTTATCGGCGATCACCTTCATGATTGAAGGATCCCATTGCAGCATCACTCCTTTGAGAATTCCCCTCGCCGGCTGCTCCCACGTCAACACTGCACCATCGTCGCTAGATTCAGATGCTGGATCTATACGCGCTCCGAAATCGTTGAATCCAGGGTGGGCTGTGCGACGCTCTCCGATCTCGTCGAAAGTCGTGATCGGAATTGCCTCACCCTCCTTTGTGAATGCTGCTATTTCTCTGATCCGCAGGGAACCGAAAGTTGGTCTTGGCGCCTCTTCTATCGGGCGTCGGGAGATGCCTATAAAATCCAGTGTCAGATCAGTATCGCGCCCGATTTCTTCTCTCAATTGCTCGATTCCGATTCCTACCCGACACCAATCAGGTGGAAGGAACCCTTCGCCCGAATCGTCTGGCTCAGGCTCAGGGCACTTGAATGGAGAACTCATGGTGACAGATTTCGGCTGCAGATTTCCAATTGTGAGCGAATAGTAGTGGCCTTCGGCGTCGCGCAGTCTCGCTACGAGTCCAGATTCGGGACGGACAGCATCAGGCTTCAACAAAGCCGTCAGCCAAGCCGCTTCTTTTGGAATTGGGATTCCGCCAGATGCGGTATCTGATATTGAATCCATCATTTCATCGAGCGACTGCTTAGAGAGATCGTTTCTCCACCAGGATGATGAAGCGAAATCTTCAGGGTCTACGCCAAGAATAGCCAATGCTTCATTACCGTTCGGGGATGAAATAGTTCCTGGTATGCGGGCGATCGGTGTTACACGCGCGGTCGCATTAAGTTCCGAGATCTGTTTCACAGTTCGGTCCAGACTGGACCGTGATCGAACGCCGAGCTGTGATATTCGCAGATCGGCGCCGACGCGGAAATGCTCGGCATCGATACTGTGCTTATCCAGTGAAGGGGTGAATACGGCCAGTAGCACTGCGATGGATACTGACATGATGATGAGTAGCATCAACCCCATGCTTGATCTTGGATTGCGGGCCAATGACCATATCGCCAACGGCACGGCGGGTGATATCCGCAACTTAGATGGCAACCTGATCATCCCTTCTGCCAGCAGTGATAAGCACAAAGGCAAGAATCGAAGCAACGCGATCGCGCCGCCGGCTGAAACTGCGGCCGGCATTGCCAGTGCAAGTCGATTGCTGAATCCCTCGCCTAAAAGAGAATTGGATATAAAGAGATCTTCTTGTGAAAGCTGCCACAAAGCCACAATGCCTAGACCGAGCAAGATGACGTCCAGATAGTATCTCTGTAACACGCTATGCCTGGCGGGACGGGCCAGACGAGATGTGAAATCTCGCGCCGTGGCCATATTGCGGATGATAGAAGGGACCAACAAAAATCCGAGCCCCGTTACCGCAGTGCCTATCGCTGCTATGGAGGATTGCATGGAAAGCGTCGCCGGCAAAGCGGCTCCATCAGTGACTTCGGAGAAGGGAGGGATGCTGCCCGCCAAAGATACGCCGAGCAGTGCCAGCGCTACACCGGCGAATAAGGATACCGCCACGATCAATACGCTCTCTCCAGCCATCAATAGCGCTTCCTGAAAAACGGTAGCGCCACGGGCTCTTGCCATTCCGCTTTCATTGGCCCGGAGCTCTCTAGCCTGCCCTGCTACCAATGCCACGAAAGAGAGCGATGCCAGGGCGATAGTAGCTCCCACCGCGAGCATCAGACTGCGCGAGATCGTTGATTCGCGTTTGAATCTTGCCAGAGCGTCATCCAAAGACGTGATGCGCTGAAACCCGTCAACATTGTTCCTCAGCGACCTCTCCTGAATCTCAAGGGCTTCCAAAACGCGCGATGCGTCTCGCGCTTGCAATGCCTCAGCTGCCGTCTCGAATATCCAGTAGTAACGCAGTTCGGAGTCTGGCAACAGACGCGGCAACAGTTCCAAAAACGCCTCTTCCGAAACTATCATGGGCGCGAATCGGAAGGCAGCGCTATTCGTGCCAAGCCCATCTCCCAAAGCCTCCCACACCGCCGATTCATATACCAACGGTCTATAGATCCCGGTGATACGGACTTGAATCGTTACTCCAGCTCCACCTGGCACAGCGAGCTCTACTAAATCACCGGCAGTGAATCCCAAATAGCTAGCGTCCTCTTCCGAAATCGCAGCATCGAAAACCATATCGTCACTAATGCCCGGCCAGGATCCACTGATGATCTCGGATGCTTTCTGCAGCATGTTGATGTGAGCGATAAATGTTCGTGCGTTCGACCAGGCCACAGCTTCTTCATCGAATACTAGGGTGATGCTTTTACCGGCGCTGACCGGACTGTCGACTATCTTTTCCAGCGCTCCCGAACGCGTGTTGCGCACTAAAGATGTCAACTCCACTTGATTGTCGCGGGACGGAGCCGATAGTTTTCCCCGAACTGCTACGTCAAGATCACTGTCGCTATATTCGTCGAGCAGTTGACTTAATGCGGACTGTCCCAGAGCATCTAGATAAATGAAGACTCCGGCCGATATCGCTACCGCCAATGAAAGTCCGAGACCCCGCAGTATCAGAGAAACCTTCTCAGATAAAGCGCGACTCAGCATCAGATTCAGTGTCGCTCCGATGGACCAAACACTGCCTTTGGAGTTAGCGCGCTTCATAGTTGCCGGCCGATCTGATCACGCCTTCCTTTTGCCTCAGTGAGTGATGGGCTATAGGCAACAGAGCCGACAGTAGCAATGTTGCCGCAACTCCAATGATCGGCAGCCAGTCTATGACCAGCGTCATGGGTGGAAGCACTGCCTCACCGGTCTCTGAACGCGTCATACGCTCGGAAATGAATCGCACTATCAACGTCCCAGACAATACCCCGATCATCACCCCGATACTTATAGCGACGAATGATCTGATCAGATGTTCAATTGCTATCGAAAGCTTAGAAGCACCCATCGCTTCCATGACGGCGCGGTTAATGGCGGTATGATTTTGTTGATGCATCGAAAAAGCCACCGTCGCTGCAGAAGCTATTGCAACGGCAACAGCCGCAATCACAATCCCCACTACTCTCCAGCCTGCAGCCGCGGCAAGCCCGACAAATGCTTCTGCGTAAATCTCTTCTCGATCCATCAGACGCGCGTTCGGAGCCATGGATTTGATGAAGCTCCGTCTATCAGCGTGATGAGGTCTATCAGCAGTAAGTTCTAGGAACAATTCCGCAGAGTTGGAAATGAAAGGTTCGCTCACTCGTTCGATGTAATTCATCAACGCCCGTACATTCGCCACTGCGAAAGGAGATTCATGGTCAGACATGGTAGGAAATAGGTCGAACAGGCCTCGGATCTCGAAAGGGATGAGATGTCCGTAGGCGCGTCCCGTGAAACGATCGCCTGGGCTTAACCCAGTTGCATCCGAAAAACCTGAGCTGATTAGCAACGGAACGCCAATTGGCTCAGTGCCCGGCAAGTATATTCCACGGATGCCATTCACCGTGCCTTTGCCCATTGCAATGTGAAGAGTAGAATCATCGGATCGGGTGCCTATAGCGGCTTCAATCTCGGTGTTATTGGCAAGCGAAGCCTCCAGCGGATGCCAGAGAGCGGGATCGCTGAAACTAGGAAGGCTGATTTCTCCGGCGGTGGTTACAGCTCGAACATCGTCTATCTCGAGAACCACTGCATTGCCCAGAGCCGCGGTGGGAGGTTCGTATACCTGTACCCCGATCAAACTGATCGGGCGGCGCAGCTCCGAAGATATCTCGGTCCTCCATGTTTGCCATTTCTCCAGCGAAGCGCTATCGTCCGGGATCATTCTCAAGGTATGAGTAGATTCATCGCCATCCATCACTCGCGTCCAGATGTCGATGCGTCCGCTCCCCGCGTGCTCCAGTCTGAACGATGCTATCAACTCGATCGAGTCGTCTGGCAGCGAGAGCGATTGTGGACTTTCGTAATGAATGATGGAGGCCATCAATGAGGGTAGATCCAGCTCCGCGAAATCCGATCTGAACCATGCTTTAGCTGCGAATCGCTCTGGGTCCAGGGAAAGCATCTCGAAATCGGATGCCGCTTCTGAAGTTCCGGCCACGGCAGAAGCCCTAGTTCCCCAAGTATGGTCTTTCACCCAGCTCTCAGCGATGATTTTAAAGACCGACGCGTTCCGCTCGCCTCTGGCGCCATCCATACCCGATACTCTCACATCCGCCGCGGTGAGGAAATTGACTCTATCCTCGGCATTCTTCTTGAGAGTGGCAGCCAGCCCCAACGCATTGATGGAGACGCTAATCGCGCCCGCAGTGATGAATACCAGCGCCGCGTGCTGCATGGTCGATCTGGCGAAGATCTTAAGGGCCACTGAAATCATCGCATGGAACTGAATCCTTGAGAGACGTTCCAGAGGCGATCTGATCCATACCAGGATCCTCAGTGCCAGCAGCCCCGATCCTACCGATGCCGCGACTGGCACCGAAGCGGCTAAGAAACTTAGCGTCGCATCTCCATCGCTGCGCTGAATGAACAGGGATCCGCGTCCGTTTAACTCGAGTATGACTGCCGCCGCCGCGATGATGACACCGAGATCTAGATTAGCCCGCCAAAACCACGGCGAACCAGATGCCCAACGCTGAGCTGGGCTGACCGGCAAACCGTTGCTTCGATCTTGTATCATCAGCCAACCATACAGAGCCAGTGTGACTAATGCCGCAATGGTCGACCATATGAACTGTTCGGGCAAAATCGCCCTTGGCAGCTCCTGTCCGCCGGTGAGATGCGAAAATGCAGCCAAACGTCCCAAGTGAGGAACTGCTAACCACGATATCAATGGCCCAGACACTGCCGGCAACACGAAGAGAAAGAGTCCGTAAATCAACACTGTGCGTAAGGATTGAACCTTGTTCGATCCTCTTGCCTGAAGCAAGGCATCTTCGCGTCTCCACCTCGAAGCGATGATATTGGCGTGAATGGCCAGCAACAAAAACGCGAACGCCAGGAACATTGAGCCGCTGATAATTGTCGTTGTATTGGCAAAGCTCAGCTGTTTCTGCAGGGTCTGATACCCGGTGCGAAATCCTACGAACGCAGTAGATGCCGGCAGGTCGCGGAGCACTGATCCCGTGAAGCCGTCGGTCAGTTCCAACACCGCTTCTAAATCAAGCTCAATCAGTTGCGGGATGTCGGTGTAGTAAAGCACCCATATCTCCCCTAATTGGGCTATCCCTCGTCTCGAGATGCGATCCAATGATTTCTCGTCAGCCAAGGCAATGATGGGTGGGCGTCCGCCGGTGGCGCCTTGTTTCGGGTTGAAGATGCTGGACGATAGACCGAGCCAAGATTCATCTGCTGGATCATTGATTGAGAAGATGCCGGTGACGACTGCTGAGGAATGACTTATCGTGGTCGGGGGAATCGTTAAGTGCAGCACATCTCCCACCGCGATGCCGAGCTCCTCGGCAACCGCGTCCATAATCGCGACTTCTATCTCTTCAGCGCCGAGGCTGGGCATCGCTCCGCTGACGATGCTGATGTCTGGGCTGTCGCCAGAGATGGACTGGTACTGCATTTCCACAGCCGGCGGTGCCGATCTATCGTTCACCCTTGAAACATTTAGTTGTCCAGATCGCAAGAAGATAGTGTTCCGCCGGGAGATTGTGCCCAGTTCTTCCCCCGCGGCTTGAAGCGATTTTCTGACCTCAGCTATGGCAGCAGGATTAAAGGTTACTTCTCGTATCCGAACCCATGAACCGAGGTGAGTAGCCGCGGACTCAGAAACCATCTTTCTCACACCTAGTCGCTCTATCGAATCGAAGTAGATAGGCGCCGCGGCGATCACGGCAGTCGCCAATATGGCAGTGATGGAAGCAGCCGCTAAAAAGGCGGCTTCACGGCGACTCTTTTTGATTCCAAGCCTTGCTAGATTCAAGGTCTCATCCTATTGATCCGAACATATAATTCCGATAGTTCGGGCACCTCAAAGAATCGAATCATAATCATGAAGATAGCGCAGATAGAAACTTTTATAGCCGTCAATTGGATGATGGTCCGCATCACTACCGAGAACGGTATCACTGGTATTGGCGAGTCGACCTTTTTCGGGTGGCCAGGAGCTTCTGAAAACGTGGTGCAATCCTTTGCTCCATATCTGATCGGTGAAGATCCGTTGCGTAACGAGCATCATTGGAATTATCTGTATCGTGCCAAATCCATGCGTGGCGGTGCTATCGGTGGCGCGATCAGCGCAGTAGATCAAGCTTTATGGGACATTAAGGGCAAGTTCTTCGAAGCCCCGGTATGGCAATTGCTAGGCGGTAGAGCGCGCGACGCTGTCCGTGCCATGCTGGTTCTGCCTACCGGGTCGTTGGAAGAAGTGGCGAACGCCGCGGCGGCGGCGAAGGCCGACGGATTCACGGCCGTCAAGTGTCTGCTGTACCAGCATGAACATGCCCCGATGCGACACAGCGAACGGATCCAAGATTTGGTGGATAGAATGGCGGCGGTTCGAGAATCGGTTGGCTGGGATATGGACATCGGAGTAGAGATACATCGCAATATGATACCGGGCGAAGCTATAGTGCTGGCTCAAGAGATAGAGAAGTTCAGACCCTACTTCTTCGAGGATCCGGTAGCTCCTGACTCAATTATGTCATTTGGCGAGGTGGCTGAGAAGACGCGCATACCGATGGCTGCCGGCGAACGCAATCTTACCATCTGGGAGTTCAGAGAATACTCCGAAGCCGCCGGTGTGCATCATGTGAGACCAGACATCGGAGTTGCCGGCGGATTCACTCACTGCAAGAAGATATGCGCCATTGCCGAATCGCACCATCAGGGAATCATTCCTCACGCAGTTCCATCTGGGCCCGTAGCTACTGCATCTCATGTGCAACTAGGCGCCTGTGTGCCCAACTGGGAAGTGCAGGAGCATGTGTACGAGGAAAAGGCACCGTACCGTGACGTGGTGAAAGATATCATCAAGCTCGAATCTGGATGGTTGCAGATACCCGATGCGCCTGGCATCGGGATCGAGCTCGATGAAGAAGGCATCAAAAAGCACCCGTATGATTTCGGCCCGCTCGGCGGCGCGCTGCGGGATGATGGATCGGTAGCGTTGCGCTGAAAGCTTCTTCGCTTCAGCATCGATTCACAAGATCAGATACGGAAGGATAGTGGTTTGGCTTTGAATATGGGAATAGTGGGTTGCGGCGGCATGGGGATGCGGCATGCGCATGGCTACATTGAACTATGCAGAAATTTCCCATCATCATTCATTCTGTCGGCAGTATGCGATCGCCACGAAGCAGCCGCTGAACGGGTTGCATCTGTTGTTGAGGATGCCACCGGAAACCGTCCGCGAATCTTCACCGATTATGCCGACATGCTCGCGACGAATCCTAAACTGGATGCGGTCGACATCGTCACGGATACTCGGATGCACCACGTATTCGCTTTACAGGCTTTTGATGCTGGCGTGAACGTCCTCACCGAGAAACCGATGGCTTTAACGATGAAGGCCTGTCGATTGATGCGCGATGCGGCGCAGGCTAAGAACCTGGTTTTATCGATTGGCGAGCAGTACCGGCGCGATCCCATGAACCGTCTCGCTAAGGCTTTGATAGAGGTGGGCGCGATCGGCGACCCTAAATTCGCCATGAAGGTATCCATCGGCGGCGGATCGGCACTCATGCATGACACCGGATGGCGCGCCTTAAAGTCCCGTGCCGGCAGCATCATCATCGAGCAGGGAGTGCACGAAGCGGATCTGCTACTCTACTTCTTGGGCGATATAGAATCTATGTACGCCTTTACCAGCATCTGTGCCTCACGGCGCGTAAGACAAGGCATGAACAACCAGCTGGCAAACTTCTATCAGCATCGGATAGAAGATGCTTTCGCGGGTATCGATGCGGTGGAGATAGACCAAGAAGATACTGGAATTGCAGCTTTGCAGTTCGAATCGGGAGTTATTGGACAGTTCACCATCACTAATGCTTCCTTTGGCTACGGCACCGGCATCAACACCATCCATGGGGATAGAGGCACACTTGAGATGCCGCCCAGCCGGTCAGGCATACCGCCGAAGATCCACCTTGAAGACCGAGATTCCCCATTGAGCGAAGATGAGATGCTAGCTCTGGTCCCCGATTGGAGCTTAGATGAGACTACAGCTTCTATGTTCACGGGACAACGCCGCTTGGGATCTTACGATATTGGATTCGCGGCGATCGATAGGAAGCTCATCGCGATTGAAATGCAGGAATTGGCAGAATCTATAGAATCGGACAGTAAGCAGGTGGAGGTTGATGCTCATGCCGGCATGAAAGCCTTGGCAGTGGCATATGGAATGTTGGAGTCCGGTTATTCGGGTCGGCGGGTAACGTTGACGGAAGTTATGGATGGCACTGTTGCTGAATATCAAAATGAGATTGACCGAGAGGTTGGCATCGATTGAACGCCGCGGCGCGCGCCCGGCTTATTTCGGGTCGCTTCTGATCATTTCAATAGCATCCATATGGCTGGCCGCCTGTGCCTCTTATCTTTCTGGGCATAGCAACCCTGAAGATATCGCTTCGTCCATCTGCAAACGGGTCGACGAAATTGACCGTGGCATGTTGCTGGAAGAGCTGAGCATTGAAGAGATAAACCATCATCTAGACCGATTGGAACTAGAAATCGGTAACACCCGCGGAGAAATAGTAGACGCCGTCGAACGTTTCATACATGCACTGCGGGACATTCTCGCGACCGGAGCCTACGACTATCCAACGTTGCAAATCCTCAACTATTTGGATACTTACGAGCATATGGAGATGCACGTAGAGGGTTTTGAAGCGTTGGAAAACGTCCGTCATGAGTGCGAATACATCGATAAGGAGTGGATCGGAGACGAGCCAGCTGTAAAGGTTCACTTCAGCCAATCTGGCATTGAAGCTGGTAAATACTCAGTGGACGAACTGGTAGAACATGGGCGTAATCTCTTCACTGCGTCTTTTAACGCTTTGGATGGGGCCGGGCGTCCCAATCTTACTGGAACTTCAGAGTTCCGCCGCCGCCGAAAATCTCCCGACAACTTCAATCGCATCTCAGGCCCCGATGCGAACGCATGTAGCGGGTGTCACACTATTCCAGTAATCGGCGGTGGCGGCGACAATATCGCCAATGTGTTCGCGCTCAGCCAGCGCTTCGAATTTGTGGATTTCGCCGATCAGATGGAGTTCGATTTCCGCAGCGACCTACAAGATCGTCTCCAGTATGAGAATGAAGATGAAGAAACGCTCAACATCAAGAATGTCGGCAACGAGCGCAATACCGTCGGCATGTTCGGATCGGGATTCGTTGAACTGCTGGCGAGAGAAATGACTCGAGAGTTGCAAGCTATAGAGCAAGAGGCGGTAGCAGAAGCGAAAAAATCCGGCTGGCCAGCGCGTCGGAAGCTGATTGCTAAGGGAGTAGATTTCGGAGCCATCACCGCGCATCCTAACGGATTCGTATACACGAGCGAAGTCGACGGCGTAGATGGCGACCTCATCGTTCGTCCCTTCATCCAAAAAGGAGTTACTACCAGCCTGCGTGAATTCACCAATGATGCTCTAATCCATCACCATGGCATGCAGAACTATGAGCGCGCGGGAGCCTATGTCGATGATGACGGAGATGGAGTGGTGAATGAGATCACTCCCGGCGATGTAACGGCTCTTGTGGCTTTCATGGCTACCTTGCCTGCGCCGATACCGCAAGTGCCGACAGACAAAGACCGCGCTCAGATAGTGGAGCGCGGGAGAGAGCGGTTCGAGGCGATCGGATGCGCAGAATGCCATATTCCAGCGTTGCCACTCGAATCACTAGTGTTCACCGAGCCCGGAGAATTCAACTTCGGCAGAGACTTGCGCCCGGCAACCGTCGAGAACGTTCTCAGCATTGATCTTTCCGATTACTCCGGGGAGTTCGAGCGAGATGAAGATGGCAACTATATGATCCCTATATTCTCTGATCTCAAGCGGCACGAGATGGGTGAAACGCTAGACAATGAGGAAGTGATCCAGGATGGAGTTCCCACTGATGAATGGATGACTCGACGGCTGTGGGGATTTGCGTCTGAGCCGCCATTCCTGCACCATGGCCGAGCCACTCTCATCTCCGATGCCATCATTGCTCATGAGGGCGAAGCGCAACCACAAAAGGAACGTTTTTTGGCCTTGTCAGACGACGATAGAGACGCGATCATTGCATTTCTAAAGACGCTCACGATATCGATAGATGAATAATGTCATCCATCGCAACACGGATGCTGCTGAATGTTCTGATACTTGGATTGTCGCTAGTATCGGCATGTGATAACGATGCCGTGGATAACTCAGATGATACGCGGGATGCGTCGCATTCAGAGAACTCATTCGTTTCCCCAGAAATCGCATTGCTCACACACCGTCATACCGTAGCTTACCTATCTGATAAAACCTGGGGATACTTCGGCGCCACTTGCGATCAGTGGCTGGAGATAGACTACCAATGGACAGCTGAAGAAAGCGAGCTACTTGATGATGGGCGCGTGTCAGTAGTGTATGCGCGTCGAGAAGAACGGTTGCTGGGGCCTGAGCGTCTTGAGTTTGTGGTTGACCTGATCGAGCCTAAGGTGCAGGGACGCAATAGGAATCAAGATGCTGCCAGATCCGGCATCTCAGAGGGCTGTGACAAGTGGTAGGTAGTTCACAAACTTTCAATAGACTGGAGTTTGAGAGATTCATTGATGGTAAGCGTTTAGCGCTAGAGATCGCTGACATTTGCCATCGACAGACGCGTTAAGCAAAGGCGAGTAAAATATGGCGTTGCGTCCGATTCAAGATGTGGCAGCAGACCTGGGATTGCCGGCAGATGACCTGGTCTTGTACGGAGCTGATAAGGCGAAGGTTCCGCTTGATACATTCCCATCCAGAGACGTTCCCGGCAAGCTGGCAGTGGTTACAGCTATTACTCCAACGCCCGCCGGAGAAGGAAAATCAACTACTGCGGTGGGATTGACCCAAGGCTTGGCACGCATCGGAAAATCGGTCGCGCTAACTATCCGTCAGCCGTCCTTAGGTCCGGTATTCGGACATAAGGGCGGCGGCACTGGCGGCGGCATGTCTACGGTGCAGCCCGCGAACGAGATAAATCTGCACTTCACCGGCGACTTCCATGCCCTGGAATCAGCTCACAACCTGCTCGCGGCGATGACAGATAACGCGGTGTATCGTGGCGCCATAGATGGTATGGATGCCAGTGGCGTTACTTGGCGCCGAGTCACTGACGCCGAGGATAGGGCATTGCGGCTCATCGTTACGGGCATGGGCGGAAACTCCAACGCTCCCATGCGAGAATCTGGTTTCGACATTTCTGCCGCGTCCGAGATCATGGCCATACTCGCATTGACGAACGGATATGCCGATCTCCGTGATCGGATCGGAGACATCGTTGTGGGATGGACTAAAAGCCGTTTGCCAGTGCGCGCGCGCGACATCGGCGGTATCGGTGCAATGATGGCGCTGCTGCGAGACGCGGTGAAGCCTAATTTGGCGCAGACGCTAGAGGGGCAACCAGCTATCGTGCATATGGGACCATTCGGAAATATCGCTCATGGATGCAGCTCCATACTCGCCGATATATTGGCAGTGAACTGCGCCGATATCACGGTCACTGAAGCCGGCTTCGGCGCCGATCTGGGCTTCCAGAAATTCATGGACATCAAGGTGCGCCAGGGCGGTCCAAAGCCATCAGTGGCAGTTGTCGTAGCGACAATACGAGGACTCAAGTGGCACGGCGGAGTGAAACGGAACCAACTCGACTCGCCTGACGTGGATGCCGTGAAAACCGGCTCTCAGAACCTTGCCAACGCCATCAGAATCGTCAAAATTTATGGATTGCCCGCGGTGGTCGCCATAAACCGATTCCCATCTGACACGCCGGCAGAAGTGCAGGCCGCCAAGCAGGCCGCACTGGATGCTGGTGCAACTGGAGTGGCTGAAGCCAAAGGATTCGAGGCCGGCGGGGATGGAATGACTGAATTGGCACAAGCCGTTTGGGATACGGCTCACAGCGATACAGCTAGGGTGCAACTCCTATATCGAGACGAGGAAGCGTTCTTCGCCAAAGTCGAAACGATGGCTAAGAAGCTCTATCATGCCACAGAAGTGGATTGGGGACCCATGACTCGGACTACGGCGCGCCGATTCGCTCATCAGGGTTGGGATTTCCCAGTATGCATGGCTAAAACCCACTTATCCATATCCGCGAACCCGCGTCTGCTCAACGTGCCTACCGCGCATACTCTCCCCATCCGAGAACTGAGAGTGTTAGCCGGGGCGCGGCAGATCGTAGCTCTCGCCGGCGACATCATCACGTTGCCGGGATTGCCATCCAGCCCTAACGCTTGGGACATCGATCTTAACGACGACACCGGCGAGATCACCGGAATACTGAGCACTTAGAAAGCTGCGACCGTAGATCTCGGGCCGATCTGAGCTCAGTGATATGGCAGTTGCCATATCAACGCATACAAGATGATTCGTAACCTTAGTGCCTGAGTCGCCGAATCCGAATGCCCTATTGCCGCGCAAGTTTGAGTTATGGCTCAATCACTGTTTGATCGCTGAAGTAATCGGCACGAGAATAGTAGGTTCGAATCGGAAATTCGCGCCTCTTCTCCAGTATGCGGTTCACTTCGCTACGCTCTTCTGTCGTAAGCTGCCACTGCGATGCCTGGGAGTTTTGAACTACTTGCTCAACCGAACTGGCGCTTGCGATCACGGTGCTCACCAGCGGTTCAGACAGCAGCCAGGAGAAGGCCAGCTCCAAGATTGTTTTGCCGTGCTTGTTCGTCCACAGCTTCAAATCTTCCACGAGGCTTAGATTCTCGGCAGTCACCCATCGTTCCGCCGCTCCCGGATCCAGAGCCAGCCTAGATCCCACCGGTGCCGCGCCCATCCCCCGCACCTTCCCAGACAGAAACCCAGCCGCGAGAGGCAGATACGGTATAACTCCCACTCCGTTGCTGCGACACGCCGGCAGCATTTCAGCCTCAGACGAACGATTCAGCATGGAGTATTCGAACTGGCTGGAGATGAATCGAGAGATACTGTGGATCTTGCTGCACCAGACCGCTTCCACCATGCGCCAAGCCTCGAAGTTGCAACAGCCGATGTAGAGAACCTTGCCTTGGCGCACTAAGTCATCCATAGCGCGCAGGGTCTCTTCCAGAGGCAATCGTGGATCCGGGCGATGGATCATATATAGATCGATGTGATCCGTTCGCAGGCGCTTTAAGCTCTCGTCTACGGCATCCATGACGAACTTGCGACTGCCTCCGAATCGATTCGGACCATGCTCGCGCTTCGATCCAAACTTGGTTCCGATCAGCATTTCATAGCGACGGCCTTTCAACGCCCGTCCGATATATGACTCAGAAAGGCCTTGGGCATATACGTTCGAGGTATCAATAAAGTTGATGCCATGCGCGATCGCCGCATGAATCACACGCTCAGCAGTCTTATACCTTGGGCAACGCGGCTCGCCAAAGTTGTTCGCACCCAGGCCAATCTCAGAAACCTCTAAGCCCGAATCACCCAAATGACGGTAACGCACTAAAAACCCTCATCAATCGTTAGGCGTCGAAACGCTTCATTGTCTATTACGCTCATAATTAAAAGAATAATCCACCAAACCGACCATAATCATTGCCAAATCCTGTAGCGCGGATTCCACATTGCGCATCTGATACTTGAAACACATCATTTATGCTCGGGTAGAGTTTATGTAACAGAGACTCAAGTGAAAAAGCGTAGACAAGCCATCCCCTTACGCACCGGCATCTCCGGCCGATCAGTGGAAATGGCGCTGCAGCTCACGGTCAGATTCCTGACCGGTGCAATATGCGGCGCTGCCGGTGCTTTTGTCGCTTCTTTGATGAACGCGGCATTGATTCCGGCCGGAGATGCAGATGACATCGTCGCGGGTGCCGTACGCATCGTCGTCATCGGATTGGCGGCGGCTCTAACATCGCAGATCGGATGGATTGGTGTCAGCGAGACGCGGCGCCGTTCCGCCCTCATCTGGATAGCTTCATCCGTCGTCGCGGCACTAGGAGTATGGGTCGCGCTCATAGCAGCCTCGGCTGTGTTGCAGAATCCGGATCTGTATCGTTTGAACCGCGACATTTCTGGATTCGGGCTCTTCGGCGGCGCGTTGGCATCGAACTTCATTCCTTTGGCGGTAGCGTTTCGATTGGCGCTGAAGGGTGAGATATGATTTCGCTGTCCGTCCAGAAACAAATTTCATTCGCGATATTCATTCACGGAACAATTTATGGGATATCATGCAATCATTATTGGCGCGATACGCGACGTTTATACTCACCTTTCCTTGATTTCGTAACATGATGAGAGGAAACGGCGCTGGCTAGCGAGAATCGAATCGCCGCCACGCGCAGAAGCAAAGCTGTAACTAATACTATCTAGTAGCTGGAGGCAACTATGAAATTAAGCAGAATCTTGAGTTGGAGCATCATACCTCTCGCGGCATCGTTCTTATCTGCCGGGTTGCTATTCGCATGCGGAAGCGAGAAAATTGTCGTTGAGACTGTTGAAGTGCCTGTTGATAGAGAAGTGCCAGTGATTCAAACGGTCATCGTCCCCGAAGAAAGGGTGGTTTTTGAAGAGCGCACAGTAATCGCAACGGTGGAAGTGGAGAAGGTAGTTCAAGTGCAGGGAGATACGGTCGTGCAGACCGTGGTCGTTGAGAAAGAGGTTAAGGGCGACACGATAGTGGAAAAAGTTGTTGAGACGGTGGTCGTTGAGAAAGAGGTTAAGGGAGATACGGTCGTGCAGACTGTGGTCGTTGAGAAGATAGTTGAAGCTACTCCTACGCCGGCGCCCAAGACTTTCTACGGACTACCGATCCCTAAGGCGGCGCCGACGATCAGCGAGCCACCGCAGCCGAAAACTGATTCTGACACAGTAGTGATTAGAACCGGCCTTGAGATCCGAGGCAGTGGCATTCCCGGGGATCCTTCCGGCGGCATGTTCACCGGTTCCAGCGTCACCGAGAAGTTCTTCCTCACTGACAAAGCCGGTAATTCCGTCAATCAGATCATCAGTGGTTGGGAACTGATTGACGATGCTAACGCGGAGGGTAATCAGGCAATCAGGTTCACCCTGAAAAAGAACGTTCCTTTTCACAGTCAGTGGGGCGACTTCGGAAATCTGAGCGCCTCCGATGTTGTGTGGTCTTACAATACGGGCAACCCAGGATACAACCCTGAGTCAGCTACTGATGGCGGTTCGAACTGGGTCGCGCTCATCGGAAACCAGGCGCTTACCGAAATTGACGAGAACACGGTCCATGTTCCGCTCAAGTCCTATGATGTCCGCTGGGACACGTTCATGTTCGGCCAGTCTGGCCTAGGGCTGAGCATCACCAGCAAGCGGGCTTATGACGAGAAGGGCGAAGACTGGGTGCGCGACCACGTAGTCGGCACCGGGCCTTATTACATCGATCAATATGCTTATGATGCCACTCTCCGCCTCAAGGCGGTGCAGAACCACCATCGGAAGACGCCGGAAGTGGGAAATATCATCTATGAGCCCATCGGAGAAGATTCTGTTGCTGAAGCGGCATTAAGGACCGGCAGTGTAGATGTTGCGGTGGTTGATCTGCGTAACTATCCAACTCTTACCCAGGAGGGGTTCGAGATCGTGGGCGCCGGCGCCGGGTCATTCCACAGCATTTCCTTCTCTGGGAACTACTGGCAAGACACCATCTACACGCCGGATCCCGACGATGAAGAAGATCTCATCGCTTTGCGCGCTACGTATCAACACCACATCCCGTGGATCGGAGATCCGGAGCGAGATGGTTTCGGCAATCCACCTGAAGGTATGACTAGCATGTCCCGAGCTGCGCAGGTGCGTAAAGCCCTTTCGCATGCCATTGACCGTGCGCTCATCGCCGAGGTTCTGTTCTCCAACGCCGCCTGGGTGAATTACGTTTACGGACATGACATCAACAACCCCAACTGGCAAGATAAGTGGGACGTGGAATATAATCCGGAACTCGCCGGGCAGTTGCTCGACCAGGCCGGATACCCCGAGAACGACAAGGGCATAAGGTTTGAGATGCCCTTCTTCATCCGTATCGGCCGTGGCGATGAAGAGATCGGAACCGCGGTAGTAGGCATGTGGCGCGAAATCGGCATTGACATGCAAGATTGGAAAGCACAGTACCAGACCTATCGCCCCAGTCTGATTGGCCGCACGGCTACTGCGCCCTGGATACACTCCGCGGGCGCTGAAAGTCCGCAAGCGCCGTGGGACTGGCCAGTGGTCAGCAACTCCGAGTGCTCTGGTGGACGCCCCGGTTTCAACATCGGTATTGAGATTCGGGAGCTATGCGAATGGGGCACGCAAATGAACCAGGAGCAAGACAAACAGGCTCGGATCGCGATCCGAGACCAGATGGCAGATTACCTGCACCAGTTGAACCCGGTCATCGGCACGGTGGCGCGCCCCAACGTGGCTCTCGTCAACCCCAAGAAGATCGAGAGCTGGGACATGCCGCTTTCCGTTCGTGAGGCGGCAATGCATCACCCCGAGTTCTTAGTTACGAAGAAGTGAGATCGCATCTTCATCTCATCGGATTCGCATTGAATTAGAAAATAATCTCCGCGCAATTCTCCTCAGACTGATAGAGGTGGATTGCGCGGAGGTTTTGTCTGGCAAGGGCAGGATTGAATCAAATGTCATGGACCATCATCTGCCATGCTCTGGTCCAGGCGACGGCGTTGTCCTATTTAGCCGCCGATTCTAGGAATTCAGTATGCTGCGTTTCATCTCCCGGCGCATCGCGACGATAGTTATCTCCCTTATCGGAGCGACTATTGTAGTGTTTGGGCTCGCCCACGCCAAAGATGACCCTATAAATGTCTTTATTCGTGCCGAAGGATATGCCATCGGTCCCGAACAGATAGTGGCATTGCGCGAGAAATGGGGACTTGATCGACCGATAGTTCTCCAATATCTCACCTGGCTCAGCAACATTGCCCGCGGCGATCTCGGACGAAGCGTGGGTAGCAATCGAAAAGTTACCGATGTGCTGAGGGAAAGATGGCCCGCTACCATGCAATTGGCGATCGGCGCCTGGATCGTGGGCACTTTCGTTGGCATACCGCTAGGCATGCTTTCAGCCATGCGACGCGCCTCATTCCTGGACTATGTGCTTCGAGGATTCGCGCTCTCAGGGCAATCGGTTCCTGGATTCTGGGCGGGAATAGTTGGGATTTGGATCTTTGCCGTGTGGCTAGGTTGGTTACCTGTTCCCACTTACTACGGACGAGTCGACGCCAGTTTCTGGGGGCAATTCTCTTACTTTGTGCTTCCGGTCGCCGTACTGGCATGGGGACCAGTAGCCGGCTATCTGCGGATCACTAGGTCTGCCATGCTTGAAGTGATGGACTCTGAGTATGTGAAGCTTGCCCGTGCCAAAGGATTGAGCTACCGCCGAGTCATCACCAAGCACGCATTCCGAAACGCGCTTATTCAGCCGCTCACAGTATCAGCTTTGCTGCTCGCCGGATTCATGGACGGCGCTGTGTTGGTAGAAAATGTATTTGTATGGCCGGGAGTAGGGCAGATCGCTGTCGCGGCGGTGAATGACAACGACTTCACGCTTCTCACGGGCATCGTCTTCTTATTCACGGTGCTATACCTCGCAATGAGTTTCGTTACCGATCTGCTCTACGTCGTTATAGACCCCCGGATCAGGGTTGACTGATGGATACTTATAAAGTCGCTGAAGAAGTTCCGCGGTCAATTTCGATGCGGATTCTGGAATGGCCTGCCGCCGGCTGGGACTTTATACGTCGCTGGCCGGTGATTCCCGCGGCAGTGCTCGTTATCTTTGCCATCGCTACCATATTCACCGAGCTAGTGGCGACTGATGACCCTAATAAGCAGAACCTGCGTGCCAGCTTTGCCGCCCCAACATGGAACTCTGAGTACTACGAGAAAAATGAACGCCTGGAGCGAAGATATTGGCTAGGCGCTGACCAGCATGGACGCGATATCTATTCTCGCATCGTTCATGGCACCAGAGTATCCATCACCGTCGCCTTCGCTGCTGCTTCCATCGGTATGACCGTCGGGGTATGGGCCGGCATCGCCTCCGGATGGTTCGGCGGATGGTTTGACGAAATAATGACTCGATTCGTTGATGTGTGGAATGGATTGCCGTTTCTTCTCATCGCTCTGGTCGTCTCGATCACCATTGGCACCGGTCTTATGGTACTGATTGGATTGCTAGTAATGGCAACCTGGGTAGGGCTCGTCCGCAACATCAGAGCCGATGTGCTCAGCCTTAAAACCCGGGATTATGTAGCATCGGCCAAAGTGGCTGGCGCCAGTGATTTCCGAATCATGTATCGTCACATTCTTCCCGGCGTGATAAACCTGCTCATGGTGCTGGCAAGCCTGCGTATCGGAGGGCTTATACTTGCCGAAGCTTCGCTCAGCTATCTCGGCATCGGAGTTCCCTCTAGATATCCCTCATGGGGAAATATGATCAACGATGGACGTGAATTCCTAGACACCGCATGGTGGGTGTCATTCTTCCCCGGCTTCTGCATCTTTCTCGTGGTGATGTCATTCAATTTCGTCGGCGATTGGGTACGAGACCGAACCGATCCTCGGCTCAGGCAGATCAGATGACGCATATATCACTCGGCGACCTTACAGCAGAAACATTACTTCATATCTAGATCTACAGCAGAGAAGGGTTTAGTTAGCCATGTTCGATATTGTCTTGAAGGGCGGGCACGTCATTGATCCCAAGAACGGAGTAGATACATCAGCGGATGTGGGCATTTCCGGCGTCTCGATCGGTGCCGTGCTGCCGGATATTCCATCATCTCAGGGGCGTCGAATCGTAGATGCATCAGGATGCTATGTTACTCCCGGACTCATTGATCTGCATGCCCACTGCTACCTCTACAGCGGCGCCATGTTTCCAGATGAGATGTGCTTCCCCTACGGTGTAACTACTATGGTGGATTGCGGCGGTTCAGGATGGCGCACATTTGACCATATGAACGAAACGATTATCAAGAAGAGCGGCCCCAGGGTATTCGCGCTGCTGAATATAGTCGGCAATGGCATGTGTGGCGATGGCGAGCAAGACATAGAAGATATGGATGTAGATGCGACTGCGGCAAAGATACGCCAACGCTCGGATGTGATAGTGGGTGTCAAGGTGGCTCATTTCGGCGGCGTAGGGTGGGAATCGGTCGATCGCGGTGTAGAAGCGGCTCAACAATCAGGTACCTTTTGCCTTATCGATCAAAACGCTAGAGCATCCCGCCCATTCGCAGATATGATGCTCAAACATATGAACCCCGGCGACGGAGTCACTCATTGCTACGCGTTCGGAAAGCCTATGATTGGAAACGATGGCAAGGTGAAGCCGCATTATTGGGAAGCACGCGACATAGGCATACAGATGGATGTGGGGCATGGCAACAATAGCTTCTCGTTCTCGATGGCAGCCCCGGCCATTGAACAGGGATTCCTGCCCGACACTATATCTACCGATCTTCACCGCATGAGCTTGCACACCTCTAGAGCAACGATGACAGAAGTCATGTCGAAGTTCCTCGCCATCGGCATGAAGTTAAGCGACGTCATCGAAAAGTCCACCTGGTCGCCCGCCCGGCAAATAAATCATCCTGAACTTGGATCTCTAACTCCAGGAGCGAGCGCTGACATCGCAGTGCTGGAGTATGTGAAACGTCCGACCGGACTCACAGATTCAGGCCCCACCGGCTATCGAGTTATGCGTGCTGAAGGGCGCTTGGTGAACCAAGTTACGATCAAGGCTGGCGAAATCAGATTCGACTACGACGGACGGTCAAGGGACGAATGGACGGCGACGCCTAAAACAGACCTCAGTCTGCCAGGCTAATGGTCGATTTCGTGCTTAAGGTCATGCGCGGTATTCGGGGAGGGATGACCGCTTGGCAATATGATCGTAATGCGGTTTATAGATAGCTAAAGCGATTTTCAAGTGATGACGATCATTAAGATTTCGGAAGAATCTTTCGGTTGCACTCACTCTTTTCTTCCTATCGTAAGTTGACATTTTCCGTAATCTGCATTACTTTACAGATAGACTATCGTTCTGAGGCGATATACATTCGCTGAACTGTGATCTACTAGCTCGTATTCCTTAATAAATCAGGAGGTTTAAATGCGACGCATAAAATCCCTTTGGGGCAGGCGTACAACACCATACGTGGCAGGGCGTTTCGCCTTGCTCGCGCTCTTGGCAACTGTCTTCGTCTCATCCGCCGCTATCGCATGCGGTGAAACAGTTGAGGTTCCGGTTACTCGTGAAGTGACAGTGGTGCAGACGGTCCAGGTTCAAGTTCCCGTGGAAGTGAGAAAGAAGTTATACGCACTGTAGAGGTGCAGGTGGAAGTGCCGATCGAGAAGGAAGTCGTACGCACTGTAGAGGTGGAAGTGGAGAAAAGAGTAGAGGTTGAGAAACCGGTGGAAGTGGAGAAAAGAGTGGAAGTTGAGGTAGTAGTTACTGCCACTGCGGTGCTGCAACCAACTGCTACTCCAGTTCCAGCTGCCCAGCCAGCACCGCCTTCTAGGCAAGCCGCCGGCGAGTTGGTGTGGGCAATAAGCGACAGTCAGCGCAACTGGTCTGGCTTCAATGCTGGCAATCTCTGTTGCGGAGCGAAATCGTTCAGCGTTGTGGAGACGCTCTTTAAGCCAGTAGGCACTAATATCGCTGAGAATCTGTTGGCCGAGAGTTTCGAGTTCGCCGATGACATGTCTTATGCGGATGTAAAGCTCCGCAAAAACGTTCCTTTCCACAAAGGGTTCGGCAATCTGACGGCTGAAGATGTAGCGTGGTCTGTGAATGACACCAATCCGAATCTGTCCACCACGATGGGCTCTGGACAGACTAGCGTTACCGACGGTTCCGGCACCTGGGCCGGCTTCTTGGGATCTAACGCCAGTGAAGCCATCGACGAATCTACAGTCCGCATCCGCTGGGAGAATTTCGACCCTCGCTGGGATACTTGGTTCTTCGGACAAGATGGACTGGGCGCTGGCATTGTCAGCAAATCTGCTTTTGAGGAGCGCGGCAAAGATTGGAACAACGACAACATAGTTGGTACTGGACCCTTTGAGTTCACGAACTGGATCCGCGGCGACCGAACTGAATATACAGCACTGGATTCCCATTGGCGGCAGGCGGCTGAGATAGCCAAGATCACACGAGTTTCAGTTCCCGATGAGAGCGTTCGGATGGTAATGTTGCAGAACGGTGAAGCCGATGTAGCCGATATCAGCACCAGCAACATCCCGGTCGCAGAGCGATTCGGAATGGTGAAGAACGGCTCCGGTACGGCACGCATGGTTACCATAATGTTCGCTGGGAACCTATGGGAGACGAACCATCCCACCACCGATGAACCATTGGAGATCGTGACATACACCCATGACCTGCCATGGCTAGGAAATCCCCATAATCCAAATGACAACAACAATCCCGCCGGCATGGATGACATGGAACAAGCCCGCATAGTTCGACATGCCTTGGCAATGGCAGTGGATCGAGAGCTGATAAACGAAGTTATCTTGGACGGTGTGGGATGGCCTGTAGAGATTCCGTACTACGATATCAACCACCCGGAATGGGATGATGCTCGCTGGGGCGTTGATTACGACCCCAAGAAGGCTGAAGAGCTGCTAGACCAAGCGGGATATCCAAAGAACTCTAACGGCGAGCGATTCACCATCGCTATGTTCGCCTGGCCAGTGGGACACTTCTTTGCCGACATTGGCGATGCGGTCGCTGGATTCTGGGAAGAAGTTGGAGTTGACGTGGATATACTCCACTACGAATACACCGTTTTCAGGCCTACTCTAGTTGGGCGTTCCGCCACTCAAGCCTGGACCGACACTGGACCGTTGGAGAACTTTGCCACCACGCCGTGGGACTTCCCGCGAGGCATTCAGATGAGTGCTATCGCCCGTGGCGGTAAAAGCCACGGCATAGAGATTCCCGAGGCTACTGCAAACTATCGAAACGTATCGGCGGAGCCCGATCGTGCCGCACGCATCGAGCTAAACAAAGGGTTCGCCGACTTCCTGCATAATTGGATGCCTGGCTTTGGAGTAGTGGCAGTGCCAAGCCTGGTTGTCTACAACCCCAATGCCATCGGATCGTGGGAGATGGAGCCCGGTCTTCGTGCCGCCATCAACTCCCCAGAAAAGATCAAGTTGCCATAGGGGAACAGGATCACCTGTCCCTGCTCTAGCTTATGTGGTAAAGAAGGATCTCGTATCAAGCGCGGGATCCTTCTTTATCATGAGATCCACACATTATCCAGAGTTTCCCGTTTAGGCCTCTTGCCGATACATGGTGTACAGAGCCCGACCAATAGAGGCCGTAGACGATTGATTGAACTGCTGCAGTGAATGCCGGACAAGGTTGAGAAAGTAGATGCGTAGATATCTCGCGCGACGGTTGCTGTTTGCGATTCTCACGCTTTGGGGGGTAACCATCCTAGTGTTTGGACTCTCTCGTTTGGGACCAGACCCCCTGCTGGCCTATGTCCGCGACGAAACTTACGGCTTAGGCGCCGATACGGTAGAGATTCTCAGAAAGAAATGGGGATTGGATAGGCCGGTCTATATCCAATATTTGGTTTGGCTTGGGAACATTCTGAGGGGGGATTTCGGTGAAAGCATTGCGACTCAGCGCTCGGTCCGAGATACCATAATGGAAGCGCTTCCCAACACTCTGCAGCTTGCCGCCGTCGCCTGGATCATAGGCACTATTCCCGGCATTTTGCTGGGAGTATCATCGGCGGTGAGGCGCGGAACTGCCATCGATTATTTGGGGCGTGCAGTGGCGCTCATCGGACAAGCTACCCCGGCTTTTTGGCTTGCGATACTGTGCATACTGCTATTCGCCGGCTACTTAGAGTGGTTGCCAGCCGCTACTAAGGCACCAGCGACGGAGACGTTAGCGACCCAGGCCAAGCATTTCATAATGCCTGCTTTTGTGCTCGCGTTCGATCCCTGGGCTACTTATCTGCGTCTCACTCGGTCTTCCATGCTGGAGGTTTTAGATTCTGAATATGTCAAACTGGCAAGAGCCAAAGGCGGCTCTAATGCCACTATCATTTGGAAGCATGCTTTCAGAAACGCCTTGATACAGCCGATCACCGTATCGGCATTGGTGCTGGCTGCCTTCATCACGGGATCAGTGTTCGTAGAGACGGTATTTGCTTGGCCGGGAATCGGCAGGCTTGCGGTTCAGGGCGCGCTGGATAACGATGCGCCCATCGTCGCCGGCACTACCCTGATATTCGGCTTCGGCTATGTAGCTCTTAACTTTCTTGCCGATATGCTCTATCTAATCATCGATCCGCGCATTCGATACTCCTAAAAGATCGCTCTAATCAACCATGCGAACGGCACAAGAAAATAATGTCCGAGGCACGGATCTCTATGGTCGCCATGATTCTATTAGCGTGATGCGATATCTCTCTAAAGTATGGCGGTTCATACGCCGCTGGCCGATAATACCGGTCGCCGTCCTGATACTGATCGTTCTCGGCGCCATCTTTGCCGACTCTATAAGCCCGTATCAAGCTGACAAAGGGAGCCTGCGCGATCACAACATACCACCGCTGTGGTTTGAGGGAAGCACCGTCGATCATCCGATGGGCACCAACAACCAGGGCCAAGATATGATGATCAGAGTCTTGAGAGGCGCCCGAGTATCGCTGACAGTCGCCAGTATCGCGGTCCTCTTCGGGCTAGGAGTAGGGACTCTCACCGGAATAGTTTCGGGCTACTTCGGAGGACTGATCGACGAGATACTGATGCGGCTGGTTGATCTATGGTCTTCGCTGCCCTTGCTCATGATCGCGATCATCTGGGCCGTCAGCATTCAGCCGAGCCTGTGGTCCGTGACACTGCTACTATCGATCTTCTCCTGGTCGGCTGGGACGCGGAATATCCGAGGCGAGATACTATCTATCAAGACGCGCGACTACATAGTAGCGGCGCAAACCATGGGAGCCGGTCACTGGCGAATCATGTGGCGGCATCTGTTTCCGCAAATCATACACATTGTAATCGTCGTTACTACGCTCAGAACCGGCGCGCTCGTTGTTGCTGAATCGGGGCTCTCATTCCTCGGTGTCGGACTTCCAGCGTCAGTGCCTAGCTGGGGGCTTCTCATCACCCAGGGCCGCCCTTTTCTAACCTCTACGAATTGGTGGATGTCCGTAATACCAGGCATCTTCCTCTTCGCAACTGTGATGTCATTGAATTTCCTCGGTGATTGGTTGCGAGACCGACTGGATCCTCGCTTGCGTCAGATAGATTAATCTTTCGCCAATATGCAGATCAACGACATCAAGATCGAGGTCCTTGAATTCGATGTCCCCTCGCTGAATATCAATGATGAGCGGCGCGTGATGGGAGGGCGCATCACCGCCGGAGCACTGAGGCTGCTAACCGATGTCGGCATTGAGGGGAACGCTCATATCGGCGATCGTGGCGGAGGCGGTGAGGCAATGATAGGTGCAGTATGGAACACCTTCAGCGAACGAGTTATCGGTATGAATATCGCCGATCGCGAAAAACTGTGGCATCAATTGCCTGCTATCAACCCTCAAGAATCTTCTATTCATGCCTTGTGGTCTTACATAGATGTTGCGATGTGGGATGCAGCCGGAAAGGCAGCGGGCATGCCGATCCATGAGATGCTGGGCGCTGCGAGACGCAAAATCGAGGTCTATGCCACCTATCCACCACTCAACAGCACGGTCAATGGCTACGTCGCTGAAGCCGCTGAAGTAGCCGCGCGCGGATTTCGAGCCTATAAGATACATCCCGCGGCGCAATGCCGACCCAGGATGTCATCAGCATGGTCGCAGCAGTGCGCCGAGAAGTCGGCGACGAAATGAAACTTATGCTGGATCCCAATCATGGTTACGATCTGCCCAAGGCGCTCGCGATCGGACGCGCGCTTGATGAGCATAGCTTCCACTGGTTCGAAGACCCGGTCCCATGGGGTAATTTCAAGGCTATTAAGACGCTTTCGGAAGAGTTATCGACTCCGTTGAATATGAGCGATTCGGCACCGTTTCTATTCCATGAGGCGGCCCAGAGTCTGCGGCAAGGGTGGCCCTCACTGATCCGCGGAACTACTCGGAAGATTGGAATCACTGGGCTGAAAAAACAGTGTAGCATGGCAGAAGGATTTAGAACCAACTGTGAGATTGGCACCGCTGGCAATTCACTCATGAACGCGGCGAACCTAAACGTCATCATGTCGACGCTGAATTGCGATTTCTATGAATATTGGATGCCGCTTGAAGCGCAACAGTTCGGTTTGGATCAAGAGATACTAGTAGATAAGAATATGGTGCTTCAAGCTCCTACTGCGCCCGGGCTCGGATTTCAGCTGGACGAACAATTCATGGCGCAGAAGCGCGTTGCCACTTTGGAACGCTGATTTTCCGCTCCACGCTTCTATCTTTTTGCCGGCGCATAGTTTATTTTCATCATCGCATCTGAGTCGACAGAGCTTAGCACGCGGGATTAAGATCGGTGTGATCTGTGCCAAAAATAGCCGATAGCGATGATAATAAGAGTATCAATCGCATCTTTCTCAACCCCGTGATTTTCGCGTTGCCGCATATAGCCGATTAGAACCTGGCTTGGAGAGCATACATTTTGGATTACGACAACTCACAAAGCATCTTAGAAAGCCTAGGTGTTACTCCGCTCATCAATGCTGGGGGTCCGGTAACGCGATTCTCAGGCACACGTCCTCGCCCTGAGGTCATGCGTGCCATGACGGCGATGGCAGAGCCGTTCGTTGAACTGAACGAACTGATGATAGCCGCCGGCGCGCGTATCGCTGAGATCATCGGAGTTCCGGCCGCCACGATCACCAGCGGAGCATCTGGTGGACTCGTATTGCAGACTGCAGCCGCGATGGCTAGAGACGATCCTAAGCTCATCTTCCAACTGCCGATATCCGAAGGAATGCCCAATGAACTCGTTATTCAGAAGAACCATCGCTTTGGATACGACCATCTATATCTAACGCCCGGCGCGCGCTTCGTGGAAGTGGGCGATAAATCTGGATGCCGCCCGGAAGAAGTGGAGAGCGCCATCAACGATCGTACTGCGGCTCTGATACACCTAGAATCGCCTTACAGCGGCGACAATATGTTGCCTATCGAAACAATGGTAGAGATTGCCCATTCGCACTCGCTTCCTCTGATGTGCGATGCTGCTTCCAGGCTTCCGCCCAGAGAGAACCTGACGAAATTCGTTGAAGCGGGCGCCGACCTAGTGGTGTTCTCAGGCGGCAAGGGCATCCGAGGCCCTCAAAGCACCGGACTGCTACTCGGAAGCGAAGAGTGGGTTGAATACGCGCGACTGAATAACGCTCCTAACGCGACTGTCGCCCGCGCGCAAAAAGTGTCTAAAGAAGAGATTGCAGGCATTTTGGCTGCGGTGGAGATCTTTGTCAATGAAGACGAAGAAGCTGAATTCACACGCTACCGAAGGCAGATGCAGATGATAGTTGATCAGGTCATCGAGATACCAGGCATTGAAGCCGATGTAGTGCAGGATTACGACCACTACATACCACACGCCGTTCTACGATTTAACGATCAATGGCGTGGGCCATCTAAATTCGTCATCGGTGAACGAATGATGGAAGCCCCGAATAGGGTGATGATACTAACCTTTTTTGAGGATTGCGATGAATTCTGGGTCGATCCACTGAACCTGGAGGGCGACGAACTGGATATCGTTGCCGACAAACTACGCAGAGTGCTGATAGAAGCATCCAGCGGGGAATGACATAATCAAGTGCTTCGGGAGGCAAATCTATGAGCTCGCAATTGCTTGGCAAACACGCTTTTCTTCAGAGCCTGCGTGCCGAAGGAGTGCGATACATTTTCGGAAATCCTGGTACCAGCGAGGCGCCCATGATCGGCGTATTGCATGAATATCCGGACCTGGAATACCTGATGGTAGTGCAGGAGGGCGTAGCGGTCGGCATGGCTGAAGGATACGCGCGGGCAACCGGTGAAACAGCATTCGTAAGCCTTCATATCGACAACGGTCTGGCTAATGGTTTCGGGTTGATGGTCGATCAGAAACGCACTGGCACCCCGATGGTCATTACCGCCGGCAATAAAGACGTTCGCAGTTTAGCGGCCGGCCGTAGCGATTTAGCAGAGATGGCGGCGCCATTCGCTAAGTGGAGCGCTGAAATAACTCATGCCGATCAGATTCCCAGCGTCATGCGTCGAGCCTTCCAAGAAGCACGCACTCCACCGACCGGCCCGGTATTTGTAGCCGTCTCCGCTAATGCTTTTGAGGATAGCACCGATATAGCTGTTGAGCCGTCAGGACGGATCTACTTAGAGTCGATTCCGGATCAGGATGCTGTTAAATCCGCCGCCGATGCATTGGTAGCGGCCAGCAACCCGCTATTGATAGTTGGCGATCGAGTTTACGCCAGCGATGGAGTGGAATCAGCTGCAGAACTCGCTGACACTATCGGCGCACCTGTATATGGACACGTAGCCGGGCATGCGAACTTTCCTACTCACCATCCGCTGTGGAGCGGCGCGCTATCCTTGCGTGGCGATAAGGGGCTGATGGCGGTTCGATCAGCCGACGTGATACTGGCAGCTGGTTGCCCGGTATTCGAAGATTTCTTCTATGCTAGCGGAAACTATCTATCACCATCCACCACCCTCATACATATTGATTCAGACAGCACTGAGATCGGCAAGAAAGAGCCTACGGAGATCGGTATCTGGGCATCGCCTCGCCAAGCTATGGGGGCGATCAACGATTCTTTGACTCAGCGCATCGGAGCGGATGTGAGAATGTCTATAGAAGCGCGCAAGAAGGCGGTCTTTAATGCCAACCAAGCTCGCAACGCTGCCTTTGAAGAATCAGCAGATTCTAGTTGGGATCGAACTCCTATCACTCCGGCCGCATTCGGCAAGGCCCTCGGTGAAGCCATCCCACAGGATGCCGTGGTGTTTAACGATTCGATATCATCATCAGGTATGGTAAACGCCGGCATCGCGCATCGCACGGATCTTAAAGTTATTGGTGCACGAGGAGGCGCTATCGGATGGGGCATGGGAGCCACCATGGGGATGCAACTCGCGCACCCGGATCAGCCGGCGATCGGAATTGTGGGTGACGGGAGCGCCATGATGACTGTGCAGGGGTTATGGAGCGCAGTGAATTACAACATTCCCATCACTTATGTTATCTGTAACAATGCCGCCTATCGAATCCTCAAAGTCAATATGAATCACTACCACCGAATCAACGATAGACCGTTACCTAATCGATATACTGCGATGGATTTTGATACGCCATTCGATTTCAAAGCACAAGCCGAAGCCTATGGGGCTAAAGGCATAAGGGTTGAAAGGGCTGAAGATATCCGCCCGGCCATGGAACAAGCAACGTCTAACCGTGCCCCAACAGTTATAGATGCTGTTTTGGACGGATCTGTTTGAGCTCCGCGGGCAAAGAGGATAATACTACAGGGCATAAACTCAGACCAGAGTATTGCCTTAGCGTCGCGCTCCGAGATGCCGCCATATATGAAACTATGGCGAAACATGAACGCGATCCGGAGCGAGCCGCACGCTACAAGCGGCTACACGAAATTGAGCTGGGCTTCGCCCGATATTGGATCAAAGCCACCGATAATGCGGCACTCAGCATTGAACGTAGACGATTCTCGCCGTCACTCATAATTTTCCAAGTTGCCGGGAAGCTGATGCCCGGCTCTATCATTTCTCGAACTCTGCGCCATCGGCATCGACGACGGCTTATCGATACCTGCGAAGCGATACATCAAGCAGGGCTCAGTCCCCTAGCATCAGAGAGCGCCGAACTGCTTAAACGACTCACTGATAACGAACGAAACGACGACGATCATGAAGAACATAGTTATCTAGTCGGGCAATCTGGCGCACTGCGTGCCGCGGTGCTGGGCGTAAACGACGGGCTAGTCTCCAACTTCAGCCTGGCAATGGGAGTGGCAGGCGGTATTGCTGACACCGATCTGGTGCTTCTGGCAGGCCTGGCCGGACTGATAGCTGGCGCGCTCTCCATGGCCGCTGGGGAATACATATCAGTGGTTTCTCAACGCGACTTTTACGCTGACTTAGTGCGTTGGGAACGTACTGAACTCACTTTGTGGCACGAGAAAGAAGAGGAAGAACTCGTAGAAATATACAAACGCAAGGGACTAGATGATCACGAGGCGAAATCAGTTGCTGGTCGAATAATGAGCGACCCCGATGTGGCGCTTGATACGCATGTTAGGGAAGAACTCGGAATTGATCCTGAGGATCTTGGCGGATCGCCATGGACTGCAGCCATCAGTTCTTTCGCCTCATTTTCTGCCGGTGCGTTGATTCCGATCTTGCCTTACATACTCAAGGTCAATCTTGCCACCGCCATAGTTGCCAGCGCCGTTGCCAGCACCGCTTCCTTGATGCTAGTTGGCGGATGGCTTGGCTGGATAAGCGGTATCGGAACCCTGAGGGCTGCTTTGAGGATGTTGATGATAGGCGCCGGAGCCGCCGCCGTCACATATGTAGTGGGAATGCTGGTGGGGAACCAAATCGGAATCTAGTGAATCGGTAAAGATTAAGGGTAAGCTCGGAGCCGTAATCCAAACCCTCACAGAGTCATGTCAGATGTATTCTGAGCTATGTTGCAGAGATTGATGAGTAGCTAGGGCGGTTTCTAGTCGATTCGTTGACTGAGACTCCGGTCTAGTCGCTTGTCGTTTGAAGAAGTTCGAACAGGACGCGTTGATTATCTCTGTCTGCTACCACTTTCAGTGATACAGCGGCTGTCTTCGCGGCATTCTCAACCCGCGCCTTCGCCGACTCGATGCTTTGCCCATCCTCTACAGGCATTGACAGTGCTTTGCCGGGGCGCAACGACGAAATGCCTTTGATCAGACGAACCGTATCGGGTGATCGCGATCGCCCGCCGCGATTAAGTTCCCACAGCCTCTGCACTTCTGATAGTGGAATGTCTTCTATTCTCATAAAACTCTTTTTACCATACCTATATACATCAATCAACAGTGTTTATTTATAGCTATTATCATTTCTAACCTGTATTTTGAAAGACTATCAATTATGGAAATGCATATCTAGCTTAGTTCAAATCTGATTTTCAGTTGAATAGGCATTATATATGTAGCCTTTTTGCAACGGCATTTCCTTTATCGATTCATATCCGCAACGCATACCTTTGGGTATCAATTATCGGGATCAGCCAATGGCATCTTCTTAATTATGTTAACACTCCAATTTGCGTGAGACGAGCTATCACGGCATCGGCTGCTACGGATAGAGAGATACCGCTCAACGCTAGATCTGGTTCATCATTATCATCACTTACATAATCCGTCAGATCGGCATGTATCAAAACCCCGTTCAATTCAGCTCGATAGCGCTTGGCAGTTGAGGGGGCGTGCGAGGCGATCAACACCGCGCCGCCGTTCTTGCTCGCCTCGCGCGCCACAAGCGCCGCGGTTGCAATATCTATTGATCCATTCAAATTGGTTACCGGGCGAGTACCATTTTCAAGTAGCACTTCCTCCAGTATATCGGCTAGCGTTTCAGCTTCATTGGAATCCGCGGTGCCGGTGATCAAAACGTTGAAGCCTCGCTCTTCCAGCTGGGGATATGATTTGCGTAGCTCTGTGATCACATCCGGGAAGGAAAACCACTCTGGGATCTCAGCGCCTTTCTGCAAACGATCGCGTAGTTCAGTGCCGGATATATTAAGAATCTCGGCATTCTCGGACAACTCTTCACGCGTCAAATAGCCATCGCTATTGCCATCGTATACCACCTCTTGAAAGGCCACTACTTCTATCTTTAGCTCATCCCGATATTCAGCGACTAAATCCTGGGCATCATAGGGACCGTAAAAGGGCTCGCCACGAGAATCATTGCCTGGCCCGGCATGGTCGCGGCCCACGATGAAATGAGAGCAACCGTAATTTTTCCGTACAATCGCGTGCCATATCGCCTCTCTCGGACCTCCCATTCGCATCGCCAGCTGCAACAGGCTCAGCGTCGCTGAACCGTTGGGATAGCCTCCGATCACAGCGCGATAGCAACGAACTCGAGTGTGATACTCCACATCGCCCGGCTTGGTCAAGCCGACTACAGGATGGATCAGCAGGTTCGCATCGGCTTTGATCGCTGCTCGTCTAGTGAGTTCCACATGTGCACGGTGCATCGGGTTCCGAGTTTGAAATGCCACTACTCGGCTCCATCCGTTTTGAACGAACTTTTCTCGTAACTGTGCCGGCGTGTGCCGCAGTCCGCGATAGGTGTGATGCACGGAAGGGCGTACCGCCTCCAGTTCGCCTCCCACATAGATCGGATTAGTGCGATTGATCAACGCATCTATTCCAGGATGGCTAGTGTCGGTAGAGCCGAACACCTTGCTGGCTTCTTTTGCCCGATCCGGCTCCCAGATATCGCCTACTGTTAATACCGCGATCAAATCACCCTCTGGGTGCCTCAGCGCCAAGCGGTTTCCAGCGCTCAGATTCGCAGTCTCGTCCCGTGGCAAATCCATCACTATCGGTATGGGCCACAACGTGCCGTCGCTCAGTCTCATCTCATCGCAAACAGATTGGTAATCAGAGCGATTCATAAATCCTCTGAGCGGAGAAAACGCGCCTGTAATCAGCTGCTCTATGTCGCACAGCTGACGTTCCGATAGCACCCATTTCGGCAGCTGTGCAGATTCGCGTTCAAGTTCAGCCGCGCGTGATCCGCGTCTTATCAGATCTATCAGCTCGCCGCCATGAGGCGCGATCAGACCGTTATTCGATTCAGTAGATGAGGTTGTCATTAAACAATATGCTCCCAAATTGGATGGAAAGAATATGTGCGAATCACTTCTCCGCAAAAGCGCGAAAAGGCATCATGGAAGACTGAAGCGTGTTGTTTCAATCCTTCTGTCCGCGTTTCGCCCAGTTTGCTTGCTCGAACATATTCAGTCCGGGGTCTGCGATCACACCCGCTCGAGTATATTCCGGTGGATGCGAGCGGATGAATTCCTCATCAAGCTCGATCCCCCAGCCAGGCCGGTCTGGAATCGGGAAATACCCGTCCACAACCTCTGGATATCCTGAAGCGGCACACTTCACATGCGGATCCGCAAAATCGTTGAAGTGCTCAAGAATCTTTACGTTTCGCAACGTCAGGCAAAGATGCAAAGCCGCCATGGTCGATACCACGCCGCCGACATTGTGCGGCGCCACCATGATCGAATAAGTCTCCGCTGTAGAGGCGATCTTCTTAACCTCTAAAATGCCGCCGCACTGAGTTATGTCTGGCTGGATGATGTCTACGTTCTGGCTCTCCCAGAGCTCACGGAATTCAGGCGCGCCGTATAGACGCTCTCCAGTCGCCATCGGAAGTGCGGTGTGCTGGCGCACTGATGCCAGGGCCGGCACGTCGCCAGGGCGAACCGGCTCCTCGATCCATCCGATGTTGTAACGCTCGATGTGTCGAGCGATCTCACGGGCTTGATGGGGAGCAAAACGGCCATGCATCTCGATCATTATCTGCGCTTGAGAACCGGTCACGGTGGCGACGGCCTCGATCAAATCCAGCGAGCGGAAGAATTCTTCTCTATCGAGTTCCAGATCGCCGTTTCCGAAGGGGTCGAACTTCATAGCGCGATAGCCCTGATCCAAAACCACCCGTGCGGCATCGGCGAATTGTTGCGGCTCTCTTTCCACTGTGTACCAGCCATTGGCATAAGCTTGTACCCGATCTGCCACTTGTCCGCCGAGCAACTTGTAAACTGGTTGTCCGCAACTCTTGCCGATAATGTCCCAGAAGGCAAGTTCCACTAAAGCTAGACCGGTATAGACCACTTCGCCCGGTTTACCGAAATCCAAAAGCGTCATGCGGCGATAGAGGGCCTCGATATCGAAGGGGTCGTGGCCGATGAAATGACGCTCAACATCTTTCAGGAACTCGCTGACTGTATGTGTCTTGCCCAACACACGCGCCTCGCCCACTCCAGCGATACCTTCATCTGTTTCAATGATGCAGTAAGTCAGATTACGCCAAGGCGTGCCTAGAACGAGGGTACGAAATCCAGTTGTTTTCATGATCGATAGCCGTCCAGAGTCTATAGATGCGCGAACAAACCGATTCTAAATTCAATCTTGCTCATGCAATCACGAGTTTAACGAATACAATGAGGTTCAATCACAGCGGGAGTAACTCAGTGGTAGAGTGCCTGCCTTCCAAGCAGGGTGTCGCGGGTTCGAATCCCGTCTCCCGCTCCAGTCATCTGGCTCCATGCCGGCTTTGCCCAGGATGCCAATCTATAGCCGGCTATATATAGCCGAGCCAATTCCAAGATTCCTTGGCAATCTGAATCTATCTTGTAACTAGTGCAGGTAGATGCGCCGACTTATTTCTACGATGCGCGGATGCAATCCGCAAACTGGCAAAAGAGGAGACAGTTAAATGTCAATCATAAAAACGCGAAAAAACTGGTTCATAGTCTCAGCAGGATTTGTATCGCTGTTCGTTGCCGCGGTGCTATTTATGGGCGGACCACTCATCGGAGGATCGGGCGTCAGCAACGCCCAATCGGAAACCGACGTCTCGCCTGATAACCCTGCTTCAACACTCATTGAGCGAGTTGCCAGAATACTTGAACTGGAACCAGATCAAGTCAGTGCGGCATTCAATCAGGCAGAAAAGGAAATAGAGAACGAGGGACTGCGCGCTGAACTAGACGAAGCGGTTAAAGACGAACAACTCACTGCCGAAGAAGCTGATGCGCTGATGCAATGGTGGGAAGCAAGGCCCGACATAGAGAATAACTCCTTTAGGAACGGTATGATGCCTTTCCATGCCTTTGGAGAAATGCATCACTTCGGACCACATTTTGGCGACTTCACAGAATTCGGGTTCCACTTTGAATCAGAACCTTTGGAATCGATGCTGGACGCTCTAATCGAAGATGGAATTATGTCCACCGAAGATGCCGAAGAGATGAATAAGTGGATGGACGGATTGCCGGAAGGGTTAGAAAGTTTCGGTCCTAATCGCGCAATGCCGCCACGCTTCAGATTCGAAGGCGGATGGGGCAAAGATTGGGATCACAGAGACGACCGTGGAATGCGACGTGGATTCAAGTTGGGCTGGAATTGGAAAGACAGCACCGATAATGATGATGATTCTGCCTCGAAGCATAGCGGTGATGATGCCGATTCAGGGACTGCCGGCGAAAATTCCGATTCGGAGCACAGCAGTGATGATGCTCAATAGTCGATTCGGCGACGGTCTATTATCAGGTGGTGATTGTCAGTGGTGCGAACATTGCGCTACCAGCAGTGAATCATTTGTTTAGCCGCAACTTGCGGATACTCTAATCCAGCGTCTGACGATGGGAGAAATTAACCGCTCTCTGCCACCGAGCGGTTCTCCCATCCCGGCTTGAACATACGCAGAAAGTTCGACTTCCCATAGGGATGCTTCGCCGCTTCTGCTTCATTCAGACGAACTCCCCATCCCGGTGAATCTGGGATCTTCAGCATGCCATTTGTTACTCGTTCGAAGCCCTGCAACACATCGCCAGTCCAATCTTCTAGGAACTCATCGAAACATTCTTGGATATAGATGTTCGGAGTTACAGCGTCGATGTGCAGTGCGATCATCGTCTTCAACGGACTCTCGGCGTTGTGCGGCGCCAGCTGTGCATGGTGCGCCCGTGCCATGCCGGCGATCTGCAAGGTTCGCCATACGCCGCCTACGCCTAGCGGTTCCGGATTGATGATGTCTGTGACGTCCGCATTCAGAAAGCGCGCGAAATCATGTAGCTCATGCATTCGCTCACCGGCTATCACACGCACCGGCACTCGGCGCGCTACCTCGATCAAGGCATCCACATCGTTTGACAGCACTGGCGTTTCAAACCAAAATATTTCGTATTCAGAAAGCCAATTTCCGATCTCTACCGCGGCGCCCACCGAGAAACGATCGTGCGCCTCAATCATGATCTCTACATCATCGCCTACGGCATCTCTTACCGCAGCTATTATCGATTGCACCTCACGCGTCTCGGCCCTGCTCAAGCTCAAGTAAGCGGTGCCGAAAGGGTCAAACTTCAAAGCCGTGTAGCCGCCCGCGACTACGTCTGCCGCGCGTTCCGCATAGCCTTCCGCGGTGCGCGGTCCAGAGTACCATCCATTGGCGTAGACGCGCATCTCATCGCGTACTTTTCCCCCGAGCAACCGGTGCACTGGCTCGCCCATCGATTGTCCTAGGATGTCCCAGCAAGCCATCTCAATGCCCGCCATCTCCCGATTCACATTCAGAAAGCCGGCTAGATACAGATCGTTCCAGATGGCGTGAATATGCCGCGGGTCGCGCCCGATCACCAGGTGCTTCACCTCTTCAACCGCGGCTACAGTCGGCTGTGTGCTCAGCCCGCCGGTCGCTTCGCCCAATCCGATTAATCCTTCATCCGTCTCCACAATTACGAAGATCCAATTCTTCCATGGATTGCCCACCACGACAGTGCGAACATCGCTGATCTTCATCTGACATGCCTTCCTATTCTGCCGAGCGCGGATCCGGAAGCGACAGCTCTGCTTCGGTCAGCTCTTGAACCGCTTCTGGGCTCCAGCCCGGCGCGCACTCTTCAAGCACTAAGCCGCGCGGTGATATTTTTATGACGGCGATATCCGTGACGATATCGGTTACGCAACGCTGCGCCGTCAATGGGAAGGTGCATTTTTTCAGAATCTTCGGCTGGTTGCTTTTTGTAGTGTGTTCCATCGCTACGATCACGCAACGAGTGTTCGCGGCGAGGTCCATCGATCCGCCGATGCTTCCGATGCCGCGCTGAGGCAACATCCAATTCGCCAGATCGCCATTCTCAGATACTTGCAGTCCACCCAGGACGGTGGCATCGATGTGTCCGCCACGGATCATAGCGAACGATTCCGCCGAATCGAAGAATGCCATTCCAGGAGCCATCTTGGGAAAGTTGCCGCTGGCGTCTATCAAGTTCGGGTCGCCGTCTTTTGGCGGTAGCAACTCACCGAAACCCAGTACGCCGTTCTCCGCTTGATACCGCAAGTGAACGCCCTCAGGAACAAAGTCAGCGCATCGCGAAGGTATGCCGATACCGAGATTCACCGTCCATCCGTCTTGCAAGAGAGCTGCTGCCCGTCGTGCAATTTCTCCGCGCGCGAGGCGCGGAGCCGGGTCCGATGCGAATCGCTTGCTCATGTCAATTAAGCATCCGCTCATTTACCAGCAACCTTGAAAGATGCTCCACGTTCGTTCAACTTATTGATTAATCTAGTGCTATCAGTATATTCACGTATTCACGCCCATATCTTAATCCGCGACTTCGCAAAGCAAACTTCAATGCCTCATCATATTGGAATCGTATCCAACCGAGAGCGCAATTTGGGCGACCTGCTCAGCGCTGAGCTGGCAACTGCCGATGCCTTCTCAGCGGCATCTGCATTTCTGAACCGCCGCGGACTAGACATCATTAAGGACCCGCTGGAACGAATCTTGCAGAACGAAGGTCGAGTCGATATTGTTCATGGCGCTGACTTCCGCATCACTGATCCTGATGCTATCCGTACCCTAGTGCTAATGGCTCAGGGCTACGGCGCTATGAACTATGCCCTGCATTGCCACTGGAACCTTGCAGTGCAGCACTTTTTCCATCCCAAGCTCTACTTAACCACCTCCGACTATCAAAACTACTGCGCTATCGTTGGCTCATCCAACCTGACGTTCGGCGGCATGCGAGAGAATGAGGAAGTGAACGTAGTGATCCGAGGCGATATCGCAGATGAGGCAGTTGGGAAATGCTTGGATATCTTCGATTCGATAAGTTCAGACCCGATGCTGATACGCCCGAATCTAGAGTTCGTCGAGCATTATGAGATTCTGCACCGAAGAGTGCAATCTCTGCCGATGACCGATGTTCCGCCTCCGGATCTGCAGCGGCTATACCAGGAACTTATGGGATTGCAAGATGAAGTTCTATCAGATCTTGACCGATGGCAACCGAAGACCCAGAGAGAGTTTGTCGTCAAGGCATTGCAGAACCTGACCTCTCGCCGCAATCGTCCCGGGCAACTTCAAGATGCCGGCGAAAGTTATTTTCATCTATCCGATATATACATTGAATCCGAGCGCATCGCACGGGCCGCCAACGCATCATACCGATGGGATACCTGGAAAAATAGCGTGCGCGGCAGGATCAACGATAATGTGGCTGAAAGATCAGAAACGAAGCGCTACTTTAGGAGGCGAGAAGGCTTGAATACCGGCTCCGGAGAGTACTGTCTAACCCATGCTGGCCGAATCTACCGTGGCAAGCAAGGATGATGAAGCATAGAGACAGTATGTGATTTGCCACTCGCTTCAAGACAGGGGTTGCGCGACGCTCATGCCACGAATGAATCCCTCTATCCCGGACACTCTCGATGCCGGCTCTCCGTTTTGCTTCTCCAGCCGATCGATGCGAGTATCGAGTCGATCGCCAAGACCTCGTCGTATCTGCGCCATCATAAAGCCAGCAACCGCGATGGATGCGATCACAATAGTAGCTAAAGTACTTAAGAACTCTAATTCCGTCATCTCTTGCATCTCAATACGTGACGTGAATCGTTAATTCTGAGTATATGTGATTACCGATTCACCATTGCGGAGTAACATGCGCATCGGAAATGCTATTCAATCGTCTTGTATCGATCGGCGATAAACGATTGCATGTCTTCTAACGCCTGCTTGTAGCCAATTCGGTATGCACAATAGGCGCAACGGTGGCGACCCGCGCCAGATTGATTATCTGGAAGCCTCTGCATGAGCGGATCTAAAAGTGATCGACTCTCCTGGTTATATTGTCCCGCGTGTATCTTGCAATCCTTAGGCCTTTGACTGGGCATCACAACAACCCTTGATTCGCTTTGCTCACGAATTCTTCCAGCGAGATGATGCTCACCAGATTCGCGTTTATCAGATACTGGTCCAACCCTCCTGAGAGAAAGAAATCTTTGAACCGCCAGCCATTGCCGCCCAGCACTAGATACGCTTTGTAGAACTCTTCATCCGTTAGCATAGCGTCCGCAAGGCAGATGACTTCAAAGGGAACCTTCTGCTCGGCAGTGCCACCGACCTGCTGCCACTTCAAAGAGATCAGATGCGGGCGACCGACATCGTCGATGGCATAAGTGTCGATGAAATGTTTAGAGACGCCTAAACGAGAACCGATGTTGACGCGGCGCCGCACTTCGTAGCCGCCCATCTCCAGCGCGGGGAGCACCATTTGCTCCATAACATCGCCAGTCTTGGTATTGCGCAGCGACATATATCACTCGCCATCCGCGTCCAAGAGAAGCAATCTTGAGCGTAGTTGCGCGTGTCCCGGAACAGCATCTGAAAAATCTGGGGGGGGGGGGGGGGGGGGTAGATCATATGTTCAAATCGATTCGCAGCCACCGCTGAAAACTCCGCCTCCAGCTCCATGCCGATGAAACGTCTACCCAGTCTCATCGCGGCTACTCCAGTGCTGCCAGAGCCGGCGAATGGATCTAATACCACATCGCCGAGAAGAGTGCTGGCTCTCAAACAGCGTTCGATTAATGCCACGGGCTTCTGAGTCGGATGCTTCCCGAAACGCTTCTCTAATTTGCCTGGCGACCCGAAGCGCCACACCGTCTTCATCTGCTTGCCGCCGTTCTCCTGCTTCATCTCAGCATAGTTGAATGTATAACGATCGCGGCTTCCTTTCGGCGCCTTAGTCGCCCATAGCAAGGTCTCGGTCGAGTGTGTAAAGGTGCGGCATCCCAGATTCGGCGGCGGATTAGGCTTTTCCCAGATGATGTCGTTCAACAGTCTGAAGCCATTCATCAGCAACGCCATGCCCACACTGGGATAGATGTGCATCGTGCCGCTGATCCAGATGGTTCCCGCCGGTTTCAATACCCGCTTGCAAGCCGCTACCCACTCCATGTTGAACTGGTGGTCTTTCTCAATGCCTTGGCTATGATCCCAATCGCCCTTATCCACGCTCACCATCTTGCCCGCAGAACACGTGATGCCGCCATTAGAAAGCAAATAGGGCGGATCGGTCCAGATACAATCCACGCTGGCTTCTGGCAACCGATGCAACAGTTCCATCGAATCGCCCAGATACATACCCGATCCACCGTCCTTCGAGCGCCATGACAGCGCGTCGTCGTGAGGCAGGGGTATGGGGACTGAAGATGTACGGTTTCTCACTATCTACAGATCGTTGATCAGAACCCGTCGCTTTGTCAAGAGTTATATCTCTATTTCAGCCCACAACCGTCCCTCGGCCCACAACTGTGATTCCCGCCCGCGCAGGCGGGAATCCACAGCGCTACGTTTGGCGATCCGCGGCTTTAGAAACTCGCTAGCCGCGAACCACAGACCATCGCTTTATCGCCCCGGCGATATCCGGCAACACGCCGCGCTGCGTAAACTCTTCCGACTCCAGAATTGTGCCGTCGATATCGATCACGAACATGGATCGGATCGACATTCCGCGCTCTTCGTTGAAGACGCCGTATAGCTTAGAAACTTCGCCGTGCGGCCAGAAATCCGACAGCACTTTTGCTGAGTGCTTAGCATCATCGCCGAGTGTGGCGTTGACCCATGCCAGCTGCACTGGCATTGAATCGCAACTCACATCCAGCAACTTCACATCAGCAGCAACAGCAAGTTCCCGACTCTCCCGGAGCCGCGTCAACTGATTCGTTCAGCCGCCGGTGAATGATGCCGGATGAAAAGTGAGAATGACTCGACTGCCGTTGTCGAGGATCTTATACAAATCCACTCTTTCGCCGTCATGTGCCATCATGCAAAAATCAGGCGCCTCTGTGCCGACTCTCAACGCTGCCATCTTGATTTCAACTCCTAAAGCAAAGTTGCTACGCAAACTCTAATCACCAAACATTATCATCTTTGCATAGTATTGCCTGCGCTGCTCGGCCAGCGCCATTCATCCAAGTTAAACTCTGCCGTCGCCATATTTAGGAGAAATACTGAGTGAATTCAAGCGGAACACGCTTCTGTACTTTATCGAGTTAATAGGAAATATAAATCCCGATTACATGATTTCATCCGTGCATAGTTTCTCAACCCAAAATGCACTAATCCCACATACCTTTGATCCACCAACTGCCGTCTTCTTGTGGATGAGCAATAAAAATATCATAGATCTTTTCGTCTCCGTTAATGACTGCGACCCTATCATTGATGATCTTTTCCTCCGATTTAAATAAATGTCCTTTCTCGTTATAGAACTCGGCGTGCCCTTCCATATTCACAGCGAATCTAACGGGGCGATTAAATACTTTCAGCAAGTCGCAACTCATACCTTTTTTGATGATGTGCCCGACCGCGCATACTCCGATATGTAGAGACGGAGGCAAGGGACGTGTTCTCGTCTCGGGTGTTGACTGTTCTAGATTGTCTGCGCCCCAGCAACGCACGGAAGCGTCTTCACGAATACCGCATGCGTGCTGCCACCCGGCGCTGACGGCAATAAATTTCTCTTCCGGGAGTGGCTGATTCGAAAATCTGTAGTGTAGCGGTTCGCCTGATGAAGACCAACATTCAATCTCTTCATTAAGATCGGTACGGCAAACCCTTTCGTCTGTGTGTCCTGGTGAATACCAGCATTCAGCAACGCCCTCAACAGATACAACGCAAACATCACTCATATATCCGACATCAACTGCGATATATTCCGAATGCTGAGAGACACTTCCAATATAACCCCAACATGATAAGGTGTTGGATTCGCTGATCGAGCATGAGTTATTCCCTCCACTGCTCACCGCCTTGAAACGTCCGTCCGGCGGCGACGACTGGCCATAATTATCTAAACCCCAACAAACAACCGAGCCGTCTTCCAGCAATCCGCAGGTGTGCCAGCGGCCACTGCTCACCGTCTTGAAACGTCCGTCCGGAGGCGACGACTGACCCTGGCTATCCGAACCCCAGCATACTGCAGAGCCGTCTTCCAGTAGACCACAAGTATGCTCGTATCCGTTGCTCACTGTCTTGAAATGTCCGTCCGGCGGCGACGACTGCCCCTGGCTATCCGAACCCCAGCATACTGCAGAGCCGTCTTCCAGCAATCCGCAGGTGTGCCAGCGGCCACTGCTCACCGCCTTGAAACGTCCGTCCGGCGGCGACGACTGCCCCCGACTGTCCGAGCCCCAGCACACTGCAGAGCCGTCTTCCAGTAGACCGCAAGTATGCTCGTATCCACTGCTCACCGTCTTGAAACGATCATGCGAAGGAGCAACCGTATCTACTGCCTCGGTCTTAGGCATGGCCGTTGCAGCCGGCGCAGACTCCGTCGCTGGCTCATCTCCTATGCACGCCGATAACCAAAGCACAAATAGAGACAAGATTAAAAGGAAGAACGGCTTATAACGAGTGGGCAACACCTGTTTATATTCCAATCAAGTCTCTAGATATGTTGGCACACACTGCGAAATCGATGCCAAGATAAAAATCAGGCGCCTCGGTGCCGGTACTCAACGCTGCCATCTTGATTTCAAACTCCTGAAGCAATTCTGCTACGCAAACTTTAATCACTAAACATTAACACCTTCCCATTGCCTTGCCCGGGTGTTTATCCAGTTACAACTTCGCATCCACCGTAACCCGTTCTAGATTTAAGAGGCAGGCAGCACAATTAAACGCATAGCCTTTGCCGGACTGCTGGAATTCGAAGAGACGGAGCGCGCAGAGAGATGCGTTGCTTAAGGCGCTCGAGCTGTCTATACTTGATGAGATTGATCCACAGTGGCATGAAACATGATTACCGAAAACGAATTCAAGGATATTCTCTCGGATACAACTAAACGGATCGAAGAGGATATCACCTGGTTTGATGATGAAGACCACTCGCCGGCAAAGGAGTTCAGGGCAAGAGTAATCAACGATAACGGCGATTCGTTGCATCTGAAAGGCTGGTTCAACCCCTATTCTGGCAAGCTGTCATACACTCTGATACGATAAGGCACCGGCCGAATATATGGACTTGATCTAGGACCAGGTCACTATAATCCGTCTGGCGAGAGAATAGAGGGCATCCACAAACATCGTTGGCGTGAAGAATTTCGCGATAAGTGGGCATATGCACCGTCTGACATCACTGCTGATTGGAATGATCCTGGCACGGTATGGAGCCAGTTTTGCGCGGAGGCCAAGCTACAACATCTCGGCAATTTCGTCGCCCCCGCAACGCAAGGGAAATTGACGTGACGCGGGCCACCGATATCTGTGATATTCTGCGCAGCAGCCTCCCGGCTCTGTACCAATGCTCGGTGGTCGGACCGCGAAGCGCTACAAGAAACCCTAAAAATATTTGCTTAACACCACTACGCCCATGCCCACTCTAGATTTCAAAGGCAAGCAACACATCTACGCGCACCATCTATCAGTGTCGTATCGTCCGCTGATACCAGATTTAGAGCGTTCCGCGGCGCGAATCGATTTTTCAGCTGAAAAATCTTGTCGTGTATCTGCTTAGCAGATACACGACAACCTGATTATCCATGGCGATAACCTGCATGCCCTTAAGGCACTGCTGCCGACTCATGCCGGACGTGTCAAGTGCATCTACATCGATCCGCCATACAACACCGGCAACGAAGGCTGGTGCTACAACGACCGTGTGAACAGTCCGTTGATGCGTCAATGGCTGAAAGAGAACGGTCCAGTAGACAACGAAGACCTGGAGCGTCACGACAAGTGGCTGTGCATGATGTGGCCGAGACTCCATCTGCTACGAGAGTTGCTATCTGAGGACGGTACGATATTCGTCTCTATTGATGATCACGAACAGCATCACTTACGCGCCATAATGGATGAGATATTTGGGGCAGAGAATTTTGTGAACAATATAATCTGGCAGAAGAAGAACAGCCCACAGAACGATTCCAGATATTTCTCAGACAACCATGATTTTGTCATTTGCTATGCAAGAAGTTTAACGGGAGAAGCTAAATGGCAACGCCGCCTTCTTCCACGCAAAGAGCAACATAACTCACGTTATAAGTTCAATGACCATGATGGAAGAGGTCCATGGTCGACCGATAATCTAAGCGTGAAGTCATACACTCCTGATTATGATTACCCGATAATCAATCCTCAGACTGGACAGGTGCACTATCCGCCACAAGGTCGTTGCTGGATTACCGGACGAGCGACTATGCGTCGATGGCTTGCTGAAAATCGCGTCTATTTCGGCAAAACGGGCTCTGGCAGACCGTTGCTGAAAAGATACCTTAAAGATGTAAAACAAGGCATAGTGCCTTTGACTATTTGGAATGATTCTGAAGTAGGAAGCACCACCAGCGCCCGCAGATCTGTATTGCAGATATTTCATGATAATCCGAGTCCGTTTCAGAACCCCAAAGCGGTCGGTTTAATCGATCGCATCCTCCGCATCGCGACCGGTCCCGACGATATCGTCCTAGATTCATTCGCCGGCTCTGGCACTACCGCTCACGCCGCGCTGGCGCTGAACAAAGAAGACGGCGGTAATCGCAAGTTCATTCTCGTCGAGTGCGAAGACTATGCAGACACTATCACCGCTGAACGTGTCAGACGCGTCATCAATGGCGTGCCGTCCGCGCGAGATGCGGATCTGAGAAACGGACTGGGCGGCTCGTTCACCTACTGCACGCTGGGCGAGCCGATCAGCGTCGATAGCATGCTCCGCGGCGATAGTCTGCCCAGCTATGATTCGCTGGCTTCGTATCTGCTGCACTGCGCGACGGGCATCTCCGCCGATGCGGGGAGTGTATTGGATTCCCGCCGACGCGGTAATGACGCGGTAGAGTCGGACGGCTTCTTCTATGAGAGCGATCGGGTGCGCTATCATCTGCTCTATGAGCCGGATATAGAGTGGCTGCGCGGCGACAAGGGCGCGTTGAACCATGCGCGCGCCAAATCGATATCGGAAGCCGCGCGATCAATGGGCAAGTCGTCAGCGGTGGTATTCGCGCCTATGCGATACTTGAGCCAGAGCGACTTGACCGCCATGGGCATCACTTTCTGTCAGTTGCCGTATGAACTCACCGCATCACGAGCGCAAGCTTTAGAGGGGTGAACCAGATCGCCGGCAACCCTCCGCCATTCATTTGAAGCTCACTTCCGATAGCCCATAAAACGCTATGTATGGTAGTATTTTTTGCGATAACTCACCTATAACCTCCAAACATGCCCACCATAGACTTCAAAGGCAAGCGACACATCTACGCGCACCATCTATCAGTGCCGTATCGTCCGCTGGTGCCTGATGTTGAGCGTTCCGCGGCGCGAATCGATTTTTCAGCTGAAAAATCTTGTCGTGAATCCGCTTAGCGGATTCACGACAACCTGATCATCCACGGCGACAACCTGCATGCGCTCAAGGCACTGCTGCCGACTCATGCCGGACGTGTCAAGTGCATCTACATCGATCCGCCATACAACACCGGCAATGAAGGCTGGTGCTACAACGACCGCGTGAACAGTCCGCTCATGCGTCAATGGCTGAAGGAGAACGGTCCAGTAGACAACGAAGACCTGGAGCGTCACGACAAGTGGCTGTGCATGATGTGGCCACGCTTGCATCTGTTAAGAGAGTTGCTATCTGAGGACGGTGCCATCTTCGTCTCTATTGATGATCACGAACAGCATCACTTGCGCGCCATAATGGATGAGATATTCGGCGCTGAGAATTTTGTTATTAATGTAGCGGTAGTTTCAAATTTGGCGGGTAGCAGTGATCAGTTTGGATTTGCTGGAGCTCATGAACATTGTCTGGTATACGCTAAATACCGCGCCCAAACAGTGTTAGGACGTTTTCCCCTAGATGAGGACAAGATTGCCGAATGGGATCAAGATGAAAAGGGGTATTACAAGCCTGAGCTTCTGCAACGTAGCAGTCTGACATTTTCAGCGTCTCTACATTACCCAATTTTCGTGGATGACAACGGAAATATTGTGGTTACAGATGAAGATTCATATCCGACAAGAAGCGTAGAATACACAGCAGTTTATCCTGTAACTAGAAATGGCAAAGGAATATGGCGATGGAGTAAACGCAGAATCCGAGACAATCCGGATGATGTTTTTGCGCGATTTAGAAATGATGGAACCATAGCCATATACTCCAAGCAACGCCCCCAACTTGGTGATCTTCCCACAGAAAAACCAAAATCGGTCTTCTACAAAACAGAATATAGTAGTCGTGCTGGTGGACAAACGATCGCTACTGTTTTTTTCGATAGACCACAGGGATTTCGATATCCTAAGGCAGTAGGATTGGTCATTGACATTCTCCGCATAACCACCGGCCCCGACGATATCGTCCTAGATTCTTTCGCCGGCTCTGGCACCACTGCTCATGCCGTGCTGGCGCTGAACAAAGAAGACGGCGGCAATCGCAAGTTCATTCTCATCGAATGCGAAGATTACGCGGACACTATCACCGCTGAACGTGTGCGGCGCGTAATCAAGGGCGTGCCGTCTGCGAGGGATAAATCATTGCGAGAGGGCCTCGGTGGCTCGTTCACCTACTGCGCGCTGGGCGAGCCGATCAGCGTCGAGAGCATGCTCCGCGGCGATAGTCTGCCCAGCTATGATTCGCTGGCTTCGTATCTGTTGCACTGCGCGACGGGCATCTCCGCCGATGCGGGGAGTGTATTGGATTTCCGCCGGCGCGGCAATGACGCGGTAGAGTCGGACGGCTTCTTCTACGAGAGCGATCGGGTGCGCTATCATCTGCTCTATGAGCCGGATATAGAGTGGCTGCGCGGCGACAAGGGCGCGTTGAACCATGCGCGCGCCAAGGCGATATCGGAATCTGCGCGAGCAATGGGCAAGTCGGCAGTGGTGTTCGCGCCGATGCGCTACTTGAGCCAGAGCGACTTGACCGCCATGGGCATCACCTTCTGCCAGCTGCCGTACGAACTCACCGCATCACGAGCGCAGGCTTTAGAGGGGTGATTACGATACGCGTATATTCGTCCCGGATCATCGCATCATCGATCCCGTCATCCCGATTGCACGGCCTTGCCATCCTGCTTTCCATCCGTCATTCCCGCGCCGGCTGGAATCTACAATAAGCATACTCACTAACCTAAAGCAAACCGCATGTTCCTAAAAGATTATCAACGTGAGGCCATCCAGTCGCTAGACAAATGGCTAGATAACCTTAACGTCGCGCGTTCAAACAGTGAAAAAATCATCGCCCAACTCGAAACAATCGATGTAAAACCGACGGCTGAACATACCAACTATCCCCAGCATGCGTGGAAAAGATTGCGGGAAGAAGGCAGACTTACGCTTCAGACCGGTGCCAAGTACATCGACCGCTACACAGACGCCGACAATCCGATACCACACATATGCTTGAAGGTGCCGACCGGCGGCGGAAAGACGCTGCTCGGAGCGGCGGCAGTGGAGCGCATCCTCATGCACTCTGGAAAGAACACCGGGCTCCTACTCTGGATCGTTCCTACACGTGCCATTTACGAGCAGACAAAGACGACGCTATGGGACCGTCAGCATCCGTATCGCCAAAGGCTCGAACTCGCCAGCGGCGGACGAGTGAAGGTCCTTGAAAAAGACGACGCTTTCACCGCGGATGATATCCGAAGCTATCTATGCACCATGCTCCTGATGCTGCCGGCTGCGAACCGACATAAGGGCAAGGATTTCCTGCGCATGTTCCGCAACAGTGGCCGCTATCCCGGCTTCTTCCCCGAAGATGGCAACGCATTGGCGGAAGGGGAGTTCCTATATCGTCATCCTCATCTGGAACGTGAAGGAAACGAATTCGGCGGCATCGTCAAGCACAGTCTCATCAACGTATTCAAAATATGCCGACCGATCGTGATTCTCGATGAAGCTCACAAGGCCTACGGCAAGAAAGTGGAACGTTCGGAGCAGTACGCCCGAGCCATCAACCGCATGGATCCCAGCATCGTGGTAGAACTCTCGGCAACACCTAACCACGGTATCAGCAACGTGCTGGTCGATATCAAGGGAACGGCACTTAAAGACGAACAGATGATCAAGCTGCCCATACAGGTGGAGACACGCAGCGATACTCAGGATTGGCGACACACTTTGGAACTGGCACATCAGCGATTGGAAGACCTGAGCAGAGAAGCGGAGAGGCTTGAAACCGAGAACGGACGCTATATCCGTCCTATTGCCGTGGCGCGCGTTGAGCGCACCGGCAAGAAACAGCGCGACGGTATTAATATCCATGCCGAAGACGCGCGCGACCATCTCATCAGCATCGGCGTCAACCCGGAATCTATACGCGTCAAATCATCAGAAGCAGACGAGCTGGGCAGAGAAGATCTGATAAGCGATGGGGTCCGTTCGCCGGTTAACTGGATCATCACTAAAGACGCGCTCAAAGAAGGGTGGGACTGTCCCTTCGCCTACGTACTAGTGTTGCTCGACAACACTCGCGCTAAGACCGCCATCACGCAAATGGTGGGGCGTGTGCTACGAATGCCGCATGCACAGGAGACTGGCAAATCATCGCTGGATCGTTGCTACGTCATATGCCACAACGCGGAGGTGCGCGACACCGTTTCCCATGTTCGCGCGGGGTTGGAAAACGAGGGCATGGGCGATATCAGCGGACATGTCGAGGCCGCAGGAGCAGCGGATGAGATAAAGAAAATCTCCGTGCTGCGGAGGCAACGCTTTCGCGGAAAACGCATATTCCTGCCTAAAGTGCTGCACCGAGACGACGCGGAAGGTTGGCGGGATCTTGACTACGACCGCGACATAATTTCTGCGGTGCAGTGGCAGCTGCTGGAAGTGAAAAATGTGCAGGGACTGAACGTTGCGCCCGCAACTGGCGGCACCGCAGTAGTAGATATTGAAGGCGAAACTGAGAACGTAGAAGATAGGTATCTCGAGGCCGATGACGATATTGATTTGGTCTACTTCGCTCGCCGCATCGGCTCTGTGGTACCGAATCCTTGGCGCGCCATGCATATCGCCGAACAAGCGCTGAGCCATCTGATGGAGCTTAATGACGTAGATCGAAAATCGGTAAACGCTTCACGCGCGCTCTATGCCGAACAGTTCCGGGCCGACATTTGGGAGCAGATAGACATCCAGGCGCGCGACATATTCGTTGGGAAATTCGATCGCAAAGAGCTGCGCTTCGATCTACAGGCCGACGAGGGAAACTACGAACTGGGCGATAGATACGATGAAATCGTAGGACAAGCCGAACGCAAGTTGGAACGGCATACTGAGCCGGTGCAGAGAACTCTGTTCGAACCGATGCTGGAGAAGGATTTCAATGGCATGGAGCAGGATTTCGCCTTCTATCTGGATCGACAGAATGCGATCTTGTGGTGGCATCGAGTGGCTGCTCGCCAGCGCGGAGGATACTTCTTGCGCGGATGGCGCCGAGATCGCATATTTCCCGATTTTGTCGCGGTGGCGACCAGAGGCGGTAGCGCAGACGTGTACCAGAATCAGCTGCTCATGCTCGAGACCAAAGGCACGCACCTCAGAGACAATCCGGACACCAAGTACAAGCAACGCGTATTTGGCGTGCTGCAAGAAGCTTACAACGGCACCTTGTCGCCGCGCGGCGAGATGACGCTCAATGAGGGGAACCCGAAAGGCGTATTCCGCCTAGTCTTTCAAGAGGAGATAGAAACAGCGCTGGCCGACACTATTCTGGCTCAAAGCGCCTAACTGCTCGATATCGCGATCGCGCGCTGATCACCATAGCCATTCCCGCTGTCTATCCGTCATTCCTTCACATCCATTTAGGCAGCCGCGGGAATGACCGGGCAACTGGTGATGCAGGAATCCATTACCTCCCGAATCAATCTATCATCATCCATAGTCATCTAGATCTTAACTTGGTTGAGTAGCCGCGAACCATGAACTGATATGAAAGTAGACCGCTGGCAAGACTACATCGAAAAGCTACGCCTTCAGCATCGAATTCCGGCGATTGCGACCGGCATCGTGCGGCACGGCGAACTGGAGTGGTTTCAGGGTTTCGGCGAGACCGAGCTCGGCAATCAGAAGCGGCCGCACGAAAACTCTAGCTTCAGAGTTGCATCCAACACGAAGACCGTCACTGCGGCATCGCTCATGTTGCTCGAGGAAGCGTCTATGCTATCCATGCATGACCCGGTGATGCTTCACATCCCAGAGGCTACTGCCATCAACCCGACCCATGGCGACCTTGAAGATATCACGCTCAAGCGTCTTGCCACGCACTACTCCGGACTAGCTACCGAACATCCTGCAACTGATTGGGCCAGTCCTGATTTCCCGACTTCAGAGACCATCTTAGAACGCCTCGCTGAGCTAGAGGTGGTGATACCGCCCGACTTCCAGTGGAAATACTCGAACGTCGCCTATGCGCTGCTGGGCGAAGTCATCACTAGGCTCTCGGGAAAGAAGTACCGACAGTTCGCGATGTCTGAGCTGCTTGAGCCGTTGGGTATGCTGAACACAGTTTTCGATCCGAACGCAGTTGCAGTCTCTGACCGTGTCGTGGGATACAGCCATCCAGCCCCCGGTGATGAAGAGTTGCGAATCGCACCCTATGCAGATTTGAACGGGCTTGACTCTGCGGGACAGCTGATGACAAGTGTAGCCGACCTTGCGAAATGGATCGCGTTTCACATGGACGAAAGCGATGCGCAAAAAGACAACTCAGTATTGAGCGTTAACGGCCGGCAGCAACTGATGCATCCCGCGTATATGGACCGTGATTGGACATCTGGACAGTGCATAGGCTGGCGCGCGAACCGATATGGCGACAACGTATATCTGGGACATGGCGGCGGCATCCACGGCTTCGGCACGCAAACGATGTTCCACAGATCATCAAATACGGGGGTTGTGATTCTCACGAACCTATGGCCAAACACTGTGTCTGTGCAACTCGCTACCGATCTGCTAGATATGACAGTTCGCGACCTAGACGAGCCACATAAACATACTCCTGCGGCTCCGCCGAGCCGGCCGTATCCTCCCAGTGATGCGTCTTCTTCGCTTCATAAATTCACTGGCGATTACTTCGCAGAGCCGGGATTCCAGCTACAAGTGCACGCCATTTCCGACGAAAGGGTGCATTTGTGTATCGATGATGCTTCGGAGTATGTTTTGCACGCGCCGGCAGACGCATTGCTGGTAGATGGAACGTCGCTATCGTTCAGGGTGGAGAGCGGACGCGCAGCAGGGGAGACGATAAGTTTCGAGGACGATCAGTTCTGGCTGGGCGGCTTCAAGTATCGCCGGATCAATTAACTGGTCTGACCAGGTTATTTACTATCCATAGTTATGGTTAAGACATATTCCACCTGCGAGGCTAAGGCAAAATTCTCGGAAGTGATGAGGCTTGTGCGTCAAGAAAAAACTGTCTGGGTGACTTACCGCGGCGAGCCGATAGCTGAGATAAGACCTATAGCAAGGCGTTCTGATTCGCTTGAAGATCGTTTGAAATCTCTCGAGCAACAGAGAATCTTGATTCGCTCCAGCAATCCTCGGCGCGGAAAACTAGCGCCGACTGCAAACCGGCCAGGAGCGCTGGAACGATTCCTGGCAGAGCGTTCTGATTGAGCGTCGCGTATCTAGACACATCAGTCATAGCCGCCATCGCGTTTGGCGAAGACGACAGCGCGGAGCATGGTCGCGGCATGAGAGAGTTCGAACGTCTTATTTCATCCCCGTTGCTCGAGGCCGAACTTAAGTCTGCGTGCAAAAGAGAAGATGTTTTACTTCCCCAAGATTTTCTGTCTGATATCAGCTGGATATTGCCTGATCGCGCTTTGACGGAAGAGATAGACCGAATTTTGGAGACTGGATACCTAAGATGCGCCGATCTCTGGCATCTGGCGGTGGCCCTATATATGTCGCCTCAGCCGAGCGATGCTTCGTTCCTCTCTCTAGACCGGAAGCAACTGAGCGTTGCGCGTCAATTGGGGTTCCAGACTATGCAGCTATGATCACATTAGGGCATGTGATTCGACAGAAGAGCGATATTCGAAGTCTAAGTTCTTTATTGGAGATTAGAATCCCAAAAACAATCGGTTTGACTCGATTATAGGCCTATAGCATCACAAGGTGAGAAATGTCGAAGATATACCAAACTGCCGACGCATTCGTTGAAACACTGGCTCGGCTAGACCCTATATCAGCTACATACCTGGGAGTGCGCGGATATGACCATCTCATGACGGACTATTCGCCCGCTTCGGCAGATGCTATGGCTGATGCTGAGAAGCGGCTTCGCGCCGATATCAGAGCCGAGACTCCTCGTGATGTACGCGAAAAGAGATGCCGCGATACAGTCATTGATGAAATGTCGACGTCGATTGAGAGATATGAAGCCGGGTTTCACTACAGCGGTATGAACATACTCCATTCGCCGGTGCAGTCGCTTAGACAGATCTTCGACCTGATGCCTAAGGATAGCGTTGAAGATTGGGAGAATATCGCGTCACGGATGGAGGCGATTGCAGCATCTCTCGCAAGCTATCGCGCGACACTGCGAGAAGGCGTGCAAAAGGGCATTACAGCATCTAAGCGTCAAACCAAAGGATGCATCGAGCAGATTGAGACCTGGGTCGGCAATCATAACTTGCCACCCTTCTTCACCAGTCTGGCCGAATCGTTTTCCAGCTCTGGAAACTCATCTCACTCTTTGCAATCTCGATTGGAAGATGCCGCTCAAAGCGCGAATCTCTCTTATGCCGAGTTCGCAGAATATCTGAGCCAGGAGTACTTAGCGTCGGCGCGCGTAACGGATGCCGTTGGCGAAGAGAGTTATGCGCTATCATCTCGCGCTTACAACGGTATTGAGCTTGATTTGGAAGACACTTACGCTTGGGGCTGGGAACAGCTCAGATGGGTGCAATCAGAAATGACGAAGGCCGCTGATCGTGTCCAATCCGGAGCATCCATCTCTGAAGCGATAGAGATACTGGAAAACGATCCCGATCGTGCCATCAAGGGTGAAGATCAGTTCCGAGAGTGGATGCAGCAACTGCAAGATGCCACGATAGAAGACCTCAGCGGCACGCACTTTGATATCGCGGAACCAGTCAAGCGCATTGAAGCCCTTATCGCCCCGCCCGGCGGCGCGCTCGCGATGTACTATACCGGACCTTCAGAAGATTTTTCGCGACCGGGCAGGACCTGGTATCCTACTGGCGGTAAAAGCTCGTTTCCGCTTTGGCGCGAAGTGTCGATTGCATATCACGAAGGAGTGCCAGGGCATCACTTCCAGATCGCCACCACGATGACTATGTCGGCAGTGCTTTCGCGCTACCAGCGACTGCTCGCCGGCACCTCCGGATATGTTGAAGGATGGGCTCTTTATGCCGAGCGGCTGATGAACGAACTGGGAAAATTCGAGCAGCCCGACTACTACATGGGATTCCTAGATTCTCAGGCGTTGCGATCCGTGAGGGTCATCATCGATATCGGGATGCACCTGGAACTGATCATTCCGCCCGATTCTGATTTTCATCCTGGCGAGGTCTGGAATCCTGATCTAGCGCTGCAATTCATGCGCGAACGAGTGCACTTCCCGTCGGATTTCGTAGCCAGCGAGATAGACCGTTATCTGGGCATACCTGGCCAAGCCATCTCTTACAAGGTTGGCGAAAGAGCATGGATGGAAGCGCGAAGGACATCTATGGAACGCGCCGGAGCTGATTTTGACCTCAAACAATGGCACAACCACGCGCTGGCACTCGGCCCCATGGGATTGCACCAGATGCAACGCGAGATGAATGAATCGCTAGCGTCTAATGAGACTGTGCTGCGGAACGATTGAGTGAGACAGAATGAAGCCGATAATCCTTGAGCCTCGAGAGGTACATATACATGCCGATCGACGACTCGTCTTTCAGACCATGTCCGCTTTCGGTAATGACGGGCTCAAAGATTCTAGATCGAAAGTGTTAGAAGATCACGGTGAGTGCAAACTGGTTGAGTTCCACACCCCTATGAATGTGCGCGGCAAGCAACATATAGTGCGTAGCGTTGAATGGGTGCAACTAAAAGAGCATGAACGCATCGATTTCTCGCTCGCGCATCCCAATCCCGAAGACAAGATATTCGCGCTGAGTGTGCTTGAGAACAGCTTCTTATTCGGAGAAGCTGGAGGTTGCACTTTGTTCCGATATGAGAGCAAGTACGCGCTGAAAGCACCGATTATCGGCTGGCCCATCGCTCGATTCATGATGAAGAACGTCATGGATAACCATATGGATGAGCACGTTCTCGAGATCAAGGAACTGTGTGAAGCGAGAGCGGCGAGAAGCCACGTATTTCCGCAACAGCCTTGCGATGAAGCGCGGAGCGCGACGGATTAAACCTCCAGTTTCATCAGCTCTTCTGCAAACACTACTTCGCCGCCATACGATTCTCGGATATCGCCGATTCCTTTCTCCAGCGGTCCGTGTTGCGATATGTGCGGCCCCATATGCACCAGCACCAGCTTCTTCACTCCTGCGGCTTCCGCCATCCGGGCGGCTCCGGTAGTGCCACACTGGCCGGGTGCTTCACCGTCCGCATCCATAATCGCCTGATCGTCCCAGCACATGCACAGCATGACATCCGCATCTCGTGCCAGATCGGTTACCGAGTCGCAAGGCTGAGTATCGCCGGTGAACACAATCGACTTTCCGCTCACGGTATCTAGCCGATATGCCAGAGAATCTAAATAAGGTTGCACATGTTCGGCTGGAGCTGCAGTAACCTCCCATCTCTTCGCGGTGGCTATTGTGCCGGGTTCCACATCTCTGGCTCGTACTACTGGCGGCTTGCGCGGAAGCGTCCCGCCACGATTCACATGGATCTTCTGACTCAGTGGATGATCTACGCGCGCCTTCCAATCATGCGCGAAGATACCGTCTTCTTCGTCCAACACCCCGTGAGTGATTCGCTCCGTCAGCGTCGGCCCGTACACTTGTAGCAGGTTCTCCTTGCCGATGCTTTGATCCCAGCGGCACAGCAAGAAACATGGATAATCGATATCGTGATCGAAGTGATGATGGGTGAAGAAGAGATTATCGATCTCGGTGGGCCACAGACCCGATTGCACTAGTTTGTGGGTGGCTGCAGGGCCGCAATCGAACATGATCTTCTCGCCATCCACATCAGCGACGTACGCAGAACCGAATCGAGTAGGCGTCGGCGTGGGTGTTCCCGCGCCGAGGATATATAGAGTTTGTGAAGACATTGATAAGGGATGCTAGAAGAAAGGGTGTTAAATTGAGTTTATCGCGTAAAGCTCGTAATCATATATATGTGGGGAGCAAAATGAGAATCAGGCGTTTGCTGAATCTACTGTCGATGCTTTTGCTGATTGTGCTGATGATTGTTTCAGTGTCGGCATGTAGCGATAGCGAAAGTGGCTTCGAGGAGCATGGCGGAAATTCCGAGCATAACGAGCAGGGTGAGGAATCGGGCACTCAGTTCTCGCGTGAAGGCAAGTTCGATGAGATTCGAGCCGGTGCTAGGCTGATTCTGTCATACGATGCCCCTTCAAACACTTTTATCGGCACTATAGAAAACACCACCGAACGTTCACTGCCGCGAGTGCGCGTCGAGGTGCATCTCTCAAATGGCATTGAGCTTGGCCCTACAGTTCCAGTTGATTTGTCGCTTGGCGAATCGGCTAGAGTGTCTCTGCCGGCAAGCGAACGGACTTTCACTTCTTGGAGCGCTCATGCGGAAGTGGGCGGAAATGGCGATGCTGAGACTGAGGAGCACAGCGGCGAACGAGGCGAACATGAGCGTGGCTCTGAATCACGAGAACATGGCGGACGAGAGTAGAAACAGCGCGCAACGGGTGCAACTTTTGAGTTTCAATTCATGGGTTGATAATATGCCAGACATCTTTGTCACACGGCACATGGACTAATTCGATTCCTATTTTCACAGCCTTGGAGCGGGCTTTGAATGCTACGGCATCACTCCACTGAAGAGATCGAGTAACGGCTACTCCGAACCTGGCCCCTAAGTTTGATTCCATTGCACATTCACGCAGAGCATTATCTAGGATCTTCTTCGAAGAGATTATCTGCTTTATTGCCTCACCTATACGCTTTTGACGATTCTTTGAGCCACTTTTCGCCTCAATCAATACGATGTCAATACCATTAGCATTTCCCGCAAACACTATCAAATCACATCGCTTTTTGCCAGCAGATAACTTTATGAGGAACTCGTCAGTCTTTAAGAGCGTATCGACACATAGCACCAAGTTAGGTATCGGGAACCCGCGCAGAGCTACTTTGCATCCATCGACTTCTATAAAGCGTTCAGTTACTATCGCGCCCGATTCGGTGTAGCGCGATCTTATGTGATCGATCCAATTCACTTTTTGAATCTCGCGCTCAGCATACGGGAGTTTCGGTTGAATTGATCGCTGATCGCCCAAGAATGATCTTGCGGTGTATAGTCCCATTCGTCCGGATCGAAAAGCACCTCCTGAACTACCGTTCCTCCTTTTTCACTGTCCTCCAAGGCGAAACCGTATACCGCGACTTCGTCTTCATCAAGATGGAGATCAGCATCAATCTCCGGGCCTAAAAGCCTCAGCTTCTGGGCTCGTTCTTCAGGCCCTGCATAGGAGGCATTGACCAACGTGCTGATCTGTTCCACCATGTAGTGGCTGTGCGTGGTGATGAGCACGCGTAATCCGCTACGCACCATGAAAGCCAGGGCAGCCGCTATTTTCTGCTGCGCCGCCGGATGGAGATGCGATTCCGGCTCTTCAATGATTAACAGATCTCCAATTTTCATATGACTTCGCAAGAACAGTACTATCGGTGCGAGCTCAGTAACCATTGAAGACGCTCTGAACATCGGTACTTTTAGTCCACGATGAGAATAGATAATCTCAGGCGGGCCGATATCTGAATCAGACATCTCCACCGATCCATCAAGCAGTGATTTTTCAAGCATGTCGGCGATCTGTGCCAGAGAACCCCCATTTATTCCCTGTGGTCGACTATACCTGCGGCGGTAAACAGGTGCCCTGATTAAGAGATCCAAGAAATCTGTTGAAATCTTATTATATGGAACGATATGTTCTCTATCAATTGCAAACCTTGACGCATTCCTGATTACGTTACTAGTCAAGGTTTGCCAACCGGTAATGATTCCGGTTCTCGCCGCGGGGAAATATACAGAATCTACCATTGAATGGATGCGAGTTGAAAGGCTTAAATCAAAACATTGTGATAATAAAAATCGCCTATATTCTTCGTCTCCAATGATGCGTTGTTCGTTATCTGGGTATATTAATCGTCTTATGTCACTGATTCTAATCTCTAGATTGTCGGTGTCAAATCTAGATGAATCGCTACTCGGATTCAATTCCCAATATCCTGAGGAATCGCGTAACCTAATTGATAATGGACTCTTCAGCGACTGGGCACCGGTGCTGATATCCATAAGTTCGTCGAGTTCGAAAAACTCGCGAATTGTTTCTTTAGCATATTCCGAGAGCTCCTTTGCTTGATGAGCTGAGTATCTGCGAACGAAGTCCTTCGCCGTATCAGGCAAAGCATCCCATGGAATAGGACTTTTCATGTCCCGATAGTTTGGTGGCAATTGATCTACCTGGATACCGATCTCAGAGAGAACCGTATCAATGGCAATATCCGATAGTTCTGCGTTGCGAGTTCTCTGTATCCTAGGGATGTAATCTATTCCTAGCTGGTGATTGCTTTTTGCCTGTAGCATGGCGTGCAGAAGAATCGCCAGATACGACTTTCCAGTGTTGCTCGGCCCCACGAAAACTGTCATCGGCTTTATTGCTACATCTTTGGCAGACGCAATAGGTCCGAAGTTCTCGACATTCAGAATCAGATCGCGGCGTTCGTTATCACTCATGGCTAAACTCCTAAAGTGCGATTCTAATACGCAACCATCCCCGCCGCTAAGTAACGGCATTGGTGCGACTGCCAGCCATGACTCTAGTGCGTTAGCATGAGATTCAATATGCATCCGCAAGAACAAATACGAAACTTCTGCATCATCGCGCACGTCGATCATGGCAAATCGACGCTTGCAGACCGCATCATTGAGCTCACTGGCACTGTAGCCGAACGCGATCTCCTGGAACAGCATCTTGATACCATGGATCTGGAACGCGAGCGTGGCATCACCATTAAGGCGCAGACCGTGCGGCTCCAATACTGCGCGCAAGGTGGTGATCGATACCAGCTGAACCTCATCGACACTCCCGGCCATGTCGATTTTTCATACGAAGTATCACGCAGTCTTGCCGCCTGTGAAGCCGCGGTGTTGCTCATCGATGCTTCTCAAGGCATACAAGCCCAGACCGTCGCGAACGTATATCTTGCAATCGAGCACGATCTGGTCATCATCCCAGTAATCAATAAGATCGACATGCCCAACGCCGACCCTGAGCGCGTGGAGCTGGAGATGTCGGAAGCTTTCGGATTCGATGCTGCTGAGATGTTGCGAGTATCAGGTAAAACCGGCGAAGGCATGCCTGAACTTTTGGAACGCATCGTAGAACTCTCGCCGCCGCCCGATGGAGACGATCAAAAGCCACTGCAAGCACTGGTGTTCGATAGCAAGTACGACTCCTTCAAGGGCATCGTGGCACATGTGCGTATCCTGGACGGCTCGGTGCGCGCCCGTGACCGGATCATCTTCATGGACACCAAAGCTAAGAGCGAAGTTCTGGAAGTGGGGTATTTCTCGCCTTCCCCTAGAATCGCCGAAAACGGGCTTTACCCCGGCGAGGTGGGATATGTGGCTACGGGCATCAAGAGCGTCGGTGAGGTGAAGGTGGGAGACACTATCACGCTTATGGCACGGCCTGCCGAGTCGCCAAAGATCACTTATCGCGATCAGAAGCCCTTAGTCTTCACCGGACTTTATCCTTCAGACAGCAACGACTACATCAGCCTTCGGGAAGCGCTCGGCAAGCTGAAGCTCAACGACGCGGCGCTAATGTATGAGCCGGAGTCATCGTCTGCGCTCGGTTTCGGATTCCGATGCGGATTCCTGGGTCTTCTCCATATGGAAGTGGTTCAGGAGCGTCTGGAACGCGAATACGAACTCAATCTCATCACTACCGCGCCCAGCGTCGAGTTCCAAGTCGAGATGAAAGATGGCACTGCAGTATGGGTAGACAATCCATCTCGGCTTGCCGACCGACAGCAGATACTGGAGATCCGAGAGCCGTGGGTGGAACTGTCGATCATCGCGCCCGCCAATTACATCGGCAGCGTTATGGAACTGATGAACACCAAGCGGGGCGTTTTTAAGCGCATGGAGTATCTGCAATCGCCATCTCGACTGAACTCGGATTCATCCAATGGCGCATCGGTGCCCGCACAATCCAAACGTCAGCTCAGAGTGATGTTGGAATATGAAGCCCCGCTCTCTGCCATTTTGGTAGATTTCCATGACAAGCTGAAATCGTCAACTCAGGGATACGCCTCTATGGACTACCAACCCAGCGACTATCGAGCGGCAGAGATGGTGAAGCTAGACGTGTTGGTGAATCATGAAGAAGTGGATGCGCTCTCGTGTATAGTGCATCGCTCCGAAGCCGTGACTATGGGTAAGAAGCTTACCGCGATGCTTAAAGAATTGATCCCGCGGCAGATGTTCAAAGTGCCGATTCAAGCCGCGGTAGGAGGGAAGATAGTAGCTCGCACCAACATCAGTGCCGTGAGGAAAAACGTTCTTGCCAAGTGTTACGGCGGAGATGTGACTCGCAAGCGTAAACTTTTGGAGCAGCAAAAAGCCGGTAAACGCCGCCGTGCCAAGATGGTCGGCGCCGTGGAGGTGCCGCAAGAGGCGTTCATGGCGGTGTTACAACTGCGCGGACAGTAGCAGGCGTACAGTGGTGATAGGCTATGTCATTGCCTAGTCTATGTCCCTTGTCATTCCCCCTGCGCGGGAATGACATTGCTTTGCTCGGAATGATATCGAGCCGCCTGTGCGCGTAATAGTATCGCCTCGGCCGAGAATGGTAAACCCCGCCCCAGACATTGTCGCTTCGCTTAGGGCGTGTTATTCATGCGCGATCCGCGCCGCCGCATCGAGGATCATCTGCTTCATAACATCATTGTTCATTGCTTCATGAAGTGTCGCCGCAAACATACCCTCCGGCACGCCGGCATCATAGCGTTGCCCCTCGATGATGGTGCCGTATACTGCATCTTCCTTCATGCACTCGGCGATGGCATCCGTCAGCTGGATCTCATTCCCGGCGCCGCGCCGACCTTTGCGAAGATGTTCGAATATCGACGGCTCTAATGCGTATCGTCCCACTATCGCCAAGTTGCTCGGAGCGTCCTCGCGCCGCGGCTTCTCCACCATCTCATCGATCGCGATCACGCTCGGCTCTACTTTCGGACCAGCCACGATGCCTTTAGTGTGAACTGCGTCCCAAGAGCTTTCCATCACCGCGATCACGAGCCCTCCGTAGCGGTCTCTGACGTCTAGTATCTGCGCGGTAGATGAATGTTCAGACCATAACAACTCATCAGGCAGGATCACTATGAATGGTTCGTTCTGGACGAAGTTCTGCGCCAGCATCACTGCGTGTCCCAGGCCCAGCGGCTCGATCTGCTTGATCACTTCTATGCGCGCCATCCCTGATATCTTCAGCTGCGCGTCTGCCAGATCGTCGCGCCCTCGATCGCGCAACTCTTGCAACAGGCTGGGCATGGGATCGAAATACGATGCCACGCTGCGCGTATCTTCCACGATCGCGATCTCAGTGATGCCGGCACTGACAGCATCTTCCACCGCATATTGAATGAGCGGCTTCGACAATACCGGCAATAACGCTTTCGGCACAATGCGAGTCACCGGAAAGAAGCGCGTGCCCAGCCCGGCGACTGGAATCACGGCCTTCGTTATCGGTGATTTTTCTACTCTGCTCATGCTCAATAGTCTAATTTAATCATGACCAGCGGTTAGTCGGGCTGTAATCAGATACCGACCTACACCCCATCATTCCCACTCCTACTCTCCGTCATTCCCTCGTAGCCGTGAATCCGCACTCAGGCATATGCTTACCATTCCCGAGACCGCTCCCTGCAATTCCCGATCCCTTGGAATGACAGGGTGAGGCGCTATAAATGACAGTACGGACGTCCAGCAGGGCGGTGTGAAGGCCATGAATTGCAGTGGGATATGCACCATTCGGTGGCCGGTAGTGCTGCAGTAAGCGACTAATAGACGCTAAACAACTAGCTAGCCCCGTCCTAAATCCATATGCTCCCATGTTAAACTTCACTGTCTGAAGTAACTCAATCACTGATCGTTGACTACGTGCCGTGCCCTGCCCAGACTGCTCTGAACATTCCGACTACCAAAAGGTAGAGCTGGTGTGGCCCGGCAAGAATCGCCCTCTGGAGCGAGTGTCGCTCCCATTCCAAGCGATTGAGCGCGTGAATGACGTGCGCCGTTCCGAATCGATGCAGCCCGCCCTTGAAACGGCTTCTCGCGCGGGCGCGAGGGACATGACGTCAGAGAGAGAGAGAGAGAGAGAGAGAGAGAACTCTCGATTCGAACGTCAGTGCTAAAATCGCTAGATTCGATGCTGAGACTGGTCGTGCTGACCTTCCCGAGTGGTGGGAGCCGGGCTGGCGCAATCGTCTGATCTGGGGCGACAACAAGCTGGTTCTATCTTCATTGCTGGACGAATTTGCCGGCAAGGTGGACCTCATATACATCGATCCTCCCTTCGCCACGGGCGCCGATTTCTCTTATCGCACTCAAGTTGGCGATGCGAATGTGGAAAAGCTGCCGAGTATATTAGAAGAAGTCGCTTATAGGGATATGTGGAAGGCGGGATTGAATTCATACCTGTCGTGGATCGCCCCATTTATTGAATATTTAAGATATCTACTTTCTGATACAGGTTCTATCTATTTGCATTGTGATTCTACGGTTAGTCATTATTTGAAATTGGTTATGGATACTATAATCGATCGAAAAAATTTTCGTAACGAGATAGTATGGCGCAGGTCACCTTCTCAAGCAAAAGGAAGTCAACATGAGGCGAAGCAGTGGGGTAGGAATACAGATTGTATATTATTCTATACTCAATCTGGGAACTACTCATTACGTCCTTATGAAGTACTGACAGATCCAGATGAAATACAAAGGAAGTTTCCAAGCCTGACTCCAGATGGACGTAGGTACAATACTGCTACTCCAGTATTTTCCTCTCGATCTATGGGGGCTAGGCCTACTCTTTGCTTTACATGGCGTGGATTTACAAATCCACATCCTTCTGGCTGGAGGCTTAGTAAGCAAAGATTAGAAGAAGAATTAGCCGCAGGTAGGATCGTTATTAATGGGAATAGAATAGAACGTCGTTCCTTTTTAGACGAGTATGTCGGTGTCCCAGTAGGTAATCTGTGGTCTAATATTACTATGGGTTCGGCACGGAGGGAGCGAACTGGCTACCCCACCCAAAAGCCTGAAGCCCTTCTTGAACGCATCATAAAAGCATCTTCCAATGAAGGCGATCTGGTGCTGGACTGTTTCATCGGCTCCGGCACTACTGCCGCGGTCGCAGAGAAACTCGGACGCCGATGGATCGGTGTCGATATCGGACGCTTCGCCATCCAAACCACTCGCAAACGAATGCTCGATATACCCGGGTGTAAACCTTTCGAGGTTCAAAATCTCGGCAAGTACGAACGCCGATTCTGGCAAGGAGGCATCAGCCGAGAATCGACGGTCGGAGACTACATAGAGTTCATCTTGGAGCTATATAAAGCACAGCCGATGCTTGGGCAGTTCAGCCATCTGCACGGCATCCGAGAGGGTAGAGCAGTGCATGTAGGCGCTACTGATGCTCCCATTTCAGCTGTGGAGCTTGAGACGACTGTACAAGAGTGTGCAGTTAATGGATTCAATGCGCTAGACATGTTGGGATGGGAGTGGGAAATGGGATTGAACCCGGCTTTGAAGGATGGTCTGCAGCAACGACACAAAGTGAACGTCCGATTGCTGAACATACCCCGTGAAGTTCTGGACAAGCGCAATATAGACGCGGGCGAGATTCACTTCTTCGAACTCTCTATCGCCGAAGCCAAGGTGCGAAATGCCGGCTCCACGAGAGAGATCGCGGTCGAGCTCACCGGATTCATCCCTGCGATCGATGAATATATGCAACGGAAGCTGACTGAGCAGCCAACTAAGTGGTCGGACTGGATCGATTACTGGGCAGTGGACTTCGAGTATGACGGCGAAGTTTTCGTGAACCAGTGGCAAGCCTATCGCACGCGGCAGAACCGCGAATTGAAACTGATATCGGATCCATGGCCCTATGATCCGCAGCTCGGAAGATCGATCCTGGTGAAAATCATCGATATTTTCGGCAATGATGCCACTGTGGAGCTGGATATCAGTGACTAATCAAAGGTGGCTATTTGCAAGAGTGGATTCCCGCCGGCCCAAGGATGACGAGTATTGATCTCGAGCCTATGAATACGGTGCATCTATGCCAGTACCACGATTATTTCCCGCATACATAATCCCTGTCGACCAGCAGAAATCCCAGGCGGCGCTGGTTCCGCGTATCCGCGCAGCGGTGCATCAATGGCGGCGAGAGGCATATCCAGGAGTGACGGACACCACTAAGAAATTGCTGACGCACTGGTTCGAATCAGATCATCAGAGTCATGCCGGCGAGCCGTGGCTCTACTACTACTGCCAGAGAGAAGCAGTGGAGACTACCGTCTATCTTTACGAAGCCCTGAAGAAACGCACTCTATACGAGTTGGCGATGGAGTTCGCCGCGAATCGGGGGCAGATTTCGCTAGACCCGATTGAAGATCTCTGGACTCGCTATGCGTATAAGATGGCGACCGGTTCCGGCAAGACTAAGGTGATGTCGCTACTGATCGCATGGTCTTACTTCAACTCGAAACTGGAGCCGCAGCATATCAACTCGGAATACTCCGACACGTTCATCTTGCTGGCGCCGAACGTGATCGTCTACGAACGGCTCAAGCAAGACTTTGGCGACGGCGGCCGGATATTCCGCACCGACCCGGTGATACCGCCCGAATTGCGCGATGAATGGCAGATGGAAGTGGCAACGCGCGACGAGCCGACGCTAGCGGGGAATCTCGGCGGCGTGATTTTGCTGACAAATGTTCAGCAGTTCTATGGGCGCCCGTCTTCAGCCGCGCGGAATATGCCGCCGCAACTGCGCGATATCATCGGCGAGCCGGTAACAGACTCTGCCGTCTCGGCTGGGCTCATGATGCGGCAATCGCTGGAGCATCGAAACCGATTGATGGTGCTGAACGATGAAGGGCATCACGTGCACGATCCGAAGCTGAGATGGTCGGAAACGATAAAGGAGTTCGATGACAGCCTGCGTAATCGCACCGGACAGGGTCTGATGATGCAGTTAGATTTCTCTGCCACTCCTAAACACAATGACGGCAAACTGTTCGGACACGTGATCGTGGACTATCCGATCGCGCAGGCGATCCGCGACGGCGTGGTAAAGCGTCCGCATCTGGTGGAGCTGAGCGGCGCAGTGGATTACAGTAGCGAAAATGCCGCAGATCGCTATCGAGATCGGCTCATAGTCGCGGTGAATCGCTGGCAAGAGCTGCGTGAACACATGAATCCGATTAAGCGTGAACCGTTGCTGTTTGTGATGACTGAAGACACCAAATCGGCGGATCAAATAGGTGAATGGCTTCGTGGCGCGGGTGGATTTAAACCGCATGAAGTGCTGGTGATACATACGAACGCCAGAGGAGAGATAACGGAAGGAGCTTCCACCTCCAAACAGCGCGAGATCGCGCTGCTGCGCGAATCGGCGCGTGATGTAGACAGCGGTAAGAGTCAGTACAAGGCGATAGTGTCAGTGCTGATGCTGCGCGAAGGCTGGGATGTGAAGAATGTGTGCGTCATCCTGCCGCTGCGTCCCTACTCGGCCGAATCTCGCATCTTGCCCGAACAGACACTGGGGCGTGGCTTGCGAAGGATGTTCTCGATCAGCTCCGGCAACGAGCTTGAAGAGCTGCTCGTCATCGATCATGAAGCGTTTAGAAGCTTCTGGGATCGTGAAATCAAGGAGGAGAACATCCCGATGTTGCTCTCCAGCTACCCAGATTTCACTCAAACCGCGGTGACGGTACTGGTGAATGCAGACAAAGCCGCGCAGTTCGAGATAACGATACCGCGATTGACTCCGCGTCTCGCGTTCAAGGCGCCCGATCTCAGCCGGCTGGATGTAGAGGCGTTACCCGTACATCGTCTCCAATTGCCGGTCGACGGTTTGGCAGAAGAACCCATTCCTTTCATCACCCGCGATATGGATACTTGGGAAGAAGTGGGCCGCGGCGAGATTGATCGTGATTTTCCGCTGAGCGAGGCTGGTTATCTCAACTATATGTGTCGACTCATACTAAAGGAGTGTCGACTATCCAACCTTTCAAACGGATTCATGCAGCTCGCCCCCAAAGTGAAACGCTATATTGAAGCGGTGCTATTTGCCAGTGAACGCGAGATATCTGATAAATCCGTGTTGCACCGTCTGAACGATCCAGGGGTGAAGCTGTTCATTATGGATCTATTCGTGAAAACGATACGCGAACTTTCAATCATGGAGATGGTAGACTGCGGCGTCGAAAATCAGTTTGACCCGATATGCGTCTCCCGCACCAAGCCCTTCGTGACCCGTCGCCAAGTAATCGCAAATCCCAAGAAGAGCGTATTCACCCATGTTGTGTGCGACAGCGATCTAGAGCGCGATTTCGCTCGCTGGATGGATGATATTGCGAAAGACGTTGCCGCTTTCGCAAAAAATGAAGCCGCGGTGGGTTTCAGCGTGAACTACGTCAGCGCCGCCGGCGGCTTGCGAAGCTACTTCCCTGATTTCATAGTCCGAGCCTCAGATGGAAAAATGTATGTGCTGGAGACGAAAGGACTGACGACGGAGGAAGTGCCGCGCAAAGACGCTCGCGTTGCGCAGTGGTGCCGAGACGCCAGCGCCGTGACTGGTGTGGAGTGGCGATACAAGAGAATAGATGAGCAAAGGTTTAGAAGTGAAAGCGCTTGGCAAACGCTAAGAGAGATGGTGTAGAGCGCGGGTACTGATCATTGTGCCGGCACTCAGCGCATTCATTCAGGGACTTGTGACAAGTTGATTTGCAATTAGCAACATTTAGCCTTGATAATTGGTGTTGCTATGTCTGATGAATTCGAATCTCTGCTTCGCTCCGCGCTCAAATCGTCTCCGTATTCAAGGCTTTTGGGGCTAAATGAGCGGACTGCTGATATGGCCGCCGAGGCGTCAATGTCAACTGCAGGGACACCCTCGGACACATCGCCAACGGATGGTGATGAGGCGATTGAAACTGCTAACGCGTTGGTGCCGGAATCGCCGTCTATAACCGGTTCTGATATGAATATGAAGCCGCCGATTCCAAGCCGTGTTGAAGTAGACTATCTGCCGCCCGCGGCGAGGGCTGATGCTGATCAGCCGGACATGCTCAGAATCCGAGATTTGCCGGAGGATGAGCGACCGCGTGAGCGACTGCGCGAACACGGGCCAGACACTTTGGCAACATCTGAACTGATCGCGTTGCTGCTAGGATGCGGAATGCACAATACCAACGTTAGAGATCTGGCTCTTAATCTACTCAGAGAGTATGACGGGTTAGAGATGCTGAGCCGTGCGAGCAGGGATCAACTCTGCAAAATTAAAGGCATTGGAGATGCTAAAGCATCAGTGCTTCTCGCGGCATTCGAGATCGGCAGACGCGCCGCACACGAGAGGGCGATCCACGATCTAGATATGGAGAAAATCCCTGATTCACATAGCGACAAAATCGGATGTGATATCGATTCATTCAAGATAGCAGAGATGATGACCCCGTTGTTGAGAGATAAGGCGCAAGAAGAGTTATGGGTCATCATGCTTGATGTGCGAAATCAGTACCGCGGCAAGACGAAGCTATATCAAGGCACCTGCAACTCTATGATGGCCAATAGCAGTGAAGTGTTGAGCACGGTAGTTGGGCGTAGAAGTCCGCACTTTGCCATCGTACATAATCATCCATCTGGCAGATCTTATCCCAGCACGGCAGACATCTCCTTCACTCAGAAGCTGGTAAGGGCCAGTGAGTCGCTTGATGTTGATTTCGTTGATCACGTCATAGTCGGAAGAGATATGGAAAGCTGGACCAGCATTAGGCGCTCTATGCTAGTCGATTTTGAATGAAGCGAGTCGGCATTAACGAAGATTCGAACGTCGATCCATCCAAGCGAACCGCGTCACTGGGCTGCCGTCTGACATTTTTCCACCAGAAGCTTCGCCGCTCACATCGAGACCGCCGGCTGCAAGTATCTCAGCGATATCTAGCGGTGGCGTCGCAACTGATCGACTGCCATAGTGTCCGATTATCAATCTGCCATTTTCGGCCACTGCATGTTGAAGCATATGACGCGACCACCTGATGAGTAAACATTTCGGCACGCAATCGCTCAACGCGTATACCCACTTGAATCGGCGTGGAGGCACCCAACGCCAAGCGTTCGCCACCCAGAAATGATGTTCGAGACCCGGAAAACGCCTTAACGCTTCCAATATCAGGCGCGGATTCAGATCCACTCCATAGGGAACTAGCTCCAAGCCGTTGTCGTTGCTCCATTCAACTACACAATGCAGCAAATATCCGACCGAACAGCCAACATCGAGAAACTCACCGTCTGAATGCACAGCTTTGAGCAACGGTGATCTTTCGGCGCGCCATCGTTCCGCGCCGCCGCTGAAACCGGATTGCCGTATCGGATCGCGATGTTTCAGGTAAGCAGATTCCAAGGCTCTGATGTTGTGGAGATGGCCTTCGGGAAGAGTTTCGGATTTACACATGGTTCTTAATGCTATAACTTAGTTTGCCTGTCGCTGTACTTTCCAGGCATAGCTTCTGCAATACAGTAGTGACTTAGCTTAGGCAATACAGTCTTGACTTAGCTTAGGCAATACAGTCTTGACTTAGCTTAGGCAATACAGTCTTGACTTAGCTTAGGCAATACAGTCTTGACTTAGCTTAGGCAATACAGTCTTGACTTAGCTTAGATAGTACTGATTAGTCAGCCTACGCGCTCCTGAGTTTGCCTTTCCTTGTACTGCTTATGGCCTTTATTGGTACTATCATTGCACAGTTTAATTTGTACTGCTTAGGCATTATGTTAACGTATGTTTTAATTATAGTTTTCTTAGATTAAGTAAAAATCGCTTGATATTTTCGTCTTGTTCTGCCAGAATGAATTCATTGAAATTATGCTTGCAAGGAGATAATGAATGTCTGCGACTATAGATACGATCCTCGATAAACACATTAAGCTACCTACTCGTGAAGATGGGTATGCGCGTATAATGCTTGTCGGCACAACCGGGGCTGGTAAGACTACTCTGCTGCGCCATATCATTGGTTCAGATCATAGAAATGATCGTTTCCCGGCTACATCACCTGGCCGGACTACCACTGCCGATTTTTAGGTTATCACGGCCAATGAAGGGTCATATAAGGCAGTCATAAACTTCATTACCAAGGCACGCGTCAGATCGATTATTGAGGAATGCCTTCAGAGAGCCTGCCGGTTAGCGGCCGGAGACAATACTGACAAGCAAATAGCGTCTCGTTTGATTTCTGATGCTGAGCAGAGTTTCCGCCTTTCCTACATCACCGGCGACTGGGATGATCAAACCACAACGACTGAGACTGATGATTTCGACTTTGGAGAAGAAGATAATGACCGGCTGTTGCCTGCCGGGGACGTGCAAGTAGCCGATAAAGAGCGATTAGAGAACATGCATCGCTTGGTGAAGCGTGTAGCTGCGATTCGCTCATTGGCAGAGACTGTAGGAACCGACATCACGAAAACTCTTGGCCCGTTGAAGGAACAGAAGAAACGTGCCGATAAAGATGCATGGAATGAGATATTTTCTGAATCAGCAAAGCAAAATGCTGGCTTTGGCGAGCTCGTCGACGAAATCCTGAAAGAGATCAAACAGCGAGTAGATGCGGTTGAGCGAGGAAGTTTCGAATTTGATGATTCTGGTTGGCCTCTGATCTGGACGTTCTCAGAGCATCGGCGCGATGAATTTCTCAAGCAAGTGAGGATTTTCACCAGCAACCACTACACTCAGTTCGGCAAGCTGCTGACGCCGATTGTGGAAAGTGTGCGCATTCTTTGGCAACTGGAAGGCAAGCGCACAAATATGAGCTCGGGCGAGAAGCTGGTGCTGATAGACGGCCAGGGGCTGGGGCACTCTGAAAAGACGGCCACCAGCATTTCGACCAACATCTCAGATCGCTTCGGGGATGTGGATATGATTCTGCTTGTAGATAATGCGGAGCAGCCGATGCTGACAGCACCGATCGCGCTCTTGCGTGCAGCGATTACTAGCGGGTACACGCACAAATTGGCAGTGGCATTCACTCATTTCGATCTCGTCACGGGACCCAATTTCCGCACTCAACAGCACCGGCGCGAGCATGTGATGAATGCAGTGCGCACTGCGGCTCAGATTCTGCGTGAGGAATGCGGTGACGTTTCGGATGCGCTGGAATCTCAAATCGATAAACATGCATTCTTACTAGGCGCGCTAGACAAAGAGATGAGTAAGATTCCCGGTGGTGTGAAGAATGTGATCGCGGACATGTTGCAGAAGATGCAGGATTCGATGAAAGTGAGTTTAGATGTTAATGCCGCGCCTCGATATAGCTCTGAAGGTCTGGACCTTGCCCTGCAGGCGGCGACGGATAAATTCAAGAAGGATTGGCGCGTGAAGTTAGGGATCGAGAATGAATGGCCGCCGCGTAAAGAGCACTGGGGAAGGATAAAAGCCTTGAATCGCCGCTTCGCCGAGGAGTGGGAAAATACAGAGTACTTTGATTTGCGGCCGATAGCGGATCTGGAACAGCAGATTAAGAACGTCGTCTCAAAGTGGCTAGACGATCCAAACGGATGGATCATTGCTCCCAATAACGATGATGAGCGACGGGCTGTCATTGACAAAGTTCGTGGAGGTGTCAATGATCCATTATCCAAAGATATCAAGCAATACCTGGCGGAAACTGAACTTGACGCATGGGAATTGGCATATGAACACCACGGCTATGGCTCCACTAAGATACGCGCGCAGGACATTGATGAACTGTTTGAACGCGCGGCGCCTGAAATAGGGTATCCGATGAGTGATAATGCCGATCGATTTTCCAGCGCGATCCGGGAAATCATACAGGATGCCGTCGAGGGAATAGGCGGAACTTTCAATGAAGCAGATCATCCATAAATATAGCTAATTGAAATTCGTAGCATCTGGAGGAATCGATCCATGGCAAGGAACTGTAATCACCGCGATAAAGACAGTAAACAGTTGGTTTATACCAGGCACGCAAGCCAGCGTCTTCAGCAACGCGGGATCCGCAAGAAAACTATAGACGTCATTGTACGTTATGGAAAATGGAGATATCGTTGCGATGCTAAATCCTATTTCATGGATAAATCTTCTCGTCAACCCGCTAAGAGCGGGCTTACACCGGATGAGATCAGATCAGTTGAAAAGGGATTCGGTTGCTATGCAGTGGTGAGAGACGAGGTAGTCATTACAGTGGGGCGGCGCGGACGGAGCTTCAAAAGCCACTAAGGGTTGAATGGTCCGGTTTCTGCTGAGACAGCGTAAGGCGTATGAAATTCATTCCCAGAGCAATGGGAGTGAGTCGAACGTGTTTCGCTTGGATGGCATTCCAAACTTGCTTGGCTGATCTAAAATGGTAATTCGATAAGAATGGTTTGGAGCGTCTAAAACACCTAAGAAGCTGGGTACCATGTCCAACGTCTCAAGCATAGATTTCAATGCTGACATCGGCGAATCTTTCGCCGGCTACAAGATGGGGTTCGACGAGGAAGTGATCAAGTACATCACTTCTGCGAATGTCGCCACCGGTTTCCACGCCGGAGACCCCGATTGGATGGCGCGCACGGTGTCGCTTGCCGAGATGCATAACATTGGCATTGGCGCGCATCCGGCATATCCCGATCTTGCCGGCTTCGGACGTCGAGATATGGCTCTTACAGCAGATGAGATCGCAAATGCCGTAACTTATCAAGTCGGTGCATTGACCGCCTTTACCAGTGCTAAACGCATTCAGCACGTCAAGCCGCATGGCGCGCTCTACAACCGTGCCGTGGTCGATGCCGATGTGGCTGCCGCCATCGTGCGAGCCATCATGAAGATCGATCGCGAGCTGATCCATGTGGTTCTTGCTGGTTCCGCGTGGGAAGAAGTTGCCCGCAACGAGGGTGTGATAGTAGCGCGCGAGTGCTTTGCCGACCGCGCCGTAACGCCGCAGGGCACGCTGGTCTCTCGCTCGCAGCCGGGAGCAGTATTGCACGACGTCGACGAGATCGTAGAACGATCGCTTAAGTTGGCAGCTGAGGGAAGAGTGGTAGCGTCAGACGGCAGTGAGATTGATTTTTCGGCTGATACGATCTGTTTGCACGGCGATACGCCGGGAGCAGTAGAGATGGCTGCCGCCATCCGGGTGAGATTCGCCGATTCGGGTATTCAGGTAAGACCGATGTCTGAGCTATTGGCACCATCATAGTTCTGCTTATGCACCGAGGGTGGTCGGTAAATGCAGCCAACAGAATATCCGCGCATCATGCCAGTAAACGAATCGGCAGTGCTGGTTGAGTTTGGCGATGCCATAGATTATGAACTCAACCGCAAAGTTTACTCTCTGCAGGCAGCCCTTTCAACGTCCGAGATTTCAAATGCCATCATTGAGACGATCCCGACTTTCCGTTCTCTGCTGGTGGAGTATGACTTCACTAAGATCAGCTGCAGCGAAGCGCTGAATCAGATAGAAGCCGTTGTCGATCTTGTCTTATCGCGGAAGAAGACGGCAGGGCATAAGGGTGCTGATGCGCACGAACTTCCAGTCGCGTACGGCGGCGATTTTGGGCCGGATCTCGCTTCCGTAGCCGAACAGACCGGACTCTCTCAGCGCGAAGTGATCGATGTCCACTCAAGTGCGGAGTATCGCGTCTTCATGCTGGGATTCGCGCCCGGCTTCCCCTATCTTGGTGGCATGGATGAACGCATCGCGTGTCCGCGTCTAGCGACGCCACGCATAAGAGTGCCTGCCGGATCGGTGGGAATCGCAGAATCGCAAACGGGAATATATCCCAATGAAAGCCCTGGAGGATGGCAAATCATAGGTCGCAGCCCATCGGTTCTGTTCGATGTGGATGCTGATCCGCCTTCTAAATTGCTACCCGGCTCCACAGTGCGATTCAATCCGATATCGTGTGCTGAGTTTGAAGCGATCTTAAGCCAAGCATCAGCGTCATGAGCGCTGGTGGATCAAAGATAGAAGTAATCTCGGCTGGCGCGCTGTCTACCGTGCAAGATCTCGGACGCCGCGGCAGCCAGCGATACGGCGTATCCGTAAGCGGCGTTCTAGACTTTGCTGCTGCCGCATTGGCGAATCGTTTAGTTGGCAATCCCGTATCAGCGGCGGTTTTGGAAACTGCATATGGCGGTGCCGAGCTCAGGTTCAACCACGAAACGCGTATAGCCGTAACGGGTGCGGATTTACACCTCACCATAAACCAAATCACAGTGCCCATTTGGGAAACATTGATTGTGCCTAAAGGCGCTGTTATCCGCTTATCATCCCCTCATCATGGTGTCTATTCATACCTGGCGGTAGCCGGCGGTATCGACGTTCCTATGGTTCTTGCCTCTCGTTCAACGCATCTCGCTTCTGGGATGGGAGGCATAGACGGCAGGGCAGTGCAACCGGGCGGGGCGCTTAATATCGCAGCTGGAACTCAAGATTCATCTCGTCCGCGTGCCGGAACATCGCCGCCCTCGAATTTCGACATTTCATACTGCGAATCGGACCGTATAGTGCGTGCGGTGAAAGGTCCGCAATACGATTCTTTCGATGCTGAAAACTGCGATCGTTTCTGGAACTGCGTGTTTCGCGTCAGCTCTAGAACCGATAGGCAAGGCATGAGGTTGGAAGGCGCGCAGATCAACGCCATAGCAGAGCGACACGATATAGTCTCCGATCCGGCGTATATTGGTGCAGTACAAGTGCCTGGTGATGGTATGCCCATCGTATTGCTGGCCGATCGTCAGCCGACTGGCGGTTACACGAAGATTGCATCTGTGATTCGAGCTGACTTGCCGAAGCTGGTGCAGAAGCCAGTTGGAAGCGAAATCCAGTTTCAGGAAATTGACATTGAAACTTCGGAAGCGCTAGTCACAGAGCAACATAGATCGGTGTTTGAACATCCGCTCGAACATCCGGTGAACGTCGTCTCACATAACCTCATCTGCGAAGGGTTGCCGTTGCGTGTATCGTTCGTCTTTCCATATGGGCAGATACCGCCGCCATTGTCGAGCGATTTATGCTGGGTGACTATCGATGACGAAGATGATGTGGCATTGCAGATCAATGCTGATCCCTTAGATCAGGCAATGCAATAGGCCTAGATGCTATGATTTTGCAAGTGTGGCAAGATGCGATCTTTTACATGGATATAACTACATTTCATAGAACCTGATCGGAACTGAACTGCATGGATTGGACTCCTATATTAGACGGACTGCGGCTAAGCGGAGCAGGAATGGGGATGGTCACCGCTGTGCTCGTATTGCTGGCGCTGATGGTGCGCGGAATTTCTTGGGCTGATATCGCGTTGCAGCGGCGCGTCGAAGCCTCTAGTCGAGATCATAATGATTCCGACGAGTCGACGTCGACGCTTGAGCTTCAGGCTGCGGAATCGGATGTTGATCATCAGCCGGCACGCGTCGCGGCTATCGCGGTGGCGTTGGCATTGGCAGAATCCGAGCACGCGGCAGCATCAGCTCCAAAGAGTTTGGCAAAGCTATCTGCAGGATACCAGCCTTCGGAAGGCGCCTGGGTCAACCAAGGACGCGCCAGACAACGCGATAGTCGCGCCTCTCATCGAATCGCTGGTAACTGGCAATGAATAGAAAATATCGCATTACGGTGCAAGGACGCGCCTACGAAGTAGAGGTCGGCGATATCCGGATATCTCCCGTAACGGTTTTAGTGGACGGTGTGGAGTACCAGGTAGAGGTGCCGAATACTATGGCAGCTTCGCCATCGTCGCCGGTAGCTTCAGCGGCAAAGTCGACTCCGCGTCCAGCCTCGCCTGCTCGTCCGGCGGCACTCAGCGCGTCTGATTCTCAAGATGTGGTGCGCGCGCCGATGCCAGGCCGAATCGTGAACGTGAATGTCTCGCCGGGCGATAGAGTCCAACGCGAGCAAGCATTGCTGGTCCTAGAGTCGATGAAAATGGAAAACACCATTGCTGCTCCGCGCGACGGAATCGTGCGATCGGTGAACGTAGCGGCAGACGATTCGGTGCAACACGGCCAGACGTTGGTAGAGCTAGAGTGATGGGCGGCAGATCGACATGTTAGATCAGATATTCGTTGGTTTTGAGGCTATCGCTGAGGATCCTAAGCTCATCGCGATGTGGGCAATCGCTGCCGGATTGCTGTACGTCGGTATCGCCAAACGTAAAGAGCCGCTCTTGCTAGTGCCAATATCGATGGGTATTCTTTTCGCCAATCTGCCGCTTGGAGAGTTCATCAGAGTCGGTGGTGCGGGAGAACCTACTGGCATCTTGCGAACCTTCCAAAACGTGGGATTGGAAACCGATATATTCCCATTGTTGATATTCCTCGGGGTTGGCGCAGCAACGGATTTCTCGCCGATGATCAGCAACCCCAAGACGTTGCTGCTGGGAGCCGGCGCGCAAGCCGGAGTATTCTTCGCGCTGATGGGAGCTTTGCTTCTGGGCATGACCGATCTATTCGACTTCGGATTGCTGGAAGCATCATCTATCGGCATTATAGGCGGCGCGGATGGACCTACCACCATTTTTATCGCTACTCGAATGCGTGAGCTTGGCGAATCATTGCCCCACATAGAGGTCCGCGACATCGTTGGAGCTACGGCAGTAGCCGCATACTCATATATGGCTCTGGTGCCGATAATTCAACCGCCATTGATCAAGCTCCTCACCACTAAGAGCGAGCGACTGATACGCATGGAGTATCCGAAACGCCCAGTATCCAAACGCGCCTTAGTGCTTTTCCCAATCGTCACGACTCTCATCATCAGCGTATTGGTACCTTCCGCGTCGCCGCTGATCGGAATGTTGATGTTGGGTAACCTCATCAGAGTGTCCGGCGTTGTGCCGCGCCTGGCAGATGTATCTGAAAACGCATTGATGAACACCACGATAGTGGTTCTAGGGCTTGCCGTCGGCTCCACTATGCCTAGCAACGTTTTCCTGAAACCCGAAACCATCGGTATTTTCATTCTCGGTCTTTTTGCATTCTCTACTGCTACCATCGCCGGGATATTGCTCGCCAAGCTTACTAATATCTTCAGCCGTAGCAAAATCAACCCCATGATCGGAGCCGCCGGTGTATCAGCCGTGCCGATGGCCGCGCGCGTGGTGCAAGATATAGGGCAGCAGGAAGATCCCGAGAACTTCCTGCTCATGCATGCCATGGGACCCAACGTGGCCGGAGTCATCGGCACTGCCACCGTAGCCGGGGTGCTGCTCGCCGTGGTCCCTGACCTTATCGTTTGAGCACGAGAATGACGAATTTCCTCGTTGCTAGATGTGATATCAATGTGGATGGGGGCAATCTTATGCCTTTCGCGTCCCGGACCTTAGCTGCAATATGGGAGTAGATACAATGCCAGATCTCACTATGCAAGGCGTTTACCCGATCCTATCCACCCCATTCGACTCCCGAGGACGGATAGTGTATGAAGACTTAGAGCGCCAAGTAGAGTGGATCATTGAAAATGGCGCCCACGGCATTGGAATCGCTATGGCCAGCGAGGTGTTCAAGCTAACTGAGCATGAACGCGATGAGGTGTTGACTAGCGTCGTCAGAACCGCGAGTGGCCGAGTCAAGGTGGTTATGAACACGGGGACAGAGGGCACTGATGCCACGATCCAGTACTCCCGACGCGCTGAAGAACTGGGTGCTGACGCGCTCATGATTCGCCCTACCACGTATACGCCCACCACCGCTACAGAGCACATCGAGTACTTTGCAAAAGTCGCTGAGGCGATCAAGATACCCGTTTTCATGCAAGATCAGAGCACCGCTCCGGTTTCACCGGCACTAGCAGTTGCATGCGCCAAAAGACATGAGAATCTCTGTTATATAAAGGTTGAGACACCGCCGACCATCCCGCGTATGCTTGAGGCGAAGCAACTGATAGATAACGACGCACCGCTGATTCTGTTCGGCGGTATGGGTGGCGCATTCTTTTTAGAAGAACTGCGGCGCGGCTCGATGGGGACAATGCCAGGCTCCACGTTGCCAGACAAATTCGTGGAGGTTTGGGATTTTTGGCAGCGCGGGGAACGGGAACGAGCAGAGCGTATGTTCGATCGGTACGCACCCTTGATAAGAACGCTGGCGCAGGGGCAAGGATTGGCGAACTGGATCTACAAATACATCATGTGGAGACGGGGGATCTTCAGCAAAGATGCTATCTATGCTCGCGGACCTGCGTTGCAACCGGATCAAGCTCACTACGTGGAACTAGATGCGTTGCTGGAACGGTTGAATCTCATCGATGGATCCAACTGAGGCAACGTGGTGTTTCACGTTTGCACACCTCGAATGCACAATGACATATCCGGCTCAGTCGTTTTAATTCGATGTGCATGTATGGGACATTAGAGTGATCGGTGATCCTGATTGGCGCCAAGTGGCGATTCCGATCTGATTGGTCAGTCCACGATAGGATCGCACAGTGTTAGAACTTTCCAGCGAATTTGAAGTTTGGCAACTGTCGACAATGGTCGTCGCTTCTTTCTTGATCGGTCTCACTGGCGGTGCGGTGGGAATCGCGCTGGGAGTGATCCGATTACCGATGCTGACATTCTTCGGGATAGATCCTCTAATTGCGGCTGGCACCAACCTGCTCATGAGTGTCATGGGTTCCACCTCTTCCGCCGTTGAAGCCCTGATCAATAAGCGCGTAATATGGAGTGTTGTGGTCGCAATGGGCGGTCCAGCCATCTTGGGCGCATTTATCGGCGGCTTCTTCGCCGACTACGTGCCGCTATGGGTGTTGTTGATCACGGTCGCAATACTCATGCTCTGGTCTTCGTTATGGCTCATGTACTGGTCGCTCAGGGTCATTAATATCAGACGTCGATATCCCAAGCTCAAGAGACGCCGAGTATTTACGGGGGAAGAGTATAAAGGCCTTGACTTTAGAAAAGTGGCGAGAGAGAGCTTCGCCGGATTGGGCATCGGGTTGATCGGGGGCGCGGTGGGACTAGTGCTGGGAGTGCTTAGGATGCCGGCCCTATTAGCCATGAAAATCGAGCCGCACAAAGCGGCCGGCACGAATCTCGCGATCACGGTATTAGTCGGCATCTCTGGTTTCGGCGGACATGTATTGCACGGCGACATCGATTGGATACTGGTGGTGCTGGTCGGTGGCTCCGGCACTATCGGAATGTTTATCGGCACTAAACTGTCAGACCGTTTCGATGCAGTCGGTTTAAGACTCTTCGTCGCTGTAGTTGTACTGTTGGTGGCGCCGTTCGTCGTCTTTTCCGCGATTCAACAGGCATAAATCACTTGTTGGATATTTGCCACAGGCGAATTATGCACTCGCTTCCCAAGCTGCAACATCGGTTTACTCTGAAATCAGGAACACGGGCACTCAGCCTCAAGCTATCAAACTCAGGCAGACGCGGACTGGACGGTATGAAAATATCAGATACTACGAATATCATCGTAAGATTGACGAGATATTTAACGCAGAATGCCACAGTCAAACGACTTGACCAAGATGACATTTGACAGTGGAATGGTAAGTGTGGGACTCGGCGATACCCCTATCTCAACTGCTGTAGCGCAGACTGGATCAGTCATCAGCTACCGTGGCTACAGCATAAAAGATCTGGCAGAACACAGCACCTATGAGGAGGTCGCATACCTGCTGATATACGGCAAACTGCCGAACTCCAAAGAGCTCGCCGCCTATCAGGCACGGCTATCTAAGTTGCGTGAGTTGCCGCCGGAAATAAGGTCGATTCTTGAACATATCCCTATGTCGGCTCATCCCATAGATGTATTGCGCACTGGCGCATCAATGATGGGGACTTTAGAACTCGAGGGCGAACAGGGACGATCAACGGCCCATGTGGCAGATAGATTGATCGCGACGATGACCTCTATGCTGCCTTATTGGTATCTTTTCGCCAACCGCAAACATCGAATCGCTACCCAAAGCGAAGAGCGCAGCATCGCCGGACATTTTCTACGGCTGCTGAAAGGACGATCTCCTGATGAAACTTTCACTCAGGCACTTGACACGATCTTAGTCCTCTACGCTGAACATGAATTTGACGCTTCTACACTCACGGCGCGAGCAGTGGCCAGCACGTTGGCAGATTCTTACTCTGCGGTTACAGCTGGCATCAGTGCTTTGCACGGTCCGTTGCAGGGCGGCGCGATTGAGGCGGCGATGGAATTGATCGCATCATTCGATATCCCCTTGGAAGCCGAAAAATCTATCCTCAATATGCTCCAATCCCACCGACTGATCATGGGGTTCGGAAATCATACATACAAGAACGGCGACCCGCGTTCCGATATTGCTAAAGGCCTTGCTGAGAAGCTGTCCGAAGAGAAAGGCAACACCGTTTATTTCGATATCTCAGAGCGCATCGAGCAGGTGATGATGCGCGAAAAGGGACTGTATCCCAACTTGGATTTCTACGCCGCCACGACTTATCATCTATGTGGCGTCCCGACTTTTATGTTTACACCGTTATCCGCCATCAGCCGTACTGCCGGCTGGGGCGCGCATGTAATCGAGCAGCAACGCGACAACCGATTGATATCTCCCCGTGCCGATTACACCGGCCCTGGTGCGAGAAAGTACCGCCATCTGGCCGATCGGTCATGAAACGCCTCTATGAAGGTGTGCTTATCGCCCTGCCCTTAGTACCGCATCATGGAAATCTTGCGCAACCTCGAATGTCGCTTCAGGCCCGAGCGTCTATACCCTTGCGTGATCGAGATTATCTTTACTCAACGGCAAGCCATGCCCGCGACTATATCGATCAGCTCGCTAGGCGAAATGTCTATGGATACGTTCATGCATACTCTGCAAAATTGAACCGATGGAGATATGAATATTGTCAAACCGAGCTAACCGATTGACTGGCAGCGATCTGCTGAACTCAGCGCTGAAGGCGGAGGGTGTAGATACACTCTTCGGCGTTGCTGGCGACCACATCTTAGACATGCTCGACCGCATGGTAGATGAACCGTTCCGCATGATTGATACCAGACATGAATCCGCAGCTGTGCACGCCGCCGATTCCTATTCGCGCATTATGCGCCGCGCGTCCGTCGCACTGTCTACTACTCCGGGTCATGCCAATGCGATCCCAGCTCTCGCTAACGCTTTGCACTCCGAAGCGCCAGTCGTAAACATCGCTGGATGCGCTGATTCGCCTAATCTCGGACGCGGAGCCATGCAAGAGATAGACCAGATAGGAATGGCGCAGCCGGTGACTAAGGGAGCTTGGCAAGTGCCGTCCCCCGAACGGATACCCGAATATGTAGCCTTAGCATTCCGCACTGCGCTCAACGGACGCCAAGGACCGGTGCATCTAACCATACCCCACAACTTCCAATCGGCAGAAGTAGATGCGTCAGTGCTTGCACGCTACACTCCCGGAGAGTACAGCACACCGTTATCTGTGCAGGCCGATGGGACTTACATCGCTAAAGCGATAGAAGTTCTCAACCGTGCTGAGAGGCCGATTATAATGGCCGGTTCTTCAGCTGGTGCGACTGCCGATCCTGATGAGGTCCGACAGCTAGTAGCAACTACTCATATCCCGTTCATATCCGAAGATTCGGCACGCGCGCTGATTCCGGACGCTCACGAATACAGCCTCGGTCTTGGGTATCTGCCCCTGAATCGCGCGGCGCAGATGATTCGAGAGGCAGATGCGGTGCTGATGCTCGGGAAACGGCTGGACTACACTCTGGGATTCGGCGGCAGTCCGCCATTCGCAAAGCATGCTCAAATCATCTTAGCGGATCCATCACCGGCTGAGATAGGACGCGCACGAGCAGTTGCAATTGGCATCTTGGGCGATCTCGGCAGTACAGTTTCTCAACTAGCGGATGAAGCCGCCAAACGAACTTGGACCCCGCGCTCAGAATGGCTCTCACAGCTGAAGCGCGTTCACGAACAGTGGATGACGGAGCTATATGAATTCGCCCGCCCGGAAAATCCCATTCATCCAATGTACGTCAGCTCAACGCTTCAGAAATTCATAGATGATGAGACTCATATCACATTCGATGGTGGAGACTACTGTCATTTCCTCAGAGGTTCCATACCACGCCAGAAGCCATTTCGATTCCATAACGTCTCAAGCTTCGGGATGATCGGGGTTGGAGTGCCGTACGCTATCGGAGCACAGGTGGCATTGCCAAAGAACCTAGTCATCGTCGCCGTCGGAGACGGATCATTCGGGTTCAACGGATTGGAGATCGATACTATGGTGCGTCATAACCTGCCCATAAAGATCATTCTCGGCAACAACTCAATATGGGGCATCGACTGGCAGATACAGAAAGGCATCTATGGCAGACCCGTGTGGACGGACTTAGCCTCAGGGACTCGTTACGACCTGGTAGCGGAAGGTCTTGGCGCTCACGGTGAGCTGGTCCAAAGCGCGGAGCAACTGGAACCGGCATTGCAACGCGCATTTTCGCACCCCGGCCCTGCGCTGGTAAACATCGAAGTCGACCAGATCATCAGCCAAGTCGCAGAAGCTGCCATCAGCCGCAAACTAGGATCGCACGGTTGATATCATCTTCTCGATCCGTCAGCATCATTTTGTGGTTGCTAAGCGTTGATACATGGAACTAATTGAAAACAAGGCGAACAATCCTCTATATCCTTTATCGCAATGGTGATTACCACTGAAAGGAATCTGCAAATGCAATATGCCGATAAAACCAAACAGCCGGACGGATCTCCCGGATATTATGCTCCGAACAATATCAAAGGTAGAGAGCTGGTTCCAGGCGTCACGGTACAAGTCATTTGGGGTGAGCGCATCATGATGGGGATCATTACCTTCGCTCCCAATGCGGTGGTGCCTATGCACAGCCATCCGCATGAGCAATGCGGCAGGATGCTCTCCGGAACCGCATGGTTCGAGCTTGAAGGCACCGAGAAGACGCTGTTAAACCCCGGCGACCACTATGTGATACCGGGCGGCGTCCCACACCGAGTGAAAGCCACAGATGAAGGCTGTGTCGCGCTGGATATATGGTCGCCCATCCGAGAAGAGTATATCCCGGAAGAGATTAGATTCTTTAAAGACCGAAAATTAGCGCCTAGCGATGCCAAACGCGAATCGCGCTAAGATACTGCTCTGAGCCGAAAACAGCTTCATTGTTGTAGCCCGGTAAGAGAACCAGACCGCCTCGGATAGAGCAACAGTCAATGATCTTGGGCGCGGTTTCGTGGCACTGTAAAGCTACTGCTTAGTTTCCCAGAAAATCTTGCCGATCTCTTCCAGCGCGGCCTTGAACGCGAGCGCGGCATCCATATCCACGTTTTGCTTCACTTGGCTTCCAAGCTTGCATGCGTTCCAAACCTTCTCGTGAAGATCCGGATAAGACTCTAGATGTTCCGGCTTGAAGTAGTCGGTCCAGATCACCAAAATATCGTCTTTCGCCTTCTTGGCGTGTTCTTCCTTCGCGGCCGTGAAGCGCACGAAAGAGTTATGGCCGGCCGCTCCCGATGGTTCGCCCAGCTCTTGGATCAGCTCTGTCATACGGATGCAGGTTTGCGCCGCTTGGATCGCGTCGTGCGGGTCGTAAATGCCACATGGGATGTCGCAGTGAGCATGTGCGGCCCCAAAAGGAGCTACTCGATCCAGCTTTCTCTTGATATCTCGTAAAATAGATGCCATTATCATCATTCCCTTCGCGTTCTTTGATACGGTCAATGCCCGGGCTCTGCATGTCCGCCGGCTCATGCCAGCAACAGCGCTGCTAACATAACCATAAACCAAATCGTAGAGTAACAGTGATTAGACTAGAGCAAGTTACTTGATAATGATCGCCAGTGCCGCAACTGCAACCATCGACTTCATCACCAGTAGGTTCGTGCTCGTCAAAGGCGATTCGATGGTGCCGACTCTCCGCGACGGGCAACGCAAGCGCATTAGTCGATGGGCCTACCGAAGCAACGATCCCAGGCGCTGGGATATAGTTCTATTCGAGCATCCCCGACAACCTGGATTCTGGGAAGTTAAGCGAGTGGTCGGGCTGCCCGGCGAAGCTGTACAGTTGAAGCGCGGGGCGCTCATCGTAAATTCGGTTCTGATACCAGACCTGTTCTATCAGCAAGATTCATCGCCGGCCGAATATCGCTGGAAATTGCGCAGTTACGAATATATCGTCATCGGGGACAATCGAAACCGTTCATCCGACAGCCGAACCTTCGGGCCGGTTAAGAGAAGCGCTATCTTAGGTAAAGCCATATTGAAGCCCTTGCGATAGCATCATCTGTTTGCTATATAGTGAATCAATACGTTCACTCGACGGGCTATTTCATGAACCAACGGTACGATCTCATCTTCAGCCATGCTTGATGGATCTGGCAGCGCCCAATCATCGGCTTCCGACGGCCTCAAAGCAGGATAAGCAACGGCATCCACGTCGCATCCGATTGTGATCATAATCGGGCCGTTCGCCAGCATCCCATTCGTTAGCAGCTTAGGAGTTTCAAGCGCAACATCTAACTGAAAAGATTCCAGTATCTTCGCTATGCGCGGATTGATAGATGATGATGGTTGTGTGCCCGCGGATTCGGCATTCAACTCCAATCCAAGTTGCTTGACGCGATGATTGAAGAGGGCTTTGGCGGCAACGCTCCTACCAGAGTTGTGAATACAGACGAACAGCACGTCGATCGAACGTTCATTCATTTGTTCTAGCCGTGCCGACATTAGTTTCACGAGTGGTTGCCTCAGCGGCTATCTCGCTTTAGTGCGGGGGCGATCACAATTTCAAAGATCATAGCGCCGAGAGGCGCGCCTAGCAAGGGACCGGCGATATAGACCCAGAATCCCATTTCTGGCCCTGGAATCGCTACTTCACCCCATCCGGCTATCAAAGATACTATGCGTGGCCCGAAGTCGCGCGCTGGATTCCATCCGGCTTGGGTCAACGGTGCGAAGAGACTGATCAGAGCCGCAACCGTGAATCCGATCAATAACGGTGCTATCCCTTGGTTTGGCAGCGCCGTGTTGCGTCTATCCACCACTGCGAATATCACTAGAGCTAGAACTGCAGTCCCGAATGCCTCTACGGCGAAAGCGTGCCATGCAGTTATATGCAAATCGTTTGCTTCATACATCGCCGGATTCGGGAAATACTCCCCGAAGGCCATTGCTGAGCGCTCGCTGCCGGGTTCTCCTCTCACAATCCCATTTGCAACCTCGAAATCCGTGATTACGGTGTTGAAAATAAGAAACACACAGATCCCAGCTACTATGGCTCCCGCCATCTGAGCTGCCCAGTAAGACAGCATCTTCACTATCGGAAACTCGGCTCGTCGGAAGATGGCAAAGGCTAAGCTGATAGCAGGATTCAGATGCGCGCCTGATGCTGCGGAGCTCACATAGATCGCTAAGGTGACTCCGATTCCCCAAACTACAGCCACCTGCCAAAGTCCCACCTGCGCTCCGGTGAATACTGCAGTCGCCACTGACCCGATGCCGAAGAGCACCAGCACGAACGTGCCCAGCGCCTCAGCCGCGCAGGCTCTAAGCAATGATTTTCTATCCACTCTTGAATCGCCGAATCATGAAACATTTCCTGTGCCTGTTTGCGGTTGCCGATTAATCTAGCTGCATTAATCTGTGATCCTGAGATATTCCCAATGTAAAGCAGGCCCTGGATCTGCATAGAAGCCTATGAAATCATTGTTAACATCCGATAAAGACGGTCTAAAAGAGATATGCTAAACACCTAACGGGCTGATCACTTACGTAACCAGTTAGCGGCCTGTTCAGCGAAATAGGTGATGATGAAATCGGCGCCCGCCCGCTTGATGCCCGTTAGAGTCTCCAGCGCTGAAAGCCTCAGATCTATCCATCCATTCGCCGCCGCGGCATGTAACATCGCATATTCGCCGCTCACATTATATGCATACAGAGGTTGGGCAGGGAAGCGCGACTTAGCTGCGGAGATCACATCAAGATACGCCAGGGCAGGCTTCACCATGATTTTATCGGCGCCTTCATCGATGTCCGCGTAGATCTCCAGCATCGCCTCTTCGCGTTGCGTTGGGGCCATCTGATAGCTACGCCGATCACCGAACTGCGGCGCTGATTGGGCAGCGTCTCGGAACGGACCGTAAAAGGCAGAAGCGTACTTCGCGGAATAGCCCAGAATCTCTACCTCACGGTATCCAGATTCGTCTAGACCGCTTCTAATGGCCGCTACTTGACCGTCCATCATCGCTGAAGGCGCTACTACCTGTGCGCCAGCTTCCGCATGTGATATCGCTACCGCAGTCAGCAAAGGCAGAGTCGCATCATTGTCCACGTCGCCCTCCGCGGTCAATTTGCCGCAATGACCATGATCGGTATATTCGCAGAGACACACATCGGTTATCACCGTGGCATCGGGAATTAGCACTCTCAAATCAGCTATGCATCTTTGAACCGCCTCATCGGAGAGCCAAGCGCGTGATCCCACGGAATCTTTGGTTGTCGGTACGCCGAAGAGCAGAAATTGCCAGATTCCTAGAGAGTGCAACCGCTCAGCCTCAATCACCGCCTCGTCCACGGATAGCTGGCATATGCCGGGCATAGATGGTACCGGATTCCGTACCTTCTTCCCATTCACAACGAACATCGGATACACCAGCTCTCTCATGTCCAAGCGTGTCTCCGCATTGATCTGGCGCAACTCATGGGTTGCACGCAACCGACGCAGACGATCGAACTTAGGCCCAGTTTCGGAATCTTTCATGCTCTCTTATGCCACCTTAAGATCGCCGATATTGTATCTCGGCGCCCATCCCAATGTGACGGTGATGGTGTAGCTACGATCCATCGACATGACGATGATGCTCATTCGGATCGGCCGTTTCCACTGGGCCACTTGCTTTGAACAGCCTTACAATCTCGCAAATCATGCCGTTTATTGATTGCTCATCAGCGATGGCATCGACTCGGATGCCGTACTCTCTAGCCGTTGCCGCGGTGGCCGGACCGATGCATATCACGGCGCCTTGTCCTATAGCCCAGGTATCTCCGCGCAATAGCTTCGCCATGTTTTTCACGGTGGACGAACTGGTAAAGGTAGTAGCATCTATCCCCGCTGAATAAGCTGAGCGAGCGATACTCTGCGACCCATCTTCGATCAAGGTTCTATAGGCTGTAGCTTCTCTTACCGCGGCGCCTAGCGATCTCAATCCATCCGCTATTCTCTCGCCACCGATCTGGGATCTGAAAACTAGCGCATTGATCGGCTTGTTCGGAATCTCAGCCAACGCCTTCACCAAACCGTCCGCGCTGAATGTGGCCGGGACTATATCAGCGCGCAGACCTCGAGCGGACAGAGCTGACACTGTGGCTGGTCCTACCGCCGCGATCAGCGCGGATGAAAACGCCCGGGCATCTAACCCTAGGCTATCCAGACGCGACCATACATTTGCAACCCCGTTCGGGCTTGCAAATGCCACTAGATCGTAGCTGTGCAAACTGAGTAGACACTCGTCTAGCTCTTGCGTATCCTCCAATGCCGCTGATTTGATCACCGGACACTCTATAGCGACCGCTCCCAGCTCACGCAACCTGTTTGCCAGCCGGCTAGACTGCGAACGGGCGCGTGTAACTAGAATTCGCTTGCCGAACAACGGCAGCGCGTCGAACCATTGCAGCTGAGAACGCAACGCGGCAACATCTCCGATAATCAGCGTCACAGGAGGCGCTAGGTCGGATCGTCTAGCCGCTTCAGCGATGCTTTTCAAATCAGCCGTTACAGTCTTCTGATCGGATCGGCTTCCGTTTTCTATCGCCGCCGCCGGAGTATCAGCTGATCGGCCATGTTTGATTAGAGTATCAGCGATTTCGGACAGTTGCGATGCTGCCATCAGCACTACCACGGTGCCCGAAAATGCTGCGATAGCCGCCCAGTCTAAAGTGTTGCCGATCGTTCCTGGTCCCGGACTGCCGGTTACTATTGCGACACCGCTTGAAATACCGCGATGCGTTACGGGAATGCCGGCATAAGCTGGTGCCGCGATAGCCGATGAAACTCCGGGCGCTAGCTCCCAATCGATACCGGCCTCGCTTAAGGCCATCGCTTCTTCGCCGCCGCGGCCGAAAACGAATGGATCGCCCCCCTTCAATCGGCAGACACGCTTCCCGGAACGGGCGGCATGAATCATTAGATCGTTGATCTCTGATTGTGGCAAAGCTTGTGCCCCGCGCGACTTGCCACAATCCACTAGTTCGGCATGGTCTGACGCCTTATCCAGCAGTTCGGCAGGAGCGAGACGGTCGAAGATAACCACGTCCGCGCTTCTCAGCGCATCTAGGCCTTTAAGAGTGATTAATCCCGGGTCTCCCGGTCCGGCGCCAACAAGATGCACCTTTCCACTTCTGATCATCTGATGCATCTATATCTACCGTATATCAGGCAACCGATGTTCAATGAGCTCTGCATCCTGGTATGGGGCGTTGCTGATATCCCCAAAACCCAGCTCAAGGTTGAATAGCAGAGGTCGACTCGGTCCGCGTTTAAGGGCTGGAAATAAGCTCTAAGGCTCCGTCTGTTAACATCTTCTCGCCCAGTCGGCGACCTAGAATACCGCCTTGCTCTCGCGGTGCGTGATCCGAATCTATCAGCATCTGGGAACCTGATGGATCAGATACGAAGACGGACATGCTCATGATATCGCCGTCGATCCGTGCGTGAGCTCCCATGGGCACGGTGCATCCGCTTGCAATAGCGCTTACAAACTCTCGTTCCGCGTCTACGCACTGTCGAGTCGGCTTGTGCTCCACTGCCTGGCATATCTCTCTGGCATAAGTGTCATTCCCACGCGTTTCTAGACCCAGCGCGCCTTGTCCCGGAGCAGCTACGAACGACATGCAACTGAGATGCTGAGCGATCCTATCTTTCATGCCCAATCGCTTCAATCCAGCCGCGGCGAGGATAAGTGCATCGATTTCGCCATCATCGTCATCGATCATCCGCAACCTAGTCGTCACGTTGCCGCGTAGAGGGCGCAAAATGATGTCGTTGCGCATTGAGTGCAGCAACGCCCGCCGGCGCGCGCTGCCAGTTGCTACTATCGCTCCTGCGGGCAAATCATCGATGCCGATTCCGTTGCGGCTCACCACCGCGTCGCGCGGGTCCTCTCGATAAGGAACACCAGCAAGCGCCAAGCCATACGGAAGCTTCGACGGGAGATCCTTGAGGCTATGCACGGCGATATCTATTTCACCTCTCATCAATGCCTGTTCTATCTTTTTCACGAAGATGCCAGCGCCGATAGAGCTGATATTGAGCGATTGATCTTTATCCCCCGCGGTGGAAACAACCCTGCTTTCTATAGTCACCTCCGGAAACCGATCCTTTATCAATCTCGCCGCTTCATCAAGTTGCGCTAGGGCAAGCTGGCTGCCACGGCCGCCGAGGACGATCCTATTTCCAGATTCCGCCATGATGCTTGGATTCTACCAGTCCATCGGCACAACGCTATTGCCAGCGTTATCGCGTGGCATGCTTCTCTAATGCGTCCATAAGCATCTGTCTAGCGAGATTCTGATCGCCGGACTGAAAAGCTTGCAACATCTGATCAGTTATGGCGTCTGCCCAGTCGTTAGCAGAAACTGGCAGATGCCGCGCTCTGATGTCGCGTCTAGCAGCTTTGAGAATCGGTCCCAGGTCGGCCCACTGCAAGCATTGGCAATACTCTTGGTCCGACATCCTCTCGCGCAATCGTCGCGCTAACGCGGGGCTAGTCCCGGCTGTTGAGACGGCCACGGTAATATCTTCTCGATGAATCAGAGCCGGCGCGATAAAAGTGCAGAGGTGGGTGACGTCCATCACATTGAGCAACACATTCCGGCGTGAAGCCTCTGCTGAGATTGCTTCGTTCACTGAAACGTCCGAGGTATCTGCGACTATCGCGATCCACGCGCCTTTGAGGTCGCCAGGCACGTATTTCCTTTTAACCCAGCTGATATCTCCTGCACTTGCCATCTCAATCAACCTTGGGGCTGTCTCTTCCTCAGGGCTGAACAGCGTAACTTCAGCGCCGCACTCGTGAAGATAAAGCGCCTTGCGCTGGCCTTCATGAGCGTCGCCCCCGAAGACCACGCATCTTCGACCTCGTACATCGACGAACATGCCGTAATATCTGGGCATCTTGCAACTTCCTTTCGATCAGCTAACCAGTCTGCGAACAGCATCCGAGCCAACACGCTGTTGGGCAATGATAGGATTTCATTTGCAACGCCGTGGCTATCGGGCTATGGCGAAGCATACTCATAACGCGAGATATCAATGTACGGGATACGGGCTATATCTGAATGATTCATCTTAAGGTAAACTGCACATTATGAAGGCGCTTCGCTTCCACGGCAATAAAGATCTTAGACTCGATGATATTCCGACTCCAAAGCCGGACAGTGGAGAGGTATTGCTTCGTGTATCTGGCACCAGCATCTGCGCCACCGACATTGAGAAGTGGCAGCACTCTGCCATAACGGGCAGTGATGACGATGCAGAATCAATAGTAGGAGGCAAACTGCCCGTCACTTTAGGCCATGAGATATCGGGAAGAGTTGAGCAACTGAACGGTTCGTCGACAGCGGCTTCGCCTGGCGACCGAGTAATCATCAACAACGTTTACACTTGCGGGCAATGTTTCTGGTGCCTCAGAGGCTCTCCGGCGACGTGTCCGAATATGCTCGTCGCCGGACTATCTGCAGATGGCGGACTTGCTGAGTGCATGACTTGGCCGGCGAGCCATGTCATCAAAATCCCCAAAAGCATATCCGACCATGAGGCGCCGCTCATAGAGCCCGCCACAGTAGCGGTGCACGCAGTTCGAAGATCAGGATTCAAACTTGGCGACAACGTAGCCGTCATCGGATGCGGAACCGTAGGAATCCTCACTTTGCAAGCTTATCGCGCGGCTGGCGCGCACGTCATCGCCATCGATATACGCCGCGAGAGCCTTGAGCTGGCTGAGCGGCTAGGAGCGTCTGAGACTATCGATGCATCAGATTGCGATCCGGGAGAAGCGCTGTTGGAACTCACTGATGGCATTGGGCCAGATATAGTTACCGAAACTGCCGGGGCGGACCAAACCCCTGCCATGGCTGTCCGCTGGACTAGACCCGGCGGAACTACAGTCTTGGTAGGCATTTACTCTGCTAGCCCGAATATGAATTTCAACGATATAGTGGGCGCCGAACGCACTGTCGTCGGTTCGGTAGCCGCATCGCCTGGAGATATGCAAGCGGCAGTGAAGCTAGTTTCAGATGGAAGGATGAAAATCAAGCCACTCGTATCTGCGGTTATATCGCTCAACGATGCCATCGAACAGGGATTCCAACGCATGCTGAAACCTGAAAAAGATGTATTCCGCATCGTCGTTTCGCCATAATCTCGAGAGAAATACCTGACCACTGATTATCTGCGCCAGAGTACCCATGCATTATCAAGACGAAAGAACATCAGATTGCCGAATATCCGATGCTTGGAGCTACCGCGGACTCAAGACCGTGGTAATGGAAAACTCTTATATTCGCGTTACGATACTCGCTGATAAGGGCGCCGATATCTATTCCTTCGTGCATAAACCCAGCGATACCGACTTCATGTGGCGATCGCCTTGGGGAGCTAGAGATCCGCGACTGTTCGTGCCATCCAGTGGATCGGATCAAGGTCTTTGGCTTGACTACTACGAGGGCGGATGGCAAACAGTAGTGCCGCACGGTGGATATCCCGACACGGTATACGGGGCCGAGATGGGACTGCATGGTGACATGAACAACATGCCCTGGGATGCGACTATAATTGAAGACTCGCGCGCGCGAGTATCGGTGAAGTTCAGCGCTGAAAGCGTGCGCATGCCTATCTCAGTGGATAAAACCATGACCCTATATGAGAACTCTTCAGCTTTGCAGCTCACGAAGAACGTCAAGAATCTAGGCGAGGAACCTATTGATATCGTGTGGCTGGAGCATATCGCCATTGGGCCGCCATTCTTATCTGACAAATGCCGACTCTACGTGCCAGATTGCAAGATACTTACGCATCCCGATACGTTCGTTTCAACGCAGAAACTGGCGCTGGGCGAAAAGAGTGAATGGCCGATGGCGCCAGCCGCAGATGGTAGTGAGATCGACTTCCGTTGCCTCCCGCCCAAAGAAGACCGATCGCTAGATATGGCATACCTAGCCGAGCTGGAAGATGGATGGTATGCACTGCATAACAAAGAGACCGGCATCGGATTCGCGGTAACATTCCCTACAGAACTATTCCGATACTTGTGGTATTGGCGCAATCTTGGTGGCGGATGGGGATATCCCTGGTACGGACGCTGCTACAACGTGGGATTAGAGCCGTGCACCAGCTGGCACAACGGCGGCTTGAAACAAGCCATGGAAAACGGATCGGCTAGGACGCTCCAGCCCGGCGAACGGATCACTGCGAATATATCGGCTGCGGCCTTCAGCGGAGAAGGCGATGTGAGCAGTGTATCTGCCGACGGAACCGTGAGTTTCTGATCGACCGAACTTCAAAATCCTCTGCAATATCAAGGAGCCAGACAGAAAAATGCGAAGACGAACCTTTGGTGACTCGGGATTAGTGTCGTCGGTCATCGGATTCGGCGGATGGCCGATGGGACGAGGGCAATATGGTGATTTTGATGACGATGCAGCAGTCGCAGCTGCACATAAATCTTACGAATCCGGCATTACGCTCTTCGATACTGCCGCTGTATACGGATGGGGCTACGGCGAACAACTGATGGGAAGGGCGGTAAAACCATTCCGAAAAAACATCGTTCTTGTTACCAAAGGCGGAAGAGAGTGGGTGCGTGACAATCCCGATCGTCGCGCCGCGACAGTCTCTATCAGCGACCGTGAGACGCTGTTGCGCAGCATTGACGAGAGCTTGCAGAGACTCGGCACCGATTACATCGATCTCTTTCTCATCCATTGGCCTGATCATACTCGTGTCTTTGAAGAGCCTATGCGGGCTTTGGAAGATGCGAAATCCGCCGGCAAGATACGCTACACTGGCGTCTCCAACTTTACGCCTGAAATGATGAAGGAGTGCCTTCAGCACAGCCCCATCGTTACCAATCAGATCGGGTATCACATCTTTGACCGCCGGCCAGAAGCGGAAGTTATGCCCTTCATCAATGCCAACCACATGGGAGTGATGGCGTACGGCGCTTTGGCGCACGGACTCCTCACTGGCGCCTGGAGCTCGGATCACACTTTTGGAGAGAACGACTGGCGGGCTAATGGCGCCAATTTCGGCCTGGCATCTTTCGGTAAGGAAAATCTGGCGAAAAACATCGCCGTGGTGGAAAAGCTCAAAGGCATAGCGGGAGAGCATGGCATGACAGTCGCGCAGCTAGCCATCGCGTGGGTGCTAGCGAATCTTTCCGTCACCGTGGCGCTCTGCGGAATGGTGAAAGAATCTGAAGTGGAAGACAACATCGGCGGTGATTGGGAAATGCCAGACGAAGTCAAACAGCGGATAGACAAGCTGGTTATCGCCGAAGGCTCCGGCGTGGGGACGCCGGGCATGGCGATAGCGACTTAAGCATGAAACTGACGATTGCAGCACCTGGTTTGACGCTATCACGATGCTAATCATAGATACTCACTGTCACGCGGGTGAAAACTGGTTTGAGCCGATCGAGACGCTGGAGTTCCAGATGGATTGCAACAGTGTCGATAACGCGGTTCTGATCCAGCATGGCGGCACTTACGATAACGCCTATCTGTTCCGTGAGGCAGAGAAACGATCAAATCGATTCAAATTAGCAGTGCTGGTGGATCCTGAAGCTGATGATCCAATAGGTGATATGGCTCGGCTGGCAGAACAGGGCGCGGCTGGGATTCGCTTGGCTCCTGATGCCGAATTCAGCAACGCCGCACCGCATGACATGTGGCATAGGGCCGGTGAGCTAGGTCTTGTGGTTACTGCTTTGGGTGATGCAGCCCGATTCGCAACGGACAGTTTCGCCCGCGTTCTGGATTCTTGCCCGGATACTAGTGTGGTGCTTGAGCATCTGGCAGGAGTAGGAATCAGTGAGCCGCCATACTCCGATTATGTAAAGGCGCTGAGGCATGCAGCGCGCGACAATATCACCATCAAGGTCCCCGGCCTGGGCGAAATCTGCCAACGTCCGCCGCGATTGTCGCCCGAGCTTCAATTCAACTATGTGCCGCCGCTTTTCGAGATGGCTGAAGATGCCTTCGGAGCAAGGCGCATGATGTGGGGCAGCGATTTTCCGCCCTGCGCCGGACGTGAGGGCTATGCCAATGCGCTGAAGGGCGTGATGAATCACCCCGCATTCGCTGATGGCGACGATATCGAGTGGGTGATGGGCAAGACCGCAGCACGCGTATGGGGATTCTAGTCCCTGAACTCACGTCTCTGCATGTTATATCTGCTGTTAAGTCTCTGACGAAGCACAGTCTCAGATCCCGCTTCGTGCACGCCCTATTACATCTGGATTTATCAGATTCTCAGGGCTCTCGCCGCGGATAACCCTAACTGCCTCTTGGGCCGTTCGCCGCTCCAATTCAATGGTTGACGCTTGTGAAAAGAAGGCCGTATGAGGAGTGATGATTACGTTCTCGACGCCCAGCAACGGATGGTCTTCAGCCGGCGGCGCGGGTTCTAATACGTCCAGTCCCGCTCCTGCCAAGTGTCCCTCGCGCAACGCTTCTGCCAGCGCCGATTCATCTATGATCCCTCCGCGCGCGCAGTTCACTATGATGGAGCCAGGCTTCATCATTGATAGCTCTTCAGCACCGATCATCTCCTCAGTGTCTGGTGTCAGGGGCGTGTGCACCGTAACGAAATCAGAACGCTTCAGAACCTCGGCAAAAGAAACGATATCCACCCCTTTTATCTTCTCTCCAGGATTAATCAATGGATCGTAGGCGATCATCTTCATACCGAATTCGGCCGCCTTTGCCGCCATAGCGCGACCGATGCGGCCGAAGCCCAAGATACCTAGCGTGGCACCGCGAGTGCGATGCATCGGCTGGTCAAGAACCACAGATGCCCATTCGCCGTCATTGACAGATTTGCCGTGAGGAATTAATCGTCGATTCAGAGCCAATATCATGCCCAACGCATGATCAGTTACTTCGTCCAGGCAATAATCAGGCACGTTCGTCACCACGATACCGAGCTCAGTAGCAGTCTGAATGTCAATGTTGTCGACACCGATTCCATAGCGGCAGGCGACCACGCATTTCTTGGCCGCGCGCAATACCTTGCCGGTTACTTGTGCGAAGCAGAAGAGTATCGCCTCTGCATCTGATGCCAAAGCAGCCAGTGTCTCTTCCGAATCGTCTGGCGCAGCCATCGGCTCGATGCCCGCCGCGCGTAGAACTGCCGCTTCAGTCTCGATGTTCGGCCAAACATAGTCGGTTATAAGTGCTTTTTTCATCTCCATGCTCCTAGTTGCAAACGTCTGACGAAGCTGTCTCAATAGGATAATCGCCCTCGGCGCACCGAAGGCTGAGTCAGCATGATTTGTCTCTGGCGCGCGAGCACGATGCCCTAGTGTTTGCGAAAGTTGATATCAGGTATTTCTATGGGCCAGCTAGCAAAATGCCGTAATTCGTAGCAAATATGAACACAACCATATATACTGGCTAATAAATTACGAATATCGTAAAATACGAATTAGCTGTATTATACTGTATATATCATCGAATAAAGTCTAAATTTTCGATATATATGGTTGGATTCATCATTATTTTGTTAATTACTACGCTATTTATCATGCTATTCTGCTAGTAAATCTTAGCCTGAATTCGTAGCAATCTTCACCGTTTAGATGTTTAATAGAGATATGGCGGTGATGAACATGTTGCCGCCGCCGACATTCTTGAAAGGAGAACAAGAAATTGAAGCAGGCGTTTACTCGGGCTCTGGAGACTTTGGCACACAGCTTTGACACGAGACTGATCGCCGAACGCGAGCTTGAACAGGCTAGGCTGTTGTCCGATTCGGTCGCGCTGTACTCGCTCTACGCGCCGTTGCCTAAGCGTCGCAAGGGGATTGCTCCCACCTCTTCCAGGCTCTACTTCTAAATCGGATGATCGGCGGCTCAAATACAGCCCGCCGAACTTCTGATCCTCGGAAAGCCCCGCCGGAACTGATCCGCGGGGCTTTCTCGTTTGCCACAACCCTCAAAGGCCTTGCCTCAGTGCCACAGGCGTTCGTCTTCTAATCGACGAATGTTGCGTTTAACAAGTTGACGGTACGGTTTCTTACCCAACGCTTCTTCATCTACATCGATGCCCAGTCCTGGGCGTTGAGGCAATTCGATATACCCATCTTCCGGCTCCAAGTAGTTAATGATCACCTCTCTTGACGCCGCTTCTACTCCTACCATGTATTCATAGATCAGGAAATTGGGCATTCCCGCGGCGGCCTGGATCGCTGCCGCACATCCGACGCCGGTAGAGTTCCACCCATGCGGTGAGACGCCGATGTAGAACGGCTGCGCCATGGCTGCGATCTGCGTCAGTTCCCATATACCCCCAGTGTTACAGATATCCGGATTAATGATATCCGCCGCGCGCGTCTCGCATACCTCTCTGAAACCGGTCCGCGTATACAGAGCCTCGCCGGTTACTACCGGGATAGTTGTCTTATCTTTCACTTCTTTGATAGCGACAATGTCATCTGGCGGGCACGGCTCTTCGAACCAGTATGGATTAGATGGTTCAAGCATTTTCGCCACTCTGACAGCATTCATCGGCGCCAATCGGCGATGCGCTTCGATCAGCAGTTCTATTTTCGGTCCCGTGGCTTCACGCACCGCGGCGACTATCTTCACTGCTTCTTCAAGCTCGGATCGCTCCGGATACTCGCGCCACGGCCCGGGAAACGGATCGAACTTCAGCGCGTTGAATCCGCGTTCTTCAACGATGCGCGCTGCCGCTTCGCCATACTCGATGGGAGTAGATGCGCCGCCTGACCAACCGTTCGCATAGAGCCGAATCCGAGGGCGTACCGGACCGCCTAGCAAATCGTAGATGGGACGATCCAGCGTTTTCCCCACGATATCCCAGAGCGCGATTTCGATGCCGCTAACCGCGCAGTGAAGATCCATGCCTCCTCGCTTGGTCGCAAAGTCTTCATGCACCACATGCAAAAAGTGACGGATGTGAAACGGATCCATGCCATCCAGATAGCGCGACAGCTGCTCCACGTGCGCGACGACTTGAAGATCGCGATCGGCTTGTGTGTAAGCTTCGCCCCAGCCTGTGATGCCGACGTCCGTTTCCATCTTCACATAGATGAAGTTCTTGCCGGAATTGGGATTCCAGAGATAGCACTTCACATTGGTGATCTTCATTCCGATCTCCTAAATCTTTGGTTCCACTCTTTATTCAGCGCAACGGATGGACTACAGAAGGCACACGGACCGATATGATCTGCCCGCTATCGCATTACTCAGCCGGATAGTGGCACACTATAGCATCTATCATTGAATGAAGAATGTTGATCGTAATTCCAAAAAGAATCCTTGCCGAACTGTTCTCGCACGCGCTCGGATCGGACCCGGAAGAGTGTTGCGGGGTGCTTGTGGGTTCGGATGGTGAAGCGCGAAGCATAACACGGATGCGGAACGAGCATTCGCAGCCTATTCGCCGCTATCAGATGTCGCCGATCGAACTGATGCGCGCGGAGCAGAACGCCGACGCTAAAGGGGAGAGCATTGTAGCGATTTATCACTCCCATACCTTCACCCAGGCCTATCCGTCTAAAACCGATATTCGCAACGCCATCGAATCGGGATGGACCGATCCCATCTATCTGCTGATATCGCTGGTAGAGAAGACACGCCCAATCGCGCGCGCCTTCAAGCTCTCAGATTGCGGTGCCGTTTCCGAGGTCTATATCGCTACGGACGGGAAAGCATATCAAGAGATGACGGAGCCTAGCTAGATCAGAATCGGCAAGTTTTCAGCTAATCCTCAGTCGCCTTCAACTCGGACTCGAAATGCGACTTCTGCATCTGCTCCTGCAACTCGAAGATCGAGCCAGCCGCCAAGTCGCGCTTTGGAAAAGGCATTCGCACAGGTACATCTTCTAGACGCGGCAGATTGGTAGCCTTTCCACGCAGCATATCTCTGCACCAACCGTCCCAGTCCGCCACACCGCTCAAAGGCCATGCATCTGCGCCCTGATATCCCATCAGCAGAAGTCGACGCGGGCGGTCGGAAACGTTCGGCGCCGATCCATGCAAGGTTCGCACGTGATGTATCGAAACGCCACCGGCCTTGATGGTGATGGGCACTGCTTCTTGAATGTTGAAATCTGATTCCGGCACTGCGCCTACGAAGTAGCCGTCTTCATGATGGCTCCAAGCCGGACCGCGATGCGAACCCGGAATGCACATCAGACATCCATTTTCGATCTCCATGTCGTCAAAGGTCAGCCCGATCTCCAGGATGTCGTCGTTCGTTGCGGGATAGAATCCCCAGTCTGTGTGCCACTCTACTTGCGCGCCGCCGCCGGGAGCTTTCATGTTCAGCTTCGTGTGATGCAGCTTGATGTTAGGCCCTAGCAACTGTTCGATGATGTCCAGCAGACCATCTTTGCGCATTGCAGCCTCATACACCGGATGATGCATATGCGGCTCTTTAATGCGGCGCAGCTTCGGAGTCTCTTTGCTGTGGCCAGCTGAGAAATCCAGGTCGAACATCTCGGTATGCTCAGTCAGTTCAGCCGATTGCTGAACGAATTCATCCGTTACTCGCCTCAGTTCCTCGACTTCTTGCATTGAGAAGACGTTATTTACGCCTATGAAGCCGTTCTGACTGTACTCGGCGATCTGTTCATCGCTGAGGCGGTTCGTGGTAGCTGTAGTAGCTGTAATAGTCATGGCTGATCTATACCTGCTTGAGGGCCGAATATAGTGTATCGTGTGTTGCGGCGAATTATATACCTAAACCGTGAAACTCATGCATGGCGCTACCGGCCTTTATTGCCGCGCGCAACGGCTGGGTGAAATTGCCGCGCCTGCCGATCACTATGCGTTCCATTCCTAGCCAAGCTGCCATTTCTATCAGTTCATTCGCCAGCTCTGGAGCGACATGATCCGGATCGTTTCCAGATTCCAGGAAAGCTCCCGGCACTCGCAGAGTTCTATTGGCTCGATCCGCTTTTAAGTCCACCCGCGCGGCAAGTGCTTCATCCAGCAAGAAGGGCAACACATAGTAACCGTATTGACGACGTTTGACCGGGGTGTAGATCTCGATGCGATAGAAAAAGTTGAACAGCCAGTCGCATCGCTCGCGGAACCACACTAAGGGATCGAAAGGGGAGAGCAACGCGCGAGCACGGATCGGGTTTGATGGTGCATCTATCCCCGGCATGGCGTAGAAGCTACTCTTTGATCCGTCGATTTTCACCTGCTCCAACTCTCCGCGTGCAGCCATATCCGTGATTACAGGAGCGGCTTCGGAACGCTTGATGCGATAGTAATCGGCTATATCTGCAACCGTCCCAATGCCGAGAGCATCAGTCGCTAACTTGAACATCACACGGCGCGCATCATCCCTTGGTGTAAGTGGCTCGTCAAGCAGTGCTTTCGGCGCTACTCGGTGGATTGAATCGTAACGGCGCGCGCCATTCACCCGATCAGAAACTGCGAGTTCTCCGGCCATCAGTTTTGCTTCTAGCACCAGTTTGCCAACTGAGAAGCCCCAACGACCATACCGCTTGCCGCTGTATTCAAGGTCCGAAACGCTGAGCGGTCCGCGCGTGCGAATATCGTTCATGATTTTCTCTTCTATGCCCGCATGCTCAGCCATCATTTTTCGCCAGTGCGGGTTTGGCTTCCAACTTACCATCCGATGGCGCATCAGCGGCAGATGCTGCATGGGCAGATATGATGCCACATGCGCGAAATGTTCATACAAGCCACGTTTGACGTATGCCAACTCATCTAACAATTCGCGAGGATAAGCGCCCAGCCGGGAAAAGAAGGGCATATATTGCGCCCGCACCAGCACGTTTATAGGATCTATCTGCACGATCTTTATTCTGGAAAAGACTCGTTCCAGATCGTTTATCCCGCGCGGTTGTTCAGTTCCCCGCGGCATGGTAAATCCTTGCGCGGTGAGTGCGGCGCGCCTCGCTTCTGTGATGCTGAACGTCTTCATATCATCGGCCATGGCACGTTCCAGTTCGGATCCAGCAATGGGAACTTCTTGCTCGTCAGCATCTCTTCACCGCGCCGAAGCAGAGCGTCAAGCTCATTTCGGTCTAAAAATTCTGATACAGTGCAGTGCAACTCTGATTCCTTTTCTGCGAGCATGCTTACCACCCGCTTCAGATCAGGGATCAATTCGCGCGGATAATCGGCCCCATTGAACTCGAACATCACGGTGCGCCGCCGCGCCATCGGGTTGAAGGTCAGCCCGTGATCTACAGCCCATATCGTGCCCTGCGGGTCTAATAGACAAGCGCCGCCTTTGCGATCAGCATTGTTTACAAATACGTCGAACATTGCAATGGGCGCGAAATCTTCTAGCCGATCATCACGGAGGTTGAAGTAGTTCATAGAAAAGTCGGCATCGATGAAGAGTTGCACACTGCCGATGCCATGAGGGCCATCTCGCACCACAGTCGGCGGTACTGCCGGCCATCCCAGCGCTTCAGAGATCAGCGCTGCGCACCATTCACGATTGTGCAAGGTTCCATATGGGAAATCACGCAACGGTCGCTCGCCCGAGGCCGGTTTGTAGATTCCATACACTTCTTCTTCGTCGCACTCCAATCGCACCACGAAGACATAGTTCGATCCGCCCGGGTGTAGCCCTATTCCTGAAATGGGCCACTCGGCTAAATGCTGTCTATGCGCGTCACGCTCTTGCTTGGAATCTGCAGCATTTCTCATCGGCGATGCTCAATGCTCAAAATTACATTCACCGTTTACAGTCGAGGTATGAAGCTTCACTATTCTTCATCGGTTCCGTCAAGCGCATCTAGAATGGCACGCGCCTCTTCGGCATGATGCCCATTGCGACGACGGCACTTGTGATCTTCTACGTCTTCGATCGGGATCCCACAATATGGGCATATCGGGCGTCCGGCCGCAACTATCTCCATCCCTCTCGCGGCAAGCTGGCCCGCTTGCTGATATGAGAAGCCGAAATGCAATATGATGGCGTTCGGGTTTTCAGACTGTTCGTCCTCTGTTGCATCCGGATCTGGTCCCGCAGCGGTGAACAAGAATATCTGGTGTTGTTCGTCATACTGCAACGAGATCTGCCAAGCCTTGAACTCTACATAATCGCTGGGATCGTCTTCGTCTGGCTTGACTGCTTGGCCGGCATCCGCGGTCGGATCTGGTGCGATTTCGAGCAGGCTGATTGCACTGCCTAGCGAGTCGGATATGCTGTACAGCTGTTCTTTTTCCAGCCAGGTAACACCGGTACCGTACTGACTCTGGGCAGTGATATTGAAGGTGCGTTCGCCGGGCTGTCCGTAAGTCAATGGCTCCAGCTGATCGACTAACCCTAGAAATTTTCTGCGCGCCAAAATCAGCTCCCTGAAAAACTATTATTAAATTGCCCGCGCTAAGTGATTTTGATGCCACGGTGCGTATCATTCTAAACACACTTGAGTTCTTTTGAGGATGCGATGATGTCTTAGGCGTTGAAGACACGCCATCGTTGCGCAAGATTGCATTGATCTGCATTTGCCATTAACCAGTTTTAGCGCTAGATTCAAAGCTTGCGTGTTCGTTTTCAAGTCATACAGCATCGCTGGATTCGTTCATCAGAATCCAGCGATGCGTCCTTTACAAAAGTTGATTGTTTTCCATTACATATAGGGGGAATTAAATGAAGCCAAGATTTTCTGCCTTGCGAGGCGCCGGTTTGCTACTGATGCTTTCCACAGTGGTTGCTGTAGTAATTGCATGTGGAACCACCGAGACCGTGGTTGAGACCGTGGTCGTGGAAAAGATAGTTCGTGAGGAAGTTCCGGTCCTCCAGACCGTCGAAGTTCCAACCGAGAAGATCGTTGAAAAGGAAGTGGTCCAGACGGTCGTGATTGAAACCGAGAGGATCGTCGAGGTTGAGAAGGAAGTGGTGCAGACGGTTGAGGTTGAGAAAGAAGTGGTTGTGGAAAGAGAGGTAGAAGTTGTATCCGGTGTTCCTAGAAACCGCACTATGGTTACCGGAACGCGCTTTGGCGGTGGTGTGAATCCGAAGATATGGAGCCCCTACGCGCTGGGCGGCACCCACCAGAAGGGAGTAGCTTTCTTCCACGAGCCGCTCTTCTACTCTGACAGCCTCAACGGAAACTCTTACCCCTGGCTAGCAACTGGCTTCTCATACAACGAAGATGCCACACAACTCACCTATACTTTGAGAGACGGCGTGATTTGGAGTGATGGGGAAGAGTTCGATTCTGCCGACGTGGCGTATACTTTCAACAGTTTGGCGACTCTAGGCGGTGATGTGCGTGGCGGCGGAGTGTTCCAGACGTTCGTGAAAGAAGCTGAAGTAGTAGACGATCTGACGGTCACTGTTCACTTCAACTTTCCGGCTCCTAGATTCCATGCGGAAGTAGTTATCTACAAAGGCGATTCCGGCACCTACATAGTGCCCGAGCACGTATGGAAGGACCAGAACTGGGCCGAGTACGATGCCTATAACAACGGTATGGGACCGATCACTACTGGCCCCTGGCGCCTCTCATATTCAGACAGCTTCCGCCGCGTCTTGGACCGCGTGAAGAATTGCGACGGATGGTGGGGATGCGCTACTGATTTCGCGCCTCTTCCACAGGTGCAACGATACGTTCTGTACAACATCGACGATGATACCGGACAGGCACAAGCTTTGATCACTAACGAGATCGACGAGACGCATGATTTGCGAGTGGACACTATTGAGACGATACTGCGAGAAAATCCAGACGCCAGCACCTATACAGGACGCGATCCCGAGGGCGAGTATGGAATGGTGTCTTGGTGGCCGATTCAGCTGCACATAAACAATTCTGAGAATCATCTCGACAACGCCGATGTTCGTTGGGCTATAAGCAAGTACATCGACCGCGATAGAGTGAATGCGCAGGCATATTTGAATAAGGGACGTCCCAACAAATGGCCCTGGCCTCAATACGCCGGGTTGAAACACGTGAATGAGGCGATGGAGCCGCTCGCGCAAGAGTTCGTGCTCGGCGAGTACGATAAAGAGGGCGGAGATGCATTGCTAACGGCCGCTGGGTACTCAAAGAACTCTGACGGCGTCTGGGCTGATAGCAGTGGCGATACCATCAAATGCAACATCATCGGCCCGGCACACTTCACAGACCTAGGTCCGGTTATGGCCGCGGTGCTGAATCAGCACGGCATTGAATCCTCATGGTCGCAGCCGCCCGATGTGTGGTCACGAATCGTTCCCGGAGGAGATTATGAGTGTTCTATGAGTGGAAACAATGGATCACAGTCCGGCGATATCTATCGCACCTTGTTGCTCTATACTGGCGAAAACAAATGGTCCTATGACAACTCTGATTTTGAGGCCGCGGTAGCTTTGATGGCTGAAGAGCCTGATGAAGAGAAGGTACTTGAATTGACTCGTAACGCGTTGCAGATCTGGATTAAGGATATGCCTGCAGTTCCAATCTTTGAGTTCTTCAACCGTGTCGCTCGCAACGAGCACTATTGGACGAATTGGCCCGCTAACGCGCCCGGCTACACGCCATACATGAACGGGATTCACCCTCACACTGGATTCCCGTACATCTTGAGCAAGCTGGAGCCCACAAACGCAGAGTGAAAACAGCCCCGTTAGTGAGAAACCTCAATCCCGCTAACCGTACGCAGCCGCAACTCCTCGACGCGTCCTCATTTGACGCTATGACCAAAGAGGGGTTGCGGCAGGTACACGCCTGTATCCTAAATATCATGCCTGCCCGCCCGACCGTGGCATTGGCGACAAGCAGGATGCAGAATAAAAATCCACCGCGAAGCTGATCTGAAATGACAATAGAATATCTGGCCAAACGCCTTGGGATGTTTCTAGCCGTCATTTTTGTGGCTACGTCCCTTAACTTCTTTCTACCCAGATTCACAGGCCAGGATCCGATAGCAAACCGTCTTCGAATGCTGGAATCGGAAGGAGTCGGCACCCGTCAAGAAGATTTCAGAGCGCTGAGAGAGACCTACAACGATAAGTTTGGCTTAGACAAGCCGGTGTTGGTCCAATACTTTAACTATCTGTCCGATATAGCCCGCCTCGACCTTGGCTACTCAATCACTCAATATCCGGCTCGAGTATCTACCATGGTGGCTCAAACCTTGCCCTGGTCAATCGGACTGCTTCTCACATCCACGCTTCTTACCTTCGCCATCGGCATCGTAGGCGGAGCATTGCTAGCTTGGCCTTACGGTCCACGGACCGCGTTTGAGATAATATTTCCTCCCTTCTTCCTTCTTGCGGCGGTGCCGTACTACCTGCTGGGTCTAGTTCTCATCTGGATCTTCGCGAATGAACTGGCCTGGCTGCCTCTCGGAGGTAACTTTGCGCCGACATCGCTCCCGGATTGGACTGATATCGGTTTCCTGCTCGAAGTAATGAAGCACGCGCTGTTGCCAGCCTTATCCATAATCTTGGCATCTGTAGGATTCTGGGCTTTAGGCATGCGATCCATGATGATCACTATGCAAGGCGAAGATTATATGTTGCAGGCGGAAGCGAAGGGTTTGACTAGAATCCGAATGTTCTTCCGATATGCCGTCCGAAACGCCGTTCTGCCGCAGATGACCGGGTTGGCGCTTACTCTGCCACATGTGGTCTCAGGCGCCATACTAGTGGAGAGGGTTTTCTCCTATCCCGGCATCGGACTCGCTCTCTATGATGCCATATCTGGCTTTGATTATTTTCTAGTGCAGGGGATCGTCTTCATGCTAGTTCTAGCCATCGCATTCGCCATGCTCATCATTGATGTGATATACCCACTGATCGATCCCCGTATCAGCTATAACCCTGCTTGAGACGGGTCCCATAAAAATGACTACCACAGAGACAGCAGTTAGTCCGCTATCCAGAACTTCCCCTGAAGGATGGGCGGCTCGGACCGCGTCTTTGATGCGCTACATGAAGCGCAATCCATCGATCATCGGCGGCATAGTGATGCTCGCCGTCCTCGTCATCTTCTGGAGCTTCGGCACGATCGTCACTTCGCCCGCGGATGCTGAGGATCTGGCTTTTGCCCCGCCCAGTAAAAGGCCTTCGTTTGCGAATCCGCATCCATGCTACACCACGGAAAACCCCAGAGAGAAGTGCTTCGCGAACACGCCTCCCCTTGATCACGCTCAGCCTCGCCAACACCTTCTGGGCACTGACCGTCTGGGTAAAGACATCTTAGCTTCATTCGCCGAAGGCATCCCGCAAACCATCATGATCGGCCTGATCGCAGGATCTATCGGCACCGTGGTGGGCACGCTGTTGGCGTTCGTCGCCGGCTACTACGGCGGCTTCATCGATGGATTCATCAGGTTTGTCGTTGATACGTTACAAACGATACCTGGAATACTGATTCTCATCATCATCACCATCGCCTGGCGTGATGCTGGAGGTGGAGAGATGACCTTTATCCAATTGGCTCTTATCATCGCCTTGCTCGCTTGGTTGGGACCTACCCGCACTATCCGCTCCCAGGTGCTGGTGATGAAGCAAAGATCGTATGTGGAATTGGCAAGACTGTCAGGGATGACCGGCCCAGAAGTCATAGTGCGGGAGATGATACCGAACCTGATGCCGTTCATAGTCGCCAATTTCGTCTTTGCAGTTTCATCCGCCATCTTGGCATCTGTAGGATTGGAGGTGCTAGGGCTGGGAGATTTCTCATCTAACACTTTGGGCATGATGATCTATCACAACATCTGGTACGGCTCACTGATCAACGGATGGTGGTGGTGGTGGTCGCCTCCGATTGTGGTGATCGTCATCCTGTTCATGGGGCTTTTCCTTATCTCGAGGGGCATGGATGAATGGGCCAATCCGCGTTTGCGCCGACGAGTCTAGGCCGCGAGATACGGTGCGTTAAGTGATGCGAAACCTGAGCCAAGTTTCCGATAGCGCCGTCTTCAACGTGCCGTCCAAGGTCGCGGAGCTCACCGCGCATAATTCCGGCAAATCAGAATTGCCGGCTATGGACGTGCGCGACCTGCGAGTCTATTACGATTCCGAAGCCGGCATCGTCAAAGCTGTAGATGGCATCACCTTTACTCTGCAACCAGGAGAGCGGCTGGCGCTGGTGGGCGAATCGGGATGTGGCAAGACAACACTAGGCATGGCGTTGATGCGTCTCACCAAGTCTCCCGGGTATATAGACGGCGGGCAGGCGTTGCTAGACGGTGTAGATCTAGTGCAGCTCAGCGATGAAGAGATGCGTTTGGCGCGGTTGGCACAAATCGCTTTAGTCACTCAATCGGCTATGAATGCGCTTAACCCGGTGATGCGGATCGAAGATCAGATCATCGACGGTTTGGAAGACCATGGGATTCGAGATACCAGACAGAACCTGCGTGAGCATGTGCGCAATCTTCTCGCCCGAGTAGGATTAAGAGCTTCAGTGGCCCGCATGTATCCGCATGAGCTCAGCGGCGGCATGAAGCAGAGAGTGGCAATTGCCACCGGGACCAGCATGAACCCTAAAGTTATCGTTGCTGACGAACCCACAAGTGCGCTGGACGTAGTAGTGCAGCGACAGGTGATGACCACGCTGAGCAAGGTTCAGCGCGACACCGGAGCCGCCGTTATCCTGATCGGCCACGATATGGGACTGGTCGCGCAGTTCGCAGACCGCATCGGTGTCATGTACGCCGGCAAGATGGTTGACATCGGAACAGTCGATCAGATACTGAATGATCCTAAGCACCCTTACACTAAGCTACTCATCAACAGCGTTCCTGATCTGGAGTTCAAACGCGAAAGATTAGAAGGCATACCCGGTATTCCGCCGCCACTGGTGAATCTTCCCGAGGGATGCGTATTCGCGCCCAGATGCCCATCGGCTCAAGAGGCATGTCAACGCATTGATCCACGATTCATCGATGTGGGCCATAATCGCTGGGTCGCCTGCCATCTGTTTGACGATGAAGTGGAGATGACGGAGGAAAGTGATGCCTAATCTGCTAGAGCTACAGAACGTCACCAAGATCTTCGGCGGTGGCTTCTTCAACCGGTCGAATGTCACGGTTGCGGTGGACGACTTATCTTTTGCGA